>CBDCVA010000001.1:0-752750 GCA_965222935.1 Candidatus Latescibacterota bacterium
TTGAAGCGGGGTCTACACGGGGTCTATCACCACGTCAGTATCAAACACCTTAACCGCTACCTGAGCGAGTTTACCTTCCGGCTCAACGAAGGAAACGTGGAGCGGCATACGATGGACAGGATAGAGTCTATGCTGGCCGGAGGGCTGGGGAAGCGGTTGACGTATGAGGGGTTGATTGCATAAACGGAGCTTTCGGGAGTTCCTGCGCTGGTTTGTCTGTACCATGAAGAACGTCCTGGTATTGTCCGAAGTAACTCAACGCGTCATCGACGTTTCCCTGATGTTCTAACAACTCTTCTGTGGTTAGCCGACGGGCGGAGAGTTTTCCCTCCTTCTCTTCACTGAGCGTGGCTATTTGAATGGGTTCGGCTACGCCTGTCGGTGCCATGGCACACCCTAACTTGAGTACCATTGTCACCGCGAAAACACCATCTTGACGACTTGGAGGTTTGTTGCCCCAGAAGGTTTTCCGCATGAACCCGAGCAGTGGGTCCGCCACAGGTTGGCCTGAACCCATAGAGGCATACCAATTATCCTTGGTCTTCACCTCAGGCTGAAAATCAGTAAGTGCAAACTCGATAAGTTCAGCCCGTCCCCCGAGTGGCACTGCCACAAACGCACCGTAGTTTCCTGGTGGGACCTTTGTTTGGACGAAATCGTTTATGGTAAACTCCGCCATAATACGCCCGACATAGACAGCACTATTTCCTTGAAATCTCCTCTTATCCCATAATCCTCCTATAACAGTCGCGACACGTTGACCGAGACCTATTGCGCCGGTCCCAGCAACAATGATACGATCCCGAATAATCTCGATTTTCTGTAGGAATGGTTGCGCAATCGTCGCATGCTGACCCGATGTGAATGTCATTGCACTGTCCGTTCCGATAACTACGCCGTCGGTGCAACGGATGCCAACAACGAGAGTCATGATGCTCTATCGGAAAAGACGCTGTTAACCTTAGTGTCTGGATATGCCTGATAGATGGCCGATACGAGTTGAGCAAATGACAGGGATCGGACGAACTCCACAACTTCGAGGATGTATTGTTGAACAGTCTCGGGGAGTTTGTCAAGGGACTTTTTGCCTGTCTCGTATCCTTCACTTGTCAGTCGATATGTCCTTGTCGAGCCGAAACTTCCCGGTTCTATAATTTCGACAAAGCCGTCGTCGCTCATCTCCCCGAGTTCATCGTAGACGGCTTTGTCGAACGGACCGTAGTCATACGGCTCGAAGTCAAAATGCGGTCCATTGATCTGTTCGGCGATATTCCTATCCAAGAGGAAAAACAACTTCTGGACCTGGACCGGAGAAAATGGGCCGGTATGTGCCGGGGACATCGCGGCGAGAACGAGTTCTCTCCTGTCCATACTCATATCGTTTCCTCCGAAATACGGTGGCTGTGCCATCCCTTAACTGATGGGGTCTGTCTCTCCAGTCCATCGTGCCGACACTCCAAAGTAAGGAATTTTGGACAAAATGTCCAAAAAACACGCCTGTCGCAGGATGTCAAGTTCCTCCCCGTGTACATCTACAGTAATCGTGAGACGTAACTCTATATTTTACACAGTCTTATCATATTTATGGTCTTTTCTCCTTGCCCCGCTTCACCTGAATTTCCTATCTTTACTAATGTCTCCACCAGCAGAACCCGCAATTGCCCCCACTACCTGGCCTCGCGTCCTTCTACGGCGCGGGGCCTCTCTATCAAAGGTACTGCCGGTCGGCAGAAGTCAAGAGGAAAAGTCCCGTAAGTAAAAACCCGTCAAATACTTAGAGGCCAGACCAAATATAAAAACGACTTTTTACTTGCCCTTCTGTTCACTATACCCTATCTTGTCCGGCGCAGTCACCGGCAGAAACCGCTATTGGTATCGGGTTTCCTGCTGAATACAAGAGCCGTAAGAAGTGGCATGGGGTCGCTCCTCGTGCCCGGTAAATAGGTAGGACATCCCGCTCCATTCTGCGTGGTGACTGCAACGGCCCGGTGCCGTTTATACCGGGAGTTGCCGAAGTCTCAGCAGGAGGGAAGTGGGGATGAAAGCCTCTGCCTATTTCGTATGTGCCATTGCCGGTATAGTTCTTTTGGTAGCTATCAGTTCCGCAATCTCTCCCCTTTTCGAAAGCGTAGCTGAAAGGACATTTGAAAACCCTAAACCCGCTACCAAAGTTGAACGAACTCCCCGGAAGCCTGCTCCCGTCCGAAAGTCTGCATCCAAGCGTACCGGACCCACATCGACTCAGAAGGCACAGTTTGAGCGGTATTGTCTCAACAACCTGGCAGTCGTGGAGGTAAACTTCCAGAGCGACTGGCAGATTTGGGTTAGGCTCAAGTCGCACAAGTACACGGCAAAGGCGAACGTGGAGAGTATAGCCAAGCGCTTGGGGCGGGCTTACAAAAACCAGACCGGATACGAAGGGCTGGTAATCGTGACCGTATGGGACTTTACGTCATCGAGGATTGTGGCGAAGGGTAGGGTATGATGAGCCGTCCGGTCCTCTTGAGGCTCATGTAGCCTCCTCGTATATTGGGAGCGCCTAGCTAAGGTGGTCTCAGCTAGGCGCTGTCACCGTCCACTAACCGACTAGGGAGGAATGGACGATGAGTAACCAGAACATTGAAGACGACTGTGAGTTCGTACGCACGTTTCTTAGAAAGGTCATTACGGACAGGTTAGGCGGCAAGGTTGAACCACTAATCCAAGCTGCCGGAATCCTGCTTGAAATATCGGAGAGGAGCGAACTGGAGCAGAAGGTCGAAAAGCTGGAGTCAATCGTCGCTACGCTTACCAATCGCCTTGAGCTCCTTGAGGAGGCGTCGTAGCTTTCTCATATTGGCTTTAAGGGGGTCTTCCAGCAAGCCGAGAGGATCGGGGTTTTTCTTTGCTGGCTTCGGAAGGAAGCCCTTGATCCTCTCCTGCCAGTCGTCCTTCAGTCGGTTACGCATTTTGTAAATCCTCCAAGGAAGGAGTGAACGATGCCTAGACCATCCCGTATACCCAAGATAAGACTGGACAGCATTACCTATTGGGGAAAGGAGGCAGAGGTCCGGTTCCTAATTCACCCGAAGCATGGTGAGAATATATATCTCTTAGAAGTTCAAGACGTTGAGACTCCAGGTCGAGGAGTTGATCGTACATGTGCCGAAGCCGCGTCCGCTGCCTGTGGGCAACTCCGACGGCTCGCTGATCTTCTGGAGTCTCAGTTTCCAAACATTGAGTAGCCATAGTTCTCCTCCTCTCCTAACCTGTTAGTAACATATGGGTTTGATGGAGAGAAGGCAAGTGTTATATTGGGGATAGAGGAGGGGGTGTATAGACTTAAATATATAATTCCCGCATCTATGCTTTTCTATCGGACCCCGTGCTCAAGAACTGTCGGATCGCCAATAACGATACCTATGGATTGCGCATGTACGGTCGCGCGGACCCAGTGATGGACGACTCTTTCAATCCGAATGATTTTTCCAGCAACGGGACCTATGAACTGTACCTGCAGAACAACTGCCAACCCAGGCTTGACCATTCCATCTTGCATCTCAATGATATTGTTCCCTCCGACTCGGGCTATGCGGTGTATATCGATTCGTTATCGAGCTTCAACAAGCTCAAAGTGCGCCGCAACTGGTGGGGGAGCGAAACGCCTTCTCCTTCCCTATTCTCGCCAGCGGACTCCATCGACTATGCGCATCCCTCCAGTCGTCAGAACGTTACCGGCGCCCCAAAGGTTGCCACTGATGGCGTAGCGCTGCAACTGCAACAGGCCAAGGCGTTGGAGCGAACCGGGCATCTTATGGAGGCCGCCGAGCAATATCGAAGCATCGTAACGGGCCAACCGGACCATCCCCTGGCGCGCCACGCGCTGGGCCGGCTGTACAGCACCTGGCGCAACAGCGGCCGGGACATGGCGGCGATGGCTGCGTATTGTGGTCAAATCGAGCAGAGTGCGACGTCGGAGAACATGCGCCGGGAGGCTCGTGACTGGAGGCTGCGCAGTTGGCTGGATGCGGGGCGGATCACGGAGGCCCTGCAAGGCTACAGGGCGATTGCGGCAGCCACTCCGGATTCCCCCGAGGGGGTGATGGCCCGCATCAACATCGCCGATACCTACCACCACTACCTGGGCGATCTCCAGGCGGCTAAGAGCGCGTATCAGGCGATAGCGACGGACTTTCCCGGACGTGCGGAAAACGAGCTGGCCCATATGGCACTGACTGATATACAAGGGTGGGGGGTGAGTATCACCACGGAACTGCCCGACACTTCATCCGCTGCACATCCGTCCGAGAGTCTTATGGAGGACGGTTCCACCGGGGTTGCTTTCGAGACCAGGCCCAATCCCGCCAACCCCTCGACGACCTTCCGGTTCAGCTTGCCCCGGGCCATGCAAGTGGAGCTTCGGATCTACAACGTGATGGGGCAGAAAGTGCGGACCCTGGTTCCCCTGGGACTGTGGCCGGTTGGGGAGCACAACGTGGCATGGGATGGTAGAAACAGCCAGGGCCACACGGTGGGCAGTGGCATCTATGTGGCCAACCTCCGCGCCGGGGAGCAACTCAAGAAAAGAAAGCTGATGATCCTCAAATAAGGCGATGGGCACCGTGGGGCGGGGTGAGGGCGGCTGCGGTGATCCGATCCGTTGCCGGCAGACCGTGGCTCACCATGAATTCCCCTTCCGTTTTTAAGTGATTCAGGTTGTCTTCCCCGTCCAGGCTCGTGCCGGAGCAGGACGACGAGCCCTGACGCCGCACAGTGATGGATCGGGGGCTGGTCAGAACACGGCTATGGCGGACTGACGGGAGTCACGGATCGGGATGATCTGATCAAAGCCGCTGATGAGGAAGACTTCGTGGATGTGGCCCCGCATCTCGCACAGGACGAGCTTCCCCTCGCTCGCGTTGAGCTTCTTCGCAGCGATGAGGAGCACCCGCATGCCGGAGCTGCTGATGAAGTCCAGACGGCTGAAATCGACGATCAGGTGCTGTTCGCCGTTGCTGATGTGGTCCATGATGATCGATTCGAACGCGCGCGCGTTCGCACTGTCGAGACGTCCGACCGGCAGCAGCGCCAGGGCGCCGGTGTCTCGTTCTTCCGCGACTTCAATGTTCATTGATATACCTCCGCCTCGGGTCGGGTTCTATGCCGTGTCGGTTATTCCGATGCCGGCTTGAGATCGTGCTCCAACGTCAAACGGTTCTTGCCTCCTACGAACTCGTAGGAAACGCGGCCGGCGAAGTTCCTGACCAGATGCAGGCCCAGGCCGCCCAACTCACGTGTCTCCAGTGACGACGTGATGTCCGGTTTCGTGTCGATCGTCGGATCGAACATATCCCCATTATCCTCCATCGTCAGGATCAGGACATCGTGATCGACCCTCAGGTGGATCTCTATCTTGGGATCGGACGCGTCTCCGAAGCTGCCGTGGGTCATGGCGTTGGTGATCAGCTCGTCCAGCTCCAGGTTGATTGCGAACACTTTCGGCGCAGGCAGTCGGTTCGTGTCCCCGAACGCTTCCACCATGGTCGACAGATCGGGGACCTCGGACAGCCGGGCCGACAGTGTGAGGTGCAACTCCTCAGACATGGCGAAGATGCTCCTTGACGGCTGTGAGCCGCTTCATTTCAACGACATCCGTTGGAGCCCACGCAGTAGGGAAACCCTCCACGATCCTCGGGAGCTCATCGGCGGTACAGCACAAGGCAAGTCATGTCGTCCGCTGCCGCAGTGCCGGCCGAGAAGCTCCCGATCTCGGCCCAGACGTGGTTCACGATGCCCTCAGGCGATCGCCCAGCGGAACCGTCCAGGGCCCCCTCCAGCCGCTCCTTGCCGAACAACTCCCCATCGAGGTTCGTCGCATCGGTCAGGCCGTCCGTATACAGAAACAGTGTTTCCCCCGGTTGAAGAACCTCGCGCTTGCTCGAGTAGTCAAAGTCCTCCATCAGGCCCATCGCCAGTCCACCCGTCATGGGGAGCGGCCGCCTGGAGTCGTCGGAACCTATCAGAAACGCAGGCTCGTGTCCGGCGCAGACGTAGTCCACCGTGCCGTTCTCGAGGTTGACTATGGCGAGCATGCAGGTGACGAACAGGCCCATCGGGTTCTGGCTGCACAGCCGGCGGTTCGCTTCGTCGGCGATCTCGATGCGCTCGCCGAACGCAGACTTGACCGCTGCCTGGGACGCCGCCATGAAGAGCGCGGCGGCGACGCCTTTGCCGGAGACGTCGCCGATCGCGAGGAACAGCATCCCGTCTGACGGCTCCACGACATCGACGAAATCGCCGCCTACTTGCTGCGCCGGAGTCATCCGCGCGTAGGCCGAGAAGGTCCCCAGGTTGGCGCTCCCTTCCCGCACCAGCGCGGCCTGCACGACCTTTGCCATCTCCAAGTCCTGATCGATTGCTTCCTGGGCGAGACGCAGGTGCTGGTTGCTCGTTCGCAGCTCCTGGGTCCGTTCCGACACCAATGTCTCGAGTTGCTCCTCGCGGTTGAAGACCTGGACCGTCATGTCCGAGAAGACGCGTGCCAGGCTGCCGATCTCGTCCGATCTGCGGATCGCCGGCCGCATGGCTCCGTGGTCTGGTTGCTGTCCCGTCTCCACCTGCCGTGCGGCGTCGGCGATGATCTCGATGGGACGCGTCAGCCATCGCGTGCCCCAGAGCGCGGCAACGGCGGTGAGACCGAGCAGCACGAACGCGATGAGGGAGGTGTTCCGCGCTTCGTTGTGCACCGTGAGCGCGATGTCGTCCAGGCTGACGGCGATGGCCAGACCGCCGATCAGGATCCCGCCAGCGTTGACGATCGGGGAGGCGACCCAGATACCGCGATCGTCGGGCGACAAGAGGCTCAGGCTCGCCGCGCTGACCACGCGCCTCTGGTCTCATCGCATCATCCACGAACGATTCGATGTAGCGCTCGAAGATGCGCGGTGCATCCACCGTGTCGCCACCGGTTTGCATCTCCGCGCGCGGCGCTGCCGCCGCCAGCTCACGGTCGAGGTTGACGATCCAGAGCGCCTGGAGATTTCGGGAACGGACCAGGATGTCCGCCTCCCGCTGGTACACGGAGTAGAGCAGGTTGCCTGATCTGCTTTCGATAGGAACGCCGACCTGCACCAGACGCGGCGAGTCCTTCCCGGCAACCGTGACGTACTTGTAGGCGGCGCCGTCGGCGGCGTGCGGCACCGTCGGGTGCTCCGCGACCTGCTCCGACCCGTCTAGCAGAACGCCGAGATTCTTGAAGTGCGGCATGTCGAACGTGGCCGCGTCCGTGCTGCCCCGCGGCAGGCTGGAATAAATGGCGGCGCCGCTCGCGGCCGTAACGCGAATCTCGCCAATGGCGGTGGAAGCGACGATACGCCTCAGCCTGAGGTCGATATCGTCCTTCGTCCACTCGGCCGCCTCCGCGGCGGCGACGAAGTGATCCACCAGCGTGGCTTGCGCCGTCATGTGCTGGCCCAGGATGCCTTCAATGACAGCCGAGACGTCTGCCCGCTGCGCGGCATAGACGTTGGTCAGAATCTCCTGTTCGCCGAACGCTAGCGCATTCCCGACCTGCACGATCCTCGACTGGTCGCCGCCGCCGTCGCCGACGTATTTGAAAACCTGCTGGTCGATCTCCCGCACCTGCGCCGGCTGCGTGATGAAGTCGTCGCCGTCGAGGGGCGAAGCAAGCAGGACGTAGAACTTCGACGCCTGCGGCTGCACGGCAGGATCGGGAGCGAAACGGAAGGGCACCGGAACGCCAGCCTCGTCCCGCACGTTGGTGAGATAGGCGTAGCCCTGATCGTCGGTGATCCAGAACTCGTCGAGCACGGTCTCCCGGGTGATGTCGTCCAGAATCCCGATGATGCGGGGCGGGTCGTATCCGGCGGCTTCGGCGGCTTCCACGAGATGGGCGGCGATGCGCGCCTGCGCCGTCATCGGGCCGTCGAGCGTCGCGTCCAACGTGCGCGCAACGTTGGCCAGCGAGATCTCGCCTATTTCCGCGAAGCTCCCGGACAGCAGCTCCGCCAGATGCACCGCTGCGGCTTCCGCCTCGTCACGCAAAGCCGCGGCGGAGTTGTAGAGGAGGGTCGCCGCCGTCGCCAGAACCGTGACGGTCAGCAACACCGCAAGCGCGATGAACACACGGGACGCCAGGCTCAGCCGCTTCATCGACTCAGCCTATTCCCGAGGAACCATCTCTCCACGGGCACCACCAGCAGTGTCGTGAAGATGCGGTATCCCTAGATCACGAGACTATCCAGGAACGGCACGAGGCGCTCAAGGCCAGTAAGACTCTCCAGGCGCGCCTTTGCATGTAGTACAGAGGCCTTCAGGGTTTCCCGGTCCACCCCACCGGCCGTTGCCTCCAGTGTCTTGAGCAACGACGGAGTGCACTGCGGAAAAGATGCTAGCCAGCCCTAGCACGCCTCCCAAAAGGACTATGGTCTCCTTCCTTTTGTTGAGCGCGTTCATGTGAGGCGACGAAGTCCGAAATAGCTGGAAGCTGGACACGATCACCTGTGTCCCTACGATCTAAAAGCGACTTTTGAGCTGTCCCCAAGACAGTTCTTCAACCGCTGTAGCTCCCAGATAGATGCCAGCGGCTATGACATAATGCTGGCCGAATACGGTAACCGGGATAGCGTAGGTCAGCTTGGGCGAGTGGATGTCTTCGTCTCCTTCTACCGCCGGATTGTCCCAATAATACTCGACAAAGCCGCCGCCCGCGGCGGCTGCCGCGAGGATCTCTTGGACAAATTTGACGCCATTGACGTCTTCGAGATCAATCATGTTTCGCCCCTCGAAGCCTGGATCGGCCCCGTGAAAGATCACTACACCTTCGGTATTCAGTACAACGAGGTAGATCGAGTCATATCTGAGATCGCTCCCCTCGGTCCTGATTGCATCCTGGATGGTTGCCACGTAGGAAGGACCCTTTTCCTCAATGATGGGAACAAGAACTCTCAACCCATCTACAAAGGCTTTCAGGGTTTCCCGGTCCACCACCTCACGGGCCGTTGTCTCCAAGCCCTCAAAAGTGATTGGCTCGTCGTCGACGCCAGACAGATCCATATAAAAGCCAGCGGCTATGACAAAATTCAGGCCGAATATGGTAGCTGGAACAGCGTAGGCCACCTTGGGCGAGCCGCCGTCTTCGCTTTCTTCTACCGCCGGATCGTCCTAATAATACTCGATAAAATCGCCGCCCGCGGCGGCTGCGGCGAGGATCTCCTGGACAATTTTGACGCCATTGTCGTCTTTGAGATCAATCACGTTTTTGTCCTCGAAGCTGGAATCGGCCCCGTGAAATTGCACGACACCTTCGGGAGTCAGAAGAATGATGAAGGTACGAGCCGGACTTCCAATCCCCCTCGCTCCTGAATTCCTCCTCTCTGCTTAGGACCTCGGAGGGGCTTTGGATGCTCTCGAAGTACTCTTTTGCTCCTAGTACAAAGGCCTTCAGGGTTTCCCGATCCACCACATCACGGGCCGTTACCTTCAGGTCCTGGGCAACGGCGGGGCGCACTGCGGAAAAAACGCTGGCCAGCCCCAGCACACTCCCTAAAAGGACTACCGATGCTAGACGCTTCATGATGGGCTCTCTTCCTTTTGTTGAGACATAAACTACACCAACATGAACGATATATACGAAAAAAGCCCGCCCCCCAAAAACAATGCCCACAATAGATGCTCCGCTGCCGGCGTATTGCCCAGCCCCTGGTGCCTTGCCGCAGAACGTCGCCCGCCGGTGCGCAGCGATCTTTCAGGAAAAGTGCTGGACACGCTGCGACCTCGTCAGTACTATCCTTTTTGGCCGATCTGTTCGTTGGGCACGGGGTTTTGGGCAGCCAGAGCGATACCGGCCGATATGTCTCGATGCCGGTTGGTCATCGGCGCGCGCAGCCGATGCCGAATCGGCAGGGAACGAATGGCAGGCGTCATGGTCCTCGATGGGTTTCATCCGGCGGTCGCGGCGTGGTTCCGCGGGAACTTCGATGCGCCGACCGAGGTTCAGGCGAGAGCCTGGCCGGAGATCAAAAGACGCGGGAACACGCTGATTGCGGCTCCGACCGGGTCGGGCAAGACGCTCGCGGCATTTCTTTCCACCATAGACGACCTCGTCCGCCAAGGACTTGGGGGTGGACTCCCCGAACGGACTCAGGTCGTCTACGTCTCGCCGCTCAAGGCGCTCAGCAATGATATCGAGCGCAACCTCCAAGTGCCCCTGAGGGGTATCCGCGAAGAGCTCGAGAACAGCGGCCTGCCCGATGTTGGCCTCAGAGTTCTCGTCCGTACGGGTGACACGCCCTCCTCGGCCCGGACAGCGATGATCAAGCACCCCCCGCACATCCTCGTGACGACGCCTGAATCGCTCTACCTGCTTTTGACGAGCGAGAACGGGCGGGGTATGCTGTCGACCGTTCACACCGTCATCCTCGATGAGATCCACGCGATGGTGGGAGACAAGCGCGGCTCGCATCTCTCGCTCTCACTCGAGCGCCTCGCCGATCTTGTCGATCGAAAGCTGGTACGGGTCGGACTCTCAGCCACGCAAAACCCCATTGAAACCGTCGCTCGCTTTCTCGTAGGAGACCGTGATGCTCCTGCGGCGGATGACCTCGACTGCACCGTGATCGACACCGGCCACCGGCGTGAGATGGACCTCGCCATCGAAGTGCCCCGCTCGCCGCTGGGAGCCGTCATGGCGAACGAGGTCTGGGACGAGCTCTACGGGCGGCTGAAGGAGCTCATCCTGAGCCACCGCACCACGCTCATTTTCGTCAACACGCGTCGGTTGGCCGAGCGCATGGCCCACGACCTCACGGAGAGGCTGGAGCCGGAGCTCGTCACCGCTCACCACGGCAGCATGTCACGGGAGCAACGGCTGGACGCCGAGCAGCGGCTCAAGAACGGTACGCTTCGCGCGCTCGTGGCCACGGCATCGCTCGAACTCGGTATCGACATCGGCTCGGTGGATCTCGTGTGCCACATGGGCGCGCCCAAGTCGATTGCGGCGTTTCTCCAGCGCGTCGGCCGCTCGGGTCACACCATCCACGGCGTACCCAAGGGGCGGCTGTTTCCACTCAGCCGCGATGAACTGGTTGAGTGCGCCGCTGTGTTCGATGCGGTGCGGCATGGGGAACTCGACCGTATCGTCATGCCCGAGAAACCGCTCGATATTCTCGCGCAGCAGATCGTCGCCGAAGTAGCGTCCGGCGAGCGCCGGGAAGAGGAGCTGTACGATCTCTTTCGCAAGGCATACCCGTACCGGAACCTCACGCGACGGGAGTTCGACGACATCGTGAAGATGCTCGCCGAAGGGTTCACCATCCGTAATGGGCGCCGCCAGGCCTACATCCGCCGGGATGTCGTCGACGAGCGGCTGCGCGGACGCAGAGGTGCCCGGCTGACGGCGCTCGTGTCGGGCGGTGCGATACCGGACCACTTCGATTACGATGTGATCCTCGAGCCGACGAGCACCTTTCTCGGCACCGTTAATGAGGACTTTGCCATAGAAAGCATGGCGGGCGACGTCTTCCAGTTGGGCAACAACTCATGGCGAATCCTCAGAGTCGAGCGCGACAAAGTGCGCGTCGAGGACGCCCGTGGATTGGCGCCCAGCATTCCGTTCTGGCTCGGCGAGGCACCGGGGCGGACCACCGAACTCTCCGACGCCGTGTCGCGCGTTCGTGAAGAGATCTCGAGGCGCGTGGGGGATCTGAAGGATCTCGAGAAATCGTCGGAGGGGGGTGAGCGGCCCGATGAACCATGGAAAACGGATGCCCTCGCATGGCTCGTGACGGATATCGGCATTCCCGAATCCGCCGCCGACCAGATAGTCACCTACCTCGCAGCCGCCAAGGCGGCGCTCGGCGCCATGCCTTCCAAACGTACGATTGTCATGGAGCGGTTCTTCGACGAGGTGGGCGACATGCATCTCGTCATCCACTCGCCCTTGGGTAGCCGCGTGAACCGTGCGTGGGGGCTAGCGCTTCGCAAGCGGTTTTGTCGGCAGTTCAATTTCGAGCTCCAGGCGGCCGCCACCGAGGACTCGATCCTCCTCTCACTGGGAGTCACCCACAGCTTTCCGCTTGATGATGTCTTTCACTATCTCAGTCCGGGGACCGTTAGGGACGTGCTGATTCAGGCGCTCCTCGATTCGCCCATGTTCAACATTCGCTGGCGCTGGAATGCATCGCGTGCACTGGCTGTGCTGCGGAACCGCGCGGGGAAGAAGGTGCCGCCTGCGATCCAGCGCATGCAGTCCGAGGACCTCATCGCTCTCGTTTTTCCGGATCAGCTCGCCTGCCGGGAAAACGTCGGCGGCGATCGGGAGATACCGGAACATCCGCTCGTCCAGCAGACCATTGGGGACTGCCTCCACGATGCGATGGACGTCGAGCGGCTGGAAGGACTGCTGCGCGACATCCAGTCGAACCGCATCGAGCTCGTGGCGCTGGATATGCGCGAGCCGTCGCCCTTGTCTGAAGGGGTTCTCAAGGCATGTCCCTACGCTTTTCTCGACGACGCACCGCTCGAGGAGCGGCGGGCCAATGCCGTGCAGAACCGGAGATGGCTCGATCCCGCCGAGGCGGCGGACCTTGGTAAGCTCGATGCGGCAGCGATCGAGGCGGTGCGCAGCGAAGCCTGGCCTCAGGTCAGAGACGCCGACGAGCTTCACGATGCGCTCGTGCTGTGCGGCTTCCTGACCCGAGAAGAGGGTGAGCGCGGGGATGGGGAGCGTGGATGGACGGAGTGCTTCGACGAACTCGTAGACCAGAAACGAGCGTCACTCTTAAGGGTAGCTGACGGACGCGATTTCTGGGTGGCCGTCGAGCGTTCGCTTCAGATGCAGGGAATCGTCCCCGGGGCGGCATTCGTTCCGGAGCTCCGCATCCCCGAGCGCGTCGTCGAGGAGATGCCTTCGGGCGCGGACGCGATGACCGAAATCGTTCGCGCGCGGCTCGAGGCGCTCGGACCTGTCCGGGCCATCGATCTGGCCGATTCGATGGGTGTCCCCGAGGCGACCGTTGAGGGGGCCCTGGCTGCTCTCGAGAATGAGGGTTTTGTCTTGCGCGGGCAGTTCACGCCGAACACCGCCGATGTGGAGTGGTGCGAGCGACGGCTCCTCGCACGCATTCACCGCTACACAATCCGGCGTTTGCGCAAGGAGATCGAGCCCGTCTCGTCCGCGGACTTCATGCGGTTTCTGTTCACGTGGCACCGACTCAACGATATCGACAGGCCCGAAGGCGCGGATGCCCTGCGACAGGTACTGAAGCAGCTCGAGGGTTTCGAGGCGCCGGCGGCTTCGTGGGAGGGTGACCTCCTGCCGTCTCGAATGCGGGAGTACGACTACACCTGGCTCGACGCACTGTGCCTGTCGGGGGTCGTCGTGTGGGGTCGCCGTCGCCCGCAAGCCAACGGCTCGAGCGGAAAGAGAAGCCCCACACCGATTAAATCCACCCCGATCTCCTTCATCGAACGGTCGAATCACGAGCTGTGGAAGACCAATGGAGATGCGTCCGGCGGTCCCCCGATGGAGCCGTCGGTCCCCGCAAGGGGAGTACTGGAGTTACTCGAGGGTCAGGGAGCGCTCTTTTTCGACGAAATCGTCGGGCGCAGCGGTCTCCTCAAGTCTCAGGTCGAGGACGCCATCGCGGAGTTGGTCGCCTTGGGCGCGCTGACCGCCGACAGCTACACCGGCTTGCGAGCGCTCCTCGTGCAGTCGAAATACCGCATACAGAAGGGCCGACGCCGCAAGAACATCAGCTTCACCATGGACGTGGCCGGCCGCTGGTCGCTGCTCAAAACCAACGGTGGACCCGATCGGGAGACCGAGCCCGAAACGCTCGAACAGGTCGCGCGCGTTCTCCTGAGGCGATACGGCGTCGCCTTTCGCAAGCTGGCCGACCGCGAAGCCCTCGCACCCCCATGGCGGCATCTCGTGCGGGTGTATCGGCGGCTGGAGGCGAGGGGTGAAGTGAGGGGCGGGAGGTTTGTGGAGGGTGTGTGGGGTGAGCAGTTCGCACTTCCCGAGGCGGTCACCTTGCTGCGTTCGACAAGGCGGGAGACAAAGGGGGGTATGCTAACATCCATCAGCGCGGCCGATCCCTTGAACCTGACCGGGATCATTACGCCGGGCCGGCGAGTGGCGTCTCTTTTTAGCAACCGGATTCTCTACCACGACGGCGTGCCCATCGCGGTCAAAGAGGGAAAGGAAATACAGTTCCTGACTCAAGTGGCGGAGGCGGACCGCTGGCGGATGGAGAATGCCCTCATTCGACGAAGCATTTCACCCAAACTGAGGGCATATCTGGGGAAGGGCGTGGAGTGACACCGAATCTCTGTCTCTTGCCTGCTGGCAAAGCTGTTTGCCCGGAGGCGGGGCTCTTTGAGGGATCATCGCATTTCAGGACGATAACTCAAAGGTTATCCTGACGACGTTTCGTGCCGACACTGGTGCCGAGGGCGGGACTCGAACCCGCATGGGCGTAGGCCCCGAGGATTTTAAGTCCCCTGCGTCTACCCGTTTCGCCACCTCGGCATGATTGGATCACAGCAAGTCACATGCAGCTTGCCTCCCCCGCCATCGCTTCTGGCAAAGCGAAGACGCAAGAACTCAGCCCTCTACCGTCCCCCATCAACTCCCCGGTGGACCTCGAACCCCTGCCCGGTTTGCAGATCGAGCCGCTTTGATCCCCAGTTCCCACAACCACATCATGGATAAGTCCCTACCCGATGTGGACTCTCATAAACGCAATGTTATCTCCCTATGCTCAAAACTGCTATATCAGCCGGAGCCACGAGAAGAGCAAAAGCATAGTTGGTGTTTTGAACTCGAATCGAAGGGCGCTCGGTCCCAACCCCCGAACGTCTCGTCAATCGTCATTCCGTTGTATTCCAACAGCGCGTCTAATTCCTGAGGGAAATACATGCGAAGATTGAGGTCGCCGATTATTTTATCTGTAGTATTTTTGTAGTGCACGACTCTGGATATCTGGGTGTCTGGCTCATATCTATAGGTCTCGGTCACCTCCACCTGTTTACCCGTTTCTCGGTCCGTGTAGGTGCTAAATGGATACCGTCGCTTTGGATCGCGGTTGAGCAGGTCCAAACTGGGCACGAAAACATCGAGCACAAAGAGACCGCCTGGCTCCAAATGGCGCCGTACGCATCGTATCATCGCTTCGAAGCCAGAGCGTTCATGGACGTGCCAGAGCGCATTGGAAAGCAGGAGAATGGATCCAAACTTCCGCCTAAGATCAAAATCGCGAACATCGCACAGCGCCAGCTCGATCTCCACATGGGTCTCTCGTGCTTTCTTGCCGGCGAGAGCCAACATGGGTTTGGAATAGTCTATGCCGGTCACAGATAACCCACGCTGAGCCAGAGGAATCGCAATTCGGCCCGTGCCACAGGCTATTTCCAGGACAGAATTCCGTTCTAGCAGTCGCTCGATCAGCCAATCATGAGGTTCAGCGTACGTTCCGTAGTACTGATCGTATTTTTAAGCGTCTAAATAGTCTGCGTCGATGAGCGATTCCATGCGTAATACCTCCTGTCAGGACGGCCGCGAGTTCGCTTCAGAAATCTTTATTCCATTTCGGGTAATTGCTTGTAGCCGAACCATTGGTTCGGGAAATGGCCCCTTGATGTTACTTATCTGACATATGGTACCTGTTCTTGGGGACAGTCGCAACCGATGCGAGCGAAGCCGGTGTCATTCACCTCTCTATCCTCTTGCGGTAGTGTGAAATAAAACGATTCCGCTGGGGTCTAGGCACCTGCCACGTAGCTCCGCTGCAAGCGGTGACCAGCCCCTTCCCTTATGCCGTATATGTAGTGTCGTAAGTATTCATCACCAACATAACTCATACAACACGGGAGGAGAAAGAGAAAACGCGGCGGATAGTATACTCTCTCGGTTTGCGTCATCGCAGCGTGGGCATTGGGGTCAAGCCCGGTGCGGGCCGATTCGGGGTTCTATCTCCGTAGCGACCTGGGGGCCAATTTCGCTCCAGAGGCGGAGTTCACCGGAGCGAGCAATGACCGGGTAAGCGTGTGCGATGAGTTCATCAACCCGTCGTACGCATCGGCAGAGGGGCAGGAGCCGGGCTGCACGGTTCCCAATCGCGGCGCGGACGACAGTTGGAAGGCCGTTTTCGACAGCGCAAAGGGCGTTCTGGCCGGATCGGCCGTTGGTTACCGGTTTGGTAGCCGGCCCCGTTTGGGAGGCCGTTACCAGCTTGAGTTCCGTCTTGAGGCAGAATATTTCTATCGGGAATCGCAATACGATCAGACTTCTCCGATTTCCTCTCTAACGGGCGTTAACTTCCAGAAGGCTCAGGGAGAACTCGTCCAGGCCGAGGAGCGCCTCGGCAGCATCACCTCGCACAACCCGTTCGGGAATTTATATTTGAACTTGGCCAGCGATAGCCGCTTCATCCCTTATGTCGGTTTTGGCGCTGGCTTTGGCATCATGAGCGTAGACTGGGGGAGCGTCTGAGCGAGGAACACGGATCCAGATGCAATCACCACGGGAGGTGACCAACCGAACGCAGCCGAGATCCGCGAGAACCTTGCTTCAACGGTCAGCGTCGCGCAAGCGAGTCTTAACGATACGCTATTTGGGTACCAAGTGCTTTTCGGTGCGGATTTCGCGCTCACGGAGTCGGCGTCTCTGGGTGTCAAGGGGCGCTGGGTCAGCTTCGGTGCCTTCCGCGGTGGCGGTGAAGATCTCGTCTGGCATCCGCTGAGAAGTCACGTGCCCAACCTGAGGCTTGACGGAAGCGAATCTGTGGTTGGTTGGATGTCGACCCCCGATACCGGAATGCTCGATGTCAGCGTGAACCTGAAGCACCATTTCTAGGCGGCAGGGCCAATGAACGCTACCGCTGCCGCCCGCCGGCACGCAGCGGTAGCGTTTGACTGTACCGGCGGATGCCTTATCCTCTCTCGGTCTGCGTCACGGGCCTGGCATCACGAGTGGACCGATCATGGGTCGAGGCAGGCCACTGGAACGCCCCGTTGTTTTCAGACCGGTGCTTGACGCCTCGATGCCGCCGTGATGGGCTCAAAGTCTTCGGGGCCAAACGTGATCGTTCGGCCTTCCTGCATCGCCAGATCGGATTTCTCGGCCATCAGGGTCGCCAGGTAACCGGCTTCCGAACCGGCGCCTTTGGGCATCTCGCCGCGCACAACGCTGGCAAAATCCTTCACGAGATGCTCATCGCCGCCCGCATGCGGGTCAGCTCGATCCGAAACTTTGAAATGGGTCCTCTGGCCATCCGCCGAACGGATGACCTCAAACTCGCCCTGATTCAAGCTGCCGCTTAATTGGCCCATCTGGCCGACGATCAGGATAGTCCGGTCACCCCTGTGTGCGAACATGATCACGATGAATTGGACCCGTACGCCATTCTCGTATTCGATCATCACCGTCTGGTTATCCACAATATCCTTGTCGGGGGTCCAGGCGCAGAGATCGCCCGGGTATTCGTCCGAGCCGTCATGCATGGCGGCCCACTCTTCGGGGGCGCGATAGGGGCACGATGCTTTGATCTCGGTCGGGCAGACCGAACAGCGCTCGGCCGGGGCGCGCTCGGGCCGGAAGATGTTGGTGCCGCCAAAGGAACTGAGCTTCGAGGGCATCACGCCGGGGCCCAGTAACCAGTTGATGAGGTCGAGATCGTGGCTGCATTTGGTGTTGAGGAACCCGCCGCTGTACTTGCGCTTACGGTGAAAGCGTCGATTGAAACGCGCGCCGTGATCGTTGCTCAAAAACTCCCCGGCCGATATGTAAATCACCTCGCCCAAGATGCCGCTGTCCAGGACCTCGCGAATTTTCCGGTAGAACGGGGTGCGGCGGAGATTGAAGCCGAGGACCAACTGAGCCCTGGAAGCGGCTTCGGCCTCCAGGATGGTCCTGCACTCCTCGATGTTGCGGGCCATGGGCTTTTCGAGGTAGACGTGTTTATCGGCTTGCAGGACCTTCACGGTCACCTCGGCATGGGCGAATTCCGGCACGGTAACGATCACGGCATCGAGCGCCGCTTCCTGAAGCAAATCGTCCACGGCATGGAAGGTGCGGGTCTGCAGTTGCCATTGCTCGACGAATCGGGCCAGGCGCCCAGGATGATTGTCGCAGACCGCGAATAACTCGGCATGGGGTACGCCTTTCTGCAATTGCTCGGCGAAATTGGCCGCACGCGCTCCGGTGCCTATGATCGCGATTCGAAGGGGTTCCATAGGAGACCTCCGGGATTGAGATGATGGAGAAGGGGATAGACGCAAACGAAAAAGGGCGTCTTCCAAGGGCACCAAGTCTTTTTTTGACGCGAAGTTAAAGGCACAGTCCCACCGGAAAGAAAGATCCGCCTCGATGCATTCACATGCCGCTTCAATCGTCGAAGTACTCGGCAGCGTGCTCTCTGAGCCAGTCGATGCTCAGGCGCATCCACAGGTCTGGATCGTACTGGGGCAGGACCGGCACCTCGATGCACTGGGGCAGGCTCTCCGGGTCCGGAGCGTTATGCTGGAGGATCTCGAGAATCGTCAGAACTTCCACGTCACCGTAGCCGATGGGAGCGTGGAAAAAAGCCGGTTCTCCGGTCGTGGTGATGGACTGAAGCCGCATGTCCTTGATGTGCGTCATGACCGTGTAGGGCGCGGCCAGGCGTGCGGCTTCGACTTGGTCCTCGATGACGGACCACGAATTCGCGAAGTCATAGTTGATGCGCAGGCAGGGCGAGTCCACCGCCTCGACCACCTGGACGATCTCGGCGATGCGGTAGTCCATGTGGTTTTCAAAGGCTAGGACGACCTCCAGGTCCTCGCACAGGGGCGTGATGCGGCTGAAGTTGCGGACCATGCGCTCGATCTGCTCATCGACTGGACAGCGTCTGGAGAAGTGGCCGTAGAACAGGCCGCCGTTGGGCAGGGGCTGGCCGGCTTCGCCGGCTGGATCCCGGTTGACCGCGGCCACGATGCGGGCCCCGGCGGCCCTGGCAAGCCTGATCTCGCTCGCGAACTTCTCGCTGTCCCTCTCCCACTCCTCGCTCGTTCCGGCGAACCGCCCGCCGCCGCTGCCGATGAATTCGATGCCGAGCTCGGCCAGCTTGGCGCCGAAGGCTCGCGCCTCCTCGTCGTCGTGCAGTTCTTGGGTCGTGGCATAGAGCGGCGACAGGCCCAGGGAGGCGCACTTTTCCGCGCACCAGTCGACCCAGCCGTGTATCTTTTCGGGTGGCTCGACCGTCGTGCCATAGGGCAGGGGCAGAGCCCGGTACCCGTAGTGCGGCTGGTCCCAGCGCTTCCCGGGGTAGACCGTCCAGCGATAGCAGGCCTGTGACATGCCGAGTTTCATAGGCGGTCCCCGACCTCAATGCGGGTCGACGGGCAGCAAACCCAAGCTATGGCCAAGGCTCCACCTCGATGCATTCACATGCCGCTTCAATCGTCGGTGTGCGCAGGACCGCAGGTTACCCTTCTACTGCCCACGACAGAATGTCGCACAGGCGGAACCGATACCTCCAAAGCGGCTCCCCGGAGGCTGTTCGACGTTAGAGACAATGGGTAGCTGTTGGTCCGGGCATGGGCTTCCCCGTTCACAAGGGCGCTCTCTCGATGACGAGAACGAGGTCGTGGAAAATCGGGCGCCGTTCCGGCAAGGTCCACATCCCATCCTCGTCAGGCTTCACCCAGCCCAGGTCGTATTCCTCATACGTCGCAGGGTTGATGAAGAAAGCGCGGTACTGCGTGCCGGGCTGCAGCTTCACACGCGCACCGCCCCCCGGATTGGGGAAGTAGACGATGTGGCACTGATCGGGGATGGTGGCGGCGTAGGGCCCGTAGTAGTCGTCCTCGGTCCACCGAGGGCTGACCAGGTCCGGAGTCGGCTCCAGGCGCCACCAGTCGTACCGTTCGAGAATCCGGCGGCCGATCCCCATCTCGAGGGAGCCCGCCAGCTCGGCCGCCGCGCGCCAGGACGTGGAGCCCCACGTCATGCCGTGCGGGCTGGGGCCATAAGGCTCCTCTTCCGCCCCCATCTGCCAGAGACCATTCGCACCGTACGTATGCCCCGCGGCGCCCGACAGCATGCACGTCCAGAACATCAGACGCTGCACGTCCTGCCAGCAAGAGCCGCCGATTCCCTCGTAGGAAACCTCGCCGTTAATGACGGGCATTCGGGGCCGCCGCGCCGCCGACTTCGTCACCCGGTTCACTGTGGTGGGTAGGCTGTCGCGTCCAAAGTGTCCGGTCTGCAGCATCTGAATCTCCACCAGATCATCGGCCAGTATCTCGCGTGCCCCGCTGCGCGGCCCTCGGCTGTTCGGGTGCGCCGTGATGGGCCGATGCCAGGGGTCCACCGAGCGTAAATAGCCCGCCACCTCAATCCAGTCGGCTCGTGTCCGGTCGTAAAACGCCTGCCGGGCCTCTTCATCGTCGAACGTGCGCAGATACCAGAACATGAGCGCCTCGCCCGCCACGCACCAGACGACCGGATAGGCCCCCCATCTTGCCACCACGTACCGCCAATGCTTCTTGAGGACCTCCTTGCCCGCAAACTCCATGTAGTAGCCCCAGCATCCGAAAATGCACGGTGCCAGGCCACTCTTCACCAGGTGCGCAATGCGTCGGTCGGCCATGTCGAAGTACTCGGGTCGGATACGCCCCCAGTCTTCTTCCCAAGGGAACCCGGCCTCGTTGCGTCCTCGGTCATCGAAGGGATGCATGTCGGGATAGAGCCCAGCCACGGTCTGGATCAGCGTGAAGCCCTTTTCGACTCGATCCGCCGTGAGCCGCTGAAAACCCTCCGGCCAGTCGAGGCGTCCGCACAGCGCCATCCACCACGTGTCCCCGAGCCAGAAGAACGGCGTGCCGTCAAAATGCTCCAGGTGCCGTCCATCCTCGCTCACGCCTAGGGGCCCGTGCCGGAATAGAGGGTTCCAGCCTTCGTACTCGGTCACCTCCACCGTACCGCTCTGGCCGTGCAGATCACGGTTCGATTCGTCCGAGCAGACCGTCCGAAAAGCGTGGTGCGCCACGATCGGCGAAGCGTACCGTACCTTCCAGATTTGCCCCCCTGCCCAGAAGGCCGGGACTGTGCGCGACGTCCCGTCAGCCAAGGAGAAGACCGCGGATACCTCCACATCGTTGAATGGATCGGCATACTCTTTCCCGGAAGTCAGGACCAGTTCCGCCAAGCAGTTCTGCATCGTCGTCAACATCTTCACCTCCTGAGAAAAGGCGGCCCAAGAGAGCTATCCTGCGATGGAACCATCGCTGAGATAACCTGCGAGGTCCAATCCCCCGGAGCGCAGCCGGGGCGTGTCTTTCTTGCCTTAGGTACGCGTCATCGCGCAGCCTCGCCCGGCTTCAGATCCACACGAACTTCGCGCAATTTCGGCGAACGGCAGCCGTAGAGGGATACGAAGGCGGCTCTGTACTGAAGCCAGCGCGCCGCCGAGGTGACCCCTCCGATTGCGTCGCCCGAGCGCTCGTAATAAGTCTCCGCTCCGCGCGGACCCTGCCACTGCGCCCTTTCGAGTTGCGCTTTGGTGTTCGCCCAGCGCAGTTGGAATTTGAGCTGCGTCGTCTCGGGGGTCTCGGCGTCCCACCCAATCGCCACTGGCGTTCGCTCGCCAAGATCGAAAGGCGGCGAAATGTAGGTTTCGGTCGGTTCGCGGGTGTAGGCATTGCCGTAGTCCCGGGCGGTTAGGAAGTGGGGCCCCATGCCAGGCAGCGGCGTCGTGCGCTCGGTGGAGATGCCTTCGGGCCCATTCCAGAAGATCAGAGAATCCACCTGGTGCCCCAGGTCGTTGCGGTGACAAGCCATGAAGAGATCGGTGTAGCCATTGCGGTTGAAGTCCATAGCGAAGAACTGGTACGAAGCATCCGCAAGGATGTTGAGCGGATGTCCGAGGTCGATGTTCACCCCGTTGCCTCGGAACAATTGGGCGTGCAGAACGCGCGTGACGTCGGTGGAATAGGACGGCACGAGCACATCCAGATTCCCATCTTGGTTGTAATCGGAAATGGTGATCTTGCCGGGCGAGTATCCGCCGGCGTAGCACTGCGCGTTTTCGGGATCGTACCCTTCCGGACCGCCGTAGAGGATGACGAACGTATCCTCCCCTCGCTCGTAGTGACTGGAGATGCCGACGATGATGTCGAGCCAGCCGTCCTTGTTCAGGTCCGCGGCATTGAGCGATCCGAAGGGAAATTGACGCATCGGAATTTTCCAGACGCGCTCCGGAGAATAGCCATCGGGGCCGCCGAGGAAGACCCTGAGATAACCCCTGCGGTCGCCCACGATGATGTCGAGGTAGCCATCGCGGTTGACGTCGGCCAGGTGCGCCTTGCCGCCGCAGTAGGTTGGCAGGATCGCGGAGCGCTCGGGAGAGAAGCCTTCGGCAGAACCGTAGAAGATCACCGAAGACCTGGACATCGTTTCGGGCTTGTCGTCGTAGGTCCACACCGTGACCAGCAGATCGAGATGTCCGTCGCGGTTAAAATCCGCCGCGAGCACCTGCCTGACGTTACGGTCAGGAACGGGCAGATCGACATAGCGGTCGGGGCTGGGCCCGTCCGGTCCACCCGGAAAGAGACGCACGCCCTCCGATATCGTGATCACCAGATCGTGATAGCCGTCCAGGTCGAGATCAGCCAGCGCGCAGCAGGAACTGCCGCGAAACGAAGGCAGCTCCAGGCGGCGATGCACTCCGTAGTCGGCATCCTCGCTGCCGAGATACACGTAGATGGGGAAGTTTTCGTTGAACTGGGACGGCCCGAGCATCGTGCCGTTGAAAACCACCTCCGGTCGGCCATCGCCGTCCAGGTCACCGGCAGTGCAGCCCATGGCTCCGGCTGTGGGCACCCGGCTCACACGATCGGCGGAAAATCCCTCCGGCCCGTTCCAGAAGATGGCGGAGTCCGTCTCGTAGGTGATGCGGTCATCGTACTTGCTAGCGATCAGTTCGGGCCTGCCGTCGCCATCGAGGTCAGCGGCGTGAACCCAGGTGGCGAATTCCAGAGGCAATTGCGTCTGTACCGTCTCCAGGTCGCTCGAAGATCGTATTTGCACACCTTTTTCGGTGGCGAGTATCAGCTCGTTCCTGCCATCCCCGTCCACATCGGCGACCTCGATGTTCACGGCGCCCTCGCAAAACATGGTGCTGAAACCCGCCTCACGGATGATCGTACGGTTGTCGGGGCTGAACGCGCCATCATCGTTCCAGTAGATCATGACCTGATCGCCCCCGGCGAAGATGATCTCCTCGCGGCCGTTGCCATCGAGGTCGCCGAGAAGGACCCTCAAGGCGTAATGGGTCGGCAGACGCAGCGGGGCCAGGCCGTCAAAGCCGCTCTCGGTGCCCCAGTACACGAAGCTGTCCGTATCGTGCTCGAATTCGCTGCGGTAATTTGCGACCACCAGGTCGGGTCTGCCGTCGCCGTTCAGGTCGCCGCACGCGACCGATATAGCGGCCACGCCGCTCAGACCGTATGCGCTCGATGCATCCTCGAATCGGCGGGGGCTCGTCTGTGAGAACACGTGGATGGGTCTGGGGAGGCCAGCATTGTGATGATCGACCCACGCCGAAGGGAAGATCAGGTCCGGACGTCCATCCCGGTCCACATCGACGACCGCCACGTCGTAGGCCCCCACGGTGGGCAGCTCCGTTCGCTCGCCGCTCAGGCCACCGGGACCTCCCCAATAGACATAGGAGGGCAATTCGGACGTGACGCCGTTTTCACCATTGACGACCACCAGATCGGGGTGTCCGTCGCCGTCGACATCGGCGACCCGGCTCATCCATCCGCTGTCGTTGGGCAGTTCCCGCCGCTCCCAATCCTTGCCCTCGCCGGGGCCCGGCTTGTAGACCCACGTCGGTCCCCGTTCGATATAGCCGTGGGCGTTAGGGATGATGATGTCAGCGTAGCCATCGCTGTTCACGTCCGTCCGATGGATCGTCTCGATGACGCCTTTCGCGTTCACGTAAAGGTTGCTGCCGCCATCCTCAAACCGGCCCCGGGCAAACGCCTCGAACCCGCCATGCACCCACGCACTCTCACCGGGATGGGTCATCCGACCGTCTCCTTTATGCGCATGTCGTACATCGGACACAAAAAGTGCGGGCACCGGGGCAGGAGGCGACCTGACCGTGCTTCGAGCCGGGCATGATGATGCTCGCCGGGGCGGAACATTACTACGGCGCGGCTCCGTAGAAGCCTCGCCGCATGAGGTATCCCGAAGCGTTGACCCACTGCCGGGAAAACGCCTCGTGCGTTACGTCAGTACAGTCTTCCGACAACGCCTCATGGCCATTGTTGACCAGGACGTCGAGCGGCCTATAGCCGCGACCGCCCCGGCGAAACCCGCTTCGAGCGACGCCGGTTCCATCTGATTCAGCATGACGCCGTGATGCCTGGCGCCGGTGACCAGCGCCACTTTTCCGGTCAGGTCGAACAACCGTTGAACCGTCGGTTCGGCTGCCATCCTCCCGAGCTCCTTCCATCACAGCATCTTCCCACCGTCATCGCATTCCTCGAGGCCCCCGGACGACCTCGACTCTCGAACTGCGCACAAGATACGGCGCGCCGCCCGCTCTGTCAGTGCTACATTATCGACACTAACTCCGGGGCGCCGCCCGGCGGGCTTCTGTGGCATGGGGCAGCGACGGCTGGCCGCGTACGGTCCGGCGATGTATCTTGTGTGAGTGTGAACCCAAATGGAGGCAGATGTGGCGGAAGGCGGCTTGCGGGGCGGATCCTGCTCCGCGACGATGCCCACACCAACAACATCGAGAATGTCTGGAGCCTGTTCAAGCGCTCGGCCATCGGCACCTATCATAAGCTGTCCACCAAACACCTTGATGCTTATCTCGACGAGTTGGAGTGGCGATATAATAACCGCAACAATCCGTATCTTTTTAAGGACACGCTTACAAAGCTCATTAGCGCCAGAAAGTTGGAATACAAGGAGATAGTAGTGGAGATCACCTGAGAGGCGCATTCTTTCCGACATGCTCCCATCGGCTTTTCTCCGTTTTTTGGAAAGATTCACGAATGCGCCATGTTTCCCCACTGCGTCGGTCAATGCAATAGAAAATGGCCCTCTCATGCCCGCTATCTACGCCAACCCTTACAGTGTTAGTCGTGATTGAGTACCTATCCCCATATTCGCTTCCAATCCAGAAACCAATGGGAATACCAGCTATTAGCCCGAGAGTAAGACCAAGTACAAGGATAATCCAAGGTTGTCGTCCCACTCCTAATCTCCTTTTATTTCGTTATTCTATTGCAACAGAGTGAAACTCAAATATTTTTGTCGGATCAGTGAGAGCTGTTCTACTACAATTGCAACTTCGTTCTCTACTTCTGTGGCTGTTAATGTCCTTTAAGGTTATGCGCAGGGAAGGTGATCCCACAATCGCGTCAAATAATTTCAAATCTTCATCCAGCGCTTGGTTGATAGTATCTGGGCGAATAATAAACGCTATATTGCCTTCTATTGGATGACCAAATTCTACGCTGATACGGTCAGTCAATATAGGGAAAGAATCCAGTGCTTGTGCCGCCTCGTCAAAATGATCCCGGACCATTTTTATCGCCACCGGCTTTAGAATTTCAGTTCGTATCTTATCTTTCTCAATTACTGAACATAGTTTACCGAATAGAGATTCTACGCCCTCTATCGAAATGTCCAGGGTTGGTTCAAGGACGACGATACGCGAGTCACGATTGTTTATACGAACGGTTGGAACCAAGAACATTATTCCCCAAGAAGACTTCATAACACTCATAAGAATAGGATCGCTTCTTACGTGAAGGTCAGGCGGTTCCCGCTCTTTCAAGATGTGTTTGCACAACTCATCTCGTTGGCGTTTTGGTGCAGCCGCAATATTAGTAGCTAGGAGCACTATTGCGATAATTAGAAATACGGCCAATCCTGCACCTTGTTCAATCATCTGTCTGTAGAGCTCACCTATCGTGTCGGGCGTAAAGAATGTCGCAAGAATAGGAGACAAGGCGGTGACGCCTATCATGGCAACAAGCCCCCTGAGAGACAAGGCTTTAGATTTGAAGTCTCGCCACCCACGCATCGAACTACTCTCATGCAGGGTACGCTCAAGCTGCTTGTCCATACTCCGAAGGTAAGTATCTTATCCCCTGCGTCAAGTACACAATCTCGGTTCGTTCAATGACCTGTCAAGCCGTTCCGTAGAGGCACTTAGCGTTCCAGAGAGGTCGCGAGCATGATCACAAACGTCAAGACCGTTGCAGTGTACGTCTCCGATCAGGAGGAGGCGGTCCGGTTCTATACGGAAAAGCTCGGGTTCGAGGTGCGCCGTAACCAACTGATGGGCCCCGGCGGAAACTGGATCGAGGTGGCGCCGCCGGGGGCGCAGTCGCGCGTGGTCATCTATCCCCGCGGCATGATGAAGGACTGGCAAGAGCGCAAGCCATCGATCGTATTGGGCTGCGGGGATGTCGAAGCCACTCACCGCGAACTGTCCGCAAGCGGTGTGACGTTCACGCAGGCCCCGAAGAAGATGTCGTGGGGCACCTTTGCGATCTTCGTCGATCCCGATGGGAACGAGTTCGTGCTGACCGAAGGCGAATGACGGACGAGATCGGCCTCTCCTGTCTCCCGACACCACGTCCGTCCCTCCTCGAAGCGTCGGTTAATGACGCCCCAATCGCCCCTTGAGGGCTTCGTACGTGAAGGTGCTCCCCTCCAGGAAATCGAAAAGCTCCTTCTCCGCTTTCTGAACCGCCCCGGCTTGATCCAGGGTGTCTTCGGCAATATCCAGAGGAATCGTGAGCAGGCCGTTTTCGTCTCCGTGGAGCAGATCGCCCGACCCGATGGTCATACCGCAGATCGAGACGTTAACGCCAAACTCAAGGTAGGTGCCGTAGCCGTGAGAGACCACAAGGCCCGGCGAGAAGACCTGAAATCCCGGCGCTCGTTGGCGTATGCCGCTCTTATCGCGGATTCCACCATCGGTCACGACACCGACGGCGCCGAGCCTCTGAATCGCCATGCAGACCCCTTCCCCCACGAAGCAGCTTCGCAAGCGATCGTCGCCCACATACTCGATGACGAGAATCGAGGGCTTCGGCGCCGCATGAAGAGCCTCCAACAGGATATTCAGTTGGTGGGGGCGGTCGTCCCCCGGGGCCGTGCTGTCCGCCGTGCACGTGACCGCGTAGCCGACCATGGGCTCCAGATCGGGGAACTGGCAACTCAGTTCCAAAGACGCGTACCCCGTGACGGGATCGCGGACCTTGAAGTGCTCGACGGCGTTGGAGATCGTCGGGCTATCAAACTCGCTCAGCGCCTCCAGTACCTCGGATGAGAGCGGCGTTCCCATGGTCGTCAAACCCCTTTCAAGCCCAGTGACGCGGCCACTTCGACGATGGATTCCCAGATGTCATCGGCGATCGGAATACCGTCGCGCTGCCTCGCGGCGCGCGTCCGAGCCTCCGGATCGCCCGGCGCAAGCACCTCCTTGAAACCGGGCGCCGGTGGAACCGCCCTCACCCGACGCGCCATCTCGTCCGCCCGCTCGGAGTAGGCCTCCATGGGCTGGAACAGGTCGGCTCTGAGGGCGATCATCGTCACGCCTTGGTGACGCACAATAGGTCCCCCACGCCCCGCTTCGGCGAAGGCATTCGCTCCCGTGAAGATGCGCCCAAGGTATTCCGCAGCCATCATCAACGCGTACCCCTTGTGCGCGCCGAAGGGCACATGTCCGCCCCCGTCAAAGACGTCGTTCGGATCGGTGCTGACCTCACCCTCCTTGTCAACGATGGCGCCTGGGGGGAGCTGTTCGCCTCTGCGATGGGCGTTGACGACCTTGACCCCGGCTACCGCTGTCGTCGCAAAGTCGAACATCATGGGCGGCGCCTCACCGACGGGAAAGCTCATGGCTATCGGGTTGGTGTGCAAGACCCGCTCCCGCCCGCCATAAGGCACCGCTATCGGTTCTTCCTCCCCGTACCCACCCGCCCAGACCATGGAGATCAGGCCCTTGGCCGCTGCCATCTCGACGTAGTGGCCCAGCCTGCCGATATGGTGAGTCTGGAGCATGCCCACCACGGCCACGCCGTGTTCCGTCGCTTTCTCCATCGCGACTTCCATCGCGTATCGGGCTGTCACATGGCCGAAGGTCCAGCCCCCCGCGACCAGGGCGCTCGTTGAGCTTTCGCGAACCCTCTCAGGCCAGGCTGTGGGCACGATCTCGCCGGCTTTGACGGCTTCCACATAGCGCGGCACGTGCCAGATGCCGTGCGTGTCGACGCCGCTGAGATTGGCCAGAACCAGATGCTCTGCAACGCCACCCGCGTTCCGCTCGTCAGCCCCCACGGTCAGGAAGATCTTCCTGACCAACTCACGAAGTTCGTCCGCCGTCTTGATGATCACTGGAATCCCCTGAGCTTGATGGTACGATTTGGAGGTCACCGACAAGGCGGTGATACCCTGAGTCACCCCAAAGGTAAGCTTGCGCATCCGGCTTGATCAACCTTTTCGCTCTTGCACACCTGAAGGGGTTCACCGGAAACCTCTCGTCGTTCGGTCCGACGCGCGCTGCGATCTCGTGTAGGACTTGCCCTCCATAGGCGCGCCGCTCTATCCTTAAAATCGGGGAGCATCCGCCCCAATCGCAGCGCTCGGGGAGCCAAGCCAAAGGGAGCTAGCCTGATGAAACTCGTGATCACCGACGTGGAGCGGATCACCGTCGACGTGCCCTTCCTGGAGCGTCCGGCGAAGCACATGGGGCGCCAGCTCTGGGGATGGACGATCTCCGAGGTCTGTCGCGTGAAGACGGACGCGGGAATCGAGGGCTTCGGCGAGACGCTGGTCCACTACACCTGGGGACGGGTCAGCGAAGAAGCTGTCGCGCGCGTCATCGGTCGGAACCCGGCCGAGTTTTTGTGGGACGATTCGCTTGGCGCGGGCCTTCAGATGGCGCTGTTCGACCTGACCGGGAAGGCACTCGGTGTGCCGTGCCATCGGCTCATGGGCCAACGCGTGCGCGAGTGGTGCCCCATCTCGTGGTGGGCCATCGACATGCCGCCCTCCGACTGGGCACGGGAGGCGCAGGAAGCCGTGCGCTCAGGCTACACGGGCTTCAAGATCAAGGCCCGCCCGTGGTTCGACATCCGCGAGCAGGTGAAAGCCATCACCGAAGTCGTCCCCGGCCATTTCAAGCTCGACCTCGATTTCAACGGCCTCCTGCTCAACGCGGGTCATGCGGTCCCGCTCCTCCAGGAGCTTGAGCGGATGCCCAACGTCGCCATGTTCGAATCGCCCATCTCCCAGGGCGATATCGGGGGCAATAAGCAGGTGCGGGCCAAGACGACGCACCCCATCGCCATGCACTACGGCAACCCGCCCATCATGACGGCGCTCACCGAAGAGGTCTGCGACGGGTTTGTCATCGGCGTCGGCGCGGCAAACGTCATACGGCAGGGTACCGTTGCGGCTGAAGCGAGAAAGCCCTTCTGGCTCCAACTCGTCGGGACGGGCATCACCACCGCCTGGGCACTCCATCTGGGCGCCGTCCTCACCCACGCCCAGTGGCCCGCCATTACCTGCCACGAGATGTATTCGGATGACCTGATCACCGAACGCATCGAGATTCAAGGCGGCTTCGGCCGCGTTCCCGAGGCGCCTGGGCTCGGTGTCGAGCTGGACGAAGGTGCGCTCGAACGCCTCCGCACCGATTCCATCGATAGGCCGGCCCCCACGGACCTCTATCGCGTCGTCTGGCCCGACGGGCAGCGCACCGCCTACGCGAGCCCCGACCAGTACAGGAACGACTTCATGGCCGGCAACCAGTGCGTCTTCGAGGCCGGCGTCACGCTGGAGGTGGTCGAGGACGATGGCAGCGAGGCATTCGCCAAGCTCAGGGCGCGGGCGGCCCGGAGCCCCATCCGGGAGTGCTCGAAGGCGGTCTAAGTCGGGCCCAGCTCCACCTCACGGAAGCACCGCTCGGGGGATGGGCGCACGAGATGGCGACGAGAAACTCGATCTGGATCTCGCCCCCAGCGGGGAAGGGGGATAGAAAACGGGCCTCCGCGGGGTAGATGCGCGGAGGCCCTGAGACCAGGTGACGCCCCGAAGCTACCGCAGGAACGCAGCCTTGACCGAGGCCCAGGATGCCGCCTCCACGGCCACGGGGCCAAGCTCTTCGCCATCCTCTCCGACGGCGAGGACCCCTTCTACAGTCGGGTCCCCGCTGGTCCAGCCGGAATTGCTATCGAGGTTCTCCCAGCCGCCCACAATTGCCGCAATGATTTCGAGCTGCTCGCGCACGGGCAGGTTGGGGTCAATCTCGATGAAGTGGCCCGCGACCGTTAGAACGAAGTGGCCAGTATGCGGTTCTGTGGGGTCGAACTGAACCAGTTCGGCGTCCACAACGCGGAAGACACGGTCATGCGCGCTGAATGAGCCGCCCCTCCAGAGCCTAACGCCCATCTCCCCTGGACCACTTGTCATCGTATCGAGTTTGTCCCAGCCACCCACGAGTGCCGCGATGACCTCCATCTGTTCGAGCAGGTCGACCCCAGGGGCTGATGATGGGGCTATCTCGATGAGATCGCCGGAGGTCGTTCGGACAAAGTGGCCCGTGTGGGGCTCGGAGGAGGCGTCAAATTGGAGCAACTGACCCTCCACGATGCGGAAGTAGCGCGGCATTTCTTCCTGGTCGGAACTCTTGCCATCTGTAACGACAAAGCCAGCTAGCGGGCAGACCATGACAATCGAGGCAACGATTGCTAACGCCACGCGACGGGGTCTAGTGCACATCTCTGAATGATCCTCCATAGTCACGTCTGACGAGAGTGGCTGACAGTTAACGCTACTTCAACAGCATACAGTATAATGTGTGCCCCTGTCAGGAGGGAAATTGCATCTGCACGAAAAAGTTGCGGTGCGCGGTGTTCCGCCGTCCAATGGCGGCCATCCCGGTGTGGCTGCATACTGGACCGATGCGCAAGGAGGGGGCAGACATCCGCATACAGGAGCTTGCGCTGTGCGCAGGAGAGGAGATGCCCCCCCACCCCCAAACCTCTCCCCGACGGCAGGGAGGGTCTAAGGCGCCATCCTGAGCCCGTCGAAGGATGGCGCCGCTCGGAGCCTGTCATCTGCCATCTCATCCGCGAGCAATACATTGCACTCCGTCATCGGGATGTGTACCATAGCCTCTGAGAACGACCGAATTTCGAGCCTCGAAACGCGTTCGCTTTACCGAGTGATCTGAAAGAAAAAGATGGCTCGCCGCAAACCTGAACTTGCGGTCCAATCAACGCGATTGCTCTCCGAGCGAGGTTCGACGCGAGCGACCGCTTACTCGGGCACGAACAAGATCGTTACGCGCGATGGCAGGACGCATGTCGCCTGGCTGGACTCCATCTCCGACACGATGGTTGCGACCTATCATCGCTCCACGGATTCGTGGTCTGGGCCCGTCAAGGTGGGGAACGGAACCGATAACCATGGCGGCCCCGCCCTGACCTGCGATAGCGAGGGGCGCTTGCACATCTTCTTCGGCCCGCACGGCGAGGCTCCGTTTCTGCACTATCGTTCGGCAAAACCCAACGACGCATCGCAGTGGGACAAGCTAGCGGGCGTCGGTGCCAACGCTACCTATCCGAGCGCTGTGTGCGATGACGAAGACACGCTGCATATGATCTATCGCCGCTGCGAGCAGTCCCGAGAGCCGCCCTTTTCCTTGATTTACCAGCAGAAACCCCGTGGCGCCGGCTGGAGTGCGCCCCTCATTCTGGCGAAAGCTCCCGATGATTGGAACGGATACACGTGTTATCATCACGCTTTGACGATTGCAACGGATAACGCACTCCACATAGCGTTTAACATCTACTATGACGGGCGCGCGCAAGCGGCCGGACATATGATGTCCCAGGATCGAGGTAAGACGTGGATTTTGGCCGATGGTTCACCGCTGTCTCTGCCCGTGAAAATTGAGTCGAACGCCTTCTTCAAGCGTACTGAAGGGGCTTTAACCATCAACAATGTCGTCTGCGACTCGAAGGGACACCCGTGGGTCAGCCTGAGCCTGGTTGAATCGGATTCGGCATTGAGAATCTACCATCACGATGGGTCGACATGGTGTTCACTAGAACCGGATGCGTTGCTCTCCTCCGAGGTCACTCCCGGAAAGTTGGACGGCAGCGGGGTGCTGAGTATCGGTCAAAATGACCGGCTCTATCTCATCACCCGTATGGAGGGTCACGTCATCCTTTTGCATGCCGATTCACAAGCGGAGCCATTTCACCTCACACCCCTTTTCCCACCGGACGACGTGCTGCCCCATGCCGGGCTGACGCTTGAACGTCCAACCGGCCACCATGCGGTGGAGGTGCCCTTCGCGCTTTTCTCCACGGGTGAGAAGGGACCGGATTGTTTCGGAAGGGGCATTTTCCACAAGGTCGTCGCGATGCAGTTGCGCGCATCCGAAAATGGGGTAGGTGCGGCTAAGCCATTGGATGGATGAATGGCCGGACGATGACGGTAGTGTGGACCACTTCAACATCGCGTACCGCGTAAAGGAAATCCTAACGGCTCACGGCTGGCATCTCCGTCACAGCTTGTTCACCACCTCGATCAGCGCCGTCATGTAGCCGATCGCGTAGGCGCGGCCGCGATGGCCCCAACGCGTGTCATCCACCATCCGAGGCACGTGATCGGTGATCATGAAACCCGTGAAGCCCACCTCTTTGAGCGTCTTCACCACCTCGAAGGTATCCACCTGACCCTCGTTGATGAAGCACTCGTTGAAGCGGGGAACCGTGCCCTGGACGTCGCGGAAGTGGACGTAGATGATCTTGCCCCGGCCTCCGAAGTGGCGTATAGCGGGGATTACGCCCTCGGGGCCCATCTCCGACCAGCAGCCCATGCAGAAATTGAGGCCGTGGTTGGGGCTGTCGAACGCATCCATCGCCCGCTTGAAGCCCTCGAAGCCGCCGAAGATGCGGGCGATGCCGCCGAGCGAAGGCACGGGAGGATCGTCCGGGTGCAGCGCAAGCCTGACGTTCGCCTCCTCGGCCACGGGCAGAATGCGCTCCATGTAGGTGCAGTAGTTGTCCCACATCTCCTCGGCCGAGAAGACCCGACCGTGGGTGAAGGACGCCTCCCTCTGCGCTTTCACGAGACGGTGGTCATCGAGTGACCCGCCGGCCACGGCGGTCTCCATATCGAAGCGTGTGGCCAACGCGCCACCGCGCAGGACGGCGGGCGGCTCGGTGCGCCAGACGCCGTTGGGTATCCAGTGATAGCCCAGGATGGGTATGCCGGCCTTCCCCATGTTGCGGATGGTGGCCTGCATGTGCGCGATCTGTTCATCGCGGCCGGGCAGACCCAGCATGGCCTTGTCGTAGAAGCTGACGGGCACGTTCTCCAGGGACATGAGCCGCAGCCCCGCCGTATCAGCCCGCTGACGCAGGGCCAAGAGATCGTCGACCTCCCACTGCTCATCCCCGGGTAGCTTGGGGGTGTTCATCAGGAAGTCGTCGGCGCCGCACTGCTTGATGAAGGCCAGCTTCTCATCGGTCAGTTCATTGAACTGGCCTAGGCCAACGCGCAGGGTCAGGGACATGGCAGGCCTCCTTCGATGTGATCGCTTGGTGCCAGAAGCCTCGACGGTATCGAGACTGGATGCAGCGATAGAGCCAAAAAATGCCGCTTCCGGAGCATCCGCAAGACCCGGTACACCTCATCATTGGAACGCCTGAACCGGGTCTCTTCGAGGGGCGCACCGCCTGGGACATCCTCGTCCGGCGCCAGCACTGCGCCTGAATCCTCGATCCCCTCGGTCCATCCTCCGGCATTAAATAGCGTCCATCGGATACAGCTTCCGCCCCAGTCGGTGAAACGCCAGCTTGCCATCGGCCGGATCGTGCACGCTGGGCTCGGAGACCACATGGATCGACCCGGCCCACGATTCGAACCCGGCCCGGAAATGGGCTGTGGACTTGACGCAGATGTAGCGCATCTGCCGCGGGTCCAGGCCCAGGCTCCGCGCGAAGGCCGTATCGAAGGGCTGCTCGCGCTCGGTCACCAGGAGGACGTGGACTCCGCGCTCTCGGATGTGCGCCGACGGGCCCATGCTTGCCTCCAGTCCCTCGAACATCGGGCCATCGTAGCGGAAGCGGCCATCGGAGAGCGCCGCCACTTCGGCTGTCATCCTCACGGGCTCACCCTGGAGCGGCGTGGATTTGGCGCCCACGTCCAACGTCAGCGTCGCGCCCAGGCCAGCCTGAGTGCATTGCGCCACCGCCTCCGGGTCCACGATGTAGAGGACGCAGGCATCCTGGAGATCGGCCTCGAGGAACGTCCGAAGGGCGCCCGTGCTGTCACCGGGTGAACCGCCGCCCGTGTTGTCGTTGCGGTCGGCGAAGATGATGGGGAAGCGCCCAGCGGTGTGCTGTTGTTCCAGCGCCTGGAGGGTCGAGGGACTCGGGACCTGCCAGTCGGCCCGCCGTGCGAAGATCCACTCGCCCAGCTCATCTGCATAGCGCTGCGCGAGGGCTTGGTCGTTGTCGGTGGCGACATAGACCGAAGCCCCCATATCCGGCACGTCGGCAAGGGGATAGCAGGTGGCGATGGAGCCGCAGACGACGCCCGGCTGGGCCTCGATCCGGTGGAGTTCGGCGACGGCCTCGCTCATGGGTGGATGCGCCGTCACCTGGTTCGTGCCCCAGATCATGGGGATCTGGCAGAGCGCCATGGTCGGACGCAGGGCTTCTCTCGCCATCCGAACCAGCACATCAGCGCATTCGCGGCCCCGCGCGGCCATGTCCACTTCGGGATAGGTCTCCCGCCCGATCAGCACATCCGCCATCTCGACCATGCGGTCCGAGACGTTGGAATGGATGTCCAGTTGCCCGACGATGGGCACCTCTGGCCCCACCAGTTCGCGCACGGCGCCGAGGACATGCCCTTCGCCATCGTCGATGCCCTCGATCACCATCGAGCCGTGCAGCTCTAGGAGGACGCCGTCCATGGGCGCGGCCTCGGTGATGCCGTCGAGCAGCTCTTTCAGGGTCGCATCAAAGATGTCCCTCGGCGTTGGTCCGCTCGGTTGCGGCTCGGCAAAAACCGTGGGAATCAGCTCGAAACCATGCGCTTCGGCCCCTTCGATGAACCCGCCCATCGGGGTATTGGTCTTCCGAAACTTCTTCAAGATCTCGCTTCCGAGCCAATACCCGAAGCGCGCGTGATAGCTCTCCCACGTCGTGGGTACCGTGGTGAAGGTGCTCGTCTCATGGCTGATGGCACCTGTGACAACCCTCATGGCTCCGATCCTTTCTTGCCGCCGCTTGACGCAGGGCGCTTTCCCCTCGTCAGAAGTCGCGTCTAGGGCCGGTAAAACCCAGGCGTCTCGGATGGAGCACCGTGCGCGGATGTGAATGGCGCCGCAACCTGAATTCGCCGGAGGGATGGTTAGATCTGGTGGGCCCGTTCGTAGGCGGTGATCTTGTCTTTGTGCTGTAGGGTCAGCGCGATGTCGTCCAGCCCGCTCAGCAGGCATTGCCGCCGGAACACGTGCGTTTCGGGGTCAGGATGCACCGTAAAGGCGGCCGAGAGACCTCCCTCGTCGGATATCTCACACCGCTCCAAGTCCACCGTCAGCCCGTATCCGGGAGATGCCTTTGCGTTGGCGATGATCTGCTCAACCGTCCCTTCCGGCAGGAACACGGGTACCACCCCGTTCTCAAGGCAATTCTTGTGGAAGATGTCGGCAAAGCTGGGGGCGATGATCGCACGAAAGCCGTAGTCCAACAGACCCCACACCGCATGCTCCCTCGACGAGCCACAGCCGAAATTCCGCCTGGCCACAAGGATCGTGGACCCCTCGAAGCCCGGATGGTTGAGAACGAAGTCCCCGTTGGGCTTTCCATCGGGCTGAAAGCGCCAGTCGAAGAAGAGGAACTGGCCGAAGCCCGTCCGCTCAATGCGCTTGAGAAACTGCTTGGGCATGATCTGGTCGGTGTCCACATTCACCCGATCCAGGGGGGTGACGATGCCGGTCAGCTTGGTGAACGGTTCCATCGGAGGCGCTATCCCTTCCAGTCCCGGATGTCCACGAAGTGGCCGGCGATGGCCGCGGCCGCGGCCATCGGAGGGCTCACCAGGTGGGTGCGTCCCCCCTTGCCCTGCCGCCCTTCGAAATTGCGGTTAGACGTGGAGGCGCACCGCTGACCGGATTCCAGGACGTCCGGGTTCATGCCCAGGCACATGGAGCAGCCAGCCTCCCGCCAGTCGAACTCGGCGTCCTTGAAGATCCGGTCCAGGCCCTCGGCCTCAGCCTGCACCTTCACCCCGGCGGAACCCGGCACCACCATGGCGGACACCCCCCGGTGCACTTTGCGCCCCTTGACCATCTCGGCGGCGGCCCGCAGATCTTCGATGCGGGCGTTGGTGCAGGAGCCGATGAAGACGCGATCGATGGTGATCTCTTCCATGGGTGTACCTGGCTGTAGCCCCATGTACTCCAGGGCTCGCTCCGCTGCGGACTGATCTTCGGCAGCGAGGTAGGAGGCGGGATCGGGGACGCGATCGGTGATGGGGACCACCATGCCGGGGTTGGTGCCCCAGGTGACGTAGGGCGCAAGGCTGGCCGCGTCTATCTCCACCACCCCGTCGAAGGCAGTGCCTGGATCGGTCGGCAGGGCGCGCCATCGCTCCACCGCTGCCTCAAAGGCATCGCCCTGGGGCACTTGCGGCCGTCCCCGCATGTACTCGAAAGTGGTCTCGTCGGGAGCGACCATGCCCGCTCGAGCCCCGGCCTCGATGGACATGTTGCACACCGTCATCCGGCCTTCCATGGACAGCGAGCGTATGGCTTCCCCGGTGTACTCGAACACATGCCCCGCCCCTCCATCGACGCCGATCTGGCCAATGATGCCCAGGATCAGGTCCTTGGCCGCCACGCCTTTTGGCAGCCGGCCGCTCGTTCGAATCTCCATGAGCTTGGGTTTGGACTGCACGAGACACTGGGTCGCCAGGACATGTTCTACCTGCGAGGTGCCAACGGGCATGGCGAAGGCCCCGAAGGCGCCGTGGGTCGAGGTGTGGCTGTCGCCGCAGACGACGGTCTTGCCCGGCTGCGTGTAGCCTTGCTCCGGTCCGATGATATGCACGATGCCCTGCCGGGGGCTGTGAATATCGTAGAGCGTGATCCCGAAGGCTTCCGCGTTGCGGGAGAGGGCCTCGATCTGCTTCAGGGCAATCTCATCGGTGATGGGTAGCGACCGGTCCGACGTGGGGACGTTATGGTCGGCTGTGGCGACGGTCAGGTCGGGACGCCGCACCTTGCGGCCCGCCAGCCGTAACCCCTCGAACGCCTGCGGCGAGGTCACCTCATGCACCAGATGCAAGTCTATATATAGAATCGCCGGCTTGCCCGGCTCCTCATGCACCACGTGATTATCCCAGATCTTCTCGAACATCGTTTTAGGCGTCATGGCACAACCTCTCTAAAAAGAGCACGCTTCCATCACGGCTGCCGGCTACAATATGTCATCCTATGCCGGGGGAGCGCCAATCCTTCTCGCCCGCGGCCTGACCTCTCAACCCCCGTGGCGTGCGCCCCGCCCCCATAGGTTTAGCTTGTGACGGCTCCAACGGATGCCGACGAAACCAGCTTGGCATACTTGGCCATCACGCCCCTCTCGTACCTGGCCGGGGGAGCGACCCATTCTCCCCGACGCCGCTCCATCTCATCATCGGGGATTCTGACGCTCAGCTCTTGGGTCATGACGTCCATCACGACGATGTCGCCGTCCCGAACGAGAGCGATGGGACCGCCCACCGCAGCCTCCGGCGCCACGTGGCCTATCATGGGCCCTCGCGTCGCACCTGAGAAACGCCCGTCAGTCAAAAGCACGACGCTTTCGCCCAGCCCTACACCCACGATGGCGCCCGTGACGGCCAGCATCTCTTGCATGCCGGGGCCTCCCTTGGGGCCCTCGTAGCGGATCACTACCACGTCGCCCTCCGCGATCCCGCCGCCCGTCACGGCGTCGAACGCGGCCCGTTCTCCGTCGAAGACGCGGGCTGGCCCTTCGTGTTTGAGATGCTGGGTCCCCGCCACCTTCATCACCGCGCCCTCTGGAGCCAGGTTGCCCTTGAGGATCGCCAGCCCGCCTGTGGGGCTGCGAGGTGAGGACACGGGGTAGATGACTCGGCTATCCGGCTTGCGGTCGAAGCCTTCCAGGTTCTCTCTCAGCGTCAACCCCGTGACCGTCATGACATCGCCGTGCAGAAGTCCGGCGTCTAGAAGCTCCCTCATCACCACCGGCACGCCGCCAGCCTTGTCCACATCGCTCATGACGTAGCGCCCGCCCGGGCGAAGGTCGGTGAGATAGGGCGTGCGTCGGCTGAGGCGGTTGAAGTCATCGATCTCCAGGGGAACGTCCGCTTCGTGGGCTATGGCCAAAAGGTGCAAGACGGCGTTGGTGGAGCCCCCCATCGCCAGAACGACGGCGATGGCGTTCTCGAAGGATGCCTGCGTCAGGATGTCGCGCGGCTTGATGTCGCTTCCCAGGAGGTTGTAGAGCATCCTGCCGGCGCTCTTGGCTATCTCCTCGGCACGGGGGGCAACCGCCGGAACGGACGCCGCTCCCGGCATCGACATCCCCAGCGCCTCGATGGCCGATGACATCGTGTTGGCCGTGAACATCCCGGCGCACGCGCCTTCGCCGGGACAGGCGACGCGTTCCATGGCCAGAAGCTCGTCCAGGGACATCTTGCCCTGAGTGTGAGCGCCCACGGCCTCGATCATATCCTGGTAGTTGATGTCTTCCCCTCGATACTGGCCGGGCAGAATGGTGCCGCCATACACGAACACCGAGGGGATATTGAGCCTGGCCATCGCCATCATCGCGCCGGGCATGTTCTTGTCGCAGCCTCCGACCACGATCAGCCCGTCCATGCTTTCCGCGAAGCTCACCGTCTCGATGGAGTCAGCGATGACCTCCCGGCTCACCAATGACGCCTTCATGCCTTCCGTTCCCATCGAGATGCCGTCGCTCACGGTGATGGTGCCGAAGAGGAAGGGGACGCCATTCGCGGCCCATACGCCCTCCTTGACCTTTTTCGCCAGCCGGTCCAGATGGACGTTGCAGGGCGTCACGTCGCTGGCGAGGTTGGCTACCCCGATGAAGGGCTTGTCCATATCCTCGTCCTTGAGCCCCATTGCGCGGAGCATGGCGCGCGCCGCCGCTCTATCCGGGCCGTCGCTCACGGCCCGGCTCTTGTGCTTGAGCCTCGACCTCACCTCCGCTTTCATCGTCGTCTCCCCTCTCGAATCATCACGAGCCGGCTCGTGATCGAGCTGAACCGTGCCAGCTTTCCGGTCACCAAGCGCAAAGGCGTGCCGGTTCTAGCTTCCGCTCTCCAGCGCCTGCAAGATACCCCGCGTATGGCCCACACAATAGGCGATGTACTCCCGCCCCTCGGGGCCGTCCGTCCCGAGTTTCATGATGTGATCGTAGTCCAGAACACCGTCGTAGCCCACATCCCGGAGCGCCGCCGCCACCCGGGCCATATCGACATCCCCGGCGTCGGGGATCACCTCTTCGTAGCTCCGATTCGCGGGAATCGTGCCCCGCACATTCCGGAAATGCACGTGGAAGATCTTCCCCTGGCCTCCAAAGCGCCGGATTCCCTCGTAGATATCCTCACCCGACTCATACCGGGTGCCCACGCAGAAGGTCAGGCCGCTGTAGGGCGACGGCACCTCGGACAGAAGACGATCCAGGGCATCGAAATTGTACAGAATCTGCGGCACGCCGTAGAGGCTGGGCACGGGCGGATCGTTCCCGTGCATCGCGATCTTCACCCCGGCCCTCTCCGCCGCGGGTACGATTGTCCGATAGACCCTTAGCGTCCGCTCCCAGAGCTCCTCGTACGTCGGTGCGCCCGGTGGAGGCGGCCCCTCGAGCGCATCCGAAAGGTCCACCTTCAAGTGCCGATAGCCGCCGCGCCCCTCGACCCAATGGTAGAAGGACTCCGGAAACTCCGTGAACTGGGACGCCTGGAAGCACTGCACCCCCACCACCGGGAACTTGAATTCCCCGCAGAGTTCGACGTTATGAACCAGATGGTCGAGCTCCCTCTCGGCGCCTGGCTGATCCAGATAGATCGCCTTCATGAAAAGGTTCAAAGCGTTGGCGCGCTCGATCTTCAACCCAGCACGATCGATCGCCTCTGCCACCTGCTCCAGTCCCTCGCGGTTGGCCCGGCCACCGGACTCCGTGAAGCCTGGACAGATGTCGAGCGTGATGTCCACACAGTCTACACCGATCTGCTTCAGAAAGCTCAGATCCTCCGGCCGGTCCAGCCAGTCGGGGTCGATGCGAGTACCGATCCTCATCATCTTGTCACCTCCAGATCGTTCGCGGGCGCGTGCCGCTTCACTCTTATCGCGCACGCGCACCGTGCAAGGGGCACTCCATGCTCGCTCTCTCTTTGCTCATCCCGTCAGTTGACTCGAAATCACGGGTGCAATGACCTATGGGGCAAGTCGCTTTTTCGTGAGAGAGGGCGTCCCGGTGGCGGGTGTCGCTGCACGGCGCCGGCGCTGAGACGGCCCGCAGCCCGCCGAGCTGCGGGGTTGGAGCCAATGGTACTCATGGCGCTAACGCCCGACGGGTATTTCTTTAGAGCGACGATCGGCTGCCTCCCGCTGGCTGAGAGCGGGCATCCAGCGAAAGCATCGAAGGAGACCTCATGAGTGACCACGACGAAGGCGCGATCCTGACGGATGCGCATCCCGATCTCCAGCGCGAACTGCGCTTCTTCCCGATCCGTAACGAGAGGCCTTCGATCCTAACCCCCGGTCAGATCCACCATTTCAATCAAAAGGGCTACATCTCCAGGCTGCCGGTTTTCAGCCGTGACGAGATGGCCATTCACCGCGCTAATTTTGATCGCTTGCTGGAGGTGGAACTGAGGGAGGGGCGGGGCAGCTACGCCATCAACGGCCGGCAGCATGAACTGTGGGAAATCTATGATCTGGCAAAGGAGCCGCGCATTCTCGATTACGTACAGGATCTCATCGGCGAGAACATCATCTGCTGGGCGACGCACTACTTCTGCAAGCTGCCCGGCGATGGAAAGGCCGTCTCATGGCACCAGGACGCTTCCTACTGGCCCGTGACGCCTTCGAAGACCGTCACCGTCTGGCTGGCCATCGACGACGCTGACACCGAAAACGGCTGCATGTGTTTCATTCCCGGGTCCCATGTGCACGGCCAGATCCCCTTCGTGGCAAGCGCGCCCAAGGAGGGCAATGTGCTGGACCAGACCGTCGAGGGTGCCGAGCGTTATGGGGATGCGCCCTTCAATGTCGAGCTTGAAGCCGGTGAAATCTCCCTGCATTCGGACCTCATACTCCACGCCTCCAACCCCAACACCTCAACCCGGCGCCGCTGTGGACTGACCCTCCGCTACGCGCCGCCGGAGGTTCGGGCCTACAAGGGGCGGAACCTCAAGAGCATGATCTGTAGAGGCGCGGACCCGACCGGCCACTGGGCAAACGTCCCGAGGCCCCCGGCGGATTGAGGGCCATTCGCTCCCCTCGAGCTCACGAGAGCCCCCGGCGATTCGTGCGGGCGCGGTAGAGGCAGCCATCGAAGCCGGTGACGTAAAGGCTCCTCAGGTCCTCATCCCCGAAGGCGCAGTTGGTCGGCGGCGTCGGCGTGGGGTGGGTTTCCAGCACCCGCCCCGAGGGGTCGAAGACATAGATCATGGGCCCCGGACCGCTCTCCTCCGAGCCCGCCGTCGCCACGATGTTCCCCTCCGAATCGAGGGTCATCCCATCGATGCCTCGATGCGGGTAAAAGTTGTGCAGCACCTCGTATTCCCTCGGGGTGTCGTCCTCCCGTAAGGCGTACGCGCGCAGCTCCCTTTTTTTGTCCTCGCCGTATTCGCTCTGGGCCACATACAACGTCTTCACATCGGGGGTTACGATCAGGCCGTTGGGGCGCGTCGTGTCGTAGGTCATTCGCGCGATGGACCAGGAGCCATCGGCCGCTGGGTCAAGCCTGTAGATCGATTCGTGATCGAGTTCCATAGAGTCTCGGTCACCGGTGTAGCGCGGATCGGTGAACCAGATGCGCCCCTTCGCGTCCACCACCAGGTCGTTGGGGCTGTTGAGGCGGCAGCCTTCGAGTCGATCGACGATCACGGCGGTCGCTCCGCCGGGGTCGTAGCGCACGATGCGGCGTCCGTCTCCGCTGCCTTCGCAGGCGTAGAGGTGGCCCTCCGGGTTTAGCGCCAGGCCGTTGGCTTCGTTGGTGCCCGTGCGGTAGGTGTCGCAGGCCCCCGTCCCGGGGTCGTAGCGCAGGGTCCGGCTACTTGCGATGTCGCTGAAGAGGAGAACTTGCCCGGTCCAGACGGGGCCTTCGGTGAAGTTGAAGGGTCCGGCGACGCGCTCGAACTGCCATTCTTCCATCGGTTTTTCTCCTTGGCTCGTGTCCCCCGGCCCATGAGGAAGTCCGGCGATCCCAGCGGACCTTCGGTGAAGTTGAAGGGTTTCCCAACGCGGCCCAATTCCCATACCACCGTGCGTCCATGTCCCCAAAACCGGACGGGCCGGCAACAATCCCTATGTACGCTGGCGGTATGCGGAGGTCAAGGTTACAAGCCTTCTCAAGGCGGGCCGGGAGCCCATCCTGCAAATCGCCGGTTTGTCTTGGGTCGCTCCGGTGATTAGCTTGCTTGCACCATCCGAGAAGGCGATTCAACCATCGCACAGCATATGAGGAGAAGCTTCATGACGGCAGCCGATGTTCTGGTCAAGATCCTGCTCGCCGAAGGCGTCGAGCAGTGCTTCTGCTATCCCAACAGCGACATCATAGATCCCATGGCCCGCGCGGGCCTGCGCGTCATCACCACCCGTCAGGAGCGGGTGACGGGGAACATGGCCGATGGCGTGTCCCGCTCGACCAACGGCGGCCAGATCGGGGTCTTCGCGGTGCAGGCCCTGGCGGGATCGGAGAATGCCTTCGCGGGCGTCGCCCACTCCCATACGGATTCAACGCCCGTCCTGTTTCTTCCGGGTCACCCGGGCACGGAGTGCATAGGAAACATACCGACGTTCGACAGCCTCGACAACTATGGCGCCACGACCAAGATGGCGCAGAAGGTGCTCTCGGCCGAGCAAATGCCGAGCAAGCTGCGGCAGGCGTTCACGGCGCTTCGGTCCGGGAGACCGCAGCCCGTGATGCTGGAGCTCCCCACGGACGTGTGCAACGCCCCGTTCAAAGCGGAACTGGCCTACACGCCCGTCAAGCGGATGCGACCGGCAGCGGACAGCGGCGCCGTGCAGGAGGCGGCCGAACGTTTGGTGGCGGCGGAGACACCGCTCATCTGGGCCGGCCACGGGGTACTCTACGCCGAGGCGAGCGACGAACTGCGCGAAGTCGCCGAACTGCTCGGCGCCCCGGTGATGACCACCCTCCAGGGCAAGAGCGCCTTCCCGGAGCGCCACGAACTGGCCGCGGGGGTTGGCGCCTACGTGTGGACCGCGATGGCCGCACATTACATCAACGCCTGCGACGTCCTGCTGGCCGTGGGCTCAAGCCTTAGTCGCGCGCCCTTCACGCCGGTGGTACCAGAGGGGAAGACGATCATCCACGCCACCGTCGATCCCCGGGACATCCATAAGGAGTACGCGGCGGACGTGGGCATCATCGCCGACGCCAAGCTCTTTCTGGCCCAGCTCGCCGAGGCGCTTCGCTCTCTGGTCGGGCCGCGCCAGAGGGAGCTCGGGGCGAAGAACGCCCGGATTCTGGCCAACCTGCGGCGCGATTGGCTTGCGGAATATGAACCTCAATTCAGCGATGATTCGGTGCCCATCAACGGCTACCGGATGTTCCGCGAACTGTGGAGCGTCATCGACCCCGATACCACGATGCTCACCCACGAATCGGGAGCCTCGCGCGATATCCAGAGCATCTTCTACGAATCGACGGTCCCGCGCAGTTACATCGCCTGGGGGCAGTCGTCGCAGCTTGGGTTCTCTCTGGGCCTGGCTATGGGCGCCAAGCTGGCCAATCCCGATAAGCTCGTGGTGAACGTTATGGGCGACGGCGCGGTGGGAATGACGGGCATGGACTGGGAGACCGCATCGCGCAACGAAATTCCCATCCTTTCGGTGGTCAAACACGATTCCATCTTCAGCGCGTACGACAGGAACATTCCGGAGGCCGTCAAGCGCTACAAGGCCTCGTCGCAGTATGGCGACTACGCGGCCGTGGCTGCTGCGCTCGGGTGCTGGTCCGAGAAGGTGACCCAGCCGGCGGAGCTAAGGCCCGCGCTTGAAAGGGCTATCAGGGCCACGCATGAGGGGCAGCCCGCGGTGGTGGACGTGATCACTGCGGAGACGCGGTTGCTCTCGCGTCCGAGCTAGGGTGCTCCTGGACGGACTAGGGGGTGACCCCGCGGACGGATGGATCATCCCTGAAGAACCGTGGCGTCGGGGTAGGGGCGTTAGACTAAAGGCCCTCGATCGCTACGGGTGCGACCGGCTCGGCTAGGTCGAAGCCGAAGACCCGTGAATAGAAGTAGAGCTCAGCGTCGAGCGCCCGCTTGATGTTCTCGGCGCGTCGGAAGCCGTGTCCCTCGCCCTCGAAGGGGACATACGCGACGGGTAATCCCTTGGCGCGCAGTGCCTCGACCATGAACTCGGCCTGATCGGGCGGAACGACCTTATCGTCGAGTCCCTGGAAGAGGATGACCGGGCAGGAGAGCCGATCGGTGAAGTGGATCGGTGAACGCTCGACGTAGAGGTCGCGTCGCTCGGGATAGGAGCCGACCAGCCGGTCTAGGTAGCGCGACTCGAACTTGTGCGTGTCTTTCGTCATCGCTTCCAGATCACTGATTCCGCAGTAGCTCGCGCCGGCGGCGAAGACATCACCGCAGGTGAGCGCGCACAGTGTCGCGTAGCCGCCTGCGCTGCTGCCCCTGATGGCGAGCCGATCTCCATCGACCTCGCCGCGCTCGACCAGATAGCGTGCTGCGTTGGTGCAGTCGTTCATATCAACGATACCCCATTGTCCGTCCAGTCGCTCGCGATAGGCTCGACCGTAGCCGGTGCTGCCGCCATAGTTCACGTCACAGACGGCAAAGCCCCGGCTGGTCCAGTACTGGATTCTGAGATCGAGGGCGTCCGAGGTCGCCGAGGTCGGTCCGCCGTGGCTCACGACTAGAAGGGGCGGCCGCTCACTCGCTGGCGGGACGTGGTCGCAGTTGTTCGGCGCGTAGAAGAAGGCGTGGGCTGTGAGCCCGCCTTCGGTCGGGAACACAATCGCTTGAGGCACGGACACATAGCCGAGGTCCAATGTTATTTCGCTCGAACGGCGTAAGACCTCATACTCGTGCGCAGCCACGTCAAGCTGGACGATGGACGCGGGTTCCGTCGGCGAAGCCGCGAGGAACAGGGCGCGTCCAGGGCTCGCCTGGAGGGCACTAAAGTCGGTATAGGGGGCCTCGATCGCGTCGAGCTCGCCGCTCGTCGTATCGAGGCTCGCCAGTCGCCAGGTGCCGCCCTGCGTGAATGTGCAGATGATGCGGTCCGCCGATTCGAACGCATAGGCCGATAGTCCGAAGACCCACTGAGGCATGCCGAACTCGGCCTCCATGCTGCACAGCGGCTCGGCCCGCCCGCTGTGCCAGCGATGGAGGTTCCACCAGCCCGTCCGGTCCGAGACGAAGTAGAGGCGGCCGTCGGGCGACCACCGGGGCTCGAAGATGGATTCGTCGGCGCCGCCAGCCAGGTGCTCGGCGGGACCCAGCGACCCATCAGGCTCGATGTCGGCGACCCACAGCTCGGTCCCGTCCCACGGCATGTTCGGGTGGTCCCATACCAGCCACGCGAGACGGGTTCCATCTGGGCTGAGGCGTGGAGAGCTACAGAAATCGTTGCCGGAGACGAGCTCCCGGATGTCCTGGCGACCCTCAAGATCGACGGCCACCAGCGCGTTGACCGGCTCGCCCCGGGTTCCGGTGTGATCCTCACGCACGCAGATCACCCTGCGGCGGCGGCGGTCGATGACGCCATCGGCGTAGCGCATCTCCGCCCCCGGGGTGATCGGTCGTGGCTCGGCGCCGGGGTCCTGACGGTAGAGGCGCCCATCGGCGAAGTTCGAGAAGACGACCGCACCGCCATCGACGACGAAGGCACCGCCCCCATACTCGTGGACGCGCGTCCGAACGTTGAAGCCGTCCGGCGTGACGTCGAACATCCGCCCGTCGGGTGTGCGCTTGACGATGACGTTTCGCCCTCCCTCACCCGGGCGCATCTCGGTCCAGTAGACCTCCTCGCCATCGAGGGCAATCTGCCCGAGGTCGATGGTTTCGGAGACGATCAGGTCCGAGGTGATCGGCGATGTCCAGGAGCCGTGAGGGGTGATCTGTGGCTCAACCATACTGTCGACCGGTTTCCGGGGTGCTTAGCGTTTGACGGATCGCTCAATCCGTCAGGAGTTCATCGACATCGAGGTCTAAGACCCCCGCGCATACGCGTTGCAACCAGACATCGCGTAGCGCGAGCCCGCGTTCATCCGTCCACTCATTCATCGTCACGGTGTACACCATGCCGGCTAGGCAGAGGAGCATGGAGAGCCGGTAGTCGTGCAGGAGCCGATCAAACGCGTAGTCCCCAACCCCGTTTTCCATCAGGATCGTGTGGTAGGTACTCAACAACTCCATCTCTTTTGCTTTCCGTTCCTGGGGCTGCATGTTCCCGCAAAGAAAATAGGCAACTTCCCACGCGCCGCATCCGGGGCGCACGCTGTCCCAGTCGACGACGGCAAGGGAGGCGCCGCCTTCCGGGCTCGGAAAGAAGATGTGATCCAGACGGTAGTCGCCGTGAAGCATCGTCACAGGCGACGCTGCAAGCTGATCCGGGATGTTGACGCGGTCCTTCTCGATCTTCTCGCCAATCTCCAGGATCGAAGCGGGCAATTGGTCGCCGACCTCTTCGAGGAACCGGCCCCATCTGTGCTTATGTCCTTCCCGATGCAATGAGCTATCCTCGGCTTCCACGGTCCTCAAAATACCTAAGCGCCTGTGAACATCCGCTAGCCGTGGGCTCTCCCACCAGTCAGCGTGGAACTGCGCCAGATGGCGAATCGCCAATTCCGCTTCGTCACCGGTGCAGCCAGCGACCTGATTGCCGGCGCGGGCGGGGGCCAGATCCTCGATCAGGAGGACGAACCGCTGGGCCTCGATGTCAATGTCGCTGAAGTAATGACGCGGCGCCCGTAGGCTGATCTCCCGGGCGAGCTCCTGGTAGAACCACACATCTTTCTCATACGCACCCCAGGACCATGCACGGGCACGCATCTGTGGGTCCAGGCTGGGAAATTTCGCGATGAGTGACGCCGGCGCACCTTCTCCGTCCTTGTCATAGCACAGGTTCACCCGAGCGACCCTCGAAATGAAGCCCGCCCCCTTCCCGATGATCTCTGCGTGGAAGGATTCGACGGCCGCCTTGGTGATGGTGCCCCGGTGGCGAAGCGCCCAGGTGAGCCATTCGGGCGTCAGCTCCTCGGGACCCGTGGGAATCTTCATGTCCGCCGTATCGCTGTTTATCCCGTTCCGCCTACGAAGGAGTCCTCTGTCGAGCGCGTCACTCTCCGACCCGGCTCCGTCATTCGATATAACGGTTGTGAATGGGTCCCCGCATAGGCGCAGGCGGTGACGAGTTGATCAAGCTCCTGCAGCAAGATGGCTGGCAGGCCGAACGGCGCGCGCGTTCGGGGCCCGAGCAGCCGCCTCGGTCTAGGGGAGACGAAGCTCCGCCAGATAGATCGCGGAGGGCGCAAGGACCGTCCCGCTGCCTTCATGGCTGGAATAATAGGACAGGAGACCTCGCGTTTCGCTGAGTTGGACGAACCCCGGATAGGAATTATCCCCGCCACTGGGCAGTTCCGCAATCTCTTGAAGCCGGTCATCGATGAGCCAGTAGAGCGTCGTCCTGGGGTTCTTCGGATCGATCCTCTTCCGGCCGCCGACGAGGACTCTGTCACCCCATTTCGCCACGAGCGGTCCGCCGATGTTCCGATCCAGGTCAGTGCGGCTCCAATGGTGGTATGGGGGATGGGACCTGCAGACCTGCGCTGGTCGCGGCTCCTTGCTTCGTGCCACGGCCAGGATCGAACCCTCCCTCTCGAACAGGAACGCGGTCTCGCTCCCATAGCTCTCTTGAAACAGGCTCGCGTGCTTCCACACGAACCCATCATCGCTCTCAAGGAGCGCCGATTCCATGATGGGATCAGCGTCGCGCCCGCCAGCCGTCCGCGCGAACGCCCGCTTCCTTCGGCCACAGAGGTACGCCTTGCCGCCATGGGCGGCCGCTCGCCAGATGTAGTGGCCGTACGTGCCCTCAAGGAAGCGAGGCCCCTGCCACACCCGGCCGTCGCTGCTCCAGGCGCAGTAGCCCAGGTGATCGTTGACATCTTGCTTCTCCGTCCACGCCGAGGGTGCTTCGGCGGGGTCGCATAGCCAAGTGCCCGTGTAGACGAACAGCGCCTCACCGAAAACCAGGAAGTGCGGATCGCGAACGTCGCGATCGGAAACGCTGAACGCGTACGCTTGCTCCCAGCGCTCACCGTCCCCGCTGCTCAGGATCACGACGCGCGAACTGGTAAAGACATGGTGGCCATCAGGACAACTGCGGAACGTGAGATAGTATCGGTCCCGAAAGCGGCAGAGGTCCGTGAAGGCGTTGTGGTTGCCGTCATCGAAGACCTTGCGCACCGATTCGACAGTCACCCTACACCCCACTCGACCTGAACGATTGACGACGCCATCATCTTCGATTTGTTGGGGCGGGTTATTCGCCAGCCCCTCCTCTATGGGTGCGCCTGGCTGAAGCTCAGCGAGGGCGCTCGGACATATGACGCTTTTTCACAGTTCCCCAGGTCACCTCTCTAACGGCACTCGATACATTTGACTCACTTGACTGGAGATTGAAACTTATAAGCTCCAGAGTCTCTTGCCGCGCTTCTAGATCAACTGTGTACGATCTAATTAATCCTATCTGGGGATGTATATAGAGTGTTGTCTCACATTCCTGGATCTCAATGGGAGACGTGAACCAAAACTTAAAGATTCCGGAATACAAAGAGTGGTCGACTACCATCTCTAAGGGACCCCATCTAACAAGTTCCGATTCTTCGGAGATAATAAGTCCACCGAACACACCTTCATACCGTATTTCACCCTTTTGATCTATCCCCACACGCCATAGATCGAAATAGATATATTCCTCTGCACTCTTGGCATCGTACCACCAGATCACTCCATCAGCCGATGCTCGATACAGTTCTCCATCTCCCCAACGACTGTTTGTAACGTGTACCCGGTAGTATTCCTGATCTCCTACTTGCTCTGTTCCGACAACGCTTACGATGACTGTATCAATCCTGGTTTCATAGGTTGTACTCGACGTCTGTATCCCTGTCGTTCTATGATAGGTCCATGAGTCTCCGACCTGTGGCGGCACACAGATATCGACTATACCATAACCCAAAGCATCGCATGGTATCGGCAGCGCCAAATAGACCAGCACGGAAAGCATGAAACAGGGTCTTGAACCTTTCCAGCAGCCCGTCATGACACGACCTCCTTTAAGGGCACGGCGCACCAATATACCCTTGCTCTCATCATTCGACAAGGGCCATGGTTCGCGTTGACTGCAAGGTTTCCGTCGCCATAAACATGCGCCGGGAAGTGCGTCCCGTCGGGCTGAACGAAGGGGGCTATTTCGTCGACGACCATGGCATGGATAGAACCTACGCTTGACCCTACCGAGATAAGCGCCAGCAGGATCGTGAATCGACGTCTCCTCATTTCAATCCTCCTCGTCTGGATGGGCAAATGTCCGCTTCAAGGCGCCCCATGAAGTCTCCCTGACCACGGTATATGGGTATCGAAAAGTTTCTGGGTCGCGCTCCTCGCCGTTTATCGTCGCTGAGCGAAGGCGCAGGTGATTCTTCATATGGTACTGGTCGTTAGCGCTTCCCGATTGTATTAGCATCCCATCCACGCTAAAATATGGTATACCAAGGCCAGGGCTAAAGTACACTTGTCGCCATTCATAGTAGTACGACACTCCGCCTCTCGGGTAGCCATCTGGCGTGTATAACGAGGGCTTCTCATCTCCGTGTCCCAGAAGTTCAAAGTTCCCCCATCCACGTGCTACTACTAGCGTATCTGATTCTGTCTCGGGAATACTGTATGACTGATCGCCGGACTTGAATTGGTATAGCGCGATGTCGCCTTCCCGTCCTCGAAATACCAGATTATTGCCGTCGAACCTCACTTTTTGACCCGCTGGAAAGAAGGAGAGTACGGGGGGATCTTCGTAAGGCATGGGACTGAAGACGTAATAGGTATACCCCTCGATGTCTTCCGTGTGCGTAATGCGAATGGTTATATAGCGACCGGTTCTATCACCTGAACCTTCCGTTAGATAATTGAAATAGCCATGCTCGTAATCCCAACTGTTGCCCACCGCTAGCGGCAGCATTTGGTCAGCAGTTGCCACCGACTCCTGGGCTTCAGCCCATGACGCAGCCTACAACCCCATGATCAAGACGGCTATGGTTTTCATCATCTGCATCCTATGGGTTAGGGTAGGCTCGACCAACTTAAGTCCGTCCTCGCGTCTCAGCCATTCTCCACCGCCAGTGGACGGGCACTCAAGCTGAGTGCGGTGTGAGCTATATCCTATGCCTGTCATGGCACGACCTCTTTTAAGGGGTAGGAAAGCTAATATACCCTGATCTCATCATTTGACGAGGACCATCGTTCGCGTGGACTTCAAGGTTGCCGTCGTCAACCGATAGAAGAACATCCCGGAGCCGGCGGAGTTTCCCCGGTCGTCCCGGCCATCCCAGGGGATCTGATACCTGCCCGTTGGATAGACGCCCTCCATCAGGGTGGCCACCGATTGGCCGGTCAGGCTGAAGACCTCCAGCGAAAGGCGCTCCGTTCGCGGCAGGTGAAAGGCGATGTGGGTCTCGCCGTTGAAGGGATTGGGGTGGTTCTGAAAGAGGTGGAAGGACTGCGGTTCGCCCCCGCCGCTTTCGCCCTCGGTGGAAGTAGGCGAGGCCGGAGGCAGGGACGAACTGTCCCACTTCATCACGCCGCCATAATCTGATCCGAGCCAGAGATGGCCTTCATCGTCCATGACGGCGGACTCCGCGCGAAACTCGTCGTAAGGAAACGCGGTCCAGGATGTACCATCCAGCACGCCGAAAGTGCTGGCAGCGATCCAAAGTCTACTATAGCTGTCTTCATTCATGTGATATGCTCCTCTAAAATCCTCCCTATCGTACTTGCTCCAGGTTCCCTTCTCACGAACGTATAACCCATAAACCCCCCCTACCCACACCCGGTTCTTACGGTCCGCGAATACCGTGTGAATACTCCCCTGACCTGGGACCTGGTAAGAAATCCACTGACTGCCGTCGAATGAAATGATCGAGTAGTCATGAGGGGGGGGGGGGATGGCGTACCTGGGAGTACACCCACATCTTCTGGGAATATATCGGCCCAGACTGTGCCCGACGTGTCCACCGCAATCCGCCAAACTTGCCCCTCTGGAATGCCATCTTCATGACCGTATTTCCACCAGTCCTGACCGTCGAAACGGTAGATCAGGTGTTCGCTTACGAACCACACATTCCCATTCGGCGCCACAGCAAGACCTGTCCCGCCTGGCACAATGTTGTATCGGTACCAGTTCTGGCCATCGAAACGGGTGACGCCGCCGCTACCGATCAACCACAAGTGACCCCGTTGGTCCACGTCCACACCCCATCTAGAGCCATCTGCCAGGCCGTCCCTTGTGGTAAAGGTAGTCCAGCTTTCACCGTCGAAGTGGCTCAGCCCACTTGCAGTGTTCACCCATAAACTGCTATCGGGGTCTATGACAATCTTACCTGTGCTCCCGGGAGCCGGCCCCTGAGCCGAAGTGCCGCCGCCGCCCTGGCTCACAACCGCCGTTATACCGGTCAAGCGCGTTCCCTGTCCGGTTCCCGTCACGGCCGATGACACGGTCACCGGGGTGGGCAGGCCCACATCCACCACCGTCGGCGCATTGAAAGACCGCAGCACAGAGCCGCTGGTCGTATAGTGCGTCACCTGTCGGGTCTCCTGCGCTATCAGCCCAGCGGGCAAAAGCAGGAGCAAAGCCGCCCAGCAGCCCACCAGCCGGCGGAGTTGAGTGCGGTGTGAACTATATCCTGTGTCCGTCATGGCACGACCTCCTTTAAGGGGGAGTCACCCGTTCCGATTCCACGCGAAGCCCACCCTTGATATATGAAACCTACCCTCATGGCAAAAGGGTTTTTCTGCAAGGGGCCTGTCGCCGTCCCCCTGGCGCTCGGGCCTGTTCTCGGGATTTGAAATCCAGTCGGTTGACAGACGGGAGCGGCGCGGCTATATTCGGGTGACGCCACGGGTTCGGGTGCCGATCCAGTATGGGATCGGAACAGGGAAGTGCGGTTTTGAAGCCGCCGCGGCCCCGCCACTGTGAGCGATGCACCACCCCGGCGCACGATGCCACTGGGGGCATGAGCCCTTGGGAAGGCGCGCACGGGGGTGTCGCGAGCCAGGAAACCTGCCCGGCCCAGACGGTCGCACTGGACGCTTTCGAGGGGAAGGCGGTGACCGCGGCTTGCGAGCCGCAGGGGTAGGTTACCCCCCGTCACTCCACCTCCGGAGAGGCGGGGGCGTTTTGTTTTAGTCCGCCCCCACCCCCGAACCTTTCTCTCCGAGAGCGCCCGGATGCCTCTCGAGGGAGAAAGCAGTGGCTCGAATCGGACACCTCGCTTCACCAGGACGGGCAACCCGCCCGCGAGACCTGCTCCTGGCCGCCGCGGTGGGGATCGTCGTTCACCTTCTGATCTTCACGCTTCCATATCGGCCCACATGGCTCTGGCGGCGAGCGGAGGCCCCCCGCTCCCCCGTGCGCGTCATCCTCGCGCCCCGTCAACCGCAAGCGGCACCAGCGCCGGCACCCGAACCCATCGCGCCACTGAAGCCTCGGACATCCCCGCCTCCCTCGGCGCCGAGGGTGCCGCTCGAAGCGGCGCCGCCGCCCCAGGCTGCGCCGGAATCGGCCGGTCCACCGCCCGCGCAGCGCCCCATCGCGCCCGAGAAGCCAGTCGCGCCTTCCACGCTGGCCGCCCCCGCGCCGCCTCCCCCCGCAGAAACCCTGAGGGACCGACACGCCCGAGCGACGAGCATGGCCACGGTCCTTGAGAGAGAAGACCTGGGGGCTGCCCTCGCGATCGACCTGGCGGGCGCGCTCGGCAGGCTGGCGGGCGTGGAGGTGCGCGAGTACGGGGGCCTGAGCGGGCTGGCGACGGTCTCGGTGCGCGGCGTGTCCGCGAGCCAGACGCTCGTGGTCGTGGATGGCATCCCCATGAGCGACGTCCAGACCGGCGGGACGAACCTGCGCAGCATACCGCTCGATGAGGTGGAGCGCGTCGAGGTCATCCGGGGTCCGGCGGCGGCGCTGTACGGCGCCGATGCGGTGGGGGGCGTCATCGCGATTGCGACGCGGCGGGCGCAGGAGAGCGGGGTCGAGATCCGCTCCGAGCGCGGATTGTACGGTCTTGAGCGGTACGGCGTCGAGGGGCACTGGGTTGGGCGCGGTCTGGCGGTCACGGGGCTCTTCGGCCGGCATGGAGGTGATGGCGATTACCCGTACACCGGTAAAGACGGCTCACAGCGCATCCGGCGTAACGCGGGGTTCGATGAGTCGCACGGATTGGTACGCCTGCGGGCGGGCCGCCCTGGGCGCACGACCCTCGATCTCTTGTGGGAACGGACGCGGGATTTCAGGGAAGACCCGCCGGTGCTGGGTGGGGAGCCCCCTGGCAGCGATCCGTGGCGCGACCTGGAAGCCTGGGTGCGGGACCGTCGCGGGCGGGCGTACCTAACGCTGACCCGGTCGCTCGCTCCGGGCATCGCGCTCGAGGCGCGCGCCGCGCGGCACGCTCTCACGCAGCGCCACATGGAGACCGCTTATGGTCCTCGCGCGCGTGTCGATACGGTGGCGACCGACTGGCGGCGGGCGACCACGCGGATGGCTAGCTTCGAGGCGCAGGCGGCGTTGGGCACCGAAGAGAGTACCCGCGCGAGCGCGCGCCTGGGTTGGGAGGGCCGCTGGGACGCGGTGCGAAGCACAAGCCTGGGCGGGAGCCGCAGGCGGCATGTCCGTCGTGCGGGCTGCCCTTTCGCCAGCGCGCTCGTGAGCTCGCCCCGGCTCGCACGGCAGTTGGGCGCCTCGTCCGCGAAGCTGCTTCTGGCGGGCCGGTACGACCGTTACAGCGATTTCGGCGGCCTGCGCAGCGCCAAGGTGGGCGCGACGGTCGCCTACGGCGATTCGGCCGGCCCGAAGGTGAGCCTTCGCGGCGGGTGGGGAACGGCCTATCGGGCGCCGACGATGAACGAGCAATTCTGGTCGGGCTTCGGTGCCTCGGGCAATCCCAATATCCGGCCCGAACGCGCGGCGGGTTACGAGGCGGGGGCGGATTTCAACGCTCGCCGCCTGAGCGCCTCGGTGACGGCGTTCCGGACGACCATCGAGGATTTCATCCTCTGGTTCCGTTCCTTCGCCGCGTACTGGACGGCGCAGAACCTCGACCGGGTGCGCACCCAGGGCGCGGAGGTGGAGGGGGCCTGGAGCGCCTGGCCGGGAAGGTTGGACATCAACTGGGCCTACACCTTTCTTGACGCGCGCGACGCCCTCGGCGAGCGCAACCCCCTGTACGATGGAAAGTTCCTCGTCTATCGCCCCCGGCACGCGCTGGACGCCGAGGTAGCGCTTCGGCTGGGCGCAGCTCGCCTGGCGCTCGGCACGACCTATCGCTCGCGGCAGTACGTGACCCGCAGTAACACCAAGTGGCTCGGAGATTTCGCGACGTTCAACTTTCGGGTTGGCCACCGCTTGTCCGTGCCCGGCGGAAGGCTCGCCTGGGGCCTCAAAGTCCTGAACCTGACCGATCGGGCGCACCAGTGGACGAGAGGCTACCCCCAGCCGGGACGACTGTGGACGGTCACGACCGATCTCGAACTATGAGACCGTTCTCTCATACATAGGAGGACCCCCAACATGCGACGTCTGCCCCGGACCCTGGCGGCCGCCGTACTCTTCGGCCTCAACCTCGCAGCGCCGGGCCGCGCCGACGAATTGGCGTACGGCGTCAATAGTCAAGACGAGACGGTGTCGATCTTCAACCTGACGACAGGCGAGGTGCGCCCTAACGTCCTGGTCACGGGTGAGACCCCCGGTTCCATCTTCGTGCGCGGAGACCGCGCCTTCATCGTCAATTCGGCCGACAACAACGTTCAGGTCGTGAACTTGCGGACCAACGCCACCGAGCAGTTCATCCCGACGGGCGACGGTTCGAACCCGTGGGACATCGCGTTCGGACCGGATGGCCGCGGCTACGTGACCAACCTGAGGACGCATGAAGTCATCGTGGTGGATCTCGGGACGGGCGCCACGCTCAATCGCATCCCCGTGGGGGGATCGCCGGAGGGTCTCGCCTTCGCGCGCGGTAAGCTGTACGTGGCGAACACGGGCTTCGTCCGGTTCGACGGGGAGTTGGGCCGTTCCATCTACGATCCGGGTGTGATCTCGGTCATCGATCCGGGGACGGGGAGCGTGGTAGGTGAGATCGCCGTGGGCAGCAACCCGCAGTACGTGGTACTCGATCCCGAAGGTAACTTGCTGGTCGCCCAAACGGGGGATTTCGCGGAGATCTTCGGCAGCATTGAGGTCATCGATACCTCGACCGACGCGGTGGTCACGACGGTCCCCATCGAGGCCTTCCCGGGTCGCATCGCCGTGACGCCGGAGGGCAAGGCTTACGTCACGGTCTTCAAACCCGATTTTACCAGCGCGGTGGTGGTCTTCGACGCGCGCAGCCGGACGTTCGTCCGCGGGCCTGGCGACCCCATCGAGGGGATCGCCGCCGCCTTCTTCGCCGCTGTGGCGCCGACGAGCGGCCATGTGATCGTGGCGGGATCGAACTTCTTCGACGTGAACAAGCTCTACGTCATCGACCCCGAGACGGACGCGGTGATCGGAGAGTTCGACGGCGGAGTGGGGCTGAGCAGCGTCGCGGTCTACGACTCCGAGCGGCCCACAGCCGTGGCCGAGATCCCTTCACCCGAGCTGCCGGCGCGCTTCGAGTTGGGCTCCGGTTTCCCGAACCCCTTCAATCCCACGGTGACCCTGTCCTTTGCGCTGCCGGGTCCGGACGCGACGCCGGTTCGGCTCGCCGTGTTCGACGCCCGAGGGGCGCGCGTCACCAAGCTCGTGGAAGGCCGCCTGCGGGCGGGTCTTTACCGCGCGACGTGGGATGGCCGCGATGAGGGAGGAAGACCGGTCGCGTCGGGCGTCTACCTGATCCGCATGGAGACGGACGGGTTCGGCGCAACGCGCGCGGTAACCCTCGCGCGCTGACACGCATCGGCTTCTTCTTTCAATCGGCTTAGAGCCAGCACGCTTTCGTCCGTTGGAGACCGTCCGCGAAAAAGGGGCGTGACGAGCGGGGAAGAGCGTGCATACTCACGTAGGATGGGGTCAGGGCTAGAAGCGGCTTCGCCATCCATGACCGGACACAGCCTGGCGAAAGTCGCCGCACTGACCGGCAACCCATGCGATCATGCCTCGAGGGGGTCGAAGAAGGTCAGATCGGCACCAAAATTCTCCATTGCTGCGACGGCGTCGCCACGGAGGCGGACCTGAATGTCCCGCGTCCGATGCTTCAGGACCAGCTTCTCCTCTCCAAGTGGATACCGCAGGCTGATCGGTCGGTCCACCGGAGGCGCCGCGAAGAAGGCGTACGCACCCCCAACGCGCGGCGAGGCGGCACCCTCGACGACGATCTCATCCGAGGACACCCAGGGAGGGATACGAACGAACAGCGGCCCCGGCTTTTGAAGCGTGATGCGAAGGGCCGGACCCGTGTAGATCGCCTCCACCCCGATGGCCTCCGTACGGTGGTCGAAGAGGAGGTTGACCCGGTGCTCGGCGCCGTCGAACCGCGTCGCTTCCCGGTAGGCCTCGCACAGGGAGCCGACCGCACCGCCCACGATGTCCATGTTGAAGCTGACCCTTTCGATCCCCAGGGGCTCGTGGCCGTAAGGCGCGGGAAAGCCGAATGCGCCCAGGTGACGGTCGGCGACGTCCCGCAATCCATCCTCGCCGTGGGGGTTGGGCGGGTCGGTGATGAAGGAGATGTCCCTGAGCTGCGATGGCAGGAGGTGACCTCGCAGGATGCGCTCGGCATCGTGGAAGCCTTCGGGATAGCCCCACCGGCCGAGGATCAGGGCGGTCTCGATGATGTCGCCGGTGTTGTTCACCTCGCCGCGGTCGGGACTGGCGTCATCGCGGCTGCTCTCGATCACCCAGCCGAGGTCGTCTCGGATCTGCCACAGACCGCCGTCGTAGAAGGCCTTGACACGGTCCATCAGGGCTGAGTCGGACGTCAGTTCAGCTAGCTGAGCAAGCGAGGACATGACGCACGTCGTCGAGTGCGTGTGATCCCCGAAAACCTCGGAATCGTACGCGCCGTCCTCACCGAAGCATTCATCGATCGCTTTGTCTTTCAGAACCACCGCCAGATCGAGCGCCGGGCCGTAGTCGGTCACCCGGTAGATTTTGACGAGCGGGCCGATGGCGCGGGCCAGGCCACTGATGAAGGTCGGGTTATCCCTGTAATTCAGGCCGTGATCGCCTTCGAGGCGCCGCCCATCCCATCCCGCCTCGGGGTCCCAGTACTCGAAAATGGCGGCGATGCTAGCCTCTATCAGCTCGCGTGCGCGCACTGAGCCGCGGTATCGGGCGAGGGCGTAGAGCGCATGAAATCCTTCGCGTATGCTGTGCGGGATGAAGTTCACGAGCGGTCCGCCCATCTCTTCACGATTGAGCGGCAGCGGGAGCGGACCACTGTAGGAGAAGAAAGCGGCGCGTGCGTGTTTCTCGACGGCGGCTTCATCGAGGGCGATGCCGGCGGCGTCTTCGGCCTCCAGAAGCGCGTTCAGATGCCGCCCGGGGACGTGCGCCTCGGAATTGAAGCGGCTGAAGGTGAGACGCGCCTCGGGACGCACCCGCGAACCGAAGAACGGGGTGTCGTTGTCGTCGGCATTGAAGACGCTGGACATGGTGCGGCAGCCCAGACGAATGGCGTCATGGATGTCAGTTGTGTTGACGTCGGAGAGTTTCGCCATTCGGTTATCTCCTTGGGGCTCGCCTATCTGTACCAGGGCTTGTTCCGCAGTTCTGAGAGCCACCGGGAAGCCTTGCGAGAGAACCCGGTTCTCTCACAAGAGACGCCGATGGACCGTGCGGCCGATGCTCAGGCCGCTGGCGTATGACGCCCCTATCTAGTAACATCGGATTCACGACCGCAACCGGAATGGTCGTATCGCAGAGACGGGCGCGCGGATCGCTTCCGCTGGTTGTGAGAGGGCTCCCCGGGATTTGATTCCTGCCGCGCCCGGCCCAGCGGATACCGTCGCGTGCCCGCTCAATCGCTGTGCCGCCAACCTCTGACCAAGCGAAGGGAGCACGACGATGGCAAAGGTCGCAGCGGTACTGGCTCGCACCGTGCGCGTGCCTCTCGATCACCCAACCTCTTTCTCCACCCGTCGCGTCCTGCACCGCGACTACACGCTGGTCACCGTGCGCGGCGACGACGGCATCGAAGGGATCGGCTTCTGCTACGGAGGCAGCAACGCCGGCAGCATCGCGACCTTGGCGGTCCGGGAGTTGCTCGCGCCCGCCGTCGTGGGGCGGGATACGCATGGAGTCGAGGCGCTCTGGGCGGCGATGTATCAGGAGTCGCTGCTTCACGGGCGTGCGGGCTCAGTGATGCGTGCGATCAGCGCGGTCGATGTTGCGCTGTGGGACCGCAACGCTCGGGCGGCAGGGCTCCCGCTGTGGAAGGTTTTGGGCGCGGCCCGGCCCGAGACCGTTCCGGCGTATGCGAGCGGCGGCTACTACCTCGACGGCAAGACGCCCCAGAGGCTCGGGGCGGAGCTCGCAGGCTACGTCGAGGCGGGCTTTGGGGCCGTCAAGATCAAGGTTGGGCGCCTCGATCCTTCGGGGGAAGAGGCGCGCATGGCCGCCGCCAGGGATGCGATCGGCCCGGACATCCAGCTCATGCTCGACGCCAACAACGCATGGGCAGACCTGCCGACGGCGCTCGAATACATGAAGCGCTACGAACCCTACGACCCGTACTGGATCGAGGAGCCCTTCAGTCCCGACGACATCGACAACCATGCGCGGCTGGCGGAGCGGACGCCCGTTATGGTCGCCACAGGGGAGATTGAGGCGGGGCGGTGGCGCTTCAAGGAGTTGCTGGAGAAGGGCGCCGCGGCGATCCTCCAGCCGGATGCCTGCGTGTGCGGCGGCATCAGCGAGTTCCGTCGCATCGCGGCGACCGCCGCCAGCTACGGCGTGACGCTCTCGCCACACTGGTTTCACGATCTGCACATCCACCTGGTCGCTGCCGCTCCAAACGCCCGGTACGTCGAGTTTTTCCCTGACGATCAGGTGCATAATTTCCGCAGGCTGATCGACACGCAACTCGAGGTACGGGGCGGCGAGCTGGTGCTGCCGGAAGGGCGCGGACTCGGCTTCGGCTTCGATGATGCGAAGGTCGAGGCGTACGCGCTCGATCCGCCCTCGTAGCGCGGGCGCTGACCCCGTGGCCTCCGTTAGCGCGGCTCATATCGGGATCATAGCCTCCACGGATTCCCAAGCCGCAACGAGCGAATCGGAAACTACCGGGAGATGCCTTGCGCCATCAGGGACCTCTAGGGATCAGGCGCGCGTGCGGTCGAGCTTGGAGCGGAACGGCCTTGGCCAGGGCAAAAGCATGGGGACGCGGCGGCGGTAGTCCCGGTAGCGCTCACCGAAGGTCCGGGCCAGCTTGCGCTCCTCGAGCCGCGCGCCCACGACGATGTAGGCGGTCCAGGCCAGGCACAGGAGCAGTCGGCCAGCCGTCATCGTGGGCGTGCCCCAGCCGAGTGCAAGAAGGCCCAGGTACAGCGGGTGGCGCACCAGGCCGTAGGGTCCTCGGTCGAGGAAGACGAGGCCGGGAGGGCCGACGCCGCGCCTCGCTGCACGCCACTGCGCCATTCCGAAGAACTCGCGCAGGTCGATCACCCGGGCGGTGGCGAGCAGGAGCACTCCGCCGGCCAGACCGACCGCCATCAGCACCAGCCCGACGGCGCCTTCGATCCGGTAGATCACCGACGGCAGCGGCTGCCACCACGCCGCCAGAGCGACCAGCATCGCACTGGAGACAGCGACGTAAACGCACCGCTCGACCGATTCGGGGATAAGGCGGCGCATGGCGCGCTTGATGCGTTCGGCTGCCATGATGCTATGCTGAACGCTGAAGGCGGCGAGGAGTGCAGCATCCACCGTCAGCGCTCGTGGGTCCACGTCAAGCATGGCTGCCGGCCGTTCGCGAAGTTCGATGGGTTATGCGGGAGAGCTCCACTAGCTGCCACGAAATGTCCTATTGGGCGGCTCGTCAAGCGCGTGAGGCCGCTAGACTTGGGAGGGGAGGTCCTCTCGTAACCGGAAGTGTGGGCGGGGGGCTTGACAGCCGGAAAACGGGTAGTATATTGGTGGGTGAGTCTGTGCGAGAACCGAGCCCTGTGGCAGGTTGTAAGGGAGGGAGCATGATGAAAGGCTTGCGTCGCTATCTGACCCCCGTCTTGGCGGTGGCGTTCGCGCTCATGATCGCGGGCTGCTCCGAAGATGAGACCACCAAGTCCGGCTTCGGGAACCTGCGCTTCGATGTCCGCCCCCAAGGCGCGTCGTTCTTCTTCGATGGCAACCCGGTCGCCGCGGAGGATGCCAACGTCGAGATCGTCACCGAGTATGACGCGGCCAACGGGCGGCTGCGTTTCGACCGTCCTCAGGACGTGCAGGAGCTGCTGGAGAACCACGATCTGATCTTCATGGACGAGGTGCCCTCGGGCCGACACGAGATCAGAGTCGAGGCGGCCGGGTTTCTCACGCGCACGCTCCCGATCATCGTCCGCGCCGATGAGATCAAGGGAATCCCGGTCGAGCTTCAGGGCCTCGTCACGGTCACGGTTCGTTCCAGCCCGGATCAGGCGCGTCTTTTCCTCAACGGCATCTTGCAGACGCTCACCGATCGGAGCGGCCAGCTCGTCGATGCCGTCACACCGGTGACCTTGGGGGACGGACTGGTCGTCCCGGAGGAACGCTACACCTTCAAGCTGACGAAGGATGGCTTCTTCACGACCGAGAGAATCGATACCGTTCGCGTGGATAAATCTCGGTTCAGCTTCGATCTGCTGCCCCTGCCGGTGCTCAAACCGCTGCGCTTCGGAACGAAGGCGAAGGCGGATGAGAAGCCGCCGTCGCTTCCGGACAATCTCAAGAATGCGATGGAGGCCGACGGGGTTAAGGTTGGCAAGCGCAACGCCAAGCGCGCGGATGGCTCGAAGATCGTCTTCGGGGTCAAGTCACTGGACAACGAGAACGACCTTTTCAGCGCGTTCCAGTTCCTGCGCGACGAGCGGCTGGGTGGCGAGTTCGACCACATCGCTGTCGTCGCCGAGTTCGAGAGCCCGGTGCAGCGGTTCTTCCAACCCGCCATTCGGCTGGTGTGGAACAATCGCCTGCTCCCCAACAAGACTTTCTTCCCCCAGGTGGGGAAGTGGGATTTCGTTATCGTTTACGACAACAACGACTTCCGTAACGCCATCCAGGTCATGCACTCCAATGACCTGGGGACCAACCTTCAGGCGGGCCAGTACCGGGTAGAGCTGGTCTGGGATCGGCGCATTCTCCAAAAGAGCGAGTTCGAGATACGCTGATTCGGGCACGTACCGGCATGCCTTACGAGCGCGGCACCGGTTGTCCGGATGCCGCGTTTCGTTTGAGGGGCTACAGGGCTGAGGTGACCGGTGGTCGTGATAGGTTGGAACGACGCATTGCGTCACGGCGTCAACTGAAAACGAGGGCGCCGGCCGCTTCGATGGCGGCCGGGAAGTGAGTGATGCTAGGGGTTCTTCAGCACCGTCGCAGCATGCATCGGTTCTTCTGGCTCCTGTCGCTTTCGGCCCTTCTGACTTGGGCTGGCGAGGCGCAGGCGCAGTGGACGAAGCGCCTTCGCTTCTCCGGGCGGAGCCAACAGGACACCCTGCGAGTCATGCTGGGTGGCGAGATCCCGCTTCCCACCGTCGGCACCACGGTCGCTGAGCGCGGGGCGGCGATGCGCCTCGATTTCAAGGACACCCTCAGGATGTTCCGGGACGGGGTGGACGTGGCGTCGGGGCGTGTGCTTCTGCGGGGTCCCGACACGCCGGTGACGGAGCTCATCGTTTACTTCGCGTACGAGGGACCGGAGGGCATGCGAGTGCCGGTCGCCTTCGACACGACCGACACCGAAGGGCGCTACCATCTCGTCGCCCCCAATCCCACCAGCATCCGCTACGAGATCATGACCAAGCCGGTCGAGCGGATCACGCTCAAGACCACCTCGGCCGTCGACGCCGATACACCACCCCAATCTCAGGTAGTCCGGCGCCGGAAGCCGTGACGGGCGCGCCGATGGACGCGCAGACCGCCACAGCCCGGACTGGCCCGGCTGCTACGCTCAAGGGGCGCCTTCTGGCGCGCGAGGCGCGCGTCGCTGTCTACGGTGCGGGCTATGTCGGTCTGCCGCACGCGGTGGAGTTGGCTAGGGCGGGCTTTGGGGTCACGGCGATCGAACGCCTCCCCCAGCGGGTGGAAGCCGTCCTCGGAGGCCGCTCCTACATTGATGATGTATCCGATGAGGCGCTGAGCCGAGAGGTCACCGCAGGCCGGCTCTCCGCGACGACTGATCCCGCTGCCCTGGCCGAAGCCGATAGCGTCACGATCTGCGTCCCTACGCCGCTGGACGAGCACCATCAGCCCGACATCTCCTACCTTGTGACCACAGCCGAGCACGTCTCTAGGCACCTCCACCGGGGCATGCTCGTGATCCTGGAGAGCACCACCTACCCCGGCACGACCGAGGAGGTTCTGCTGCCCATTCTCCGGCACAGCGGCCTCGAAGTCGGACGCGATTTCTTTCTGGCCTTCTCTCCCGAACGGCTCGACCCCGGCAACCGCGACTACGGCATCGCCGACATCCCCCGCGTCGTGGGGGGCGTGACGCCGGCGTGTGCCGATCTCGCCGCCGTGCTCTACGGGACATTCGTGCGCTCGGTGCACAGGGTCAGTTCTCCCAGGGTCGCCGAGCTTTGCAAGCTTCTGGAGAACATCTTTCGCATCGTCAACGTCTCGATGGTCAACGAGATGGCGCTCTTGGCCAAGCGCATGGGCATCGACATCTGGGAGGTCATCGAGGCCGCGCGGACCAAGCCCTATGGCTTCATGCCTTTTTATCCGGGACCCGGCGTGGGCGGCCACTGCATCCCCATAGACCCCTTCTACCTCTCGTGGAAAGCCAGGGAATACGGCATAGGTACGCGCTTCATCGAGCTTGCCGGCGAAATCAACGCTCAGATGCCTCACCACGTCGTGGACCTGGTCGCCGATGTCCTCAATCAGAGGGGCGCGCCGCTCAAGGGATCGAAGGTCCTGGTGCTCGGTGTTGCGTTCAAGCGTGACGTGGGCGACTGGCGCGAATCGCCCGCGCTCACCGTCATGAAGCTTTTGCGCGAACGGCAGGCGCTGGTTTCCTACCACGACCCCTTCATCCCGGAGGTGCCCCTGGGGCCCACCGCGCACGCCGGGGGGGCGCGGCCGACCGAGGCCTCCGTCCCCCTGACTGACGAGGTGCTTCAGGGTGCGGATGTGGTGATCGTCGCGACGGATCACACCCGCGTGGATTACGCGCGCGTGGCTCGGCTCGCTCGGGCGATCGTGGACACCCGCAACGCCATCAAGGACCGGTCGCTCCCGCACGTCACGCGTTTATAGACCGAAGAGAACCCCGATGCCTCTGACCGAGAAAGACAAGCTCCGGCTGACGGCGCTGAGCCACGGCGGCGGCTGAGCGTGCAAGCTGGGTCCGGGTGACCTGGAGCGCGCCATACGCCATCTCGCCTCGGTGAGCGATCCTCGCGTCCTGGTGGGGACCGAAACCGTGGACGATGCCGCGGTTTACGAACTGGGTGACGGTCAGGCGGTCGTCCAGACGATGGATTTCTTCGCGCCGGTGGTGGACGATCCGTACACTTTCGGTCGGATCGCGGCGGCCAACTCGATGAGCGACATCTACGCGATGGGCGCAAAGCCCCTGTTTGCGCTCAACATCGTCGCCTTCCCGTCGCGGACGGTGCCGATGGAGGTCCTGGGCGAGATCCTGCGCGGCGGGGCGGAGATGGCGGCCGAGGCCGGTGTGCCCATCCTGGGCGGCCACTCCATCGACGATCCCGAACCCAAGTACGGGCTTTGCGTGACGGGCATCGTCCACCCCGATCAGGTCGTCACCAACGCGAGCGCGAAACCCGGCGATCGGCTGGTCCTGACCAAACCACTGGGCAGCGGAATCATGTCCCATGCACTCAAGACCGATCTGGCGACCGAGGCCGATATCGCGCGGGCGGTGGCCGTGATGACCACCCTCAACCGCGCGGGCAGCGAGGCGATGGTCGCGGTCGGCGTTCACGCCGCCACGGACGTGACCGGCTACGGGCTCTTGGGTCACCTCCGTTGGATCGTCCGTGCGGCGAACGTGCGTGCGGTCGTGCGCTACAGCCAGGTGCCGGTGATGGAGGAGGCCCTTGATCTGGCTGCGAAGGGCGCGCGCACCGGCGGCTACGCGCGGAACAAGGACTACGTGGATTCCATCGTCTCATGGGCGGACGGCCTGCCCGAACTGGCCGACCAGATCCTCTACGATCCGCAGACCTCCGGCGGTCTGCTCATCGTGGTGCCGCCCGAGCGTGCTAAGGTGCTGGAAGAGGCGCTGCGCGAGCGCGGCGTCGAGGGGGCGAAAGAGATCGGGGGGATCGCTCCGGAGTCCGTCGAGGGCGGCGCGATTCGGGTGATACCCTAGCTATCCGCGTCCGACGACCTCTCTCCCGAACGTATCGGAGGGCCACTCGGTTTCCTGCAACCGTAATCTCATGAGGGGAGAACCATATGATCGCCGATGAGATCAGGCGCGTGGCCGTTGTGGGCGCTGGCTTGATGGGGCATGGGATCGCGCAGGAATTTGCTCTTGCGGGTTATGAGGTCCACCTCAACGATCTCACCGAGGAGAAGCTGGAGGGCGCCCTGGCCAACATCCGGGCGAACCTCGATAAGCATACGGAGCTTGGATGGGTGGACCGCGAGAGGGCAAAGGGTGTTCCGGAGAGGATCTATGCGAGCACGGTGCTCGAAGAGGTGGTTAGGGACGTAGACCTGGTCATCGAGGCGGTGTACGAGGATCTGCCGCTGAAGCAGGAGATCTTCGAGGCGCTTGACCGAAGTTGTCCAGAGCACACGATCCTGGCGAGCAACACGTCTTCGCTCATGCCGAGCAAGATCGCTGAACGGGTCCGGCGGGTCGATAAGGTGCTGGTGGCGCATTACGTCAATCCACCCTATTTGATCCCGCTCGTTGAAATCGTCCCAAGCCAGGAGACCTCCGATGAGACGGTCAGCACTGTGATTGACGTGTTGACGCGATTGGGGAAGCGCACCGTCATGGTGCAGAAAGAAGTGCCCGGCTTCATCATCAACCGCCTTCAGTTGGCGCTTTTGCGGGAGGCTCTTTCGATCGTGGAAGGGGGCATTGCCAGCGCTCAGGACGTGGACGCCGCAATCAAGACGAGCATCGGCCGGCGGTGGGCTGTGGCGGGCATCTTCGAGGTCTTCGAGCTAGCGCGGTGGGACCTGCTCCTGGCCATCGCTAAGGAGCTGTATCCGCATCTGGAAGCTTCGCCGGAGGTGCCGCCCATTCTGCGGGAGAAGGTCGAACGGGGCGAGCTTGGGGTGCAGACCGGGAAGGGCTTCTATGATTGGACGCCGGAGGGGGCCGCAGCGCTGCGGGAGAGAATAGCGCATGCCCTTGTCGAGATAGGGCGTTGGTCTCAGACATCGTGAGGCTGTAAGCGACGTGCCAGGCCGCGATTCAGGCTGTGTCTGGCCATCGAAAAGCTCGCAGGGCAAAATGCGTGGCGCGTCGGTCTAACCCCACCCCATGCTGATGGAGGCAAGAGGGCTCTATACGCGGGGGTTGCCGATTTCGCTCGTTCCGTCTAGATTGCTCTTGACGAGACCGGGCATCCGGGAAGGGTTGAGCGTGTGCATAGTGCTTGGCGGGTCGTAAGCTCACCAAGCTAGGGGGAGGAGCAAAGATGAGGCACGGACGCTGGATTCAGTTTGCGTCGTTCGCGGTCTGCTCGGCGCTTGTGGCTTGGGGCGGGCCCGTCCGAGGCCAGGAAGCCGAGCAGATGGAAAAAGAAGAAGCCGAAATGGCCGAAATGATGGAGGAGGAGAAGCCGCAAGAGGTCACCGTCATGGGCCAGCTCGTGGATGTGGCCTGCTTTGCCATGAGCGGTGGTCAACCCGGGGAACGTCACAAGATGTGCGCCATGAAGTGCGCGAAGAACGGCTTGCCCGTGGGGGTGTGGGACGCGGAGCCGGGGACCGTTACCATCATCCTGGCACCCGCTCCGGCGTTCGAGGCGTACATGCAAGGAGAAGCGCGGGTCACCGGGATGATGATGGAAAAGGCCAACGCCCTCCTGCCGTCCAAGATAGAAGTCCAGACCGACGGCGAGTGGAAAGAGGTCGAATTCAAGGCCATGTAATAGCCGAAAGAGGGTAGAAGGGGAGGGGGCCAAAAGGGGCGTCCGCCCCTTCTTTATTCATGACAGATTCTTCTTCACTCTCCAGACGTGTTTCCACCCGGTCTCATCCAGTACTCGGCTCGGTCTCCCGTTGTCGTCGCGTGCGGCGGATCGTTACCTCGTACGTTTGCGGTCGTAAGGTGAAGCTCCAGCCGGTACGACAGATGAGGGCGCACGGCTCGGCGGCCCTCGAAAAAGGGAGGAAGGCGGCAGCATGAGGTTCCTCGATTGTATCGCTCCCGGAGCGCATTGACTTCTGCGCCTCGCGCTGGCCAGCGTGTTCCTGTATCACGGCGTGGGAAAGTTCCCGATGTTGAACCAGATGGCGCAGATGATGGGGGCGCCCGTTGCCATGATAGCCTTGCTCGCGACCGTAGAGACGGTCGGGGCGCTGCTCGTCCTCTTGGGAGGGTTCTCCAAAGACTGGATGACGCGCATTGGCGCGCTGTTGCTCGTGCCCGTCATGCTCGGCGCGATCACCAAGGTGCACTGGGGCCAGTGGAGCTTCCTGCCTTCGGAGACGCATCCGATGGGTGGGGTGGAATTCCAGGTGACGCTGCTCTTGATCCAGCTTTACCTGCTGATCAAGGGCAACAACGTGAAAGCCGGCGCGGTGGCTTCGTGAACTGGACTGGCGAGGTCTGACGACCGCTCGAAGGATGGGACGGGGGCTCGCCATCGTCCCCCGGTCGTCACTTATGGCACTTCAGACAGTTGCGTCGGTCGGTGAACAGATCGCGCATGGGGATGCGGGGTGCGACCTCGCTGGACGGCTTGTGGCACTTCCTGCATTCATTGGTGATGCGCTTCACCGATTCGCCCGATTGACGGAGCGACGCGATCAGTTCCGCGTGAACGTCGGTGTCCCCAATCATCGGCCCTCGCGTCGCCGCACAAGCGACCAGTGCGATCACCCCCACGGCGCCGAGCGCCAGAGCCCACCGGCCCCGGCGATGGTGCGGGCTCACGAGAGAGACTCCGCGGCGGGCATGGTCACCTCCCCAGGTGTAGACACCTGTATGATAGAGGGCTCCCGGAGGAAGGTCAAGGAAAGGACTTCGGGGTCAGGGCGGCAAGGCGTTGGAATCGTCGCGGAACGCGTTGAAGAGTTGGGGCGTCCCGACCTGAGTTAAATACGGCTTGCGGCGCGTTGCCCGCACGCGTCCGCCCGGAAAGGACCTCCGTCATGCTCACGCCGATTGCGCTCGCGGCGCTGCTCGGGTGCGGTGCTGTCGCCGCCTTCGGGGCGACCCTGACCGGCTTCGGGTTCGCCACGCTCATCACCCCTGTGGCGGCCGCCTTTATGCCTTTGGTGGATGCCATCGTGCTCGTCTCGGCATTCCACGGCGCCAACAGCCTCGCACGGTTCGTGCTGTTCCGGCGGCACGTGGAGAGGTCCTTCGTCCTCTGGTACGGCATCCCGGGCATGGTGGCGGCAGCGGTGGGCGCCCAACTCCTGGGACAACTCCGCTCGCCCATCATTACCCTCCTCTTCGGCGGGGTCCTGGCAGTTTACGCGCTCCTGGGCTTGTGGGGGAAGACCCTGCGTCTGCCGGATAGGCGCCCCACACTCGTCCTGGGCGGCCTCCTTTCCGGGCTCACGGCGGGGATGATCGGGCTTCAGGGAGCGATCCGTTCGGTGGTCCTCATCTCCACGGATCTGGCCAGGGAGCGTTTCATCGCTACGTCCGCGGCCATCGCTCTCATCGTCGACGCGACGCGGATCAGCGTCTACTTCGCGACGGGGGTCGGAATGGAAACCCTCAGCGCCCGGACCATTGCACTCTTCATGGGGGCCGCCTTTTTGGGTTCATGGCTCGCCAAACGGCTCTTGCCGCGCGTCTCCGAGGTGAAATTCCGGCGTGTCGTCTTCGGCGCACTGGTGGTCTACGGCGTCTGGCTCGTCGTCAGTCCGACCTGAGACGCCGTTCGCTCCGACCTCTACTGGAACTTGCCCCGCGCGGCAACGGGCCAGGCCGCCTCGACAGCGCCCGCCCGATGCGCGAAAAGCCATTCGTGCAGGTTGAAGGTGGTGCAGCCGTGGCCGGGGATCACCTGAAAAACATCGCCCACCTTTGGCGCGCGGGCGCCGTCGCTCACGGAGAACGACCCGTGCTCCTCCGCAAGACTTTGGGCCTCTAGTTCGGGATGCGCCACGACGGCGGGCATCCCGAATTCCGGCGTGACGGCCTTCATGCCCGCATCGGTGATCAAGGTCTCCGAGTTCGGTCGCGAGATCGTGGTCACCAGGACCGTGAGCGCGTTGTCGAATTCGGGCATGTTCTGTTTGTAGCGGGCGTCCATCGTCGCATACGTCCCTGCCTGCACTTCCGTCACACCTGGGTGCGCCCCGGTGATATGGTAGGTCCCGGTCCCCCCCGAGGAAATGATGGGCGATTCGATGCCGGCCTCGTCCACGATCCCCTTCGTGCGGAAAAGCTCCCCCAGGTGGCGCAGCGTGTTCTCCTTTTTCGCCTCGGGGTCGGCTTCGAGGACGCAGTGGCCCTCGTAGGCCATGAGGCCGCTGTAGCGCAGGCCCTCCAGCTCCAGGACCTTCTGCACCATCGCGAGCGTCGGCTCGCCGGGAAGGACGCCGCACCTGCCCATGCCGCTGTCGATCTCCACCAGCACGCGCACCCGCGTCCCGGCTGCGAGCGCCGCCTGTGAGATCATCTGCGCGTTGTCCGCGTCGTCTAGGGCGACCATGACGTCCGAGCGTTTCGCCAGTTCGATCAGCCGCGCGATCTTCTTGGCGCCCACGACCTGGTTGGCAACCAGGATGTCGGTGATGCCGCTTTGGGCGATCACCTCCGCCTCGCCCAGCTTCGCGCACGTGATCCCGACCGCCCCGGCCTCGATTTGCATGTGCGCGATCTGGGGGCACTTGTGCGTTTTCGAATGCGGCCGCAGCCCCGATGCTTGCTTCGCGAAGAAGGCGGCCATGCGGTTGATGTTGGCTTCGAGCAGGTCCAGGTCCACCAGGAGCGCGGGTGTGTCCAGCTCCTCGATGGGCAGCCCCACTAGGGCTTCGGTGTCGTCGGGCATGGCGTGGCTCCTTAAGCGTCGAATCGGGAAAGGTCGTCAGTGATCCTCAGAAGATAAAGTGACGCAACCTGCACCTGAGCGCAACGACCGCGTTGGGACCCGGTGAGAGCGAGGCGGCCCGCCCATCGCTAGTCCCCCGATTCCTTCTTCCCGTTGCCGCGGAGCGTGATGCTTCGCACGTCCGCCGTCTTGAGAGCGATCCGCTCGGTGACGATCAACGCCTCGCTCCGTCTGCGAGCACGGGCCCACAGTTGCAGAAGGGGCGCCGCCGTCGCCAGAAGGAGCGTCTGCCCGCTTTGCAATTCCACGTGGTAATGCGTGACGGTCGGTTCCTCAGCCATTCCCTTCATCTCAGCGGCAAGCCCACCTGTAAGGGAGGCCTCGTCCGCGCTCTATGTTTCCTGATGGCGCTTGACGCTCCCCGGTGATGAAAATATATTCGGCGTAGCCTCGGTTCGGAAATGGCGGTGATGCTGGCGTAAGGGGCGGATGCGGCCGAAGACGGGTTCGTGCTGCGAGAGAAGGTCTCGGTCATGGTGGGATGGGTGCATAGGTGGGGACGCTGCGCGGCGTGATTTTTCTGGATGTGGACGGGCGGCTTCGGGATGCCATGAACGAGCCGTTTCGGTGCTTCCCGCTTCTGGCCGACACGGGCGCGATGCGCCTCCTCGATGAGGCTCACGTCGCCCAAATCCGTCCCGCCGAAACTAGGGCGTAGCGCGTTTAGCCCACCCGCTCCTCCCTTGACACGCCTCGAGGATGGGGTGTATCCTCCGCGTTGATGTCCGACCGGCCTCAGAGGTTCCTGGCAGTTCTCCTTTTGTCCTGCCTCTCGGCTGGGGCGCTACGGGCCGCGGAACCCGTCTCGACCTACCTCCCTCTCGATCACCGCGCTTACGATGCCCTCGAACGCTGGGAGGCCAAGGGCCTCCTGCCCCGCCTGGCCGATGGCACCCGGCCGCTCTCCCGGCTCGACGTCGCCCGTGCCCTCGACCGGGTGTGGGGCGCGCGCGACCAGGAGCCGGGCCTGTCGTCGGTCGAACGGGCGGATCTCGTGTGGCTCGCCGACGAATTCGCTATCGAGTTGGAGGCGTTGGACGCAGGCCTCAAGGGGAAACGTCCCGATCGCGAGCGTGGGCTCCGCAGGTTGCTGAGAGGCGGCCCCCTGGCCCGCTGGGAGAGGTCCGACGCCACGCTGGAAGTGGACCTGATGGTCAAGGGCGAGGCGATCGTGGAGCGGGGCGACCTGCGCGAGACGACCCGCGTGACCACCAGCGGGGGCATCGCCCGAGGAACGCTGGGGGAGACGTTCGCCTTCTATAGCCGCTTTCGCGAGACGCGGGAGCGGGGCACCAAGTTCTACAACACCCCCGATGTCCTCAGCACACGGCGCGTCGGCTTCGTCAAGCTGCGCGACGATTTCGCCGATTACGACGAGGGCCTTGCCTACGTACTGGTCCGCCTGAGGTGGTTTCTGATCGAATTCGGCCGCGATGCGCTCCAATGGGGCCCCGGTGCGCGCGGCAGCCTGATCCTTTCGCCCTCGGCGCCTCCCTTCACGATGGTCAAGCTGGAAACGCATTACGGTCGGCTCAAGTACATCGCGCTGGGCGGCGTCTTGCGCACCGAAGAACTCGATTCCTTGAAGATTTACCAGGTCGGACCCCTCCTGCGCAAGGATTTCCGAAAGAAGGCCATCGCCGCGCACCGGCTGGAAGTGGCGGCGACCGACTGGCTGGATGTGGCCGCCAGCGAGGTCGTCATCTACGGCGACCGGGGTCTGGACATGGCGTACTTCAACCCCGCCATCGTCCTGCGGGCCGCAGAGCGCGACCAGGGAGACCGCGACAACGCCACCGCGGCGCTGGACCTGGAGGCCCGCTTGCCCCGCCGAATCAAAATGTACGGGGCGCTCTTCATCGACGACCTGACCAAGTCGAAGGTCGGCACGAGCTTCTTCGGCAACAAGCTGGCCTGGTTGGGCGGTGCCTTCTGGGTGGACCCCTGGCGGCTCGTGAACACCGACTTCCGCTTCGAGTACGCGCGGTTGGACCCCTTCGTCTACACCCACACCTTCGGGGTCAACGCCTTCACCAACTGGCGGGCCTCGCTCGGGCATTGGCTTGATCCCAACTCGGACGAGTGGTATCTTGAGGCGCGGCATCGGCCCCATCGGTCTCTCCGGGTCGAGTTGGCGCTTTGGGGTCGGCGGCACGGAGCGAATCCGCCGGGAGCCAACTTCGGAGGGGACCTGCGTCTTGGCTCGTCGGTGCAAGCCGGCGCGGGGGGCGAGTTTCTCGCGGGCGAGCGTGAGCGCGAAACGGCGTTTCGGACCCGGCTCGTCTACGAGCCGATCCGCGATCTGCTCGCCGTTTTCGATTATCGGCACCGACAGTTGCGCAACGTCCTTGGGAAGGATCTTTCGGGGCCAAGGGGGGACGAACTGCGTCACGAGTTCCGTTTCATCATCGGCTACAACGATTTCTGATGTTTCTCCTGACGCTGGCGGCGGGCTACACGCTGCTTTTGGCCGTTCTGCTTTGGGGCTGGCGGCGGGACGTTCGCCGTGCGCGGGAGCGCCCTCCGGCCACACCCGAGGCGACCCCTTTCGTCTCGGTTCTGGTCGCGGCCCGGAACGAGGCGCGGACGTTGGGCCGCTGCCTCGAAGCGCTTCTAAGGCAGGATTATCCGAGCGATCGCTACGAGGTCATTGTCATCGACGACCGTTCGACGGATGCGACTTGCGAGGTCGCCCGAATGCATGCAGCGCGTGACGCGAGGATACAGGTCGTCCTCAAGCGTTCCGAGGGGCCCTACCGCTGCCCGAAGAAGAGTGCGCTTGCAGCGGCGATGACGAAAGCGCGCGGGGAGATCATCGCGACGACCGACGCGGACTGCTGGGCTGAGACGGGATGGCTCCGGGCGATGGTGAGCCGATGCACCCCTGAAGTCGGCATGGTCGTCGGCGCCTCACCGGTTGCCGGGGCGCGGACGGCCCTCGAGCACCTGGCCGCGCTGGAATCTCTTCTGGTGCCCATCCTGGCTCGCTCGGCGATCGGCCTGGGCTGGCCGCTGGCGTGCACGGGGCGGAGTCTGGCCTACCGCCGCGAGGCTTTCGACCAAGTCGGCGGTTTCTCGCGCATCGGCGGTGTCGTCGGCGGGGACGACGTGTTGCTGCTGCACGAGCTGCGCAAGAGGACGCAATGGAGGGTCGCTTTCTGTCCACTGGAGGGGGCGCTCGTGTGGACGCTCCCCGATCGCGGCACGACGGCGGCGCGTTCGCACCGTCTGGTCCGCCGCGCTGCGAAAGCGCTCTGGCAGGCGCCTACGCAGATCCTTTGCGGGCTGTGGGTCGTGGCGTTCTACCTGGCTCTCGTCTGGGCGGCCTTTGATGCGCTCGGAGGGGGAGATCCGATGCCCTTGGTCCTTGCGCTGGCTGCCAAGCTCGGAGTGGACGCGCTGGTCATGACGCGGGGGACCCGGGCCTTCAAGGTTCGCGCGCTGGAGCGCTGGATCCCGCTGGGGAGCCTCTTGCACGTCATCGCCTTTCCTACGGCGCACCTGCTGGGCGTACTCGGGACTTACCGCTGGCCGGCGAACGCTCCTCTGGCGACCCCCTCGGGGAGCGAGGCGTGACCCTCGCCGCGCGTGCCGCTTACGCCTGGCGCAAGTTCGGCTGGGCGCTCACGCCCCGCAGGCTGGCCAACTTGGCGATGGTGACCGCCTCGTGGCACTTCTCGCGGTGGACCGGGCGGGCGGTCGTCTGGGGTACGCCGCCGGTGTTGATGGCCGAGCCCACCGATGTCTGCAACCTGCGCTGCCCGCTCTGCCCATCGGGGGCGCTCACGCTCACGCGGCCGCGGGGATACATGGATCTGGAAACCTTTCGGCGTTCTGTGGACACCCTGGCCGACCGGCTGTGCCTGCTTCTGCTCTGGAACCAGGGCGAGCCACTCCTGCACCCCGATTTCTGCGAGATGGTGCGTTACGCGACGAGCAAGCGCATCCCCACCATGACCAGCACCAACGGCAATTGGCCCCGCGCGATGGAGGCCGACCCCACGCCGCTCGTGCGCTCTGGTTTGCGGGAGCTCATCGTCTCGCTGGATGGGGCGACGTCCGAGACCTATCGCGTCTACCGCAAAGGCGGGGATTTCGACCGCGTGCTTCAGAACATCCAGAACGTGCAGCGGGTCAAGCACGAACTGGGGAGCCCCACGCCGCTTTTAACCCTCCAGTTCATCGTCATGCGTCACAACGAAAGCGAACTGGAAGACATCCAGAGGCTGGCGAGAGAGCTGGGAGTCGAGCGGCTTGCGGTCAAGACCTGTCAGGTCTATACCGAGGGGGAAGCGCAGACCTACCTGCCCGGTGACGAGCGGTTCAGCCGCTACGAACGCTCGCCCGACGGCGGCTTCCGCATGAAGGCGAAAAGCCTTCCCAACGTCTGCCGGCATCTGTGGTTCAACACCGTCGTCAACTGGAACGGGACCGTCACCCCCTGCTGCTTCGATAAGGACGCCGAATTCCCCCTGGGCCAGGCGGCAAACGGCCAACCCTTCTCTGCGGTGTGGCATGGGGCGGCCTACCAGACCTTCCGGCGGCGGGTGATGGAGCGGCGTCCGGGGATCGCCATGTGCACCAACTGCTCGGAGGGGCTTAAAGGTGGGCTCTTCGTGAGCGTGGGGCCCATCGCGTGAAAGCCCTGGCACACGCGGCGACCGCCGGTCTGGCCGTCACGGGGGCGCTCTACGGCGGATTCTTGATCGCTTACGCGGTGGGCTTGTGGCGGCTGCGGCGCGGGCGTTCGGACGTCCAGCCTTCGGTCAGCGTCGTCGTGCCGGCGCGTGACGAGGAGGAAAACATCGGGGCGTGTCTGGCAGCGCTATCCGAACAAAAGTACCCGACGGACCGCTTGGAGATCGTCGTGGTGGACGACCACTCGGCGGATGCCACCGCGGACATCGTCTCGGAGTGGGCGGGGCGGGATGACCGAATCCGGGGCATTCGGGCCCCCGAGCCGCCGGCTGGCGTTGCGCCCAAGAAGCACGCCGTCGAGGTGGGAATCGAGGCCGCGAGCGGTGAGGTGATTGCGACGACGGATGCCGATTGCGTGCCCGGACCGGGCTGGGTTCGGGGACTCGTGCGCCACCTGACGCCCGACGTGGGGGTCGTTGTGGGCTTGACTGAGTACGACCTGAAGGGCGTGCGATGGCGTTTTCTTCAGGGTATGAACGCGCTGGATTTTCTCACCCACACCTTTTGTCGAGCCGGTGCCCTGGGCTTGGGCTGGGCCTGCGATGCCAATGCCAACAACTTCGCCTACCGCCGCAGTGCCTATGAAGCGGTGGACGGGTTCGGGGAGGCGCGGCGCCTTACCTCCGGTGACGACGCCATGCTCATGACGCGGATTGCCACGCGGACCTCCTGGCGCGCCGCTTTCGCGTCTGAGCCGGAAACCTTCGTCTGTACGCGGCCCGAAGCCTCCTGGCGCGCGTTCTGGCGGCAGCGGATGCGCTGGGCCTCGAAGGGCACCGCCTACCGGCCGTCTTTCGTCATTTTCTTGACGGGCGCCTTCGGGTTCTTCGCGCTCTTGTCCACGACGCTTCCTTTCGCTCTTGCCGCACCCAGGGCGTTCAGCGCGCCCCTTTGGGCGTGGCTGGCCAAAGGAGGGGTTGAAGCCTTCGTCATGGGCGTGGGTGCCTGGCGGTTCCGCCGCTTCGGGCTTTTACCTTATTTTCTACCGGCTCAACTCCTGCACGCGCCCGTTATCGTGCTCGCGGTCTTGGGCGGCCATCTGACCCGGTTCGAGTGGAAGGGCCGGGCGCTGGGGCGGAGCGTCCCGGTCGCCCCTGCCGGGGCCACGGATACAGCGAGGGTGGATGCTGATGCGCTATCTCCCGGTAAGTAAATACGCCCGGACGGCGGCTTACACGATGCGGAATCTCGCCAGTGGCGATATCCGCTATCCGTTCTACGCCTCCTACAAGATCACCCGCCGCTGCAACTTCACCTGCAGCTACTGTGAGATCTGGCGTGAGCCGAAACCGGAACTCTCGCCCGAAGACGCGCTGCGCGTGATCGAGAATATCGGGCGTTCCAGCACCGCCATGCTCGCGCTGGAAGGGGGCGACCCGCTTCTGCGCGACGATATCGAAGAGGTGCTCCGGTTCGCGCACAAGCAGCCGTTCTACATCCTGTTCGTGACTAGCGAGCGCAATCTCCTAGAGCGGCCGATGGAGCGGCTGACGCGCTACATCGATTTCCTGCATATCTCCATTGATGAGGGGCACCGCAATCTGGAGATGTTCGACGAGCTGGAAGAATACGTCAGGTGGCACTCGACCGTTTGCGTTCAGATCGTCGTCCGTGCGCGGGACCTGCCGGAACTCCCGTGGAAGATCGAGCGCTGCGCTCGCGCGGGCGCCAAGGCGCTCATCATGCCCGCGGTGCATCTGGATCGCACCAAGAACCAATACCCCGAGATCGAGGCGTTCAGGCGCGATTGCCGGGCGCTCGATAACCGCTTTCCCGACACGGTGATCACCCCCGAGCCGTACCTGGAGCAGATTGCCAAGCCCCACGGCTGCAGCGCGTCCTCGATCATCATCGATTCCGACGGCGCTCTCTTCTACCCATGTCGTATCCTGGGCACCAAGCCCGTGAACCTCGTCGAACAGGACTTAATGGCGTATATCGAATCTCCCGAGGCCCTGGAGTTCCGTAGAGTGATGAAGGTCTGCGAGCGGCGCTGCGGCTGGTATCAGTACTTCGCCACGACGGCCTTCGTCTCGCCCTCGACCTTCATGGGTGCCATCCGGCCCTATCTGAAAGACCTCGTCCGGTGAGCGGGTGGGGGCTTCTGATGGCGGCGCCGGGGGTGCTCTACCTCTTGGCTGCCGCCGTGCTGGCGCTTCGCGTCCGGGGTGTCCGCCCCGGGAAACTGGCTCTCCACCCAAAGGCCTCCGTGTTGCTCCCGGTGCGCGATGAGGCGGAGAACATCGAGGCCGCATTGGGGTGTCTGTCCCGGCAGACCTATCCGCTGGATCAGCTCGAGATCCTGGTCATTGACGACGGCTCTGGGGATGGCACGGCGGAGCGTGCTAGGCGCGCCGCGAAAGGCCCCCCTCGGGTGCGTGTGCTCAAGACGCCGCCCCTCGATCCGGGCATCACGGGCAAGCAGGGGGCGCTCGACTACGGGTTGCGGCGCGCGACGGGGACGGTGATTCTGACGACGGATGCGGACGTACGCGTATCGCCGACGTGGGTGGCGGAGCACGTCTCGAGGCTACCCCCGCATGGCGAGCGCCTCATTTGCGGGTTGGCCCTCCCCGCGGGTACGAAGACGGGCTTGGGGCGGCTCTTGTCGTGGTTTGAGGCGGGGGAGCTGCTCCTGCTCCAGACGGTGGCTGCGGGATGGACGGGCCTCGGACGGCCCCTGTCGGGTTTCGGGAAAAACCTGAGTTACGAGCGGAAAGTCATGGAAGACCTCGGTGGCTACCGCGCGCTGGGCTTCGCTCCCAACGAGGACATGCGTCTCGTTCAGCGCGCAGGACGCCGCGCCGTTGGCTGGGCCGGCGGTCGCGCGGCGACGGTGCTGGTCTTACCCTCATCGGGTCTGGGGACGCTCCTGCGGCGACGGGCGCGGTGGGCGCGCCATGGCTACCGGACGGACCCGTGGCTGTTCGGTTCGTCGCTGGTGGCCTTTCTGAGCGCGCTGGGGACGCTCGGGGCCATAGGCAGTGTCATAGCGCTCGGGAATGGCTGGCTCGGGGTGCTGGGCGCCGGACCGCTCGCGCTGGGGAACCTCCTGCTCCTGGCCCGTGGCGCCGCGTTTGCGGGTCGGCCCAGGCTCGTGTGGTCGTGGCTGCTCGTGCTGGTGGGATACCCGTTCTACGTCATGGCGCTCGGATTGTGGACGGTACTGGGTCCGCGTGAGACCGCCTGGCGCGGGCGGCCGATGGAAGCGCCGCCACCCCCATCGAAGCCGCGCAGCCGACGCTACGGGAGGCGCAGGCGGGGACAATCGGCGCAGCGTCAGCGTCACGGTGCATCGAGACCGCAAGGAGAAAGGCGGTGAGGCTCCCACCCCTCCTGCTGCACTATTACGTCACGTACCGCTGCAACCTGCGCTGCCACTACTGCAACATCCCACTCCAGCCGGAACCGACCGATCCCGTGGGCTCCTCGTTGGCGACGCTCAAGGCCGTCGTAGCTCAGGCGCGGAAGGTCGGCGCCCGCTTCGTGGATTTCACGGGTGGAGAACCCCTCCTTTACAAGGCTCTGCCCGACGCACTGGCCTGGGCCAAGTCCCTCGGCTACTGGACGAGCATTACCACCAACTGTACGCTCTACCCCCGACGGGCGGACGCCTTGCGCGGTCTGGTTGACCTGCTGCACTTTTCGCTCGATTCGGCCCATCTCGGGGCGCACGATGCTCAGCGCGGCAGCGGCAACTGGGCCGAGGTGATGACGGCGCTCGATCTGGCGGAGCGGCTGGGCGAGACGCCCGACGTTTTGTTCACCGTGACGCAGGCGAACGTCGGCGAGATGGAGAGCATGGTACGGCTGGCGCAGGAGCGTCGCTTGATTCTGATCGTCAACCCCGAGTTCACGTACTTCGGCGGGAACGGGTCGCTCACACAAGCGCAATTTCAAGAGATCGCCGGCTACGCGTGGGAGCCCTACGTCTACCTGAACCGCGCCTTCCTCAGCCTGCGTCGGCAAGGCGGAAACCGGATCGACAAGCCCCGATGCCGGGCGGTCACCTCCACCATCGCCGTCTCCCCCGATGGCTGCCTCCTGCTTCCCTGCTACCATCACCACACCGAGCGCATCCCCATCAGGGATAACCTCCGGGAACTGCTGGATTCCCCAGCCGTCGGCCGCGCACTCCGAATGCAGGGCCGCTACGATTTCTGCGAAGGCTGCGCCATCAACTGCTACATGGACCCCTCCTTCTGTTACCGGCCCGATGGCCTCTTCTTCGAGAGCCTCGCCTCCAAGGCGAAGTACGGCTTCGACAAATATCTTCGCCGGGCCATTGCGGAACGCCTTGCCCCGCGTTCGCGGAACGGGGCATCGTGAGTACGGGATGTTGACTCGTGTTGAAATAGAGAATTACAGACCTCTGGCTCAGGTGTCTCAAAGTCTAGGGGGTCTCTGCATCTTGGTGGGTCCAAATGCGTCAGGAAAAACAGCGTTCCTTGACGCACTGTCCTTCGTGCGTGACCTCCTGACCGAAGGGCTAGAAACTGCGGTTCTGTCGCGTGCGCCGGGCCAAGATCTTGTCTTTTTCGGTTCGGTGCCCAAGGGTGGCAAAACGCAAAACACCAACGGGTTCGGGATCGCCCTTGAGCTATCGATCCCTCAGAAATTACGTCGCAAGCTCCCCAACCAGTACTCGCTATGCCGCTACGAGGTCTTCATCAACCCGGCTCATGTACCGGAGTTCGTATCGGAAAACCTGTGGCTGCTTCAAGGTCCTTCGTCTTCTAAGCGTCTCGAACGCCTTGGTTTAATGGATCCCCCCTTGCCGATATCTCTTGAGACGCCGCCTCTTAGTCCACGCTGGGTGGTCACGCCACAAGCACGTAAGGGATGGAGAAGAATAGTCAGTAAGACCGCAGGTGGGAATGACTACTTCCGTAGTGAAACTACCGGGTGGAATGCACCTTTTCGCCTCGGGGTTCATAAATCTGTTCTGGCTAACCTGCCTGAAGAGGAGGATCGGTTTCCGGTAGCAACTTGGTGCAAGCGGTTGCTCATAGAGGGGATCCGACCACTTTTACTCGATACGTCATCGATGCGCCTTCCCCGTCCGGCCATGCCGTCACCAACCCTTGAGGCCGATGGATCCAACCTCGCCTCGGTCGTCGGCTGGCTGCACCATAATGACCGACCTCGATTCGATCAATGGCTGAACCACGTCCGCACGATCATCCCCGAACTGGCAACCGTGAAGGCAGGAGGTGGTGTCGAGCGCTTGACATATCTGATGGCAAAGGAGGCTAGTGGCGTCCAGACGCCGGGCTGGCTCATGTCGGATGGCACACTGCGCTTGTTGGCCCATACGATAGTGGCGTACCTGCCAACCTCCGAACGCATCTACCTCATCGAAGAGCCCGAGAATGGCATCCATCCCCGCGCCATCGAGGCGGTGTACGACTCTCTCTCGTCCGTCTACGACGGCCAAGTCCTCGTCGCCACGCATTCGCCCGTACTCTTGAGCGTCGCCGATCCCGCCGAGGTGCTCTGCTTCAGCAAGGACAAGGATGGCGCCACGCATATCGTCCGAGGCGATAAGCACCCCGCCCTCAAAGACTGGCACGGCGAGCCCAACCTGAGCGTCCTCTACGCCGCGGGTATCCTCGGCTAGACATGGACGGAGTCGCCACAAGAGACCTGTTCGTGTTGCTGCCCGATTCTCACATGCGGGCCGTATTCGACGTCGTGCTCAGCCGTCCCCAGGAGTTGGGCATCCGGCCCATCACGTACGATGTCTACGCCCATCCTCATCGCGATTCCGGCGTCCACCACGAGGGCGCAGCGTTCGTCCGCACTCGCGCAAGGGGCTACAGCCGCTTCGTCATGGCCTTCGACCGCGAGCACTACGGCACGAAGGATCCGCCGCTGGCGAAAGAACTATCCGAGGCAGTAAGGGTGCAGCTCGCTCGCATGGACCTCGCCGACCGCACCGTCGCCCTCGTCCTCGATCCCGAGCTCGAGGTTTGGGCCTGGAGCGATCTGGCCGATGTGGCGCGTACGATGGGCTGGAGCTCCCCCAACGAGATCAAACAGTGGTTGGTGACCAACGACATCGAATGGCCCCCGTCCGACCCGAAACGGGCCTTCCACGCGGCATTGAGGGAACGCGGCCTGAAGCGGTCCGCCGCCGTATACTCGGAGTTAACGGCAGCCGCACGTCTCGACCGCTGCACCGATCCCGCATTCGCCGCGCTCGTCCGTGCCCTGCGCGAGTGGTTCCCACTCATCTCGGACGAATCCTGATTCCGACGGAGGGCCTGAAGACCCGCTTAGCCATAGGGAGGTGGCGATGAACCGAAGCTTTGTCCTGGTGTGCGCGCTCTTCGCGGTGCTGGCCGCCATCGCGCCGGCCGAGGCCAGGGACCTGGTCCGGATCGGCGGAAGCGTGGTCGTGGAAGAGGGCGAACAGGTGCAGGACGCCGTGGCCGTGGGCGGAGACGTGACGGTCCACGGCGAGGTGCGCGGTGACGCCGTCGCCATCGGCGGGGACGTCATCGTGAAGGCGGGAGGGCAGGTCGGGAACGATGCCGTGGCCGTGGGGGGACGGCTCGTGATGGAGCCGGGCGCCGAGATCGGCGGAAGCGAAATCGAGGTGGCTGGCGAAGCCATGTCCGAAGCGCTGAGATGGGCCTCGGTCGTTCCGGTCGTGTGGGGGCCGCTCAAGGCCTTCTACTGGATGGGTAAGCTGGTGGCTCTCCTGGCCCTGGGGATGCTGCTCCTGACGCTCCTGCCCGCTCAGATGGAAGCCGTCGTGACGGCGGCCGAGCAGAACGCCTGGAAGACGGCCGCGGTGGGCCTCGTGGGCGTGTTGGCCATCGCGCCGTTTTTGGCCCTGCTGTGCCTGACGATCATCGGCATCCCGCTCATTCCACTCGTCATCATGGCCGTGGCGGTGGCTCTCTTGTTCGGCTACGTGGGCGTGGGATACCTGGTCGGCCGTAAGCTCCCGTGGGAGGCGCTCAAGGGGCGCTCACCCCTTCTGACGCTGGCGCTGGGGATGCTCCTCCTGTCGGTGGCGAACGAAGTGCCGTGGCTCGGCTGGCTGGTGTTCTTTGCCGCGAGCCTCTTGGGATTCGGGGCGGTGCTCCGGTCCACGTTCGGGAGGCTCCGGAAGACGGCTACGCCTGCGCCGCTTCCAGAATGACTTCCAGCTCGATGGGCGGGCCCAGGGGTAGCTCGTTCACGCCCACGGCCAGCCGCGCGTGCATGCCCGCGTCGCCGAAGATCTGGCGCATCAGTTCCGAAGCGCCGTTCATGACGCGCGCCTGATCGGTGTAGCCGGGGGCGCTGGCCACAAAGCCGACCAGCCGGACGACGCGGCGAACCCGGTCCAGGCTCCCCAATTCCGCATCCGCGACCGCGAGGGCGTTGAGCGCCGCCTGACGCGCGGCATCGGCGCCCTCTTCGGTCGTGACTTCCGCGCCCAGCTTCCCGGTGTACATGAGCGCACTCTCGACGAACGGAAGCTGCCCCGAGATGAACAGGAGATTCCCGCTTTGGACCGCCCGGACGTAGGCGCCCGCGGGCTGGGGTGGTGAGGGAAGCGTGATGTCCAGTTCGCGCAGCCGCGCTTCGACGTTCATGGCGGGGTCCTCCCGATAGGTGAATGGATTTCGTGCCGGCCTATTCCGTTTGCGGTGCAAGCCCCGATGTCGGAGGCTGGATACCGACCGAGCGTAGCAGGCCCTCGACGAAAGTCAGTTCGGCGCGCAGGTGCGTCCACGTGCGCCCCAGGATGAGCGTCATCCCCGCTTCAGCGCGGTGCTCCGCGCTCCGGGTCATCGCTGCGTCCGCTTCATGCAATTCCTTCTCCAGCCGCTCGCGGTAGCGCCCGAGCGCCTCGATGAGTTCGTCCGTTTCGAGATAGCGGATGTGAGCCAGGGCGATGTCGAACATCGAGCGTACGACGGGAGGATCGGCCAGGATACCCCTGATGGCGGCGTGAAAGGCTTCGCGGCCGTCGGGCGTGACCGCGTAGATCTTCACGGGAAGGCCCCGGTCGCTTTCGCGCAGCCGGTAGTCCACGAAACCCTTGGCGCGCAATTTCGCCATGACGTTATATACGGAGGAGAAACCCACATCCGCCCAGGCATGCACGCCTTTGGCTTCGACGCGGGACCACAACTCGTAGCCGTGCGCGGGGCCTTCGAGCAAAAGCCCTAACACCGCCAGTTCGACGGGGGGCAAGGGCTTGGCTTGTCGCGGCATGAGAGGGGTAGGGATGACAGTCCCTTAGGTATTCTTATGATAGAATACCCCCCCCTTCCTGTCAAGCGGCGTTGACCCCTCGGGGGGCGAGGCCGAACCGCTCGGGCGAGCGGTCTCGTGAGGCCTCGATTCACGCGCGGGCGTGTGGCGGAGGTCAGGAGAGAAAAGTCATCGGCGCGCCGCCCTCCTGCTCGGCGAGTTCAAGCTGGGCGACGATCTTGCGCGCGCACTCCACGCAGACGTTGTTGTTCCCGAAGGCGTAGCCGCCCAGGAATTCCCAGACGAGGTCTTTCTGCTCGCCGCACTCGTCGCAGACGATGTCCGTGACGATCCGTCCGTTCATGGGCACGATGCTCCCGGTTTGTGATCTGGCACTGAGCGCCGGGAAAGTCCACGGCGACGGTCGCCCCTAATGTGACACTTTCAACGGCCGGAGACAACCAGAATCCGCCCTGGAGCCGGAAGCCGGTGACGACGGGTCCGTCACTCTTTCAAAACCCGCGCAAAAAGCGCAGGTGTCCTTCGTCCATCCCCGCGCGCTTGAGGAAGGCGACGTAGTCGGCGTGAAGTTTGCGGGCCACGTCTGGATGCTGATGGATGACGTCCCGCGTGCATGCCGGGTCTTCGCGCAGGTGATAGAGTTCGGGACGGATGGACCCCCGCTCCAGCGCGCGAACCTGGCGCTGGATGCCGTCCACCATCCGGGTCATCTCCGGGTCGGTGATCCTGTCGGTCTGGCTGCCGAAGATCAGCGTCCAGTCGCCGCTGGTGATTGTGCTGCGCGTCGTGGGGTGAGGTGCGGCGATCGCCGGAGAGGAGAGCGTCGGAGAGCTCACGGCAAAGGGGCGCACCGCACGCCGCTTGCCGCGCAGGAGTGTAAGGAGCGACCGGCCCTGGACCGCACCGGGGATCGGGACGCCGAAAAGCTCCAGGATGGTGGGCATCAGGTCCACGGGCTGGGCGTAGGCGCGAATCCTCCGCCTGCGAGCGCTGTTCGGCAGATGCGCCAGAAGCGGGATGCGGGCGACCTCGGGGTAGAGTGGAAGCGCCTGCTGGTACTCGGGAGCGATGAGGGACTTGCCGATGTACCCGTGCTCGCCCAGGTAGAAGCCGTGGTCGCTCATCACGAAGATGGCCGTGTCGTTCCACAGGCCCAGGTCCTCGACGCGCCGCAGCAGATGGCCCACCCAACGGTCCACGAGCGAGACTTCACCCGCATAGAGCGCGCGGCAGTGGTTCAGTTCAGCCTGAGTTAGAAAGTCGCATCGGTCGTAGCGGGGGTAGATGACCTTCTCTCCCTCGTAGCCAGGGTCGTAAAGGTCGGTGTAGTGCTGGGGCGGGTCCCAGGGCTCGTGCGGGTCGAAGGTGTCGATGTAGAGGAAGAAGGGGTAACGGCTGTTGCGTTCGAGCCAATGCGCTGCGGCACGCATCGTCCGGGCGGGGAAGTAGTCCTCCTCCTTCTCGCGCTCGGCGACGTTGCGAAGGTACTGGCCGGTGCTCTGCTCGCCGGCCCGCAGCTTCGTCGGATCGCAGGGGAAGACGATCTCGGCGGGCTCGGTCTTCCACCGGTCATGCTCCTGCCCGCGAATGACCTCCCAGCCCGCGAAGCCGCGCTGATAGTTGAAGCCCGGAGTAAAGGGGTGCGGCGTATCGGCGAAGAGGGCGGTCGCCACGCCCGCCTGGTCCAGCACCTCGGCTAGGACCGTCTCGCCCTCCCCTATCGGCGCCCAGGACTTGTAGGTGAACGTGTATCGGCCGGTGAAAAGATCGTTCCTGCACGGCACGGTCGGAAAAGAGGCGAGGTACGCCCGCTCGAAAATGTGGGCGCCTTGGGCAAAGCGGTCCAGGTTGGGCGTCGAGATCCAGTCGTTGCCGTAGCAGCCTATGTGGTCGCGCCTGAGCGTGTCACTGACGATCAAGATGACGTTCATGCCCACCGACCTCCTACGTCGCCCGGCTTACACGGGTTCCGGGATTGGACACGCTGTACTGGCCGAAGCGATACGAGGTCGCCTGGAGCCGATACAGTTCGGCATACTCGCCATCAGCGGACAACAGTGCGGCGTGTGTCCCTTGCTCGATTAGGCGACCCTCCCGTAGCACCAGAATGCGGTCTGCAATCTGACATGACGCCAATCTATGGGAGATGAGGATGGCCGTGTTCTCTTGTGCCATGTCGGCAAAGTGCCGATAGACTGCCGCTTCTGCCTTCGCATCGAGCGCTGATGCCGGCTCGTCTAGAATGAGAATCTCGGCGGGTCGGAAGTAGGCGCGGGCAATCGCCAGCTTCTGCCATTGTCCCACCGATAGCTCCGCGCCTGCATGGAACTCCTTACCCAGCGGGGTGTCCAGACCGCGTGGCAGCACAGTTACCGCCTCCTGGGCGCCACTGCGCGTGAGGACTGTCTCCAGGCGCGCTTCATCGGTTGCCCCTTCGAGCCAACCGAAGGTGATGTTTTCCTGGACAGTCGTCTGGTAACGAAGAAAGGACTGGAAGACGGACCCCAATTTTGTGTACCAGTCGGTGAGAGCAATCTCGTTGAGGTCATTTCCATCAACCACAATGCGGCCCGATGTCGGTCGGTACAGGCCCATCAAGAGCTTGACGAGCGTGGTTTTGCCCGCACCATTCTCCCCCACGAGCGCGATCCGCTCACCGGGCCGGAGCGACAAATCGATATTAGAGAGGGCCGGTCGTGCGGCGCCCGGATAGGTGAAGGAGACATTTTCCATCACGATAGGCTCGGTGATTGCGTGCTCCAGCCGTCGGCCGGCTTTCAGGTCGACACGCGGGGTATCCATCAACGCGAAGAAATCCTGCAAATAGTGAAGGTCATTGTAGAGCAAAGACCCACCCCAGATCAGATCTGCATAATTGACTTGGAAGCTTTCAATCGCTGCGAAGAGTGCAGCAGCCGCACCGATACTGATGTGGCCGTTGACCAGCAGACCGACACTCAATCCAATCGCCAAGATATGGACCACGCCATTTAGTCCGTCGGAGACCACTGTGCGTCTCGCCTCATGCGCTGCGAGTTGTAGCCTCTCTGCATGGAGGCCACGACGGAGCTCCCCAGCCTGACCGAGCAGCCACCGCCCAAGGCTGAATAGCCGGATCTCGGCGGCTGCCTCCCGACCGGTCATTAAGCCGGTATATACCTCGAAGCGGCGTTCTTGCGGGGTCTGCGCACGCTCCATGAGATACCGCTGACGAAGGAGACGCTCGCGCAGGAACACACCTGGGGTCGTGCCGACAGCCAGTAACACCGGCAGTCCCCAGTGGAATTGCCCTAAGTAGAGGAGGAGCGACATCAACGCGACGAAGAGTGAGAGACTTTCCCAAAGGAAAGACATGGTGTGGCCCAGGCGTCCGACTGTTCTGCGTCGCACTCGGTGCAATAGGTCATAGTGCTCGTCGTGCTCGAACCACTCCAGCGGCATAGATTGAGCCTGTTGCAGGCAGCGCTCCTCGACGAACGCAGCCAACACTTCCTGATGATGTCGGGCAAGCATATCTCTGCCGTAGAGCACTGCAGTTTGCAGGAGTGCGAGCAGGGCGAGGACTAGCCCCCACAAGAGACCGGCTCCTACTGAGGCGTTTCCTTCCACTACCTGCTGTGCTGTCTCTATGAGCCGACGCAGTACATGCACGTCTGCCACAGCAAACAGCCCCATGCCGGCACTCAATACGGTCAGGAGCGTAGCACCTCTGGCATCGGCAGCCAGCAGCAAGCGCATTGTACGGGGGAGATACCTTAGGCGCCGCCAAGACCGAGCATTGTTGTCCTGTGCAGTGCTCATCAGCCGTGCTCCATGTTTGCTGGCTCGGCATACCAACGCGCTTGCAGGCTGTACATCTGGGCGTACACGCCGTCAAGGTGCAACAGCGCCTCGTGGTCGCCATCCTCGACAATGCGGCCGTTCGCCAGCACGACAATCCGATCCGCGAGCCGTGCCGCTCCCAGCCGGTGAGAGACAAGGATCGCGCACCGTCCGGCTGCAACCTGGGTAAACTGACGGTAAAACTCGACCTCAGCCCGTGGGTCCAAGGCAGCGGTGGGCTCATCGAGGGCAACGATCTGGGCGTCGCGCAGGTAGGCCCGCGCGAGCGCCAGCCGCTGCCACTGACCGGAAGATAGCTCCATCCCGTCCGGCCACTCCTTGCCGAGGTGAGTCGCGTAGCCAGACGGCAGTTCAGCGATAAACCCATCTGCACCGCTCTGTGCTGCGGCGGCGGCAATGCGAGGATGGATGGCCCCAGCAGCAGGGACAACTTCTGCCAGCAAGGTTGAATCGCCGTAGGCAATATTCTCGCGCACCGTCGTGGGGTAGCGAACAAAGTCCTGGAAGACTGCCGTCGCCTCGCGCCGCCACGTGTCGGGGTGGATTCTAACCAGATCCACGCCATCCACAGCGATAGTCCCATGGGTAGGCTGGTAGAGTCCTAAGAGCAAGCGCACCAGCGTGGTCTTGCCCGCGCCATTCTCTCCCACGAGCGCAATTCGCTCACCGGGTCGGATCGACAAATCGATGTCAGAGAGGGCCAGTCGGTCGGCGCCCGGGTACATGAAGCTAACACCGTGGAACTGAATGGCCTCACGCAGCGGTCGTTGGAGTGTTTGGCCGGCAGCCTGCGGCGCAGGGGCCTCTGCTTCCAATGCAAGGAAGTCTCGCAGATACTCCGCGTACTGCAGGTCCGGATACACATTCTCCAGAGCAGCGGAGATATTGTCGGCGAGGGTGCGGAACCGGCTCAATCCATACAGAAGCGCTACCAAGCTGCCAAGAGTAATGTTGCCTCCTAGGGCGAGCAGCAAGACAAACACTATGACCAGCGCTACGCCCTCTTGGGCGGCTACGCTAGCTAAACCCGGCAGAGCCATCCTGCGCTGGGCGGCCATAATCTCTCCCAGGAAGCGTTGGAAGACACGGCGGCGGCGCTGGAGGAAGTAGCCAGCAAGACCGGACAACCGTATTTCAGGGGCGGCATCGCGACGGGAGAGGAGGCGCGACCAGTAGCGCATCTCGCGCCTGCGGGGCGAGTTCTCGTAGCTGACTTCAACGAAGGTGCGTGCGATATAGGACTGCACGATGGACCGCAAGCCCATCACGGCCACCAGCGCCACGCCAATGAGCCAGTGGGCACGGAAATAGAGCGCCATCAACCCGGCAGCGCCGATAAGCGAACTGACCAGCCAGGAGAGATTCTCCAGGAGATCGCGAAGACCACTCCCCTTCCCGGCAACCTCCAGCTTGGTGTAGTACTCTTCCCGTTCGAAGGTACTTAGGGGGAGTGAAATGGCCTTCTCGCACACCATGTGTTGCACGGCAGCGCCGAGACGCAAGCCCGTCTGCTGAAAGAGGTAGTCACCGATAGCGCTATCGAGACTGCGGATGGCGAAGGCCACAAGCAGCATTAGCAACCAGGGGACAATGGAGGACCATATGTTGGTCGGGTCGGCACTTGATCGCGGTAAGGCGTCGATCAGTCCGCTGATAGCCCACACAACGAGAGGCGTGGCTGCACCGGAGGCGAGACTCTGTGCCGCGAGCAGAGACCCGGGTACGGGGACCTCCTTGAAGACCAGGCTGATGACAAAGCCTACCCTAGCCGTTGTTGCCCGCAGGTGAGCAACGGGCTCCCGTAGCCAAGCCGGATGAGTCGAGATCATAACAGTTCCAGTGTGTGTTCTGTGATGGTATTCACCTGACAGTTATCCATTGAATAAGCGGTGGTCAAACCGCCCCTGCTTGGGTATTTAAGAAGGGACTCTTGCCCCCAGCCTTATCAATAAAGTCATACAGTTACAGAGTTTCGAAACCTCACCGTGAGCCTGGCTTCAGCGGGCTTCGAGCGGCGCGCCGAAGAAGGCCAGCTCGCACCGCATCGCGTAGCGATAGACATCGCGCACCGGGGGCGTGTCCTCGGACAGGCGATCCAGCAATCTCTCCAGCCGTGCGGCGAGCGCAGCGAAGTCGGCGCTGCTGTACGTGGCGATCCAGTCGGCGTAGGCGTGGTCGGGGACGCCGTCGCGGGCCAGTTCGGCGCCCAGGAAGGCGTACAGCCGCATGCAGGGCGTCATCGCCGCGACCGTCTCGCTGAGGCCCCCGCCCCAGGCGGCAGCGAGCAGGAAATCCGTATAGGCGCTGGTGCTCCGCCAGGGCTTCGCCCCGGCGAGGTCGATCCCCAGCGTCCTCGCGTAGGCCGCGTGCAGCTTCAATTCTTCGAGAACGCCGCCTAACAGTTCGTGGAAATCGGCGATGGTCTCGGTGGCCTCGCTCCGCGCAGCGGCGAGGGCATAGGCGCGGGCGAAGGCGCGCAGGAAGAAGGCGTCCTGGGCGACGTAGCGCTTGAACGCCCCCTCGTCGAGCGTCCCGTCGGCGATGCCCCGCACGAAGGGATGGTCAAGGCATGCGCGGGCCAGGTCCTCGTTCGCTCTCCAGAGCTCGGCGCTGAGCATCTAGCCCTCCCATGTCATCCGCCAGAAGGCCGCCTCGTGCCGGAGGGCCTCGTTGAAGGCCTCCTGGGCCCTGGGGTGCGGATTCGCCTCCTGGGCTCGGCGCAGGGCATCCACATAAGCTGCGAACTCGGGACTCGACCAGCGCCCGATGAACTCGGCGTAGGGCCCGGCGGCTTCGAGCGCGCTCCATGCCGCCAGATAGCTCACCTCGACCCCGTAGAGGATCGCCAGCAGCACCGGGTGGGGCTCGGTGTAGGCGGCCCGGAGCAGGAAATCCGTGTAGTGGCGGCAGACCGGGTGCAGGGGGGCGTCCAGCGCCAGGTTGCGCTCCCTGGCGTTCGCCTCGAACCAGTCCAACTCGGCGTCTATGGCGCCTAGGCCTGCGATGAGCGGCTTGTGGTGGAGTCTGGGGGTCTTGGCTGCGGCCACGGCTTGAAACGACAGCAGGCGCAAGGCGAAGTGGTAGTCCTGGACGAGCCAGCGGGCAAAAGCCTCCTCGGGCAGTGTCCCCGCCTGAGCGGCATCGAGGAAGGCGGCATGGGTCGCTCCCTCCCATAGCGTTCCGGCGCGCCCGATGAGCGGGCTATCGGTCGGGGTTGACATCATGCAGCCATCCTTTCCGCCGTGCGTGCTGGCCGCTCGATCGGGGCCCCTCACGCCAGGTGAGATTCGTGGTCTTGATCGTCGGTGTCGTCGCGTCCGGCGATGGAATCGCGCCTCAGGCGCCCTGCGGCCACCACCGCCCCGACGATGGCCAGGCCCAACAGAATGATCGCCAGCCAGGTCTCATGCGTCATGCGGTCAATCTCCCCCGTAGGGGGGCTCCTCGCCGCGATCGCGGCATCAAGGACTCCATCCCGTGTAGTCTACCACACCCCTCGCAACCCCTAGCGCCCGTCGAGGTCGATCCCACGTGCGGGCCCTTCTTTTGTCTCCCCTCCCTGCAATGCGGGGAGGGGTCGGGGGTGGGGTTTCCCACCACCGCCCCCGACGATGGCCAGGCCCAACAGGAGGATCGCCAGCCAGGTCTCATGCGTCATGCGGTCAATCTTCCCCGTAAAGCGGCTCCTCGCCGCGATCGATGCGGTCGAGGTCCGCGATGAATGTCTTCTTCTCCGCCTCGTCCTCGAACTTGATGGAGGGGAGCGCACGCGCGCGCCAGTGCGGACGACCCGTTTCGGGCATCCCCTCGTAGAGATCTACAGCCGCCATAAGGTCGTCTCTCACGGCTCGATCCTCCCCTTACGCTCTAGGCCGGGGCATCACGATGACGCCCTCAGCCGAATCGCCGTAGGCCTCGGCTCGGCCCTCTAAGAAGGCTGCTCCTACCAGCGCGGCCGTGACCGCGTCCAGTTCATGGTCGCTCCTGGGTTCATCCAGGCCCCGGACGCCCAGGCCCATGAGCCCGCAGCGCAGCTTCTCCACGCCCTGCTTCTTGCGGGGGATACCCCACACATCCTGTGCTCCCCCAGGGTAGGCCTCCTCGATCCGGAGGCCCCGCGCCTTCAACCGCGCCGCCAGCCCCATGCCCCGCTCCGTCAGGAGCCGCATCGGGCCGAGCGTGACCGGGAAGAAACGAATCCCCCGTCGGAGCAGTTCACGGTCGCAGGTCCTGAGGTGTTCGCCGTTTCTGTCGGCCAGCGAATGCCGTCCCGGTGGAAGGCTCAGCGGTGCATCGACTGTGATGAGCGCGGGCCGGGCTGCCGTGACCCGATCCACGATCTCGTCATCAGTATAGACCAGGGCCGTCTCCGCCCAAAGGTTTCTCAGGAGGCACAGGCCGGTGGGCCGGGTCTCGACCCCTGCGAGGTCCAGCCCGACGACCACTTCACCATTTCGCGATATCAAGCGCTCCATCCCGCCCTTCTATCCTCTCCCCTCCCTGCATGTGCCAGCGGAGCTTCCGCCGGGGAGGGGCCGGGGGTGGGGTCTCCGCGGTAGGGTCACAGATTGCGCCACTTCACCAGTTCGAGCAGGATACCATCGGGATCGCGGAAGAAGCAGAGCTTGAGGCCCTGGCCAATCTCGGGGAAGGTGACGTCCCTGAGCGGCGTTTCGAACGCGACGCCCTGCGCTTCGAGATGGGCGCAGACCTCCTCGATATTGTCCACAGCAAGTCCAATGTGTCGGAAGAAGCCGGGGCTGCCCCCCCCGATGGACCCATCGTCCGTATGACGGGTGAGCTCGACGCCGGGGAGCCACACGACGCGGGGCTTCTTGGGGTCGTCGGGCATGGGGAGCTGGCGGAGGATGGGCAGGCCCAGAACCTCGTGATAGAAGCGGACCGAGCGTTCCAGGTCCTTGCAGTAGACGGACGCGTGGTTGATGCCTGCGTTGACCTTGGGATGGATGGACGCGGCCACTTCGGGTTCTCCTTCCGGTGAGGGTCCGGGCTGCACTCGGGCCGCACCCCTCGCAGCTCCTTCTTTCATTCTCCCCTCCCTGCTTGTGCCAGCGGAGCTTCCGCCGGGGAGGGGCCGGGGGTGGGGTCCTCAAGGATACGACGCCGCACCCCGAAGCGTCAACCGCATCGCGCCGAGAAACCTTGACTTTCTGGCATAGCCGGCGGTACGATGGCCTTGCGTTGGACGGGAGATGATGCATACCGACTCCTCTCAACCGGACAGGAGCGTCTCGATGGATTTTGTTGACCTCGATGTCGCCGAATGCTACCGGCTCGCGGATCCTTCTTCTCTCTCCCCTCCCTGCGTTGCGGGGAGGGGTCGGGGGTGGGGTTCGCATTCAAGCCGGACGCCGGGGTAGCTGGAAGAGAGGCGTAGCTGCGATGGCCGAGCCGAAGATCCTGGTTGTGGATGATGAGAAGAGCATCGTCGAAGCGGTGCGGTATAGCCTCGAAAGGGCCGGGTTTCGCGTCGCGGCGGTCTCCGACGGCGAAGAGGCGCTCGAACGCTGCCGGGCCGAGGCGCCGGACCTCATGATCCTGGACCTCATGCTGCCGGGACTCGACGGCCTCGAAGTCTGCCGCATCCTCCGGGGGGATAACGCGACCCGGGGGATCCCCATCATCATGCTGACGGTCAAGGGCCAGGAGACCGATAAGATCGTCGGGCTGGAGTTGGGTGCCGACGACTACATGACCAAGCCGTTCAGTCCGCGCGAGTTGGTGGCTAGAGTCAGGGCCATCCTCCGCAGGACCGAGGGAGAGCCGCCCCGGGAGGTCTTCCAACTCGATGAGTTGCGCGTGGACTGGGGCAAGTACATCGTGTCGGTCGGGGGTGCGGCGGTAGAACTGACCTCCAAGGAGTTCGATCTGCTGAAGGCGTTGATCGAGGCGAAAGGGCGCGCCCTGACCCGTGATAGGCTCCTGGAAAGGGTCTGGGGTTACGATCGTTCCCTGGAGATCGAGACCCGCACCGTCGATCTTCACATCAGCCAGCTTCGGCGCAAACTAAGCTCCGCTAGCGCCCGCATCCGAACGGTGAAGAACGTCGGGTACCGTTTCGTGATCGACGAGTGACGGCCCGTTTCGCCATGCCAAGGCCCCTCTTTCAGAAGCTCCTGTGGACCGGTTGCATCGTGATCGTCCTCGCGGCGGTCGGCGGCAGATGGCTCGGCGCACACCTATGGATGGATCAGCGCGCCCTTATCTGGGGCCTCGGCATGGGGCTGGTGCTGGTTCTTGGGCTGGGCCTATGGTTCTCACATCGCATCACGCGACCCATCGCGCGCATCACCCGGATGGCGCGTGCCGTCGCAGAAGGCCGCCTGGACGAGCGCGCACCCGAAGCATCCATCGCGGAGGTGAATCAACTGGGCCAGGCCCTGAATGCCCTGGCGCAGTCGGTCGAGCACCACCTCACGGCCCTGAGGGCCGAGCGGAATAGGGCGACGGCCATCCTCGAGAGCATGGCCGAAGGCGTGGTGGCCCTCGACGCTCAGGGGCGCGTCCTGTTGATGAACGCGAGCGCGGGGAGCTTCGTCGGCACCAACGCTGAGCAGGCCCGGGGCAAGCCCCTGATGGACGTGTTCCGGCATCACGAGTTGGATGAACTCATACGCCAGGTCCGCTCCGACCAGCGTCCCGCGATCCGGGAGTGGACGGTCTTTCAGCCGACCGAGCGGATCCACCGGGCGCACGTTATCCCCTGCGAGACGTCGCAGCCGACGGGGCCATCCATCGTCGTGGTGATTCAGGACCTGACGGAGCTACGCGATTATGAGCAGCTCAGGAGGCGGTTCGTCGCCAACGTTTCGCATGAGCTCAAGACCCCTTTGACCGCCATCCGGGGTCTGACGGAGGCCCTTCTGGATGGCGCGCTGGAAGATGCAGCCAATAACCGCCGCTTTCTGGGGCTGGTCGATGAGGAAGCCCGGCGTCTTTCGCGGCTGATCGATGACCTCCTCGAACTGTCCCGGATCGAAACGCATGAGGCGGTGCTCAAGCTTGAGAGCGTGGATCTCAAGGCTCTCGTCCAGGCGCTCCTGCCCGCTTTCGAGCCCGAGTTGATCTCGCGCCGCCTGACGCTCACGACCCGGATCGATGACCGCGCGCGGCTCAGCGCCGATCCCGACCGCCTCAGGCAGGTCTTCATCAACCTGATCGACAACGCCATCAAGTACAACCGCGAGGGTGGCAAGGTGACCATCAGCGCGAAACCGGAGGATAGCGTCCTCCGCGTCACGGTGGCGGACACCGGGATCGGCATCTCGACGGAAGACCTGCCGCGCATCTTTGAGCGGTTCTACCGCGCGGACAAGGCCCGCTCGCGCGAGTCGGGCGGGACGGGCCTGGGTCTGTCCATCGTCAAGCACATCGTCGAGTCGCACGACGGGCAGGTTCACGTCGAAAGCGAGCCCGGGCGGGGCTCGATCTTCTCCATCACGCTCCCTCTGGGCGCCTGACGCTCCCCGAACGCCTCAGTACAAGCTTACGCACCCCTTACTTCCCCTTCATACAGACCTGACACGGGCCGTGTAACTTCATCGCGGTCGTTAGCAAGGTGGCAGCCACCGCCTGTGGAAAGGAGGGGGCTAGTGGCGGGAGGCAGTTTGAGGCTGCACGATCCGAGTGCATGGGGTTCAGCGGGATGAGCCCGCCTGCGTCACGATCCCGGCCCCCAGGCTGAAAGCGTGGCTGCTGGACTCTGAGGACGCAAATCCCGGAATGTCGGGTTTCGACCGGATCGGCTCGGTCTGCGTGGTCGGGAATGACGCAGTCTGCGTCGTGCGGCTCGAACCTTACACGGATTTTACAAGCGTTCCCCTCGGAGATTTCCGGCGGTTGAGTACATTATGCCGGGAACCTTCAAGCCGCTCATGGGGAGGTATCAGCACATGAGAACCCATGGAACCATCGTAGCGGCATGCGGTCTGCTCCTGCTGGCCGGATGCCGCTGCGATGGCCCTGGCGGGGCGCCAGCCGCCACGCTGATCAACGGAGCGGGAGCCACTTTTCCCTATCCGATCTACTCGAAGTGGTTCGACAAGTACCGCAAGGTCGACGAGAACGCCAAGTTTAACTACCAGTCGATCGGTTCGGGCGGCGGTATCCGTCAGATCACGGCCCGGACGGTGGATTTCGGCGCGTCGGATGCACCCATGAAGGACGAGGCGCTCGAGAAGGCCCCGGCCGAGCTCCTGCACCTGCCGGCGGTTCTGGGCGGTGTCGTGGCCACCTGCAACATCCCGGGCTTCGACCGGAAGATCAACTTCAGCCAGCGGGCCATCGCGGGCATCTTCCTGGGGGAGATCACGCGCTGGAACGATCCACTGCTGGCGGTGGACAACCCGGAATACGAACTGCCCGACGAGCCCATCATCGTCATCCATCGCTCCGATGGCTCCGGCACCACGTTCATCTGGACCGACTTCCTCTCAGCCATCAGCACCGAGTGGGCCAGCGAGGTCGGGAAGGGTAAGTCCGTCAAGTGGCCCGTCGGCCTTGGCGGCAAGGGCAATGAGGGCGTCGCGGGCCTGGTCAAGCAGATGCCCCACTCCATCGGCTACGTGGAGCTCGGCTACGCCCTGCACAACAAGCTCCAGTACGGCCGGGTCGAGAACGCCACGGGCGATTTCGTGGACTGCACGCCCCGCTCGGTCAGCCTGGCCGCCGGTGCCGCGGCCGCGAACATGCCGCCGGATTTCCGCGTCTCCGTGGTCAATCGCGGCGGTGCTGGCGTCTATCCGGTCGCCAGCTTCACGTGGCTTCTGGTCTACCGGGACCAGGAGGACGCCGTCAAGGGCCAGGCGATGGTGGATTTCCTGCACTGGATGCTGGATGAAGGCCAGAAGTACGCCGCCGGTCTGGGCTACGCGCCGCTGGCGCCCGAGGTGATCGAGATGGAGAAGGCGACGATCAAGAAAATCAGGATCAGAGGTCTCTAGCGTGCCCGCGATCCCCGCTATATCTCGGCTTTCGTCGGGCCTGAGCGCAAGCGATAAGTGCTTTCGCGCCCTAACCTTATTCTTCGCCGTGTCCGTCTTGGGCCTGGCGGGGCTCATGCTCCAGCAGCTCTACGTCCACTCCAGGCTCGCGCAGGAAGCCTTCGGCCTGGGCTTTTTGTGGGGCACCACGTGGGACCCCGTCGCGCAGGTCTTCGGCGCTCTGCCCTTCCTCTATGGCACGCTCGTCACGTCCGCCATCGCCCTTCTGATCGCCGTGCCCCTCGGGCTGGGAACGGCGGTGTTCCTGAGCGAACTGGCCGAGCCTCGCCTCGCCGACTGGGTGGGCTTCCTGGTGGAACTCCTGGCCGCCATCCCCAGCGTCATCTACGGCCTGGTCGGGATCTTCGTCGTCGTGCCGTGGGTGCGCACCACCCTGGAACCGGCCCTGTCGAACACCCTGGGCTTTCTGCCCCTTTTCCGCGGCGCGCCGTACGGGGTCGGGATGCTGACCGCCGGCCTCATCCTGGCCGTCATGATCGTGCCCTACATCACCTCGGTCTCGCGCGAAGTGCTCCTGACCGTACCGGGCAGTCAGCGGGAGGCGGTCCTGGCGCTCGGAGCCACGCGCTGGGAGATGCTGTGGACGGTGGTCATCCCGTACGCGCGATCGGGGATCTTCGCCGCCATCATGCTCGCGCTGGCGCGGGCGCTCGGAGAGACCATGGCGGTCACGATGGTCATCGGCAACCGGCCCGAAATTTCCGCCTCCCTGTTCGACCCCGCATACACGATGGCCGCCGTCGTCGCCAACGAGTTCACCGAAGCGACCGAGGACCTCTACCTCAACGCTCTGGTTGAAATCGGCCTGGTGCTTTTCTGCGTGACCATCGTCATCAACGGGATAGCTAGGCTCATCCTGGCGAGGCTCAGCTTCCGGGAGCCGGGGACGCCATGAGCGCGCCGCCGGGCTACCGCCTGAGACAGGTCATCAACATCGTTGCGCTCGGCTCGGCGGGTCTGTGCGCCCTGCTCACCGTAGGCGTCCTCTTCGGGCTTCTGGGATACATCGTCTATCACGGCATAGCGGGGCTGAGTTGGGACTTCCTCACGAAGCTGCCCAAGCCCGTCGGCGAGGAGGGCGGCGGGATGGCCAACGCCATCGTCGGCTCGCTCAAGCTCCTGCTCCTGGCGGGCCTCATCGGCATCCCCATCGGCTTTCTCGGGGGCGTGTACCTGGCGGAGTTCGGGCGCGGAAAGCTGGGGTTCTTCGTGCGCTATGCCGCGGACGTGCTGGCCGGGGTGCCCTCCATCGTGGTCGGCATCGTCGTCTACTCCCTGGTGGTGCTGCCCATGCGCGGCTTCTCGGCCCTGGCGGGCGGTGTGGCGCTCGGCATCATGATGATCCCCATCACGATCCGAAGCACCGAGGAGCTCTTGCGGACGGTGCCCACGTCCGTGCGCGAAGCGGCCCTCAGCCTGGGGATTCGTGAGTGGCGGGCCATCGTCAGCGTGGTCATCCCCACGGCCTTGCGCGGCCTCGTCGCGGGGATTCTCCTGAGCTTCGCCAGGGTGGCGGGGGAGACGGCGCCGCTGCTTTTCACCGCCCTGAACAACCGCTTTTGGAGCGAAGGCTGGACCGAACCCATCGCTTCTCTACCCGTGATGATCTTCACCTACGCGATCGCGCCCTACGATGACTGGCACAGGCAGGCGTGGGCGGCGGCGTTGGTGTTGATTCTGTTGGTGCTGGGGGTTAACATGATAGCCAGGGGGATCGTGGGACGACATGGCAACTAGTGTGCCGTCCTAGGAATAACTTGCAGAATCGAAGGCGCCGGGGCGCCCGGCCTGAAAGGCGCCTGAGCGAGTCGTACCGGGGGAGTACGGCGAGAGAAGGCAACGCAGCAGGTCGGGATGCATCGGCGAATGAATTCCAGGGTATTCGTGGGACGGCACACTAGGCCTGAGACGGTGCCGACACGTCGGACGGACGAGCCCGGTGAACTGCCCTCGCACGAGGTGGGGGAAGAGGTCCCCGAAGGAATCCGCGTCGAGAACCTTTCGGCGTGGTTCGGGGATTTCGAGGCGGTTAAGAACGTCAGCCTCGGCATGGCGCCGCAGCGGGTGACGGCCATTATCGGGCCGTCCGGTTGTGGCAAGACGACGCTGATCCGCTGCCTGAACCGGATGCATGAACTCGTCCGGGACGCCCGGATCAGCGGCCGCCTCCTGATCGGCGGACAGGACATCTACGCCCCGGAGGTCGATCCCGTCCTGGTCCGGCGACGCGTGGGCATGGTGTTCCAGCGCCCCAATCCGTTTCCCACCATGTCCATCTATGACAACGTGGCCGCCGGATTGCGGCTGAACGGGTTGGGGCGGGGCCAAAGCCTCGATGAGAAGGTCGAGCGAAGCCTCGAGCAGGCGGCGCTCTTCGACGAGGTGAAGGATCGGCTGCGGCAGCCGGCCACGCGCCTCTCGGGCGGCCAGCAGCAGCGGCTGTGCATCGCCAGGGCGCTTGCCATCGAACCGGAAGTCCTCTTGTTTGATGAACCGACGTCAGCCCTCGACCCCGTGGCGACCGAGAAGATCGAGGCGCTGTTGTACCAGTTGAAGGAACGCTACACCATCGCCATCGTGACGCACAGCATGCAGCAGGCCGCCCGCGTCTCCGACGACACGGGGTTCATGCTCCTGGGAGAGTTGGTCGAGTTTGACCGGACCGAGCGCATGTTCACCAGGCCGTCCGATCCCAGGACCGAGGCGTACATCACAGGGCGTTTCGGCTGATGGCAAGGCGACTGGACAGCGAGCGGAGCCTCCTGGCTCGGCGGCTTGTGGACCGCCGGTTCGATGACGAGCTCCGCGAGCTCAATGAGCGGATGTCGGCCATGGCGAGCAGGGCGGAGCAGGCCATCGGAAAAGCCGTCAAGGCATTGGTGGAGCGCGACCTGTCCCTGGCGGAGGCAGTCATCGGGGATGACGTTGTCATCGACCGGCTCGAGGTGGAAGTCGAAGAGACCTGCATCAATCTCCTGGCTCGCTACCAGCCCGGAGCCACGGACCTGCGCTTCATCGTCATGGTCTTCAAGATCGTCAACGACCTGGAGCGGGTAGGGGACCAGGCCGTCAACATCAGCGAGCGGGCGCGCAGTCTCTTGAAGGAACCGCTCCTGAAGCCGCTGATCGACATCCCCAAGATGGCCGCTACCACGCAGCAGATGCTCAGGGACGCCCTGGACGCTTTCGTCAACCATGACGCCGAGCTGGCCCGGAGCGTCTGCCGCCGCGACGACGAGGTGGATCACCTCAACCACCTGGTCCGGAACGAACTGGTCGAATATATGAGCACCAACCCGACGACCATCGCGCGCGCCTTGGACCTCATCCTCCTCGGCCGCCACCTCGAGCGCGTCGCCGACCACGCCACCAACATCGCCGAGGACGCCTACTACCTCGTCCACGGCGACACCATGAAGCACCACCTCGCCGGCGACTGACGGCCGCCGCCTGCGCCCGACCTCCGCACCGAGCCCCCACGCGCGTCTCTTTATCCCCCCTCCCTGCGTAGCCAGCGGAGCTTCCGCCGGGGAGGGGGTTAGGGGGTGGGGTTCGCATTCGCGCCGGGGGTGGGGTCTCCCGGTGTCACCTCTCCAGCGCTGACTTGCTCCCTCCGATCCGCTATCTTCCGCCTGGGGTAGCCTACCCGTTTGTAGGGCGGGTGTCATAGACTACTCGACCACGTCTCCGTCATCCAAGCCCGCGCCATCTCATGGGGTGGCGCGGGTAAAATACTCGTAAAACACTCTCCCTCTTAGCTTTGTCAAATTTTCCGGCAAGGCCCATTTTTCCCGCTCTATCGGCTCCAATCTGTTTTCTCATATTATCACCTTGACGTTTCTCCTCAATCCCTTATTTTGTTCACTGTCATCACCAGCAGAACCCGCCATTGGTATCGGGTTGCCTGCTGAATACAAGAACCAATCTAGACGGCGTGGATTAGCTACCCACGCTCGGTAAATAAGTAGGACATCCCGCTCTATTCTGCGTGGTGATGACAACGGCCCGGTGCCGTTTATGCCGGGGAGTTGTCAAATCTCAGTAGGAGGAGAGTGGGATGAGGTCCTTCAAGGTATGGATAACAGGTCTGCTACTGGCCGCGGCAAGCGTGTTTATTGCGGCCCCCGTTCTTGCTCAAGAGGAAGAAACCGTTGGGAGAGTGTGGTTCGGCGCGGGTCTTGGGCCAGGATTTCCCGTCGGGGAGTTCGGCGACGAGGACAAATTTGGTGCTTCGCTAGGCCTTGCTTATGGGGTCCGGTCTGGGTATCAGATCGTAAGGCAAAAGGTGTCCCCGATGTTCTACGCTGGATTCTGGCGTCGTGGATTTGGGGCGGACGAACCCCCTCCGGATGTAGAGGCTAGCGCTCCAGTAGACGCCATTGAGGTGGGTACGCGCATCATATTTCACGGTCCATCGCGCCCTCGCGGAGAACTCGGCACCCGGCCCGGGTTTTTCCTTGACGGTGGAATTCTACTCGCCAAGCAGAAGGTTAAGGCCGAGGGCGGCTTTATCGATACTGAAATCTCTCTTGATCGAGTGTTGGGTTTTGGCGTGGGAGGGGGTGTCGTATTAATCCAGAAGAAGCACTGGGCTTTGGACATTCTCGCGAAGTATCACCGATTCAAGGGCGACCAAGATTTGACGACGAGCTTTTTCTCGGTAGATCTAACTATTAGCGGGTTGGTTCCGGTGATGGGATCAAGCCGTGGGGGTTCGCAAGGTATGTAGGTCCCTTCCTTTATCCCCCCTCCCTGCGTAGCCAGCGGAGCTTCCGCCGGGGAGGGGGTTAGGGGGTGGGGTTTCCTTCGGCAGCGGTCATTTCGCGTCACAGATAGAGAAATGTTCTTGGCGTTTCGTTAGCTGATAGCTATATGGCTCCCGTGTTCACGGTAACGATATATGATGCCCTGCGCGCCGCCGTTGACGAAGACGCGATGGACGCCGTCATCATCCAACGCGCCCTCGACGACCCCGATCAGGAGCTCGTACCGTTCGATCTGGTCCAGCGCATGGCGGGCGGCGAGCATCCTGTCCGTGTATGGCGCGGGTATCGCGGCCTGAAGGCTGGCGAGCTCGCCTCTCGCGCTGGCGTGGCGGCCTCCTATCTGTCGGATATCGAGCGCGGGAAGAAACCCGGATCGATCAAGGCGTTGAAGCGCATTGCGGCTGCGCTCGACCTCACGGTGGATGATCTGATATAGGCGCGCAGTCCCTCCGCCTCCTCCAGCGCGACCGTCCCGGCGATGAGCGTCACGCAACGGTCGAGCGCCCAACAGTCCAGGGCACCTCCTTCACCCCACCATGAGCTTTCTCTATCTCCCCTCCCCGCACACGGATGTTCCTCCCCCGCCTCACGCGGGGTCTTTTCTTGATCCCCCCTCCCTGCTTGCGGGGAGGGGGTTAGGGGGTGGGGTCCCCCTCCAGCCGGCGACTGACGGCAGCCGCGTAACCTTGCTTTATCCCCTTGCTGCTTCCTGGGTGTGACAACGAATCCAGTGCGGTTGACCTCATGATCGCGCCCTCATGAGGTCTGGACAGAGGAAAACGACCTCAACGCCGTGCTGTCGCAACGCTTGACAGTGGAACCACCAATCCGGATCCGAGGCGTTCAGCACCTTCGGCGCGGTCCCACTTGCCAGCGCCACGGCAACAAACTTGCGGTCGTCTCGGTCGAACGATTCGAGATTCGGATCATCGGGGAATTTCTCGAACTCACGATCGATGTGAGGCTTCAAAGGAACTTTCTGACAATGCTCCGGGTTTGCCTGATTATCAAAGAGCCATTTATAGAAGCCGTCACCGGGTCCTGGCTGTCCAGAGAGGCTAAGGTTTTTCCGGTATTCTTCGAGGATCAGGTTTCCATTGTCCAAGAGGAGGCAGCACTCATTCCGTATGTGGCGTAACTTGGCTATGCACTCGCGGACGCAACGTCGGCCTGCCTGTTCGGTCTTACCATTTGCAACGACAGCGACATTGGTGTCCATGACGACCTCCGTCTTCCCCATGCTCACTCAGAATCTCCATGCTTTTTCAGCGCGGCCTCGCTCATGGCGGCAATCTCGCCGAACTGGTCCCCAAAGAAGTCCTTCGGCCAATTGGCGATGTTTCCGAATTCGTCAACTTTGAGCGGGCTAAGGCTTGAGCCGCCGCTCGAATCCATCGAGCAGAAAAACAGGCCGACATCCTTCTCCGGGATATCCTCTTCAGCGATGCGGCGCTGGAATCTGCGAAGCAGATGCTCGCTGTGGCTCTCGAACAATATCTGCACGTTACGTTTCTTCCAAGCGTCGATGAAAACATCGGCAAGGCCGGCCTGGACGGACGGATGCAGGTGCAGATCCGGCTGCTCTAGAATCACCGTAGACCCTGGAGGTGCATAGAAGCACAGGACCAGCACCGGAAGAATCTGGGAGACCCCGAAGCCGATGTCGGTGAGGAGAACTTCGGCTGAATGGGGTGACTTGCGGACCTTGACTTCGAACCACCGCCTGCCCTCGGCCAGTGCCTCGACGCGAAAATCATGGACCAGTCCGAGACGCTTGAGCCACTCAGCGACGTATTCGTCAAGAGTGGGGTCTAGTTTGCGTCCCGTTAGGTTCGGTTTACGTCCCGTTACCTCTATTCTCTCATCTCGTTCCCGAGACGATAGTATCGCGTCCACTACGGATTCACCGGCTGGACCCATGTCTGGGGGTTGCGCGCCCGACCGGGCATAGATGCGATGCGGATTGACGCGGAGAGGGCCAAGATAGTACAAACTGCTCAGGAGAAAACTTGTCTCCACTGGGAGATAGAAGACAAAGGCTTCGCTTTGGAAATGCTCTTGCTCCCCATACGGAAAATGGTAAAACTTGAACGGACGACCATAACGATCGAGATCTTCCTCATAGTGAGAAAAATCGATGTCGGACCCACGGACGAACAGAGTGTAGCCCTTCCCATCAGGTAGTCGCCGCATCCCGAACTGCCGACCATCGGCGATTCGATAGGCCATTCTTTCCAACACCAGCGACTTCTCGGAGCCGATGCTCTCCTCCCTCGTCTCGACCTCGAATCCGATGTCGTCACCTTTGGCTACAGTCCCGCCGTCGAACGCATCCGGTATCACGATCTCACGCTTGGCATTCCAGCCGAGCGAAAGCTTTAGAGTTCGCTCCGTATCGTGCTCATGCACGACGCTCTCGAAGTCGCCCAAGTCAACGGGTGTTTTCCCATCACCGAAGTGGAACACGATCCCACGGTCCGAGGAATCATCAGTCTGTTTCATCAGAAGCAGGGCTTGAAAAAGGCTGGTCTTGCCAGAGCTGTTGGGTCCGAAGAAGCCGGTGATGGGCTTGAGCGCAATCTCCCCGGTATCTCTCCAGGACTTGAAGTTTTCCAGCCGCAGTCGTGTCAACATCTGATGGCCTCCTTCCTAAAGGCGGTACACCAAGAAAGCGCACATTCGGCTGCTACTCCAACGACAATATCGATGGGAGGTGGTACCCATTGAGTCCTAAGGACTTAGTGTAGATCGACGGGGGCCTGACTACCTACGATGTTGATTTGGACACCACAGGCCCCCGGCTAACATTCCTCTCGGCTTCGCCAAGCCAAGTGGTTGCAAGATAGGGGTTTGTGTGGGGAAATCAAGGAGGAATTATCGGAAGTTAAATATATAATTCCCTTTTTTGATCCCCCCTCCCTGCGTAGCCAGCGGAGCTTCCGCCGGGGAGGGGGTTAGGGGGTGGGGTTTCCTCTGTCAATGCTATTTATCCAGCACTGACTTGGACCCTCCAATGCATTATCTTCCCGCCCGTGATGACCGGGAGCGCTTGGACACAGCAGGAAGAGGCCTTCGCCACCGCCTTGGCCGATGGGCTGACTGAAGCCGAATCCGCCCAGGCGGCCGGCTGCACCCCCGAGGCCGCCCTGCAACTCTTGAGTGACGCGGCTTTCCGCAACCACCTGGACGCGCTCACGCTGGGGCGGTGCCGCGCGGCGCGCGCCGAAGCCTTGAGGTTCGCCCGGCGCAAGCTGCGCGAGGCGATGAATACGCCCTCGAAGAAGGACCCGCTCGACTGGGTCAAGCTCGTATGGGCGCTGGCCAACGACATCGCCGCTGGAGATCCCTGCCCCCCTCCCCACGCGGGGTCTTTTTCTTTCTCCCCTCCCTGCGTGTGCCAGCGGAGCTTCCGCCGGGGAGGGGCTGGGGGTGGGGTCTCTCCTCCCCGCGTGCGGAGAGAAGCCGGGGTCTCCCCTCCCTCCCCCACGCGAGCTTTTCTTCCTCTCCCCTCCCTGCGTGTGCCAGCGGAGCTTCCGCCGGGGAGGGGCCGGGGGTGGGGTTCGCCTTCCAGCCGGGGTCTCCTTGACATTCCTCACCCCTCAACCTACCGTTCGCACCGCGTTCGCAAAGCTCAGGATCAACCGGAGGCGGGCGGGAATGGCGGATCGCGTGCGGATCGGATTCATCGGCTGCGGCGGGATAGCGCGGGGACACGGCAAGAGGCTCCTCTCGATCCCCGAAGCGGAGCTTGTAGCGCTGTGCGACCCCTCGACGGACGCCATCGAGCGCTTCGTTGCGCACAACCCGGAGGCGAAGGGCCTGCCCGTTTACGGGGACTACAGGACGATGCTGAGGGATGCGGCTCTGGACGCGGTGGCGATCTTCACGCCGCACACGCTCCACTACCCGCAGATCACGGACGCGCTGGATCGGGGCTTGCACGTGCTCACGGAAAAACCGATGGTTTGCTCGGTCGCCCATGCGCACGATGTGATCGCCAGGGCGAAGGAAGCCGGGAAGATCGTCCTGGTCGTCTATCAGCGCCACTATCAACCCGAGTACAGGTACGCGCGAGAGATAGTCCGCACGGGCCAGCTCGGTGAGATACAGTTCGTGGACGCGATGCTCTCTCAGAATTGGCTCCGAACGACGGTGGGCCAATGGCGGCAGGACCCCGAGCTCTCGGGGGGCGGCCAGCTCAACGATTCGGGCAGCCATCTCTTGGACGTGCTGTTATGGGTCACGGGCCTGGCGGTGGAGGAGGTCTCGGCCTACATCGACAACATGGAAAGCCCTGTGGATATCAACTCGGCTATGAGTCTGCGTTTTGTCGGCGGGGCGCAGGGCACCATCGCGGTCCTGGGCGAATCGCCCGTCTGGTGGGAGAGCGTGACCTTCTGGGGCACCAAGGGAGCGATCTCTTACAGGGACGGCGAACTGCTCCACAAGACGTATGCGTCGGACTCCTCCGAGCCCGGACCGTTGCCGGCGCCCTCCACGCCCGATGACAACTTCATCGGTGCGATCCTGAGGCGCGAGGCGGTGGCGTCGCCGCCCGAGTGCGGCCTCCGGGTGATCGAACTGACGGAGGCGGCTTGGCGTTCGGCGGCGGCGGGCCGGCCCGTCAAGGTTGCCGAGCTCGGGGATGAGGCCGGGTGATGGCCGTGAGGGAGATCCGGACCATCGGCGTGGTGGGCGCCGGGATCATGGGCGCGGGGATCGCACAGCGCTGCGCTCAGGGAGGCTACCCCGTCATTTTCTACAACCGTTCCGAGGCGGGTCTGGAGCGCGGCCGGAGGCTCATCGACGGCTACCAGGCGTCGCTCGTCGCGAGCGGCGATCTCGCCCGGAGCGCGGCCCGCGAGGCCCGCGAACGCATCCAGGGGACCACGGATTTCGCCGCGCTGGCGGAGGTGGACTTCGCCTTCGAATCCATCCGCGAGGACCTCGACGACAAGCGCGAGCTCTTCGGGCGGTTGGACGATCTCGTCCGCCCCGACGCCATCCTGGCGACCAACACCTCGGGCCTGTCCATCACCGCCATCGGCGACGCGACGCGCCATCGGGGACGCGTGGTCGGCGCGCACTGGTGGAATCCGCCCCACATCGTGCCGCTGGTGGAAGTAGTCAAGGGCGAGCACACCCGAATGGAGACCTGTGAGGCGGCTCGGGCCCTCCTGGAGCGGCTGGGCAAGACGCCCGTCCTGGTGCTCAAGGACATTCCCGGCTTTCTGGCGAACCGCATCCAGGTCGCCGCGCAGCGGGAGGCCGTCTACCTTCTGGAGCGGGGCGCCGCCTCGGCGGAGGACATCGATACCGCGTTCAAGGCTTCCTTCGGCCTCCGCTCGCCGGTCCTCGGTCCCCTGGAGAGCATGGACTACAACGGCCTGGACACCTGCTTCTGGGTCCACGACTACATGGGGCGCGATTTGTTCCGGGAGCCCGGGGCGCCGGCGCCGCTGCGGAAGCTGGCCGAGCGGGGCCAACTCGGGCTCAAGACGGGTCGGGGCTTCCACGATTACGCGGGAGCGGACCCGGAGGCCCTCCGGGCGGCGCGGGATCGGGCATTGCTGGCGTTGCTGGCCGTGCGGCGGCGCGCTCGCGAAGAGGGGGGAGCGCCCCGGACCGGCGGTGGTGAATGAGCGTTGGCCTGACTGATGATGGAGGTGTCGTGATGCGCGAACGGATTGAGGCGGCCCTGGAGGAGATTCGCCCGATGCTCCAGGCCGACGGCGGCGATGTGGAGCTCGTGGCCGTCGAGGGCATGAGGGTCACGGTGCGCCTGGTCGGGGCGTGCGAGGGCTGCTCGATGGCCGCGACGACGCTCGAGTCGGGCATCGCCCAGCGCCTCCGGGAGGTCGCGCCCGAGGTCGACGTCGTCGCGGTGTGAAGTTCGCCATCTGCAACGAACTCTTCGAAGGCTGGTCCCTGGACCGGATTTGCGAGACCATCGCCGCCGGACACCCCTCCTCTCCTCCTCACGCGGGGAGGGGTCGGAGGTGGGGTTTCACTTCCCAGACCCCGGGACCGTCGCCAGGGTCAGCATCGAGGCCCTGCGCGCGGCCTTCTTGCTCATAGGCCGTTTTCTCCCAACAACATACAAATGAAATCCCCCATCATTTTCCTCTTGCAAAGTACACACTAAAGGTGTAATATGATGAAGTGTAGTTTCACGTATGGCCTCCAGAGGAGGCAATGTGCTCCCTCAGACGAAGTCTCTGCGCCACTCGCGTCTCACCACCTGCAAGCCCCCCAAGAACGGGGCCTCTGTTGTAAAGAGGAGTTGAGCCATGTCAAAGTGGACCGTTTTTTGTCTCAGGGCCTGTGTTCTGGCGGCCGTGTCACTCGTTTTCACGGTGGGTTCCAGCAGTGCGGAAGGGCGTCTCTTGCGCCTTGTGGGCGGCCATCTTGTGGAGATAGACCGCTCCGACCCCTCTTTCACGGGGCGCGCGATCGGCACCATGTCCGGCGACGAAGTGGAGATCGATCCTTATGGATCTCAGGCAACCCGGGCCGACCACATCGAGGCCATTGCAGAAGCCGTGGGCGGCTGGGACCAGCTAGACTTGCTTGCCGGGAAGTACTTAGAGGGAGAAGGTCCAGGCGGCACGGATATCTTCTACAAATACGGTGGTAGGCTATCACAGATGGGTTACAGATTCTACCGCGTTGTGGATGGGGCACTGATCGTGCCGAAACCGTTGACTCCGCACACCGGCTATTTCGTGTCCGTGGGGGGCACAAGTGTCGAGATCGACCCCGACCGGTCCGTGCGGGAACAGTACGACGAAATCGAAGCGCTGATAGCCTCGGGCGCGCCCATCGTGCACCCGGGAGGGCGTCTCCTGCGCCTTGTGGACGGCCAATTTGGGGGGATACGCAGCCGCTTCGGCGACTCCCCTTTCACGGGGCACTTCGTCTACACCATGTCCGGCGACAACGTGGAAGTCGACCGTAACGTATCTGAGGCAGACTATGCTGCCCAGCTCGAGGCCATTGCAGAGGCCCTGGGCGGCTGGGACCAGCTAAACTACTTTGGCAGGAAGGTCTTAGAGGGAGAAGGTCCGGGCGGCACGGATATCTACCACAGATACGGTGGTAATCTAGCAAAGATGGGTAACAAATTCTACCGCGTTGTGGATGGGGCACTGAGCGTGCCGAATCCGTTGATTCCGCACACCGGCCATTTCGTGTACATCACGAGCGAGTCCATCTGGGTCGAGATCGACCCCGATCGGCCCGTGCGGGAGCAGCATGACGAAATCGACGCACTGATAGCCTTGGGCGCGAACATCAGTGGCATCTTGCGCCTTGTGGGCGGCCAATTTGTGGAGATAGACCGCTCCGACCCCTCTTTCACGGGGCACGCGATCGACACCATGTCCGGCGACGTCGTGGAGGTCGATCTTTATGTATCCGAGGCAGACCGGGCCGACCACCTCGAGGCCATTGCAGAAGCCGTGGGCGGCTGGGACCAGCTGGACTACCTTGGCAGGAAGATCTTGGAGGGAGAAGATTCAGGCGGCGAGGATATCGAGCTCAGATATGGTGGTGACCTATCACAGATGGGTGGGGAATTCTACCGCGTTGTGGATGGGGCGCTAATCGTGCCGGATCCGTTGACTCCGCACACCGGCCATTTCGTGTACATCCCGAGCGAGTCCATCTATGTCGAGATCGCCCCCGATCGGCCCGTGCGGGAGCAGTACGACGCAATCGAAGCGCTGAGAGCCTCGGTCGTGCCCATCATGCACCCAGAAGGGCGTCTCTTTCGCCTTTGGGTGTGGGACGGCGAACTTGTGGAGATAGACCGCTCTAACCCCTCTTTCACGGGGCACACGATCGGCACCATGTCCGGCGACGAAGTGGAGGTCAATCCTGGCGCATCTGACGAGAGCCGGTTTTACCACCTCCAGGCCATTGCAAAAGCCCTGGGTGGCTGGGACCAGCTAGACTACCTTGGCAGGAGGTTCATAGAGGGAGAAGATTCAGGCGACAGGGATATCGTGCTCAGATACGGTGGCGACCTATCACAGATGGGTGGATATTTCTACCGCGTTGTGGGTCGGGCAGTGATCGTGCCGGATCCGTTGACTCCGCACACCGGCTATTTTATATGGAGGGCGGGCTTCTGGACCGAGATCGACCCCGATCGGCCCGTGCAGGAGCAGTACGAAGAAATCCAAGCGCTGATAGACTCGGGCGGGGCCCTCGTGCGCCCAGGAAAGCGTCTCCTGCGCCTCGTGGACGGCCAACTTGTGGAGATAGGCCGCGACGACCCCCCTTTCATGGGGGATGCGGTCCTCACCACGTCCGGCGACGTCGTGGAGTTCGATCCTGACACGAACCAGTACGCAAACGGGTTCGAACAGTACAGGGCCATTGCAGAAGCCGTGGGCGGCTGGGACCAGATATTCCGCGCTATCAAAGCGACCTTAAATGGAGAAGGTCCAGGCGGCACGGATATCCGCATCAGATTAGGTGGTTATATATCACCGACACATGGGACATTCTACCGCGTTGTGGATGGGGCACTGACCGTGCTGGATACGTTGACTCCGCACACCGGCGTTTTCGTATACATCCCGAGCAGGTCCGTCTGGGTCGAGATCGACTGGTTCGTGACCGATCCAGATCGGTCCGTGCGGGAGCAGTACGACGCAATCGAAGCGCTGATAGCCTCGGGCGCGCCCATCGAAACCCCAGCAGAGTATAGGCGTCTCTTGCGCCTTGTGGACGGCCAACTTGTGGAGATACTCCGCTCCGACCCCTCTTTCACGGGGCGCGAGATCAAGACAATGTCCGGTGACGGCGTGGAGTTCCCTCGTTACAAGAAAGAGTTCGGCGATTGGCGCCAGTTCAAGTTCGACCAGCTCAAGCCCATTGCAGAAGCCGTGGGCGGCTGGGACCAGATAGACGACTTTGTTATCAGGGACTTAGATGGAGAAGGTCCAGACGGCCAGGATATCAGAGTCAGATACGGTGGTGACATAGCACCGATAGGTGGGAAATTCCACCGCGTTGTGGATGGGGCACTGATCGTGCCGAATCCGTTGACTCCGGACACCGGCGTTTTCATGTTCATGCTCCCGAAGGTCGGGCTCCGCTTGCACTTGAATGTCGAGATCGACCCCGATCGGCCCGTGCGGGAGCAGTACGACGAAATCGAAGCGCTGATAGCTTCGGGCGCGCACATCAGTTACATCTTTTACCTTTCTCCACTGGACGGCCAGCTTGTGTACGGCCTCGGCCCCTCCTCTTTCACAACGATCCACACCATGTCCGGTCACGCCGTGAGGATCGATCCTGACGCAGACGGGTACGACCAGCTCAAGGCCGTTGTAAAAGGCCTGGGCACAAAAGGCCTGGGCGGCTGGGACCAGCTGGACTACCTTGGCAGGAAGTTCTTGGAGGGAGAAGGTTCAGGCGGCGGGGATATCGAGCTCAGATACGGTGGTAAGCTATCACAGATGGGCGGGGAATTCTACCGCGTTGTGGATGGGGCGCTGATCGTGCCGGATCCGCCGACTCCGCACACTGGCCATTTCGTGTTCATCACGAGCGAGTCCATCAATGTCGAGATCGACTCCGGTCGGCCCGTGCGGGAACAGTACGATGAAATCGAAGCGCTGATAGCCTCGGGCGCGCCCATCATGCGCCCCACCACGGCCTTGGAAGCGGGGTCCGTTGCGTCTCTGGGTGCTCCCGCGCCAAATCCCGGCAACCCAACGTTGACACTCAGCTACGCGATTGGGCAAAGCGAGTCGCTTCCCGTTAGCCTGAAGGTCTACAACATTGTGGGCCAGGTGGTTCGGGCCTTGGTAAATGACGTGCAGGGCGTGGGCAGCTACCGGGCCGTGTGGGACGGGTTGAATGACAGCGGTAACGCCGTCGCTTCTGGAACCTACATAGCTGTTCTCACCGTTGGCGACTTCAGGGCGTCGAAGAAGCTCACGCTGGCGAAGTAGCCGCCGATTCGATCACAGGATGAATGGAGTCCCCGTCTGCAAGGGTGGGGGCTCTATCCTTATTCCAAGGAGGAGCCGAGCCATGTCAAAATGGACCGTTTTTTGTCTTAGGACCTGCGTTCTGGCGGCCGTGTTGCTCGCTTTGGCCGTTGGCTCCAGCAGCGCGGAAGGGCGCTACTTCCGCATCGTGGATGGCGAGCTCGTGGAGTTCGAGCCTGAGGGGGAACTGGACCTTCGCTATTTCGCGTTTACACTCTCGGGTGACGCCATCCAGTTCGACCTCTCGCTACCGACGGAAGGTGAGGTGTACGTCAGAGGCGGAGGTGTTAGTGCCTATGAGATACAGTATGAGCGCATCGCGGCGGTCGTCGGATGGGACCAGCTCAGTGCATCGCTCTGCGATTGGTTCTATGGCATTCCCCTCTGCAGGGGCGGCTCGCTGTCACCACCCGGCCGCTATCTCCGGCTCGTGGATGGCGAGCTGATCCCCATCGATCTCTCCGGGCCGCACACGGGGCAGTTCACGGATCTGCTCAACGGCGACCACGTCGAGATCGAACCCGCTGAGCCGATCAGTCTCCCTTCCCTTTTCGCGGCGCTCGAACCCATCGCGGCTGTCGTGGGGTGGGACGGACTCGGTTGCTGGATCGACCCGTACTACATCGACGGCATTCGCGTTTATATAGGTGGGTTTGTCGGGGCTGATCGCCGCCTGCGGATCGTGGATGGCCGATTCGTCGCATTGGACCCTTCTGAGCCGCATACGGGTCATTTCATCAGGTTTGCTCTGACCGGCGACTACATCGAGGTCGATCCAGAGGGGTCGATCCCTGAGCAGTTCGAGGCCTACACAGCCCTGGCCTCGGAGGTCGCCGTAAGAGGTGAGAACCGTTACTTCTATATCCCTCTCGAGGATACGGGCCCCGTTGCCGTGGAAGCGGCCACGTGGGGCGGGGTCAAGGCGGCGTTCCTGCGGTAGACCTTTCTCCGGCCCTCGCTTTACGATGCGGCCCCTGTGCCCAGCCCGCGCGGGGGCCCTTTCTTTTCCCACTGCGCGGTCATCCCCCTTGACAGCCCCTCGGCCTCGACCTACCGTTCCTAGCATGATGGCCAGGACGCACACGCCCATCGTGGAGGCGGGCCGCCACGCCCGCGAGGCGACGCCGGTCCAGATCGCGCTTCCGTCATCGGCTCTCGGGGGCGGCGGCGTCCGGCTGCGCGACCCCTCGGGGCGGACCGCGCTCTGCCAACTCGAACGGGACGCGGGCGGCGGCGGAACGCTCACCTGGCGCGTGGACGCCCTGCCGGCCGGGGCCTCGCGCCGGTACACCGTCGAACCCGCCAGTCCCGACCGGGGTGAAGTCAGCTTCGATGGCGGCCGGGGCGTGAAGTTGACGGACGTGCCGGGGGAACGGCTGGAGGTCCGCGTCGGCGGGGACTTGATCACAAGCTACCACTACGCCCGTTCGCACGTGCGTCCTTTCCTCTATCCGCTCATGGGACCGACGGGCGCCCCGATGACGCGCCACTGGCCTATGGTGGAGGGCGTCGAGGGGGAGACGACGGACCACCCGCACCACCGCTCGGTCTGGACGGCGTACGGCGACGTCAACGGCGCGGACGACTGGTTGGAGACGCCGGGCTGCGCCGTGATTCACCACGAGCGGTTCGCACGGACGTGGGAAGGGTCGCTTCGCGGGGGATGGGCGGCGGAACTGGCGTGGCAGGAGGCATCGGGTCGGACGCTCTGCACGGAGACGCGAACGGTCGAGGTCTGGGCATTGCCGGGGCGCGAATTCCTGCTGGACGTGAGCGCGGCGCTCCACGCGAGCGAGGGCGCGGTGGTCCTGGGCGACACGAAGGAGGGCGGTTTCATCTCCGTGCGCGTCGCAAGCTCGATGGACGCTGTGGGCGAGGGCCGGATCGAGACGAGCGAGGGCGCCGTGGGCGAAGCGGAGGCCTGGGGGAAACCCGCACACTGGTGCGACTACACGGGGCCGGTCGGCGGCGGCCTGGCGGGCATCGCGATCTTCGACCATCCCTCCAATCTGCGCCACCCGACGCGCTGGATGGTGCGGGACTATGGCCTGGTGACCGCCAATCCCTTCGCCCTGCGCACCTACTTGGGCGACGCTTGCGCCGACGGCTCCCACACGATCCCGGCGGGGGAGACGCTGACCTTCGGCTACCGCCTTCTGGTGCACCTCGGCGACGCGGCACGCGGCCGCGTGGGCGCCCGCTACCACGACTGGGTCCATCCGCCCGCGGTGCGTCTGGGCTGAGGAACCCCCCCGGCCCCTCCCCGCAGGCAGGGAGGGGAAAGGAAGAGACGCTCGCGTGTGGGCTCAGTGCGAAAGATAAACGTCAAGCGCTACGAGCCCGCTTGATCGAACGATGCGAGCCTGCATCTGGCGGAACGGGTGTGACGGCGCTCTCGATCCGACTTGCTCCTTGAAGAGATCGGAGTGGGAACCGGTACGGACCAAGTGCCATTCGTCTCCTTCGATGCGGTAAATCAAGAGCCAGTCCGGCTCGATGTGAGCCTCCCGATAGACCTTCCAAATCCCCCGTAGTGGATGATCGAGATAACGTGCGGATAACGGCTCCTGCTGGATCAAAGCCGCCAGCAACACCCGCAGTTTGGTCAGGTCTTTGCCTCGCTTCTCGGTTCTTCTTACGTCGCGCTTGAACTGCGCGGATCGAACCGAGATCAGCATATCAAACGCCGAGATCCTGGAACAGTTCTTCGGCGCTGCCGAAGCGCCTGCCCTTGCCCTCCTCCAATTCCTTCATGGCTTTGATGGTGGCGGCATTCGGCACCTGGACGGCGAAAGGCAACCGCTTCTCATCCGCCACTCGCAGCAACAGCAGGCGAATCGCATCGGACACTGACAAGCCCATGGCCTGAAGCGCTTCCGTAGCTCGTGCTTTGGTCTCGCTATCAATCCGAGCGCGTACGACGGTATCGGCACTCACCTGGATGCCCTCCTAACATGTAGCTTCAATGTAGCTACAATGGCCAGATATGTCAAGGATCCTTCCGGCACGAGCGAGTGTTCGTCCCATCCGGTGCGACGGCGACAGGCCCGGACGGAGAAACCCTTTGCCATGAGGGTGGGTTCATGGTATCCTCCTCGAACTGGAAACCCCACCCCCGGCCCCTCCCCGCAAGCAGGGAGGGGGGATGAAAGAAGGGCCCGCACGCGGGCTCGGCCTCGACACGTAGAATCAGAATGGACGGCTGATCGTACATCGTATGAGCCGAGCTCCGGAATCGCAAACGGGCCGTGGGGTCGAACGAGGCGTTTGCCGGATGTGGCTGAACGATGGATGGGCGACCCTTCCTTAAAGGAGATCGTATCATGATAAAGACAAATTCCTTGAATAAGGGCTTTGCGGTCATGAGGAGGCTAGCTCTCGTTTTTGTTGCGGTGTCCATCTACGGACCTTCCCTCCAGGCTCAAGATCAACGGCTCGAACTTCCAACCTATCGCCTGACCGTCGATCCCGCCGACCTGAGCGCCCTTTACCAGTCGCCCCGCAGCGACGTCCGCTATCCCGCCCAATTTTCCTTCGAGGGAGAGGTGCTCGAGTGCGAGGTGCGATTCCGGGGCGGGACGGCTCGCAGGTACCGAAAGAAAAGCTGGAAAGCCTGGTTCGAGGATGCATCCAATCCGGTCGGCGTCAGGGAGCTCAATCTCAACGCGGAATACTCGGACCTTTCGTTGATGCGCAACGCGCTGGCCATGAGGCTGTTTCAGTTCATCGGCCATCCAGCGGCGAATACCGAGCACATCAGCCTGATGGTCAACGATGACTACATGGGCGTCTTCGTCAGGGTGGAGGAGCCCGATCGGGATTTTCTTCGGCGGTACGACTACGCGCCCGGGAATCTCTACAAATCCGAGGACCACGGCGGCAGTACGGCGCCCTTGCTGGATTACGACACCTACCCTGCTTCCTGGAACAAGAAGGTAGGAGGTGAATCCGACTATGCCGATGGGCAGCGGCTATTCAATCAGCTTCTCTATCTGACGTATGAGGATTTTGAGGGGCGGGTTCCCCTCATGGTGGATGTGGAGAATGTGCTTCAATACTTCGCGGTCGCCTATGCGATCTCCAGTCTGGACGCCGTGACGAAGAATACGCTGCTCTATTTCGACCCGAGCGGGCGCTTGCATCAAATCTTCCCCTGGGATCACGACGCTTCCTTCGGCAATTACTGGGACGGAAAATACCGGCCCGACTTTGAAACGGTCTCCGAATACTTCACTCTGAGACACCATCTTCTGTTTCAGAGGTTGATGGAATACGACTCCTGGCGCGAGTCGTTCTGGAGCAAGGTCCGCTTCGTCGTCGAGCACGGATTCGCCGCCGTGGAGGCCGAGATCGATTCAGTGTACGAGTTGATCAGGTCGGACGTTTACCTGGACGGAGCCAAGCTTGGCACCAACGCCGAATTCGACGATGAGATCTCGCGTCTGAAAGGCTTCCTGGCGACGAGGGGATCGTTCCTGGCGGATTTTTCCTTTTTCGAAAAGAATCTTCTATCGGACTTGTACTGCTCCGATCCATTTCCCTCGCCCGATGCCGATGATCGAGGCGTGGTGTTTCGAGCCACTTCGCGCAGCCCCCAGGCCGTCATGGTCGAATACATCACGGATTTGTCTTCCTACAAGACATGGGGAGAAGGGATCACGGTCAAGGAACTCGCCCTGTTCGACGATGGTCGGCACGATGATCTAGAGGCGGGGGACCTCGTCTACGGCAATCGTCTCGTGCTGCCCAAACACTACATCGGCCTCGTGCCCTATTCCTTCAGGGCCGGAGACTACAACTATCCCTCCAACGGGCTATTCTACATCAATTATAGGGCCACGAAGACATTCGCCTTGAATGTGAATTCCGCCGGTATCGAGGGGTACCGATACCTCGGGATCGGAGACGTTTATCGGATACGCAATGAATTTTTCATCGAAATCATCAATGCCGGTGAGTTGAATCTGGACCTTTCCTACTGCAGCTTTGAAACCGGGGAATATTTCAACCGCTTCATGTTCCCTCCCGAGACGAACATCGAGGCGGGCGCCAGCCTGATCCTTTCCTCGAACAGAGATGCCGCCAGGGCCCTGTTTCCGGACTCGCCCGTATTCGGCAACCTTTTTTTCGATGTCTCGCCGGGCGACACGATGAAGCTGCTGACGCCCACACTGACGGTGATGACGGCTCGCGTCAACGAGACCTACAGCGCTGTCGATCTGCCCATACCCTCCATTGTGATCAACGAAATCAACTATCATTCGGCGGATGATCTGGATACGGGAGATTGGGTCGAGTTGTACAATCCCAACGATGCTCCCGTCGATCTTTCCGGCTGGTCCTTCAAGGACGGAGATGACGACCATTCCTTTGTGCTGCCCGATGGGACGCTGATCGAGCCGCGCGGATTTCTGGTGTTGTGCCGGGATGGTGCGGCCCTGGAATCCCTCCTGGGGGTCTCTTGTATCGGAGATTTCGATTTCGGATTGAGGAACAGTGGAGAGCTGGTTCGCCTCTTCGACAGCGATGGATTGCTGGTCGATTCCCTCACCTACGGAGACGACAGTCCGTGGCCGGTGGAGGCGGACGGCGACGGTCCTACGCTGGAATTGCTCCACCCTAGCCTGGACAATGCGGACCCCATGCACTGGCGGGCTTCCATCCCAATGGGCGGCACTCCGGGTCGGGTCAACAGCGTGTTGACTCCGCCTACTTCCGTCGCGAGCGAAACCGGCGGGGGCGAACCGCAGTCCTTCAACCTCTTTCAGAACCACCCCAATCCCTTCAACAGCGAGACCCAAATCACTTTTCACCTGCCGCGAACGGAGCGTCTTTCGCTGGAAGTCTTCAGCTTGACGGGCCAACCGGTGGCCACCCTGATGGAGGGTGTTTATCGAGCGGGCAGATACCGGATAGCCTGGGATGGTCGAGATGATCGGGGAAACCCCGCTGGTTCCGGGATCTTCTTCTATCGGTTGACGACGGAGACCTTGCAGTCCACGCGAACGATGGTCCTCATCAAATGAGGAGGTCGTGCCATGACGGGCATAGGATATAGCTCACACCGCACTCGGTTCCGCTGGCTGGCGGGCTGCTGGGCGGCTTTGCTCTTGCTCTCGCCCGCCGGGCTGATGGGGCAGGAGACCATACAGGTAACGGTCTACACCCCCTACGGCGTTGAGCTGCGGTCTATCAATGCGCCGACGGTGGTGGATGTGGGCCTGCCCACTCCGGTGGCTGTGCCATCGGCCGTAACCGGGACCGGGCAAGGAAGGCGTTTGACCCATGTGGAAGTGGTTGTGAGCGAGGGCGTCGGTGGCACCCCGGCTCAGGGGATAGCTTATGATGACGCGGGTGCGGTTGTTATAGATCTCGATGGCAATTTATGGGTGTCCACTTCGAATGGGCTGAGCCGCTTCGACGGTGAGAGGTGGACTACTTTTGACAGGTACTCGGTATGGGATATAGAGGTGGACCAGCAGGGTCACTTGTGGGTAATCGGCGGTAGTGGCATCGCCCGTTTCGATGGCCAGAACTGGCACCGATACAACAACTTTCTAAGAACTGCATTTGGGACAAGTCTCGCTGTGGCGCCGAGTGGGGATGTGTGGTTTGCAGACAGATACCTGATCTATCGTTTCGACGGTCAGGACTGGTGGGCGTACGGCCATGAAGATGGCATTCCAGAGGGGGAAGTTTGGTCGATAGCGGTGGACAAGTCGGGCACGGTCTGGGCTATTTTATACTCAATACCTTATGGGTACTTGATTATTTCATTCGACGGCCGTCGGTGGGTTTCTTACGAGGTCCCAGTTCCGGGTGGTGCTGTTGTTGGTATACTCGCAGACAGTAAGAACCGGGTGTGGGTAGGTGAGGGTCGTAGGCTATACGTTCGGCAGAACGGAACCTGGAGCGAGTACGATAGGGAGGGTCTTAGAGGTGCCTATCGTATGTATGAAGACAGTTATGGTAGACTTTGGATCTCCGCTGGCAGCGCTTTCGGCGTGCTGGATGGCACATCCTGGGTCTCGTTCCCTTACGATGAGTTTCGAGCAGATTCTGTCGTCATGGACGATGAAGGCCATCTCTGGATCGAGTCAGAGCATGGCGGCGTGATGAAGTGGGACAGTTCGGACTTACCTCCGCCTTCGCCTACTTCCGTCGTGAGCGAAAGCGGCGGGGGCGAACCGCAGTCATTCAACCTCTTTCAGAACCATCCCAATCCTTTCAACAGCGAGACCCAAATCGTCTTTCACCTGCCGCGAACGGAGCATCTTTCGCTGGAAGTCTTCAGCTTGACCGGGCAATCGGTGGCCACCCTGATGGAGGGCGTATACCCAGCGGGCAGGTATCAGATCCCCTGGGATGGTCGGGACGAGCGGGGACACTCCGCTGGTTCCGGGATATTTTTCTATCGGCTGACGACGGAGACCTTGCAGTCAACGCGAACGATGGTCCTCGTCAAATGAGGAGATCAAGGGTATATTGGTTGCGTCCCGCCCTTAAAGGAGGTCGTGTCATGACGGGCTGCTGGAGAGATTCAAGAACCTGTTTCATGCTTTCCGTGCTGGTCTATTTGGCGCTGCCGATACCCTGCGATGCTTACCTTATCTGTGTGCCGCCACAGGTCGGAGATTCATGGACCTATCGGAGAGAGATAGTTGACAAACTCAGCGAGCGGACCGAGACCGATACAGTCGTTGTACGCTTTGTCGGCACAGAACAGGTAGGAGATCAGGAATACTACCGTTTGGGAAATGGACAACTGTATCGAGCATCGGATGATGGAGTGATCTGGCGGTACTATGGTGGAGGGGAAGTGATCTATTCCGACCTATGGCGTGTGGGAGCAGATCAAGAGGGCACAATATGGTATGAAGGTGTGCTCTTGGGACAACCTACCGAGTACTCCGACTATGAATCGGAGGATGGTCAAATAAAGCTTGTTCGAGGGGGCCCCTTCGAGATGGTTGTCGGCGACTCTTTATATTTCGGAGTCTTTGCCTTTGAGCTTGAGGAACCGTGTTGTTCGGAATATTACGTTACTCTCTATGTTCATCCTGAGATTGGAGCAGTTAAAAAGACAACGTATACTATGGAATTTAGTAGTGTTTGGGAGCTGATAAGTTTCAGTCGCCAGTCAAGTGAGTCAAATGTACCCAGTGTCGTTAGAGAGGTCACCTGGGGAACTGTGAAGAAGCGTCATATGTCCGAAGGCCTCCGCTGAACTTCAGCCAGGCGCAAGCAGCGGATTCGGACGATGCCGGCGGGAGCGGTGAATGTCCTCGATCACCGTTCAGAACCCTTGTGGCAGCTGTCGGGGCGGGGTGAAGGCGGCGCTCTTGCAGTCCGTGATACGCCGCGGTTGCGCGAAGGGGCGCCGCATTCTATATTGACGCTGGGAGGGCGGTGCGTTCTCGCTTGTGGCCGCCTCCGTCCTGCTTTTCTTCTGCGTCGGGCAAGCCGTCAGCGCGCCGTATCGGGAGGGAGACCGCACCTTATGCCGGGAATCATCGTCAGGGACAGGGAACCGCTGGAAAGGGCTCTCAAGCGCTTCAAGAAGACGTGCGAGAAGGCCGGCGTCATGTCGGACATCAAGAAGCACCAGCACTTCGAGAAGCCGAGCGAACGCCGCAAGCGGAAGCTGAATGCCGCGCGCCGCAAGATGCTCAAGGCACTTTTGAAGGATAAACGGGCGTAATCCCGCAAGGCGCGAACGTCCTATGCCTACCCCGGGGATCATTCGCTTGCCGTCACGACTGCGTCGCGGCCTCGCGTAGCGCGGTCGTAAAACCTTCCGGATGCTCCTACCCCCTCAGCGATGAAACGAGCGGCGCCGCAACCGCCTTAGCGCTGGAGGGGCGATAGCCGTGCTCGTTGAGATCGTCGCCATCGTCCTCCTCTCCGCCTGCACCTACAGCGGCTGGCGCACGGGTTTGTTCCGGTCCCTCATGGCGGTCGTGGGCCTTGCGGCGGGCACTGCGGTCGGCACCGCCTTCGGTCTGAGCTTCGGGGGCTGGCTGCACCGCACTCAGGGCATGGCCGAATGGCTCAGCGTGCTCGTGGGCTTTGGCTTGCTCTTCATCGCCACGCTGGCCGCTTTCATGGTTGTCGGTTCTCTCGGGCGCGGGCTGCTCAGGGCCATGCTTCTCAGGTGGGTGGATTCGGCGGCCGGCGCGACGGTCGGTCTCATCACGGGGCTTCTGGCGACGGCCCTGGTCGTCACTTTTTCCGCGTCGGTGCCGTCCTTGCAGGGGAAGATGGAGCCCTCGACGGCTTTGGGCCGGGCGGTGGTCAATCTGGTCCCCGGTCTCTTTCCCGACGCGCCGGGGTACTTTTACAGGCTGTGGGAGAGCACGATCTCGGGGACACCGGGGGATTGGGTCCCCCCGTTCGAGAACCCTTTCAAGGGTGAGGGCACGGTCGGCGCGGTTGGCGAGAGCCTTCGCGAAAAGCTGGATGCCGCCGGCGAGGTGATGAAGGCGGCGCAGGAGGCAAAGAAGGGGCTCTACGAAGAGCTTCAGCGAGAGTGATCGAAGCCCATACGCTCGAACGCCTGGAATTCCCCAAGGTACGCGCCTACCTAGCGACGTACGCCACATCGTCCCTGGGTCAGGACCGCATCGGGTCTCTCCAACCCGAGGATGACCTGGGGGCGGCGCGTGCGCGCCTCGCGTGCGCCGGGGAGATGCTCGGCGTCCGCAACGCCGATGAACCGCTCCCGCTCTCGGGCCTTGCGGATATCCGCCCTCAGTTGCGCCTGTGCCGGATCGCCGGTGCGATGCTCGGCGCGGGGGATTTGCCGCCGGTTCGCCATCTGCTCCGGGCCGCGAGGGTCCTCCGCGCTTACCTCGCCGAGCGCCGCGAAACCTATCCGCACCTGTGGGGACTGGCTCTCCCGATCATCCCGCTCGCGGCGCTCGAAGAGGCCATCGAGCGCGTCGTTGACGACGACGGCGCGGTCCTGGACGGTGCCAGCCCGACTCTCGCGCTCATCCGCCGCGAGCGGACGCAGGTCGCGGACGTCATTCGCAGAAGGTTAGGTGAGATCCTGGCGGGGCTGCCGGATGAGGTGGTGCAGGAACGGGCGATCACCTTTCGGGGCGGACGGCAGGTGATCCCCATACGCCAGAGCCACAAGGGCCGCGTGCCGGGGGTGGTGCACGATGTCTCGGCGACCGGCCAGACGGCTTTCGTCGAGCCCCTGGTCATCGTGGAATTGAGCAACCGGCTGCGCTCACTGGAGGCCGACGAGCGCCGCGAGGTGGAACGCATCCTGTTAGCATTGACCGCGCAAGTGGGCGCAGAGGCCCCCGCTCTCGACGTCATGGTGGATGCGCTGAGCGAATTCGATGCCCTGTGGGCCCTGGCCGGCTATGCATTGGCGGTTGGCGCGATCGTTCCCGAGCTCTCGGCTACGGGCCCCACGCGCCTGGTTGGAGCGCGCCATCCGCTTTTGCTCAGCGACCGTTCGGCGGCCGGCGGCGGTTCCTCGGGTGGGCGCGTCGTGCCACTTGATGCTGAGGTGGGCGGCGATTGGGGCGCCCTGGTCGTCTCGGGTCCCAACGCCGGGGGCAAGACGGTGGCGCTCAAGACCGTTGGGCTTCTGACGGTGATGGCTCAGGCGGGCATCCCGGTGCCCGCGAGGGAGGGCAGCCGCATCGCGGTCTATCAGCAGGTCTTCGTCGATCTAGGGGATGAGCAATCCATCGAGGCGGGTCTCTCAAGCTTCTCGGCACGGCTCGCCCGGCTGGCGGGCTTCTGCCAAGCGGCGGACGGGGGGACGCTCGTGCTCCTGGACGAGGTCGCCTCGGGGACCGATCCCGACCAGGGCGCGGCGCTGGCCATCGCGGCGATCGAGTTTCTGCTGGACCGAGGCGCGACGATGGTCGTGACGAGCCATCAGGCGGCGCTCAAGCACTTCGCCGCGGATGAGCCCCGCGCCCGCAACGCCTCGATGCACTACGACCCGGCCACGCTCCAGCCGACCTTTGTGCTGCGCATGGACGTGCCCGGCGCGAGCTACGCGTTCGACATCGCGTCGCGCTTCGGGCTGCCGAAGGCCGTAATCGAGCGGGCGCAGACGCTCACCGCTTCGGGCACGCGCGAGGTGGAGGCGCTTCTCTCCAGGCTCGGACCTGCGCTGGAGGATGCCGAGGCGGAGCGCCGTGCGCTGGCCGCCGCCCGCGATGATCTCGCCGCTCGGAGCGAGGCCGTGGCTCGTGACCGCGCGGCGGTCACGAAAGAAAAACGCCGTCTGGCGGCCGATGCGCTCGACGAAGCCCGGCGCGTTGCGGCCGACGCCAACCGCCGCATCGAGGCCGCCATCCGGGAGATCCGGGAGCAGGCGGCTTCACGCGAGGCCATCCTCCGGGCCAAGGAGACGGCTCGCTCGGTAGTCGCCGACGTCGAGCGGGAAGCGAAGGCCGCCGAGGCAGAGAAAGCAGCGCCCGAGGGGGGCGTGAAGTCGGGGGACCGCGTCCGAATGGAGCGCATGCGGGCGACCGGGAAGGTGCTCGCCGTCAGGCCGTCGGGCGAGGTGCAGGTGCAGATGGGGGGCGCGCGGATGTGGACGCGCCTCGAGGAGCTGGAGCTGGCGGGCGAGGAAGAGACGCCGGCTCAGGCTGCGCGGGATGTGAGGGCCTCGGCCTCGGACGACCTCTCCATGGAAGTGGACCTGCGGGGCATGACCTTCGACGAGGCGATGCCAGAAGTCGACAAGTATCTCGACGATGTGTATCTTGCGGGACTGAAGGAGGTGCGCCTTATTCACGGCAAGGGTACGGGCGCCCTGCGCGCGAAGATCCGCAGTTTCCTGAAGGGCCATCCCCGGGTGCGGGCTCACCGCCCTGGGGCGTGGAATGAGGGCGACACCGGAGTGACCGTCGTAACGATCGCCGAGTGAGGCTTGGATCGTGACCCACCGCGATAAGACGAGACCTGTGATGATCGGGGCAGTGCGCGTCGGAGGGGGCGCGCCCGTCGCCGTCCAGTCGATGACCACGACGCCGACGCGGAATGTCGAGGCGACGGTCGATCAGCTCTGGGCCCTGGAGGCGACGGGGTGCGAGATCGGGCGCGTCGCCGTGCTCAACGAGCAGGATGCGGATGCGCTGCCGGCGATCCTCGAGCAAGTGCGCATCCCCATCGTGGCGGATATCCATTTCAACTACCGTCTGGCGCTCTCGGCTCTGGACGCGGGGGTGGACAAGCTGCGGCTCAACCCTGGCAACATCGGGTCCGAATCGCGGGTGCGGGAGGTGGTTGCGAGGGCGAAGGAGCGGGACGTGCCCATTCGGGTTGGCGTCAATGCCGGTTCGCTCGAAAAGCGGCTTCTGGAGCGGTACGGCGGCCCGACGCCCGAGGCGATGGTCGAATCGGCCCTGGATCACGTGGCGATCCTGGAGCGGATGGGCTTCGAGGACATCGTGATTTCGGTGAAGGCCTCGGAGGTACCGCTTTGCGTACGGGCCTACTTCGCTCTCTCCGAACGCGTCCAGTACCCCTTGCACGTGGGCATTACCGAATCAGGGACGGTGCGCACGGGGTCGATCCGGTCAGCGGCGGGCATGGGCACGCTCCTCTGGTCCGGCATTGGCGATACGATGCGCGTCTCGCTGGCGGGCGACCCGGTGGAGGAGGTGCGCACGGCCTTCGACGTCCTCACCTGTCTGGGCCTGCGCGAGTCGGGCATTCAGGTCATCGGCTGTCCCTCATGCGGCCGCGCTCAGGTGGACATCAACAAGGTCACCCAGGAGGTCGAGGACCGCATCGGGGAGAGCAAGCTGCCGATCAAGGTGGCGGTGATGGGTTGTGCCGTGAACGGTCCGGGTGAGGCGCGCGGCGCGGACCTGGCAATCTGCGCCGGAAAGGATCAGGGCCTCATTTACATCGACGGGGAGAAGCAGCGTATGGTCAGCGAGGCGGAACTGGCCGATGCCGTCGTGGATGAGGTCCGCCGCATGGAGAAGGAGGCGGGTCTGACGTAAGCACCATGGCGGGCCGCATCCCAGAAGCCGTCGTCGAGCAGGTTCGCGCCGCGAGCGACATCATCGAGGTGATCGGCCGGCACGTCGCGCTCACCAAGCGCGGCGCCAATTTCTTCGGCCTCTGTCCCTTCCACACCGAAAAGACCCCTTCCTTCAGCGTCAACCCCGAGCGGGGGTTCTACCGCTGTTTCGGCTGCGGCGCCAGCGGCAGCGCCTTCACTTTCCTGATGGAGATTGAGAAGCTCACCTTCCCCGAGGCCGTGAGGCGCCTGGCCGAGGAAGTTGGCATCCGCCTCGACTCGGACCGCTCCGGGGCCGGCGGTGAGAGCGCCGCCGTACAGGCCTACCGCGCCAATGGCTTCGCCCGCACGTGGTACGCGGCGCAGTTACGTGATTCAGAGAACGGCGCGCGGGCCCGCCATTATCTGGTCGAGCGCGGCGTCTCCTCGGAGATTGGAAAACGCTTCGGACTCGGCTACGCGCCGGGCGGCTGGACCGCGCTCATCGACCGCGCGCGCCGCGAGGGGTTGACTCCCGATACCCTCGTCTCGGCTGGCCTTGCGGTGCGCCACGAAAGCGGCCGGGTGTACGACCGTTTCCGCGACCGGCTCGTTTTTCCGATCACGAGTCCATCGGGCCGCGTCGTCGCTTTCGGTGGGCGTGTGCTGGAACCCGACGTGGAGCCCAAGTACCTCAACTCCGCCGAGAGCGCTGTTTATCAGAAGGGCGCCACGCTCTACGGCCTCGAACAGACCCGCGATGCGATCCGCCGCGCGGGCGAGGCCATCGTCGTCGAGGGATACATGGACTTGCTCGCCCTGGTCGAGGTGGGCGTCGAGAACGTCTTGGCGACCGGCGGCACGGCCTTCTCCGAGCTGGGCGCGCGTACCCTTGCGCGTCATACGGAGCGCGCGATCCTGTGCTACGACGGCGACGAGGCCGGAAGGAGCGCGGCGGCGCGCGCTGCGGAAATCACGCTGGGGCAAGGGCTGGAAGTTCGCGTGGTTACGCTGCCCGAAGGAGATGATCCCGATTCGCTGGCGCGAACCTCCGGTCAGGCGGGCGTTCGGCGCCTCATTGAAGGGGCTTTGAGCTTCCTGGACTACATCATGTGGATCGAGGCGCCCGAGGGGGCAAAACGGGATGCCGACTGGCGCAGGCGGGTGGCGCGGCGTGCGCTCGATGCGGCGGCGGGGATGGGCGATCCCGCGGCGCGAGAGCTTTTTCTGCGGGAGGTGAGCGCCGGGCTGGGTGTGGATTACGGGCTGCTATCGCAGTCGCTGGGGCGCCGTAGGCGTCCACGCGCGGCGGGTGCGGAGGCGTCGGCGGGGAGTGCCCAATCGGCTGCGTTGGCCGTGCCGACCGAAGAGCGATGGCTTCTGGCGGCCATGCTCGCCCAGCCCGGGGTAGCTCGGATGTTGGGCCCCGAGCTTGGCCCCGAGGATTTCAGTGACGGATCGTCCACCGCTGTGGCCGAGGCGATCCGCGAGGCGGCGAGCGGAGGCCTCGCGGTGGGCACGGCGACCCTGATGGACCAACTGACGGAACCGGATGCGCGGGCCTTCCTGGCGGCGCTCGACGTCGGGCAATGGGCCGAGGACCCGGTGGGCGCCGAGGAGACCGCGCGCGCATGCCTGGCCAAGATGCAGCGCCGGAGGCTCGACCAGCATCGCTCGGAGGTCTTCGCTTCTTTGCGCGATGCTCAGGCGGAGGGCGACGCACCGAGACAGACGCAGTTGAGCGAGCAGCTTCGCGACCTGGACCGCCGGCGTCGGGAACTGGCCGCTGAGCAAAAAATTGCTTGACCTCGGGAGGAAGCGGTATATAGGTTTAGTGAAGAGAAGGAGGCTCTTGGCCTTGGGGTCCGCATTCGGTACGAGGCTGCACGACGGGCCCATAGCTCAGTGGTAGAGCCACCGGCTCATAACCGGTCGGTCCTAGGTTCGAGTCCTAGTGGGCCCACCAGGCCACCGGAAACCTGTTGGGGGCGATTAGCTCAGCAGGCTAGAGTGCCACGCTCACATCGTGGAGGTCACTGGTTCGAGTCCAGTATCGCCCACCATCCCGTCATCCGCGCCGCTTCTCGATGTCTGGGGCCGGAGGTGACTTCGCTTAAAGGGAGTTTGCCGCCGAGACTGTGAAGCAACTGCGCTGTCTCTCATCGTGCGGTCATGGGATGGCGCCCGGGCTTGCTCAGGGCGCTGTCGCGTGTCCTCTCGAAACTTGCCTCTGTGAAAGTGCACCCTCGCGGTGCACTTTCTCTTTTGGGTCGTCTGGTACCACGCTTGGGGGGGAATGAATGCGGGAAGAATTGCTGAAGCTCCTGGAGGTTCAGGCGGTGGACAACGAGGTCGATGGGCTCTTGCTGGCCAAGAAAGAGCTTCCCTCGCGTATCGCTGCGCTCAAGGGCGAGATCGGAGACCGCAAGCGCCATCTGGAGACGCAACTGGCGCGCAAGGAGGAGCTCGAGGGATTGAGCCATCAACTCGAACGGGCGCTCAATGCCGCCAGCGACGATCTCAAGAAGCACCAGGAGCGGCTCTACGAGGTCAAGACCAACCGCGAATATGATGCGCTTATGCGCGAGATCGACGGCGCGCGCACCCGCATCTCCGAGCACGAAAACGGCATCGTTCAGGCGATGATGGAGCTCGAGACGATCGACGAACAGCGCGAGGGCGAGGTGATGGAGTTCGAAACCATCGAAGGGGAACGCGGGGCGGAAATTGCCGAGCTCAGCAAACAGCTCTCATCCCTCGAGAGGAAGCTGGCGTTTCGGAAAAGGAAAAAGAAAAAGGTGTCCTCCGATGTCTCCCGGCGCGTGCTTTCCAGCTACGAACGCATCCGCAAGGGCAAGAAGGGCATTGCGGTCGCCAGCATCGACCGCAATGCTTGCGGCGGCTGCTTCACGCAGATCCCCCCTCAGACCGCCGTTGAAATCCGCCGCAACACCCGGATCATCCTGTGCGAGAGCTGCGGCCGGATTCTGGTCTGGGACGACCGCGACGGCAGTGCCGGCGGGTGAGCTGAACATCTGGATCGATGGCGCCTCGCGGGGCAACCCGGGTCCGGCGGGATATGGCGTCGTCATCGCGCAGGATGGCGTCACCCTCGCCGAGCTATCGCGTCCGCTCGGGCACACGACCAATAACGTGGCCGAGTACGCCGCTCTGACCGCCGCATTGGATGAGGCCGCCCGGCTGGGCGCGCGGCGTCTCATCGTGCGGTCGGATTCGGAGCTATTGGTCCGTCAGATGAACGGCGAGTACAAGGTCAAGAACCAGCGGCTGGCATCCTATTACAGGCGGGCGCAACGCTGCGTCGCTGGCTTCGACGCCGTGAACATCCGCCTCGTCCCCCGGGAGGAGAACGCGGCCGCGGACCGGCTGGCCCGCGCGTCGGTCGCGAAGAAGAAGGGATCGAAGGGAGCGATGTCGGAAGCGGAGTAGGAGCCGTGCCGCTCACCCCACCCTGGTCCCTTAAGGGGCGAACGTGTCCGAGGAGGCCGGAGTGAAAACCACCTGTGGGACATGGGGGACATCGCTGAGCTTCCCCCATTCGAACGGAGCCACAACCCTACCCAATCGCGGTTGGACTGGCGCCTTTTGACATCGACTCTCCATATTGGAGAGGTTCTGCGGGGGTGAATCCGCCTGCCCACGGAGAGAAGATGATTCCGCTCCTCAATCGAATTAGAAGACGTAAGTACAGGCATCTTAGCGAGTTGCGGATATCGCTGTTTGACAAGACGCTGGTGATGTCTCTGGACGATTCCCACAGTCGGCGGTATTTCCTTCCACGCCTGGGGGACGGCGGCCTTCACGAGCCGGCCCTCACGCTGATGCTGTGTTATGCACTGAAGGATGCCCGGTGCTTTGTGGACGCGGGCGCGAACCTCGGCTGGTTCACCTGCGTGGCGGGGTTATCCATGCCCGAGGGCCGCATCATAGCGTTCGAGATGGACGAGGACAATGCCGAACTGTGCAGCCGCAATGTCGAAAAGAATGGGCTTGGGAATGTCGAACTCGAGCGCAAGGCGCTCTGGCATCAATCGGAGACGGTTCACTACCGTAAGGGATCAAAATACGGGCCGTTCTTCTCCATCGAGCCGTCCCATAGCGGGAATACGACCGCCGAGGCCGTTGCTCTGGACGAGTACTGGGCTGCCGGTCTTCGGCCCGACGTGGTCAAGATAGACGTGGAAGGGGCGGCGGGCCAGGTCCTCCGGGGCATGACATCGATCCTGACGGACTGTCGCCCCGTGCTCTTTCTGGAGACGCACTCCAAGAGTCGCTATCCAAGGGGTTGGTCGTCCGAGACGGAAGCACTTGGCGTGCTCCATCACCACGGCTATACGTGGCATAGGATCGAGCGTAAGCCGGGCGGCTACGTGTACCACGCCGCATACAGCGGCTGAGAGCGATCCACGTCTGGTTTGCCGCGATTCTCCATCCCGCCGAGAGAAGGAGAGGCGGCGACTGTGTGATGCGAGTTGTTCTGGCTATCATGCGCCGCGATCTGTGATGGGAGCGATTCACATCCTGGGGCGTTTTTTGCTATATTCGAGGGATGTGCGCATCGGAGTGGGCTGGATGATCGCGGGTCGGCGGCTTGCGTCGCCGTCCTGAGGAAAGTCCGAGCTCCGTAGGGCAGGGCGCTGGGTAACTCCCAGTGGGGGAGCCGCGCTTTGGGGCGCCGCGACCCTGAGGAAAGTGCAACAGAAAAGACACCGCCCGGCGGACGAAGGTCCGTCGTGGTAAGGGTGAAATGGTGGGGTAAGAGCCCACCGGCGCATCGGTGACGGTGCGGCCTGGCAAACCCCGCCCGGAGCAAGGCCAAATAGGGGGGAAGAGGTGGCCCGCCTCGCTGCCGATGCCTTCGGCGTCGGTTGAACCTCCGGGTAGGCCGCTCGAGGCCCTGGGCAACCGGGGTCCCAGATGAATGATCATCGCCCGGGGCGCGGTGGCGCCGTGGGTACAGAACTCGGCTTACAGGCCCGCTTCGATGCGCATGCTCCGCGATAGGAGGTTCTTTTGACCGATCGGCCTGTTGTGGCCGTCGTCCGCACGACGCCCGAGAGCGTCCTCGACGACTACCGGCGCGTCATGCACCTCGCCGGCTATGCCGATGTCCTGCGCGCCGACTGCGACACGCTGGTCAAGCTCAACCTCTCGTGGACCAAGTACTTTCCGGCATGCTGTTCGCAACCTTGGCAACTTGAAGGGGTCGTCCGGACCCTTCTTGGGGATGGCTACCCGCGCGAGCGGCTGCTGCCGGTCGAGAACAAGACCGTCGTGACCGACCCGATGGCCGGCGCGAGGAACAATCGCTGGTTCGGCGTGCTTGGGCGCTACGGGTTGACCTTCACACCGCTGCCCGATGTGACGTGGACGACGTACGATTTCAAAGCGCCTCTATTGCGGGTCGATCGGCTTTTTCCGGAGGGTCTCCGGATCCCCGAGATGTTCATCGGCCGGCAGGTGCTGCATCTGCCGACGGTGAAGACGCACGGCCACAGCGTCACTACGGGCGCGGTCAAAAACGCCTTCGGTGGGCTATTAAGGGAGATCCGGCATTACGCGCACAAGTACATCCACGAGGTGCTCGTGGACCTGTTGGTGATGCAGCGTGAACTGCACCCCGCCCTCTTCGCCGTCATGGATGGGACCGTCTGCGGCGATGGCGCCGGCCCGCGCACGCTGCGTCCGGTGACGGGGAACCTGCTCCTGGCCAGCGCGGACTCGGTGGCCATCGACGCGATAGCCGCCAGGCTGATGGGCTTCGATCCGCTGTCGATTCCGTACCTTCGCATGGCCAGCGAGCGTGGACTGGGGATGGGCGATCCGCGTGAGATCGAGCTGGCCGGCGACGATGTGGCGGACGTCAACCTCGGCTTTGAATCGAAGCGGAGCCTCGTCATCTTCGGGGATCAGCTCATCCGGAGAGGGTTCCTGCGGCCGTTCGAGAAGCTGCTGTTGCGCTCGCCTCTGGGCGCGTGGGCGCCCTTCGCCTCCAACGTCTACCATGACTGGCTGTGGTACCCGACCATCGGACGGCGGATCATCCGCCAGTTCTCAGGGACGCCCTGGGGAACGCTCTTCGATCAGTACGATTCCGGTTCGGAGCCCCCCGAGCGCGCGCCCCGTGCACTGTGGCAGGCCCAAGCGGTCGCCGGGGCGACCTGAGGCCACCACCCGAGCGTGTGTTCCCCCTCACCCTTCACAGCATGCGGCCACGCCAGTGGAGCAAAAACGGCGTGGTCCTCGCGGGTCTGGTCTTCTCGGGAAGCGCGAGCGATCCAACCTCGGTCATGCGCGCGCTGGGGGCGCTGGCCGTCTTCTGCCTGATCTCGGGCGCGGCATACCTCCTGAACGACATCACCGACCGCGAGGCCGATGCGCGCCACCCGGAGAAGGCGTCGCGGCCCGTCGCCTCGGGAGTGCTCTCGGTACAGGCGGCGGCGGCGGGCGCCATAGGCGCCGGGGCACTGGGGCTTGCGGGCGCTTTATGGTTGGGGCCGGGGTTCCTGGTCGTGGCGCTGGCTTTCGTCTGCCTGAACGCCGCTTATTCGCTGGTGCTCAAGGGTGTGGTGCTCGTGGATGTGATGGCCATAGCCGCGAGCTTCGTCCTGCGCGCGGCGGCGGGAGCGGTGGTTCTGGCCGTGGAGCTTTCGCCGTGGCTTTTGATCTGCGCGGTCCTTTTGGCGCTGTTTCTGGCGCTGGTCAAGCGCAAGCACGAGTTGGTCACCCTTGGCGAGGCTTCCGCCGGTCACCGCCCTGCGCTTGCGGACTACAGCGCGCCATTCCTCGAGCAGCTCATCACCATCGTCGCCGCGGCGACCATCACGGCCTACGCGCTCTACACGATGGCGCCCGACGTCCGCGCCAAGCTGAACACCGAGCACCTGGACCTGACGATTCCGTTTGTGCTCTATGGCATCTTTCGCTACCTCTACGTCGCACATATCCACGGCCGGGGGGGCAACCCCTCACGTGTGCTGTTGGAGGACAAGCCGCTTCTGGTCGCCATCGGCCTGTGGCTATTGACGGTGGGGGTGCTGCTTTACGGCTGACGGTCGTTGCGTTGAAGGGGGGCGGTGATGTTCTGGGTCATCGCGCCTATCGCCGCGATCATTGGGGGACTCCTCGTGGTCAGAGTTCATAGGCATACAGGTAGGGGTGATTTGACCGATCTCGCTGGCGTCGAAGATTCGAGGGGCAGCGATGGCTAGCCCGGAGATGATTCACGGCGTCAGGAAGATCCCGTTGGCGCGCCACGCCGACGATCGGGGCTATCTCACCGAGATCCTCCGCTCGGACGATCCCCACTTCGTGCGCTTCGGGCAGGTCTACGTCACCATGCGGCGCAAGGGGCTCATCACGGCGTGGCATGCGCACCGCCTTCAGACGGATGCCTTCTACGTCGTCAAGGGCACGTGCAAGGTTGGCCTCTATGACGACCGGGAGGATAGCCCCACGCGGGAGCGGTACATGCAGGTGATCTTGGGGGAAGAGGGGGACGAGACGCTCCTGATGATCCCGCCGGGGGTCTGGCACGGCCACATGCCGCTCTCGGAGACGGCCCACCTGATCAACATCGTCTCCGAGCCCTACGACCCCGATGCCCCCGACGAGCTCAGGCGGCCCGTGGACGAGCTCGAGGACATCTGGACGGTTCGCGGCCGCTGATTCCACCCCTCGACGCGGGGAGGGGGCGCGAGACGAATCACCGTGGGGTCGTCTTGAACGTCAGGCCGTCCAGCATCGCCTTGAGACCCCTCATGCAGATGGCGCTGGCCTCTTCCGCCGCCTCGGAATAGACCGCGCCGCCGGGCCGATCCACCGTGGCCTCGTCCAGTTGCTTCGTCGGGCGCCAGTGGGTTTCCAGCGAAACGCAGCCCGTATAGCCGTCCTCGTCGAGTCGGCGCAACTGCCCCCTCCAGTCCACATCGCCTTCGCCCACCGGAACGAACGCGCCCTGCCTCCGGGCCGGATCGTGCGTCGCGTCTTTGACGTGGACGTGGACGATCCGGTTTCGGACCCGCTCGTAACCGGCGGGGTAGGGCGGCTCGGGGGCGCCGGCGTAGGCGTCGTTTCCGGGGTCCCAGATGGCCTTCACGCGGGGCGAACCGAGATCATGCAACAGACGCTCCTGATACCGCGCGTCGAGGAGGCAGGTGGCGGGCTCGTTCTCCAGGCCCAGGGTGATTCCTTCCGCCTCGACGATGCGGATGGGCTCGGCGAAGGCGCCGACGATCCGGGGCCAGGCGGCATCCATGCCCTCGACGCGCCAGAAGGCGAACCCGCGCACGAGATCGGTCCCGAGCTCCCGTGCCAGGGCGATGCTCTCGCGCAGGATTGTGATGTGCCGGGACCGCTCCTGGGGATCGTCGAGGGCGCACTTGTAGAACGGCGAGGCGATCCCGACCACCGATAGCCCCCGGTCGGCCAGGAGCGCCTTCATGCGCTCCACCTGTGAAGCGCTGAAATCCTGCGGCTGCTTGATATCCCAGGCGCTGCGGATCTCCACGTGCGCGCAGCCGAACCCGACGGCGAAATCGAGCGCCTTCTCGAAATCCTGGCTCACTTCGTCGGTGAACACACCCAGCGTGAACACTACGGCGCTCCTTCCTGCGTTGCCTCAACCGGCGTCAGATCCAGCAGCATCGCCACCTCGTCGCATTCGACGAACTTGGGGCAGGTGATGCAATCGCGCCAGACCTTGTGGGGAAGCTGCTCCTTCTCGGTCTCGACGAACCCGAAGCGGGCGAAGAAACCGGTCTGATAGGTGAGCGCGAATGCGCGGCGAATCCCCAGTTCCCGCGCCTCCTGCAGGACAGCATCGACTACGGCGCGCCCCAGGCCCCGTCCGCGATAGGCCGGGTCCACCGCCGCCGATCGCACTTCGGCGAGATTCTCCCAGACGATATGCAGCGCCCCGCAGGCGACGATCTTGCCGTCTTCCTGAGCCACCCAGAAGTCGCGCAGGTTCTCATAGATATTTCCCAGCGACCGGGGCAGGAGCAGCCCGGATTCCGCCTGGCCGTTGACCAGGCGCGCGATCTGCCGCGCATCCTCAAGCTCTGCCTTACGCACCATCTGTATCATCGCTCCCAACAAGCGCTCGTCCGGCGGCGATCTGCGCCAGCACCGCGCGCCGCGAGGTCCCGCCTTCGCTATCCCTCGCTTCGACGGCCCGCTCGGGGTCAAGCGCGTCCAATGCGTCCTGCCCGAAGGCCGGATGCGCCGCCCGCAGTTCCCCGGTGGAAAGCGATCCCACGGAGCGTCCCTGCGCAAGCGTCTCGTGCACCAGCGCCCCGACAACCTCGTGCGCCTCCCGGAAGGGGACATCCTTGTTGACGAGATAGAAAGCCAGGTCGGTGGTCAGAAGCTCGGGCGTGATGGCATTCCGCATCCGCGAGGCGTCCACCTCTAGGGTGGCCATGATCCGCTCGAAGACGGTGAGCGCCCCTTCGGCGGTCGCGATGGCGTCGAACAGCGGCTCCTTGTCTTCCTGCAAGTCACCGGAGTAGGCCAGCGGGACGCCTTTCTGGGCCATCAGCACCGTCACCAGCGCGCCGGCGATGCGCCCCGTCTTCCCCCGGATGTGTTCGAGCGAATCGGGGTTGATCTTCTGCGGCATCTGGCTGGAGCCGCCCGCCAGGCTCTGGTGCAGCCGCACGAAGCCGTATTCGGCGCCCGACCAGCGGATGAGATCGCCCGCGAACCGGCTGAGGTGGACCAGGAACGTCGCGGCGAACGACAGAAACTCTGCGATGAAATCCCGGTCGCTCACGGCGTCGATGCTGTTCTCGCTGGCGCGCGCGAACCCGAAGCGTTGCGCCAGGGCCGCCCGGTCGATGGCGAAGGGCGTCCCGGCCAGTGCACCGGCGCCCAAAGGCAAAGTGTTCATGCGGTGCCGTCCGTTGGCGAGGCGGCCTCTGTCGCGCTCGAGCATCCAGAAGAGGGCTAGGAGGTAGTGGCTGAACCGGACGGGCTGCGCGGGCCGCAGGTGCGTGTAGCCGGGCATCAGCGCGTCGATCTCGCGCTCGGAGACATCGAGGAGCGTCCGCTGAAGTCGGCGGATTCGGGCATCGATCCGGTCTGCCGCCTCGCGGAGGTAGAGTTTCTCGTCGAGGACCACCTGGTCGTTTCTGCTGCGCCCGGTGTGCAGCCGCCTTGCGGGCTCGCCCACCAACTCGATCAGGCGATCTTCGACGACGGTATGAACGTCCTCCTTCCCGATGGGGAACGCGAGCTCGCCCGAGACCACCTCGCGCGCCACGGCATCGAGCCCGTCGAGGATCGCCCGGCGCTCCCCGGTGGAGATGACGCCCGCCTCGGCCAGCGCCTCGGCCTGAATGCGCGAGCCCTCGATATCCGCCCCGGCGAGGACATGGTCGAAGCGGACCGACGCGCTGAAGGCCTCGAACGCGGGGTCGGACGCCTCGCTGAAGACGCCGCCCCATCGTTTCCCCGCGCCGCTCATGCTCCCTCCCCTCGCTCCGCCGCGCGGTCAACCAGCCCTTGCGTGCGCTCCGGCAAGCCGAACAGGCGAATGAAGCCCGTCGCGTCCGCCTGGTCGTACTCGCTCTCTCTGCCGAAAGTGACGAGCTCTTTGCGGAAGAGGCTGTAAGGGCTCTCGCGCCCGACGGCCGTGACGGAGCCTTTGTAGAGCTTCAATCGCACCGTCCCCGTGAGGCGCTTCTGGGTGGCGTCCACGAAGGCGTCCAGCGCCTCGCGCAGGGGCGAGAACCACTTGCCCGCGTAGACGAGCTCGGCGTAGCGCTCCGATAGAGTGCGCTTCTCCCGCGAGGTGTCCCGATCGAGCACGAGCGCTTCGAGGTCCCGGTGCGCCTCGTAGAGCATCGTCCCGCCGGGGGTCTCGTAGACGCCTCGGGATTTCATGCCCACCACACGGCTCTCGACGATGTCCCTGCGGCCGACGCCGTGGCGTCCGCCCAGGACATTCAATCGCTCCAGGAGGGCCACGGGTCCGAGACGCTCACCGTCCACCTCGGCGGGCCAGCCGGCCTCGAAGCCGATGGTGACGTACTCGGCCTCATCGGGCGCCTCCTCGGGCGCGGCGGTGCGCTGGAACATGCGCGCATCGGCCTCGAAGGCGGGGTCTTCGAGCGGACCGCCCTCATGGCTGAGGTGCCACAGGTTGCCGTCGCGCGAGTAGTCCTCTTCGCGGGTCACCGGGACCGGGATGCCGTGCGCGGCGGCGTAGTCCATGGCGTCCTCGCGACCGCGCAGGTCCCACTCCCGCCAGGGCGCGATGACCTTGAGTTCGGGCGCCAGGGCCGCATAGGCCAACTCGAAACGCACCTGGTCGTTCCCCTTGCCCGTGGCACCGTGAGCGACGGCATCGGCGCCCTCGAGGCGGGCGATCTCCACCTGCCGCTTGGCGATCAGGGGCCGGGAGAACGAGGTGCCCAACAGGTAGCGCCCTTCGTAGACGGCGCCCGCGCGCATCGTGGGGAAGCAGTAATCGCGCACGAACGCTTCACGCAGGTCCTCGACGTAGACCTTCGAGGCTCCCGCCGCGAGGGCCTTTTCCCTGAGGCCCGAAAGCTCCCGTCCCTGGCCCAGATCGGCCGTCATGGCGATGACCTCGCAGCCGTAGCGCTCGATCAGCCAGCTCAGGATCACCGACGTGTCCAGCCCGCCCGAGTACGCGAGGACGACCTTTCGCGGCGTCTCAGGCATGGCCGCTCTCGTGGTGCGTAAGGGCAGCATCGAGCGCATCGACCACTTCGTCCACCTGCTCGGCGGTCACGGTCAGGGGCGGCACGAAGCGGAGGATGTTCGCCCCCGCGCTGGTGGCCAGGATGGAGCGCTCGAACAGGGCGTTCACCATCACCTTCGCCTCGCACGCCAGTTCCATCCCGCACAGGAGGCCTCGCCCGCGCACCTCCTTGAGGGTCGCATGGCGTTCGCGCAGCGACTCGACCCTGCCGAACAGGTGTTGCCCCACGGCCTCCACGTGCTCGGCCATCGCTGGCTCCTGAAGTTTTCGCAGTACGGTCAAGGCCACGGCGCAGGTGAGCGGCCCCCCTCCGAACGTCGTGCCGTGGTCGGAGGGCCCGAGCGCATCCGCCACCCGCTGGCGCATGAGCACCGCCGCCAGAGGCAGGCCGCCCGCCAGCGGCTTGGCCAGCGTCATCACGTCCGGCTCGACGCCGTACGCCTCGTAGGTGAAGAGGGGTCCCGTCCGGCGCATCCCCGTCTGGATCTCGTCGAAGATGAGCGCGCATCCGGCCTCATCCGCCAGCCGCCGCAGGCCCGTCAGGAAATCCGGTTTCCCGACGTGAATGCCGCCTTCGGCTTGGATCGGCTCGACGAGGATGGCGCACGTGCGGTCGCTCAAAACGTCTCGAACGGCCCCGAGGTCGTTGAACGGTACGATGTGGAAGCCGGGGAGCATCGGCTCGAACCCCTGGTGGAGCTTGGATTGACCCGTCGCCGAAAGCGCCCCGTAGGTGCGGCCGTGGAAAGAGTTCTCGAAGGCGATGATCTCGTAGCGGTCGGGGTTGCCGTCGGTTCGCGCCCACTTGCGGACGAACTTGATCGCGGCATCCACCGCCTCCGTGCCGCTGTTGCAGACGAAGACGCGGTCGGCGAAGGAGGCCTCGGCCAGCGCTCTGGCCAGTTCGGCCTGCTCCGCCGTGTGATAGAGGTTGGAGATGTGGATGAGCTTTGCTGCGCCCTCCTGTATCGCCCGAACGATGTCCGGGTCGCCGTAGCCGAAGGCGTTGACGGCGATCCCCGCGACGAAATCCAGATAGCGTCGGCCGTCGGTGTCGTAGACATGGGCGCCTTCCCCGCGCGCGAACACGATCTCCGGTCGCACGAAGATTTGCAGTTGATAGCGATTCGCGAGCTCCAGGTACTCGGCCGTAGTCATCGGGCGTCCTCGCTTTCCGTATCTACCAGTGACAGAACTTCCTTCAGCGCTGAGACCATAGCTCCTCGCCACTCCGCCTCCGCATCGGGACGGAGGGATTCATGTACAGCTTCTTCGTAGGGTACTCGAATCAGAACGGGATGCATCCCAACCTGTGCTGCGCCTGTCAGTTCGCGGCTGCTTCCGTCCCCTACGTAGAGGCAGTCCTGCGGCCTCACGGCCAGCCGCTCGCAGGCCATCCGATAGATGCGTGGATCGGGCTTCTTGAAGCCCGCTGTACCCGAAAAGATGGCAACATCCACTAGCGGAGCCAAGGGGGTGTCTCGCCACAGAAACGCAACGTCCGGTCCACAATCACTGATGAGTCCTATCTTGTAGCGTCCCGCTCGCAGCCGATTCAACGTCTCCACGGCGCCCCATCGCGGTGTGAGAGAACGCCGTATAAAATCAAGCCGTATTTGGGTGGCCGCCGTGATCCGATCACTCTCCAATGGCAGGCCGAGCGTCTCGCAGATGTGCTCAAGGTTGGCCTCTATGGTCGCAAAGAACGCCGTTTCCCGCGGACGTGATGTCTCGCTCCACAGGCGGTGAAAGTCATCCCCAGGCACAGAAAGCGCAGACGCCATTGCCGAGCGCGAACGCTGGATGTCCTGAAATGACTGGAGGTCAACCAAGGTTCCGAAGAGATCAAAAATGACGGCGTCATAGGTCATGGTTCAGTTGCCCTTGTGCTGCGATGGCGCATCGCCTCAGCCTTCACCCGGCGGCGGCAACCACCGTTCCGAGCCCTTCTTCGGAAGTGCCGTCCGCCGCATCGCCCGCGAGTTGGCGGCACAGGCTGCCCGCACCGGCCCAGCCCATGATGTGGACCCGCCCCACGCCCGCTTCCACGGCATCCCGCGCGGACCTGAGCTTGGGGATCATGCCCCCGGTGATCTGTCCGGCGGCGACCAACGCTTCCACCTCGCCGGTCAGGATGCGTCGCTTGAGCGCACCTTCGACATAGACCCCGGGCACGTCGGTCACGAAGACCAGGTCGTCGCAGCCGAGCGCGACGCCGATCGCCAGCGCCGCCTCGTCCGCGTTGACGTTGAACGCCTCCCAATCGGGGCCCGCCGAGATGGGCGAGACCACGGGTATGATCCCGTGGCACAGGAGAAGGCGCAGAAGCTCGGCATCCACCCGCTCGATCCGGCCCACGCGCCCCAGGTCCTCCGTCGGGTGACGCTTGGGCTCGGCGCGCAGAAGCCCCATGTCGCGCCCGCTGAGGCCGATTGCCCGTCCGCCCAGGGCGCCGAGCCTCCCCACGATCCGTTTGTTCACGGCGCCTGAGAGCACCATCTCCACGGCCCCCACGGCCCTCCCATCGGTCACTCGCAAGCCATCCACGAAGCGGAACGGTAAGCCCAGCCTCTCCAGAATCCTGCCGATCTCCGCCCCGCCCCCGTGGACGATGACGCGCCCTCGAGGCGCCAGGGCCACGATGTCGCCGAGCTGTTCATCGAGGGTGGCCTCGTCGTCGGTGGCCGTTCCGCCGAGCTTGACGACGGTTGTGGGCGGACCGCTCATCCGCCCAGCGGGACGACCGGCGTCGCGGTGAAGCCGGTCACCTCCGGCAGATCGAACATCAGGTTCATGTTCTGGATCGCGGTACCGACCGCACCTTTGCCCAGGTTATCGATCACCGAAACGACGATGGCCATCCTCGCCCCCTCGACGCGTTTGACGCCGACATCGCAGAAGTTCGTCTCGGCGACGTGCGAGGCCTCCGGGAGCTCGGCCCCCTTGACGCGGACGAACGGCTCCTCGGCGTAGAGCGTCCACACCGCGTCGACGAGCGTCTCGGTGCCGACATCCTCGGCGAGCGGGACGTAGAGGGTCGAGAGCATGCCCCGGTTGAGCGGCACGCGCTGCGGGGTGAACACGACCCGCACATCGCGGCCGGCGAGCTTGGCCAGTTCCTGCTCCATTTCGCCGACGTGCTTGTGGATGCGCCCGGCCTTGTACGCGGCGATGTTGTCGTGCGCATCCACGAACAGAAGCTCGTGCAAAAGCTTACGCCCCGCGCCGCTGATGCCGCTCTTGGCGTCCACGATGATGGGTTCGTCCGCCACGAGCCCGGTTCGCATGAAAGGTGCCAGACCCAGGAGGACGGAGGTCGGGTAGCAGCCGGGGTTGGCCACGAGCCGTGCGCTCCGAATCACCTCGCGGTTGAGTTCGGGGAGACCGTAGACGGCCTCGGCGAGAAGCTCGGGCGCGTCGTGCGCCCGGCCGTACCACCGCTCGAACGCCTCGGCGGAATCCAGTCGGAAATCGCCCGGCAGGTCGATGAGTTGAGTGCCGCGTTCGAGCAGGGCCGGCGCCAATCGGGTTGAGAGAAAATCGGGCACGCAACTGAAGAGGCAATCGGCCTCCTCGCGGAGGGCATCGCCGGAGGGGATCAACTCGAAATCCCCGACGCCCCTGAGGCGCGGGTACACGTCGGAGAGGCGCTCGCCCGCGCTCTGTTCCGATGTCGCGAAGGCCAACTTCACCTCGGGATGGAGCGCCAACTGCTCGACCAGCTCGCGTCCCACAAGGCCCGTCGCGCCCAGGATGCCCACTCGAATCATCTCGCCCCCCTCGACCGTTCGATCCCTCGAATTCGCCCTGCCAACTGCTCACCATCCCGCGTCGTCCGCACGATCACCAAAAGCGTGTCGTCTCCGGCCACCGTCCCCAGGACATCCGGCCACTGTGCGCCGTCGATCGCCGCCGCGACCGCCTGCGCGGAGCCCGCCGCCGCCTTGACCACCACCAGGTTGCCCGCGTTCTCGACGCTCCGCACGTCGTCGCGAACGGCACGCCGGAGCCTCTCGGGGCCGCCATTAGGATCGACCTCCTCGGGCCTGACGTAGCGATACCCCCCCTGTGGAGCCGGGGCGCGAACGACGCCCAGCGCCCTCAGGTCCCTCGAGAGCGTGCCCTGGCTCACCGGGTGCCCCAGCGCTCCGAGCGCAGCGCCCAGCGCCCGTTGTGTACCGAGTTGGCGGGCCGCGATGACCTCGAGGATGACGCGGCGGCGGGCGTCCTTGTCGCGATTCGTTCCGTGCGCTGGGCTCATGGCGATGGAAAAGTATGTTAATTCATATTCTATGAATAATTATTTTGAATATAAGGGCAATCCGCCGTGCTGTCAAGGGGGCGAAAGCTACGCCGGGGCTTGCGGGGTCTCTTCGCGGGCCAGGAGCGCGTCTGTGAAGCGTCTGGGGTCGAATTCGTCGAGGTCGTCGAGGCCTTCGCCCAGGCCGACGAGCAGGATGGGGATGTTTAGTGCCTCGGCAATGGCGATCACCGCTCCCCCTTTCGCCGTCCCGTCGAGTTTCGCGAGCGCGAGTCCCGTGACGCCCACGGCATCGTGGAAGGCCCGGGCCTGTGCCAGCGCATTCTGGCCCGTGGTCGCATCCAGGACGAGCAGGACCTCGTGCGGCGCTTCCGGGAGGGCGCGCCCGAGCACGCGGTGAATTTTCTTCAACTCGTCCATCAGATTCCGTTGGGTGTGGAGGCGGCCCGCCGTGTCCACGATGCAGACATCGGTCCCGCGCGCCGTGGCAGCCGAGATGGCGTCGAAGGCGACGGAGGCGGCATCGGCTCCGGGCTGGTGCCCCACCCACTGCACGTGCGCGCGACGCGCCCAGATCTCCAACTGGTCGATGGCTGCGGCACGGAAGGTGTCCGAGGCGGCCAGAAGCACCCGCCGTCCCTCCCTTGCGAACCGCGCGGCGATCTTGCCGACCGTCGTCGTCTTTCCGGCGCCGTTCGCGCCGCAGACCATGATCACCTTCGGGGGCTGCGTGACGTCGAAGAAGCTGCGCTCGGGTCGCCGCGCTTCGAGGAGGGTCAGGAGCTGGCTGCGCAAGGCGTCCCAGAGGGCCTTCTCCCCTCGCTCGTCCGCTCGACGCACGGCTTCGATCAGGCGTTCCGCCGCGTTCAGTCCGATGTCGGCCTCCAGGAGGAGGTCCTCCATCGCCTCCGCCGCGGCCGCATCGAACGGCTCTCCGCCGCCCAGCAACTCATCCAGCCGCGAGATGATGCCGCCTCGCGTCTTGGCCAGCCCTGCCCGCAGGCGCGTCAAGACGTCATCGAGCATGATGAAAGGTCTGAGCCTTGGGTTGGGGTCTGTGGCCTTTCCGGTTCGGCGCTACGAGGACATGGGGAGAAGCGTGGCGGGCCGGGGTTCGGATTTCGGGTGCGTCGTGGGGGCGTCACCGTTCGAGGGACCGTCGCGGCCGTTCCGCCCGCCCGTGACGGCCTGTTGGGCCCATCCGGCGAGCGTGCGCCCCAGGCCCTCCCGACGGTAGATGAGCTCGTACTCGCCCCGGCAGTTGTACCAGCACTTGTCGCACGTGTTGGTCGCCTGCGCGTGGTGGAGCCTGCGCAGCAGCTCCTCGGGGGGCGTCGAGAGGATATTGCCCACGGGCTCGAAGATGGCCTCGACGCACTTGGCCACGTCTCCGCTCTCGTCGATGTTGAGCAGCGAGCGGCCGGCGGTGCAGCCGCTCAGGCCGCCCGCGAGCGCGTAGTCGTCGAACCGGCGCAGGAAGGCATCGCTGGACGTGAAATTCGAGTAGCGGCGCTTGAGCTCCATCAGGCGCGCGGAGGGGAGGTCCTCATGGTTCATCTCGCTCGTCGCACCGATCTTGATGTCGCAGTAGGGCTGGACCATGAAGGACGCGCCCGCCTCCTGCGCCAGTTGGATCAAGGGCTCCATTTCGTCGAGGTTGTCGCGGGACAGCACGCACATCAGGTTCACGAACTGGCCCTTCTTCGTGCGCTCCTCGCTGAAGATGTGCAGGGCGCGCACGGCGCGCTCCCATGTGCCCGGCATCCCGCGCAGGGTGTCGTGGGTCTCGCTCTTCACCGAGTCGATGGAGATGCTGATCCCCATGGCTCCGGCCCCGAAGATCGCCCGCGCTTTCTCGGGTGTGGCGAACCAGCCGTTGGAGGTCAGTGTGACGAAGTGATCGCGCGCGAGGATGGAGACGATGTCGGGCAGGTCCGGCCGTACGAACGGCTCACCGCCCGCAATGTTGACGATCATCGTGCCGATCTGCGCCAGATTGGCTCCGGCGGTCTCGAACTGTTCGGTGGTCAACTCCCGCGACTTGTCCTGGCGGAAATCCCAGTAGCCGCAGAAGGTGCAGCGTAGATTGCAGCGGTAGGTCGGCTGCCAAGTGCAGATGAGCGGGCGCCGCTTGGCGTAGGAGACGAGCGCCTTCGTGGACTTGCGTAACCCGGAGAACCCCATAGCGGCTTTCCTCGACGGATGCCCGGATCAGATATCGAACCGGGGGCAGCCGACCGGCGTTGTGTCTGTACCGTACTGCTCGTGGACGTTCGCGTGTGAGACTCAATATCAGTGCATTCGGACGGGAGCGCAACTGCTGCTCGTGGTGGGCCGATTCACCTTGTGGGTCGTGGAGCGCGCTTGCTTGACCGCATCCGGGGCTCAAAGTATATTACCCGAGCGTGAATTCGGTGGGTCACATTTTTGGAGCTTACCCCTTGCAAGACCGGCGCTCAGCCCGCCCGCGAGGCTTCGGCTTTGCAGCCGCCTGGGTCTGGCTGATAGCCCTGGGTCTGCTCCTGGGGTGTCCCGCCTCCGCCATCGCTGACGCTGACGCCGATTCGCTCCTTTACGACGCCTACATCACGCGGATCGAGCAGGATTCTTCGGACGTCGACGCTTTCCTGGGCCTAGCGCGGCTCTTCATCAAGTACGATTACTTCGATGACGCCGCACTCGCCTGCCTGTACGCGCGCGATCTCTACCCCGACGATACGGCCTTGCACGTGAAGACGTATCTGCTTCTGAGCCGTGGTCATGGGGAGAAGGGCTATCTGCGCGAGGCGGTTCAGCATTATGCGGCGGCGCTGGAACTGCGCCCGGACGACGCGGCACTCTTCGCGGAACTGGGCGGGCTCTACGAGGAGTACGGCCAGTACGCGGACGCCCTCGAAGCGTACGCGGAGGCGGCGGGGCGCCAATCGAACGTGCGCTACCACACGGCGATGGGCCGCATGTACGCGGCGCAGGACCTGTACTTCGAGGCCGTCGGCGAGCTTCGCTACGCTCTGGTGCTGGATTCCACGTACGCCGAGGCGCATCACGCGCTCGGCGTAGCGTTCTACGAGCGCGAGTTCGTGGATAAGGCGATAGGGGCTTTCGAGGAAGCCATCCGTCTCAAGCCCGGCCTGCCGGAGGCGCGCCACGCTCTGGGCCTGGCCTACGAGGACCGCGGGTTCTACGACAAGGCCATCGCCCAACAGAAGCTCGCCCTTAAGCGCTTGGCCCATTGGCCGGAGGTTCACAACGATCTGGGGAACGCCTACTTGCGCAAGGCGATGCTCAGACAGAACCAGCGCAGGGAGGTCGATGCGGAATCCCTGCTGAATCAGGCGATCAAGAAATATAAGGACGCCCTGGCTTTAGACCCCGAGTTCGCCGAGGTGCACCACAACCTGGGCCTGACCCATTCGCGCGGGGGCCGTTATACGAAGGCGGTCAAGGCTTACCAGCGCTACCTCGAGCTCAATCCCGGCGCCAAGGACTATCAGCAGGTCAAGGATCGCATCGTCGAGCTCACCGAGAAGCGGACCGCAGGGCCCGACGGCGCGCCGAAGCGGTAATCCGTTGCAAGCATCCAGCACGCTGACCCGGAGCGGCGCCGACCGGCACGCCCTCGTGCACCCGTTCGAGTTCGTCATCGATGCCGAGGATAGCGAGTCCGGCGCGCGCGCCGGCCGCCTGTGGACGCCCCGAGGCGTCGTGCCGACGCCCATGTTCATGCCCGTGGGCACCCAGGCATCGGTCAAGATGCTGAGCAACGAGGACCTCGAGGCCGCGGGCGCTCGGATCCTGCTCGCCAACGCCTATCACCTCTACCTGCGTCCGGGACCCGACCTCGTCGAGGAGGCCGGCGGCCTGGGCGGTTTCTCGGCGTGGAGGGGGCCGTATCTGACCGATTCCGGAGGGTATCAGGTCCTGAGTCTCGCCGACCGGGCGACCATCACGGACGAGGGGGTCACGTTCCGCTCCCACCTCGACGGCACGACCCACCTCTTCACGCCCGAGGGCGTGATCGAGATCGAACGCGCGCTCGGCGCCGACATCATCATGACCTTCGACCAGCCCGAGGCCTACCCCACCACTTGGGCTCGAGCGGAGGCATCGGCCTCGCGCACGATCGGCTGGGCGGAACGGGCCGTGCGCCATTTCGAGCGGACCCGGCCGCCGGGTGGGGTCCCCCAGGCGCTCTTCGGCATCGTGCAGGGCAGCGTCTACCCCGATCTGCGGCGCCGCTCGGCGCTGAGCCTGGCGGCCATGGACTTCCCCGGCTACGCCATCGGGGGCTGCGCCATCGGCGAGCCCAAGGGCGCCATGTGGAATGTCCTCGACGCGACGCTCCCGCACCTGCCGCCCGACCGCCCGCGCTACCTCATGGGCGTCGGCTATCCCGAGGACCTCATTGCCGCCGTCGCCCGTGGCGTCGATCTGTTCGACTGCGTGATTCCCACGCGGAACGGCCGCAACGGTAGCGCGTATACTCATGGGGGGCGTATCATCGTGAAGAACGCTGGCGCCGCCCGAAATTTCGAAAGCCTCGACCCCGCGTGCGAGTGCCCGGCCTGCGGGGGCTATACGCAGGCGTACCTGCGCCACCTGTTTCAGGCTGGCGAGGTGCTGGGGCCGCGGCTTGTGTCGCTTCATAACATCTGGTTTTTCATGGATCTGATGGCCCAGATGCGTGCTGCCATCACCGACGGCAGCTTCGGTGCCTGGCGGAGCGAATTCCTGGCGCGCTACGGTCGCTCGTCGGGGGAGGCCCGCCACCAGGAAGGAGCTTGGGGATGAACCAGCCGAAGGCCGTGCTCGCCATGTTTTCACCGCCCGGAGGCGAGGGTGGAAACATCTTCGAGATGATGTTTCCGTTCCTGATGATCTTTGTCATCATCTATTTCCTCATGTTGCGCCCGCAGCTCAAAAAGCAGAAGGAAGAGAAGGCGATGCGCGAGAACCTCAAGAAGGGGGATATGGTCATCGCGGCGGGGGGGATCGCTGGAACCATCTCAGGCTTCGACGATAAGGTCGGCCTGGTGACGCTCCAGATCGGGGGCGACATCCGCATCGAGGTGACGCGAGCTTCCGTGCAGAGCGTGCGGGGGAGCGCCCCGGCCTCCGGCGGCGAAGGCGGGCAGCGTCGGAGCGGACGGAAGCGTGGAGGGGGTCGGTGAGCGCACCGCTCGAGATCATCAACTACCCCGATCCGGTTTTGCGGCGGAAGGCGGAGCCGGTCCAGACCATCGACGAGGAGCTTGGGGCGCTTGCGGAGGCGATGATCGAGACGATGCACGAAAACACCGGGATTGGGCTCGCGGCCAACCAGGTGGGGCGGCTCCTTCGTCTTTTCGTGCTCGACCTGGGCGCGGTTGAGGAGGGCATGGATGCCATCGTCTGCATCAATCCGGAGATCATCGAAGATGAGGGCCAGAAAATCAGCGAGGAAGGCTGCCTGTCCTTCCCCGAACTGCGTGGGGAGGTGCCGCGTCCCGCGCGCATCCGGGCCCGCTTCACCGACCTGGAAGGGACCCGACAGGAGGTGGAGGTGACCGATCTTTTGGCCCGCGCCTTCTGCCATGAGACCGATCATCTCGATGGTGTGCTCTTCATCGATAGAATGAGCGCGACCCAGCGGCAACTCCTCGCCGGCCAGCTCCGCGAACTGGCGCGCGGGATCGCCGTCCCAAGGCCGTGACCTCGCAGCCGTGGCGGGTGGTCTTCTTCGGCACGCCCCGGTTCGCCGTCCCGAGCCTGAGGGCTCTGGTCGAAAGCAGCCACACCGTCGTGGCCGCTGTGACCAACCCTCCGCGACCCGCCGGACGCGGTCGGAAGCTCCGACCTTCGCCCGTAGCGGAGGCGTCGGAATCGCTTGGCATCGTGTCGCTCAGCCCCGAAACGCCCCGCGATCCGGCCCTCCCCGAGCGTTTACGCGCGCTGGAAGCCGATGTCTTCGCCGTGGTGGCATACAGCATTCTTCCCAGGGCGCTTCTGGTTCTCCCGCCGCAAGGCGCGATCAACGTCCACCCTTCGCTCCTTCCGCGCTGTCGCGGCCCTGCGCCGATTCCCTGGACCCTCATCCGAGGCGAGGCGGAGACCGGCGTCACCCTCATCCGTTTGACCGAGGTCGTGGACGGCGGGAACATCCTGCGGCAGGAGCGAATCCCCATCGACCCCGATGAGACGGCGGGCGAACTGGCGGAACGGCTGGCATCCCTGGGCGCGAGGCTGCTCGTTGAGACGCTGGACGCGCTGGGGGCGGGGCCGGTCGGGGGCGTGCCGCAGGACGATGTGCGGGCGACGCACGCGCCCAAGCTCAGAAGGGCGGATGGGGCGGTTCGTTGGTCCGAGCCGGCGGGGGCAATCGTCAATCGGATTCGCGGAACCAACCCTCTTCCGGGGGCGTTCACCACGTGGCGCGGCGTGGGTTTGAAGCTGTGGCGGGCTACGGTCGTTCAGCAGCGGGCGGATGAGCCGCGCGCTGCTCCGGGGACGGTCCTCGTCGCTGGCGGGCGCGAGGGATTGGTGATCCAGGCCGGCGAGGGGGCGGTTCGCCTGGTCGAGGTCCAGCCCGTGGGCAGGCGCTCTATGTCGGGCGCAGCGTTTGTCCGGGGGCGGGGCATCGGCGCTGGCGAGGTGTTGGGGGAGGGTGACCCTCCGTGCCCTGCGGTCGTGCGGGCCGCGCGCGTTGAGAGGCGAAGGATAGCGCCAGACAAGAAGGAGGGATGACGGTGTTCTTTCCATTTTTCTTCGACCCGACGATGATCATTGTCATACCGGCCGCGATCTTCGCCTTGTGGTCGCAGATGCGGGTTCGCTCCGCTTTCAGCGAGTGGTCTCGCATCCGATCTAGCCGCGGCATCCCAGGCCGGCGGCTCGCGCGGCAGATCCTGGACGATGCCGGCTTACAAGGCGTCGAGATCGAACCCGTGAAAGGCTCGCTCACCGATCACTACGATCCGCGAGGCGGCGTCCTTCGGCTGTCCGAAGAGGTGTATGGTTCGGAATCGGTCGCGGCGCTGGGCGTCGCTGCTCATGAGGCGGGCCACGCCATCCAGCACTCTAACGGCTACTTTCCGCTCTTCCTGCGCTCGAGCATAGCGCCCGTGGCCAGCTTCGGGTCGATGCTGGCATTCCCACTGTTCTTCATCGGGCTGTTCTTCGTCCGAAGCCCGCTTTTAATGAACATCGGGCTGTTGCTCTTCGCCGGTGCGGTGCTCTTCCACATGGTCACGCTTCCCGTCGAGTTCAACGCCTCCTCCCGCGCCCTGGGGCTGCTGGACCGGGGGGGCTACCTTCATGGTGAGGAGCTGGAGGGGGCTCGCAAGGTCTTGCGGGCGGCGGGTTGGACCTACGTGGCGGCCGCGGCGACCGCGGTGTTGACGCTCATCAGGCTTCTGATCTTGCGCGGCTACGGCGACGACTGAGCGGGATCGAGCCTCCAACCAGGCAGCGGCGCGGCATGGCTCATCTGGTGACCTTCGGCGAGGCGATGCTTCGCCTCGCTCCACCCGACTTCATGCGCATCGAGCAGACGATGCGCTTCGATGTCCTGATTGGCGGCGCGGAACTGAACGTGGCCGTGGGCGCCGCCCGGCTGGGGCTGGGCGCGGCGTACGTCACGAGGCTCCCGCGCGGCCCGCTGGGACGCATCATCGAGAACAAGAGCCGTGAGCATGGAGTCGACACGCGCCACATCATCTGGACCGATGACGGGCGCGTCGGGCTCTACTTCCTGGAGTTTGGCGGCAAGCCGAGAGCTGCCCAGGTGATCTACGACCGGGTGGACAGCGCCATGAGCCGGATCGGACCCGGCGAGGTGGACTGGCCGCGCGTTCTCGAAGGCGCTCGCGTCTTCCATACGACGGGCATCACGGCGGCCATCAGCCAGAGCGCCCGCGAGGCCACCGAGGAGGCCATCGCCGCCGCCCGCGAGGCCGGTCTTCTCGTGAGCTTCGACCCCAACTACCGCAGCAGGCTGTGGGGGCCGGAGGAGGCGCGCGAGTGTCTGGCCGAGCTCACGCGGCACGCGGATATCCTCAACACGAACGTGGCCGATGCCAACCTGATCCTCGGCCGTTCCCAGGGGGAGAGCGATCCTGGTGAGATGGCGCGCGCGCTGGCCGAGACGTTTGATCTGAGGGTCGCTGTGGTCAGCTTCGGGGAGGCGCCTCTGGTGTGGCGCAACACGCGCAGCGCCGTGGCCTACGCCGACGGGACCCTTTACGATGACGCGACTTACGAGATGGAGATCGTGGACCGAATCGGTGGCGGCGACGCCTTCTGCGCGGGCTTTCTCGTCGAGTACCTGGCCACAGATGGCGATGTGGACCGGGCGCTGCGCTTCGGCAACGCCTTCGCTGCCCTGAAGCACACTATCCCGGGCGATTTCAACTGGACGACGCGCGAGGAGGCCGAGGCGCTTCTGTCCGGCGGCGACCTCTGGACGCGCCGTTAGGCGGCGGCGCTGGAGGCGGGTCGGTCCGCACCGGGCCCGGCCAGGTGTGCTCAAATGCGTTAGACTTTCGGGGAAGGAGAATGAAGCTGTGGGAGAGGAGATCATCTTTTTGGTGGAGGAATCCCCGGAAGGGGGCTACCAGGCCAGGGCCCTCGGCCATTCCATCTTCACCGAGGCGGATACGTTCGAAGACCTCAAGGGTATGGCCCAGGACGCTGTACGTTGCCACTTCGAGGATAGAGAGATGCCCTCTCTCATTCGGCTGCATCTGGTGAAAGATGAGATCATCCCAGCATGAAAATGCCGAGGGATGTCGGCGGAGAAGAACTGGCCAGGCCGGAGCTTGCGTTTTGGGCGCTGGCAGCGCGCTCGTCGATCGCAAGGCGCTGGCTTCTGGCGGCACTCGGGTGCTGACCAAACGCGCGCGGGCATGCATCACGGCCGCGAGAGAGGCTCGCAGAGGTTAGGCTTGTGGCAACCGTCGTGGTAGGGGTGGACATCGGCGGCACCAACGTCGTCTCGGGGTTGGTGGACGAGGGGGGCCGCGTCCTGGGCCGTGACAGCCGCCCCATCCGCGCGACGCTGGACGCCCGCCCCGCTACGGCCGAGACGATGGTGGACCAGATCGCCTCGAGCATCCTGGGGGCCGTCGAGGTGGGCGGGCGCTCGATGGATGACGCGGCGGCCATCGGGCTCGGCTCTCCGGGTCCGCTGGACTCCGTCGAGGGCGTGATCTACAACCCCGCCAACGTGCCTGAATTCGAGAACCTGCCGCTGCGGAAGCTCGTGAGGGATCATCTCGGTGTACCGGTCTTTCTGGACAACGACGCCAACCTGGTGGCGCTGGGCGAGAACTGGTTGGGGGCGGGGCGCGGTTCGCGCCATTTCATGTGCGTGACGTTGGGGACGGGCATCGGCGGCGGGATCGTGTCGGACGGTCGTCTCCTGCGCGGGAAGGGGGGCAATGCGGCCGAGATCGGCCACGTCTCCATCGACCACAGCGGCCCCCGGTGCGACTGCGGCAACTACGGTTGTCTGGAGCTGTATGCCTCGTCGTCGGGCGTCGTGCGCCGGACCCGCGAGCGCATCCGGGCCGCGACGACTCCGACGGGCTTGCGCGACAGTGTTGAATTGACGAGCGAGGTGATCTTCGAGGCGGCCGGGGCGGGCGATCCGCTGGCGCGAGAGATCTTCGAGGAGACGGGCTTCCTGCTCGGCTGCGGTATCGTGAGCGCCGTGAATTTTCTCGATCTGGAGGTCATCGTGCTCTTCGGAGGCCTCGCTCGCGCGGGCGACCTGCTTTACGGGCCCATCCGCAGCACCATCAGGGAGCGCGTTGCGACGGGCATGTGGGAGAATGTGCGCGTTGTGCCTGCCGAGCTCGGGGATGACACCGCCCTCATCGGTGGGGCGAAGCTGGCGCTCGGGGGTCTCGCCGGCGAAGCGCCGGGCGGCTAGGACGGTGCTCGTCCATCGGCTGGGGGCCGGTGCGGCGGCCGCGCTCCTGGCTCTCTCGACGGTGGCTCAGTTGGCTTCGGCCCAGGTTGCCGAGAGCGACACCTCCCAAGCCCCCTCGCCGCGCGGAGCCCTTCTGCGCTCGCTGGCCTTGCCGGGCTGGGGCCAGCTTGCCAACGGTGAACGACTGAAGGCCGCGGCCATCGCGCTGAGCGAGATCGGCCTCACGACGGCAGTCGTCATCCAGAACCGGCGCGTCGGGGACGCCTCCGGTGAGCGCAAAGAGAGCCTGCGCGGGAACCGTAACACGCTATTCTTCTGGCTGGTCGGCGCCGTCGTGTACAGCGCCCTCGACGCCTACGTGGACGCTCATTTTCGGGATGTACGGTTTCCGGAGGGGGAGGCGACGCTCGAACTGGCGCCCTTCGCGGAGCTCACCCCACCGCCGGTTCCCCTCCCCGCAAACGAGTGTGGGGCGCGGGGGACACTGCCCTCGGGCGGGCTCGGGATGGCGTTGGCCCTACGCCTTGGGTTCTAGGGTCTCCGGCGGTGCCTGCGGGAGAAGGCCCGGCTCGACGAAGAGCGTGCGCTCGCGGTGGACGCGCACCTGGCCCGGCGGGGCCTTGCGCGGCTTTTCCACGCGCCGCGCCTCGGTATAAATGACCGGGGCGGCCTTCGCTCCGCGCGCCTTGCTCCAGTAGGCGGCGAGCGCCGCCGCTTCGGTGATCGAACGTTTACTCGGCTCACCCTTCGCGCTATCTACCCGTAGCAGTACATGAGAGCCCGGCACGCCTTGCGCGTGGAACCAGAGGTCGTGCCTCGCCGCCAGCCGCAAAGACAGCGCATCGTTTTCAGCATCGTTGCGGCCCACGAGGACGAGGAAGCCCTCGCTGGTGCGGTACCGGCGCGCCGAGACCCTCGGCGCCGCGCGCGCCGATTTGCGGCGGGGTGTTGGTGCGGGCCGCTGGGCAGTGGTTTGGGGGACGACCCCGGATGCGTCCACAGGCACCGCCCGCGCTTGTTCCAGAGTGCGTTTCGCTTTCGCGAGCCGCTCTCGCAGGATGGGCGCTGCCCGCTGGGCCTTTCGGTGGCGCCTGAAGAGCTGCGCCGCGTTCTCCGCTGGCGAGAGATGGGGCAGAAGCGCAATCCGGATGCTTTGCGCGGAGTCCTCAAAGCTCGGAAGACGGACCTCGGATACGCCGCGTTTCACTTCATGGACATGAGCGAGCAGAAGTTCCGCCTGCGCCCTCAGGTCCTGCCCATCAATCGCCGCACACAGGTCCGCCTCGATCTTCCCGACGGCGCGCTCTGCCCTGCGGATTCGGGCGCGCCGTAGTGCCCCAAGGCGGTCGGCGGTGGCCGCCTGGAAAAGGTGAACATCCAGCGTCTCGACCGCTTCGGTGATCGAGGGCGCCCGACGCCTGCGTTCGGCGGGCAGGTGGTGCAGGTCGAGGATCGTGGCGGCCATAGGCGCGCCGTCCTCGTCGAGCACGACCGTCGGGGGGCCGAGGACGCTCCGGGGTCTGTTGTAAGCCTCAAAGGCGAGTGCATAGAGCCGTTCGATGGCGGCGTCGGCCAGAGCGCCGTGCGGTGATTCCGCTCCGATGCCCGCTCGATGGGCCAGCTCGCGTCCCAGGAGCTTTCCAGCGGCGGGCAAGAGGCGCGCGAGCGCCCTTTCGACCGTGGTGGCCGCGACCGATCGCCATGCGGAGATGAAGGCCGCCGGATCGGGCGCATCCATCGCTCTCCACCCGGGTCCCGGCGGCGGCGCGTAGACCAGGCCCCGAAGGAGCCGCCGGGTGCGTGAGCGCTCACCGGGCACGGGGCGGAGCACGTCCACGATGCGGTCCGATGCGTCCAGGAGCAGCGCGTTGGCGCCCCGGGGGAGAAGCTCGACGACCAGCCGCGACGTTGGCTCCCCCTGGCGGCCTTCGGGGACCAGGTGCACGATGCGATCGGGACCCCGGCGCTCGACACGGGCTATCCGGGTCGGGGCCAGCCGCCCCGATGGCCAGGACCGCCCCTTCGGCAGGCCGGGGGCGGCGCCTCCCGCACCCGTTTTGCTCGTGAGATAAAGGGCGGGGGCGTTCGGGGCGCAGGAGATGACCAGCCGCGTCTCGCGGTGGCCGAGGAGCTCCAGGCGCCGGCCGTCGTACGCCCGTGCCTCGCGCACCCGCCAGCCCACAAGGGCCCGCTCAAGCTCGGCGATTAGCGCATCCAGCGTCCAGGTGTCCATCCATCCCCCACCGCCCTGATGGGCGCCGTCGCCGGCGGGCCCCAGGGTTTCACGCGCGGAGCATCGTCCGCCTCCGCTCAAGCTGCGTCTTGACAGCGATGATGAGCGCCCCCAATATGGGGGTCTATCCCGACGAGACTCAAGCGAAGTTTTTCGACGATCGTGAGGCATGCACAGCGTCCAATGATGAGCGAGCCACCCTCCATCCTGGCTGATTCGGCGCTGGCCTCCGTCATCGAGGCGGTCGTCGCTGCGGAGCCGACCCAGGCGCTTCTGGCCGGCCTCGAACGGGGCGAATCCACGGTGGCCGTCAAGGGCCTGGCGGGTTCGCTTGCGGCGTGTCTCGGACCGTCGCTCCTGGGGCGAGCGCCCGCGGTGCTGTTCGTCTGCAGTGATGAAGAGGCGGCCGGTCTGCTGCGCGACGACCTGGAGACGACCTGCGGACCCGAGCGCATCCGGTATTTTCCGCAGCCGGACATCGCCCCCTACGAGCCGCGTTCGCCGCTTCCCGCCCTGGTGAATATCAGGATCGAGGCGCTCGCAGCCCTGCGCAGCGATCCCCCGGTGGCCGTCGTGACCACCATCGGCGCGGCCACCAGGGCTTTGATCCCGCCGTATCTCTTCGACCTGGCCACCCTCGGGCTGCGTGAAGGCGGCGAGGCCGATTTCGGTGAACTGCTGCGCGACCTGGCCGAGCGCGGCTTCGAGCGGGTGCCCCTGGTCGAGCGGCCGGGCGAGTTCGCCGTGCGCGGCGGGCTCATCGACATCTTCGGGTACGGCGCCCCCGATCCCGTGCGGATCGAGTTCTTCGGGGACGATGTCGAATCCATCCGCGCTTTTGATGTCTCCACCCAGCGTTCGAAGCACCCTCTCGATGCGGTGACACTGCCGCCGGCGACCGAGGTGCCCATCGGAGGCTGGCTCGAGGCCGATCAACTCGAGTGGCTCCAAGCACGGGCCGAGGAGGAGGGGCGCTCGCTGGAGCCCTTGATCGAGGCCGTGCGGTCGGGTCGTCCGCCAGCGGGAATCGAGCACTACGCGGGCGTTCTGGGGGGCGAACGCGCGACCCTTCGGGCCTATCTTCCACGAGACGCCATCGTGCTGCTCCCCGACCCCGAGGCCCTGAGAGACGAGATCGAGCGAAGGCTTGAGGTCGTGAGGGACGCGTACGCTGCCCGGGCAGCTTCCGGGGAGCTGTGTGTCGCGCCTCAGTGGGTCGCTCAAAGCTACGAAGAGTTCGCCACCGAGCTCGGGGCACATCGCGTCGTCGAATGCCTGCCTTTCGGTGCGCCCGGAGGTCGCGCACCCTTCATCCCCCACGCCTCCGCGCACAAGCAGGGTGGGGGAGATCAAGAAGAGGGCCTTCGAGGGCCCCCGGAGGTCATCGCGTTCGGGGCGCGGAGCCAGCGCCACTACGAGGGGGACCTTCGGCTCCTGGGGCACGATCTGGCGCAGTTTGCGCAGGAGGGCCTGAGCACGACCGTTCTCGCCGAGACGCGCGGCGCGGCCGAACGCCTGTCGACCCTTCTGGACGAGCCTTTCGACGTCACCTTCGGTGAGGGAGCGACGCTGTCGGAGGGGTTCGTTTTTCCGGGCGCGGGTCTTGTTGCGGTCAACGACCATGAGATCTTCACCCGCTTCCGCCGCCTCCGGTCGGTCCGAAAGTTTGCGGAGGGCGCCCCGGTGGCCAGCGTCACGGCGCTGGGCAGGGGCGATTATGTGGTGCATGTGGACTACGGCATCGGCCGCTTTCTGGGCCTGGAACGCATCTCGATCCTGGGGACGGAGCACGACTGTCTGGCTCTGCTTTACAGGGATGACGACCGGGTCTTCGTGCCGGTGGAGCAACTGGGCCGCGTTCAAAAGCACACTTCGGGGGACGGCGGCCAGACGCCGGGCCTCTCGAAGCTGGGGACCGCCTCGTGGGAGCGGATCAAGGAGCGCGCAAAGCAGGGCATCCTGGACATGGCGGAGGAGCTGATCGGCCTCTACGCCGAGCGCAAAACCCTGACGCGGCCGGCCTGGGGTCCCGATACGAGCCTTCAGTTCGAGTTCGACGCCGCCTTCCCTTACGAGGAGACGCGCGATCAGGGGCGGACCATCGCCGAGATCAAGCGCGATCTCGAAAGCGATGCGCCGATGGACAGGCTGGTGTGCGGAGACGTGGGCTACGGGAAGACCGAGGTGGCGATGCGCGCAGCCTTCAAGGTGGTCACCGAGGGGAAACAGGTCGCGCTGCTCGTCCCCACGACGATCCTGGCTCAGCAGCACTTCACGACCTTCGTGCAGCGCTTCGCGGACTGGCCGGTGACTGTGGAGATGGTGAGCCGCTTCCGGTCGCCGAAAGAGCAGAGGGAGACCCTCGCCCTGCTGGCCGAGGGGAAAGTGGACATCGTCATCGGCACGCACCGGCTGCTTTCGAAGGACGTGCGGTTCAAATCCCTGGGGCTCGTGGTCATCGACGAAGAGCACCGCTTCGGCGTCAGGCACAAGGAGAGGCTCAAGCAGATGCGGCGCCTCGTGGATGTGCTCTCGCTGACCGCCACGCCCATCCCGCGCACGCTGCACATGGGCCTCATGGGGGCGCGCGATATGTCCACCATCATGACCCCGCCTCCCGACCGGCTGTCCGTCTACACCGAGGTGATCGGGTTCGACGAGGGGAAGATCGCCGAGGCGATCCTGCGGGAGATCGACCGGGAGGGCCAGGTCTACTTCGTTCACAACCGCGTGCAAACGATCGAGAAGATGGCGGCCCGGCTCGAAGAGCTCCTGCCCCAGGTTCGTTTCGCCATCGCCCACGGCCAGATGTCCGAGCGCGACCTGGAGCGGGTCATGCTGCGGTTCCTCGATGGCGACTACGACTGCCTGGTGGCGTCGGTGATCATCGAGGCGGGCCTGGATATCCCCAACGCCAACACCCTGATCGTCAACCGCGCCGACCGGTTCGGCCTCGCCCAACTCTACCAGCTTCGGGGCCGCGTCGGCCGTTCCGACCGGCGCGCCTACGCTTATTTCGTCGTGCCGCCCCGTCGTTCGCTCCCGCGCCCGGCGCGGCGAAGGCTGCGCGCCATCGAGGAGTTCTGCGAGTTGGGCTCGGGGCTGGGCCTCGCCATGCGGGACCTGGAGATCCGCGGCGCGGGCAACATCCTGGGGGCCCAGCAGCACGGCTTCATCGCCCAGATCGGGTTTCACCTCTACACGCGGCTTCTGGACGAAGCGGTCATGGAGCTTCGCGGTCAAAAGCCAAAGCAGGAGCGTGAGCCCGAGATGCGCCTGGGGGCGAGCGGCTTCCTGCCCGATGCCTACGTGTCCGACCCCGATCAGAAGTTCTTGCTCTACGCGCGGCTGGCCGATTCGCACGATGCCGAGGCCGTCCGGGCCCTCACTGAAGAGGTGATCGATCGCTACGGCCGGATGCCGCCCGAGGCGCGGGCTCTGTTCGACGCCGCGGGCTGCCGCGCCGCAGCGATGGAGCTTGGCGCGGCCGAGGTGCATCTTGGCCAAGGCGTTCTCAGCCTGGGCTTCCCGACCGATGGGGAGCTCTCCCGCGAATGGGCCGAGGACCTGGTGCGGCGTTCGCCCGTGCCGCTGGAGTTCGATGTCGGGGGGCGGGCTTCCGATGGCGCGGAGGGCAGCATTCGAGTGCGCGCACGGCTCGCGGAGTCCGAGGGGGCCACCGAACTCGAAGCGGCAGCCGCCACCTTGAATGCCCTGGCCCAGGGGGAGGTACTCGCGGGGGTTTAGCGCTATTCCCGTCGGATGACCGCCGCCGCTTCGCCCTTCGCAGCCATGAGGCGTCCGTCTCAACGGGGCACTCGGGGGCATCGGCCTATCCGAACCTTCACCGGTGGGGCAGCACGCCGCCTTCGCTCGATCCGCGAACAGCCGGACCTCGGTGGCGGTGCCGCCACTTGGGCCTTGCTTCACGCGCCCCTCTCTGATACTTTGGGCGGTGCGGTGTACCGCCTGGGGATGGCGTTCCCGGCAGCCGCTCTCGACGAGGGCGGTCAAAAGAGGCATGATGAGGTCGATGGGGATACCGCACGAGATGACGGGAACGATGGCGGCCAAGGGAGCGTCTCCTTTCTCCGGTCTGCCGTTGGTCATGCTCGGAGCCGAAGATAAGCAATTGACGGCGTTCTGTCAGTGCCGCTTTTGTGACACTAAGGGGAGGATGGCCAGGCGTCCGCGAGCTCGCTCGCCCCTCGAAGGGGGACGGGCCCGTGACCGCGCCTGGAACTTTCTGGAAAGGGTGTAGCATGGTTGGGTATCGCAAGGTTACGACCTCGCTCGCGGCCACAGCGCTTCTTTGGGCCGGGTGCGGGAAGGATGTGAACGAACTGGTGCTGGCGCGAATCGGCGAGGCCACGATTACCGTCGCCGATTTCGATGCCTCGGCCGCCAAGGTGCCCATACCTCGGGGCCGCCCCACGCGTGATGACCCCGAGCGCATCGCAAGCTTCCTCGAGACGATGGTGGCCAAGGAGTTGTTGGTTCTGGAAGCGCGCGCCCGGGGTTATTTCGAGGACGAACGCGTTCTCGCCGGTCTTGAGACGAGGCGTAAGAGGAATCTCTTCGATGCTCTGGACAAGAAGGAGATCGAAGCCAAGGTCACCATCGACGAGCAGGAACTGCGCGACATCTACGCGAACGAGAAATTCGACATCGAGTGGCGCGTCAGCCTGATTGCGTGCGCGACCGAGGACAGCGCTCGCATGGTCGCCGAGCGCGCGCGGGCCGGCGAGGATTTCGCGGAGTTGGCGAAGCTCTTCTCCATCGACCCCAAAGCAGAGGAGAAAGGCCCCGACATCGGCTTCTATCGGAAGACCCCGGTCACAAGCGCCATCGTCTCCGCCGTGGTCGATCTCAACATCGGCGAGGTGGCCGATCCCATCGCAGGCAGGCGCGGGTCGAGGCTGGTGCTCAAGGTGACCGATATCCGCGGTGTCACCTTCGACGATGCGCGCCCGACGTTGGAGAGTGTGTTGCGGCCGCGCAAGGAGAGGGAGCGCGGCCAGGAGATCCGGAAGCTATTGCTGGGGCGGGTAAGCGCCTCCGTGGACACCTCGGTCATCGACACCATCTGGAGTAGCCTGGTTTACGCGACCGAAGACCGCCCCATGTTCACACCCGAGGAAGACAGCCTGATCGTCGTCCGCTGGGAGGGAACGCCCCAGTCGGTCCAGGAGGGCGCCCAGGTAGCACCGGGATCGGCCAGTCTCAAGCGGTTCATCAACTTCATGGTGTCAGCCGGCGCGCGCGAGGTGATGGAGGATTCGACGGCGCTGTGGCGTCAGGTCGAAGACATGATCCTGATCGAGCATATGATCCCGGCCTACTTCGCCGAGCTGGGCTACGACCAAGCCCCCGATTTCATCGCGAAGCTGGACGGGTATCACCACGAACTCGCGGTCACCACGCTCAAGCGCGAGGAGGTGGACATCTACATCGAGGAGACCGAAGAGGCTCTCAAAGGCTTCTGGGAAGGGAACCCGGATCAGTTCATGGACCCCGAGCACGTGATCGTCCTGGAGGTTCTCAGCAAGACCAAGGAGGAGAGCCTCGCCCTGCGGGACAGTGTCTTTATGGGGGTCGACATGCAGATGCTGGCCGCCCGTCACACCACGCGGGATGCGGCCAAGCACTCCAGCGGCGTCCTGGGGCCCTTCAAGCGCGGGCGGTTCGGTCGGCTGGGCCAGATGGCTTTTACCGTAGATCCCGATTCGTTGGTCGGACCGGTCCTGACCGACGAGGGGTACTCACTTTTCAAGGTCACCGAGAAAACCCCGGCGACGGTCCAGCCATATCAGAGAGCGCGACCCAGGGCGCGCCAGAAATACCGGAAGAGCGAGGAAACACGCCTGTTCAAGGCGCTGGTCGATCGCCTGCGCGAGAAATACGCCGGCCAGATCGAGGTGGAGCCATACGTCGAGAATCAAAGCCACGTGTTGGCCGAAGCGGAGGGCGAGGCGGCGGTCGAAGCGGCTGGGGGTGCCGTTGAGGGCTCGTGACGTTCGCCCGCTTGCGGCTTTTCGTCCGGCTGCGGGCCTCCTGGCTCTGGCCGCCGGGGTCCTCCTGGGGGTCCCGAAGGACGCGATCGCGCAGTCGCCCGGAGACGTGCTCGACCGGATCGTCGCGATTGTAGACGACGAGATCATCCTGTTATCGGAATTGGAGCAGAATCTGATGCTGGAGCTGATGCAGCGCGGCAAGAACCGGGCGGCCATGGCTCCCTCGGAACTGGATGAGATGCGGCTCGCGATGCTGGACGAGCTGGTGGCCGATCGGCTCCTGGTGGCCAAAGCGAAGGCCGACAGCATCGAGGTGACCCGGCGCGAGATGGAGGAAGCGCTCGACCGCCAGTTCGAGGAGATGAAGGCGCAGGCGGGGGGCGAGGCAGCCTTCGGGGCGGAGCTTGAACGGCAGAGCCTCACCGAGCGTAGCCTGCGTAAGCGACTACGCCGGAACATCCGCCATTATCTCTTGAAGGAGAAGCTCGCGGCTTCCATTGCACGGGGGGTGAACGTCGGCTATCAGGAGTTGGTGGATTTCTACAAGACCTACGCCGATAGCCTGGAAATCCTGCCCGCAAGCTACAAGCTCGCACACATCATGGTGAGGCCCAAACCCGACGAGATGCGCCTGGCCGTGGCCCTCGTCCGCGCGAAGGGCCTGCGCGACAGCATCGGGTCCGGCGCTGACTTCGCGGCCCTGGCGCGAGTCCACTCGGACGATCCGGCCAGCGCCCAGCGCGGCGGCGACCTGGGCACCTTCAGGCGCGAGGGCATGATGTCCCAGTTTGCCGCCGTCGCCTTCTCCCTCCCACCGAGGGAGGTTTCCGAGCCGGTCCTGACCCCTTTGGGTTACCACCTGATCCTGGTCGACGAGCGGCGCGAAGCTCAGGTGCGAGCGCGCCATATCCTGATCGGGATCGAGACCGCCGCAGCCGACAAAGAGCGCGCCGTCGTGGACCTTATGGAGCTTCGGCGGCGAGCGCTGGAAGGGGAGCCGTTCGGCGATCTGGCCCGGTCTTACAGCGAAGATGAAGCGACGCGCCTCGATGGCGGCACCATGCGCTGGCTGACGATGGGTGAGATCTCCGCGAATATCCCGGATTTCTGGTCCCAGGTCCGGAAGCTGGAGACGACGGGCGAGATCAGCCCGCCGTTCGAATCGCGCGCCGGCGCTTTCCATATCGTGCAGTGGGTCGATTTCAAGCCCGCTCACCGGCCGACGCTCGAGACGGATCGCGGCCTCATCGAGCGCGAGCTACGACGCCGCAAGATGGAAGCGGCCTATGAGCGGATGATCGCAGAAGAGAAATCCAGGTTCTACGTCGAGACGCGCTTTTAGCGCTGGTGCTGAGGCCGCCATTCGGGTCATCGAGGCCCAGGATACCGCCCGGGTAGCGGACCCGTGAGCGTCGTGAAGGATAGGGCGGTGCGGCCCGCCCCTCCCGAGGCCCTTGAGGTGGCGCCTTATTCCACCCTGGCGGCCATCTACGATCATGTCATGCGCCACGTGGATTACGTCGCGTGGTGCGATTACGTTGAGCGCATCTGGCGTCGGTTCGGCGCCCGCCCCCAGACCGTGCTGGACCTGGCCTGTGGCACGGGCACCCTCGCCCTGGAGCTCGCCCGCCGCGGCTACCAGCTCACCGGTGCGGACGGCGCGGGGGCCATGCTCGACGAGGCGCGCCGCAAGGCTGCGCGGGCTGAGGGAGGCCGTCAGGTGGTCTGGCGTCGGGCTGATCTCGAGGCTCCGGGAGGGATCGGCAGGTTCGACGCGGTCCTTTGTCTTTATGACAGCCTGAACTACCTGACCTCGGCGGAGGCCCTGCGCGCGGCCCTGGGGGAGATGCTGCGGTTGACGGCTCCCGAAGGGCTGGTCATCCTGGACGTCTGCACCGTTCGCAACTCGCTGGTCCACTTCGATGGGCGGTCCGACCGCGATGAGGGCGGGGGCTTTACGTACGAAAGATGCTCCCGGTTCGACCGGACGTCTTCGCTCCAGTACAACACCTTCACCATCCGGGTCGGGGACGAGCGGCGAGTGCGCGAGCGCCACGTCCAGCGCATTTACCACCTGGATGAGATCAAGGCCCAGATCGCCGCTCTGCCCTGTACACTCGAAGGCGCTTTCGGTGACTTCTCGTTCCGCAGCGCCTCCGAGGGGGCCCATCGGGTGCACTACGTGCTCCGTTCCAAGGACCGGGAGCCATGCTGAGCTTCGATGACGTCTGGCTGAGCGATCGGCGAGGTCCGATCTTCAGGGCCCTCTCCTTTCACGTCAGTGCGGGCGACCGGGTCGCCTTCGCCTCGGGGAATGGCTCTACGCGCGATGCGGCCACGAGCCTCTCTCTGTGCGAGCTGCGCCCCAATTCGGGTTGTGTCCGGACGCTCGGGCGCGACATGTCGGCTCTCTCACGGGCCGAGCGAACCGTGCTCCGCAGGCGAATCGGCCTTGCGCGCGCCGACGTGCCGCTCGTGGCCGAATGGAGCGTGGAGGAAAACTTCCGGCTGGTGCTCAAGCTGCGCGGCCTGCCCCCGGAGCGGGCCTTACGCGAGGCGCGGCGAGCGGCGGGACGGCTGGGGATCGCGGGGGCCGCGTACCGAAGCTCGCGTGATCTGAGCGAGGAACAGTGCGTTCTCGCCGAGCTCGCCCGGGCGACGCTGGGTCCGCCGCCGCTTGTGTTGATCGCGCATCCGCTCGATGTCCTGCGAGCGAACGAACGGGAGATAGCGCACGAGCTTTTGGCTGAAGCGGCGGCGTGGGGTGCGGCGGTGGTCCTGACGCGCGTCGAGCGCTTCGCCCGGTGGGATGCGCGGCCCATTTGGCTTGGGGCGGGTGGTGCGGGCGGCGGCGTTCGCAGTTTGGCCGGGGCCGGCCATCCTTCGACCTTTGGGCGGATTCAAGACGGCGCAAGCTCCCGATGGCGACCCGGTGCGGGCCGTGAGCTTGTCGAGAGGTCTACAGGCTAAGATGACGACGATGCGATTGAGCGCACCGGGCAGAGAGCGTTGACATGGCCCTTGTGATGCGATGGATCGGGCGGCTCGCTTTTGGGTCCGGGCCGATCGTGGTGGTTTTCGCTGCTCTGGCTGGCGCCTACGGGCTGGAGGTGGCTCAGGTGTCGCGTGGGGCCGAATTGCGCCGGCGCTGCGAGGGTGTCCGGCTCGAAGCCTTTCTCGCACCGGGGTTCTCCAAGACGCGAAGCGATGAGCTTGTCGCAGCGCTCGACCGTCTTGAAGGGGTGAGCGCCGTCGAATACATCGGACAGGAGAGCGCCCGGGAGGCGTTTGTCGCCCTGTTCGGGGAGGGATTGCTGGATCCCCGCGCGCCCAATCCGCTTCCACCGTCGGTGGTGGTGCAGCCGGAGTTGAACTGGGTGACCTCCGAGCGCGTCGCGCAGCTCGCGACGCAGCTCTCGGACCTCGAAGGCGTCGAAGCCGTGGACTATCCCGCGGCATGGCTCGCGACGGTGGACGCCGAAGCGAGGTGGAGCAGTCGGACGCTACGCGGTGCATGGGTGGGTGCGGCGTTGGCTCTCGTGATGGCCACAACGCTCGTGGTCTGGCGACGTACCACGCGCCGCGCGACGGGCCTGCGTACGCTTCGGATGGCGGGAGTGCCGCTCTGGTGGTGCGGCCTGGGCGCCCTGGCCGGTGCGCTGGGAAGCGCCATCGTTGCCGCAACGCTCTTTCTCGGATTACGGATCGGGTTGGTCGAACCCTTCCTGGCCGGGGTCTGGCCCGGTGTCGTCTTCCCAGACGGGGCCTCCGGGGCCTCCCTGTGCGCGTTCGGAGCGGGTGGCGTTCTGACCTTGACGTGGGTCGCGCTGGTCCGCGCGCTCAGGAGCGCACCATGAGGCGGCTCCGGTGGCTTGTGCCAGTCCTCCTCGCACTCAGTGCGTCTGGAGGCACCCTCGCCCTGGCGGAGCCGGGGGATCTCGCGGCCCAGCGCGCGGAGCTCGAGGCCATCGAAGCGGAGCTTGAAGCGGCGCGCTCGCGTGCATCGGAACTCGCGGGGCAGGAGCGGAAACTTGGGCGGCGGACGGGCAAGCTGGCGAACGAGATCAAGGCCACCGCGCGTGTCATCCGCCGCCTTGATAACCGGCGCAAGGCGTTGGACCGGCGCCTTGCGCGCACGAAAAGCCGCCTTGCGCACACGACGCGGGACTTCAAGCGGTGGCTTGGGAGCTACGTCGATGGGTTGCGCACCCTCTATCGCCGCGTTCGGGTCTACGCCAGGGATGCTATGGCCGGTCCTGTGGAGTACCAGCGCGCCGCGCGAGGGCGACGATACCTCATTGCAATTGCGGCGCAGGATCGTGCTGCGCTGGAGGGGACGCGCAACCGACTGGCCGCGCTGAAGCGGGATAGCCGATCCCTGACCCGCGAGCGGCGCCGTACGGCTAAGGCCGTCAAGGTGAAGGCAGTGACGCGCTCACGCCTGAAGCGCGACCATCAGGTCACCAGGCAGGAGCTGGCGTCCGTTGCCAGCGAGCGAGCCCTCTCCGAGGCGTCCCTCGAGGAGCTGGAATCCGCGCGAGCCGAGGCGGAAGCTCGCCTCATGGAGTACATCGCGGGTTTCCAGCGCGACGAGCGGGCCTCGCGCCGACGCCCCGATCTTCACCTGGCGCCCCCGCCGGAGGGGTACGGAACGTTCGCCCAGCGGCGTGGGAGGCTGGCCTGGCCTGCGTTCGGGCAGGTCATAGGGCGGTTCGGTCGCACGCGCGACCCGGAATCGGGGACATGGACATTCAACCGCGGCGTCGATCTCGCCGTCGCCCCCGGAACCTCGGTTCGGGCCATCGGACCGGGCCATGTCATTCTGCGCAACTGGTTTCGGGGATATGGCAGCTTCGTTCTGATCCACCACGGCGCGGGCTACTTCACGCTGTATGCGGGTCTCAGCCGGGTTCTGGGTCGCCGAGGGCGATGCCGTAGAGGGCGGGGCGCCGATCGGCGTGTGCGACGACATGCTGCACGTGGAGGTCCTGCACGATCAGGAACCGCTGGACCCCGTGTCGTGGCTGGGGGCAGCCCGATGATGAGGGTCCGGGGCCTCATCGCCTGCCTTCTGCTCGCCTGCGGCGGACCCTCGGGCGGGCCGCCGGAAGTCCTCTTTCGCGTGCGGCTCAGTGCCGACCCACCCTCGCTCGATCCGATTCACGCCGCTGACGCGATCTCAGGGGCGGTGGTGCACCATCTCTTCGACGGTCTGGTCGCCGCCGATCCCGCCACCGGTGCGGTCCAGCCCGCTTTGGCGGAGAGGTTCGAGCCTCTTGAGAGCGGCCGCGCCTGGCGCTTTCATCTGAGGCCGGATGTCCGCTTTCATCATGGCCGGCGGGTGACGGCCGAGGACGTCCGCTTCTCCTTTGAGCGCGTCCTAGATCCCGAGAGCCAGTGCGAGCGCCCGTGGGTGCTGACCCCCCTGAGAGGCGCCTCGGCTTTCCGGGAAGGCCGCGCCGACCGGGTCGCCGGCATCCGCGTCGAGGACGAGCGCACCGTGGTGCTCGAGATCGAGGAGCCCTTCACACCTTTCCTCGCCCAACTCACCATGGCACCGGCCAGCATCGTCCCCCGCGAGCTCGTGGCGCGCGATCCACAAGCCTTCTCGGCCGCGCCTGTGGGCTCGGGTCCCTTTCGTTTCGTTCGCTGGGCTCGGGATGTCGAGATCGAGCTTGAGGCGTTCGACGGCGCGTGGGACGGGCGGCCGGGGATCGACCGCCTGCGCTTCGTCATCCTGCCCAACGTGAATGTCGCGTACCAGGCCTTTCGCGCGGGAGAGATCGAGCTCCTGAACCAGTTGCCCACGGGCGCCTTGAGCGAAGCGCGGCGCGAGCGCCCCCAAGGCCTGAGGGTATGGACGGTTCTCTCGACGCGCTACCTGGGGATGAACCTGGCCGGTCCGCCCTTCAGCGACAACCGGCCATTGAGACAGGCCCTGAATTACGCGGTCAACCGCGAGGCGCTCTGCCGCGACGTCCTCCAGAATCTGGCCGAGCCGGCTTCGGGCGTTGTGCCCTCCGCGCTCTTACCCGTGCGACCCGAAGGCTACGCCTACGACCCCGATCGTGCCCGGACGCTCCTGGTCCAAGCGGGTTTCCCCGAGGGGGAAGGCTTGCCGGAGCTGGAGCTCTGGTACAATGCGAGCCAGGAAGAAGCCCGCATCTGGCAGGTGGTCGCCTCCGATCTGGCAGCCATCGGCGTCCACACGCGGCTTGTGGCCCTCGAATGGGGCGCTTTTCTATCAGCCATTCGCGCTGGGCGGGCACCGCTTTTCCGAGGGAGCTGGGTCGGGGACTACACCGACCCGCACAACTTCCTCTTCGTTCTGCTCCACAGCGGCAATGCGGGTCCTGATGGCAACTACGCGCGTTTCGGTGATCCGGAGTTCGACCGGCTGGTGGAGGCGGCGGGTTCCGAATCCGACCCGGTGCGGCGGCGCGAGCTTTACGTTAAGGCGGAGGCCAGAGCGGTGGCCGAGGCGCCCTGGGTCTTCCTCTTTCATCCCAGGGATGAAGTGCTGATCGCGCCGGGCTGGGCTGAGCTGGAGCTATCCATCCTGGGCGACTGGGCCATACCCCTCGAACGCGTGCGTGCCTCGGCGGAAGCTCAAAAAGACGCCTTTGAACCCCAGTCGAGCGAAGCGGGGAGAGCGCGAGATGAAGCGGGAGGTCAGTGAGCTAGGCGCTTAATCAACTCGTTGATCTCGGCCGCCCGCTCATAATCTTCGGTCTCGACGGCCTCTTCAAGCTCCCGTTCGAGCCGCTCGCGTGGGGATGGCGGGATGTTGCGCCGGATCTCATCGGCCCAGCCCTGCAAGAACTTGATTTCACCGCTCAGTGGAGCGATGTCATCCTGGCTATAGTCCTGGTAGAACGCCTCAATTTCGGAGACGCCCCCTTCGATTTCCTTCAAGGCGGCGTGATAGTCGCCCCGTTCGAGGTGGAGAAAACCCTGCGCCTGGATTCGATGCATCGTGACGTAGGGGCGGTAGCGCTCGGTGGCGGCGATCTGCGACTTGTCGCGGGCATGATCGCGGATGAGGCTCATGATGGCCAGGTTGTGCTCGGCGTCCCGCTTGACGCCGTTGTAGTCCCCGAGCTTTAACAGACAGATGCGCCGGTAGTAATATTGCAGCGATTCCCGCCGCAACTCCTTGACCTTGTTCTTGTCGAGCTTGTAGGGCTGATCCGCCCGCTCCGCCGCGCTCTGCATGGCCAGATGGTAGTCCAACAGCGATTCCATTTCATGCGGTCGGCTGCCGTCGGGCCTTCCCGCCATTTCCATCTGAAGGAGCCCCACGTCCACCCGCAGTTGAAGCATTGACCCGCCGTCATGCCTCTCGATCTTACGGACGATCAGGTCTGCCTTGGGATCATAGGGCCACGCGCTCAGGATGTGACCGATATCGTCTTGTGCCATAACGCGCCACCGCCCGTGAGGTCGCCGTCGGTTTGCCATTCAGCGAATGACGTGCGTTGCAGTCGATAGAAGATACGTTCTGCCCCGATGATGTCAACATCGCCGGAGAAACTTGCGCCCGAAGACGGCTTGGGCCATAATTTCGTTTTGTGACTTCTTCAATTCGCACCTTGTGGCACCAGGGTGAATCCGACGCGGCACGCGAGCGCTGGGAGGGGATGGCGTCGTGAAGCTGGGGGTTTATTCCATCTCGGTGCCAGAGTGGCCGCCCGAGAAGGTGATCGAGGCGGTCAAGGCGCACGGTTACGAAGGCGTCGAGTGGGTCATGGGCTATCCGGACGCTCGCTACGCGGAAGGCCGCGAGTGGCATATCGATACCCGGACGGTCGAACAGGACGTGGACCGTGTGGGCGCGCTATGCCGTGAGGCGGGGCTCTCGATCCCCTCGGTCGGCACGCGCGTTTCGCTAACGGACGAGGCCAATGCGCGAAAACAATTGGAAGCCACGGCGCGGCTAGGCGCACCGATGGCCCGCATGAGCGCCTTTGGCTTCACGGACGAGGACCACTATCCGGATCTGATCCGGCGCGCGGCTGCCCGCTACCGCGAGGTCGAAGGCTGGGCGCGCGAGGCCGGTGTCCGCGCCCTGGTGGAGCTTCACCACGGAACGATATGGCCCAGCGCTTCAGCCGCCATTCGTATCATCGGGGACCGCGATCCCGCCCACGTCGGGGTCCTCCTCGATCCGGGCAACATGGTTCTGGAAGGGCGGGAGAGTTGGCGCTTCGCCGCGGAGCTCCTGGGGCCGTTCCTCGCCCATGTCCACGTGAAAAGCCCCGTCTTCGTCCGCGATGCTAAAGGGTGCTGGAGGCCGCAGTGGGTTGGCCTAGAGGAGGGGCTGGTGGACTGGGCGGAGGTGATCGCCGCGCTGGGGAGCGTGGGCTACGCGGGTTACCTCTGTCTGGAAGACTTTCAATCGAAGGAGCCCGGTGTGAAGCTCCGTGAGGCGCGGGCTTTCCTGGCACCTCTTGTGGCGAACGAGCGTTAGGCGGAGGGAGGTTCAGTTGTGAGCGACGAGGCTATCGCCCGCTGGAAAGCTCAGGTCGCGAAATTTCCGACGAGCGAACTGCCGCGGTTCAGCCTTGCGAAGGCGTACTTGGATGCGGAAGCGTACGAGGAAGCGGTCGGGACCCTGCGAGAGGCCGTCGTCATGAAGCCGGACTGGATGGCCGCCAAGATCATGCTCGCCCGCACGTTGATCACCCTTGAGCAGTACGACGAGGCGCGCCCCGTCCTGCAAGAGAGCCGGATGCTGGCTCATCAACAGGGCCACGCGAGCCCCATCGAGGAAATCAACGAACTCATGGACCAGTTGCCGGAGGGCTAGGGCCGCTATCGCGGTGCTCTTGCCGGCGGATGGGATCAAGCTCTGGTGCCGAGAGATGAGAGCGACGGGTAGGGCCCCTGCAAACGCCCGAACGCCGGGCCTGGGATTCCTGGAGCACGGGTGCATTGCACTGGTGGTCGCTGCGGTGGGTTTCGGTGCCTGTGGCGGGGTGGACGAGGTGGCGATGCGCACGCTCGCCGCACGGTACGTGGAGGCACGGGTGCGCGGAGACTACCCGGCCATGCACGGCCTGCTCTCGAAAGTGGATCGGATCAGGAAGCCGCGAGAGAAGTTCGTGGGAGAGATCAGCGCGCTCTACGCCGACCCGCGCATCCAGGCCATGCAACGGGCCGAGGTGCAAGCCTTCCAGCTCGAAAAGGTCGAACTGGTCGAGACGGGCGGGGAGTTGTCTCGCATGACCGTCCGGTACCGCGCACCGGACCGCGCGCGGATCGTCGCGCTGGCGGAGCCCACCCTCGCCGAGCTCGATAGCTCCATGATCCCCCAGGGCCTTCTGGAGAGCGTCGCCTCCGAGCTCGCATACGATCCGGAGGCGCTTGCGGCGGGTTCCGTCGAGCAGCGGCGCGTGCGCGCCATCGCTCACCTTCGACGCCAGTCCGAGTGGCTTGCCTACCGCAACAAGAAGACCATCGCCGTCTTGAACGATCTCGTAGCGCGTGACGAGGTGCCGGTGACCTCACGGGCCGAGACCCTGTGGCTGCGCAACGATAAGGGCGGATGGAAGGTCATGCTCGATTGGGACACAGAACAGCGGCGCGCCAGAGACCTGCTTCACGCCTCCGCAGGCTCCTGAGGGGATGATGGCGCATCCGGCGGGATCATTCGGCCGCTTTCCGCAGTATCCGAGGAGCGGTTCTTGACGGGGCTTCGGGGGCGCGGCCGCTCGCGGCGGGCTAGGGACGGCTCGGGTCGCGGCAGCGAGGGGTGGGAGCATCCTTGGGGGGCCGGACCCGTTAGGGGCTTAGAAGCTTTCTATGGGCTTCGATATTCGGGCGATCTCCCGAAAATGGCCGGATCGGAGCGAAACTCAATCAAGAGGGGCCACTGCATGAGGGACCTGTCTACAATGCTCATCCGTGTTGTCGGTGGTGCTTGGGGCGTGCTCCTGGTCTTGGGCCTGAGGTGGCTTGGCCTTAAAGCCCGCTCTTGATCTTGACCCCGCCATAGAAGGAGGCACCGTCATACTCACCCCTGTTGTCCTGGGTTCACTAGTGGGCTCACTAATAGGGTTCACCCTGAGCTTCGTTCCTGTTGCCGGTGCCATAGGCCGCGCTGCTCGTATTGACAAGATAGCCTCAAAAGGTTCCCTGCCTGTCCGGGCTTCTTGCAGGAGACAAGGCTATGGAGGCGGCTGTGCGCGGGGCCCCTCTTGCGACAAGAACGGGATTGAAGGCCGGGGCGTTGGGCGTTCTGTTTGGAGCTCACGGCGTAGCTCGGTGGGTGGGTGGAGAGGTCGGAGAGAGCGTGTCCGGTGTGCTCATCAAAGCTGGCCTTGTTGTTGCCTTTGTCTTGCTCTATGTATGGGCGTTTAGGAGTATGGGATGGAGTCGCACGAAATCCATAATGCTCACCGCCGTTGTCGGGTGGTCAGTGGCCTTGCTCTTGTTCTTATTCCTGAGGGCGTTTGGCCTTGACGGGCTTGTTCCCGACTTTCTCTTGATAGCCTTCGGACACTCAGAGCTTCGTGTCTCCCCTTGATACGGCCGTCTGGTGAGCGCGTCAGTGAGTCCCCCGGAGAGGGGGGCGCGCGAGGCATCGAGCGCGGGGGGTGAACCGCCCTGCATGAGCTGGCACCGCGAGGCGAGGGTAGCGAGGGCGGGGGGCAAGACCGAGCGCCCTAACGTGTAGCTGGTGTGCGGTGGATCGCGTCCTCTTGCGGTCGCCAACAGAACGCGGGGAGCTATGACCATGACGTCACAGAGCCTTGAGGAGATTCGTGTCTACGTCGGGACTTACACGAGCGGCGGGAGCGAGGGGATTTACCTCTATCGCATGGACCCATCCACCGGCGCGCTGGAGCGCGGCCGCGCTGTGGCTCGGGACATCGCCAATCCCTCCTTCGTGGCCCTCGATCCGCAGGGGCGAACCCTCTATTCCGTCGAGGAAACGGGGCACTCGGACGACGAGCCAAGCGGCGCTGTGAGCGCGTTCTCCATCGACCCAGAGACCGGAGACCTGACGCACTTGAACCGACAGCCCTCGGGCGGAGACGGTCCGTGCCATCTCAGCGTCGATGGAACGGGTCGATACGTTCTTGTGGCGAACTACGGGTCGGGCAGCGCCTCCATGCTTCCCGTCCTCGAGGGCGGAGGACTGGGCGAAGCCACCGGCTTCGTTCAGCATAAAGGCAACAGCGTTCTGGAACGGCAGGCGGGCCCTCATGCGCATTCCATCAACCTGGACCCCGGCAACCGCTATGCGTTCGTGGCGGACCTTGGGCTCGACAGGGTCATGATCTACCGGCTGGACCTCGACCGGGGGAAGCTGATCCCCGGCGATGAACCCTGGGTAGAAGCTCAGGCCGGGGCGGGGCCGCGCCATTTCGATTTCCATCCCAACGGCAGATACGCCTATCTCATCAACGAGATCGGCAACACGATGACGGCGTTTGCGTACGATGAAACGCGCGGGGCGCTCAGGGAAGTGCAGACCGCCTCGACGCTACCGGAGGCTTTTTCGGGCACCAGCTACACGGCGGATGTGCACGTCGCTCCATCGGGCAAGTTCGTGTATGGCTCCAATCGCGGCCATGACAGCATCGCGATCTTTGGCGTCGACGAGGGTACGGGCAGGATGACCCCGCTCGGCTGTGAGCCGACTCGGGGCCGGTCCCCGCGCAACTTCGGTATCGACCCGACCGGCACGTTTCTCCTAGCGGCCAATCAGGAGACCGATAACGTGGTGACCTTCCGGATGGATCAGGGGACGGGTGCGCTCGTGCCGACGGGCTACGTGACCGAAATCCCGGCGCCCGTCTGCCTGGAGATGACCTCTATCGCTTCATAGTTTCTTCATACGCGCTGGACATCTCTATCTTGCTCGGCTACAATCCGAAGTTCTTTTGTTTTTTGTCTTTCCTTCTTTCTTGCATGGAATCGTGCGTCTACGCTTGCATTCGACACACATAAGGCCGTGAAGGCGCTCAAGGAATCCGGGGCCGCGGTTGCCTCGGTCGGAGATGTCATGAGCGAACATGCTGCGACGAAGGCCGATCTTCAAACGCTCGAACAGCGCATGATGGCGCACATGTCCGGCAGGTTCGAGACGCTCCATGCAGGCTCGGATGCATCGATAGATCGGGAACCCTTCAACCCGAGGTGTAGAGCATGAACGTTCGAATAGGTTCGGCGCCAGACTCGTGGGGCGTATGGCTCCCGAGCGATCCGAAGCAGATCCCCTGGGACCGCTTTCTGGATGAGGTAGTCGAGGCCGGCTATGAGTGGATAGAGCTCGGGCCCTACGGATATTTGCCCACCGATCTGGCCGAGCTGCGGGCGGAGCTAGGGAAGCGCGGCCTGAAGGTGACCGCCAGCTTCGCGATGGGCGACCTGGCGGACCCCGCGGAGTGGCCGGATGTGGAGAGGCAGGTGCTGGGCTTCGGGGAACTGCTGGTGCCCCTGGGAGCGAAGTTCCTGGTATTGATCGACGGCGTCTATACCGACCTCTTCACCGGGGCGCAGAAGGGGCCACCGCGCCTCGACGGGGAGGGCTGGAAGCGGCTGATCGATAGTACCCACAGGGCGGCGGACATCGCGCGGGACCGGTTCGGGCTATCTCTCGTCTTCCATCCGCACGCCGAGACGCACGTGGAGTACGAGGATCAGATCGACGCGTTTCTGGAGCAGACCGATCCCGAGCGCGTGTCGCTCTGCCTGGACACGGGTCATCACGCCTACCGGGGGGGCGACCCCGTGCGGTTCATGCGTCAACACCACGACAGGACGCCTTACCTGCACATCAAGAGCGTCGACCGCGACGTGCAGCAGAAGGTGGAGGCGGAGAACATACCCTTCGTCACCGCCTCGGGGATGGGCATGTTCTGCGAGCCGTCGCAGGGCGCCGTGGACTTCATCGCTTTCCGGGATGTGCTCCGCGAGATCAATTTTGACGGCTGGGCCATCGTCGAGCAGGACATGTACCCGGCCCCCTTCGACAAGCCGCTGCCCATCGCCAGGCGCACCCGAGCCTACCTGCGCGAGACGGGCATCGGTTGATCGCGCCGGGGGGAGAGCCGGAAGGGATGGCGCGATCCCCTCACAACGTGGCCGCATCCCTCCCGAATCAGTCGATTCCGCGCCACTCCCGACCGATGCGATCATAGCGCTCATGCAGATCGGCCACCGTTTCATCCGCCAACGGTAGCTGCGTCTCGACCGCGTCGATATTGGCGAGCATGTGCTCGGGATCGCGGGTGCCGACGATCGCGGTGTGCATGTCCTCGTGTGCGAGGACAAAACCCAGGGCGAGCGCGATGGGGTCCTTCGGGGCTTCCGCGATCGGCCCCGGTTCCAGGAGCGCCCTCGCGCGTTTCAAGCGTTCGAGGTTCGTGCCGGATAGCCCCGCGTCGCCGGGGGAGACCGCCTTGCCCCAGGCAGCGTTGGCGATCGGCCTCTTGGCGATAAGCCCCATTCCCCGCTCTCTGGCCCGCTCGAATATGCTGTACCGGGGCCCCTGGTCGACCAGGTTGAACGCGATCTGAAGCGTGTCGAACAGGCCGCTCTCGATGGCCCATTCGGCCTCCTCGTTCTCGCCGCTGTAGCCGACGAACCGGGTCTTCCCCGCCTCCTTGGCGTCCATCACCGCCTCGATCACATCGTCGGGCGTCGGCGCCGAGATGTCGTAGGCGTGGACCTGCACGAGGTCGACGCGGTCCGTCCTCAGCTTCTTCAGGCTTAAATCGATGCCCCGCCGCACCGTCTTGCCAGTCCACGGCTGCCCCGATGAACCGGTGGAGACGTGGCCGGCCTTGGTGGCCAGGACGAACTCATCGCGGCGATGGCCCACCGTCAAGCCGATCAACTCTTCGCTGTTGGCGTAGCACTCCGCGGTATCGAGGAAGTTGATGCCGGCGTCCAGGGCCGCGCCGAGGATACGGCCCGCCCGCCGGGGCTCATCGATGGAGAATGAGCCTATCTCCACGAGGCCTGCGCCGAGGCGGCTGACGCGAAGACCCGTCTTACCCAGCGTCGTCATCTCCATGCGATGTCTCCTTTTAATCGCGCCCCTGGTCGAGGGCGAGAAGAACGTCAAGACCGGATGCCATCCATTGCCCCCAGGTATTCAGGAACCTACATTCAGTATACACAGGGAGGAGGGGGACATGGACATCTTCGTTACAGGCGTCATCGAGCGGCAAAAGGATGACTGGCTCGCATTCTGCCCCGAACTGGAGATCAACACCTTCGGGGCTACCGAAGAAGATGCACGGGAAAGCCTTGAGGAGGCCATCATCGGGTATCTGCAAACGGCTGAGGCCAGTAATAGACTCGAAGAACTACGCCATGTGTTAGAGACGCGCTCGGCCCAGCAATTGTCCTTCAAGAAGGACGTGGAGGAAGATGAGTGGCTTGCGTCTCCAGTAGGTTAACACGACCGATGGGCTGGGAAATTTTGTGCCTCATCTCCCGAATCTGACGTGGAAGCAGTTCGTAAAGTTGGCAGAAATCAAGGGCTATGTGTTTGCGAGAGTCAGAGGAAGCCACGTCATCTATGAGAATCCCGAGGTTCCGTTGCCCGAGGGTATCATTCCCATTCCACGAAAGAAAAACATCCCCAAAGACACACGCCGCGCCTTACTACGACAACTTGGCGTCAGCCCCGACGATGTACAAATCTTCTTAGAAACCAAGCAAATCTAACGAAGCGGGACAAGTCCATAAGGCCCTAGATTGCAGTAGGGCTGTCATGTAGACATTCAATCAGCCACACCTTCGCCTTACTCCAACTCCCCCAACCACAGGTACCCTTTTAGAAAGTCGTGATCGGCTCAGGGCTGGGCTTCCTGCGCGGCACGTCCGGCTCCCTTCAGCAGACCGGACCTCTGGCGCTGCGGCGCCGGTGGCTTTCGCATCGCGTCGGGCGCGTCGGGCAGTTCATCGGCCCCGAAGCAGGGACCGGAGATGACGGCGTCCAGGAGCCTCGCCTGTTCTGGATAACCCGTTAGAGTCGCCTCCAGCACCCAGAGCAGTTCGAGCAGCTCCGTCGTGAACTGGCTCGTCCAGCGCTCGGGGCGAGTGTCGTCCAGCGGCGAGGATTTCCTGCCCGCGCCCCTCTTCATCCGGTACTTGAGCCACGACCGCACCACCTTGAGGCCCGAGACCTCGAACTCGAAGACTTCCGGGGCGACGGGCTCGAACGCGCCCTCGCCCACATGGAGCGTTCGCGTCCCGTCGTTATAGTCGAATGCTTCGGGGTAGCCATCGGGATCGCCGGGGACGGGCTTGACGCACCTGGCCGCGCCGCGCGGGACGCGGCTTCGCTGTTCGCCCTCGGGGACGAAGCGCTCGCCGTACGTGTGGAGATGCAGCAGACGCGCGCCCGCGCTTCGCACCGCCTCGAACAGGGTGGCGTCCTTCGTGATAGGAACGCGCAACTCGCGCGACCCCAGTTCCTTCGCATAGCGGGCGGTGAAGGCCGGCTGCGCCAGCGCGCCGTAGATGTAGGCCAGGATATCCTCCGGCGTCACCTTGCGCTCGTAGGCCGCGCCGAGCAGGTCGAGCAGGCCGGGGAGGACGTTGACCTCCGTCGCGTCGGCGGTGCGGTAGAGGGGTATAGAGCTTCCAGCACGACCTGAGAAATAGTTACGGTCGGGAATGAAGGCGCAGGCGGTTAGACTTGGCCCACCCGATATTGCCTGTGTGAGAATCGTCGTCAGATATATCTGTCTCTCGCCGTGAGCGCGCCATAGATCGGGGCGGAGAAGGTCGCCCAGCCTGCTGTCGGCGAACATCCACTGCCGGTCGAATGAACGATACGCGTAACGCTCGATGCGGGGAATCGCAGCGTTACGGGGCAACTGATCAAGAGGCGCCTCGGCCTCTTCGCCATCCTTGAGCGGCGGGTACTTGCGTGCTGTTTTGCGGTCGCGCGTTTCTTTGAAGGCGGCGGCCCTGTCCGCGGAGGCCAACAGCGTGCGCCAACGCGCCGCCAATGTTTCGGGATCGGGGCAAATCGGCCAAGTTCGTTGAAACTGAACGCCTGAATGTTGCCACGGCATGAGGTCGCTCAGAAGAGGCAAGTCGAAATAGTCGCCCACCCCCGCCGGGCGGAAGGGGGCCTGCCAGTCATCGGGGCAGTCCTCCCAATCGACCGATGCAAACCCGTAGATCGCATCAAGCGCCGCGAGCTTGTCACCGCGCGTTCCCTCGATGCGGGCATAGTGAACGGCGGCGGGCTCAGTCTCTCTCGCTTCACCATATCGTACGGCTACGGCGATAGCCACCGGGGTAAGGATGGCGAAGACGTTGTCGCTCTTGCGCGAACCGCGCCCCTCTCCGCCGAGGTCGATGATCCAGATTTGGTCGCACAGGCGGCGCATGTGTTCACGCATCCCGCTAAAAGCGTCGCCATCGAGGTAGCTCGACGCGCTGATGAAGCTGACGACGCCCGGCCCCGAGGCCTTCGCGTGCTCGAAGACCTTCCACAGCGCCTAGCGCCAGAAGTAGACGTAAAGGTTGTAGAGGTTTCTGACGTCGCCGCCGTGTCCGGCCTTGACGGCGGGGTCCCGGAAATCGCCGAAGATCGCGTGTGAGGGCCCGCCGTCGTCGTCCCAGCGGACCCAGCCGCCGGTGAGGGCCCTGTTGTCGCCGCTGGCGGTCTCGTGGCGGTCGTAGGGCGGGTTGCCCACGCAGACGATCACGGGGACCTCGCTCTTGACCTGGAGCGCCCTGGTGTGCTGCTCGGCGATGGGTTCGAGGTAGAAAGACAGCGCGAGCGGTTGAGCGTGGGGGCTTTCGAGCGTGTCGGTCAGGTAGACGTGCGTGCCGTCCTGGGGGAGCGACGCGCCACGATCGCGCAGGGCGCGGCTGACGCGCAGTTCGGTCACGGCGTAGGGGCCGACCATATGCTCGAAGCCGTAGAGGTTGGCGGCCAGCGCGGTGGCCTTGCCCGGCACGGCTCCCGGACCCTGCTCGTCCTCGACCCGGCTGAGGGCGTGCTCGATGACGCCGAGGAGGTAGGTTCCCGTGCCGGAAGCCGGATCGAGCGTGACGACGTCGGGATCGGCGAATCCCAGGGGCCTGCTGATGCGGTTCACGAGCAGATCGTCAATGAGGCGGACCTGGGCGCGGACGACCTCGACGGGGGTGTAGTAGACCCCGGCATCCTTACGCAGCCTGGGGTCGTAGGCGGCGAGAAAGTCCTCGTAGAAATAAAGCCAGGGGTCCTCGGGGGCCCTGAGCGAATCGGTCGGGACCTCGGCGACCACGCGCATGAGCAGATCGAGGGAGGCGGAGATTTCGGCCCGAGCTCTGGGGTCGGTCAGGACCTGAAGGGCGCGCGCGAGCAGGTTGTGCTCAGCGGCCAGGGCCGTTTCGGCGTGGGGGAGGGTCAGCGGGTTGGCCCCCTCGCTGCGGGCCAGCAGCAGGGCGAAAGTGACGGTTTGCGCGTAGGCATCGGCGAACTGCTCGTCGCGCGCGTCCGGGAAAAGGAGCTGCCGCCAGTCCCTTGCGAGTTGGACGAGGGGCGATTGCGGTTCGCGGAGGGCGTCGGTGACATCGTCGCGGAGCAGGCGGCACAACGGTGCGAGCAGGCGGGCGAAGCCCTCGAGATCGAGGCGGCCCTCGCGGTCGTAGGGCAGAATGGGATTCCATGAGAAGAAATCGCGCAACAGACGTTCCACCGCGCCCGCGTCTTCGAGGGCGGCGGCCTTCTTGCCGTCGGAGGCGATGTCGCCACGGAGATGGACGATCCTGCCCACCGGCTTGCCATCGCGATAGAGCGCCCATTCGTTGCCGTCCGTGTAGAGGAGGTTGGGGATGGCCGAGAAGCGCTTCCACTGATCGCGGTTGTGGCCGGTGAAGCGCCTGGCATTGACTCCGACTCCGGGGGCCTTGAGCTCGACGTAACCCGCGAGCAGGCCGTTGAGATGGGCGGCAAAATCGGGGCGGCCCAGGCGGTCGGGGAGCCTGGCCTCGCCCGTGCAGACGGCGTTCCAGCCGAGGGCGCGGGCGGCGTCAGCCATGAGGTTCTCGAAGGGGCCGCGCAACTGGTCTTCGGGCGCGCCCTGGGTCAGTTGCGTCATCTTGGCCGTGACCGCCTGGCCGAAGGACTCCAAAGCCTTGTGTATCAGGTTGTTGGGCATCATGGGATTCCAGCGGATTTTCCAGGCCTATTACGCATCGACGCCGCCTCGTCCATGGGCCGCCCACAGCCGTTGCAGGGGCGCATAGCTCAGGAATTCAATGCCCTCCTCCTCCGCGATAGCCGCTACCCGTTCGGACGTCATGAACTCGAGGGACGACCGCCTGCCCTCGGGCGTGGCGCTGACGCCTTCCACCAGCGGGCTGGACATGATGGCTTCGAGCTCCCCGGTGACGATCGCGGGATGCATCGCCCACTCGCTGAGGCCGGAGGGTAGCGCCCGCAGCGCCTTCGTCAAGATGGACACCTTCCGGCCGGGATCGATTCGGCCGCAATCGGTCACCCTGTGATCGATGGCGGGCAATCCCCGCGCCCGTAGCTTCTCAACGCCGTCCTTGCGCCCGACCCTCAAGGCCATTCCATATTCGATGGCGAGGCCGACGGTCATGTCAAAAAGGCTCTCACGGAGCTCATGGGTGCCGTAGTGGCTATCGAGGTGCGTGGGTTGCAAGCCGGTGGCGAGGACCGCTTCGATCTGGGCCCTGTACTCTCGTTCCACTTCGGCGGGGTCCGCATGCATCAGGAGCTCGGCGTATCGGTTATCGAGGGGGAAATAGCCCGATTCATCGAGTAGCGACGGGACCCTGTCGAAGGGTGTCAAGGGCTTCCATCGGTAGTTGACGTATTCGCTCACTAGGGTGAGGTGCACGCCGAAAGGGATGCGGGGGTTTTCCTTGAGGAGATGGATGGCGTGGCCGCTCCACGGGGCCGGCATCATCAACGAACAGGAGGTGGCGAGGCCGTCCTCGATGGCCCGCAGGGTGCCCTCGTTGTGGGCGTGACAGAGGCCGAAATCGTCCGTGCTAAGGATCAATAGTCGCGCATCGGGTGGATATCCGAGCCATGCGCAGGCGCCCCGATTGCCCGGCATTGGGCGTTTCCTTTCCCCGTAAGGCTATGGGTCGAGCCCGATCTCCCGCTCCGGGGGCAGGGTTCGATTCATAGAGCGCGCCGCACGGCATCGAACGCCTCGCCGCACACGCTCAATGTGCGTTCCAGATCGGCGTCGGTGTGGGCTGCGCTCACAAACCAGTGGTGACGCGGATGGAGCAGCACCCCGCCTCGGGTGACCTCGGTGTAGAAGACCCTTCTGGCCTCTTCGGAGCGCTCTTCGGGTTGGTATCCGAACCTCAGGTCGGGCATGGGCGGCACACCGTGGCCCGGGCCTCCACGCGGGCGTCCTGGGCCAGCCCGTTGAGTCCGTCCAGAAGCCGCTGGCCTATGCGCCAGATATGGGGTATGACCTCGCCCTCCTTGAGCCTTTGGATGGTGGCCACGGCGGCGGCCATGGCGGGCGAATTGGTGTAGAAGGTAGACGACAGATGGGTGCGATCCAGAAAACACTGCATCACATCGGCTCGGCCGGCGAGCACCGAGATGCAATAGCCGTTGGAGATAGCCTTGCTGAATGTCGCCAGGTCCGGGGTGATGCGATAGTACTCCTGGGCGCCTCCCAGCGCCATGCGGAACCCCGACCGCATCTCGTCCAGAATGAATAGCGCGCCATGATGATGGGCCAGCGCCTTCGCGCCCTCCAGGAAGCCCGGCTGCGGCGCCTCCGCCTCGAGGGGCATCATGATGATGCAGGCCACTTGATCCTTGTTCCGGTTCAGGACGGCTTCCAAGGAGTCCAGATTGTTGTACTCGAAGGTGAGGATGTCATCCCGCACGTGGCGTGGGATCCCGGCGTCGTAAGGATTGCACCAGTCGTGCCAGCCGTTGTAGCCCCAGCGCACGACTTTGTCCCGCCGGGTCCAGATTCGCGCCAAGCGCACGGCGGCTGAAGTGGCATCTGAACCGGCCTTGAAGAAGTGTACCAACTCGGCGCACGGGATGATCTCCACCAGGAGCTGCGCCAAGGTGTTCTGGACGGGTCTCGTCATCGCGAAGGCGAAGCCCTGCCGGATCTCACGAATGGCCGCCTCGTCAACCTCAGGGTCCCGATGGCCCAATACCACGATGCCGAGCCCCAGCATCCAGTCCAGGAACTTGTTGCCGTCCACATCCCACAGGTAGGCCCCTTCCCCTCTGGAGACGAACAGGGGATACTCGCCCTCGATGAACAGTTCGGGGCGTTTGGACTGGGTCGTTCCGCCGGCATAGACCTTGCACGCCTCGGCATAGAGGCGCTCCGATTGCACGAGGCTCAGCGGCGCGCGTTCGCTCATGGGGTTCTCCTTCGCGGAGTCCGCAGGGCTGGGTGGGGATGGGCCGTCCTTCACCTCAGGGCCGCAGGCATCTCGCCCGGCCCGGGCGGGAGATCGATCAGTCGCCGGCGACCGGGACGGCTCGCCCCTCGCGGGCGGAGGCGAAGAGCGCATCGAGGACGCGCATGTTGCGGACCCCGTCTTCGGCGGGCGGTGCGAGCCCGGTGCTCTGGCGCAGGCAATCGCAGAAATGCAGGGTTTCGAGTTCACTTTGGTTGGCGCCGCCGATCCACTCGGTCAGCGTCGTGCCTTCGACCGAGATCGACAGGTGGGCGGCGGAGGTTCCGGGCCCGAAAGCGCGCAAGACCTGCAACGCTCCCTGGTCGCCGACGATTTCCACCTGCTCCCTCCTGACGGTATCGAAGCCACAATCGATCTGGCCGAATCGACCGTCGCCGAAATCGAGCGTCCCGACCGTTAGAGCGTCCACGCCGAAGCTCGGTAGGGTGCGCATCCGCGCGGACGCGAGGCCGGGCTCGGCGCCGAAAACGAAGCGGCAGGCGTTGACGGCGTAGCAGCCGATATCGTAGAGCGCGCCGCCGCCGAGCTCCGGGTCGAGACGGATGTTCGGCGGCGTGTGGTGTCCACCCGAGAAGCTGGCGCGCACCAGCATGGGCGCTCCGATGCATCCCTCCCGGATGAGGTGGTGGACGCGCATCCACTGGGGGTGATGGCGGTACATGAAGGCCTCCATCAGCAGGACACCGTGGGCCCCGCAGACTTCGCGCATGCGTTCCGCCTCCGCGCCGGTTAGCCCCACCGGCTTCTCGCACAGCACATGCTTTCCGGCCTCGGCCGCGCGGAGCGTCCACTCGAGATGCAGGCTGTTGGGCAGGGGGATGTACACCACCTCGACCTCATCGTCTTCGAGCACCTCCCGGTAGCTGCCATACGCCCGGGGGATGCCAAGCGGTTCCGCGCATCGGCGCGCCGTCGGGAGATGGCGGCTCCCGATCGCTACGACGGTCTGCCCCGACGATCCCTGGATGGCGGGGATCACGCTGTTGAGGCCGATCCGCGCCGTGCTCAGGACGCCCCACCGGATGGTCCGTTCGGCCTCGGCCTGTACGTTTCTGCCCATTGGATGGCTGCTGAGGCGCCGCCGTCGCCGACCTATCGCGCCTTGCGGACGCGGTTTGAGCGGCGACCGTTAAGCTTTGCGCTGGGATCGACTCTCAGGCGCACTCTCTATTCGATGAAATTCAAGGGTAGAAGACTTGATGGTTCTACCGCACTCCGATGTATGCATGGCGGCAAAGGTGGTGGGAATGAAGGACGCAAGCGAGGCCGTCAGCCCGAGAAGGGGACGAGAGCGACGGGTTTCGGCCAAGGGTTCTCATGGCCGCGGCCATCTTGCCTCCACCGCAAGGGCAGGGTGGCCACCTTAGCGCTCTGTCCGATCGTTAAAGCTCAAACGTGTAGCTGTATTTCGCGTACCAGAACGTGCCGCCAAAACCAAACGGGCTGTACTCACCGAAGGGTCTGCCAACGATTTCACCCGGGTCACCGCCGTCTGCAACAGAGTAATTATCAGGCTCGACAGAGAGGAGATTTTGAACGCCAAGTGATACCGTCGATTGGGCAGCGAGTGAGAGGGTGGATTCGAGGTCGAGCAGGAATGAGCTACCGAAGACCTGGTGACCTATGGACCATTCATCCCAGTAATCGTAATAATGGACGCGCCCCAGTACATTCCAGTTCTGGGCCAGGGCTTGTGTCAGGGAGATATTCCAGCGGTGTCTGGGAAGGCCCTTCTCCAATAACGTGATGCGCGTTTCGTCGAGATGTTCAGGGTTGTATCGGGTGACTTCGGTGCCCGTGTAGTTATAGGCGAGGCTCAGTCCACCTGTGCCTACCGGAGTTGTGAGAACGACGTCGATGCCCTGGGTGTCGGTTTCAAAGTCGTTGGTGAAGAACCGGAATTCCTGCAGGTTTCCCGCCTCTTCTATGCCCGCGGCCAACAACAACTCAACCTGTTCGGGCGTAAGCTCCTGATCGCTGGAGGTAGCCATGCGATCTTCCACCGTGATATTGAAGTAGTCGATCGTCAGATTTAATGCGTCATTACTGACGACGGTACCCACGGTGAAGTTCTTTGACTTTTCAGGTTTGAGAGCCTCGCCGCCTACCTCTGCGGCTGCTGGATGGGTAGGAGGGATCGTGCCTTTGTTCACCAATATGAATCTGCCTTCTGAATCTTCGCCGAATTCAGTCGTTACGTTGAAGGTATTTTGCTGACCGGGGGTCGGCGCCCTGAAACCGGTGCTGTAACCGCCGCGCACTTTCAGTTCGTCGGTCAAACCATAGTTGGTCGCCAGCTTGTAGTTGGTGGTTCCACCGAAATCATCGAAGTTTTCATGGCGCAGGGCGGCGGCAAGCAGCCAGTTGTCGAGCGGGGTGACATCAGCTTCGATATAGGCGGCCTGGTTGGACCGATCCCATACGCCTGCGGTGAGATTGCTAAAGCCATTGAAGCCATTGGACCCTGAACTAAAGCCCTGGGAGGCCATAGAGCGATTTATTTTGAAAGACTCTTCTTGCCCCTGCACAACCTCGAATTGCTCCGTTCGATATTCAAGGCCCGCGGCGAGGAACACCTGCTCGTTCACCGGATAAGCAGCGTCAAGATTGAAATTGGTATCTGTCTGGATGTAGTCTCCGGGATCGAAAGACGTCGGCGTGTCGGGACCGAGAGAAGCGTTGACGGTGTTGAAAATGAAGAAGTCGGATGCGTGACGTCCGTGATACGCACTTAGATCCAGGGTGAGCAGTTCCGCAAACGTTCTCTTCAGACCCACCAGAAGGCTCCGGTCTACCGTATCCGCGCCGAATCGGGGCGTGAAGCCACCGGGAAAGAGTTCCTGGAATGTGAATAGATTGGGGTCATCGAAAACCTGTTGCAAGGCAACGGGGTCCGGAACGTGGTCGGTGATGGTGACCACGGGAACTTCGGGTTTGTCGCCTTCCTTATCAATATCAAAACTCAGATCGCCGACCAGTAACGTCTTGCCCTCGTCATTACTGAAGACGCCGGGGCGCGTATTGGGATTGCGGTAATAGAACCCGCCTTCCACTTGCTTGCTGGCGAAGTTGGCGTGGCCATAGAGCTTGATGTCATTGTAGATGTCGGCGCCGTAGTTGGCGAAGAATTTCAGGTCGTCTCTAATGAAGGGTTGGCCCCAGATTTGCGCTGGATCGGCCACATGCGTATTCCCCGCGGCAACCAGAGCAGCGGCATCAACCCGCTGTATGGAGCGGATGGTCTCATCCGTATTGCCATACTCCAGGCTGAGATTGGCCCAGGCACTTCTACGGCCCAAACCGATATTGCCAGCGAGCGCATACGCGAGCCCATCGCCTTCCTGGAAAATGCCGGGTTTGATTTCAAGGGACCCTTTTTCGTGGCTGTCCTTGAGCTGGAAATTCAGCACGCCGGCAATGGCGTCAGACCCGTACTGTGCCGAGGCGCCGTCGCGCAGTACTTCCACCCGTTTCAAGGCGATTGACGGAATGGCGGCTATGTCCGGACCCTGCGAACCATCGGCTATGCCGTTGCCCAGCCAGTAGATCACGGAAGCGCGGTGGCGGCGCTTGCCGTTGACGAGCACCAACGTGTGGTCGGGGGCCAGCCCCCGCATATTGGGAGGGCGGACGACCGTTGCCGCATCGCTGATGGGCTGAAGACTCACGTTGTAGGAGGGCACGGCATCCCTCACCAGATCTTGTAGATCCTTGCCGCCCTGCTTGACGAGATCGCTGACTTGAACAACATCGATGGGTACTGCCGAATCGGCGACAGAACGCGGCTTGGCGCGGGAACCGAGCACGACCGTTTCCATCTCGATCACGTCCTGCGGCATGGGTGCGACAGACGTTGAATCCGCGCCTTCGGGGTGCTCAACCTCCTGCGACACGGCCACGGTCGCGACGCTCATGGAAAACAGCAACGCGATGCCTAGCGGAAGGAGGGAAAGTTTACGATCCGGATTCTTGGGGTTCATCAGAAAACTCCTTATAGCGCTTGATAGCGCTTGAGATGGGCCCATTCATCACGTCGCACGTGAACGCAGCGCCTACCAAGAAAACGATTTTTCCTTTCGGGGGCAAGGGCAAATGCGTCCGAAAAGTAGGCCGAGTCGATTCTCTTCAACTCGTGGTGCTTCCGGCGCGAGAAGCGGCTCCTTCAGGTTGGGACTGGCGGGTTCAGCCTTCACATGGCGGAGGGCCAGGGATTCGAACCCTGAAGGGCTTGCGCCCGGCGGTTTTCAAGACCGCTGCCTTACCGGTTAGGTCTAGCCCTCCACTGGCCCCGATCCGGGCTTATGCCGAATCTCTCGTCGCCACGGCGCGCAGCGCCTCGCGCGCTGCCTCGATGCTCCGGTCGATATCGTCTTCGGTGTGCGCCAGCGAGACAAAATTCGCCTCGAACTGGGAGGGAGCAAAATAAACGCCGCCCTCGATCCCCTTCCAGAAGTACGAGGCGAACGCTCCGCCGTCGGGGGCCGAGGCCGATGCGAAATCGGTCACGGGGTCCGCCGTGAGAAACACGGTGAGCATCGAGCCGACGCGATTGATCACGACGGGGAGGCCCAGATCAGCGGCTGCTCCGGTGATCCCCTCGGCGAACCGCTCCGCCATGGCGTCGAGCTGTTCGTAGGCATCAGGCTCTCCCAGTGCTGTCAAGGTCGTGTGCCCTGCGGCCATGGCGAGGGGATTGCCCGAGAGCGTCCCCGCTTGAAACACCTTACCGACCGGCAGCATCTCGGCCATCAGGTCCCTCCGGCCACCGAACGCCCCTACGGGTAAGCCGCCGCCGATGACCTTGCCGAGCGTCGTCAGGTCCGGCAGAATGCCGTAGAGCGCCTGGGCACCGCCAGGATCGACTCGGAAGCCCGTGATGACCTCGTCGAAGATCAGGATGGCGCCGTGGCGCGTCGTGAGTTCTCGAAGCGCCTCCAGAAAGCCCGGCTGCGGCGGAACCACGCCCATGTTGCCGGCGATGGGTTCGACGATCACGCCCGCGATCTCGTCTCCGCGCGCTGTGAACGCCGTCCGTAAGGCTTCGGCGTCATTGTAGGGTAGGATCAACGTGTCCTGCGCCGCTGCTCGGGTGACGCCGGGGCTATCGGGTGAGCCCAGTGTTGCGGCCGATGACCCCGCCCGAATCAGAAGCGCATCCACGTGGCCGTGGTAGCAGCCCTCGAACTTCACGATCAACTCACGTCCCGTCGCTCCGCGCGCCAGGCGGATGGCGCTCATCGTGGCCTCGGTCCCCGAGTTCACCATCCGCACTTGCTCGACGGACGGCACCCTGTCGCAAATCAACTCGGCCATCTGCGCTTCGAGCGCGGTCGGTGCCCCGTAGCTGGTGCCCCGCCTGGCTGCGCTCTCGACGGCTTCGATAACGCGCGGGTGCGCATGGCCGAGGATCAGCGGTCCCCAGGAGCAAACGTAGTCGATGTACTCGCGGCCTTCGACCGTCCGTATACGCGAGCCCTGTGCGGAGGCGATGAACAGTGGCGTCCCACCCACGGCCCCGAAAGCGCGGGCTGGGCTGTTGACCCCTCCGGGAATGACGCGCTGGGCGCGAGCGAAGAGTTCGCTCGAAGACGGCATGGTGGGCGCGGGCAAGATAGGTGAGCTAGCCCGGCGGTGTCAAGGCGGCGCGGTCTACGAATCCGGCAACCCGCGGCGCTGCGATCCGTTCAAAGAATGGTATGGGCGCCCCTGCTGTCACATGGAAGCTCTTTCGCCTATCGTTGATCTGGATGGGTGTGGTTCTCATGCTCGGCGCAAGCGGGGGTTCTACCGTGCGCCGGGAACCATCGGCCTTCGAGCGAGCGATGGCTCTGTACAGGCAGTGGGATTTCACCCACGCCCGCGCAGCCTTCGAGCAAGTTCCGCCCCTCGACGCCTCCTACATGGAAGCTCAAGCTCGGGCGCAAAGCGCGGCGATCAACCTTCGTCGCCGCGTCCGGGTCTTTGCGCGACCTCTGGAAACGCTCGGCTCCGTCGCATCCCGCGCACTGGGCGACCCCGCTTTCGCCTCCCGGCTCGCCACCTTCAACCATCTGTCGGCCGATACCGTTTTCGCCCGGGGCACCCTCCTGTACATGCCCATCGTTGAGCGGCAACTCGCCTTGAGCCGGGCCCACATCCGCGACGGCCAGGATTTCGAGGCGCTCGACGAGCTTCAGTATGCCCGCGAAATCGATCCGAGCCATATAGAGCTTCTGGCCCTCACGCACGACACCGAGCGCCGCGTCAGCGATGCGGCTGCCGAGCGCTATAGCGCGGGGGATGTGGCCGGCGCCGTGGCGGTCTGGACGCGCATTCCCACCGGTCTTCGAAGCCCTCGGACCCAAAAGGCCCTGAATGCTGCCCGCACCGTGTTCCTGCACGAACGGATCAAAGCGGCGAAATCTACGATGGAGGGCAGCGCCGGTCCAGCCGAACCCGAAGGGGAGGAGTAGGTCCGGTTACTGGCCGTCGAGGGCGGCCGCGAGATCGGCGATGATGTCATCGGCGTCCTCGACGCCCAGCGAGAGCCGGATGAGCGAATCGGTGATGCCCAGCGCCGAACGCTCCTCGGAGGAGAGTTCGTAGTAAGACATCAGCGCCGGCTGCTCGATCAACGTCTCCACGCCCCCGAAGCTCGGGGCGATGGCCGGGATGCGCACCGCATCGACAAAGCGGCTGCCCGCCTCCAGGTCACCATCGATTTCGAAACTCACCACACCGCCGAAGCCCCGCATCTGCGCGCGGGCGACCTGGTGGTGCGGGTGACTGGGCAGGCCGGGGTAATGAACGCGCCTGACCCTCTTTTGACCCTCCAGCCACTCGGCGACGCGCATCCCTGTGGCGTTCTGCCGCTCGATGCGTAGCGGGAAAGTCTTGAGGCCTCGGATGAGGAGGTACGCGCTATGCGGATCGGCCACGCCGCCCAGGATCGCCTGCACGTCACGGATGGCCCCGACCAGATCCGGACCCCCCAAGACGGCCCCTGCGAGCAGATCGTTATGGCCGCCGAGGTACTTCGTCGCCGCGTGCACCACCAAGTCAGCTCCGAGTTCGAGCGGTCTCTGGTTGTAAGGCGTCGCAAAGGTGCTGTCGATGATGACCTTCAGCCCGTTGGCCCTGGCGATCTCGACCAGCCTTTTCAGGTCGAGTACGTGCAGATAGGGGTTGGTGGGGGATTCGGAGACGATGACGCGCGTGTTGGGTCCGATGGCGGCCTCCAGCGCGGCGTAGTCGCAGGTGTCCACGGTCGCGACAGCGATGCCGAACTTGGGCAGGATCGTGCTGCAGAACTGGCGCGTGCGCCTGTAGCAGTCGTGGGTCATGACGACGTGGTGGCCGCGCGAAAGGATTGCCAGAAGAGCCGTCGTTATCGCGGCCATGCCCGATCCGAACAGGAGCCCCTCCTGCGCACCTTCCAGGGCGGCCAGCTTGCGTTCGGCCGCGCGGCAGGTTGGGTTGCCGTAGCGCCCGTACTCGTAGCGCTCGACCTCTCCCTCCATGTAGGCGCAGAGCTCGCGCGTCTCCCTGAAGGTGTAGGTGGATGTCTGGTAGATTGGGGTGGTCAGTGCGTCCTCGGGCTTGACCCGGTCCTCGCCAGCGTGGACCGCCACCGTTGAAATGCCCGGGGAGCGCTCATGGGAGCTCCCGTCTCGGGAGGTCCGAGCCTTGGGTTGCGCTGGTGAAGTGGACGAACCGGTCCGTTCAGTCATAGTCAGCGATGCGCTCGCGCAGCACGTCCTGTACTGTGCCGAAGTCGGGCGGCAAGGATACCGGCTCATTGCGGTAGCGGGCTGCCACCTCCGGCAGACGATTCTGGTGGTACTGCTGCTTAAAGTCGGTGAACTTTAGCCCGTGCGCAGTGGAGATGACGATCACCCGATGGTGCCTCCGGATCACTCCGCGATCCACGAGCTTGATCAGAGCGGCCAAAGCCACACCCGTGTGCGGGCAGTTGTACATGCCGGTCAGGTCCGCACGATGGGTGGCATTGGCCAACTCATCTTCGGTCACCTCCTCGACGATGCCGTCGAAAGTCATTAGGGTGCGGATCGCCTTCTGAGCGCTGACCGGGTTGCCGATCTGGATCGCGGAGGCGGCGGTCTTCTGCGCGACCTTCGGGGTGAACGTGCGAAAGTCCTTCAAGTAGCTCTTGTAAAGTGGGTTAGCTTTCTCCGCCTGGACGCAGACGATCCGGGGCAGCCGGTCGATCAGCCCCAGATCCCGCATCATCAGAAACCCGTTGCCCAGCGCGCTCACGTTGCCGAGGTTGCCGCCGGGGATAATGATAAAGTCGGGCACCTCCCAGCCGAACTGCTGGACGATCTCGATGGAGACGGTCTTCTGGCCCTCGATCCGCAGGGAGTTGAACGAATTCGCCAGGTAGATGCGGTTGTCGGAGGTGACTTCCTGCACAAGCTTCATGCAGCCGTCGAAGTCGGTGGCCAGCGACAGCACTAGCGCGCCGTTGGCGATGGGCTGTACGAGCTGGTCAATGGACACCCTGTTCCGCGGCAAGAACACGATGGCCGGGATGCCAGCGGCGGCACAATAAGCAGCGAGCGCCGCTGACGTATCTCCGCTCGACGCACATGCGACAGCCTGAATCTTTTGGCCCTGGGCGATCATCTGCTTGACGACCGAGACCAGGACGGTCATCCCCAGGTCCTTGAAGGACCCTGTGTGGCTATTGCCGCACTGCTTGACCCAGAGGTCGTCTAGGCCCAGTTCCTTCCCGAAACGATCGGCCCAGAAGAGGTTGGTTCCTCCCTCGTACATGGAGACGACGTTTTTGTTCTCCACGATTGGGCAAACCCACTCCTTTTTGCCCCACACCGCACTCCCGTAAGGCCACGCGCTCCGCCTGTACCGATGGCTGAAGAGCGCCTTCCATTCACCAGGGCTTCGGTCCCTTAGCCGGTCAAGATCGTGGGCTACCTCCAGCAGACCACCGCAGATCGGGCAACGGTAGATGATCGAATCGAGAGGGTACTCCCCTTCGCATCCTGAGAAACACCGGAACCAGACGCGGTACCGCGCTTTCTCCGCCTCTTCAAGGGTGGCGCGGTCTGCGCGCTGATGGGAGCCAGGCTCGGTCGTCATAGCCGCAGGGCCTTCATCCACGAGGTGTTGCTCTCGGAGCGCTCCAATTCAATGCCTTCGCATCGGCGCAACAGGGGATGTGGCCTCGAGCGGAGGGTGCCCTCCGACGGGGGGTCTGGATGGCATTGCGGAGGATGGCGCGGCTTCACGCCCCGGCGCATCCTTCGGCGGGGCCGAAGTGGGGAATTGCGTTGGGAGTGGGGCTCAGAACCAGCGCAGTGTCAGAAGCATCTGCGGTACCATCTCCGTTGTGTGGTCCGCCAAAGACAAGCCTAGGTTCAGGCCTATGCCGGTATCCGCCTCCTCGATTTCCTCGTACTCGCCTTCGTTCCACTCCACGGCTGTTCTGTAAGCGTCCCTACATTCCCAGATCGTCGACGTCGCCAGCCCAACGAGACTGGCGACCGCCATCGCCCGCCCGCGCTGTGTGCTGGCGCCAATGGCCTGGCTGTAGTTGAAACCGTAGATGAACAGGAATCTTATACCCACGAGGTTCGAACTGCGCTTCCAATCGCCCGCATAGAGGTGGCCTAGTGAGGGGACGATCAGGGGCAGCGCCGCCGCCGTCATCACATACTTCGCCTCGTATTCTTCCCACTCATCCTCTTCCGCCTGGGGACCCTCGCCCGCCTGCGCCCACGCCGTGGGCGTCCAGGTCAGAAGGAACGCGATTGCTACGATGATGAACCGGTGCATTCCATCCCTCCCCGTTTGTTGCTCTCCGAGCTCTTCGATTAGTGTGCGCCTACGGCCTACCCTAGAAGAACAGCCGCACACCAGCCGTTGCTGTGATGAAATGCGGCGCGCTCAGGTCGTGGACCGTGTCCGCGCGTCGTGCCCTCTGATCGTACTCTGGCCTGATGAGTTGCCTTTCCTCTTCCACGTCCATGAAGAGGATGTGGTACCTGCCCTCGACGACGAAGGCGGCGCCTTCGCTCAGGTAGAATTCCAGTCCGCCCCCGAAGTTGACACCGAGGGGCATACGGCTGCGAAAGTTGACGGTCGGCGATTCCCCGGTCACGACAAAGCGGCTGAGGCGGTCGCTGCCAATCTGGCGGCGCGGAAGGGGGATCCCTTGGATGCTATCGCCAGGGGCGAACTCCAGGGTCTCCTGAGAGAACGGGTATAACCCAACACCGGCGCCCACGTACGGGTTGACCAGGGATTGAGGCGCGACGTTGAGATTGAGCTCCGACGTCAAGGAGAAGATCGAGAGCGAGGCCCCCTCCAGGGGCGTGTCGCGATCATCGCCGCGCGCTTCGAGTTGGTCGCGGATGAAATCGTCGTCGCGGCCGAAGAGCCGCCAACCGAAATTCAAGATGGTCCAGTTCCAGCGTGAGCTCAGCTTCCGGCCCCAGCCCACCGTGTAAGCGAAGGTCGGGTTGTGCCCATCGGTGAAGCCAGCGGGCGCGATCGGAATCCCAGCCCCCGGCGTCAGGCTAGCGAACCAGTCGGAATCGATCTCGGCGAGGTTCCCTGCCACGCTATCGGAAGTGATACCGCCGACCACGACCAGGCACACGGCTACACAGGCGACGAATCGAAGAGGTCTGTGACCTCGCAGAGTAAAAAATCGCATGCCCGCACTCCCCTCTCCCGAAGAATCGAAGCGCTCGCAGAGCAAAACGACAACTCGCTGGCTGGGGCTCTCTCAAGCGAGCGCGCACACTCAAGTTGATAATCATGCACGATTCGAGCGAAAAGTCAACCCGCGCGTCTCACCCCTCGGGAAAACCGGTCATCGATGAGTCTTGACAGCCGTGCTGACAACCCCTAGTCTCGCTCGAGCAGATCAGCCTTTGATGGCTCCTCAGCGGCAACCGATGCGCCCTATCCTCATCGCCTGTTTCGTGGCCTCCGGCGCGAGCGGCCTCATCTACGAGGTGGTCTGGACCCGCCAGCTAGGCCACGTCTTCGGCAGCGACGTCGTCGCCGCCGCGACCGTCCTAGCCGTCTTCATGGCCGGCTTGGCCCTTGGAAGCAGACTGGCCGGCTCCGCAGCGAGGCGCGCGGCTCGTCCCCTGGCATGGTACGGGTGGATTGAGCTTGGAATCGGCTGCTGGGGGGCTGCGATGCCGCTCTTGCTGGCGGCCGCCGAGCACGGCTACTTCGCATTTTCCGTGGACCTGGGCGCCGCAGGCGTGGGACGGGGGGCGTTGCGCGTGGGGCTCTCGGCGTGCCTGTTCCTCGTGCCGACGGCTCTCATGGGAGCGACCTTTCCCTTGATGGTCGTGGGCCTCGCACGACAAGGGCCCACCTTTGGCCGCTGGCTTGGAGACATCTACGCGTTCAACACCCTGGGTGGGGTCATGGGGGCTGTCGGGGCCGGGTTCGCGCTCATCCCTGCGCTCGGTCTCATGCGGACGGGCTGGGTTGCCGCCGGGCTGAACGTCGCCGTTGGCCTTGTCGCGCTCGTTGTGGCACGACGCCTCCCTCTCCAGGGGGACTTTGTTGCCCCCACTCCGGCGCGCCCCAGCGATGTCCCATCAGCCGCTTTGCGCCGCGCGGCGCTAACGTGTGCTACGCTGAGCGGCTTGGCCGCTCTGGGTTACGAGGTGGTCTGGGCCAGGGCTCTCGTCTTCATCGTCGGCAATTCCACCTTCGCGTTCACCACGATGCTCGCGGCCTTTCTGGTGGGCATCGGTCTGGGGGGCGCCGTTGGGGGGCGCCTCGCCGACGCGGTGCGCCGACCCGAACTGCCTCTGGCTCTGGTGGAGACGACCGCGGGCATCCTGGCGTTGGCGACGCTACCGCTCATCTGGCACTTCGACGCTGGGGATCAACCCTGGACACGGCCGGAGGTCGGTTGGGCCAGTGGCCTCGTCGCCCTGGTGCTGCGGAGTGCTGCAGTGATGCTCGCGCCGTCCCTACTCCTGGGCGTGGCGTTTCCACTCACCGCGGCGCTTGTCGCGCGGACTGAGCGGGACGTGGGGCCGGGCGTCGGCACCGCCTACGCGGCGAACACCGTCGGCGCGATCCTCGGCGCCCTGCTCGCCGGCTTCGCGCTCATACCGGCCTTGGGGCTGGGGCGCAGCGTCATGGCCCTAGCGGCGGTCAACATCATCGCGGCCATCGTGGTCCTGGGCGTCTCCGATCGCCTAGCCGCCGGCTGGCGCGCCGGAGGGGCGGTGGCGTGCTGCGCTATCGCCCTGGCGGTGGGATTGCTCTTGCCCCCCGTGAGGCCCTTCCCCGTCGACCTGGCCCCGCCCGGTTCTCGCACGCTCTTCTACCGCGAGGGCGTTGGGGCCACGGTGCACGTTGTCGCGGGGGGCCAAGGCGTCAGGATGATGGCCGTGGACGGCCACGCCATCGGCGGGGTCCGGTTCGGCGTGGACGAGAAGGAGCGCCTTCTGGCTCATCTGCCCTACCTCATCGGCGGGCCTCACCCGAGAGCCCTGACGATCGGCCTGGGCTCGGGGATCACCGCAGGGGCGATGGCCTTCCACCCCGGCACGGAAGTCCTCGACGTGGTCGAGATCGTGCCCGGCGTTGTTGAAGGCGCACGCTTTTTCGGCCGCGCGAATCGTGGCATCCTGGACGACCCCAGGGCGCGCGTCTTCATCACTGACGGCGTGGCCTGGCTGCGCTCCCAGCGCGAGGCTTACGACCTCATCGTCTCCGACGCGAAGCTCAATCCGCGCTACTTCGGCAACACGACCTTCTTCGGCCGAGAGTACTACGAGCTGTGTCGCGACCACCTAGCTCCGGAGGGTCTCTTCATCCAGTGGGTGCCCAACTACGTGCCCGAGGCGGAGTTCCGGATGATCCTGCGCACTTTCGCCACCGCCTTCGACGAGGTAAGCGCCTGGAACTCCGGGCTTGGCACTTGCCTGCTCGTCGGGAGCGTCTCTCCCCAGACCATCGACTACGCCGGCCTCGTACGCCGCGGAACTGAACCCGACTTTCTGCCCGTTCTGTGGGATCTTCTCGCCGAGGATCCCGCCACGCTTCTGGGCAGCTACTGCGGCGACCGGGACGCCATCGTGCAGGCTGTGGGACCCGGTCTTCTGAACACCTGGGACCATCCGATCATCGAATTCGATGCGCTGCGCCATGCGCTGGAGATGCCTCGAAACCTTCGGCAGGCGCGCAATCTGGCCCTCATGGTGAGCCTGGGGGGTGACGTGCTCTCCAGCGTGCGCTTCGATAGCTGGCCCGATTCGACGGCCGCTCGCGACGCCATCGGGGCTGCGATGGCGGCCCACCGGGTGTTCCTCGCCGGCATGGTCAAAGCGCTGGAGGCGGGGACCATGCGGGCGGGGATCGATGAGTTCACCCGCGCGGTTGCCCTGAACCCGAGATACCGGCGGGCGCAGTTCACACTCCAGAATGCCGTCAAGGGAGCGCCTTGACCCTCGGGGTTACGTGATGGGGCCGCGTGGGTCGAGCGCGTCTCGCAGGCCGTCGCCCAGGAGGTTGAAGCCGAGCGTCGTGGCGAAGATCGCCATGCCGGGGAAGATGACGATCCAGGGCTGGGTGGTGAGATAAGACTGCCCTCCGGTGATCATCAAGCCCCAGCTTGGCTCGGACGGTTCGAGGCCAAGGCCCAGGAACGAGAGCCAGGCCTCCGTCAGGATGTTGTCGGCAATGCGGATCGTCCCTATGACGATGATCGGCGCCAGCGCGCCCGGCAGGACGTGCCGCCAGAGTGTGCGCACCGACCTTAACCCGAGGGCTCGCGCGGCCTGGACATAGTCCTCCTCGCGCACCGTCAGGATCTTACCTCGCACCAGGCGCGCGATGCCGGGCCAGCCCAGCAGGCCGAGGACGGTGTAGATGATCGTGACCGAGGGATGCTCGAAGATGGCCAGGACCGCGATGACCAGAAGCGTAGCGGGCATGGCCAGGAACGTATCGGTCAGCCGCATCAGCACCGCATCCATCCAACCGCCGGCGTAGCCTGCGATTGCGCCCAGGGCCACGCCCAACGCGAGGGAGATCGCCGCGGCCAGAAGGCCCACCTGTAGCGACAGCCGTGCGCCGTAGACGACGCGGCTAAACAAGTCGCGCCCCAGGTCGTCGGTGCCGAAGAGGTGTACGTTGCCGGGTGCCTGGACGATCCGCTCGAGGTCGATGGCGCGCGGGTCGAAGGTGGCGATCCAGGGGGCGAAGAGCGCACAGAAGGCTACCGTTGCCGTGAAGCTCAGCCCCACCAATGCGGTCGCGTTGCCGGTGAACCGTCGGGTCACGAGACGCCAGGGGGACGCCAGCGGTGGGTTGACCGGAGCGCTAGCTAGCTTCGTCGTAGGAGATCCGGGGATCGAGGATGGCATAGAGACAGTCCACGGCGAGATTGACGGTCACAAAGACGCAGGCCAGGACAATGACGCAGCCCTCGACTACGGGTAGATCACGGCTAAAGATCGCGTCCACCAGCGCACGGCCCAGTCCAGGCCACGCGAACACAGTCTCCGTGGCCACAGCACCCCCCAAAAGCCCGGCCAGATTCAGCCCGATGATGGTCACGATCGGGTTGGCGGCGTTACGCAGGGCATGGACGAAATGAATGCGCGCGGGCGAGGCGCCCTTGGCGGCGGCAGTGCGAATGTAGTCGCCGCTAGCCACCTCCAGCATGCTCGAGCGCGTCATCCGTGCGATGTAGCCCATCAGGACAAACGACAGGGCCGTCGCGGGCAGGATCAAGTGCCGCAGGCCGCCTTCCCCGAAGCCCGCGACCGGCAGCCACCCAAGCTTAGCGGCGAAGAGCAGGATCAAGAGCAGTCCCACCCAGAAGACCGGCATCGAGATTCCGAAAAGCGCGATGGTGGTGACGACGTTGTCAATCCACGTATGCGACCTGAAGGCGGCCAAGAGACCGGCGGCCATGCCAAAGGCCGTCGCGAGGATCACCGCTGCTGACGCCAGCTTCAGCGTGGCGGGGAAACGCTCGGCGATGATCTCCGTCACGGGGCGTCGCTGGCGGTAGGAACGGCCCAGGTCTCCCTGGACCAACCGTTCGAGGAAGCGCCCGTATTGTACGTGCACCGGCCGGTCAAGGCCCAACTCACGGCGAAGCGCCTTGAGCGTCGCCTCGTCGCCGTGCTGACCCATCAGCAGGCGCGCCGGGTCTCCGGGCACCAGGAACATCAGAGCGAAGATGAGTGTCGCGATGCCCCATAGGACCGGGATCAGGGCAAACAGGCGCCGCAGGATGAAAATGGCCATCGGCTCTCAGGGTACGTCCGAGTCGTTGCCGGGGCCATCCTTCGAAGCGCTCAGGGTAGCCATAGCATGACCCTCAGTTCGCAGACCCCGCGCGTCGCAGCCTGCCCAGCGGTATCGCGAACGTGCCTTGGGCGGGGAGGACCGCGCCCTCCCAGAGGGGCCGGATGAGCATCTCGGCGGAATCGTAGAAGATCGTTGCCCAGGCCGCCTCCGCCGTTGCCAGGCTGTCCGCGCGCATGTAGAGCGTCCGCCGATGCGCGGGATCGGTGGCGCGACGGGCCTCGTCCAGCAATTGATCCAGGACGGGGTGGCTGAAGCGCGAGAAGTTCCCCGGGGCGCCCGCTTGAGACGCGTGCAGGAGCGTGTAGAGGAAATTGTCGGCATCGGGATAGTCGGCGACCCAGCCCATGCGGAAGAGCAGCGGCTCGCCGCGCTCGCAGGCCTCCAGGTAGCTGCCCCAGTCCATGTGGCGCAGCCGCGTCCTGACGCCGATATCCGACAGCATGGACTGGACCACCTGCGCGATGCGCTCGTGCCGCTCGTTCGTATTGTACCACAGGTCAATGACCGGCAGACCCTGCCCCTCCGGGTAACCGGACTCGGCCAGGAGCTCCCGCGCCCGGTCGGGATCGAAAGCGTAGCCCTCAATTCCCGCGTTGTGCCCGGCGATGCCCGGGGGGAGGATACCACGTGCAGGCATCGCCTTCCCCTCGCGCAGGACGCGGGCGATGCGCTCGCGATCAATGGCATGATTGACCGCCTGGCGAAGCTCAAGGTTGTTGGCGAAGGGGGGCCTTTCGTGGTTGAACCCATAGTAGTAAACCGTGAGCGTGGGCCAGACCTTCACCTCGTCCGGACGGCGCGAGCGCAGATCTTCCAATCGGCCTTCGGGAAGCTGGTCTAGGAGGTCCAGCTCGCCGGCCTCGTACTTCTGGAGCGCCACGTTCACGTCGGGGATGATCTCGAACCGCACGGTCCCGAGCTCAGGTACGCCGTCGTAGTAGCCGCCAAAAGCTTCGATCGTCACGCTCACGTCGTGTTGCCATCGGTTGAAGCGGAACGGGCCCGACCCCACGGGCTGCGATGAGAAATCCGGTCCCAGTCGTTCGGCGATTTCTGTCGGCACGGCGCTGGCAGCCTCCATGCAGAGCTGCGCCAGGAAGGGTGCAAACGGCCTTTCGATGCGGATCTGGAGCGTATGGGGGTCCAGTGCATGCAATCCCGCGATGGAATCGGCTAGGCCCTCCGCGAAGTCGCGCGTCCCCTCGATGGGCTCCAGCACCCATCGGCGCGGCGAGCGGGTCCTGGGGTCCAGCACGCGCTCAAAGGACCGGATGAAATCCAGGGATGTGATGGGGCGCCCATGATGAAAGCGCGCGTCGGGTCGGAGGTGAAACGTATAGGTCAGTCCGTCGTCCGCCACCTTCCAGCCCGATGCGATGGCGGGCTCGACTTCCAAGGTCTCGGGGTCGAGCCGCACCAAGCCGTCGAAGAGGTTGAGGACAACGACGCCGCTGGTCGTGTCGGTCGAGAGCGCGGGGTCGAGTGTGGGCGGGTCGGCCGCCAGGCGGTAGCGGAAGACCTCGCCGCCCGTCGGTGGGTGCTCTGATCCGCCGCAGGCGAACGCAACGAGCGCACATAGGAACGGCTGTAATTTCACGCTCGATGCCGCTGGGGAGGGTCTTGTGCGGAGGGAGCGCAGCGCGGGATCACAAGGACGGGGCGTACAGTTCGATCTCGTGGCCGTCGGGATCGGTGAAGTAGGCCGAACGGCTGCCGCTCGTGTGGATCACGGGGCCACGGACGGCGATCCTGCAAGCGGCCAGGTGTTTCACTGCGCGGTCCAGGTCGCGAGCGTCCAAGTTGAACGCCACGTGCGCCGGGCGGGAACCGTCGTCTGTAGCCTCCGTTGCTTCTACGACGAGCACGACGACGGCTTCGCCGACAAGGAGGCTGACGCTCCGGCCGCTGGGCGCCCGCGCGACGACGGGCAGACCGAGCACGTCGCGGTAAAAGCTCTCCGCGATGGTGAGGTCACCGACTGTCAGAGCGACCTCCGCGATACCCCGAATGCGCAGCGGGCCCGGAGCCGTGCGACGTCTGCCCATACCGTCTCAGCGGCCAGCTACGCCGATGGCCGTGCCCTTGGGGCCTCGGGCCGTGCCTGGAGGGGCCTCGCATCCGGTACCGCTTCGCCTAGCTCCCCGACGATCTCTTCTAGGACGTCCTCGAGCGTGACCAGCCCCTCCACGGCGCCGTACTCATTGATGACCATCGCCAACTCGAAGCTTTCCCGCTGCATCCGCTGAAGCAGTCGACGAGCGCTGATCATCTCGGGGACGAAGTGAACCGAACGCACGAGCCGCCGCAGGTCCAGCACCTTGTCGTCCATGTGGCGCAGCAAGTCGCGCGCGTGCAGGATGCCGACCATGTGGTCCAGATCGCCCTCGTAGACGGGGATACGGGTGTGCTGCGAAGCCTTGACGGTGCGCAGTATTTCATCCCGGGAGGCGTCCACGGCAAGGCGCGCCATCCGCACACGGGGGACCATGATCTCCTGTACTTTGCGGGCGCCGAGATCGACAACGCCCCTGACCATCCGGCTTTGATGGGCATCGAGCGCGCCGTGCTCGCGCGCAATCTCCGCGAGGGCCGCGAGGTCGGCGGTGAGGACATCGGGCTGCGTGCTGGGCGCGGGCCGGTCGCCGGTGATGACGCGGACGATAGCGTTGGTCAGCGGCCAGACCGCGTGATGGATCGGCGCGAACACAAACGACAGTAGATGGAGGATGGGCAGCGCGACCCGGGTGAAGACATACGGATAGCGATTGGCGATGGTCTTGGGCGTCACCTCGCCGAAAATCAAGAGCGCCAAGGTCATACCCAAAGTGGAGATCTGCGCGGCCTGCTCCATGGTGAGCGACGCGAACGCGCGGATGCAGATGATCGTTGCCAGCGAAGCCCCGGCCACATTGGCGATGTTATTCCCGACGTTGATGGTCATAATCACGCGCTCGGGTTCGCGGTCCCACATCTGCGCGCCTCGGCTCGCACGGCCACCCTTACGGATCAGTTCGCGGATGCGGGCGCGCGATAGCTTGACCAACCCGATCTCCGAACCCGAGAAGAAGGCCGAAGCCACCAACATAAGCGCCAGAAGGATCAGTTCGTCCGTCATGTTGATCAAGATCAATTTAAGGCACCGCGTGCGTGTGCGCCAGCGCCCCCTTGTATGGCCTTTGGGCGGCCGCTGTGACTATATTTGGATCATGGGACACGAAGAGAGAGTGCGCGAGTGTCATCGAGGCAAACGGGTCGAGATACGCGCCTGGCGCTACCGGCCTTTAACTTTTCGGGGAGAGCATGCGCGACGAATCTTTCCGTTTTCTATCCGATCTGATCGACGCCCCAAGCCCCTCCGGCTTTGAGGGCCCCGTCCGGGAGGTCTGGAGCAGCTACGTCGAGCAGTACGCCGACAGCGTCCGAACCGACCTGCACGGCAACGTCATCGCGACCTTGAACGAGGGGGGCGCGCCGCGGATCATGTTCGCCGGTCACTGCGATGAACTGGGCTTCATGATCAAGTACATCGACGACGACGGGTACCTGTCGTTCGCCACCATCGGCGGCTTCGATACGCAGATCATCCCCGGCAGGCGGGTCGTGGTTCACGCCGAGGGCGGGCCCATTCCGGGTGCGGTCGGCAAGAAGGCCCTGCATCTGATGTCGCCCGATGACCGCAAGAAAGTGCCGGATGTGCACGAGCTTTGGATCGACATCGGCGCGAAGGACCGGAAGGAGGCCGAGTCGCTGGTCAGCGTCGGCGATCCCGTGACCTACGATGTGCGCCTGGAGCGGCTGCGCGGGGACCTCGTCGTCTCCCGCGGGCTTGACAACAAGATGGGCGCCTTCGCCGTCGGCGAGGTGTCCCGCCTGCTCGCCGGGGCGAGCTTTGCCCCCGCTGTCTTCCTGGTCTCGACGGTCCAGGAGGAGATCGGCCTGCGCGGGGCGCGGACCGCGGCCTACGGCATCGACCCCACGGTCGGGATCGCCATCGACGTTACCCACGCTACCGATCACCCCGGTGTGGACAAGAAGTCAGCCGGTGACGTCCGACTGGGCGGCGGCCCGGTGGTCACGCGCGGGGCGAACATCAATCCGGTGGTAGCGCGTTTTCTGATCGAGAGCGCGAAGGCCGAGGACATGCCCTTTCAGGTCGAGGGCTACCCCGGAGTCACGGGGACGGATGCAGGGGCGATCCAGGTCACCCGCGCGGGCGTGGCGACGGGCCTGGTCTCGGTCCCGTTGCGCTATATGCACACGCCGACGGAGGTCCTTTCGACCGTCGATCTGGAGAATTGCGCGAAGCTTCTAGCCGCGTTCGTCGAGGCGGTGGATGAGGAGACTGACTTCACCCCGTGATGCCCATACGGTTCGGCGCCGGTTGTGTCCTCTCTTATGGGGCACGGGCATCCTGACGGCCCCCGGCACCGAGTGCAGCCTGAGAATAGGAGAGACGTGACGTGCGCCGCCGCTAGTCGCCTTTGCCCCACACGAAGCCGTCCTCGCCCTATCGAGGGCGGTTTCCCATAATAGCGTTCTTGCTCTGCGAGTGCTTCGATCCTGTGACCTGGAGATTTTAGGCGCGATCCAACTCCCGAAGCGTCCCTGGGAGAGTGCGCCTGCATGGAGTGGAAGATGAGTGAACAGAACGAAGTACGGGGTGATTTCGACATGCGATCCGCCCGTGAGCGGGCCATCCTGATCGCAGTGCGCAGCCCCGGTGGAACCGACGGTACGGCGCTCGACGAGCGGCTCGAAGAACTGGTGCTCCTGTGCAATACTGCGGGGGTCAACGTCGTTGGAAGGGTGGTTCAGGCGCGAGAGCGGCTCGATGCAGCTACTTACATCGGGCGGGGCAAGGTGGAGGCGCTCGCGGCGTTGGTGAAAGATCGTAAGGCGGATGTCGCGGTCTTCGAGGGAGCGCTCAGTCCCAGCCAGGCGACCAACCTGGAGAAGGCCCTCGCGTGCAAGGTTCTCGACCGGAGCGCCGTCATCCTTGATATCTTCGCTCGAAGGGCGCGCACTCGTGAGGCGAAGGTCCAGGTCGAGTTGGCGCAGCTCGAATATCTTTACCCGAGGCTGACCCGCCTGTGGGGCCATCTCTCCCGACAGGAGGGGGGCATCGGCACGCGGGGGCCCGGCGAGCGGCAGCTCGAAGTCGACCGGCGCGCGGTCCGCAAACGGATCGAAGGCCTGCGGCGTGCGCTCAAGCGCGTGGAGGGCCGTCGTGAGATCGCGCGGCGCGGCCGCGAGGGCTGCTTCTGCGCTGCGCTGGTGGGTTACACGAACGCGGGCAAGTCTACGCTCTTGAGCGCTCTGGCTGACCGCAGCGACGTTTTCATCGAGGGCCGTCTGTTCGCCACTCTGGACGCGACCACCCGCATCGCCTGGGTGCCCGGCCAGCGGAAGGTCCTTCTGTCCGATACCGTGGGTTTCATCCGCGACTTGCCGCCCCATCTGGTCGCTTCCTTCCGCAGTACGCTCGAGGAGGTGCGAGAGGCGGACCTGTTACTTCACGTCGTGGACGCCAGCCACCCCGCCGCGTCGCAGCAGATGGCGACGACCGACGCCACGCTGGAAGACCTCGGCGTGGCGGAGCACCCGACCCTCACGGTCCTCAACAAGATCGACCGTCTAGCGCCGGACGCCCCGGTCCTGGATGACCTCGCCGAAGGCCGGAAGGCCGTGCCCGTCTCCGCGATCCAAGGCATGGAACTGGAGGCGCTGCGCTGGGCCATCGCTGGGGCGCTCGACGCCGAGTCGGTGGAACTGGACCTGCGTATCCCACAGCGCGAGGGGGCTCTCGTGGCGGCCCTACACGGGGCGGGCGATGTGCTCGCGGTCAACTACGAGGCCCAGGACGTGCTCGTCACGGCTCGGCTTCAGCGAGGGCGCGCCGAGGCCCTCAGGCTTTCTCGATGGACCACGGACTCCCATACGGTCCGGGAGGGTGCAGTCACAAGCGGAGTGGGCGATGCGAACTAGCGCGAGGTGGGGAGGACGTCCGGCGCTTGGCCTCCCACTGCTCGCGGTTCTGGCGCTCGGTCTTGTGGGGGTGCAGGCGGCCTCCGCGGGGGGGCAGGTAGCTGCCAAGTGCGGGACGCCGCACGTCCTGGACGCAATGCGGCGGCTGGGGCCGGCGGCATTCGCCAAACGAGCACAGACGCCGAAGCAACGCCAGTACGACTCGCCAGGCGGCTTTTTCCGCATCCAGTACGATATGGAGGGTCGCGACGCGGTCTCGCATGAGGACAGCGATCAGGACGGGGTCCCCGACTACGTGGAGGCCGCCGCTGAGGCCTTCGACCGAGCGCTCCAATTGGAGGTTTTTGAGCTCGGCTACCGCTCGCCGTTTGTGGGCGAGGAACGTGGTGACGAGCGGTACGAGGTCTTCATCCGCGATCTCGGCGCGCCCGGCTACTACGGACTGACTCACCCGCAGACCGGGCCAGACCGTGCCTTCACCAGCTTCATCGAGGTGGACAACGACTTCCTCGACCCGATCTACCCCACGAGGGGGCTGGATGGACTGCGCGTCACCGCCGCCCACGAGTTCTTCCACGCCATTCACTTCGCCTACTATCTGAACACGCGCCTCGACGCACTCTGGTGGATGGAGATCACCGCGACGTGGATGGAAGATGTGGCCTGGGATTCGATCAACGACTACTACCATTATGTCAGGCCACGGCGTGTGTCGCCCTCCTCCTTTTCCGACGCGTTCTTCGACGTGCCGGGTGCTCCGCTGGACCATACGAATGGGTATTACGAATATGGCGCGTCCGTCTTCGGACATTTCTTGGCGGCGCTTCATGGGCGTGACATCATCCGGGCCTGCTGGGAGGCCATCGGTGAAGCTCAGCGCGGCGACGTGACCGTGATTGACGGCGTCCTGCCTGGAGGGATGGCCGCTGCCGTCCCCGAGTTCGCGGTCTGGAATTACTTCACAGGTCCGCGCGCGCGCCCCAGCCAGTTCTATCCCGAGGGCTCGGCCTACGCCGAGGTATGGATCCCGCCCGGTCGGATTCACCATGCGTATCCTGTCTCCGGAAGCGGCACCGTGGATCACCTCGGCTCTCACCACACGCGCTTCATCGCACCGGACGAGCCGGCCACGCTGGTCTTAGACCTTGAGTTGGATCCTCGAACCTCCTGGATGGTCCAGGTCGTGCGCATCACCGAGGGTCGCCCCACTATCGCGCCTCTGGACCCATCGATGCCGTTCCGCTTGACGACGGGACTTCTCGACGAGGAGATCGTCCTGATCTCGACGGCGGTCAATCTTTATGGCCACGATTTCACGTACGTGTACAGCGCGCACCTCGACCTCACTCCGGTGGATGTCGGGGAGCCGACGGTGCTCGTCTGGCCCGGCGACACCAACAACGATGGCATCGTGGGCATCCGAGATGTGCTGCCTATCGGCATCTTCTGGGGAGCTGAGGGGCCGCCGCGCACGGACGGTGACATCTCTTGGTCCGCCAAGGGAATCCGTCCCTGGGAGGAGAGCCAGGCCGCGTTCGCCGACGCCAACGGCGATGGGATGGTTGACGCCCGCGATGTCGAGGCCGTCAGAGCCAACTGGAGCAGGGTCCGGCCGCGTGAGGGTGATGCGGCTGTAGCTAAACTCGCCCCGAATGCGCAGCGAGCGGCTGGGTCACCCTTGGAGCGATGAGGCTTACGATGGAAGAATGGAGTCCTGGCCGGTGGGTGGCGGCGCTGCTCGTTGCCCTAGCCGCGCTTGGGCTCGTCTCGTGCGGAGGGGATGGGGGACCGACCGGTCCCGCCATTGGCCCCACTCCGGAGGGGCTCGTGCTGCGTCTGACGCCGCCCTCTCAGACCGTGACCAAGGGGACGACTTTCAGCGCATCGGTGCACCTGTTCAACGCGCAGAGCGTCTTTGGCAGCGCCTTCGAGATCGGGTTTGATCCCTCGAAGCTGGAAGCCGTCGGCGCCGAATCGGGTCCGTTTCTGCCCGATGACCCCATCTTCTTCAGCTTCTTCGAGCCCGGTACCGCCTCGATAGCTGTCGTCCGCAAGGCGCCAGAGAGGGCGATCTCAGGCTCGGGCGAGCTGGCTCGCCTTGAGCTGCGCGCGCTGGCGCAGGGCGACGTCGAGTTGAGGTTCCGTCCCCAGATGACCGCGATCGAGGACCCGACGGGCGCGCCGATTCCAGGGCGGGTTGATCTACAACACGAGGGGGCGGTGGTGATCGTCCAATGATCGTGCCGAGGCGCGGCGGGGCTTTTGGGTGGGTGGCCTGTGCTCTGGCAGTCCTCGGAACCCAGGGCGCGGTTCGGCCCGCTTGCGCCCAATTCTTCTTCGGCAAGAACAAAGTCCAGTACCGGACGTTCGACTGGCACATTCAGCGGACCGAACACTTCGACATCTACTTTTACCCTGAGGAGGCGGAGCTAGCCTCGATAGGCGCCGCTTACGCCGAGGCCGCCTACCGCGATCTGGAGCGCAAGTTCTCCTACACCGCGCGTGAGCGCATCCCCGTTATCTTCTACAGTTCGCCGCTTCACTTCCAGGGCACCAACACCATCCTGGCCTTTCTACCCGAGAGCGTCGGGGGTTTCACCGAATTCGCCAGGGGCCGCGTCGTCGTGCCCTTCAATGGCTCGCTTTCCCGCTTCGAGCGCATCATCCGCCACGAGCTCGTCCACGCCTTCATGCATCAGAAGCTCCGGGCCGTGCTCCGCCGCCATCGCATCCGTCGCGGTGCCCGCGCTCCGCTGTGGTTCTCCGAGGGGCTGGCCGAGCACTGGTCCGGTTCCCAGAACGCCCAGGGCGAGATGATCCTGCGCGACGCCGTTCTCACCGGGCACCTGGATGGACTGGACTATTTGGCGCGGGTTGCGGGCACGTTCCAGATGTACAAGGCGGGCGAATCGCTGGTCGGGTGGATGGGTCGCACGCTCGGCGACGAAGTGCTGCTCGCGATTCTGGAGGACTGGTGGAAGGCGGACGACTTTAGCACAGTCGTCGCCGCTGCGACGGGCCGGCCCTTAGGCGAACTGGCAGAAGCGTGGTGCTACGGGCTGAAGAAACGCGTCCTGCCGCTATTGGCCGACCACGATGAAGCCAGCCACGCAGCCAGACGCCTCACGGCGGTGGGCCTGGCCACGGGGCCGGAGGTCGTGCCCTCCTCGGTGATGGGCGATTCCGACCAGTTCCTGTTCTTTTCCAACTACCGGGGCTTCCCCGGCATCTACGTGGGCGAGGTTGGAGATAAGGACCAGGTCGGCCATGTCCTCCTCGAAGGCGCCCGCAGCGGATCGATGGAATCGCTCCACCTGCTCCAGACGGGGCTCTCGATCAGCAGCGACGGGCGGCTGGCCTTCGTCGCGAAGTCGGGCCCGCGCGATGTCCTGACCCTCTTCGACCTTGGGAGCCGGCGGGTCACCGCGCGCCTGGGCTTCCCCTCACTGGTGACGCTCCGCTCTCCATCGTGGTCGCCCGACGGCGGGCGGCTTGTTTTCAGTGGTGAGGGCCTAGACGGCTTCACCGACCTCTACGTTGTCACTGTGGAGAATGGTGCGCTGGAGCGTCTGACCGAAGATCTCTACAGCGACAGGAATCCCGCTTGGTCGCCCGACGGCAAGCGGATCGCTTTCGACTCCGACCGGCTTTCTTCGGGCACAACCCGCCACGTCTTTGTTCTCGACGTCGCCACGGGGAGCGCCGAGCCTCTCGTGGGTGGCGCCGCGAACTTCGTCACACCCGTCTGGTCTCCCGATGGCTCCCGACTCGCCGTCGCCTCTGACCGTGATGGCACGTTTAACCTCTACCTCCTGGACCTTGACGGCCGTCTGGCGCGCGTCACTCGCGTGCTTACCGCCGCGCGTGATCCAGCGTGGCTGGAGGGCGGTGACGGTCTTCTGTTCACGGGTTACGAGGAGGGCCGAATGGAGGTCTATGCGGCAAGGATCGATTCCCTCGAGTGGGAGGCCCCTCTCCCACCCCTTGCGGCCGATTCGGGCTGGGAGCCGCCTAGCCTTGCAGGACCGTCGGCGGCGACGGTGTTTGCCTATGTGCCGCGTTTCGATCTCGACATCGCGCAGACGCAGATTGCGCAGGACGCGCAGTTCGGGGCCGTCGGCGGCCTGAACATTGCCATAAGCGACATGCTCGGCGACGATCGCTACTACTTCACCCTCGCCAGCGGCTCAAGCCGCAGTGCCACCGGCAGAGGCGGGATGAATATAGGTGTAACGCATGTCTCCCTGGGGCGGCGCACGGACATGGCCTTCGGCATCTTTCACCTGCATGGCGAGTTTGATGCTCCGGTTGAGGGCCTGTTCAGGGAGCGCCGTTTTGGTGGCTTCGTGATGGCATCGCGTCCGCTCTCCCGTTTTCAGCGCCTGGAGTTCCAGGGAACCTTTCGCCAGTCCGATCGCCGCTGGAAGGACGGCTCGGGCAGGGTCCGGCGGGCGCTCTTGCACACGACGGGTGCCGCCTTCGTGCGCGACACGAGCTTGTGGAGCGCGACGGGTCCCATTGATGGCGATGGTCTGCGTGCGTCGGTGGCTCATACGATTGCTCTGGAATCGGCGAAGGTGCACTACCTCTCGCTGGAGCTGGACGTACGCCGCTATTTTCGCTTCACGCGCCGGGCTGCCGTAGCGACGCGCGGGCTTCTGCGCACGAGCCTTGGCCGTGAGCCCGAGCGCTTCGCCATGGGTGGAAGCTGGACGCTGAGAGGCTACCCTTGGCGCTCCATCGAAGGACGCTACCTGGGCCTATGGACCAACGAGCTGCGCTTCCCGCTCGTTGATACCCTTGCGCTTCGACTACCCTTCGGCGGGTTGCGGATCGACTCCATTCGCGGCGCTCTTTTCGTCGATGCCGGGAGCGCCTGGGAGCGTGACCGGCCTGAGGTCCTAGGCAGCTTTGGCGGCGGCTTTCGCATCCGTTTAGGTCCGTTCCTCGTGCTGCGCTACGACATCGCCAAGCGCGTGACCTCCGATGGCGTCTCGGGGCGGACCTTCACAGACCTCTTCTTTGGCTGGGATTTCTGAGCCATTGCCGCCTGCAATCGGTTGTGGCTGAAGTGCTCTGTCCCGAGCGTCGTTGGTCGAGGGGCGTACGGCTTACCCTAGTAGCCGCCGGATTTCTCGCTGGTTCCGGTTGTGCGCCTGCGGGATGGCGCTGCGCACCATCGGTGGGCGTGCCGGTCGGCTCCGCGTACGCCGTGGTGCCACCGCTGGTTCTGAAATGGCGCCAGGACGTGGGTATCAGCGTGACCGCGCCGCTTCGCCTCGCCGATGGCCTGCTTTTCGTCGGGACAGGCGATGGTAGGCTCAAGGTGTTGGATGCTGCAACGGGCCACAAGTGCGGAGAACTGCTCGTTCGCGGCGCGGCGGCGCGTGCGGCGCCTGGGGTGGCAGCGGCGCACCTGATCGTCGTTTGGTCCAATGCCGGGGAGAGCGTACGCGGAGTGGACCGGCGTACGGGCGTGCAGATGTGGAGCCACGACGTCGGCGACTGCTCCGCGACGCCGGTCGTCGCTCGTGGTTACGCGGTCGTTGTCGGGGAATCGGGTCAGGTTCTGGCCGTCGATCTGGCAACGGGTGAGCAGGTGTGGCGCGCAACCGTTGGGGGCCAGGTGCGGTCCGCTGTGGCCGGCGCCGAGGGCGTCGTGATCGTCGGGGATAGAAGTGCGCTTCGCGCTTTCGCTCTGGAGGGCGGCGATCCAAAGTGGCGCATCGAACTGGGAGCAGCGGTGAGCTCTCGCATCGCCGTCCTGGGCGATGTCGCCTTTGTTGCGACGGCGGCCGGGGAGCTGTGGTCGGTGGAGATCGGGACGGGCGCGCGGCGCTGGGGCGTACGGGTCGCCGAGGCCGCCATCCGGTCGGGCCCCGTGGTGATCGGGTCGTCTGTCATCATTGGCGCCGACGACCGGCGGGTCGTGACGCTCGATGCGGCGACGGGGAACGTGGTGTGGGATGCCGGCACGGACGGGGTTGTGCGTGGGGCCCCGGTGGCTGATGGGGATGTCGTCTATGTCGCCGCCGGCGACGGAAGCCTTATAGCGTTGGCTCTGGATGATGGCCGCAGGCTCTGGGAGACGCGGCTCTCGGCACCGGCACTGACCGATCTGGCGCTGGGCCATGGCGGGCTTTTCGCAGGCGCGGACGACGGCAACGTCTACTGCTTCGATGTCGGGGCCGGGGTTCCTTGAGCGATGGCTGAGCCGGGAAAAGCAGCGCCCGTGGGGCCAAAGCGCTTGACTTCGCTTGTCCTGCGTACCTACATTTGGGCTGAGTGATGATGGCGAATAGCCCGACAGATCCGGCGGTCGTCTGCGACGAAGAGGCCCATAAGGCTCGGGTGTTGGCGCGTGGCAATCTGCCGCGCCACGTGGCTATCATCATGGACGGCAACGGCCGCTGGGCTGAGCAGCGTGGGCTGCCGCGCACCGAAGGCCACAGCGCCAGCGTCGCGGTGGTCAAGGATGTGGTGCGGGCCGCGGCAGATCTGGAGCTAGAGGTCCTGACGCTATACACGTTCAGTGTCGAAAACTGGCGGCGCCCTCCCGGTGAGGTGTTCTTCTTGATGAGCCTGTTGCGCGACACGCTCAATGATGAACTACCGGAACTGCATGCGGAGAACGTCCGGTTCCGCACGATTGGGCGCGTCTCACGGCTGTTCCCCGCCAGCCGCGCTGCGGTTCGTAACTCGATCGAGACCACCAAGGACAACACGGGCCTCGTCCTCAACCTGGCGCTGAGCTACGGGGGCAAACTTGAGATCGTGGACGCGGTCCGGGCCATCAGCCGGAAGATCGAGCGAGGCGAGCTCGCCTCGCACCAGATCAACGAACGGCTCATCGCCGCCCACCTCTACACCGCCGATCTGCCCGATCCCGACCTGCTCATTCGGACATCGGGCGAGATGCGCATCTCCAACTTCATGCTCTGGCAGTTGGCGTACACGGAGATGTGGGTGACCGATGTCCTCTGGCCGGATTTTTCGCGCCACGATCTCTACGAGGCCATCGAGAGCTATCAGACCCGCGAGCGACGCTTCGGCCGCACCTCTGATCAACTCCGGAGAGGACGATCACAGGCCCCAGCGGTCTCGGTGGCCAGCTGACGTCCGCTCGGGCACGACGACGTCCGGCTCGATCCAGCGTGCCCATTCCTACGGTGCGGCAGCCCGACTCAGTGCTTCTACGGCGCGGCGTGGCAGGCGCTTTGCTCGTCGCAGTGGTCGCGTGGGCAGCCGTGCGGGGCGGGCTGTTTTTCCTGGTTCTGCTCGACCTCATCCTGGCTGGAGCGGCGCTCGAACTGATCGCCCTTACGGGGCTTCGCCCGGCCCTATGGCATCGCGTCGCGCTCGTCGCTCTGGCGCTCATGCCAGGGTGGCTTTGGGTGACCGGCACGGCGTTGGAGCTGGGACTGGGGTTGACGGTCCTCGGTGCTCTGGTCCTGGCTCTTGTCACCGCGCCGCACGATGGCCTCCGTTCGGCGGGCGCTCACCTGCTCGTCGTCGCCTACGTCGGCTGGCTGGGAGGGTTGTTGGTGGGTCTGCGGTGGGAAGACCCTGCGTCGCCGGGAGAGAACACCATCCTTTTTACCTTCGTGGTGCTCTGGACGAGCGACACGGTCGCTTATCTGGTCGGGAGCAAGTTTGGTAAACACAAGCTCACGCCCCGTCTCAGCCCTGGTAAATCGGTCGAGGGCCTCGTGAGTGGATTCGTGGGCGCTTGGCTTGTGGCGGGCCTCTGGTGTTTCGCCGTTCCGGGCGCCGCTACGCTCGCCTACTGGTGGGGGCTTGCTACGCTGCTTGCTGCTGCCGGGTTCGTGGGCGATCTGTTTGAATCGGGCCTCAAACGCGCTGCGGGGGTCAAGGACACCTCCAACGTGATCCCCGGCCATGGAGGCCTGCTCGATCGCTTCGACTCCGCGCTCTTCGCGGCGCCGGCCCTTGCGTGCTGGCGCGCCTGGCTTGGAGTGCCTGGATGAAGCGCTTGGTGATTTTGGGGTCCACGGGCTCCATCGGCACGCAGACGCTGGAGGTGGTCCGGGCGCTGGCTCCTTCTTCGATATCCATCGTTGGGCTAGCCGCTAGGCGCAATGTGACGGCACTTGTTGCGCAGGCGCGCGAGTTTCGCCCCAAGGTGGTGGCGGTGGCGGACGAAGCCAGTGCCGCCGCTGCCGCCGCTGCACTTCGGCCGTTGGGTATCACCGTCTGTTCTGGTCCTGCGGGGGTTGAAGCCGCCGCAGCGGAGGCCGAGGCGGACCTCGTCGTCAACGCGCTGACGGGTTCTGACGGCCTCGCGCCTACGGTGGCCGCGATTGAGGCCGGGTGTGACGTGGCGCTGGCGAATAAGGAGACGGTCGTCATGGCCGGGCGGTATGTCCTCGGCCTCGCGCGGCGTCGGGGCGTGACGATCCTTCCCGTAGACAGCGAACACTCCTCCCTCTTTCAGCTCCTCGCTGGCCGCGACCCCGGTGAGGTGAGCCGGCTCATTCTGACGGCCTCCGGCGGTCCATTCGTGGATGTCGACGCGGATGCGCTTGCGCATGTGACCGTAGAGGCGGCGTTACAACACCCCGTCTGGGACATGGGCGACAGGATCACGATCGATTCCGCGACGCTCATGAACAAGGGGCTCGAAGTCATCGAAGCGCGCTGGCTCTTCGATATCCCAAGCGACCGTATTGACGTCGTGGTCCATCGCCAGTCGGTCGTTCATGGCATGGTCGGGTTGACTGACGGGACTTGCATGGCGCACCTGGGTGTTCCGGATATGCGCGCTCCGATCCAGTACGCGCTGACGTATCCCTTCCGCGAGCCGTCGCTAGCCGCTCGCCTGGACATGCACACTCAGCTTTCTCTGACTTTCGAACGGCCTGATCTTGCGCGTTTTCCGTGTCTCCGCCTGGCGTACGAGGCGTTGCGCGCCGGGGGTACAACGCCAGCCTGCCTCAACGCGGCCAACGAAGTGGCTGTGGGAGCTTTCCTGGTGGAGCGTTTGCCCTTTCTGGGAATCCCCGCCGTGGTCGAGCGCGTTCTGGAGGCGCACCAGCCGATGCCGGATGACGAGCTGGGGATCATCCGAATGGCCGACCGCTGGGCGCGCGAGCGTGCGCTCGAGGCCGTCGCGTCGAGCGCCAACGCCGCTGTGTCGGTGGGTTGAACGTGCTGGCGTCACTCCAGACCATCGCGGGCTTCGTTCTCATCCTGGGGCCTCTCATTTTCGTCCACGAGTTGGGCCATTTCCTGGCCGCGAAATGGGCCGGCATTCGCGTCGAGCGCTTCTCTCTCGGCTATCCGCCCAAGATGTTCGGCATCACCATAGGCGTGACGGAGTACTGTATCTCCTGGATCCCCTTCGGCGGCTACATCAAGATGGCCGGCGGTTCCTTCGAAACAGGCATTGCCACGGGCGCTCCCGACGAGTTCGCTTCCAAACCCATCGCCGCTCGTCTCGCCGTTCTGGCGGCGGGTCCGTTGGCGAACATCTTCATCGCGTTTGCTCTTTTCTTTTTCATGGCCGTGGCGTTTGGTGCGCCGACTTATTCCACCACACGCCTCGGCACCGTGGAGCCCGGTTCGCCCGCCGAACGCGCGGGCCTACGGACTGGCGACCGGATCGTCGCGGTTGGGGGCGAGGCCGTTGTGGACTGGGAGGAACTGGCTAAGGGGCTGATGATGGCCTATGCCGAGCCCGTGATGCTGCTGACTGAGCGGGAGGGAGAGCGGCTGGAGATGCTGATCCCGGCGGTTAGCGGCGACGAACCCTTCGGGATTGAGCCCTGGATTCCGGCGGAGATCGGACGCCTCGAACCCGGAGAGCCAGCGGAGGGGGCGGGCCTAAGGCCAGGTGACCTCATCGTCGAGGTGGCGGGTGAACCCATTGCGCAGTGGCGCGACCTCTACGAGGCCGTGCGAGAGCGGCCGGAGTTTCCCACGTCCGTCGTGTGGCGGCGTGGCGATCAGCAGTTGAGCACGGAAATTGTGCCGCGGGCTTTCAAGGTACCCGGAGAAGCCGACGGAGAGGAAAGGGTAGTGGGCCGCCTGGGTGTCTACCCTATGCTGGAGATTAAGCGCGTCGGTCCGATCTCGGGTCTGGTCGTGGCGGGACAGCAGACTTACCTGATATCGTCTCTGATCCTGGATTTCCTCCACCGCGCGCTCACGGGCAGGGCGTCGAAGGAGGAACTGAGCGGCCCGGTCATGATCATCCGCATGGCTGGCGAGAGCGTGCGCGGAGGGTTTACGTCGCTCTTGAGCTTCATCGCTTTGCTCGGCGTCAACCTCGGGCTGCTCAACCTCTTCCCGCTTCCCGTCCTGGACGGCGGCCAGATGGTCATCCTTGGCGCTGAAGCCGCCATCCGGCGCCCATTTTCGCTGCGCGTGAGGCTGGTCATCCAGCAGGTCGGGCTTGCGTTTCTAGTCCTGCTCATGTTGCTCGTTACAGTCAACGACGTAGTGCGTCTGTTCAACTAGCTCGAACCCCGACAGCGCAGAAGAAACGCCTCTCACGGCACCGGAGCCGCATGGGTCGGCTCCGGCCCCGGTATGGAGAACGACCGCCGGGCGGCGGCCACGCGCAGCTCATCGCGCACCCTCGCTAGAATGTGCTCCCAGCGCTGGGGATCCTCCCCCACGTGCTCCAACGCGCGCCAGACCTCCGGCATTGAGCGGGCCACTTCGCCGAAGAGCCGCTCGTGCTCCGCCTTCATCTGACCGGGCACGGTCGCGTAGTCGGACGTGGCGAGCAGGGCTTTTGCCAATAGAAGTGCCAGCACCTCGTCGCTCATGGAGAAGGGCTCACAGCAGGCGATACAGGCCGCCATAAGGGGTCCCAGAAGCGCACTCATGCGCCACGAACTGCTCACACGATAGGTGAATATAATGGCACTAACCCCATTAAAGAATACACTATACCTCAAAACTCCTCTTGACAAGGGGGGTATAGTGGTGTAAAATGGGGGGGTGTGGGTTGGTTGCGTCGCGGGCGTCGCCCTTAAGCACTTTCTTCCAACGGCACCCGCGACTGTGCCGACCGGGATAACCTGGGGAGGTTACTCTTTTGGTCATGGCGACTTTCCAGAAGGGTGTGGGCAGTGGTTGCATTCTAGCCTTTGGGCGTGGGGACGGCGCATAGCGCCGACTGCTCCACGACGGCACAGTTATGTCGACCTTCTACGGCGAGTTCGAATATACAATAGATGAGAAAGGCCGGCTCAATGTTCCCACGGAACTGCGGCGCGGCCTGGAACCGGAAGCTGGGGAAAGCCTCGTTATCACGCGCGGTTACGACGGCCACTTGATCGCCTACGGCATCGACGACTGGAGCCACAAGCAGGAAGCGATCCGCAAACTGCCCATGGGCGACCCCCGCGCGCGCAACATCAAACGTCTGTTCGGATCGCGCGCCACTGTCCAGCGATTGGACGGCCAGGGGCGCATTCGCATCTCACAGCAGTTGCTCGAATCTGTCGGCATTCAAGACCGGGTCAAGATCGTGGGCACGGTCGATTGCTTCGAGTTGTGGAACCCCCAGCACTATGACGATCAAATGTCCAAGGTCGACTTCGGGGGCCAGGACCTGAGCGATTTCATCCTGTAACGGCACGCCATGCCCACCATCTACCATATGCCTGTCCTGTGCGAGCGCGTCGTGACGACGCTCGCGCGGTTTTCCGAGGGCGTCTACGTCGATGCGACCGTCGGCGGTGGTGGACATGCGGCGGCGCTCCTGGATGGGCTCGGCCCCGGAGCGCGGCTCGTCGCCATCGATCGCGATCCAGAGGCCATCGAAGCCGCCCACGAACGCCTGGCTCCGTACGGTGATCGGGTGCGCTTGTTCTGCACGACGTTTTCGAGACTCGGAGAGGCAGTCGCCGAGACGGGCTTTGGTCCCGTCCACGGCGTGCTGTTCGATCTCGGCGTTTCCTGGTACCAGCTTGATGCCGCTGAGCGTGGTTTCAGTCACCGGCTCCCGGGGCCCCTGGATATGCGCATGGACCCTTCGCAGGCAGTGCCCGCGCAGGAGATAGTGGCTGGTGCGCCGGAGGATGAGCTTACTGCGTTGCTCCGCGGTTACGGTGAGGTCCCACATGCACGACGCGTCGCCAGGCGGATCATTGCCGCCCGCCGGGAACGGCCCATCCGGACGACGCAGGACCTCGCGGCCCTGATCGGACCGCTCGTCGCTCCAGCGGTGCAGGTCCGCTATCTCTCGCAGGTCTTTCAGGCGCTGCGCATCGCAGTCAACGACGAGCTCGGCGAGCTCGAGCGAGGCCTAGTCGCAGCGCTCGGTTGCCTGGCTCCAGGTGGGATTCTGGGAGTGATCGCGTACCATTCGCTTGAGGATCGCTTGGTTAAGCGTTTCTTCCGCGTTGAGGAGAGCGGCTGCATCTGTCCGCCCGATCTGCCGGTTTGCGCTTGTGGGCAGCGCCCGACGCTGCGCCTTGTGACGCGGCGGGTGATCCGGCCGTCGGAGGTGGAGGTGGCACATAACACGAGGGCTCGCAGCGCGTGTTTTCGGGCGGCGCAGCGGCGGGGTTGATGTGCGCAAGGGAATCTCGGCTGAGAGGCGATTCCAGGTCGAAAGAGCGGCGGCGGCGCTCATAAGGGGGAGACAATGTCCGCGCGGGTTGGTCTGATTCTGCTCTTCGTCAGTGTGGTGGCGATGCTTGCACACGTCTGGGGGCTGACCCGGTTGGTCGAGATGACCCAGCAGCGCGCGCGTTTAAGCGCTCGTGTGGATTCGCTGGAGAGCGCAAACAGCCACCTGCGGGCTGAAGTGGGGCAACTGGCCTCGGCCGACCGCGTTGAGCGCTTGGCCAAATCGCGCCTGGGCCTGGACTTTAAGAGCACGGAGATCCGCGCAGTGCAAGTTTTGGTGCCCGCGGAGGAGCGGTAGACCCCTCGTCGCTGTGGGGAGGCACATGGAACCGGAGACGCTGAAGCTCGCCATCCGGGGGCGCCGACGCTTTCACGCTCTGATGGTTGGCTTTGTTGTCCTGTGGACTGGCCTTGCGCTGCGTCTATTCCTGCTTCAGGTCATGGATGGGCCACACTACCGGGGGCTCGCGCAGAGACAACAGCAGAAGCGACAGAGGCTTCTTGCGCGTCGCGGCCGCATCCTGGACCGGCACTTGACTCCGCTGGTCGACAACGTTCTGGCGCGCCGCGTTGGAGCCGACCCTCGGAAGCTCAATGTACCCAAGGCTGTGCCGGTCATCACGGCCATCACGGGAGAGGACTCCGGGCTCCTACGCCAGCGGCTGGCGACACGATCGCCATTCGTCTGGTTAGCGCGTGGGGTGACGCCCGAGCAGGCGCGCGCACTGTCCGATGTTTCCGACTCGCCGATGCGCGTGGAGGTCGAGGTACAAAGGCATTATCCGCTGGGCGCTCTGGCGGGCTCGGTGATAGGGTTCACGGATGTGGATGGCGAGGGGATCGAAGGGATTGAGGCTGCCTTTGACGCCCAACTGGCCGGGCGCGACGCGTGGCGCGTAGTTCAACGGAACGGCGCCACCGGCGAGGTCTTCGCCTCAGTGGCGGACGGTGACGAATCACCGCGCGATGGGGACGATATAGTCGTGACGCTTGATGCGCGCTACCAGGCCATCGTCGAAGCTGAGCTGGCTGCGACCGTGCGCGAGCACGACGCGCGGGGTGGAGTGGCGGTATTCCTGGCGCCGGCCACGGGCGAGATCCTCGCTATGGCGCAGGTGCCCAACGTGCATCCGTCCGCCTTTGAGCTTGCCTCATCCCGAGCGCGCCGCAACCGCTCGATCACCGATGGTTACGAACCGGGGTCGACCTTCAAGCTGGTAACGGCTGCGGCGGCTCTGGAGAGCGGCCGCTTCGGCCCTTCGACCCTCGTAGATTGCCACGGCGGACAACTGACCGTGGGTGGAGATGTCTTTCACGACCACCACCCTCTCTATGAACTCAGCTTTCAGGAGGTCTTCGCTCAGTCGAGCAACCTGGGCATGATCAGCGCCGCTCTCAAGGTCGGGGCACGTCCATTCTATCTGACGGCCCGCCAGTTCGGTTTTGGCCACGAGACTGGCCTGGGTCTGCCCGGTGAGGCGAAGGGCATCCTGCGTGAGCCAACGGCCTGGTCAGCGCGCTCACTGCCCAGCCTGGCCATCGGGCAGGAGGTGCTGGTCACGCCACTACAGTTGGCTTGCGCATACGCCGTGGCTGCCAATGGGGGGAAGCTGGTTCCACCCAGGATCGTGCGCTACTTCCTGAGCTCGGACGGCGGGGTTCGTGACCCATTACCGTCGGCGGTGGGCAGGCGGGTCATCTCAGAGGCTACCGCACGTGAACTTCTGGCGTTCATGCGGACGTGCGTGGCGTCGGGTACGGGGCGCTCTGCGCAGGTGGAGGGGCTTGCCGTCGGTGGGAAGACCGGAACTGCCCAGAAAAGCGCCCCGGGCCGTAGGGGCTATCTTAAGAACGAAGTCGTGGTTTCATTCGTGGGAATTTGTCCGCTGGAGGCTCCTCGCATGGTGGGGCTGGTCGTCATCGACGAACCGCGGGGACGCGCATGGGGCGGCACGGTGGCGGCTCCGGCCTTTCGCCGCATGGTGCGACGGATGTTCGCACTCGATGGTGCTGTGCACGCGCGCGCGGTCGATAGCGTCTCCCCGGTCTCCGAGGGCGAGATCAGCCGGGATAGGCGCAGTGGGTGGTTGGCATCGAGTATGTTGTGAGGCGAAGAACTCTGAGGGAAAGATGCGTCTTGGTGAAGGTTCGTGCCCGGGATGTGCGCCGGACGCTGGCTACGGTGGCCAGCAGGTTTCTAGGGAATCCGATGCCACAGCACGGGTCATTCAGAGCCGGGGGGGCCGATGGTTGGGCGTCGGTCAGTCATATGGGCGCGCCTGTCCTAAAGGCGGGGGACGGCGCAACGTCCGGAGATTGACTGTGACGCATGATGGGTCTCCGCGCAGCCCGGTTCTACGACTCGTTCTCCCGAGGGTCACGAGCCTTCACCGGTTTCAGTTACCGCGCTCGGTGCGTTCGCTGCGCACACCCGGGCGCGGTAACGCATTTTTGATGAGGTCCCGCAGCTAACGATGGTTCCACTCTCGTTCGATCAGGTGCGTCGTTTCGTCGGCGGTCGTCTCGAATGGCGCGTCACCCCTGCGGGGTCCGCCCCATCCGTGCAGCGGGTCGTGACCGACTCGCGGGTTGCCACCGACGGCGACCTCTTCATCGCGCTCGGGGGTACCCAGCATGATGGCCACGCCTTCGTTGCCGATGCGTGTGAGCGGGGTGCGGTGGGGGCCATCGTTCGGGCGGATTGGGCAGAGGCTCGAGGGCTGAGGCCCGGTGCTCGGTTTGCTCTCGTTCGCGTGCCCGAAACGCTGCGTGCCTATGGCCAGCTCGCGGCGGGCTATCGCCGAACGCGCTCGATCCAGGTCGTGGCCGTGACGGGCTCGAACGGCAAAACGACGACCAAGGCGTTCATCGCGTCCATCCTCGCCATGCGTTATCGTGTGCGCCAGAGTATCGCGAGCTACAACAATGAGGTGGGTGTCCCGGCAACGCTTCTCTCAGCCGACGCCGCCGATGAGGTCGTGGTCGTCGAGATGGGGGCCCGCCAACCGGGCGACCTGGCGTACGTCTGTGAGATCGCTCAACCCACGGCGGGTGTGATCACCAACATCGGCAGGGCTCACCTGGAAACGCTCGGTTCGCTTGAAGGGGTCATGCGCGCCAAACGCGAGCTCGTCGAAGCGCTGGGTGCATCCGGGGTCGCCATCCTGCCCTGGGATGACCCGTATTACGCCTCCCTTCGCGCCGCAGCCCGCTGTCGCTCGGTGTCCTTCGGATTCGAGACCGGCGCCGAGATGCGCGGGCGTGAGCTGGCGTTAACGTCGGACGCCCGGCCCAGTTTCTCTCTTGGCGCGGAACGGCTGACGTTACGCACACCCGGTGCGCACAATGCTCGAAATGCTCTCGGGGCTCTCGCTTTAGGCACGACGTTCGGCGTGTCGTTGATCGCCATGCGCACAGCTCTCGAAGCGGTGCGGCCGGAAGGGATGCGGCTGGAGGAGCGCGAAGTCGGCGGCCTACGCCTGCTCGTGGACTGCTACAACGCTAATCCCGATTCCGCTGCCGCTGCTTTGGATGTGCTTGCGGCGAGTAGCGTCGCTGATGGTGGGCGTCGGCTGGCCTTTCTGGGCGAGATGCACGAGGTGGGCACAGGAACGGAAGACTCGCACGAGGAACTGGGGCGGCGGGCGGCCGAGGCTGGCGTGGCGGAACTGGTCGGCGTCGGCGCCTGGGCGGAGGCGGTTGTGCGGGGCGCTGTGGCCGCCGGCTTGCCCATGTCGCGGGCTCACGTTTGCGCTTCCAACGCGGCGGCGGCGCTCGTAGAGACCCTGGCACGACCCGGCGATCTGGTCCTGATCAAAGGCTCGCGCGCCGCCCGCATGGAGGCGATCGTGAACGCATTGGCGGGTGGCATGGGTGCTGCCCGAGCGCCCGAGTGTGGATCGTCACCCCTCCATGCCCGGGCGGATGCCGTCGTCTGAGCTCGTGTCTCCGGAGGCAGCGTAGAAAGCGATGCTCTACCACTTGCTGTACCCTTTGCGCGATGTCTTTTCTGCTTTCAACATATTCCGGTACATTACTTTCCGAGCTACCTATGCCACCATCACGGCGCTTCTGATCTGCTTTGTCGTTGGGCCCATGATCATCGCCTGGCTGCGTCGTTCCGCGGTGACCCAGGTCATCCGGGCTGACGGTCCCGAGTCCCACCAGGCCAAGGTGGGCACGCCCACCATGGGCGGGCTGATCATTCTGTTGGCGGTGGTCGTCTCCACGATCTTATGGGCTCCGCTGAACAATGGCTATGTGCTTCTGGCGCTTTTGGCGATGGTCTGGCTGGGTGCCCTGGGCTTCATCGACGATACCCTCAAGATACGCACCGCTGGCGGTAGGGGGTTGGCGCCGCGCTACAAGCTCGCCGCACAGGGCGCCTTGGGCGTTGTGATCGGGACGATCCTGTACGTTCACCCTCTGGCTCCTGAGTTCGGCACTCAAACCAGTGTGCCTTTTTTCAAGGACGTTCACATCCATTTCCACTGGTTTTACATCCCCGCCGTGGCGCTAGTCATCACCGGGGCATCCAATGCCGTCAACCTCACCGATGGCCTTGACGGTCTGGCCATTGGCCTGGTCGGGATTGTCACCAGCGCTTTCGCCTTGATCTGCTACGTCACCGGCCGGTCTACCTCCAGCGAGTACCTGCGCATCGACTATCTACCTGGCTCGGGCGAGCTGACCATCTTCTGCATGGCGCTTTTGGGTGCCAGCTTGGGGTTTTTGTGGTTCAACGCCAGACCGGCGCAGGTCATGATGGGCGACACGGGCGCGCTCGCTCTAGGCGGCGCCATTGGTACCCTCGCCGTGCTCTCGAAGATGGAACTTGTGCTTGTGATCATCGGCGGTGTCTTCGTCATCGAAGCGCTATCGGTGATCGCTCAGGTCCTGTCCTTCCGTTACCGTCACAAGCGGGTCCTCCGCATGGCTCCCTTGCACCACCATTTCGAGCTCTGCGGCTGGCCCGAATCGAAGGTCGTCATACGGTTCTGGATTCTGGGCGTGCTCTTTGCGCTTCTAGGGCTTTCCACCTTCAAGATTCGATGACCGCCCCGGGCGGCGACTCTGCGGATTCTGGGGCGCGTGTCGGGGGAGTGGACCGTGCCCTTCTGGCTATCGCCCTCATCCTGGTGGCCCTGGGAGTGGTCATGGTTTTCAGTGCCAGTGCTTTAGTAGCGGCGGAGCGTTTCGGCAAAGCTACGTTCTTCGCCGAGCGGCACCTCGTGCGGGCCGTCATCGGAATCGCCTTGATGCTCACCCTGGCGCAGCTTCCCGCCGACGTTTTCGCCCGATTCGCCCGGCCGGCGATGCTCCTGACTTTGGGTCTCCTGCTCCTGCTGCTGTTGGGTGCGTGGATCGGCTGGCCTCCGACCATCAACGGTGTGCGGCGTTGGATCACGCTGGGACCGTTCACCTTCCAACCCTCAGAGCTCGCGAAGGTGGCGCTGGTGCTCTACCTGGCCGAGGCACTGCCGCGTAAAGGGCGTCGGGTGCGAAAGTTCTGGATGGGTCTTGCGGGTCCGCTCATAGTGGTCCTGTTCGTCGCGGCACTGGTGGCCGCCGAGCCAGACCTGAGCGGCGCCAGCGCCGTCGTGCTCATCGCCCTTGCGGTGTTCTGGCTGGGCGGCGTGCGGCTGAGCCACGTCGTTCTCCTCGGCGGCACGGCAATTGTGTGCTTTCTGGCTGTCGTGCTGGGAGTAGGGCACGGTATCGATCGGGTTGTCGGCGGCTTCCTCGACCGTTCGGCGCACGCGCATCAAGCGGGTTATCACCTCTCCCAGTCGTTGCTCGGTCTGGGCTCCGGCGGCCTCTGGGGACTGGGCTTGGGGGCTTCGCGCCAGAAAATGTTCTTCCTGCCGGAACCCCACACGGACTTTATCTTCTCTGTGATCGGCGAGGAACTGGGTTTCATCGGAGCGTTGTTGACGTGCGGGCTGTTCATCGCCTATGCTTTCCGGGCGTGGGCCATCGCGCGGCGTGCGCCGACGCAGCAGGGTTTTCTGCTCGCCGCGGGGCTGGCAGGGACGCTGGGACTATCGGCCTGGCTGCACGTGGCCGTGGTGCTGGGCGTGGTGCCGCCCACCGGCTTGCCCTTGCCTTTCGTCAGTTACGGCGGCACGGCGCTCGTGATGGCGTTGGCCTCCACGGGTATCATCCTCAACATCTCGCGAACGTTGGAGCCTCAGCGACGGTGGCTGAAACCCGTCGGCATGGTGCCATGAGGCTGGTCTTCGCTGGCGGGGGAACGGGGGGCCACGTCTACCCCGCCCTGGCGGTGGCGGAAGAGGTGGCCCGACGTGCGCCAGGAAGCCAGATCCTCTTTCTGGGGACGGCGGGTGGGCTCGAAAGCCGCGCTATCCCCTCAGCCGGTTTCCCTCTCCGGTCCGTCTGGGCACGCCCTCTGGCCCGGCGGCTCTCATGGGCGCTGGCGTTCTGGCCGCTTCACCTTGCGCGTGGGGTCCTGAGCGCCTGCACGGCCCTGGCACGTTTCAAGCCGCATGTGGTTGTCGGTAGCGGTGGCTACGTCAGCGGTCCCGCGGGCATCGCCGCGCTTCTCTGCGGTGTGCCGTTGGTGCTCTTGGAACAGAATATTTTACCTGGATTAGTGACGCGGCTTCTGGCGCCGCTGGCCCGCCGCGTCTATGTGTCATCGGCTGATACGCTCCGGTTTCTGGACAGACATAGCAATGTCGCCGTCGCGGGCAATCCCCTTCGGCTCGGCTTCGGTCTCATGGGCCGCGCGGAAGCGCTTCGCCGCTTGAATCTCCCTCCCGATGAAGGCCGCCTCACGGTCTTGGTAACCGGTGGTAGCCAGGGCTCCGTGCCGATCAACGAGGCTGTCCTGATAGGGCTTTCCCTGTTGGGGACGGAAAAAGTGCGGTTTTTGTGGCAGACCGGCCCCTCGGATTTCGATCGACTCCAAAGGGCGTGTGCCGGGTTGCCCATCGAGGTACACCTTCGATCTTACATTGATGAGATGGCTGCGGCGTACGCCGTCTGCGATCTGGTCGTCGCACGTAGCGGTGCCATGACGGTTGCGGAGCTGACCACCTGCGGCCTTCCGTCCGTTTTGATCCCACTCCCGCATGCTGCCGCCGGCCATCAGACTGCCAACGCTCGGCATCTGGAGCGTACGGGTGCCTGCATGGTGATCCCGCAGGCCGAGCTTGCGCCCCAGCGGCTGGCCTCGGCCATCGCTGAGTTGGCCGCCGATCCACGGCGTCTGAGGGAGATGGGTGAGCATGCACGATCTCTAGCGCAAAGCGATGCAAGGAACCACATTGCGGAGGACTTGACGCGCAGATGGGAACAGCGCCTGAAAACGGACTGTTGAAGGCACCTAGCGCCCTGGATGCGCCGAGCCAGGCCTATCGCCGGCTTCATCTAGTGGGTATCGGCGGTGCAGGGATGAGTGCTCTGGCGGAACTCCTCTTGCGCCGCGGCTTCGCCGTCTCGGGCTCGGACCTAGTGAGTTCGGGAATGACGCGGCGGCTGGCGCAAATGGGCGCCCGGGTCGCCATCGGTCACGCGGCTGAGCACACGCTGGGCGTTGATCTCGTCATCTATTCGGCCGCTGTGCCGCCAACCAATGTCGAGCTCGAAGCCGCGCGCGCGGCCCGCGTTCCTACGATCCGCCGCGCGGAGGCCCTCGGCGTCCTGGGTTGTGGAAAGGAAACGATCGCCGTCGGGGGAACGCACGGCAAGACGACGACCGCATCGCTCACATGTGCGGTTCTGACCGAGGCAGGGCTGGACCCCACCGCCCTTGTGGGCGGGCGGATACGGGTCCTCAATTCCGGGACGCGGCTGGGCGAGGGTCCGCATCTGGTCGTCGAGGCGGATGAGTTCGGTCGCTCCTTCCTGACGCTTCGTCCCGTGGTCACCGTCGTCACCAGCGTGGAAGGGGATCATCTGGATTGCTATCATGACCTGGCCGACCTAGAAGAGGCGTTCGTCCGGTTCGCCAGCTCCACCTCGCCCTCGGGGCGGACCATCTTCTGTGCGGATGACCCTGGCGCCCGGAGGTTGGTTTCTCGCGTGGACGTGCCCTCTCTGCTGTACGGGTTCGGGCCCGACGCGCACGTTCGCGCGGACGCGATGGAGCAGGTGGGGTGGTCGACGGCCTTTACATTACGGGTGGACGGGCGCACCGCCGGGCGTGCGACGCTTCGGGCTCCGGGCTGCCACAACGTCTCCAACGCCTTGGGGGCCGCCGCCGTGGGCGTGGCGCTGGGTGTGGAGCTGTCGGCGATCCTCAGGGGACTCGATGCGTGGCAGGGCGTACACCGCCGGTTCGAGATCAAAGGCACCGCGGGCAATACGGTGGTGGTGGACGATTATGCGCACCACCCCACGGAGATCCGAGCCACGCTGGTTGCTGCGCGCGCCCTTCGATCCGGGCCAATCGTTGCTGTTTTTCAACCCCACCTGTACTCACGCACGCGGGACTTTGCCGATGACTTCGGCGCCGCCTTAGCCGAAGCGGACGCCGTGGTCATCATGGACGTTTACCCTGCGCGCGAGGAGCCGTTGCCCGGGGTGAGTGGGGCGCTCGTGGCCGACGCCTGCCTGCGCGCTGGGTGCGCTGACGTGACATATGTGCCGGATCGTCAACGACTCATGGAAGTCGTCCGCCATCGGGCCGCCGAGGCCGCGATGGTGCTCACCTTGGGCGCGGGTGACATCGACGCCCTTGGCGAGGTCCTGGTGGACGAACTGCGCCTGGCGCACACCGTTGGGCCGGTTCGGCCCAGCGCCAAAGGGGGGTGAGCCGAGGTGGCTAACGTGGGCGAGCGGCAGCGACTGGCGGGCAGCGACGATCTGGCCTCCGTGGGTACCGACGTCCGGCGGGACGAAAACCTGAGGGGCCTCACCACGCTCGGCGTCGGTGGCCCGGCCGCCGTGGTCGTCCGCGCGCGGGAGGAGGCCGACATCATCCGCGCGCTCGCCCTTGCGGAGCGGTCCGGGCGGCCCGTTCGCGTCATCGGTGCGGGTACAAATCTCCTGGCCAGCGATGCGGGTTTCGACGGAGTCATCATCAAGCTGGGGCGCGGCTTTCGGGGAGTACAGCGGGAGGGTCATTGCGTCGAAATCGGCGCCGCTGCGACGATGAGCCGGCTGGTGGATTTCTGTTTACGGGAGGGGCTCACCGGCGTGGAATTCGCCGGTCAGATCCCTGGTACCGTCGGGGGAGCGATCGCGGGCAATGCTGGCGCCTATGACGGTGAGACCGCCGATCGGCTTGAGGCAGTGTGGGGGGTGGACATCCCCACGCGCCAGCCCGTCCGCCTTTCGCGCGAAGAGATCACTTTCGCCTACCGGAACTCCACATTGCGGAATCGGGTGGTGATTACGCGGGCCCGTTTCGCTCTGGAGCCCGGGGAAGATGCCGCCAGCCGCGAACGGGTCCGCGTGCTTAGGGGCCATCGCACGGCGACGCAGCCGATGGGTGTCCGGACGGCGGGTTGTGTGTTCAAGAATCCGCCCGGTCTTTCCGCCGGGGCGCTGTTGGACCGCGCCCAACTCAAAGGCCAAGCCGTGCGCGACGCCGCCATGAGCGAGACGCATGCGAATTTTCTGATCAACCTCGGCGCTGCGACGGAGGTCGATGTCCGTGAGCTCATCGCTCTTGCCCGGCGCGTGATCCTCCATAGCTACGGCATTCGCTTGGAATTGGAGCTTGTGGAGCTATGAACCGCGCACTGCCCTATGCCGGGTCCAGAGGTCCACGTCCCATGGCTCGCCGGGCGAGGCGAGGGCGCCGGTTTGTACGCTACATCGTCGGAGCGGTCGGCGTGGGGGCCGCACTTGCGGCTCTGGCCTGGTCCGGACATGCTCTGCCTTCAAGCCTGGCTCAAATGCCATTGTTTTCGGTCGGGCGCGTTGAGGTCGTGGGCGCGGGCCTGCCTGAGGTCGGCGAGCTTGTCGCGGCTGCGGGGCTGGCAGCACAGGAGCGCGTCGGACAGCTCGATCTTCAGGCCGCTGCGGAGCGCCTTCTCGCCCTGCCTCCCGTGCGAAAGGCCGATCTCACCTGGCTCCCTCCGGACCGCGTGCGCATACGCATCACCAAGCGGGAGCCCGTGGCGCTCCTCAGCCTCGACCAAACCTACGGCGTGGACCGCGATCTATGGTGCTTCACGATTCCTTCCGATGCTCTTCCCACGGGGCTTCCAATGGTCACGGGCGTGAGTCCGTCCGGTGTGGCCCCCAGTGGGCGTTTGACCAACCCAGCGGTGGGGGAGGCGATTCGCGTTGTCGATGCACTTGGGGCAACGGATCCGGCACTGGCGTCGCAAGTGGCCGAGGTCGCCATGACGCCGGAGGGCATTGATCTCGTGCTTCGGAACGGGCGTGTGCGCCTTGGGCGCGGTCGATACGAGGACAAGCTCCGGGTCGTATTGATGGTACTGGATGACCTGGCGAGCCGAAGTGAGACATATGCCGAGATCGATGTGCGGTTCAGGGAGTTGGCCGTGGTTCGGGGTCCTCGAGGCGCGTAATCTTTAACCGCGCAAGGTGTGGGAGAAAGCGAGCGGCGTGGCAAAGTCGGGCGATCTGATTGTCGGGCTGGACATCGGGACGACGAAGACGCTCTGCGTCGTGGCCGAGGCGGTCCCGGACGAGCTCCCCAGCGTCATTGGCATGGGTGTGTCATCCACAGCCGGGCTCTACAGTGGTTCCGTGGTGAACATGGAGGACACCGTGGGGGCCATCCGAGAGGCTGTGGCTAGCGCCGAACGGATGGTCGGTGTGCAGGTCGAACAGGTTTACGCCGGCATCATGGGCGAGCACGTTTACGGCCATAATGGCCGCGGCACCGTCGCGGTGTCAGGTCCGGGCAATGAGATCACCTCTGGCGATGTCGACCGGGTCTTGGCGCAGGCCGAGGCCATCACTCTTCCCGATGGACGAGAGGTCCTTCACGTGCTCCCCCGGCAGTTCATCGTAGACGACCAGCAAGGCATCCGCGAGCCCTTGGGCATCACGGGCACCCGCTTGGAGGCCGATGTGCACGTGGTCACCGCTCAGAGCACCCCGATCTTGACTCTCGAGAGAGGCGTCGAGCGGGCGGGCTTCGCCGTGCGTGGGATGGTGCTTGAACCTTTGGCGTCGAGCTATGCCGTCCTCACACCGGACGAGAAGCAGCTAGGCTGCGTTCTGGTCGACATCGGCGGCGGCACGACCGACCTGGCCGTGTTCTTCCGCGGGAGCATCTGGCACACGGCCGTCGTGCCTCTGGGTGGCAATAACGTGACCGAGGACATTGCTGTGGGTCTGGAGATGCCGGTCGCCTGCGCGGAGAAGCTGAAGTGCGAAAGGGGTAGTGCGCTGGCCGAAATGGTCGACGATGACGAGCAGATCGAGATAGAAGCGTCGGGCGACGACGGAGCACGGTCGGTCTCCCGCACGTTTCTGGCTGAGATTATCGAAGCCCGGTTGGAGGAGATTTTCCAGCTCACATGCAGGGAGCTCCGACGAGCCGAATGCATCGAACTGTTGGGGAGCGGTATGATCCTGACCGGAGGCGGCACCCTTCTGGATGGGGTGGTGGATGTGGCGCGGAAGATTTTTGGGCGCTCGGTGCGGGTTGGGACGCCTCGGGGCGTGCGCATGGCCCGCGATGACTTCGCGAGTCCCATGTACGCGACCGGCGTCGGGCTCGTGGTCTATGGATTCGAAGCGCTCAGCGTCGAAGGCCGCCAGGGGCGTGTACGCAAGGGTTGGTCGGGGCGATTGGGCGCATGGCTTCGCGATTTCTTCTAGCGGCGCCACCGCGGCCTGCTGCGGTTGGCAAAGAGAGCTACGACGCGCGGGGGTGGACGATGTCGGATGACGATAGCACGAGGATCGAGATGGCCGAGCATCCTGGCAACGGTGCTCGCATGAAAGTGGTGGGGGTCGGTGGCGCTGGTGGGAACGCGGTGGATCGCATGATAGCGGCCCATCTTGCGGGCGTCGAGTTCATCGCGATCAATACGGACCTTCAGGCCCTCGGCCAGTCGCGGGCACCCACCAAGGTGCAGATCGGCACCAACCTCACCCGGGGGCTCGGCGCTGGCGGTGACCCCCAGGTGGGCCGCGAGGCTGCCCTCGAAGATCGCGAGACCGTTGTCGAGATCCTAGATGGATCGGACATGGTCTTCGTCGCCGCTGGGATGGGCGGCGGCACCGGCACAGGCGCTGCGCCCCTCGTCGCCGAGGTGGCGCGGGAACATGGGGCCTTGACCGTTGGGATCGTGACCAAGCCCTTCGTCTTCGAGGGAGCCAGGCGGCTCGACCAGGCCCAGGAGGGGATCGATGCCCTGAAGGCTCGCGTGGACACCTTGATCGTCATTCCCAATCAGCGCCTTATGTTGGTCACCGACGAGAACACGACGCTTCTGGACGCCTTCAAGCTGGCTGACGAAGTGCTGCTTCACGCCACACGCGGCATCTCCGATATCATTGCCATACCGGGCCTGATCAACCGCGATTTCAATGACGTCAAGGCGGTGATGCACGATATGGGCGATGCCCTCCTTGGGACTGGCACCGCTAGTGGGGAGAAACGCGCGATCGATGCGGCCCAGCGGGCGGTCAAGAGCCCTCTCCTAGAGGAGATCTCGATCGAGGGTGCAAAGGCCGTTCTCCTCAACATCTCGGCGGGTCCCAACCTCAAGCTCGCCGAGGTGGATGCCGCTGCAACGGTTGTCAGCGAGGCAGCGGGTGCTGGGGCCGGCATTTTCATGGGCGCCGTCATCCGGGAAGATATGGCCGAAGAGCTGACCGTCACCGTGATCGCCACTGGCTTCGGGGATGAGGAGGATGACCTTCCTGGGTCGCCCTCCTCTGAGGTGGTGCAGGAAGAGATCGGAGTACCGGCTATCGAGCGCAAACCGACTGCTAAGATCGAAAAGTTGCGGCGAAGCCGCTTGCAGGGATCGTCCACGAAAGAGGCGAAAGACCAGTTGGACGTCCCGGCCTTTATACGGAAGCGACTTCGCTCGTAGGGGGGAGGCGCCCGCCGTCGGGCGTTACGCCTCGGCGGCGGCAACTTCGGGCACGAACCCTTCTTCCCGCTCAGGCTTGCCGCGCTTGAGCACGAGCCCGCTGCGCAAGCAGCGCGTGCATACCTTCAGAATCACCGGGCTCTTACCTACCATCGCGCGCACGCGCTGAAGGTTGGGCCGGAAGACGCGCTTGGTCCTGCGCTTGGAGTGGCTGACGTTGTTGCCACTCATCGGCCCCTTGCCGCAGATGTCACACCTTCGTGCCACTGATCCGTCCGTTGTTAGGTGTTGGTGGAAAACTCGTAACCTCCAAGTATAAACATCAACTGAGTATCGCGCAACTCACCTCATGCATCACGGTTCCGCGACGGCCCACCGCCCGTTCTCCTGCGCGAGTTGTCCGATGGGCACCGCCGGGTCGTGGCTCCAGATGACGAGCGCTTTCCGCTCGTGTGCCTCGGCCAGAAGGCGCTTCTTTTGCGCCAGTGTCTCCCGAGGATGCGTGTCATAGGCCATGATGTAGGCGGGCTGCAGGTGATGGGTTGTCGGAGCCATCTCAGCGACAAATAGCGCCGTCTCTCCTTCGGACTCCACCCAGACCACCTGATGCCCTTCGGTGTGTCCGCCCGTGAGCTCGACGCGGACGCCGGGGACGATCTCGGCATCTCCGTCGACGAGGTTCAGAAGGCCCATCTCGCGGAGGGACTCGAAATTATCAGGGAGGTAAGTCCCGCGCGTGATCTCGTTGGGATGGGTCGCCAGCTCCCATTCGGTGCGCTGAAGGACGTGGCGTGCGCTCGGGTAGGTGGGCACTACGTTTCCCCCTGAATCGCGGCGCGTCAGCCCGCCTGCGTGGTCTATGTGAAGGTGGGTGGGGATGACCAGCGTGACCTCCTCGGGCGAGATCCCGAAGGCCCCCAAAGCAACCTCGAGTGGTGGCGAGCCATCGAGCCCGTAGATGTCCACAAGCTTGGGTGAGAGCTTCCGTCCGAAGCCGCTATCCATTAGGATCAGGTGCTCATCCGATCGGATGAGGGCGCAGTTGAGCCCGAGCGTGATCCGATTCCGATCGTCGGCGGGGCACGACCGGGACCAGATGGCCTTGGGGATGATTCCGAACATGGTCCCGCCGTCGAGGCGAAAGGTGCCGTCGGAGGGTACAGCTAGTTCGAACGCCCCGACCCGCCGCCAAGCGCGGACGGTGCTCGAGGAAGATGCAACCTGCGGCTCGGCTATGCCTTCGTCTCCTCGGCTAGCTCGCGCCTGCTTTTTCGGCCCAGGTAGATGCGCTCTGGGTCCACTTCCGCGCGCAGGGTCTTGAGTTCCTCGTAGGTGGGAGGCTCCAGTTCACGAGTGGCCGAGACATCCAAGTCCCAGCCCGTGTTCTCCTTGACCATCGCGGCGGCTGCGCCCGGGAAGATATAGTCCAGCCTCAACTCGGGATCGTCGGGCGGGTTGTTGCGCAGGATGCACAAATCCGAGATGACCACGAGTGCTCCGCCGCGCGTGAGGCCGTAGTCGGTCTTGCGCTCGCCTTTCGGTCCGCGCATCCCGGCGATGGAGGTGATGTACTCCGCGCGCTCGGGGAAGCGCCTTTTTTCATGGACCATCATCACGAGCAAGAGATCGGACAGGGTTGCGATGTTGTTCGCGCCGCCCGAGCCCGCGAAGCGCACGGCCGGACCGCGTCCTGTCTCCGATACCCCCGCTGGCCAATAGCCGCCGATGGCCGTCGAGTTCAGGTTGCCGTAGCGGTCGCACTCAGCGCCCCCCAGGATGCCCACGGTGCAGTATCCTCGCTGCGCCGTGGTGCCGAAGGTGTCAGCCATGTTGCTCACCGTCGATGCCTTCAGGCACCCGCGGGGGTCCGAGACCGCAATGGGTAAGTGCTCGATCCTAGGGCCGACGATGCCCGCCTCCATGATGATAGTGCAGTGGGGCGCGGTGGTCTTCTGCGCCAGCATCGAGCCCAGAAGGGGCAGCCCCGTCCCCGCGAAGATGAAGCTGTGGTCGGGCGTCTCGCGCGAGGTCGCCACAGCGAGGAGCTCCATCGTCGTGAAATCCTCCGGCCCCAGGCCCTGTTTCTCAAGGTATTGCTCGTATTCCGCGTCGGTCATCTCGGGCATCTTGGTCTCTCCCCCTCACATCTGCCGCGCCAGATCGGGCCTGTAGCCGTAAGCTGTCTGCGCCCTCAGTTCGAACAAGCGCTTCATGCCCACCACGCTGCTCAAGTACTCCCAATCGTCCTCGGTCCTCTGCACGTGGTCGGCCCACCAGGCCCGGACCTCCTCCTTGGGTCGACGGTTGGTCCGCCCGTAGCTCACAAACCAGTCCCAGTCGTAATCGTAGTAATTGGGCACCGCGGAAGGGTACCCGCCGAAGGGCTGCTCGACGATGGCGTCGGTGATATGCGCGGGGATGTGGTTGCGCTCCGGCGCCGCCCGCAGCTCCTCCTCCGGCACGACCTGCTCGCATTCGACGATCAGCCGCTTGCCAGCGATCGACTGCTCGATGTCCGGCCCGAAAATGCCCTCCAGGCGGACCGTTCCCTCCTCGCCGACGCGTTGCGCCCGCAAGAGGACCACTTCCGGCATCACCGGCGGCACCAGGACGATCTTGATCCCCGGGTTGCCCGTGTACTTGGTGGACGTGCGCGCGCCCTCCAGGTCGTTGGTCTGGTTGGCCGTCTTATCGCCATCTTCGAAGTCGTGGGGTCTCAAACCCCAGCCGTCGAAAGGATCGTCGACGACATGGTACTTCTTCGGCGGGATGCGCGGATCGATCCACGAGCCGTCGGGGTTCTTGCCTCGCAGACCCGCCTTGCCCAGCGTGTCGTAGGTCAGGATGTCGCTCCCGAGCTCACTGACCAATGGTGCGAACGGCCAGCCGTACTTGCCCGCCACCGTCCGCGTGGCATAGCCGTAGTTGGAGTAGTCCTCCACCAACTCGATCTCGCCTTCCTCGATCCCTCGGCGGACGCTATTCGCCACGGGTTGAATGCCTTCCAGCCCTAGGTACGTCGATTCGATCCGCTTCACCAGCCCACACCCAGCCAGGGCTTCCGTGCATGCCGTCCCACCGTTCATCGTCACGTACAGGTCACCGATCCCCTGCCGGATGATTTCCCGTATCAGGGTGAAGGGCCGCCGCGTGTAGCTGAACCCGCAGGGACACACCTGCGTCCCCGGTTTGATGTACTTTTGGACCGCCTCGTGGGCCGTCATCAGCTTTTCGCTGGCCATTGAGCGCTCGTCACCTCCTTGTCGTCTCAGTTCGCCGCTTTCTGGCGCCGGTCCTCTACCCGCGCGCTCGCCGTCTTGCCCTCGCCCGCCGTCACGCGGGGAAGCGCGTCCGGCTCCAGCAACGTCACCTCCTTGGGCGTGACACCCAGGGCGCTCTGGAGCGAGTCGGTGATCCTCGCTGTCAGACCCTGTACAGCCCTAGCGTCGCCAAGGAATTGCGCGTCTTTGACCTCGATCTTGAGCGTCAACCGGTCCAGCCCCCGCTCGTCGGTATCGATGAACATCCGGAAGTTGGCGCCCACCTCGGGATACTGCACCAGGACGCTCTCCACCTGGCTAGGGAAGACGATGAGCCCCCCCATGCTGATGGCATCGTCGCTCCGTCCCTTAATGGCGGCGATGCGCGGGTGCTGACGGCCGCAGGCGCATGGCTCCCAGGTCAGGGCTGAAAGATCGCGGCTGCGGTAGCGGATGAACGTTGTGCCCTCGAACCCGAGCGTCGTCCAGACGAGCTCGCCCTCCTTGCCGTCGTCCACCGGCTCGCCCGTCTGGGGGTCGATGCACTCACACAAAAACGCGTCGGCCCACGTGTGCATCCAGTTCCGCTCCTGACATTCGCAGCTCATCCCCGGACCCAGGAACTCGGTCATCCCGAATTCATCGTACGCCGTGATTCCGAAGAGATCTTCGATCCGTTCCCGCGTAGACCACGGCCACGGCTCCGCGCCGAAAAGCCCAATGCGCAGACTCTTCTTCTCAGCGAAGTTGATGCCCTTCTCGACCGCCCGCTGGCCGACGTAGACGGCGAACGACGGCGTCATGCAGAACGCCGTCACGTTCAGGTCGTCCAAGAGCTCTATCTGCCGGTCGGTCTGGCCGCTGCCAGTGGGGATGGCCATGACACCCATCTTCGTCGCGCCGTAGTGGAATCCGAAGCCGCCCGTGGGCAGACCGTAGCCATAGGCGTTGAGTAGACTGTCGCCGGGACGCAGGCCCACCATCCACAGTTCGCGCGCGTTCAGTTCTCCCCAGAAGTCCAGGTCCTTCCGCGTCGCGAAGACGAGAACGGATTTCCCGGTCGTGCCCGACGTCCCGTGTACCTCGACCACCTCGTCGCGCGGACTCGTCACCATGCCAAAAGGATAGGCTGTCCGGACGGTCGCCTTCTCCAAAAAGGGAAGCTTCCGGATGTCTTCGATGCCCTTGATGTCGTACGGCTTGACGCCGTACGCGTCGTAGAGCTTGCGGTAGAAGGGCGATGTGTGGTAGACTTTGTTCACCACGGCCTTCAGCCGACCCACCTGGAGCGCTTTGAGATCCTTGGTGCTCAGCGTCTCGACCGCTTCGTTGAAATACTGGCTGTCCCTTGCCATCAACGCTGCCCCCTCCAGGCTATAGGTTCGCGCTTACCGCTCCCCAACATACTTACCGACTACCCTGGCACCTAGCGCTCGCCCCAACGTCTCGACGCACGACACGACCGTGTCGAGGTATCGGTCCTTGGTCAACACCTCCACGCTCGCGTCCGGGTTGAAGTACAGGGTCGGCCATTCTTCCTCGTGTGGAATCAGGCGCAGGCCCCGCTCTCCCAGGTCGAGGACCTGCCCGAACGGTGCAAGCGCCCGATGCAACTCCGCACGGCTGAGAGGGGTCTCGAAGTGGTACGTCAGAACCTCGAAATCGGTGTACATGACGCTCCGTGAGCGGCCACGCCGCCTAGCGCGATGTGCGCTGCCGTGCTTCCCAGAGGGCCCTCAGCGCCTCCTCGATCGCTTCCAGGCTCCCTTCGAGCGTCCCCAGGTGCGCCTCCAACTCGATCTGTGCGCGGCGCAACTCGTCTTCGATGACGTCCAGATCGGCCCAGTCGGGCAGCCCCTCCGCGACGCGGGCCATCGCCTGCTCCAGGGCCTCCGACACACGGCCGCCCGGGCCCCTCGCTTCGTGAAGCGCCGTCCGAAAACTCTGGAGCGTCCAAGCTGCCTTTAGGACTTCCTCCCAGACGGCGCGCGCCGCCTCGGGGGACGATTCACCCACGGCCTCCTGGTGCGGTTTAGGTCGCGCTTGTGCACTCATCGTTCGCCTCTCTTCAGATCTCTTGGTGGGCGATACCGGATTCGAACCAGTGACCTCCTGCTTGTAAGGCAGGCGCTCTCGCCATCTGAGCTAATCGCCCCACCTCTGTTACCGCGTCGTCATCTTGAGATGTTCCACCCGCCGCCTCAAGTCATCCCTCGGCCTGTGCCGCGGGTCCCACGGAAATGCTAAGGCCGGCCACCGTCCACATGTTCTCCTGGTAGCTCGCCCCGCCCACGACGGTCGCGTAGGCGCCCTCGGACACCGAGCCCGGCGACGAATCGAAGAATCCGCTGATATCCACGATATCCATCACGATGCCGTCAAGCGTCCAGAAAAGCCTCCGGTCGTCGTCGATGACCCCGAGACCCCAGCGATGGCCCCAGGGGGTGCCATCGCCAAATGGATCATGGCGCCACGCCAGACAGGTCGCGGGCGGTGTCCTGACGGGACATCGCACGGTTATCGTCGATACCATCTTCGCCGCGTCCGCCTCCCCCTCCCAGAATCGAATCTTCTTTTGGTCTTCCTCCAGCATGTTGCGGTTGAGGACGAACCAGAGGCCCGCTTTGCTCCACCAGTCGCAATGAATCTGAACGACGCGATCGTGGACGCGGTCGTTTTCGCTTCCCACCAGCCCCCGAAAGCTCCCGATGGCCAGACAGAATCCCATGAGATAGACGCCCATATGCGGGTCCTCGTGTTTGGCGGGCGTTCCGTCGTTGGCCAAGTACTGGTTGAGGAAAACGCCATTGTGCGCGTAGTCCACGAAGGTCAACTCAAAGTGATTCCTGCCGGCCAGGTTCGGCTGGAAGACGCGGTTTTTGGAGGCGAAGCCATTGTAGGCCATCACCCCGGGTCCCGGTGACAGGGGTGAACTCGCTCTGATCCGAGCTGTCCCGTTTCCCGCGTCGGTCCGCACGATGTCGCCGCGAGACGGGCGTACAACAGGCGTCCACGTGGAGAGATCGAACTCACCCGTGAAGTCATCCGATAACTGGACCGCCAACTCTTGCGTCACGCGCTGGTTCTCGGTTCAGGTGGTGCAGTGGCAGCGGCACTAAGGTTTCGGTTTCTTCCGGCCCCCTGGCTCCGCTTGCTCACGGCCGCTGCGTGAGAGGCGAGCCAGAAGCGCCACCGGGATCAGCACACAATAGCCAAGCACCAAGAGGATCGGCCCGATAGTCAGCGATGAGAAGCTATCCGCCGGGCCGATGGATAGGAAGATGTAACCCAGGGCGATAGCACCAAGCCCAGCAGCGAAGGTGAGCCAGTGCTTGGGCCCGTATGGCAATGAGGAGCGGTCGTCTCGTCTGGGCATTCGCCGGTATCCAATGGTTAGAGATTAGAAAAGTATTGCCCATGCGTCTTGGGTGTCAAGGCGTTCAACCTCCCGAAGCCATGCGCGGTTGCTCCTTCAGGAGGGTCTGGGCTCCTCGAGCGGTGGGCCCTCATCAGCCTTGCTCCGCCGGTACGCCTCGTACTCCTCGAGCACCTCGGGGCTGGGCGGGTAGACGCCGAGGAGCGAGACCTTGTCCTCAATGAGCTTGCGGCACAGGAACGCTTCCTTCTCCTCGGTCGCGGCGGCCTCTTCAGCCACCGCCTCGGCCAGAGCGCGTGGCACTACGACCACCCCCACCGCATCGCCGACCAGCACGTCGCCCGGCAGCACCGTCACGCCGCCGCAGTTGATCGGCACGTTGAGGTCGGCGCCGACCAGTCGCCGTTGCTGCCCGCCCGCATGCGCGCCCTTGCAGTAGACCGGCAGGTCCATCCGGCGCAGCGCCGCAATATCGCGCATGGCGCCATCCACCACGAAACCCGCTCCGCCTCGCACCATGAGCCGGGTCAGCGTCACGTCGCCCGTCAACCCGGTCTCCAGCGTGCCGCCGCAATCGGAGACGAAGACGTCCCCCGGTTCGCACATCTCGACCACTTTCTGGTTGAAGCCTCCCCAGCCCTGGCTTTGCATCTCGGCGATGAGATCGGATCGCTTGGGCAGATGGCGTGTCGTGACCGCGACGCCCACCAGCGTGTGGTCCGGGTTGATGGGCGCGAGCCCCGTCATGAACTGATCGGGATAGCCGCGTCCCACCAGGGCACCCCACACCGCCTCGACGCTTGCCCGCCTGAAGAGCTCCCAGGTCTCCCGCGCCATGGGCGCCACGTTGCGCTCGTTGATCATCGCTGGCCTCCTCTGCCCATCCCTGAGCGGCTCGACATCTCTCGTCGCGTTCGCGACCGCAACTCAGGGTACACTTCGCGCCCACCTATTGCAACGCCGGGCTCGGCCAGCAGGTTGACGGCCTCGCGCCCTCGTACCACATTGGTCTGCATCACAAACGACGCACAATGAAAGCTAGGAGGGGGCGATGACATCACGGATCGTACGTTTGCGCGCGGCCCTGGAAGAGAGGGACTTCGACGCTTTTCTGGCGACGGGCAAGCCCAACCAGGTCTACTTCGCGGAAAGCCTGGAGGCCAACGGTTACCTCCTGGTCACGGAGAACGAGCAGGCCCTCTTCCCGGGTCTCTGGTCGGCCTACGCATGCCGGGATTACGTCGAGACGTGCGAGGTCGTCCTCATCGAGTTGGGCGACCCCGATGAGACCGATCAGCTCATCGCGCGTCTGGGGACATTGGGCTTGAGGCGCGTGGCAGTGGACCACCTGGGCGCGGAACTGCGCGAGCGGTTGACGAAAGAAGTGGCGGGGACCGAGTTCGTCGAGGCGCCGAGATTGGGAGCCGAGATTCGCAGGAAGAAGGAGCCGCACGAGCTGCTTCTCATCCGCCAAGCAGCGGCGATCTCGGACGCAGGGATCGCGGCGGCCTTCGCGGCCATCCGCCCCGGCGTGAGTACGCGCGACGTGGATGCGGAAGGCACGGCCACCATGATGCGCCTGGGCTGCGAATCGGTCTCGATGGCGGTGACGATCGGGCAGGGGGCGAGCTACCTCGACGGCGGCAATGACCCGCGCCATGTCATCCAGGCGGGCGACATGGTCATCATCGATATGGGCATCTACTACCGGGGTTACATCGGCGACCAGACGCGCTCGGCCATCGTCGGCGAGGGCACACCCCTTCAGCGCGACATCCTGGCGACGATCCGCCGCTCCCAGGACGTATGCCGTGAGGCCATCGAGATCGGCGCGCGCGCGACCGATGTCTACCAGGCGGCGGTGGACATCGTCGCCGAGAAGGGCTGGCGCAAGTACTTCGTCCATCACCTCAGCCACGGTCTGGGTTTGGGCGACGACCTGCCTCAGATCACCGCCGAAAGCGAAGATGTCCTGGAGGCCGGCGACATGATGTCGTGCGAGCCCGGCGTCTACATCCCCCAGGTCGGCGGGGCCAGGATAGAGAACATGGTTCACCTCACCGAGAGGGGCCCCGAGAGCCTGACCCACTTCACGATGGACCCGACGATCGAGGCCTAAGCGAGGTAGCGCTTGGGGATCTCGGCGCCGACGGTGTAGCGCAGCCTGCCGACATCGGCCATCTGGTAAACGTTGATGCGGAAATCGGGGTTGACGGACGTCATCAGGTACGCCTCGCGGGCTTCGAGGCCATAGTCGTCCACCATCCACGAGAGCAGGTTCTCGACCGCGCCCACGACAGCGTCCTCCAGGGGCCTCGCGCAAGAAAGGGCGACGACCGATTCCGGCTTCTCGATGCGCGGAAAGGGTATCCGCTTGCCTTTCACTACCTGGCACGAGCATGTTACCTCTGCCCGCGTCTCGTTCGCGGTGCCCGTGAACTCCGTGTCGCCCTGTGATGCGTGGACGTCGCCCAAGAAGAAGAGGCCTCCCGGATGGTAGCAGTTCAGGTAGACGACGTTCGGCGGTGCCATGTCTTGCACGTCCAGGTTGCCGCCCCACGGTCCCTGGCCTTCGCCCGTCGGTTCGACCAGCCATTCGGGCGCCGTCCCGATCGTGCCGATCATCGGCCTCAAAGGCCACTGAAGCCGATCCGTAAAACGCACTGTACCATCAGCCAGCGTGCCGCTCGGCCCAATGTGGTGCGTGAAGATGAAGGTCTCGTGTTCGCCCAATTCGGACCATCGGGCCAGCCCCGCTAGGGCCCCGTGGCTGGGGGTCAGGACCGTGAAGCCCTGGGCTTGCACGGCGATCTTCTCGATCGTGACGGCCAGGAGGTCTCCGGGCTCGGCTCCTCGGACGAAGACGGGTCCTCCTATCGGGTTGACTTTGGGCGGCGTGGATCGGTGGGTGGGTCGGTTGTCCGGCGTCGGGAGAACGTCGGAGTTGCGCAGATAGCCGCTGGCGGCGTCTTCCGTCTCGATGGCGAAAGACTCGCCCGGATCGACCTCCAGCCTGGCGGGAAGGCCGGCGTCGAAGGCGTATTCGAGGGCTTCGGCTCTTACGATGCGCTTCATGAAGAACCTCCTTCGGTCGGGTGAAAATGCGATCTTGTGGAGGGTAATGGAACCCGGATGCTCTCACTAGTTGGTGTGTTGCTAGCCATTGAGGCTCAACAGGCTCAATGCGATGTCACATTTTTTTGCCCTTGGTAGGGGCCATGATATATTAGCGAGCGGATGTTGAGTGTCATAGTTGCGCGCGGCTGCGAGCCGTGTAGCGCTGGCCTCCGCATGAGACATGGAAACATCCACCGTGTCCGGCGTCAATAACGCGGGAGACCAAGGTATATGATATGAGACAGTCCGACCTGCTTGTGCGGATCGGGGGCGAAGGCGGTGAAGGCGTCATCTCTTCGGGTGAGATCCTCACCAAGGCGATGGCGCGGGCCGGCTGGAACGTGTTCACGTTTCGCACCTATCCCGCTGAGATTCGCGGGGGTGTGGCGATGTTTCAGTTGCGCGTGGCCTCGCAACCCATCTACTCGCAGGGCGGTAAAGCCGACCTGTTCATTGCCTTCAATGACGAGGCTCTGGAGCATTACCTTCCCGAACTGCGTCCCGGTGGTACGCTGTTGTTCGATCCTGAGCAGGCACACGCCCCTGAAGAGGGCGCCTACCACGTCCTTCCAGTGCCCCTCAACCGGCTGGCGCGCGAGGCCGGCAGTGTCCTGACCAAGAACATCGTCGCTGTCGGCGCGCTTTCCAAGGCGTTCGACGTGGACCCGGAGATCTTCCGTCAGCTCATCCGGGACCAGTGGCTGCGCAAGGGCGAGCGGGTCGTCGAGATGAACTACCGCGCGCTCGAAGTCGGTCGCCAGGCCGTCGTCGAGGCAGGGGGCGCCGAGGGAGTCGCTCTGGAAGCTGCCCCGCCCAACGGCGAGGAGCTCATGATCATCAGCGGCAACCAGGCGGTGGGCTTGGGCGCTATCGTTGCCGGCTGTCGCTTCTGCGCCGGATATCCCATCACGCCTGCGACGCCGCTGTTTGAGTTTCTGATTGCAGAATTGCCGAAGTTCGGGGGAGGGACGTTCCAGGCCGAGGACGAGATGGCGGCACTGGGAGCGTGCCTGGGCGCCTCGTTCTCGGGCATCAAGGCGATGACTTGCACGTCGGGTCCTGGCATTTCACTGATGAGCGAACTCATCAACCACGCCTCGATGCTTGAGCTGCCCGTCGTCATCGTGGACGTCCAGCGCGCAGGACCCTCGACGGGCATGCCCACCAAGACTGAGCAGGGTGATCTGAAGTTCGCCATCTACGGCACGACGGGGGAATCCCCCAGGATCGTGCTGGCTCCCACGTCGGTGGAGGACTGCATTTATCAGACGGTCCGCGCGTTCAACCTGAGCGAGCGTTATCAGATGCCGGCCATCATCCTCAGCGACCAGGCGATGGCATATAGGACCCAGAACGTGAAGTTGCCCGACCTGTCTATGATCGATGTGGATGAGCGGATCCTGGCCGGCGATGGCGAGCTTAACGATTACAGGCGCTTCAGGCTTACCGAAACGGGCGTCTCGCCGATGACCGTTCCGGGGATGGAGGGCGGCGCCTATTTGGCGACAGGTCTCGAGCACGACGAGACGGGCGCGCCCAAGTACACTCCTGAAGCTCACAAGACGATGACGGCCAAGCGGTTTCGAAAGCTGACTACACTCGCCGACGAACTCGCCTCGGATCCCCAGCCGTACTACGGTTCAGATAAGGCTCGCATCGGCGTGATCGGCTGGGGCTCAACCGAAGGCGCGATCCGCGAGGCTCGATACAGGGCGGAGGAGGCCGGCATTCCGATCAAGCACTTGCATCCGAGGGTGGTCTCTCCGCTGCCGGAGAAGCGCATCGCTGAGTTTCTCCGGGGACTAGAGACGATCATCATCCCCGAGGAGAACTTCACCGGGCAGTTCGCGCATTTCGTAAAGGCGAAGTTCGGGATCAGGCCCATAGAAGTTCACAAGGCGGAGGGGATCCCTCTCACACCCGAAGAAATCTTAGACGCGATTGAGGAGCATGCCTAACTATGACCGCTCTCGTGGCAACACCGGCTCCGACCCGAAGTCCTGCCAGCTATAAAAGCGATCTCAAGCCCATCTGGTGCCGCGGTTGCGGCGATTTCGGGGCGCTCTCAGCCTTCTATAAGGCGCTCTCCACACAAAACGTCGATCCCAACGATCTCGTCTTCGTCAGCGGCATCGGCTGCTCCGGGCGTTTCCCCCACTTCGTTGAGACCTACAGCTTTCACTCGACCCACGGCAGAGCGCTTCCCGTGGCCACGGGGCTCAAGGTGGCGCGCCCGGAGCTTCCGGTGGCGGTGGTAGGCGGCGACGGCGACGGACTGGCCATCGGCATGGGGCACATCCCTCACGCCGCACGGCGCAACGTTGACATCACTTACGTCCTTCTGGACAACGAGATCTATGGGCTGACCAAGGGACAAAGCTCGCCTACGACGCCCTTCGGCGCCCATACCCCCGGGGGCATGGGGGCAACGAAGGATGGGCATTGGGAAGAGAGGCTGGACCCGTTGGCCATCTACATTGCCTCGGGGGCGACCTTCGTCGCCTGCGGCTTCACCGGCGTTCCAGCCCAACTGGCCGGCATCTTCTCGGCGGCGCTGGCCCACAAGGGCTTTTCCATCGTTCATACGTACAGCCCGTGCACGACCTTCAATCACTTTCTGACCTTCGACAGCATCAAGGAGCGCCTCGGCCAGATCCCCGAGGACCACGACCCCACCGACCGGCTGGCTGCGATGCGCTATGCCCTCGATCACGAACAGATCTGGACCGGCATATACTACCAGGTCGAGCGGCCGACGCTGGATGGCATTGTGGATGCCCAGCGGCGCGAGGTCGGGGATCGGCGGACCGCGCTCTTGGACCTCTTGAGGGGGTTTGAATAGCCGAAGGAGCCGGGTGCGTGAGTTGTGCGGCATCGCGCCTGGCGGGTGCCTGGCATACGTAGTGGCGAATATACAAATCATGGCGAAACGATCCCGGAGTCGAGTCCTATGCGAGAAGAACTAACGCTTGGAATTGGCGGCGCTGCAGGCGAAGGTATCGGAGCACCTGGCAATGCGGTAGGTCAGCTCTGCGCCCGCCTCGGGTTGCACGTGTACTCCTATAACGAGTACCAGTCCTTGGTCAAAGGCGGGCACATCTGGCTGCGCATTCGGATGTCCAAGACGAAGGTCGAAAACCATGGCGATCACCTCAACGTCGCGCTCGCCTTCAATCAAGACACCCTCAATCGGCATGCTCAAGAGGTAGAGCCGGGCGGGGCCGTCATCTTTAACGGGGGCAAGCTCAGCCTCGAGGGACTGCAACTTCAAGAGGACGTGACGCCTATCCCGCTCCCTATCACGGAGATTATGGAACCCTTTGGACGGCTACCGGCGATCATGCAGAACACGGTCATGATTGGCGCTGTCATGTGGGTCTTGGGCCTCGATTTCCCGGTCCTCAAGGAGTCCATCCGCGAAGAGTTCCTGGGACGCGGCAAGGGCGAGGAGGTGGCTAACACCAACGCCGATCTAGCTCAGGCGGGGTACGACTATGCCCGGTCTCAGTATCCGCACCTGGGCGATGACTGGGGGGAGTTCTCACGGGTGGGCAGGGCGGTCGTCACCGGCAATGAGATGTTCGGTTTCGGCGCCTTGGCCGCGGGATGCGCTTACTACACAGCTTATCCGATGACGCCAGCCTCGGGCATCCTTCATTTGCTGGCCAAGTACGGGCCGCGCCACGGGATGGTAGTGAAGCAGATGGAGGACGAGATCGCTGTGCTCAACTCGGCCATCGGTGCTGGCTTCGCGGGAGTGAGAGCGATGTGCGGCACCTCCGGCGGCGGGTTCGCCTTGATGACGGAGGCCGTGGGCATGGCGGGGATGACAGAGACGCCAGTCGTGATCGTGGAATGCCAGCGCGGCGGCCCGTCCACGGGGCTACCTACCAAGACCGAGCAGGGCGACCTCAATCAGGCCTACGGGGCCTCTCAGGGTGATTACCCCCGTGTGATCTTTGCTCCCACCGACGCGATCGACTGCTTCAATGCGATCCCCGAAGCCTTCAACCTGGCCGAGCGCTGGCAGATCCCCGTGATCGTGTTGTCGGACCTCTATCTCTCCGAGCATAATGAGACGATCGACCCCGAGGCCGTGAACTTCGCGGTCGAGATTGATCGCGGCGAGATTGTCAGAGAGCTTCCGCCCGAGAACGGCTATCTACGTTTCCGCCATACCGCCTCGGGTGTGTCGCCGCGCGTGTTGCCCGGGACCCTGGGTGGCGTCCATACCACGGCCACGGACGAGCACGATCAGCGCGGCGCCCTCATAAGCGATGAGTACACCAATCCGCCCGAGCGCATCAAGATGATGGACAAGAGGATGCGGAAGATGGAGGGTATTTTACGCGAGGTGCCTCCGCCCGTCTTGGAGGGCCCTGCAGAGGCGGATGTCACGCTGATCGGGTGGGGATCCACAACGGGGCTGATTCGAGAGGCCATCGGGCAACTCGCGGAGACCGGCGTGACCGCGAACCATGTGCAGTTCCGCTACCTCGTTCCCTTCCATACCGACGAGGCCCGGGTGATTCTGGAGCGGGCACGCTTCACCATCATGGTGGAGGTGAATTACAGCGGACAGTTCGAGCGTCATCTGCGCGCCGAGACGGGTTTGAGCGTGGACGCTCACGTGCGGAAGTACGATGGCGAGCCCATGGAACCGGCTTACCTAAAGGACCGAATACTGGAGGTGCTGAATGTCCCCGTCAGTTGAAATCCTGCCTGTCAAGGATTATAAAGGACTGGTAGACCCCGACTGGTGCCCCGGCTGCGGCGACTTCGGGGTACTCCGGGCGCTGCAAACGGCCGCCAGCCAGTTGGCGATCCACCCTCATCGGCTCGTGGCCGTCTCCGGCATAGGCTGCTCTTCGAATCTGCCCGGGTTCATTCACGCGTACGGTTTTCACAGCCTGCACGGTCGTGCGCTCCCCGTAGCAACGGGCATCAAGCTGGCCAACCCCGATCTCAACGTCGTTGTGGCCACGGGTGACGGGGATGGCTACGGGATCGGCGCGGGTCACTTCGTCCACATCCTGCGGCGGAACGTGGACATGACCATGATCGTGATGAACAACCAGATCTATGGGCTCACCACCGGCCAGGTGTCGCCCACGAGCGAGAAGGGAATGAAGAGCAAGTCCACCTTGGGCGGCACGTTGGAGGAAGCGTTCAATCCGCTGGCTCTTGCGCTTGCGGGCGGCGCCACTTTCGTTTCCCGCTGCTTCTCGGGTGATGCCAAGCACATGGCCCAGGTGCTCAAGCGCGCTATCAGCCACAGGGGCTTTAGTCTGGTGGACGTGTTCAGTCCCTGCGTCACCTACAACAAGATCAACACTTACGCGTGGTTCAAGGAGCGCGTCTACAAGCTCGAAGAGGCCGACCACGATACCAGCGCCTTTCAAACAGCGATGCTCAAGGCCATGGAGTGGGGGCATGAGATCCCGCTCGGGGTCTTCTACGAGCGCGAAGCGCCCACCTACGAGGATGAGGAACCAGCCCTGGCGGACGGTCCGCTGCCTGAACGCGAACTGGGCATGACCCAGGAGCAGGGCATGGCGGTGCTCAAGGACTTCATGTAGGAGTACCGATTAGCACGGTAGCGCTTGAGGCCCACTGCCCGGCCACGGGGGTGGGTCTTCGCTTCTCAAGGTATCCGATTGTAGCAGTGGGGGGGGGCGTGCGATGCTGACCATTCGTTTTCTGGGCCACGCGGCTTTCACCTTCTCCGACGGCTCCCACGAGGTGCTGGTTGACCCGTTCCTCACCGACAACCCGGTGGCGGCGGCTAAGCCCGACGACCTCTCGCCGGACGCGATCCTGCTGACGCACGGCCACAACGATCACCTCGGTGACGCCGTCCCGATCGCCAAGCGGGCGAATGCCACCATCGTCGCGCCCTTTGAACTGGCTGTTTTCTGCGAGCGCCAGGGCTGCGTTACCCACCCCATGCACATCGGCGGCGCGCACGCGTTCGATTTCGGTCGCGTCAAGTTCGTGCCGGCATGGCACGGCTCCGCCTTCATCGGCGACGACATCGTCTACACGGGCAACCCCACCGGGATCATTCTGACGATGGGCGGCATCTCCGTCTATCATGCCGGCGACACGGGGCTCTTCGGGGATATGCGTCTGATCGGCGAACGGGAGACGCCGGATGTCGCGCTGCTGCCCATCGGCGACAACTTCACGATGGGCGTCGAGGACGCCGAACAGGCGGCGCGATGGGTGGGAGCGAGGCGCGTCATTCCTATGCATTACAATACATTTGACCTGATTAGTGCAGACCCGCAGGACCTCGCAAGGCGCCTGGAGGGCAGCGGGATCGAGGTTCTCCCCCTAGCACCGGGTGAATCGCTTCAGGTGTGAGACGACTGCGCCTGACACCCGACCAGAAGCGCATCTTATGCTTTCTACCACCGACGGGTGAGACGGAAGAGATCAACGATCTGATCGGCGAGATTGCCGAGCTTCCTCGCTCGCTTCTAGGCCAGTGGTTCGATGAGCGCCTGCTCGATCCCGAGCAACGGCGGGCGCACCATCAGGCGGAACGCTGTGTCCGCCGCGTCATCCGCCAGCTCTTCGAGCGAGGCCTCGTGGACGTGGGCAACGACGCGACTTACGGCGAAGGCGTTCGCCGGTTCCACAGGCGCATGTGGGAGGCTCAGCAGGACCCCGGCTACTGGAAGCAGAAAGAGGCGACCCCGTCCGCGGAGCAGCTTGAGCGCTCCATGGCGCTTCACCAGGAGCTAATGGAGACGCGAAAGTTCAACGTTGCCAGGGAGGCGCTGCGAGGTGACGTGCGGACCGTGGGCTTGACTGCGGTGGGCTGTCAGTGGCGCGCCGCACAGGCAGCGGGTTAGCGCCATCCGAAGCCTGATGAGAAGTACATCCTGAGCCCGTCGAGGGATGAGCGCCTCTTAGTTGCCGGGATCAAGTCTGCGGTTCCCTCACCCGCGCGGGGATAACGCCATTACTGGGATTGGTGCCCCAATCAGCCACCCGGTTTCCCCGCCGGCGAGGGAAGCCGTGGCGCTCAGAAACCACCATTGATTCCATGCCAAAGAGGGAAACCTGAAGGATGATGAACCGACGCAGCTTTCTGAAGAAGGCAGGGGCGGCTAGCGCCGTGGGCGCGGCTGCGATTGCGGCCCCGGCGGTGCACGCGCAATCGAAGACAAAGATCAAGTGGCGCCTCCAGACCTATGCGGGGCCCGCCCTCGCCGAGCACGTCATCAAGCCGTCCATCGATTCGTTCAACAAGGTGGCGAACGGCGAGATGGAAGTCGGACTCTACTTCGCGGACCAGCTCGTGCCGACCGGCGAGCTTTTCCGGGCCATGCAGCAGGGCACCATCGACGCGGTGCAGTCGGACGACGACTCGATCGCAGCGCCGGTGGACATCTCCGTATTCGGCGGCTACTTCCCGTTCGCCACTCGGTACAGCCTCGACGTGCCAGCGCTCTTCCACCAATGGGGGCTGAACGAGATCTGGGCGGAAGCCTACGGTGAAATCGAAGGGGTCACGTGGCTCAGCGCCGGCGCCTGGGACCCGTGTCACTTCAATACCGTCAACCCCATTCGCAGCCTCGAGGGTCTCAAGGGCCTTCGCGTGTACACCTTCCCTACCGCCGGCCGCTTCCTGTCGCGCTTCGGGGTGGTGCCGGTGACTCTGCCCTGGGAGGACATAGAAGTCGCGGTGCAGACCGGGGAGTTGGACGGCATGGCTTGGTCCGGTATCACCGAGGACTACACGGCAGGCTGGGCCGACCTCACCAACTACTTCCTCACCAACAGCATCTCGGGCGCGTGGTGCGGGTCGTACTTCGCCAACTCTGAGAAGTGGGACGCCGTGCCCGCTCACCTTCAGGAGTTGTTCCGGCTCTGCATGGACAGCTCGCACTACTACCGCCAGTACTGGTACTGGGGCGGCGAGGCGAAGCTCCGCGTCGACGGCACCAAGCTGGAGCTGACCTCGATCCCAGACGAGGAGTGGGCGAAGGTGGAGGCCGAGGCGGTCACGTTCTGGGACGAGATCGCGGCCGAGACCCCGCGCACCGCCAAAGTGGTGGGCATCCTGCGGGCCTACAACGAGGCCATGAGCAAGGCCGGCCGGCCCTACCGGTATTCCTGATAGGCCTGAACGGACGAAGCGCAAGCAACAGACCCACGCGCCCGCGGCGAGCCGATGCAGCGGATTATGGAATGAGGCGCAGCGGTCGTCCCCTCGTTTTCGCCGTTCCGACGCGTACCGCCACCAGGCAGCTTCATGGTCGCGTCAATGAGGCGCTACGCCGGGTGCTCGGTGCGGATACGCCTGAAGCCGTGCTGGCCATTCCCGGGATGCTGCGCGCGAAGGAGTTAGGGGGCCAACGTCTGTCCCATTGGCGCGTAAAGTGGGACGACGATGCAACATTGGTCCCGCAACGATGGGCCGCCGAGCACGCGACGCGATTTCTGGCGGTACCTGTTGGCGTCGGTACTGTGGATCAGACGATGCTTGCCGGACTTGGGTGAAATATGCGCCTTTGCGGAGCAGCGCGCTCAATCACAGTCTTCTGGTGATCGACGAGGTTCATGTTTCCGACGCCTACATGGCCGAGATTCTGGCGCGACTCCTGGATGGGCACCTCGCCACCGGAGGATACGCGATGCTGATGTCTGCGACACTGGATTCGCGACCGGGGGATGCGCCGACGCCCGCTGAAACACCGGCCATGCCTCACCCAGCAGCGTCCGGAGGCCGGTTCCCCGAGAATACGCTGATTATGCGGTCGACCGAGACCGCGCCGACCGCCGCCCCCGTTACGTCCACCACCCGGACCTCCTTGCCCGGCGCTGATGTTGCCAGCGGTAAGGCGTCCTCCAGAGAGGTGCCGACCGGGCAATCCGGCCCGTCGAGTTCGGGCTTGACGGGCGCCATGATCGAATCGACGCGGATGACACGGCCCCGGTTGATGTTCTTGATGAACGCGGAGATGTAGGCATCGGCCGGCCGCAGGACGATGTCTTGGGAGTCGCCGTTCTGCACGATCTCGCCGTCGCGCAGAATCGCGATTCGGTCGCCGAGTTCGATTGCCTCTTCGAGATCGTGGGTGACGAACACTATGGTCTTGTTCAGATCTCGTTGCAACTCCAGCAGCAACGCCTGCATGTCCGACCGGATCAGCGGATCGAGGGCGCTGAACGGTTCGTCCATCAACAGTATCTCGGCGTCGGTCGCCAGCGCGCGGGCCAGTCCGACCCGCTGCTGCATGCCGCCCGAGAGGTGGTGGGGATAGGTTGCTTCGTAACCCGAAAGCTCGACCCGATCGATCCATTGCCCGGCGCGGCCGGCACGCTCGACGCCGGCGACGCCCTGCATTTCCAGACCGTAGCCGACGTTCTCCATCACGGTCCGGTGGGGCAGCAGCGCAAAACGCTGGAACACCATGCTGACCCGGTGCCGGCGGAGATGCTGGAGGGCGGCGCGGTCGAGTGCGAGCACGTCCTCGCCGCCGATCCGGACCTCGCCCTCGGTCGGATCGATCAGACGGTTGACGTGGCGGATCAGCGTCGATTTGCCTGACCCGCTGAGACCCATGATCACCTGGACATGGCGCGGCGCGATGCTCAGGTTGATGTCGCGCAGGCCCAGCACGTGGCCATGGGTTTCCAGCAAGTCCTTTTTGTCAACGCCCTCGTGGACGAGCGGCATCATGGCCGCGGGATCGGCGCCGAAGACCTTGTAAAGCCCGCGGATTTCGATTCTGTCGCCGGTCGTCATAGTCATGCTTGCCGCGCGGTCTGGATGCGCCGGCCGTAGCTCTGCGTGATCCTGTCGAACACGATCGCCAGCCCGACGACGGCAGCGCCGTTGAACAGGCCGAGCGCGAAATACTGGTTGGTGACCGCCTGGAGCACCGGTTGACCGAGGCCCTTGACGCCGATCATGGAGGCGATCACCACCATCGAGAGCGCCATCATGATGGTCTGGTTCACCCCGGCCATGATGTTGGGAAGCGCGAGCGGCAACTGGACGCCGAAGAGCCGCCGCCACGTGTCGGCGCCGAACGCGTCGGCGGCTTCCAGCACTTCCTTGTCGACCAGCCGGATGCCCAGATTGGTGAGCCGGATGACCGGCGGCACGGCATAGATCACCACTGCGATCAGCCCCGGTATCTTGCCGAGGCCGAACAGCATGACCACCGGGATTAGATAGACGAAGATCGGCATCGTCTGCATGATGTCGAGGATCGGCGTCATGATCGCCTGCACCCGGTCCGAACGCGACATCGCGATCCCGAGCGGGATGCCGATCATGATGGCAAAGAGCGTGGAGACCAAGATGATGACGAGGGTCCGCATCATATTGTCCCACATGCCGAGAAAGCCAATCGCGAAGAAGGCGATGCCGACGCCGGCGGTCAGCCGCCTGCTCCGGCTGGCGAAGAAGCACAGCCCCGCGATGGAGGCGATAACCAGCCACCAGGGCGTACCGAGCAGAAACCGCTCGAACCACACCAGAGTGTAGAGCAGCGGATCGAAAAAGCTCTCGATGGTGTCGCCGTAGGACCTAGAGAAGGCGCGGTACGCCGCGTCGAACGACTTGTGGATAGCCCGCAACGAGCCTTGCTCGAGGGTCGGGAATTCCACAATCCATTCGATCACGATTCAGTCTCCCCGATAAATCTCGGCTTGCACGAATTCCACATACCCCGCCGCTGGCGCCCGCGAAGGGGCCGAGGCTGGATGGGTCCGCGCCGGCCGTCGGACGGGCTTAGAGACCCGCTTTCACCTTCGCAGTGACATCCGCGGGCACCCAGGCGCTCCAGACCGCCTCGTGGTTTTTGAGAAAGTACTCGGCGGTCTCCCGAGGAGTCGCCTGATTCTCGTCTTTCCAAGCCAGCAGGCCCTTCAGGAACGCGTTCGACCAGGAGACGTTAGAGACGAACTCGTACGCGTCGGGCACCCGGTTCGCGAAGCTGGACGTGACTACCGACATCACCATCGATTTCGGATACATGTTCGGCTTCGGGTCGGCGCAATCCTTGTCTACGACGCACGGCCAAGTCGCGGGATCGTACGTCATCCCACCAAGCTTGACCATCGGGTACTTGCTGAGCAGGGTCGTCGGCGCCCAATAGTAGGCGAAGATCGACTGCTTGCGCTCATAGGCATGGGCAATCGCGCCCGCCAGCCCCTCGCCGGACCCGGGGTCGAACAGGGTGAACCCGGCCTCTTTCATGCGGTAGGCCTTGTAAAGGTTGCCGTTGATGATCTGGCAGGCCCAGCCCGACGGGCAGTCATAGAACCGGCCCATGCCCGGCTCCTCCTTGTCGGGAAACAGGTCGGGCCGCTCGAGGACCGCCTGCAGGGTGGTCAACTCCGGGTTGTCCTTCACCACATAGTCCGGAACCCACCAGCCCTCTTCGCCGCCATCCGACAGGATCTCGCCGGCAATCTTGAGACGGCCTTCGGCGACCGCCTTCTCGACGACCTCGCGCACCGAATTGATCCAGATCTCGGGCGCGATATCGGGCTCGTTCTTTTCCGTCATGGAGGTGACCGTCGGCACGGTATCACCGGGCACGAGCTCCGATTCGCAACCGTAACCCTTGGCCAGGATGATATCCTCGACGTGGGCCGCGACCGCGGCTGAGGCCCAAGTCATCTCGGCAATCGTCACCTTGCCGCAGGCCACATCGGCACCCCATGCAAGGCCAGGAGCCATCAAAGCCGCCACGAGTAGTAATCCTGATCTCTTCACCATCGAACTTACCTCCCTTGGTTTAAGACACCGCTGCGTGGATCCACCGGCACGGCGAACCCCGTTCCTCTCCCATCTATAATATACCGCAATATACCGCGAGCCTCCCAATGGCAATCCTGGGTTCGCGCCCTGTCGGTTCCCCCGCCCGCGCGGGGATAGCCCCAGGATGGGTGTCCACAAGGGACGCCCCTACAGGACAGGAGATGCTACGGCTTGCGTCCTATCGCCTCTCCCCAGGCGAGGGCGGCGAATGCACCGGGGGTATCCTTCCACTGATCGAGCATACGGCGCCAGTCATCGAACTGCTCTTGACTTGCCAGCCCGTGTTTCGTGGCCGCTTCCACGGTATCGGGAGAGAAGAACCAGCCGATGACGAAACCGTGAAGAAAGTCGATGTCCCCGGTCGTGCTGTAGGATTCAAATGAAGTGCTCGCGTGGATGTCCGAGAACCCGGCTTCGAGAAACGTACGCTTCAGTTCCTTCCCCATCTGGGGGTGGCCCCCGTTGGCCTCGAGAAGGTTCGAGAACGTCGTCCACGCACCGCGGAGATCGTCGAGTTCGGGTTCGAAAAACGACGAGGCGCTAATCAGTTCCCGGCTGGAGAGGATACCCCCGGGCTTCAACACCCGCTTCACCTCGGCCAGGGCAGCCTGCGTGTCCGGAACGTGCATGAGCAGGGCGTGGCAGTGGGCGACATCGAACGAGCCGTCTTCATAGGGAAGATCGGTCACATCGCCTGTCTGGAATACCGCGTTGTCGTGCCCGCCGGCCGACGCGGCGGCCCGGGCCATCTCGATCTGCGACGCTTCCATCTCGATGCCGTGCAACTCTCCGGGTTCCACCGCTTTTGCGAGCCCCACCGAAATCGTTCCGGGACCGCAACCGAAGTCGAGAACGCGGAGACCGGGCTCGAGGTACGGGAGCAGATGCGCGGCATTGGTCGTTGCGCTCCGGCGGCTGAGCAGTTTCTGAAACTCGTCACTGTAACCCATGGTGTAGGTGGGCGTATCCGGGGTCCTGTTGTCAGTCATGGGTCGCTCCTTATGCGTGCTGCCGGCTCATGATCGTCGGGGCGCCCGCACCTCGACGATGCCGCACGCCTGCGTACCCTGCTCACGGAAGGCGCGGTTCACGCGCACCGGTGTCAGCGCGATCCGGCCGTTCTCTGCGGTGACGTCGAAATACTCGGTTCTCTTCACGGCCGGGATCAACGCCTTCGGCAGGGTCAACGGGTTCTTGGAGGTCGGTTTGGGGAGCATGGCAAGCGCTCCGATTGAGAATATAAGCGAACCATAGGTCCTTACAAATTCCACGACAGGAATGGCGTCGATAGCCGCCTCCGCGTACGAGCGCCGCGCCGTGGGCGCTCGTACTGCGGCACTGCGTCGGGCCGCTTCTTGGCGCCCTCGCCAATGATCGCCTGACGACATCGTCCTCTCCGATGCGAGCTCGACGGCATACGATGGCTGTCGGTCGGTTTGCTCGGCGGAGTTCATATCCTTCTGACCGTCCGAGGCGCCCTGTCGGCGATGTGTGCTTCCTCGGCGAACTGGGCATAAGGCGACTGGTTCGGGTTGATGGAGATCAGGCGCAGTCGGTGCGGGCCTGTCATGGTTTCCCCGCCCGCACGGAGATAGACCCTGACCGTGATGAGACGTACATCCTGGGCCCGTCGAAGGATAAGTGCCTCCTAGTCGCCGAGATCGGAGATGTGTCCTTGCGTGGGGTGGTTGAGGCGCGTATTTTTCGGAGCGTGACAAGCGTGTGTGCTCGATGGCGGCGAATGGGCTGCTTCGGCAGGTGGTGGGTTACGCTGGTTACCTCCATTGGGGTTTTGGCGATGGCGTGTGCATCTGAGCGTGAGCGGGCCGAGATCGGTGACGCCGGTGAGGTGGCAATCCTTGAGACGTCGGCGGGGCGGATCGTCTTGCAGTTCCACGAGGAAGATGCCCCGCGCCACGTCGGAAACTTCAAGAAGCTCGCCCGGTCGGGTTTTTATGACGGCACGTACTTTCACAGGGTTATCCCGGGTTTTATGGTCCAGGGGGGCGACCCCAACACTAAGGATGACGACCGTACAAACGATGGGCAGGGCGGCCCCGGATACGCGATTGAGGCGGAGTTCAACGCCCGCAAGCATGTGCGTGGCACCCTTTCGATGGCGCGCTCGCGCGGCATTCACACGGCCGGATCACAGTTCTTCATCTGCGTGGCGAATGCGCCCCATCTCGACGGTCAGTACACGGCGTTCGGGCACGTGCAGGAGGGCATGGAGACCGTGGACGAGATCGTCAGCGTGCCGCGCGACCGTCGGGATAATCCTCTGGAGCCGATTTACCTAGAGCGGGTCACCGTTACGAGCTCGCCTTAAAGCGCAGATGGCAGCGGCGATGAGCTATTATTACGGGCGGTCGGGTATGACCTTCGGCGGCGGAGCACTGACCCCAGTGGTCAAGCTCCTTTTGATCGCCAATGCCGCGATCTTCCTCTTGGAGTGGGTGTTCGATTACGGCCTTATCGTCCACTATTTTGGCGTCACACCGGCTCTGGTTCTTGGCCGCGGCATGCTCTGGCAGGTCGTCACCTACATGTTCCTACATGGTGGCGTGTGGCACCTGGCCTTCAACATGCTGTGGCTGTGGATGTTCGGCTGTCGCATCGAGCGCGCCTGGGGTTCGCGCGATTTCCTGAAGTATTACGCCGTCACCGGCATCGGTGCGGGCCTTGCGACGGTCATCCTCTCGCCTGGTTCGGTCGCGCCCACCATCGGCGCCTCGGGAGCGGTCTTCGGCATCCTGATGGCCTATGCGTTGATGTTCCCCGAGGACCTGGTCTGGATCTTCGGCATCATTCCCCTTAAGGCCAAGCACTTGGTGCTGATCATCGGCGGCATTGAGCTCCTTCAGACCGTCCAGTACTCGCAATCGGACGGCATCGGACGTTTCGCGCACCTCGGCGGCATGGCCGTCGGCTACGTGTACCTGAAGAAGTTCTGGCGGTTGACCGTCTTCTTCGAACGCTGGCGCCACAGGCGCGCCCGGCATCACCTACGGGTCATCCGGCGGCAGGAGGTCGAGGGTGAGAACGTGCGCGAGGTCGTGGACGCGATCTTGGACAAGATCGCACGCGAAGGGGCGAGCAGTCTGACCGAGCGCGAGCGCCGCATCCTCGACGACGCCAGCACCTTCTATCGCGAGTCCGGGTGAAACAACTCCTTCGGATGAGACCTTGCTGAGTTGGCCCCGGCCGCCTTGCCCGGCCCGCATCTCCACAGCGAAGTTGGTCGTCCGGATCCGGTGGCTGTTCCCCTTATGAACGCGGCCGACCACGGGCGACGTTTTCCGCTCTACGGCTGGGCCGGTCTCGTGGCCATCATCCTGGCCGAGGTGTTGCTAGCCATGGGGGTCCGGTTCATCGGGCTCTGGATGACGCCGATCTGCTGGTACGGTTACATCCTCCTCGCCGATGGGCTCGTCGAGAAGCTGCGCGGCGGCTCAATGATCACCTCGTGGCGACGGCCATTTCTGTGGATGTTCCCGATTTCCGCCGGTCTTTGGGTCATCTTCGAGTTCTACAACCTTTTCCTTGACAACTGGCACTACGTTGGTCTTTACGAGTCGCGCTTGTTGCGCTACACGGCCTATGCCCTGGCGTTTGCCACCATCACCCCCGGCATCATGGAGACGCGCGACCTCGTTACCGCCCTCACCGGTTGGGACCGCTGGCGAACGCGCCCGTGGGTCGTTTCCGACGACGCCATCCGCGTTTTCATCGTGATGGGCCTGGCCATGGTGATTCTGCCCTTGGCCTATCCCTCTCGCTATGTGTTCGCGCCCGTCTGGGGGGGGTTCGTCCTTTTGTGCGACCCCCTGAACTATCTTTTGCGCCGACCCTCCTTACTGGGCGATCTCGCCGAGGGCAAACCGGGGCGGATAGTTGCGCTTTTGGTCGCGGGCGGCGTATGCGGCTTTCTGTGGGAGTTCTGGAACTATTGGGCGGTCACCAAATGGATCTACACCGTGCCCTTCACGGAGAACATCAAGATCTTCGAGATGCCGCTTCTGGGCTTCGTCGGCTTTTTCCCATTCGCCTGGGAGTGCTTCTGCATGTATCACCTGGTCGCTGGCGCTCGGGATTTCACCCTTCCTCAGGTGAGATGACTCGATTGGTCGTCGACCGCGAATGCAGCGGGGCATAGCGCCGCTTAGGGCTTCGCCAGAACCCATTTCGCTCCCTTCCCGTCGTTGATCGGATCAACCGCCGCTGTACTGAGGCGTCTAGTAGGTGGGATGATTCGGCTCACCTCTGTGGCCCGCCGTGCGGCTCGGGTCATGTGCACGATAGTGCTTCTGCCCGCTCTGGCGAGCGCGGCATCCCTACCTCCCGATTCGCTGACCTATTCGGCCGAGCGCATCGAGTACAGCCCCACGACTCAGGAGATCGTCCTGACTGGCGACGCCAAGGCTGCGTTCGGACAGAGGGAGCTCGAGGCGGAGATCATTCGCTATGACGCCGGGACCAACGTCCTCTACGCGGCGGGTGTGCCCGATACCTCCGCCCCCGGGGGTCTGGCAGGAACGCCCATTTTCCGCGACGGTGAAGAGGTGCTCTACGGTGAGACCATGACCTACAACCTGACCACCCGGCGAGGCCAGGTGCGCAGGGCGCGTACCACGTTCCAGGATGGCTTCTACCGCGGCGACCACATCGAGAGAGAGGCTGAGGACGTTCTCAACGTCGCCCGGGGTCGTTACACCACCTGCGATCTCGAAACCGCGCCCCACTATCATTTCGACACGGACGCGATGAAGGTCATCAAGGAGCGAATTGCCGTCGCGCGATCGGTGACTATGTACATCAGAAAGGTGCCCATTCTGTGGCTGCCGTTTTTCGTCTTCTCTATCGAGCCGGGCCGGCATTCGGGCCTACTCGTTCCCCGCATAGGTTCCAGTTCGCGCGACGGACGCTACGCCCAGAACCTCGGTTACTATTTCGCGCCCAGCGACCGCTGGGACCTCCTGGTACGCGGGCGCCTCCGCGAGCGCGCGGGCTTTCTCTTCGAGGGGGATTTCCGCTATGCCCTGCGCTACAGAATGGGCGGCGCCATCGGCGGCTCCTTCGAACGCGAGTCCAGGGCCGGCGCTGCCCGGCGCAGTCGCTGGGATTTCAACTGGCGTCACCATCAAGAGCTCGGGCAGCGCACCACGCTGAAGGCCAACGCCAATTTCGTCAGCGACAGGCGATTCTTCCGGGACAACTCGGACGACCTCACCGTCCGCGCATCGCAGCAGATCCGGTCCGACCTCGCATTGGACCACCGGTGGCAGGACGGCGCGAGCCTGGAGGTGCGCCTGTCTCGCACCGAGCGCCTGGACCAGGACGACGTGAGCGAGATGCTGCCGTCAGTCGGTTTCCGTCTACCAGAGCGGACCCTACGTCGCGGTGCGGCAGCCGGGCGGATCGGTCGTGCTAGCCGCCCTGAAGGGCACGGTGGTTTTCTGGCCACGACCTATGTCCGCTACAATGCGCGCCTCGTCCACCAGAACGCGTTGCGGGCCGGTAGGCCTAACGAGCGTCGTGTCGCCCTCGACCACGTCGCGTTGCTGCGAAGTCCGCAGCGGCTCGGCGGCTGGCTTGACGTCTCCCCACGGGTCGACCTGCGCGAGACCTGGTTCGACGAGGACCTGTCGAACCGGTGGCTGGTGCGGCGGGGCACTTTCGGCACCTCGCTCGGCTTGAGCACGACACTCTACGGCTTGTTCCGGGCGCAGCTTGGTCCCGTAAGCGCGTTGCGCCATGTCGTCCGCCCCTCGCTCTCCGTACGCTTCCGTCCCGGCTTCGGCAATCTTGATCGTTTCCCGACGGTGGGGAGCGTTGGAAGAGAGAGCGGCGCGCGCCAGTTTGCGCTCACGAGCCGGTTGGGCAACACGTTCCAGATCAAGCTGGGTGAGGGCAAGGCGGCGCGCAAGCTGGACCTGATAGAGATGGATTTCTCGCTGGGCTACGACTTCGAGAAAGCGCGCCGACGCCTCTCCAATCTGGGCGTCTCAGCGGCAGTCAAACCCTCGAGGGCTTTCGATATTCGCCTCCGGTCGTCTCACGATTTCTACCGCGATGAGACCACCGAGGCGCTGGGCTTTCCTCGGTTGACGAGCGTGACGATGACCACCTCGCTGACGGTCGGCGGGTCGGTGGGCAGCGGGTCGGCGCCATCCGCTTTCGGTGCGGGGCCGCGCGGGCTGAGCGAGGATCGGTCGTTGGGAGGGGGGCAGACCCGCGGCTCAAGACTCGCTTTGCGTCACCACTTGGGGATCAGGCGTAGGACCGACGGCTCGGAGCGCAGGCAATGGCTCGAACCGGAGATCGCCTTGAGTCCGAGCACGAAATGGTGGTTCAGCTACCGAATGCACCTGACGCTGTCGGACCCGCGGAGCGATGGAATCGAGGTCAGCAACCCTGCGTTGAGCGCCCGCCGCGACCTGCATTGCTGGGAAGCGCGCTTCCGCTGGCGCCCAAGTGGCCCGCGGGAAGGTTACTACTTCGTGATCAATATTAAAGCGTTGCCGGACGTGAAGTTCGAGCACAAGCGTGGCATTGGGAGCGTCGGCCGTTTCTAGCGTGGCGTCAGAAAATCTCACGCTAAGCCCCAAAAGGTGTTGACAAGACGGCGCCGCATGGCTTTTAATAGTGGGAAGTGCATATAGTTCACTCCGGGAAAGGAGAGGAGAGATGACGAGAGACGACGTCATCGCCCACGCTGCTGAAGATGCTGGGATTCCCAAGACACAGGCTGCCGCCGTTCTTAGCTCGGTCCTCGACAGCATCAGCGATGCGCTGAAGGAGGGCGACAAGGTAACCTTCGTGGGTTTTGGTGCCTTCTCGGTGAGCCAGCGTGCGGCGCGAATGGGCCGTAATCCGCAGAGCGGGGCTTCGATCCAGATTCCCGCATCCCGTGTGCCGAGGTTCAAGGCGGGGAAGAGGCTCAAGTCGGCTGTGCAATGAGTGAAGCCTTTGGCGTCGACGCTGAACCTCAAAGGGTCACACCAGCAACGACGTCACGGGTCACGCATTCAGTTGAAGTACAGGGCAGGGGGCGTCCGCTCCCTGCCCCGCATTTTGGCCCGCACCGGCGGGTTGGGTGGCGAGCGCCATCGTTGTCCTGTTGCAGCGCGTGAGCCACGCCGCCGTCGGTGGCGCAGAGTTGCCGAGGCGGGCAATCGGTCCCGGCTTGGTACTGCTCGCTGGAGTAGAGCAGGGTGACGATGCTCGAGAGGCGGAGCAGGTCGCGCGAAAATGTCTGGCGCTGCGGGTCTTCGATGACGACGATGGTAAGATGAACCTGTCGGTTGTTGACGTCCGTGGGGCGATGCTGGCTGTGGCCCAGTTCACCCTCTGCGCTGACACGACCCGCGGGCGTCGCCCCTCGTTCACGCGCGCTGCGCCGCCGAACAATGCTCGGGCGTGCTTCAATGCTTTCGTCGGGAGGTTGCGGGCTTCGGGACTTGATGTCCTTACGGGCTTCTTTGGCGAGCGGCAACTCGTTGAGATCGCCAACGACGGTCCGGTGACGCTTCTCGTGCATAGCGGTGAGCGAACGTAGACGCGTCGTAAGACGCCGTCCTGAGTCCGTCGAAGGCCGCTGCCCTCGATTGATCCTCGCCTCGAGCTCTCCCAGGCGCTCGGCTCTCCTCGCTCAGTTGGGCTTAGTCTTCGATGTGATCTCTCCCTCGGTCGTTGAACCCGATCTGAGGGGCGCGGATCCCGTGGAGTTGGCGCGCGCGAGCGCGTGTGAAGCTGGCCTCGGTAGCGCCGCTTGCAGGGGAGGGGCTGCTTGTCAGCGCTGACACCATCGTGGTCCTTGGGGATGACGTGCTGGGCAAGCCAGACGGACCCGAGGACGCACGCGTCATGCTGCGCCGGCTTGCGGGAGGGACACACGACGTGCTGACCGCCGTCGCGGTCTGTGACACGGTTCGCGCGCGTGGTTTGCGTGGTTTGGTGGAGGTCGAGCGGACCCGCGTCACCTTACGTGCGATGAACGATGTGGAGATCGCCTGGTATGTCAACACCGGCGAGCCGATGGACAAAGCGGGGGCGTACGCGGCCCAGGGCCTCGGCGCGCTCTTCATCACCGAGTTTCAAGGCTGCTTTTACAATGTGGTCGGGCTACCCCTCGTACGGCTGGCTTCGATGACCGCCAGGCTCGGTCAGCCCCTTCTGAGTTTCTGCCCTCCGGGCTATAGGGTTCGTGAACCCTCCGGTTCCTCGCTTGATTCGAGTTGACCGCCCCGAGGTCGGGACGACGAAGGCTCTGGTGGCCGTCGCGGTGGCGGGTCCGGTGCCTGAGCCCCTGACCTACCGCGTCCCCGCTTCCCTCCAGCCCGCGCCGCAACCGGGCTCGCGTATACTGGTGCCGCTAGGCCCGAGGACCGTCACGGGCTTCGTCGTCGATTGCCCCCAGACCCCGCCGCCGGGGGAACTTCGAGATGTGGTGCGGGTCCTCGACCCATCGCCTCTCTTGGGTCCCGAGCTTCTGCAGCTCACCCGTTGGGTGGCGGGTTACTACGGGTGCGCCTGGGGCGAAGTCCTTGCGGCCGCCACGCCCGGCGGCTTCACGCCCGCGAGCGTGCGCCGGCTTCGCCTGGTTGTCCCGTTGAATGACGCTGCCCGCAAAGCATTGCGAAACCGCGCGCCGGTCCAGGCGGCGCTCGTCGAGGCGCTCGTCGAGGGCCGTGCCGTGAGCTTGAGCCATCTTAGGCGCCGCTTGCGCCGGCGTCGCCTCGATGGCGCGATCCGGTCTCTCCTCGCCGCTGGCGTGATCGAGGAGGTCGGCGAGCAGCCTCCGGTTGGTCCCCTGGACCACGGTGTACGGGTGGCGACGCTTGTGGCTGCCGCTGGGTCGCGCGGCCAGATGCGTGGGCCAAAGCAGCGCGCACTGCTCGATGCGCTAGAAGAGGCTGGCGGCGAGGTGGCCGTTACCGTGCTGCTCGAGGCGACCAATAGCTCCGAGGCGCCGCTTCGGGCGCTTGTGAAGCGGGGTGCGGTCCGGTTGATGAGGGTGCCGGAGCCGCCCAGGATGGAGCGCTACACCGTTCCTGGCTCCGCTGCGCCTCAAGAGCTCACGCTGGCGCAAGAGATCGCCTCAGGGCGCATCCGCCAGGTCTTGGACCAACGGACGTTCAGCACCATCTTGCTCCACGGTGTGACCGGCAGCGGCAAGACGGCCGTCTACCTTCGGGCGATCGGCGTCGTGCTGGCTCAGGGACGAAGCGCGATCTTCCTGGCGCCGGAGATTGCGCTCACGTCGCAGCTCGCCGGAGCGGTGCGGGCACGCTTCGGAGAAGTCGTGACGCTTCTGCACAGCGGGATGGCCTCCGCTGAGCGGGCGGCGGCCTGGCGCGCTTTGGGGGGCGGGGGTCCAGCCGTGGTGGTCGGTCCTAGGTCGGCCGTCTTCGCCCCTGTGGGTGCGCTGGGGCTGATCGTCGTGGACGAGGAGCAGGACGGCTCGTACAAACAGGAGGCGCCGGACCCCAAGTACAATGCCCGCGATGTCGCGGCCGTCCGCGCCCGCGATGCTGGAGCGGTGCTGCTTCTCGGCTCGGCCACGCCCGGTCTGGAGACTTTCTGGCGCAGCCAGGAGGGGCGCGTCGAGCGGCTGGAGTTGCCCGAGCGGGTGGACGGGCGCTCACTACCGGAGGTGGTCGTCGTGGATATGCGAGCCGAGCGGCGGCGCGGTAATCGTGGTCTTCTGTCCGAACGCCTACGGACGGCGCTCGTCGAGCACTTGGGCCGCGGCGAGCAGGCGATCGTGCTCCAGAACCGCCGGGGCTACTGTCCCGCGCTGACCTGCATCGACTGCGGGTGGGCCCAGAACTGCGCGCACTGCCAGGTACGGCTCGTCTACCATCGGAGCCTCCTGCAGCTCATCTGCCACTACTGCGGTTACACCCAGCGCCCACCGGCGGTCTGCCCGCTCTGCCAGGGTCGGGAACTGGTCCTCAGGGGTGCTGGAACCGAGCGCGTCATGGAGGCCCTGCGCGAGGTGGTTCCCGAAGCGCGCGTGGTGCGGATGGATGTGGATACGACGCGCCGCACAGGCGCCCACGCCCGCATTCTCAGGGCTTTCGCGGCGGGAGAGTACGACATTCTCTTGGGAACGCAGATGGTGGCCAAAGGTCTAGATTTCCCCGAGGTGACCCTCGTGGGCGTCGTTGAGGCGGATGTGGGCCTGCACCTGCCCGATTTCCGCGCGGGCGAGCGTACCTTTCAGCTTCTCACACAAGTGGCGGGCCGCGCGGGCCGGGGTGAGGTTCCCGGGGCGGTGATCGTCCAGACCTACCAGCCCGAGCACCCTTCGATCGTCGCGGCCCGAACACATGACTATCTGGGCTTCGCTAAGGCCGAGTTGGCCTTCCGCCGCGAGCTGAGCTACCCGCCCTTTGGGCGTCTGGTAACGCTGCTCCTACGCGGGCGGGACGAGGCGGCGGTCGAGCGTGCCGCCATGGGTGTCGTCCGGGCATTGGAACCGGCGCTCGGGGGGATCGGCGATGTCCTGGGGCCTTCGCGAGCGGCCATCGCCAAGATCCGCGACCGCTATCGCTGGCGCGTGCTGCTCAAGGGCTCTAGCACGGTCCGTCTGGTGAACGCGTGGCGGGCGGTCTGGCCGCAGATCCGCTCTGCAGTGACGGGGGATGGAGTCGATGTTGACGTGGATGTGGATCCGTTTTCGTTGCTTTGATGGATGGGCTTGCACCGCCTTCGGAGGCTTGCCAGGCCATGACTACCGAAATGAACGCCGTGCCGACCCGGTACGAGCACGCTGAACGCAGCTTCGTCGCGAAGCTGGCGGCTGCCGTCAACGGACGCCGTTCCTGGCTCTGCGTGGGCCTCGACCTCGACCCCGCGAGACTGCCGCCGGACTTTTCCGCCGATGCCGCTGGGGTCCAGGCGTGCGCTAGGGCGATCATCGAGGCGACGGGCGATCTGGCTTGCTCCTACAAACCGAACGCCGCGTTCTACGAGGCGATGGGCATAAGGGGCCTCGAAGCGCTTATGGCGATCATTGAAACGGTGCCGGACGACGTGCCGGTCATCCTCGATGCCAAGCGCGGCGACATCGCCGAGACATCGGAGCGCTATGCCCGGGCGTGCTTCGACTGGCTGGGGGCCGACGCCGTCACGGTCAGCCCCTACCTCGGTGGAGGGGCCATAGCGCCCTTTTTCGCATGGCCTGATAAAGCGGCCTTCGTCCTGTGCGCTACGTCTAACCCGGGGGCGGTTGATTTCCAGACGCATGCGACTGATGGCGGGCCGCTCTACCTTGCGGTGGCCAGACGCGCCTGCACCTGGGCCCCCCCGGAGCGCTGCGGCCTGATCGTGGGCGCACGTGATCCCCGGATCATTGCAGACGTGCGGGCCGTAGCTCCCGACCGGACCTTCCTCGTCCCCGGCGTTGGGGCGCAAGGCGGCGATCTGTCAGCCGCAGTCGGTGCGGCATGGAGCCAAGCGGCCGCCGTGCCCTTGATCGTCAACGTGGGCCGCGGCATCACTCACCACGATGGGTGCGGTGATTACACCGAGGGCGTCCGTAGGCGCGCGGAGGTTTTTCTTGAACGAATTCGAGCGGCCGTGGAGGTCCGCCGCGATCCGTCCTAGTCCCTCGTCTGGGGGAAAGCTCCCGATGCGTGTATGCATCCTCGGCAGCGGCAGCTCAGGAAACGCGATCTACGTCAGCTCAGGCGCCACCCAGGTCCTGGTGGATGCCGGCTTCTCCGCGCGCGAGTTGACGCGCCGGCTGACGCTCGTGGGGGTTGATCCCCACGCCATCGAGGCCATCCTGGTCACACATGAGCACCAGGATCACGTGCGGGGTCTCGGGCCTTTCGCCAGGCGGGTCGGCGCGAGCGTCTTTCTCACGGCGGGCACCCTCGGCGCGTTGGCTCAATCCAGGGCGTCGCTTGACGGCGTCGCGAACATCGTGACCATCGAGCGCAGCGCCGCCTTTCGCGTGGGGGATCTCGCGATCGAGGCCTTTCCCGTCCCGCACGACGTCGCCGACCCCGTCCAGTACGTCTTGGGAGATGGGGGATCGACCGTTGCCATCGCCCTGGATCTGGGCTATCCCTCCCAACTGGTACGCGAGCGGCTCCGAGGCGCCCACTTGGTGGTCCTCGAAGCGAACTATGACGAGGTGCTCCTGCTCGGCGGCCACTATCCCCCCGAGGTCAAGCAGCGGGTTCGTAGCCGTACCGGCCACCTCTCGAACCGCGACGCCGCCGAGCTGGTGGCCGATCTGGCCGCCGACGGCGTACGCCGGGTCGTTCTGGGGCATTTGAGCGCCGATAACAACGCGCCCTTGCTTGCCGTAGGGGCGTGCATAGCAGCCCTCAAAGCCCGGGGCGTCACGGGCGTGGATGTCGTCTCCGCCATGCAAAATCGCCCCACGGCGATGTTCGTCCTCGAAACGTAGCCCAGTCCGTGAATTCCACCTCTGACCGATCCGAGTGCTGGATCCAGGCGAATCCCTGGAGGTTCGATGCTTGAAGACATCGTGGTGGTCGGTACCCTCATTGTCCTGGAGGGGTTGCTATCCGCCGACAACGCCCTCGTGCTGGCCGTTCTGGTCGGCCGTCTGCCTAAACATCAGCAGCAGAAAGCTCTGCTCTACGGCATCGCGGGGGCCTTCGTCTTTCGGTTTGCGGCGCTCGCCACGGTTAAGTTTCTCCTCCAATCCTGGTACTTACGAGCCGCTGGAGGCGGCTATTTGGCGTACCTGGCCGTCGCCCATTTTGTGCGGAAGCACAAGGCTTCGCGTAAGGCGGAGAGCGTTGAGGGCAACGTCGGCTTCTGGAGAACGGTCTTCGTCGTCGAGATGACGGATATAGCCTTCGCCGTGGATTCCATCCTGGCCGCCGTCGGTGTGTCCAACAAGCTCTGGGTCATCTACACGGGGGGCATTCTGGGCGTCATCACGATGCGCTTTGTGGCGGGTTTCTTCATCCGTCTGCTCGAAAAGCTGCCCAAGCTGGAGGCGACGGCTTACCTGCTCATCGGGTGGATCGCGGTGAAGCTCCTGCTCGAAGCCTACGAGGTTGGTTTCCTCGTTCACGAGGGCCCCTCGGAACCGGAGCACCTCTTGCCGCACTGGTTGTTCTGGACGGTGCTGTTCGCCATCTCCGCGGGGGGTGTCTTGCTCTCGTACAGGGCCAAGAATGACCGCGGCGACGTTCGTGGGCCTTAGCCGGATGATGTCTGTCGCCGGTCCCGGTGAACGGAGGGCTTCGGCCCTAGCTGTTCCACGGAGGGCAAAGGGGTTGACACTCTTAGGGCTAGAGACGTAGATTCATTGATCTAGGAGCCGATCAGATTGATCGTTGATGCCCCTCCGGTGGGAGGCGCATGCCGTGGAGGCGAACCCGTGTTCAAGGTCAGTTGCGCGGTGAAGATACTTGCGACTGTACTGCTTGTCGCGGCCACCGCGATGGTCGCGCAAGCTCAGACAGTGCGCGATCTGCTCGAACGAGAGACGCAGCAGAAGGCTAAAGCCTCTGGACCCCCGGCGCTCCAGGAATTCCCCTCCTTGGGCGAGGGAGCGGAGCAGATGCTCGAGGAGGAAGCCGTCATCGAGCAGCCCGGCACCGTACCGGTTGACCGGCCCGCCCTCGATAAGGTCGTTGACCCCGAGGAGTACATTGTGGGCCCGGGCGACGACATCGTGGTTTACCTGTGGGGTGAGATCAACTTCTTGCACACGCTGACGATCACCCCCGAAGGCGACCTCATCATCCCGTCGGTCGGCGTGGTCCACGTGGCGGGTCTTAGCCTTGCGGACACCAAGCGCGCGATCATCAATGCCGCCCACGAAAGCTATCCCGGGGTCGAGATCACCGCTTCGCTTTCCAATCTTCGCGTTTTTCGCGTCTTCGTCACCGGTGAGGTCACCCGGCCCGGAACCTATTTGGCTGCGGCGGTGGACCGCGTCTCCGATGCGATCGCTCGCGCGGGTGGACTGAGAAAGGGCAGGGAAACAAGGGAAATAGGGGGTGGCGAGCGGCGCATATCGGCCCAGGGGTCGGAACGACGCATTGAGGTGCGCCGGCAGGGTGGACAGACATTCTACGCCGATCTGCAACGCTTCGCCCTCGATGGCGACGTCGGCTATAATCCCTACGTCAACATCGGTGACATCATCTACGTCCCGCCGAAGAAGGAAAATATCTGGATCTACGGCGAGGTGTCGCGTCCGGGCACTTATGAGCTGGCTCCTGGGGATGACCTGGTGACTCTGGTCAACCTCGCGGGCGGGCTCACGGCCGCGGCGTATACTCTCGAAGCCGAGGTCGTCCGCTTCCGCGAGGATGGAGAGAACATCGAGCGCATCCCCATGGACCTCGGCGACTATCTGGCCGCGGGAGATGCCGCGCCGTCGGAGCCGATGGCTGCGCTCCAGAGCGATTTTGGTGAGCTTCCTATCGTACGAGCGCGGCCTGAAAAACGCTTCTCCTTGCGTCTGGACGACCGGGTGTACGTCCGCCAGAAGCCGGGCTGGCATCTCAAGCCCGATGTGTCCGTCGTGGGGGCGGTCTACTACCCGGGGACGTACGCCATTGATGACAGCACGTACCTCACGGACATGATCGCGATGGCAGGAGGGTTCCTTCCTGAGGCCTCGCTCGGGGAGGCCCGCATCTTCCGCAGAACGCAGACCGAGCTGCGCGATCCCGAGTTCGAGCGCCTGAAGTTCGTCCCCGTCGCCGACATGACCGAGGAGGAGCGGCAGTACTTTCGGGCGCGATGGCGCCAGCGGCCTGGACTGATGGCCACCGACTTTCAGAAGCTCTTCGAGGAGGGCGAGGAGAGCGAGGACACTCTGCTGGATTGGGGCGATGTGATCCGGATCCCCGAGAAGCGCGTCTCCATCGAAATCACGGGCCAGGTGGAAAGTCCGGGTCTGGTACCTTATCTGGCCGGGCGGACCTTTGGGGAGTATATCGAGGTCGCCGGCGGGTACGCGCGGAAGGCCAACCGCGGCGGCGCGCGGATCATCAAACGCGACAGCGGCCAGTGGCTGAAGCCCCGTGATGACGACATCATCGGCCCCGGCGACTCCATCTTCGTGCCGGAGAAGCAGGACCTGAGGTTCTGGGAGAGCACGCAGTCCTTGATCACCACGCTGGCTGAAGCAGCGACGGTTTTGATCGTGGTGCGCCAAGCGACGCAATGAAGCGGTTCGCGCGAGGCAACGCGGCGTTAGTTCGAGCCCACGGGACGGAGTGTTGATGGATGGCACATGACCAGCCGCAGGCACCCGTGACGGTACCACCGGAGGACGGCGGGGTGGGTAGAGGCACGGACCTGCTTCAGTACCTGTACGTTGCGCTGCGGGCGCGCAAGCTGATCTTTTGGAACTTCGTGGCGACCTGTCTGGTTGCGGCCGTCGTCAGTCTGCTCCTGCCTCCGTGGTACGCGGGAGTCGCCCTGATCCTGCCGCCTCAGGAGCAGAAGCAGGGCTTTGGCCTCAAGGACATCCTGGCTTCAATTCCTGTGACCACGCTACGGCTGGGAGAGAAGGGCTCGCCGACCGAGATCTTCATGGGCATCCTCAGGAGCCGATCCGTCTCCGATACGCTCGTCTCGCGCTTCAGGCTGATGGAAGTCTACGACGTTGACCTATTCCAAGACGCGGTGGAGCAATTGCGCGGTAACGTCGAAGTCGAGATGACCCGTGAAGGTCTCATTCAGGTCACCGTCTACGACCGAGACCGGGACCGCGCTGCGGACATCGCCAACGCTCACGTGGACGAGCTCGACCGGATCAACAAGCTCATCAACTGGTCGAGCGCCGGCGACCGCCGCCAGTTCGTCGAGAAACAGCTCGATCGTAACACGGTGAAGCTGCGCGAGGCGCAGGCAAGGCTGCAGCAATTCCAGGAGCGTAACAAAGCGATCTCGCTCGAGGACCAGGCTCGGGCGACGATCTCGTCGGTTGCGCATCTGTACATGGAGGTCCTGAGTCTCGAAGTGAAGCTGGAATCGTTCGGCGGCTCGCTCGGATCCGTCCATCCCGAGATCGTGCAAACGAAAAACCAGCTTCGCACCAAGCGCGAGCAGCTTCGGGAGATGATCTACGGGGGCGATCAGAAGGACGGGGCCGATGATCAGTTCATGGAGCAGCTCTTCATGCCGCTGGTCGAGATTCCCGAGATGGCCATGACGTCCTTGGAGCTCGAGCGGGAAGTGTCTGTCCGCGGCGCCCTGGCGGATCTGCTCGCGCAGGAATTTATGGAGGCGTCGATCGAGGAACGCAACACGACCTCGACCGTGCAGATCCTCGACCGGGCACGGTCGCCGGAGAAAAAGGCGAAGCCCCATCGCACGGCCATTGTCGCCATCGCCGGCGCCCTTTCCATCTTCGCCTCCATCTTCGGGGTGATCGTCACCCAGTACATACGTGACCTGCGCGGCGGCTCCTCCGAGGCGGGCCAACTCCTGCACGGTATCGAAGGCGAGCTTCGCTCCCTCTGGAAACGGCGGTGACGTCGGGACTATCCTTCGAGGGGGGTTCAGGAACATCGGGGACGCTGCAGGCCGGAACGGACTCTAGTGGCGAGGCGGCCGCCCTACCATCCACGGCCGATCCGTGGGCTTACCTTCGCGGTCTCGGCACCGTCCTGAGCGCCAACCTCGGTGTCATCGGGCTGGGCTTCGCTAACAACGTCATCCTTGCGCGCGCTCTCGGACCCACCGGCCGCGGGCAGTATGCTGTCCTGATGACCGCAGTGCTTTTCGCCACCCTCGTCTTGGGCGAGGGGTTGAGGCTTGCCAACGTCCGCGAGTTGGGCCGCGATAGGGCTGGCGCAAAAGCCTTGCTAGCCAATGGGCTGGTTTATGCTACCTTGATCGGAGGGGTCCTGGTCGCGGGCGTCTGGCTGGCTCGCGGTCCGCTCCTTGGGTTTTTGACGGGCGTGGAGACGTGGCACCTTGGGACTGCGGCGGGGATCGCCGTGTTAGCGCTGATGTCGCAGCAGACTCAGTCCATCCTCCACGGCCTGGAGGCGTTCACCGCGTACGCTCTGGTGCCCTTGACCTGGACGGCCGTGGCTCTGGCGGGCAACGCGGTTGTTCTTTACGGTCTGGGGGCTGGCCTGACCGCTGTGATGCTCGTCTGGGCCTTGGCGACTGCGGCGGGGCTGTGTTTGGGCCTGGTGATCCTGCGTAGGCGAATCGTCTCCCCCCAAGGGTTCTCCTGGCGAACCCTGCGCACGGCTCTGCCCGTCGCCTCCCGCGCGACCAGCGGCAACATCCTGCTCTTCGCGCTCCGGCGCCTGGACCTCCTTGTCGTCAACCGGCTGGTGGGCACGGGTTTGTCGGGAGTCTACAGTATCGCCGTAGTTTTCGCACAGTTCGCCCAGATGTTCGCCAATTACGCCGGTCAGGTCCTATTCCCTATGGCGAGCCGGGGCGGTGGCGGCCAGGCGGATCTGCTGACAGCGCGTATTGCCCGCATGCTTCTAGCGCTCGCCCTGCTGGGTGGGATCGGGTTCGCCCTTGTGGGACGGCCCGTGATCGCGGCGTTCTTCGGCCCGTCGTTCGCTGGCGCGTACGTTCCCCTCGTGGCCATGCTTCCAGGCGTGGCGGCTTTCGCCTGGGGCTCCATCCTGAACACCAATCTGTGGGGACGGGGTTACCCTGCTGTAGCTGTCTGGGCGCCGGCTGTGGCGGTTGGGTTCAACCTGGCCCTGAACGTCCTGCTCGTGCCGCTGTGGGGCCTTGCCGCTGCGGGCGCGGTGGCCTCCGTCACAGCACTGTTGTGGGCGGCGCTCATCGCTCGGGCCTTCATCCGCGCCAGTGGCGTGGGAGTCGGCGTCCTGGTGCGGCCTCGCTTGAGCGATTGGACTCACCGTGGCAACGATAACCGATGAGCCTACCCGATCCGATATCGTCAAGGGGGACACCCCGCGTCGTCGTTGTCACGCGCCTTTATCCTAACGCGCTCGACCCGACGCATTGCGTCTTTGTGGAGGAGGAGGTGCGCCACTTGGCGCCGCACGCTGATGTCGCGGTCGTCGCACCGGTGCCGTGGTTCCCTCGCTGGCGGGTCCGCGCCAAATGGTACGCGTTCGCGTGTGTGCCGGGGCGTGAGACGCGTGCCGGGCGGCCGGTCTTTCACCCGCGCTACCCGGCGCTGCCGTGGCGGCTGGGCTTTCCGGCGATGGGGGCGGTGCTCGCCCGCGCCATCATGCGGGGACCGAGCGGTTCGGCCCTGAGGGCCTGCGACCTCGTCCACACGCACTTCGCCTTCCCCGATGGTGTTGGTGCCGCGCTGGTCGCTTCGCGGCTGGGATTGCCGCTGGTGGTCTCTCTACATGGTAGTGACTTGAACTCCTACGGCCGGAACCGCTGGCTTGCGCCCCAGATTCGCTGGGCGTTTCAGCGATGCAGCGCGATCCTTGCGCCGAGCCAGGACCTCGTCCGTAAAGCGATGGCGCTCGGCGCTCCATCCGAGCGCGTGCATTGCGTGCCCAACGGCTTCGATCCACTTCGCTTCGCGCCTCAGGACCGACGTGCGGCTTGTGAACGTCTGGGGCTCGATGGTCAGAGGCCTCGGGTGATTTATGTTGGCAACTTCGTGCGCGTCAAGGGTTTGGATACGCTTCTGCACGCTTGGCCTGAGGTGGCGAGGGCACTTCCCGACGCCGAACTCGTTCTGCTTGGCCGCCGTGGGCCTGGGTACGACGAGGTGGATGCCGAAGGGCTGGCCGCGCGCCTGGATATTGGCATATCCGTCCGGGTCGTCGAGCGCACGGATAATGCCGCGGTGGCCACATGGCTTGGTGCCTCGGACGTCATAGTCCTGCCCGGTCTCGCAGAGGGCTTCGGTGTCGCACTCGTCGAAGGGCTCGCGTGTGGTCTACGCGCGGTGGCCACGCGCTCGGGGGGAGCCGAAGACATCGTGACCGCCGCCACCGGCAGGCTCGTGTCGGTTGGAGACACTCGCGCCTTGGCTGAGGCGTTAGCCACTGAGTTAACTACGCGGGCTAGTCAAGACCGAGAGGCAATCGCGGCGCGCGCTAGAAGTCGGTTCGCCTACCCTGAGATCGCTCGCAGGATCTCCGAGGTCTACGGGGCGGTTCTCGGATGGGCCACCGAGAGCCCGGCTACCTCCACGGCTGTTGGGGCGGGTTGAACGGTCGTGCGCATCTTACACGTACTGCCGCATTCGGTGCCCCATCTTGATGGAAGCGCCGTGCGCAGCAAAGCCATCGCGGACGCCCAGCGGGCGCTTGGCTGGGAGCCTCTGGTCGTGACTTCGCCTAAGCACGGGGCTGCGAGCGGAGAGGAGCGGATCGACGGTGTCCGGTATATGCGGACGGGCGCGAACGTTGTAGGCGCGGCGTGGAGGCAGCTATGGGCCCTCAAGCGTGCGGTCGCCAACCTCGTCGCGCGCGAGCGTGTGGATGTCGTCCACGCCCATACGCCGAGCTTGTGCGGCCTGGCGAGCTTGTGGGCCCTTCGCGGGGCACCGACGCCGGTCGTCTACGAGGTCCGCGGCTTCTACGAGGACAACGCTGTCGCTGCGGGCGAGTATGGTGCCAGCTCTCTTGCATACAGGGCTCGCCGTGCCTCGGAGACTGCGGTGCTGCGGGGTGCCGATGCCGTCGTGACCATCTCGGACGGGTTGCATGGGGACGTTGTCCGTCGGGGCGTGGCGCAGGAGCGAGTGTTCGTCGTGCCCAACGGGGTGAACGTCGATCGATTTGCGGATCCGATACCCCAGCCTGGGTTGGGAGCGTCGCTGGGTCTATCGGGCTGCACAGTGCTGGCGTACATTGGCAATGTGAAATGGCCCTATGAGGGCCTACCGCTGTTGATTGAGGCCCTGCCGCGCATCACTGCCGCTGTGCCTGGCGCGCGGCTTTTGCTCGTCGGCGGGACGAACCCCCAGATGGAGGCGGTGATCGCACGTATGGGTTGCGAGCGCTGGGTGGTTCGCGCGGGCCGCGTGCCCTTCGAGGCCATCGGGGCCTACTATTCGCTCGCCGATATATGCGTTTATCCGCGCCTGCGGACGCGCCTGACGGACCTGGTCACGCCGCTCAAACCGCTAGAGGCCATGGCGGCGGGAGTGGCCGTCGTCGCAAGCGATGTGGGCGGCCTGCGCGAACTGGTCCGAAATGGGGACACGGGCGTCCTCTTTCCGGCTGAGGACTCGGTAGCACTGGCGGATCGGTGTATAGAGCTTGCGAAAAACGAGCGGATGCGACAGATTTTGGGAGAGCACGCCAAGGCATTCGTTCGAGCGGAGCGCGAGTGGGACGATCTATCGGCGCGTTACACTGAAGTGTACGCCTGCGCTCGGGAGACCTGCCCGCGTCGCTGGCACTGGGCTCGGGCGCCTTTTCGTTCGCGGCCTAAACCGGCCGCACGGTCGGCGACTGAGTTGGAATTTACAGCTGTGAGGGGAGAGATGTGACGATGGATCGCTGGGTGAACCGAGGGCTGGCGCTCTATTCCAGTCTCCGCCGTGGAGAAGGGGCTCCCAATCGGCCGCTCCACCTTCAGATTGAGCCGACCAGCCGGTGCAACCTAGCCTGCTCATTCTGCAGCCGGACGAACTCGGTGACGATCGGTTCTGACATGGACCTTGACCAGTATCTCGTTCTTTTGCGCGAGGTGCAGCCCGAACGCGTGACCTGGGCGGGCCGCGGCGAACCCTTCATGGCCAAGCGCATCTTCGATATGGTTCGTGCTGCCAAGCGCGTGGGTGCGATGACCACCGTGACGACCAACTTCACCATGGGCCCGGCCATTGCGGCGAAGGTCATCGATGCGGGTCTTGATTTCCTACGCGTCTCCATCGACGCCTCCAGCCCCGAGCGTTACCTTCAAGTCCGCGGCGCGGACTTCTACGACCGGATCATCCTCGGGCTTGAACGCGTCCGCGACGAGAAGGCCCGTCGGGGTAGCAAGACCCCTGCGGTCGGTTTCGAGTACGTCCTGATGAAGGACAATGTGGACGACGCCATGGGCGTGCTCAAGATGGCTCCCGATTACGGCGTCGAGCGCGTGCACTTCCGTCTGCCGGGCCTGGTCGGGATCGAAGACCGCACCGAGACGATCATCGGAGGCCTATCGGTCGACGGCTACGCCCAACTGCTCAGCCGCCTCAAAGATGTCATTCCGCCCTCGCTCCAGACCAACCTCGAGCTTCTTGAAGCGCATCTGCAACGCCACTGGAAAGGCTACGCATATTCGGGCGTGGAGGCCGCCGGTGAGGTCCAGGAAACCGAGAGCACCTGCGTGATGCCCTGGCTTCAACTCTATGTCTCCGCCGAGGGCGAGACCAGTCCTTGCTGCGCGCTCCACATGGACGAGCAGTACAACTTCGGCAACATCTTCGAAGGGGGCTTCCAGGCGACGTGGCATGGCCCCGAGTGGCGCGAGATGCGAAAGCGGATGGCTGGCGGCCCCAAACCCTTCGAGAGCTGCTATCAATGCATGTCTAATTCGCTCACCTATCTCACGAAGAAATCGCGCGTCCTCTTCGGTCGGACACGTTGAGTAGGATGCCGTCCTAAGCTTGACGAAGGACGTCGGTCGCGGCGTGCTCAGCGGTAAGGCGATGATCGCCACGCCCAACGTCGACGTGCTGGGTACCACGACAGCGAGGACATCCGGTGGCGCGACCGCTTGAGATCTTGCTGCTAACGCCCCGTTTTCCCTATCCTCCGCACAGGGGTGACAAACTGAAGATCTACAACATCGTCAAGCGCCTCGCGTCCCGGCACGCTGTGCACCTGCTCGCGTTCATCAGTTCTCGGAAGGAGCTCGACCACACCGAAGCACTCCGGCCCTACTGCGAATCGATTGAGACGGTTCATCTGCCGACCTGGCATTCCCGTCTGAGCTGCGCCTTACGCGCCCTGTACTCCGCACCTTTGCAGGTCTCCTACTATGCCTCCAGCAAGATGCACGCTGCCCTGTCAAGGGCTTTGGCCCGCCAGCGATTCGACGTGATCCACACACATCTGATCCGGCTAGCACAGTACACCTGGTCACTTGATGGCATCCCCCGCGTACTCGACCTCACCGATGCGATGTCGCTCTACCTGAGCCGCTTCATCGCCTCGGACGCCGCGTCGTTCAAACGGCCTTTCCTCGCCTGGGAATGGCGCAAGATGTGCCGCTACGAGCGAATCCTCGAGGCGTTCGATTGCTGTCTGGTGTGCTCCGAGATCGATCGGCAGGCGCTTCTGGCTAATGCGCCCGGCACGCGCGTGGAGATTACACCCAATGGGGTGGACCTCGACTACTTCTCGGTGGATCATACGGAGAGAAACAGCCACGTCGTCGCCTATATCGGCAACATGGCTTTCGCGCCCAATGCTGACGGCATCCTGTACTTTGCGCGCTCCATCTGGCCGCGAATCCTCCGTGATGTACCGGACGCGCAGCTTTGGATCGTGGGTCAGGATCCTCCCAGGAGGGTGCGTCGCCTTGGCGAACAGGCGAGCGTCCGCGTGACAGGCACCGTCCCGGATATCCGTGACTATTATCTTCGCAGCGCGGTGATCGTCTGTCCTACCCGCTTCGGTGCGGGCACGCTCAACAAGGTACTCGAGCCGCTGGCACTGGGATTGCCCGTGGTCGCGTCCAGCGTTGCTGCGGAAGGTCTGGACGTGCGTCGGGACGATGCCTTGCTCGTCGCCGACGACCCCGAAAACTTCGCCCGACGCGTCGTGGATGTCCTGCGTGACCCCGCAATGGGGCGCCGCCTCGGCGCCTGCGGCCAGGCCGCCGTACGGGCCAAGTACGGCTGGGACCGGAGCGTCGCTAAGCTGGAATCCGTCTACTACGGACTTGTGGATCGGGACACGGGTGGAGAGGGGGACGATGCGACGCGTTAAGGGCTTGGTGCTTCTGATTGTCGCTGACCTCGTAAGCCTGAACCTGGCTCTCGTCGTCGCTCACTGGCTGGCCTTTCATATTGGCTTGGGAGGACCGCGGCGGTTCTATCCGCTCGCCAGCTACTTCCCCGAGCCGGCGCTCGTGATCAGCGTCATATGGCTTTTGATTTTTGCCTTCTTCGGCCTTTATCGCCTCAACAGGCACCCCCCCTTCTCCGACCAGTTCGTCACCCTGTTCAAGGCGACCATGATCGGGGGGCTGTTCTTCTTCTTCGTCTCCTACGACCCCGCCGATCCTCTGCCGCCCACGCGAGTGGTGATGCTGACCTATGGGTTTATCCTATTGACGCTCGTGGCCGGTGGGAGACTCGTGGTCGATCGTGTGCGGCGCGCCGTCCTGTCCAGCGGGATCGGTGTTACGCCCTGCCTCATCGTCGGCGAGGGCGAGCCGGGCCGGGCTCTCTATAGGCAGATCCAGCGCTCTCCGGAGCTGGGACTCGCCGTCGTCGGCATTATCGCTGAGGATGCGGCCGCCCATCCGGTGCTGACACCCTCAGCGCCGCCCATCCTGGGGGGGCTTGAGACCTTGCCCGAGTTCGTGAGCCAGCACCGCGTAGAAGAGGTTTTCATCGCCATGGTCCAGAGCTCCCGCGAGCGCATTCTGGAGGCCGTTTCACGCTGTCCGACCACCTCGGTCCACTTCCACATCATCCCCGACCTCAACGATATCCTGAGCGGGTACGCCCGTGGCGCTTCCCTGAATGGCCTGTCCCTGGTCGAGCTATGGCCCGAACGCATGCCCTTCTGGGAGCGGAACGCCAAACGCATATTCGACGTTCTCAGCTCGGTTGCCGTTCTCGTGGGCGGCGCGCCCGTATGGCTTCTCGTGGCCCTGGCCATCAAACTGGACTCTCGCGGCCCAGTGTTTTTCCGGCAGAAGCGCGTGGGCAAAAATGGTGGTGAGTTCACCATCTGTAAATTCCGGTCGATGGTCGCCGATGCCGAGCGTCATGTAGGACCCGTCTGGGCGACCGAGAACGATGAGCGAATGACGCGCGTGGGCCGGTTCTTACGCAAGATGCGCCTGGACGAGGTGCCGCAGCTATGGAACATTCTCGTGGGCGAGATGAGCCTGGTGGGTCCCCGACCGGAGCGACCCTACTTCGTCGCCAAGTTGGAGCAGGAGATCCCGTATTACCGTCAGCGCCTGCGAGTCTCCCCCGGCGTGACCGGCCAGGCCCAAGTCGAGCACCACTACGACCGCTCCGTTGACGATGTGCGCGAGAAACTCAAATGGGACTTGTACTACATTGAGAATATGTCGCTCAGGATGGACTTCAAAATTCTGCTCAGGACCGTCAACGTCGTGCTGCGAGGGAGGGGCGCGCATTGAGGCGTTTGGGGAGGGCGCTCAGGCGGCGCACGAGTCTGCATCTTGGTCCCAAGGGCAAGGCGGGGCTTTACTCCTTCGCCGTACTGTCGGTGGCGGCTTTCATCCTGCACACTCAGTACACCGTGAACGAGCTCCGCGAGAACGCCAAGGTGGTAGCGGAGACCTACGCCAAGATCATCGCGGCGACGGCGTCGGATGTGACATACGACCGCGAGGTAGACGCCGTCTTCGACGAGATCGACCGCAAGACCGACTTCCCGATGATCATGACCGACGCCAGCACCGGCGAGCCCAAGTTCTGGCGCGGCCTCGGCCCACTTCAGCATGAAGACAGTCCCTCAGCACAGCGCGGCCGGCGGCAGCTCGCGCGAAAGTTCGACCGTGAGAACGATCCCATCCCCTTCAAAGTCAAGAGCCTCAACCGGACGCTCACGGCGACATTGCACTATGGCGATTCACCCCTCATCGCTCGCTTGAGGTGGCTGCCCTACGTAGAGGTGGGGGTTATCGCGCTTTGCATCCTCGTTGGCTTCCTGGGCTTTCGCAACATCAAGAACGCTGAGCAACGGCTCCTGTGGATCGGCATGGCCAAGGAGACGGCCCATCAGATGGGCACACCGCTCTCATCGCTCTATGGCTGGCTCGAGATCTTGCGTGCGCGGCTAGAAGACTTACCGGGATCCGCCAACGGGGCGGCAGGGGCGGCTGTGCCTGTCCTCGACGATATGGAACACGATTTAGAGAGCCTGAGCAGAGTCGCTGCCCGCTTCAATAGGATCGGGTCGATGCCCGAGGTAGAGCCGTCCGCGCTCGATGCTGTCCTGATCGGGACCGTCGAGTACTTTAGGGCGCGTCTGCCCCGGCGCGGCGGGAGCGTGACGATAGATATGCATTGTGAGCCGCTTCCGCCCGTGGCTATCAACCGGGAGCTTTTGAGTTGGGCGTTCGAGAATATCGTCAAGAACGCCGTTGACGCCGTGGATGGTCACCACGGGCGAATCGAGGTCAGTGCGGGGTTGGCGCAAGACGGGCGTCACGTCCGCATCGATTTTCGCGACAACGGTAGGGGGATGAGCGTCAAAGATCAAAAGTACATCTTCGAGCCCGGGCGCACGACCAAGCAGCACGGGTGGGGCCTGGGGCTCACGCTCGCCCGGCGGATCGTCGAGGAGTACCATGACGGCCACATCTTCGTGTTCGACAGCAAGCGCGACGTTGGGACGACGATCGAAGTTCTCTTGCCCATCCACTCGGCGGCATGAGGGCGGTCCGGAGCAGGTTTCGAAGCAGGATGCGTGAGGCCGAGCGATGGTGAGCCCGTCTAGGAGCGTCCTCTGGGCCGACGATGAGGTGGATCTCCTGCGCGCCCACCTCCTGTTTCTGGGAGAGCGCGGTTACCAGGTTACGCCTGTCACGAACGGTGACGACGCCATCGCGCTGGTCAAGGGCGAGACCTTCGACATCGTCCTGCTCGATGAGATGATGCCCGGGCGAGACGGCCTCTCCACGCTGGCCGCAATCAAGGAGATCAACCCCAACCTGCCCGTCATCATGCTCACTAAGGCCGAGGAGGAGTGGCTGATGGACGAGGCCATCGCCCAGCGGATTGACGATTACCTCACCAAGCCCGTCAATCCCAGCCAGATCCTTTCGGCCTGCAAGCGCCTGCTCGAAACTCGGGAGATCCGCTCCAGCCGTCTCGTCCGCGACTACACCGAGACGTTCAACTCTATCTCAGCCGCGCTCGGCGAGTCGATGTCATGGCGGGAATGGATCGACATCTACGTGCGACTCACCTTGTCGGAGTTGGAGATTGGACCGTTGCGGGACCCAACTCTAGACGAGTTGCACGCCGGGCAGAGGCGGGAGGCTGATGCGCTCTTCGGCCGCTTCGTGGAAGCCACTTATCATAGGTGGGTTCATGGAGAAGACAGGCCTCCGCTCTCGATGGACGTCGTGCCGAACTACGTGGTTCCTCCCTTGCGCGAGGGACGCCAGGTGGTCCTTTTGGTCCTCGATTGCATGCGGCTGGATGTCTGGCTTGCAATCGAGCCGCTACTAGCCGACGATTTCGACGTTCGACGAGAATACTACTATGGTATCCTGCCGACAGCCACCCCGTACGCTCGCAACGCTATCTTCGCCGGCCTTTTCCCCGGCGAGATCGCCTCGCACTATCCCCAGTACTGGGGATGGAACGCGCGCAGCGAGACGAGTCTGAACCAGTTCGAAAAGGAGCTCTTGGGCTTGCAGCTCCAGCGCCTGCGTGTCCCGATGGCGGATGGGCCGAAGTACATGAAGATTTCCGACGCTTATGAGGCCAGCGCGGTGGCCGACCGGCTCCCCAGTCTCCGCTCCGCTCCGCTGGTTGTGCTCGTGTACAATTTTCTCGATCTTCTCGTTCATGGCCGCTCGGAGTCGGACCTCCTCCAGGAGATCGTGCCCGACCAGGCCGCTTTTCGTTCGCTGGCCCGATCGTGGTTCCTCCACGCGCCGCTGTTCGACATGCTCAAGGGCCTGGCGGACGCCGGCGTGACGGTCATCCTGACCACCGACCACGGTGCCGTCCTGGGCACACGCGGGACGCTCGTGCGCGGCTCCCGCAGGACGTCCACTAGCCTCCGCTATAAGTACGGCGATAGCCTCCGCTGCGATCCCAGGGGGGCCATCTACGTCCGCCATCCCGAAGCCTACGGCCTTCCGAGGTTCTCGCCCGCGACCAATTACGTCATCGCCAAGGAGGATTACTATTTCGTCTATCCCACGCGGTACCGCGAGTACGAACGTCAGTACCGTAATAGCTTCCAACACGGCGGTGCTTCGCTCGAAGAGATGATCTTGCCCATCGCTACCCTGACAGCCAAGCGACACCAGCGTGGTCGGTAGACGCTCGGAGCCCGATGCCGGTGCACGGGCATCGTTCGCAGGGACGGCGGATCCGCTATCCGAACAGTCGTTCGATGCTCAGTGGACCTTCTCCACCCATGCGTCCCCGATGACCGAAGCTGTGGGCGAGGCTCTGGGCAGGGCGCTCCGGGGCATGGACGCCATCGTCTGCCTGTGGGGACCTTTGGGCGCGGGAAAGACGACCTTCACGCGCGGAATCGCGCGGGGGCTGGGCGTTTCGGGCGCGGTGCATAGTCCTTCGTTCGTCCTCGCCCACGAGCATCATGGCACCACGCCCTTGTGTCACGTGGACCTCTATAGGATCGCGCGGGTCGAAGAGTTGGTCGAGGCTGGCATAGATGCGTGGCTTCACTCCAATGGCGTGTGCGCGCTTGAGTGGCCCGAACGCCTGGGGCCCTGGCTTCCGGCCGGGCGCGTGGATGTCCAGCTTGACTTCGTGGGTGCAGAGGTGCGTTCGGTCATCGTGACCGACCGCGGCGTCGGCCTTTTGCGCTTGTGGCCGGCCGGGATCGACGTGGAGGCTAACGGTGTTCGGACGCACCTTGTGCTCTAGATCGCGCAGCAGTCGCTGGGAACGGGCGGCCTGGGGTACGTACGCGGCGTTGTGGCTCATCTGCGGCGCCCATCGCGCGGACGCGCAGCCGTTCGACGATGGCCCGGTCGAGGTGATCCCGGAGCCTCGTATGTTGGTGGATGCACCCACCGCAGGCCTCCTGCCGCGCGGAACGTTCGATGTGGATCTTCGCTTTTTCGGTGATGGAGGCGTCGTCGGCACCATCGGCGTCGGCATCACCCATCGGCTGATGATCGGGACATCTTACGGTGGAATCGGGCTCATGGGTGCGGATGATCCCGACTGGTATCCTCGCGCCGAGGTGAACATCAAGTTCCGTCTGGTTCAGGAAACCGACAGCTTTCCCGCAGTGGTTTTGGGGTTCGACTCACAGGGCTATGGGCGCTTCCGCCGCCACAGGTTCGTTGAGGACATCCGCCTGCGCGTCAACCGGTATGAGGTCAAATCAAAAGGCTTTTATAGCGTTTTGAGCAAGAGCTATGCGGCCGCTGGAGGCGGCGGCTTTCATCTCGGCGCCAACCGCAGTCTCGAAGACGACGACGGCGAGTCCGGCATCACGATCTTCGTCGGCCTGGACAAGGCGCTCAGAGACGAGATCAGCCTCGTCTTGGACTACGATTTTCAGCTCAACGACGATAGTCAGCATGCCCTGGGATCGGGCGATGGCTTCCTCAACTTGGGCGTGCGCTGGGAAATCAACCGCCGCTTTACCGTCGAGGTGGACCTGAAGGACGTCGTTCAGGGCACCGACGAAGGTATTAACCCGCGGCGGGAACTGCGCTTGGTCTACCTGGATACGTTCTGATTCCCGGTGAAAGGCTTGCGAAGTTCTCGATCTGGAACCATCTTCTCATGGCGACTTGGTGGGCTCTGTTTCTGAATTTGGGCGTGGTTTCATGCGGAACGTAACCGTAGTTCTGGTCTTGGCCGGTTGTCTTGGGGGCTGCTACACCATGCTTCGTCACCCCTCGGCCTCTCGACCCAAAGAGGCGGCTGACGCGGTGGCCCTCGTGGCGCCGTCGGAAGCATCGGTACCCGTTACCCGTCAGGACCGTTGCGCCGAGTGCCATACGCGCGGAATTCCGCCCAAGCCGACCTTCACCGCCTCGCACGAGGCCGTCGGGACTGCGTCGGAGTTGTGGGACGAGCACGACGATGTGGACCTTTACGACTACGACCCCTTCTTCGTCCGGCAGCCCTTTTACTATGACACTTACCGCGGCTATTACGGCTCCGGGCTCGGCCGCTTCTACGCCACGCCCTGGTGGCTGATGAGTCCGACCAGCGGTCGCACGCGATCTCGAGAGGGGGACGCTGGGGTACAGAACCCCCCGTCGCAAGGCGTGGCAGCACCCGCACCGGTCGAGGAGGAAAGCTCCGAACCGGACCCGACACCCAGGCGGCGTACCAGCACACGCGAGCGATTCGGCCTTGGGACGACCCAGAAGGCGTGGCCGCTTCCTAACAAAGCCGTCAAGAGTGGAGACGCCTCCACCGCTCAGCGCAGTCAGCCCCCCTCGGAAACCGTGCAGCAGCGCGGTGCCGTTGAGCCCTCCACTTCTGTTTCTGTCAAGCCCAAGCCCCCAACCAAGCAACGACGTCCGACCGCCCGCAAGCGCCTGCGTTGAGGCTCCCGCGCCTCCCTATCCTCGCGGCCGCGCTCATTGCGAGCGTGGCTGAGCCGCGCGCGCAGGAGGTCACCATCGATCATTTCATCGGCCTTGGCGCCGGTGCGATGGGCATGGGTGCCGCTTTCAACGCGGTTGCAGATGACGGTACGGCCCTTTTCTGGAATCCGGCTGGCCTCGGACAGATTCGCCGCATCGAGCTGGGCCTGAGCCTCGCTCGCCCCTCCCGCTCCACCGACGCGACGTTACGGAGCGCCTCTTTCGGACCCACAACCACCGGAGCCTCCGTCGCGCGGCTGCGCTTCTCTCGGCTGGCGCTCGCCGTGCCCGTCCCGACCTATCGCGGGAGCCTCGTCTTCGCTGCGGGTTTCCATCGCATTCAGGTTTTCGACGGACTGCTGCGGGTCCGCGGCTTCTCGGACGCCGAGGAGCTCGGGATTTGGGGCGACATCGACGAGCGCGGCGCGCTGGGTATGTTCTCGTTGGGGGGCGCTGTCCAGGTGACGCCTCACATCATGCTTGGCTCATCGCTCAACGTGTGGCGAGGAGACTACGCCTTGCGTGGCCGGGACATCCGGGTCGATAGTCTCGATAGGCGCCCCGAGTTCGCGAGCGACTATGGCCGTCTCTTCGTGGACGACCGTTATTGGGGGCCGAACGCGACGCTGGGGCTTCTGGCCGCACCTGGCGGCGGCGTCCGACTCGGACTTCGGCTGGCGACGCCGTTCGCCCTGCGCGTGACGGAACACTTCGCCGATGAAATCGTCGAAGAACCAGAAGCGGTCGTCACGCCGGGTGTCTTCGCTTTCAAACCCGATCCACAGCGGACACGGGTTCGCTATAAGGTCCACTTGCCCTTTCGGTTCGGCGTCGGAGTTGCGTGGACGTGGGCAGACCTGCTCTTGGCCGCGGACGCGACCTATGTCGACTGGCGCGAGGCTGAGTACAGCATGCCCGAGCTGTTTGGGATCGACAACAGCTTTTTTCGGACCGAGTATCGCGACGTCTGGTCAACACACCTCGGCGCGCAGTATCGGATCCCGCGCTCGACCCTCCGGCTGCGCGCGGGGTTCTACACCGATCCCTTGCCCTTCGTAGGGCGCCGCCCGCCCATTCAGGGTGAGGACGACCCTCGTGTCGAGGCCGAGCGCGATCGGCGCTTTTTCACCTTCGGCGCGGGTGCTGTCTTCGAAGGCGCCCTGGCGGTGGATGTGGCGTGGGTCCGTGGCCATCTCACCCGCCGCGAGGGCAATCTGTTGGAGGAGGTGAGCTTAGGACGGCTCTTCCTGGAGACCAGCTATCGATATTAAGCGGTGAGGCGCCGAAGGAAACCTCGCCCTTGCGTCCGTACGTCCACCTCTGGGACCTCACGCTCCCGGAGGCACGGACCCTCCAGGAGCAACTGTCAGCGAGCGTGGTTGAGCGTGACGTGGTGGGCTCCATCCGGTACGTTGCCGGCTTCGACGTTGCGGTCTCGCGAGCGCTAGATGCCATCTTCGGCGCTGTGGTGGTCTGTGCGGCGGGGACGATGCGCCCACTCGAGAAGGCGGTCTTCCAGATGCACCCGTCTTTCCCGTACGTCCCTGGTTTTCTCTCGTTCCGTGAGAGCCCGGTTCTCCTCAGGGCCTTCGAGCGGCTGCGACTTCGCCCCGACGTCTCCGTGGTTGACGGGCACGGCCGCGCCCATCCTCGTAGGCTGGGCATCGCGTCTCACCTGGGCCTGGCTCTGGGCATCCCGACCGTGGGATGCGCCAAGAAGCGCCTATGTGGCAGCTATGATGAGCCGGCGCTCCAGCGCGGCGCCGCATCGCCCCTGGTCCTCGACGACGAGGAGATCGGGCGCGTGGTCCGCACGCGGGAGGGCGTCAAACCGGTGTTCGTGTCGGTGGGGCACGGCGTGAACCTTGACACCGCTGCGCGCCTGGTGCTGTCCTGGGCTCGTGGGCGCCGCCTGCCGGAGCCCCAGCGGCTGGCTCATCTGACGTGTACCGAGGCGCGCCGCATGGCTGAAGCAGAGGGCTCGCGGGATCCGTCTTTTATCGACGATACGGCGGCGTAAGGGAGCATGGTGATGGCTTGGAACCCATCCACAGTAGGACGGGTGATGCGCGCCCTGGGCGGTCGTCTTCTGGTGTTCGCCCTTGCGGCGCTCCTTTGGTTCCATGTGATCACCGACGAAGGCCATGAGTTGCTCGTCTCGCTGCCGTTATCGCTGACCGGATTGCCCGAGGGGTACGTCGTGGCAAATCCCCTGCCGAGCGAAGTGGAAGTCCGTGTGGCGGGTAGCGGTAAGGCCCTTCTGCGGCTGCGCTACTTTGTGGATGGCAGCGTGAAGGTCCGTCTGAGGAACACCGAAGTCGGACGCCATACCCTCGAGATCGCCCGCGAGGCCGTCGACATCGACCCCGGCATCACCGTTCTGGAGATTGTCCGACCGAGGGTCCTGGATGTGGAAACCGACCGCTCCGCCCAGGCGCGGCTTCCGGTGCGACCGGCTGTAGTGGCGACGGTGGCCACCGGCTACACGCTGGTCGGCGGCTTGCAGGTCGAGCCGGAAAGCCTCGCTGTGTATGGCCCGTCGCGTCTCATCAGCCAGTTGACGGAGGTTCGCACCGAGTCGCTGCGTGTCAGCGACGCCGCGGAACGGATCGGCGTCGAGATTGCCGTGGACGGACCGGAGGGAGTACCCTTGCGGTTCGAGCCCGACCGCGTGACCGTCTCGGCCGACGTGCAGCCCATCGGGGAGCACAAGATCGCGGGTATTCCCGTGAGGCTGCGGGGCTTCCCCAGAGGACTCGAGTTACGGGCCGAGCCGCCGGCTCTGAACCTGCACGTCGCTGCCGGTGCCGGGGTCCTGATCAACCTCAACGCCGAAGATTTTGCAGCTTACATTGACTACGATGATTACCAGCGGGCAGGTACTTTGACGGTGCCCGCCCGGATCTCCGTTCCACCGGAGGTCCTGTGGTTCGAGCCCGAACCGAAGGTGTTCACGCTCGTTGAGGGTTGAGGTCTCAAGGCGGAGGCGTCAGGGCTTTGACGGATAGCGCATGGGATGGGCCCATCCTCGGGATCGAAACCTCCTGCGACGAGACGGCTGCGGCGGTCGTAGAGGGCGGGCGCGTCCTCTCCAATGTGGTTCACAGCCAGTTCGAGCACGCCGAATTCGGCGGTGTGGTCCCCGAGCTCGCCTCGCGCGCCCACCTCCGGAAGATGCTGCCCGTGGTCCGTCGCGCCTTGGCCGAAGCGGCCCTAGGACCCGAAGTGCTGACGGGCGTGGCGGCGACGTATGGGCCCGGCTTGGTGGGGGCGCTTTTGGTTGGCCTTAACTTCGCGAAGAGCTTCGCCATGGCTCTGGGCCGCCCGTTCATCGGAGTTGACCACATGGAAGCGCACCTCTTCGGGGCACTCGGCGGGGCGCACGACGATCCGTTGCCTGCGGTGGCCCTGCTCGTCTCCGGGGGCCACACTGAGCTCCTCCACGTGCGCGCGCTGGGTGACTACGTTCTGCTCGGTCGCACACGGGACGATGCCGTCGGAGAGGCGTTCGACAAGGTCGCTATCTTACTCGGGCTCGGCTATCCGGGCGGGCCAGCGATCGAGCGCGCCGCTAGTGAGGCCGTGGATATCGCCCCCATGCCGCGCCCGTGGCTTCCCCAAAGCCCCTTCGAGTTCAGCTTCGCCGGTCTCAAGACTGCCGCGGCGTTGTGGGCCCGCGAGCACGCCCAGGACTCAGACCGCGATGGTGCTGGCGCCCTGGCTGCGGGCTTCCAGGCCGCATGCGTTGAGGTACTGGTGGGGAAGACCATCCGCGCGGTTGAGGAGACCCGAGCGCCTTCAATCATTGCGGCCGGGGGCGTCGCGGCCAACCGAGCGCTACGGCATGCCCTGGGAAAGGCGGTCGAGGAGCGCAAGCTTCGTCTCATCCTGCCTCCTCGGGATCTGTGCACCGACAATGCGGCGATGGTCGCGCTGGCCGGTGCGTTCCACCTTGCGCGTGGCGAGCGCTCGCCCCTCGATCTTGACGCAGACCCTGCGCTGATGCTGGGCGCATCACAGGTGCCCGCTTTGGCATCGTCATGAGCGATGGCTGGGATCTAGGGTTCGCCATAGGCGCTCCGGCGCTCACGCTCGTGGCCGGGCTTGTGGCGATCGGGGCGTTGGCCTGGGGCTATCGCCACTTTTGGCCGCCGCAGCCGCCGACAGTCCGACGCCTTCTGGTCGGCCTGCGTGCGACGACGCTCGTCGCCATACTGTTGCTTCTCCTGGGACCTATGCTGCGCATGACCTCCAGCGCGTTCGAGCCCCCGCACGTGGTGCTGTTTGTGGATACCAGCCGCAGCATGGCCTTCGTTGATGGCGCCCAACCTCGCTGGCACGCTGTCGATGCTTTCCTCAACGGCCGAACGCTGGAACGTCTGGCCGCGGGCGCGTCGCTTTCCACCGTCGCCTTCGCCGATTCCGCCTGGCTCGTGGACCCCGAGGCGCGCATGGCTCTGCGTCCCGTTGGTGCGGCAACGGACCTCGCGAATGCGCTTAGTAGGGCCGAGCAGTTAGCCACCGAGGCGCCGCTGACCGCCTGCGTGCTCGTCTCGGATGGGGCGAACAACTTGGGCGTCGATCCGCGCGGGGCTTCGGACGAACTGGGTGTCCCCATCCACGCTCTGGCCGTTGGCTCAGCGGGCGAACACAAGGACCTGGCCGTGGTGGGTCTGCGCGCGCGAAGGCTGGTCCACGTGGGGCGGCTCGATAGCGTTGCGGTGACCGTGCGGTCGATGGGCCTGAAGGGCGAGCGGGCCCTTCTCAGCCTCCAAGACCCCGCGGGAGCATCCCTGGCTTCGGCCGATTTGCGATTGGTCGAGGGCGGCCGAGAGCAGGTCGTCCACCTGCCTTACCGGCTCGGGGCCTCGGGCCGCCAGCGGCTACGGGTTCACGCACAGTTGCCGTCGGGAGACGTGGCTCCCGGCAACGATCACCTCGACTTCATCGTGACCGCGCTCGAAACCCGCAGGCGCGTCCTGGTCCTAGCAGGCTCGCCTAGCCCGGACCTCGCGGCCCTGAGGCGAAGTCTCGGACGCGACCTCGACCTAGAGACGACCGTCCTCGTGGCGCACGATGGGCGCCTGTCAGGGGACCTGCCCGGCAAGTTAGCTGGCTCCGATGTGATCGTCACAGTGAACCTGCCCGCGGCGGCGCTCGGGGAGGATGGAGCCCGGCTCGTTTCGGCCGCGGTGGTCGAGCGCGGCGCCGGCTTTTTTGCAGTCGGCGGCCCTAGTACCCTGGGCGCCGGTGGGTGGCGCGGAACGCCGCTGGCGGCGCTCGTACCCGCGCCCATTCACACAGGCGATAGGGCCTTCCGCGAAGGGGAGTATACGGTGGCCATCGAGGCGGGCGCGTGGATCCACCCGCTCATGAGCCGGACGATGGCCCGCGGCCCACGGCGCGGGTGGCAGAGTCTGCCCCCGCTTTTGGGCGTCTCTGGTTTGGGCCAACCGAGCGACGCCGCTTTGGTTCTCGCCCGACTGGCCGAGCCTCCGGGGATGCCGGTCATCGTCGCAGGACGCGCGGGTCGCGGAAAGACCTTGGTCTTCACAGGCGCGACGCTGTGGCGCTGGGATCTCATGCTCTGGGGGGGCTCGGGGGTCAACGGAGTGTTCGATCCCATGGTGCAGGGTGCGGTCGATTGGCTGGGTACGCGCGAAGATGAGTCACCTCTACGTGCCGCTCCAGAGCGAGAGCTTTACCGCTGGGGCGAGACGGTCGTCCTGACTGCCGAGGTGTACGACCAGCTCTACGAACCGCGTGACGATGCGACGGTGACGGTACGGCTCGAAGGGGACGGTGTCTCCCGTTCTGCGGTCTTAGCGCCTGTGGGCGGCGGTCGCTACGAGACGCGACTCAGGGGTCTGCGTCCGGGCAGCTACACCGCTGCCGTTCGGGCCCGGACACCCGAGGGGAAGGATTTCGAGACCGCGACGGATTGCGTCATCAGCGAACGGGACCTGGAGGCGAGCGAGGTGGGCCCGCGCCACGACCTCCTGCGGGATATAGCGGCGCGCTCGGGCGGCTCCTTCAGTCCGATTGAAGCTGCCGATTCCCTCGGGGCGCTGCTTGCGCTCGAGCCGATTGAGCGGACGCACCGGCGGGTGTGGAGCCTCGGTCACGCGGGGTGGGCCTTTGTACTGGTTGCTCTGGCGCTTTCGAGTGAGTGGGCGGTGAGGCGCTGGCGCGGCATGTTATGAGGCTTGGAATAGCGGTCTGGGTGCTGGTCTTGGGGTTTGCATGGCCCGCACGCGCTCAGGTGGTGCTCACGGAGGTCATGTTCGATCCAGCCGGGGGTGACGCCACGGACGAGTTCGTTGAGATCGTGAACCTGAGCCCGCGCTCCGTGGACCTGAAGGGCTGGCGCCTGGCGGACTGTGCTGAAGCTGACTTTCTGGTGGGGCTAGACGGCCTGCGTCTGGGACCGGGCCAGTACGGCTTGATTCTCGATCCGGACTACTTCGAGGGCGCTCGTCCCTACGATCCGTTTCCAGTCGGGGCGCTTCTGCTCACCGTTGATGATAAGGCTTTGGGCCGAGGCGGCCTGGGCAATGGCGCGCCTGAACGGGTTGCTCTGCTTGACGCAGTGGGAGACACGGTGGCAGCTTATACCACATCCCCGGGCAATCCGCCCGGCCACTCGGACGAGAAGGTCGCTCTCGACGGGGGCAATGGCCCCTCCAACTGGACCGACGCGCTGGTCATCGGTGGGACGCCCGGCGGACCCAACAGTATCGTGCGCCCACCCGTCCCACCGGGAGGTGTTATCTTAACTGAACTCATGGTGGACCCCGAGGCGCCCGAGCCGGAGTGGGTGGAGCTTTTCAACCCTGGTCCCACTGCCGTCGACCTCGCAGGCGTTCTGGTGGAGGACCTAGTGAGAGGAGCGCCGCTACCGCGCGGAAGTCGTTTGGAACCCGGCACCTATCTCGTCGCGACCGGCGATCCCGACGGTGTCCTCGCGCGCTATGCACTTGACCCGGCGAGCTTGGTGGGGGTAGGCAGCGGGTTTCCCACACTGAACAACAACGGGGACCTGGTCCGCCTGAGCGATCCACTGGGAGGTGTCATAGACAGCGTCCGCTACGCTGGCGACTGGCTGACGCTGCACGGGCGCTCACTGGAACGGATCGCGGCGGGTGAGCCTTCCAGTGCCCGGTCGAACTGGTTCGTATCGACTGCCTCCGCAGGTGCGACGCCCGGTGCGCCCAACACCGTGGCTGGTGTCCCCGCAGAAACCGTGCGCATCGCTGCTTCTCCATCACCCTTCCAAGGCGAGACGGACCTGAGGTACGCCCTGCCGCGCGTGCCTGCTTGGGTGACGCTTTCCGTGTACGATCACCGGGGTCGGCGGGTCCGACGCTTGCTCGATGGTCAGCCGTCCGGGAGCGAGGGCGCCGTGGCCTGGGACGGTCGGGACGACAGCGGAAGGCGTCTTCCTCCGGGGATCTACGTTGTCAAGCTGGAAGCACTTGCAGTGCGGGGAGGGGCGGTGGAGGCCAAAGGGGTTGTCGTCTACGCGGGAGAGTAGGACTTTCCGGGACGGTGGCGTTAGCATAGACTGATACGGCCGGGGTGGTGGGCACCTCGGAGGACGATCATAGTGGCGGAGCAGACGACTGCTGAACGGGGCCCCCAGGAGCGGCTGTGGGGCGCGGTCTGCGCGCGGGAGCTTATGGGCATTGCGCTCTGGGCTCTGGCCGTAGCACTCGTGGTGAGCCTGTCGACGCACAGCCCGGACGACTGGCCAACCTCCAGTCGGCGATTCGACGACGAGGCTCACAACTTGCTAGGCCCCCTGGGAGCGGTCCTGTCGTTCGGCGTCTTCTACGTCTTCGGCTGGTCCGGTTATGTCATCGCGGTGCTGGCCGCCGCGTGGGGCTGGAACCTTTTCTGGGACCGGCCCCGCTCTCCGATGTTGCGGGCTACACCCTTCGCGCTTTCCGCCTTTCTCTGCGCGAGCATGCTTTTCATCCTTGCGGTTGGGCGCGAAGGCCACGATGCCTTCAGAGTCCTCGGGCTTCTTGGCTGGGGTTTGCGCGACGCTCTCGTCAAGTGGACGGGTCGCTTCGGTGCTTACCTGTTCGGTACGATGGGAGTGGTGGGCTCACTGATCCTCGCCTTCGACATCGGCGTACGGCAGGGGCTGGCCAGCCTGAGCCCGCTTTCGCGGCGAAGGATCAGTGCCCCGGAGCAGGATCGCCGGAGCGGTGTGCGTCGCCCTTCCCGGAGGCCGGTCGCGCCGCCGCCGGTCACGGCGGGCAGAGGCCCTGAGGTCGCGCCCGATGGAGAAACGCCGGTGACGGTGGATAAGCGTGCCGTGGTTGCGCCCGATATGATCGAGTTCTCGAGCCCCAAGATTGTCGGCGGCGCCACCCAGGAAGATGCGGAAGGAACGCCCTCGTCATCGCTCCCTGAGGGGGACGCCGAGGTCGTGTACATGCGCCCGCCTCCGGCGCTCCTCGATCCACCGCCGCCGGCCTCTGCGCGACGGAGTGATCGGGAGTTCCTTGAGGCCGCTCGGCGTTTGGAGAACGCCATCGCCGCCTTTGGGGTCGACGGCAAAGTAACTGAGATCAATCCGGGGCCCGTCATCACCCGTTTCGATGTTGAACCCGGTCCGGGCGTGAAGGTGGGCCGCATCTCTAGCCTCTCCGATGACCTGGCGCTGGCCATGCGGGTCGCGCGCATCCGCATCCTGTCACCCGTTCCGGGCAAGGGCGCTGTAGGAGTGGAAGTGCCCAATCCCACGTCGGAGTTGGTCGTGCTCCGGGAGATTGTCGAGGCGCCCGTCTTTGGGGAGACGGAACCGTTGCTCACGCTGGCGCTGGGGGCAACGACCTCCGGAGAACCCTACTGCACCGACCTAGCGCAACTGCCGCACCTCTTGATCGCCGGCGCCACGGGCTCCGGCAAGAGCGTGTGCATCCATGCCCTGATCGTGAGCCTGCTCTTACGCGCTACGCCGGTCCAGCTGCGGTTGATCATGATCGACCCCAAACGCGTCGAGTTGACCCCCTATGACGGCATTCCCCATCTCCTCGCTCCCGTTGTCACCGAACCCCGCAAGGCGGCTGAAGCGTTGAAGTGGGCGATGCGGGAGATGGAGTCGCGCTATGGACGGATGGCCCTTTTGGGCGTTCGAAGCCTCGATCGATACAATGCCAAAGTGGGCGCACCGGGGTTCGTCCCTCCCGAGACCGATGAGGGGTCGGAGGACTGGAGGGCGCTACCGTTCATTGTTGTCATCATCGACGAACTGGCGGACCTGATGCTCGTGGCCGCGAACGAAATTGAGATGTCCTTCGCGCGGCTGGCACAGATGGCTCGTGCCGTGGGCATCCACCTGGTCGTGGCGACGCAGCGCCCGTCGGTGGATGTCATCACCGGTGTGATCAAGGCCAACTTCACGTCCCGGATCGCCTTCCAGACCGCCTCGCCCGTGGATAGCCGCACGATCCTGGGGGCAAGCGGCGCCGAAAAGCTCCTGGGCAAAGGCGACATGCTCTTTCTCCCGTCTGGAAAGCCGGAGCCCATGCGCATCCATGGGGCGCACGTGGGCGCGGAGGATGTGGAGCGCGTGGTCGACGCCCTCCGCGAACAGGTCTCGACGCTGAACGCCCTCGACCGCGTGGCATCGTTCGAGGCGCCGGAGGACGCCGATGACGAGGGGTTGCCCTCGGACACAGGCCGGGACAAACTCTTCGACGAAGCGCGTCAGTTGGTTCAGCGCCAAGGCCAGGCTTCAACTTCACTCTTGCAGCGCCGGCTGGGCATTGGCTACCCCAGGGCGGCGCGGCTGATGGATGAACTGGAGGAGGCGGGCGTCGTTGCCGCTGCCTATGGCACGAAGGCTCGGGAGGTCCTTTATGGAGACAGCTCCGATCTGTCGCCCGACGACTAGATGCCCGGGGGGCATCGCTCTTGTTCTGGCCGTTGTGGTTGGCTTATCGGCGTCACCGGGCGAGGCCGCTCCAGCGGTTGACGCCAAGGCGGCGGAGGTGATCGGGAAGGTGCGGGAACGCTATGCCGAGCTCAAAGCGTTTCGCGCTGAATTCCAGCAGACATTCCACTGGAAAGTGATGGGATCCGAGCAAGAGATACCGGGGCTTTTAACCGTTCAGAAGCCGGCCCGTTTTCGTCTTGAAACTCCCGAGCAGACCATCGTCTCCGATGGCGTTAATGTCTGGAGCTACACCCCCGCTAACCAGCAGGTGATCCTGAGCGCCCTCGAAGCGTCGGATGACTATCCTACGCCCGACCGTCTGATCGAGAGCTACCTCCGCGATTACGCGCCCAGCACACTGCGCGACGAGAAGCTGGAGGGCAAGAGACACCACGTGCTGCTCCTGGCGCCCGTCTCCGAGCGTACGCGCTTCACGTCGGTCGTGATCTGGGTGCACGCCAAAAAGCACTGGCTCAGCCGCGTCGAGGGCACCGATGTCATGGGCAACGTCACGGTCTTCACACTGAGTAAGCCCCAGATCAACCCCAAGCTGAAAGACGAGGTCTTCCAGTTTGCCCCGCCCGAGGGGACCGAGGTGGTGGACCTGCGATGATCGGTCCCGCCGCTGGACCGCTAGCTCCGTGGTGCGGACGGGTTGGAGGCGTCATCGCGGCGATGGCGATCCTCGGCTGGTTGAGTAGGGCCCGGGCGCAGGATATGACACCGGGGTCTTCCACCGAAAAGCACTGGGTCTTCTTCGTGGACAAGGGCACAAGCGCCGGGGAGATGCTCGCCGAGCGGCCGCAATCGCTCGGCATCTCCCAGCGGGCGCTTGTGCGCCGGACTCGGCGCGGCGCGGGCGCTCTGGTGGACCTCAATGACGTCCCCGTGGCCCCCGATTACATCACCGAAATTCGGGCCCTCGGTGGCATGGTGCCGCTCACCTCCCGCTGGCTCAACGCCGCGAGCGTGCGCGCCCCACGCGACGTATTCGAGCGGATCGCCACACTTAAGTGCGTACGGGCCATCGGCCCCGTGCGGCGTGCGCGTCGCCGTGAGCCAGCGCCGGAATACGCCGGCAAGCCACTGGCGCAAGGCAGCCACATCCGGGAGAGCCACGCCATCGATTACGGCTTCTCGTTCGATCAGCTTGCCCAGATCCACGTGCCCCCTCTCCACGACATGGGCTTCCACGGCCAGGGAGTGACCGTGGCGATCCTCGATTCGGGCTTCGATAACCTGGATCACGAGGTCTTCGTTGAGCTCGACGTTGTCGGGATGCGGGATTTTGTTGAGTGTGACGACGACGTCACGGGCGACCGCCACGGGACACGCGTCCTCAGCGCCATCGGAGGGTTTGCTCCGGGCTTGCTTGTGGGCTCCGCCTTCCGAGCTGATTTCCTCCTGGCCCGCACCGAGGACATTAAGAGCGAGACCCCCGTCGAGGAAGATTTCTGGATCGCCGGATTGGAGTGGGCTGAGCGGAAGGGCGCGCAGGTGGTCTCCACCTCGCTGAGCTACACGACATGGGATCCGGGCACGGGAGTGGATTATACTTACGGCGATCTGGATGGGGACACGGCTCGCACCACCGTCGCGGCCGACATTGCCGCGTCCAAGGGGGTCGTCGTCGTTGTCGCTGCCGGTAACGAGGGCGATCAGCCCTGGGTCTACGTCGGTGCCCCCGCCGATGGTGATAGCGTCCTGACCGTGGGTGCCGTGGATTCGCAGGACGTCATCGCTCCCTTTAGCTCGCGCGGACCCACCATTGACGGCCGCATCAAACCGGACGTCGTCGCCCGTGGCGTCGCGACGGCCGTCGCCAGCACAGGTGGGGGTATCACCTACGTCGACGGCACCTCGTTATCGGCGCCGCTCGTATCGGGTGTCTGCGCGCTGTTGCTCCAGATTCACCCTAAGTGGACAGCGTACCAGATCGTGAGCCGCATGCGCCAGACGGCCCGCGACCTGGGTCCAGTCGGTCCCGATACACTCTACGGCTTCGGCCTCGTGGATGCCTTCGCCGCCGCGGGCCTGCCGTCCGAAGAGCCCATCGTGAGCATGAGCGAAGCCCCCCGGAGCTCGGCCGCCGTCGCCGCCTCGTTCAAGGTCTACCCGAACCCCATGAACGCCTATGCGAACGTCGCCTTCACGCTCCCGCGTTCGACCGATATCAGCCTCGACGTGTACAACGCGGCGGGTCAGCGGGTCCGCCGGCTTGAGGGCGGCCATCGTGAGGCGGGACGCCACATGCACGCGTGGGATGGACGAAACGCTTCTGGACAATTGGTGGCCAGTGGGGTCTATTCAATGAGCCTATTGGTGGATGGTGGGCGCCTAGTGCGTAAGCTGGTCTTCGCCCGCTAGAGCTGGGGCCGATGGAGCGGCTGTGGGCGCCTTGGAGGATGCGGTACGTGGAATCCATTGGCGAAGCGTCCGACGATGCCTGTATTTTCTGCGATAAGCCGCGCGCTGGTGATGACGCCGGAAACCTCATCCTCAGGCGTGGGGAGCGGGCTTTCGTTTTGATGAACCTGTACCCTTATAACGGTGGCCATCTCCTGATAGCACCCTATACGCACGTCGCGGAACTGGAGACGCTGGCGCACGACGACCTGGTGGAGATGCTCGAGCTTTCCGTGGCGGCCACGCGCGCCTTGCGCCTTACGCTGAGGCCCGACGGCTTTAACATCGGCATGAATATCGGGCGCACTGCTGGGGCTGGCATCGATCAGCACGTCCACCTGCATATCGTTCCTCGATGGAACGGTGACACCAACTTCATGTCGGTTGTCGGCCAGACGAAGGTGCTTCCGGAGACCCTGGAGACCACTTACGCCCGCCTTCGGGCGGTTTTTCACATAGCCTAGCGAGCCAGTTGATGGTCTCCCTCCTTCACGGTCCCGGTGCGCCATCGCAGCGCCATGGGCTGCGCGTGGTAAGCGGGCGGCTACTGCGGTCGGTTGCGAGAAGACCGATCGGCCGGCGGTCGGTGCGGACTTCGCCTCGGTCGCGCAAGATCACGCGCCTTGTCATCTACGGGACGTGCCTGGGCGTGCTCTTTTTCTACATGGTTTCAGCCCGAGGGGTTTCGTGGGATCAGTTCCAGGCGGCATTGGGCTTCCTCACCTCGGGCACCTTGTGGGAGCCACTTCTGGACGTGAATATCTGGGAAGTCGCCGAAAGCGCCCGATACGAGTCTGAGACCGCGCCTCCGGGGGCAAAGTTCGTGATGGTGACCTTCGAGGCAAGCTGCAAGCGCCCCTTCGCTTTCCCGGTCACGGCTGAGTGTTTCATCTTGCTCGACCAGCGCGGGAATCAGCACCGCGCCCTTGCATCCTCGCCCCTGTTCGGTGAGCGCCCTGAGGGCTTTCGCATCGAAGTCGGTGAGACGTTCGACGGCAGCTTGCTCTTCCAGCTCCCCGCCGAGGCGCGCGCTCATACCCTCCAGTTTGCTTCGCCACGGAGAACGCAGCGCGCGAGCGGCCCGCCCCTCGAGCCGCTTCCTCGCTCGGAGGAGCTCCCCCGTGGGCATAAAGATTGACAGAATTCGGCCCTGAACCCTATATTGGCGCCGCTTTATCGGGATGGCGTTCCACTGCACATAAAGGGATAAGATGCCCGAGAGATCGAAGGGTCGAAAGCGTACGGTTTCCGTTTTAGTTGTCCCCGACGGTGGTTCACAGACGGTTAGGTTCCGTCTCAGCCAGACGGGCTTCAGGCTGCTTCTGGCGTCGATGGTGGCCGCCGCGTTTCTCACGCTAGCCGGTTTGGCTTCCTTCTGGAAGAACATCTCGCTGAGGCGTGACGTCAGCAAGCTTGCCATCGAGAACAGCGCCCTGCGCGAGGATCGTGCCAAGGTTGTCGAGCTTGCGCAAAGGCTCGACGAGGTCCAGTCGCTCGGGCAGAAAGTCCGGGCCATGTTCGTGCCTCACGTGACTTTCGAACCGCCTGAATTGGAGATCATCGAGGCGTCTGTCATAGCTGCACCGACATCTGAGCCCGGTCTAGAGCGCGTGCCTTCCATCAAGCCCGTGGGCGATGGGTGGCCCACGGTCGGCTTTCGCCCAGAACCAGAAAGCGGGAAATCTGCGCACCTAGGGGTGGATATCGCGGCCCCCACGGGCACTCCCGTGCGCGTGACGGCTGACGGCACAGTGACCTTCGCTGGCTGGGACGATAGCCTGGGTAATCTGGTGGTGGTCCGACACTCGGCAAGGTTCACGACGCGCTACGGCCATAACTCACGTCTCGTGGTGCGGCATGGGGACATTTTGCGACGAGGCGATGTGATCGCCTACGTGGGGAACACCGGCCGCAGTTCGGGTCCGCACCTGCACTATGAGGTGCGTGATGACGGGCAGCCGGTCGATCCACGGGCGTTCTTTCCTTGAGCCCGAATCTGGCGGGCGTAGACGCGCGGATGGCATCAGGACTGACAATGGAGTTGAGGCCATGTTAAAGCGGTCTGAGTCGAGCGACGGCGGCGTCAATACCGTCGTGGGCGCGGGTTCAACCCTGGAGGGCACGTTTCGGATCTCCAACACCATCCGGGTTGACGGGACGTTGCGCGGAAAGCTTGAATCGACGGATACCCTCATCGTAGGGAAAACGGGCGTTTTGCAAGCGACCGTGAAAGTGAAGAGCGCCATCGTCAGTGGGAAGCTGATCGGCCGGATGGAGGCCGTCGAGCGGATCGTGCTCGAGCCGGGTTGCTTCGTCGTCGGCGACATATCCACGCGCTGGCTCGTCGTGGAAGATGGGGCCGTCTTCAACGGCAAATGCACCTCGGGCGATGGGAAAGTCAAGATGCCCGACCTCGATGACGGCCGTCTTCTGACCTACACGGAGACAGAGTCTCCCGCGGGTAAGGAGAAGGAGAAGGAGGCTAAGGCAACTGCCCACCAGGCGGTGAGCTAGCCTTAAGCACTGTGAACATCTCGCTCGCTGCCGAGCCGCTGTTTCGAATCGGCCATTTTGATATCACCAACTCGTACTTCATTGGGTTACTGGTGTTCGCCTTTCTGGTTGTTGTTGCGCTGGCGGCGCGTCGTCACCTGGAGCCGGTGCCCAAGGGCCTTCAGAACTTCGTAGAGATGGTCTTCGAGGGGCTTTTGGATTTCATGACGGGGATCACGCCCACGCGCGCTGATGCCGTGAGGTTCTTTCCGCTGGTGACCACGATCTTCATCTTTGTGCTCTTGGCCAACTGGACCGGACTTCTGCCGGGCATGGGCACGATCGGCATCAACGCGGTCCATCACGGCGACGAGGTTTTCGTGCCCTTCATTCGGGCGCCTTCGGCGGATCTCAACTTGACGCTGGCCATCGCTATATCGAGTGTACTGGCGACCCAGGTCTTCGGGATCGCTACGCTCGGTGTCTTTCGCTACGGCTCGAAGTTCTTCAACTTTTCCAATCCTATCATGTTCTTCGTGGGCTTGCTGGAACTCGTTTCGGAGGGCGCCAAGGTCGTCTCGTTCGCTTTCCGTCTCTTCGGGAACATCTTCGCTGGCGAGGTTCTGCTTCTCGTGGTGGGCTTTCTGGTGCCCTGGATCGTCCCACTGCCGTTCCTGGTGCTGGAGATCTTCGTTGGGCTGATGCAGGCTTTAGTGTTTGCGACGCTCACCTTGGTGTTCTTGGTGATGGCTACGCAGGAACACGCGGAGCATTAGGCCTGCGGCGGGGATGATCATCGGCCCTTATGCGTCAGCCGCACGATTGTGATCCCAGAGTTGTACAACGAACGACGGGGAGGCTCGTCAGGCGTCTCCTGGTCGGTCAACCGCATCAACCATAGCCTAGAGGGGGCGGACGGATGGAATTGGAAGCAATCAAGTCTATAGCGAGCGCGTTGGCGATCGCCATCGGGGCGATCTCCCCGGCAGCGGCTATCGGCCGGATGGCCTCTCACGCGATGGACGCCATCGGGCGAAATCCTGAGGCCGCACCGCGCATACAGGTCGCCATGATTCTGGCCATTGCGTTCGCCGAAGCCATCGCGATCTACGCCCTGGTCATCGCTTTGGTCATCAAGTTCGCTTGAGACGGAGCCTGTAGGGTCTACCATGGAGGGACTGGTGCACGCGTTGGGGGTCAATTGGTGGCAACTTGCCGCTCAGCTCGTCACCTTTCTGGTCCTGCTCGGGGTGCTCACCAAGTTGCTCTATCGCCCGTTTCTGGCGCACCTTCAGGCGCGCAGTGAGCGCATCGCCAAGAGCCTTGAGGACGCCGAACGCATCGATAGAGAGCTCAAGGAGACCGAGCGGAAAACCAAAGAGTCTCTGGACGAGGCCAGACGCGAGGCGCAGCGCATCGTCGAGCGGGTGACCGCGGAGGCGTCCGACCAAAGACAGGCCATGCTTGACGGCGCGCGCCAGGAGGCTGAAAGCCTCGTCAGCCGTGCGCGCGAGCAAATGGAGCAGGAGCGCGAGACGATGCTTCGTGAGGTCCGTGGCGAGATCGTCGATCTCGTCGTCGAGGTGGCCGAGAAGGTCATCGGCGAGCGACTGAACGAAGCGCAAGATCGCCAGCTCGTCGATCGGACATTGGAGGAGTTCGCGGAGCGGACATCGTAGACGTTCGCTGAAGGGGCGCGATGGCGAGGGGAACACCGACCGGGTACGCGCGCAGCCTCCATGAGGCACTCAAGGGGGTTGCTAAAGCCGAGGTCCCCGCAATGCTGGAGGCCTTCGTGAAGCTCCTGCGCCGGAATAGGATGCTCAGGCAGGCTGAAGCCGTCGTCGAGGCCTTCCAGGCCGTGCGTGACCGGGAAGAGGGTAGGGTTCCCGTCACCTTCACGACAGCTCGGCCGCTCGATGATGGCGAGGCCCTTCGGCTGGCTGGGCGCGTGGAGACGGTGCTGGGACATCCGGTTCGTCTTCAGGTGGGGCTGGACCCCGCGCTCGTCGGGGGCGCTCAGATTCACGTGGGTGATCTTCTGATAGATGGTAGCGTGCACGGGCGGCTTCGGGTCCTGCGCGCGGCTGCTGCGGCTGAGACGGGGCTTGCAGCTTAAAGGTTAAGGGCGATTGGGAATGGCAGGAACGACTACGGATACGATCGTTACGGCGCTCCGGCAGCAGATAGCGGAGTTTCGTGCAGAAGCCCAGGTGGAACGGGTGGGCACCGTCGTCGAGAGCGGCGACGGCATCGCCCGGATCGTGGGCCTGTCCGATGTTATGGTCTCCGAGATGCTCGAGATCGAGGCCAGCGGCGGCCCCGAGGAAGAGACGGTTTACGCCGTGGCACTCAACCTCGAGGAGGACATCGTCGGTGCGGTGGTCCTGGGCGAGCACATTCACATCCGCGAGGGTGATCGGGTGCGAACCACGGGGCGGATGCTGTCGGTGCCCGTTGGCGAGAACCTGGTGGGCCGCGTGGTGAACCCCTTGGGCGAGCCCCTGGACGGCAAGGGGACGGCTCAGCACGCGGATTACTACCCGATTGAGAAGATCGCCCCCGGCGTGATTCTACGCGAGAACGTCCGGACGCCGCTTCAGACCGGAATCAAGGCGATCGACTCGATGATCCCCATCGGTCGGGGCCAGCGCGAGCTCATCATCGGTGACCGGCAGACTGGCAAGACGGCGCTCGTGATCGACACGATCATCAACCAGAAGGGCAAGGACTGCATCTGTATCTACGTGGCCATCGGCCAGAAGGGCTCCAAGGTCGCCAGAATTGTCGCCGCTCTCGAGCAGCACGGCGCCATGGAGCACACCGTCGTCGTCCTCGCCACGGCCTCCGACCCCGCCTCGCTGACCTATATCGCCCCTTACGCCGGCTGCGCCATCGGCGAGTACTTCATGGACCAGGGCAAAGACGCCCTCGTCGTCTACGACGACCTCTCAAAGCACGCCTGGGCGTACCGGCAGATCGCGCTGTTGTTGCGTCGGCCCCCTGGACGCGAGGCATATCCCGGCGACGTGTTCTACCTGCACTCGCGCCTTCTGGAGCGCGCCGCGAAGATGCACACCGACCACGGGGGCGGCTCGCTCACCGCGCTGCCCATCATCGAGACCCAGGCGGGCGACGTCACGGCCTACATCCCCACGAACGTCATCTCGATCACCGACGGCCAGATCTACCTGGAAACCGACCTGTTTTACCAGGGGATTCGTCCGGCGCTCAACGTTGGCCTCTCCGTCTCGCGCGTGGGGTCCGACGCTCAGATCTCGGCTATGAAGAAGGTCGCGGGCAGGCTTAAGCTGGACCTGGCGCAGTTCCGCGAGGTCGCCGCTTTCGCTCAGTTCGGTTCTGACTTGGACGCCGCCACCCGCCAGCAGCTCGACCGCGGCCAGCGGGTGACGGAGGTGCTGAAGCAGGTCCAGTATGATCCCCTGGAGGTTGAAGATCAGATCGTCGCTCTCTATGCTGCCATCAACGCCTATCTGGACGACGTTCCGGTCGAGCGGGTCAAGGATTTTGAGGCAGGTCTGCGGCGGTACATTGCCGCTCAGGCACCCGAGGTCTACGAGTCGATCCGCGAGACCAAGGACCTCGCTGATGAGACCGAAGGGCAGTTGCGAGAGGCCATCGAGGCGTTCAAGGGGACCTTCGAGTAATGGTGGCGCGTCATGGCTGAGTCCACCCGCGATCTCAAACGGCGTATCCGCTCGATCACCAGCACGCGCCAGATCACCAAGGCGATGGAGCTCGTTGCGGCGAGCAGAATGCGTCGCTCTGTCGCCCAGGTCCTCGCCAGCCGCGCCTACGCGTCGCTGGCCTGGGAGTTGGCGCTGCATTTGGCGGAGCACACCGAGCTGGGTCGCCATCCGCTTCTGACCCGGCGCGAAGTGCGCCGCGTTGTACTGGTCATGATCGCGTCGAATCGCGGTCTATGCGGCGGCTACAACACGCACGTGGTGCAGCAGGTACTCGGCTTCGTACGCGGTTCCGATGGACTGCCGGTGGACCTGATCACGATGGGCCGCAAGGGCGGCGACGCGGTGACCCGCCTAGGCTTGAACGTCGTGGCGGATTTTCCGAAGCCGGATGCGGCGATCACGTCGCTTGAGATCGCGCCGATGGCCCGCCTGGTGATCGATGACTTCGTGGCGGGTACGTATGATCGTGTCGTGATCGCCTACACCGATTTCGTCTCGACCCTGGTCCAGCGCGCGCACCTCAAGCAGTTGTTGCCCCTTGAGCCCACCGAGGAGGAGCTCTCTGAACAGGGCGTTTCCGGCGAGCGCATCGACGCGTCGAACGGCTATCACTACGACTACCTATTCGAACCGTCGCCCGCCGCCGTACTAGACGAGCTTTTGCCCCGTTTGGTAGAGGTTCAGGTCTATCAGGCATTGTTGGAGGCGGACGCGTCGGAGCACTCGGCGCGCATGATGGCCATGCGTAACGCATCGGACAATGCCTCGGACCTAATCGACGACCTGACCCTGACGTTCAACAAGGTGCGCCAGGCCGCCGTCACAAGCGAGGTCGCCGAGATCTCCGCTGGGGCTGCCGCGCTGCAATGACAGGATCGTTGTGCTGATAGGAAGGTGAACTCAATGGCAGACGACGAAGAGCGCATCGGCGCCATCGTCCAGATCATCGGGCCCGTCGTGGATGTCCGCTTCGAGGGGGAGTTGCCCGCGATTTACACGGCCCTGGAAGTCCTCGCTGAGGACGACGATTCGGAGGACATCCTCGTCCTCGAAGTGCAGCAGCATCTCGGGTCGAACGCCATCCGGGCGGTCGCCATGGGATCGACCGATGGTCTGCGGCGCGGGGTCAACGTTCGCGACACCGGCGCGCCCATCAGTGTGCCCGTCGGCCGCGCGACTCTCGGGCGGATGTTCAACGTGCTGGGTCGACCCATCGACGGTATGCCACCGCTTACTTCGGACGGCGAGGACGACGATTTGAGGTTTTACCCCATTCATAGGCCGCCGCCCGACTTCACGGCCCAGTCCACCACGACCGATCTCTTCGAGACCGGTATCAAGGTGATTGACCTGATTGCCCCTATCGTCAAAGGCGGCAAGGTCGGCCTCTTCGGCGGCGCCGGTACCGGTAAGACGGTCGTGCTCATGGAACTGATCCGGAACATCGCCACCGAGCACGGCGGCTTCTCGGTCTTCGCGGGCGTGGGCGAACGCTCGCGCGAGGGCACACAGCTTTACGGCGAGATGCAGGAATCGGGCGTGCTTGACAAGGCCTCGCTCGTCTTCGGCCAGATGAACGAGACGCCCGGCGTGCGCGCGCGCGTCGGGCTCACCGGCCTGGCCCTGGCGGAGTACTTCCGCGACGAGGAGCGCCAGGATGTGCTGCTCTTCATCGATAATATCTTCCGCTTCACTCAGGCGGGCAGTGAGGTCTCGACGCTATTGGGCCGCATGCCGTCCGCGGTAGGTTACCAGCCCACCCTCGCCACCGACATGGGCGAGCTTCAGGAGCGCATCTGCTCCACCCAGGCCGGGTCCATCACATCGGTCCAGGCCGTCTACGTCCCCGCCGATGACCTGACCGATCCGGCGCCAGCGACCACCTTCGGTCACCTCGATTCGACCATCGTGCTCAGCCGTCCTCTCACCGAGCTTGGCATCTATCCTGCGGTGGACCCGCTGGATTCGACGTCCACCATCCTAGACCCTCAGGTCGTCGGCGAAGAGCACTACAGGGTCACTCGGGAGGTCCAGCAGGTGCTGCAACGTTACAAGGACCTTCAGGACATCATCGCTATTTTGGGCATGGAGGAACTCAGCGAAGAGGACAAACTCACCGTATCCCGAGCGCGGAAAGTGCAGCGGTTCCTCTCCCAGCCCTTCAACGTGGCGGAGGTCTTCACGGGTCGGCCGGGCAAGTACGTGTCGGTTCGGGAGACCGTGCGCGGCTTCAGGGAGATCCTCGAGGGTCAACACGACGACAAGACCGACGGCGCCTTCTACATGAGGGGCACCATAGACGAGGTGGAGTAGGGAGATCGTCGTGGCGTCCATCACGTTCCGTCTCATCACGCCCGAGCGCGAGGTGTACAGCGACACAGTGGACCAGGTGAGCCTGCCCACAAAGCTCGGCGAGATCACCGTCCTGCCGCAGCACATCCCGCTGGTCAGCGCCCTGGCGCCGGGTGAGCTCTGTCTGCGTAAAGGCCCCGAGGAATTTTACTTTGCAGTCTCGGGCGGGTTCGTCGAGGTTGCGCCCGGGAACGAGGTCTCGGTGCTCGCCGACACGGCCGAGCGTGACATTGAGATCGACGAAGACCGCGCCGAGGAGGCTCGCAGGCGCGCAACGGAGCTTCGCACCGAGCGGCGGGCGGACGCGCAGGAGTTCGTCGCGCTCTCGGCCAGGATCGAGAAGGAGCTGGCACGCCTCCGGGTGATCAGACGGCGCCGCCGTGGACAGAGTCCCACACCAGGACCGCGTCCGGGTCACGCCTGACACCTCCGTCTTGATCCCTTGGACGAATGGTCACCCTGTGGTGGAATGGCGACCGGCTATACTCCGCTCGCCGTGAGACGCCGTTGAGATCCGAACGTCGCAGCCTGTGGCTTGCCCTCTCCATGGCCTGGGAGTTGGGCTACACTATCGCCATTCCCATCGTCGTCTTCACACTCTTGGGTCGTTGGCTCGACAAGCGCTTCGATAGCTATCCCGTCCTCTTTCTCTCCGGCGTCCTTTTCTCGATCATCCTCTCCACCATCGGCGTCTACTTCAAAGCGATGAGGATTCTGCGGGAGACGGAGGACGCCCCGCCCGCCGACAAGACATTGGATTCCGATGGCCCGACGCGATCTGAATGAGTTCCTGCGCCAGCTCGAGGCGTGTGACGAGCTTGTGCGCGTGAGTGAGCCGGTCAGCCCTGATCTCGAAATCACCGAAATCACCGATCGCGTCACCAAGGCCGGTGGACCGGCGCTTTTATTCGAGCAAGTCGAGGGTAGCCGCATACCCTTGTGCATCAACCTCTTCGGCAGCGAACGCCGGATGTGCATGGCCCTGGGGGTCGATAGCCTCGACGATTTCGGGGCGCTCTTCGCTGACTACCTCGAGCCCCGCCTGCCCGAGACGCTCGTCGGCAAGGTGCGTAAGGTCGCTCAGTTGGGCAGGCTCCGCGCGATCTTTCCCAAGCTCGTCGAGAACGCACCCTGCCAGGAGGTCGTCGAGACACTGAACCCATCGCTCGCGGAATTCCCGATCATCAAGTGCTGGCCCGATGATGGCGGCCGCTTCATCACCTTCCCGCTGATCGTCACCAAGCATCCCGAGACGGGGGTCCGCAACATCGGCCTCTACAGGATGCAGGTCTACGACGAGCGTACCACCGGCATGCACTGGCATAGGCACAAGGGCGGTGCCGAGCACTATGCAGTTGCCGAGGCCGGGGATGAGCCCCTCGAAGTGGCCGTCGCGCTGGGGCCCGATCCGCTCTTGATGTACGCTGCTTCCGCCCCGCTGCCCGATCCCCTCGATGAGTATTGGTTCGCGGGCTTCCTTGCGGGTGAGCGGGTCGAAGTCACGAAGTGCGTGACCGTGGATCTCGAGGTTCCCGCAGAAAGCCAGATTGTCATCGAGGGCTACGTCCCTCCGGGCGAGCGGCGGATCGAGGGCCCCTTCGGCGACCATAACGGTTACTACTCCGTCCCCGCCGAGTACCCCGTGTTTCACGTCACAGCCATCACCCATCGTCGTGATCCTATCTATCCGACGACCATCGTCGGCCCGCCCATCCAGGAGGACGCCTTTCTGGGCACCGCGAGCGTGCGCATCTTCCTGCCCCTGATCCAGCGGCAGCTCCCCGAGATCGTGGACATGCATCTGCCGCCGCACGGGGTCTTCCACAATCTCGCCATTGTCTCGATCCGCAAGCGCTATCCCGGCCATGCCAAGAAGGTCATGCACGCGCTGTGGGGCATGGGTCAGCTCATGCTCGAGAAGATCATCGTCGTCGTGGATGAGGACGTGGATGTGCACGACCCCGGAGAAGTCCTCTGGCGCGCCGGCGCAAGCATTGACCCCAAACGCGACACTCTCATCACCGAAGGCCCCTTGGACGCCCTCGACCACGCCGCGATGTACTCGCACCTAGGTGGCAAGCTCGGGATCGACGGCACGACCAAGCTGCCGGGTGAGGGAGTGGTGCGAGAGTGGCCTCCTATCACGCGTATGAGCGATGAGATCAAAGCAGCAGTGGACGCCAGGTGGGAGCGTTTGGGCATCCGACTGCCCTCCGAGGGGGAGCACGGGGGGCGCCGGAGGTAAGCTTGCGCCTCGTCGGGGCGTGGCGTACACTCTGTAGCTTATCGGAGGGCACCGAGGATGAGAATTGTCGTTGGCGCGGACCATCGCGGCTATCAGCTCAAAGAGGCGCTCAAGGCTCGCCTGGAAGCGGTAGGGGTCGAGGTGGCTGACGTCGGCACGCAGTCCGACACATCGGTGGACTACCCCGATTTCGGCCTCAAGGTCGCCGAGGCCGTAGTGCAGGGTGAGGCCGACCGTGGTCTGCTCGTCTGCAGCACCGGGGTCGGCATGTCGGTCAGCGCGAACAAGGTCGAAGGGGTCATTGCCGCGCTGTGCACCACGGCCGACCAGGGTTGTCAGGCCCGCCAGCACCTAGATGCGAACGTGCTGTGCCTGGGCGCCGACGTTACGCCTGACGACACGGCGGCGGCCATTCTGGATGCCTGGCTGGGCGCTTCATTCCAGGGGGGGCGGCACCAAAGGCGCCGCGAGAAGATCCTCGCCTACGACCGCGACCGGCCGCTGGGGAATAGGGCCGCATCCGGATCCGCTGAGGCATGACGCTAGACCGTGCGTTGCCCTTTCTGTGAGTCGCTGGACAGCCGTGTCACCGACACGCGGACCTGCCGCGGGGATCGGGCCGTGCGCAGGCGACGCGAGTGTCTGGCCTGTGGCCAGCGGTTCACGACCTACGAGCAGGTTGAGCCGACTTCGCTCTACGTGGTCAAGTCGGACGGCCGCAGGGAGCTGTGGAACCGACAGAAGCTCCTCGCTGGGATCGTCAAGGCCTGTGCAAAAAGGCCCGTCAGTGCGAACGCCGTAGAGGAGATAGCCGACCGGGTGTTACAGGAGGCGAGCCCGGGAGCAGATCGCGAGGTGCCCAGCCGTCTGATCGGCGAACTGGTCATGGAACGCTTGAGGCGGCTCGACGAGGTCGCGTACGTCCGCTTCGCGTCGGTCTACCGTGACTTCCAGGACCGCACCGCTTTCGAGGCCGAGCTCCGCCGCTTGTCCGGCCGCGTGGCTTAGGGGTGAAGCTGTGGCTTGCCGCGGTGGGCGGTGGCTGTATCGGGCAGTGCTTATACTATTCGTTTGCGTGTCTGGGACGGAGGCCGTCGAGCGGGGCGACATCGTGATCACCGAACTGATGATAGACCCCGCTAGCGTACCGGATCTGAACGGTGAATACATTGAGCTTTACAATACGACTGGAGCGGCGATCGACATCAACGGCTGGGTCCTGGTCGACCACGGTCGCGACGAGCACACGATCATGAGCGAGGCGCCACTGGTCTTGGAGCCCGGCGGGTGCGCCGTTCTGGCACGTGGCTGCGACCCTGCCTTCAACGGGGGCTTGCCCTCGTGCCAGTACGTCTACGCCAACATCCGTTTGTCCAACGGCGAGGATGAGGTGCTCCTGATCTTCGAAAACGATGTCGTGGACGAAGTCGTCTATAGGCGTGATGAGGGTTTTCCGATCGTTCCGGGTGCGGCGACCGAATTGCGCGATCCGCATCTTTCCAACGACGACCCGGCTAACTGGCGCCCTAGCCCCACTAGGTTCGGCGCGGGCGATTTCGGTAGCCCCGGTCTGTGCCCATCGCCGACCCCCGTGCACGACGATACATGGGCACACATCAAGCGGGCGTGGTGGCCTAGAGCCCTGGAGGGCCGGCCGTGAAGATTGTGGTCATCGGCGCCGGCCGCGTGGGCTGGGAGATCGCTGCACATCTGGCGGCCCAGAACCACGATGTCGTCGTGGTTGAGCAGGACGAGACGCGACAAGCCGAGGTCGCCGATCAGCTAGACGTCATCGCCATCGACGGCAATGGCGCTAGCCCTCGGGTGTTGGGCAGCCCCGAGGTCGAGGGAGCGGACCTTCTTCTCGCCGTCACCGATGTGGACGAGGTCAATATCACAGCCTGTTTTATCGCTTCAATGATGGGTGTGAACACCAACGTCGCGCGCGTGCGGGACCCCAGCTTCGCTTTCCCCGGGCCCATCACCTTCGCCGACCTGGGTATCAACCTGGTCATCAACCCCGAGCGTGAGACCGTGATGGAGGCTGTCCGTCTCATCGAGCGGCCCGCGGCGACTGAGGTCGTCGAGCTCGTGGACGGGACGGTGCACGTTGCGGGCGTGGCCGTCAACGGTGCCTCTCACCTGACGGGCCGCACGGTCGAGGGCGTCACGCGGGAAAACACTGACCTACCCTTCAGCGTCGTCGCCATCAGGCGCGGTCGGCGGACGCTGATCCCTACGGGCGCCGATGTCTATCAAGCGGGCGATGAGATTTTCTTCCTGGCCCCGGCGGATGCCATGGACGAGGTGATGGCGCTGACGGGTCCTGCCGCGGAGCGTATCCATCGCGTGGCCGTCCTCGGCGGAGGTCGCATCGGGGGGGGCATCGCTCGCGAGCTGGAGGCGCGCGGCTACCGCGTGGTCGTCGTTGAGCCCGTTGCCCAGCACGCAGAGCGGTTGGCGCGCGACCTCTCGAACGGCCTCGTCCTCCAGGGCGATGCCTCCGACTTTGAGTTTCTCGAAGCCGAGGGCATCTTCGGCACTGACGCGCTCATCGCCGTGACCAACGATGAAGCTCTCAACATCCTGGCGTGCCTTTTCGCCAAGCGCGCGGGCGTTCGCAAGACGATGACGCTCTTGACCGAGCCGCGTTACATCCCCCTCATGTCGGAGGTGGGGATCGACGCCGCCCTCAACCCTCGGCTGGTGGCCATCAGCTCCATTCTCCGCTTCCTTCGCCGCGGTCAGGTGGTCAGCGCCGTGGCGCTCTTCGGCGTTGAAGCCGAGGTCATGGAGTTCGTCGCGACGCCCCGTTCGCGCGTCGTGGGCTCCCCTCTGATGGAGGCCATGCCCACTCGGGGCGACGCCATGGTCGGTCTGGTGGTCAAGGGCGACACCGTCTCCGTGGCGACGGGCTACACAGTGATCGCACCCGGCGACAAAGCCGTGGTCTTCGCCCTGCCCGGTGCGATCCCCAAAGTCGAGCGGTTGTTCGCCTGAGATGTCCGCGCTCACCCTATCCCAATCGCTTGCGCCTGAGATCGCCGAGCGTGCTGCCCGCACCCGCGATGCCATTGCCGATGCCTGTGCTCGCGTCGGCCGTGACCCGGAGGAGTTGACCGTGGTCGCCGTGGCGAAGACCCGCTCGGCGGCTGAGGTGGAAGCGGCTATCGAGGCCGGGCTCGCCGAGATCGGAGAGAACCGCGTCCAGGAAGCGGCGGCAAAGGTGCCGCAGGTCGGGCGACCGGCGCGCTGGCATCTTGTCGGCCATCTCCAGACCAACAAGGCGCGCGATGCCGTCCGGCTTTTCGATGTCGTCCAGTCGGTGGATAGCCCGCGTGTGGCTCGGGCCCTTGATCGCTGCGCGCTGGCCCGCGACCGGCAACTGGAGGTGTTCCTGGAGGTGAACACATCGGGCGAGGCGGCCAAGTTCGGGGTCGAGCCGGCGCGGGCGCGGGTTCTGCTAGAGACTGTCTTGGCCTACGAGCACCTGTTAGTCACGGGGCTCATGACGATTGGCCCCCTCACCGACGATGAGCGCCTCACGCGTTTGGCTTTCGCGACGCTGCGGGAGCTATTCGAGGCTTTTTCGGCCCTCCGGCACCCCAGGCTTGCCTGGCGTCACCTCTCGATGGGTATGTCCGGGGACTTTCCGCTTGCCATCGCCGAGGGGGCCACCATGCTGCGGTTAGGAACGACCCTCTTCGGGCCGCGCCCGGAGTGAAGGGAAAACGGAGGGGGAGGTGAAGATTTGAACGAAGGGCAGCCTTCAATCTCGCCTGCTGAGGTCCGGGGGCAGGCGTTCCGTTCGGCGCTCTTTGGGTACCGCAAGGGAGACGTGGAGGCCTTCTTGGACGAGTTGGCCGAAAGCTACGGCCGGGTGCATGAGGAGAAGGCTCTGCTCGAAGATCGGCTCCAGGCGCTGGACGATGTCGTGGCCGAGTACCGAAAGCTGGAGCAGACACTACAGGAGACTCTGATCCGGGCGGAGCAGACGTCCGAGGAGGCGGTGGCGACGGCCAGGGACCGCGCGACGGCCATCGTCGAGGAGGCGCAGCTCGAGGCCAAACGACAGGTGGATCAAGCCCTCCAGAACGCCACACGTATCGAGCATGAGATCACCCGCTTGGAGCGCCGGCGAGCGGCCATCGTCGCACAGATTACCGCCATCTGCAGCGGTGAGCTCGCCATGCTGAGGAACCTTGCGGACGCGTCCGACGTCCAAGGCCCGAACCAGAGCGATGATGAGACACGTTCATCGGCGTTCAACGTCGAAGCCCATGAGAATGAGTCCGGCGCGGAAGGTGGGTGAAGGGACCGCGTTGCGCGTGCATGTGAGCCCGAATGCAACCCAGGACGCCATCGAGGGGTTCGATGGTCGAGGTGTTCTGCGGGTCCGCGTGGCGGTGCCGCCCATTGAGGGCCGGGCGAATCACAGGCTCCTGACGCTGTTGGCCGCGCGCCTTGGCCTGCCGAGGGCTGAGGTGAACTTGCGTGCTGGCGCCCGCTCTCGGTGCAAGACGATCCAAGTTGCGAGTCTGGACACCACAACGCTCAGGGAGCGCCTGGAAGCCCGATGATGGCCGATTCGACCGCTTTGCGCCTGACCTCGCCGCCCGCGATGGACGAGGGAGTTGCTGCCCTCGCGGAATCGGATGCACCTTGGGCGGATCGCTTCTCGCCCATGCCCTCGCTCGCCGGGCTACCACACCTTGAGGGCGAGATTCTGCGCTTCTGGCGCGAGGTACGGGTCTTCGAAAAAACGCTCGAACGGCCCGGTGCCCCGCGTTTCGTCTTCTATGAAGGACCGCCCACGACCAACGGCGCCCCCGGTGTACACCACGTCCTACCGAGGCTGGACAAGGACGTTGTCTGCCGCTACAAGACCATGCAGGGCTGTCTGGTGGAACGGAAATCGGGGTGGGACACGCACGGCCTTCCCGTCGAGATCGAGGTCGAAAGACAACTGGGGATGAGCCACAAGCAGGACATCCTGGGTTACGGCGTCGCCGAATTCAACGAGGCCTGTAAAGGCTCGGTCCTCACCTATGTGGAGGTGTGGCGCGAGTTCACCGAACGCATGGGCTACTGGCTCGATCTCGATCACCCCTACGTCACCTTCACGAATGACTACATCGAGAGCGTTTGGTACATCCTGAAACGTTTCTGGGATGCGGGCTTGATCTACCGCGGCCACAAGTCGCTGCCCTATTGCCCGAGGTGCGAGACCCCGCTCTCTAGTCACGAGGTCGCCCAAGGCTATCAGGATGTGGACGATCCGTCGATCACTGTCCGCTTCCGTGCGGCGGACGACCCCGGTCTGAGTTACCTGGCATGGACCACCACGCCCTGGACCCTGCCCTCCAACGTTGCGCTCGCGCTACATCCCGATGTGATCTACTTGGAGGCCGAACGCGACGGCGAGCGCGTGGTCCTAGCGCGCGAAAGGGCTGAATCGGTGCTGGAATCCGGCTGGACGGTCATCGGTGAACATGCCGCGGCCCGGTTCGTAGGACGAGAGTATCAGCCTCTTTACGACGTAGAGCGTTCCGAGGGTGAGGCGTACAAACTGGTGCTGGCGGACTTCGTGTCAACGGATGAGGGGACGGGCATTGTGCACATGGCGCCGGCGTTCGGCCACGAAGACTACGAGGTGGGCCAGCGCGAGGGGCTAGCCTTCATCCAGGCCGTCCTCAAGGACGGGACATTCCGGGAGGACGTCCCCCACTGGGCCGGATGGTACGTCAAGGACGCCGACCCGGAGATCATCGCCGATCTGGAGCGCCGCGGTCTCCTCTGGCACGCGGAGACCTACAGGCACAGCTATCCCTTCTGCTGGCGGTGTGACACGCCTTTGCTCTACTACGCTCACGCGTCGTGGTTCATCCGTACAACCGAGCTCGCGGACCGGATGATGCGGGTGAACGAGCAGATCCAGTGGTACCCGCCCGAGGTGGGCAGCGGTCGGTTCGGGAACTGGCTTGCCGCCAACGTGGACTACGCGCTCAGTCGCGACCGCTTCTGGGGCACGCCGCTCAACCTCTGGCTATGCGAGGCGTGCGGAGCTGAGCGAGCCATCGGTAGCGTCGCCGAGCTCCGTGAACGCGCGCAGGGGCCCCTGCGCGAACCCCTGGACCTGCACAAGCCGACCGTTGACGAGATTCTCCTGCGCTGCGAGGCGTGCGGTGGGTCGATGCGGCGGACCCCTGAGGTCATCGACTGCTGGTTCGACTCGGGCTCGATGCCCTATGCCCAGTTCCACTATCCTTTTGAGAACCGCGAGCAGTTCGAGGCCAACTTCCCGGCGGACTTCATCGCCGAAGCTGTCGATCAAACTCGCGGCTGGTTCTACTCGCTCGTCTTGATCTCGACCTTTCTCTTCGATCAGCCGTGCTTCCGAAACGTGCTCGTCAACGACTTCATCCTGGATCGCGATGGTCAAAAGATGAGCAAGTCGCGGGGCAACATCGTCGAGCCCATGGTGCTCTTCGACGAGCACGGCGCCGACGCCGTGCGCTGGTATCTCCTGACAACTAGCGCGCCCTGGGTCCCTACGCGCTTCGATCCTGCCGGCATCGCTGAGGTCAAGCGGAAGTTTTTCGGCACGCTCATTCACTCCTACACGTTTCTGGCGACTTACGCCAAGATCGATGCCATTGACCCAACGGCTGCCCCCCAGCCTGAAGCCGAGCGTCCGGTGATGGATCAGTGGCTTCTAGCCGTTATGGATCAGACCATCGAGGAAACCGCCGCGCACCTGGACGCATACGATTTAACGAAGGCGGTCAGGACTATCGAGGCCTTCGTGATCAACGACCTGTCGAACTGGTACATCCGTCGCTCGCGCCGTCGTTTCTGGCGAGCCGGTGACGATGCGGACAAGCGCGCCGCCTACGCAACGCTTCACGAAGCACTCCTCGTGACGACGGCGTTGATGGCTCCTTTCGCGCCTTTTTTGAGCGAGGGCCTTTTTCAGCGTCTGAGAGGCCCCGCCGACCCCGAAAGCGTTCACCTGATGTCTTTCCCATCAGCCCGGGGGCGCCACGAGCGGAGAAGGGTGCTCCTGGATTCGATGGCTCCAGCGCGTCGTATCGTCGAAATGGGCCGTGCGGCGCGGACGCGCGCAAAGGTCAAGGTCCGCCAACCCCTGCGCACGCTTGAGATCGCCGGTCTATCAAACGACCACATGGTTTATGGTACACTGAAGACTACGGTTGTGGATGAATTGAATGTCAAGGAACTCAAGCCGATGACGCCTGACGAGCACCAGAGCCTATCCGGTAGCAGAGTAGAGGAACGCGATGATGCGCTTCGTATTAGACTCGATATCTCTCTGGACCCGGAGCTGGAAGCCGAGGGCTTCGCGCGCGAGTTCGTTCACAAGGTGCAGATGCTTCGAAAAAAGCGGGACTATGAGCTGACCGATCGCATCAACATCCGTTACAGGGCCACGCTGCGCCTCGAAGAGGCTTTGAGGTCGCACGGGGAGTTTATCATGGCCGAGACGCTGTGTCAGGCACTGGATGGCGGTTTGTCCCCGACGGATGCCGAGGTCCGCTGGGAATTGAACGGTGAACCCGTTTCTGTCGCCATCATACGAACGCAGGGGACCTCGGGCACAGGGAAGTAGAGATGAATCAGGCGTGAACCGCAAGGATCGCGAACACTTCAAAAAGCTCCTTCTGGAAAAGCGCGAGGCCATCCTCAAGGAACTCGGCTTTCTCGAAGAGACTTCGCTGTCCAAGACCATGCGAGATGCCGGCGGCGACCTCTCTTCCTACGCCTTCCACATGCCCGACATGGGCACCGACGCGATGGAACGCGAGAAGGCGTTTCATCTCGCTTCGCGCGAAGGCCGTTATCTCCACCACATCCATGAGGCCCTTGAGCGCATCGAGAAGGGCACTTTCGGTAGCTGCCGCTCCTGCGGAGAGGCCATCAGTCGGGCGCGGCTGGAGGCCGTGCCCTCGGCCACGCTTTGCATCTCCTGCAAGACGCTGGAAGAGCAGCGTGAGCGTGGACTCTAGCCGGAGGGAGAAACCTGCTGAGCATCTGGGTGTTGCTTTTGGCCGCTGGAGCGTTCGCCGCTGATCAAGCGACGAAACTGGCCGTCGTCCGCTCTTTCGTCCCCGGCCAGAGCATCCCGCTCGTGGGCGAACTGATCGCTCTCACTTATGTCCTCAACCCCGGTGGCGTTTTCGGCATCCGCTTGGGAAGCAGCTTTTTGCACACGCTTCTGGCTTGTTTGGCCCTGGGGCTGGTGGGTGTCCTACTCGCGCGCCATCACCCGACTTCGCGTATCGAGCAGCTCGGGTTCTCTCTCATTCTCGGTGGTGCAGCCGGAAATCTCATTGATCGTTTTCGCCTTGGCCACGTAGTCGATTTCATCGACTGCGGCGTGGGAGATTATCGGTGGCCGGTCTTCAACGCCGCCGACATCTGGGTAACCTGCGGTGCGGCGGCGCTCGTCGTCGCCCACCTGTGGGGTCGCACCGCTGGTAATGGAGACGCTGATCGTGCCGCCTGAAGCGGCGGGTAGCCGCCTGGATCGTTTTGTGGCGCTTGCCCTGCCGCGTCTGTCGCGCTCGGAGGTCCAGCGGCTGGTGCGCATAGGCGCGGTCACGGTGGATGACGCTCCAGCCAAACCGAGCCACCACCTGCGCTCGGGCGCGCGGATAGCCGTGGCCCAGCCTCCGCACGTGCCACCGCCGACGCTCCATCCTCAGGCGCTGCCTCTCGATATCGTCTTCTCGGACGAGCATATCGTCGTCGTAGATAAGCCGGCCGGCATGGTCGTTCATCCCGGTGCCGGCGTGCGAGATGGCACGCTTGCCAACGCGCTCGCCTGGCACTTGAGAACGCTCTCTGACGCCGGCGGGACAGACCGCCCGGGCATCGTGCATCGGCTGGATAAGGCAACCAGCGGCCTTCTGGTCGTCGCCCGCGACAATCGTACACACCGCGCTCTCGCCGAGCAGTTCGCGCGCCGCGAGAGTGGTCGCACCTACGAGGCCATCGTCTGGGGCACCGTCGAGCCCCCCCAGGGGGAGATCCACGCACCCATAGGCCGGCACCCGACGCTCCGGACGCGCATGACCGTCCGCCTGAAGGCAGGGCGTGCTGCGCTCACGCGCTATCGGGCGTTCAGCCAGTTCACCTTTGCGGCACATCTCGAGATTTCACTGGGTACTGGACGCACCCACCAGATCCGCGTCCACTGCCACCACATCGGCCACCCGGTCTTCGGTGATCCGGTCTACGGCGGCCGCGAGGCGCGCGTACGCCAACTCAAGCCGAGCCTGTGGCCGCTTGCGCACGACGCCCTTGCGATGATGCCGCGCCAGGCCCTCCATGCCAGGGTTCTGACATTCACTCACCCCTGGACGGGTGAGCGGTTGCGGTTCGAGGCACCTACGCCGCCGGACTTCGAGGCGCTTCTAACTCACTTGGCCCAGAGCGCCTCGCTCTGACGCCCGGATCAGCCGATGGACCCCAAAATTTTCGTGCGCGAACTGGAGCCCGGCGAGGTCATCACGTCCTTTTTCGCCGTCCGCAAAAAGGAGATGAAGGAGACCCGAGGCGGGCCGATGCTCCTGCTCGAACTGGGGGATAAATCGGGGCGGCTTTCCGCGCCTATCTTTAACGATCCAGTGCGCGCGCATCATGAGATCGAAATCGGCGATGTCGTGAAAGTGCAGGCGCTGGTGGGGACTTACAACGACGCGCTCCAACTCAGGATCGAGCGCCTGCGGCGGGCTGAGTCCGGTGAGTTCGACATCAGGGATTTTCTGCGGGCCGCTGAACGCTCCGCCGAAGAGCTTTTGGCCGCGTACAGAGTGAAGGCTGAGAGTATCCACCATCCGTACCTTCGCGAGCTGCTCGCTCGAATTCTGGATGATGCGGCTTTCATGGAACGCCTCGCGAAAGCACCGGCGGGTAAGCTCTGGCATCACGACTACGTTGGTGGGTTGATCGAGCACACGCTCTCAGTGGCCACGCTGTGCGAGCGCGCCGCCGAGCTCTATTCCGGCGTGGACCGCGATCTGCTTTTGGCGGGAGCACTGCTTCATGACATCGGAAAGGTCTGGGAGCTTTCGACGACCACCTTCATCGATTACACCGACGCGGGACGTCTCGTCGGCCACATCGTCATAGGCGAGCGCCACGTCCGCGAAATGGCCGCCGGTGTTCCGAACTTCCCGGTGGGGCTACTCGACCGACTCAGTCACCTGATCCTCAGCCATCAGGGTACGCGCGACCACGGCTCGCCTGTCCCTGCCATGACGCTGGAGGCTTTCATCCTCGCCGGCGTGGACGATCTCGACTCCAAGGTTGGCGCGGTCAGCCGCATCATCGAGAAGGAGCGCTCCGAAGGCAAGAGATGGTCGGCCTGGGTCAACCTCCTCGATCGCTTCATCTATCTGGGTGATGCTGGCGCCGGGCCGGACCAGGATGCTGGTTAGAAGGCAGGCCGTCCGCCTGTGGGAAGCGCTTGCCTTGGCTCGACCGTCGGCCTAGATTGCGCTGCGGATGACCCCTAGGTTTGACATGTCCCCCGGATGCTCCTGCGTTGTCCTTGACCTCTGGAGTCCCGATGCCCAAAGCGCTGCTTGTCGTTGAATCGCCGGCCAAGGCGAATACCATAAGCGGGTATCTTGGCCCCGATTTCGTCGTCATGTCCTCCATGGGGCATGTGCGCGACCTGCCCGAGCGTGAGCTGGGCATCGATATCGAGGCGGGTTTCCGACCCCGCTACGTCACGCTCCGCGATCGTAAGCAGACGCTGGCCGACCTGAAGCGGGCCGCGAAGGGCGTTGAGCGCATCGTCGTTGCCACCGATCCCGACCGCGAGGGCGAGGCCATCGGCTGGCATGTCGCCGAGGCGATTGGTGCCGACCCCGATCGCGTGGACAGGGTCCTCTTTAACGAGATCACGCGTTCGGGGGTGGATGCGGGTATGGCCGATCCACGCAAACTGGACGAACGCAAGATCAACGCTCAGCAGGCGCGACGCGTCCTCGATCGCCTGGTCGGCTACAAGGTCAGCCCTTTCCTCTGGCAGGTCGTGGCCAAGGGCTTGAGTGCCGGACGGGTGCAGTCGGTTGCCCTACGGCTTGTCTGCGAGCGCGAGGCTGAGATCGACGCCTTCATGCCGGTCGAGCACTGGACCCTTGAAGTCACTCTGTTCGATGGGGAGCGAGACATCACCTTCATCGCGCGCGTGGTGACCCTTGATGGACGTAAGGTGGCGGTCCCCGAAGATGGCAAGAAGCCGACCATCCCCGATGAGGCTACGGCGCACGACCTCGTGGCAGAGCTAAGGCGGCAAACATTCGTCGTCGCGAAGGTCTCGAAGAAGATGCAGAATCGCCGCCCTCCACCGCCCTTTATCACGAGCACTTTGCAGCAGGAGGCCGCGCGGAGGTTGGGCTTCACGGCCAATCGAACCATGTCCGTCGCGCAGCAGCTATACGAGGGCGTGCAGATCGGCCGCGAGACCGTGGGACTCATCACCTACATGCGCACCGACTCCACCCGCCTGGCGAAGGAGGCCGCGGCAGAAGCCCGCGAGCACCTGCGGCGTGCCTATGGTGCGGATTACGCTCCCTCCAAGCCGAGAACCTACGCCGCGAAGAAAGGGGCCCAGGACGCCCATGAGGCCATCCGCCCCACGTCCGTCTCCCGTACCCCCGATCAGGTGGCGCGGCGCCTCGACTCTGATCAGGCACGGCTTTACCGTCTAATCTGGGAGCGCTTCGTCGCCTGTCAGGCCGCCGACGAGAAGCGCCAGGTGACGACCGTGGACGTGACGGCGGGTCGGTTCGGGCTTCGGGCCTCGGGCTACGTTGTGATTTTCCCCGGCTATACTGCGGTTTACAAGGAATCGGAGGAACCCTCGGACGAGAAGGCGCTGCCGGGCGGCATCGTCGAGGGGGCCGATATGGTCGCTCGCGAGATCGCGCCCAAGCAGCACTTCACCAAGCCGCCGCCTCGCTACAGCGAGGCGACCCTCGTGCGGGAGCTTGAGGCGCGCGGCATTGGCCGACCGAGCACCTATGCGCAGATCCTCTCGACGATTGGGGCGCGCGGCTACGTTGATAGACAGCGGCGACAGTTCGTCCCGACTGAACTGGGCGGGGATGTCAACAAGACTCTCTTGCGTGCCTTCCCCGATGTCGTGGACGTGGACTTCACCGCGCGCATGGAGAACGAGCTCGACCGCGTCGAAGGTGGGGTCCGCGAGTGGGCCGCTGTGGTGCGCGATTTTTACGAACCCCTGGAGCAGGCGCTCGACGAGGCCTTCCGCCAGAAGCGCTCCTTTAAGGAAGCCCTCGTGGAACGGACGGACGAGCGGTGCGATAAATGCGGTGCCGAGATGGTGATCCGGTGGGGACGCCGGGGGAAATTTCTGGCTTGTTCGGCCTTTCCCAAGTGCCGCAACGCGCGTCCCCTTGAGCCTAGAGCTGCCCCGGAGCCCACCGACGAAACCTGCGATCAGTGCAGCGCGCCGATGGTCATCCGCACCGGACGCCGGGGGAAGTTTCTGGCTTGTTCGGCTTACCCCAAGTGCGAGAACACGCGTCCCTTGCCTTTGGGCATCACCTGTCCCGAGCCGGAGTGCGATGGCGAACTGGCCGAACGCCGTACCCGTCGCGGCCGCGTCTTCTACGGGTGTACGAACTATCCTAAGTGTCGGTTCACCCTTCCCTCGCGGCCCGTGGACAAAGTCTGCCCCCTATGCGGAGTCCGTCCGGTGATCGAGGTGGACGACGATCCACAGATGCTGCGCTGCCCGGCGTGCAAGGCGACGTTCGAGCGCGAAACCGTGCCCGAGGTGGCGGCGTTGGCCTAGCAGGGGCCGCACAGCCGAGGTCGGAAACCGTGGAAGCAGTCATCGGACGCTTTGCTCGTGCGCTGGAACTGGAGCGCGATGCCTCCTTGAACACGATCAACGCCTATATCGGCGATCTGCGTCAGTGCGCGGCTTTCCTCGCACAAGAGCTCGGCCGCACGCCCCAGGAAGAGGATTTGACGCGAGCCGCCGTCCGAGACTTCCTGGCGGCGCTTAGGCTGGGCGGTTGCTCGCGAGCGACACTCGCGCGCAAGCTGGCAGCGATCCGCACCTTCGGGCGCTTCCTCGCCCGTGAGAACGGCGAGTCACCCCCTGCTTTCCTCTCCGTGACTATGCCGCGGACCGATCGGCGTCTGCCCGACGTGCCTTCCAGCCACGAGATGACTGTGCTCTTGGAAGGAACGCCCACCCATGTCCAGGACCTGCGCGACCTTGCGGCGATGGAGCTCCTCTATTCTTCCGGTTTACGCGTCTCGGAGCTCGTGGACCTCAACGAGAGTGACTTGGATCTTGAGCGCGGCCTCGTGCGCGTGCGCGGCAAGGGCCGCAAGGAACGGCTTGTGCCCGTCGGTGAAGCGGCCGGGGAGACGCTCGCTCGCTACTTGCGCGATCGCCAAAGGCGTAAGTTGGCGGCGCGATCCGGTATCTCGGGCGGGGCGCTCTTTCTCAATGCGCGAGGTGGGCGGTGGTCCGCGCGGAGTGTCCAGCGTGCTGTGGCGCGTTACGGCCAACAGCGGTTAGGGGCGCGGCGGTTGCATCCCCATGCGCTGCGCCACGCCTGCGCGACGCACCTTCTGGACGAAGGGGCGGACCTGCGCACGCTGGCGGAGTTCCTGGGGCACGAGCGTCTGGCGACCACTCAGGTGTACACTCATGTCTCGCTGGAGGCGCGGCGCCAAGCCTACCGGCGCGCCCACCCTCGAGCGGAAGCGGAGGCCCCATGAGCGTCCTTTGGCCCTCGCGGGACTGGCGCATGGAATCCAGCGCTCGCGGTGGGGGCTTTCACGGCACCACGATTCTCGGCGTGCGCTCTGGTAACAAGGTCGCTCTGGGCGGCGACGGTCAGGTGAGCTTCGGCGATACCGTCGTCAAGCATGGCGCCCGCAAGATCCGGCGGATGTTCAATAACACGGTCCTGGCGGGCTTCGCGGGCACGGTGGGCGACGCCCATGCGCTCCTGGAACGGTTCGAGGGCAGGCTCGATGAGTTCTCCGGTAACCTCCAGCGTGCGGCGGTGGAGTTGGCCCGGGAATGGCGCACCGACCGAGCTCTGCGGCGCCTCGAGGCGCTCTTGGCTGTCATGGATCGGGGGACTTCGCTTATCATTTCGGGTGAGGGAGACGTGATCGAGCCCGACGACGGCATTATCGCGCTCGGCGCGGGCGGACCCTACGCGCTGGCCGCCGCACGTGCCCTGGTCGAGATCTCGCCCAACATGCAAGCGCGTACCGTTGTCGAGAAGGCGCTGACGATTACCGCGTCCATTTGCGTTTACACCAACGACCGCTTTGCCATCGAGGTCCTCTGAATGGGTGCAAGCCTAACGGACCCTATCCTGCTGCCGCAGGTGGACGAGCGCGCGCCCGCGCCTAGCGCGGACCCCGGCGCATCGCTGACCCCCAAAGCGATCGTGCGCGAACTGGACCGCTACATCATCGGCCAGGACCGCGCCAAGAAGGCTGTGGCTATTGCACTGCGCAACCGTTGGCGGCGGCTTCAAGTCTCCGACGCCCTTCGCGACGAGATTATGCCTAACAACATCATTATGATCGGGCCCACGGGCGTCGGCAAGACGGAGGTCGCACGCCGGCTGGCGCATCTGGCGGACGCTCCCTTCATCAAGGTCGAGGCCTCGAAGTATACCGAGGTCGGCTACGTGGGCCGCGACGTCGAATCCATCGTCCGTGACCTGGTGGACATCTCCGTCACGATGGTCAAGGTCGAGCGGACTCAGGCCGTTCAGCGAGAGGCGGAAGAGCTCGCGGAGGACCGTCTGCTTGACCTGCTCCTGCCCGCATCGTTGCGTGGCAACGGTAGTGAGCGCGGCGCGGATGACCCCGAAGCGCGCGAACGCTGGATACGCACGCGGGAGAAGATGCGAGAGCGCCTGGCTCGCGGCGATTTGGACAGCCGTCAGATTGAGTTGGAGGTCCCCAACGACCGCTTCCCCATGGTCGAGGTCTTTTCGCCCGCCGGTATGGAGGAGATGGGGATCAATATCCAGGAGATGTTCGGCGGCTTGATTCCACCGCGTGTGCGCAGGCGACGCATAAGCGTGCCCGAGGGCCGCAAGATCCTCGTCCAGGAAGAGGCGCAGAAGCTCATTGACATGGACGAGGTGATCGGCGAAGCCGTCCGCCGCGTCGAGACCTCCGGCATCGTCTTCCTCGACGAGATCGACAAGCTCGTGGGTGACCACGGGCGTGAAGGCGGCGGGGAAGTCTCCCGCGAGGGCGTCCAGCGTGACATCCTGCCCATCATCGAGGGCTCTAGCGTAACGACCAAGTACGGCATGGTGAACACCGACCACGTCCTGTTTGTGGCGGCGGGCGCCTTCCACTCGGCCAAGCCCTCGGACCTGATTCCCGAGCTTCAGGGACGCTTTCCCATCCGCGTCGAGCTCGATTCGCTCGGAGCCGGCGACTTCGCCCGTATCCTCACCGAGCCCGAGAACGCCCTCCTCCGCCAGTACACCGCGCTCATGGAGACCGAGGGCATCCACCTTCACTTCACGCCCGGCGCGGTTCGCGAAATCGCGGCCATCGCCGATGGGGTGAACCAGCGCACCGAGAACATCGGCGCTCGCCGCTTGCACACGGTCATGACCACGCTGCTCGAGGACCTCCTCTTCGAAGCCCCCACTGCCCGTAAAGGCGAACTGCGCATCACGCAGTCCCACGTGCGTAGTCGCCTGCGCGATGTCGTGGCTGACGAGGACCTGGCACGGTACATCTTGTAAAGCGTCGTTCCCGAGCCATGACCAAGGACTTGCTCTCGGTTGCCGACCTTTCAGCCGGCGAGATCACCGATCTGCTGGACCAGGCGATGACGCTCAAGGCAGTTCGACGGGACGGCGACGCGCCCAGACCCTTCGCGGGGCGGACGCTGGCGAATATCTTCGATAAGCCGTCCTTGCGCACGCGGATCACCTTCGAGCTAGCGGCGCTTGAGTTGGGCGGCTACGCCATCCGCTTGGCCACCTCGGAGATCGGCCTGGGCGAGCGCGAGACGATCGGCGACACAGCTCGTAACTTGGAGCGCTGGGTGGATGCCGTCGCGGCGCGCATCTCGTCCCACGACGACCTTGCCGTGCTGGCCCGGGCCATGCGCACCCCTGTCATCAACGCGATGACTGACGCCGAGCACCCCTGTCAGGCCCTTGCCTTCGCGCTGACCGTCCGCGAGCATCGCGGCGAGCTCCGCGACCTCCACACCGTCTTCGTTGGCGCCGGCAACAACGTCTCTCACTCGCTCATGCTTCTGAGTCCCTTGGCGGGCATGGACTTCACGCTCTGCTGCCACCCAAGCTATGGTCCCTCGCCCGAAGTCGCCGACCGGGCGTCGGCCCTTGCCTCGGCGCACCGAACCCGCTTCGCAGTCGTGCACGATCCCCAGGCGGCGGCCGCAAGCGCGGACGTAATCTACGCGGATGTCTGGGTCAGTATGGGTGAGGAGGCGCAAGCTCAGGCGCGCCTCGCCGCTTTCCGCCCCTACCAGGTCAACGAGGCTCTTCTGGAACACGCGCGATCCGGGTGCCTGGTCAGCCACTGCCTTCCAGCCAAGCGCGGCTTGGAGATCACCGACGCGGTGCTTGACGGCACTGCCTCCGTGGCCTTCGACGAGGCCGAGAACCGGCTCCACATCCAGAAAGCAGTCCTCGCGGCGCTCGTCGCTTGAGGCCCGTGGCGGGCCGAGCCGCGCTGTATCTGGCGACGCTTGGCATCGGTTGCGCCCAGATGGGGTCTCCGCCCGGCGGCCCTCCGGACACGACTCCACCAACCGTGATCCAGACTGCACCCCCGGCGGGCGCAACGGAAGTTCCTGCCGATGCCGAGCTACGCGTGACCTTCAGCGAGCGCATGGACCATGGGAGCGTCGAAGCGGCGGTAAGCCTTTGGCCCCGAGTCGGCCGACGACTTCGCTTCGACTGGAGTGGCACGACCTTGCGTCTCGTGCCCGAGACGCCACTAGGTCCCGACACGTCCTTCGTCCTCACCATCGCCCCGACGGCCCAGGATGGGCGACGCAATGTGCTGTCCGCGCCGGTGCAGGTGGCCTTCTCCACGGGTTCGTCGCTCGCCCGGGGCCAGGTTCGGGGTCGCATTCTTGCCTTCGGGCGGGGACAAGGCACCCCATGGGCGATCGCCTACGCCGCGCCCGACGGGGGTGGTGAGGTACCCATCGGCAGCGCGCAACCGCTGATTGCCGCGCCCGCCGACAGTGGCGGCCACTTCGTCCTGGGCCCGCTTCCGCCGGGCCGGTACCGCGTCTTCGCCATGGTCGATCGCGACGGTGATCTGGCCTACGCCCCAGGTGAGGAAGCGCTCGCGGTTCCGCCGTGGGACGTGGCCTTCTCGGACGACGGTGGCACCATTGCAATGGGCCTTTTGGAGCCCTCGATCGAGGACACCTTACTCCCACGTCTGGAGGCGGTCGAGGCGCCGGACGATCGGCAGTTGCGCCTGCGTTTCAGCAAGCCGATTGTGTCAGCGGGGGACCTTCGCATCGTGGAAGCGGGAACGACGCGGGAGCTACCGGTCCTCGCCGCCTTTTCAGACCCGCGCGATCCGAAAGCGTTCATCGCCGTGACCCCACGTCGCGATCCCGGTGCGTCCTACGTCCTAGCCGAGATCACCGCCGAGGATGACGCCGGGGTCGCCGCCGAGGTCCTCTTACCTAGGGATGTTCCACAGGCTGCAGCGCAGGACACAACGCCTCCCGTGGTCCTCGAGGTCAGCCCCGCCGATAGCGCCACCGGCGTGGCACTGAGCGCATTGATCATGGCCGAGTTCGCCGAAGCTGTTGTCGCCAAGCCCGACGCCGCCTTGCGCGTCGAGCGGTTGGGTCAGCAGGGGGGAGACCCGGTTGCGGGCTGCAGCGGGCAGCCCCGTCCGACCCAGTTGACCTTCCGACCAGACTCGGTATGGGCATCAGGCGCAACTTACCGCGCCATCCTCGATCTGGCGGCCATCCTCGACCACGCGGGCCATACGGGCGGTTCGTCGCCCAGGACGTGGATATTCACGGCAGAGGACACCAGGAATCTGGGGACGTTTGTGGCGACCGTCGTTGCCCATCCCGAGCAGGATGGCGCCGTCGTGCTTGCGCTGCGGGAACTCGGCACTGGCGCAGGGGTCTATCCTCTGCGGGTTCCGCGCGGACGGGGCGTCGTGGCTTTCGACGTGCCGGGAGGCCAGTACGAGGTGCGCGCCTTCTGGGATCGCGATGGCGATGGCGTGCGGGACCGCGGGAGCGCCCTACCGTTTCAGCCCAGTGAGGTGCAGGTGGTGGCGGATACCGTGGCGGTTCGTGAAAGGTGGCGTTCGACGGGCGTGACGGTGCGGCTCCCGCCTCCACCCTGGGCCAATGAGGCCGGGCCGTGATTGCGCATCCTTTCAGGTGTGACGTCTTGGGGCTTGCAGCACTGCTTGCGATCGTCTCGACGCTCGTCCCCTCAGTGAGCCGTGCCGCTGAGCCGACCCCGGGCGCCCGGTTCACCATCGCGCAGCTCCAGTACGACGGTGGTGGCGACTGGTACGCCAATCCCTCCTCGCTACCCAACCTCCTCGCCTTCATCGGGGAGCACACGGGCATTTACATCTCCGAATCGCCCGCCCGCGTTTCGCTGCTGGACGAGGAACTCTTCAGTTACCCGTTCGTCTACATGACCGGCCACGGCAACATCGTGTTCTCCGAGGAGGAGATTCTGCGTCTCAGGCGCTATCTCACTCACGGCGGCTTTCTCCACGCGGACGACAACTATGGCATGGACGCCTCCTTCCGCCGCGAGATCGGCCGCGTTTTTCCAGACCGCGACTTCGTGCTCCTGCCGCCGGACCATGGGATCTTCCACTGTCACTTCGATTTTCCCCAGGGCCTGCCCAAGATCCACGAGCACGATGACGAACCTGCTGAAGCCCTCGGCATCTTCTCCGATGACCGCCTCGCCCTGCTCTATACCTACCAGAGCGATCTCGGCGACGGCTGGGAGGACCCCGAAGTTCACCGCGATCCCGAACCCCTGCGGCAGGCCGCGTTGCGCATGGGGGCCAACATCGTCGTCTGGGTCCTGACCCACTAAGTGAGGCGCGCCATGACCGAACTCCCGTCCGATCGAGCCGAGCGTCAACGCGCCTCACCGGCGGCCTTCGCGACGCTTGAGACGATGCTGGGAGCCGTACGTCGGCGTCTTTTTCGTCATCGGGCGACGACGAATCTTTTCTGGCTTGTGGCGTCGGTGCTCCTGGGCGGCTGGGTTGCGGCGAGCGTCGAGGCGGTAGGCTACCTTCCGAGCGGCGGCCGTTGGGCGTTCTTGGCGGGCCTTGTGTGTCTCGGAGTGGTTGCCCTGTGGCGTGGCCTCATCCGCGCCCTGCGGCGTGTCCCGTCGCTCGTTGAGATCGCGCTACGTGCCCAAGCGCGTGATCCCTCTCTGCGGGAGCGCATCTCGACCGCCCTCACTCTCTGGCCGCGGCGAGAGGAACCGAACCTCGGTTGCTCGCCTCAACTCGTCGAGGTCGTGGTGGAGCAGGCGGCGGAGCAGGTGGGTCGTGTGGACTTCGCGCCTGAGTTTCCACGGCATCAACTCGTTCGCGCTGGGCGTGCGCTCGCAGTAGCGGTGGGCCTGTGGCTCCTGTCGGTCGCCGCCGCGCCCGAGGCGTTTCGCGGGGCGCTGGTACGTCTGGCCGCGCCCTCCGGGAATTTCGCCCCGACGCGGGTTGTCGTCTCCCCGGGCAACGCCACCGTCATCGAAGGGTCCGAACTGCGCGTCATGATCGGCTACGAGGGACGCAAGCCCGGTCGCGTCCTGCTCGGCTGGAAGGACCAGAGCGCCGCCGAATGGACCGTACGCCGCTTTCAGGCTCGTGAGACCCAGCGGTGGGCGCACGTCTTCGGCGGGATACGGAGGCGCATCGACTACTGGGCGCAGACCGACCGTGCCCGTTCGCCTGTCTACCGCATCACGGTGGAAAACCGTCCCAGGGTCGCGGGGATCGAGATCCGTTACGACTACCCGACCTACACCGGCATGCCGCCGCGAATCGTGGGCGAAGGCGACATCTCCGCGCCTGTGGGCACGCGCGTGACGGTCACCGCGACGGCGACAAAGCCGCTTTCCCGCGCGGTCCTGGTGGTCTCGGACTCCCTCGAAATTGCCTCCGGTGTCCGCGCCAAGACCGCCGTCGCCGCCTTTGATGTCGATCGATCCGGGACGTACTTCGTGCGACTCACCGACGTTTCGGGTTATGACAACCCCGAGCCGATTCGCTACCGCATCTCCGCGACCGACGATGCACCTCCACGTGTGCGCTTGACCGAGCCCGGTGTGGACATCGAGCTAGGCGAGCGGGTGGCGGTCGACCTTCGTGCCGAGGGCGTGGACGACTTCGGCTTTTCGCGGCTGGCGTTGCGGCACAGACTCGGCGATGCGGAGCAAGAGACCGAGATTCCCATCCCGCTCGCCCAGGAGCCCGGTCGGCTGCTCGACCAGCGCTACCCGTGGGATCTGAGCGAGCTCGATCTTTTGCCCGACGACGTGGTCCACTACCGCATCCTCGCCTGGGACAACGACGCCATCAACGGACCGAAGATGGCCTCGACGGGCACCTACGCTATTCGGCTGCCCTCCATCTACCAGATTTTCGACGAGGTGATGGCGGAGCAGGAGGCGCAGGTCGAGGCGATGGAAGAGATGTCGCGCGCGGCGGAGCGGCTCGAAGAACAGCTCGATACCGTCTCCCGCGAGTTGCTTAAGACGGAACGTCTGGAGTGGGAGGAGCGCCGGGAGCTCGAGGACGCTTTGGACCACCTCGACGCGATGACCGGCGAGTTGGAGCGCATGGCGGAGCGTTTCACCGAGAACGTGGACAGGCTCGCCGAAGAGGGCGCCCTCAGTCTCGAGACGCTCGACAAATTGCTTCAGGTGCGCCAGCTTCTCAGCGACGTGGAGAGCCCCCAGATGCGCGAGGCGCGCGAGCGATTGCGCGAGGCCCTCGAAGCTCTCGACCCGCAAGATATCGAAAGAGCGCTGAAGGACCTGACGTTGTCCGATGAGGAGTTCGCCGAACGGCTGGACCGGGTTATCTCGCTCTTGGAGTTTCTCAAACTCGAACAAATGCTGGACGCCCTGGCCGACCAGGCTCGCGATCTCCTTGAGCGCCAGGAAGCATTGCGCTCCCGGGTCGCCCGAGGCGAGGCCCCGCCGGGAGCAACGGAGCGGCAGGAGCGGATGGCCCGCGAGGTGGAGCAACTCAAAGGGGCGCTAAAGGAGGCCGCCGATCTTGCACAGGAGCACGAGTTCTCGCCAAGCGAGGCTCTCGCAGCGCTGGTCAATTCACTCTCGGGAGGCGAGCTTGAGAGCGCCATGATGGAAGCGGCCGGGGCGCTCAGATCGGGGGACGTGCGCCTGGCTGGAGAGGCGCAAGGCACGGCTGTCGGGGAGCTTTCGCAACTGGCGGCGGATCTGGACGCGGCGCTGGAGGCGATGCGCCAGAACCTTGCCGCAGAGATCGCCCGATCCCTCAGGCGGGGCCAGAAGGACCTTCTGCGTCTGAGCCACCTCCAGGAGGCGTTAGCCGAACGGGCGGAAGAGGAGGGCCGTCGGCTCAATGCGATCCCTGCGTTGTCGGTCGAGCAATCGGACCTCCTGGAAGCGCTCGGGGGTGTCGAAGCCCGTCTGGACGAGGCGGCCCGGGAAAGCATGGTGGCGAGCCCGGCGGCCTTCCTGGCGCTGGCGAAGGCGCGGGAGAAGATGTTCGACGCGCTCTCTGTCCTCTCGGCAGGGAGCGGTCTTGGCGCTGGGCGGGAGCAGCGGAGTGCCATGGGTGCCATCAATGAGTCGGTTCAGGCTTTGCGCGAGTCGCTGAGTGCGCTCGAGGCGGCTAGTGCCCAAGGTATGAGCACGATGGAGATGCTAGGACAGATCGCGCAGCGCCAGCGCGAGCTCAACCAGGCAACCCTGGGTCTCTTCGGTATGAACCAGGGCGAGATCACGCCCGAGCTCGCGGCGCAGCTATCGCGCCTTGCGGCGGAGCAGGAATCGTTGCGGAGGCAGTTGGAGGCGCTCGAACGAGCGCAGGAGCGAGGTGGAGAAGGGGCGCTGGGGCGACTAGAACGGATCATGAGCGACATGGATGAGATCGTCAGGGAGTTCCAGGGCCAGCGGTTGACGCCCGAACTCCTTGGGCGCCAGGACCGTATCCTCTCGCGCCTGCTGGACGCCCAGCGTTCGATTCGCCAGCGCGAGTACAGTCGCCAACGCGAGAGCCAGACCGCCCGGTTCCAGCTGCCCAAGCGAGTCGGCCCGCTCCGCATCGACACGGTCGGGGCAGATGCTGAGCTCAGACGGCTGCTCCAGGAGGCTCTCGACGAAGGTTATGCCCCCGAGTATCGCGATCTTATCGCCCGTTACTTCGATGCCATCGCGCATGACCTTGCCCGAACGCGTTAGCGCGGGCCAGCTCGTCGCACTCGTCGCTTTTGCGCTCGTGGCGGCGGGTGCAGAGCGGGCCTGCGCGCAGATCGCCGGCGGTGAGGCTCTGACCGAGGGTCAGGTACGCGAAGCGCGCGGCGACCCCGAGGGCGCCTTCGAGGCTTACGTTCGAGCTTTAGAAGCTGATCCGCCGGTGGCCGCGGCTGCGAAAGGCATCGCGCGCACCGCTCGAACGCTTGGCCGGACCGTCGAGGCAAGCCAGTTCCTGCGCCGTGCGGCGGAGCGAGCCTCGAAGGATGTGGCGCTGCGGCTCGGCGTGGGCACGGCTCTGCTCCAATTGGGCGATGAGGCCGGCGCCCGTGACGAGTTCTCCGCCGCAATTCACCTCTTAGGCGGGACGCCGCCCGCTTACATGCAGGTGGCGGCGCGCTACCTCAGCGCTGGGGACTTTCAGGGGGCGCTGAACACCTACGCCGCCGGAAGGCGGACGAGCGGAAAGCCAGCACTTTTCGCACGCGAGATGGCCCGGATTTACGAGACGATGGGCGAGTCCCTCAAGTCGCTCGACGAGTCTCTGCGGCTGGCGACTTCCGATCCCGAACAACTCGCTCGTCTGCGGCCGCACCTCCTGGCCTTCTTCCACGCCGCTGATGACCCCGGACCGCTGCTTGACCGTCTAAAGCGCGCCTACGAAACGGATCCTGCCGCCACGGGCCTTGGCCGCTTGCTCGCCGATGCCCTAGCGACGACCGGGCGCGCTGAGGAGGCCGTGGAGCTATACGCGGAGATTGCACAGGCGGATGGGTCGGGGGGCGCGACGCTTTTCAACTTCGCCCGGCGGATGGAGCGTCAGGGACACCCGGTGGCGGCGCGCCGGGCGTTTGCGGCTTTCGTCGAGCGCTTCCCGACCTCGCCGGCGCTGCCGGTGGCGCTCTTAGCAATGGCGCGGGACGAACGACGCGCAGGGCGGACCGAAGCTGCGCTCTCGCTGTTCCTGGATATCGTGATGCGCTACCCCAAGCGGCTGGAGGCGGCTCAGGCGCTCTTGGCGGCGGGTGAGGTCGAGCTAGGCGCGAAGGAGAACCCCACACGAGCACTGGAGCATTTCGGGGCAGTCACTGCCAGGCGGGATTGGGCGTTGGTGTGGCCCAAGGCGTATCGCAGGACGGCCGAGGCGCACGTGCGCCTCGGGCAGCTTGGCGAGGCTGCGAAGGCGTACCGCAAGTATGCCACCGTAGCGACGGGACCGGATGTCACCCGCGACGCGCTCTTGGCCATCGCGCGGCTCCACTTCTGGGGAGGCGATGTCGAGGCCGTCAAGGAGGCCGTCGACGCCGCGGTGGACTGGCCCTCTGACGATCACAGGCTCAACGATCTTCTGACCCTGGTCAGCTTCGTCGAGGAGCACGCGGATGCCCCCGGGGCGTTGGCGGCCTACGCGCATGCGGATCTTGTGCGTGCCCAGGGGGAGCCGGAGCAGGCGCTAGCGGAGTTGGCCAGTGCCTGGGAGAGCCTCGCCGGTTCGTCCCTTGCGGACGACGCGCTGTTTCTGGCGGCCGAGTGCCGCATCGATGCGGGGCATTACGAAAGCGCTTGCGAGCGATGGGAGGCCCTCATCGCTGAACATCCCTCGAGCACGCTGGCACCCAGGGCGCGCATCGCCCTCGCGGAGACTTATGAGGTCCACCTCGGCGACATGGCGCGGGCGATCGAGATCTACGAGGCTTTCCTGGAAGGGCATCCCGAGGATGTGGAGGTTCAACGCGTTCGCAGGCACTTACGGGCGCTCCTGAAGGAGGGTTCTGCGTTGCCGACGCGGGGCAAGAAGCTGGGATGATGAGGCTCGGACGGCATAGATGGCGCCGTGCAGGGAAGGGGCGTGCGCTGCTGATGGCGGTTACGCTCGCCGCCCTGGCGCTGACTGGCGGCACGAACGCCCTGGCCGATCGGCTGCTTATCCCGATGGACTTCTCGCAGACCGACCACCTCAAGGCATACGGCCTGACCTACTGGGTGCTGGAGCGCGGCGTCTCCGTCCACTGGCTCTTGAATTACCGGGCGGGCTCGTTTCTGACCGTCGCTTCGGAGGCCATCGCTCGCGAGGCGCGGCTTCGCGGCGTGATGTACGAACGGATCGGCGAGGCGGAATGGGGGGGCATTCTCGACGAGATTGAGCGCTCGAACATGGAGACCGTCTTGCTCGAAAAGGCGCCCAGGATAGCCATCTACACCCCGCTAAATGCGCAGCCATGGGATGATGCTGTTACGCTAGCGCTGGACTATGCCGAGGTTCGCCACGAGAAGCTATGGGACGAGGAGGTGCTCGCGGGTGAGCTCGGGCGCATAGACTGGTTGCATCTGCACCACGAGGACTTCACGGGTCAGCACGGCAAGTTCTACGGCACCTATCGGAATGCGCGCTGGTACCAAGAGCAGCAAACCCTTTACGGATCCGTGGCACAAGGGTTGGGCTTCGCCGACGTCTCAACCGAGAAGAAGGCAGTCGCCGCCCGCATCCGAGAATACGTCCTCTCCGGTGGCTTTCTGTTCGCCATGTGCTCGGCCACCGATACTTTCGACATCGCCATGGCCAGTCAGGGCGTCGACATCGTGGAGACCCCCTTCGACGGCGACCCCGTTGACCCCGCCTGGCCCGCCAAGCTGACATACGGCGCCTGTTTCGCTTTCACGGGTTTTGCCCTTTATACCGATCCCACCGTCTACGAGTTCAGTGACATCGACACTACGCCGCTGGCGGGCGCGCGGCTGCGCGGACCTGAAGCGGATTACTTCACCCTGTTCGACTTCTCCGCCAAGTACGACCCCGTGCCCGCGATGCTTACTCAGTGTCACGTGCCCGTCATAGGCGGCTTCATGGGCCAGACCACGGCCTTCCGGAAGGCATTGATCAAAAAGGCGGTGACGATTCTCGGGGAGTCGGAGGCCACGGCGGAGGTGAAATACTTGCACGGCAACGCAGGAAAGGGGACCTTTACTTTCTTAGGTGGGCACGATCCCGAGGACTACACGCATCGCGTGGGAGACCCACCGACCCACCTAGCCTTGCACAAAAGCTCCCCGGGTTATCGTCTGATCCTCAACAATATCTTGTTTCCCGCGGCGCAGAAGAAGAACCGCAAGACCTGAGGACCCAAGGGAGGAGCATGCATTGAGCCAGGAGCGTGCGATGGACGTGAGTATGGACGACCGCACAATGTTGGAGGAGCTGAAGGCGGCCCGGGAGCGCATTGAAGGGGAGATTGCCAAGATCGTCGTCGGCCAGCGGGCCATCATCGAGAACCTGCTCATTGCGCTCATCGCGCGCGGCCATGGCCTTTTGATCGGCGTCCCCGGTCTGGCGAAGACGCTTCTGATCAGCACCCTTGCGCGCGTGCTTGATCTGAGCTTCGGCCGCATCCAGTTCACGCCCGATCTCATGCCTTCGGATATCACGGGCACCGAGGTGCTCGAAGAGGACCAAGCCACCGGTCGCAAGGGGTTCCGCTTCGTCAAAGGCCCCGTATTTAACCATATTGTTCTCGCCGACGAGATTAACCGCACGCCACCCAAGACGCAGGCTGCGCTCCTTCAGGCTATGCAGGAGCGCGAGGTCACCGTTGCGGGCCAGACCAACCCTCTCTCGGAGCCCTTCTTCGTCCTGGCCACGCAGAACCCCATCGAGCAAGAGGGCACTTACCCTTTGCCTGAGGCGCAGCTCGACCGGTTCATGCTCAACCTGTGGATCGATTACCCGAGCGAGGCCGAGGAGGTCCGGATCGCCGAGCTGACGGCACAGGAGGAGCGCATCGACCTCAAGCGGGTGCTCGACGCCGAGCGGCTCATCGCCTTTCAGCATTTCGTCCGCACGCGCATCGTCATCGAACGGTCGGTCGTCGAGTACGCCGTGGCCCTGGCGCGCGACACTCGGCCTTCGCGCGATGGGGACGAAGGGTACATCAACGAGCTCGTCCACTGGGGCGCCGGACCGCGCGCTTCGCAGTACCTGGTCCTGGCGGCCAAGGCCCGGGCCGCTCTCCACGGTCACCCTAACGTCGCGATCGAAGATGTGCATGCGATGGCGCGCGCCGTTCTGCGCCACCGCATCGTGCTGAGCTTCCACGCCGAGGCCGAGGGGGTCGATGCCGTGGACGTCGTGGACCGCGTCTTGGCCGAGCGACCGGCGCCGGGCCCGCGTTCCAATGTAGTGGCATCCTGAATTCGCCGAAGGGGATCCTCTCCCTGCTTGCGACGGGCAGCAGGAACTGGGGTGAGATCACCCAAGCACCATGAACCCACGCGATTGCCTTCGCCCCGAAGTCCTAGCCAAGCTCGCCCGGCTCGACCTCGTCGCTCGCCTGGCCGTCGAGGGCTTCATCACCGGCTTGCACCGCAGCCCATATCATGGCTTCAGCGTAGAATTCAGCGAGCACCGGCCCTATCTCTTCGGCGATTCGACCAAGGACATCGACTGGAAGGTCTTCGCCAAGACGGACCGCCTCTACGTCAAGCGCTATGAGGAGGAGACCAACCTCAAAACGACGCTCGTCGTGGATGCCAGTGGCTCGATGGGCTTCACCTCGGGCGGAGTGGCCAAGCTGGACTACGCACGCTATCTGGCTGCTGCCCTTGCCTATCTGATGCTCCGCCAGCGTGACGGTGTCGGGTTGATTCTCTTCGGCGGTGGCGTCCGGACCGTCGTGCCTCCGCGAGCCAAACCGGGTCACCTTGGGGCGATCCTCGGCGAGCTTGCCCGCATGACGCCCACCGAGGGCACGGCTCTCGAACCGACCCTGCACTACGCCGTCGAGATCTCCCGCCGGCGCGGCCTGGCCATCCTCATCTCCGACCTCTTCGACGACCCTCAGCGCGTGCTGCGCGGACTCCGACACTGGCGCTGTGCGGGGCACGAGGTCATTGTTTTCCACGTCCTCGACCCTAGAGAGCTGGACCTGGGCTTCGAGCGCAGCGCGCGATTCGTGGATCTCGAGGGCGCTAGCACCGTGCGGGCCGACCCCTGGCACCTGCGGACGGCCTACATCGCGGCGATGGACGAAATGATCGCGACCTACCGCACTGGCTGCGCCGAGGCGCGCATCGACTACGTCGGCCTGCGCACCACCGATCCCTTGGATCATGCCCTGTTCGAGTACCTCTCTAAGCGCAAGCGGCTCGGTTGATGTGCCATGGGAGCTTCTTCTTAGGTCGTGACCTTCCTCAACCCCTGGGGGCTCTTGGCACTGGCGGGCGTCGCCGTTCCCATCGTCCTGCACCTGTTGACGCGACGTACACCCCGCGTGGTCGAGTTCTCCAACGTCGCGCTTCTCCATCGGCTCGAGCGCAGTGCCGCACGGCGGCTTCGCCTGCGCCAGCTTCTCTTGCTCCTGTTGCGCTGTCTGGCTGCGTTGCTTTTGGCTCTAGCGTTCGCGCGGCCCGTCTACGCGCCAGGAGCGCAGGCCCTGGGGGCCAGAACGGCCGTGGCCCAGTTCCTACTGGTGGACACATCCTTGAGCACGAGTTACGAAACCAATTCCGGCTCGGTTTTCAACCGCATCAAGGCGCACGCCAAAGCCCTCGCCGCGGCGGCATCGGCGCAGGATCGCGTTTTTCTCGCCGGCTTTGGGAGCGGTATCGGGCCGTTCCGCGAGGTGTCAGGTGGCGATGCGTCAAGGAGCACGCGGGTGTTGGAGGGGTTAGAGCCAGGGCTGGAGGGTACTGATCTGCGCCCGGCGCTAGAGGGGGCGCTCAGCTTCCTCGAGCGCGTCGATGCGCCTCGAAAAGAATTCGTGCTGATGACTGACCTCACCAGGCCCCCATGGGAGGCTTTCGGCGATCCCTTGACCCAAGTCGCTCCGGGGGTGCCCATCTTCGTCCTCGCCCCGCGGGTACGGGCACCGCAAAACATCGGCCTAGCTGCCGTCAGCGTGCCCGACCAGGTGATAGGGATCGGGCGGCCCATGTGGGTGGACGCGACGGTGCACAACTACGGGTCGGAGGCCACTGAAGGTGTCTTGATGGAACTTTTCGCCGACGGCGTGCGCACGCGCGCGACGACGGTGGCGCTGCGCCCGCATGCCGAGCAAACTCACCGCTTCACTTTCGTTCCCGAGACGGGCGAGGGACCTCTGGTCGGCGAGGTGCGCCTGGGGGACGATCGCCTGCGTGAGGACAACGGACGCTATTTTGCCGTGGCTCGTCCGCGCTCCCAAACCGTGCTGCTCACTGGGGCAATGCCCAGCGACGCGGCGTTCCTCCGGCGTGCCCTCGACCCCGGCAGCAGCGACGCCCCCTTTGAGATCCAAGAAGTAGAAGCGGCGGCCCTCAAGACGGACGCGGTTGGGGCGGCGGACGTGATCGTCCTGGCGGGAGCGCCCACGCTTTCCCCGGACCAGATCGACGCCATTGATGCGGCGGTGGACGGCGGCGCTGGCCTATGGGTCACGCTCGGTCCCAAGGCCGATTTGCGTGCGCTGGCGGAGCTGTTCGATCGCGGCGTCTTGCCCGCGCTGCCCTCACGCCCCAGAGGCGCCCCAGGTCGAACATCAGCCTTCTTTTCCGTCGAGTCGCTGGAAGCGGCGCATCCTCTCTTTGCCGGGCTGGAACGCGATGGCGTCGTGCAGGCACCGCGCGTATTCTTCGCCTATGAGGCTCGGGTCGCTCCGGGGGCACGCAACGCCCTCGCGCTTCGTGATGGCACACCACTGCTTCTGACCGGCCGGCATGGCCGTGGACGCAGCGCCGTCTTGCTTACGGGACTTGACCTGGCATGGAGTGACCTGGCGGTGCGCGGTCTGTTCGTCCCCCTTGTGCATCGGCTGGTGGGATACCTCCGCTTCGGCGTCCTTCGTCCGCCGGCGACGGTGGTGGGAGAGGACGCCTCGGGTCTTTTCGAGAGTTGGCGAAGCGATCTGATCGTGAGTTACGTCGGGCCCCGGGGTGAACGGGGCGACGTGCCGCTTTTGCCCACCCCCGAGGGCTATCGGTGGCAGTTGGACGCGGTCGCTTCGCCTGGACTGTGGACCTTGCATTCGGGAGACCGGACCGTCGCGCAGGTGGTCGCGAACGTCGATCCCGCCGAATCGGACCTGACGCCGATGCCTCAGGCGGCCGTAGCCCAGCTTCTCGGGCCTGACCGAACGTCCTTCCTCGATCCGGGGGAGCCTTTGGCGCCGCAATTGCGCCGCTCGCGCGAGGGCACCGAGCTCTGGCAGCCGTTTGTGGCCCTGGCTCTCATCTTTCTTGCCGCCGAGATGGCCGTGCAGCGGACGCGATCGACAGCCGAGGGGCACCATCGAGGTGGCCTGGCTTAGGACAACAGCATCACACGGGGAGATGTGAGCCATGCTCTTCAGGAAGAAGGACAGATCGGAAGCCAAGTCGAAGGAGAAGGCCATCATTCTCGAGGACCAGGAGGTTCAGGAGATCGAGGTTCAGGAGCAGCTCAGCACTCTGGGCGAGCGTGACAAGAAGGAGACCGTCGCTGAGGCGGACGCCCAGGTGGATTCGGCGGTTAAGGAGGCCGCGCGGGATTCGCTGCGAAGCCTCAGGCTCTTGGAGGAAGGACGCTGCCCCGAATGCGGCCGCAAGAGCACGCAGTTTCTGTTCACGAGCATCTGCGCCCACTGCGGCTGGTCGACCTTCATCAAGCCCCGGCTCAGCGTGGTCCGCGTCCACCTGACGGGCGGAGAGACCGTCGAATGCGATTCGACTTTCGACACGAAATCGGGCGATCTCTTATGTATCCACGAGGACGTGGTGCGCTTCCGGCTGGCGAAGCAGAACGTCCGGTATATTGAGTACGCGTGGACGGACGAGGAGATCCGCGTGAGGCGCGAAGAAAGAATGCGCCAGGTCGTCGGCGTGTGCGACTGGTGCGTACAAGCGCTACCCACCGATCGCGACGATGTCTGGGAGACTTACGCGGCGATAGGTGCGCAGCAGGAGAGCTTCCGCTTCTGCACCGAGAAGTGTTTCAGGTCCTTTGAGAAACAGTACCCCGCGCGCATCCACCGCGATTGCTATAACCGCGATTGCCGCATATGCGAGGAGTGCATCAAGCGGTTTGACGATACCAGCGCCAAACGGCTTCCGGTATACGGCGAGCAGCGCTGAGTTCTTCCGCCTATCTCGCTATGACGTCCTGAGCCTGTCGAAAGGCGACTGCGGTTTGGGGCGTGCGAACGTGCACATCGCTCCGCCGTTGCTGCGCGAATAGCCTGGCATAGCGACCCCCGAGGGTCAACAGTTCGGAGTGTGTCCCTCGTTCGATGATCTCTCCGCGCTCCATCGCCACGATCTGGTCCGCTCGCATGGCGGTGGCAACGCGGTGGGTGATGATGAACGCCGTGCGCCCACGCATGACCTTGGTCAAGGTCTCCCAGATGCGGGCCTCCGTGGCCGCGTCAAGGGCGGAGGTGCTGTCGTCGAGGATGAGAATGCTGGGATTGGTGAGTAGGGCCATGGCGATGGCCACCCGCTGCTTCTGCCCGCCCGAGAGGCTCATGCCGCGCTCGCCGATCCCCGTCTCGTACTTCTCGGGTAGCGAGTAAATGAAATCGTGGATCTCCGCCGCCTTGGCCGCTTCGACGACCTGGGCAGGCGTCGCGTCCAGCCGCCCGTACACGATGTTTTCGGCAATCGTACCGCTGAAGAGCACGACCTCCTGGGGCACCAGCCCCACATGGCTGCGCAAGCTCACCAGTGCGATATCCCGCAAGTCGGTTCCGTCGAGCAAAACGGCGCCGCGCGTGGGATCGTAAAGCCGCAGCAGAAGGTTGGCCAGCGACGTCTTGCCTGCGCCACTGGGGCCTACGATCGCCACGACCGTTCCTGCGGGTACATCTAATTGGACGTTCTGGAGGGCACTCTCCGTTTCCTGCTGTCCTGAGCTTGCCGAAGGATCGTCGTAGTGCAGCCAGACATCCTCGAACGTCACGCGGCCCGTCACCGACCCGAGCCGATGCGCGCCGGGTCGGTCACTGATGGCGGTCGGTTCGTCGAGGATCTCAAAGACGCGCTTGAGCGTGACGACCACCCACTGCACGATGTCGCCCATGCTCGTCAGCGATCCCACCGGACCGAAGAGCGCCCCCACCGCGGCGTAGAAGTACAGCAGCGATCCCAACGTGAGCTGACCGTCGCGAACCATCACCGCGCCCCAGAAGAGCACCGCTGCTGTGGTTGCTGCCGAGATCAGCCCTGTCACCGTGAGTTGGCCCGTCGCCAGCAGGTTTCGGCCGATGAGCGCGCGGATGTACTCCGCAGCGAGATGCAGGAAGCGACGCGCTTCCCGCCGCTCCTGTGCGAACGCAGCCACGACGCGGATGGCTCCCAGCCGCTCGCCGACCAGGCCGTAGATCTCCGAGTTCCGCTCGCGGATGAGCCGCCACCGCTCTCGAAGCCGTACTTTGAAGATCCGGTAAGTGACGCCGTGGAAGGGCAGGGCAGCCAGGGCGACTAGCCCAAGGCGCGGCTCGATCTTGATCAATGTGATGGCGCCCACCGCGAGCATCGCCATTTGCGCGCACATGTCCACAAAGGTCTGCGTTACGCTGTCCTCGATGACGGTTACGTCGTCGAGCACGCGCGCCAATAGTTTCCCCACCTGTCGCTGCTCGAGGTAGCGTATGTGCAGGCCGATCAACTTCCGGTGGAGCTGTTTCCGCAGGCGGAAGACCATCTGGCGCCCGATACCCGCCGAGATGTACGCGACCGTCCATCGTAGCCCGGCGCTCAGGCTGGTCACGCACACGAAGCAGGCCGACAAGAGCACGATCAGCCGGATCTTCTCCTCCGGCTCTCGTTTGCCTGCGCCGTCCTGGGCCTCGCTGCTGCCGCCCTGAGCTCGTTGAAGGGTGGCAGCGGCCTCTCTGTCGCCCTCCCCGCCGACGCTGATCTGCAAGACGTCGTCCACCATGACCTTGCCCAGATAGCCGATGATGAAGGGTTGAGTGGACATCAGGATCGAGGCCATGAGCACCAGCGCTAGCCGCCACCGATGGACCACGACATACTTGCGCGCGAGGCGCAAAAGTAACCCCCGCGCCTCGCGGCCCTCGATGCGCTCAGACCGATACGGCGGCATAGGTCTCGATCGCCCCGAACTGCTCGCGGCAGAGCCGCGCGTACAGGCTTCCGGGAGTATCTATCAGGTTTTCGTGGCGGCCCATCTCCACGATCCGGCCACCCTCCATCACGATGATCAGGTCCGCCCCAACGATCGTGGACAGTCGGTGAGCAATCACGAAGGCTGTCCGCCCCTCCATGACGTTCTCCAGCGCCCGCTGGATCAGTGCCTCCGATTCCGAATCCAGGGAGCTGGTCGCCTCGTCGAGGATCAGGATGCGCGGATCGGTCAGAACAGCTCGAGCGATGGCCACGCGCTGCTTCTCCCCACCGGAAAGCAACATACCCTCTTCGCCGAGCTTCGTCTCGTACCCCTCGGGCAGGCGCGTGACCATCTTGTGCGCCTCCGCCACCTTCGCCGCAGCCACGACGCGGTCCATCGAGGCCGACGGGTCACCGTAGCGAATGTTCTCGGCCACCGTGGCGTTGAACAACAGGGAGTCCTGCAGGACCACACCGATCTGACTCCGGAGCGACCGCAGTGACACCTCCCGAAGGTCATGGTCGTCGATTCGGATGGCGCCCTCGGTGGGATCGTAGAAGCGGAGCAGGAGGTTGGAGAGCGTGGTCTTCCCGCAGCCGGTATGGCCCACCAGCGCCACGTTCGTTCCAGGGGCCACATCCAAGTCCACCTCGTGCAGGACGAGCTCACCCGGGTTGTAGGCGAACGAGACATGGTCGTAACGCACGCGCCCGCGGATCGTCGGCAAGTCCGCTGCGCCTGGCGATTCGCGGACCTGGGGTTGCGTGTCCAGGATCTCGAAGATCCGGCTTCCTGCGACGATCGCACGTTGGATCGGGCCGACCATGCTGGTGATGCTGCGTATGGGTTTGAGCACTTGGTTGGTGTAGGCGGTGAACGCTATGACCGCCCCGTAGGTGAGTTCGCCGCGGACGACGTAGTAGCACCCCAGACAGAAGACGATCCCGCGCACCAGTCCGTTGATGAACATCGAGGTCGCACCCAGCGACGCGCTGAGGGTCACCCCGCGCATCGAGTGGCGCAGAGATTCCCGCGTCTCGCCCAGGAACTGGCGTGTCTCCCAGCGTTCGCGCGAGAAAGCCTTGACCCGCCTCGCCCCCGCAAGCCGCTCCCCAAGCGTCCCCGAGATGTTCTCCATCTTGGCCCAGTAGGCGCCGCTGGCCCTGCGGATCGGCTTGACAAAGACGCGGTAGTTGCCCACATAGAACGGTGTGGCCAAGAGCAGCACCAGCGTGAGCTTCCACGAGAGAGAGATGACCACCGCCAGCGCCACCATGCAAGTCAAGACGTCGGTCAGAAGGCTTACCGACTTATACGTGATGAGGTTGCGCACCGTCCCCACGTCGCTCATCATCCGCGTCAGGATTTTACCCGTCGTCATCCGGTCGTAGAACGCGGGCGATAAACGCAGGAGATGGCGGTACATGGCCAGGCGCACGTTGAAGATCAGCCGCTGGCCGACGAACGCGATCAGATGGTTGTTCACGAACGACACGCCGCCGCTGATGGCGGGCACAGCGAGGAAGAGCCCGATCACCAGCGGCAATCGGTCCCAGTCGCCCGGCGTGATGACGTCGTCTACGAGCATCTTGATCAAGTACGGCGGGACCATCGCAACCACGGTGAGGAAGCCGGTGCACGCGAAGGCGATGAACAGCCGGCTTTTGTAGCGGGCCGCGAAGGCCAGGAGTCGAGTGAGGCCGCGCATGGCGTTCGTGCCGTAGGCCTCAGCTCGGTGGAGGGGCGGCGGTGAGTCTAAGGAGCAACCGTAGCATCAATCCGAGTGCGCTTGAGAATCTTGCGAAGGTAATGGGCCCCGAGAGGCAAGTCAAGCGATGACGCCCCCATTTTCACCCTCCGGGCCGCTGCCCGGTAGCGAAGCGCTACGTGAGCTTCTCATCCCCAGCGAGGCCAAGGTCTTGCTGCTCGTCCTCGATGGCTTGGGCGGTTTGCCGGGACCGGAGCGCCTCACCGAGCTGGAGGCAGCTCGCTCACCCAACCTCGATGCCCTGGCGCGCCGGGGGACCTGCGGCCTCCTCGAACCCATTGGGCCGGGCATCACACCGGGCTCGGGACCCGCCCACCTCGCGCTCTTCGGCTACGACCCACGCTACCACCTGATCGGCCGCGGCGCGCTCTCCGCGCTCGGCGTGGGGCTCTCCCTCGGGCCGAATGATGTCGCCGCGCGCGCCAACTTCTGCACGCTCGACGGTGACGGCAACGTCAGCGACCGACGCGCGGGGCGCATCTCCACCGAGGACTGCGTCCGCCTGACCGAGCGTCTCGACCGGATCCCGCTCCCCCAGGCGGCCGTCCGCGTCGTGCCCGAGCGCGAACACAGAGCTGTGGTCGTCTTCACCGGTGATGGGCTCGCGCCGAGCGTCTGCGATTCCGATCCCCAGCGAACGGGCGTCCCTCCCGCACGGATCGAAGCGACTGAACCCAATGGCGCCCGCATGGCCGAGGTCGCCGAGGCTTTTCTGTCCGAAGTGCGCCAGCGCTTGGCCGAGGAGCCTCGCACCAATGGCATGCTTCTGCGAGGCTTCGCAAAGGCGTCCAAGCTACCCTCGTTCGCCGAGACCTATGGCATGCATGCCGCCGCCATCGCCGTCTATCCCATGTACCGCGGTGTGGCGCACGCCTGCGGCATGACCGTCATCGAGACCGGTCCAACCGTGGCGGACCAGGTCGCGGCGCTCGAAAGCGCAGCACCCGAGCACGACTTCGTCTATCTCCACGTCAAGGCCACCGATACCTCGGGCGAGGATGGCGATTTCGATGCTAAGAGGGCCGCCATCGAGGCCGTGGACGCCGAGCTGCCTCGCATCCTCGACCTCGCCCCCTCGGCGATGGCCGTCACCGGCGATCACTCGACGCCCTCCGTCCTGCGCAGCCATAGCTGGCATCCAGTGCCCCTTGTTACCTGGGGGCCCTCGTGCCTGCCCGATGATGTCGCTAGCTTCGGCGAGCGAGCGTGCGCTCATGGTGCCCTAGGTCGGATGCCGGCCGTGCACCTGATGGCGCTTCTGCTGGGGACAGCAGGTCGGCTGGCCCGGTTCGGCGCCTAGATGGGGTCCCATACTCGACTGTACGCTTGGGGTCCCGTGCTCGGCTGGACCGGAGTGATCCTCATCGTCTCATCCATCCCTGGCCCTCTAGCGCCGCCCCCACCTCTGCCTTTCGCCGATAAACTGGCCCATGCTGCCGAATTCGCGGTTCTGGGTGCGCTCTTTCGGCGTGCGTGGCGCGGGGAGATGGGCGACGCGTCCTCCGGGCGCGGACTGATCTATGCGGTAGCCGGTGGCACGGTGGTGGGTGCACTTGATGAAGTCTACCAGACGTTCGTGCCCGGGCGTCTGTCGACGATGGGCGATGTCGGAGCCGATATGGTTGGAGCGTTCATCGGCGCGTGGCTGTGGCCGAGGCTCCGCCGCCACTAGATTCGCAACGGGGCGGGATGCCGATCGCGCAGCCCGCCGGTCTCGGTCACCCCCTAGTGTGGCCGGTAAGCTCATCACCACGCTGAGTTTGTCGAAGGATGACGCCCTTGAAAGGTGAGCGGTGCGGCCGCCCTCTGGCAGGGGGAACGTTGTGGATCACTCTCCTCGCAGCCGGCCTGATGGATTTCGCGGCGGCAGCCGCTTTCCTTGCCGTGCCGCTGATGGCGCTAGATCGCGGCGCTTCGTCGTGGCAACTGGGGGCCATCGGTGCCCTGGTCTCGGGAGCGCACGGTGGGTCGGCGCTGATCGTCGCTCGGTTCGTCGGTGCGGCTATGCTCCGTCTTCGCCTCGTGCTGATGCCCCTGGTGCTTGGCGCGACGTACCTGAGCGCGGTCACTCTCCCGGGCGTAGGAGTGCTTCTGGGGGTTGCGGCGATCGCTGGGGTCTGTTTTGGAACCTACTGGACCGCGATGGAAGTGCGCGTTGCCGAGGTCAGAGGAGGCCTGACCTTGGGTGGCGCGGTCGCCCGCTTCAACGTTGTCTGGGCTTCCGGCATGCTCCTCGGCCACCTGGCTGGCGGCGTACTCTACGAGTGGGAGTGCCGGGTCGTCATGGGCGTAGCCGCGATGGCTATGGTCATCGTGGCCTTTCTGCTTGGACTGACGGCAGTGGAGGGTCGGGGCGATTTAGACGATGCAGAGGGGGAGAGCGCAGCGCTTGAAGCCCCTAGCGCTCGCGCCAAGAGGCTTGCAGCATGGACAGCCAGCCTGAGCGCCTCGGCCGCCGTAGGTTGCGTCCGCTACCTGTTCCCGGAACTCGCGCAATCCCTGGACATTATGCCTGCCAAGATCGGTGGATTGCTCGGGGTGATGAGTGCGATCCAACTGGCATTCTTTGTCGTGGGCCTTGCCCTCGGAGAAGCGCTGCGTCGGTGCGCTTTCAGTGGCCTCTTGGTTGGCTTGGTGATGGCCGCGGTGGCGATGGCTGTCATCGCTACGGGGGACAGAGCGGCATTCTTCGGTGGCGCGTTTGTGGTTCTCGGGCTCGTGGCGGCAACGACGTACTATGCAAGCCTCGTTGCGTCGCTCGGTGGGCGGGATCCTGGAGGCTACGTCGGCGTCCATGAGGCCACTCTCGGCCTCGGCCGCTTCGTCGGACCGTTCGTGGGTGGTCTCGCAGCCGAGGAGTTGGGCTTGCGAGCCCCGTACATTCTTTGCGCGTTGGGCTTCGCGGGAGCCTTTGCCGTGACGCTGTGGAGCTGGCGGAAGAGGGCGCCCTAGTCTTTGCGCGCGGCCGTGGTGGTGGTCTCGGCGATGCAGTCGTACGTCACCCCGAGGAGCCTTTCAAGCTGCTCGTCGGTGATGCAGTAAGGCGGCATGAGAACGATCACATCTCCGAGCGGCCGAATGACGAGACCCCTATCGCGCGCGGCCCGGCAAACGCGGTGGCCGGCTCGGCGCTCTCGCGGGAAAGGGGCCTTCGTGGCGCAATCAGCCACGAGTTCGATCCCGACCATCAGCCCCTTCTGACGCACATCGCCGACGTGGGGTAGCGCCTTGAAGCGCTCCAAACCCCGGGCGAGCTGAGCTGAAAGCGCCTCGATGCGGCCCATCGTCCCTTCGGTCTCGAAGACCTCAAGGCTCGCCAGCGCGACGCTCGCACCGAGCTGGTTGCCCGTGTAGGTGTGGCCGTGATAGAAGATGCGATCCTCCCAGGGCTCACCCAGAAAAGCGTCGTAGATCTCCTGCGTCACCAGCGTGGCTGCCAGAGGCAGGTAACCACCTGTGATCCCCTTGCCAAGCACCAGCATGTCGGGTGTGACGCCCTCTTGTTCGCAGGCAAAGAGCGTCCCCGTTCGCCCGAAGCCCACGGCCACTTCGTCAGCGATGAGCAGGATGCCGTGTTCGCGCGTCAACTCTCGGGCTGCGCGCAGGTAACCTTCTGGCCAGACGATCATTCCCCCGGCGCCCTGCACCAAAGGCTCGACAATCATGGCTGCAATCTCTTCTCCGTGCTCGTCAAGGCACTGTGCCAGGGCGTCCACGCACTCCATTAGGCAGCGGTCGGGGTCCTCTCCGAGGGGACAGCGGTAGCAGTGGGGCGCCGGGACGCGATGGACGTCGAAAAGCAGGGGGCCGTAGATTCCGTGAAAGAGCGGGATGCCGCCGACGCTGACTGCGCCCAGGGTATCGCCGTGGTAGGCGTTCTCAAGGGCCAGGAAGCGCGTCCGCTGAACCTCCGGCTTGGCCTGACGCCAATACTGGAAGGCGATCTTGAGCGCTACCTCGACGGCCGTTGCTCCGTCGTCCGAGTAGAAGACTTTGGTTAACCCAGCCGGTGCAAGGCCCGTGAGCTTCTCCGCCAGCCGGATCGAGGGGATATTCGCGTGCCCTAAGAGTGTCGTGTGAGCAACGCGGCCGATCTGCTCGGTGAGCGCCTGATCGAGCGCTGGCACCCGGTGGCCGTGGAGGTTTGCCCAGAGCGACGAAATACCGTCCAGATACGCGCGGCCGTCGGTCGCATAGAGAAGGGCCCCCTCGGCGGATTCGAAGATGAGCGGCTCGTCAGTGCAGTACTCCATCATCGGGGTGAAAGGGTGCCAGATATGGGACCTGTCGGCCGCGACGAGGGCGTCGTGGTCCGGATGACGCTCTGAGCTTCGCGAAGGGTGGCGTTCGGACACGAAAGGGCGGTGCGAGCCGCTTAAGTGCGTGCTTCGCCGGGCGGCGCCACTTCCAGGCCCAGATCCGAGATCATCTGGAGGTCGTCGGTCGGCTGACGCCCCGCGATGGTGAGGAAATCCCCGATCATCAGGCCGTCGGCGCCGAATGCGAAGATTTGGCTTTGAAGATCGCGCAGGTTGTTGACGCGTTCGGCGCAGACTTTGATGAATTTCTTCGGATTGACCAGCCGCGCAACGGCGATGATCCGCAGAATGTCCAAGGGCACGAGACGCGGCACCTCCCCCAGCGGCGTCCCGGCGACCGGATTGAGAAAATTGAGCGGCAGCTCTGCTGGATCCAGTTCGCGCAAGAGGCAGATGAACTCCGCGCGCTGATCGGGCGTTTCGCCCATCCCGAAAATACCGCCCGAACAGACCTCGAACCCAAGCCGCTTCGCGCGGCGCACCGTCTCGATCCGCTCACTTTGGGGATGCGTCGTGCAGATGCTCGGGAAGTGGCTGGGTGCGGTCTCCACGTTGTGGTGGAGGCAACCTAGGCCAGCCTCTTTGAGCTTCAGCATTTCCTCTTCGCCGATGCTGCCGAGCGAGACGCCGGGGATGATACTCGTCTCTTCGCGGATGCGACGGACAGCCTCGCAGATGACGTTGATGGCATCGCCCGCCATGGCGCGGCCCGCGGAAACCAAACAGAAGCGCCGCGCCTGCCATTTCTCCGCGCGCTTCGCTGCGTCCACCATCCCATCGACCGACATCAACGGGTAGCGGTCGATCCGTGCCTTGAAGTGAGCCGACTGAGAGCAGAAGGCGCAGTCCTCGCTGCAGCCGCCGCTTTTGATGTTGACGATGGAGCAAAGGTCTACGTGGCGGCCACGATGGCGCTCGCGGAGTTGGGTGGCGGTAGGCTGAAGCTCCCACGCGCGATGGAGGGGAAGCTCGAGTAGCTCGGTCGCTTCGGCCTGCGTCAGCGGCTCTTCGCGCTCCGCCTTCCCTAGGATCGGGTCGATGTCGGCCTGGACTGCCTCGCTCCCATTCATCGTACTGTGAAGATAGCGGCGACGCCACTGCTGGTCAAGTTGTCCCGAGGACAGAGGTTTGACTACCCCTTCGATGGCGACGTATCTTAACCCGTTGCTCGGTGGGAAGTAAGAGGGCGCGAGAAACACGGAGGGAAGAGATAGATGGTCGAGCTTAGCAACTCATCCTGTCACTCATGCGCTATGCCGCTGGACGTGCCGGATTTCAAAGGTCCTGCGGACGACTACTGCAGATACTGCACGGACGAGAGTGGGAACCTGCAATCAAGAGAGGACATCCAGAAAGCGATCGCGCAATGGTTCAGGACCTGGCAGCCGGATGTCGGCGAGCAGAAAGCCCTTGTCCGCGCCGAGGTCTACATGAACGCGATGCCAGCCTGGGCTGATTGAGGTCGTCGAGAAACCGTATGCAGGCGACGGACCGAAAGCCGCGCCTCATTCGTAGCGACATGAGTGCTGCAAACGCCATACGCCCGATGACGCCTCCCATCTACTTCGATCACAACGCCACGACACCGCTCGATCCGGTCGTGTTCGAGGCGATGGCGCCTTATTTGCGCGAGACCTTCGGAAATCCGTCGAGTCTGCACGCCTTCGGCCGCGAGGCGCGCGCCGCCATAGACGACGCTCGCGAACAGGTGGCCGGCCTGATCGGCGCGGGGCCAGAGGAGATCGTCTTCACCAGCGGTGGAACCGAGGCCGACAACCTAGCGGCCCGAGGTGCGCTCTCGGCCGCCGACCCATCCCGGCGGCGAGTCATCACTTCCTCCATTGAGCATCACGCCGTCCTCCACACGTGTCAGTTCCTCGAGACGGTGGGCCATCCGGTCACCTACCTGCCTGTGGATGGCGCAGGCCTGGTGGACCCCGAAGCGCTCCGCGAGACGATTGCGGATGACGTCGCTCTGGTGAGCGTGATGCATGCCAACAATGAGGTGGGGACCGTTCAACCGATCCGGGAGTTGTCGCGGATCGCTCACGAGATGGGAGCTCTCTTCCACACCGACGCCGTTCAAACCGTTGGAAGGATGCCAGTCGACATCGAGGACGTGGGTGCCGATTTGCTCTCGCTCTCAGGGCATAAATTCTATGGCCCCAAGGGAATAGGCGCCCTCTACGTTCGCGCAGGCACGCCCTTGGCTTCCCTGCAACACGGCGGACCCCACGAGGGTAACTTGCGCGGCGGGACGGAGCATGTCGCTGGCATTGTGGGGCTTGGCGCCGCGACGGAGCTGGCAGCCGAGCGCCTGGCCGATGACGCCATCGCTGTGGCCTCATTGCGCAATCGTCTGGAGGAAGGACTTTTGGCGCGGATCGAGGAGATACAGGTGCTGGCTCAGGGCGTCCCCCGCGTGCCCGGGACGGCCGCTGTGGCCTTCGCTCGCGTCGAGGGCGAGTCCATCGTCATCGGCCTCGATCTGGAAGGGGTCGCCGTTTCCACGGGCTCGGCGTGTACATCCGAATCGCTCTTGCCTTCCCACGTCATGGTGGCGTTGGAGCTCCCGCGCGAGTGGGCCCAGGGGATGGTGCGCTTCAGCTTGGGCCGCGAGAATACCGCCGCCGAAGTAGACCGCGCCCTGGGTGCGATCGGCGAAGTCATCGGTCGGCTGCGGGCGGTCTCGGCACTCTAAGTATCATAACGACGGGGCTCTACATGTACTCGGACACGATACTCGATCACTTCGCCCACCCTCGCAACGTGGGCGTCCTCGAAGATGCCGATGGGGTCGGTCGAGCGGAGAACCCTGTTTGTGGCGATACGATCGAGCTAGGCCTTAAGATCGAGGACGGCCGCATCGCTGACGTCCGGTTCAAGGCGTACGGCTGCACCGTCGCGATCGCTTCATCGAGCATGCTCACTGAAATGATCAAAGGCAAGACGGTCGGGGAGGCCCTGACCATCACCAGGGAGGATGTGGCGGCTGCTCTGGGTGGACTGCCGAAGATCAAGCTGGGCTGCTCGGTTCTCGGGCCGAGGAGCCTGCGCCAGGCGCTTCGTGGCGGTGTGGTGTCGAGGGTCGGATGAGCGCGCTCTCCGAGGCTCTGGAGACGGTCCGGCGTCCGTGCATCGGGGAGCCGGGAGGTCCGGTCGTCGTGGCGATGTCGGGCGGCGTGGATAGCTCCATCGCGGCGGCGCTGCTCGTCGAGGCTGGCTGGCGGGTCTTCGGCGTGACGATGCGACTCTGGGACTATCGGCGCGTGGGCGGCAACGTGCGTCGCGAGCGCGCCTGCTGCTCCGAGGCCGATTTCCGGGATGCTCGGAGCGTGGCTCAGACGCTGGGTATCCCCCATTATGTCATGGACTTCCGTCGCGTCTTCAGCGACGCCGTCATAGCGAACTTCGTTGAGACCTACGCCAGAGGCGCAACGCCCAACCCCTGTGTCCAATGCAATACGCACGTCAAGTGGCGTGCGCTCTGGGAGCGCGGCCGCGCACTCGGCGCCCATTACTTGGCGACGGGCCACTACGCCCGCGTCACTCACGACACGACGACCGGAGCCTACTCCCTTCGGCGGGCGGTCGACCGGCGGAAAGACCAGTCGTACTTTCTGTGGGGCATGGGTCAGGCGGAGTTAGCGAGCAGCCTTTTTCCCCTTGGTGCACTGACCAAGGATGCGGTGCGTACAGTGGCGGCTGAACTGGGTCTACGGACGGCCGGTAAGCCCGAAAGTCAGGAAATCTGCTTCGTCACCGACGGCGACTACAGGCGCTTCCTGAGCGAGCACGGGGCCAAGACGTCGCCCAACTGGCGGCCTGTGCAGTCCGGCCCGATCCTCGATCCCGAGGGACGGCAAGTGGGCATCCACCGGGGCGTCCCCTTCTACACCGTCGGGCAGCGGCGCGGGCTCGGCGTCGCTATGGGCGTCCCGATGTACGTGACCCGGATCGATGCCGAGCGCAACGCGGTATGGGTCGGCCCGGCCGAGGCGCTCGCGACACGTTCGTTCTCCGTCGGAGACGTGCGTTGGGCGAGTGGCACTCCGCCCGACGCCCCGCTGCGCACGACCGTTCAGGTGCGCCACCGTCATCCCGGCGCGCCTGTCGAGGTCGTCCCGCTGGAGAGCGGGGCAGTGCATGTTCGGGCCGAGCGGCCTGAAAGGGGCGTGACCCCCGGCCAGTCGGCCGTGTTCTACGCCGAGGATCGCGTCCTCGGTGGGGGCATCATCGGGGCCGTTAAGGCGTGATGTGGGCGCGTGCGGTTGGCGCTGCGCTTGGCGCCATCCTCGCGGCGGAAATCGCGTCCGCTCAGTTCACCGACCTCGCCCGCTGGACGAGCTTCACCACTTCCCTACGGGCCCTGAGCGTGTTCGTCACCGAGGACGCCGTCTGGCTGGGCTCGACAGGTGGGGCTTTTCGGTTCAGTCTTGGCGATGGCACCTTCGACCGGCTCACCACCGTTGACGGCCTGCCGAGCAATCGGATCTTGACCATCGCTCCCGGAGAGGATGGCGCCATCTGGTTCGGCAGCAGCGGCCAGGGCCTGGCCCGCTTGGACCCTGAGACGGGCTTCGATCCACCCATCAGGGAGTTCGGTGGCCTGAACATCCGCGCGATCGAAACGCACCAGGGCGCGCTGTTCATCGCCACCGAGCGCGGTGTGAGCCTTTTTCTACCCGACCGACAGGAGATCAAGGAGACCTATCGCCTGCCTGATTTCTCGGGCAACCAAATGGAGGCCTTCGACATCGTGGTGCGTGACGACACGCTCTGGGTCGCCACGACCGGGGGCGTGATGCGCGCGCCCTTGAGCGCACCTAACCTGCAAGATCCGACGGTCTGGAAACGCATGTTGGGTTTGAGCCTGACGCGAAAGCTTGCGTTCACCGATACCGCGCTCTTCGTCGCTACGGACCGTGGGGTGCGTCGTCTGAGCGGCGGCTCCTGGCGCTCCGACGGCCTGTATTCGGCTAAGGTCCGCGATCTGATACTCTTCAACTCGACGTTGGTTGCCGCGACGGATCAGGGTCTTTTCCGGCGGCTGGGTCCGCTCGACTGGGAGCCCGAGCCGGCGTTCATCGACGATATGGAGGGCCAACCGATGATCGCCGTGGGCGCCCATGCCAATTCGGCCCTCTGGGTGGCGACGGAGATCAAAGGGCTCTTCGAGGTCCGCGGGCGTGGCGATGCGCGTCCGACCAGGCCCAACGAGCCGGAGGTGGGCGATTTTCGCGATCTCATCCTCGACGAGCGCGGTGTGCTGTGGGCGGCGACCTCATATCGTGACAGGACGCCCCAGGGGCTTCTCCGCTTCGACGGTGAGCAATGGGACATCTACCGAAAGGTTGACGGACTGCCCAGCAACGCGGTCGTCAGAGGCATCGCACCGCCAGGAGGTCCGTTACTGTTTGGCACGTGGGGCAAAGGGATGGTGGTGCTCCGTGACGATGGGACACCCGACAAGACCGGCGATGACATCGCTGTCATCAATCAAAGAAACAGTGCGCTTCGCGGCACGATCGGGGGGACCGGCGGATTCGTCGTGGTCAGTGACTTCGCGCTGGACCCTATGGGCAACCTGTGGGTCGCCAACTTCGAGTATGGCCTGGCCGTCTTCGGCGATTTTCTGCCTTTTCCTCCGAAGAGGCAAGAGGACTACCTTTTTCGGGACTTCGGCGCCCCGACGCCCTATATCGAGGCCATCGCCGTGGACAGCCGCGGCCTCTTGTGGGCCGGTACCACCAACGAGGGTTTCTGGTTGTTTGATCCAGGTGAGACGGTCTTTACAGAGCACGAGGGACAGGACGTCCACGCCGACGACCGCGTCGTCGCATTCAGGACGATATCGGACCAGCGCCTCACGAGTGACATTGTGCGGGACATTGCTGTCGGCGCGGACGACGCCATCTGGGTGGCCACCGACAACGGCCTCAACGTGGTCAAAGGCGACTACGATCGTGCTACGGGCACCTTTGAGGTCGAGAGCTGGTTCGTCTACGATCATCAGAGGGGTCTGCCCTCAAGCTCGGTCAATGATGTCGCGTTCGAACCGAGAGGCGCCGTATGGGTGGGCACTGACGGCGGGCTGGCGCGGATCGACCCAACCGGCGAAATCGCTGAGGCGCTGACGGTGCAAAACAGCGGTCTGGTGTCCAATCTGGTGGTCTCTTTGCTCTTCGACGAAGAGACAGGGCGCCTGTATGTGGGCACGATCGGAGGGCTTTCCATCCTGGAGACCGGTAGAGGGGCAAAAAGCACTCTGGCGCCGAGCATCATCGCGTATCCCAACCCCTTGGTGCTAGGTGTGCCCGGTGCCAAGATGCAGTTCTCTGGCGCTCCACCCGGGGCAGAGCTGCGCATCTTCGATGCCACAGGTGTACGGGTGCGCACCGTCGTAGCCGACAGCGGGTCCTTGGTGTGGGACGGATCCAATGGGTCGCAGTTTCTCGTGGCTTCGGGCATCTACATTTATGTCGTCCATGATCCCGCCACGGGCGAGGAGACGTGGGGCAAACTCGCCGTGGTGCGCCGTCAATGAGTGCTCTTGTGGCCCAACTCGCCCGCCTGGGCAGGCACACGGCGATCTATGGCCTGGGGGATGTTGCCAGTCGCGGCGTAGGGCTCGTGCTCGTCCCGCTATATACGCGCGCTTTCGCCCCGTGGGAGTACGGTCTGCTCTCGTCCACGTACGCTCTGTTGGCATTCATGGCGGTCGTGACGGCCTGTGGCTTCGACGCCGCGCTTCTGCGTAGCCTGTCGCTGGCCCGGACTGACAGCGCGCGGAAAGAGGTGGTGACGACGGCGCTCCTGGGGCTCGCGGTGGCCGCCTGTGTGTTCGGCGCCTTGGTGTGGTGGCTGGCGGAGTTTGGCGCCGCGTTCGTCTTGAGGGAGCCGGCAGCGACGCCGCTCTTGCGCCTGGGGGCCGCGATCCTCGTCGTGGATGCTCTGGGCCTGGCGGGTCTTCTGGTGCTGCGGATCGCGGAGCGCTCGGTGCTGTACAGCGCGCTCGTGTTCGCAAAGTTTGCCCTGACGGTCAGCGCGAATCTTCTAGTCATTCTGGTCCTGGGGCGCGGTGTCCAAGGCGTCTTCGAAGCGAACCTGGCTGTGAGCGTTCTGGTCTGCGCAGCGGCGCTGCCGTGGGCGCTACGGATGCTCATGCCGCGGCTCTCGATGCCCACCTTGCGCAGACTGCTGGCCTTCGGGCTGCCGATGGTGCCCGCTCTATTGGCGCAGCGGACCATCGACCTGGCGGACCTCCTGCTGCTGGGCCACATGGTCGGGCTGGATGCGGCGGGGATCTATCGGCTCGGCTACAGGCTGGGCATGGTCGTGCTGGTTATGGTGGGAGCGTTCCGGACGGCGTGGACGCCCTTCGCGCTCTCCATCGCCCATTCGACCGAGGCGGGGACGGTCTATGCGAGCGTTCTGACCTATGTGACATTGGTCGGAGTAGCGGCTATGCTGCTCTTGACGGCGGTGGCAAAGCCGCTGGTGGACATCGTCTCCGGTGGCGGTTATGACGGGGCAGTGGCGATTGTGCCCCTGATTGCGTTGGCGTATGTGCTTTACGGCATCTATCTGAACTTCACGGTCGCGATGACGGCCGAGGGGCGAGGGATGTGGCTTTTGGGCATTAGCGGCACGGCTGCCGCCGTGAACGTGGGCCTCAACCTCGTCCTGATTCCGCGTTGGGGAGCCTCGGGCGCCGCTGCCGCGACCGTCGCGGCGTATGCGTGGATGACGGGCTGGGCTTATCTGGCGCAGCAGCGACTGCGTCCCGTCGCCTACGAATGGGGCCGAATGGGTGCGATCGCTTTGGCTGCTATCGCGGGTGTGATCATCATGTCCGCACCGGCGCTGGGAGCCCCAAGGGTTGGGGTGTGGGGTCCGGCAGGCATGGTAGCATTCGCGGGCGGCCTGTTCGCCCTGGGTGCGGTGGGCGCTAGGGAGCGAGCGCTCCTCCGCGAGGCCTTGCGGTGGTTGCGCCCACGGGCGGTTGGACCGGGTGTCGGCACGGGTTGAGATTCTTCGTCGTTTCAGGACGTATTGATACAGATAAAGGGAGTATGTTGAGATGCCCAAGTGGGTCTATTTCTTCGGAGACGATAGAGCCGAAGGCACTGCTCAAATGAGGGAGCTGCTCGGAGGCAAGGGAGCGAACCTGGCAGAGATGACCAGTTTAGGCATTCCCGTGCCCGCCGGTTTGACGATCTCCACGGAGGCATGCACGTACTACTACGAGCACGATGGGCAGGTTCCACCGGATCTGGAAACGCAGGTGCGTGAGGCTCTGACGAAGGTGGAAGAGATCATGGGCGCGCGCTTCGGCGTTGCGGAGGCGCCGCTCCTTCTATCAGTCCGCTCGGGGGCTCGGGTCTCGATGCCCGGTATGATGGACACGGTGCTCAACATCGGCATGAACGATGAGACGCTCGGGGGCTTCATCCGTCAGGGCGGCTCCGAACGGGCGGCCTTCGATAGCTACCGGCGACTCATCCAGATGTACGGCGATGTCGTCCTCGGCGTTTCGGCGGAACGCTTCGAGGAAGCGCTCACCGAGCGAAAGCGGGCGCGCGGCGTCTCGTTGGACACCGAGCTCGAGGCTGCTGACCTGCGTGAACTGGTGGGCGAGTTCAAGGGGATTGTCCTGGAGGAGACTGAAGGAGCGTTCCCGGAGACACCCGATGAACAGCTCTGGGGGGCCATCGCGGCCGTCTTCCGTTCTTGGAACACGCTGCGAGCGGTCTCCTACCGTAGGATCCACGGTTACCCTGACGACTGGGGCACCGCCGTGAACGTCCAATCGATGGTCTTCGGCAACATGGGAGAGGATTCGGCTACGGGCGTCGCCTTCTCGCGCGATCCTTCGACGGGCGAGAAACGCTTCACGGGTGAGTATCTCAAGAACGCCCAGGGCGAGGACGTGGTGGCGGGCATCCGTACTCCGGAGCCCATCGAGGCCGGCCAGGGATCGAGCGTCGCCTTTCAGGACGAGATGCCGGAGTCGTACCGGGAACTGGCGTTCATCGGCGAGCGGCTAGAGCGCCACTACGGCGACATCCAGGACATCGAGTTCACCATCCAGCGCGGGCGGTTGTGGATGCTCCAGACGCGGTCGGCTAAGCGGACAGGCACGGCGGCTGTTCGTGCGGCGGTTGCAATGGTTCGGGAGGGGCTCATCGACCGGGAGCGGGCGCAACTGTTGGTCGAACCGGATTCGCTCAATCAGATGCTCTTGCCGGTCTTCGATCCTGGTGCGTCCAAGACCGTCTTGGCCCAAGGGCTGGCCGGTTCACCCGGCGCGGCGACGGGCGAGGTCGCCTTTACACCCGAGCGGGCGGAAGAACGCGCCGCGGAGGGGCACCCGGTCATTTTGGTGCGCATCGAGACATCGCCGGAGGATATCCGAGGCATGGCTGCTGCACGGGGCATCCTGACTTCAACGGGCGGTGCTTCCAGCCATGCGGTCCTGGTCACGCGCGGCATGGGCAAGGCGTGTGTCGCAGGTTGCAGTGCGGTTACCATCGACTACAATGAAGGGCGGTTCGAGGCGGACGGCCGCGTGGTGACTGAGGGCGAGTTCATCTCCATCGACGGCGGCACGGGCGAGGTCATGCTCGGGGAAGTGGCCATGCGCGACCCCCAATTGCCCGAGGAGTTCCATGAGATGTTGCGCTGGGCTGATGAAACCCGGCGCCTCAGGATCCGCGCCAACGCTGACACCCCTGCCGACGCTAGGAAAGCGCGCGAGTTTGGCGCGGAGGGGATCGGGCTGGCCCGCACCGAGCACATGTTCTTCGAGGGGGACCGGATCGACGCGATGCGGGAGATGATCCTGGCCACCGACGAGGCCGGGCGGCGTCGCGCTCTTGAGACCCTGGTACCCATACAGCGGGGGGATTTTGCGGCCCTGTTTCGGGTGATGGCAGGCTATCCGGTCACCATCCGCCTGCTCGATCCGCCGCTTCACGAGTTCCTGCCTCACGAGCTCGATGGACAGCAGGCCGTCGCGGAGCGGCTGGGCGTTGATGTGCAGGAGATAGTGGGGCGGGTGGCCGCGCTGCGGGAGGTAAATCCGATGCTTGGCTGGCGCGGCTGCCGGCTAGGCATCATCTATCCTGAGATCTACGAGGCGCAGGCGCGCGCCATCTTCGAGGCGGCCTGCGAAGTGGCGGCTAGGGGCGATCAGGTGTACCCGGAGGTGATGCTTCCCCTGGTGGGGACCTCCGAGGAGTTCCACAGGCTGCGCGAACGCATCGACGCCATAGCTCGTGAGGTCATGGGAGGGGTGGGGACGACCGTGCCTTACATGGTGGGCACGATGGTCGAGCTGCCTCGCGCCTGCCTCGTGGCGGACGAGATCGCCCGCGACGCGGAGTTCCTCTCGTTCGGCACCAATGACCTCACGCAGATGGTCTATGGCTTCAGCCGGGATGACGCTGCCAAGAGCTTTCTGGGGCCGTACGTGGAGCAGAGCATTTTGTCGCATGACCCCTTCGCCCGGCTTGATCTTAGCGGGGTTGGGCAGTTGATGCGCTTGGCGGTTGATAAGGCACGCGGAAGCCACGGTGACGTCAAGTGCGGCATCTGTGGCGAGCACGGTGGCGATCCGTCCTCCATCGAGTTCTGCGACGAGCTGGACTTGGATTACGTCAGTTGCTCGCCCTTCCGGGTACCCATTGCACGGCTTGCGGCTGCGCAGGCGGCCATCAGGCACCGGGAGGCATAGAGTGCGTCGCATGGCATGGGGTGCGGCCGAGAAACGTCGCCGGCGAGGGCGGACACCGGTTGACGTACGGCGGATCCGGTGCTAAGTTCTAAGGACCTTTTCCTATTGCGTGCCAGCCGTTACCATCTCTGGCGCACTGTGAATAGAAGTCTCTAACGGTGCGGACTTTTCATGTCGCCTCGGGCCGTGAGTGGCGCGGGGGTGAGGCGCAGACGCTGGGCCTGTGCTGTGGATTGCGAGAGCGCGGGCATGACGTCCTTTTGGCGGCGCAGCGGGGGAGTCCCTTGGCGACACGCGCGATGGAGGCAAGAGTCGGGGTGGAACCCGTCCGCATGAGAGGGGAGTGGGATCTGGCGGCCGTAGCCAGGCTGCGTCGGCTGATGGGGAGCTATCGTCCTGACGTCATCCACGCGCACACCGCGCACGCTCATACGCTGGTGGGGCTGGCCCGCGGTTGTCGTCTGCGGCCGGCGGTTGTCGTCTCACGGCGCGTCGACTTTCATCTGCACGGCGGACCCGCGGGCCGATGGAAATACAAGCGGTTGGCCGACTGCATCGTGCCCGTCTCCGACGGCGTCAGGCGCGTGCTCGTGAGTGACGGGCTCGATCCGAGGACCCTACGCATCGTACACAGCGGCGTTGACGTGGAGAAGTTTGGGGACAACGTAGCCCCGACTGCGCTCAGACGCGAGCTGGGCCTAGACCCGCATGCCCCTTTGATCGGTAACATCGCGGCGCTCGTGCCGCACAAAGACCACGCCACATTGCTGCGCGCTGCGCGGCTGGTGGCTGATGTCGTGCCCCGGGTTCATTGGGTGATCGCCGGCATCGGTCCGCTGGAGGCGGAATTGCGCGAGCTGGCCGCCGAGCTCGGCCTCGCGGGTTCTGTAACCTTCCTGGGTTTCCGCCACGACGTTGCGAATGTCCTGGCGGCTCTGGACGTTTTCGCTCTCTCCTCCGCTGAGGAGGGGCTTTGCACATCGCTCTTGGATGCCATGTTGTTGGGGCGAGCGGTGGTGGCGACGCGCGTGGGTGGCGTGCCGGAGGTCGTGGTCGATGGCGTGACGGGGCGGCTCGTCCCCACCCGCGATCCCGCTCCGCTGGCCGCTGCGATCTTGGCTCTGTTGGCGGCCCCAGAGGGTGCTGCGCGCATGGGTCGCGCGGGCCGCGCGCGCGTTTTGGCACAGTTTGATCTCCGCCAGACGGTGCATCGGACGCTGACCGTCTACGAGGAGGTGCTCGCGGCCGCTTAGATGCGGTGTCGCGGTGATGGTAAGGACGCTCTTCCGTGAGGGAGGGGGGATTCGTGGCTGGTGGCTGGCGGTGGGGCTACTGCTCTTGGGCAGCGGCGCTTCGGCCCAGGGCGGAGACGTTCGGAACGGCAGCGAGCCCCCGCTCCGAAAGGTGCGTAATGCGGCCTTCGGCGTGGGCGAATTTTTGGTTTACACCGTCCAGGTCGGACCCATCGTCGCGGGAGAGGCGCGGTTGGAGGTGCACAATGTGGCGGAGGTCGAGGGCAGGCCGTGCTACCGCATCAGCTCGCGGGCGCATTCGAATCGGTTGTTCTCCGCATTTTACCGGGTCAACGACAGTACGGAATCGCTCGTGGACGTCGCGGGCATCTTCCCGTGGAAGTTTGAAAAACACCTACGGCAGGGGCGCTACCGCGCGGATCAGACCGTGGCCTTCGACCAGAGGCGGCGGCGAGCGATCGCTAATGGAGATACGGTCGCTGTACCCAAGTTCGTCCAGGATTCGCTCTCCGGGCTATATTACGTGCGTACCATGGCGCTGGACGTCGGCCAGGAGATCACCATTGATCATTACAACAACGGCAAGCTTTACCCGCTGCTCGTGAAGGTGCACGGGCGAGAAGTGGTCGAGGTACCGGCGGGCTACTTCCGCTGTCTGGTGGTGGAGCCCATGACGCGCGATCCCGGACTTTTCAAGGCCAGCGGGACCCTTAAGGCCTGGCTGACGGACGATGGGCGGAAGATGCCCGTGCAGATGGAGAGCAAAATCCCGGTCGGCACCATCGTTGCCAAGCTGGTGAACTTCGCTCCAGAGGATACGGTGCATAGCGCGGCATGGGCTCCATGAGCGACTCCGCAATGCGCACGGCTACGGCTTGGCGTTTGGTTGGAACGCTGCTCGTCGTCTTCGTCTTGGTGGGTTGCGCCGGTACGGGGCCTGAACAGGAGGACCCACGCCTCGGCGAGACCTTCGATCCGCTGGCGCTCGCAGACGACGACATCGCCCCCGTGGCCGCTTCCGTCCGGCGTGAGCCTGTGCCTTCGGCCGAGGCGTTGCCGCCTTCGCCGGCGTCCCAACCGGCAGCGATGCCGGCGGTGGAGTCAGCAGGGCCCGAAGGGACGCCTCCATCGGTGGAGGAAGGGCAAGACTCGGGCGAAGTGACGCACGTGCCCGGTTACCGCGTGCAGCTCTTCGCCTCCGTCAGCCGGGAGAAGGCGGAGGAGGTCCGTGCTCAGGTTGGGGCTGAGCGTGGTCTGGTCAGCTACGTCGAGTACGATCCTCCCTTCTATAAGGTTCAACTGGGGGACTTTCGGGAGAGAGCAGCGGCTGAGAGGCTGGCCCAGGCGCTGAGGGTCGAAGGAATGAGCGATGCTTTTTGGGTACCGGCGACGATTCGCCTATCTAGGTAGAGGCAAACGGAAGGGGGAGGTGTGGTAGCGCAGAACAGGTGGAGCCGTGTCTGCGGGCACGGCTTGTGGGTCATCTTGGTGCTGCTGGAGGGATGCACCAGTTCCGGCCAGTTGATTCCCGTCGCGAGTGACGAAGCGCAGGCTGGTGCCTCGCTGGAACAGACTGAGCCCGGGATTGAAGCTATCCTAGACGACGTCGTGCGTGAGCTTACGCGCGCCCAGGGGCTCAGCACCGCCGGCGATGCTTCCGGTGCACTCGCCGCGCTCGATGATGCCTATCTGCTGTTGGCGCGCTGCCGGATCGACGAGGTACCGGACGGCGAGAGACTCGCGCGGTTTGCATCGATTTCGAGGGATGTGGCCCAAGCCTATCGCGATGCCGTCGCTCACTTGCCCAACGTTCACGTCGGGCCTTGGGGTGGGCTCTATCCACGAGGGGATCCGGCGCGTCACTGGCCGGGGGGCTTGGACCTCGACGAGGTCGTTGCCGACGTACAAGCGGAAACCGATGTCGAATTATTGGTCAATGAGCGGGTGCGTCGCGCGATCGAGTTTTACCAGACCGAAGGACGCGAGGTCTGCGCGCGACATCTAGGGCGCTCAACGCGTTACTTGGATATGATTCGTGAGATGTTCCGGCGGCAGGGCATCCCTCAGGACCTGGCGTATCTCGCTATGGTCGAAAGCGGGTTCAACCCCAAGGCGTACTCCCGCGCGCACGCTGTTGGCCTTTGGCAGTTCATCGGGTCCACCGGGCGCACCTACGGGCTCCGGAGGACCCGCTGGGTGGACGAGCGGCGTGACCCATATAAGGCCACGGATGCCGCGGCGCGGCACCTGGCTGACCTCCATGCGGAGTTCGGGAGTTGGGAACTGGCGCTGGCGGGTTATAATGCGGGTGCGGGGCGCGTTCGCCGGGCTATCAAGAGGGCGGGTACGTCGAACTTCTGGGAGTTGAAGCTGCCTCGGGAGACGCAAGACTACGTGCCCCTGTTTATGGCCGCCGTGCTGATCGCCAAAAGGCCGCTCGTTTTCGGCTTCGATCACATCCAGTATGAGAGCCCTGCCCTCACTGCCGAGGTCGTGATCGGGGGGTCCATTGACCTGGAGGACGCTGCCAAGTGGGCGGACATCAGCTACGAGCGATTGCGGGAGTTAAACCCCGAACTGCTCCGCTGGGTGACCCCTCCCAAGCGGGGCGGTTACCGGTTGCGTATCCCCGAAGGCCGTAGCGAGACCTTCGGGGCGCAGTATGCACAACTCGCCTCCAGGCGCCGTGTCAACTGGCATGAGCACCGAGTCCGTAAGGGCGAGACACTTTCAGTCATTGCACACGAGTACGGCACAAGCGCGGGGGCGATCGCGCAAGCCAACGCTTTGGCGAGCAAACATCGCATCCGTGCGGGTGCGACGCTTACGATTCCGGTGGTGGCGCGTCCATCGGACCGTGATCGGTCCAGCCCTCGAAGACCCCAGGGACAGGAGGCGCGGTACACCGTTCGAGAGGGTGATAGCCTCTCGGAGATTGCACAGCGTTACGGGATACAGGTCGCTGATCTGTTGCGGTGGAACGACATCCCACAGGATCGTGAGGACCGCATCCGTCCCGGCCAGGAGGTTGTCCTTCGCGCGCCCAAGGACGTGAGCCAGGGAGCGAATCCCCTGGCGTCGGTATTTTTGCCTGCTGAGGCGGAGGCGAAAACCGGGGCTGAGATCCGCGCCTACACGGTCAGAAAGGGGGATACGCTGTGGGAGATCGGGCGACGCTTCGGGCGTACAGTGGCCGAGCTACGGGCTCTGAACAGGCTTGAGATCGGGAGTCGCATCTACCCTGGCGAGCGCCTGATCGTCGGGCGCTAGTGGGGCATACGAAGAGGTAAGTGCTCAGGATTTACGGGGAGTTTGCGGTCTATACAGCGTGGACGTCGGGGTCATTTCTAAGGTCCGTGCTTGCGCTCCAGTTCGGTGCCGGTGGGCCGTTTGCATCATCATAGGGATGCTGCTCGTGGCGAAGACTCATGAGGGACGTACGTAAGCGGGGAGGGCCTCCGAGCTATGACCAAAGCAGATATCGTAGACGCCATCGCGCAGAGGACGGGCATGAGCAAGACCGAGACCCAGGCGGTTGTCAAGAGTTTCATCGATGCGATAATGGACGCAATGGTGCAGAACAAACGGATTGAAATCCGCGGCTTTGGCACGTTCAAGACTGTCAAGCGAGCTTCGCGCACCGGCCGCAATCCGCGTACGGGCGATGTCGTCGACATTCCGGCGCGGTACCTGCCCGTCTTTAAACCGTCGCGTGAACTTCGCGAGCGCGTGGAGGAGCGGCTAGCCTCGCGCGTCGCGGCGTAGGCGGCGGTCTGTTGATCGAGATGAGGTCCCGAGGCGTTCAAGACATGACCATACGGGAAAGGGGGGTGAGGCCTTGCCATGCGGTAAGAAGCGCAAGCGATCTAAGATCGCAACACACAAGCGCAAGAAGCGTCTGCGCAAAGACCGTCACAAGAAGAAGTTGCGTTAAGACGGCGGCTTGACCGGCACAGCATCCTTCGGAACTATTCTCATTCGGCACCAAGCGCAGTGGGGCAGTGGCACAACTGGATAGCGCGCTGGCCTCCGGAGCCAGAGGTTGTGGGTTCGAGCCCCGCCTGCCCCACCATCCTGAGCGTCGCTGCGACCCTTTGCGCGAGGGCCCTTTATGCTCAATATTCCGGCCCGCTCTTGCTTGACTTTCCGGTCGTTGCAGGTATATTCTCGGCCATAGCGTAGCGGTGCCATGGGTGCATCGCCTGAGATAGTGCGTTTCCCACGAAGTGAGGTCGTCCTTGCGAATTTGGAAGGGGGCCGCGGCCGGTGGTGACCAAGATCATTGGGCGCGATAGGATCCATCGCCGCGGGGGTCGAGACTACTGAGCGCGCGGACATTGCACAGGACCGAGTGTTCATGCGTCGCGCCCTCCGGTTGGCAGCCCGAGGAGCCGGGAAGGTTAGTCCCAATCCGTTGGTCGGATGCGTTGTGGTTCGTCATGGGCGGGTCGTCGGTGAGGGGTACCATGATGGTCCGGGCCGACCTCACGCTGAGGTCGGTGCTCTCAGGAAAGCCGGTCCACTGGCGCGCGATGCAACGCTTTACGTCAACCTCGAGCCCTGCTGTCATCAGGGTCGAACGCCTCCATGCACGGACCTTATCTTGAGCAGCGGAGCGTCTCGTATCATCTACGCCATGGATGACCCCAACCCTAGGGTCTCTGGCCGCGGCGCCGACATGTTGCGCGCAGCGGGACTGAAAGTAGCGTCGGGGGTGCTCGCGGAGCGGGCTCGGGCGTTGAATTTGTTCTACCTCCGATGGATTCGGACGGGCCGACCGTACGTCATCCTCAAGCTTGCGATGACGCTTGATGGGCGCGTGGCGCTGGAGGATGGGCGTTCGCAATGGATCACGAGCGAGATGTCTCGCCGGCGGGCCCACAAGTGGCGGGGTGAGGTAGATGGCGTTCTGGTCGGCGTCGATACGGTCATTGCGGATGATCCGAGGCTCGACGCACGCCTGGCGCGCAAGCGCCCCCCTGTTAAGATCGTGTTGGATAGCCACTTGCGAATCCCGGCCGATGCGCAAGTCTTTGGGGGTGCGACGCTCTACCTGATCACGACGGATGCGGCTCCGGCAGCACGCCGTGCCGCGTGCGCTCGACGGGGAGCCGAGGTGATCGTCGTGCCCAGTGACGCTGAGGGCCGTCCGGAGATAGACGCGTTGGTGAGGGCGCTGGGCGAGCGCGAGATCACGAGCGTTCTGATCGAAGGGGGACCGACGGTGGCGGCTAGTGCATTGCGCGCCGGCATCGTGGACGAGGTCCGGGCCTTCGTAGCGCCGAAGCTCCTGGGCCGGGGCCTGGGAGCGGTGGGCGATCTGGGCGTCGGGAGGCTGGAGGGCACCTTCGACTTACACCACCTGTCGGTGAGGCGGATCGGCCCCGATGTCCTGATCCGAGGACGGATGGCCGAGGACTGAACGGGCGATGTTCACCGGGCTCGTCGAAGAGATGGGGCGGGTCGCCCAGGCGGCTGAGCGTGGGGGACTTCGGCGTTTGGTGGTGGAAGCTTCGGCGACGCTGGAGGATCTGAGATCGGGGGACAGCATAGCGCTGGATGGCGTTTGCTTGACGGCGGTGGACGTGGATCGGGCGAGCTTCGCTGTGGAGGCCGTGCCGGAGACGCTCAAGCGCACGACGCTGGGCGCTTTGCATCCGGGAGACTATGTTAACCTTGAAAGACCCATGCGCGTCTGCGACCGGCTGGGAGGACACTTCGTCCTGGGCCACATAGACGGTGTGGTGCGGGTGGTCGCCCGGCGGGAGCGAGGTGCCGATGTGATGCTCGACTGCGCTCTGCCCGATGGCCTTGTGCCGTATGTAGTGGAAAAGGGATCCATCGCCCTGGCGGGCGTGAGCCTGACGGTCGCGGCTTTGCAGGCCAGTCGGCTCAGCGTGGCCTTGATCCCGGAGACATTGCGGCGGACGACGCTCGGGGTGATCAGGCCGGCCAGGGACTTGAACGTCGAGGTGGACGTCTTGGCCAAGCACGTGGCGCAGCTTTTGACGGGCTGGCGGGTCACGGAACCCGCGCTGGCTGGCGTCGAGGTGGAGGCTGGGTAGCGCGATGCCCGATTTTGATCCCATCGAAGACGTCATCCGAGCGGTTGGCGAAGGCGAGATCGTCATCGTCATAGATGATGCGGAACGCGAGAACGAGGGTGACCTCATCATGGCCGCCGAGCACATCACGCCCGGTGCGGTGAATTTCATGGTTACGCATGCCCGAGGTATTCTATGTCTCGCAGCGCCACCGGAGCGCCTGCGTCAGCTTGATCTGGACGAGATTGTCCCCGAGAACACCGCGCTGATGGGGACGCCCTTTACCGTACCGATCGATGTGCGCGAGGGTACCACGACGGGGAGCTCGGCTTTCGACCGGGCGGCGACGATCCAGCGCTTCATGGATCCCGATGCGCGGCCGACCGATTTCGCCCGTCCCGGCCACGTCTTCCCGTTGAAGGCTGCCCAGCGAGGTGTGTTGCAGCGTCCCGGGCATACGGAGGCTTCGGTGGACCTGGCGCGGCTTGCGGGGGCGGGTACCGCCGGCGTGTTGTGTGAGATCTTGGGCGAGGACGGCCATATGGCTCGGGCCCCCGATTTCGCGGCACTTGCCGAGCGCTTTCAACTCAAGGTGACCTCGATTCGCGACATCATCGCATACCGCCGTCAGCGCGAGGGCGTCGCGCGCTGCACGGCCAATACGCATCTACCCACCCCCCACGGCGAGTTCGTGCTACGCCTTTACGAGACGGCGGATGAGAAGGCGCATGTGGCGCTGCTCTCTGGACAGGTGAATGGTGACGAGCCGGTCCTGGTGCGCGTTCACGACGAATGCCTCACGGGCGACGTCTTCATGTCCAGACGGTGCGATTGCGGCGAGCAACTCGATCGCGCGATGCAGATGGTTCAGGAATCCGGGCGCGGCGTCGTGATCTACCTCCGCCAGGAGGGCCGTGGGATTGGCCTGGCGAACAAGATCCGGGCGTACGGCCTCCAGGACGCGGGCATGGATACGGTCGAGGCTAACCGCGCGCTGGGGTTTTCGCCCGATGGTCGCGACTACACCGTGGCCGCCGAGATCTTGCGCGATCTTGGTGTCAGACGCATCCGGCTGCTCACGAACAACCCGAACAAACGGCAGTCACTCGAAAGCCAGGGTTTCGAGATCATCGAGGTTCTCCCTCTACTCGTGACTGCCACCGAAGAGAACGCTCGCTACCTGGAGACGAAGCGGTCGAAACTGGGCCACACCATTTAGGCTGCGGTGTGCCCGGCTTTATCCTCATCCATGGCTGAAATCATCGAGGGCAGTTACTCCGCTGCCGGCCTGCGTTTCGGGCTCGTGGTCGGCCGATTCAACGAGGTCGTCACCTCCAAGCTACTCGAGGGGGCGCTGGATTGTCTCAGACGGCACGGGGCTTCGGAGGATGCGCTCACCGTCGTCTGGGTTCCCGGCAGCTTCGAGATCCCGCTGGCGGCGGATCGTTTGATCGCGCGTGGGGGCGTGGACGCCGTCGTCTGCCTGGGTACGGTCATCCGGGGCGCGACGTCACACTTCGATTACGTGGCCGGCGAGGCTGCCAAGGGCATCGCGCAGGTGGGCCTCAAGACGGGGGTCCCGATGCTGTTCGGTGTCCTGACGACCGATACCCTCGAACAGGCCCTCGAACGGGCTGGCTCCAAGGCGGGCAATAAGGGTTGGGAGGCAGCGCTGGGCGCCATCGAGATGGCCAATGTGTGCCGCCGCTTGGACCAGCCTCGGAGCTAGCGAGCCATGCCGAGTCGCCGCCGCGCACGTGAGTTGGCGCTAGGGGCCCTGTACTCGGCTGTGGCCACGGACGAGCCGCCGGAAGAGCCCATCGCCGCCTCCTGCGTGCGGCACCGCATGCCGGACGACCTAGCGGGGTTTGCGACGCGCTTGGCCCTCCGTGCATGGGAGCGGCGCGAGGCGCATGACGCGGCGATCGCCACGCACACCACCCACTGGGAGCCCGAACGCCTTGTGCGGATCGATCGGTTGATTCTCTGGCTGGCTCTGACCGAACTCCACGATTTCCCCGAGGTGCCGGTTCGGGTGGTGATCGACGAGGCGCTGGGCCTCGCCCACAAGTACTCCGGCGCGGGGGCCCCCGCTTTCATCAACGGCGTGCTCGACGCACGGGCCCGCGCGCTGGGGCTTCTGGCCGCTTCGGCGCGGTGACCGGCCGCTCCTCGGGTCGGGGTGCCATCGGTTGACCCGGTGCGCTGGGCGATTCTCTCCGACATTCACGGAAACCTGGATGCCTTGCGGGCGTCCCTCGAAGGTGTGGTCAAGCGGGACGTTGCAGGCTGGGTGTGCCTGGGCGATGTAGTGGGCTATGGGGCGTATCCGAACGAGTGCGTCGCGGAGGTCATGGCGGCCTCGCGCGCAACGGTTGCCGGCAACCATGACTACGCGGTCATCGGGCGGGAGGACATCTCGTTCTTCAACCCCTGGGCGCGAGCAGCGGCGCTCTGGACGATGAAAACCCTGACCGAAGAGCATGGCCGCTTTCTGTCCGAGCTGGGGTTCGTGGCCCACCTGGAGGATGCACGCCTGGTGCATTCCACGCCGTTGAACCCCGATCGGTGGGAGTACATCTTCGCACCGGAAGAGGCGAGGTCTTACTTGAATGATTTCGAAGAGCGCGTCTGTTTCGTTGGCCACTCGCACGCCGCCTTCATCGCTGCGAAGGACGGTCGCAGCACCACGGGAGAGACGCACGAGCCCTTCCGGCTCCCTTCCGAGGGTCGGACGCTGGTGAACGCCGGCAGTGTAGGGCAGCCTCGTGACGGCGATTCCCGCGCCTGCTTCGCCATCTTCGACACCGAGGAGGATACCGTCGAGTTGGTTCGCGTTCCGTACAACGTTCCGAGCGCACAGCGGGCCATCCTGAACGCGGGGCTTCCGGAAATCCTGGCGGCGCGGTTGGCCGTCGGGCAGTGAGATAAGGGAGAGATAGACGAGCGATCCGATGCTGACGCAACTTGCCTCCAAGGTTTTCGGAACCAAGCACGAGCGGGACATCCGACGGATCATGCCCATCGTCGAGGAAATTAACCGCCATTACGAAACCTTCGGTGATCTCCCTGACGACGCCTTCGGTGAGAAGACCCGCGCCTGGCGCACGGAGCTCCATGAGGCGTTCAAAGCGGAGTTGGAACCGGCCCGCGAGCGGGAGCGAGAGCGGCTAGCTACGGAGCTGGACGTCCCGTCGCTAGTCGATGCGGAACTTGGAGTCTGGGAGCGCGAGTTCGCGCAGAAATTCGACTGGAGCCCCTACCTCGACGAGATCCTGCCCGAGGCATTTGCAGCAGTCAAGGAGACCTGTCGGCGTCACGCGGGGCAGAGTTGGCCCGTCGTCGGCATCGCGATGGAGTGGGAGATGGTGCCCTTCGACGTCCAGCTCATTGGCGCTGTTGTGCTTCATCAGGGTAAGATCGCGGAGATGGCTACAGGCGAGGGCAAGACGCTCGTGGCCGTTATGCCCGCCTACCTCAATGCGCTCACCGGCCGCGGCGTGCACATCGTCACCACCAACGATTTCCTGGCCCGTCGTGACCGGGAGTGGATGGGCCCCATCTATGAGTTCCTGGGCGTCACGGTGGACTGCGTTCAGGAGGAGCAGACCCCCCATAGCGGGCGGCGGCGAGGGGCCTATCAGGCGGATATCACTTACGGCACCAACAACGGCTTTGGGTTCGACTATCTGCGCGACAACATGGGAGTGCGCCTGGAGGACACGGTCCAGCGCTCGGGCTACACCTACGCGATCATCGACGAGGTGGATTCGATCCTCATCGACGAAGCGCGGACGCCCTTGATCATCAGCGGCCCGGTCACGGGAACGAGCGCTGAGTACGGGGAGATGAAGCCGCAAGTGGATCGGGTCGTGCGCGAGCAGACACGGCTGGTCAATCGCCTGGTCAGTGAGGCGGAGAAGGCGCTCGAGGAAAAGCAGGACTACGAAGCGGGGATCAAGCTCCTGGCAGCCCAGCGGGGCGCGCCGAAGAACAAACGGCTTCTGAAGCTCCAGCAGGAGGAAGGTATCCGCAGGCTCATCACCCGAGTCGAAAAAGACTTCATGATCGACAAGCGGATGCCTGAGATCGATGACATGCTCTATTTCTCGATCGACGAGAAGGGCAACGTCGCTGACCTCAGTGAGGGGGGGCGTCAGCTCTTCCCAAACCACGAGGAGCTGTTCCTCCTGCCCGATCTCGCCTTCGGCATTGAGGAGATCGAGGAGAATCCGACGCTCTCGCCACAGGAGAAACTGGCCGATCAGGAGGCGCTACACAGGGATTACGCGGAGAAGAATGAGCGAGTGCACAGCATTAACCAGCTCCTTCGCGCTTACTCGCTGTTCGAGAAGGACGTAGGGTACGTCGTCCAGGACGGCCGCGTGATCATCGTGGATGAGTTCACCGGGCGGCTCCAGCCGGGACGGCGCTACTCCGATGGGCTCCACCAGGCCCTGGAGGCCAAAGAGGGCGTTAAGGTCGAGGGTGAAACGCAGACACTGGCCACGATCACGATCCAGAACTACTTCCGGATGTACCAGAAGCTAGCGGGGATGACGGGCACGGCTGAGACCGAGGCACGCGAATTCTACGAGATTTATAAGCTGGATGTCGTCGTCATCCCGACTAACGTGCCGGTCCGGCGCCTCGATCAGGACGACGTCATCTTCCGCACCCGCCGCGAGAAGTACAGCGCCATCATCGAAGAAATCATCGAGTTGCATAAGGAGGATCTGCCCGTTCTGGTGGGCACGACCTCGGTGGAGGTCTCCGAGATGCTCTCGCGGATGCTCAAGCGGCATATCCCCAACCACCAGGTCCTGAACGCCAAGTACCACCAGCGGGAGGCTGAGATCATCAGGCTCGCGGGCCAGCCGGGTGCGGTGACCATCGCCACGAACATGGCCGGCCGCGGTCAGGACATCAAGCTCGGTCCGGGCGTCGCCGGGAAGGGTGGGCTGCAGATCATCGGCAGCGAGCGGCACGAGGCGCGACGCATTGACCGGCAGCTTCGCGGCCGTTCGGGGCGCCAGGGCGATCCGGGAGCTTCGCGGTTCTTCCTGTCGCTGGAAGACGACCTGATGCGGCTTTTCGGATCGGAGCGCATCGCGACGATCATGGATAAGCTCGGTGCTCAGGAGGGCGAGGTCATCGAGCACCGGATGGTTACTCGGGCCATCGACCGGGCGCAGCGGCGGGTCGAGGCGCACAACTTCGACATCCGCAAGCACCTTCTGGAATACGACGATGTGATGAACCAGCAGCGTGAGGTCATCTACGCGCGCCGCCGCCGCGCCCTCGAAGGCGACGATCTGCGCGGCGAGGTGGCTGAGATGATCGAGACCGTCGTCGGGACGCAGATCGAAAGCCATGCGCCGCCCAACACCTACCCCGAGGACTGGGACCTAGCAGGCCTCCGCAGCGAGCTTCGGGCGACGTTTTTGATCGAACTTGCGCTCGATCTCGACGAAGCGGCGATCATGAACATGGATGTGCTGCGCGACGCTGCCTTGGAGCAGGTCAGTTCGGTGTACGCGCGACGCGATGCGGAGTTGGGTCCCGAGCTTTTGCGGGCGCTGGAACGCTACGCAGTGCTCACCACGATCGACGAGCAATGGAAAGAGCACCTCCATGAGATGGACATCCTCAAGGAGGGAATCGGCCTTCGCGGGTACGGTCAGCGGGACCCCTTGATCGAGTACAAGCGCGAGGGGTTTGAGATGTTCAGCACCATGCTCGACCGCATCGACGGTGAGGTGCTTAAGGTCATCCTCCTGAAGGCTGTGGTTGAGCCGCCGCCCGTGCGCCGCGTCGCGCGGCAGCCTCAGGTGGTGCTGAGCCACGATGATACCTGGGGAATGGGCTTCGACGCCGTCGGGGGAGGCGAGGGCGATGACTACGGCGAACCGGTCGCGAGCGGGCGGCCTGCGGGGCGGGCGAGGCGCGAGCCGGTGCGCGTGGGCGTCAAGGTTGGGCGCAACGATCCGTGTCCCTGCGGCAGCGGGCTGAAGTACAAGAAGTGCTGCGGGAAATAGAAGTGTAGAGGCAATCCATGATCTCTTGGGCGGGTGATTCGGGCCGTCTTTCGCTTGGAAGACGGCCTCTTCGTTGGTGGCCTGGCGGGCAATGAGCGCGCTGACTCATCTCGAATGTAGTGCCTGCGGAGCCGAGCACGAGGCGGCGTGCCCACAAACAGTTTGCACTGCATGTGGTGCGGCACTCCTGGCGCGGTACGATCCGCGATGGGTGCGCAGGCGGCTGCGGCTTCAGGCGCTCACGGGCCGTGAGTCGACGCTCTGGCGCTACCGGGAGCTTCTGCCGGTGGCGGACGCAGCACACGTGGTCTCGCTCGGGGAAGGGATGACGTCGCTCGTGGCGGTCCCGCTTCTGGCGGTCGAGATCGGCGTACACCGGCTCTGGATCAAGGATGAGAGCAGTCTGCCTACGGGCACGTTCAAGGCGCGGGGGATGTCGGTCGCTATCAGTCGGGCGCGAGAGCTAGGACTCAGGGATCTCGTGCTGCCCACTGCGGGCAACGCAGGTGGGGCGGCAGCCGCGTACGCCGCGGCGGCCGGGCTGCAGATCGATGTTTTTATGCCCGGAGACGCGCCGAAGCTGAACCGGGCCGAGTGTCTGGCGGCGGGCGCGCGCTTGCACTTCGTGGACGGCCTGATCGACCGGTGCGGTCAAGAAGCTGCTTGTCGAGCGGATGCGGAGGGGTGGTTCAATCTCGCTACGCTCCGGGAACCCTACCGGATCGAAGGCAAAAAGACGATGGGCTTTGAAATCGCGGAGCAATTGGATTGGACACTGCCCGATGTCATCCTGTACCCCACGGGTGGGGGCACGGGCCTGATCGGGATGTGGAAAGCCTTCGACGAACTCGAAGCACTGGGCTGGATCGGGAGCAAGCGTCCTCGTATGATTGCGGTCCAATCCGAGGGCTGTGCACCGGTCGTGCGCGCGTGGGAGGCCGGTGCTGAAGAGACTGATCTGTGGGAGAACGCCGCCACGATCGCCGCGGGCCTGCGGGTGCCTCGACCCTTCGCCGGTCGTCTCATCCTGCGCGCTCTGCGGGAGACGGATGGCGCGGCTGTGGCGGTGAGTGATGATGCCATCGTGCGGGCGATCGGCGAGATGGCACGGGCCACTGGCATCTTGCCTTGCCCCGAGGGTGCGGCGACCTGGGCCGCAGCGCGCGTGCTGACTGCAAGGGGTACTTTCGGGGCGGACGATCGTGTGGTACTGTTCAACACCGGAAGTGGCCTTAAGACCCCCGAGTTGGTTTCGCGGGTGACGCAGGGCCTGGCGGATAGCTGAGTCGGCCTTGCTCGTCGCGGGCTTGAGCCCTATATTTCAGGCTGGCCGGGGCGTGGCGCAGTCCGGTAGCGCACTAGCATGGGGGGCTAGTGGTCGCTGGTTCGAATCCAGTCGCCCCGACCATTTTTGTACACCACACCGGTTCGGGAAGCGACGATCATGGTGATAGATGCTCCGACGCCTTTACGATTGGGTGCTGAGTTGGGCCGATTCGCCGTACGGGCCTTGGGTGCTGGCTGCTTTGGCCTTCTGCGAGTCGTCGTTTTTCCCCATTCCGTCCGACGCGTTGCTTCTGGCACTGGCGTTTTCGGCGCCGCGCCGCGCGTTCGGTTTCGCCGCGATCTGCTCGGTCAGCTCGGTGCTGGGCGGCGCCTTCGGCTATCTTTTGGGTATCCAGTTTATGGAGGCGGTGGGCCGTCCCATCATCGCGTTTTATGGGGCAGAGGAGCGCTTCACCGAACTGGGTGCCCTCTACAATCGGTATGACGCCTGGGCCGTAGGCATCGCGGGTTTCACTCCCCTGCCTTACAAGGTCTTTACCATTGCCGCGGGGGCTTTTCGGATTGACTTCGAGATTTTCATGTTAGCCTCGGCGGCGAGCCGGTCGGCGCGCTTTTTCCTGGAGGGCCTGCTCGTCCACGCCTGGGGTGAGCGGGCGCGGGCCCTCATCGAGAGGCGTTTCAACCTGGCGACGGCCATCTTCATGGTGCTTCTGGTCCTGGGTTTCGTGGCGCTGCGGTGGGCCGCGCTGTAGTGCCGGGTCGGGGCGTAGCGCAGTCCGGTTAGCGCGCCTGCTTCGGGAGCAGGAGGCCGGCGGTTCAAATCCGCCCGCCCCGACCAATTAAACAAGATGCTACGATCACTATCTAACAGCGCCCCATCTTGTGGTCAGCCAGATTTAGATCAGTCGGCCTGCCGGCTGAACTGATGGTAAGTTCGGGGATGTTAGCCTTACCCTAGTGTCGTATGGTCCCGCATCGGTGACCGAGTTGGCGAGGCTGCCGTGCGCCTGTCTATGAGCCTCCATCCGTATCTCGTCAAGCTCCAGCTACTCAATGCTCTCGTCTATCGATTCGAGTACTTCTCATCGATAGGCAGCAATCTTTTCCTTCTTCTCGGATCAGTCTTCTTGTGGCGCACAGCCTATCGCGGCATCAACCAAGTGGCCGGCGTCAACGAGCAGCAGATGGTCACTTATGCGGTCATGGCTGTGCTGATGAACGCTTTCTTCAGCGTCAGCATCAACCAGACACTCTTCCGCAAGGTACGGGAGGGGGAGATCGCGTTGGATTTGATCCGACCCGTCAACCTGATCACCTATTGGCTGGCCGAAGACGCTGGTCGTTCAGCGGCAGCGATCACCAAGTTTGCTCTGCCCGTACTGTTACTTTCCCTTCTCTTCGTACATGCGCCCGTCCCGTCGAGCCTTACTTCTCTGCTCCTGTTCCTGCCGAGCTGCATCCTCAGCTACTTGATCTTGTGGGAGATCAGCGTTCTGGTCGGTCTGTCGGCCTTCTGGGTCATAGAGTTCGGCAACGTAAGTGCCATCAAGGACATGCTCGTTCTCGTGCTCTCCGGCCGACTCATCCCCCTGTGGCTCTTCCCGGACGTGGTCCAACAGGTTTCCAGGTTTCTGCCTTTCCAGTACATTTTCCAGGCACCCCTCGAGATCTACATCGGCCGTATGCCGCCCCTCAGAGCTCTTATGACCATAATGGTTCAGGTCTTCTGGGTCCTATTGTTTGGGTTTCTTGTCCATCTCGGATGGGGCAGAGCTCAGCGGCGCATCTTTGTCCAGGGAGGCTGAGTATGGTCGTTACCGTGCGTCACCATCTGGCTGTGGGTTTCTTCTACGGACGTCTCTCCATCCAGCGTCAGCTTGAGTATCCCTTCACTTTGCTCGGGACCGTCTGCTCTCTCAGCCTTTTCTACGTCTGGGTGGGCGCGACCTTCAAGATCCTTGTCGATAGCTTTCAGCCGCTATCCGGCTGGACCTTTCCCCAGCTCACGTTTCTTTACGGCCTCAGCTTGATGAGCCGAGGCGTTATGTCGATTCTATCCTTCCAGTCCCGACAGATTGACAGGATGGTTACCCGGGCGGAATTTGACCGTCTTCTCCTTCGCCCTCTGGACGTGACGTTCCAGTTCTCGTTCAACAACGTCAATCTTGTGGGGCTGCTTCACCTGACGATAGGCACGGCATACTTCATCTACGGAAGTCGGCTGGTCCATTTCGAGTGGACCCTCGCCAGTGTCTTTGAAGTGCTCCTCGTCGTAGCCGGCGGCACACTCATTTACTGGTCGTACTTCACCCTCATCAGCTCGGTCGCCTTTTGGACCATGCGGAGTCAGCCGTTGGTTGATGCCAGTATGGAGTTGCTCAGCAGAGGCACCTTTTATCCCCTGTCCATTTACCCGCACGCTCTCCAACTGATACTGACCTTCGTCCTCCCCATCGGCTTCATTGGCTTCTACCCTGCATGTGACTTCCTCGGGCAGAGCGACCGCTCGTCCCTGCCGCTGGATGTTGCCCTGTTGACGCCCGCCGTCGGGCTTGTGATGTTGGGTCTGTCCCTACTGGTCTTCAGGGCGGGACTGCGCCGGTACGAGAGCGCCGGATCCTGACAGAGCGCCGTGGCACAGATCGAGCTCGAACACGTCCACAAGGTCTACCGGGTGACCCGCAAGGAGAAAGGGCTGCTCGGCGCGGTCCGCGGACTCATCCGCCCCCGGCGCCAGGAGATCCATGCGGTAAACGACGTTAGTTTCCGGATCGAACCGGGTGAACTCGTCGGCTTTATCGGCCCGAACGGCGCGGGCAAGAGTACGACCATCAAGATGATGTCCGGCATTCTCTACCCCACTTCCGGTCACATCCGTGTCGCTGGTCTGTCTCCCCAGCGCGACCGTAAAGCGGTCGTCCAGCGTATCGGGGCAGTCTTCGGCCAGCGAAGCCAGCTCAACTGGGACCTACGTCTGGGCGAGTCTTTCGAGCTGTTTCGGCGCATCTATCGTCTTGAGGAGGTGGCCTACGAGCGGAGCCGCGATGAGCTGTGCGAGGTCCTAGACATCCGCAGTCTCATGGACTTCCCTGTACGGCAACTCTCGCTTGGGCAGCGAATGCGCGGTGAGCTGGCTGGTGCCATGCTGCACGAGCCGGACATCTTGTTCCTGGATGAGCCTACCATTGGCATGGACATCGAGGTGAAAGCGGCTGTTCGAGGGTTCATCCGAGAGATCAATCGAATACGGCGGACGACCGTTCTACTCACGACCCACGACTTGGACGAAGTGGAGGAGCTCTGTCAACGACTCATCATCATCAACCAGGGTCAGATCATCGAGGATGGCCCGTTGACCGAGCTGATAAAATCGATCACCCCGTTCCGGTATCTTTTGGTCGAGTGCTACGACCGGCACGAGGCGTCTCCTGCTGGTACCGAGGGTCCCCTCGCCGGTTTCTCTCATCCTGATGCAGAGATCGTGGATACCCGCAATGATATAGTCAGAATCAGGTTTGCGCGCCAGCAAGTGTCGGCATCCGACCTGATCAGCCACATATCGGCTAGGTATCCCGTCAGGGACGTGAGTGTGCAGGAAGCAGACATCGAGGACGCGATTCGTGCAGTGTACAGACGATCCGTCGATTGACCTTACGATCCGATCGCTTATCTTTGAAGCGGGAGGACGTCGGTTCCAATCCGCCCGCCCCGGCCCATATCAACAGAGGCTTACAGCGTTTTCCCGATGGTCCCATTCGTATGAGGTGCTGTATGGGTGCCCGCTTCGGCCATTTTCGCGTCAACTCACACGCATCCCAGGTCCCTCGGTCAAGCTCCGCTGCACGTGGAATTTTTCTGCGGCACATCCATATGGGTGTGACCAGGCGGCTGTCGATTCTCTGGATTTTCGAGAAGCCAGGTTGGCAGATGCGGCCTGAACGCGGACATTAGACATGATACAATCACTCGGGCGGGTCAACTCCGGACGTTCGGCGTATAGATGAGCAGATGAACAAGGAGTTATGGTGATGGCCAGCGGATCAGTCAGAGTTCTCGCGATAGGCGCCCACCCCAGCGACTGCCTTGGAAAGGCAGGAGGAACGCTTGCACACCATGCGGAAAAGGGGGATCGGGTCACTGTGCTGCTCGTTACCCTGGGCGGCTGGTCGCATCACTGGCGCTTGATCGACGACAACGACGAGCGCGAGATAGAGGAGATACAGGCGCAGGTTGCGCGAGCAAACCAGGCGAAGCTGGAGGAGATCAAGCGTGGCTTCAGCGTCTTGGGCATCGACGACGTTCGGACCCTGGGTCTTGATGACGACAAGGAAGTGCTCAGCCAGGAGATGGTGGACCGGATTGCGGAAGCTATTCTGGAAGTGAAACCCGAGTTGGTCATCACAGAACACCCCTATGACCTCGGCGGTTTCAACCAGCACGCCACGGTGGGCGGTGCAACGATCTATGCATGCAAACGGGCCCTTTCTCTGCCGCAGCGGGGAGCGGATGCCCGCCACCACGTGGCTTCCCTTTATTTCATGTCACCCATTGGCCGGCAGGGCACCGCAATGGGACGCGGTTCTTCGTTCATCGCTCAAGTGGATGTGTACATAGACATTACCGATGTGGTTGAGAAAAAGGTCCGGGCTCTCGATTGCGTCGGGAGTCAGTACGTTCGCGGCGACTTCGCTCGCAAGTCGGTGGAGATCAAGGCCGGCGCGGCCGGGCATGCCGCCGACGTTCCTTACGCAGAATCGTTTCAGCGTTACAGACCCTGGGTGAGCTACACCTTGCCCATCTCGGACTTTGAAGTACACACCTCTCGGCAGCCGTACGAAGAGTTGGTCGGCCGCCGGGGCATGATCCTTGCCACGCGCGTACCCATGCCCGAAGATGTAAGATCCGCTGACTGGACCTTGCCCAGGGACCTTTATGAAGGACGATAGAGGAACGGCGCAAGACGCGCGGCCGCCCTCTATCAACGCAGGAAGAGGTCGAACCGGTGGGGCGGCCTGATCTGTAAGTGCCCTATCCCAAATGATCGTACAATCCGTTATCTTAGTCGATGGGAGCACACGTGGATTTGGCCTGTAAAACGCCCCGATGTCAGGAGCGGAAGGATGGCGGTTCAAGTCTACGCGTCCCCTCCCATCCTTTCAGCCTACAGGATCGGGAACACTGGGCGGATGGGATTCGGATCATAGCGAATTCTGTCAAGCGACGAGGTGAGATATGGAAATCCTGATGGTGAGGACACGGGTGAAGCCCGAGCATCTGGAGGCTTACATTCGGGAGATGATCGCCGATGCCGAGGGTTCCGTTTTGAATGAGCCCGGATGCCGGCGCTTTGACGTCATGCGGGATGAAGGTGATCCGACGAAGCTTGGGCTCTGCGAAGTCTATAATGATGAGGATGCCGTTGAGGATCACATGAGTAGACCGCATTTTATCAAGTTTCGGGAGGCGACGAAAGACTGGGTGGCGGAAGATATCGCGGTTTCTAAATGCAAGCCCCTTTTTCCGACAGGTGATGCGCACTGGGATTCAGCGCGTACGTCCGCTGTGGAGAGCGAGGCGTTTGATGGGGGCTTATTCATCATCCATGCTCCGCTGCTCGTCAGCCCCGATCGAGTGGAGGATTTCATAGACGCATTGCGGTTGGATGCGATAGGATCGATCCACGAAGAGCCGGGATGTCTGCGGTTCGACATCTACCAGAACAGGGAGAATCTCGCGGAGCTTTATCTGTACGAAGTCTATGTCAATAAAGATGCTTTCGACTATCACACCCGAACGCCCCATATTCAGCAATGGGTTGAGACCGTGAAAGATTGGTATGCGCCTGGATTCTCCCCGGGGGACAGTCCTGATGTTCTCAGGGGCTCCAACCTGTGGCCGCTGGATAACTGGCACTGGAGCTCGGGTCATCCCGTCCGGTGATATGCAAGCTCGGGACGGATTGGAGGAGCACATCGATGTTCACCGCTGAGGAAGTGCTGCACTACACGACCTTCGGTTTTCAGGTGATGCGGGATGTCTTCACGCAGGATGAGGTGAAGACGATGCAGGAGGAGTTCGAGGTCGCGGTCCGGCGGCAGGACCGGATCGCGCTCTATGATGGAAAGAAGACGAACCGGTCCATGCACATCACGGGCGACGACACCCCATTCTTCGCATCGCTGACGGAGGACGAGCGGCTGTACGGCCCCGCAAGGCAGATCTTCGGTCAGAACGTAATAATGCTGGAATGGCGGGCCTATCAGTATTTCACGCGCGATGGCACGTCCTGGCATGGCAACGATGGGGACGTGACGCACGGCCGGTACCTGTATGGTGCGCGGTATCAGTTTCCCGTATTCGAACCCGTGCGAGCGGAAACCGGTGCTCTGAGGGTCATCCCCGGTTCACATCATGCGGGTTTCCAGGCGCACGTGAAAGAGGCCTCTGCCGCAGGGCTTTTGTGGGAGATCGAGGGAGTGGACTGCGTCGTCTGTGAAGCTGAGCCGGGGGACGTAGTCGCCTTCGATACGCGCGTCTACCATGCCACAGCGCCGTATGGCCAGGAGCGCCGCGTGGCCAGCGGCATCTATTGGCACTATCCCGAGACGCCCGAGGAAATTGCGGTCACGCGGGCGCTCATCGTCGGAGCCCGCAGCTTCGGTTTCGGGCCCAATTCACCGTCCGACCAAGCGGGACCCCACCAGCAGTGGGCCGAGTGGCGCCGTAACAAGCCCAACAGCGCTTTCCGCCCGAGGTGGGAGGAACTATTAGGCCGGCTGGCGAAGATGCCCGACGGCGCCTGCGGCTACCGCGTCGAGGCAAAAGGGAGCGGGGCGGCGGAACTGGTTGCGGCCTGACCGCCACGATGCCCGCCCCAGCGAGCCTTCTCGTCACCGTCAGCGGCGCAGTACAGGGCGTCGGATTTCGCTTCTTCGCGCGCGATCTGGCGGTCAGGCGGGGGCTGGTGGGCTACGCGCGCAACCGGCCGGGTGGGTCGGTGGAGGTCGAGGTGGAAGGGTCGCGTGATCAGTTGGACGACTTTCTCAAGGCGCTGCGCGAGGGACCTCGCTACGGCAAGGTGACCGAGCTGACTGCCGAGTGGGGAGCGCCTAGCGGCAAGTACCAGGAGTTCATGATCCGCGGCTAGCGCGCCAAAGCCGGAGGACCGATTGATGGCCGGACCCTCAATCCTCGACTTAAAGAGTTTCATCCGCGACGTGCCCGATTTCCCCAAGCCGGGCATCCTCTTCCGCGATATCACCACGTTGCTGAAGCACCCGGCGGCGTTCGAGGCGGCCGTGGGGACGATGACGGACGAAGCGCGCTCGTGGGAGCCCGAGCTCATCGCGGGCATCGAATCGCGGGGCTTCATCCTGGGGGCGGCGGTGGCGCGCGCGATGAATATTGGGTTCGTCCCTATTCGTAAGCCGGGGAAACTCCCCGCGGAGACGCTTTGCGAAACGTACGCTCTCGAGTACGGCACCGATGCACTAGAGATCCATAGGGATGCTTGCGAGGTGGGAACGCGCGTTCTGGTGCTCGATGATCTCCTGGCGACCGGGGGCACGTCCCGGGCGGCGTGTGCCCTCGTGGAAGGCATAGGCGCGCGGGTCGCAGGCATCGGTTTCCTGGTCGAACTGACGGACCTGGACGGCCGAGAGCAGCTCGTCGGCCGCGACATCTTCTCCATCATCCGGTACTAGCTCATCTGCCAATGCCCTTCGGGCGTCTTGCATGGAACCCTGGCTCTGTGCTGCCGTCCACTAGGGGAGTTTAGGTGATGCGGCAGCCCTGGGATCCAAGGATTCCAGAGCGTCATCCTGATTGCTGATGTTTTTCAATGAACTTGCACCGTTGAGCCCGGAGGCTGTTGTCATGTGGCAGGTAGCGCCGTCATGGGAGGTAAGACCTGTGAACGGGAGAGTTATGAAAGGCCGCTGGAAGGGTTGGGGTGCTAGTGCGATAGCGCTAGCGATGGGCTTGCTTGTGACAAGCTGCGGCAAAGAGGCGGCGCAGAATCTTGGCGAGGAGTGGACAGCAGTCACCGACCGTCCTCTGGCGCCGGACTTCACGCTCAAGGATATGGACGGCAAGTCGGTCCAGCTTGTCGACAGTAGAGGGAGGGTGGTTATCGTGGACTTCTGGGCTACCTGGTGTCCGCCCTGCCAAGCCGAGATTCCCCATTTCATCGAGCTGTACGATGAATACGCCAATCAAGGCCTGGAGATCCTGGGGATCTCCCTCGACCGCAGCGGCGAACAGGTCGTCAGACCTTTTGTGCAAGAATTCGCCATCAACTATTCGGTGTTGGTCGAGGGCGAGCAGAGCCCTGTACAGGTTGCCCAGGAGTTCGGCGGCGTCGTGGGCATCCCGACGACATTCCTGATCGACCGTCAGGGGCGCATCTACAAGAAGTTTGTCGGGTACGTGGAGAAGTCTATCCTCGAGCGCGAGGTTCGGGTGCTGTTGGCGGAGGAGGCTTAGCCTGCCGATTGACCCAACCCGGGATCATATAGCTGTGGCTTCGAGCTTCGAAGCGCCGGAATGCGCGCGTCGCAGGCCTAACTGCACACGATCGATTGCGGTCTATGCGGTCATGTGCGCTCTGGCTGGGATCTTGGCGCCGGGCGGCACGGCCGAGGCCGCGCTCTCGGCCGATGTTCGCATCGTGGGCCAAGGCCCTGGATGGATCCGCCTGGAGTACACGCCTCCTGCGCCCGTGATTCAACCCATTGAGACCTCGACGGGCCTCTGGCATGTTGTGACCGTCGAAGGCTGCGCTGCCGTGGACGAACCGGGTGCGCCGATGCTGCCTGAGCGCTTAGTACGCGTCGGGGTGCCGCCAGAGGGGGCGGTCGAGCTCCGCGTCCTGTCGGTTACAGCGGCGCCCCTGGAGGGCGTGCGCGTCGCGCCGGTACCGCAGCCGGTGCGCGATGATGTGGCCGATCCGGTCGGTAAGCCCGAGTATACCCCGAGTCCTGCCGAATACGCCCGGAGCGGCCCGCAGCCTGAACCTCGGGCGTGGCTGGAGGCGGTCACCCATTTCCGCTGGCAGCGTGTGGCCGAGGTTGTGCTCTCGCCAATAACTTTCGATGCAGCGCGGGAGCGGTGCGAGGTCGCCAGCCGCCTTGTTGTCGAAGTCCACTACGTCGAGCCAACGGCGCCCCTCATGGGCGTTGTAGACCCGCGCGATGAGTCACTCCACGCCAACAGCCTCATCAACGCCGCCGAGAGCCGTCCCTGGCGTGTACGTCCGCCGCGTACCGCCGCTCGTCCTGTGCGGCGGCAGCGTGAGGGTACTTGGGTGAAGCTCTTCATCGAGAGGGATGGCATCTACCGTGTCACTTCGGAGGACTTGCGGGCGGCGGGCGTCGAGATGGACGGACTCGACCCGCGCAACTTTGGCATGTACTACTGGGGTGGGCGCGAGCTGCCGCGCAACACACAGGCCGCTCGACCCGAGGCGCTCAGGCCAATTCCGATCGCCGTCGCCGGTGAGGCGGATGGCCGCTTCGATGCCGGCGACGCAGTGCTCTTTTATGCTGAGGCAGTCAACGGCTGGCGGTATGATCCGGACGCCAGGCAGCATCACTACGTCCTCCATCCCTACACGCGCCGCAACATCGTCTGGCTCCACGTGGGTGGATTGGAGCGCGGCCATCGGATGGCCGTTCTGGATGGTTCCCCGGCGGCGGCCCCTGTGGTGACCTCCTTCACCGAGCGTTTTCATGAAGAAGAGGAACGGTTCATCAAACGTTCGCGCGAGACGAGCGGCCTCGAGTGGTTCTGGGAGAGAATCGAGGGATCACCGCGCAGCTTCTCATTTACCGCACGTCGGCCGCTGTCCGGTTCGCCATTGCGGGTGCGCTTCCGCATGGACCAGTTCCGGAAGGGTTTCGGCTTCGGACTTAGCTTCAACGACGTTCGCGTGGAGAATCTCGAGAGGCGTTTCCCGGGAGAGGAGCTTTATGACGACGGCCGCAAGCAGTGGTCGGGCGCCCGGGTGGAGGCGAAAATCGAGGCCGGGCTGAAGCCGGGGCTGAACCTGATTACGGTGAAGCCCGATGCGAAGGCTAAGCTCCGGATGGATTGGTTCGAGGTCGAGTACACGCGAGAGATGGCTGTCGGGGGCGACGAGCTTTGGTTCGAAGGGCCGAGCACGACGGGTACGCGAACCTTCGACGTGGCCGATGCGCCTGGCGGAGAGCTATGGCTTCTGGACGTCACCGATCCCTTCGAGATCCATCGCATCGTTCCCGCGACGGACGTTGGGGGGGCGGAAGGGACGCTGAGTTTCTCGGCGAAGGCACCAGGCCTGACCCCAAGGCGGTACTACCTGGCGTCGCCCGCCGCGTTCCGGGATGTGGTCGGGATAGAGCGCGATATCCCATCAGACCTGCGTAACCCTGGCAATGCCGCCGATTACGTGATCGTCACCCACCGCGATTTCCAGCGCGCCGCGGAGCGGCTGGCGGGCTTTCGCTCGGTCGACCGAGGCGACGGCCAAGTCCTCAGCACGCTCGTGGCGGTGGTGGACGACGTGTTCGACGAGTTTGCCGGCGGACTGCCCGACCCGACGGCGATCCGAGATTTTCTGCGATGGACCTTCTTCAACTGGGAGGTGGGGCCGCGTTATATCGTCCTGATGGGCGACGGTAATTATGATTACAAGAACAACACGGGCACAAGCCCCGGGAACTGGGTGCCACCGTTCGAGCAGGGCGAGGTCTCCACCGACGACTATTTCACGGAATTCTTTATGACCTATCTTCCACCCGATCCGCCGTTTCCTCGGCCCGGTCTCGCTCTGAGCCGTATCCCTGTCCAGACTGCCGAGCAGGCGTCGACCGTCGTGGAGAAGATCATCGCCTACGAGTCGCGTCCACCGGTGGGGCCGTGGAAGACGCGAACCGTGCTCGTGGGGGACGATGAGTTCGTGGACAACCGGCAGCTGGACACCGTGCAGTACATCCGCGACTCACAGGCCATCGCACGGGATTTTGTGCCCCCATCGCTCGACATTCAGAAGCTTTACCTGTTCGAGTATGACTTCAACGATGTGGGCAAGAAGCCGGAGGCGAAGCGTGATTTCCTAAAGGAGTTCAACCAAGGTGCGCTTGTCATCAACTACATTGGACACGGGAACTTCGACGTGCTCGCCCACGAGGAGGTCTTTCGCGCTTCGACGGACATTGATCTACTGGCGAACGAAGGCCGTCTACCCGTGTTCACGACGTTTTCCTGCTCCATCTCGCACTTCGACCATCCGACGAAGGAATCCATGAGCGAGAAGCTCTTGCGGCTTCCCGATGCGGGCGTCGTGGCGGTCGTCGGAGGCTATCGGCTCTCTTATAACTCGGCGAATGTCCGGTTCAACAAGAACTTCTTCGAGCAACTCTTCTTCACGCCCAACGAGCCGCGCAGGCGGATCGGCGACGCGTTCCTCGCCGCGAAACTGGGCACCGCTTCGCTTTGGAATGTTCAGCGCTATGGGTTGTTCGGCGATCCGGCGATGCGCCTTGCGATGCCCGAGCGAACCGTCGAGGTTCTTCTCCCTGACACACTGCAAGCACTGGCGCGCGTCCCCCTCACGGGGGCGATGCTCGGAACGGATGGTGCCGTTGACGTCTCTTTCAACGGCCGGGCGCTGGTGGAAGTGCGTGACTCGGCGCGGTTGCGGAAGTTGCAGCCGCGCACAGCCATCCGGCTGGAGTACGACCTGCCCGGCGCTCCGCTCTATCGCGCTGAGGTGGATGTCACCAGCGGCCGATTCGAAACGTCTTTCATCGTTCCCAAGGACGTGACCTACGGCGGCTCCCGGGCCGAAGCGCTTGCCTACGCCTGGAACGACGCAGACGATGGGTTTGGGGTCACGCGCGGCACCAGGGTCTTCGGAACCGACCCGAACGCTATCCTCGACAAAGAGGGACCGGACATTACCCTGGAGTTCGAGGGCCAAGCTCCGTTCGGCTCGGGTGACTTTATCACGAGCGAGTCACTTCTGACGATCGCTCTCGAAGATCCCAGCGGCATCAACATCACAGGCGAGATCGGCCATGGCATTGTCCTGACCATGGACGGCGACGAAAGCCAAGTGCATGACTTGACCGAGTTGTTTGTGAGCGACGGCGACCCGATGCGTGGGACGATCCGTTTTCAACTCGAGGAGCTCAGCGAGGGCGAGCACGAGTTCGCCGTCAAGGCTTGGGACACCTACAACAACTCGTCATGGGCGCACGCGGTCGCTAGAGTCGTGGCCGAGGGCGGCTTGCGGCTGGAGCGGCTTCTGGCCTATCCGAGTCCGATGCGGGATGAGACGACTTTCACCTTCGAGCTATCGCGTCCGGCGGACGTCGACATCCGGGTGTATACGCTCGCGGGGCGGCTGGTTGGTCGGATCACCGAGCGGGCCTCTGTGGGCTACAACGCTTTCGGTTGGAGGCCCGATGATGAGCTGGCGACGGGCGTCTACATCTGGAAGGTGACCGCGCGCGCCGATGGGAGCGATAGGGCAGAAGCGTTCGAGCGGTTACCCGTCATCCGCTGAGCTTCGTCCCTGGCTCCGCGCCTGGAGGTCAATTTAGGGATCGAACAGCTTAGTGATCTCGTCTCGCGCAAATCGTGGCAGGGGCTTGTGTTCGCCCTTGCGCCCGAGGAGCGTGCGACCGCCTTCGCGCGGCACAATGGTGCCGATCTCCCAGCAGGGGAGTTCCACCCTGGCGAAGGCGCGCAGGAGGCCCTCGCGCGCATCGGGAGAACAGGTGACGAGAAGGGATCCCGACGAGATGACGCCCAAGATGTCCATCCCCAGAGCCCGGCAGACGGCGAGGGTCTCCTGCGTGGCAACCAGGCTCTCCTCGGTGACCTCTAGGCCGACATCCGCTGCGTCGGCCAGCTCGTGTAGTGCAGTCGCAACGCCGCCTTCAGTTGGGTCGTGCATCGCGCTGACGCCGCCCGCTTCGACTGCGGTATGCGCGGCCGCCACGACGCTGATCCCTGGGTCCACCAAGTAGTCGCGAAGCCTCTGAAGCGCCGGGTCATCGGCGGTAGCGACGGCACCGGCCTCGTAAAGCTCCTCGGCGCATTCCCGTGCCGCGATGGCCGTCGCCTCGATGCCGAGTGGCTTGGCCAACAAGAGCGCGTCCCCCGGCTGCGCACCCGCAGAAGTCACCAGTTTGTGGGTCGCCACCTCACCCAGGATGTGGCCCACAACGATGGGGCGGTCCAGGCCCTCGGTGATCTCCGTGTGACCGCCTACGACGATGATCCCCAGTTCCTGCGCGGCGCCCGCAATGTCCGCGAAAATGCGCTCGACCAAAGCGTCATCCGCACCACCCTCGGGCAGGAGAATGCAAGCGAGGAACCAACGGGGTACCCCACCCATGACGGCAATGTCGTTCGCACAGACATTGACGGCGTACCAGCCCAGAGCCTCCGTCGCGAAGGTGATGGGGTCGGTTGTCACCAGGAGGACGCGATCCCCGAGGTCGATGGCGGCGGCGTCCTCGCCCGGTGTTGCACCGATGCGGACGCCCACCCCTAGCGGCGAAGGGCAGTATTTCGCGAGCAACTCCGCCAGACGGTGCGCGGGTAGCTTCCCGATGGGGTAAGCCACCTTGGTGTCGCGCGGCTAGGCCGAGTTCACCGGGGTGTCGGGCTCGAGGGCCCCGTCCGGCAGGTGCTCAGCGATCTCGGCGTAGCTTGGCACGCGACCGGCGGCGAAGACGCCGCCCTCGAAATGGGTATTGTCACCGACGAGCTTACCGCAGCAGCGGCTGCCCGTGAGCTGCTCGGGCAGTTCTCCGACGAGGATGACGGACGCTTGCGCTCTTGGGGCCATCAAGAGCTCCCCCCGGTTGGTTGCGCTGCCACCTCGGTCTCCGGTCGGTGACGAGACCACCCCCGGTAAGCGATAACAGCCTCGACGCACAGCCAGACGGCCATGCCCAGGATAGCCGCGCCCACAACGATCAGAGGCCAACTGCGTTGGGCGTAGAAATCACGCAGCTTGAGGAGCATGGCGCTGATCGTCATGACCATCATGAACGCCATGGGCATCAACGTATACACCACGGGCACCCGCGTCTTGTAGAGGAAGGCGCTGACCGTCAAGAGGCCGAGGCCCGCCAGGACCTGGTTGGTCGTGCCGAACAGTTGCCAGAGCGTCAGGCCCGCCGGCTTCCCGTCCATCTTCATCAGGGCGAAGTAGCCGATGGCGGCCACCGCCACGAGTGCAGCCAGGTAGCGATTCGAGAGGCCCCCGAGACCTGCGCTTTTGCCGAGCTCCTCGACGTTATAGCGCAACAGCCGCGTCGCTGAATCGAGGGTCGTCATCGCAAAGGCCACGACCACGACGGCGATGAATGCCTTCGCCCAATCGAGCGGGACGCCGGTGTGGCTGATGAAGACGCCAGCGCCGTCTATAAACGCCGAGAGCTGAGGTCCCAACCCACTGGCAGCGGCCCAGCCCTTGTAGTGCTCGTGCCACGCCTCGGTCGATGCCACGCCAGCCGTGCAGGCCACGATGACCACCGTTGCGAGGGCTCCCTCGGTGAGCATGGCGCCGAAGCCGATGGCGCGGGCGTCGCCCTCGTTTTCGAGTTGCCGCACCGTCGTACCGGAGGACACGACACTGTGGAAACCGCTGATGGCGCCGCAGGCGATGGTGATGAACAGGAACGGGAAGATGGGGGGGAGATCGGTGGCGGCGCGGTTGACAGCAGGCGCGACAATCGGCGGGTGGTAGATGAGCAAACCCGCGAACATGAACGCCAGGCCGATGTATAGCTTGTAGGAATTGAGGTAGTCCCGAGGCTGGAGCAGGATCCACACGGGGAGGACCGATGCGACGAAGGCGTAAGCCAGCAGGATGTAAATCCACGTCGTCATGCTCACGCCCGTCACGGGGAACTTGAGCCCCACCCAGATGCCCAAGAGCATCAGCACCAGGCCGAGCAGCGTCGCCGGCCCTAGCGGGACGTTGTAGCGGTAGACGAGGGTGCCGATGAGCGCGGCGGTCAGGATCAGCAGGAAGAAGGGAACGACGGCCTCCGGGTAGAAGGCCTCGCTGAAGAGCGTCGCGATCACCAGTGCGAAGACGCCCATCGCCATGGCCAGGAGGAAGAAGACGATCAAAAGGAACAGGATCCGCGCGCGGCCTCCAATGATATCCCGGGTCAGATCGCCGATGGACCGGCCCTGGTGGCGTAGAGAGACCGCTAGTGCCCCCAGGTCGTGCACCGCACCCAGGAAGATCGTGCCGAGGACGACCCACAAGAGCGCCGGAAGCCAGCCCCAGATGACGGCGATGGCCGGCCCCATGATGGGCCCCAGCCCGGCGATGGAGACGAAGTGGTGGCCGAAGAGCACGATGCGCTTGGTCGGGACGTAATCCACCCCGTCGCGGAACGTGTGGGCGGGCGTCGTCCGCGTGGGGTCGAGGCGGAATATCTTATCGCTCAGGAAGCGTCCATAGAACAGATAGGCGACGACGAACGCCGCCACCGACCCGAGCGCGACCACAAGCGCATTGACCATGCACACCTCTCACCAGGCGCGGCCTGATTGGCCTGGAGAACGGGGTCATCCCATGATGCAAAGGATAAAAATAGGGAGTTTTCAAGGCGCGTCAATGCCCGGGCCATGACGGGGCGCGGAAAAGATTTGACAGTGGGGAGTCCATGGTGTACAGTCGCATGTGTGGTTACTGAGACTCATTCTCAAGAGATGCCGGACATGAACGCAGAGGCTGAGCACGGAGGCATCGCGGTTGCGGTGTCTTCCGAGGAGCCCCTGGCTCCGGCGGCGCTGCCGCGAATCGTGCTCGTCGGGAGCCCCAACGTGGGCAAAAGCGCGACCTTCAACGCGCTAACCGGCGCCTACGTGACGGTTTCCAACTATCCGGGGACGACGGTGGAGGTCGCGCACGGGCGGGCGACGATCGGCGGCATGACGTACGAGGTGATCGACACACCGGGGCTGTACGGTCTGGTGCCCACCAGCGATGATGAGCGCGTGGCGCGTCGGATTCTGCTGGACGAGCGCGCCGCCGCCGTCGTGCACATCGTGGACGCCAAGAACCTGAGCCGCATGTTGCCCTTGACCCTCCAGCTCATCGAAATGGGGCTTCCCGTCATTCTGGTGCTCAATATGGCCGATGAGGCGCAGTCCCTGGGCTTCACCTTCGACACCGACGCCTTGAGCCGGTCGCTCGGCGTGCCCGTCGCTGCCACCGTGGCGGTGGCGCGTGGGGGCATTGCGCCGCTTCTGGGGGCCATCACGGATTTCGATGGTGAACGCGGAAAGCCCATGCGCTACCCCCCGGCCATCGAGCAGGCCGTGAGCGCGCTCGAACCGCATCTGAAGGATGGTACCGCCCTCAGCCCTCGGACCGCGGCTCTGCTGGTTCTCCAGGGCGACGAGGAACTGCGGACTCGATTCGCCCTGGGTAGTGAGCGCGCGCCGGACATGACCGACATCGAGGCGAGCGTGCAGATCGCAGCCGCCCGGGGCACCTATGCTTCCTCGGTTATCGCTGGGGCCGTGCGGTCGCCCGAGGCGGTGCGGAGCGGCTTCGGTGAGCGGCTCAGCGGGCTCATGATGAACCCGTGGACGGGCCTGCCCATCCTCGCATTCGTCCTGTACTTCGCCTTCTATTGGTTCGTCGGCGTCTGGGGCGCGGGCGACGCCGTCGATTTTCTGGAAAGCCGCGTGTTCGGTGAGATCATCAACCCGTGGGTAACGCGCTTCTTCGAGGCCGTCCTCCCCTGGCCGGTGCTCCGGGAGTTGTTCGTCGGCGAGTACGGGGTCCTTACCTTGGGCGTGCAGTACGCGGTGGCGATCATCCTGCCCATCGTCGGGACTTTCTTCATCGCCTTCTCGATCATCGAGGACTGCGGCTATCTTCCGAGGCTGGCGATGCTGGTGGACCGGGGATTCAAGGTCATCGGCCTGAACGGGCGGGCGGTGATCCCCATTGTGCTCGGTTTCGGGTGCGACACGATGGCCACGATGGTGACGCGCATCCTGGAGACGCGGCGCGAGAAGATCATCGCGACGTTTCTGCTCTCGCTCGCCATCCCGTGCTCGGCGCAGCTCGGCGTGATCCTGGGCGTTCTGGCGCATCGACCCCTGGCGCTGGCCATCTGGGCCGGGGTCATTGCCTTGGAATTCTTCCTGATCGGCTTTCTCGCCGCGCGGCTATTGCCCGGCTCGTCGGGCAGCTTTGCGATGGAGCTTCCCCCGCTGCGGCTTCCCAGGCCGGTCAACGTGCTGACCAAGACCTACGCGCGCATGCACTGGTATTTCGCCGAAATCTTCCCCCTTTTCATCTTCGCATCGGTGCTCATCTGGTTCGGGCAAGTGGTGGGCCTCTTCGACCTGGTCATCGCGGCGATCGTGCCCATCGTCCGGTTTCTGAGCCTGCCCGATGAGGCCAGCGTCGTCTTTCTGTTCGGGTTTTTCCGGCGGGACTACGGCGCTGCGGGGTTGTTCGATCTCGCGGGCTCGGGCGCTCTCGACGGACGGCAACTCGTGGTGGCCGCGGTGACTCTCACGCTGTTTCTGCCGTGCGTCGCACAGTTCCTCGTCATGCAGAAGGAACGCGGCCTGCGGATGACGTTGGCGATGAGCGCCTTCATCTTCCCCTTCGCCCTCGGGACGGGCTGGGCGGTGGGTGCGCTCCTTCGCCTGCTGGATGTTCAGCTATGACGTGCTCGTTTTGCAGGAAGGCGTTCAGCGAGGGTGAGGCCGAGTTGCAGTGCCAGCGCTGCAGCCTGGGCGGCACGGGCTGTCAGATGATCCGATGCCCGCACTGCGGGTACGAGATGGCGCGCGAGCCCCGCGTGCTGGTTACCCTCCGTCGATGGATGAAGCGCCTGCCGTCCGCTCGCTGAAGTCTCTGGCCGATCTCCGGCCGGGCCAGCGAGGACGCGTCGCATCGATACGGGCGCCCGACGCCACGGGTGTGCGCAAGCTCATGGCGATGGGGCTTCTGCCGGGCGCGGAGGTGCACATCAGGCGGCGCTTCCCCTCCTATGTCTTCGACGTGGGCCTGACCCAGTTGACGATGGACCGGCGGACGGCGCGCGAGATCCTCGTCGAGACCGATGCGGCGGATTGAGGGGGAGAGAGCTTATTCTGGCGATAAAAAATCTTTAAGTCGAGTCACGATTTCGGTTTTTCTTTCCGTTTCGCATTCCCACACGATCAATGCATTCCACCCGAGTTGGTGAAGATCGGCTATCTTCCGATGGTCACGGGCGATATTTTGCCTGAATTTGTCCTCCCAGAAGGAGGTTCGAGTTTTCGGCGTAGTTGTCCGATTGCATCCGTCATGTCGATGCCAGAAACAGCCGTGAATGAAAATTACCTTCCTACGAGCGGGGAAACATATATCGGGCGTTCCGGGAAGGTCGTTTCTGTGTAAACGATAACGGTAGCCGAGGCTGTGCAGCAACTTTCGAACAACCAACTCTGGTTTGGTGTCTTTCGGACCAACACGCGCCATGAGAGCACTACGCTCCGGCGATGGTTCGATTTCACTCGGCGGCTTCTGCCGTATTCTCTGAGGCATAATCGTCGATCGCTCGCATGACAGGATCAAGTGGATCTAAGTTCTTTCTTTTTTCTAGATATTCCTTATACGCCTCATACGCTTCTCGAAGAAGTTGATCATAAAAAACGATCCGAGCGTTAAACTGTTTCAAAACGCCAATAGCCCTCTTTTGGTCCCCCTTATCCCTCCATTCTTGAGGCTCCGTACCCAGAAGCAATACGATCTCAATAGGTTCGTTATGGAGGCCTTGTCTATCAAGAATTTTACGCGTCCCTGAGTAGTACTTCGATATTTGAGAACCAATCACATCGAATACTTTCACCTTTCTTTTTGATCTCTTGAGTTCAATGATAACGTGCTGTCCGGCCGTCTTTCTATACTTGATATCGAGTCGTCCATTCTTTTCGTCATCGCTCAAATCGGCATCTACCTCTTTGAAGAGAGTCTGGACCCTACTCTCCATGAAGTCGGTGCCCTCTGTGCGCTCCCATGATGGATCAAGCAACCAGAGATGATCGAACAGATATTTCTGTATGGCCTTTTCAAGGGCATTTTCGTCGATTTTATCAGATAGTGTATGGATAACTTGGATTCTTTGTCGGACGATCTGTCCGTAGAGATTAAGTTCAAGAGCGTCAAGCTCGCTGAATATATCAAGTGCTGCCTGTAGATCATCGTCACCGATGTGTCCCAACCTATCGAGGTTCTCATTGATGCGATAGAACTCGAAAGCCAGCACTGCGTGCTTTATCATTTGTCTATATTCGTCGATTTTATCAATCCTTAACCGGTTGATCTTACCGAGCCATTTTTTCGCTCTCTTTTGAGTTGTCGGCTTGAGTTGATCCACCCAAGTCTTCACCTCCGGTATTTCCAACGCTTTCTTGGTTCCCTCCTTGGTCCTGAGCTCGGCCCACCGCCTCTGGATATGCTTCAGTTCATTGCCTATGATTTCACGAAGTCTCCGGTATCTTTCGTCATCCTCGACAATGCGTTGACGACTGCTGGTCGCGGCATCCTCATCCCGATGCGTTCCCGGCCCGTCATATTCGTCCAGTTCGTCAACTCGAAGCTCTCCGACGAGATAGTTCGCGTAGACTCCTCGTTCAGAAAAGTCACTCAGGAGGTCTTCCTGGGCCATCTTCCCACGGACGAATATGGCGATACGATTTAGGTTGTCTCCGTCTGCATCTTTCAGATATCGGACCTCCTTCACAGTCGCCAACCACCCATTGACCGTCATGGGTTCGTCTTGGATGGCGAGGTCACGAGACTCGATTTTCTCGGCTTCGCGGCACAGATCTATCACGTCTGGCTGCTCTCTATAGGTCCATAAGTATTGGATTTTGTCGTAGTAATCTCTATCCGAAGGCAGCACTTCTTCATCAGCTATGAATACCCTGAATCCGTGCTTTTCCCCGATGATTGAGAAGCGCCGTGCAACTCTCTTCTTGAGTGCTTTGGTGGTTCTGATCGTCTGTCGCTTCCGAAGATTGCCGAGTGTTATTCTCGTTCCACTCAAAAAATCGATCTTATTGTTCAGTAAAATTTCGGGTTCGTACGTGCTGCTTCCCCCTTCCTTCTGGATCTTCTCGCGTATGTCATTAAGCCGCATTCGGAAGGCGCTTTCGTGTCTGTCTTTCACTGTTTCGACCTTAATGGTATCGGCGACCGAGAACAACGACAACTTACCGATCCCCTTTCGGCCCATTGGGCTTCGCTTCTTCTGTGTCGTGCCGGGTAGCTCATCACGGCGTCGATAGCCAACGGTCAGGAATCGGTCGTTGATGTCCTGCGGGGTCATGCCGATGCCGTCATCCTGAATAACGATCCGGTCAGCACCCCTGTCCCAAGTTATCCGAACCTCGGAAGCATCCGCGTCCCACGCGTTGGCCACGACCTCCGCCAGAACCGTGGGCACGTTGCTGTACAGATTGAGTCCCAGATGTTCCAGAACGTTGAGGCTTATGGTCATCTGGAACGTAGGTGTTTCGGTGTTCATTGGACGTGCTCCGCGAAGTGGGACCGGATGGATCGGGCGATCGCCCGGGCGAGAAGAACCGGAACTGCATTCCCGATCATGTGCCCCAGTTTCTTGAACTGGATGGCACCGCCCGGTTCGACGAAAGCATAGTCGGACGGGAACGATTGGAGAATGGCACCCTCGCGCAAAGACAAACCACGGTCCTGTTCGGGATGCCCAAATCTTCCGTTTCCGAATCCGTAGAACTGTGTCGTGATAGTCGGAGAAGGGCAGTCCCACTCCATCCGTCCATAGACGGATGCGTAGCCGCGGCCGGTTGTCGCCTTGTGGCAGTCCGAAACCAATTGGTCGTCCCAATCGCGCCAACTGCCTCCTGGCTTGGCGGCTCGAATGCGTTTCAGGTTCAGCGATGACAACCTGCTACTGCGATGCAGTGGATCACTGGTATCGACGGTGCCTGCAACGAGTTTCGGCAAGTCTCCGATAGCTTGGGAGACAGTCTTGTATTGAGACGGATCGTGCGTTGGTGACTCCAATTTTATTTCGCCCAGCAGAGATGCCAAGACCACGAGTCGAGATCGCCGCTGCGGTACGCCGTAGTCGGGAGCGAACGCGATTTGCCAATCAACGTGATAGCCTTCTCGCTCAAGTGTTTCGACGAAGCTATCGAACACTTTCCCTTTTCTGAACTGTCTCAAACGCGGTACATTTTCCATCGAAACTACCGATGGCCTTATCTCGGATATGATCCGAGAAAAATCTTCCAGTAGTTGCCATTGCGGATCCGAGTTCTTCTGATTATAGGCTGAAAACGGTTGACACGGCGCGCAGCCGACGAGTACCGACACCCCCCCGGACGGGAATAGTCGCTTGATCTCCACGCCGTCAAGCGAGGCTATATCACGGCAGAAGAAAGGTGCCTTGTTGTTGTGCTCGAAGGCGTGACGACAACCCTCGTCGATGTCGATGCCCGCAGCGATCTCGAATCCCTCCAACAAAAATCCGTGCGAAAGCCCTCCTGCCCCGCAGAAGAGATCAATGACGCTCCCAGCACGCTCACTGTCGATGCAAGGACCAGACGACCGGGTCGGTTCCTTCCGACCCGACTGACGACGGGTGTTATCCACCTGTTTGTTCGTGCTCCGCTTGATCACTTGCCCAACCCTCTCATAAGGGCAACATACACGACTCACGAAACGCCCCGGATAGATGCCACCAATATCCCTACGATCCTCCTTGCAGTATCGCTAAAATACTGCATTTCGTCAAGCGTCAGGGGGCGGTCGAGGATGGCCCGTTCGCGGTAGGAGAGCCACTTCTTGAGGACCTGGTAGCCGCCGAGCTTGTAGCGCCACACGGCGGCGGGGACGTTGCGCCAGAAGGCGCGGCCGTTCAGGTAGATATCGAAGGTGGTCGCGCCGAGCACGGGGATACCCCGCTCCCTCCCCGCAAGCAGGGAGGGGAGGGCGGCGCGTTCGTCGGGACTATACGGGCGTTCGACGGCGCGGCCCTGACCCGGCATGACGGCTTGCCCCGCTCCGAAGTGCCCCCAGTCGGCGGTGAGCGCGAAATCCTTGCCGGTCATGTTGCGTCCGTCGGTGGTGGCGGGCACGGCGATGGCGGCGATCTCCGGGCGCAACGCGCCTTCGGTGACGCCGGGCACGGGCGTTTTGGGGTCGAGAAGCCGGGCCAGTTCGCGGCCACGCGCGGCAGATCGGGCGAGCGCCTCCGCCACCGCGTCGTTATCGCCGTCGGGCCAGCCCGGAAGCGGGATGCGCGGCCACTCCATGCGAAGCGCCCCGGCGTTGGCCTCGCGGTAGGCGGGATCGTGCAGCACGGCGAGGACGTGGTGAAACAGGTCCTCCACGCTCGCGCCCAAACGTTCGAGGTAGCGTTGCGCGGCGGGTGACAGGTTGGGGCGGCGTTGCGCGCCGGTCCCGTCAGTTCCGAGGCCGTCGTCGCGAAGCCATGCGGGGAACATGTTGGAGCCGCGCTCAATCAGATGCCGAGCGCCGATATGTTGCGTGAAGCATACCTGCGGTTCCGTCGCGCCCTTCCGTAAATGTTGCGCGTTGGAAAGCCACAGATTCCCTTTGAACACATGCGGCCTGTAGTCGGCGCGCTTTTCGTCGAGCAGCTTTGTTTCCGCTTCCCAATAGAGCCAGCGGTTGTCGAACGGCCGGTAGGCATGACGGACGAAGCCGCTCTTATTCGGACCACCGCGCTTGAGTAGCGCGTCGCGCACCCGGCGGGCGTCGAACCGCGCCGTGGTCTTCATCACGCCCGGATAGCGCCGCGCGATTTCCTCGTGGGTCAAATCCGCATCGAAGTAATCGGCGACCCGAGCCTTGAGCCGGTCGAGATCGGTATCGACCAGAAACGCATCGCGACCAGTCTGAACGCCGGGAAATGAGACCGGGAACAGGTCGGGCAGCGCGGGCCAGTCGGACCAGCCGTCGCTCACGGCCATTGGTTTGAACGGCAAGCCGAGGCGAAGATTGGGCTCCAGTTCCGAATAGCCCGAATTGATTTCGTGAGCGTCGAGACTGTCCAACAGCGCCTGCCGCCTCTCGCCGGCCCTTGCCTGGTGGAAATCGCGGTATCGGACGCGCCTGCCTGCCGATGAATCGGCAGCAACTCCAGATTTTGATAGCAATGCGATACTCGTGCCGACCTTGATGCCCGGTGATTGTCCTCGAAGCGCAAAGACCGTTTCGCTGGTTCGTCCGTCGGGCGCGTATTCCGAGATGATGCGGTCGCCGTGCAGATTGTCGATGCGGACCGCGTCGAACGCCTCCAGGTAACGCTCCCTCATGCCGGTGAACGACAGCCCGTCGAGCCATGAGTAGTTGGAGATGAAGCAGACGACGCCCCGGCCCGTCTTCTCGGCGATGCGCCGTTCGGCCATGCGGAAGAAGCGGACGTAGAGGTCGTTGAGCCCCTGGCCTTCGGGCCGCCGCACGCGCCTGGTGGTACGGTAGGCTTGCGAGAGCTCCCGTTCTTCGTCCACGGCCATGCCCGCGAAGCCGTTGTAGGGCGGGTTGCCGAGGATCACGAGGATGGGCCTCTCCTGCTTGACCCGCTCGGCGCGGTCGCGCTCCTCCTCCAATTCGGGAAAGGGGAGCGGCTTCTGCACCTTCGGCTCCCAGCCGGTGAGGGCGTTGGTGAGGAAGACGCCGGGGCGCTCATTCCCGTCGTCAGTCAGCGGCGCGTCGAGGGCCTGCATGGTGAGCCCGACCTGCAGGTGGGCGACGACGAAGGGCGCGGGCATGATCTCGAAACCGAACACCCGCTCCGTTGCCGCCCGTTTCACCCGCGCGCCGGTGAGCGCGCCCAGGCCCCGGCCTTTGAGGTTGGCGGCGATGCGGCGCAGCACTTCGGCCAGGTAGGCGCCGGTGCCGCAGCACGGGTCGAGGACGTAGACGTTATCCGCCGCGAGGCCGTCGGGGATGGCGAGATCGTCCTTGAGGGCCCTGTCCACGCGGGCGACCATGTAGCGCACGACTTCGGCGGGGGTGTACCAGACGCCCAACTGCTTGCGCAGGCCGGGATCGAAGGCTTCCAGGAACGGCTCGTAGAAATAGGGGACGGCCTCGCCTTCGCTGAAGCGGGCGAAGAAGGCTTCCCGGTCCACTCGGTCCAGTGCGTCGGCCGTCCAGTCCAGCACCTCGACGAGGCCGAGGGGCTGAAGGCGGCCGGGGTCCGAAAGCTGCTGGAACAGCGCCCGCAGGACCGGCGCGCGCAGATGCCAGACGGCATCGTGCCAGTTGAACCTGCCCACCGGCGGCGGGACCTGGCGCGACCACAGCACCCAGGCGGAGAAGACGCCGTAGAAGAGCGTCTGCACCAGCGTCGAGCGGAAGAAGGCCGCGCCGCGCTCACCCTCGAAGCGGACGCCGAGCGCTTCCTCCAGCGCGGAACGGACGGCCGCCAGGGACGGCTCATCGCCCGCCGCCTCGACGCGGGAAAGACCGTCGCGAGCGTAGGAGGCGAGCAGCCAGGCGAGGTCCTTCGGCTCGGCAAGCGCGGCGCGGTGCGACAGGGTGCGGCAGAGATATTCGGCGAACCCCGCACCCCTGGCATGGGCGAACTTGCGCGGCGTCTCCAGCAGATGCTCGAACGCCTCGGCGCTATCGGCCAGTCGGAAGGTCTCCAGCTTGGCGGGACGGCCCGCCGCGTCCTCGCCGAGCAGCAAGAAATCGCGCGTATTGGTCACCAGCACGAGCCGGTAGCGGTCCCAATAGCGGCTCACCTGGCCGCTTTCCGCCGTGAGCCAGGCGTCGTCGCCGGGCGGCTTCACCTCGACCACGCCGCGCTCCGGGATTTGCCCTTCCCTCGGCCTGCCCTTCTGCACCTGCTTCGCCGAATAGAGGCCGACATCTGGGTGGCCCGCGCCCTGGTCTCTAAGCTCGACGACGCAGAACACCTTGGGCTTGAGCGTCGCGCCGACGGCGTTCAGCAACGCCGAGAGCGCCGGATAGCTTGAGCGCTCCCCGGTGGCGCCGCCGGAGGCGCGCATCCGCCGGAGATCGGTGAGGTAGGTTTCAACCGCTGTTGCGAGCCGCGTCATCGTCTCCGCGCCGTCACTCCGTCATTCGTCGCCGCCAATGAGACAGCCCACCCAGCATCACCGCCGAGTGGGCTGCTCAACGTTTCGCCTGGCCGCAGAAAATGGCGTATCAGGCGGCCTTCGCCAACCCGTGCGGGTCGATGACGTACTTCCTGGCTGCGCCCTGATCGAAATCCTTGTAGCCCTGGGGCGCCTCATCGAGCGTGATCATCGTCACGTTGACGGCCTTGGCGATCTGGACCTTGTCGTGCAGGATCGCCATCATCAGTTGGCGATTGTAGCGCAACACCGGGCACTGGCCCGTGGTGAAGCTGCAGCTCTTGGCCCAGCCGAGCCCGATGCGGATGGAGAGATTGCCGAACCTGGCGGCTTCGTCCACCCCGCCGGGGTCTTCGGTGACGTACAGGCCGGGAATCCCGATGTCCCCGCCCGCGCGCACGACCTGCATCACGTCGTTGAGGACCTGAGCCGGCACCTCGCCTTCGGAAGCCCGCCCGCCGCCGCGCGCCTCGAAGCCCACGCAGTCCACCGCCGAATCCACCTCGGGCACTCCGAGGATATCATCGATCTGCTCGGCGACCGTCGCGTCCTTGCTGATGTCCACGGTCTCACAGCCGAACGACCGCGCCTGCGCCAGACGTTCGGGAACCCGGTCGCCCACGATGACCACTGCGGCGCCGAGAAGCTGGCTGGAATGGGCGGAAGCCAGACCGACGGGGCCTGCGCCCGCGATGTAGACGGTGCTGCCCGGACCGACGCCCGAGGTATAGGCTCCGTGGAAGCCGGTAGGGAAGATATCCGATAGACAGGTCAGGTCCCCGATCTTCTCCATGGCCCGATCCCTGTCGGGGAACTTCAGCAGGTTGAAATCGGCGTAAGGGCACAGGACGTACTCGGCCTGCCCGCCAATCCATCCGCCCATGTCCACGTAGCCGTAAGCGGCGCCTGGGCGCGCGGGGTTGACATTGAGGCAGATGCCCGTCTTGCCCTCTTTGCAATTCCGGCAGCGGCCGCACGCGATGTTGAATGGAACGCTGACGAGATCGCCGACTTTGATGAATTCCACGTCGCGCCCTGCTTCGATGACCTCTCCCGTGATCTCGTGCCCCAGAATCAAGCCGCTAGGGGCAGTGGTCCGACCGCGTACCATGTGCTGGTCCGAACCACAGATGTTGGTACAGACGATCTTCAGGATGACCCCGTGCTCGCACTTGCGGTTCTGTTCGTCGAGCTCGAGCTTGGGGAAGTCGATGGTCTGGACCTCGACGGTGCCCGGTCCCACGTACGCGACGCCTCGATTCGAAGCCATAGCGCACCTCCTCTCCGAATGGACGGATGATCATGGCCGCGACAAACTCAAGTATGCCAACGGCTGCGGGGAGCGTCAAGGGATTTCTACTGCGCGGCCCCTCGGGACGGTGACCCTGCGCGGAGCGATAGGGTGGGGGGCGGTCCTCCTGGCGGCGCTCGGGGCGCTCCGATGCTCGGGGGGGGCGTCCCTGACGACCCGATCACGCCCGCTGTTGGGCGCCCTTGTCCGCGTGACGCTCCCTGAGGAAAACGCCGATGCCGTCACCTTCGCCGCCGCCTTCAAGGCCATCGAGGGCGCTGATGCTCTCCTGAGCGCCCACCGTGACGACAGCGCGCTCGCCCGCCTCAACCGGAGCGCCGCCGATGGCGCCGTCCCCGTCAGCGACGAGCTTTTCGCTCTCCTGCGGCGGTGTAATCGCTACACCGAGCGAACCGACGGCGCTTTCGACCTGACCGTCCTGCCCCTGAGCCTGCTGTGGGGCTTCCATGGCGGACCCGGTCACATCCCCGAACCGGGAGCCATCGACGGTGCGCTCGCGCAGGTCGGGTGGTCGCTGGTGGAATTGGACACGATGCAGCGCGCGGTGGGCTTCCGAGTGCCGGGCGTTGGTCTGGATTTCGGCGCCGTCGGCAAGGGCTACGCGGCCGACCGCGCGGCTGAAGCCCTTGCGGAATCGGGCGCCCGGGAGGCCCTGATCGATGTCGGGGGAACCCTCATTGCCCTGGGCAGTCCGCCCGGACGCGCGGTCTGGCGCGTGGGCGTTCGACATCCCCGCCGGAGCGGCTCATTGCTCGGCGTACTGGAGCTTGTGGATCGGGCCGTGGGGACATCGGGCGACTACGAGCGCTACTTCTTCGAGGACGGCCGACGCTACGCCCACCTGTTCGACCCGCGCACCGGCCGGCCGGCTCGCGGCCTCGCCAGCGTGACCGTCGTCGCGGCCACGGGCGAGGAGGCGGATGCCTACGCGACCGGGCTTTTCGTGATGGGCCCCGATCGCGCTCTGGGACGGGCGCAGGAACTGGGCCTGGACGCGCTCATCGCCGTCGCCGAGGGCGACGGGGAGGGTAGCCCCGTCACCTTGGACATGACGCCGGGCATTGCTGCGCTCTTCCGCACCGAGCCGAGTGCCGGGGTCGAAGATGGCCGTTCGTCACGCACCTGGTAAGGCGGCCGGGGCCGGCGCCGCTTGGCGATGGCACGGGTTTCGCCCTATACTTCGCCAAGCAAGGAATGACAACTCGGGAAGAAGGGTCTATTGAGAACGGGTATCTCAGTCCGGCGCTGGGCAGGAGGGTGAAAGACGATGGGTCAGAACGTAGTGCAGAAGATTCTCGGAGAACACCTGGTGGGCGGCGAGCTCGTTTCCGGACAGGAGATCGCGATTCGTATCGACCAGGTCCTCATCCAGGACCTGACGGGCACCCAGGCGCTCTTGCACTTCGAGGCGATGGATCTGTCAAGGGTCCGCTGCAAGGTCGCCGTCTGCTACGCGGACCACAACGTCATCCAGGTCAAGTCCGAGAACATGCAGGACCACATGTACCTTCAGAGCGCGTCTCGCAAGTACGGTGCATGGTACGCCAAGCCCGCTAGCGGTATCGGCCACCAAATCCACCTGGAGCACTTTGGCGTCCCCGGAGACACGGCCTTGGGCGCGGACAGCCATACGCCGCACTGCGGGGGCGTGGGCATGATCGCCATCGGGGCGGGCGGCTTGGACGTGGCGGTGGCCATGGGCGGCGGCCCCTATCATCTGATCATGCCGCAGGTGGTGGGTGTGCGTCTTTCGGGCGAGCTCCAGCCCTGGTCCACGGCGAAGGACGTCATCCTTGAGCTGTTGCGCAGGCTGACCGTGCGCGGCGGCTTCGGCAAAATCCTGGAATTCACCGGCCCCGGCGTGGAAACCCTCAACGCCCAGGAGCGCGTTACCATCACCAACATGGGAACCGAGCTCGGCGCCACCACGAGCATCTTCCCCAGCGACGAGATCACCCTCGACTTCTTCCGCCGCCTGGGGCGCGAGAACGACTGGCGTGAGGTCGTGCCCGATCCTGACGCTAGGTACGACGATGTCATCGAGGTGGATCTCTCCAAGATCGAGCCCCTGGTCGCTTTGCCCAGTCTGCCGGACAAGGTCGTACCCGTGCGCGAAGTGGCGGGGGAGAAAATCCATCAGGTCATCGTGGGAAGCTGCACCAACGGCTCCTACACGGACCTCCAGGCCGTGGCCAAGATCGTCCGCGGCCGGCGCGTTCACCCCGAGGCGACCTTCTTGGTTCATCCGAGCAGCCGCTCCGCCCTTGAGCTCCTGGCCAGGGAGGGGCTCGTCACGGACATGATCGCGGCGGGGGTGAACGTCGCCGAGGCCACGTGCGGCGCGTGCATCGGTACAGGCCACGTGCCCGCACCGGGGACGCGAAGCCTGCGCGCCATGAACCGTAACTTTCAGGGCCGCAGTGGTCTGAAGGAGGACCAAGTCTACTTGTCCAGCAGCGAAACCGCTGCCGCTACGGCGCTGCGCGGTGTCCTGACCGACCCCAGGGACCTGGAAATGCCCCCGCCCGCCCCCGCGCTGCCCTCCCGCATCGACCAGAACAACCCCAACCTGCTGCGCCCGGTTTCGGACGACGAGGCGGTGAAGCTGGAGATCGAGCGAGGCGCTAATCTCGTGCCCGGGACGCCGAGAGAGCCGCTGGAGGCTCGCGTTTCGGGCGAAGTGCTCATCAAGGTGGGCGATGACATCAGCACCGACCACATCATGCCCGCCGCTGCCGACATCCTAGCCTATCGCTCCAACATCCCCAGGATCAGCGAGTATGTCTACCACCGGCTGGACCCCGGGTTCAGCGCACGGGCGCACGACAAGGGCAGTGGCTTCATCGTCGGCGGCGACAACTACGGGCAGGGTTCCTCCCGCGAGCACGCGGCCCTGGCCCCCATGCATCTGGGCGTGCGGGGCGTTATTGCCAAGTCGTTCGCCCGCATACACCACGCTAATCTGGTGAACTTCGGCCTTCTGCCGATGGTCTTCGAGGACCCAGCGGACTACGACGCCATTGACCAGGGGGACGAGCTTGCCATCGAGGGTGCGACGGCGGGCGTGGATCTCGCGAGCCTGACCATCCATAACCGCGCCAAGGGCACTAGCTTTAAAGTGAAGATGAGCCTGACCGACCGGCAGAAGGCCCTCATCAAGGCGGGGGGACTGTTGCCTTACACACACCAGACTGGCGTCGGAGGCGGCACGTAAGACGCGCCTATGAGGGAGGGAGCGCCTTGAAACGGGCTAGCCGACGGCCAGGATGCCAGCCCGGTGCATGACTTCACGGCTATCGAACTTGCCGCGCAGTTCCTCTATCTGAAGACCTCGCCGCGAACCAAACGTGGCGGGCACTTCGGAATCGCCGGAACACTTAGCGCGTCGCGACCCCCGTACCGCAAGTGACCCGCACCACTTCGTAGTGCTCCACGACGGGGAGGGTGAAGTGCGTCCGTCCGCCTTCCTCCTCGTGGAAGAGGTGGGTGTCCAGCGCGGCAGAGTAAACGTCGTCCACCGGGCCCGGCACCTCGAGCCGGACGCTCACCCCTTGAATGGGGATAGGATCCATGACCGAGTGGTGTGTACACCCTGAGTGGTTCAGCGCGTGCAGCACGAGCGTGCGGCCAGCACCGCTCGCGCGCAGAACAAGCTCGAGCTGTGGCGGCGCGTCCGTCTCGAAAGGCGCAGCCGTGGCGGCGACGTGACGGATTAACCCGGCCATGAGCTGTGCGTGCTCGGGGCGTCCCGCCTCCATATACTGACGCCCCGGTTCCCAGGGGACAAAGGCACAGCGGCCCTCCCCATGGTTGCCGATGAGGACTCCGGCCAGCTCGCTTTCATTTTCCCAGAAGCAGAGCTCCGGCGGGCCGAAAGCGTGGGGCGGTATGAGGGAGAGTAGCGTTCGAGCCCCCTCGCGCGGCTCGACGGGGTCGAAGCGGCCGATACAGGGAATGAGTGTCGGTCCCCCTAGGCCGGGCAGCCCTTCATCTCCCTTGACGCGGAAGTACGCGGCGCGCATGTCCGCGCTGGAGCGGCGGACATCGAGAGGATGTGCGGGTAGGGCCTCGAGGCCGAAGCCTCGACGAGGCGGGCCGTTCGGCTCGCAGCGTGAGGTCCGGCCCGTGGCGATCAACGCACCGCCGCTTTCGACATAGCCGTCAAGCGTCGCCAAGTGTGCATCCGAGAGACGCGAGGCGTCGGGCAAGACGCACACTGCGTAGGGCGTCAAAGCGTCATCGGTCAGAGCATCATCGGGGAGGAGGTCGAAGGGCAGGTGGTGGTGAGTGAGCGCCAGATACCATCCGCGCACCTCTGCCTTGAGCACTTCGCTCCCCGGATCGTCAGGAGCCGGGCGCGCGGGCTGAACGAGGGCGATGCGCGCAGCGGACCGGGAGCTCGTGAAGATGTTGGCGTGGCGCGCGTGGAAAGCGAAAAGCTCGCGGGCTACATCGAGGCCCTTTGGGTCTTCTTGCGCGAGGGTGCCCATGACGTAGAGCGAGGGCGTTCCGCCGTAGGCCATGGCCTGGGCCAGGGAAAGGCCGGTGAGCGGGGGGGGCTCGGCGGCGAAGCGGTGGAAGATGTCCAAAAAATAGGTCACGTGGATGACGGGCGGCACCCCTGTCCGCTCGGGGGCGGAAAGGCGCGCGAGCTCACCGGAGCGGTATGTCCATAGGGGCTCGGAATCGCCGCCGCCCCTGTTGATCTCGCTGATGGGGACGTCACCGCCCAGCCAGCAGGCCCCGGGGCGCCTCGCTTTGATGACGTCCAGGAACCGTCCGCGCAGGCTGGCAGTCATGCGCTCGCGGAATACCTTGAGCGTCTCGTAACCGGATTCGTTGGGTGCCTCGCGCCGGGGCAGTGCGGTGCTGTGAAGCTCCCGGAAGCGCCTGGCGCACCACGGGCATTGGCAGGGGCCGAAGGGATCGCCGCTGTAATTGCGCACCTGGTAGCCGAACATGTTGATGAACAGGCCATCCACCTCGTATCGGTCGAGGATTTCTCTCAGGATCTCAAAGCTCCGTTCCTGATAGTAGGGCCCCGAGAGGCACGTCTGGTAGAGTCCGTTATAGATTTCCGGGGCGCCTTCGGGTGTGAGGACGAACCAGTCAGGGTGCGTGTCATAAAGAGCCTTGTGCTGCTTGGAGAAGTCGCATCGCGCGATCACCTTAAGGCCGGCGTCGTGCGCACGCCGGACGACCTCGCCCAGGAAATCACCGCCCAGAAAGGGGTTGCGGACGTGGTAGGGAAGCTCGGTGGGGTAGAAGGCGTAGATCCCGCCTGCGTTGACCATGAGCGCGTTACCGCCCAGTTGCTGCACATCGTTAACGAGGTCGGCCGGGTCCCGCCGGACGTCGATAAGGCGGAGATTGGTCTGAACGAGACGAAACGGCTCCTGCCACCAGTGCGCCATGCCGTCACCTCCTTGCATAGGGGCGCGCGGGCGGAATATAGAGCCGGGCCCATCCGATAGCCAAAGCGGTTGACCGCTGCCCCCACCCCCGCGTAACTTCTGCGAGCAATGTGGCTCGCGCCTCCGAACCGCGCACGTAGCTGGTAGCAGGTGGGAATTGGACAAGGGTGCGGACAATCTTGAACGCCTTTCATGAAGCCAATCGGGCGGGCTGGGAGGCTGCGGCACGAGCGGGGCTCGGCCAGATCGATCGTTTCAGAGACTGGCGAGACTGTTATAACGATGCTTCGGTCATCTTCGACGTTCGGGAACTCGAATGGCTTCGGGACCTTCCCGGCAAGAGCGCGTGCGTCTTGGGCAGCGGGGACAATCTAGCGGTCTTCGCCCTTTCTGACCTCGGAGCGTTGGTGACCTCCGTCGATATCGCTCAGGAACAACTGAACGTCGCGCGGCGCAGAGCCGCCGAGATCGGCGCGGCCATTAGATTCGTCAGAGCCGACGTCGTGGACCTCTCTTCCATCGATAGCGACGCCTATGACCTTGTCTACACGGGCGGGCATGTCGCATGCTGGGTCTCGGACCTGGAAGCGTACTACCGCGAGGCGGCACGTATCCTGAAGCCCGGTGGCCTGTTCATCTTCAATGAATACCATCCCTTCCGAAAACTCTGGAAGTGCACACGAGACTCGCTGCAGATCGCGTTCGACTATTTTGATCGTGGGCCTCATGAACACGATCGAGCGGAGTGGATCCCGGGCGAGGAGCCCGGCTCTCTTCCATCCTATGAGTTTCACTGGACGGTCAGCGAGTTCATTGCTGCGGTCCGCGAAGCAGGGTGCGAGATACTCCGGATCGATGAATTCGGAGACGCCCCCGAATCATGGGAGATCGCGCCTTTGGCGGGGTTACCTCAGTCATTATTGATCGTTTCGAGGAAGGAAGCCGCCTCCAACCGCGGCACTTCGCCACTGGCGTAGGTGATGCGGCAGATGCCCGTCGCTGTCCTGGGCAAGGATGTAAGAAGGGGGTCCCCACATGAGGTTCGGTGCCTGCCGACCCCTGGAGAGCCTCGACGCCGTCGAGGAACTGGGCTTCGACTACATTGAGATGGGTGTGCAGCCGACGCTCGTTCCCGAGTCACCGGACGCCGAGTTCGGTGCCATTGCTCGTGTCCTCCGCCGCCATCGGCTGCGTCCGGAGGCGATGAATGGGTTTCTGCCGGTGGACCTCAAAGTGGTGGGCCTGCATGTGGACTCCTCTCGCGTTCGGAGGTACGTATGGAATGTCGGCTGGCGAGCGCGTGAGGTGGGCTGTGAGGTCGTGGTCTTCGGCAGTACGCCCTCGCGCAACGTGCCGCCCGGCTTTCCGATCTCCCGCGCGCGGCAACAGGTGGTGCATTTCATGCGGCTGATCTCAGATCTGTGGGCCGAGGGTGGCCCCATCTGCGTGCTGGAGCCGGCCAACCCCAAGGAGACGAACTTCATCCACACCGTGCGCGATGGGCTGGAGATCGTCCGCGCCGTGGACCGTCCCAACGTGCTCGCCTTCGGCGATTTTTACCACATGGTTGAGAGCGGCGAGGGCACCGAGGGTCTCCTCGAGGCGGGACCGCTCCTTCATCATATGCACGCGGCTGACAGTGGCCGCCGACCGCCGGGCAAGGGCCACGCCGATTTCAGAGGCCTCTTTCGAGCACTGCGGCGCACCGGCTACAGAGGGCGCTTTTCGCTGGAATGCATCTGGGATCGTTTCTCGCAGGAGGGGGGCGAAGCCCTGGCTCACCTCAGGCGGACCTGGGCACGGGTCGCGGACGGGGCGGACTTGGAGTAAAGGGGGATCGACCAGAATGGACCGACCGCTTGCGACGTGCATGCGCGTGGGGATTTTTCACCCCCAAGCGTTCCCCGATGTTGGTGACGATGACGGCGCCACTTTTGACAGCCTTGAGCAAATTGCCCTCGACCCCTACTTCGATGCCATCGAGGTGGGCCGGTTCGGCGGTTCGGACCTGCGGGCCCGTGCCCGCGAGATGTTTGAGGCCGCCGGTGTGACAGTAGCCTACACCGCCGCACCGGCTGTGCTGGGGAAGAAGCTCAACCCTAACGCACTCGATGAGGACGTGCGCAAGAGTGCCGTCGCGTCCCTCAAGGAGGAACTGGACATCGCCGCCGAGCTCGGAGCCGTTGGGATGTCCCTGCTCAGTGGGCCGGATCCGGGATCGGACGACCGCTCGGCAGCGGTGGATCAACTCGTCATATCGCTCGTCGAGCTTTGCGCGTACGCCGATGAGGTGGGCGTCCCGCTGATCATGTTGGAGACCTTCGACCGCGATGTCGAGAAGAGGGCGCTTGTGGGGCCAAACGCGTTGGGGGTGCACGTATCCATCCGTGTACGCGAGCGTCAGCCCAATTTCGGCCTGTTGCTCGACTTGAGCCACATACCGCTTCAGCATGAGCGTCCTCCCGACGCTCTGCGCGCCGCACGAGACCATCTCGTTCATGCGCACATCGGCAACTGCATCCTGAAGGACACCGGTCACCTCGCGTATGGGGATCAACACCCGCACTTTGGGGTCACCGGCGGGGAGAACGGCGTCGAGGAAGTGGCCGAGTTCTTGAGATGCCTGTTCGAGATCGGGTACCTGAGTGACGGGGTACGGCCGATCGTGAGCTTCGAAATCAAGCCGCAGCCTCAGGAGACCAGCGACCTGATCATCGCCAACGCGAAGCGGACCCTCAACGCCGCGTGGGGGTTGGTATAGGCCGTCTCGTAGACTTCAAGGTATAATACTGAGGAGGAGGTGTAGCCGAATGGGTTGGAACGTGTTTGTGACACGCGAATTGCCAAAGCCGGGGATGGATCTGCTGAGAGAATCGTGCGAGCGCATGGACGTCAATCCCCATGACCGAGTGCTCACCCGCCAGGAGCTACTCGAGGGCGTACGGGGCCGCGACGGCGTTCTGTGCCTGCTGACGGATACGATCGACGACAAGGTCTTTGAGGCGGCAGAAGGGGCGCTCATGTTCGCCAATTACGCCGTCGGCTTCAACAACATCGATGTGGATGCGGCCAACCGCCACGGTATGTTGATCAGTAACACCCCTGGCGTTTTGACTGAGACGACGGCTGACCTGGCCTGGGCGCTCATATTCGCTGTGGCCCGGCGTGTGGTCGAAGCCGATAGCTTTACGCGCGCGGAGAAATTCGAGGGCTGGGGACCGATGCTGCTTTTGGGCGTTGACGTCTACGGCAAGACGCTGGGCATCGTCGGTGGCGGGCGGATCGGCACCGCCGTGGGGCTCCGTGCACGCGGGTTCGCGATGCGAGTGCTTTACGCTGATGTCATGCCGAGTCCCACGCTCGAAGGGGAGGTCGGAGCGCGTAGAGTGGAGCTGGATGAGTTGTGCAACGAGGCGGATTTCCTGACCGTCCACGTGAACCTCACCCCTGAGACGACGCACATCATCGGCGCGCGCGAGCTAGAGCTCATGAAGCCATCGGCCATTCTCATCAACAATTCGCGCGGGCCGACCGTTGATGAGAAGGCTTTGGTAAAGGCGCTTCGGGAGGGCCAGATCGCCGGCGCCGGACTGGACGTCTATGAGGACGAGCCGGCTTTGGCCCCCGGCCTGGTGGAGTTGGAGAACACCGTCCTTTTGCCGCACGTCGCGTCGGCAACGGTTGAGACGCGCGCGAAGATGGCCCTGATGGCGGCCGAGAACCTGCTGGCCGGTCTACGCGGCGAGCGTCCGCCCAACCTGGTCAACCAGGAGGCATTTGACGCACTCAGCCGAGGGTAGGGTATTAGACCGTGGCCTCAGATGCGGGTGCAGCCTCGTCGCGCCTCGGCGGTCTTGTGACGAGTGTGCTGCTCTTCGGAGTTTGTGCAGGCCTCAGCCTGAGCGTTCTGGCGGTGGCCCTCGATCGTGTCGTCATGCCATTCTTCGTCCGCGTGGGGGATGAGGTTGAGCTTCCCGACATTGTTGAGCAACCCCTGGACCGTGCTCAGGCGGAGCTTGATGTGCACGAACTAGGCCTGCACGTTGCTGGTCGACGGGCGGACCTGCGGGTGCCGAAGGATCATGTGGTCGCTCAGAACCCGGCGCCTTTCACCACGGTCAAGAGGGGTCGGCGCGTATATGTGACCCTCAGCACTGGCCCGCCAGTGGTGAGGGTACCCAAGTGCGTTGGGGACACGGAGCGGAACGCACGGCTAGCTGTGGAGGATGCGGGACTGATCTTAGGAGCCGTGACGTACCGCGCGTCCAAAAAAGTTACCAGAGGCCGGGTGCTCGCTCAGATCCCAGATGCCGGGGCATCGACTGTGCAGCACGCACGCGTGGACTTGGTTGTATCTAGTGGGCCATCCGAACCGAAGGTGGCTGTACCGTCGGTCGTTGGGATGAGCCTCAAGGGGGCCCGGGCAGTCTTGCAAGCGGCTGGTCTGGTTGTCGGGCAGACCGTGAATGTGCCAAACCTCAACTACCTCCCCGGCACGGTGACAGCTCAGGACCCTGCTGCAGGGACGAAAGTGGAACGCCAGAGCTTCTTGGATCTGGAGGTGAGCGCGCTTTAGTCTATGATCACCGTCGCCCCTTCGATCCTGGCGTGTGATTTCGCCCGCCTCGCCGATGAGGTCGCCCGCGTGGAGGCCGCCGGCGCGGACTGGCTGCACCTCGACGTCATGGATGGCCACTTCGTGCCCAATCTCTCGTTTGGCGCCGATATCGTCGCGGCCGTGGGGCGCCACAGCCGTCTGCCCCTCGATGTGCATCTGATGGTCGAAGAGCCCGGGCCGCCGTTACTTCGGATGTTCGTGGACGCGGGGGCGGACTGGTTGACGGTGCATCTCGAAGCGTGCCAGGACCCAGCCGGAACGCTCGCGTGGATCCAAGACGCGGGGGTTCGCCCGGGGTTGGCGGTGAAGCCGGCAACGCGTGCCGAGGCCGTTGAGCCGCTGCTAAGCGCGCTGGACCTGGTGCTTATCATGTCGGTCGAGCCGGGCTTCGGTGGTCAGCCGTTTATGCCCGAGGCCTTGCTGAAGTTGAGTATGCTCCGCCGGATGCTCGACGCAAGCGGCTCGGATGCGCGGCTTTCGGTGGACGGCGGCATCGAGCCCTCGACCGGCGCCGAGGCTCGAGCGCACGGGGCGGATGTGCTGGTCTCGGGGTCAGCGATCTTTCACGCGCCCGATCCACAGCAGGTGATCGGGGCGCTGCGCGGCCGCCTGTAAGTGGCGTCGCTGGTCAGCGGAAGCTGTTGCGATTGCCCGGGGCCACAATTCCTTTCATCCTTTGTAGATTCCAGTGAGCCTTGGCCTGGGAGAGGTCTCTGCGCTGGCGAGCGCCCTGGCCTGGGCGATTGCCGCCGTCTTCTTGATGTGGGGCTCGGATGAGGTTGGAATATGGACCCTGAACGCCTACCGTTGCGCCTGGGGATGTGGGGTGCAACTGGCCATCGCGGGGTTTACGGTCGATTTCACCGACCTGGCGCACCTAGAGCCGTTCACCTGGCTGGCGATGCTCGTCTCGGTGGTCCTTGGCCTTGGCGATGGTGCGCACTTCCTGTCCATCAGGCTTATCGGCGTGGCGCGTACCCTTCCACTCACCGCTCTTTACCCGCTTAGCACGTTCTTTGTGGGGCTAGTGCTCTTGCGTGAGGCTTTGACCGCTTGGACGTTTGCGGGGACGTTGCTGGTGACGGGCGGAGTTGTCCTTATCGCGGTGGCCCAGGGTGGCCGCGGTCTGGAACTGACCCGCCGGCGGCTCCTCGGTGGGCTCGCCGCTTCGTCCGTTGCAGCCTTGTGCTGGACGGCGAGCTCGGCCATCATGAGTTACGGCTTCGGAGATGCGCCTGTCCCGGCTGTCGCGATGATTCGTCTGGCGTTTGCGGCACTGGTGCTCTTCGGCGTGCTCGCGATCCGTGATGGGGGGCGAGGGATGCGCATCGCATCGCGGACCGGCTTCTGGGCCACCGCCGTCGTAGGCGTGCTCGGCACGGGCCTGGGCGGCTTACTCTTGCTCGCGGGCCTCAAATACGCCGGAGCTGCCAAAACGGCGATCCTGGTGTCGACGCCGCCGCTCTTCGCCACGCCCATCGCAGTTATCTTTCTCAACGAAAGACTGACTTGGCCCGTGGTAGCAGCCACGCTGGGCACCATCGCGGGCGTTGGGTTGATCGTGAGTTGAGGATGTACTTCGATGCGGATTGAGCGGCTGGCTGAGCTTTCGGACGAGCGGCGATGTCAGGTCCTGGAGCGGTCCGGCACCCAGATCTTCGCCCTTGATCTTATCGGCGAAATCGAGGCGTTGGTCGAGGACGTCCACCGGGGGGGCGATGGGGCCGTCTGTCGCTACACGGCGAAGTTCGACGGCGTGGTGCTCGACCCCTCGCGCCTGAGGGTTACCGAGGCCGAATTCGAGGCCGCCGCGCGCGAGGTCCCCGTCGAAGTGCACGCTGCCATCGAGGCCTTCTGGAACCACGCGTACGCTCACAACGCTGCGCTGGCTCGGAGGGCCGCCTCCTGGATCGAGGAGACCTCGCCGGGGGTTCACGTAGGCGCCAAGACGTCGCCCGTAGCGAGCGCGGGCCTGTTCGTCCCCAGCGTCAAGGGCACTTTTCCCTCGACGGTTATCACCCTCGGGGCGGGAGCAGCGGCCGCCGGCGTCTCCGAACGGGCCCTCTTCGTGCCACCTTTGCCGGGAGGAGACGGGCACGTGGACCCTGCCGTGCTGGTGGCGGCTCGGCGCGTCGGAGTGGACGCGGTTTATCGCGGCAACGGACCGGCCGGGATCGCGGCCCTGGCCTTCGGTACCGAGACCGTCCCTCGCATGGGCGTGATCGCCGGCCCGGGTGGTCCGGCAGTGAGCGCGGCGCAGGCGGTCGTTCGGCGTTACGGGATCGTAGTGCCCGCCGTGCTCGGTCCCACCGAATGCATGATCCTCGCTGATGAGACGGCGGACCCCGATCGCCTCGCGCTCGACCTGTTGACCGAGGCGGAGCACGGCGCGGATTCGGCGGCGCTTCTGGTGACATGGGCAAAATCCGTGGCTGACGCGGCCTTGGCGCGGCTCGAACATCATCTGGTCCAGTTGCCCGAACCGAGGCGCAGCTACGCCGAGAGCTCGCTGACCGACTACGGGGGGTTTTTCGTCGCGGGGGATCGCGGGGAGGCGCTGGATTTCGCGAACGCCTACGCGCCCGAGCACCTCCAGATCGCCACGCGCGACCCCGAAGCGGAACTCGCCGAGATCGTCCATGCCGGCGAGATCCTGCTGGGCCAGACGACGCCCTTCGCCGCGGCGAATTACTGGATTGGCGTGCCGGCGGGGTTACCGACGACGGGATTCGCGCGATGGCAGTCGGGTATCACGGCGCTGTCGTTCCTGAAGTACTCTTCGGTCGCTCGTCTCGCACCTGAGGCGACGCGGGCGTCTGCGCCGCACGTGCGGGCGCTGGGGACGCACGAGGGTTTTCCCGCCCACGTGCGCGCCCTGACGGAGCGAAAGACTTGGACGTAGCAGGTCAGCGCGCGCTGGTTATGGGCCTGGGGCTGTTCGGTGGCGGCGGCGGAGCGGCACGCTACCTCGTCCGTCGGGGGGCGCGCGTCACGGTGACCGACCTGCGCGGTCCCGATGTCCTGGCGCCATCGCTCGCGGCCCTGGAGGGGCTGCCGATCCGCTACCATCTGGGTGGACACGATCCGGCGGATTTCCACGACGCGGATCTGGTGGTGGCCAATCCTGCGGTGCCATCGGGTTCGCGCTACCTGGAGATCGCGCGAAAACGCGGTGTGCCCATCGAGAGCGAGATCACGCTCTTTGCCCGAGCGTGCCGCGGCACGTTATTGGGCGTCACAGGGTCGGTTGGCAAGACGACGACGGTGGCGATGCTGGCGGCCATCGTACGCGCTGCCGGTCTTCCCCTGGAAGTGGGCGGCAACCTGGGCATCTCGCTGTTGGACCAAGTCGAGGCCATCGAGCCGGGATCGTGGGTCCTCTTGGAGTTGTCGAGCTTCCAGCTTGAAGCGCTCGACGCGCTGGGGATAAGTCCATATCTCGCGGTCATCACCAACTTCGCGCCCAACCATCTGGACCGTCACCCGACGCTCGAGGCCTATGCCACGGCCAAGTGCGCCATCCTGCGCCATCAGAGCGAGACGGATCACTGCGTGCTCAACGCGGATGACGCCGAGGTACGCTCCTGGGCCGATCGGACGCGTGCCAGGCTAGTCTGGGCCTCCTGCGCAGGTTCGGTCGAGCGCGGAGCGTGGCTCGCCGACGGCCAGCTCTGGCTTCGAGGAGAGGAGGGTGCTCGGGCGCTCCTGCCGACGAAGGCATTGCGCGTGTGCGGGGAGCACAACGTTGCCAACGCCCTATGCGCAGCGGCGGCGGCTGGGGCACTCCGGATCGAGGATAGCGCGATCATCCGAGGGTTGTGCAGCTTCGACGGCCTTCCACACCGTCTGGAGCGGGTTGAGGGGACCGGCCACGTCCGGTGTTACAACGACTCGAAGGCGACGACGATGCTCGCAACGCGGAGTGCGCTCGCTACCGTCGGGGAGACGTTACACCTGATCGTCGGAGGCGCGGCCAAGGGAGCCGACTTGGCGCCCCTGGCGGAAGAGATCGCGTGCCGGGCTCAGGCGGTCTATGCCATCGGCGAGGCAGGCCCGGTGCTCGCCGCCGGGGTCCGCGATGCCGCGGAGCGGATGGGCCGGGCCGTCACCGTGGTCGAGGTCAAGGACCTAGAGGCTGCCGTGATGGAGGCCTCCCGTCGCATCAAGTCTGGGGAGGCGCTCGTCCTTTCGCCCGCGTGCGCGAGCACCGATCAGTTCGCCAACTTCGAGGCGCGCGGAGAGCGCTTCCGGCGGCTAGTCCGCGGAGCGTTCGGCGATTCGAGGACGGAGGATGCATAACTATAGCTGGCTCGTGCGCAGCGAGATCGCTGGCATGGGCAGGCCCGGGAGGGGGTTTCTGGCGAAGCCGGACGCGGCCGACGACGATCTGCACAAGGACCTACAACTGCTTAAAGATGAGGAGGTTGTGGCCATCATCTCGCTCACGAGTGAACCCGTGGACGCGGCGTTGGCTGGCGAGTACGACATCGAGATCGTTCATCTGCCCGTGGTTGATATGGCGCCTCCGACACTTGACCAGATGCATCAGTTCGCCGATTTCGCTCTGCCATGCATCGATGGTGGTGGGAGAGTCGTCGTCCAGTGCGGAGCCGGACTCGGCCGTACGGGCACGTTTCTGGCCTGCTATTTGGTGGCCAGAGGCATGAGTGCCGAGGAGGCCATCATCGAAGTGCGAAGGAAGCGCCCAGGTTCGATCGAGTCGGCGGGGCAGGAGGAGGTCGTGCATGAGTTCGAGCGGGCCTGTCGGGAGCGGAGTGCGGCGGGCGATGAGGGTTCGCTGGCCGAGCCATGATCTCCGAGCGTGACCGCATCACCAGCGCGCGCAACCCGCGGATCGTGCGCGCACGGTCGCTCACGGAGCGCAAGTACCGCAGGCGGCACGCGGCATTCCTGGTCGAGGGGCTTAAGCTCATCCACGATGCTCTGGACGGCGATGCACCGCTGGCCGAGGCGTTCGTCTGCGAGGCGTCGCTCCCCGATCCCGCAGGTGTCCGGCTCTTGGCCCGGCTTCGGGACGCAGAGGTTCCCTGCCACGCTGTCGCGCCGCACGTCCTCAAATCCCTGAGCGAACGCGATCACCCGCAGGGCCTGGTCGCCGTGGCGCGCATTCCGGCTAGAGCGCTAAGTGATATCCCGCGTAGCGGTCAGCCGCTGGTCGTCGCCTGTGGGCTTCAAGATCCCGGCAACTTGGGCGCGATCGTCCGGACCGCCGACTGTGCAGGAGCGAGCGGCGTGCTCCTCGTGGAGCCCTGCGTGGACCTGTACGACCCGAAGACGGTTCGTGGGACGATGGGCTCCCTGTTCACCCTACCCGTGGTGAGCGTGCGCGAACCGGGGCGCCTCTGGGCCTGGCTGCGCGCGGGCGGCTACAGGCTGGTAGGCACGGCGTCGCATGGGTCCCTCGACGCTTTCGCCGCAGACTTGCGCGGCCCGGTGGCGTTCGCGCTGGGCAACGAGGCCAGGGGGCTCCCGGACGAGGTGCTCGGGGAGCTGGATGCTGTCGTGCGTCTGCCGATGTCGGTCGGGGCGGATTCGCTCAACGTGGCCGTGGCCGCGGGCATCTTATTGTACGAGGCGTGGCGTCAACGGGGTTTCGAGCCGCTTCCGAGCCCGGTCGGCGAGAGTCCTTGACGGATAAGCCACGCCTGGCTATATACAGTACCTGACCCGTGGAGGACTCATCGGGTCAGGTACTATATGCGCCCATAGCCCAATTGGATAGAGCGTCTGGCTACGGACCAGAAGGTTGGGGGTTCGAGTCCTCCTGGGCGCACTTTCAGGTCATGCGGCTCATTCGTCTAGTGGTCTAGGACGCCGGCCTCTCGAGCCGGAAACACGGGTTCGATTCCCGTATGAGCCACACCTTTTTTAGCCCGCGATGGTCGAGTCCCCGCTTCTGACGCCGAAAGAGGCGGAGGGGTGGATGCGTTTAGCCTTGCGCGAGGCGGAGGCAGCGCTGGCGGCCGACGAAGTGCCCGTCGGCGCTGTGATCGTGAAGGGCAGTGCAGTGATCGGGCGCGGCTACAACCGTGTGGAGGCGCTGCGCGACGCCACGGCGCACGCCGAGATCCTCGCGATTGGGGCGGCCAGCGAGGCGCTGGGCGACTGGCGCCTGGAGGGGACAACCCTCTACGTGACGCTTGAGCCCTGTGCGATGTGCGCTGGGGCGATCCTCCTCGCCCGCATCCCGTGTGTGGTCTTCGGGGCGTACGATCCGCGGATGGGGGCGTGCGGCTCCGTCCTTCAGCTTCTGAGCGGCGCCTCTCTCGACCGCCAGCCCCAGGTGCTCGGGAGCGTTCTGGATGCTGAATGCGCTGGCCTTCTGCGCGACGCCTTTCGCGCTATGCGGGCTCGTGCTGAGAAAAGGCCTTGAGAAGGAATCGATAAATAGAGTCATGGCGAGTGCACAAGATAGCAGTTCGCAGAAGCGTACTGGTGACATTGTTAGAGATGAGTTATTCAGACGCAAGCTGACGATTGTTGCCGTCGTTGCCTTCATGCTCCTTGGTTCTGCGGTTACGCTCATTCAGCCACTGTTCTTCAAAATGTTGTTTGATTCTGCTATCCCTAAACAGAATACCTCGTTAGTGTGGTGGTTGTTATTGGGAATGGTCGTAAGCCCTTTGGTGGCGATCGGTATATCATATTTTCAGGGACATCTGCGTGTGCGCATTGGTGAGTCGGTCGCCCTCGCTCTAAGAAAGGCAGCATTTAACCATTTGATACATGTCAAGGTTGATGCAGTCGAAAAGATCCCTAAAGGGGGGATTGTCTATCGTATCACTCGGGATGCTGGGAAGATTGGCGAGATGTACATTGCGCATGAACTACTTCCTGTCGTTTCAAGTGCAGTCATGCTCCTTGGGACACTGGTTTTGATGTTTATGCTGAACATCGAGCTGGCGGTCGTTTTCAGTATCGCGTTGCCCGCGACCTATCTTGTCACCCGGTACTTGACTCAATACTCAAAGACTCTCGATAGCCATTTGAATGACTGTAAGAAGGAAGCCGAGAGCTTTCTTTATGAGATTTTAAGTGGGTTTCGCACGATGCGCATGTTTAATGGAGAAAGTCGCGAGAAGGGGCGCTGGTCTGCCCACATGAATAAGCTCGCTCGGCTCGAGATGCGAGCTGAAGCCTTGCACGAGATCATGCTCAACTTTCCGAACGAAGTGATCAATGGTCTAGTTATTGGCATCTTGTTGGGTTATGGTGCTTTTCAGGCAATGGATGGCGAAGTTACTATTGGAAGCTTAGTGGCATTCATGGCCTATGCACCAAGAGCATACACCGCCTTGCGAGCTGTCCTGAAAACGTATGTTGGTACAAGGCGAATAGATGTTTCCGTCGACAGTTTGGACGAGCTGTTTGCTTTGCCCAGGGAGGCTGGACTCATTAGCGAGTGCAAACCCCTATCCATTGGAGAAGTGGCTCCAGACATAGAATTCTCAAATGTGTACTTTAAGCACGACCGAGGATATGGAGTGGAAGGTCTTTCTTTCACCATTCAGAGAGGCGAGTTCGTAGGTATTGTCGGTCCAAGCGGTGGAGGAAAGACCACAATCATTGACTTACTCATTCGACTGCACGATCCTGAACGCGGTAAGATCTCTGTAGAGGGAGCAGACATTCGTGAAGTATCACTTGAATCTCTTAGAGAACATATCGCCGTCGTACCTCAAGAGGTCTTTCTGTGGGACACTACACTCGCGGAGAATATCGCGTATCCAGAGAGTACCTACAAAATGGAGGATATTGTGCGAGCTGCAAGTTTATCGGAGGTACATGATTTTATTCAAAAACAACCTGACCAGTACGAGACAATTTCAGGAGAGAGAGGCCTCGCGCTTTCAGGAGGCGAAAGACAAAGAATCGCCATGGCCCGTGCTCTAAGAAAAGCCCCCAAAATTCTCATTTTTGACGAGGCAACTTCTGCCCTTGATGCCCTCACTGAAGAAAAGATTAGGAACGCCATCGAGCGAGTAAGAATCGGCAGAACCACGATGGTCATTGCTCATCGACTATCAACTATATTGCTTGCGGATCGCGTTCTCGTAATAAGGGATGGGAACCTAATCGAAAGTGGGAGTCCTCGAGAGCTTGTAGACCGCAACGGTGTCTTTGCCAATTTGTATCGGGCCCAATCGTTGAATTTTCAAAAGTAGAGGCGGTACGAACCGGCGGCCCAGCCCCTGAGTCTCTGCAGCCTGAGAACCAGTGCAATGGAAGATCCGGATGTACAGAGATTCACATGGCAGGAATACAAGAATGCTGGAGGCACCGAGCTTCCGAAGACCGATCCTATTTGGTCAATCGGTTTGGTTTGGGTGCACCGCAAACATAGGCAGCGCGGATTAGGAACGCGGCTTGCCCAAGCTGCAGCATCTCACTTTGATATTGGAATGCGGAGAGGTGCCTGAGTGGTTGAAAGGGGCGGTCTCGAAAACCGTTGTGGCCTTTGGTCACCGGGGGTTCGAATCCCTCCCTCTCCGCCATTGATTTGAGGTGTGACGCAAGTTCTTTCGGATCAGTAAGATCTGACGCTTCCCGTTTCTTGCTCTCCCGTTGCCCTTGGAATCTGAGCGCGATCCAGACGATTGAAGCGGCCTTTCATGAGTATGCGCTGCTCGGCGGTACGCCGGATGCCGTGCACGTTCTGGTCGCCGCGGTGCGGTATTCCGCAGCCCACGTACCACCGTGCGGGCGCAAGGACAGACCTGTCAGATCGCCAGCCGACGCCCCTGCGGCGAGCATCTCTATGAGGATCTCCAGTGTGCAACGATCAGCCTCAGTTCACGAAGAGGCGATAGCGTATCTGCGCTCTGCTTCGATCATGCAACCGCCTTCGGCGCTCCGTACGTACCAAAGGCAATTAAGCCAAAAGCTGCTCCCGCCTGGCTTGACACCTTTACGCTGGCTGCCCATCTTTCGGTCGTTCCGAAGGTGTCTCACGGACGGCCTGCGGAGAGATGTCCGAGAGGCCGAAGGAGCACGCTTGGAAAGCGTGTGAGGGGTTTATAGCTCCTCCGAGGGTTCGAATCCCTCTCTCTCCGCCATCAGCCGCGTTGGCGTACGTGATACCTGCATCGGCGACCGCGCTGTGGGGAGAGCGAGGCGCGGGAACCCTTGGACGCTGCCGGTCGTGAGAATGGGGAAAATTGGGGTGGGGCAGTAGCTCAGTTGGGAGAGCGCATCCCTCGCACGGATGAGGCCGGCGGTTCGACTCCGCTCTGCTCCACCAGACGTAGTTTCGTGTAGAGATCGGCGCTAATGGGGACGCTTGGAAGGCGCTCTCCAAGCGCCGATTGTGCGTTCATTCACGGCTGGAGGGAATGACGGCTGTGCTAAGCGGGGAGGTAGCGGTGCCCTGTCACCCGCAATCCGCTATAGCGGGGCCGAACTCCCAGCCCGAGGTCATCGAGGTGCACGACGTGCCACGCGATCCCGAGCGTCGAGGGTCAGGTCCCGCGCAACGTTCGCCCGCTGAACCCCGTCAGGCCCGGAAGGGAGCAGCGGCAAGCGGAATCGTGCGTGTGCCGCGGGGGCACCTGGCCGGAGTTCGTGGACGCGCGGGCAACGTGCGCCAAGGGATCGGAGGCGGGTGCACGGCCGTCGGCCACCAGTCATGAGCTTCGTCGTCACGGCGCGCAAGTGGCGGCCGGTGAACTTCGCCGAAGTTGTCGGCCAGGACCACGTCATCCAGACCCTGACCAACGCGCTGAGCTCGGGGCGCGTCGCCCACGCGCTGCTCTTCTGCGGGCCACGGGGCGTTGGGAAGACGACCGTCGCTCGCATCCTGGCGCGCGCGCTCAACTGCGAGGTGGGCCCAACGCCCGAGCCCTGCGGGGAATGCTCCGCTTGCCGCGAGGCGCGGAGCGGCGGCGGGCTCGACATCATCGAGATGGACGCGGCATCGCACCGCCGCGTCGAGGACGTGCGGCAATTGCGCGAGAGCGTTCGGCTGGCGCCGACGCGGGGGCGCTCGAAGGTCTACATCATCGACGAGGTCCACATGTTGACCTCCGAAGCCTTCAACACGTTACTCAAGACACTCGAGGAGCCTCCATCCGGCGTGGTCTTCATCTTAGCGACAACCGATTCGCAAAAGGTGCCCAGCACAATCATCTCGCGTTGCCAGCGCTTCGACTTCCGGCTCATTCCGGAGTCGCTCATGGTCGAACAGCTAGCCCGGATTTCGGTCCAGGAGGGTATTGAGGCCGAACCGGAAGCGCTCGCGGTCGTGGCGCAGGAGGCGCAGGGCGCCCTGCGCGATGCCCAGTGCCTGTTCGATCAGGTCGTCGCCTTCAGCGGGGGTAGATTGACATCGGGAGTCGTCCACGAGGTGCTTGGCCTGGCTGACGATGCGTGGTACCAGGCGTTGATCGGTGCCATCGCCGGGAGGGATGTGGCTAGGGTGCTGCGCCTTGCCCACGACGCTATCGCCGCGGGCAAGGATATCCCCGAGCTGATCGTCGGGCTCGTGCGGCGCCTGCGCGACGTGCTCGTGGCTCGGGCGCTGGACGCCGAGGACGGTGGCGCTTCCATCGATGGGGCCTGGGTCGAGGTGGCTGCGCCGCTGAGCGATGGCGATCTCTTGCGAATGCTCCGCATCGTGGGTGAGCTGGAGTTTGCGCTTGCACGCAGCTCCGACCCGCGTCTGGCGCTGGAAGTGGCTCTGGTGCGCTTGGCGCGGCTCGATCGGACTGTGGACCTAGAGGCGCTTCTGGCGGCTCTGGAGGGTTCGCCGGTTCCTGAGACGGCGGCAAGTGCCCCAAAGTCGGCGCCTCCGGCTCCTGTGGTGACGGCGGACACAAGCGTGTCGCCGCCGAAGCGTCGTCGTCCAGCGACTCCGGGGGACGCGGGTGCGGCGGAGCCGAGTTCGCATCGTCCTCCCGTTGAGCCGGGTTCCGTGCCCCAATGGTGGGAAAAGTTCTTGGAAGCGCTGCGCGGGAAGGATCGTAGGTTGTGGAGCGCTCTGGAAGACCGCCTCGTCTTTCTAGGCGAGAGCGACGAGGCGGTCCGGCTGGGGGTGCCCGAGCGCGGTGCCAGTACTCATAAGCGGGCCGTCGAGGAGAAGCGAAAGTGGCTGGAGGATTTGTTGTTTGAACATCACGGCGAGCGGCTGCGTCTGGAGCTAGTGCCGCTCGCGAAGGCTCCAAAGGAACCTGGGGCAAGCCCCTCGAACAGTGACCCTTTCATGGTACGCTTCGACGGCGCGGTGCCCGCGATCGAGAAGGTGCTGGAGGCACTGGGGGCCGAGGTGGCCGAGCCGCCGCTCGGTTCATTGCGGTGAGCGATAGGAGACGAGGCCGATGGCGAAGAACATGGCGCAAGCGCTGAAGCAGATGCAGAAGGTCCAGGCTGAGCTCGCCAGGGTCCAGGAGGAGTTGGAGCGGAAGACGGTGGAAGGGTCGAGTGGCGGGGGCATGGTGACCGTCGTCGCCAACGGCAAACAGGAGATCGTGAAGATCGAGATCGACCCGGAGGTGGTGGACCCGCAGGAGGTCGAGCTCTTGGAGGACCTGATCCTGGCGGCGGTGAGCCAGGCGCGAGAGCGGGCGCAGGAGCTAGCCGAACAGGAGATGTCACGCGTGGCAGGAAGCTTCCTGCCGCAGATGGGGGCCAACTTTAAGATCCCGGGCTTAGGGTTGTAAGGGCGATGAGCGGCGCGCCGCCCGCTGTGGAGCGGCTGGTCAAGGGGTTTGCGCGATTGCCGGGAATCGGGCGCAAGACATCGCAGCGGCTCGTTTTCCACCTGCTCAGGGTTCCACGCGAGCAGGCAGTGGAGCTGGCGGATGCTCTGGTTGCGCTCAAGGACGCCGTGGGTTATTGTTCGCGGTGCTTTCACTTCGCCGAGGAGGCTGTGTGCGCGATCTGTAGCGATCCCAGGCGAGATCCCGGAGTGATCTGCGTGGTGGAGGAACCCCAGGATGTCCTGGCACTTGAGCGAGCTGGGGGCTATCGCGGCGTTTACCACGTCCTCGGCGGGACCCTCTCCCCACTCGATGGCATCGGGCCGGAGGACTTGCGGATTGCCGAGTTGGAGGCCCGGCTCGAAGCCGGTGCCCACGAGGCCATCCTAGCGCTCAACCCCAATGTCGAGGGGGAGGCGCTCGCTAATTACCTGGCGGACCGGCTGCGTCCCGCGGGGATGACGATCTCGCGGATCGCACGCGGTGTGCCCGTTGGTAGCGATTTGGAGTTGGCGGATCAACTGACGCTCGCGCGTGCGCTGGAAGGCCGACAACGCCTGAACTAGAGGGCCGGATGATACCTCGTCTGCTCATCCCCACCGTGCTGCTGCCGTTCACATACGGCCGGAGGGCGGTTCGTGCTAGCTCCAAGGTGGTTTCCCTGCGGTTCTGGCAGTCGAACTTGCCCAACTCCTTGAGCATTCTACGCATCGTTGGCGCCCCCATATTTTTGTGGCTGCTGCTTGCTGAGGCCGGGCATTACCGCGCATGGGCTCCGTTCGTGTTCGGGGCCGCGTGCCTGACCGATCTGGCGGATGGGTACCTGGCGCGGCGTATGGGTGGTGGGTCTCTGGTGGGGCGGTTCCTCGATCCTCTGGCTGACAAGATTCTCGTGGCGGCGGCGTTACTCGGGTTCGTCCATCTGGGACTAGTGAGCATCTGGCCCGTTGCCGTCATGATGGCCCGCGATGTTTCCGTGACGGGACTACGGATGAAGGCGCTTCTTGATGGCCGCGAGATCATGACCTCACGCTTCGCCAAGTGGAAGACGGCGGTGCAACTCATCGTAGTGAGCGGCCTCAGTGTTGTATGCAGCGTGAGCGAAGGTGCGCGCGCTGGCCAGGTCCCGTGGGTGTGGTGGACGGCCAACGCCTTCGTGAGTGTTACAGCGTTGTTAGCCGTCGTTGCGGGGGCACTCTATTTCGTTCGTTGGGCGCGACGCAGTTCGGCTTCGGAGGCGGAGCAGGGCAAGGTCGTGCGCTTGGACGGGATCGTCGGTGATGATGTCGAGCGGGCCCGCGCAGCCTGAGGACGCCGGCAGGTGCTCCGGGGTGCGATGGGCGGTGCGCCTGCTCGCCAGCGGCGGGTTCGTCGGGCATGTGCCTGGCGCACCGGGGACCGCGGGTTCGGCTCTGGCCCTGGCGCTCTGGTGGGTCATTCCTGGCCTGAGTGGGTTGCCCCTAGCGGCTCTGGTGCTAGTTCTCGTGGTGATCGGCGTCCCGGTTAGCACCGCGGCGGAAGATCACTATGGCCGCGATGGACGTCCCATCGTGATCGACGAGATCGCGGGGTTCTTCGTGAGCGTCCTGGCTCTGCCGAAGACGTGGGAGACCGCGTTGGCGAGCTTCTTTTTGTTTCGGCTGTTGGACGTCCTCAAGCCTTTCCCCGCTGGGCGGTCGCAGATGCTCCGGGGCGGTTGGGGTGTTGTGGCCGATGATGTGATCGTCGGTGTCTACACCAACGCTCTCGTGCGAGGTGGGCACTGGGGCCTCGCGGGGCTCGCTGCCTGCTGAATAGAGAGCGACGTGTCCCTGACTGCCGAAAATATCGCCATCGGTGACGAGCTCCTCTATGGCCAGGTGGTGAATACCAACGCGGTTTTTATCGGCCAGCGCCTGGCGGAGGCTGGCGTCGAGCTCCAGTGGACGACCGTCGTCGGTGACGACCCTGACCGCATCGGCCAAGCCCTCCGGACGGCGCTTGGGCGGGTGGATGTGGTGGTTGCCACCGGGGGCTTGGGCCCCACGCATGACGACCGGACTATCGAGGCCTATGCCGGTCTTGTCGATCGCCCGCTCGTCGAGAACGAACGCGCCCTGGAGAACATCCGCCGTATCTTTAGTGGCCGGGGCCTGGCGATGAGCCCCGCCAATCGAAAGCAGGCCCTGGTGCCTGAAGGTGCCACAGTTCTGGACAATCCCCTCGGCACCGCACCGGGGGTCTTGGACGATCCCGAAGGAAAGCAGGTTTTCTTCCTGCCGGGCGTGCCTCACGAGATGGAAAACCTCCTAGAGACGGAGGTACTTCCGCGGCTGCGCGAGCGCGCGGCGGGCGGCGCCATCGTCCACCGTTACGTGTGCACGACGGGGATCGGTGAGTCGTCGCTGTTCGAACTGATCAAGGATGTGGACGGACTCGTTCACGTCGCGTCGTTACCCCGTAGGAGCGGCGTCGACCTGCGGGTGACGGTTACTGGAAACGATGCCTCCACCGCTACGGCTCGGGCGGATCAGATTGCCGCAGCGCTCGAGGCTCGCGCCGCGGAGTACGTCTGGGGGCGCGACGATCGTACCTTGCCCGAAGTGGTGAACGCCATGCTGCGCGAGCGTGGCCTTTCGTTGGCACTCGCCGAATCGTGCACGGGCGGGCTCATCGCGGAGCAGGTGACATCGGTCCCGGGCAGTTCGGACATCTTCGAGCGCGGCTATGTCGTCTACAGCAACCGGGCCAAGGTCGAGGAGTTGGGCGTGCCCGACGCGATGCTCGCTGAGGAGGGAGCAGTGAGCGACCCTGCTGCGCGGGCGATGGCTGAGGGCGCCCAAAGGGAATCCGGCGCCGATGTGGGGCTGGCTGTGACTGGCGTCGCGGGGCCGGGTGGTGGCAGCGAGGAAAGACCGGTCGGCACCGTGTACGTGGCCGTCGCCAGCGCGCGCGAAACGGCCTCCGGACAGCATCGGCTGTTTGGGACTCGGCGCGTTATCCAGGAGCGGGCTGCGGCTTCCGCTTTGCACCTGTTGAGGGCGCACTTGGAGGAGATCCCTGTCGCTGTGACTGGGCTCGGGGCCGAGGCGCCCCATGTCGCGTAGCGGGGACCAAAGCGAAAGCGTCCGAGCTTTCGTCCGCGCCGAGATGGGGCCTGACGTGCCCGACGCTTTCGAGCGCCTGCTCGGCGAATTGCGCGAACGCTTTCCTCGCGCACGTTGGGTTCGACCCGAGAACGTCCATGCTACGCTGGCGTTCCTGGGCGATACCTCGCGCGAGCGGATTCCCGATGCACTGGACGCTCTGGCCAAAGCTGTGGCCGACCACTCGGCATTCGGCGTGCGCCTGTCGGGATTGGGTGCTTTCCCGTCGGCGGGAAGGCCGCGTATCTTGTGGCTCGGACTGACTGAGGGCGCAGAGCGTCTTGCAGCGCTCCAGATGTCGATTATGCAGGCTCTCTCTCGTGCCGGATTTCGGAGCGAAGAGAAGCCTTTCGTACCGCACCTGACGCTGGCGCGCGTGCGCGATCCGCGTGACGCCCGGGGCTGGGAGGCGGCTGCGGCTGAGGTCCGCGCGGACCTTGGGCCAGCCTGGGTGAGCGGCGTGGGCTTGATGGAGAGCGAGTTGCGCCGTGAGGGTGCCCGCTACATGCTGGTCGGCGAGCGCCCATTGCGCGATGCCCAGAGGGCGCTTACGACACGACGGTCGCTGGTGCCTGACGAAGGTAGCCGGGTGGTTCCCCGACGGGGGGAGAGTTATGCCTAGATCAACAGTTAAGAAGGACAGGGCCCGTACGCTGGACATGGCGGTGGCGCAGATCCAGAGGCAGTTCGGCGAAGGTGCCATCATGCGGATGGGCGATGGGCGCCCGATTCGCCCCGTGGAGACCATTTCGACCGGCACTCTCTCTCTGGACGCTGCCCTGGGTGTTGGGGGTGTTCCCCGCGGACGCGTGATTGAGATCTATGGGCCGGAGGCCTCGGGCAAGACGACACTGGCGCTCCACATCATGGCCGAAGCCCAGAAGGCGGGCGGGACCGTGGCTTTCATCGATGCCGAGCACGCGCTGGATTCCGCCTGGGCGAGCAAGCTGGGCGTGAACATAGATCAGCTTTTGATCGCGCAGCCAACCACGGGCGAAGAAGGCCTCGAGATCACGGACACGCTGGTGCGCAGTGGATCGGTGGACACAATCATCGTGGATTCGGTAGCGGCATTGGTGCCGCGCGCGGAGCTGGACGACGAGATGGGCGACCATCACGTGGGACTCCAGGCGCGGCTGATGTCTCAGGCGATGCGCAAGCTGACGGGCACGATGGCCCGCTCGAGGACCTCCGTGATCTTCATCAACCAGACGCGGATGAAGATCGGCGTGATGTTCGGCAACCCCGAGACGACCACCGGAGGCATGGCGCTCAAGTTCTACGCCTCCGTCCGGATGCAGATCAAGCGGATCGGCTCAGTTAAGGATGGTGACGAGGTCGTCGGCAATCGCACGCAGGTACGGGTGGTCAAGAACAAGATAGCGCCGCCGTTCCGTGAGGCCGAGTTCGACATCATGTACGACGAGGGCATATCGAAGTACGGGGACATGCTCGATCTCGGCGTCACTCACAAGCTGATCCAGAAGGCGGGCGCGTGGTACTCGTACAACGACGAGCGCGTCGGCCAGGGGCGCGAGAACGCCAAGCAGTACCTCAAGGCGCATCCCGATGTCGCCGCGGAACTGGAGGAACAGTTGCGCGAGACCCTGGGGATCGCGGCGTCCGCGCAATCCGGCGACGGCCAGGACGCAAACGAGTCGTAGATCGACCCGAGAGCCGATGACGGGACGCGAAATCACCGAAGCCTTCCTGCGTTTCTTCGAGGAGCGCGGGCACGCGCGCGTTGCTAGTAGCTCGCTCATCCCCGGGGATGACCCCACGCTTCTCTTCGCTAACGCAGGGATGAATCAGTTCAAGGACATCATCCTGGGCGGAGTGCAGAAACCCTACACGCGCGCTGCCAGTGTGCAGAAGTGTATCCGCGCAGGCGGCAAGCACAACGACCTCGAGGAGGTGGGCCACGACGCGCGGCACCTCACTTTCTTCGAGATGCTGGGCAACTGGTCCTTCGGCGGCTACTACAAGCGCGGCGCCATAGAGATGGCGTGGGAGTTCGTCACCGAGATCCTACGCCTGCCTCCCGATAAGCTCTGGATCACCATCTACGCCACCGACGAGGAGTCCCACGACGTCTGGCGGGATGTGATCGGCGTGCCCGAGGAGCGCATTCGCCGCTACGGGAACATCGAGGTCGGTGATGACGAGAACTTCTGGGCCATGGGCGAGACGGGCCCTTGCGGACCCGATTCGGAGATCTTCATCGATACCGGCGAGGGTGAAGGGGGTTTCGACCCCGATTCCGACCGCTACCTGGAGTTGTGGAACCTAGTCTTCATGGAGTTCGACCGCGCCGTCGATGGCACGCTGAACCCCCTGCCCGAGCGTCACGTGGACACGGGCATGGGCCTCGAGCGCATCACCCGCGTCCTCCAGGGCGCCCCGACCGTCTTCGAGGCCGATCTTTTCCGGCCCATCATCGCCGCCCTCGAAGAGGTTACGGGTGATCCCGCCTCCGAATCGCCTCACCTGGGCTCCTACCGCGTCATCGCCGATCACGCGCGGGCGCTGGTGATGGCCATCGCCGATGGCGTGGCGCTCTCCAACGAGGGGCGCGGCTACGTCCTCAGACGAATCCTTCGGCGCGCGGCGCGCCACGGCCGCGTCCTGGGCATTCGCGAAGCCTTCGTTTACCGCCTTGTGGCGCCCATCACGGACCTCATGGGCGATGTTTACCCCGAGGTGCGCGAGCGGGCCGATCACGCGGCGCTGGTCATTCGCTCGGAGGAGGAGCGCTTCGGTGAGACGCTCGACGCCGGGCTGGGCCACTTCGACCGCACCGTCGAACGGGTCCGGGAGGCTGGTCTGACCACCATACCTGGCGCCGACGCCTTCAGGCTGCACGATACCTACGGTTTCCCGCTGGATCTGACCGTGACCATGGCGGACGAGATCAACTTGACGGTGGATACGGAAAAGTTCGAGCGCGAGATGGCGCAGCAGCGCGAGCGTGCGCGCCGCGCGGCGAGATTCACCGCAGAGGAGGCGGTCGCAGGGGATTGGGTAGACCGGCTTGATGCGGCCCAGACGCGCTTCATCGGCTACACGGATCTCGAAGCTGATGCAGGTATCGTCCGCTACCGCCTGGGCGAAGAGGGCAAAACCGTCGAGGTGGCGACCGACGTCACGCCTTTCTACGCCGAGGCTGGTGGCCAGGTCTCCGATGGCGGGACTATCGTGGGGCCCGATTTCGTGCTCGATGTGGAGGACGTGGCCGACCGCGGCGCGCTGCGCGTGCACAGGGCCCGACTCGCCGAAGGAGAACTCGGCGGAACGATGCCCGACCGGGTGCATCTCGCCGTGGACGCCCCGAAGCGGCAGGCCACCGAGCGCAACCACACCGCGACCCATCTCCTGCACGCGGCGCTCAGGCAGACGCTCGGCGACCATGCGCGCCAGTCCGGTTCGTTGGTGGCGCCCGACCGGCTGCGCTTCGACTTTTCCCACTTCGCTGCCGCCACGCCGGAGGAACTGGAGGCGATCGAGGACCGGATCAACGCCTGGACCCGTGAGAATTATCCCGTGGCGTGGCAGGAGATGGATTTCGCCGACGCGCAGGTTCTGGGAGCGATGGCGCTGTTCGGCGAGAAGTATGGCGATCGCGTGCGTGTCGTGCGCATCGGCGATTTCAGCGTGGAGTTGTGTGGCGGGACGCACGTCCGCGCCACGGGCGAGATCGGCGGCGCAAGGCTCGCGGGCGAATCGAGCGTCTCGGCGGGCGTACGGCGAGTCGAGGTCCAGACGGGCGAGGCACTAGAGGGGGCTCTCAGGCGTGAGCGAGCGCTCTTGGCTGAGCTTACGCGCCTCATCGCCTCTCCGCCGGAAACGTTGCCGGGTCGGGTGGAGGCGCTGCTCGATCGGGTTGACGCTTTGGAGAAAGAGCTGGGTGAGCTTCGCGCGGCAGGCGTCGCCGATGCGGTGCGTCGCGCGGCGAACGATGCCATCGAGATCAACGGCTTCAAGCTCGTGCGGGCAATCGTCCAGGCGAAGGATGCCGCGGAGCTTCGGCGGGCTGCGGATGTCGCTCGGGCTGCGGTTGGCACCGGTGTCGGCGTACTGGCCGCGCCCATGGGGCAGCACGCAACGCTCCTGGTCTTTGTCACCGAGGACCTCACGAAGACGCGCAGGTTGAAAGCGGGCGATCTCATCAAGGCTATCGGTCCCATCATGGCGGCTCGCGGCGGTGGACGGCCCGCGCTGGCCCAGGCGGGCGGCGGCAACCCGGCGCTGATCGACCGGGCGTTCGCCGAAGCGGAACGCATCCTGCGCGAGCAGATGCGCTGATGGGCACCGGCCCGAGAGCCAGGAAATCTCCCATGGCGCGAATATACGCGACCCTTCTTGAAATCGCCGAGCGGCGAGGGGCGGGACTTTTCGTCCTGATCGACCCCGACCGTGGCGACCCCGATGCCCTGGCTGAGCGTGCTGGTGCGTGTGTCGAGGCGGGTGCGGACGCTATCTTGGTCGGTTCCAGCCTGCTGTTGGCACCCCAGTTTGAGGCGGCAGTCGGCGTCATCAAGGCGAAGGTCACGGTCCCCGTGATCCTTTTCCCGGGCGGCGTACACCAACTCGCGCGGTCGGCGGACGCGATCCTGTACATATCGCTCATCAGCGGCCGGAACCCCGAGCTCCTGATCGGACAGCAGGTCAAGGCCGCGCCGCTGGTACATGCCATGGACCTCGAGGCCATCGGTACGGGCTACCTGATCGTCGATTCGGCGGGCGAGCGGACCACGGCAGAGTTCATCAGCGGGACGCTTCCCCTGCCGCGTCAGAGGCCGGAACTTGCCGTGGCGCATGCACTGGCCGCCGAGTATCTCGGCATGCGGATGCTTTACTTCGACGCCGGTTCAGGTGCCAAAGAGCCCGTGCCGGCCGACCTCATCCGAGCCGTGGTCCACGCGACTCGGCTGCCCGTCATCGTCGGCGGAGGCATTCGCGGCCCTGAGGTGGCTCGCGCGCAGGTCGAGGCTGGAGCGCGCTTCGTCGTCGTCAGTTCGCTGGTCGAGGCTAAGGGTACAGCGCCTCTGCGGGAGCTAGTGAGCGCCGTCCACTGGCGCGCCGGTTCTGCGGGCGGCAGCGGCCGGACGGTAGGCTCGCCCGAGCCCGTCGCCGATACCCTGCCTTCGAGGGGATGAGAAGGCGCTGGTTGTTCGCTCCCGGCATGAGCCGTGGGCGCTAACGTCGCTCCTCTCACCCGCCGCCTGGTCCTCGCGGCAGCCCTTCTGGTCGGCGTCATAGCGGCCGGGACGGTCGGCTACCGCATCGTCTGTGGTTTCTCGTGGTTCGACTCGCTGTACATGACGGTGATCTCGATCACGACGGTGGGCTACGGCGAGGTACATCCGCTCAACAATCAGGGAAAGCTGCTAACGATCTTCGTTGTGCTGGCTGGCGCTGGCGCGGGGGCTTACGTTGCCGGGAGTCTGATCGCTTTTTTCGTCGAGGGAGAAATGGCCGATATTCTGCGGGGGCGCCAGATGGAACGACAGATCGCGGCACTGAAGGACCATTTCATTCTCTGTGGGTACGGCATCTCGGGTAGCCAGACGGCGATGGAGTTCTCCCTAGCTCGCAGGCCGTTTGTAGTGCTGGAGATCGATCCTGAGGGATACGAGCGCGCGAAAGCCGATGGCCGCCTGGTCGTCCACGGCGACGCGGAGGAGGATACGGTGCTCGAGCGCGCAGGCGTCCGGAGGGCTCGAGGACTCGCGTCCGTGCTGGATACCGATGCCAAGAACGTCTTCACTGTCCTCACCGCTCGGACGCTCAACCCCGACATGACGATTGTTGCGCGAGCGGTTTCCAAGGCTTCGGAGGCGAAATTGCTCAAGGCCGGCGCCGACAAGGTGATCGCGCCTCGGGCCCTGGCTGGGCGTCGGATGGCCCGAATGCTCCTCCGGCCCACCGTTATGGATTTCCTCGACGTTGTCATGGCGGGTGAAGATCTCTCCTTTGAGATGATGGACGCCGAGATCGCCGCCGGATCGGAGCTGGTGGGGGTCACTCTGCGCGATTCGCCCATCCGCGAGAAGACGCGGGCGATCATCGTTGGCATCAAAGCGCTCGACGGCTCGATCGCTGTCAATCCAGACCCGAATACGCATCTCGCCGCGGGCGACAGGCTCATCGCCCTAGGCAGCGTCGGGCAGATCGACCGCTTGCTTGAACTAGCCGGTGCCCAATCGGCTATAGGCTGATTGGGGGGCTCACAGGCCAAGGAGGGATGACTTGAATCCCGAGAAAGCCATTGATCTGCGCAGCGACACCATTACGACGCCGCCGCCTCGGATGCGTCGGGCCATGGCCGATGCCGAGGTGGGGGACGATGCGCGGGGCGAGGACCCGACGGTCAACCGCCTGGAAGTCATGATCGCGGAGCGGCTCGGCCACGAGGCAGCGGTGTTCACCCTATCGGGCACGATGTCGAACCAAGCCTCCATCCTTGCCCACACCCGGCCCGGTCAGGAGGCGATCCTCGAGGAGACGTGTCATATCCTGCTGAGCGAATGCGGTGACCTAGCACGAATTGCGGGCGTGCAAAGCCGCACCCTGCGCGCTCCCGACGGACTGCTCTCGCTTGATGTCCTTGAGGACTGGGTGCGTCCGACTGAAGGCCGGCTTAGCCCGGGCACAGGGCTGATCTGCCTGGAGAACAGCCACGCGTCATGCGGGGGCATCACCCTCCCGGCGGAGCCGTGCCGAGCTCTGTGCGAATTCGCTCACGGCCACGATGTCCCCGTCCACCTCGACGGCGAGCGCGTCTTCAACGCTGCGGTGGCCCTCGGCGTACCGGTCGCGGAGCTGACCCGCCACTTCGATTCGATCACCATCGGTTTCTCCAAAGGTCTGTGCTGTCCCCTGGGGTCCGCAGTGGCCGGCCCCCGGGAAGTCATCGAGCGCGTGCGCAAGGCGCGCTCCATTCTCGGAGGGGGGATGCGTCAGGCGGGCGTGATAGCTGCTCCCTGTATCCTGGCGCTTGAGGAGATGATCGACCGGCTGGCGGAAGACCACGATAAGGCTCGTGCGCTGGCCGAGGGAATCCATGGGCTCGACTCGAAAATGGTGGACCTAGAGCGGGTCCAAACCAATATCGTCAACCTGGAGGCTACTCGTGCAGGGCTCGATGGTGTCCTGCTGCTGGACGCGATGGGCCGCGAGGGGGTCAGGGCGCTCATCACCCGCCCCGGAATCATTCGCCTGGTCGCGCGGACGTCTCGGCTGAGGATGTCCCATACGCCGTGGAGGCCATCGGGAGGGCGATGGAACGAGTAGGGCACACCTGTGCCGCTAATTGACAACGGGGCTGGAGGATTGTATTATAGAACGCCGAGATAGAGTTTTTCGGTGACTCCAGTGAAGCTTCGCTTACACGTTGTCGTTCGCCCGGCTACGCTTCCTGCCCGCTGGGCGGACAATGGCGTGTTGAGGCCGCTAGGGCCATGTGGAACTTCCTCGAGTGCAAGGCGTGCAACAGGTGCCGGTGAGAGTTTTTCGATGTCGTTATTCTTTCGAGGTCAGTGTGATTCTCTCAATGCCTAATCGCGAGGTGTCCCAGGGACTATGATGACGAAGCGCCGCAAGCGGGCGGATCTTCATATCCACTCTAATCTCTCAGATGGTACACTAAGCCCGGAGCAGGTCGTGACGGTAGCCCACGATCTGAAAGTGAACGCTATCAGCTTGACCGATCACGACACGGTGGACGGGGTGGCTAGGGCAATGGCGCGCGGCGAGGAGTTGGGCGTCGAGATCATCTCCGGGTGTGAGATCTCCACCACCTACAGTGGGCTGGACGTGCACATTCTCGGCTACTTCATTGACCATACCGATTCGGCTTTGGGCGAATTCCTGCGCGAGTTCAAGCAGGCACGGCGTGCGCGCGCCGAGAGGATCGTCGCGAAGCTGAACCATCTTGGCGTGGCGATCGGTTTCGGTGACGTGGAGGTGCAGGCGGGAGATGCCGCCATCGCGCGGGCACATATCGCTCGCGCGCTCGTGGACGGCGGCTTCGTCCAGAACTCCGAGGATGCGTTCGAGCTCTATATCGGCAACAGCGGACCCGCGTACGAGGCGAAGCTGCACATTGACCCCAGAGTGGCCATCGAACTCGTCCGCACGGCCGGCGGCATTCCCGTGCTCGCCCACCCCGGAATTTACCCCGACGGTGGGATCATCTACGACCTCTTGGAGATGGGCCTAGAGGGGATCGAGACCGTCAGCCCCAAGCACACCGTCGGGCAAGTCCGCTACTTCCGGTCCATCGTGGCGCGGCATCATCTCTACGAGAGCGGCGGCTCCGACGCTCACGGCAACAAGTGGGGCGACATTCTTATTGGAATGCCCAGCGTGCCCTATGGCTTCGTCGAGAAGATGCGCATCGGGTCCGCGCGCCTGCACGCACACGCTTCGCTGCCCGCCCACCTGGTCCGGTAGACGCCGCTCGCGCTTTACCAGCGTACGGCTAGCTGAACACCTATCCGGTCTCCGCGCAGTTCGGGACGCAGCTTTAACGCACTCTTTCTCTGGCGCATTGTGCGCTCGGTGGTCCTGTAAGCGTCGGAGGCCTCCCAGAGCTTCACCGCCGCGAGCCCGAGCAGTGCGACGGCTCCCGCCTCCGGCGCTCGATGGTCCACGCCCACGCTAATCGGTTCCGCGATCATCTTGCCATCCCGTTCGACCAACTCGGTGGACTCACGGTTCGTGCTCTCGAAACTGAATGCTATGGCGACCGCCAAGGCGGCCTCAAGCGGCAGAAACATCAGGCCCCGCGTCCAGTCCTCGGCGTAGGCGTGGCCCAACGTCGGGATGATGAAGCCCATCCCTGCCGCCCACCCCGGCGACATCACAGGTGGTTCAGTGGGCTCGACATCGGTCTGGGCGATTACCTCCCCAGGTGCAAGCGTCGCCATGATCGCACTCAGAACCAGAGCTACAGTGACTGTGCGCGACTGATTTGACCACATAACTCCTCCCCCGGCGCAAGTGGCTTCCGGCTGCTGAGATGTTCCCGTGCTATGGATGCGCGCTAGCGCTACCATGCAGCCGTAATGTGCGTCAAAGGAGTGCCGCCGGTCAAGCCAGTTGTGCTCGCTCTTGACCTGTCCCCAACGCTCCCCTACCATGCGGAAGGGATGAGCGATTACCCGTACGATGTCCTAGACCACACCGCGGATCTTGCCGTTGCTGCGCACGGTTCGCGGCCCGAGACCGCCTTCGAGCGCTGCGGATACGCGCTCTTCGACCACCTGATGGACCTACGAACGGTCAGCCCTATCGAGACCTTCACCGTGGAGGTGGATGCCCCTGCCGATCCGACGAACCTCGGGGAGACGCTGATCGCCTGGCTCAACGAGCTTCTCTTCCGCTTTGAGAGCACGGGAGAGATCTTCTGCGAGTTCGAGGTAACGCTCTTGCCCGAGGGCGGCGTTCGTTCGATCCACTGCGGCGAGAGCTTCGATCCCGCGCGCCATCCCCGCGGCGCGGAGATCAAAGCGGCGACCTACCATGGCCTCGAACTGATTCAGCAGGGCGGCCTCTGGCGGGCGCGCGTCATCTTTGACGTCTGAATCGGCGATCTCCCGAAGCGTTGGATCAAAACTGCGGCGAGAAGAACGTAATCTCCTCCGTGGGTCTCCCAGTCGTTTGCGGCTGAAAGACCGGTCATCCCCTTGGCTTAAGTTCCGCCACGCACTATAGTGTGAGGCGGTTTGAGTTGAAGAGTTAACTGCAACTGGAAGATCCGAGCCAAGATCTGAAGGCATCTTGAGAGGTGATGGTTCCATGACGGTTGAAGCGGCGCGACCCAAGCTTCGTCAGCTTGACCCGTACAGATGGGAGGTCGTCAAAGAAGGCGGAATGCGCGTCCCTGGCCTGGTGTACGCCTCGGGCGAGTTGATGAAAGCGATCGAGAACGATCAGAGCCTCGTTCAAGTCCAGAACGTCGCCCACCTGCCCGGCATCGTCGGTCGCTCCATCGCCATGCCGGATATCCACTGGGGCTACGGTTTTCCCATCGGCGGCGTGGCGGCGACCGACCCGGCCGAAGGCGGAGTGATCTCCCCCGGCGGCGTGGGTTACGACATCTGTTGTGGCGTTCGCCTCGCCCGGACCAACCTCACCCGTGCCGAGATAGCGCCCAAGCTCGATCGGCTGGTTGGTGAGCTCTTCAACCGGGTACCGACCGGTGTGGGCGCCTCGGGTGCCATCCGCAAGCTCTCGGTCGCGGAGGAACGACGGTTGACGGTCAATGGCGCGCGCTGGGCGGGCGAACTGGGCTATGCAACGGATGCCGACCTCGAACGCACGGAGGAGAGCGGCCGGATGGCCGGCGCCGATCCCGCGGGCCTCTCCGAGCGCGCGATTGAGAGGGGACGGAACCAGGTAGGGACGCTGGGCTCCGGCAACCACTTTCTGGAGGTGGACGTCGTCGAGCAAGTGTTCGATTCCGCCATCGCGTCGGCCTTCGGGCTGGAGAAAGGTCAGATCGTCGTGCTCATTCACTGTGGATCGCGCGGGTTCGGCTATCAGGTCTGTGATGACTTCCTGCGCGTGATGGAGCGCGCGGCACGCACCTACCACATTAGTTTGCCCGATCGGCAGCTCGCCGCGGCTCCCGTCCACTCGCCCGAGGGCGAGGCCTACATCACCTCGATGGCCTGCGCGATGAACTACGCCTGGACCAACCGCCAGGTGATCTTGCACCTCGCGCGCGAGGCGTTCGGAAAGGCGCTGGACATCTCGCCGCGGGACCTGGCCATGGAGATGGTCTACGACGTGGCGCACAACATTGCCAAGCTCGAGGAGCACGAGATCAATGGTGAGCGAAGGCGCGTTCTCGTCCACCGCAAGGGCGCGACGCGGTCGTTTCCTGCTGGGCATCCCGATGTACCCGAGCCCTACCGAGCGGTGGGCCACCCGGTCCTGATCCCCGGCGAGATGCTGGGCGGCTCTTACGTCTGTGTGGGCACCGAGGAGTCGATGCAGGAGACGTTCGGCAGTTCGGCGCATGGGGCTGGCCGGCGTATGAGCCGCAAGGCGGCGCTCAAGCGGGCCAAGGGCCGCGCCATCGACCGCGAGATGGCCGCGCAAGGCGTCCAGGTGCGCGCCCGGGGACGTCGCACGCTCGGCGAGGAGATGCCCGAGGCCTACAAGGACGTCTCGCAGGTCGTGGACGTGATCCACAACGCTGGGATAGCGCGAAAGGTTGTCCACCTCAAGCCGATCGGGGTGATCAAAGGGTAGGGCTTGCTTGTCCTCTCGGTCGTATCGAAGAAGGAGCCAGGCGGGTGGCGGGAATAGCCTGGGAGTGAGCGGCCCGATCCTTGTCGCCGCCCTATTGCGCCATTGGGGCTATGGCTTGGTGCTGGCATGGCTGGTCCTCGTCTCCCAGCCTGAGGTAGCTGGCTAGACGTCTGACATTTGTCCGGACGCGGCCGCGTCATAGGGTTTTTCCACCGGACAGAAGGGCAGAGCCTCCCCGATGGGGAGTCCAGGGCGGTCCGTCCCTGGCTATTCGCACAAAAAAAGCGCGCTGACGGCCGGAATGTCACCTATATGACTGTTGAGTCTATGCGACCACCTATCTATGGGTTACGTTTACACCATGGAAATTCTCGGCAAAGCTGGGGAGCGTTGAGATGGGAAATCCCCCCGAAAAGCGACGACTCAGCAAACGAGCCGAAATTTGACCAGGAGGTCCCATGCCAGCCGGAAAATGCCGAATCGGCATCGCGCAAGTGGCCAGCGTGCTCTGTGACGTTGAGCAGAACCTGGAGATCACCGCCGACTATGTCCGCCAGGCGAAGGCCGAAGGCGTCGATCTGTTAGTCTTTCCGGAACTGGCTCTGACCGGCTACTTGGCTAAAGAACGGTTTACTGAGGTCGCGCTCCGGCTCGACAGCCCCGAGATCGAACGTCTCAAGACCCTCTCCCAGGAAGTCCCGATCGTCACAGGTTTCGTCGAAGAGACTCCCGATGTGAACTTCTTCAACAGCGCGATCTACCTTTCAGGTGGGAAGATCCGACACCTCCACCGCAAGGTCTACCCGCCTACCTACGGCATCTTCGAGGAGAAGCGCTACTTCGGTGCCGGGGATGAGGTCGCGGCCTTCGACACCGACCTCGGGCGAATGGCTATGCTGGTCTGTGGAGACTGCTGGCACCTCCCGCTACCCTATCTGGCAGCCCACGACGGCGCGGACACGCTCTTGTTCCTGGCGGCCAGTTCGGATGAGGGGCTCTCACCCACCATTTCGTCTCGAAAGGCGTGGGAACGGATGAACCAGAGCTATGCATTGACCCTCTCCTGCTTTGTGGTCTTCGCCAATCGGGCGGGAACGGAGGGGGATCTGCACTTCTGGGGCGGATCGCACATTGTGCTGCCCGACGGCAACATGCTGGTCCAGGGGAAGTTCGGAGAGCCGGACCTGGTGATCGGTGAAGCCGACCCATCCATGATGCGGCGCCAACGGATCATTCTCCCCTTCCGTCGGGACGATAGCCTCGATTTCGTACTCCACCTCGGAGAGAGAATTTACCAGGCCAAAGCCCGACATCGCGACGCGTTTCTCACCAAGCTCACCGAAGAGGCCGAACAAGGAGGGCCACCCTGATGCTACAATACCCGCAGAACCGCTTCGATTCGGCGGTCTACCGCTTCGATTTCCACACTGACCTCGGAGTCATCGAGACGCACCAGCACCTCTCGGAGCCCGGCATTGAAGACCGCACGTTCGGCTGGGGAAACAACGACATAGATACCATCCTTCGGACCATGGATCGATGCGGTGTGGAGGCCGCCATCCTTCAGCCGCCGGGCGGTGCGAGTGACCCCATCAGGGTGCATCGTCTCATCGCCGAGTACGCCGAACAATATCCCGGCCGCATCTTTGGCATCGCCAGCCCGAACATCAAGGAATTCGGCGAGGAGAAGACGGTTAGGGAGCTGGAGCATTGCGTCAACGAGCTGGGGTTTGTAGGCATCAAGTTCCATGGGTTCTCGCACGGCATCAATCCCATCTCCCCTCTGGCAAAGGTCTACTTCGATACGGCCCGGCGGCTCAACGTCCCGCTGATGGTCTGCGTGGGGGCGCACGGCCAACCGTTCACCAACCCCGAGCTGTTCATAGAACGGGCATGCGAGTATCCGGACCTCAAGATTATCGCCGCCCACATGGACTATGTCGTCGCGGAGACGCTGATCGCCAACGCAGCGCGACTGGACAACCTTTACCTGAGCACGTCTCTCTCGATCGCGCCCTATCTGGAGCGGGCGCTGGACAGGGTCGGCCCCTCGAAGGTGATGCTTGCCTCGGAGGATGCCGCTAGCATCCCTGCGGAGATCGCCAAAGTCGTCTTCAGTTCACACGCCGACGAAGAGCTGGAAGGGATGTTTCGCACGACGCCGATCGAGGTCTTTGGTCTCGAAGGACGTTTGGCGTCGAACGGGGGCTGAGGGGGAAGCCGGTCATGAGAATCGAGCTATCGCAGGAGCATGTGGCTGCCGTCGGGCGGCGCCGCAGGATCATCAACCACTACGATCACGGCGCGAACACCTTCGCCTTCGAGGCTTTCGATCTGGAGCAGGTGGTGAAGACCAAGTTCGAATTCACCGACCGCGAGGGGAACCAGACCGACAGCATCTGGTGGGACTGGAGTGAGGGCAATCTGGCTTGCTATCCCAGCGAAATCGTTCCTCAGGTCGATTTTCCGCAGTACAAAAAATGGTTCGATGCTGGGATCGACCCGATGCGCGTGTTCCTGGAGGCGACCAAGGGGCGGGGGCTTGAGGTCTTCCACAATTACCGGGTCAACGGCAGCGACAACGATGTCCCCGGGAAGATCACAACCGTTCCGATGAAAGAAGCCCACCCTGAGTGGCTGATCGACTGGAACCCGGGTGGGGAGCCGATTCGGGGGATTCCCTGGAATCCAGACGCCAACGGGTACTGGAACTTCGCCATCCCGGAGGTGCGAGCGTATAAGCTCAGCATCCTGCGTGAGCTAGCGGAGAACTATGACTTCGACGGCATCAGCCTGGATTTCGCCAGGACGCCCTACGTCTTGCCACACGGTCGGAAGTGGGAACACAACGGTGCGCTCACGGAGCTCATGCGCAGCGTCCGTGCCATGCTCCTGGAGGTCGCCGAGAAACGCGGGCGGCCGTTTCTTCTGGCAGCTCGGGTGCCGGAGAATCTGCTCGGCTGCCACTTCGACGGCATGGACGTCGAGACCTGGGCGCGGGAGCGGCTGGTGGACCTCTTTGTGCTGGGCGTTCGGACGGTCGATGTGGACATCGCGGCATTTCGCCGTATCACGGCTGGGACGCATATCAAGCTCTATCCCTGCCACGACGACTACCACGCCACCGACGGTTACAAGTATGCGCCGATCGAGGTGCTGCGGGGTATCGCGGCCAACTGGTGGCAGCAGGGAGCCGACGGCATCACGGTGTTCAACTTCAACAGCGTCAGCCTGGAGACCCTGCGCAGTGTGGGACTGATACCGGGCCAAGGGCGCAGTTTTGAAGCTGCTCGCGCGGACTGGGAGGGAGCCCGGCAGGCGCTGGAAGAGATCGGCGATCCCCAGACGCTTCGGCACAAGGACAAAGTCTTCGTCGTCGAGCGCCGCGCCGGTGGGCACCCGGTGAACATCGGCTACCCGGAGCAAAGACGGGTGCAGCACTGGATGTACTTCAACTCCAACGTGCTTGCGCCGCTACCGACGGCACTGGCGGGCGACGGCTTCGAGACGCTACTGACCGTGGCCGTGGGCGACGACGTGAACGCCGAGGCCGAGCACATCGATGAGCTCACACTGCGGGTCCTGCTCTCGGACCCCTCCGCGGAAGACCTGCCCGAAGAAGCGCGCATCGAAGCGGGCCTGATCCGGCCTGCCCCGTATCCCGACGACGAGGACCTTCGCACCCTCCCGATTTCTAAAGGCACGCTGGAGCACCTGGAGATCCGGCTCAACGGCGCCCTTCTGGAGCTGCCTTCGGTGGAAGAGGGGTGGCTGGTGTACGACACGGCGCCAGTGCTGTTCGCGGTAGGGGAGAATTTGCTGGGGTTGCGTGCGACCGAGCAGCCGGCGGGGGTTGGAGAAGAAATCTCCGTCGAAAAGCTCGAAGTGCACGTGAAGTATCGTTGAGGGCGCACCGGGACCCGGCGTCCGTTCGGGTTGTGCCGAGAAAGGAGCGAAACGATGGCGGAGAGGGGCTGGAACTGGGAGGTGCCCGAGGCAGAGAGCGACCGCGCGGCGCACATGCTTTCGGCCATGGACAACAACCATGCGGTACTGCTAAAGGCGGGCGAGGGGCTCTCGACCGAGGAGCTCTGGTGGCGGCCCGTGCCTGAGATGGTTTCGATAGGAAATCTCCTCGCTCATTGCGCCGGCAGCGAAAACACGTGGGTCCGCAACGCCATCAGTGGTGAAGGCGCCGCGCGCAACCGAGACCACGAGTTCGCCGCCGAAAGGCACGGCGACCTAGGGACTTTGACCACCCGCCTCGATGAGGTCCGAGCCAACACCAAGCGCGTGGTCGGCGCGCTCTCCGATGCGGAGCTGAGCACACCCGTCGAGCGAAGCGGCGCGCCTAGGGGCCCGGGAGTCTACAGACCCGACTGGGTCCTCGCCGTCTTGATCTATCACGAAGCGCACCACGCGGGCCAGGCGCACCTCATCCGCCGCCTGATCGAGGCGCGCAGGGCGGGTTAAGTCCCGCGTCTGCAACAGGCCATCCCACGTACATCGAACCGCCATCCTGAGCTCGTACATCCTGAGCTTGTCGAAGGATCGAAGATGTCCCTCTCCCCGCAATGCGGGGAGGGGCTTGGGGTTGGCGTCGGTCTGCGGAGAGGGAAGGGTCTACGGGCGGACGCTCTTACCTAACCGCTCTTTGTGGCCTTCCAGCCACTGAAGAGCGATGAGCGTTGGGCCGTCCGCGCTCGGGTCGGCCATCACCCGTTCGAGCGCGGTCTTGGCGGGCAGTTCGACGACCTGGATCGCCTCGCCCTCGTCAACACCGCCGCCAGGGCCCACGCGGTCCCGCTCGGTCACGACCGCCGCGAACAGGTGAGCGTGCTCCGAGCAACCGCCGGAGCTTGGGTAGAAGCTCGCGATGTGCTCCAGCTCGCCGAGGCGGTAGCCCACCTCTTCAAGGGTCTCGCGCCGCGCTTCGCTCTCAGGGTCGGCGTCGGGCGCGATGGTTCCCGCGACGATCTCCAGCATCCAGCCTTTCCCATCGCGCAGGTAGACGGGATAGCGGAACTGGCGCGTGAGGATGACGACGTCGCGCTTGGGGTCATACAGCAGGACAGCCGCCGCGTCGCCCCGCTCCAAGACGAGCCGGGTGACGGGTGCGCCCAGGCCCCCCTGGGGCTGGGGTTCCTGAACCACCACGCGCTCGAGCTTATAGATGCCGTCGTACTCGCGGGACTGCTCATGGACGCGAGCGCGCTTTGGGGTCTCCGGGCTCTCGTTCAAGTGCTAGGAGGCCTTGACTCGTGGTGGATCACTTCGATGAGGTTGCAGTCGGGGTCGAGGCAGAACAGGACGTCGGAATCGTCGTCCCGCTTATCCGGCGGCGAGGCGATTTCAACGCCCTGCCGCACGAGTTCCTCGTGGGCCTTCCCGAAGTGCTCCACCTCGATGGCCATGTGCGCCCGCGAATCCTTCGGCGGCTCATCGTTGACGATGATATGTAGTTGCCCGTCGCCCACCTGGTACCAGGCCCCCGAGAAGTTGAGGCCGGGCCGCGGAATCTCGCACAGGCCGAGGATGCCCCCATAGAACTTCCGGGTCCGTTCGATGTTGTTGACCGTGATGGTCACGTGATGAAAACCAAGCACGCGAATCATACCAAAGCTCCCTTCGGCGCGAGCAATGCCACTCGCATAAACAATTAGGTTGCGAGGGGAAGCGGTGTCAAGCGCCCGTCAGAGTGGCGGTGAATGCGCGATGGCTCTGCCAAGTTGGCAGAAAAGGTGCGGGAGGCATAGACGTGTGTTTGCCGTATCACCTTGAGTCACCATAGATTAAGGCCTCAAGGCCCCCGCGGCATGAGGATTGCTCGGTTAAGGTGTTGGTATTGTGATAGTATTCTAGCCCGAGCCGTTGACTAACGAGAGAGGTTTGGACCTATGCAATTGGATAGACTGACGCAACGCTCCCAGGAGGCGCTGCAGGCAGCGCACGACGCGGCAGCCAACGCCCATCACGCGCAGATCGAGCCGGAGCATCTTCTGGAGGCCCTCCTGGAGCAGGAGGGGGGGCTAGCGCGAGATCTCTTGCGCACCGTGGGAGCTGACCTCGCCCAGGTGCAAAGGCGCACTGCCGAAGCACTCGGCCGGCAGCCGAAAGTGTACGGCCAGTCCCAGCTTGGTATCTCGCCTGGCCTGCGCGATGTGATTGGGAGTGCGGAGCGCGAGGCATCGCGGCTGGGTGACGACTACACCAGCGTCGAGCATCTGCTCCTGGTTCTGGCTCAGGCTCGAGGGACCACCGTAAGCACTATCCTCGGGGATGCCGGCGCGACTTCCGACGCCCTCTTGCGCGCGACGAAGAAGGCCCGGGGCAACCAGCGGGTGACCGACCTCAACCCCGAGGCCAAGTACCAGGTGCTCGAGAAGTACAGCCGCGACCTGACGCGGCAGGCTGCCGAGGGGAAGCTGGACCCAGTCATCGGGCGCGAAGACGAGATCCGGCGGATCATCAAGGTGCTCTCGCGGCGGACGAAGAACAATCCCGTCCTGATCGGCGACCCGGGTGTGGGCAAGACGGCCATCGTCGAGGGGCTGGCACAGAAGATCGTACGCGGTGAAGTGCCCGAATCGCTCAAAGGCAAGCGCGTCGTCGTGCTCGACCTGGGTGCCCTGATCGCCGGATCGAAATTCCGAGGTGAGTTCGAGGAGCGGCTCAAGGCGCTGCTTGTGGAGATCGAGGCGGCCGAAGGTGAGATCATCCTTTTCATAGACGAGATGCACACGATTGTGGGCGCTGGCGCTGCGGAGGGTGCAATGGACGCCTCCAACATGCTCAAGCCCGCCCTCGCGCGCGGCGAGCTCCACTGCGTGGGCGCAACTACGCTCGACGAGTACCGCGAGCGCGTGGAAAAGGATCCGGCGCTGGAGCGGCGGTTTGCGCCGGTCTATGTCGGCGAGCCGTCGGTGACCGACGCGGTCTCGATCCTGAGAGGGCTCAAGGAGCGCTATGAGATTCATCATGGCGTACGCATCCAAGATGCGGCGCTGGTGGCCGCTGCGCGGCTTGCTGAGCGCTACGTCACCGATCGCTTCCTGCCTGACAAGGCCATCGATCTGATCGACGAGGCGGCGGCGCACCTGAAGATGGAGCTCGATAGCGTCCCCGAAGGGATCGACCGCCTGGAGAAGCGCATCGGGCAGCTCGAGGTCGAAAAGCAGGCGTTGGGGCGCGAGTCCGACGCGGCCGCCAGGCTCAAACCTGTGGAGGCCGAGCTGGCCGAACTGACGGAGGAGCGGAATAGCCTGCGCGCTCACTGGCAGAAAGAGAAGGAGGCGGTAGCGCGCATCCGCGATCTCAAAGAAAGGATCGAGTCCCTGCGCCTTGAGGCCGAACAGGCGCTAGCTGCAGCCGACTACGAGCACGCGGCGCGAATTCAGTACGGCGATCTGGTCGATCTGGAGCAGGCGCTGGAAATCGCGAACCAGCGCTTGGCCGAGATCCAGGGCGATCGACAGCTTCTTAAGGAGGAAGTGGACGCGGAGGATATTGCGCAGGTGGTCTCGCAGTGGACGGGCATCCCCGTCTCTCGGCTGATGGAGGGGGAGATCGATAAGCTCGTGCGCATGGAGGAGCGACTGCATCATCGGGTGGTCGGCCAGGACGAGGCGGTCACGGCGGTGGCGGATGCCGTGCGGCGCTCGCGGTCGGGTCTGTCTGACGAGCGGCGGCCCGTGGGGTCGTTCATCTTCCTCGGCCCGACGGGTGTGGGCAAAACGGAGCTGGCTCGCGCGCTGGCGGAGTTTCTCTTCGACGACGAAGGCGCCCTGCTTCGGCTGGACATGTCGGAGTACCAGGAGCGGCACACAGTCGCTCGGCTCATCGGCGCCCCTCCAGGTTACGTCGGCTATGAGGCCGGTGGCCAGCTCACCGAAGCGGTGCGGCGGCGGCCCTACCAGGTGATTCTGCTCGACGAGATCGAGAAAGCGCACCCTGAGGTCTTCAACGCCCTTTTGCAACTGCTCGACGATGGCCGGCTCACCGATGGCCAGGGCCGAACGGTCGATTTCAGGAACACCCTGATCATCATGACATCGAACGTCGGCAGCCAGCACGTCCTCGCCGTGGACGCGGATGATGATGCCATGCGTGAGCGAGCTACCGTGGCCCTGCGCGAGCACTTCCGGCCGGAGTTCCTCAACCGTGTCGACGAGGTCATTTTCTTCCACTCGCTGGGTCTCGAGCACCTGCGCACGATCGTCGAGCTCCAGCTCGGGCTCCTTTCGGAGCGAGTGAGCGACCGAGCCGGACTCGCGCTCGAGTGGACACCGGCTGCCCTCGAGCTGTTGGCCGACCGGGGCTACGAGCCCGCCTATGGTGCCAGGCCGCTCAAGCGCCTCATCCAGCGCGCGGTCGAGAACCCGATGGCGATGGGAGTGCTGGAAGGCCGCTATCGAGAAGGTGATACCACTCTCCTCGATAGGCAAGGGGAAGAGTTGATTCTGACGGCCCGGACCCTGACCCGAGCGGCTTAAACGCGTCGCGTGGGCCGAGCGTGCGGCTGGCGGCTAGACGCTCCCGTCCGCATCGCAGTACGTGCGCAGGATGTCGCGCAGCTTCGCCGCTCCCTCGAAGTCCTCCGCCTCGATGGCGGCTTCCAGTTTCTGCCGCAGCCTGCGCTCCGCCGAAGAGACGCCCTGACGGCGGATCCCGTCGCCCATGGCGCGCAGCACGCCCAGTTCAAGGCTGTGGGCGATCTTCTCGGGCTCGCCGGACTCCCGGTAAAAATCGCGAATCTTGGACATCCCCTCTTCGATCTCGCCGAGGGCTTCTTCCGCGTCATCGTGCTCAAGCGAGAGGGAAGCGCGGGCGCGCGTGTTCATCATCAGGATGTAGGGGCGGAATTCCTGAAAGGCTTCGCGGTCGTCTTCGTCAGCGGCGTAAGTCTTCATCAAGTCGAGCACGCGCAGGTTCCGTGCGGTGTCGCGCGTGACGCGCTCATAATCACCGAGCTTGAGTAGGCTCAGGTAGCGGTAGTAGTACTGGATGGCCTCGCCACGTAACTCATCGCACATCTCGCTCGAGAGGGAAAAGCCCTGCTCTGTCCCATGAGCCTTGCGCTTCTGGGTGAGGTGGCTCTCGTAGTAAGCCAGGTGCGACTCGTGGCCCTGGGGGCGTTCCCCGTCCGGACGACCGTCGAGTTCCATTTGGAGCAGCCCCATATCCAGGCGCATCTGCACCTTCTCCAGCCCATCGTCGCCCAGGATCTTACGGACGATCAGGTCCACCTCGGGGTCGAAGGCCCAGCCCTCGAGAATCGGGGAGATATCGGTCTTCTCAGTCATGGTTCCGCTACTTCCACGACGCTCCCGCGGGCGTCGTCTCCTTCTTCCAGATCGGGACGGTCTCCTTGAGCCTGTCGATGGTGTATATACACGCCTCGAAGGCCGCCTGACGGTGCGGTGCCGCGATGGCGATGGCGACGCTTGCCTCGCCGACCGCCAACCGACCTAAGCGGTGAACGATGGCCACTTTTCCGATCGGCCAACGCACCCGTGCCTCGGCGATGACCTCACGCATTTTCTTGAGAGCCAGCTCGTTGTAGGCTTCGTACTCCAAGCCCTCTGCCTCTTCGCCCACGTCCGAGCTGTTGCGGACCACCCCCGTGAACGTCGCGACGGCGCCGTCGGAGTCTTCCCGTACTTGCTCGAGCAAAGCGCCGGTATCAATGACATCGTACGTAATCTCAACCATCTCTGCCTCCGGATACGGGCGGCAGAAACGCCACCTCATCACCGTTCGTGAGGGCCGCGTCTCGTGGTACGATCGTTTGATTGACTGAGTAAGAGAGCGCTGCGCCGTAAGCCCACAGCTCCGGGTGGCGTGCCGCCAGCGTTTCCCAGACGTCCGCCACCGTCGCTCCCTCAGCGATTTCCAGGGCCAACGTTCCTGCACCGGCGACGTCTTTGAGCGCAGCGAAAAGCCGCACGTTCACCCGCATCGAGGTGCCCTCCATGGCGCTAGAGCGAACCATTGGGTGATCCTTGGGATTGTACAAGTTAAAGCACGTTCTGCGCAAGGGAAGCCCCGTGGACTAGAGGGTTAGGATCCCCCCGTGGGCTTGCTATCAACCAGTTGCGCACCTGCGGCGGGAGGGACCTCAGGGCTTGGAACGGGGCCGCCGCGCTCGAGCGGGGCCACCTCGGCACGGGACCCCTGTCTGCTCGGCATCACGATGCCACCGGAAGCAAGGAGCTGCACTGCTTCTTCGAAGGTCAGGCGCGTGTCCTCAACGGTGTCCGGCTGGACGAACATGGTATAGCCCGTGATCGGGTTGGGAGAGCTGGGGACAAAGAGAGTCAGGAGCATCTCACCGGTGCGAGGATCGGGCATCCTGCCCGTGACGAAGGCCAGAGACTTGATCCCCTGACGCGGGTACTCGACGAGGACGATGCGTGCGCGGTGCGCATTTTGGCCCTGCGAGAACACTTCGAGCACCTGCTTGGTGCTGCTGTGAATCATATTGACCATTGGCAGCCTGAACAAGAGCCCCTCGAACACTCGCACGAGCCGTCGGCCGAACACGTTGGTCCCCACAAGCCCGGCGAGGTAGATCATCGCGACCGTTGCCAGAAGCCCTAAGCCGAATACCTCCACGCCCAACCAGCGTTGGACTACGGGTGCCATGAGCGCATCGGCCCACTGCAAAAGAGCGTGCAGGATGAAGACCGTCACTCCCACGGGCGCGATCAACGCCAGACCCGGCAGAAACTTCGCCTTGAAATGTCCTAGTAGCTCACCCATGATTCGCCCGTCTAGTGGCGGTGAAGGTTCTATTCTAAAGCCGCACATTCAAGGTACGCTCCGGCCCCACGCGCGGCAAGTGACGTGCTCGCCACCTAGGGTGTGACCCACACAGGATGGACCCAATTGCGACGGCAGGTGGCCTCGGCTATCTTCAACATCGGTATTTTTCACGGCTCTTTTTCGGGAAGAGCCGCTAGGGAGGTCTGTCACTCGTCGTGCCATCATCCGGTGGACGGCCCAAAGCCGCATCCGCACTGCAGGCAAGCACCGCGGTTACACTTGCCGCTCTCGTCTTTGCCCTCATAGCGGCAGCCATCGCGGCGTCGAGCCCTGCTCGGACCTTCTGGATCTGTGACGCGGGCAACAAGGCCATCCTGACGCAGAGCCTCTTGCACCACCGGTTCGCCAGCGCCCACTTGGACTACCCTGGCCGCGCGCATGACCCTACGCTCGTGCACTTTCCCATTGACTTGCCTTTCGCCTCGCGCGCGGGCGATCAATTCTACTCGCAGTACCCTATCGCCTTCGCCGCCATCGTCGCCCCCTGGTACGCTCTTTTCGGCCCCAGAGGGTTCTACCTCGTGCCGCTTCTGGCGGCGACGGCCGCTGTGTGGCTCTTGGGCCGGTTCGCCATGCGCGCGTTCGGGTCTTGGTGGGCGGCCGTGGTGGCGCTCACGGCGGGCCTCGCTACACCGCTAGTCTTCTACGCAGTGACCTTCTGGGAGCACTCGGTCACCGTGGCGCTGGCTCTTGGGGCGTTGCTCCTATCGGCTGGTGCCCCCAACAGCCCGACACCTGGCGGTCGGCGGCTGGTCCTGGCGGGTGCCCTGGTAGGCTTGGCGTGCTGGTTCCGGCAGGAGTTGATTCTGGTGGCCTTCGCCCTGGCGGGCGGGCAGTTGTGGGCGGGCCGGTCGAAGCGCGCAGCATCGATGCTCGTCGTCGGCACCCTGGCGGCGTTATTGCCGCTGTGGATCTGGAATTCCATCACAAGTGGCCATCCGCTGGGCTTCCACGTCCAGAACAACCTGGCTCCCGCGGCAGAGCGCTGGCAGGGGACGGGTCTGGGACTGGCCTGGATGCTCGTGAGCGAGCGATTGGTGGTGGCCTACGCGCTCGGGGTGGCTTCGACGCGGGAGATTCCCCTCGGTCTGGTGCGAGCGCTGCCGATCCTAGCGGTGGTCGCTTCGGCGCTCGTGCCCGAGCGACGCCAGGGGTGGCGCATGGGCCTCGTGGCCGGTGGGGCGTTCATCGGCGTCGTGAGCTGGGCCGTTGGGACCCGCGAAGCCCTGGCTTCACCGGGACCCATTCGCCAGACAGGATGGTCGAACGGGCTGCTGCACAAAGTGCCTCTGGTAGCGCTGGCAGGCCTGGGCGTCCGCGCGCTAACGAGTGGACCGAAAGCGGACACCTGGCGCGTAGCGGCCGCAGGCGCGCTGGGATTCATCGGCGCCGCCACCCTGTTCGCGCCGCGTCCGATGGTCCTGGGTTTTCACTGGGGGCCAAGGCTCTACCTGCCCGCGATACCTGTGCTGGCCGTCTTCGCATGGGCAGGTGCTGCGCATCTGGCTCGTGGAGCACCCGCACGATGGCGCTGGATCCCTTGGACCACTCTCGTGGTTCTCGCGGTCCTCTCGGGAGCATCTCAGGCGCATGGCCTGTGGCTGCTCCACCACAAGAAACAAGCTTCGGAGCGCGTTGCGCAGGCCCTCGAGGCGGCTCCGGAGACGGCGGTCGTCACAACCTCGTGGTTCCTCCCGCAGGAGATGGCGAGCCTCTATTACAGCAAAGCGTTCCTTCTCGCCACGCGGCAGGACGGTCTTGAAGAGATGATGCTCAATCTCCACGCGGGCGGCGTACACCGCTTCCTGCTCGCCACTCACCTCGCCAGGCCGTTGGGCGAACGGCTGGGGCCGCTTCGGCTCGAGCTGCGCGAGTCGGTCCGCTCGCAGCCGGTGCGCTACATGGATTTCGACATCGTGACGTGCGAGTTCCTCGACGAAGCTGATGTGGCCGCGGCGCACGAACTGAGCGGTGCCTACTTGCGCGTCGGGGAGCGGTATCTGGCGGCCGGCCGGCCTGCGCTCGGTGCCGAGCGGCTTCGAGCTGCAGTGGTCATTGATCCGCACCTGGGTCGTGCCTATGCGCTGCTGGCGCGGGCGTACACGGTGCTGGGACGCCTTGCGGACGCTGCGTGGGCGGAGGAGCAAGCGCGCGAACTGGGTGCGCTGCCCTCACCGTGAACGCGTTGGCCGTTTTCAAACCGCCAACGGAAACCCGTGCCATCCTGCGCCCTCCGAACGTGTTCCCCTCCCTACTCGTGCGGGGAGAGGTGTGGATGGGAGAAATTCTCTTTCCCCTCATTGCTAGCGGGAAAGGGTTAGGGAGGAGTCCGGGCAACAAGATAGCTTGCAAAAGGCTATACGCTATGGATATATTCTCAAGTCTGAGACGGAATTAGGAGGCGCCCTTTGTTCGAGAATCTGACCCAGAGGCTGGAGACCGTCTTCCGCAAGCTCCGCGGCCGCGGTGTGCTCTCCGAAGCGGACGTGACGGAAGCCTCCCGGGATGTGCGTCGCGCGCTACTTGAGGCGGATGTCCACTTCCGCGTCGCCCGTGATTTCATTGCCCGCGTCCGCGAGCGAGCGGTGGGGCAGGATGTCCTGCGGAGCATCGGCCCCGGCCAACAGTTCGTCAAGATCGTGCACGATGAGCTCGTGGCGCTTCTGGGCGGTGAAGCGGCGGAGCTGCGGCTGGATGGCGCGCCGCCCGCCGTCGTCATGCTCGTCGGGCTTCAGGGCTCGGGCAAGACGACGCTGGCGGCCAAGCTTGCGCGCCATCTCACCGAGCACGGCAGACGACCCCTCCTCGTTGCGGGCGATCGCCAGCGCCCGGCAGCCGTTCGACAGCTCGAGGTCCTCGGCGGCGAAGTTGACGTTCCCGTGCACGTCGGCGAGGGCGATGACCCCGTGGCGGTCTGTCGCTCTGGCATGGCGACGGCGAGGAAGGAGAGCCTGGATGCTGTCCTGCTCGACACGGCGGGCCGGCTGCATGTGGACGAGGCGCTCATGGCGGAGCTCGCCGCTATCGAGGCGACGACGGGTCCACGCGAGACGCTCTTCGTCGCCGACGGTATGACGGGTCAGGACGCTGTGAAGGCGGCGGGTGCTTTCGCCGGGCGGCTCGCGCTGACGGGGATTGTGTTGACCAAGATGGACGGCGACGCCCGCGGCGGTGCGGCTCTGTCGATTCGGGCCGTCACGAACCTCCCCATCAAGTTCGTTGGTGTGGGGGAGACGGTCGAGGCGCTCGAGCGCTTCCATCCCGACCGAGTGGCATCGCGAATCTTGGGGATGGGCGATGTCGTCTCGTTCGTCGAAAGAGCGCAGGCCGCCGTGGACACCGAGAAGGCTGCTGAACTGGCCGAAAAGCTGGCGCGGGCGGAATTCACGCTCGAGGACTTCCGCGATCAGCTTCGCCAGGTGCGCGAGATGGGCCCGATGGAGGAGCTCCTAGCGATGCTGCCTGGCGGGGGCCGCTCGCTTGGTGCGGCGAACATGGACGATGGGGCCCTGGTACATGCCGAGGCGATGATCAACTCGATGACGCCCAATGAGCGGTTCAACCCGCACATCATCGATGGCAGCCGCAGACGGCGGATCGCTCGCGGCAGCGGCACCTCTGTCCAGGAGGTCAACCGTCTGCTCAAGCAGTTCTTCATGACGCGAAAGCTGATGAAACGCGCTTCGCGAGGGAGCATGAAGCAAGTCGCTCGGGCCCTGGGCCTGTGAACGCTGTTAAGGAGGTAAGTGGGTGGCGGTTAAGCTTCGTTTGACGCGCATGGGGGCCAAGAAGAGGCCCTTCTACCGGGTCGTCGCGATGGACACGCGCAGCCAGCGCGACGGCCGCTACATCGAGGCGGTCGGCCACTATAATCCGATCGTTGAACCACCCGATGTGACGCTCGATGAGCCGAAAATCTTGGCATGGCTGGATCGCGGCGCGCTCCCGACCGATACGGTGAGGTCGCTTCTACAAGCTCACGGCGTCCTACGGCGCTGGCGGGAGGCGAAGGCAGATGAAGGTGAGCCGCTCGAAGAGGCCGAGGCTTAGGTTCGAGAGGAGCCTGAGGCGCTCGAGGTCTCCGAGCCTGAAGCCGTGAAGAAACCTAAGCGGCGCAGGGTGCCGAAGCGGGTGGAGGATGAGCCGAAAGAAGGCCGAACTCGAGGACCCGTCCGACGGGCGGCCCTGGCTGGTCATCGGCGACGTGGGCCGGCCCCACGGGTTGCGCGGAGAGGTGGTCGTCCGCCCGACGACCGATTTTCCCGAGCGCTTCGCAGCCGGTGAACGCCTGCGCGTGCTGCAGGATGGACGGATCATGCGGTTCGAGGTGGCTTCAGTGCGCCCCCTCTCCAAGGGTCTCGCGATCAAGTTCCACGAGGTCAGTGACCGGAACGCAGCGGATGGACTCCGTGGCGCGGAAGTGGTGATCGCTCTGGATGAAGCCCGCCCCCTGCCGGAGGGGGCCTACTATCCGCACGAACTTGTGGGACTTGACGTCGTCGAGGAGAGCGGGGCGGCTCTGGGATGCCTGGTAGACGTGCTCGAGCTTCCCGGGGGGGGCGTCTTAGTTGTCGCGAGTGAGGGCGGCGAGCAGTACCTGCCCGCCGCCGGTGATGTGGTCCGCGACGTGGACCTAGCGCGTGGTCTGATGACCGTTTGCCTTACAGAAGAGACAGTATGACGCCGACGCCGAGACTTCGCATCGATATCATTACGGCTGTGCCCGATGCCACGACGAGCCCTCTTGAGACGAGCATCGTCGGCAGGGCGCGGGCGGCCGGGCTGGTGGAGATCATCGTCCACCCGCTGCGCGACTACGCGCCGGACCGGCACCGCACCATCGACGATTATCCCTTCGGCGGCGGTGCGGGAATGATTCTCAAGCCTGAGCCCATCGTCCGAGCCGTAGAGGCGGCGCGGGCCATGACACCCGGACCGCACAAGGTGCTCCTGCTCTCTCCGCAGGGCCGTCGCTTTGAGCAAGGGTGGGCGAACGATCTCTCGTGCGCTTCGCACCTCATCCTGATCTGTGGCCACTACCGCGCTGTGGACGCCCGCGTAGCTCCGATCTGCGAGGCCGAGGAGCTTTCGATCGGGGATTACGTGCTCTCTGGCGGTGAGCTTCCGGCGCTTTTGGTCGTGGACGCGGTCGTGCGCCTGGTCCCCGGCGTTCTGGGCGACGCGGAATCGGCGCTTGACGATTCCTTCCAGAACGGCGGCCTCGACTGCCCTTGGTACACGCGTCCCCGCGAGTTCCGGGGGGTGTCGGTACCTGAGGTCTTACTCTCGGGCGACCACGCCGACATATGCGATTGGCGGGCACAGCAAGCCCTTCGGGCGACGGCGCTCAAGCGGCCGGATCTTTTGACGATGAACGATGAAACTCCCGAAGGCCATAGGGTGGACGAGAGGAGAAATTGATGGAGGTCTTGCAATTCGTTGGGCTTGATCAGAAGAAGACCGACGTCCCTGAGTTCGGCCCCGGCGACACCGTACGCGTGCATGTGCGGGTCATCGAAGGTGACAAGGAGCGGCTCCAGCCGTTTCAGGGCACCGTCATCCAAAGACGGGGCGCGGGACTGTCGAAGACTTTCACCGTCCGCCGCGTGTCCGGAGGGATCGGCACCGAGCGAATCTTTCCGCTCCACTCGCCTCGCGTTGCGCGCATTGAAGTCATCCGGCGCGGCCGGGTACGCCGTGCCAAGCTCTTCTACCTGCGCGATCGCGCAGGCCGCGGGGCGCGGGTGCCGGAACGCAGTGAGCCGACCGCTTCGCGGACCTAAGCGCAGCCGAGCTCCAATCCGTCGCGGCGAAGGGCTGGAGGCGGGGAGACCTCGATGACGCCGGAACGGTTGCTGGAACTCTTGCGCGCCGTCCAGAATGGGGAGATGAACCCCGAGACGGCGCTTGAGACTCTGCGGTATCTGCCATTCGAGGACCTGGGTTTCGCGCGGGTGGATCATCACCGCAGCCTGCGCCAAGGCTTCCCCGAGGTCGTCTTCTGTGAGGGCAAAACGACCGAACAGGTCGTGGCCATTACCGAGCGGCTGATCGCGCACGGCGCGCCGGTCCTGGCGACGCGAGTGGCCCCCAGCGTGGCTGAAGCCCTCCTCGAAGCGCACCCCGAGGCCCAGCACAACCCGACGGCCCGTACAGTCGTCATCGATCCACGGCCTGACGGGGAACGCTCACCCGCTTCCGGGGGCCTGGTGCTCGTCATTACGGCGGGCACTTCGGACATGCCCGTCGCCGAGGAGGCTTGCGTGACGGTAGAGATCATGGGCGCACGCGCCGACCGCCTCCACGATGTGGGCGTCAGCGGCATTCACCGCCTTCTGGCGCATACCGACCGGCTGGCGGCCGCGGATGTGCTCATCGTTGTCGCCGGAATGGAGGGCGCTCTGCCAAGTGTGGTCGGCGGGCTCGTCTCGGCGCCTGTGATCGCTGTGCCCACCAGCGTCGGTTACGGCGCGAACCTGGGGGGATTGACGGCGCTTCTGGCCATGCTCAATAGCTGCGCCATGGGCGTGGTGGTCGTCAACATCGACAACGGCTTCGGGGCGGGCTGCGCGGCTGCGCTGATCGCCCGCAGAGTGGCACTTCGTGCGGTCACGCCACAGGAGGCGTCCGCGTCGCAAAGATGAGTCCGGCGAGCAACGGTCCTGAGCTTGTCGAAGGATCAAAGGTGTCCCTCTCTCCGCTATGTTGGGAGAGGGGTGGAGGAGAGGGGTTCTTTTCTCCCCTCCCTGCTCGCGGGGAGGGGCCGGGGTAGGGTGAGCCTGCTTGCGGGGAAAGGTCAGGCGTGAGGTGAACCCACGATGAAGCTGGCCTACTTTCAGTGCATCTCGGGTATCTCCGGGGACATGGCGCTGGGAGCCCTGGTGGACGCCGGGCTGCCGCTCGAGGCGCTCGAAGCGGAACTCGCCAAGCTTCGCGTCCCGGGCTTCGCATTGCGTGCGACGAAAGTGCGGCGGGGTGCATTGACCGCCACCCAGGTGGAAGTTTTAACCGATGGTGGCGATCACGCCCACCGCCACCTGGCGGACGTGCTGGCGATCATCGACGCAGCCGACCTTGCGCCGAGGGTCGCCGAACGCGCGAGCGCCGTCTTCCGGCGGCTGGCCGAGGCGGAAGCAGAAGTGCATAACACAACGTCCGGCAAGGTGCACTTCCATGAGGTCGGGGCCATTGATGCGATCGTGGACGTCGTGGGCGCCGTCGTCGGCTTGGATCTTTTGGGCGTCGAGCACGTCTACAGCTCCCCCCTGCGCTTTGGCACAGGCCAGACGATCTCCGAGCACGGCACGATCCCCATCCCCGCGCCGGCCACGCTCCTTTTGACGCGCGGTGTCCCTGCAGTCCGGACGACGGTACCCTTCGAGCTCGTCACCCCCACGGGCGCAGCGATCATCACGGCTCTCGCCGAGAGCTTTGGGCCGTCACCTGTCTTCGCCGCTACCGCTGCGGGCTACGGCGCCGGTAGCCGCGACATCCGCGAACTGCCGAACGTCCTGCGCCTTGAGCTGGGCGAAGCGGCTGACCCCGACGAGGCGGATCACTCGACCATCATAGAAACCAACGTTGACGATATGAGCCCCGAAGTGGCCGGCTATGTGGTGGATCGCCTGCTCGCGGGGGGGGCCAAGGACGCGTTCCTGATCCCCGTCATCATGAAAAAGGGGCGCCCCGGGGTGCTCTTGACGGTCCTGACCGACCGAGATCACCTCGACGGGATGGTCGAGACTGTCTTCGAGGAGACCACGACCTTGGGCGTGCGCATTTACGACGTGGACCGTCGCAAGGTGCGGCGGCGCTTCGGAATTGCCCGAAGCGACCTCGGTCCGATCAAGGTCAAGATTGGCGAGTTTGGCGGGCGGACTCGCGTCGCGCCCGAGTACGAGGACTGTGCGCGCATCGCGCGCCAGACGGGTCGCCCGATCCTCGACGTCTACGATGTGGCGCGCAGTTCGCCCATCGAACCGACACCGGAGGAAGGTTAAGCCCCAAGGCTCCACGCCCGCTTGGAAGAGCATCGCCATCCTGAGCTTCGCGGAGATGTTCGTCTCACCGCAGCGCAAGGGGAGGGCGGGAAGTGAGTGGAAAGGCACGGATAATGATACGCCGACTGGCCCCCATAATCGCCGCCGCTACACTCGTTTTCGCTCGTGACGCACTCGCGGCCTCACCCCTCGATCTGGGATCACAAAGGGCCTTCGGTCGCCTCTGGGTCCTGGCCGAAATCCCTCCGGATGCGGACCCGCGAGGCGGCGCCGTTTACGGCGACGACAGGGGCTCTCTGCACATCCTCGAGCGCGTGGACGAGGGCACGTATCGGCAGCGGTGGCAGAGCACCGATCTGGGCGCGGCGATAAAGGGCGTCTTCGTCGAGGACGTGGACGCCGACGGCGCCTATGACGTGCTCGCCTACCACGCCAAGGGTGACATCTTCCTGTTCAGCTACGGGAGCTTGAGGCTCGTCTGGCAGACCGACCAGGGCGAGTTCGACAGCATCGTCTGCCTCACGATCGCGAACCTCGATCACGACCCTCAGCTTGAGATGATCTTCGCCGCCGATTCGCGCATCTTCGTCTACGATGGCCTGCGTCAGGTCGAGGAGTACCGCAGCGAGATCGAATACTCGCCCAAGGAGTTGGTCGTCGGTGATGTGGACGCCGATGGTGAGCTGGAGATCGTGCTTAACACCGGCTTCGTGCTCGACGCGCGTTTCCTCAACCAGGAGTGGGAATGGCCCGAGGGCTTCGGTGACCACCTGGAGCTGTTGGATATCGACGACGACGGCGTGCCTGAGCTCCTGGGAGAGTACGGTGGCGGCTTCCTCAAGGTCTTCGACATAGACATACGCAAGGAAAAATGGGATCTCCAGCGCTAAAAGCCGAGCCCAAGGCGTCGGCGCACTCCGGGCCAAACGGGCGGGAGAACGATGCCAAGGCGATGCCTTTCCTCGACCACCTTGAGGAGCTCAGGTGGCGCATCCTCAAGTCGCTCGTGGCGGTCATCATCTGCGCGATCGGCATCTTCGCCTATTCGGACATCGTCCTCATGTGGCTCGTGGCACCGGCCCGCAGTCTGCCTCATGCGCCCGGGATCATTTTCCTTTCGCCCGTCGGGATGTTCCTGACCCACGTGAACATCGCGCTGGTTGGGGGGCTCATCGTCGCGTTTCCCATCGTCGGCTACCAGGCTTGGAGCTTCATCGCTCCAGGATTGTTCACGCGGGAGCGGCGCCTGCTCGTCCTGGCGATGCTAGCGACGGTGGGCTGCTTCGCCGCGGGCGCCGTGATGGCCTATGCCGTGGTCCTGCCTCTGGCGCTCCGCTTCTTGGTGGGCCTGGGCACCGCGGATGTCACGCCGCAGTGGGACATCGGACGCTACATCGGCTTCGTGCTGCGGCTTGTGGTCGCCTTCGGCCTGGTCTTCGAGTTGCCCGTGTTATCCTATGTCTTGGCCAGACTGGGCATCGTCAACGCCGGCCTACTTCGTCGTGGGCGACGGTACGCGCTGGTGGGCATGGTCGTACTGGCTGCTCTATTGACTCCGCCCGATGTCATCAGCCAGCTACTGATGGCCGGGCCCCTCTTCCTTCTCTATGAGGTCAGCATCTGGGTCGCGCGGATTGCTGGCCGCTCTAGAGGGACGCCGTCCTGAGCCAGGCGCCTCCGCCTCCGCCTCCGCCATCCTGAACCTGTCGAAGGTGCTCCCTCAACAGCGATGCGGGGGCAAAAGGTGGAGTTCACCCCTCGCGCTGCACCACCAACCCCTGATGGTCCACCCGCAGCGCACGCCAGGTGGTCTTGATCCCAGCCTCCGCGAAGGCCCCGACCATCGCGCCGCCGATGGCCTCCGCGCCGTCTGTGGTGAAGGCGGCCACTGAAGGACCCGCTCCGCTCAGCGCGGCGCCGTGCGCGCCTGCACCGAGTGCGGCCGCGATCGCGGCTTCGGCGCCTGGCGTCAGGGGTGCGCGGTAGGGTTGGTGTAGCGAATCGGTCATCGCCCAGCGCAGGATGTCCAGATCACCCGTAGTGAAGGCCGCGACGACAGCGGCGGCGTGGTTAGCTGCCAGCGCCGCATCGCGGTGAGGAATGCTCTCGGGCAATGCGGCGCGAGCGGTGGCCGTCAGGAGCTCTTTTTCGGGGACGGCGACGACGACGCCAAGCCCCGGCGGCGGCTCAAGGCGCAGCACCTCGATCTTCGACGACCCTGCGCGCCCGGCCAGAACTAGGCCCCCGTAAACCGCGGCAGCGGCGTTGTCGGGATGGCCTTCTAGCTCGGCGACGAGACGGAAGAGATCATCGCGGCCCAAGAGATCTCCCGCCAGAGTGTTCGCACAGGCTGCCGCGAGAAGCCTCGCCGCGGCGCTGGAACCCAGGCCTCGCGCGATAGGGATGGCGCTCTCAACGGTCAATCGGACGGGCGGCGCCGAGCGGCCGATTTCGTCGCAGGCGCGCGTGAAGGCCTCGCTGAAGGCGGCCGTCTTGGCTGCCACGCCTATATCGCCCTCGGGTCCGCCGAAGCGGATCTCCAATGCCTCACCCTCCGATTCTTCGACGGTGAGGGTCGCGTGCAACTCCACCGCTAGCGCCAGGGTGTCGAAACCGGGACCGAGGTTCGCGGTCGAGGCCGGGGCGACCAGCTTAAGGCTGGGCATCTGGTGAGAGAGGTGGGTTACGTTCCAGGTGACGTACGGCTACACGGGGGTCGCGATTCGCTCATGGCCCCGCCGCGGAGGGCGCAGCCTCCAGAAGCTGACGAATCTTAGCCTCAATGACCTCATAGGCTCCGATGCCGATGTGGCGAAAGCGAATACCCCCGCGGCGAAAGCCGATAGCGCTGCGATGACCGCCCACCCGCGCCGCATCGTCTTCGCTCCGTCCCCCAGTGATGTTCGGGCTGGCACTGGCTTCATTGGACGCTTGCGCACGCCTACCGTTCCCGTATCGGCCCACCGCGCTCGAACCTACGCTGTGCCGCCGCACCCGCCAATGTCATCTCGGCAAAAGGAGGGAGACGCGCGAGGTGCCCCCGTTGACAGAGCGCCGTTGCCCCCCTTTCTTTTGGGAATTATAAACTTGACTCGACGCACGGCGTGTCGTATATTGGAGCTAACGAAAGGAGACCCGCCATGTGCAAAGTCACCATCAGCCTGCTTCAACTGTTCGAGCGCTTCCCCGACCAAGATACCGCCCGCGCCTACATGGAGCAACGGCGCTGGCCGGACGGCGCCTGGTGTCCGCACTGCGGCGAGACATCGCGCATCGGGGCATACAAGGACGGGTACTATCGGTGCAACGTCTGTATGCAGACGTTCACGGTGCGCACCAAGACGGTCATGCAGCGATCTCACATCCCGCTCCACAAGTGGCTCTACGGTATGTATCTGCTCGTGACGGCCCGCAAGGGCATATCGTCTGTGCAACTGTCAAAGGAGCTTGGCATCTCGCAGCCCTCGGCCTGGTTCATGCTACAGCGCTTGCGGATGGCCTGCAAGGACGACGAGGGGCCTCTGTCCGGCATCGTCGAGATCGACGAGACCTTCGTGGGCGGGGCGGAAGCCAACAGGCACAAGAGCAAGCGCCTAGGCCTGGGCCGGGGCACCGCCGGTAAGCAAGCCGTGATCGGAATGCGCCAGCGCGGCGCCGGAAGCTCCGGGGGCACCGGAAGCTCCGGTGGCAGCCGCGTCGTAGCGGTCACCATCCCCGACACCTCTACGCAGAGCGTCGAAGGCCCGATTGACTTTCACGTCGATCCGGGCGCCACCCTGTACACTGACGAGCACAGCGCTTACCGCCACCTCAAGGCCCGGTTCAAGGCCCATGAGACGGTGCGGCACGGCCAGGAGGAGTTCAAGCGGGGCGAGGTTCACACCAACAGCATCGAGGCCGCCTGGGCCGTTCTCAAGCGCGGTCTATACGGTGTCTATCACCACGTGAGCATCAAGCACCTGGACCGCTACCTCGACGAGTTCACCTTCCGGCTGAACCAGGGGGCCTGCGAACACCACACGATGGCCCGCATCGACGCGATGCTGTCCGGGGCCGTTGGGCGCCGCATCACCTACGCAGACTTGACGGCGTGATGAGCGCGCCACCTCTATGCGATAGCCCGTAAATAGCAGCGCCCGCCGGACAAGGGCGGGCGTTGCTCGTGCAGACAACCGGACACAGCCGTAGGAGGCTCCCATGTCCTACCTCCAGGATACACTTCTCGGCGCCCATCCGCAAGACCTTTCTTCTCTCTTACTTGCGGCTCTTGTAAGGGCTATCCTAACGAAGTTGGTTGACCGTGCCATCGCCTTCTACCCCATCTTGCGGGACAAGTTCAGAAGGAAGCGGCCCTTCGACGTGAACGACTGGGTCTTGCCTATGGATGCGTAGAAACGCCGCGCGTGTGCTCGCAGTTTCGTAGCACCCCCTCCAGGGCGTCGCGTTCTAACTGATCTACCGTCATACCCCACTTCCGCTTCACCAGAATGACTTTCCGCGCGAACCAGCACCGGTTGCGCGGCGGCATCCATTCAGCCGCATCTTTGCCCCGCTTCTGATATCGGTTCAACTTGGGGCTGGCAAGCGTCAGGTTGTCAATATCGCGCGCGAAGGCTAGTTTCACTGCATCCGTGGTACTGCACATGCCGCTGTCATGGGCCTCGCTTCTGGCAACGATGTGTTCGATATCGCAGTCCTTCGGGCTGGCAAAGACGCTGTTCGTGTAGGGGCTGAGCCAACCACCCATGCGGTCGGCAACCTGTGGTTCAAGGCTCTGTGGATATAGGTAGTCCTTAGAGTCGTAAGGCGCGCAACGATGCTCAGGGGCAACCACCAGGCCGTGCCAAAGCTCCTCGGCTAGCGCCTGGGGCGCAAGGATAGACAGGATGAGCGCAACGAATGAGCGCATCTCCCTAGCCGTTAGAGCGAAGAAAGCCCCACGCTATCATTCCAGCGAAGAATATCATCAAGGTGATGGGCACGTAGTTGACTCCGTCTGGCCCAAGGTAGGCTTCTTCTGCTTTTTCCTCCTTGACCATACGATCCTGAGCATGATCACAGAATGGACACTGCTTTGCGTTGGAATGAATGACTTGCATGCAGTTGGGGCAGTGCCTTCTTTCCCCGGATTGAACGAGTCTCTGGTCGAGCTTCTCTTGGTCTTCGCTCAAGAACAGGGCTATCAGTAGCCCGAATGGACCAAGAAGGACCCCCAACGCGAAACCGCCGCATCCGCTTCGTCCTCGTCCGCTTGCTATCAAGGCGCTTATGATACCGAACAGAACCCAAAAAAAGACTCCTCCAACAAGTAGGAGTTCCATGCCGTCCCTCCGTCCCGCGTGAAATGTCCTATCCTCCGCAATATGATTCTTGACTTTTCAGCCCTACTCCTCCATCTTCCCGCCATGCACAACCGCTTGAAGGACGACTGGCAGGAGAGGATCAAGGCCTTTCTCCCGAAGCCTGCACAGGGCTCCGGGGCTGGGTCAGACCCCGACCCTCTCGGCTTGCTCGATGACCCGCTAGAGAAAGCCCTAGCCAGAGTTCGCGCGAGTCTTAAGCGTCTCAAGGCTATCCGAAAGAGCTGATACAGTCTCTTTCAACTCCTCGACTTCCCGCTCCAGAACGCCCCGTTCGTGTACATCAAGGATCATTTTGGCTGCTCCCAGACGATCTTTGATGTCGTAGGTGCTGATCGCCACATGCCGGATCAGATCAAGCGCCAATTCGCAATCTTCCTTTGGCGTCATCAAACCGCTTAGGTTCTCCCTTTCTTCGGGTAAAGATGGCCCAGAGTTCTTGTAATCGCAAAGCCTACATACCCAGAAAACTCCGCCCAGATCACCCTCTGGTGTTGCGCCACGCCTTTGATGCAAATGTTTCATGGCAAGGGTTTTCTGGCAGAACTTGCAAGTCTCTTTTCTCGTGCCTTCGCTCTGCTTCTTCATTGCCGATCCTCCTGTTGGCTTGACGGTTGCTATTCGAGAGCCGGAGGGCGGGGTTCAGCTTCGCCCGCGTCTCCGGCTCCCTTTACGGGGCTGGGGTTCCTCAAGCCCCGATCTTGTCAGCGCCTTGAAGGCGCTTCAATACGTGTCAGGGTAGTCGACCTCGACGCCGGGGCTTTCCACCGTGACATTGTAGGTCTGCAGCTTAAACCCAGACGGGTCTCTAAGAACGATCTGCGTCTCTCCCGGCCTGCACCCGGCCAGATGGACCTTGTAGGCGTTCTGACGGTAGCGGTTGGGCCTGTCCCTGTATTCCGGGGGGCAGTAGTCTATATCGGGGCGATACCGGCCTCCGGCGATCTCCATGCAGATATCGGTTCCGGGGCCGTTGACTTCAACGAATAGGGAATCGACGTTGACAAGCTGGACTCTGAAGGTTCTCCAGACGTGGTCATTGGGGAAGACCTTGCCCTCCGGGCTCGGAAGCAGAACAGCGGCGGAACGAAGGTCCACAAGCTCGCCTATTTCGAAGGGGTTGCTGGAGGGATCGGTGAGCCATGCCCCTAGATAGGCGGCGTCCAGCCACGTAAGCACTCCGTTTTGGTCGATGTCTCCTAGGTATCCATACAGCCCCAGGGGATTGTTCACAGGATCGATCAGGTGCCCGAACAGAAGGATGGCGTCCAGGCTGTTCACTTCCCTATTGCGGTTCACGTCACCGAGGAGGGCTTGCCCCGATGGGATCGGGTTTCTCCTGTAGGCCGTTCCCAGCCTATCTCTGTGCCCTGGATAGTGTTTGCCTAGTTCGCTTTCTTCCTGGAAGATATCGTCCCTGGGTTCGGCAAAGACCAGATTCGGAACCAGGTCTGCCAGGTCGACAGCCAGTGTGCTCTCGCCGAACTCGAACGCCCAATCCACGTAAGTTCCTAGCTCGCCAACGGCGATTGAGAGCACCCACGGCCCCGCGTGGGGTAGGTCTGCTTCGAGCCTTCCCTTCGGGGCCTCGGCCAGCGCCTGCAAGGCGAAATCCCCGGTAGACAGAACGGCCGCCTTGCCCGGCAAGGCAACGCCGTCATGGGTTTGAAGCCGCAGGCTGTAGACCGTGCCCTGGCTTGTGCTCAGGGGCGTGGGATCGCCTGCGCAGGCAACGATGGCGAGAACGAGAAAAGCTGTTGCAGATCGTGGCATGGTTCCGTGCCTCCTGCCGTGAGGGTGTACTCCAATGGAGCCGGGTCCTTGTCGCACCGCACAAGGAAGACATGCGAGGATGTCCTGCTTATTCGCCTCGGGGCCGGGGAGCTAACCCGGCCCCTGTAGAGGCTGTTCTATTCGGCAGGGGACCCGACAGGCAGGTTCCTTGCCACGGTACGACGCCGCACAAGATACCTGCCACGGACTTCGACGCAAGAGGGAATCTCCTCTTGTGGGCAAAAACCTCGCCTCGTACATTGGGAGCGCCGGACCGGGGAGGGCCCCGGCCAGGCGCCATAGACATCACAACCTGAAAAGGAGGTTGCAATGCCCACCCATTCTTCCCGCCTCAATTCTGTCCTGCCAGACCTGATTGAACGAGACAGCCAAGAAAGGCTGGATGCTCTTCTTCGTGATCTGGCCGAATGGCAGGAGCAGGTCGGTTCGATCCTTCAAGACTTCGCCTTTCGCCTAGAACGTCTTGAGAGGCGCGGATAAGCGCGGTCATTAGCGCGCCTGACCGAGCATGGGGCACGGCCAGGCGCTTCACCCATCGCCCTGTAAGGAGAGCGTGACGATGGACGATCTAGCTATCAAGACCTTTTTCGAGTCCGAAGGACAACTCTGCATTATCAAACAGGCGTTGGCTGAGATAGCACAGAGATCAGGACACGATGAGTTTCTTAGAACCAAACTCAACGAGTGGTCTGTCCCTGGAGAAATAGCTGTTGATGAAAGCCTTGATGTTTCGGCGCATGGATGGGTCAAGGACGGGGCCAACAAGGCCATCCGAGACCTTCTCATCTACCTCGGCTAGTGGCTTCGTCATCTGCTCCTCCTGTCTATGGCACCGGGGGCGAGGCCTCCGGCGTCTACCTGTGCGCCTGACCGAGCATGGGGCACGGCCAGGCGCTTCACCCATCGCCACCCAACAAGGAGGATCAGAGCGATGGACCCTATCGAAAAGTCCAACAAGCCAGAAGACCCCATTCGCCTTCTGGCCGAAGACGTGCTCACGATAGCAGGACAGCTTTCTATTCTGTCCGACATTCTTGCCGAGACCATCAAAAGGGCGAACTTGCAGGCCCCCGCCGCAGATGGCCTGCGAGACTTCCTATCCAAAACGCCCGATTGGAAGGGCATCGACGACTTTAGCAAGAGGTTTCGGACGAAAGGCGAAAGGGCAATGGCTGAGGAGCTCCTTAAGCAACTTTCCTCCCCTCTGCGTTGAGTTCATAGGGCGGTCATGGGCGCTCTCGCCGAGAAAGGGGGTGGACATTCTGCGGGTGCCTTCCAAGCTCCCATCCGTGAGTCCGGGGGCGGCTTGCCTTGAGTGGGCACCGTTAACGCGACGCCTGTAAGCCGCCCCCACAGAACTATCCTCCACCACAACCCATGACCGCCCATCGAGTCAAGGAGAATCAGGGCGATGAACGATCTACCTACCTATCCGCACAGCGTCGATGTAGTTGAACCAAGTCCCGCAAACCCGGACCCCATTCTCGTGCTGGTGCGTGATGAACAGCGCATGCTTCTATCAGGTCCGCAAGCGGTGTATCTTGCAATCGACTTGCTAGAGCACGCAGGACAGATTCGCCAGAGCCTGGACGAGAGCCAGCAGAAGCGGATGGCTCAAGGCTTCGACGTCCTTTTGAAGTTTCTGATGTCACGATAGCGCCCTCCCTTATCCCATCGAGTCAAGTTGATAATTCCCTTTCTTTTGGGGTGCCTTAAATCTCGAAGCCGTCGAAGAGCCGTAAACTGGAGGACCCCAAGCTGCCATGAGTGCACCCCGGGTGACGGACGCGCTCCTTGAAGATATCGACCGCTATCTCTACACCGCCGTGATCTGCGATGTCCTTGATGGTCTCGGCTATCGCGATCAGGCCATGCGCTACGACATCCGGCCCCTCTTCCCCGAAGCGCGTCTCGTGGGCCGGGCGCATACGGTGCTCTCTGCCGACACCTTGGTCGAGCCGGAGAAGCCCTACGACCTGGAGATGGAGGCGGTGGACACGCTCAAGCCCTTTGACGTCCTCGTCACGACGATGCTCGGTTCTACTCGCTCCTGCTTCTGGGGGGAGTTGCTCTCAACGGCGGCGCGGGCGCGCGGTGCGCGTGGTGTGGTGGTCGATGGTTTCAGCCGCGACTGCACCAAGATCACCGAGATGGCGTTCCCCGTCTTCCTGCGCGGCATCCTGCCCGTCGATTCCAAGGGCCGCAGCGATGTCGTGGATCTCGAATGCCCCATCGAGTGCGGCGATGTGCTCGTCCGCGAGGGGGACGTCGTCTTCGCCGATTTCGACGGCGTCGTCGTCATCCCCCAGCAGGTGGTCGAGGAGGTCGTGAGGGCGGCAAAGGAGAAGGTGCTCAAGGAGGATGATCTGCGCGAGCAGCTCGCCAAGGGCATGAGCGTCCGGGAGGGCTTCGCGCGCTATGGGATTCTTTGACCCGTACGCCTGTGGAAGCGAGGTGACGTCCAAGCTTCTTTTCGGCACCGACTGCCCGTTCTTCCTCGCGGACGAGACCATGCACGAGCTCCGTCATAGGTGCAATTTCTTGGAGGCCGCCAGGCTCCCCAGCGTGCTCTCCGAAGTCATCGAAGACATCACCCACCGCGACATGCCGACGCTCTTGGAGATCGCGTGATCCCCTGCGTTGGCGGCGCGAGACGACCTGGGAGGCCGCCGTGGCAAAGATAGCCCTGGAGACCGCCAAAACCGTAAGCCTAGAAGACGCCTATCGGATGAAGTTCGCCGGCTCGGCCGGGCTCTACACCGAGGCACTCGACGCCTTTCCCAGCGGCGTCACGCATGATGCCCGCTATCTCGAGCCCTTCCCGATTTACGTCGAGCGGGCGGAAGGCGGCCACAAATGGGATGTCGACGGCAACGAGCTGGTCGATTTTTGGGGCGGTCATGGAGCGTTGCTCTTCGGCCACGCGCATCCGGCGCTGGTGGATGCGGCCCACGAGCAGATCGGTCGCGGCACGCACTACGGCGCCTGCCATGAACTGGAGATCCGCTGGGCGCAGCTCGTCAAGCAGCTCGTCCCCTGCGCCGAGCGCGTCAAGTTCCACAGCTCGGGTACCGAGGCCACCCTCATGGCCATCCGTCTGGCGCGCGCAGTGACCGGCAAGAAGCGCGTCATCAAATTCGAGGGTCACTTCCACGGCTGGCACGACGCTGTGACTGCCGCCGTTTTCACACCTTTCGAGCGGCCCAGTTCAGTCGGCGTGCCCGAGGAGACGCTCGATACCGTCCTGGCCCTCCCGTCCAACGACCTCGAAGCGGTTCGGAAGACCCTTGAGGGACGCGACGACGTCGCCTGCCTCATCCTGGAGCCTAGCGGCGGGATGTGGGGACGGGCGCCCGGCGACCCGGAGTTTCTGCACGGCCTGCGCGAGCTAACCACACGCGCGGGCGTGGTGTTGATCTTCGACGAAGTCGTCAGTGGCTTCCGCCTCTCCCCCGGCGGCGCACAGCAGTTCTACGGGGTCACGCCCGACCTGACGACTTTGGCCAAGGTTCTGGCAGGGGGCCTGCCCGGTGGCGCCGTTTGCGGCAAAGCGCGCTACTTCGAACCGCTGATGTTCGGTCCCGACCCTGTGCGCAACCGCAATGAACGCATCGGCCATCCAGGGACCTTCAACGCCAACCCGCTATCTGCTGCTGTCGGCATCGCGTGTCTGGAGCTCTGTGCCTCGGGCGATCCGCAGCGGCGGGTCAACGCTCTGGGTCGGGAGCTACGCCGCGGCTTGAACGAGGTGCTGGGGCGCAAGGGCATCCCCGGTATTGCTTACGGCCACTGTTCGGGCGTTCATATCCTGCTGGGCTATGAGTGCGAGGTGCGGCAGGATGAGGACCACGTTGTGCCCGACCTGCCCCCCGAGGTCCTCATGGGCGGCGGCCATCGCTCGGGTGAACTGCGCCTGGCAATGCTGCTCGAAGGAGTGGACCTCAGCCGCACCTCCGCTATGCTCATGGCTTCCCACACGGACGCCGATCTGGAACACACCGTGGCGGCCTTCGAAACATCCCTGGAGCGCTTGGCGGCGACGGGGCCGATGAGAGGGTGAGATGCCTCAGTTCGCCCCCGTGGCGAGCGTTGGCGAAAGGACCCGTAAATGATGTCGAGCAAAGATTGGATCGCCCATTACGGATCGGGCGTCGTCGGTGACCATTGTCGCGATGTCGGCGAGTACGTGGTTCTGACTTCGCCGTCGGCCTGGCGCGCCGTCCGCCCGCACCTTCGAAACGAACCCCTGGCAGTCGAGTTCATCACCAGCCAGGAGGAAGAGTACACGCAAAGGCTCATCGAGAAGCTCCCCGCTGCCGAGTGGACGCTGGGAGTAGGCGGCGGCAAGGCTCTGGACGCCTCGAAAATCGTGTCTCACGCCAAACGGTGCCGGCTGCTTCTCATTCCGACTATTGTTTCAACCGGCTCGGTGTTCCAGGCGACATATCCCTTTCGAAACGAGGGGAAGCTCGTCAAAGTGGAGGAGACAACAGCGCCGGAGGGCGTCCTATTCGATACGGACATCATACGCGCCTCGCCGCCCCATATGAATGCGGCTGGCATGGCGGAGTGCATCTGTTGGCTCGGCGCGGTGGCGGCTTGGCAGTGGTGGTGCGAGCGTGGGATGCCGGGTATACCGTGGGATCAGTCCGCGGCGGACGAGGCCATTGAATGGGTCCGGGACCGCGTTATGCAGTATGCCGGCGACCTGGACGCCGACGGTCGTCCCGGAGAGCGGGCCATCCGAATCTGCGCCGAGGTCAACCGTGAGCGTCACGAATTGCGCCTATCCAAGCTGAGGGCTCATCAGCGCACCCTCGACCACGCTTTCATCAACGCGTTTCTTTGGGCAAACCGATGGGAGCCCTTGCACGGTGAGGGCGTGGCGCTCGGCACGTTGATGAACTGCCACCTCTACGGCTCGCGTTTCGACGAGGCCCGCTCGCGTCTGGACGCCTGCGGCACCCGGTACATCCCTTCGCAGATCGGCTGCACGTGGGAGGAGGTACGGGCCGGGATGGACCTGGCCGAGGAGATGGCCTCGAGCGAAACGATCCTCCGCCACCGCAAGCTGGATGGCGCAAGCTTTCGCGCGATGGCGGAACGAATCGACCCCGAGGGAGCCCTTTAGATCACATAGGCGGCGTCATAGGGCGCCGGCCCGCTGCGAGCGTCCGACAGCTGTGATATCCCCGCAGGCGGGTAGATGGCCAGACCTCACAAGGTCGTGCTACTGAACTAACATTGGATGTGGCGCAACTGACGGGGACAGATCATGGCTCATCCTCCTCTGTCACCCGCCGCCGCTTCCGCTTTAGGGTCTGCTGTCTTCGCTTGGATTCGAGCCGCTTCTCCTTCGAAGCAGCCGATGCTTTAGTCGCACGCCTCTCTTTTGGCACGACGAGAGACCTTTCCACCAACCCCATCAACCGGTCGACCGTGTCCTTACGATTCCGTTCTCGCGTGCGGAATCGTTGCCCCTCGATGACGAGAACACCCTCGCTGGTCACTTTGCGACCGGCCAAAGTCATCAGCCGATCTTTAGCACCCTTGGGCAGGGTGCGTGAATGGGTGACATCGAAACGCAGACGTACCGCCGTGGAAACCTTGTTGACGTTCTGTCCGCCCGGACCGGAGGAAAGGAAGAACTCAAACTCGATTTCTCCCGCACGGAAGAGGTCTTCTGAAGCGATGTTCATCGTCTCTGCGCTTGCCTAATGATCGCTTGCCCAGCCGCCGGCGATCCACCAAGGGACCGTCAGGCCGGACAGGAGCTCCACGACCTGCTCCACGGACAGCGGCTGCCAGTTGTGGATGTTTTCGTACATGTCCTACTCAATGCACAGCCGTGTGGATAGCGATTGTATAAGGCTTCGCCCGCGTTGCCCTTGGCACAGGAGAGCGCAGGCTCAAGATGAGGGCTGTCGCCAGGGAGCACCGTCCAGATAGACGGCGGCGACTTCCTCGGGCGTCGCCACGGCGACGAAGCGCTTGCCCGCGACGACACCCCCCGCAGCGTTGGCGATTGCGGCGGCTAGGTAGTAGTTCCCTGTCGCTAGGCTCGTGAGCGTGAAGGCGGCTATGGCCGTGTCGCCGCAGCCGGCGTCGTCGTGCACGTCCTGGGGTGTGGCCGGCACGTGGTAGGGCGCGCCATCCTCGGCATAGAGCGAAAGCCCCTGCGCACCGCGCGTGATGAGCAGTGCCCGAAGTCCTATCCGAGCCCTGAGCGCTGAGGCTGCTCGATCCCACCCTACGGGGTCTGACAACTTCCGGCGGGCGACGGCACCGAATTCCTTCGCGTTGGGGGTGAGCGCCGTCGCGCTCTTGTAGCGGCCGAAGTCCGTGCTCTTGGGGTCCACGAAGACGGGTTGCCCCCGCTCCACGATCTGCCTGAGGAGACCCCTCGTGACGACGCCCTTGGCATAGTCGCTGATGACGACGCCATCGGCTTCTTCGGCGGCCACCGCTTCGACTAAAAGGTTTGCCAGCCGACGGCTGATCGGCGCACGAGATTCGCGGTCCATCCGCAAGACTTGCTGGTCGTGGGCGATGATGCGGGTCTTGACCGTGGTCGGACGGGCCGGGTCAGTGAGGACGCCCGAGACGTCCGCGCCCAGTTCGCTGAGCTGCTCGCGCAGGCGTGCTCCGAACGCGTCGTCACCAACGACGCCTATGAGCCGGACCTGCGCCCCAAGCGCCAGCATATTGCGCGCGGTGTTGGCTGCGCCGCCGGACGAGTAACGGCGGAAGGTCTCCGTGATGACCTGAACGGGCGCCTCGGGCGAGATGCGTTCGCTGGTGCCCAGGACATACTCGTCCACCATCAGGTCGCCCACGACGGCGACGCGCAGCTTGCCCACGGCGGCGAAGAGCGCTTCGGGATTCCACAGTTTCTCGGTGTTCATCGCTCCAGTGCCCGGAGGACGGCTCCGTATAGGAGGGGTACCAAAAACTCGTGTGGACCCGGCAAAAAGGTGGCCGTGCCGCCCAGGCTGGTGGGGCGACGCAGGACGTTCTCGGCGGGACGGTAGTGGTTGACCCGGTCCATGTTCACCGTCGTGAGCCGCCTCGGGCCGCCGGTGAGGTTGCGCGAGACAGTCAGCGCTTTGAGAAAAGCCTCGGGCAGGAGGACCGCCGAGCCGATGTTCAGCCACACGCCGCCTTCTAGTCGCGAGACCACGTTGCACAAGAGATGGAAATCCCTGTGGGAGGAGGCGCCCATCGCTGCGCCGTCCGCAGCCGGATGCATGTGGGTCGTGTCGGTGCCGATGGCGATATGTACCGTGCAGGGCACATCCCGTCGAGACGCAGCGGCAAGCACGCTGTGGTCGCGGTGGGGGAGTTCGCCTTCGGTGATCGCCTTGCCCAAGGCACGGCCTGCGCCAAGCGCCGCGCCTTCTTTCCCGAGGGCGTCTGCAAAGAACCGGCCCGTCTCATCCGCTAGGCCGAAGGTGCCATCCTCCAGGCCAGGGCCGACATCCTCGGAGGTTTCGCCGATCAAAGCGACTTCCAGGTCATGGATCGCTCCAGCACCGTGGGTGGCCAGTGCTGTGATGACGCCGCGGTCGATCAGGTCGATGATCAGGGGTCCGAGCCCGCACTTGATAACGTGCCCCCCAAACGCTAGAGCTACGGGCCGGTCATCGCGCCGGGCACGTGCAATCCCCTCCGCCACGGCGCGTAGATCGCGGACTGCGAGGACATCGGGCAGAACGTCCAGGAGGGCGCCTACGGCATCGGGATCGGGAAGCCGCGCAAAGTGCTTCAGGCCCACCTTGTGGCGCACCTCGGCGATGGGCACCGTGCGGATCCGGGTGAGGTCAGCACCCTGGCTGCCCGAGCGGGCGGCGCTCGGGCTCAGCGGATCTTCCCCCGGGCGAGCACGGGCCAACGGGCTTCCACCTCCCCGAAGCGATGGACCACTACTTCATCGTGCAGGTTGGCCATGCCGCACGCATGGGCCGGTACCACGTGAAGACGCTCGCCGACGCCGAAACGGTGGTTGCACCCGCTCGTGTCCACAATGCCGTGCTCCTCGTTCTGCCTGTCGAAACGGGCGTCGGGGTGTTCGAGGATGTGGCCGCACCTGTCTGTGTAGTCATTGGTAAACGTCTTGGAACCACCGTCGAGGATGATACGGTCGGGCGTCGGGGTGCTCACGACGGTCACGTGCACTAGCGCCGCGCACTCCTCCCATGTGGCGATGCCCGCGCCCACCGTGCTGACATCGTTGTAGATGTAAGTCCCCGCCCGATGCTCCGTTAGCTCCTCGAACTCATGGGCCCACCAGGTGGCGGTGCTGCCCCCGCCGCTCACGATCTCCGCCTCAAGCCCTGCGAGCTCGAGGAGGTCCAGGGTCTCGGCGACGAACGTCATCGAATCTCGCCGCGTGGGGTAGATCATCAGCCCCGCGAAACGCAATCCAGGCATCCGATCAATCTTCTGGGCAAGGCGTAGTGCTTCCTCGGGCGTCTGGACGCCGCAGCGCTTTCCTCCGGCGTCGCACTCTACGATGACATCCAGCGCGGCCGGTTCGCTTGCGAAAGCCTCGCTCAGGCCCTCGACCGTAGCGTCCGAGTCCGCCGCCACGGAGATGCGAGCCTCGTGCGCCAGACCGCGCAGCCGCTCCAGCTTCTGCCGTCCGACGATGTTGTAGCAGATGGAGATGTCCTCGATGCCGCCCGCCATCATGACTTCGGCCTCTCCCAGTTTCTGGCAGGCGATGCCCACGGCCCCCGCCGCCACTTGCCTGTGGGCGATGGCCGGAATCTTGTGCGTCTTAATGTGGGGCCGGAAAGCGATGCCGTGCTCGTCGCAGTACGTCTGATAGCGCCCGATGTTGTGCTCTAGGACGTTGAGATCGACCGCGACGAACGGAGTGTCGAATTCCTCGAGCCGCATCCTACTCTCTCCGCTAGTAGATGGAACCGGATTGTAAAACTACGTCGGGTCGGCAACGCCTGCAAGCTTGGCGAGTTGGATGGTGGGCCAGTTAGAAACGAGCACAAAAAAGGGGAATTATATATTTAACTTCGTATCCCCGCTCGCCCCTTCCCCATTGACTTGCGTCGTCAAGCCACGTGGTCCTAAATCCCAAAGGTGGCCCGGAATATGGTTTCAGGGCGGGTAGTTTTTTCCTTAATTGCTTCCGCCTTTTCAGCCATTTCTCCGACGGCCTTCTGAATAATTAGCGGAAAGACCTTTTCGTAGTGAGGTATACCATAGTCTCCCTTTCCTAGTTTTTCAGTTTCAACTATGGAGGCATAATCCACCTCTATCTTCTTCTTGCAGCAGTCCTCTTCCATCCGTATCTCAAAGGTTATCTCGGCCTTTTGCGCCCCATGAGGGAACTTCACTTCCCCAATTCTGACTGTAGGATACTCCATCGTCTTGCCTCCTTAGTTGTAGTTCGCCACGATCTGCTCCCCATTGACTTACCCTAAAGTATTGATTATATTGCACTTGGGTGATATGGTGATGTTACATGGGGGGATGGTAGAGGTCGTCGAGGTCCTGCTTCCGCATGATGCATCACCTCCCTTCCTAAAGGTCCGAGTCTTGTAGGATAGTGCGTATTCGGGTGGGAGTCAAGGCCCCGCGTGACGAGGCTCGCATGGATCATGGAGATAGCGGAGACCGCTGTAAGAAGTTAAAATAACAGACAAATGATCGCGTGTACAATGGCAAAGACAGGTGAGACTTCCTTGATCGGTTTCCAAACCCATCTCTTGGCCTTTTCAAATAACTCCTTTGCAATTTTGGTTAGATCATTCCTATCTCTTAGATCAAAGACCTCTTTTCTCAAATGTTCTATCTCTCTCTTATCATTAGCACCCTCTAACGTAAGTACCTCTATCTTGTCCTTCAGCTCTCTATTTTCCCTTTCATTCATATCTAATCCGGCCAAATGTGAATAGCCAGAAAAAGAGGAAGTCCAAGGGGCTTTGGCCAACCTGTCTACATCTTCCATCATTTCTCCTTCACCTCGTGGGTGTGTTGATCTCGATGGGAGCTAGTGCTGACCGGGGTCTCTGTGTGGCCTCGGTCAGCACAAAAAATCTCAATGAGGACAAGATACGGTCTCAAGACCATCTTGTCAACCCTAAAAAGGAGGTTTTTCATGAGGAACAGACTGAAAGACGGCTGGTCGGCTAGGGACGAGATCGAGAAGCTGCTACCGAAGCCTACTCAGGAGAGGGATAACCCTTTCGGCCCTGGGAGTAGCTTGCCTAAAACGAAGGCTGAGTTAAGAGAGGAACGTCTCGACGCGATCTTTGAGGAGCTTAAGCGCCTCCGTCAGTAGATCGACCTTTTTCTCTATACGTTGCAGTCTCTCTATACCTTCGCGTCCTGAAGATATTTCAAAGAGAGTCCTTGCGGCAAAGATCGCATCTTCCTTATCAGTGCCATCGTCGTCCATGATTTCACGGATACGCTTGAGTGCTCGCTCGCGGTTTTCTTCTGGGCTTGGATACTCCATCGTTCCTCCTACCCTAGTTGATGACGATGATTAGCAAGGTTTCTCCCAAGAATCTCCTGTCAGGATCGTAAAAACTCAGCTCCCCTTCCTTTACCCAAAAAGTTTCCGGGAATCCCCACAGCACGGAACCGGGCACATTATCGGGCATCAAGTAGAGCGTAACGACTGACGTGGTGCGGAAGGCCGAGTTTTGGAAGTAGAAGAAATCTGTACCATATGTAGACGCTGTTACGTCTACCGTGAGGACAGTTTTCCCAGTACCGCTCTCCCCCGCTTGTCCAACCTCTCCCTGAGGTCCAGGCGGCCCCGAAGACCCTTGAGGCCCCATAGGGCCTATTTCCCCCTGACAGGCAAGTAGCCCAAGGCATAGAAGCGTTATGCCGAGTCTCATTTTCCCCTCCCCTCAGTTGATGACGACTATGTAGAGGAACATCCCACGAAGGTCTTTATCGGAGTCGTAGATGTATATTCGCCCCTCGCCCACTACGACTTGCGTGTTGCCGGGCAGTCCGAACCTCGTGGAACTGTCCGCCTCCAAGGCGTAGTTCACGTTTACCATCGACGTGAGGTGGATGTTCTTATTTACTATTCTGATTCGCCAGCTTTCGTAACGCGCAGTTGAGAGATTTTCGTAGCATCCCTCCGTCACACGTTTACTCAACGCCGTCTTTTTTATTGCAGACGGACCGGAAGGGCTAGTCTTGCTTTGACAGGCGAATAGACCGATACATACGAGCAGTATACCGAGACGCCTCATCCTACTTCCCTCCTGCTTAGGCTCCGACAACTCCCGGTATAAACGGCACCGGGCCGTTGCTATCACCACGCAGAATGGAGCGGGATGTCCTACTTATTTACCGGGCATAGGTGATCAGCCTACGCCGTCTTGATCGGTTCTTGTATTCAGCAGGCAACCCGATACCAATGGGGCATCTGCTGGTGATAGCGTTGGGTAAGATAGGGAAAAGGGCGGGATAGTCAAAGAGAAATAAATTGGAACCAAACGCAGGCTCAGGCGTCAGTTCTTAAGATTCGATGCCTACACAGCCGACTCTTAAAAGTCGGCGCAGGTGATAAGACAAGAACTCAAGGGGGTTCTATTGGATTTCCGAGGGAGAGCGTTTGTCCTGCATTGTCTTCTTGTGGGCAAGGATACTTTGCTTTCCCGAATTGAATACCATGTCTTGTAGTCCGTCGAACATCGACCTACGAGATTAGGGTTGACAGGATGATCGGTTCGATAGTATACTCATTATAAGGAGGTGATACCTTGACAGAGAAACCAGAACCGAGGCCACCTAGTATACCGCCTCGGACACCTAGACCACCAAGTCCTCCACCTGAGGCCCCACCGGAAGTTCCGATACGTCGTCAACCGAGACCAATGCCAAGACCACAAGGAGATGGCAATGCCAACATACCGAAAGCTCAAAGGTAGTGACACATGGCACTGGTGCAGAAATTGCTCCAACTGGCCCACTTCTAATTACGATGAGACGTGGGCGGCAGGTCGTCCGTCCTCTGGTGAGTTAGACAACGAATGCCGGTCTAAGGAAAGAGAGGGAAACTGCCAGACCAATTAAGTTCTAGTTCGTGTTGTTTGGTCATGGATCAATTTGACAAAGAACGATTGGAGAGCGGTTAGAGATTCTTGTAGTCTATCGCTCTCCAATCCAGCAAAGATAATCTCAGCGAACTCTCCCCACCGAGAGTAAACCTGTGACACCCTTCCAATGGCATAGTGCCCGTTGATCTCTGGTACACGTAAGCGAAAAAGCTCTGACATAGACTCGTCCATCCATATCCATAAAATACCCATACTCTGCGTATTGTCTGGCCTAGAAAAATGCCCCGTGCAAGACTGGAGAGTGCAGAACGAATCGTGAGAGTTGAGCCAGTCGCAAAAGGGTACAATCTCTGGATCAATGAAACCTCGGCCCCCCAAGTTTCCTTCTGGCCGAGGCTGTTTCTTTATCCGCTCGAAGTGCGCGAGCTCTATCACCTTGGCCTCTGGAGTAAGATAACGAGACTCTACCATCCCCTCATAGGGTAGCGGGGGACGGCTTGCCCTGAGTAGGCGTTGCTGAGATAGCGTTGCAGCCCGTCCCCACACAATTTCACCATATCCCTCAAGTGCAATATAATCAATGTGTTCTGACAAGTCAAGTTCCAACACCTTCCGTCAATGCCGCATACGTGAGACGCCTGCCTACTCCCCCGGACAACATGGACGCTATCCGGTCCATCGTGTGTCTCTCTACTCTACCTTGATTGAGCCGGAAGGTAAACTCGCTCACGTATAGGTCTAGGTGCTTGAAGCTGGCGTGATGGTAGACGCCTCTCAACCCGCGTTTCAATACGGCCCATACGCTTTCGATGCTGTTCGTATATACTTCGCCTCTGGCCCATTCCTCTACGCTATGCTTCACAGTCTCGTGCCGATCCCTCAGCCCTATATACGATCTGTGCTCGTCCGTATAGATGATTGCCTTAGAGTCTACGAAGTGATCGACAACGCGCCGCACTTCGTATCTACTCGTTCTCCTGATGGGCACTGCCTTAACGTCTCCTCCGCGCTCCCTCATTCCTAATACGGGCTGCTTGCCAACTGGCCCCCTTCCTATATTGTGCCTCTTGCCGCCTACATAGGTTTCGTCGATCTCCACGATCCCCGACAGAGGCCCGCTAGTGTCCTTGCAAGCTTCCCGAAGTCGCTGTAACATGAACCATGCTGACTTTTGCGTGATCCCGAGCTCCTTGGAAAGCTGGAGAGACGATATGCCCTTGCGGGCCGTCACGAGCAGATACATCCCATAAATCCACTTGTGGAGAGGGATATGGGAGCGCTCCATGACGGTCCTGGTGCGGACGGTAAAGACTGCCATGCAGGCGTTGCACTGATAGTAACCGCCCTTGCGAGATCCGATCCTCTTCGGCTCTCCGCAGTGTGGGCACCATACGCCATTAGGCCAGCGCTGGCGCTCCATATAGCACCGGGCGGTGTCTTGATCGGGGAACCGCTCGAAGAGCTGGAGCAGACTGATAGTGACTTGGCACATGGGACCCTCCTGAAACGTGCCTATCTCTAATAAATACAATATAATAGGCATATAATCCGAAGTCAAATATATAATTCCCCAAAAAAGCCGTGAGAGCCATTGCTCGCGCGGCCTGACGGGGCATTCTCGGTGACGACACGGTAGCTATAGCTAATCGCCGCTGAAGGACGTCCTCCAGCGGCGATTAGATTCACGTGCACAGCGCCCGGCGCTCAGCGCAGCAATAGCAGCTTGCGTGTTTCTACCTGCGCTCCGGCCTGCAGGCGGTACAGGTACACCCCGCTGGCCAGCTCGTGCTCCTGATCATCTCTCCCGTCCCAACGCACCTTGAAGGTACCGGCTTCCCGCACGCCATTCACCAGGGTCGCCACCTGCTGCCCGGCTAGGTTATAGACGGCCAGTTCGATGTTTTCGCTTTGGGAAAGGGCAAAGCGGATGACCGTACCGCTGTTGAAGGGGTTAGGCACGTTCTGCAGCAGCACTAGCTGCGTAGGCACAACGCCTTGGCTCAGCACGTAGGCTGTGCCTTTCCACACCACGATCATGTCCTGCCTAAGCAGGGCAAACGCGTTCAGCTCTGCCGGTTGGCCCGACGTCGAATCGTACTTCACTACCGGCATGCCCACCTCGAACTCTAGGTCGATCCACGTCTCGTCGCGCAAATAGAACGATTTGCCATGCCACGAGGCGGTGATCATCGTTTCTTCCACCGCTGTCGCATTTATCTCAGACTCTCTCGGCTCTGGATTGACGATCACGTCATCGTCCGGCGCAAACAGCGACGTCCGCCGGGTCACCAGCCGATAGGTGAGCCCCAGGTCCAAAATATCGTCCAGCACCTCCCGCTGGGGACCAAAACGCGCGATATGTCCCTCCAGTGCCTGTACCTTCTGGTGCGCCCAGAGCCGCGGAATGAGCGGCTGGTCCGTGTCCTCCGCCGCAAATTCCAGCGGATATTCCAGCGACAGGACCTGGTCCTCCGCTCGGCCCTCTAGTTTGAGTGTGAACGGTCCGCCGCTCAGATAGCGTCCGACTTGGAACAGCTCCTGCCCCGAAACCAGTAGGTCGACTCCGATGGGAAACACATCGTGCACCTCCATGCCTTCAAAAGACAGCTTGGTGGGCAGGAAGATCGGCCGCGTAAACTCTTCAAACAGCGTCCGAAGCTCCGTCTCGATATCGCCCTCCGTCGATACAAAGCGGCTCGAGCCGCTATGGTCTTCGGCCAGGGCGCGCAGAAAGCTCCTGTTCACGTCATTGCCCACCCCGATGGCGAAAATGCGCACCACGTTTCTGGCCAGCTCCTCCACCATCTGGCTCAAGGCCGCCAGATTTGTCTCACCCTCCGAGGGATAGCCGTCGGTAAGGAAAATGACGTGGTTGGTACGCCCCTCGGGAAAGGTCTGGCGCAAGGCCTGCCTCAAGGCCGCCTCGAAATTGGTTGCCCCCAGCGCCGTCAACCGCTGTACAAAGTCTACGGCCGCCTCTTTGTTTGCCGCGGTAGCTTCCACAGGATCGGAGGCGAAGGGCTCGGCGCGGTTACTGAAGGCGATGATGTTGAAGAAATCGTCGGCCTGCAGGGCTCCTATGGCACTGGTGAGGGCCCTTTTGACCGGAGGTAACTTGGTGTCCCGCATGCTGGAGGAGACATCGATGACAAACGTAATGCTGCGCGGAATGGGATCGGACTGGGGCAGTTCAAGCGGCGGCAGCCACAGCGCGTAATAGCCCAGCTCCTCGCCGGGGGACTTGTAGCTTAGCACTCTAGGTAGACGCTGCTCCCCGGTCTCGGTGATCACGAGTTCGAAGTCGCGTTCGGCGGTCACCAGCTCGTCGGCGAAGAGCACCTTGGTGGCCAATTCGTGCTCCTGCTCAATGGCCGTGATCTGCTGGAAAAGGCCCTCCGTTCGCACCGTGAAGGGGTGCTGTCCAAGCACGTGGGCGCGCAGTACGAAGCTTTGCATCAACACTGGCTGCGCCGTCTCGGCCGCCAGCGGAAACCGGTAGTGCATTGTCCCGGCGAGTCCGTCCAGGACCTGCGTGTACTCCAGCTCCACCCGCCGGCTGCCCTGCGCCGGGAAGGGAAAAATGCTTAGGCGAAAGCGCGCTTCGTCGATCTGCTCGATCAGGGCCGGGTCAATGTTCCGCCCGACGATCTCGTCGTAAATACGCCGCGCCTCCTCCTTCTCCATGATGATCCCCTGCACTCGCTTCTCGCCGATCCACAGCACCAGATCCGTGATGATGGCCCCCGAGGGCAGAGCGAATTCATAGATGCCCTCCACCTGCCAGTCGAAATGACTGGTGAACACCTGATCGGTGCGAGTCACGGCCACCCGATCCTGGATGGTCACCTCCACGTTGACCGAAGTCAGTTCCAGCAGTTCACGGTCGTCCCCGCCAACGCCGGTGTACACATAACCGATGGCTCCGGCCTGTAGCGGCCAGCAAAGGACCAGAAGCCAGCTGGCAACCTGTCGCTTCATCAGTTTTTTCATTTTGGTGCTTCCCCTCATGGACACAAGCAAACAGCAGCACTATCTAACACATTCCACGTTACAACCCTCCATCATTCACGTTCCCCGATAGTCCCCATCCGCGTCTTCTTCATGCAACTCTCCCTTGAAGCTCTCCCGCTGTGCCCGTCGCTGCCTATCACAGTCTAATATATGCCGCGACTGCCTCCGGGCCAGTGTAAAATCCCTTTCCAAGCTCGGCACGAGTTGACAGCGGGCGGGGCGACGACTATTCTGCCCGCGCGCCAAGGGCTTCGGCCCCGAAGGCGGCAATGAAGGAGCTAGAGGGACCCTGCGAACGCGGCTCGCCGGAATTTGTCGTAAGCCAGAGCTTATCGTATCATATTTTCCACGGAGAACTTGAGGAGGAGAGCGAATACTCATGGCCGTTGACGACATTCACACGATAGGCGTGGTGGGCTCGGGCACGATGGGCCCCGGCGTGGCGGAGACCTATGCCGAGGTCGGCTACCCGGTGGTTCTCTACAACCGTTCCGAGGCCGGCATAGAGCGCGGCAGGGCGTTGATCGCGTCGAACCAAGAGACTCTGATCGCCAAAGGGTTGCTGACACCTGAGGTGGCAGAGACTGCCGTGGCGCGCATCCGCATGACGACCGATTTCGAGGCGCTTCGCGAAACCCAGTACATCACCGAGAACATCCCCGAGGAACTCGAACTCAAGCAGGAGATGTTCACGCGGCTGGATGCGCTCTGCAGTCCCCAAGTGATCTTGACGACCAACACTTCGGGCCTCTCCATCACGGAAATCGCTGCGCGGGCGACGCGCCACCCCGAGCGAATCTGCGGTAACCATTGGTGGAATCCCCCGCATATCCTGCCCTTGGTGGAGGTGGTCAAAGGCGAGCGGACGAGCATGGAAGTCTGCGAGACCAGCATGGCATTGCTCCGCCGCATTGGTAAAAGGCCGGTCTTGTGCCAGAAGGATGTCAAGGGCTTCATCGGCAATCGGCTGCAACAGGCGGTTGTGCGCGAAGCGGCCTGGCTCTATACGCACGGCATCGCCAGCGCCGAGGATATCGACGAGGCCATGAAGGCCGGCTTTGGCTTCCGCACGCCGATCATCGGACCCTTCGAGACGCGGGATTACAACGGGGTGGACATCTGGCACGCGATCACTAGCTACATGTTCGCCGAATTGGACAACTCGAAGACCGCGCCGGCTTTTCTCGCGGAGATGGTTGCGGAGGGCCGGCTAGGGCTCAAAGTCGGACGGGGGTTTTACGACTACAGCGGCACGACGCAGGCTGAAATGGTGCGTAAGCGCGACGAGGGGCTCCTGGAGGTGTTGCGGCTTCAGCGTGCTCTCGAAGGGGACGCGGAGGGGACGGATGCTGATGACCGCTGACGACGTTCGCGCTGTAGGTGTCGTGGGATCGGGGACGATGGGTCCCGGCGTGGCTCAGACCTTCGCCGAGGGCGGCTATCCCGTCGTTCTCTACAATCATTCTGAGGAGGGCCTGGAGCGGGGCAGCAAATTGATCGCCTCGAACCAGGAGACCTTGATCGCCGAGGGGTTCCTGACACGCGACGCGGCGGATTCCGCCGTGGCACGCATCCGCATGACGACCGACTTCGAGGCACTGACCGAGACCCAATACATCACCGAGAACATCCCCGAGGACCTCGAGCTCAAACGGGAGATGTTCGCACGGCTGGACGCCCTGTGCGATGGTGATACCGTCCTGGCGACCAACACCTCGGGCCTCTCCATCACGGACATCGCCGCGCGAGCGACGCGCCATCCCGAACGCATCTGCGGCAGCCATTGGTGGAACCCGCCGCACATCGTGCCCTTGGTGGAGGTGGTCAAAGGGGACCGGACGAGCCCCGAGATCTGCGAGGTCTCGATGGCGTTGCTCCGCCGGGCTGGGAAGCGCCCCGTGCTCTGTAGGAAGGATGTCAAGGGCTTCATCGCCAACCGCCTCCAGCACGCCTGTACGCGCGAGGCGGCCTGGATGTACGCCAATGGCGTCGCCAGCGCCAAAGACATCGACGAGGCCATGAAGGCGGGCTATGGCTTCCGTACGCCGATCATTGGGCCGTTTCAGACGATGGACTACAACGGCATCGACATCTTTCACGCCGTCACGAGCTACATGTTCGCCGAGCTGAGCGACGCCAGGACCCGCCCGGCTTTCTTGGAGGAAATGGTCGCGCAGGGCCGAATAGGACTCAAGGCCGGACGGGGCTTTTACGACTATAGCGGCTCCGACGCGACTGAATTGGTGCGTAAACGCGACCAGGGGCTCCTGCGGATGCTGCGGCTCCAGCGCGCTCTCGAAGGCGCCGCGCTCGAGGGGGAGGGAGAGTGAGCGCGGCTTCGGTGGCCGACGACCGGGCGCAGGCGCTTGGCCCGGTGTCATTTCAGGGCGAATTGGGTTCCTACAGCGAGCTCGCTGCGCGCGAGTATTTCCGCGATGGCCTCGACGTGCTGCCGTGCACCACGTTCGAGGACGTCTTTGATGCTGTGGCGGAGGGACGCGCGGCGTGCGCGCTCATCCCCATCGAGAACGCGCTCGCCGGCAGCGTACACGTCAACTACGACCTCCTGCTCGAGCGAGAGTTGGTCATTGTCGGCGAGTTGGCGCTGCGGATCGTCCATCACCTCATTGCGCTCCCCGATGTGCGGCTCGGGGACGTGAGGCGGGTCTACTCCCATCCCCAGGCTTTGGCTCAGTGCCGCGCTTATCTTGCGAGGTTGCCGCAGGCCGAACCCGTGGCGGCCTACGACACTGCCGGTGCCGTCAAGATGCTCAAGGCCGAGGGCTGGCGCGACGCGGCCGCCATCGCCAGCGAGCAGGCGGCTTACGATCATGACCTCTCGATCCTCGCCTCGGGGATCGAGAGTGATAAACAGAACTACACGCGCTTTCTCATCCTCAGCTCGCGCGAGGTGACCCCGCAGGAGCCGATCCCCTACGGCGAGGCCAAGACCTCGATCGTCTTCGCTCTGCGCGACATGCCCGGAGCGCTCTTCCGAGCAATGGCCGCCTTCGCCCTGCGCGACATTGATCTGCTCAAGATTGAGTCACACCCCTTAGTGGGCCAGCCCTGGAAGTACCTGTTCTACCTAGACTTCTCCGGCGCGCCCGACGCGGATTCGCCCTGCGGACGGGCGCTGGACCACCTGCGGGAGATGACCGTCATGCTGAGGGTCCTGGGCACCTATCGCCGCGGCCACATCGTCGAAGGTCGCGTCCACCGGCCGCCCATTCCGGCTTCGGCAGGTTAGGTCCGTGCCCGCTTCGGTGCCGATCGCAGTCGGCCGCGGGACCGTGAGCGCCACACAGTCGCCTAGTACGGCTCCGATGACCTCCCCGGCGATTCCCAGCGTCGACGGGCCCTCGCTGGGTTCGTGGCTCCTGATCCGCTTCAGCTCGCTGGGCGATGTTGTTCTCGTCACCGCCGCTGTGGATGCCATTCTCGATGTTTGGCCGGCCACGCAACTCACGCTTCTCACCAGAGCACGCTACGCTACGCTTTTTGCTGCAGACCCTCGCTTTGCCCGCGTGCTCGGTGTTGATGACCGAGCGCTATGCACGGCGAGGGGGCTCTGGGACCTGCGTCGGAGCCTCCGTCGCGAGGGGTTCGATGCCGTGCTAGATCTCCACGCTACGCCGCGCAGCCGCGCACTCACAGCAGGGTGGCCCCGGGTTCCCTGCCGCCGCATCCGAAAGCACGCGGTCGCCCGCCGCCTGAGCGCACGTCTCCTGCGTCGGCGGGTCGAGTTCCCGCCCGTAGTCGCCCGCTATCTCGCACCGCTGGCGGGAGTCGATGCCCCTCAGAACCTTAGGGGTCCTGGGCTGGTCGTGGACCCCGCGGCCAGAGCGCACGTCCGGGTCTGGCTCACCGCACGGGGTCACCGGGAGGGCGAGCGTCTGGTCGGTATCAACCCTTCGGCGCATTGGCCGGCGAAACGTTGGACATCCGAGGGATGGCGCAGTGTCGTCGAGACCTTCAGCGCGAGGGACGGCATGCGCGCGCTCATTCTGGGTACACACGAAGACTTGGGCCTGGCGCGCGCCCTCGCGGAGGGGCTGGGCGATCGCTGCATCGTCGCTGCGGGCCAATTTGGCCTGACGGGCCTCGTCGCGGCCATCGGGGAGCTTGATCTCCTGATCAGCCCCGATTCCGCGCCTGTGCACATTGCGTGCGGCGTCGGCGTGCCCGTCGTCGCGCTTTTCGGTCCCACGCACCCGAGCCTGGGCTTTGGTCCCCTCGGCGTCCCCTCGCGAGCCCTCACGGAGGACCTTCCGTGCAGCCCCTGCAGCCTCCACGGTGAGCTTCCCTGCCGCTATGGCCATCGCGCCTGCATGACCGCTATGGGTCCAGAGGCCGTCATCACTGCGGCTGAGGCGCTCTTGGAGGAACGGTGAACGCCCCGAGGGACGGCGACGATGACGTCCTGGCGTCCGGTTTCGTCGCCGTGGATGTTGAGACGACCGGTCTCGACCCGGCGCATGACGAAATCATCGAGGTGGCAGCGGTCAAGGTTCTGCCAGGCCAGCTTGGCCTGCCGGGTCAGCCTGAAGCGGACGGGGTCCCGTTTCGCACGCTCGTTCAGCCTCGCCTCCCGATTCCGCTCGCCATCACGCGCCTGACGGGCATCACCGAGCAGGACGTTGCCAACGCGCCGCCCTGGGAGGCCGTCGCGCCCGATCTCGAGGCCTTCGTTGGGAGGCTGCCGCTCGTGGCTCACAATGCCTCCTTCGACGTCGGCTTTATCGGCCGCACCTCGGCGCACCTGCGTCAGGCGATCGCCTACGACACCGCCGAGCTCTCGCGTATCGCGCTTCCCCGGCTGCGGAACCATCGTCTGGAGACCCTTCGCGCCTGGCTCGGCGAGGTGGGGACGGTCGGCCATCGGGCGCTCTCCGATGCCCTTTCGACGGCGGCTCTCTTCAGAGCGCTGATAGAGGAGCTGGGACAGCTCGACGAGGCGGTACTCGCTCTCCTGGTGCGGTTGGTTGGCGACGAGTCGGATCCCACGGCCCAGCTCCTGCGGGCGCTGGCCTCCAATGGACGCCCGCGCTCGCGTGTTCCTTCAAAGGGACCCGTCCGCTCGGCCGAGCACCTGAGTGTTGGGGGCGCCAACGTCTGGGAGGCGGAAGTCCCCGCTTCCGTCGCTAGTGACGGGAAGGGTGAGAGCTCGGTTGATCCCGCCGAGGTGCGGGCGATCTTCGATCTCGAGGGCTCTCTGGCGCGCGCAATGCTGGCTTACGAGCCCCGTCCGCAGCAGGTGCGGATGGCGGAAGCCGTCGTCGAGGCGCTGAATGCGGATCAGCTTCTGTTGGTCGAGGCCGGGACCGGCACGGGCAAGTCCTTCGCCTACCTCGTGCCCGCCATCCTGTGGGCTTTCCGGAACGGGCGCCGTGTGATCATCTCGACCCAGACGAAGACGCTGCAGGATCAGCTCTTCACCAAGGACATCCCCGCGATCGGCGAGGTCCTCGGCGTCCCGTTTCGGGCGGTTCTGCTCAAAGGGCGCGCCAACTATGTCTGCACCGCCAAGTGGCGCCTCATCGCTGAGCGACCCGAGAGCGCGCTAACGCCTCGCGAACGCCGTGCTGCCCTTCCACTGGTGACCTGGCTGGACCAGACCCGAACCGGCGACCTGGCCGAGAACACGGCCGTGCGGCCCCGAAGGGCCCCGGGGCTCATCGCTAAGATCGCGTCGGATGGGGCCTCCTGTCCTTCCGAGCGGTGCCGCGCCCAAGGCAATTGCCGTCTCCACCGCGTCCGGCGCCTGGCCCAGGAGGCGCACTTGGTCATCGTCAACCACGCGCTTCTGTTCGCTGATCTGGCGAGCGGCGGCGGGGTGCTCGGTGACTACGACGAGCTCATCGTTGACGAAGCACACCACTTAGAGAGGACGGCCGCTCAGCACCTCGGACGCCGCCTCACTCCGTGGATCGTCGCCGACGCCATCGGGAGCGTCTATCGCCGCGATCAGGGAGAGACCGGCGCGACCGTGCTCGTACGTCAGGCGCTCGAACGCGCGGACGATCCCACCGTTCTGGAGGCATCCAGGGGTATCGTGGCGCAATTGACGCGCCTGGAGGGGCTGGCGATGTCGGTGTCACCGGGGATCAATGGGCTGTTTGAGAACCGCATGGAGCCGCTTCGGGCGCTCGCTCGTGAGCGCGGCGATCCACAGGCTGCGAGGGTCCGCATTCGCCCCGATGACCGCGTCTTTGACGATGAGGATGCCCGTAACGCGCTGGCTGATGCCGTCGAGAGGCTCCGGGCACTGGTGGATGAAGTTGACCAGGTGGCTCACGAACTCTCCGGTCTCCCGGTCGGCGGACTGCGAAATACTGACGATCTGATCAGCGGCCTTAACGGTGCCAGAGAGGCGTGTGCCGAGTGTGCATCCGACATCGAGTTCCTCGCCGCCGCGGATGACCCCAAGTACGTCTACTGGGCCGAACTGCCGCAGGATGGCGATGTGCGCCGGATGAGCCTTAATGCCAGCCCGATAGACATAGCTGAGCGGATCCGCACGCTTCTGCTCGACCGCCTGCGCGCGGGCGTCTTCACGTCGGCGACCCTGGCTGTGGGCGGTCGGTTCGACTATATGGCCGGGCGCCTCGGGCTGGACCTCGACGACCCCGACCGCATTCGGGCGCTGGCGACGGGCACACCTTTCGACTACGCCTCTCAGGTGCGAGCCGCGGTGCTGACTGGCCTACCGTCACCCAAGTCGCGGCATCACACTGCCGAAGCGGCACGAGCGCTCGAACGGCTGGTGCTGGAGACCCGCCGAGGTGCCCTGGCGCTGTTCACCTCGCACAGCGCACTCGGTGAGGCGTACGCCCATCTCAAGCCGGCCCTGGAGGCGCAGGGTATCTGCGTCTTGGGTCAGGGCATCGACGGATCGCGCGGAAGCCTCTTCGCCCAGTTTAAGGCGGACCGGGAGTCGGTGCTCTTGGGCACGGACAGCTTCTGGGAAGGGATTGACGTCCCGGGTGAGGCGCTGGAAGTTCTTGCAATCATGCGTCTTCCCTTCGCCGTGCCCAGCGATCCGCTGGTCGAAGCGCAGCTCGAACGCCTCGCGGAGATGGGCGAGGACCCCTTTCGAGCCTACTCCGTCCCCGAGGCGGTCATACGCCTCCGGCAGGGCTGTGGGCGCCTGATCCGTACGCGACGCGACCGGGGTGCCGTGGTTCTCCTCGATCCGCGCGTGATGAAAACCTGGTACGGCAGGGCGTTCCTGGAAGCGCTGCCGACGGAGACATTCGCCGCGCCCTCGGCCGAGGCTCTGGCAGCGGAGCTTTCGGCTTGGTTCGGCCAGGAGGAAGGGGACACCCCGATATGAGCATTGTAGATCTGCGCAGCGACACCGTCGCGCGGCCCACGCCGGCCATGCGCCGCGCGATGGCCGAGGCCGAAGTGAGCGACGACGTCCTCGACGGCGACCCCACCTGCATGCGGCTGCAAGAGCTGGCCACCGAGCGTCTCGGCAAGGAGGCCGCCGTGTTCGTGCCTAGCGGCACCATGGCGAATCTCATTGCGCTTATGGTACATGCGCGCCCTGGCGAGGAAGTCATCCTGGAGCGGCGGTGCCACATTAACGTGGCGGAGGCGGGCGGGGTGGGTCGCCTGGCCAACCTGCAGGTCTGGCCCTTGGACGGGGATCGCTTCGGTCACCTCGAGCCTTCGCAGGTCGAGAGGGCGATCCGGACTCCTGACGTGCACCACCCGCGCACGGGCCTGCTCTGCCTGGAAAACACGCACAATGGGGCCGGGGGAACGGTCCTTCTTCCGGCCAAGCTTGCGGCTCTTGCGGACGTCGCTCACGCCCACGACGTGCTGTGCCACATGGATGGCGCACGGCTGTTCAACGCGGCGGCGGCGCTGGGCATCTCGGCGGCGGAGATCGTGCGTCCTGTGGACTCGGTCATGTTTTGTATCTCCAAGGGCCTGGGGGCACCGGTGGGCTCAGTCCTTGCGGGAGAGGCCGCGTTCATCGAGGAGGCGGTACGCGTCAAGAAGATGCTGGGTGCCGGGATGCGTCAGGTGGGCGTGCTCGCTGCTGCGGGGATCGTCGCGCTCGAGGAGATGGTCGAGCGGCTGCCCGAGGATCACGCCAACGCGCGCCGTCTCGCTGAGGGCCTGGCCGAACTGCCCGGCATCTCGGTGGACCTTGAAACCGTACAAACGAACATCCTCTATGTGTCGTTCGATGGCGGCGGCCTTTCGGGCGCTGAGTTCGTCGAGCGCTTGGCCGATCGCGGTGTCCTGTGCATCGCCTTCGACGATGGGCGAGTCCGCCTAGTCACCCACCCCGACGTCGATCGCGAGGGCATCGAGCACGCCCTAGCAGCAGCGCGCGCCGCCGCTAGGGCTGTGTGACCCGATGCACTCCGTTGGTATGATGGGATTTACGCTCTTCGATGGCTCTCCGATTACCGCAAATGTCGTGGGTCTTATATTCCGCTTTGCGCCACCGTAAGTACCATGCTGCCAATGGGCAATGGATTTGGCACATGACTGAAACGGAGGCGGTAGATACATGAAACGCGTTGGGAACATGCTGGTTGTGACGTTTCTGGCGCTTGCGGCTGGTGCGGTCGCCTTCGCTGCGGGGCCCCGCCCGGGCAACCCGATCCGCACGGTCCTGCCGCGCGATGGGATCCCCGCTCTCTTCAAACCGCGGTTTGTCCTCGCTGAAGAGGTACGGATCGCCGATGGCGCTCACGTCATCGGAATCTCCATCGGTGGCGAGAGCCGCGCGTATTCGATCAATCTCCTGGATAACCACGAGATCTTCAACGACGTAGTAGGGGGCCGGCCGATCGCCGTCACGTGGTGACCGCTGTGCGCTTCGGCTGTCGTGTACAGCCGCGAGTTGGATGGGGATGTGCTGGAGTTCGGCGTCTCGGGCAAGCTCTGGCAGAACGCGCTTTTGATGTATGATGGCAAGACGGCTTCGCTCTGGTCGCAGATCACGGGCGAGGCGGTGGGGGGCGAGATGAAGGGCAAGAAGCTGCGGTGGGTTGCGGGCATACCGCGCGTGACCTGGGGCGAATGGCGTAAACAGCATCCCCGCACGGTGATACTCGTGGATGACCGGGGTCGGGCGGACCAGCGGTCGCCGTACGAAAGCTACTTCACGTCGAACGATGTCGGCATCTTCGACGGTCCCATCCGGCACGATAGGCGGCTCAAGAATAAGGAGAAGGTTATCGGGGTGCAGGTGGGCCGAGCGGCAAGGGCATATCCGCACAGCGCCTTCTCCGACGGTCGAACGCTCGTGACCGATGTTCTGGAGGGAATCCCGATCGTCGTGTTCCACGATCCCCAGACCCATGCCTCTGCGGCGTATGCGGCCATCATAGGGGATAGGACGCTCACCTTCCCGGATGGCGCCCAGGGCGGTCGAGCTGCCGACGATGAAACGGGCACGGTCTGGAATCTGTTGACCGGAGAGGCTGAGCGCGGCCCGCTCACGGACGAAAGGCTCGATCCCGTGCGCTTCATGGAGCTTTACTGGTTCGCGTGGGCGGATTTCCACCCCGAGACCGACGTTTACGTACCTGACGAGGAGAAACGATGGTAACGCGTATTAGACAACAGGTGCTTGTAGCTGCATATTGACAAAGGACGCTTCGGCGATCCGTCCGGGCGATAGGGCCTCGCGCTGTCTGGGGGTTCGGCGGGATCGGTCCGGGAGAGCGGGATGCTAGAGGTTACCTTGGGAGGACATGGGATGCGAGTCATGGATGGCTGGTTGGGTGCGAGCGATGAGGGGCGCGTAGACGCGGAGTGGCTGATTGTCGCTGCGGTGGGGGGCTTCGCACTAGGCGTTGCCGCGGCTTACGTCTTCTCTCGGCCGGCGGAGGTCGAAACACTCCCGCGCCACGCGGCTGCCGTGTCGTCGTCTCGAATCGAGCCAGAGCTTGCTCAGGCGGTCTCAGGCAATGATCAGACGCCGGCCGGCGTGGCCGAGGAAGCCGGTTCGAAAAGCTCCGAGGCCTAGCAGGTCCGTTCTCGGTCAGGTCGGATACGGGATCGGTTAGGGGGCGGGCTCGCCGCGCAGAATCCGGATCTTCGCCTTGATCTTCTCGATGTCCGAGGCATGGATGTCGAGTGTGATGTAGCGCTCGTACTCGTCGGCGGCCTTGGCGTTGAGGCCCTTTTCCTCGTAGACGCGCCCCAGGTTGTGGTGAACCACAGCCAGGCTAGGTCTTAGCTCGATGACGCGCTCGTAAGTGGCGATGGCCAAGTCGTGCTTTTTCTGGTCGGCATACAGGTTGGCCAGGTTGTTGTAAGGCTCAGCCATCTTGGGATCGGCGTCGGCGGCCTTTTTGAAGTGCGTCTCGGCGTCGGCGTTGAAGCCCATCTGGGTGTAGAGTTGGCCCAACTCATTGTGGCTCTTGGCGTGGTTGGGGTCGAGCTTTGTTGCACTCTCAAAAGCCTTGAAGGCGCTGTTGATGTCGCCTTCATTGAGGTAACGCAGGCCCCTTTCGTACTCCTTATCGGCTTGGCTTTCCCCGCAGGCAAGACCCAGGCAGAGCACGAGAAGCCACGCTCGAGCGCTGCCCCTCGACAGGCCCGGAAGGACATTCAGCAAAGCCGCCTCTTGCCTCCAACGTTTCGACAACCGATGCGTGCTCAAAGCTAAAGGCCCTTTCGGCTGATCAAACGAAATCGCCGCGCGGAGACGCACCGAAGCCGAACGGCGATCTCTTCACCACTCCGGTTGGTGGAGCTGGCGGGATTTGAACCCGCGACCCCTTGTCTGCCAGACAAGTGCTCTCCCCCTGAGCTACAGCCCCAAAAGTAGCGTACAGTACGCCCCGGGGCCTTCCCTGTCAAGGTTGCTCCCCGCCCGATTCACGCAGGAGGGCCAGGAACTCCGGCTCCTCCATCACGCGCACCCCCAACTCGGACGCCCTGGCGAACTTGCTGCCGGGATTGGCGCCGGCTATGACCAGGTCTGTCCGCTGGCTGACGCTCGAGGCCACCCTTCCGCCTAGCCTCCGGGCGGCGTCCGCTGCCTCTTCACGCGTGAGGCCACTGAGCGCGCCCGTCAGGACTACAGTCTGGCCCTCCAACGGTTGGGCCTGAGCCTCCCGTACCACCTCTTCGTGCGGATCGACACCGGCTTCGCGCAGCCGCTCGATGGCTCGTTGGTTGCGCGGCTCAGAAAGGAAAGCGCGCAGACTCTCCGCGATCACCGGTCCCACCTCGGAGACATCTTCGAGCGCCTCAGGGGGCGCTGTGGCCAGGGCATCCAGCGAGCCGAAGGCCCTTGCCAGGACGCGCGCGACGTTCGCCCCCACGTGCCGGACGCCCAGACCGAAGATCAGACGGTCCAGCGAGCGCCCCCGGCTCTTGGCGATGGATGCCAGCACGTTGACGGCGGACTTCTCGCCCATACGCTCAAGCTTCGCAAGCTGCTCGGCGGCGAGGCCATAGAGGTCGGCGGGTTCGGCCACCAGGCTCTCCCGCACGAGCTGATCGATCAAGGCCGGGCCCATGCCTTCGATGTCCATCGCGCCACGGCTGCAATAGTGCCCGATGCGCCTGCGTACCTGCGTCGGGCAGACCAGATTCGGGCAGCGCGTCGCTACCTCGTCGGCCTCTCGCACCAGTTGCGCGTCACAGGAGGGACATGCCTCGGGCAGGTGGTAAGGTTCGGTTCCCGATGGGCGCGCTTCGAGCACAACGCGCGCGACCTTCGGGATGACATCGCCGCCCTTCTGGACGATGACGGTATCGCCTATGCGTACGTCCAGCCGCTCGATCTCGTCCTGGTTGTGGAGCGAGGCTCGCTTGACGGTCGTGCCCCCGAGGGCGACGGGCTCGAGCAGGGCGATGGGTGTCACGACGCCGCTGCGTCCAACGGATGGCAGAATGCTTTCAATGGCCGTGCGCGCTTCCCGGGCGTGGAATTTGAACGCGATGGCGCCCCGTGGACTCTTGGCCGTCGCGCCCAGGCGGGCCTCCTGGTCGAGAGCGTTGACCTTGACGACTACGCCGTCGATCTCGTAGGGCAGGTCGTCGCGTCGAGCCTCCCACTGGTGGCAATAGGCCACGACGCTCTCGAGGTCATCGTGCACCGCCCAGTGCGGGTTCACCGGAAGGCCCAGCTCACGCAGGGTCCCCAGGAGCGTAGCACGATTGTCGATCCGGAAGTCGTTGCTCTGCAACCAATAAGCTACGAAGCTCAACCGCCGCTTGGCGACGTCGCTCGGGTCGAGCATCTTGAGCCCGCCGGCAGCGGCGTTTCGCGGATTGGCGAAAGGGGGTAGGTCGGCTGCTTCGCGCTCCTGGTTGAGCTTCTGGAAGTCCTCGGTCGTGAGGAAGACCTCGCCGCGAATTTCGGCGCTAATGGGCTTTCCGCGTAGGCGCAGCGGGATTGTGCGGATGGTGCGCGTGTTGGCCGTGATATCGTCGCCCGTTGCGCCGTCGCCTCGCGTGGCGCCGAGACTCAAGAGGCCGTCGCGGTAGCCCAGCCTCAACGCCACCCCGTCGATCTTCAGTTCCGTGACGTATCGGACCGATTCGTCCGGCACAAGGGAGCGGACGCGCCTGTCGAACTCCACCACATCGTCCTCGGCGTACGTGTTGGCCAGGCTTAGCATCGGTGGGTTGTGGGTCACGGCCGGGAAGGCTCCCGTCGGCTGTCCACCAATGCGCTGGGTCGGCGAGTCGGGCAGAGCGAGGTGGGGGTAATCGCGCTCCAGGGCGGCAAGCTCGCTCACCATGCCATCGTACGCCTCGTCGGTGATGGTAGGCTCGGCCAGGATGAAGTACCGGTGGTTGTGTTCAGCGATGTCCTGAGCCAAAGCGGCCATGCGCTCCCTGGCCGCCTTCTCCGGCGAGGGCTTTCGACTCATGCGCTCATCAACCTTTGCCGCAGCGCGGCCCCAGTCACCCGTGCCGTGGGAACGCGCTGCGGCGCCTGTCGTCAAATGGTGTGAAAAGGACGTTGCATATTATAATCAATCGAGCGAGGGCGCCACTTATCAACGGCGTTTCGCGTGACCGGACGGGGGTAGCATGGTGATTGACACCGGGGCGAGTGTGCGGTACCATGAGGCAAGTGTAACCAGTGGTATGGTGGGAGGTTGAGGCGCATGGTCAGTTGTCGGGGGGGCGTGGGTGGCCTGGCCCTGGTGATGCTGCTCGCGTCGGCGGGCGTGATTCGCTCGGCTGACGAGGGTGAAGTGGTTGTGATCCCCATCGAAGGCATGATTGATGGGGGCCTCGCCGCTTTCGTGGAGCGGGCTGTGACCGAAGCGGATGCGCAAGGCGCCGAGGCCATCGTCTTCGAGATCAATACCTTCGGTGGACGGGTTGACTCGGCGACCGAGATCCGGGACACGATCATGAATGCGCGGAGCACAACGATCGCCTGGGTGAACAAGCGCGCCATCAGTGCGGGGGCGCTGATCACGCTCTCAGCGGAAAAGGTTGCAATGGCGAAGGGCGCTTCCATCGGCGCTGCCACGGCTGTGGACGCGTCGGGGAAGAAGGCCTCGGAGAAGATCATCTCCTATTTCCGCGCGGAGATGCGCGCGACCGCCGAGCGGCGCGGGCGCTCTCCGGAGCTTGCGGAAGCGATGGTGGATGAGGAGATCGACATCCCCAATCTGGCGCCAAAGGGCAGGCTGCTCACCCTAACCACCCAGGAGGCGGTCGAACACGGCATCGCCGATGCCGAGGCGGATCGGTTGGACGAAGCGCTGGCGCTGGCCGGTCTGGAGGGGGCGTCAGTCCGGCGGGTGGATGTGAACTGGGCGGAGGACATCGTTCGGTTCCTCACCCACCCCATCGTGAGTTCGCTCCTGATGACGGTCGGATTTCTGGGTCTGCTCGCGGAACTGCGGACGCCAGGGCTTGGCTTTCCCGGCATCATTGGCTTCACGGCGCTTGCGCTTTTCTTCGGCGGGCATCTGATCGTCGAACTGGCGAGTTGGGCGGAGGTCCTGCTGTTTCTGGTGGGCATCCTCCTCATACTGCTCGAAGTCCTCGTCATTCCCGGCTTCGGAGTAGCTGGCGTGATGGGCATCGCGTCCATCGGCGCCAGTCTCTTCCTGAGTCTGGTAGGCGAGTCGCGCTTCTGGTCATCTGAGGAGCTGTGGAATGCTTTTACGCTCGTGGGATTGTCGCTGATCGTCTCCGCCGGGCTTGCGGCGGTGATACTCAAGACTTTGCCGCGCACCTCATTGTGGGATCGTGTCATCCTCGCCACCGAGCTAACTCAGACCGACGGCTACGCCTCATCCCCTCCGGGGCAAGATGGCCTCGTGGGCCAACGAGGCGTGACGCTCACGTACCTGCGGCCCGCGGGCATGGCGCTCGTCGACGGCCAGCGCGTCAACGTGGTGACCGAGGGGACGTTCATCCCACAGGACACGCCGGTGGAGGTGATCGCGACCGAGGGCACGCGCGTGGTCGTACGGGAGGCCACCTGATGCGCGCCTTGATGTGGTCACCGACAGGTGCTACATTGGAGCCGTTACGTTGGCGTGGGTCGTCCGTGTGGAGGGCCGTCGGATTGTGGTCGATCTCGGATAACGTCTGGAGTTACCCGGTTTTTCTTGCGCGTGAGTCACACATCTCGCCCCGAAGGAGGCAAGAGCCATGCCATTAAGCGCGGGCCTCGTCCTGGTGATCGTCGTCGCCCTGATCCTGGGCTTTTACATCTTGATCTGGGCGATCCCGGTGACGCTGTGGATTTCGGCGCTGGCGGCCAAAGTCCCCGTCACGCTTTTCAGCCTGATCGGAATGCGGCTGCGTCGTGTGCCCCCGAACGTCATCGTCAAAAGCCAGATCAGCGCCACAAAGGCGGGCCTCGATGTCAACTCCGACCTTCTGGAGACGCACTTCCTGGCCGGCGGGGACGTCGATAATGTCGTCAATGCGCTGATCGCGGCCGATAAGGCGAAGATTAACCTCAACTTCGCAACTTCCGCGGCCATCGACCTCGCGGGCCGCGACGTTCTCGAAGCGGTCAAGATGAGCGTCAATCCGCGCATCATCCCCACCCCCTTGGTGGCGGCCGTCGCGATGGACGGCATTCAGCTCAGGGCCACGGCGCGGGTCACGGTACGGGCCAATATCGAGCGGCTCGTGGGTGGCGCGGGCGAGGAGACGGTCATCGCGCGCGTCGGCGAGGGGATTGTGTCGACCATCGGTTCTTCGGTATCGCACAAGAAGGTGTTAGAGAATCCGGATACGATCTCCAAGACGGTGCTCGGAAAAGGCTTGGACGCCGGCACAGCGTTCGAGATCCTCTCCATCGACATCGCGGACGTGGATGTCGGCGAGAACATCGGCGCCAAGCTGCAGACCGACCAGGCGGAGGCGGACAAGAACATCGCACAGGCAAAGGCCGAAGAGAGACGGGCACTGGCCGTTGCAGCCGAGCAGGAGATGACCGCGCGCGTCCAGGAGATGCGGGCGAAGGTGGTGGAGGCCGAGGCCGAAATTCCGCTCGCTATCTCCGAGTCGTTCCGCAGCGGCAACCTCGGGCTCATGGACTACTACCGAATGCGGAACATCCAGGCGGACACGGAGATGCGAAGCTCAATCTCACGTACCACGGATGACGATGCGGGCGCGGACGAAGGCGAGAGAAACACTTAGCATCTGACGCGAGGTAACGGTGGACGATCTCGGTACCCTTCTTCTCTTCCTGTTCTTCGCCGCGTACAGCATCATCGCTGCGCTGGTGAAGAGGTCCCGGCGCGCAGACGGGGCGGGCAAGCGGCTCAGTGTACCCGAGTCGCCACAGGTCGGAACGGAGCGTCAGGAGCAGCCTTCGGTGCCGCCTATGCCCGAATCGGTGCCACCTACGCCCGAATCGGCACCGCCTATGCTTGAGCCGGCGAGCCTGTGGGAGCAGATCCGCCGCGAGATGGCCGAGGCTGAGGCCCCGCCGCAGCCATCGGAGCCAGTGCCCACCATGGCTGAACCGGAAGAGCCTACGCCGATCCGCGAACCTCCCCCGTCCGATGGCCCGGCGCCGCCCGCTGCTTCGCGGCGGCCCATGCGGCGGCATGCATCCGTTCGCCTCTCCCCGCGTACGCTGGGGGAGGGGATCATCCTCGCGACGGTGCTCGGGCGACCGCGCGGGTTGGCGGATCGGACCGATCTGGACCCGGAGTAGCCGGGGTGTTCAGTGCTGCAGTGCGGGTGGCGGGGCGACCGTAGCCGAGCGGGTAGGGCGCCCCGCCCTCGTTCTCACGGATGAAGCGGAAGCTCGTCTGCCCATCGCCGATCTTGCAGTGGCGTGGGTACAGGCAACAGTGGGTTTGCCTTCCTCGGTGAGCTTCCGCCAGCGCGCTTCAACCCTCATAAGCACCCCACTTCAAAATTGCACTAAGTAGCGATAAGGCATCGACATGGCATCGTCAAGTGACCTTTCTTGGCATTGAGGCACTCCTTTTGTGGCTCTGCTGCAGGGTGCTGGAGGCGCTGCAGGAGCGGCTCGTGCGGTCGATGACGTTGCTTAAACAGCTTTCCATTTTGGGGGAGGCATGAGTGGGATGAGTGAGACCACAGCGCTGCTTGGGGCCGTGGACGAAGCTGTGGCGAGCATCAACGAGCGGGGCATGGCGCGGCACGAAAGCGCATTGGAGTTCGTGTCGAGCGAGCTGGCGGAGGACGGGATCGACGCTGAGGCGGCCATCGAGGGGGTGGCCGGCTTTGACGTGGCCGCGCCGAGCTGGGCGCTGGGAGCGGGGGGCACGCGCTTCGGGCGGTTCTCGGTGGGCGGTGAGCCGACGAGCGTCGAGCAGAAGGTCGAGGACATAGCAGCGCTGCGGAAGCTCACGGCATCGGTGAAGTCCATCTCCCTGCATATTCCGTGGGACTACCCCGACGACGCCGATGCCCTGTCAAAAAGGGCGGCTTCGATGGGACTATCGTTCGCGGCGGTCAATTCCAACACCTTTCAGGACCAGCCGGATCAGCCGCACTCGTACAAGTTCGGCTCGATGAGCCACACCGGCCCAGTTGTGCGGCGGCAGGCGATCGAGCACAACCTGGAATGCGTCGAAATCGGGAAGGCGCTCGGCACCAAGGCGCTGACCATCTGGCTGGCCGACGGCGCGAACCACCCGGGCCAGCAACACATGCGCCGCGCTGTCGACCGCGTGATCGGTTGCCTGCGCGAGATTCACGCTGAATTGCCCGACGACTGGGTGATGCACACCGAGCACAAGCCTTTTGAGCCGCCTTTCTACTCGACGGTCGTGAGCGACTGGGGCGCGAGTTGGATGATCGCGCGGGAAGTCGGCGAACGGTGTCTGTGCCTGGTCGATCTCGGGCATCACCTCCAGGGATGCAATGTCGAGCAGGTCGTGGCCTATCTCCTGCGCGTTGGCAAGCTCGGCGGCTTCCACTTCAATGACGCCAAGTACGCGGACGACGACCTGACGGCGGGTAGTCTGCGGCCTTTCACGCTCTTCCTGGTCTTCTGTGAACTGGTCGCGGGCGCGAACGACCCGGCGGTGGACAACCCGCCCTGGACCTATATGATAGACGCATCACATAACATCAAGGACCCGATCGAAGACTTGATTCAGTCGGTCGAAGCGATTCAGCGAGCGCTCACCCAGGCTTTGATCGTCGATACTCGAGCCCTCGAAGCCGTCCAGGAGGCCAATGACCCCGCCATGGCCCAGGAGCTGCTCCAGCGGGCCTTCCGCACGGATGTCGGGCCACTGGTGCGCGAGGCCCGACGCCGCCAGGGCGGGGCGCTCGATCCATTGGCCGCGTACCGTCAAGCCGATTACCGCACCAAAGCGAGGGCTGAGCGAGGCTATGGGGTGGCTACAGGGTTATAGGGTGCCGCGCGAAGTCTCAACCCGGCGGCATCTCTAGGATCACCCCGGCGAAAGCGCGCGCCGACGGATGTTCGCGATGAACTCTTCCTGCAGTACGCGAGGAAGTGAAACCGACGCTCGGACACCAAGCCGCGCTACCATTCTACCTGTGGAGGGACCACCATGAGCAACCCACCCGTCCTCGGGGCCGTGACCCCACTCATCCCGTCCGGCGCCGACGTCGAGAGGGTCATTGCGTTCTATGAACAGCAGTTGGGCTTCGAGACGGTCCACAGGGAAGGCGACCCGGCTACGATGGCGATCGTCAAACGCGGCTCGGCTGAGATCATGCTTCAGCAGAATGTTGACAGGCACGTGGCGGAGCAGACCGCCTTACGAATCCAGGTTGATGGCGTCGAAGGGCTCTACGCGGAGTATCAGGCGAAGGGTGGATCAATGATTCACCCGATTGGAAAGCTGGAAGCCAAGCCCTGGGGATCGAAGGAGTTTGCAGTCCTGGACCCGGCGGGCGTCTGTATCGCGTTCTATGAGTTCCCGGAGTGATGGGGCGGTCCACCGCACGCGAGATGAACCTTCTGGTTGGTCGGCGGCGGAGATGCACCCTATCACGGGCATGTAGAGCCTTGCGGTAGACTGGAGGTCGAGGGGTGGCCCGGAAAAAGGTCCTGATCACTGGCATGAGCGGCCTGATCGGCGGCGTGGTGCGCCGGAAGCTGGAGGCCCGATACGAGTTGATCGCGCTGAATCGCAGCGACGTGCCGGGGGTGGTATGCCACCGGGCGGACATCGGCGATCTGGAGGGGATTCTTCCGGTGTTTGAAGGCGTCGATGTGGTGGTGCATCTGGCGGCGCTGGCTCGGGCAGATGGCACTTGGGATGAGATCCTCCACCACAATGTGATCGGCACCTACAACGTCTTCGAAGCATCCCGTCGAGCCGGGGTCGGGCGGATCGTCTATGCGAGCAGCGGCGCCACCATGACGGGCTATGAGTGGGAAATGCCTTACAAGGCGCTAGCTGAAGGGCACTACGACCGGGTGGCCGAGACCTGGGGGAAGCTAACCCACCACACACCGGTGCGGCCGGCCGGGCTCTACGGTTGCAGCAAGGTGTGGGGGGAGGCCTTGGCCCGACACTATGTGGATACGTCCCACCTGTCGATCCTCTGCTTGCGCATCGGAGCGGTCAATCGCGACGACCGTCCGTCTCAACCTCGCCACTTTTCGGTGTGGTGCAGCCAGCGCGACATCGCCCAGATGGTGGAGCGGTGTATTGGGGCGCCCGAGGCCCTCCGGTTCGACATCTTCTACGCGGTGTCGAACAACCGCTGGAGCTATCGCGACGTCGAACACGCCCGCGAAGTGGTCGGCTACGTGCCGCAGGACGCGGCGGAGGACCATCGGTAGGCAGCGTCGCGGCACGAGCGGTCCAAGGCAGGGGAAAGCGATGGGCGAGTTCTGGGTCGAGGACGGCCAAACGCTTCTATTCATCGGGGACAGCATCACCGATTGCGGGCGCCGCGGACCGGAGGCGCCGCTCGGGAACGGCTACGCACGGATATTCTCCGAGTTGGTGACGACGCACTATCCTGGGCGGCAAATTCGCTATATCAACAAAGGGATCGGAGGCAACCGGGTCACCGACCTCCGGGAGCGCTGGCGGGATGATGTACTCTTCTGTAAGCCCGATCGGCTCTCGATCAAGATCGGGATCAATGACTTGCACAGCCATCTCCGTGGAGCCGAGGGCGCGGTGAATTCGGAGCGCTTCGAGGGGGTCTATGACAAGCTTCTTGATTTGACCGAGCGGGAGTTGGAGTGCCCGGTAGTGCTGCTCACGCCCTTCTACATTTCCACCGACCGCTCGGGAGGAACCTTCCGGAGTCAGGTGCTGGAGTTGATCCCCCGTTACATCGAGGCGGTGGAAAGGCTGAGCGCCCGCTACGGGACGCGGCTCGTCGAACTCCACGAAATCTTCGGGGAACACTTGAAGCACCGGGAGACGGGGGCCTTCTGTCCGGAACCGGTCCACCCCAACCCTGCGGCACACATGGTCATCGCGCAGGCGCTGTTCGAGACGTTGAGCGAGTAACGAAGGGATGCCACCGTCTCTTCCTCTCCGCCCGATTACCAAGGGGCCGCGGTATCATTGGTCCGGTTACTACGATAAGCTCCACTTCGATCCATCTTGCCGCTACGTTCTGGGCCTGGAAGTCGATTTCGAAGGCCGGTCGCCGGGTCCGGACGACGCCATCGGGATCGGCATGGCCGATCTGTCTGATGGGGATCGCTGGATAGAGCTGGGGGAGAGCCGAGCCTGGTGCTGGCAGCAGGGCTGCATGCTCCAGTGGCGGCCGGGGTCGGATGCCGAAATCCTATGGAACGACCGCGCCGAAGGCCGCTTCGTCAGCCATGTTCTCAACGTGAAGACCGGCGTGAAGCGAATCCTGCCGGAAGCCATCTATACCATCGGCCCCGATGGCCGCACGGCCTTGGGGGTGGATTTTCGCCGCATCCACCACATGCGCCCCGGGTACGGCTACGCGGGGGTTGAGGACCCCAATCGGGACGTCCTCGCGCCGGAAGACTCCGGGATTTTCCGGATAGACCTGGAGACAGGGGAGAGTGAGTTGATCCTTACGATTGCCGAAGTGGCGAACATCCCCTATCCGAGCGGTGATCTGAGCGCGGCCAAGCACTATTTCAACCATCTCCTCTTCAATCCCGATGGATCGCGCTTCGTCTTTCTACACCGCTGGCGGTTTGGCCTGGGGGGATTCGACACTCGCATGCTGACGGCGACGCCCGATGGGAGAGACGTTCGCGTCGTGGACGACTACGGGAGGACCTCCCACTTCATCTGGCGCGACCCGGAACACATCCTTGCCTGGTCCTGGCACCCGTCCCACGAAGGTGCCTTCTACCTCTACTGCGATGGTTCGCGCGAAGTGGAGGTCGTCGGGAAGGGTGTGATGACTGTCAACGGGCATTGCAGCTATCTGCCGGGGGGTGAGTGGATCCTCAACGATACCTACCCCGATGAGGGGCATAGACTTCAGCAGCTCTACCTTTACCATGTCTCCAGCGGGAGAAGGCTCCCACTAGGCGATTTCCATGCACCCCCGGACTACGCGGGTGAATGGCGCTGCGACCTCCATCCGCGCCATAGCCCTGATGGCCGCATCATCGTCATCGATTCAGCCCACGGCGGCGACGGACGGCAGATGACCCTCATCGACATCAGCGAGGTGGTTGAGAGGTGACTCTCGGGGCCAAGGAGTGGAGCTAACACGAACGCTACCTGGCTCGACACGAACTCTCGGTGGTCTCAACGTAGGAGATGCGCAGGACGCTCGCTTTGGCCCAGTTCCAGTGGGTAATCTACGGGGATGCGTCCTGCGGAGCAGTACACGACCGGCGCTACTGGGGACGAGCCAGCGTACCGAGCTTTCCGGCCACCCGAGGGGAGTGGCCACACCCTTGAAAGGAACGGTGCGATGTCCCGTTTCGAACCGGTGAAAACCGCCGTTATCGGAGCCGGCGGCAGGAACATTGCCACTGGGTGTCACTTGCCGGCCACGAGGCGCTCTGAAATCGTGGAACTGGTGGCACTGTGCGATATCTCCGTTGAGGTGGAAGCGTATGCCGCGAAGTATGGGGTGAATGCCTACCGGGATTACGATGCCATGCTGCGAGACGATGACATCGAAATGGTGCAGGTGGCCACCCCGGACTGGTGCCATGCGGAACACGCGATCAAAGCCTTGGAAGCCGGCAAGCACGTGCTCTTGCAGAAGCCCATGTGCACCAGCTTCGAAGAACTCGAACGTCTAAAGGCTGTGAAGGAGCGTACTGGTCTCCACTTACAGGTCGCGCAGAGCGAGCGCCGCCGCCGCCCGTTCGTGCTCATGAGAGAGCTGCTTCAAGGGGGAGAGATCGGTGAACTGCGCCATTTTGAGTCGGTCAACACGGGACGGCGTTGGCCGCAGAGGAATCCCGAGAGCCTCTACCTCACAACGCAACTGGGGAGCGTTTGGCGCCATAATGGTATGCATGACCTGGACCTCGCCGCCATGTACGTGGGAGCCCTCCCTGTTGCGGTTCAAGCGATCATCAACCGCAATCCGGAGGGCGAGCCAGAGTATCTGGGCGTGGCCGAGAATTTCGTCCTAGCCAAGGTCGATTTTGCCAATGGCCTGACGGGCTCTCTTGAGATGAATTCGATGCTGACCCGGGAGGCACTTCCCACATCGACCTCGATTCGCCTCATCGGAACGGAGGGCGAGATGCGCGGTGGCTGGGGCGTTACGGACATCGTGATCAAGCGCCGGGATGAGGAGGAAAGTCGCAGGGTCGAGTTGCCAGCAGCGGAAGAAGACGATTGGCAGCGGGCTTTCCGCTCCTTGATCGAAGACTTCGCCCGGACGATCCGCGATAACCGGACTCGCGAACCCAGATTCGAATGGTCGTGCAGCATCATGGGGATTCTGCTGAGCGCGCTCGAATCGGCTCGGCATATGGAAGCGTGACGCTATGACACAGCACAAGATCGGTGTCATCGGATACGGAGTATGGGGCACGCATCACCTGCAGGACTACATGCTGAGGCTCGACGGGGTGGAAATCGCTGCGGTTCACGCTCATGATCGCTGGGGCTTTCACCAGTACGGCGACGATCCGGTGTCCGCGGCCCGAAAGTACGCCCAAGAGAAGAACTGTTCCTATTGTGAGGATTGGGAATCGGTCGTCAGGGCCCCGGAGATAGACATTCTCTCGGTCATGGTCTGTCCAGCCATGAAGCTCGAACCCGTTCTGGCCGGTTTGGCCTGCGATAAGAGCATCATCATGGACAAACCCATGGCCTTGACCGTGCAGGACGCACGGCTCATGGTGGAGGCTGAGGCTCGCTCGAAGGGGGTTGGGTTTGTCCTCTGCGGCTGGCAGAACAGCCGAGCGTGCGAGAGACTCAAGGAGGTCATGGACGACGGCCGGCTAGGGGAGATCAAGCATATTAGCGTACGGCTCTATTTCACCGGCGGCATCTTCCCGGGGTTCAAGCCCACTCGGCGCTACCGTCAGGAGGTGCCGGGTGGAGAGTTGACCGTGATCGGCACGCATGCCATCCAGACCCTATTGGCATTGGCCGGTCGGCCTGTGACGTCCGTCTTCTGCCGCACCGGGCAGAAGTTCTACTCAGACTATGCTGAAGTCGATTACGAAGACTGGGCGGAACTCATGCTGTGTCTGGAGGGTGGGATGACGGGAGACGTCACGGTGGCGAGATTGCCGTACAAGTTGGCCGACATGGACTTCAGTGTGAACGTCACCGGCACCCGAGGGTACGCCTGCATCGTGGACGATGAACTGACGATCTGGCCCGGGCCAGAGTCTTTGGTCGATAACGAGTCCATCTGGGATCGCTATGACCGGGTGTTTTCGAGGTTGGTGCAAGCCATTGAGACGGAAACCAGCTCCCCCATCAGTTTCGCTGAGCTCTGCGAAGTCCAGCGCGTGCTCGATGCCGCGTACGCTTCGGCTCACAGGCGCGCGCCCGTGCAGATCGCAGCGCCCGACGCCGCCTAGTCGCCTATCGTTCGCACGCCAGATCGTCGGCTCTACTCCCGGTCGTCGTGCCCGTTTCCGTGTCAGTCCGGTGGATAGATGCCTCAGCAGAACACCGTCTGGCGGATCGTGGCTCAGGCCCCGGCGCCCTGCAGGACGGAGTAGATCAGACCGAGTGCCGCGATGGCAGCTAGCACGAAGATCAGTTCCGTGAACATTTTCTGAGGGATCCTGGGGAGAGCGGCGATTCCCAGGAGGGCGCCGATGACGATCAGGGGTGTGCTGATGAGATCGAAGCGGAGTGTTTCGGCCGTGATCATGCCGAGTTGCGCAAAAACGGGTATCTTGGTGGCGTTGACGATCGCGTAATACCATGCGCCTGTTCCTAAGAACTCGCGTTTGTGCATGCCCATGCTGAGCAGATAGACACTCATGATCGGCCCAGCTACGTTGCCGACCGTGGTGGTAAACCCGGCCAAGATGCCCATGGCGCCGACAAACGCCATAGATTTGGACATGCGCTCCCAGTCGTAGCGCCGGCGGGCGAGTTCTAGCAGAATGAGAAGCAGAACCATGATGCCCAATGATAGCTTGAAGGGTTCATCTGGTATCTCGGCGAGAAAGAAGCGGGCCGGGATCATGCCGAGAAACACGAACGGGAGCAGGCGCCACAATTGCGCCCACTGAGCGTGTCGGCGGTAGCGCGCGATGGCAAACATGTCGCCCACCAGTAGCATGGGCAGGAGCGCGCCAACCGACAGCTTCACCGGGAACACGGCGGCCACCATTGGCACGATCAGAATGCCGAGTCCCGGCACTGCCGTCTTCGAAAATCCGACTAGAAACGCCGCCATCAGCCCCAGTATCCAACTCGTAGAGGTTATGTCCATAGGTCAGGATTCAGCCGATCTGCGGGCTACGCATTGACGATCAGGGCCATTTTTCTTGGTAGGTTGATATTAGCCGGATTTGCGGTCTCACGCCACATTTCCCATAGCAAAGCGGAGAACTGTTGTCAAATGGTACGTCAACCTGCTGGCAATGGAAAGAGATGCGCCCAAGCAATAGTAGATGCGAGACACGCGATGGGCGAAAGCAGCAAGGACGCATCAGATTCGGCTTCGACGCCCGCGTGCGCCTGACGCTCCGCGGTGCCATCCTCGCCTCCAACGCCGGACCCGAGGCACGTACCCCGGAAGCCAAAGTGTGTTGGGAATGGCTTTCTTCCCGTGATAGACCTTTAGCTTGCTACAGTAGCGGGCAGTCCACCGGGCGTTGAAAAGGTGTTTGACAGCGCTTTCGAGCGTCCATACCCTAAGCATCGTCAAGGATGGAGCGTTCTCCAGACGCCTGCACCTTGATAGAGGAGCCATCGATTTACTTCAGCCAAGAGGAACACAAATCGTGCGGGCAAGGTCGATAGAGGTTCGCGTCGGCTAGCGGCAAACCTTTCTAGATTTCGAGGGCCCGGTCACAGTACAAACTGTCTGTCAAAGGGGGTAGTCAATGTCAACAGATGCGGAGACGCGAGCCATTGCACTAGGCAGCTTGAAGCCCCGAGGGACGCGGCGCCTGGTTTATGTCAGCGATCCTTCCAACACCACGGGCCAACTGAGCGACCCGGCGCAACCCGAGGAGCTGCGACAGATTGTCCGCAATTACGCCAAGGAAGGCGGTATCGACACCGTCGTGCAGGAAGTGTTCGCCGAGGCCATGACCATGTTCTGGCGGACGGACAAGTGCCCGTACGATATCCGCCATCAGCACCAGCGGCTGGTTCCCATGATGGATGATGGCTTGATGCCCGTCGAAATCTACATCGATGAATGCCACAAGCAGGGCATGGAGTGCCTAGCCGGTTTTCGGATGAACGATCGGCACGGTCACCACCCCCGGTTTTTCGAGAAGCTCTACGAAGAAAAGCCGGACTGGCTGCTGAGGGGTTACAAACCTACCTGGGGTGGAGCGCCCCCCGAAAGCCACGCGTATGGATGTGCGCTGAACTACGCTGTGGAGGGCGTTCGCGATTGGCTCTTCTCCATCATGGAGGAAGTGGCGACCCGGTTCGATGTCGATGGCATCGAGTTCAACTTCACGCGCTGGCTTGATTGCTTTCCCAGGGAAGAGGCTGCTGAGAACCACGGGCTGATGACCGGTTTCGTCCGACGGGTCCGCAGGATGCTGGATGAAACGGGTGAGAAGCGCGAGAGGGCTCGGAAGCTTCTACTCGGCGTCCGGGTGCCCCAGCAGCTCGGTGGGTGCTCGGTGATGGGATTCGATATCCCCACGTGGATCGAGGAAGGCTTGATCGACTATGTGGCTCCGAGCGACCCCGGATTCACGGATTTCAACGAACGGTACGAAGACTTCGTCTCCCTGGCCCGAGCGCATGAGTGCTATGTCTATCCCCAGCTACAACCGACCATAGGGGTTGAAGCGGGCATAGGAGGAAATGTGCATGGCCTGATGGATCCCGCACGATACCGGGCCGCCGTGCGCAACTTCTACGCCGCGGGTGCTGACGGTTTTTCAACCCAGAACTATTTCGTCCATCCAGGCGACGTGGGTAAGCGTCAGCATTGTTTCGGAGCGTTGAAGAGCCCACAGAGCATCGCCGCTTCCGGTGATCGACACTACGTGTTCCTCCCCCTTTGGGGCGATTGGAACGGGGGTCGCGGGATGGCCGAGCTCTATGAGAAAGAAGAGATCGTGCTGTCACGCGAAGAGATTGGCCAACGCCGCGAGTTCAGGTTCCGCGTATGCGAAGATTTTCCGGCGGAACCCATCCTGCCTCTGACGGATGAGAGCAGCGGATTGACTTTCACCGCGAAGTGGTTGTTGAGGAACGATGAGATAGCCGTGGACATCAACGGCGAGGCGATACCTTCCGAACACATGAGATGGAAGTGGTTCAACGATGTACGGCCGCCTTCCCCCACCAGGCCGGGTCATCCATCGTGCACCATCGCGCTGTCGAGTCCCCCATTCATTTACGGGGACAATGTCCTCGGCGTGACGATCACCAAAGCCGCTGAGGGGGTTGAAGGGTACATCGATGACATCGTCGTTGAACGGGTGGAGTGCATGGTGCGCGCTCAGAACACGTAGCGATGCCGACAGCGACGGCGTCAGCCATAGGAGATAGTTGGCCGAATCGGAGGGAAGAAAGATGCTGAAGGACGAACTGGCAAACGGGGTTGAAATCTATCAAGTCACCCAGGGGAACGCATTGGTGTCGAACCTCTACTGTGAACGTCCGTACAGTTCCCTTGACTCCAGGCGTTTCTTATACGCGAGGCAGCGCGACGATGCCGGGTCGCACGGCCGGCAACACGGGGACCTGGGCCCCGCCGCTTATCGGAAGGCGCCTCAGGAACCGGGCCAAGATCGCCTTTGTCCGTGGGAGTACGTGCTGTGCGAATTCGGCACGTGGGAAGAGGAGGTCGTCGGAGCGGGATTTCTGCAGGTCAGCGTCAGCTACGGGGATGATTTCTACTTCCAGCGTCCGGAGGCGAAAGGTCAACTGGAGCTTGTCCGCCTGGATATGGCGACGGGTGTCCTGGAGCCGGTTTGGTCCTGCTCGTCCGACACGGGCTACGTCGGGCATCCTACGGTATCCACGGACCGAAAGTGGCTGGCCTATCACTATGCCCTGTCCTATAGCCCGCAACGATTTGGCGTGGCGCTTGTGGATCTGCAAACGGGCGAGCGGAATGTCATCTATGAGCATCCGCATCTGTGCAACGCTCATCTTCAGTTTCATCCCACCGACAACCGCACGTTGCTGGTGCAGTTGAACCGGGGCTGTGAATACACGTCCGACGGCGAACGCCTCAAGTTGGTCGGAGATGAGGGCGCGACCCTCTTGCTCCTGGACGCCATCTCTGGAGAGGTGGAACCTCTGCTGATCGGCAAGCCGTATACGCCTCCGATTACCGGTCACGAAGCATGGCTGGGCACAAGCCGTGAGGTAGTCGCCACTGTCATAGCAGAGGGCGAGTATGTCGCGGCGCCCACGAAGGGATCGGTGGTTGTGATAGCCGAGGGGACCCCATGCCGCCAACTCGGGACGGGCATCGAATTAATCCACATTGGATCGACGCCCGGCGGCCAGTACATCTATGGTGATTGCATCGCCGAGGACTACATTACCATTGTTTCACCTGTCACGGGCAAGACCGTCACGGTCCACCGCGATCCGGAGCAGCCCGGGGACTCGCCGTACGACCAGCAAAGCCACCCCCACGCCTATCTGACGCCGGATTTCAACTGGATGGTGTTTAACTCCGACTGCACAGGGCGGCCCCAGGTTTATGCGGCTCGAATTCCCTCGGAGCTCCTAGCGGAGGTGGATAACAGTTGATACGGTTTTTTAGATCGGGTGTCGGACAGGCGTGACAACCCGGTTGACTCGAAGGGAATGAAGGGATGGCCAACCAAGGCATCCGGACGATGCCCCAGAGGTCGCCGCTGATCGGATCCGATGATGAGCTGGACCGCGTCATGTCGACACCGTCCTCAGCAACGGTGAAGTTGATGCGCGAACTGGAAGGAGATTTGATCATCCTGGGCGTCGGCGGCAAGATGGGGCCCACATTGGCGCGGCTTGCGCGCCGAGCGATTGATGAGGCCCGCGTCAAGAAGCGCGTCATTGGAGTGTCGAGATTTTCGGATTCCGGCGTGCGCGAGCGTTTGGAAGAGCATGGCGTCCAAACTATCGCGTGCGATTTGTTGGACCCGGATGCGGTGTATGGTCTGCCCGATGCGCCGAATGTGATTTCCATGGCAGGAATGAAATTCGGCTCGACGGGGAACATGCCCACGACTTGGGCGATCAACGCGTACCTGCCGTCCCTGGTGTGCCGTAAATTCTCACGTTCACGGATCGCGATATTCTCCACGGGCAATGTGTATCCGTTCACGGCGGCAGATGAGGGGGGTGCCTCGGAGGACGCGCCGGTCAGCCCCGTCGGCGAATATGGCATGGCGTGCTTGGGGCGGGAACGGATCTATGAGTATTTCTGCCGGGAACATCACATCCCGATGGCGATCCTGCGCCTATGCTATGCGATTGATTTACGTTATGGCGTGCTGCTTGACCTTGCCCAGCGGGTGGAAGCAAGGCAGCCGATTGATCTGACGATGGGATATGTCAACATCATTTGGCAGGGGGACGCGAACGACTGGGCCTTGCGTTCTCTTGCTCATTGCGAATCTCCGCCGCTCATTTGGAATATGACGGGCAAGGAGGTGCTGAGTGTGCGCGGACTTGCGATGCGACTCGGCGAACGGCTAGGCATCACCCCGAGATTCAGGGGCAAAGAAGGGAGTACAGCGCTCCTGGGCGACGCGCGGAGAATGCACAACGCGCTGGGTTCGCCAGCCATTGATGTTGAGCAGATGTTGAACTGGACCGCCCACTGGATGAAGATCGGCGGCGCCACGCTCGGTAAACCGACGCATTTTGAGTCCCGCGGCGGGCCATTCTAATCTTCCATTCTGAAGCCCCGAGATAGGTGGACTGAGCCGTTATCGCTCCGGGAATCAGGCCCTGTCTGCTACTGACACACCGGCACTCCCAGTCAAAAGGAGGCGTCAATGCCCACGGATGCGGAGCCGCGCGCCCTTGCCTTAGGCAACTTGGAACCCCGAGGGACCCGCCGCTTGATTTACAACAGCGATCCTTCGAACACCACGGCTCATCTTAGCGACCCGGCGGCGCAACCCAAGGAGTTGCGGCAGATTGTTCGCAATTACGCCAAGGAGGGAGGCATCGACACCGTCGTGCAGGAAGTGTTCGCCGAGGCCATGACCATGTTCTGGCGGACGGATAAGTGCCCGTATGATATCCGCTACCAGCACCGGCGGATGATCCCCATGATGGACAACGGCCTGATGCCCGTTGAAGTCACCATCGATGAATGCCACAAACAGGGCATGGAATTCCTGGCCGGTTTTCGGATGAACGACCGGCACGGTCACCATCCACAGTTTTTCAAGAAGCTCTGCGAAGAGAAACCGGACTGGGTGCTGAGGGAGTACAAGCCCTCCTGGCGCGGAGCGCCCCCCGAGAGCCACACGTATGGATGCTCAGTCAACTACGCCGTAGAGGGCGTTCGTGATTGGCTCTTCTCCATCATGGAGGAAGTGGCAGCGCGGTTCGATGTCGATGGCATCGAATTCAACTTCACGCGCTTGGCTGAATGCTTTCCCAAAGGCGAGGCCGCGAAGAGCCACGGGATGATGACCGGCTTCGTCCGCCGGGTGCGCAGGATGCTGGATGAGGCCAGTAAGAAGAGTGTTAGTGTCATGAGTCTTCACCATGATCGTGGGTATGAGCATCCGGTGGACAGAGATCGCAAGCTTCTTCTCGGTGTTCGGGTGCCCCAGCAACTCCAGGGGTGCCTCGTGATGGGACTCGATATCCCCACGTGGATCGAGGAAGGCCTGATCGACTATGTGGCTCCGAGCGACTTCGGATTCACCGATTTCAACGAGCGGTACGAAGACTTTACCTCGCTGGCCCGAGGGCACGATTGCTATGTCTACCCCCAAGTGCAGACCACAATAGGGATCGAAGCGGATATCGAGATGGAGCCCGCCCGATACCGGGCCGCCGTGCGGAACTTCTACGCCGCGGGCGCTGACGGTTTTTCGGCACAGAACTTCTTCTTCCACTGGGAACCAAGGTTTGCGGTTCCAGGAAACGACGGACCGAAGGTTCCGGAGATGTATCCGGCGGCCTTGAATTATTTCAAGGAGTTGAAGAGTCCCGAGAGCATCGCCGCCTCCGAGAATCGGCACTACGTGTTCCTCCCCCTTTGGGGCGATCGGAACGGAGGTCGCGGGGGCGCCGGGCTCTATGAGAAAGAAGAGATCGTTCTGTCACGCAAAGAGCTTGGCCAACGCGGGGAGTTCAGATTCAGGGTGTGTGAGGAGTTCCCGTCGGAACCCCTCCTCCCCTTGATCGAGCCGCAGGCCGCCGAGGCCGTACCGATCATCACGCGGTGGGGGAGAGAGCGCGCCCGTATGCTGTACACGGCTGATGAGGGCAGCGGGTTGTTTTTCATCCCGATGGGCTTGACGGAGGGCGATGAGATAGCCGTGGACATCAACGGCACGGCGATCCCTCCTGACCACTTGCAATGGAAGTGGTACGACGATGAACGGCCCCCGTCCTGCACCATGGCGTTGTCGAGTCCCCCGTTCGTCTACGGCGATAATGTCCTCGGCCTGAGGCTGACGAGGTCCGCTGACGGCGCTGAAGGGGATGTCGTCGTTCAACGGCTGGAATGCATGGTTCGTGCTCGGAACGAATAGCGCTGTCGCCAAGTAACGTCAGCCACCCAACCGACCTCACGATCGATGCCGACGGCGAGATGGAGTGGGGTAAATCGCTGAAGGAAAGGAACTGGACAGCATGACGAAAACCGATCCTAGCCGCTGTATCGTCCTTGTCTCGCTTACCGGGGACGAACAGATCAAACTCTACGACTTGGACCTCGATTCGGGAGCTCTGCAACTGCGGACAATCAGCAACGCCCACGGCCCCTCGGGCGCTCTTTGTCTGCACCCGTCCGAAAAGGTGCTATTGGCCGCCCATGTAGAGTCTACGACGCTGGCCAGTTTTCGTCTCGACGCAGACTCGGGCGAGCTTACGCTCATCAACATGGTGGACACGGGCATCGACACTCCGGCTCATCTCATCACGGACCGCGCTGGTCGCTTCCTGCTCACCGCTTACTACGGCGGGGGCGGTGTTACCGTGCATCGGCTGGACGATGACGGTGCTATCGGAGAGCTCATGCAGTATATCGACACCGGTGAAAAGGCCCATGCCATTCTCTCGGCGGCCCAGGATCGGTTCGTCTTTGTACCGCACGTCTGCCCGACCAATAAGACCTGGCAATTTCGCTTCGATACCGCGTCCGGCCTGCTCACGCCGAATGATCCCGCCGAGCTTCAGCCCCCCGACGATGAAACCGGTCCTCGCCATATCTGCTTTCGGCCTCAAGGGGATGTGGCCTACATCGTCAACGAACAGGGCAACACGGTGACCGCTCATCGCTTCGACGCCGAACACGGCACGCTCGAAATCTTCCAGAATATTTCGACCTTGCCATCGGACTATACCGAGGGAGGGTCCACGGCCCACATCGAAGTGCATCCGAACGGAAAGTGGGCTTATGCATCCAATCGCGGCCACAACAGCATTGTCGGGTTTAACATCGGCACCGACGGAACGCTCAGTCCATTCGGACACTTTCCCGTCCCGGCGAGCCCCCGATCATTCAATATGGATCCTACCGGCGCCTATTTGTACTGCGCTGGGGAGGCTGCCGGCAGAATGACTTCCTATTGCGTAGACGCGGCAACCGGCGAGTTGCATGCGCTGGAAGACTACGCTGTTGGCAAGCGGCCGTTCTGGGTTATGGTGACTGCGCTGGGTTAGGCCCGAGCGGGCTCGCGGCCACCAAGGGCCCATCAAATCGAGAAGACGCTTCAACTCAGCGCCAAGCGCTGAATTTTAGGCCTGCCTCCTGATGCTAAAACTCGACTTCTTCCGGGGATCAAGGCGTAGATTTTCTATGAGGCTCTACTTGAAGGCACGACGACAGGAGAAGATCAAAGGTCCTGTTCGCGCATGGCAATCAGCTTGCCCCGCACCTCAGGAGCTGTGAGCGGCACCATTTGCACGTAGTGATCGAGCGGTTCGGTGGGCGGCTCTGCAATTGGATTGTGCCGATAACGGTCGCTGCCGCGCACTAGGTGGCAGACGAATTTCGGCCAGATCGTCGTGTTGCACTTAACGTAGGTGGGCGAATATCGGATGGCCAACCCGACCCGCGCACGGTCGGAAAGATTCCCTCCAGAACCGTGCACAATGTGATCGTCGTGCAATGAGATCTCCCCAGCCTTCAGTTCCACATCCATCACGTCCGATTCATGGAACTGCCCCGCTTCCAGTTCGATCCAGAGGCCAGTGGATTGACCGGATGACGGCCGATGCTTGAGCATCCCTGCGCGGTGGCTACGGGGGACGACACTCATGCAGCCGTTTTCCGTGGAGGAATCGGTAAAAGCGATCCAGACCGTTACCGCTTCGCGCGGGGTCAGTGGCCAGTAAAACGCATCCTGATGCCAGTGTACTGGGGTATCGTCGTGTGGCGGCTTGCTAAAGAACTGAGTGCCCCACACATAGAAATCCGGCCCGATGATAGCCTCGGCGTAGTCGAGAATTCGCGCATCAGAAGCCAACTCGTACAGAAACCGGTCGTAGTAATGCCAGTTCAAGATCTCGCCGACGGTCTTGTCAGGCGGCAGAAACTGCGTCAGGCGCTCATACTCTCGGTTGAATCGCTCAATTTCCCCCGTCTCAAAGATCGGGAAGCCATGGAGGATCCCACGGTTTTCGTACGCCTTGCGCTCATCTGGTCCCAGCATGGGCACGACTCTCCTGGCTAAATTCCGATTTCCGTCTAAAACGCTTCCCCTGAGATTCCTTCGCTTTTTCTGGACCCATCAAAAATAGGAAAAGACGGGGCAACCGTCAAGCAACGCAGGCTGCCTCCGATGGTTACACAAGATTTTGTGTTAACCCCCAGCTTGAACATCTCACCATTGCGCTGTTCGTCCCACGCGAACGACGTGATGTCCATGTTTCCTCCGACCTGTCGCTTACAGCCCAAGCACGGCGGGTAGCTCGTCGAGGCTTCGGATGGCGAGATCGACTGCCTCCGGCTCGGGGCACGGCTTGGCCAGCGGCCCGACCAGCCAGATGGTTCTCATCCCGGCGGCTTTGGCACCGCGCACATCGTACTCGAAGTGGTCCCCCACGTAGGCTGCCCGTCTTGGTGGAACGCCGAGTGCCTCCAGCGCGATCATGAAGATGCGCGGGTCCGGTTTTGACACGCCGACCACGGTGGAATCCACCGTCACGTCGAACAGGTCTTCCAGCCCCAGTTCGGCAAGCTGAGCCGCGAGGTTACCGAAGTTATTGCTGACGAGCCCCAGCGGGTAGCGCTCTTTCAACCGTTCGAGCACGGGCCGGTTCGCCTCGACCCACAAACGGCAGTAGTTCGCGGCCTGACGCGCGATGGCTGCCGCGATGTCATCGTGGTCCGAGATGCCCAGGTACTCGTGCTGCTGGCGGACGACGACCCTCTCGAAGGCCTTGACGCCCATGTCGCGGTAACGCTCCGCTTCGGCGACAATAGCTTGACAGGCCGCGTAGAAAGCTTCGGCCACGGCCTCCGTCCGCTGTGGATAGCCCCAGCCCTGGTAGAGCGCGGCCATCCTATCGGGCCAGTCGATCCCCGGTCCATCCAGCGTCCCCCCGAAGTCGAAGACGATGGCATCCACGCCCAGCGCGACGGCGGATGCGCTTTCAGACATCAAGTTTTTATCCTGCCCGAGCCCCGGCCAGCGCGCGACTACAGCGGCACCCCAGACGTCGGCGGTTGTATGGACATGGCCAGAATGCGATCCACAGCTAGGAGCAGGCCGATGCTCTCCAGCGAGAGCCCGACTGGTTTGAGCACGTTGTACAACTACTGAGGGCAGGTCAAGAGGCTAAACTTCGAGCACGTTATGTCATTCTCTTCATAGGGTCTTTTCTACGACGGACGATCCTATCGAATCTCCAAAAACATTGACGGCTGTTCTGAAACGATCGAGGAACCAATCCACCGACAGGATAAGACCGATATATTCCACGGGAAGCCCGACGGCATTGAGCACGATGATCATGGTAACCAATCCTGCCTCCGGGATACCGGCAGCACCAATAGCCGCCAATGTTGCCGTGATAGCAACAATTAGCTGCTGGAGGAGGCTGAGTTCAACGCCGATGGCTTGTGCGATGAAGATCGCAGCGGCAGCTTCGTAAAGAGCCGTGCCGTCCATGTTGATCGTTGCGCCCAAAGGCAACACAAAATCTGCAGATTGTTTCGAGATACCGGCCTTCCTCGTAGCGCAATCCAAGGTGACGGGGAGCGTAGCCGATGAACTTGCGGTCGAGAAAGCTGTAAGTAAAGCTTGGGACATATAGTACATGAAGCTGAAGGGATTTTTCCTGGTGAAGATCCAGTAGATGAGCGGTAAGATGATGAAAGCATGGGCCCCAAGCCCTATCAGCACCGTCAGGACATACCAGCCAGTCTGGCTCAGAACTTCAAGGAATTTCCCCTCGGCTTGAGCTTCGCCGAAACGCGCCGTTACGAGGCAGAAAATGCCCAAAGGAGCCACTTTCATGAGCAGGAGGATGAAAGATATTAAGGCGTCGTTGACTTGATCGATCATCGAAGTCAGGTTGGCTACTCTTGCCCCCATCGTCGTCAACATTCCTGCGAAGATGATGCTGAATATAATCAAGGGCAGCAGGTTCGTCTCAGCGGCGGAAGATATCAAATTATCGGTGAAGAGCATCAGGAAGAGATTGGCCAAAATAGTCTTTATCGTGGGAGATTCCTCTTGGGCGCCAGAGAGCTCGCCAAAAACGCTCCCGACCTCTTCCTTCGTCAGACCGCTCGCTTCAGCCAGTGTATCCAGGAGCCTGATCTTAACCGAGGAGACTTCACTCTTGACCCTTATTTCGTCGATTTCTGCGTCATCGATGGTTCCGACCCCCGGCTGAATTATATTCACCACGATGAGGCCGAGAATGACCGCCAGAACGGTCGTACTCAGATAATAGAGAACCGCAGTCCCGCCGGGACGCCCCAGCTTACGAATGTCACCCAAGCCGAGAATGCCGCTCATGACGCTCACCACTACGAGGGGTACGACCATCATCTTGAGTAGCCGTAGGAACACTTCGCCGCCCACGTGGAACTTCATTGCGACGTTCGGCAGAACAAGAGCAACGACAATGGCGAGAACGATGGCGCCACAAATCCACAGCGTCAGATGGCTTTTTCCCGTCTTATTCATGGTGGCTCCTTCCCGCCGTCAAAGATACAAGATTTGTGTGAAAGGGCAAGACGAATATCTGGACGTTACGTTTCTCGCATCTCCCCTTCGTCATTGGAGGGCAGCCGCCAGGCACACAAGCCATGCGCGTGGCTTGTGAAGGGAGAAAGCTCAGGCACCGAGCGCTGGCGCGACGCTAGGTGACGGCCTCGACCAGACGATCTGCGGCGCCGTCGTATCCCAGATCGGCGACGTCGAGGACGAGGTGGTAGAACTGCGGATCGGCCCAGTCGATGTCGAACAGCGCCCGAACGAACCATCGCCGCTGCGTGTCCGACTGTTTCACGAGAGCGGCCGTCTCCTCGTGGCTCAGAGCCTCGCGCCCTGCGAACTCCGCGATGCGCCACTCCACCGGTGCGGTTAGCCGAATGTGAAACGCACCGGCGCACTCGCGCAAGGCGAAATTGAGGCCGTGGCCGACCAGGATAATCTTGCCGCGCTCGTGTAGGGCCTCGCAGACCCGGGCGATCCTCCGGGTGATGTCGGGATGACCGAGGGATTCCCGCCCCTCTTCGAAGGAGAGCTCCTCTTCGGTCTGCGGAATGCTTCGAGAGATCAGATAAGGCAGCGATTTGGGGCTGGCGATGGCCCATTCAAGATCACTATGAAGCTCCAAATCTTCCGCAATCCGCGCCCGCAAAAACCGTTGGAGGGGATCTTCCTGCGGCCCGGGCTCGGAGGTCGCGGTTCGGGAGATCGCGTTCCAGTCAAGCCAGTCCCATCCCAGGCTCTGCGCAGCGCGTTCGGCGATGTACGGCGCGTTCACGCCCGTCTCGCGTGAAATGGTCACCGTCACCAAACGATCTTCATGTACCACGGTCTAGATCCTGCTGCTAGTGTGAGGCGCCGAAGATTCGGCGCCGCTTGAATCGAGGCGTTAAGGTTTGTGAGCGCCTTGTCAGAACAACTCGCGGTGTATGACGTTTCACGGTCCGAAAAGTTGCCTTTCTCGGCACGGAGGGATAGCAAGATAGACGCCAATCCCGCATCCTCGGGCCCATCGCTGTCGGTCGTCCGGGAGTATACGACGGCGTCGGGAGCTTTACGGTTGCGTCCCTGGGAGTTGCCCGGCTTTGATGTGCGGGTTCAGGAACGGGTCGTGACCATGCTGCGTCATCAGCCAGAGTTCTGGGAACTGGCGGGGCAGACGACGGTCACGCGGATGGGGAGGCCGCCCGCAACCCTGGATCGGGCTTTACAGGCGCCGCCGCGAGCCTGTTGAACGCCGAGCACGGGAGACATCAACGTCGCTTCACCGGGCGAAATCCGGTCAACAAAAGTTGACAATGAAGGGCGCGGAAAGTAACGTCTCGGTGCCTTGTGAAGCGCTTAAGACGCTTGAGTATTGCCGATGACGGGCGGTTCACAAGCTGGACGGGCACGATGATAGCCACTTATGCTCCCTTGTTCCTGATGGCGTTGGCGGCTGCGCTGGTGGTTGCGGTGCTGCTGGGGCTGTCGCACGTACTGGGGCCCAAGCGTCCCAGCGAGGTCAAGGGCCAGCCGTTCGAGACGGGGAGCGTGCCCATCGGGTCGCCCAGGCGGCGCTTCGCGGTCCAGTTCTCTTTGATCGCGATCCTCTTCCTAATCTTCGATGTCGAGGTGATTTTCTTCTATCCCTGGGCGGTGATGGCTAAAAAGCTCGGCCTGTTCGGCTTCGTAGAAATGCTGGTCTTCACGGTCTTTCTGATCGTCGGTTTGGTCTACGCCTGGGGGAAAGGCGCGCTGGAGTGGGACTAACGGGTAGGGTCTCGCATGATCGATGAGGATCGGGTGGCACCTTCGCCGAACCTGCAGGGCTACCAGCGTTCGGTCGAGGACATCCTGGGACCGAACGTGGGGACGACCCGGCTGGACAGACTGCTGGGCTGGGCGCGTAAATATTCCATCTTCCAGTATCCCTTCGTCACCGCCTGCTGCGGCATGGAATACATGTCGGTGGCCTGTTCGCACTACGATATCGATCGCTTCGGAGCTGGGCTGCCGCGCTTTTCCCCTCGCCAGGCGGACGTGCTCTTCGTGGTGGGCACCGTCAACCACAAGCAGGCGCCCATCCTCAAACGCGTCTGGGAGCAGATGACCGAGCCCAAGTGGGTTGTCGCTTTCGGCGCCTGCGCGAGCGTTGGAGGGCCGTACGACAACTATGCCGTCCTTCAGGGGATCGACCGCATCATCCCTGTGGACGTCTACATCGCCGGCTGCCCTCCCAGGCCGGAGGCGGTGCTCGACGGCCTGATGAAGCTGCAGGACAAGATCGCCAAGCAAAAGCAGGAACTTTGAGCCACACGGTGGGCGCCCTCGGCGGTCGGGGCCGCGATGTGTACCCTTTGTGCCCAGCGGGGTGAACGTTGACTGAAGAGACCGGGAAGCTCCCTGGGAGCGCCGACGATTCGGAAGAGCCGGTCGATCCACCGGCTTTTCTGGACCGTGTATGTGCGCTCTTGGGGGATGCGGTCACCCAACGCCGCGATTTCCGAGGCGATGCCACGGTGGTCGTCGCGCCGAGGCGGATCGTGGAGGTTGTCACGAAGCTGCGGGACGAGCCGGCCTTTCGGTTCGATTTCCTCTCGGATCTCTCGGCCGTGGACTACCTGCCGCACGGCCGAGAGCCGCGCTTCGAGGTCGTCTACCACCTGTACTCCACCGAGCACCACCACCGCTTGCGCGTGAAGGCCGCCGTGCCCGAGGAAGAGCCCCTGGTCCCGACGGTCACCGGGCTGTGGCCGATCGCGGACTGGCTCGAACGCGAGGTCTGGGATATGTTCGGCATCCGGTTCGAAGGCCACCCGGACTTACGGCGGCTACTCATGTACGAAGCGTTTCAGGGTCATCCTCTACGCAAGGATTACCCACTCCATGGCGAGCAACCCCTGGTACAACTGAGGCCTATCCCCGGTGAGCGAGAAGGCTGAAGCGACGACGGCGACTCTGCCGATGTCGCCCAAGGAATCGGCCCGGACCGCCGAATACGTTCTGACCGAGGCGGCGGCGGTCATGGCGCAGGAGCCCGGCGCGGAGCTGCCCGATCGCTCGGTCGTGAACATGGGCCCTAGCCACCCGGCGATGCACGGGATCGTACGCATCCGGGTGGAGCTCGAAGGCGAGCGGATCGTCGGAAGCGACACGGAGATCGGTTACCTGCACCGCGGTTTCGAGAAGATGTGCGAGAACAGGACGTGGAACCAGGCGATCATCTACACCGACCGCCTCAACTACGTCAGTAGCATCATCAACAACGTCGGCTATGCCATGGCGGTCGAGAAGCTTCTGGGGATCGAGGTGCCCCCCCGCTGCGCATGGATACGCACCCTGGGCTGCGAGATCAGCCGCGTCGCCGATCACCTGACCTGCGTCGGTGCCGCGGCGATGGAGCTGGGGGCGTTCACGGCATTTCTTTATGCCATGAAGGGGCGTGAGTTTCTCTGGGAGCTCGTCGAGGCCATGTGCGGGGCGCGCGTGACGACCGACTACACGCGCGTGGGTGGGCTCACCTACGACTTGCCCCCCGGCTTCGAGGAAGACGCGCGGGCGGCGTTCGGGCAGGTCCGCACCGTCATCGACGAGATGGAGGTCCTCCTGACGCGCAACCGCATCTTCATCGATCGGCTGCAGGGCGTGGGCGCCATCACTCAGGAAGATGCGATCCGCTGGGGTTTTACGGGGCCGTGTTTGCGGGCAACGGGCCTGGCTTACGATGTGCGGGTGGCGCAACCCTACCCGGTCTACGACCAGGTGGATTGGGACATTCCCGTGGGTTCTGAGGGAGACAACTACGACCGCTACCTCGTTCGTATGGAGGAGATGCGCCAGAGCCTTCGCATCTCGGAGCAGTGTTTGGACCGTATGCCCGAAGGGCCCATCGGGGTGGACGACCCTTCGATCGTTCTTCCCACAAAGGACGAGGTCTACGGCTCGATCGAAGGCCTGATGAACCACTTCAAGCTCATCATGGACGGCCACGGCCTCAAGCCGCCGGCGGGCGAGATCTATTTTGCCGTCGAGGGCGCTAACGGGGAGCTGGGCTTCTACATCGTCTCCGACGGGTCCGACCGTCCCTACCGCGTGCGGTGCCGCGGCCCCTGTTTCCCGATGGTTGCCGGCCTCAGCCATCTGATCGATGGGGGGATGGTCGCCGACGTCGTCCCCACCTTTGGCTCCGTCAATATGATCGGCGGCGAGTTGGAGCGCTAGGCCGTCATGAGCCCGTCTACCATCGCGACGTCCGCGCCCGCCGCAGGCGCAGCCGGCTTGGAGGCATTGCCGCACTTCTCCGGCTGGTGGATCATTCCGTTCGGCCTTTTGCTCTTCGCCATCGCTGCCGTGCCCTTCGTCAATCGGCACTGGTGGGAGCGTCATTACCCCAAGGTGTCTTACGCTCTGGGCCTGATCGTCGTGGTTTACTACCTGACCGCTATAAGCGGTCCTGAGTACCACGGCCACGGCCATCACAAGCTTTTGCATACCCTCGTCGAGTACTACGCCTTTATTGCGCTTTTAGCGTCGCTCTTCGTCGTGGCTGGCGGCATTCATCTCGACTTGCGCCGGCCGGCCACGCCGGGCACGAACGTCATCATCCTGCTCATCGGCTCGGTGATCGCCAACTTCCTGGGCACCACGGGCGCCTCAATGCTGCTCATCAGGCCCTTTCTGCGGATCAACCAGTGGCGCGTCAAGGCCTACCACGTCGTCTTCTTCATCTTCCTCGTTTCCAACATCGGCGGCGCGCTCACCCCCATCGGCGATCCACCGCTGTTCATGGGCTACCTCAAGGGAGTACCCTTCTTCTGGGTGGCGCCCAAGGTCTGGCACATCTGGCTCTTTACGCTGGCGATCATCCTGTTCATCTTCTACGTCATCGATCGCATCCAGTACGCCAAGGTGGCGGGCGCCGAACCCGAGACACCGCCTCAACAAGAGGGGGAAAGCGCGGTCGGAGGCGCGAAGAACTTCGCTTTCCTGGCTCTCATTTTAGTCCTCGTGCTCATTCAGAAAGCCCCGGCGCTCCGACAGTATGGTGAGACAATGGTCACCGTGGCGGCGGCGACGGCGCAGCTCTTCATCGCTATCGTAGCTTACAAGCTGGCTGACCGTCGGGCCCTTGAGCGGAATGATTTCAATTTCGAGCCCATCAGAGAGGTGGCCATCCTCTTCGCGGGCATCTTCGCCACGATGATCCCCGCCCTCGACTACCTCGAGCAGAACGCCCGCTCAATTGGCATTGAGACCTATAGTCAGTTCTACTGGGGAACGGGCGTGCTCAGCGCCATCCTGGACAATACGCCGACGTACCTCAATTTCCTCTCCGCCGCGTTCGGGATCGCGAATCTTTCGGTAGACAACGCCGAACACATGGCCCGTTTCCTGGTCGAGTATTGGCAATACCTCCAGGCGATCAGCGTCAGCGCCGTCTTCTTCGGGGCCGTCACCTACATCGGTAATGGACCCAATTTCATGGTCAAGACGATCGCCGAGCATCAGGGCGCCCCCTGTCCATCGTTCGTCGGTTACGTCGTGAAGTACGCGCTGCCGATCCTGATCCCCGTCTTCTTCGTCGTCTGGGCGATTTACTTCCGGGGGGCGTGAGACGCTATGGTGAACGAGACGACGCCCACCGCCTCCAAACCGCAATTCACCCCCCGGATTCTCGAAGAGATCGAGCGGGTCTGCGCGCGGTATCCCCAACGGCGGGCCGGTCTTTTGCCCGTGTTGTGGATCGCGCAGCGGGAGTTCGGTTGGATCAGCCCAGGCGTGGTTGAACTGGTCGCGGATGTGATGGGCCTCACCCCGGCGGACGTCTGGGGCGTCGTGACTTTCTATACGATGTACCACACCAAGCCGCCCGGCCGCTACCACGTCCAGATTTGCCGCAACCTTACCTGTTCGCTTTTAGGCGCTGAGGGGTTGATTGAGCACGCGAAGGCGAAGCTTGGGGTCGACCCGGGCGAAACGCGCAGCGACGGCATGTTCAGCCTGGAACTGGTCGAATGCCTCCAATGGTGCGATCGTGCGCCCATGATGCGGCTCAACGACCGCGTGCAGTTGGACTTGACCCCCGAGAAGTTCGATCGGGTCGTGGACGGCCTGGAGTAGCGGTGTCCGAGAAGCTAGTCACCCGCCACTGGGAGGAGCCTGATAGCCACACGCTGGAGCACTACCGTGCCCACAGCGGCTACGAGGCGGCGCGTAAAGCGCTCTTCGAGATGGAGCCCGAAGCGATCAAACAGAGGGTGGTGGATTCCAAGCTCACCGGCAGAGGCGGGGCGGGTTTTCCCGCGGGCGTCAAATGGGGCTTCGTCCCGCCCGATGCGGAGGCGGTCTATCTCGCAGTGAACGCCGATGAAGGTGAACCCGGCACGTTCGGCAATCGGGAGATCATGCTCCAGGCGCCGCATATGCTCCTCGAGGGCATGATCATCTGCGCGCGGGCGGTGGGCAGCCACGAGGCGTATGTCTATATTCGCGGCGAGTATACCGAGCCCGCCGAGCGCTTCGAGGCCGCCCTCGTCGAGGCGCAGGGGGCCAACCTGATCGGCCCCGACATCATGGGATCGGGCTTCGACCTGAACGTCGTCACTCACATGGGCGCGGGCGCTTACATCTGCGGGGAGGAGACCGGCCTGATCGAATCGCTCGAAGGTAAGCGCGCCTGGCCGCGCATCAAGCCCCCGTTCTTTCCCGCTGCCAAAGGACTGTGGATGCAGCCCACCATCGTCCACAACGTCGAGACCTTGGCTTACCTCCCCCACATCCTGAACCTGGGGCCGGATGCCTGGGTGGCCCTGAGCCCGACCGGTGCCGATGGGCTAAAACTCTTCACCTTGAGCGGCATGGTCGAGCGGCCAGGGACCTATGAGCTCCCGATGGGTACGCCCCTGGGTGAGATCCTCGAAGCCGCTGGCGGCACCAAGGACGGAAAGCCCCTCAAGTGCGTGATTCCCATGGTCTCCTTTCCGCCGCTCACCACCGGCCAGCTCGACACGCCCATGGACCCGAACGCCATCAAAGAAGCGGGCACCATGCTGGGTTCGGGCGGTATGATCGTCATCACCGAAGACGTGCCGATGCCGTGGGTGTATTCGATTCTGATGCGCTTTTTCTCTCACGAATCCTGCGGCCAGTGCACGCCCTGCCGCGAGGGGACGTACTGGCTGGAGCTGATCGGCGACGCCCTGCACAAGGGCGAGGGCACCGAAGGCGATCTCGAGCTCGCGCTCGATATCTGCGAAAACATGACCATGAAGACTGTCTGTGTCCTCGTCGAAAGCGACGTCTTCATCACCCGGAGCTACATCGAGAAGTTCCGAGCCGAGTTCGAGGAGCGCCTCACGCGCAGGCCGCTACCCGTCCTCGAAGTGGATACGATCCATGGCGAATGAGGTTGGCCAGAGGGTGCGCCTGGTGATCGACGGCCGCGAGGTTGAGACGGATCGCTCGGAGATGATCATCCAGGTCGCCCATCGCATGGGCATCGAGGTGCCGCACATGTGCTACCACCCCGGGCTCTCGGTCGTGGGCATTTGCCGCGTCTGCCAGGTGGAAGTCAAAATGCCGCCGCCACCGGGTCGACCGGCGGGCCCGCCACGGATGATGATCGCCTGCGCCAACACCGTCGCCGACGGGATGGAAGTCTCGACTGACAACGAGCGCGTCCACAAGGCGCGCAGCGGCGTCGAGGAGTTCTGGCTGATCCACCACCCGCTGGATTGCCCGGTCTGCGACCAGGCGGGCGAGTGCGATCTCCAGAACATTTACATGAATCACTCCCGCGCGCCCAAGCGCTTCCGCTTCCGCAAGATTCAAAAGCCCAAGCGAGTTGAGCTGGGACCTCGCATCGTCTTCGACACCGAACGGTGCATTATGTGCAGCCGCTGCGTCCGCTTCTGCGAGGAAGTGTCGGGGACGGGTGAGCTCGCCATCGCCGACCGCGGGACGCATTCGGTGATCGTGACGTTCCCCGGTCGGCCGCTGGACAACCCATATTCGGGCAACGTCGCCGATATCTGCCCCGTCGGTGCTCTCACCGATCGCGATTATCGCTTCGAGATGCGCGAGTGGTGGCTCACCAAGACGCCGTCGATCTGCCCGGGCTGCTCTCGCGGCTGCAACACCACTGTCGAGTGGAACATCGACCGCCCCAGGAGCGATAAGAACCAGCGCATCTTCCGCATCAAGCCGCGGGACAACCTTGCTGTCAACCGGTACTGGATCTGTGACCGCGGCCGCTACGGCTTCCGCTGGGTTGACGGACCCGATCGCCTGCTGCGCCCCGAAGTCCGCGAGGGAAGCGACCTCGCGCCGGTCGAATGGAAAACGGCGTTCGAGCGCGTGGCGGAGTCTATCCAGGCGACACTGGACACGGTGGGTCCCGACGCGGTGGGCTTTCTGGGTTCGTCGCGGCTTTCGAACGAGGACGCCTTCGCATGGAAGCGGCTCCTCGCCGACGAGCTCGGTGTGGGCCAGCTCGCCTCCCGGACGGCTACGCCCCCCGAACCGCCCGACGAGATCCTCTGGACCGGTGACCGGGGTCCCAACGCTGCGGGCGTCTCGGCCATCGGGCTCGATGCGATGCCCTTCGATGACGTGCTGCGCCGCACGAAAGATGGGAACCTCAAGGTGCTGATTGTCGTGGACCACGATCTCACCGAGCACCGTGAGGCGTTGGGGGAGTTGGCCCATCTGATCTTCATCGGCTGTGAGACGAACCCGATAGTGGCGTTGGCTTCGGCGGTCCTGCCCGCGGCGGCGTACGCTGAGCGCGACGGGACGTTCACCAACGTCGATGGTCGCGTCCAGCGCTTCTGGCGGGCACTGGTGCCGGGAGGGAGCGCTCTGCCGGACTGGCAGATCGTCGCCGGCCTATCAGAGGCGCTGGGCAGGCCGATGGAGGTCGAGTCGGCGTCGGCTGTCTTCGATGCGCTCTTGGGGGCTGAGCCCGCCTTCAGCGGGATGAACTACCGGATGCTCGGCGGCGGCGGCCAGCCGCTGGTCCAGGCTGCGGTGGCGGATGAGGCGGTTGCCGATGATGGCCTCCGGAACCCGTGATGGCTGTCGATTTCGCAATCTGGGCTACGAAGGTCGCGCTAGTGCTGATCGGGGTGCTGAATCTGGCGGGCCTTCTGACGTGGGCCGAGCGCAAGCAATCGGCCGTGCTCCAGGACCGAATTGGGGCCAACCGCGCCGACATCCTCGGCTTCCGTCTGTGGGGGCTGTTCCACCCGCTGGCCGACGCGATCAAGATGCTGACCAAGGAGGACTTCATCCCCGCGGGCGGCAACCGCGTCATCCACTTCCTCGCTCCGGCGGCCGCGCTTTTCCCGGCCTTGATCGCCTTCGCCGTCATTCCCTTCGGCGACCGGCTCCTAGTGGGCGACAGGATTATCAAGCTCCAGGTCGCCGACCTCAACGTGGGGCTGCTCTACATCCTGGCGGTGACTTCGATGGGGGTGTACGGCGCGGCACTAGCGGGCTGGTCGTCCTACAACAAGTATTCGCTCCTGGGCGGGGTGCGCGCCTCGGCGCAGATGATCAGCTACGAGCTTGTGATGGGCCTGGCGCTGGTGAGTGTCATCATGGCCTTCGGCTCGGTGCGGCTAGACGAGATCGCCCGGATGCAGGGCGAGCACTGGTGGGGCATCGTTCCGCGGTGGGGCATCTTCTTCCAGCCTTTCGCGTTCGTCCTGTTCTTGACCGCGGCCATCGCGGAGACCAAGCGCGTGCCTTTCGATCTTCCGGAGGCCGAAAGCGAAATCGTGGGCTACTTCATCGAGTATAGCGGGATGAAGTTCGGCGCTTTCTTCTTCGCTGAGTTCATCTCGACGGTCGTCATCGGCGGGCTCGTCGCCACGCTCTTCTTCGGCGGCTGGCAGGTGCCCTGGCTCTCCCCCGAGGGTTTTAGACTGCCGGGTGGCATCGGTATCCCGCTCCCGCACCTGGCCGTCGTGTTGCTTCAACTAGCGAGCTTCTCCCTCAAGACGACCTTCTTTTGCTGGCTTATGCTCCAGGTCCGATGGACGCTCCCGCGCTTTCGCTACGACCAGCTCATGAGCTTGGGTTGGAAGTCCCTTTTGCCCCTGTCACTGGCCAATCTCTTCGTCACCGCACTCGTGGTCATCCTCGTATAGGGAGGAGCAGCCGTGGCCGTCGTCATCGTCAACCGAACCCCCGCCACCCGGTCGTTCTGGGAGCGGGTCTACCTCTTCGAGATCGTCCGTGGCCTGTGGTTGACGACGCGCCACTTTGCCCGCAACATGCGGGCTCATGTGCTCCACTTGGTCGGTCTTGGCAAAGGGCACAGAGGTGCGGTCACGGTCCAGTACCCCGAGGAGCGAAGAGCGCTTCACCCGCGCAGCCGTGGGCTGCATCGGCTCACCCAACGGCCCGATGGCTCACCGAAGTGCGTTGCGTGCATGATGTGCGCAACGGTTTGCCCTTCGGTTTGCATCGACATCGTCGGCGCCGAGCACCCCGATCCGGCTGTCGAAAAAGTTCCCGCTGTCTTCAACATCGACATGCTACGGTGTTGCTTCTGCGGGATGTGCGTCGAGGCTTGCCCGGAGGACGCCATCCGCATGGACACGGGAATGGCGGAGCTTTCGGCGTACACGCGCGAGGAGACGATCTGGACCGTCGACCGCCTTCTCGCGAACAAACCCGCGCCCAACCCCGGAAAGCTTCCCACCGTACCTGGCCAGGGGCGCTGGCGCGATGCTTGAGCCGTTAGTCTTTTACACCCTCGGTGGCCTGACCGTAGGCGCCTCCATCACCGTCATCACGGCCCGAGGACCCATGACGAGCGTACTTTCGATGATTGCCGCGCTTCTGGCGATCGCTTTTCTCTACATGACGCTCGGTGCCCCGATGATCGGAATGCTTCAGATCGTCGTCTACGCGGGTGCCATCATGGTCTTGTTCCTGTTCGTCGTCATGCTGTTCGACCTGCGCGCGACGCCGCGGCCCTTCGAGGGGGCGGTGATCCCGTGGCCTGTGGTGGTCCTGGTCACCCTCGTGCTGCTTGGTGCGGTGGCGGCCGCCAGCGTGCGCGGTGGGGCCCCAGAGACAAGCGAGGTCGCACTGACAGATTACGGTACAGTCGAGGCGGTGAGCGAGGCACTCTTGACCCGGTATCTTTTGCCCGTGGAGATTGCCAGCGTGCTTCTGCTCGTCGCCGTCGTCGGAGTGATCTTCCTGGCCAAGCGCGAAGATCGGTGATCACCCCGACGCATTATCAGCTCCTGGCCGCGATCGTCTTCGCCATCGGCGTCCTGGGCGTGATCCTGCGCCGCGAGGCCATCATCATCTTCATGTCCATCGAGCTGATGCTCAACGCTGCGGGGCTTGCTTTTGTGGCGGCCTCACGGTACGTGGGTGATCTATCGGGGCAAGTCTTCGTCTTCTTCGTCATCGCTGTCGCCGCGGCGGAGGTGGCTGTCGGTCTCGCGCTTCTGGTTCTGATCTTCCGGCGTCAGCTCTCCATCGACGTGGACCGCCTCAACCTCCTCAAGTGGTGATCGTGACGTTCCTCCGAGGACGTCCTGGCTTGCATGCCGGCTATAAGGATGAGCGCCTACATTGCCTCTGGTAGCTATCATGGGTAATCCCGCATGATCTGGCCGGTCGTCGTCCTGCCGCTCGTGAGCTGTATGGCCGTGCTCTTCTTTGGCCGGCGCATGTCCGAGCGCGCCGTGGGTGCAATCGCTTCGGCGGGCGTCGGGATCGCGTTTCTCTTTGCGCTCCGAGTCTTTTTTGCGGTTCGAGCGCTTCCGATGGGGGAGGCGCTTTCGGAGACGCTTTACACCTTCTTGCGCGTCGGTAGGCTGGACGTCTCCGTGGGCTTCCTCGGTGATCCCTTGAGCGCGACCCTGCTACTTATGGTCTCCGGCGTGGCCTTTCTGATTCACGTTTACAGCATCGGCTACATGGCGCGGGACCCCGGTTTCGCGCGATACTTCGCCTATTTGAACCTGTTCGTCTTCTTCATGCTCTTGCTCGTCTCCAGCGCGAATCTGCTCTTGCTCTTCGTCGGCTGGGAGGGCGTCGGGTTCTGCTCGTACCTGTTGATCGGTTTCTGGTACCGGCGGGAATCCGCTTCGATTGCGGGCGCGAAGGCCTTCATCGTCAATCGCGTAGGGGACTTTGCATTTGTCCTGGGGCTCTTCCTCTTGGTGCGGACCTTCGGCAGCCTGGAGTTGGGGAGCGTCCTGCCCCGCGCGGAGGCAGTCCTCTCGGGGCATCCTGAGATCGCGATGGCTCTGGCGCTGCTCTTTTTCGTCGGCGCCATGGGCAAGTCCGCGCAGTTGCCCCTCCACATCTGGCTGCCCAATGCGATGGAGGGCCCCACGCCCGTCAGCGCCCTCATCCACGCCGCGACGATGGTCACGGCCGGCGTCTACCTGGTCTGTCGGATGGCGCCCCTCTTCATCGCCGCGCCCCCGGTCATGACCTTCGTGGCCTGGCTTGGGGTGCTCACGGCACTCTATGCGGCGCTCGTGGCCCTCGTCCAGACGGACATCAAGAAGGTCCTGGCGTACTCGACCATCAGCCAGCTCGGTTACATGTTCCTGGCGGCTGGCGTCGGTGCCTTCGGGGCGGCCATCTTTCACCTCGTGGCCCACGCCTTTTTCAAGGCGCTCCTCTTCCTTGGGGCGGGTGCTGTGATCCACGCGCTAAGCGATGAGATGGACATCCGCAGAATGGGAGCGCTCCGGCACAGACTCCCCGGCGTTTTCTGGACGTTCCTGATCGCCGCGCTGGCGCTGGCGGGTCTACCGGGCCTCTCGGGCTTTTTCAGCAAGGATGCTATCCTGGCGGGGGCCTTCAGCACCTCGCCGGTCCTGTGGTTCCTGGCAGTGGCGACGGCGCTCTTGACGGCATTTTACATTTTCCGACTGGTCTGCGTCGTCTTCCTTGGTGAAAGCCGTACCTCGGCGCATCCTCACCCCTCGCCGCGCGTGATGACCGCCCCCAACGTGGTTCTCGCAGCACTCTCGGTCGTCGGTGGATACATCGGCATCCCGCACGTCCTGGGCGGAGGCGACCGCATCGTCGCTTTCCTGAGCCCCACCTTTGGTGAGCCCCACGCTGCGCTGCCCGAGGCCTCTTCAGTGCTGGAGGTAGGCCTCATGGCCGTTGCGGCTGTGGCGGCGCTCGTCGGGATGGGGGTGGCCTATGAGACATACGTCAGACATCCTGAGGCGGCGCGGAGCATCGATCCCGAGGGAAGTGGCCTCCGTCGCCTCCTGTTCAACGGCTTCTACGTGGACAGGGTCCTCGTCGGTGGCTCGGTCGGGCTGATGCAGGGGCTGGCCGTGGTCTTCTGGCGGGTGGCGGACGTGACGCTCATTGATGGGGCCGTCAATGATATCGCGCGGCTGTGCGCGTGGGTCGGCGGCGGCCTGCGGCGTACCGTGGCGGGGCTCGCGCGCGGGTACGCCTTCACGTTTCTGCTGGGCGCGGCGGCCATCCTGGTCTTTCTGGTGTGGAGATGAGCGGGAGGTGGTTGGGCTCTTAGAGCGAGATCACAGAAGATGAGCATCCTTTCGGTCCTGATCTGGTTGCCCGTCCTGGGCGCGGCACTGTGCCTGATCTGGCCGGGCAATGCACCCCGGGGTGTGAGGGGGTTCGCACTGGCCGTGGCGGGGGTGGAGTGCGTTTTGAGCCTAGTGGCGCTCGCGGGTTTCGACAGTGCGGCGAACGGCTACCAGTACACCGAGTTCCGTGAGTGGATAGCCGAGGTGGGGATCGCGTATCGCCTTGGTGTGGACGGGATTGCGCTCTTGCTCGTCGTGCTGACGACATTCCTGACGTTTGTGTCGCTTTTGGCATCGTGGCGCGAGATCACCGAGCGGGAGAAGGGCTTCAACGCTGTGATGCTCTTATTGGAGGCGGGCGTCGTCGGCGTATTCTGCGCGACGGACCTGTTCCTGTTCTACATCTTCTGGGAGGCGATGCTGATCCCGATGTACTTCATCATTGGGATCTGGGGCTCGGAGCGGCGCGTCTATGCGGCCCTAAAATTCTTCATCTACACGATGAGCGCGAGCCTCCTGATGCTCGTGGCGATCCTCGTCGTTTACATCAGCCACGGGCGAGCCACGGGAATCTACACCTTCGAGATGGCGGCTTTGGTGAGTGGAGGGGCGAGCTTCAGCGCGCGGACCCTCCTCGCGGCGGCCTTCTTTGGGGCGTTTGCGGTCAAGGTGCCGCTTTTCCCCCTGCACACCTGGCTTCCTGATGCGCACGTCGAAGCACCGACGGCGGGCAGCGTGCTCCTCGCGGGCGCGCTCCTTAAGATGGGGGCCTACGGCATCCTGCGCTATCTGATGCCGCTATTCGTCGGAAGCCTCTCCGCACTGGCGCCGCTGGCGATCGCACTCGCGGTCATCGGCATCATCTACGGCGCGCTCGTCGCCTTCGCGCAGACCGACCTCAAGAAGCTCATTGCCTATAGCTCGGTCAGCCATCTCGGCTTCGTTGTCTTGGGCCTTTTCGCCTGCAACGAGGAGGCGGTCAGCGGCGCCGCGCTTCAGATGATCAACCACGGCCTTTCGACCGGCGCTCTGTTCCTGATCGTTGGGATGATCTACCAGCGAGCGCACACCAAACAGATCAGCGAACTCGGCGGGATCTGGGCGGATGCACCCATCCTATCCGCGTTTTTCCTGTTTTTCACCTTCGCTTCCATCGGTCTTCCGGGGCTGAACAACTTCGTCGGGGAGTTCCTGGTGCTGGTGGGGACGTTTCAGGAGAACGTGCTCGCCGCAGTTCTGGCCGCGACGGGCGTCGTCCTGGCCGCGATCTACATGCTCAGCATGTTTCGCAGGGTGGTCTTTCGTGACCGGGGACCGGGGCAAAGCTACAGCTTCACCGATCTCTCCCGTAGGGAGATCGTCGTTCTGGCGCTCGTCGCGTTGCCAACCCTGGCCCTGGGTGTCTACCCGCAGCCCGCCCTGCGGACCATGGAGCGCTCGGTCACCCAATTCGTCCAGCAGATGCGGGGTGACGTCGTCGTCATGGGTGAGGTCCCCGCCCGTATGGACCAGGAGACGGGCCCGTGAGCGCCGCGTCGCCCCAGCCTGAGGCGGTGGATTTTCTGGCCGTCGGTCCGAGCATCCTGCTGCTCATCTCAGCGGTGATGGCTCTCCTGGTGGACGCGCTGGAGCGCAACGCATCGTCGCAGCGCATCGCGGGTCATCTCTGCCTGGCCGGCATCCTGTTTGCCACGGCCGTCCAGGCGTGGGTGTGGGGCCTAGAGGCGGACGTTTGGGCCGGCTTCCTGAGGCTGGACGATTTCGCCAGCTTCCTGAACATCCTCTATCTCTCCATTGCCGCCGTGACCATCATGCTCAGTTTTCACCGGCCGACCGGCGGGGAGTTCGCGCCGCTCGTGCTGTTTTCCGTTATCGGAATGATGATCTTCTCCGCTGCATCGGACCTGTTGACCGTCTTCCTAGGTCTTGAGCTCCTGTCCATCCCGCTCTACGTTCTCGCGGGCTACGACCGAACGAGACCGGAATCTTTCGAAGCCTCCTTGAAGTATCTGCTTCTGGGCGCCTTCGCGAGCGGCTTCTTCCTCTTTGGCATCGCCCTGGTCTATGGCGCGACGGGAACGACCCATCTCGTCGATATCGGCGCGCGGGTTAGCGCCCAGGCGCGGCCCGAGCTTCTGGCGGGCTTGGGGTTAATCCTGGTGGGTTTCGGCTTCAAGGTGGCGCTGGCACCGTTTCATGCTTGGGTGCCCGACGTCTATCAGGGCGCGCCGACGCCCGTGGCGGGCCTGATCTCCACGGGCTCGAAGGCCGCGGCGTTCGGAGCACTCTTGCGGCTTTTAGACCTGGCTTTCGAGGATTTCCAGACGGATTGGCGCCCGCTTCTGTGGGGGCTTGCGGCATTGACGATGCTCCTGGGCAACCTGATCGCCCTGGCCCAGACGGAGATCAAACGGCTCTTGGGCTATTCCAGCATCGCTCACACGGGCTATGCGCTTGTGGGCATCGTCGCGGCGAACGAGCTGGGAGATCGCGCGGTCTTGCTGCACCTGACCGCGTACATCATCATGAGCCTGGGTGCCTTCGGGGCCGTTGCACTCTTGGCCGCACCGGAGGAGACGCTGACTCTGGAAGCCGCTCGCGGCCTCGCGCGCCGGCGCCCAGGGCTGGCCTTTGCGCTGGCCGTCTGTCTCTTCTCGCTCGCGGGCGTGCCGCCCACGGCGGGTTTCGCGGGGAAGTTCTACCTGTTCACGGCGGCGGTCCGCGCGGGCTATACGGGCCTGGCGGTCATCGGCGTCGTCACCAGCGCCATCAGCCTGTACTACTACCTCGTGGTCACCGTCCGTCTCTACATGGACCCGCTCCCTGCAGGCGCACGGGTGGGCGCCCGCTGCCCCAGGGGCGGCCTCGCCGTCGGACTCTGCACCGCGCTGGTGCTTTTAGTGGGGATCTACCCCGCGCCTGTCCTGCGCGTTGCCGCCCAGGCCATCGCCTCGCTCCCGTAAACCCCCGCTACGAGTTCAACGCAGGAGCAGAAGCTTCCGCGCCGCTATCTGCGCGCCCGTGCTCAGCCGAGCGAAGTCAATTCCGCGCGCGACCGCTCCTAGAAAGACCGGCCCATCCTCGAGCACCACACTCGTCTCGCGTTGTCAAAAGTGCACCTCCGGCCTAAGTTGCCTGGATGGAAAACCATGAGAGAGGGAGGGTACGATCGTGCGACTACAGGACAAAGTAGCCATCATCACCGGCGGTTGTTCGGGCATCGGCCGGGCCAGTGTGCTGGCCTTCGCGCGGGCAGGGGCGCGCGTGGCCGTCGCGGACATCAAGCGGGAAGGAACGCAGGAGCTGACCGCCGCAATTCGCGACGCGGGGAGCGAGGCCCGCTTCATCGAGACCGACGTCACGCAAGAGCCTTCGGTGAAAAACATGATCGCCGAGACTGTCGGGGCCTTCGGGCGACTGGACGCGGTCTTCAACAACGTTGGGGCGCTCGTGGGACTGGAGCGGCCTATTGAGACGTGGGACGATGACCTGGCGCTGCTTTTGCGAAGCGTCTTCTGGGGCAGTGCCTACGCGGTGCCCGAGATGGTCAAGACCGGAGGCGGCTCGCTTGTGGCGACCGCGTCCGTTTCCGGCCACGTCTTGGGCGGTAGCGCCCTCAGCTATTCAGCGGGGAAGGGAGGGGTCGTGGGGTTGACGCGGGCCCTCGCGACCAGGTATGGTCCTGAAGGCATACGCGCGAACTGTATCTGCCCCGGCTGGATCGATACGCCCTTCCACCGATTGGACCACATCCCCGAGCGGCGCGCGCTCCGGGACCGCTGGGTTGACAGGACGCCCCTCGGTCGGTTGGGTCGCCCCGAGGAAGTGGCTAACGTGGCGCTGTTTCTGGCTTCGGACGAATCCGCCTTCGTCACCGGCCAGGCCATCGTCGTGGACGGCGGCCACTCCCTCAGTCTGTCGTGACGGGGCTCATTCATCCTCGCCACGGCGCAAAGGCACCGTCTTCTCCTGTCTCAAGCTCGCGCCCCTACATCTTGCTCGTGAGCTAGGGTTTCCGCCTCGGTCAAAGTCGGCAGGCTCGACTGACCGCCCAGCCCTCGGCAGGCCAGCCCACCAACCGCGCTCCCCAGCCGTAGCGCCCGCTCTATGGGCCATCCCCAAGCGAGCGCGGCCGCGACCGGCACCGTGAAAGGCGTCGCCAGCGCCAGTGGGGTCGGTGACGCGTACGCGGTACGCGGGGGTGTGGAACGCTCGTGAGCCATCGACACACCAGCTCCCTGCTGCACCAGTTGTCACGACTGCCACGCTTCCGAATCGTGCCCGAAGCGCCCGCGCGGCGCTCTCGGCATCGTCGTCGCCGGTCCAGGCGCGAGCAAACTCATCGGGGAAGATGAGCACGTCTGAGGTGCGGCAGAGCTCATCAAGCCCCTCGACCTCCCGCTCGGCGTCCAGGATCACCAGCGCCCCAGACTCGCGCGCGATGCGGGCGGCAACGATGGCTGCATCCACGTAGAAGTGGTCTAGGTGCAGGACGCGCGTCTGTGACAGAAGCTCGCGGGGTAGGTTCTCCGGTTCCAGATGCGCCACGGTGCCCGGATGCCAGAAGATCGCGCGCGTGCCGCATGTCGGGGCGACGAGAACCAGGCTCGAAAGCGTGGTTGCGTCTCTTTCAACGGCCAGGTGCGTCACGTCCACACCCCCGTCCTCCAGCGCCCGACGAACGAAAGCACCTGCGTCGTCGTCGCCCGTCTTGCTGATCATCGCGCTCCGTGCGCCTAGTCGTGCCGCTGCCGCCAGCGCCGTAGCGACCAAGCCGCCGCACTGCCTCGTGAACGCGCTGGTCTCCATCTTTTCGTCCGGCCCCGGCCAGTGTGGAATGGTCGCCAGCATGTCGTGGGCGCACCTGCCCAGGCTGACCACGTCCCAGACCGCCACGGCCTTCAGCGCCTCCGGCTTCCCGAGCGCAGCGGTCGCTCGCCGACCATTTGCTGTACCACGTCGATCGTTGCGAACCAGGCGGCGTCGTCGAGGAGAAAACGCTCGCGCGTTGCGGGTGCCAGTTGTCGCCGAGATTCGCCATAGCGGCGTCTGGGCATCTCGCCCGAGGTGCGCATCACGCCGTGTCCGACGTAGATGCCGCGCAGCCGTCTCGTCGCCACATCGAGGAGGCGCACTTGAATGTCCACGATGGCCGCGACCCTCGGGCGCGACGAACGGCCTGTCGTCTCGTCGTACTCAATGTCGTAGCGGGTGACTGCGCCGAGCGCCACCTGTTCCGCACCCACTGTCTCGCCGATCTCCAGTGCCGTCTCGGGCCCTACGCTTATGGAGAGCGAAGGCGAAGCGATTTCGAGTGCCCGCTCAAACCTCTCTCGATTCACGATCTCGAACGCCCCAGTCTTCACGAGGGCAGCTTCGAACAGCTCCGCCATCCCAGGGAAGATCTCTCTGGCGTACCCCCCTGACTGCCAGGCGAACGCCATGTCCTCGAACTCGAAGATCGCCAGGAGCGGGGGCGCATCCGGCTCACGGCGGGGATGGGGCCGCACCGAGGTCGTGTCAACAAGAGCGGGAAGTTTGCGCTCACGCTGGTGCTCTGGTGGCTGCTCAACGGTGGTGGCGGGTGCACCTTCGGGCCCTGGCTTTGGGGGCCGCGTGCTAGCGCACGCCGCCGACAGGATGAGGGCGGAAACTACGAGGCCTAGGGTCGAGCGACCGAGCGAATGGACAGGATGAGCGCACATCATGGCGTCTTCGCCCCTCCACCCTCTCACTCCGTCACCCGCCTTTGAGTTCCCCGTCGTGTTCGATGCGTGCCGGTGCACCACGTTCCACGCTTACCGCGAGCGAGCCATCGATCGCCACTTCCCTGAACGCGTCCAGCCCCGCAGCATCGGGATCGCCCATGGCGCGGACCGCCAAGGCGAAGGCCGGTGCATGGTCGTGCTCCGCAATCTTGCCGCATCCGACGGACCCCGCTTTGGCACTCATCGTCCCCTTTACTTCTGCGACTCGACCCGGCGCCTCGACACGTAAGACGCCGGAGAAGAAACGGTGAACTGGCAAGCCATAGCGCCGGACCGCGATGGATGCACGCGAACGTGACGGCAGCCTAGTATACTGCCCACCTGTGACCACGTCAACCGCTCTCTCCGGGGAGCTAAAGCCCGCTGGTGTGAGCCCCCATCGCCGGTTGCGTGAGGGACCGCATTGTGTATTTATTGAAGGGGGAGGGTGAACAATGAAAGATGCCGTTCGCATCGGGCTTTTGGGCTTGGGTACTGTCGGTACGGGGGTTGCCCGCTGGCTTCTGGAAGCGGGGACCGGCATAGGAGCGGCGTCTTTGCCGGTGACGCTGGCCCGTGTGGCGGTTCGCGAGCCGGCAAAGCCGCGGGCTGTCGATGTCTCGCAGGAGACCCTGGGGACGGACGCGCTGGCGCTGGCATGCGACCCGGAAGTGGATGTCGTCGTTGAGCTGATGGGCGGCCTCGAACCGGCGCGCAGTGCCGTTCTGGGGGCGCTGGAAGCGGGCAAGGGCGTCGTCACCGCGAACAAGGCGCTTCTCGCTGCGCATGCGGATGAGCTCTTCGCAGCGGAGGTCGCTGGAGGGGGGCGACTACAGTTCGAGGCCAGCGTTGCGGGCAGTATTCCGATCATCCGTATACTCCGCCGGGGGCTGGTGGCCGATCGGATCGAGTCGGTGTTCGGTATCCTGAATGCCACGACGAACTATATCCTGACCAAGATGTCCGATGACGGCCTGACGTTTGACCAGGCCTTGCTCCAGGCCCAGGACGCCGGCTACGCCGAGAAGCCAGATCCTAGCCTCGACGTCGGCGGACACGATGCGGCGCAAAAACTGGGCATTCTCGCACGGTTGGCCTTCGGTGCTGCGCTTCCGGAGGATGCCATCTACAGGGAGGGCATCGAGCGCATCACGCCGCCGGACATTCGCTACGCCAGGGAATTGGGCTACGCTGTCAAGCTCTTGGCCATCGCAAGGCGGACGCCAGCCGGGCTTGAGGCTCGCGTCCATCCCGCTTTGGTGCCCGATGGGACGCTCCTGGCTGATATCCACGACGAGTTCAACGCGGTCGAAGTCGTCGGCGATAGGGTGGGCAAGCAAGTCTATTACGGCAAGGGAGCGGGCGAGATCCCCACGGCCAGCGCCGTGGTCGCCGATATCGTCGAGCTTGCCTCGAGCTGGTCGCCCGAAGGTACCCGTCGTTGGCCACCCGCATCGTGCCCGCGCGGTACGGACGCCGCGCTGGAACTCGTGCCGATGGAGGCGGTCGAGACCGAGTACTTCCTGCGCTTCACCGTGGTCGATCGTCCGGGCGTTCTGGTCCAGCTTGCAAGCCTGCTTGCGCGAGAGGCGATCAGCATCGCTTCTGTGATCCAGCACGGCCGCGCGGAGGGGGAAAACCAAGCCGTGCCCCTGATGATCGTGACCCATCGGGCTCAGGAGGCGGCGGTCCAGCGGGCGGTGGCGGCCATTGACCAACTGGAGGTAGTGCTTGAGCCCACACACGTCCTTCGCATCGAGCGGGTTTAAGAGACGCTTGGGTGAGCAAGTGATCGCGTTCACACCGATTCAGCACGTGATAGAGTTGACTTCGATGATTTGCTTCTTTTATAGCATCTGCGCTGACCCCAGATGCCACCTGGATGTCCGGCATGGAGGCGCCTCTTCGAGGACATCTCTGGATGACTCAAAGGTAGGTGGAGCGAGCGGACCCGGCGGAACAGATAGCGGCTGGGTGGGGGACACTGGGAGGGCTGTTCGTGCGGCCTCCTCCGGCGAAGTTCCAAGGGCGAAGAGGGCATGAAGTCCGTCATTCTGGTCGGCGATGGCATGGCCGATTGGCCGGTTGATGCGCTCGGCGGGCGTACGCCTCTCGAGGCGGCCCACACACCCGCGATGGATCGGATCGCTCGTGAGGGCACGACGGGCCTGGCCGAGACGGTGCCCGAGGGCTACGAGCCCGGCTCGGAGGTGGCCAATCTGGAAATCATGGGCTACGACGCTCGCACTTCGCTTCGAGGGCGAGGGGCTATCGAGGCGAGCGGCATGGGCATCGCTCTGGGTCCCGAAGACGTCGCCTTTCGCATGAACTTCGTCACGCGCGAGGGGCCACTGCTGTTGGACTACAGCGCCGGTCACATTACCAGTGATGAGAGCCACCAGCTTGTGGATCTGCTTCAGATGGAGCTGGGCGACGAGATCGGTTTTCGCTTCTACCCCGGCGTCGGTTTTCGCCACATCGCAGTCGTGACGGGCGTTCCCGATACGACGATCACGACGCCGCCGCACAATATCATGGACCAGCCCATCGGCGAATATGTACCGACGGGAGACGGCGCCAAGCTGGTGCGTTCGGTGATGGAACACTCGGAACCGATTTTGGCAGCAAGCCCGGTCAATCGGGCGCGGCGCGCCGCCGGACAGCCCGAGGCCAACATGATCTGGCTGTGGGGTCCGGGCAAGCGCTTGGAGCTCGCGCCGTTCGACAAACGCTTCGGCGTTCGCGGTGGCGTGATCGCAGCGGTGGACCTCATCCGGGGCATCGGTCGCGCTGCGGGACTGGAGATCGTCGAGGTCCCGGGTATCACGGGCTACCTGGATACCAACTACGCGGGCAAGGGGGCGTACGCCGTCCGCGCTCTCACCGAGTTCGACTTCATGTTCGTTCACGTCGAGGCGCCCGACGAGGCCAGCCACGACGGACATCTCCCAGAGAAGGTCCGTGCCATCGAGCGCTTTGACCTCCATGTGGTGGGGCCCATCGGCGACGCTCTGCGCGATCAGGGGGAGTTTCGGCTTCTTGTTTTGCCCGACCATCCCACACCGCTCGCCAAGCGCACCCACGTTCGCGAGCCGGTCCCCTTCGCCCTCGGCGGAACCGGTGTCAAACCAGACGGAACGACGGCTTTCACGGAAGTGTCAGCTCGGAGCGGCGCGTTTGGGAGCCGGGTGGGTCATCGGTTGGTGGATCTCCTGTTCGAAAGGGAGCTGGCACACAGATGAGTGTTTTCGTGCAAAAGTACGGTGGTTCGTCGGTGGCGACACCGGAGATGATTCGTCATGTCGCGCGTCGTATCCTGTCTCGCAAGCGGGCTGGCGATGGGGTGGTTGCGGTGGTCTCCGCTATGGGTGACACGACGGACGAGCTCATCAGCATGTCAGCACAGGTCACCGACGATCCGCCGGAGCGCGAGATGGACATGCTGTTGGCCAGCGGCGAACGCATCAGCATGGCGCTTTTGTCCATGGCCATCAATGGCTTAGGCCACCCGGCCATCTCCCTCACCGGAGGGCAGGCCGGGATCATCACCGATAACATCCATCGCAAGGCACGCATCCGGGCGGTGAACGCCGGCAGGATCCGCGAGGAACTGGCGGGCGGGAAGGTCGTGATCATCGCAGGATTTCAGGGAGTGACCGACGGATTCGAGGAGACGACGCTGGGGCGCGGTGCTTCCGATCGTACGGCGGTGGCCTTGGCTCACGCGCTGGGTGCCGCTGAATGCGAGATACACACTGACGTTGAGGGAGTCTATACGGCCGATCCCCGGATCGTGCCCGATGCGAGAAAGCTCCCGGCCATCTCAGCCGATGAAATGCTGGAGCTAGCCAGTGCTGGTGCCCGCGTTCTTGAACCCCGGTGCGTCGAGTTCGCTCACAAACATGGTGTTCGAGTGCACGTTCGATCGACGTTCACCGAGGCGCCGGGGACCCTTGTGGTGGAGGAGGACACCTCGATGGAGCAAGTCTTGGTGCGGGCGGTCGTGCACGATCTGAGCGAGGCTAAGCTGACCGTACGGGGTGTGCCCGACCGGCCCGGGATTGCGGCTGTGATCTTCGGCGCGCTCGCCGAGCATGAGATTAACGTGGACATCATCGTACAGAGCGCCTCCCGGGATGATCTGGCGGATATCTCGTTCACGGTAGCGCGCGATGACCTGCGCAAAGCGCTCGAGTGTACGGGTGGCTTACGGGAATCGCTCGGTGCGAGGGAGGTCACCGCCGACGAGCAGATCGCGAAGGTCTCGGTCGTGGGCGTGGGGATGCGTAGCCATGCCGGTGTCGCAGCCAAAGTGTTCTGTACGCTCGCCGATCAGGGCATCAACATCCAGATGATCAGCACTTCGGAGATCAAGATCACTTGCGTGGTGGCGTCTGAAGATGCTGAACACGCCACCCGCGTCTTGCACGACGCCTTCGATCTCGGCGGAGCTGAGGCGGACGGGGCGCCATGACGGTGAGTTTGGGCTAGCCCGGACGTAGTGCGCTGCCGTACCGTGTGCGAAAAGCTCCCAATGACGCAAGTGATATTCTGGAGCGTTCGCGGCTCGATTCCCGCGCCGGGTCCGACGGCGGTGTAGGACAACCGTCAGCCGAGCGTTAGCCTGTCCTCTCCGGTCCCATCGCACGTCCATCCACGCGTGTGCTCCCGATCCCGTGGGGTTTCATCCTCAGGGGAAGCGTCGTAGCGTTGGATTCGCGATCTTCGCCGTCAGGGTCCAAAAAACGTGGGCGGCACCCCCATGAGGTCGCCGCCCAGGAGCACGTGGACCGGCCGGTTAGCGGTGCAGGGCGCGGACCGGCAGGTCGTTCTCGAGCCAGAGTTGGATGTTTGCGCGGCGGCACGGGCGGCAATCGGTGAAACCCGTGATGAATTTGCTGTGGTACTGGACGTCGCAGCGCGCGCAGGTCGCCAGCGTGACCGGCTCGGGGTTGAGCCACGCATCGGCCGTCGAGACCCCGGATCCCACCCCATTTTTGCGGTGGACATCGACTAGGCGCTCCAGCTTCTTGGGCACGTCTTCTTCCGCCCAGTCGAAGAGGTCGGCGATTTCCCTGTCAAGCAAGTCGTGCAGGTTCTTCCGCAGGTATCGTTCACCCTTCGCTTCCAGCCCGGGAACCGCGCCGGTCAGCGTCACCTCGCGCTGAACGGCCACGCTATGATCCGTCGGCGCCGTCGGTCGAATGCTCGCCCGGCGGGATGGACGAGGGCTCGACCGCGCGGCCGTTGGCTCACCTTGTGTCTTGACCGCGGGGCTAGATACCGAACGCCGACGCAATCGGCGCAGCTTGTCGCTGACTGCCTTCTGCGTCACGCCAAACTTCGCGGCCATCTCCCGGGTCGATAGAGATTCTTGGTGGTCCAAGAGGTATTGCTCTTCCTCGGGCATCCACTTCTTCGCCATCGGCTAGCCTCCTTTCACACCTCTCTACCGACGCGGCGTTGACGTCCTCTATGTGGATTAGAGGAAATAGCGGCGGTTGGGCTAAACAAAACGCAGTAGAGCAAACAGCTTATCGACATTTCCACCATCTGTCAAGTCTCGCCTCCATTGTGCGGTGTCCTCATTTCGGCTCAGGTCGAGTGAACGATCCAACGGAAGGCTCAGATCGGAGAGCGGTGCCACGCTGTACTTCAGGTTGCCCCAGTTGAGATAGCGCGGGATGTGGTACGAGCGTCGATCATACAGGCGTATCGGCAGGAGCAGATGGCCTATGAGCAATGAGATTGCGCAGGCGTGGGAAGGCTAGCCGTCTAGACCATGCTCTTTAATAAGGTGCTGAAGTCCTTTCGATCCCAGACTGGCTTGGTCTGGACCTATGATCGCCTCAAGCTCGCTAGATGCAAGGGGCCGTCGCGTTTTGGGTATGATGGCGACGACTGACCTGCCGCCGACTGGCTTCGTGAGTACAGCAAATAGATCAGTATAGTTATGCGCGTACCAGCCGTCCTCGTCGAGCAGCCGAATGAGTTGATAGCCGGTTACGGATAGCGATTTCTTCCGCATCCGTTGGTCTAGGCCGTGACGAGTTCTCTATAGGCCCGGCGGACTAGCGACTCGGGTGGCACATCAACTCTTTTAACAGGGGGTTTCTTCTTGGGAGGGGCGTGATAGACGTGGATGCCATGTTCCTTGAAGAAACGCCTACGCTCACCGAGTTCTTCCAAGGCATTTAAGTGCAGTGAGATAGCCTCGTCAATGAGCTCATCTGCCTTCTCGGGGCTGTCGGCAGACACTGCCGTTCCAAGTTCTAAGCACCGCGCCCCCCACAGGTCGTCTTCGCGTTGTAACAGAATGGTAATCAGGATCGACTTTGACCCTTTTTGCCACTGCGTTGCGCGCCATACACGTTTCATGGCGGTGCTCCTTTAGAATAGCCATCTCGGGCACCGTTCGGGTTGCAAGGGCGCTTTCGAGGGCGACGACGGCACCCTCGAGGCGCTCTATCACCTCGCGTAAGGCCCCGGCTGCACGTCCCCGAGCGCCGGCGCGAAGATGCGCCCCTACTCTCGATTCTCTACGCCGGAAGGAAAAACTACGATGATCCCAAGCGTGAGGCGGCTCGCCCACAGAGCGAGCCGGCGCCATGCCCGATGCCCGCTACTGGACGCCAACCCGCATGTACCACATGCTCTCTTCGGCCTTCTTCGAACGCTCCATCACGTCCTCGACGGCGACGGTGATGTCTTCCGCCCCGGCTTTGGCGCTCATCGCCTGGCTCCCGGCGGCCATGAAATCCTCCTGGCCCAGGGCCGATTCCGCCTCGGAAAGCTGACCTTCCACCTCGGTCATGCTGGCCCGGAGCATCTCAATGGTTTCCTTCGCGCCTTTGCCCATCACGGGTCCGGTTTCGAGCGCTACCCTGGCGGTGTTGATCGCCTCGCGCGCGTTGGCCAGAGCCGTCTGCGCCTCCTGGCGGGCATTTTCTTTGCCCTGAAGCGCCTCCTGCTGCGCCCGCTCCGCCGTAGCTTTCGCCTGAAGCGCTAGGTTACGGGCGGGCTCGTACTGCTTGTTGGTGATGTTCTCTTCCGTCTGTTGCAATTGGCCCTCCGCCTCGGCGAGGGTCTGGGGCGCGTAGGTGTCCGCCTCGGCTTGGCGAGCTGCCTGAACAGCCGCCTTCGCCGCGTTCAACTCTTCCGTCGGGGGCTTGGCGCAACTGAGTGCCATCGCCACTATTCCCACTGCTACGGCCCATACTGAAAGACCTCGGTTCACGGCTCTGCCCTCCCTGTAGTTGATACGGATCACGACGCTACAACGCCACCTCGAAGGCCCAGATAGTAAGTATGATAGGTTGCATCGTAGAGCCTGTCAAGGGTCGAGTGGGTGAGGTGGGCTCATTTCTCGTCGAGCGCCAGGGTGTCGTACCACCCGGCGAAGAGGTCGCGCACATCCTGGCCCGTCTGTGCCTCTAAGGCGCGCTCCAGTGTGACGCGCCGTGTGTTTCCGTGCTCCTGCTCGCGCTGTGTCATTTGCCGTAATGCTCTTAGAACGGCCTCGAAGCCGTACGCCTCCACTAGGAAATCGGCGAAGCTGAAGGCCACGCGGTAGGAATGCTTTCCCCCCGTCCCCTCGGCCCAAGGTTCCCAGACGAAGCTCCGCCACGCCCGCAGGTCCTGCATCCCAAGGCGGCCGGTCTGGGCGTAGCGGGCGCAGGTCTCCATCGCCTGGCGGCGGTATTCGTCCAGGTCGCCTGCATACCAGTGCTCGACGTACTCCGCTAGTCCCTCGTTGAAGAACAGCTCGTCCAGCGGCCATGGGTAGGCGTGCGTCACCTCGTGGATGGCGAAATGTGCTATTTCGTGCGCGAGGACTGCCTCAGAGTAGCCCCCTTCCTTCTGGGTGCTGAGGAACACCGTTCGCCGCGTGAAGGCGCCGCCCAGGTGTGGACTCTCCATCAGGACGACGGTGATCGTCCAAGGCAGCTTTACGTCGAAGAGCTCGGTGACGCGCTCCCACAGCTCGTCGGGCGCATCGTATCGTTCCTGGTGACGGGGGTTTTCGATGATGAAATGCGGCCCGTACAGTCTCCGCAGTTCCGCCGTCCGGTCCCGCTGTGGTCCCTGTTGGCGCGTCGTCGCGCAGGCCGAACCCAACAACACCAGGGCGCAGCAGAAGGCGATCGTCCAGCGGTGGTGCATGGGGCTGTCTCTTTGGTCCTGATGAGGTCGGTCTAGTGGCGCCTGCTCGCTGCCAATGTGGGCGCGGACGCACCCGGGTAGCAACACAAAAAAGAGCCGCGGCCAGCAGAGGATGCGCTGACCGCGGACTCGGAGAAGAGACCGCCCTCAAGTGGGCGTGCGTGAGTTAGAAGCTGTGAACCGTCTCGAGGCCGATGGTGATCTGGTTGCCCGTCGGCATACCATCGACGTCCATGAAGATGTCCTGGTCGGCGGATTCAAGCCGCAGTTCCAAGCGACACATGGCGTTTTTGTTGTGCTTGGCGTCTAGGGTGGCGGTGATCCCAAAGAAGCTTTCTGCTCCCGACGGGTTCCCGAAGACCGCGCCGTCGGTGTCGCTGACGAAGTCGGCGCGGGCGCCGATGCCCCAAGCCTCGTGGAACTGATAACGACCGCCGCCGGCAACGCCCAACGCGGTCGCCGCTTCAGCCATTCCTGAGTCATTGACAGTCCCATTCTCGACACTGAGAACGTCGACATTGACAGACGCGCTGAATGCTTCGGTGGGCATGATATTGGCGACGACGTCGATGAGGGCTGTCTGGACGCCTGCGGCAGTTCCTTCTGCGCCGTAGGTGCCGTTGATGGAGAAATCGAAGCGCGGGTCGACGGGAAAGCTGAGCCCGTAGAGCAGGGTCTTTTCCTTGTTGTTGTCGACGACTTTGTCGTTGCCGTTCACGACGCCCAGGCTCATCGAGAACTTCTCGTGGAACCCGTACGACAGCAGAAGCCCCGTATGGGTGTAGGGCTGCATGAAATCAGTCTGCATGGTGTGCGACGTGAACATGTTGGAAGGCGAGTCGATGGACTCAGCGCCTATGAGGGTGCCGAACTTACCGAGCGTCCAATCCAGTCCGTTGCCCATACCGCAGGTACCAGCGACGTAAGCCTGGGCGACATCGATATCGTCGTCACCGTCGGTGCCGGCACTGGCAATGGCGTTCGCGATGGCGCCGTAGTACAGGTCGAGCCCGAAGTGGGTCTTCTCGCCCATCTCGCCCATCACGCCGATCTTCGCCGCATCGAAACTGAATCTGTTCGCCGAGGCGTTGAAGAGGCGTAAATCGTTGGTCTGCCCCTGATTCGTTAGGTTATAGCCATAGCTTGCGGCAACGTGACCGCTGATCATGATGGGTTTGTCCATCATCTCACCCGCATGAGCCAGCGGTACGGTCCCTGCGACGAACGCCGTTGCGAAGAACGGTACTGCCCACCGCGTCCAACGTGGGTTGTGCACAGTTGAAACCTCCTTCTTTCCTCCGGTGAACCTCGGCCCAACGTTTGCGTTGGGCGCCTCCCCCACATGCTGCGCCGCCATAGAGAGCAACGATGATGCCAAGACAATGCATCCGGGCGCGGCACGCGCAAAGATATGTCCTCACAATGCGCTCGCGCAAGTCCACGCTGACATCGGCTAGCATTGCGCTGCCTGCCCAACGAACAGCTTGCGGTCGATTCTGCCCGCTGATTGGGCATTCGATCCGTCGGCGCGCCGTCTACACCCCCCGGTTAGCGAAGTCTTTAATGCCTCGAGATCCGGCTCTAAGGGGCGACGCCTGATGGTCGTCCATCAAGAAACTGCCCAATGACCAAGCACGGCTGAGGGCCTTCTGCACGAAAATGCGCCAGCTCTGGCGCACGTAGAGCCACCCACATCTGTTCCGATGTTGATATAAACCCCGTGGGAATGGTCATCTGTGACTCATGTGATTCCGTGGCATGACGCTTGCTCTAACCTCGCGTCGGCAGCGCGTGATGTTCTGTGATGGTGGAGGCCGCCGCAACTAGAGGGAGGACATGGTGATGTCAGCGCAGAGCCAAGGATCCCGAACGCGGGGGCGGAACATCGTGCGCTGGGCTGCACCGGCGGTGCTCTTGGCATGGGCTACATCGGTCCACGCGGCGGGCATCGGGTTTAACGGCCACTTCACCTCGGATTACATCTGGCGGGGCGCCAGGGTAGTCAAGGGTCCGGCGTTCCAACCCCAGGTGGATGTCCTCTTTCCCGGCGACCGCGTCCACGTCAATCTGTGGGCGACCCTCGGCTTCCAGAACGACCCCGAGAGGAACGGCCAGCCGGCGACGGCGGTGGACAGGATCGACGTCACGCTTGACTATCGGCATCCCATCGTGTCCAACATCCTGTTCTTCAAAGTGGGCGGCATCTACTACATCAATCCTGGCAGCGACGCCGCCGGCAACTCGCGACAGGAGACGGTGGACGTCTTCGGCGGTATCATCATTCAGTCTCTCCTGCCGGTAGACATTCACCTTGACATGAACTTCGACGTGGACGAGACCGAGCAGCTCTACGTCGCCATGAACGTCGTACGGGAGATCCCCCTCGGTCGTTATTCCACCAGCTTCGGCGTCAAGACGGCGCTAACGTCGACGAAGCCGGGAGGGGTGGATAACGACGCCGACCGCCTCGTAGGAATGAGCGATACGGCCGTCACGGGCGCAGTCGGTATCAAGATTGGCTGGCTCAAGATCATGCCGCAGATCACGAGAATCTTCGTGGCGCGCCGTGCCAGCTTGCAGGCCGCTGATCCTACCGACGACCCCGGCAAGGATCGTTTTGTGTTCGGCGTTGACTTTGGCTTCGCGCACTAGGATGCGCCTCGCGAGTGAAGGAGAGCAGCGACGTGAAGAAAATCGAAGCCTACATCAAGCCTCACCTGTTGGACGCGGTCAAGGATGCGCTCGCCGAAGCAGGGTTACGTGGGATGTCCGTGTCGGAGGTCAAGGGCTTCGGCCGACAGCGTGGCCACACGGAGCTCTATCGAGGCACGGAGTACCGCATCGATTTCGTGCCCAAGGTGAAGATCGACCTAGTTCTGCCCGATGGTGCAGTGGACGACGCCGTTGAGACCATCATTAAGTACGCGCGCACGGGCGAGATAGGTGACGGCAAGATCTTCGTCGTGCCAGTGGAGGACTCTGTCCGCATCCGCACGGGCGAAACGGGAGAGGAGAGTCTCTAGGTCAATAGTGCTCAGCGTTCACGCCTAGAGCTTAAGGAGGTAGGGGTCGACATGGATGTGAGGATCTGATATGGCAGAGATCAAAACCCCCGACGACGTTCTGGCCTTCGCGCGGGATAACGGCGCCCAGGTGCTCGACGTGAAGTTCATGGATTTTCCGGGCTTGTGGCAACATTTCTCGGTCCCCATCGAGGCGCTCGAGGTCGAGAGCTTCGAGGACGGCTTCGGTTTCGACGGATCGTCCATCCGCGGGTGGCAGGCCATCAACGAAAGCGACATGCTCGTCGTCCCCGATGCGACAACCGCCTTCATGGACCCATTCACGGCGATTCCCACGCTCACGATGATCTGCGACATCATGGACCCGATCACCCGCGAGCGCTACACTCGCGACCCGCGGACGGTCGCTAGGAAAGCCGAGAACTACCTCCAGGCGAGCGGCATCGGCGATACCGCCTATTTCGGCCCCGAGGCGGAATTCTTCATCTTCGACGACATCCGCTTCGATCAGAACCACCACGAGGGCTACTACTACGTGGATTCACAGGAGGGGCGTTGGAACAGCGGGCGCGAGGAGGGGCCGAACCTGGGCTACAAGCCGCGGTACAAGGAGGGCTATTTCCCCGTACCGCCCAGCGACTCGCTCCAGGACATGCGAAGCGAGATGATGCTGACGCTCATCAAGCTCGGGGTCCCGGTGGAGGCGCAGCACCACGAGGTGTCCACGGGTGGCCAGGGCGAGATCGACCTGGGCTTTTCGCCGCTGGTGCGTATGGCGGACAACCTGCTCATCTACAAGTACGTGGTCAAGAACGTTGCCCACCGTCACGGGAAGACGGCGACGTTCATGCCCAAGCCGATCTTCGAAGACAATGGCTCTGGGATGCACACCCATCAGAGCATCTGGAAGGATGGCAAGCCGCTGTTCGCGGGCTCCGGCTATGCGGGTCTTTCCGAGATGGCCATGTATTACATCGGCGGTCTGCTCAAGCACGCATCGGCGCTTCTGGCCTTCCTGGCACCGACGACGAATAGCTATAAGCGGTTGGTCCCCGGCTTCGAGGCACCGGTCAACCTGGCGTACAGCCAGCGGAACCGCTCGGCGGCGATCCGCATCCCGGTGTATTCGACAAGCCCGAGGGCGAAGCGGGTGGAGTTCCGTCCGCCTGACGGCGCGTGCAACCCGTACCTGGCTTTCGGCGCCATGCTCATGGCGGGCTTGGACGGCATCCAGAACAAAATCGACCCGGGCGATCCGCTCGATAAGGACATGTACGAGTTGGAGCCCGAGGAGCTGGAAGCCGTGCCCTCGACACCAGCCTCTCTGGAGGGGGCGCTCGAGGCACTGCGCGAGGACCACGAATTTCTCATGCAGGGCGACGTCTTCACCGAGGACGTCATCGACACGTGGATCCGGTACAAGATGGAGAACGAGGTGGACGCGCTGCGGCTGCGGCCTCATCCGTGGGAGTTCGCGCTCTACTACGACTGCTAAATGCGGGAGCCAATAAGGAGGAATCCATCCATGCTCGTACGAACCCGGCAAGCGCGCGTTTATACCTTGCTCGCCCTCGGGCTGATAGCCTTGCTGCCAGCGCTTGGGTGGGCTGAGGAGGCTCCGACCGTCGAGAGTAATGCCGCGGCCGTTGAGAAGGTGCAAACCCACGCCAACTATCTATGGACCCTGGTGGCCGCCTTCCTGGTATTCTTCATGCAGCCGGGATTCGCCATGGTCGAAAGCGGCTTCACACGAGCGAAGAACGCTGCAAACATCATGATGAAAAATCTGATGGATTTCAGCGTTGGCAGCCTCTGCTTCTGGGCCGTGGGGTTTGGCCTCATGTTTGGCGCCAGTACGGGCTGGTTCGGCAAAACGGGGTTCTTCTTCAGCGATTTCGGTAAGGACCAGGATGACTGGCTCTTCGCCTTCTGGCTCTTTCAGGTGGTCTTCGCCGGTACCGCGGCGACCATCTGTTCGGGGGCCATGGCCGGGCGGACCAAATTCAGCGGCTACTTGATCTATGCGATCGTCGTTAGCGCCTTCATCTACCCCGTCTTTGGAAACTGGGCCTGGGGAGGGCTGTACGAGGAGAGTAAGGGCTGGCTAGAAGGGCTTGGCTTCATCGACTTCGCTGGCTCGACCGTGGTACACTCGGTCGGCGCCTGGGTCGCTCTGGCCGGCACGGTGGTCCTGGGTCCACGTCTCGGCAAGTACAGCCGGGAGGGCAAGCCGCTCGCCATTCCTGGACACAGCATGACCATGGCGGCGCTCGGCGTCTTCATCCTGTGGTTCGGCTGGTTTGGGTTCAACGCCGGCAGTACCACGACGGCGGATACCACGATTGCCCGCATCGCCGTTAACACCAACCTGGCGGCCGCTGCGGGTGCGGTGTTTGCCATGCTCGTGACCTGGATGAAGTTCAAGAGCCCCGACGTGGGCCTCTCGCTCAACGGTGCCCTGGCCGGCCTCGTGGCCATCACGGCCCCGTGCGCCAACGTATCACCGTTGAGCGCGGTGATCATTGGCGCTCTGGCCGGAATCATCGTGGTCTTTTCGGTTCTCTTCTTCGAGCGCATCAAGGTTGACGACCCCGTTGGCGCTGTCTCCGTGCACGGCACCTGCGGCGCCTGGGGGACGCTCGCGGCGGCCATCTTTAACGAAGCCGGCTTCTTCGTCGGCTTCGGCGTCCAGGTTCTGGGTGTGGTGGTGGCCTTCGTCTGGGCCTTTGGCATCGGCTACATCGTCTTCACCCTCATCAAGTGGACGATCGGCCTGCGGGTCTCCGAAGAAGAGGAACTGGAGGGCCTGGACCTCTCCGAGCACCGCACCGAGACCTATCCCGACTTTGTCTTGGCCCATCCCGGTGCGGCAAGAAGCTCTGGATAGGGCTCATGGGGAAACCCTCAGCCACCGGAATGCGCCGGAGCGGAACGCTCTTAAGGATGGATGTCCGATGATCCTGTACAGTCTCACGCGTTCGTGCTACAGGACGACGGCTTCACCGAGGGCTTCATCGACAGGTGAGTCGCGTACAAGGTGGAAAACGAGGTCGATGTCCTCAGGCCTATACCGCGTCCCTGGGAGTCCGCCCTCTACTCCCACTGTTGGATCCCGGTGAGCGGGTACAGTGCCACCCATGTGCTGCGCCCGCTCGCCCATCCACTGTGAAGACCACCCCGAGCGCTCGCGCCGTTGCGGGGCCGATGAGGAGGAATAATCCGATGCTCGTGCGCACCCGCCGATTCAGAGGATTACTGCTGGCCCTGTCAGCGCTTCTGACGCCAGCCGTGGCCTTCGCCGCCGGGGACCCTAGCGGTGAAGCCACCTTTTCGGATACGGTCGAGGGCCTCAAGCTCTCGATCGACGTCACCTGGACGCTCGTGGCCGCGTTCCTGGTCTTCTTCATGCAGGCCGGGTTTGCATTCTTGGGCGCCGGCTTCCTGCGCGCCAAGAATACGCTCAACTACATGACTAAGAGCTATATGGACTTCTCCGCGGCCGCCGTGAGTTTCTGGGCGATCGGCTTCGCCTTCATGTTCGGCGGCAGCGGTATCGCGTCAGGCCTCGAATCAGGCGGAAGCTTCATCGGAACGTCCGGCTTCTTCTTGGCGGGTGATTCCTATGACGTTCAGACCTGCGCGTACTGGCTCTTCCAGATGGTCTTTGCCGCCACGGCAGCGACCATCGTGGCCGGCGCTGTCGCCGAGCGGATGAAGTTCCAGGCGTATCTCCTTTACAGCTTCATCATCTGCGCCATCATCTACCCGATTTATGGCCATTGGGTCTGGGGCGGCGGATGGCTCTCGAGCTTGCCGTATGGGGCTGGGGCCGTTGATTTCGCTGGCAGCGGCGTCGTCCACGCTGTCGGCGGTCTGGTGGCGCTGGCGGGGGCCTGGATGGTTGGGCCTCGCATGGGCAAGTTCAACCGGGATGGCACCCCCAACGCCATCCCCGGCCACAACATGGTCTACGTCATCATCGGCACGTTCATCCTCTTCTTCGGCTGGTTCGGGTTCAACTCCGGCAGCACGACTGCGGCGACCGACCTGCGTATCAGCGTCATCGCTGTCAACACATTCCTGGCCGGTTCCGTCGGTGCTGTGGTCGTCATGTACTGGTCGTACTTCACCACGGGCAAAGCCGACATCTTGCTTGCTTGCAACGGTGCGCTTGCGGGGCTCGTCGCCATCACAGCGCCCTGCGCCTACGTGGCCCCCTGGGCTGCCGTTGTGATAGGCGCGTCCGCTTCGCTGCTCATGCGCCTCAGCATCTGGTTCGTCGAGTACGTGCTCAAGGTGGACGATCCGGTCGGAGCTGTCAGCGTCCACGGAGCCAACGGCCTGTGGGGTCTCCTCTGCGTCGGGATCTTTGCGGATGGCACTTACGGCGGCGTGAAGGGGCTGATCGTCGGCGACACTGGCCAGATCGTGGCGCAGCTCATCTCATGCGCTACCGTTTTCGTCTGGGCCTTCGGCTTGGGCTTGTTGATGTTCGCCGTACTCAAGGGCATTGTAGGTATCCGCGTCTCGCCCGAAGAAGAGGCCGATGGACTGGATATCTTCGAGCACGGCATCGAGTGCTATCCCGCTAAGGGGAGTTGAGCGGACGGGGCTCGCGTAGGCTCCGCGATGTGACCTTACGGTGGACGTTATGCTCCATCGCAACCCTCGCTACACTGCGCGGCTTGCTCACAGCGAGCCGCGCTATCTTCTTGAGCTCGACCTTCAAGGGATCGTCAATGACGGTGGCGCGATGCGTGTGCCCGTTTATTGGCGGACGAACCCCGGTGGGCCGCTTCTCGATAGGGAACTCTACACCGCATCCATCGTCACGGCGCGCGTCGAGCGGGCCACTCTAGAAGAGCTTAAGGAAGCTGTCGTCGCTGCCATCGCCGGCATGGTCCGAGACCGCGAACTGCCCGTATACGTCTTGCGCTGCGGTGGGCGCGATGTTGCCGTCTATCGGCGATCATCGAGCGGCTTCTTGGCCGAGTTGGCCGACGGTACTGGCGTCTCCGAGTGCGATCTCCCCTCGCTGCGCGCGAAGGCTGACGGTGGCATCGCTGCCGGTCATCCGCTCCTCTTTGTCATGGGGGTTGCGGTCTTTCGAGTGTCTTCTTCCAGTCTCGCTTTGGAGCTGCCCGCCGCTGTCTTTACCGATATAGCGGGCGCGATGTGGATTCCCGTTTTCAACGTGGAAAGAGGGGTCCTCGTCGCCGAGGCACCCGATGGGTCCTTCCATCGAGAGGCGCACGGCGACGCACTATCGGCGTTACTGGGGCTGTACGATGAGGTCGCCACCGCCCTCGTCGAGCGCGGGGCATTGGCCGAAGTGGGGGCATTTCTGTGCACGGCTGTGCCCGAGGCGATGCAAAAGGCCCTAGCAGGCGCTCTGCCTGCGGCTGATTTCGCGCTGGCTTACACCCACGAGCAGCAGGGCACCTCGGTCCATGAGACCTTCCCGGTGGTGCACTGGCAAGGCGGCGTCTTGGCCCTCGTCAACGTACCTGAGGCTGGGGGGCTGCTCGTACGGGGGAACGACCGGTGGGCGCTACAGGACCGGGTGGGCGAGGCGCTGGAGGCGCTCGGCGTTTTGCCCTCGCGCGATCGTTTGGTGGTCGAAGCAGCCTAGCCCTCCCTGGTAGGCGCGCTCGGCACATGGCGCGGAAGCATCGATTTTGTGCGATCTCTAGGGCGCGGTTTCGACTTGCCGAAGCCGCCGCTCCCGCTGGTCGCTGGAGCCTCGGCCGCTGAGACGCGTCTTGGGCGCCTATTCGCGCTCCTGAAACTCCGCATCCAATTCGGCCAAGGATTCGCGGAAATCGCTGTACTCCAGTTCTTGAATGGGTAGCATGGCTGGGCCGACAAAGCCCTGTTGGCGCATCTCTTCGGCCTTTCGCTGAGCCTTCAGCCGGGTCGCGTCCCAAACGGGATTGCCAAAGATGTCCACGCCGGCCGAGAGTTTGCCATCGATGTTTACCGAATACGCCATGCAGGCCACTAGCGGCAGACAATACGGACCGGTGATGGCTGTGTTGATGGCAGCGGGCATCAAAGGCATGTGGTGGCTACCGCGGGCGTCGCCGGCGACATAGTGGGCGACCATGTAGGGACTGACAATCTCCTCCGGAGCGGGAAAAATGCCTTGTGTGCGCACAATCGCCACGGGATCGTCCTTGCCCTTATACTCGCCCGCGATGGTATGCAGCCGGTCGGTGGATACGGCTACCACGCGCTGCTCAGGGTAGGGGCGTGAGAAGATGGCCTGAATGCCAAAGCGGTTCTCATCGCGCAGAAGGAAGGCCAGTTGCAGATGGCGCTCGGGTGTTTCGAGGTCGATCACCCGGTCGCTCCCCGCATGCTCCATGTCAATGACGGTGAAGCGGAAGCCAGGCGACATCTTGGGCATCATCAGACCGGCGCAAAACAACGGGCTGGTGAACACCGCCCACAAGGGAAAGTTGAAGGCCCCTGGCCCGCACTTGTCCGCCGTGAAAACCAGGAATGGCTCCGCAGGCCGCTCTTTGGCGCTGGGATCAAAGCTGATCTCGGCCGCCCCGGGACCGGCGCCGCGAACATTGCCCGAGGGAGCGTCCTTGAGCAGGTCCTGCCCGGCACCGTAAAGCCCTTCGTCTTTGGCGATCTCCGTGGCGGCTGTGAAGATGCCCCACGCCAACTCATGGATCTCCGGGGCGCCGTCGCCGTGCGTGTGCACCATCAATAGGCAGATGTCGTCTCCTGTGTGCGTGACATCGAAACTCATGATCAGATTGCTGTCGGCAGCCTCTGCGAGCCGGTCTCGAGCTGCTTCCAGCATCCTGGCGGATGGCTGGGTGTGGCCGCCAATGCTACCCACATCGGCCTTGATGGCACTTACCGTTAGCATCTCAGTTCTCCCCTGTGCGTCACGTTGTCAGGAACAGGAAATGGCCCGAATTCAGATACAAAACCGGCAACCGACCTTGCTCCGATAGTTGCACCACATTCTATGATAGGGCCAAGGTTCCATCCGATGGGCGGACGGGTTTATCCCTATAGTCCGTCCGCTATGAGGCCAGAACTCATTATACTGACACCGCCACCTTTTGATCAACAACTTTATACCCAGTAGCGTCTCGAAGATCCTGACTGTAGAGTATCCACGCCCATGCGTTTGCCGATGGTCCCTTCGATGCGGTTATAGCAGCGTCCTTCCCGCGCCCAGCCTCTACTTTGGCTCAGTGAATTTCGGCGCGCTAGACCTGGCTATCGCGGCGGGGACGCTGAGGTCGTTGCCGCTCGGGATCAGCGTCCCGGGGGTTGTGGCCTTGCGCTGGGCCCTTGCTAGCGTATTGTTCCACGCTTCGAGCAGTCCATCCGTTACCTCGGGTCCATCCGCCCCTTCGGTCGCCGTCTCTCGCCCTTGACAGAGGTGCGGCGCGGACCCTATCTACAAAGCGCTTTCTTGTGCGCTATTCTGTGGAGCCATCGGTGGGGGGACGAGACGGCCGTCTCATAGCCCGGCGTTATCCCGTTCGAGAGCTAGCCATGACTCTGGTTGGACTGGTGCTCGTTGCGGGCTGTAGCGTCGAGAAACCGAAATCCCCCCAGTTCGCGGTGGATTTCACGATCCCCCTCATCGACACCACCTACACGATGGCCGACCTCATCGACGAGAACCGCGATTTCTTGAGCGCGTCAGGCGAAATCGCGTTCTTCGATGTCGAGACGCCACCCGAGCTCGGCATCATCGGCGACGCGCTCCGCGTCAAACCTCTGCCGCAGAACGATGGCACCGAGGTCGGTCCGTTCGCCTTAGATAGCCCCGGCCATCGCTTCTCCGAGGGCTTCCGCCTGGACGTGCTCGCGCCCGGCATCGCCGCGTTGGAGGGCCAGGAGGTTCCCGTCGCACCGTTCGCCTTCGATGAGACTCATCGGGACATCGCCGTCTACGAGAGCTTCATCGCCGCTGTGCTCTCGGACCGCACCGAGATGGACGGCGCGACGATCAATACCATCACGGTCAGCCTGATCAACGACCTTCCCGTGTCCCTGGAGAACGTTGAACTCGCGCTGGTCGCCGAATTTGCGGCCGAAGGGGTGACGGGCGAAATAGCGCGATTCATATTCGCAGATCCGATCCCCTCACGGGGCGAAGCCACTCAAAGCCTGCCCATTGCTGGGAAGCGCCTTTCGAACACCATGAATGTCATTGTGGCGGGCGGAAGCCCCGGTTCGGGCGGCGCATCGGTGCTGATCAACGCCCGAGACAGCTTTCGCATCGCCGCTGAGATTTCCCCACTCGAGGCCATCCAGGCGGACGGGCAAGTGCCACCCTTCCGCCGGCCCGAGGAGGGCGTGCAGGACGCAGTCATGAGCTACCCCAACGATATCAGTGTGACCGAGGCTGTTGTCGAAAGCGGAACGCTCACGGCGGTCTTTGGCAGCGCTATCCGGGGCCTTCGAGGGACGCGTGTCTTCATCGGTCTTCCCGATTTCATGGACGCGAATGGTGCACCGCTGCCGGGGCAGACGATCGTGCTCGACGAGCAGGCCAGCGGGAGCGCCTCGTTCGATGTCACGGGCTCGATCTTCCGGCCTCGGCCCTCGGTGGATGCCCCAGGCGAAGGGAAGCAGGACATCCGTTTCGCCTGGTCCATTGAGAGCGATGGCAGCGGCCGGGTCAACATTCCGCTTGAAAGCCGGAGCCGCTTCGACGTTGCTCTCGACGCCAGCGAGCTCTTGTTCTCGCGTGTCGAGGGAAGGATCAACCACCTACCCGTGGTTGTGCCTCCGCAGCAGCGGACCCTTGACCTACCGGACCGCCTGAGCAACCTCATGTTCGAGAACGCCACTCTGACGATGGACGTACGCAGCGGCATCGGCCTCACATCCATCGTTGATCTCAGTCTGACGGGGATCAACGAGCGCGGGGAAACGCGGACCATCGAAGCTCGCAGTCCCATCCCCAGGGGCAACCCGGAGGCACCCGTGCCCGCCTCCATCGTCTTCCGGGAGGGCGTTGTGGAATTCCTCAATCACCTGCCTCAGCGGATCCACACTGAGGGGTTGCTCTTCGTCGGTGACGGCAGCGAGGAGTCCATCGTTGCTAGTGACCACTTCACCGAGGTCATGGCCAGACTTCGTGCGGCTATGGACTTTAGCTTGGAGCAGAGCGAGTTCCGCATCGGCGACGTGCTCGCCGATCCCGACCATCCTCAACAGCCCCTGCGCATTGAGTTGGACGAACAGACGCGTGAGCTGATCAAGGACAACGTCGGAGACGGCGCCATCGTCGTGAAGTTCGTCAACCGTTTTCCGGTCGGGACTAAGGTTAGCGCGCGCTTTTCCGCCGACCCGGAGCAGCTTTTCGTGGACCTGGACCGCCCCGAGCTCAACCTGCGGCCCGAAGTCCAGACGGCCCTGATCCAGATTCCCGCCGCTGGAATAGACGCCAACGGCCTTGTCGCGGCCCCGACCGAGGGCGAAGATCAAGTTGGCATAGTCAAGGAGGACCTGGATTTCTTCGCCCTCAACCCGGTGACCTTCGGCGCCGTGAGGTGCATTTTTGACGACACGCACGGCATCGTGCGCGTTCGGACGGATCATACACTGAGGTTCATCGCACAGCTAAGATTGGAGCTCCTCGTCAACGAGGATCTATTCAACGAGGAGGGCCTGTTCGAGTGAGCCGGGCACGCGGAATGGCTCTTGTGGTGGGTCTGGCGCTCGCAGGACGCGCGATAGTGGCCTTCGGCTTTGCGGAGGCGGATGCCAGACGGTTGGGGCTAGGGGGCGCCTACGTCGCGGTTGCCCGCGGCGTACGCTCGGTGAACGTCAATCCGGCCAATCTAGCCCTGCCCCGGGACCGCAAGCTCTCCATCGAGCTGTTCTCTTTCGGCGGTGGCATCGGCAACAATGCCATCCCACTCGATCTCTACAACGACGTCAACGGCGGGACCCGCTGGACCGACGCCCAGAAGCAGAAGATCTTGGACGCGGTCGAGGGCGGCAAGCTCGACATCGCCGCGGCCTTCGAAGTGCTGCCGCTTTTCAATGTAGCCTACGATCGATTCGCCTTAACCGTCGTCGGCCAAGGCGCGGCTAAGGGCACCATTCCGCCCGAGCCGATCGACCTCTTGCTCTTTGGCAACCGTCTGGGCCAGCGCTTTTCCCTTGATTCGGCGGGTGGCTCGGGCTGGGGCATCATCGGTGTTCAGCTTTCCGCCAGCCATCCGTTCACCATCTCCCAGAGGATGATCCGCTGGTTGCCGCGTAACTGGCGTCAGATCGCAGTGGGAGGAACCGTCAAGATTCTGCACGGCCTCGCCTTCGCGGGGGTCGAACGGTCTAGTGGCTTCGTCGAGACGCGCGAGGGTGGAATTGCCGCCGAAGGGGAGTTCATCACGCGCCGCGCAGGTTTCAACAGGCCGAGCAAAGGCGGTAGCGGTTTTGCGCTCGATTTGGGTGTGGCCGCTCAGCCCGATGAGAGATTGAGCGTGAGTCTGGTGCTCCAGAACCTCCTGGGGCAGATGATCTGGCAGGACGACGTCCTACGCGAGCGGGTGGCCTTCGGAGCCGAGGCAGCCACCGCTGCCGATCTTCTCGCCGATGGAGACGGAGACGACACGGGCGCTTTCGAGCGTCTGTTCAACGCCGGGATTGATACCACCGATGCGAGCTTCGTTGACCCTCGTGGCAGATGGGTCCCCGGTTTCTCCTTCACGACCGACTATCCCGCCCTTATGCGCATGGGCGCCGCCTATCAGGTTCGCCCTCGCGATCTCCTGCTTGCCTTTGAATACGAGCAGGGGTTCAACGACAATCCCGGCGTGAGCAAGACCCCGCGCCTCTCCATCGGCGGCGAGTATACGCCGCGCGATTTTCTCGCGCTTCGGATGGGGTTCGCGGCGGGCGGCGTCTTCGGGAGAGTCTCATCGTTGGGACTGGGTCTTCGCGCCAAAGCGTTTCGCTTCGATGTGGCCTCAGCGGTCCAGGAAGCCTTTCTGCCCAACAACGCCGAGGGTGTCGGCTTCGCCTTAAACCTCGGGCTCGATTTCTGAGATCGGCTGTGGGTGGCCCGTCAGTAGTACTGCTAGAGTAGAAGTCTCACTCACCCCGCAGGCGCTCGTCATCCCCCGTGGAGATGGATAACACTGCCGTTGACGTAAGCGGCATCGTCACTCGCCAGGAAGAGCACCACGCGCGCGATGTCCTCGGGCGTCGCCGCGCGCCCTAGCGTGCACCGGCGCTCGAAGTCTTCCCAGGCTGCCTCAGGGCTACGGTCCCCGCGCTCGGCCTCATAGTCGGCGTGAGAGCGTTTCATCGGTGTGTCCACGGTTGCGGGGCAGATACAATTGACGCGGATGTTGCGGGGACCGTAGTGGCGAGCGAGCGTGATCGTGAGGCCCGTGATCCCCGCCTTGCTCGAACCGTAAGGGATCGACGAGCTGGGCCCCGTGACGCCCGCGCCGCTCCCCATGTTGATGATGCTCCCTCCGCCACGCTTTTCCATTTCGGGGATGGTATACTTGGCCGAGAGGAACATGCCGCGGAGGTTCACGTCCAGGATATGGTCCCATGTCTCGAGTGACAGCTCCGAGATGTGCCCCCAGCCGCCCAGGATGCCCGCATTGGCCGAGAGCACGTCCACGCCGCCGAAGGTCCGGACGGTCCGCTCCACCAGGCGCTTCACCGATGCCTCGTCGGCCACGTCCGCCGGGACTGCTAGCGCCAGACCTCCACCCGCAGCGATCTCTCCCGCGGCGCTTTGTAGGGCCTCCGTCTGCACGTCTCCCAGCATCACGGCACCGCCTTCCTGCGCGAAGAGCCGGGCTGTCGCGCGCCCAATGCCGCTAGCGGCTCCCGTCACGATCGCGACCTTGCCGTCTAGTCGTCCCATCGTGCTGGCGCTCAGGTGATAGCTACGCCGACTTCAGCCACCATAGCCCGGACGTGGGCCACCGCCTGAGCGACCTGGCTCTCGGGCAAGTGCTCCACGAGCAAGAAGCTCCCCGGACAGGCCTGCGCGAAGCGGCTTAGAAACGCACGATAGTCCAGCATTCCGTCACCGGGAACGGTCTCCGAAAGATGGACGGTGAGACGGTCCTCGGCATAGATGTCCTTGGCGTGGCCCGCGGCGATGCACCCATCGAGGACATCGAAAGTGCGCTGAATGAGAGCACCATTGTCGTGGAGATCGGCGAAAGAGCCGATGTCGTTGACTGGATCGACGTTGATCTTGACGGCGTCGGAGTCGACGCGGTCTATGACCTCGCGGGTCCGCTCAGGTGTGCACAGGGTGCTCGTGACGTGGCATTCGAGGGCGATGGGTGTGTTGCGGTCCTCGGCGACCTTCGCCGCCTCGCGCAGGCTCTTGACAAGCTGGTCAGTCGAGCGTGGCTCGTAGTTGCGTGGATGGGGCCACCAGGTGCCGCGCGGATTATGGCTTCCAGGACCGGTCAGTACCATCTCGGCGCCGAGGAGATGAGCGAAACGTACAGCAGCCCCCAGTGTTCGCACCCCCTCGCGGCGGACCGATTCGTCGTAGCTCACCAGCGGCTGCCACCAGCCCCACGACTGGACGATGGTCAGGTCGTGGGCGGTTGTCACGGCCTTGACGCGCTCGATCGCTTTCAGAGGGGGGTCGTGTGGATTGCACAGGAAGTGCGTGCCGATTCCCGAAAAGCCGAGCTCGCGCAACTTGGCGCAGAGCCGGTCGTCGAGGTCTTCCATCTTGCGGGGCACCGGCCCGCCGGCCACGCCGAGCTTGATGATGCCTTCGTCGCCGCGCCGTTTGGCGAGCATGGGTGCGGGCGCGTCTGACATGAACGAAGGCAGGAATAGCCGGTGTTAGTAACGCCCGTCGCCGTCCCCGGTCACAGATTTGTCGGGATCCTACCGGAGGTCGCGTTCAGCGAGGGTGCCTTCGTGCTCCACATATACTGACTTACGTAAGTCATACCTTCGGCTTTGTTTAGAGACGAAGATACCCCGCTACAATCTACTGGGACACTGCACAAAAGTCAACGCTCAGTTCACTGTCGTAGTGCCAGCGGTTCATCGCGGAACTGCATCGCGTAGAGCTTCGCATATAGCCCACCACGGGTCAGCAATTCCTCATGGCGGCCCTGATCGATGATCCGCCCTTCGTCCACAACGACAATGCGAGAGGCGGAGCGGATGGTCGACAGCCGATGCGCGACTACTATCGTTGTCCGTCCGGCAAACAGGTGGGCGATGGCCTCTTGCACGAGCGTCTCCGACTCGGTATCCAGGCTGCTCGTCGCCTCGTCGAAGATGAGAATCGGAGGGTTCCTCAGGATGGCGCGTGCGATGGCGAGCCGCTGTCGCTGGCCCCCCGAAAGCCGCAGCCCTCGGTCCCCGATCACGGTGTCATAGCCGGCAGGGAGGTCCGCGATGAAGTCGTGCGCGTTCGCCGTGTGCGCAGCGGCCTCGATCTGCTCCTGGTCCACTCCGGACAAGCCATAGGCGATGTTTGAGCGCACCGTGTCGTTGAACAGGATGACTTCCTGAGCGACGATCCCGAATAGCGAGCGCAGCTCTCCCAGTTCCAGTGTCCGCACGTTGGTGTCGTCGATGAGCACGCGACCGCGCAGCGGATCGATGAAGCGCGGCAAGAGGTCAACGAGCGACGATTTGCCCGCCCCTGATGGTCCGATAAGCGCCACGACCTCGCCCACGCCGATCTCCAGCGAGACGCCGCGAACCACCGGTGGCTCGCCATCGTAGCTCACCCACACGTCCTCCAGCCGGATCCCCTCGCGTGGGCCCGGACCGAGCAGCCGAGCTCCGCCGCCCACGATGGAAGATGGAATATCCAGGATTTCGAAAAGGCGTCCCGCAGCGGCAAGGCCGATCTGGATGCGGTTGTGGACCTGTCCCAGACTCTTGAGCGGCCGCATGAGCATGAACATCGAGCCTAAGAACACCAGGAATTCCTCCGGCGCAAGGGCTTCTTCCCGGAGCACCTGGCTTCCGCCAAACCATGCGATCCCCGCACCGACGACGACCACAACCGATTCCGTCAGAAGCGGTGCCAGGCGTCTCACCCTCGTCAGCTTAGTTAGCGATCGCGCTACGCGTTGCGTCTCCTCGCCAAATTTTTCAACCTCGTACGCCTCCATACCAAACGCCTTGACGACGCGCACGCCCGCGAGCCTCTCCCCCAGGAGCTGGGTCAGATCCGCCATCAACTCCTGGGCGCGACGGCTATAACGACGCAAGCTGGCGCTCGTCCGTCCGACGACGATCACACTCAACGGAAAGACGACCGCGACCAGAAGCGTCAGCTTCCAACTCAGCACCACCATGATCCCCAGAAACGATACGATGGCGATAGGATCGGCGACGAGGCTGATGAGGCTGGCGTTGAGCGCGTCGTTGACGTAGATCACGTCGTGGGTGACGCGGCTGATGAGGGCGCCGGTCCGACTACGGTGGAAGAAGCCGAGCGGCAGGTCGTGGAAGTGGCGGTAGAGGGCATTGCGCAGGTCGCGGCTGACCTTCTGCTCGACGCCGGCCATCAGGGCATAGCGCGCGTAGTTGAAGGCGTTCTTGACGAAGAAGACCAAGGCGATCGCGACGCACAGGCGCCCAAGGGTGGCCCCCGGCGAGTCGCCAGCCATGAGCTCCGCCGTCTGCGCTTTCAACCACAGCTTGAATTCGACGAGCGCGCCCAAGCCTCCGGGGGAAAGAGGCGCTCCACTCGTCGCCTGCCCATCGCCGAACAGCGTGGCGAGAAACGGGCCCAGGAGCCAGATACTCGCCGCGTTCAACGCTGAATAGACCGCGACACAGGCCATCCCCAGCATGACTTGGGGCCAGTACGGTGTGATGTACCGGAGCGTGCGGAGGAACAGGGTCATCGGCTTACACTATGTCGGGCTGCGTACTCGCTTGGTTTTCGGGAGGTGCGCGAAGCTCCCCAAGGGTTACCCGAGGCCATTGACGCGCCGCCGCCCGGGGGCTGATCTGGCTCTGCGCCACGGGTGGGCGCTGGCAGCTAAGGGTGAGCGGGATCACTTTTCGATCAGAGCCCAGAGGGTCCGGACATATTTGTTCCGGTACTGTTCGGGGCTGTAGATCAGCTTGCGCAACAGCTTGCTCGGCAATTGATGGGGAGGCCGTGACCTTTCCGTCCCGTGGAAGCGGACGGACCGAAACCCGTGGACCCGTCTCTGATGATGCAGAAACGCTAGCGCCTCGGAAAAATTAAAGAACCACTTGTGTCGATCCGCGGGAGGTTCTAGCGGCAGACCGTAATGTTTGAGCCTGCCCTTGCCCCGAGCGATCTTCCTTCTGGCCGTGTCCCAGCAGTTGGGTAGCGACAAGATCACATATTTATTCGACAACCGGACCAGCTCCCCAAAGATGACGTGCAGGTTGTCCAGGTGCTCGAGCACCTCCGTGCAGATCACGCAATCGAAGGAGTTGTCGTCGAAGGGAAGACCGTCCGTTGTCTCCAGATCGATAACCTGGTCAGGATGACCGCTCACGTCAATTCCCGTGTAATCTATATCTGGAATCAGCCGGCAGATGTGTGCCTCGTCGCAGCCCACGTCCAGCACCTTCCCCTTGATGAATTCACGAAACCGGCTGGCAACGTACTGGCACCTATCCAATCGGCTGTTGAAAGATTCCGTCTCGATCTGCATGATGCAGCTTCTAGTCGCTACGGGCCAAAGGTCGGTTTCCGCATCAGCGCCGCATCGTACCCATTAACAGTGGATATCGCGTATCAACCGGCGGTCGTCGGACCGGCGCTTCCCAGCCTTGCGTCATGCCAAAAGCAGCAGGCTCCCCACGGTCCAACTGCACTATTAACCGCGTACAGCCCGCCGCACGCGGCCACCGCCCTAGCGACGGAGAGCCGGCCATTTCTCCGTCCCACCCCAGGTCTCGGACGAGTTGATGATGGTTAGCCGCATTGCCCTTGGTTTCTTCCTCTGCTTCCGCGTACTTTGCATCCTTGGAGTGCCAGTCACTTGTATCGGAGCGGACCCATGTTAGACGACGCCAATTCGTTTGGCGTCCCGCCACATGTAAGCTGATCCCTCGGGAACCGCAAGGCCCTTTCTACCGATTGCTCTCGGCGGTCGCTAGCCGAAGCTCAGTTCCTCGCTTATTCAACTATGTCGGAAGACCCGTCACGCGCCGCGGCATGGCTCGTCCTACAGAGCGTCCCCGGACTGAGGCCGAAATGGATCACGACGATTCACGGGACCAACCGCGCCCATGAGCGCACGCTGTGCTTCTGGGCTGATTGGCACCCCAAGAGCGTCCGCCGATCCTCTGCCTGCGCGGCGACGAGCGACTGCTTCGAGGACCTGCCATCGCTCAGGTGACGATGGCCAGAGACGTCGGCGTTCACGACGGGTTGCATCCTCTTAAGGCACCGTCCCTCGTAGGTTTTCCTTGACAGTTGATCGAAGGTACTCCAACATTAGGCTGATTCTATTCCGTTTGAGCAGCTTTTAAGGGCACCGCGTTTCAGGTCAGCTTCGTCGCCCTTGGGGCGGCCGCGTTCAGTTCGACCCGAGAGCGAGCGTGGGTCTGATCTGTCCGCCTGACGCGGTGTCCCTTCCTTTTGCTGCTCAGGAGCGACTCGGGGTCGGATAGGATACGGCGCGCTGGATTGTGCCAGCGTCTCCCGTTCCCGGCGGGTGGGCCTAGGGTTTCTCGCTCCAAAGTGCTTCTAGCGCGGCGTTTAGCTCCGGCCAGTCATTCTTCAGGTCGAACGCGCGGTCGGCGTAACGGATGATCCCTGCCTTGTCCACCAGGAAGACCGAGCGTTTGGCGAAGCGCCACAGGGGCTCGCCCGCCACCCCGTACGCGTTGACGATGGCGCCGTCTAGGTCGCTAAGGACGGGGTAGTGAAGATCGAGCTGCTCGGCGAAGACCTGATGGCTCCAGGGTGTGTCGGTGCTGATGGCCCAGACCAGTGTATCGTGCTCCAGAAACTTCTGGAGGTCGGCCTCGAAGGTGGCCAGCTCGAGCCTTCACCCCCCGGTGAAGTCGGCTACGTAGAAGGCCAGCAGCACGTGGCGCTTACCGCGTTGCTCGGACAGGCGGAATAGCCCCTCCCTGAAGACGACTCCGCGAGCCGAGTCAGTCCCCCCCGCAGCGAAGTCGGGCGCGAGCTGGCCGACCTCAGGGGGTGCCCCCGGCGCTGGTTGCTCGGGTAAGCGTGACAGCTCCGCGTGGGTAACACTCATAAGCGCGGCGGCCAATCCCAGGCCGATGTCCCCTGCTTCGACGTGCATGGCATCCCTCCGATGCGAGGACCGCTTACCCACCTTCGATGGGCAGGTCGGCCCGGTTGCCCCACTCGTTCCAGGACCCAACATAGTTGCGAACCTTCCGGTAGCCGGCGGAGCGCAGGCTTAAGTACAGGTGCGCGGATCGAGAGCCGACGTGGCAGTACGTCACCAGGTCCTTCTCGTTCGAGGCCCCAGCGGCCTCAGCGACAGCGTGGATATCCACCTGGTCCTTGAGGCGGCCGGTTGGCTCCACGAGTTGGTTCCACTCGAGCCACTTGGCGCCCGGAATCCGGCCCGCGCGCGAGCAGCCGAAGGGGACTTGCTGACCTTTGTATTCGCTCTCGCTGCGGCTGTCCAGGATGAGCCAGCCCTGGTCTTCCAGGTGCGCCTGGACCTCATCCACCCCGGCGACGCGTTCGGGCTGTGGATCGGGTTCAAAATCACCAGCGGGCCGCCGGACGGGATCGGACGACAGCGGACGGCTCTCGCGATACCACGCTTGGATGCCGCCGTTGAGGACGCGAACGTTGGAGTGGCCCAGGTGTTCGAGAGCCCAGAAGGTGCGTGCGGCCGGCGGCCCGATGTCCATGTCGTAGACGACCACCGTGTCGCCGTGGTTGATCCCAGCCTGCGCGACGGCTGGTCCTAGCTGTCGCGCATATGCGGCGAGGCCCTCGGCCGATGTCTCGGCGATCTGGTAGCCCGCAAGGGGAAGGTGAACCGCGCCGGGCAGATGCGCGGCGGCGTACTCTTGTGGATTGCGCGCGTCGGCGATGACGAGGTTGGGGTCTTCCATGTGCTCTCCGAGCCAGGCAGGATCGACTAGGATTGTCGAGGCTTCGGCCATCATGATGCTCCTTCTATGTGATGTGTGAGGCCCGTGGGCCTGCTACCGATGGTCGCCGTCGTCGATGGGGATGGGTGAATCTTCCGATCGTCTTAGAGTCACCGAAAACGCCCGAGCATCGCGCGCCTCTCAGCCTTCGGCACGCCACCCGCGCCAGCAAGCGTACTCGCCCCAAAAAGCGAGGGCCCTCGGCCGTACGTCCTCCCGATCGAGGACGAAGCGTGCGGCGCGCTCGATGGCGGATGACAGTCCACCTCCTAACGCGCGGTCGGCGGGGATCAATCCATCCAGTCCGTCGAGCGATGGGGCTGAGGCCGCGCCGGTATGTCGTCGCGTAAATGCTCCACCCGGTCGCTGGCAGCGCAAGAGGTGATTGATGGCGCGCACAACACAGCGGCGGACCTCTCGGCGGCGCGGGTGATCCTCCGGGGTGGCCTCCACCAGCGCCGCAAGACCACGCACCAGCGCCGCGTGATGGTGAAGCTGATCGCTCCAGCCGGACCAGGAGCCATCCAAAAGCTGGTTGGGCGCGACGCTGCGGTCGAAATGGACCAGGGCTATCTCTAGCGGATCGGTTTGGCCGGTCGTGACGGCATGCTCGGCCAGATGCCCGATGGCCCAAGCCGTCTCACTCACGTCAGCGCCCAGGGCACGGGTGCTATACGCCGCCACCTCACGCTCGGATGCGGCTAAAAGCCCCTCGTCGGGGTGATAGCGATGGAGCGTCAGGAGCGCCGCACAGGTCCGCCCGATCATGCAGTTGCCGCCACTTATGGGCAACTCGCGCAGGAAGAGATCGGCGCCTTCCCGTGCGCGCTCCAGATAGACGGGATCGGCCTCCAGGTGGTGGTACGCGAGGGCGTACAGCCGGATGCGGTCGGATGTCTGCTGGGCCTCCACATCGTCACCGTCCCAGCCTCCATCCCCTCTGTACAGCGCTTCGGACCGTTCGTGTTCGCGCCTGACCCGCGCGGCCACCTCGTCGCGCGTGGGGGTTTCAACGGCGAGGCCATCGGAGAGCGCTGCCCGGTCCGCGGCGACGTACGCGATGGCCACTTCGATGGGACCGAAGGGGCCGTGACGTTGGGCGGACGCAGCGTCCTCCTCGGGGATGACGCGCAAGAGATGATCGCCCTCGGGAAGGGTAAATTGCGTGGTCGTGGCGATGTCGGTGGTGCGGCCGCGGCGTGCTGGGTTGCCCAGCGGCTCACCGTTGAGCGTCAGGTCATACGGATAGCTCTCGGGCGAGGCGGCGCCCTCAGGGTAAACCAGAATGCGCCCGCGCTCGAGGCCTTCCCACCACTCCATGTCCACTTTCCGGGGCCGCGTGCCAGGAGGGACCCGTTCGCCGAAGGTCACGTGGCCGAAGCGACTGACCACCGGCCGCCGGATGCAGGGTGCGGCCCAGGCGGTGTACTCGCCGGTGACGCCGTCCATGCGGTCGAAATTGATGCCCCACACATGGGCGCCCCCGTCTGGTTCACCACCCGGTGCCTCGAACCTGATGCGGAAGGCAACCCACCAGCCATCGTCGCGCCGCTTCTCCAGGACGTCCCAATCGGCTTCGGGGGCCTCGATGGGCGATGCTTCGGCGAGAGGATTCACCTCCGCCGTGTCGCGGAGGGCCCGCTTGCTTCCCGGCGCGATCCACTTGAAGGCGACGAAGTGCTCATGATCGTGCGCGAGATCGAAGTAGGCGCCCACCCATTCGGGGCCTTTGGGTCCGGGGCGTACCAAAGCCGGCGGCGGTAGGGCGTGAAAGACGACGTAGAGCGAATCTTCGTCGCGGGCGAGAGCGACATCGGTCTGGGCTAGCGGATAGGGCCGGTAGGGCTCGGGCGTGGCGTCGTCACCACCGTCTTCGGGATAGCACAAGACGAAATCGCTCGTCCACGCAAAGTTCACCAGTCTTCCCGGCTCCAGGATGCGTTCCCACCCGAAGCTTTCACTCACGCGCGGACACGCGGCGGAGCGCCTGGCGAAAAGTCGGAACCGGCGAACGTGCATGGCCTAGCGGCTACGGTGTCGCTCACCGACCAGCAACCACGCTGGTCGGTGAGCACACGAATGACCTTCCCGACTGGCCGCCTGTTGAGAGGGTCCAGGATTTCTCACGAGCATCGGGTGGCTTGGCGACAGAAGTGTCGTCCGTGGTGATCGCCCTGGGTCGATGGGAGCCCATCGCACGGTTGGTGCTGGCTTTAGCGGGGATCGGGCCTCTTCTCGAATTCAACGTCCCCTCCGCTCTCGAGACCCAGGAACTCTCGCATGTGCTGCTTGAGGATGTCCATGGACTGTGGGTCGGTGGGGTTCAGGCGAAACTCGTTAATCACCATGATCTGCATCTTCAACCATTCCTGCCAGCAATTCTGGCAGATCTTCTCCTTGAGCTCGTCGCCGGTCGCGTCGCGGAAGGGCACCTTTTCGACCGCGGGGCCAGTCATACCACAACGTACGCACGTGATCTCGGGCATCGGTTATCCACCTCTCTCTTCGCTCGGCTACGCGTTGGGTGCATGCCCTCACCACCGGTAGGGTAGAGCGGGGTTGGTCGCGGCGCAAGTAAAAGTCACGCCAAGATTAGAGCCATCGCTTGAGGAAAGGCCAGGCGCGGCGGCCTGAGAAGACATGCTCTCCACGGAAGATGTGCCAGCCCAGCCGGTCTTCGGCTCCGAAGACCCGGTAGACTTCCCTCAGCCGATTCAGCGCTTCCCGCGTCGCCCGGACGGGGAAGATGGGATCACGCGTGCCCGATTCGACGAAGACGGGCCGCGGCGCGATCAGGCCTGCGACGTCGGGCATCTCGGCGACCTGAAGCAGACCTGGGACGTAGTTGTCCATGCAATGTTTGAGGCTGAAAATGCTGTCAACAAAAAGGTTAAGGTAGCCGCTGATCATGGCGACTTTCAGCCGAGGCTCCAATGCCGATGCAAACAGCGTCGTCGTACCGCCACCGCTGATCCCCATGATGCCGATGCGCTCAGGGTCCACTTCGGGGCGGGACTGAAGGTAATCCAGCGCGCGGATCGCGTCCCAGACGCGCCAGCCGATCATCGTCTGACCCAACAACAGCGCTGCGCCTGAGGCTGGCTGACACGAGGAGCGGCCCTGCTCCCTGGAGGCCGGGTCGCGGCGTCGACCGAAGCCAAGCTGCTCGATGGCGAACGCCGCAAAGCCGTGGCTTGCAGCCTGCAACGCGAAGTCGTTCTGGTAACCGCCCCACGTTTTCCGCTGGCTCCCGTCCTCTTCTATACCCACAATGTCGTCCGCGCCGCGACCGTGGCCCGGGCAGCAAAGGATGGCCGGTCCCGGCGCCTTGTAGTCATTCGGCAAGATGAACCAGCCTGTGACCGCCAGATGTGGCCTGCTCCAGAAGGTGACGCGCTCTCGGGTGTACGTAGGAAAGCGCGCGTAGCCCGTGATCACAGGGCGAAGGGGAACATGTTCGGGGAAATCGCCGAGCAGCCGCACAAGCTCGGCGCCCAGCTTCTCCTGCCAGGCTCGGGCTTCCGAGAGTGCCGTCGCCCCGAAGCTCAAGCGGGGGCTGACCTCGTCATAGAGCGCGCGGCTGAAGATCAGGCTATCGAGTTGGGGACGCACTATCGGTTCTCCTCCTCCGAGAGAGATCGCTACTTGTGCGCTCGCCATAAGAGCACCAGGCCCAAAGCGGCAAAGACGATGTTTGGGAGCCAGGCCGCAAGTGCCGGCCCGAGCACATGATGCCAGCCCAGCGCTCGACTGATGTGGATGAGGGAGAGGAAGGCAAAGAAAACCCCGAAGGCGATCGTGATTCCGACGGCCTTGCCCGACGTGCTGCGGCCGCTGGCCAGGGGCGCTCCCACGAGCACGATGATGACGTTGGCGATCGGGTAGGCGATCTTGAGTGCCAGGTCCACCAGCCAGCGGGTCGGGTCAGCGCCAATGCGCCGCAGATGCTCCACGTAGGCCCGGAGCTCGAAGTAGCCCATCTCATTGGGCCGACGCTTGGCGTGGCTGAAATCGTCCGGTCCCAGGCCCAGGTCAACGGGTCCCCGTTGGTCGAAGGGCTCCAGCCGTTCCACCTCGGTGCCGAAAGTACGGACGCTGCCGCTGAAGAGCCACCAGCCGGTCTCTCCCCAATGCATGGCGTCGGCGGTGACCTTCTCGACCAGCCGATGTCCTGCGTAGTGGTCGATTGCGACGCGGCGAGCAATCTCGTCTGCGACGTCGTACTCGCCGACGTAGACGATCCGCCCCCCGCTTGCGCCCAGGTAGACGTCGGCCTCGCGCACGCGACGATAATCACTTCGGCTGGTCTGGACGCGTGTGGAGCGGCGACGGACGCTGGATGCGGGCACGACGACCTCGCCGAAGATGAGGGTGAACAGGCTCAAGAGCAATCCCGATCGGATGAGCGGCCAGAGAATGCGGTAGAGGCTGATGCCGGAGGCCTTCATCGCGACGAGCTCGTTGGTACGTGCCAGGCTTCCCACGGTGAAGACGGCGGCTAAAAGCGCGGAAGCGGGAATGGTGACCACGACCGAGTAGGGCATCGAGTAGAGGTAGAAAAAGCCGATGGCGCTTGCCGACATGCCGCGGTCAACGAGAGTGTCGAGCCGCTGGACGAGGTCGGTGAGCATGTAAATGCCCGCGAACCCGACCAGAAAGGCCGCGAACCAGGCGAAGAAGCGGCGGATGAGATAACAGTCGAGGGTCTTCACCGGCGGCGAAGGCGGTCTGTGGCCCTGAGCGTAAGGGTGATCCCGATGAGCCCGATGAGGATGTTGGGACCCCACATAGCGAGCCAGGGGGCTACGAGAAGACGATCGGCCAGATTCTCCCCGCCTTCCAGGCAGGCCCAGTAGAACAGGAAGAAGCCGATCGAGATGCCCACGCCGAGGCCGACACCACTGCGCCGCGCGGCCATCCCCAAAGGAGCGCCGATGAGAACGAAGACGAGGCATGCGAACGGGATGGAGAATTTCTTTTGAATTTCGACCCTGTATTTGGCGGCCAGCCGGCGGTGGGCCTGGGCACGGTCGAGGTGGCGCTCGACGGCGCCCAGAGTCCGCTCCGTCTCCTCGAGGGGCGCCAGAGGCCGCCCCGCTGGTAGACCCTCGGTGATGGCCGGGGGAAGGCCGTAGTCGGCCCCAAGGCCGGTGGGCAGATAGCGGTTTAACAGTTGGCGGACGATGTCCGATGCCGCTTGCTTTTCGAGGTGTTCGGCCGCCTCGTAGCGCTGGACGCGGGACCACATCTGCGCGCTCGTCAGTTCGCGGTCACTGCGGTAGTGACTTGCCCCGACATCAAGTGCGCGCCCGGGGTCGGAAAGACGGATGACGTGGCGCTTGAAGGCGGTGCGCCGGTACTTGTCAGGGTAGTGTGGGTCTTGTTCGTGGATCTCGCCATCGAGGAGATCGAGGATCAGTTCCGTCCCGTCGGCCGACATCCGGAGTTTACCGCGGGCTGCGGGAACGGTTACCGGATAGAGGGCGTCGCGTTCCTCGAAGATGGTAACGCCGGCGAGTTCGCCGCTATCGGGGTCTACGCGCTCGACGCGCATGACGTAGCCCGGCAGATCACTCACGAAAAGCCACTCTTTTTGGGTCAACGACAGCGCGGGCTTCAAGCGGTTGATGGCAGTGGTTAGCTCGCGGGCGCGGTGGTTTCCCTCGGGCAGCAGACGGTCGCTGAAGACGATGAGCACGGCCGTGAGGGCCACCGCGGAGAGCAGCACTGGGCGGACCAGGTCCCACAGGTCCGTGCCCGCTGCCCTGACGGCGATGATCTCGGCGTCGGCGCTCAGCCTGCCGAAGGCCATCAACGATGCCACTAGGACGGCCATGGGTGCCGCAAGCGCGATGATCCAGGCGTAGTTGAGCGCGAAAAGCTCAAGGATGACCCACGTTGGCACGGCTTTGCCCAGAATCTGATTGATCACCTGGGTGAGCAGGTCGGCGACTAGGACGAAGCTCACCAGGCCGAAGGCCAGACAGAACGGCCGGATGTGTTCCCGCAGGACATAGACCTGGAGCGTACGTGAGGAGCGGCGGCCCAGTCGAGGCGTGATGAATGCACTCATGGGTTAGAGCCTGGTCCAAGCGTCGTGCGCGGTGAACGCCGCACTCCGCCAGATGGCCCCATCGCTGGCTCAGCCACGATGGGCCCCCTCTGCTCGCTGACCGCACATCCTCGTCTCATCAGCTAGACGCGCAGGGAGAGGTCGTCTGGACTCCTCGGACAAGGCGCAGCCCGGCAACAAAACCGCCTTCTGGCGCGTCTACTATCGCGTGCCAGTCGCCTCGAGAGACCTTCGGTCCCCGTCCCGTCGGTGCTTAGCTCCTCGATGGGTGGTGGCCTCGGCTCTGATCGCTGCCGTGGCCGCCGCCACCGAGCATGGTCGGGCCGAGCCCCGGTTCGTCGGCCCTCGGACCTGGATGACCGGAACGGCTCTGGTGGACGATCCCGCATCGGCTACATGGACGCTCGGTCGTCTGCGCGGAGGTGGCCCGGGCACACCGCTGCTTCGGAGGGATGTGACGTTCTTGCCCGAGCGCGGAACGGCCACGGTCACCCGGATGTGGGGCACGGTGCCCCTCGGCTGGCCCCTCGAGGTAGGCCTGCACAAGATAGCCCAGGCTCGCATTCGGAGCCACACTGAGGCCATCTGGCGGGCGAAACATACCCCCGGTCAAGCCTCCGCGTCGGTGGCCAAGCGTGCCCCCATGGGGAGCGGAACAGGTCCTAGCGGCGTCACGTTCGACATCCCTGTAAAGTTCCCGAAACTGTTCAGCAAGGCCCTCGGCGAGGGGACCTCTCTCTCCTTCAGCGGCTCTCAACGAGTCGACTTCAGCGGCACTAGCCAGTGGACGGAAGGCGAGGTCCAAACTGCGACCAACCGGCCTTCGAAGTTCCCCTCCCTGGAGATGAAGCAGCAGAGTCGGTTCACCATCGAGGGGAAGGTCGGCGAGAAGATCTCGGTGCGGATGGACCAGGACTCCGAACGGCTCCAAGATATAGAGAATAACATCAAGATCCGCTACGATGGCAAAGAGGATGAGATTATCCAGGAAATCGACCTGGGCAACACCGGGCTGAACCTGCCGGGCACGCAGTTTGTCGGCTTCAGCGCCCAGCATAAGGGGCTGTTTGGGGCCCGCGCCAAGGGAAAGTTTGGGGGACTGGATTGGACGGTGATCGCCAGCCAAGACAAGACATCGGGTCAGCGCAAGACCTTCCGGGGATTGGCCGAGGAAAGCGCGAACAAGGTCCGCGACTCCGATTTCAGGCAGAACACCTACTTCTTCCTGGACCAGGTCTACCGCGAGCGATACCGCGAGTTCTACGAGGACTTCCGGCGCGACCCCACCAGCGTGAACCGCTACACCCGCGCCGACAGCATCGTCTCGATCGAGCTCTATCTGGACGATGCCAACCTCGCTAACAACAGCCACGCGGAGACCCAGGCGAGCTCCGGATGGGCGCAGTTCGACGACTCCCAGAATAAGGATGTCGACCTCGACGCCACGGGCGCCGCAGAACAGGGCAACTTCCACAGACTCGAACCCGAGACGTACTTTGTGAATCCTGCCTTGGGCTACGTCAGACTCGATCGCCCGCTTCCCGACCAGCATGTCTTGGCCGTCGTTTACGAGACGTGGGACGGCCGCCGATTCGGGGATCTGACGCAGGGTCTGGACGGCGAGCCCGATCAGATTAGCCTCAAGCTCATCAAGCCCAAGAGCCAGCGCAAGACCTTCCCGACCTGGGACTACATGTGGAAGAACGTTTACGACTTGGGCGCGCGCGAGATCACGCCCGAAGGCTTCAGCGTGAGCATCTTCCGGGAGCCGGCGGGTTCCGAGCCCCAGGACACGCAAGAGGGTGTCTCCTATCTGCGCCGTCTGGGCCTGGACAACCACGATCAGCTTGGCAGCCTTGTTCCCGACAATATCGTGGACCTGGATCCGCCGCTCGTGAACCTGGAGAGCGGGGAGTTGTTCCTCCCGTTCCTGGAGCCTTTCAGGGAGGCTGACATCACGCCCCAGGTGCCCGAGATTTACGACACCCACGATTTCAACATCAAGCGCGAGGCGAGCGAGTACTTCATCGAGATCAAGACCGCCAGCCAGCAGACGCGATTCAACCTCGGCCAGCTAGGGATCATCAAGGGCTCGGAGGTCGTCACGGTCAATGGCAAGAGACTGACGGCGGGCAGCGACTATTCCATCAACTACGAAACGGGCGAGGTGAGCTTCTTCAACGACGAGGTCTTCGCCGATGGCTCGGACCTCGTCATCGACTATGAGTTCAATCCCTTCTTCGCCCCCAAGGAGAAGTCACTTTTAGGCCTTAGGGGTGAGTACCAGTTAGGGCCGCAGTCCAGCGTAGGGGCTACCCTACTGATGAACAAGGAGAAGGCCATCGAGCGCCAGGTGCGCCTCGGAGAAGAGCCGACCCGCACGGTGGTCCTGGACTTAGATGGCCGCACCCAGATACGGCCGCAGTTCATCAGCCGGGCCATAGATGCGTTGCCCCTGATCTCGACTCAGGCCCCTACGACCATCAACATCGAAGGAGAACTGGCGCGGAGTCTGCCCAACCCCAACACCCGGGGTCAGGCGTTCATCGACAACTTCGAGGGCCGCCGCAACCAGAGCCTCGGGGTCCAGCGCTCCCAGTGGACCCACGCAAGCGTGCCCTCCGGGAAATATCACGCCCCTCGGGCACGTCTGGTCTGGTACAACCCCTTTGAGCGGACACCCGTGAGGGAGATCTGGCCCGACCGCGAGGTCAGCGTGCGCGACAACCGGATCAACACGCTCACCCTCGAACTGAGGGTGCCCCCGAATGCGGGACCGGGGCCCTGGTGGGGCGGCGTGATGCGCAACCTGAGCTCGGCGGGTATGGACTTCTCGCGGGCACGCTTTCTGGAGTTGTGGGTGCATGGAGATCAAGACACTCTCCACGTGGACCTGGGAGCCATCAGCGAGGACGCTATCCCCGATGACGAGCTCAACACCGAGGATAAGGGCAACGAGGCTCAGCGTGACGGCATCCTGGCTCTGGACGAGGACGTCGGGCTCGACGGCATCCCAAACGATCAGGAAAGGCCCGGGAACGAGCGTTACGACGCACTGCTGCCGTACTTGCTCGGCTGGTACTTCACGCCCGACGACAGAGGCGACGACTGGAACTACGACAACCGCTTCATTTATGATGCGATCAACGGGACCGAGGGAAACCGCTTCGACACCGATCGCGGCCAACGTCCGGACACGGAAGACCTCAATAACTCTGGCTTCCTGAACCGGCGCAATGACTACTACTCGTACAAAATCCCGCTCGGCGACCCAAGCTCGCCCTACCTCGTCGAGGGGGACGAGGATGGCCGGCGCGGCGGCTGGCGGCTCTGGCGCGTGCCCCTCTATGAAGGGGATAGCCTCACGCGCGTCGGGTCGCCCGATTCCACCCGCATCGAGTACGCCCGTCTATGGCTGGAGGGAGACCAGGCCTTCGCCGCCCGGATCGCCCAGATCGAGGTCGCGGAGAACAACTGGTTGAGGCGAGGCGTCAAGGTGCTAGGTGGTTCGTCACCCGTACAGCCCGCAGAGGCCTTGCGCGTTACGACCAAGAATACCCACGAGAACGATGACTACATTCCGCCACCGGGCGTCGCCGGCGAGCGAGACCCCCTCACGAACGTCCGGCGTCGCGAGCAGTCGCTGGTCCTGCAGTATGAGAACCTGGAACCCGGGCACGAGGCGAGCGCGTTCCGCTACTTCAAGCAGGCGAACATCACGAGCTACCGGACGCTGCGCCTGTTCGTTCATGGCGACGAAAATATGGCGCCCAGTGACTCCTTGGAGTTCTTCCTCCAGTTTGGGGCCGATACCACCAACTACTACGAGATTCGACGCCCCATCTATCCCGGCTGGGACGAGCGGAATTTCATCAAGGTGGACCTGGAGGAGCTGACTCAGGTTAAGCTGGGAGCGGAACGGCACGACGCGGTCTTCGACGACACGACGGGCTTCGGCAAGGTGGGTGATCCGGCACTCAGCAACGTCAAGGCGTTCAGCCTTGGGGTCAGGAACGTGACTGCTGGCCCGGGCGCTTTCCCCGCAACGGGGGAGGTCTGGGCGGACGAGCTACGGCTCACGCAGGCGAGGAACCTGGCCGGAACGGCTCTCCGTATGGGCGTCGATGTGAGTTTCGCCGACGTGGGTAACTTCGCGACCAACCTGCAGTGGGTAGACAGCGAGTTCCACGATCTCCGGACCAAGACGGGTACCGGGTCGAACACGCTGGATCGCAATTTCCGCGTGGACTTCAAAGCAGAGAAGCTCATCCCCAGAGCGTGGGGCTTCCAGATCCCGGTGAGCTATTCGATCGGCTCGAGGACGGCGTTGCCTCGACTGCTTCCGGGCTCGGACATCGTCTTGGGTCGTTCGGAGAAGGACAGCCTGCGCACCGAGGGTGATTCCCAAAACTTCACCGTTTCTCTGTCCAAGGGCCAGACGTCGCACAATCCGTTCGTGCAGCTCACGCTCGAACGCATGAAGTTCCAGTTCGCTCGTTCGCACAACCGCGGACGCTCCACTCAGCGGCCTTTCAGCGAGAACACCACCAACAACATCAATTACAGCTACGACCTTTCCGCACGCAAAGAGCGCACGTTCACGCCTTTCGTGTGGCTGGCGCCCGTCCTGCCTGAAAAACTCTCGCACGCCAAGCTCAGCTATCTGCCGCAGCGACTGACCCTCACCTCCCGGGCCTCGCGCCGCCTGCAGACTTATGCCGATAATGACACGGCGGTGGGACTGACCAGCCGGGAGATTTTCCTGATCGACCAGCGGTTCGAGGGACGGCTTCGGCCCTTGACTTCGCTTTCCGCCGATTACACGCTCGGTGTCAAGCGAGACCTGCGCGGCTCAGAGGCCGATCCAAAGGGCTTCGACGTGATCAAGGCCCTGAGCCTCACCTCGGGCGTAGAGACCGGGCGCGACCAAAGCTTCTCCATCAACTTGACGCCCAACCTCACGCAGTGGCTGCGCACCGAGACCACTTACAGGACCACCTATGGTGAGAACAACAACCGTGAGCAGCGGCTGGGCGGCCAGGCCCAGCGCGGCCGCGACGTCAATAACTCACGCAACATGGGCGCGAGCCTGACACTGAACCTGACCTCCCTGCTCAAGCGCGGCGGGGGTGGGCGGTCTCCGAGGTCCGCTGCTGCCGATACCGCTGAGGTGCGCAATCCTCTGTGGGCGCTCCTCGGTAGCATCCCCTTGCGCTTCGCGCCCCTCTCGGCTTCGATCGGCCGCTCTCACCAGGCGCGCCTTCGGGGCCTTGCAGGGCGCCCCAGCCGGAGCTTCCAGTTCGGCTTCAGCGATGAGACCGGCGTCGGCTTCGTCGAGACCGTGACGACAGCGTCAGCTCAGGGTGACCAGCAGAGCGAAACGATGAATCTCTCGGGGGGTGTTGATCTTGCGAACGCTATCACGGTGCGCGGCAAGTACAACACCGCCGATAATGAGTCCCAATCCTCGAGTAACTCGACGGCCTCACATGACAAGACCTTCCCAAGCCTGACGGTGCGGTGGAACGGTGTGGAACGCCTCCCGCTGTTCGGGAAACTTCGAAGCCTGAGCCTGGATTCCCGGTTCGAACGCAAGAGCAGCCAGCGCGAGCGCCCCAAGAGAGAGGCCTCGCCGGAAAAGCTCTCCGGGATGCGCAGCACCGAGCTCTCACCGCTGGTGGGCGCCCAGGCTCGGCTCTCCAGGAACGCGCGGGCGACTTTCCGCCTCAATCGCTCGCGGACCGAGACCGACGCTTTTCTCGCGGGCGAGTTCAATGGGACGACGCTCGAGGAGACCTCGGGCTTCCAGACGAGCTTCTCGTACTCGGTGCAGGCGACCAAAGGTATCGGTTTCTTTTTCACGAAGAAGAAGTTGAGGCTCAGGAGCAGCATCGACTTCTCCTTCGGCTTCTCGTGGCAGCATCGGAAGGAGGAGCGGCAAGACATCCCGCGCCGTGACGACGTGGAATGGTCCTTCGAGCCCAAGGTGAGCTACCGCTTCAGTGCGAAAGTGGTCGGCGGCGCGAACGTGAAGGTTGGTAGCACCCACAACGAGCTCACAGGCGTGAACCGTAAGACGCGCCAGGTGGGCATCTGGACGGAGTTGCGCTTCCGATAAAGGTCATGTCTCAGTGTGGGTGATAATACGCATCAAGCCTTTGTCCAAGCTGCGCGAAGGGAGTTGACACATGAAGGGCACGATCCGCCAGGCTAAACGATCGGATGTCACACGCATGGTTGAACTCGCAGAACAGAAGCGGATGCAGTATCAGAGCTACCAACCTACATTCTGGCGTAAAGCAGCCGATTCGCGGGACGTGCAGCTTCCCTTCTTCGAAGGCTTGATAGCTCAGGGTGACGTCATCGCTTGGTGCACGAAAAGGCCGGGGGGATAGACGGTTTTCTCATTGCTACGCTTGTCACCGCTCCACCCGTTTACGACCCAGGCGGATTAACTTGTGCGATTGACGATTTCTGCGTAGCAAAAGGAACGGATTGGCAAACGGTCGGCGCTGCACTGCTGGCTGAGGCGGCTCATAGGGCCAAAGACCGAGGTGCTGTGCAGGCCGTGGTGGTCTGTGGTCACTTGGATCAGTCCAAGCGTGCGATGTTGAATTCAAGGGGTTTCACTATCGCTTCGGAATGGTACGTGAGGGATGTCTGATCCTCAGTGGGTGTCCTATGACCCGACGGACTTCCCGCTAACTTCCGGTCACGCTGGTGGCCCCCATCTGGCCCTTCGGGAGTGATCCTCAACTTGGCCGGTCGCAACGTGCACCCCAAAGGCTATCTCCAACTTGAGCGTTCCCTAGACCCGGGCTTAGTGGAGTGAAACCCTTTGGATGGACGATTCTGGTCCTTACGCTCAGTTTGGTCGAATGCGTCGGGAGTGGCGTCCGGGTGCCGACTTTCGACGGAGAGCGCGCCTTCAGCTACCTCGAGGCGCAGTGCGCGTTCGGCCCGCGCGCGCCCGGGACCGAGGGACACGAGCGAGCCCTCGCCTATCTGCGCGGCCAACTGGCCGAGCGAGCGGATGTCGTGCAGATCGATGCCTTCACCCACGAGCCCGGCCCCGGCTACGATGGCCCCATTGAGTTGACGAACCTCATGGCCTCCTTCGGTCCCGGGAAATCGCGCCGCGTGCTCCTGTGCGCCCACTGGGACACGCGTCCTTGGGCGGACCGCGACCCGGATCCCTCTGCGCACGACCAGCCTATCCTTGGGGCTAATGACGGGGCTTCGGGCGTGGCGGTCCTCCTGGAGATTGCCGATCACCTCAAAGCCTTGCCGCCACCTGTGGGAGTGGATATTGTGTTGTTCGACGGCGAGGACTATGGTCGGTCGGGGGATTTGGAGAATTACTTCCTGGGCTCGCGTCGCTTCGCCCGGACGCGCGCCGACGCCTACCGGCCCGAGCTCAGCATTCTCCTGGATATGGTGGGCGATCGCGATCTCACCCTCTATATTGAGGAGCATTCGGTCCAAGCGGCCCCCTGGGCCGTACGGCGGGTGTGGGACGCGGCGGCGAAGGCTGGGATCGCCGCCTTTGTACCGGAGATTGGATACGCGGTCGAGGACGACCATCTTCCTCTCATTGCGGAGGGCATCCCGACCATTGATGTGATAGACTTCGAGTATCCGTACTGGCACACGCTGGAGGACACCCCGGACAAATGCAGCCCCGAAAGCCTTGCCGCCGTCGGGCAGGTGATCCTGATGGTGCTCTACGATTCGCGGTAGGCCTCGTGAAGCTGCCCGAAGTTTCAGTCCCGAGGACGGTCGGGTGATCACGCGGCTGCGCGCATGGTGGGATGGCCTGGCGTTTACCGGTCCTGAGCGGATGGCTCTGCTCTTCTTCGGCGCGGCGCTGTTGCTCGGCAGCGCCGTCGAGGTCTATCGCCGGCACTTCGAGGACCCGCTGCGGGATTTCCGGGTCATACGAGCACAGGCCCATCCCGATGCCTACAAGGCGGATTCGCTCTCGGCGCCGGCGCTAGACCAGCTCCTGGACCTCAACCGGGCCACGATCGAGGAGTTGGAGGAGCTTCCCGGCATTGGGCCCGTGCTTGCGGGGCGGATCGTAGCGTACCGTCACGACAAAGGCCCTTTTGCGGCTCCCGAGGCTCTCCTCGGGGTATCGGGCATCGGGCCGAAGAAATTCGCCGCTCTGCGCCCGCGCATCACCGTGACCTTAGTGCCCGTGGAGACCGAAGACTGATGCCCCGTGCATCGCTGGGATTCCACCTCGCCGGGACTAGGGTGCGTATGGTGAGCCTCACTGAAGGGACCGGTCATCCACGTCTGGGGGGATTGGGCACTGTGGAACTCGGTCGCGCGGCGAATCTGGTGCTCGGGACCCCGGAGGGCACCGAGGAGCTTGCGGCCCGGTTCCGGTCGCTCGCACCCCTGTGCGCTGGGGCGCCAACCTCTTGTGCCGTGGGGCTAGGCCCCGGCGTTTTTCGGTTGAGGCGTGCGGCAGCGGAGACCGTAGGCTCTGTTCAGGCGTTCGCTGCTCATGCCGAATGGGAGGCCGGGCTCCTGGGTGGAGGCACAGCCGAGGAGTTCGTCGCGGATGTCTTCGGCATGGGAAGCTACGTTTACGCCGTCACGGCTCTGCGTGAAACGGTGGATGCGGTCGGTGAGGTGCTGGCGCTGGCAGCGCTGGGGGCAGCCATCGTGGATGCCGAGCCGCTGGCGCTGGCGAATACCTGGCCCGTGTGGCCTCCTGGTGCGTCGGAAGATGTGCACGTGCTGGTGAACCTCGATGCCCATGGCGCCCACTTTTCCGTCTGGGACCGTGGGGTGCTCGGGTTGGCCGAAGGCGTTCTCCCTCGTCGTCCGGATGGTGATCAGAGTACTGAGGCACCCATGATCGTGCGGAGCCTGGAACGTCGAGTGGCCCGTCGCATCCGTCAGCTTGCGCGGTCCGGTAACATACCGGGCGAAGGACTCCGGCTAAGCCGTGTGTGGGTCTCTGGCGAGGGCGCGCAGGATGAGAACATCATCGGCGGCCTGGCTGACGGGCTTTCAGCGCCGGCGGAGGCGTACGACCCCTTCGCCGCTCTAGTGGAAGCTCGGCGACTCGAAGTGGATCAGCGGATGGAGGTCAAGGAGGGACCGGTTTTTGCCGTGGCGCTGGGCCTTGCGCTGCGAGCGCTCGCGGAGCCATGATTCGCGTCAACCTGCTCCATCCCATCCTGAATCTGGCGGAACCTAAATCGCTCTCCGTACCGGGGCGTCCCCGACGCTTGGGGCGCGCTGTGTGGGGACTCTTGGCTCTTGGCGCCACTGGCGCGGTCGTTGCGGCGGTCCTCCTCGGGGAGCGGTGGATGGCTCCGGAATCTGCGACGAACCTAGCCTCTGCGCACACACCGGCGGTTGTGGATGCACCATCGGGCCGATCAGCCCCGTCTCCGGAACCCGTGGAGAAGGCGCCGAGCGCAAGGCTCGTCGGCGCCTTCGGATGGCCGCTGCCCGAGGGCGTCCGCCTTCATGAGCTGCAATTGAACTCCGATGGTGCGTACCGGATCGAAGCCGAGAGCCTCCGTGGAACGGCGCCAGCGCGGCTGCGGTCATGGCTCGCGGCAGAGGCGGGCCTCAGGCGGGAGCCGGGGATCGTACGCGTGGCGATCATCGACCGGGAGCCGCCGTACCCGTTCACGCTCTCGGGCGTCATCGACCCTCCGGCGGTGGGTGCCGGACCGCCGTCCGATTTGGCGCGCGAACACCGGGTTCTGGCGGCGATGAGTGAGCTCGCCGGGAGCCTGGAACTGGATGTGAAAGCGCTCGGCTGGCGAGGCGCGCCCCAGGACGGGGCGCGGGTGCTTGCCGTGGAAGTGGCTGGCCCGTGGACGCAGGCCAGAAGCTTTCTCAAAGGCGTTGTGGATCTCCCCGAGGTGGGGGCGATCCTTCGCTGTGAGCTGCGGAGGGTAGCCAGGGGGCCCGATCGCGCCTCCCTCTGGATTGAGGCAACGTTACGGGCCTTGTAGCGTCGAATCGGAAGCGAAGGTGATGTGACGATGAGTGGTATCAGGATCATCGGTGGGCAGGCCAGAGGGCGGCGGCTTGCGGTGCCACGCGGCGCAGGTGTGCGGCCGACGACCGGGCGCGTGCGCGAGGCTCTCTTCGCTATGCTGGGCGACCGGGTGATCGGGGCGCGCGTGCTTGACTTGTGCGCAGGTTCGGGTGCGCTGGGTCTCGAGGCTCTTTCGCGGGGTGCCGCCGAAGTGGTGTTCGTTGAGCGGGATCATTCTTGCCAGCGGGCCATCGCCCGGAACCTCGCGGCGACTGGCTTTGCCGAGCGGGGCAGGGTCATGCGGCGACCTTGGGCGCGAGCGTTGCGCGAGTTGACTGCCGAGGGCCCCCGGTTCGACGTGGTGCTCTTTGACCCGCCGTACGAGGACGAGGCCGCATCGGCCATCGTGGCGGCACTGGCTCCAGGGGAACTCCTGGCGCCTGGGGGGGTGATCGCGGGCGAGACGCGGCGTGGCGCGGCGGTACCCGACGCTTCTGGCCTGTTGCGGCTCGCGCGGCGACGGACTTATGGAGACACCGAGTTGGTGCTGTGGTTGGCGACATCCATGGAGGTTCATGAATGAACGGGGCGCTCTATCCTGGGACATTCGACCCCTTCACGTTCGGCCATCTAGATGTCGTACGGCGCGCGCTCAGGATTTTCGACCGCCTGATTATCCTGATTTCGGCTAACCCGGGCAAGGCGCCAATGTTCACCATCGAGGAGCGATTGGAGATGGCGCGTGAAGTCATCTCGGACAACCCCCACGTCCAGATCCAGGGCTTTGACGGGCTCCTGGTGGACGCAGCGAGGGCTCTGGACGTCAAGACCATCATCCGTGGCTTGCGCGCCATGACCGACTTCGAGTATGAATTCGAGATGGCGTTGATGAATCGGGGGCTGGACTCCGATTTCGAGAGTGTCTTCCTGATGCCCAGCCAGGAGTACATCTTCCTGCGGTCCTCGCTCGTCAAGGAGGTGGCGACCCTCGGCGGCGACGTATCAGCTCTCGTTCCCCCCGTGGTGGCCCAGCGTTTGTATGCAAAGCTGGGCATTCCCTCCGCCGGAAGCGGAACATGAGCGTGCTCGAACGAATACGGGCTGAGGCCAGGCGCGCACCGCAGCGCGTCCTGTTACCCGAAGGGACCGACCCTAGAGTGGTCGAGGCTGCCGCGAAGCTCTTGGCCTGGGGCACGGCCCGACCGATCGTGCTGGGAAATCCGGATGCGGTCGGGGCCGCGGCGGAGCGTGCAGGGATCGAACGTGGGGACCTGGAAGTCGTTGCCGTCGGGAATGACGCTCGGATCGAGGAGTATGCAGCGCTCTACTACGGGCGCCGAAAGCACCGCGGGGTCACACCCGAGGGCGCGCGCGAGACCGTTCACAACCCCTTGTTCTACGCTGCCGCGATGGTAGCGACCGATGCCGCCGACGCCTCGGTCGGCGGGTGCGTCCACCCGACCATGGACGTGCTGCGCGCCGCGCTGCATCTGATTGGAACCGCACCCGGCATCAAGGTGATGTCCGCCGCTTTCTTGATGACGCTGCCGGCCGAGTCGCGAGTCTTCATTTTTGCCGACTGCGCCGTCGTGCCCAATCCGAATGCCGAGCAGCTTGCCGACATCGCTCTCGCTTCGGCGGCCACCTACCGCGATATCATCGGCGGCGAGCCGCGCGTGGCGCTCCTGTCATTTTCGACCAAAGGTAGCGGGGCCGGACCCGAGGTGGAGAAGGTCCAGCGGGCGACGGCGCTGGTGCGCGAGCGCGCTCCGGACCTGCTGGTGGATGGCGAACTGCAGGCCGACGCCGCGATCGTACCCAGGGTCGCAGCTTCCAAGGCTCCGGGAAGTCCCATCGCGGGCGATGCCAACGTGCTGGTTTTCCCCACGCTGGATGCAGCCAACAACGCCTACAAGCTCGTCGAACGGCTCGCTGGCGCGCGGGCGATCGGAGACATCATCCAGGGTCTGGCGCGTCCAGTGTTCAACCTCTCGCGCGGCTGTACCGCGGAGGACATCGCGGACGTCGCCACCATCGCTGCCCTTCAGGCCGCGCGGGCCAAAGCGCGCGGTGGGGGCTGAGACGATGCGGCTCCCTTCCGGCGCCGAGGCCATAGCGTTCGTCGCTGGCCTCATCCACGCGCTCCTCTTTAACGCCATGACGGTCATCGTTGACGGCTACAATGCGCTACTAAATTGGCCTTTGGGCGGCTCTCAGAAAGGGAGTCTGAAGGAGCGGCGCGAGGCGTTCGTACTTGCACTAGCGGACTACGCGGAGGTCTCGGGCCACCCTCTCATCGTCGTCTTCGACGGTCGTGCGAAGCGTGGAGCACCGGTGCGAGAACTCCGGCGTGCTGGCATCGAGGTCGTCTTTACCGGTCCTGGTGGTGCGGACGAGGTCATCGTGCAACAGGTCGCCGCAGCGCGCGGACGCGAGGCAGTGCAGGTGGTGACGACGGACCGACAACTGGCGCGAGCGGTGAAGGCCAGGGGCGCGAGGGTCAGGCGGACGCTCGATTTCGCGGCGGACACCAGCGAGGCGGAGAGCGGCTACTGGGCGGGACACCACAGTGCTCCAGGGTTCAAGCTCGGCGATGTCGTCCGACATCGCAAGCGCTAGCTCAGCATCGTCGTCCTGCTATCTGGATGAGCGACCGCTTACAATTGACAAGCGCTGAGGTGAGTTCATACTTTGACGTGGGTCGGAATGCGGATTCGGGGCGGCGCGCGCCCAGATTCCGCGCAACCGCTGGAGGCGATATATGAGCGCGCAGACGGAGACCAAAGAGGTGGAGTTTTCCCCTGGACTCGAAGGAGTCATCGCTGCCCGAAGCACGATCAGTTACATCGACGGGCAGGCTGGCAAGCTCATTTACCGTGGCATCCCTATCGAGGCGCTCGCGGAGGAATCTAGCTTCGAGGAAGTGAGTTACCTGCTTCTACGCGGTCGTTTGCCGACGTCTGCGGAGCTCGACGGCTTTGACCGAGAACTCAAAGCGTCTCGGGCCGTGCCCGAGACCGTGCTGCGTATCATCGGTGACCTTCCGGCGGCATCTCCCATGGCCGTGCTGCGTACGGCAGTGAGTGCGGTCGGCCTCTTTGACCCGGAGGCGGAGGCCCCCTCCTCCGAAGCAAATATGCGCAAAGCGATCCGTCTGATCGCGCAATTCGCCACGATCATCGCAGCAATTTACAGAGTCCGAGGCGGCCAGAAGCCCATCGCCCCACGGCAGGACCTGAGCCACGCCGCCAACTTCCTTTACATGCTGAACGGTGCCGAGCCCGACGCGACCACCGCCCGGGTGATCGACGTCGGCCTCATCCTGCATGCCGACCACGGCTTTAACGCCTCCACTTTCACCGCTCGAGTGGTCTACTCGACCGAATCCGACATGTATTCGGCTATCACTGCCGCCATCGGCAGCCTCAAAGGGCCGCTCCATGGCGGCGCTAACGAGCAGGCTCTGAGGATGCTGAGGGAGATTGGGACGCCCGATGGTGCGGAGGCGTGGTACAAACAGGCCCGAGCGGAGCGCCGGCGCGTCCCCGGCTTCGGCCACCGGGTCTACAAAGCGTACGACCCGCGGGCGCGCATCCTCAAGCGTTTCGCGCAGGAATTGGCCGAGGTGCAGGGCGAGGTGGATTCCTTCGAGCTCTCCGCCAAGCTCGAAGACCTGGTCATCAACGACCTCGGTCTAACCCGTGGCATCTTCCCCAACGTGGATTTTTACTCCGCTTCCGTCTACCACTTCCTAGGCATAGAGCCCGAGCTCTTCACTCCGATCTTTGCCATGTCTCGCATTTCCGGTTGGGCGGCCCACGTGCTCGAGCAGCAGGCGGAGAACCGTCTCTTCCGACCACGTTCTCTTTACGAGGGATCGATGGACGCGCCTTATGTGCCCATCGACCAGCGCGGGTAGACCGGCTGTGGCCGCTCCGAAGTTTTCGATCATCGAGCCTCCTACCCAGGGCGAACCGATCGCGGTTAGCTCCGATGGTGCGCTGGAGGTCCCCGACCACCCCGTCCTCTGCTTCATCGAGGGCGACGGCACCGGACCCGATATCTGGCGAGCCTCCCAGCCTGTATTCGACGCGGCCGTCGAACGCGCATACGGTGGCAGGCGGCGGATCGCCTGGTGCGAGGTGTACGGCGGTGAGAAGGCCCACAGAGGCTTCGGCGACTGGCTGCCCGAAGAGACGCTCCGGGCCATCGAGCACTTCCACGTCGCCATCAAATGCCCTTTGACAACGCCCATTGGGGGCGGCATTCGCAGCCTGAATGTGGCCCTGCGCCAGCGGCTGGAGCTATACGCCTGCGTTCGCCCCGTGCGACACTTCCCCGGTGTGCCCAGTCCGGCGGCACACCCCGAGCTCCTAGACGTCGTTATCTTTCGGGAGAACATGGAGGACGTCTACGCGGGGATCGAGTGGGCCCAGGGATCGAAGGAGGCAGCCGAGTTCATCCGCTTCCTCCGCGAGCGGATGAATGTGAACATCGCCGATGACAGCGGTGTAGGGGTTAAGCCTATCAGCGTCAAGAATTCCAAGCGGCTCATCCGGCGCGCCATTCGCTATGCCCTCGAGCGCGGACGCGAGAGCGTCACGCTCATGCACAAGGGCAACATTATGAAGTTCACCGAGGGCGCATTCAGGCAGTGGGGTTATGAGCTCGCCAAAGAGGAATTCGGAGATTGCACGGTCGCCGAGGCGGATCTCGACGGTGAGCCGCCACAGGATAGGGTCGTCATCAAAGATCGGATAGCGGACATCATGTTCCAGCACCTGCTCTTGCGGCCCGGTGAGTTCGACGTCATCGCCACGCCGAACCTCAACGGCGATTACATCAGCGATGCCGCCGCAGCGCAGGTTGGCGGCATGGGACTGGCACCGGGGGCGAACATCGGTGACCGAGCGGCGATCTTCGAGGCGACACACGGCACCGCCCCTAGATATGCGGGGCAGGACGTGGTCAACCCCTCGGCCCTGATCCTCTCCGGCGTGATGATGTTCGAACACCTGGGCTGGAACGGTGCCAGCGAACTCATCACGAGCGGTCTTGGGCGCGCGATCGCGGAGAAGACCGTGACGTACGACCTCCACCGTCAGATGGAGGGTGCGACGAAGGTGAGATGCTCCGAATTCGGCGAATTGATCATTCGGAACATGCCGTGAGCGGAGTTGCCACCGTCGCCGGTTGTCGGGGGGCGCTCCGGCGGCCTTTTTTCTCAGCGGCCGTGTGATAGCCTCGCCTTTCACCGTCTCGGGAGCCGACGGCTCGCGCGTTGCCATCCCCGCTGTGCCCGCAAAGCTGGAATCGGCGCCGCCGGAGTTGGCAGGTGCGCGACTCCGTGCCGAAGCGGATGGCCTGGTCTTGGAACCGAGCGCGGCTTCGGGACCCGATGCACCCGGAAAGGGCTCCGGAGCACCTGTAGCGCTGGTCACGTTCACCGTGGCTACGGTGGCGCTTTTCGCCGTGCTGATCCGGCATACGGCGGTATGGTCTCTGGGCTTTCTGGCGGCTCTGGTGATCGCCGTGCCGATTGCTCTAAGCGTGTGGCGGGCGGTTGGGAGCGTCGCGAGGCGTGTGACGCTGCGCATCCCGTGGGCTGAGATTGAGGCAGTGAGCGTGGAGGCGGATGGCGTACGCGTGACTTTTCAGCACCCGCTCGCAGGAGAGGCTCGTGTCGTGACGGCGGACTGGAGCGAGGGGCTTTCGGACAACGGTGCGGTCGCCCATGCCGTAGCACAACTGGCGGGCCTTCCGGCCCGTGAAAAGGGGCGCCCTCAGTGAACGGAGCGCTGACCTCCCAGGAGCGAGGAAGAGCGCCTTCTCGTCTCTCGGAGCTGGAGACGCTCAAGGAGATCGGGGCGCTTTTAACCTCGACCCTGGAGTTGGACGCCATCCTCCGGACTATCGTGCACCTGACTGCACAACGCCTCGGAACCGACGTCTGCTCGATCTATCTCTTCGACGCCGATGGGGAGACGCTGATGCTGCGCGCCACCGTGGGCCTAGACGAGCGGGCCGTGGATAACGCATCGCTGCGGATGGGCGAGGGGATCACCGGCTGGGCGGCTGCGCGTGGGCGGGCGGTGGCCGTCAAGGACGTGCTCAACGATCCCCATTACAAGTACTTGCCCGAGACGCGGGAGGAGCGGTTCCGCTCGATGCTGGCCGTGCCGCTGGTAGTGGGCGACGGGCGCGTGGGCGTCATCACCGTGCAAACCGAGACGCCGCGACAATACCGGCGGCGGGAAACCGACCTGCTCAAGACCATCGCCGGGCAGGCCTCTGGAGCGATCCATAACGCGCAGCTTTACGAACGGCTCTTGCGCGCGCACGGTGAGCTAGAGGCGGCCCAGCGCAGCTTGGTGGAGAAGGAGAAGCTGGCAGCACTGGGCGAGCTTTCGGCCTCGATCGCGCACGAACTGGGCAACCCGGTCCTGGGCCTCAAGGGCGTCGCGCAGCTCCTGGATGGGGATCTGGCGCCGGATGACCCGAGACGGGAGTATTGCGCCCTCATCCTCGACGAGGCGAACCGGATGGAGCGTCTGATGAGTAGTCTTCGCGACTTCGCCAGGCCGCAGCCCACCTCCGACGCCTCCATCGACCTCAAGGCGGTGGCCGAGCGCACGGTTTCTTTGATGCATAAGGCTATGGATGACAATAGTATAACGCTCTCGAGGCGTCTTGCGGCCGTGCCCGCGATCGATGGCGACTCCGACCAGCTTGAACAGGCCATGCTCAACGTCGTGATGAACGCGATTCAGGCGATGCCGCAGGGGGGAGCGCTGCGCATCTCCACGGGCTCCCTGGGCGCCGCGCGGCGCGGCGACGGCGAGGTCTTCGTCGAGGTGCATGACTCGGGGAAGGGGATGAGCCCCGAGACGTTGCGCCGCGCTTTCGATCCTTTCTTCACGACGAAGGCCGAGGGTGTCGGGCTTGGGTTGGTCCTGACCCAGCGCATCATCGAAGCGCACGGAGGCACAGTGGCCATCGAGACGGCACCCGGCGAGGGCACCCGGGTCACCCTGCAACTGCCCGTGGCGGGACACTGGGCGGTTGCCTCTTGAGGGTTGGCCACGACGATGGCTTCACCATCCGGGAACTTTTCGTGGCTCGCAACGTCGAAGGCGCGGTAAGGGCAAAGCCTTGCGTGAAACCCGGCGCGGTGACGCCTTAGAGGGGGGGAGCTCGCGGCGTGTCTAAGCTTGCCAAGCGGTCGTATACGCGCGAAGACCAGTCACTCGACCGATACCTCCAGGAGATCGGTGAGGTAAACCTCCTGACCGCTCCGCAGGAGGCTGCGCTGGCGCGGCGCATTCGCCAGGGGGACGAGTGGGCACTCGATCGCCTGACCAAGGCCAACCTGCGGTTCGTCGTGTCGGTCGCCAAGCAGTACCAGAACCAGGGTCTTTCGCTCGGCGACCTCATCAACGAGGGGAATCTGGGGCTGATCAAAGCGGCCAAGCGCTTCGACGAGACCAAGGGCTTCAAGTTCATCTCCTACGCTGTCTGGTGGATCCGGCAGGCGATCTTGCAGGCACTGGCGGAACAATCCCGCATCGTGCGTCTGCCGCTCAACCGCGTCGGGGCGCTCCACAAGATCGGCAAGGCTTCAAGTGAACTCGAGCAGGAGTTCGGCCGCGAACCCAGCCCGGGCGAGATCGCCGACGAGCTCGAGATGTCCGATGTCGAGGTGATGGACACCCTCAAGATCGGCAGCCGTCACGTCTCGCTCGATGCCCCTTTCAACGATAGCGAGGACAACAGGCTCTTGGACGTCCTCGAAGACGACCTTCAGGATGCGCCCGACGAATCGCTCATCCAGACATCACTCAAGGACGAGATCGAAAAGGCCCTGGCGACGCTCACCAAACGTGAGGCGGAGGTCCTCAAACTCTACTTCGGTATTCACCGCGAGCAGCCGCTCACACTCGAGGAGATCGGCGAGCGCTTCGGACTCACGCGTGAGCGCGTCCGCCAGATCAAAGAGAAGGCCATCCGCCGGCTGCGCCACACCTCCCGCAGCCGGCCGCTCAGAGAGTACCTGACCTGATCGAGGCAGTCTAGGGCGGCCGCAAGCTGCTGCACCCTCAACGGCGTGCCCGTAGCTCGACAGGATAGGGCCGCGGACTTCTAATCCGTTCTGAGCGATTCCCATAAATCGCAGCCATGCTCACACCTAACTGGCCGCATTGACTTGCGGGCCTTTCTCGATTTGGACCTCTTAGTGACACGTCCAGAATCGGCCTGCTCGATCGTTGAGTTGAGAGATGGTCGTCTCATGTCCTTTGATGGCGTAGGGATGTGCATGCGCATTGTCCCACCGAAGTCACTCTGCATGGTGAGTTCTGAGTATGACGCCAATATGGAACGGACGGCCATCGTCATGTCCGCGTGGCTTCACGTGTAGAGTGAAAACCCCTTGTTTCAACGCTAGATCAGAACTCTCATCTTAGACGCCTGGCCTCCGCTCTACACTCCCGCCTCGACCCTCTGTATCAAGGCCTGCATGTAGCCGATCGCGAAGGCGCGAGCCCCGATGGCCATACGGGGAGTCGCCGGCGATGTGCGGCGTGTGATCGGGCGTAAGCACACCGTCGAATCCGACCTCCTTGTAAGTGCGCATCGCCTCGAACATATTCACGTCGCCTTCGTCGATAAAGACATCGTCGAAGACGGGGTAGACCCCCCTGACGTTGCGGAAGTGGACGTAGACGATCTTGTTCCGCTCGCCGAAGTAGCGAATGACGTCGATGACCTGCGGGCCCACCATCTCGGTGAAGGTGCCCTGGCAGAACTCGATGCCGTTGTAGTCGCTGGGCACTAGCTCCATCATGCGCTTGTAGCCGTCCACGCTTTGCAGGATGTTGACTGTGCCGATGTCTGCTCACCCCCGTCCCCTTTCCTCGACATCATCGTCTGGGGGTTGCCCTTTGCTCAGCCACGCCTCATCGAACAGGCTCACGAAGATCCCGTGCGATGATGCCCAGAGGGTGGTGTCGTTCGTGGAGTAGCCATAGTACGTGCAGACGATAGTGCCGTCAGTCAGTTGCGTGCTTACGGGATAGCCGATGTCTCTCATCCCCGGTTTGAATTCGTGAAGAACGCGCATCGATTTCATGTCCCACGTCCTGGCGTCGTCGTGGCTCAGGATCGCGCGCACGGTCCAGGGCGGTCTGCGATGGCCGTAGACCAACAGCACCTCGCCGCTCTGGAGACGCAGCATGTAGGGCGGGAGGCCCCAGATGCCGAGCCTGACCGGTTCGGACCAGGTGTAGCCGTGGTCGGTCGATTCCGCCTGGAAGAGGTACCAGCCTGAACCCATGCGGCCCCTAGGATAGATCATATCGGGCAGGTGGAGCTTCGGGTCCGGAGGCGGCTGAGTCCGCAACAGGCAGACGACCCGACCGTCCCTGGCCGTGTAGAGATTGGGTTCCGTGAAGCAAAAGACGTTCCCTTCGTTGTGAAGCTGCGCTATACGCTGCCAGGTTTTACCCTCATCCGTGCTGCGGTCAAACACGGCGGTCTTGGGCGTGGGGCCCCAAGGCGCTTCGGGGCCCGGAGGAATCCACGACGAGGCAACCAGCAGCGACCCGTCGGCGCACCGGGTGAAACCGGTTGCGCGGGGGATCACCCCGGTCTCACCCGGAGACAGGAGCGGGATGCCCTTCTCACTGAGCGAGGTGATCAGATGGGCCGGACTGCGGGATGCGCAGACAACCCTATCCGGCGGCGACGGCCTGCAGTCTTCCTCCGAGGGCACAATAGCCCCGGGGGCATTGACGAGCGTACTAGACAAGAACGAAAAGGCATCCTCGCGTTCCCGCGTGATCCGCCATGTGTGCGCACCGTCGTCGCTGATCGCCCAGCAGGGATCCATTCTGTGCTGCTGGTGCGGATGGTCCCCTGCGAGCGCAATCAGCGGCACCGGCTGGACGCCGAAGGCGATGGTCAGCCGCCTGCTTTCCATCCGGACGATGTTGGGGAAGCTCGCGTAGTCGCCCTCGATGCCGTAGACCAGCAGGTCGAGTTTCTCGCTGGGTTGACGCTTGCGCGGCACTTTTGCCGTCGGCGGGTTGATGAACTCGGGGCGTCGGACCCATTTCACCAGCCGAGCGAACCATTCCGTCTGTTTCTCAACACCCGTGGCATCCCCCTGCGCCACCGCTTCGCTCAGTGCGTCCAGTAGCCATACCGTGGCGGCCGTGATGCCCGGCTGTCGCCTTGCCAACTCTCGCCAATCCTCTCGAATCACCTCCAGGTTGAGCTGTTCCATTTTTGACCCCCTCTTCCACACCAGACATGCTGCTACTGATCGGAGCTTTGCGCGCGGTACTCCTTTCCCGTGTCAGGTGTGCGATACCGAACACGCGTCTTTTCAGCCGCGCACGCCCAATAGCTGACCCCACCTGATTGAGGCTGAGTCTGATCATCACAGGGTCAAGTATCAGAGTACCATCGCCATCTTGAGCATGGCGAGAAAGCTTGTGGCCAGCTTCTCGAATCGCGTCGCAATCCGCCGATGCTCTTTGAGCCATCCGACGCAGCGTTCGACCACGTTGCGGCGGCGATAGGCGTCGTGATCGAAGGCGCGTGAGCAAAGGTAAGCCTTCTCATGCGAGCGTCGAGGGACCACGGCCCCAATGCCGTGTTGGCGAGGCCACATGCGGGTTCGGCGAAAGCTACACGCTTTGTCCCCGCTCAGCCGTTTCGGGCACTGGCGGAGGCGTCCCACCGCTCGGGGTCCTAAACGCGTCCACCATCGCTTCGAATCAGGTGGCTTCATGCCGCTGTCTGGCTGCGATGGCGATGGCCAGGGGGATTCCGTGACCGCCAGATACCGGGTGAATCTGCAACGGTCCCATAATCCGACCCCACGTCCCATCTCGCTCTGGCACGTCCTGCCACGGTGCCCCCCGGCATGCAAGACCCGGAGCACAGCCCACCCAGAATCGCTCGGTGATCTTTCCACGGCCGTCCCCGCCCAGAACCCTTCGGAAGCAAATCCTTGATCTGCTCTCACTGCTAGTCCATCAACTCGTGCCGCCTCACGGGTTTACCTCCTCTTGCACTCTTCCAACCAACAACGCATCAAGGAGGGGCGGCACAAATAGCATTTATCAGACACAGTCTAACATAACAGGTGGACCGGTTTGCGGGGCCAGGTCAATGCTGAATGCCGCGAATTCCAACGATACCGGACTTGTGTTTGATGCGGAGAAAGGTAACAAAGAAGCAGTACGCCCTTTTGTCCACGCCTAACTGCTAGAGAAGACTGACATCCGCCAGATAGGTGGCTGACGGGGCAAGAGTCGTTCCGCTTCCCTCGTGGCTAGAGTAGTACGAAACGAGTCCTCTAGTATCGCTGACCTGCACGAAGCCCGGATAGGAGTTGTCGCCGCCACTAGGCAGTTCAACAATCTCCTGAAGTCGATCGCCGATCAGCCAATAGAGCGCTGTTTTGTGGTTCGCCCGATCGGTGGTCTTCCGGCCTCCGACGATGTATTTGTGGCCCCATTTCGCCAAGAGCGGCCCGCCGATGTTGCGATCCAGGTCGGTGTGGGTCCAGTGCTGGTACGGAGGACGTGACCTGCATATCTGGGCCGGTCGCGGCGGTCTGCCGCGGCCAACGGCGAGAATCGAACCGTCGTCCTCGAACAGAAACGCCGTCTCGCTTCCATAGCTCTCCTGAAACAGCCCTCTGGTCTTCCAAATAAAACCATCATCACTCTCCAGAAGCGCCGACTGTGTGATGGGATCGGCATCCTTTAGTGTGGCTGTGGGAACGAACCCCGGTTTGCGTCGACCGCACAGGTAGGCTTTGCCGCCATGAGTGGCTGCCCGCCATATGTAGTGGCCATAAGTGCCTTCCAAGATACACGGCCCTTGCCACACTTGGCCGTCGGCGCTCCAAGCGCAGTAGCCCAGATGATCGTTGAGGTCGCGTTTTTCCGGCCCGTATGGAGACGGCTCTGAAGGGTCACACAGCCAGGTGCCGGTGTAGACGAACAGCGTGCCGCCGAAGACCAGAAAGTGCGGGTCACGAACGTCACGATCGGGGACGCTGAACGCGTGCACATGCTGCCATTTGTCTGCGTCCACGCTGCTCAGAACGATGATGCGAGAAGAGGGGTAAACGCCATGACCATCCGGGCAGTTCCGGAAGGTGAGATAGTACTGGTCTCGAAAACGGCATAGATCGGTAAAAGCATTGTGGTTGCCGTCATTGTAGACCCTACGGACTGACTCAATGGTCACCCGGACGTCTATCACCACTGTGGCCTCCTTCGTCTATGGCGAGAGATGGGGATAGGGTCTCTCGCCTGAGCCTTTCGAGTGACGCCGCCCGGCGTGCCACATTGTTTGACTGTAAAGCTCCGGACCCCGTGATCGAACTTGGTCTACGCGCCCACCTTCGCCGCCGTGGCTTTGAGCCATTCGATGCCGGTTCGGTGGAAGTCGGGCGGGAAATGGTCGTAGGTGACCAGCTCCAGGTAGTCCGCGTAGCCCACCTCGGCAAGAGTCCTCAGCACGGCCTCCCAGTCCACGATGTCGCCGGGAGAGCCAGGGACACACTGGTGGCCGTGAGGGTAGTAATCGTTGAACCCCTTGATGCGAACATAGGCCAGGTTTCCGGCGAAATCCCTGATGGCGCGGCAGGGATCGTCCATCAGAATGGCCATGTTGGCGCAATCCAGGTTGATCTGGAGCCGTTCGGAGCCCACATGGTGGCGCAGCAGAGCGAAGCAGTTGGCGGTATCAATGAGGAGGTTCTCGTGGTTATGCATCAGGAGGTCCACCCCGACCTGCTCCGCGTGGTGGCACAGCGGTTTAAGGACACTGATCATCGCGCGCCAGCCGGCGTTCTCACCCTCGGGGAACGATTCGGGCAGGAACTTAACGCCATCGGCTCCGAGATCGGCCGCAATGTCAAGAGCTTTCCGGAAGAAACGCTCGGTTTCTCCGCTTTCGATGCCGCCTAAGAAGCCCACCTTCCAGGGGTTGAGGACGCTGAAGGCAATGTTCCGCTGGCGCGCGAGCTTCTTGTACGCGCTCTTCTCGCTGTCGGTAAGAGTCTCAGGATCGAGGTGGCAACCGGGCCCTACGGTCGGCCCGCAGGCGTCGTAGCCGGCATCCGCTAGCGCGCCCAGCGTCTCTTCGAAGCTGAACCACCTGAGACCGCAGGTGTGAAAGCTGATCTTCATGGGTTCCTCCCGTGCGTCCGTGGGTCAACGTAGTAACGCAATATAGCCGACATGTCCCATGTCAAAGAGCGGCCTTGCTGCTTTCAGTCATCGGGCGCCTCCAATATGACCCTCGCATGGGGACGGGTCTCCACATGACCGGTAGGTTAGCCTACGATTTGACAACGATCCGCTACTTTAATATAGGAAATGCGGGATAGGCTCGTGGAGAAGAAATAAGCGATACATCCCGGGGACAGCTACCACGTCTGCCGCAGGAAGTATCCAGAAGGAGAAAACGCTATGTCGCGCTCTGACTGGAGAGATGTGGATCATTCCTGGTATTCCAAGATGAAGGCCAGCGGCCCAGGTGGATCGCATAATGGGCAACCGATGATCGTTGTTGCCGATGACGGTTCTTGGGTTTGCTCGTGGAAGACAGGCACCCGCGAGGCAAGCCCGGATTGCCACATCGTTTACAATAGGAGTGTCGATAAGGGATTGACTTGGTCTCCCGAGCAGGATGTAGAACCGGAAGACCACGCTCATCCTTCCAGCGATTCGTGTCTGCACAAGAGTCCCGTGACTGGCAGGATCTTCTGTATCTACCGATACAATGTCAACAGCCACGTTGGACCAGGAACTACCGCCCACGCAGGAGGATTCTTTTTCAGGTACTCCGATGACCATGGACAGACGTGGTCCGGCAAGAGGTACCCGATTCCTACGAGAAGGACAGCCATCGATCATCCCACTGGTGAACTCTCGGCGTGGACATGTGGACAAGGCCCTGTTGTCATCGGAGATGCCTTCTGGTTCTCAGGGACCAAATACGAGATTGCGAACAAAGGCGGCGGAATGGAAACGTGGTTCTGGGTCAGTCCAAACATCCTTTCAGAAAAAAACCCTGAGGGCATTAAGTGGGAGAACAAACCTGACGGGGAAAGAGGCGTCACCACGGCTCATGGCCATAAGCACTGGGAAGAGGCGGCTCTGGTTACGTTAAGCGATGACAACCATATGTACTGTGTGATGCGAACGCGGAATGCGGGCTTTCTTGGACAATCCTACAGTAAGGATGGAGGAAACACGTGGTCCGAGCCGACGCCCGCCGAATATTGGGATGGAAGCGGTGAAGTGAACAATCCGAAAGCTGGCCCAGCGCTTCTGAAGCTCTCGGATGGCACATACTTTCTCACCTTTTATAACGATAGGGCAGACAAGACAACACACTGGAGCAAGCTGTTTGATCGCTCCCCCTTATGGTCTGCCGTAGGCTGGCAGGATGGCGACGTACTGAAATTCTCCCAACCGGAAATACTCCTGTACAATGATCAGGACACAAGCTCAAGCGCTGAGGGAAACAGATTCGACATTCATGCGCCTTTTGTCTTCGAGACTGACGGAAGGATCTTCGTGGCATACGCCAACAAGCTTACTGATCTCCAGATGACCGAAATCCCCCGTGCGTTGATCGAGGGATTGAAAAACCAGAGGACCGCAAGAAGGATCAAAACGGACCATCTAGCCGTTTGGATCGATGCGAACGATGATCCAATCGGGCGGACGGTGCCAGCCCACGCCCCCGCAAAGGTAGATGCGGTGCTGGGGGGTGAGGGCGAGACTGCAGATAAGGCCCCCACTCACGACAAGGTATCCACGGCCTGCTTTTCCTTCCACAGACAGGGCGGCGGGGACATGATGACCTTACATGGGATCGACGAGGGCGCGTCGTTTGGAGGGCTGGATGAGGGCGCATCTCTTGCAGTGGAGCTCTGGGCCCAATTCCATGACGTGAAAGCGGGTCAAACGCTGCTGCACAACAGAAACGCCAAAGGGCATGGTATCTGGCTTGGATTGGAGACGGATGGGAGAGTTAGCATCGAACTCACCGATACCGAGGGCAGGACTCAGAAGGCGGCGAGTGGGAGGAAGTCGGTTTCGGCCGACCGCTGGTATCACATCGTCGCCAACGTGGATGGGGCAAGCGACGTGGTTACCTTACTCATCGATGGCAAGATCAGCGGTGACAATCCACGGAAGAATTTCCACGAAATGGGGCGTGCTCTGGGCGACATCAATGGGTCATCGACGGTCTTCATTGGTCATCAGTCCACCGAGCTGCAATCGCCGAAGATCCCCTTGCGAGGGAGAATCTCCCAACTCAGGATCTACGACCGATACCTGACCACCAACGAAGCCATTGCCAATTACCGTGCAGGAACCTGATCGAGAGAGACCGTGCGGTGGCTGACACCTTTCGCCAGCCGCAAGTTCGACAGCACGCATCACCGGCTCTGATGCTAGGAGCGGTGCCTGCGCTGCGAATATCAGGGCATCACCAGTAGTACCTGTTTGCTCTTGCTCCAGGGCTCAGTCTCAGAGACTCTCGCAACCGAGGCGCCCATCTGGCAGTCCTGTTCCGGGTAGGCAGCCGGTATCCAGCGATGATGTGCTTGCTCCGGGCGTCCGTCGTGATGTGCAGGCCCGCTGCCTCAAAACGGGACTCGCCTAGTAGTACCGGACCAGCGGAATGGACGTCTGCGGGAAGAAGAAAACGTCGGCGATCACGTAGAGCACGGACCCTGCGAGGTGGCCAACCACAAGCCCGATGAAAAAGGGCTTGCCCCGTTCGTAGAGAGGCAGACCACCGATTGCGATGATGATGACCTTGGCGAGCCAGGTGAGAAGGAACGAACCGAAATGGCGTATCGTCCCTACCACGAAGGGGCAAGTGAGGCCAATGGGGTGTAAAGGCCACCAAGGGAAGCGGTGGCGCATGAAAATCAAAAAGGACATCACAGTGCCGCCGATCCCCATGAATTTGAGCCGGCCGTAATCGGGTCCTTGCGGATTGCGCATCTTCGTGGTGACATAGTCGAACGCAACGCCCTTTGCGCCCTGGAACGTCCAGTACGCTGTGAAATTGTTGGCTCCTATGCTGTAGCCCAGATAGATGTTGCAGAACAGCATGACTACCACGGTGACGATAAGGCCGATCACTGTGGCAATCGTGATGGTGCGGCCACTCATCTTGAGCGAATCGGCCAGCTTGGCCCCGTGCACGACCGCGGGCATGAAGATGGACCACATGTTCACGATCCACGCATAGCTGAACGCGATGCCAACCATGGAGGGCCCGGACATCCCGGCTGAACCCAGCGTGTACATCGTGAAGGACTGGGGGGGAATCGGCGGCCTCATGTAGGGCAGACCAGCCTCGATGACCAGCCGTGTAGCGCCAAAGTAGCAGAGGATAGCCGCTGGGGCAAACAGCGCGATGACGATCGCCGACATGCCCGTCTGCGCCATGAACGCCACCATGTAGACTAGGCCGACCAGGATGCATAGCACGGCCATGCGCGACGACATCAGTTCCGGCTCGTCATGCTCCATCCGTAAGCCCCGCCAGGCCTTCCGGAAGGCCTGGGCCAGGTGGTGCCGCCCGGCCCAGACGCCGTAAAGGATGAAGACGCTGAAAGCGCCCCACGACTGCCAGCCCAGGGAGGCGTAGGAGGACTCGTACATGTCGGCGGCGCCGAGAGTGAACCCAATGCGATTAAAGAACGCCTCCTCGAAGCGAACCAACACCTGGAAGAACCAGAAGCTGAACAGCACTTGAGGATTGACGAAGTAGCACAGTCCGATGACCCAAGGCGTGGCGGCGATGATGATGGGTGGGAAGTCGCCCCCGATGTCGACTTCCCCGCCGAACTTGATGCGCGTGAGGCCCGGCTGGAGAAACGTCACCACGTTGTATGCGAGCATAGTGAAGATGAGCAGGAAGCCCACAAGGAAAGCCCAACTCCGCGTAACGTGCGGAAGGAGCCGCTCCGAGGCACTATCGCGGATGAGAGCCATGGGCGTGTTCATCAGCGGGAAAGCGAGCCGCTCATTCTCCACCCATTGCTTGCGGAAGAGTGCCACGAGCGCGATGCAGATCAGGAAAAACGCCCCGAGGAAACTCACCCACCACAGTAGCGGCACGACCCATGCGGCCCAGGGGATGGACTCGCCCGCGGGTAAGCCGTTGAAAAACCACGTCATGGTCTTGCCCGTGTCGTCGGGCGTGATCCAGTGTGGTATATGATCGTGCAACAGTTTCGCCCACTCGTTCTCCGGCGTGGCGTGGTAGTATGGCGTGGCGAGCGTAGCGACGAACAGGGTGGCCAGGCTGTGGTCCGCGATCGCCCCGATGAGTATCACCACGAGGATGACGACGAACTCCTGAGGGCGGAGTGCCCATCCCCGCCTGATGAGCTTCAAGGCGACGTTGAGAACGAAGACCATGAACAGCAGCACCATGACGCCGAAGAACGGGAAGTAGCCAAAACCCAGCCCATCGACGCCATGCACCTCTTTGAGGTATGGGATCAACCACCCGCTGGCGGCTGCCACCAGGACGCTCAACGTCACCGCACGGACCGTGAGGCCGGAGCCGCGTAGACCGGTCGGACACGCTGACCCCACCGCTTCCTCGGAGGGCGGGGCGATCTGATCAGACGCCATTGCGCTGCTTCTGCGAAGTGTGTGTCAGGCGTTACCAGTGGTGCAGGACAAGCGTGGAGAGTATGTACGGCTCAGGCACTTGGCCCGTCAAGCCCTCGGTTGGCGGCGGATGGAGGTGAGCGCAAATGAGAAGGCCGGCGACCTTCGTGAGATCCCCGGCCTTCCTTCTCTCCGATGCTCTGGAGTCGTAGGTTACTCGAACAACTGCTTGATCTGACCCCAGTTCGCGGTCTCGACGGCCACTCCAATGGGGTCGACGAAGACCATATCGCCGAACAGCTCCCCAACGTTCCCGTCATTCCCGTACAGCACGAACTTGGCGTTCCGCTTTCCGCCGCCGCCGTCCCCATCGTAGATCTTATACTGCCAGCCGATGATCTTTCCCTCATACGGAGCCAACCACCTCGGGTTCCACTCCGTCAGTTCAGCCATCGATATGGCGACCTCGATCACCCAGTTCGCATCATAGGGCCCGCCGCCGACCATCGTCTGATGGAGGGTACCGGTCTCCTCGTGGCCGAAGATGTGGATGCTCATTCCATCGGGAAACCAGTTGATCTCGCGAACGTTAGCCTCCAGCACGTTCTCCGCATCGGACTTCCAATACCACGACATCATCCCGTCGTCCACCACCGCATCGTGGTCGGTGTCGATCTGGATGTTGAAGATGTCCGCGTGCGCGAACGACTCAGGATTGCTGTGGACGTCCCAGACGTTGTCGTTGACGACACAGGCGAGGTAGATCCAGTTATCATCATACGCCCGGAAGATCTCCACCGAGAAGTCGGCGGCGGTCCCGCCGCTGCCCTCAGGCTCGCCCTCCTCGGGCGCGTTGAAATGGTTGTTATCGCCGAACGATTTCCCCCCCTGGACGCGCTCCCAGTCCCATACGCCCTCACTCAATCCGAAGTCCATCCAATCCGACGGATCGCCGTCAATGGCTGGCACCAGGTTCCCAGGGAGCTTCGGGATCTCCAGCACGTCACCGTTGTGCGCTGCAGCCGGCCCCGCCAACGCCAGGCAGACTGCGCAGATCCCCACAATCCATTTCGTACCACTCATATCAACTCTCCTTGCTATGCTTCAGGCGGCAAGTCTTTTCCTTCCGGAGGGATCCGGACACTCTCCTGCGGGTGGTGATTCAGTCTCTCCTCCTCATCACAATGGCAACCCAGTATTTTCGCCCTCTGCCGGATCAGAGAGACCTGCTAGACCATATACCCAAGCTTAATATAACGCCAGTATGGTCCTAACACAAGACCCCTCGGGGGAAGAACCGTGAGCGGCTGTCTAAGAGTTGGAGGTCGCATGGGACGGACCTGCGGCTGACCGACGCGTGCCCGATGGGACGCACGCGTCATCTGGCCGACGCGAGCGCTCTCTTGGCCAGCGAGCCCTCCTGCGTCAGCGCGAAGACGAGGACGTTGACGGCGAACTTGAGGTACTCGCGTCTATCCCGTTCCTCGCCACGGAAGCCAGTGGGATACATCCAGCGCCTCCAGGAAGACATCATCGCGGTCAAAATGGCCATGACGCGGCCATCGTTCCCTACGTACCAGTTGACAAAACGCAACTGGCCCTCGCTGGCGTTGCGAAGGCTCTGAGTGCGAGAGCGCAGTTGGTGCCCCGAGGGGTCGTTGCCGCCGGGCGGACCGTCGAAGTCGTAGAAGGCGTGGTAAACCGGGTGATCATGGGCAAGAGCCACGCGGTTCCAGTGCCGCCCTTGGCGAAGCCCCTGAGTCTCAAGGGCGTCCTCAAGTAACTGGGCCATGAACTCTCGCACGCTCAACCCATCACCGGACAGTACGCCGATGGCGTACGCGCTCCAATCGGCCCAGACGAACCCACCGCTGACAAGATACCGACCGAGGTTACGGAGCTCCGACTCGGTCGCGTCGAACTGTGACCGGGCGTTGAAAACGACCCACGGCACCTCCAGAAGCCTCGCGTCGTCCAGCGGCATGTCATCCACCACGTCCACACGGAGATCCGTGTACTCGTTCACGGCCTGGGCCAGGTGTGTGAGCGCTTTCGGGTTGGTGATGCGGCCCGGGTCGTATGCCGTCGTCAATGAGAGGGTGCCACCCCGGGCCAATACGCTTGCGCTGGTAGAGTAAGTTCTGGCGATGTGAAAAAAGCCCCTGATCCCACGTCTATCCTGGGGATCCTGGATGACGAAGGCCCGGTCTCGCCCCGTGTCGAGCACCGAGACATCCACCATCTCCAGGGATAGATCCAGCCGCTCGACGGGCATCCTGGTCACCGACACCACCTCCGACTTGAGCATCGGCTCCAGGGCCGGCCGCTCGAAGCTCGCGGCCTGTTCCACCGTCGCGACGGGCCGCACCAAGCTCTCGAGCACCTGACTGGCCTTTGGCGCGCGGCTGATCCCGCGGGTGTCCACCTTTGCGCGAACGCGCTTCATCCGACGCCGCATCCTGCGCCGCTTGGGCTTGGGGGCTTTGCGCAACTCCAGGGGCTTGACCAGTCGCGGCTCACGCTTGATGAATCGGGTCGTGAGCGGCTTGATCGCCTTGCGCTCCGCCGAGACCTTCCAAACCGCCAGAGACCCGTGAAGCGCAATGGCTATCGCCAGGCTGATGAACCGGGCTTTCCGGGTCTGCCGCGCGGCGACTGCACCCAGATCGAGCCCTGCCGAGGGCGCGTCAAAACGCGAACGCGCCGGCGCTTCGTCCATGACCCCGTCTCCTGGACGCTAAGAACGGTGCCCCCTCGACCAAGAAGGCATCGGAGGCGGAGCACCGCAAGTCTCTCCTCGTACGCCACTGCTACGTGCAGGCGCCCGTTCGTCTAAGGGGCATCGATCACCTCGATGAAGGGGCGGTTGAACCCTTCATCGAGGAAGCGGCTGTCCTCATCGCGAAACTCCGCTTCGCCGGCGACCGAGGTTGTCATCGCAGGTCCGCACCCCCTCGGGCATGGTGTGTTGAGACTTATGGCTATCCGGAACACAGACATATCCGCCATCGCCTTCGTTGACATCGGTCAGTTGCCGAGTGACCGTGACGCCGTCGCAGCAGGGGAGCCGTTCTGGTGGTGATAGGCCACCCAGGGCCTGTGGAATTCTGCGCCATGCAGCAGAGGGGGAGTGTTGCTCAGGCGTTAGCCCCTTTGTCCATTCTCCATAGCGCTCCTCAGGGGTGAAAAACCGTCCCACAGCACACGCCACGGCTCGGGATGGCTCATACGAAGGCTCCGCATCTGCCATGATCAAGAAAGATGTCTCGTGCGGACCCGGCAAGATGCGTCGAGCTTGGGGATGGCACCGCCTTCAGTAATACCGGGGTGGCGAGAGGTACCCTTCGCCCGGATACAAGATGAGATTGGCGAGGACGTAGAGCAGAGCCCCTGCGATGTGGCCGACCACGAGCCCGATGAAGAAGGGCTTGCCCCGCTCGTAGAGCGACTGACCGCCGATTTTGATGATGATCACCTTGGCGAGCCACGTGAGGAAGAAAGATCCCAAATGGCCGACCATCCCCGGCACGAGCGGGCAGGTGAGGCCGATGGGGTGCAGCGGCCACCATGAGAAGCGGTGGCGTGCGAAGATCAAGAAACCCGTCAGGGTCGCGCCCAAGCCCATGAAGCCCAGTCTTTGAGGGTCAGGGCCGTGCGGGTTTCTCATCTTTGCGGTGATGTAATCGTAGGGGAAGCCGCTCTGATACACCCAACTCGCGAAGTTGTGAGCTCCAGTGTGGTAGGCGGAATCAATATAGTACCACAGCGTCACCGGAAGGGCGACCGCGATGCCGAGGATCGTGGCAACCACAATGACCCGGCCATTCATCCTCAGCAAGTCGGCGAGCTTGGCGCCGTGCGCGGCTGCGGGCATGAAGGCGGACCACAGGTTCGTGATCCAGCCGAAGGAGAACGCGATCCCCACCATGCTGGAGGTGGACATGCCGGCTGATCCCAGGCTGTGCATCGTGAACAACTGTGCCATCAACGGTAGCTTGACGTAGGGTAGGCCGCTTTCGATGACGAGCCGCGTGGTCCCGAAGTAGGCCAGGATGGCTGCGGGCAAAAAGAGCGCAATCAAAGGGACCGACATGCCCGTCCGGGCCATGAAAGCGGCCATGTACACGAGGCCTAAGGCGAGGCAGATGACGGCGAGGCGCGGCGACATCAGTTCACGTTCATCGCCCTGTGTTCGGAGCCCCCGCCAGGCGCGGCGGAAGATTTCGGCTAGGTGACGCCGCCCGGCCCAGACACCGTAGAGGATGAAGACACTGAAAGCGCCGTACGACTGCCAGATCACAGAAACGTAGCTGGGAACGCCGGACGGTCCGAACCCGCCGAGCTCGAAGACGCCAGCCGAGTAGCCGATGCGGGTGAACAGAGCTTGCTGGAAGCGGACCAAAAGCTGGAAGAACCAGAAGCTGAACAGGACTTCAGGGTTGACGAAGTAGCATAGTCCGATGACCCAGGGCGTAGCGGCGATAACGATGCGCGGGAAGGTCCTGCCGAAGTTGACTGGCCCGCCGAACTGGATGAGGGGGAGCCCCGGCTCGAGAAACGTCACCGCGTTCCAGGCGAGCATACCGAAGATCAAAAAGAAGCCCACGAGGAAGGCCGGCTTCTTGGTGATGGCGGGTAGAAGCCTCGGCGAGGCGCTGTCCTCCATCAGTGCCATAGGGGTGCTCATCAAGGGGAAGAGCAGCCGCTCGTTCTCCACCCACTGCTTGCGGAATAGCGCCACCAGCGCGATGCAGATCAAATAGACAGCCATCACGAAGCTGCACCACCATAACAGCGATGGGAGCCAGGCGGCCCAGGGAATGGTCTCACCCAGAGGCAAGCCCTCATAGAACCAGGTGATGGCATTGCCCGTGTCCTCAGGCGCCATCCAGCTCAGGATGTCGTCCAGGAAGAGATCGGCCCATTCGTTCTCGGGCGAGGCGTAGTAGCGTGGCGACGCCAGAGTGACGATCAGCAACGACGCCAGGCTCACCACCGCAACGAGCGCCATGACGAAGATCACGACGATCTCCTGGGGCCGGAGCGCCCATGCGCGGTTGGCGAGCTTGAGGGCTACGTTGACGACGAAGACGAAGAAGAACAGCAGGATGACCGGTCCCCAGGGGAAGTAGCCCATACCCATCCCAACGATGTTGTTTCCCTGCCTGAGGAACGGGTAGAGCATGGCGCTGCCGCCCGCCGACAGGATGCCCAGAACCACCGCGCGCACCGTGAGACCGGAGGCGCGCAGACCGAGCCGACGCTGCGGCTGGGTGGCCTCTTCGGTGCGCGGGGTAGTCTCTTCAAAGGCCACGGCGTGGTTCCTTCTGGCGGCATCGCCGTCGGGCGCTGTACGGATGCACTGAACGAGGGGTCCTGCGCATGTACGCCCCCGGTCCGCCCTCTGTCAAGTCGGTGCTCATGGGCCATGCTCCTCGCGGAAGATAGAGCCGATACTCAATTCATCACTCATACCTTTGAAGCCACTTCTAATAGCTCGAGCTTGGGCTTGAGAACCTTGTCGGTAATCAATTCGTGATCTCTGGAGCGTCTGATGCGTGTAGAGTTAGAAGGAAGGGGTGGCCCCAAGAAAGAAATTCGATAATCTAGGGTAGAGCCGAATGAGAACCCTTGAACTTTCCTGGTGTTCTGGTAGTTTGAGTTATTGAGCAAATGTTCGGAGGCAGGTTAGGGTCGAGGCGACACAAAGGAGCGAACCCATGAAAACCGAGGCTTTGGCAGTTACACTGGCGATGCTCGTTACTTGGGGGGAAGGAGAAGCGATGGCTCTCGAAAAGGCGACGTTTGCGGGCGGGTGCTTCTGGTGCGTCGAAGCGCCCTTTGAGAAGATCGCTGGTGTGGCATCCGTGGTTTCCGGCTACACGGGTGGGCACAAGGAAAACCCAACCTACGAGGAAGTCTCCGCGGGAACGACGGGCCACCTGGAAGCCGTGCAGATTTCCTACGATCCGACGAAAATCGGCTATGATGAGTTGCTGAACGTCTTCTGGCGGACTTTTGATCCAACAGACGCCGGGGGTTCGTTCTACGATCGCGGCGTGCAGTACACATCCGCCATTTTCCACCACAGCGATGAGCAAAAAGCATTGGCCGAGGCGTCGAAGGCGGCCCTGGATGAGTCAGGGCGTTTCAACGAACCGATCGTGACGCCGATTCGTCCGGCGGAGACATTCTATCCCGCTGAGGCCTACCATCAGGACTACTACAAGAAGAACCCCTTGCACTATCATCAGTATCGTTCGGGGTCCGGGCGCGACGATTTCATCGGGGCGCACTGGGGCGATGACGATAAGGCCAGAAGGAGGTATGCCAAGCCGTCGGACGAAGCCCTCCAGGAGATGTTGACGCCTTTGCAATACGAGGTCACGCAGCACGAGGGTACAGAGCCGCCGTACCAAAACGAGTACTGGGACAGTAAGAAGGCGGGGATATACGTGGACATCGTGTCGGGGGAGCCGTTGTTCAGTTCGACGGACAAGTACGATTCGAGAACCGGTTGGCCGAGCTTCACCCGTCTTCTGGTATCCGAGAATATCGTGGAGAAAAAGGATTTCAAACTGCTTGTGCCTCGAACCGAGCTGCGCAGCAAACACGGCGACTCGCACCTCGGGCACGTGTTCAAGGACGGTCCTGCCCCCACCGGATTGAGATACTGCATCAATTCGGCGGCGCTGCGCTTGGTTGAGAAGGGCGATCTGGAGAAGGAGGGGTACGGTGAGTTCCTTAGGTTGTTCGACTAGCGTTATCATGGGCCTTGCCGGGCACCGCTATTGGGGAAATCCGGGCTTGAGACCGCCGAGGCCCAGGACATCGGTGTAGAACTTGAGCGCATTATCCTGGTCGTCGACGAATGCACTCGCCAGCTTGATCTTCATAGAAGCCTCCGTTCTGCGTCTGCTCAACGTGTGGGCTCAGGCGTTCGTGTGAGGCGCAGTAGTGCACGAAGTTGCTCCGTAGCTTGTGGTTAGGCGCCTCCTAGCCCACGAAAGGGGTCAGCGCCACCCGCGCTGCGACGTCAGCCCTCTATTCGGCGAGGGCTCAAACGCCTTGTCGGGTGTTCCCACCAGAGCTCCCTCTCTTACCGAACTGAGATCGGACCCATAGAGGTTCTTGACAAGGAGGCGAGTGAGTTGCTCGCGGACATTGGCGAGACCCGTGTCCTCAGAAAGATCGTGCATCTCCTGCGGATCCTTGTCGAGGTCGAAGAGTTGTAGCCTGTTGCCAATGGGATACCAGACGAGCTTGTATTTGTCGGCGCGTATCATACGCATGGCTCTGTCATCTTCGAAGTGCTCGCAGTAGAGATGGTCGCGCTGATGGCCAGAAAGTAGCGAATGGCCTTCCACGGTCTCCGGAATCGGGATGTCGCACAGGCCCAGAAGTGTTGGCATTACGTCGCGCAGGCAGGCCAGACGATCATCCGACCGATGATGGCCCACACCGTCATCACCTGCCACGGGCACAAGAATGAGCGGAATCTTTGCAGACCATTCATACATCGGAGGCTTAGCCCACAGCCCGTGGTTGCCGAGCATGTCTCCGTGATCGCTGGTAAACAGGATGATCGTATCGTCCAGTAACCCTTCTTCACTCAACGTGCCGATCAAAAGCCGTATCTGATGGTCGATGTAGGTACACTGTGCGTAGAACCCCATGCGTGCCAGCATGACTTCCTGCTGCGATAGGCCGAGATAGTGGTGAAATCTCATCTTGAGCGCATAGGGCCAAGACCCAAAATCCTTGGCCCAATCGCCGATGAAGGGCTCAGACACACCCATCTGGCGGTACATGTCCAGGTATTCCGAAGGCGGCGTGACCGGCGGATGTGGTGCAATAAAGGAACAGAACCAGAATGCGGGCCGCGTGGGATCGCGGCGTTGGATGACCCGACACATCTCGCGCACAGTCCAGTTCGTGGGATGACAGTACTCCGGCAAATGCCATGGGCGCGTCGTATATGCGTTGTTGCCCATGGCGTGTGTCAATTCCTGTCCGGCATAAGCTTCTCGTTCAAGGAACAACTCGAAATCGTCCTTACCGACCCCTAGATGATGACGCCCCTCCTCGTTCAAGAGGACATCATCGAAGCCGATCCGGCTGCGCTGCGGATAAACATGCAGCTTGCCCACAGCGAAGCTCTGGTATCCCGCGTTGCGAAACACTTCTGGCAGGGTAGGAAGGTCTTCCGGCATCGGCTCTCGTTCCTTGAACATCCTGTCGCCGTGCGTCCGCGCGCTTGTGCCGGTCATTAGGGCGCGACGCGCAGGGATGCAGGTCGGCGTCGTCGAATAGGCCTGGGAAAAACGCACGCCATTGGCCGCAAGCTGATCGAGCGTAGGCGTGAGGATATGTTCATGTCCCGCACACCGCATCAGCAGCCCAGGCCAATGGTCAGCGCAGATCAGCATCACGTTCGGTCGCGTCATTCGTTCTATCCGGTCCCGACTATGGGCGGCAACGCTTCAGATGCCCCGTCGTGAGGGTGTGCAGCGACTTCGCGGCCTCTAGGCATGCGAGTCTCGCGTCCTCAATGAACATCGTGCCCGTTATGGCCAAGCTCCGGTGCGGGGTCAAGCTCGCCGGGACCATCCGTGCCTGGGCACGGTGAACTATCCCCACCTAGCGCTCAAGCCCATCCTGGAGAGTACTCTAGGGGTGCCATTCTTATAGGAGCGGGGGATGCGCGTGGTCATCGTCGCTGTGGGCTTGACGGCGAGGAGGTGGTGGGATTCCAACGGCGCGATTACTGGGTCACGCACCGTTGACAGGGCCACCGCGCTACCGTACATTTGCTTAGCCATTATAGGGCGGCGTAGCTCAGTCGGTTAGAGCAGCGGAATCATAATCCGCGTGTCGGGGGTTCGAGTCCCTCCGCCGCTACCGAACGGCCAGCCGCCAACTTTGGCGGCCTGTTATTTAACGCAAGCCCCCGAGGGGACGATCCTCGGGGGCTTGTCGTATCTGCCACTCTTTCAGGCACTTGCGCTGGCCTCTACATCGATTCTCCGTTTCGAAGCGGTACCTTTGGACTGCGAGTGCAACCGGGGGAGTTGCGCTCGCTACCACACCCCGATCCGACGACCGTTTCCATACGGTGGTGGCAGGCGACCGCTTCGACTTGCTCGCTGCACGCTATCTGGGACAAGCCGAGCTGTGGTGGGTCCTGAGCGGCTACAACGACATCTTCTTCCCGTTGAAAGGTAACTCGCCCAGGGGACGGAACTTCAATGAAGAAGAGTCATCTTCTTTTTCGCTGTATACATCCCGGTTTTCAACTCGTAAATATATGTCCCGCTTGAGACCGCCGTACCGGCTTCATCTATTCCATCCCAATGCAATTCGTGCCATCCAGCAGCCATTTCGCTTGAGACCAACCGTCGAACATACTGGCCAAGAAGATCAAAAATGAGAATCTCCACGTTGGAAGCTACAGGAATAGAAAAGGAAATGGTCGTCGAAGAATTAAATGGATTGGGATAGTTTTGCAACAACGCAAAGGACGACGGGACACTCCTTTCCGCGATAACCTTTGCTCCTCCTGCCTGGCCCAGCACACTGTAGGCGAATACTGCGTTGGATGGACTAGTTGGGTACCACCCCAAGTTTTGACCAATGGTATTCCAAACTTTGTATACAAACGTCTTTAGCTCAGCGGTGGTAGCAGTTGAACTCACTACCTTACAATATCCAGTTTGAAAGTTGGGATTTGCCCCGGACCAACCTGTTGTTTCGTTTACTCCACGACCCCACATATATGGGGTTCCCGAGTATCCGACCAGGTTGACCGTCTTCCTGACATCATATCGTTTCACGAGATAACTACCCGAGGCAAATCCGCCGCCTGGGTTAACGAGCGTTATGGTGTAGTTTCCGGTGTTGCTGACGGAACTGCCTCCAGAAGCAGTATAATGATTCAAAGCCCAGGGAGATTGCATGTACTCGAGCGCTTGGCGAGCATTGATACGGCCAGCGCCGTAATAAATATCGTAACCCGATGCACCTTTGTCTTCAGCCGAAGCCCTGATGATTCCTTGCACGTCCTCTGGGTGCAGTGACGAGTCCTTTGATAGTATCAACGCGGCCAGTCCCGAAACATGAGGTGCTGCTATAGATGTTCCGTTAGCGGTACCTCGAACAACCGCCACATTATTAGCGGTCATGGAATCCGTTGCTGCTATCGGTGTTGTCGAAAGGATATTGTCTCCAGGAGCAGTTACATCAATGCCATTTCCATAGTTGCTAAACGAAGCTCGTGTACCCGATTGATCGGTTGCGCCTACGGAGATCACCCAACTACCGTCGAAATTGGAAGGATATCGGGGAACACTCGTATTTTCGTTACCTTCTGCAGCCACGAAAACCTTGTTCTCTCTGGCACAATAGTTCACGGCACTCCGCAGCTCCAGCTCATAGGTTGGCCCCCCAAAGCTAGCATTTACAACGTGCACGTCAAAACCGGAAGGATCGCAAGCCTCCGTAATTGCATCTACAAGATCATCCAAGTAAAACAGATAATCTCCAGCCTTCAAGGCAATTAGTTGGGCGCCTTTGTTACCGGCGTTGGCGCTCAGTACATCGTAATTCCATCCACCAGCAACACCCGCCAGGCCATACGGCAAAAGGTTAATCCGGTTTTGTGTCAGGGCCGCAGCAATGCCTGCTACATGGGTTCCGTGGTAGTGTTCGTCCATCGGATCGGAGTCGTTGTCATTGTAATCCTTTCCGCCTCCCACTTTCCAGCCTGACCCCAAATTGGAACCGAGATCCTTATTCCTGTAGTCGATACCGGTATCGACTATTCCAATCTTCACGGAATAGTCCCCCTTTTCGATGTCCCAAGCACCTTCAGCATCAATATCTTCATCGCTGGACTGTTCAAGGTTCCATTGGGATGGGTAATTCGGATCAGAGGGAGTAACCCCAACGGTGTAAATGTAATTCGGTTGGCTGTGAAAAACACGGGACTGCTTGGAGAAACCTTTAACGGTTTGTAGTACGTCGATATCCCTGTCAAAGGTTAGCAGGAATACTTGCTCAAACTCGGAGGCAGTCCAGGATCGAAGTGTACCGGTTTGCTTTAAGCCGGAATACACTCTTTCCACATCCTTAGCTCCTGATCCGCGAAAAAATGAGTCTAATTCTGGATGTATAGATGTCTCAGCTATACGCGCCCGATTTTGATCGTTGGGTAGTGTCAGGGTCTCTGGAAGTAGCCGTACTATGAGTTGGTTTGGAACATAGGCCCCCCGCTTGTAGAGGAGGGGATAACCTGGCCTTCCTCATTCAGATTCTCCGAATGCGCTTCCGTCACTCCCCAGACCGATAGAATCAGAAGAATGATCATTAGAATGCTCACAGTTCTGGCAAGAGATTCAAACATCGTTAATTTCTCCTTGGTTCGGTGAGTCGCTTTGCCCCCGTCCCATCCGGCCGGATGGTCCAAAGGCTTATGGGGACTTCATCGATACTGAACGTATTGATCGGTTGACTGTTGTACCGCTCGTAGACGATTAAATCACCCGCTGGTGAACAGGATGGGCTCGAACTCACTCCCCAACTGCGTGCTCCTAGGGCATCCAGAAGGCGTTGGTCCGACCCGTCGGGATTCATGGTCCAAAGCCCCGTATGGCTGTTCCAAACGATCTGATGACCATCCGAGGACCAGGTGGCGGCATAGTCCGAATGCGAGTCCACGGTTAACCGGGCAATGGAGGAATCTTCAAGGGAGAATAGGGCGACATCCCAAGGGAGCACATTCGAGAAACGCTTGACCAGGACTAACCGGGAGCCGTCGGGCGACCACTCTGGTGCATGACCGTCGACCAGGAAGCGCTGCCCTGATCCGTCACTGTTCATCAGCCAGATGCTTTCGACGCTTCCAGCGACTTCGTAAGCGATTTGGCTTCCGTCCGGAGACCATGACGGGTCGTGTGTTGGCCCGGACGTCAACGGAGTGATCGTGTTATCCTGTAGGTCGATTATGTTGATACCACCATTTTGTTCCTGTGCATGAAGGCCGTTTGAGAAAGCGATCTTGCGACCATCGGGGGACCATGATGGATACCGCCCCCTTGTAAGGAATCGGCTCGTATTTGAGGCAACGTCCAGAATCCGAATCTCATAATAGTGTCTATCGACGGTTAGATGTAGATGGGAATAAGCGATGGACTGCCCATTCGGGGACCAGGCGGGATCGAGGTCGATAAAGTTCCAGACTCTCAATGGTCCAGGGGTGTATCCGACTCCTTTATCCTCGCCGCAGCTGGTTGATCCCACTGCGAACAAGAGCCAGGCCGCAAACAAGAACCATACGGGAGGTCGCTTGGATAGGGTCATCTGTCGACCCCTCCTTCTCTGGGAATGGCTTCGATTATCGTCAATCCCCCATATCAGTATAAGGCAACTACCGCCTCAGTACAAATTGGAGAAGGGATTCTATCGCGGAGCCAATCCACAGGGCTCACTGCTTCCGCCTGGAATTCCTTCCTTGCGGACTTGGCAAGCACTTCATTCCCGCCCACGTTTTCGCGCTCAGCGCCCGTTTGACCCACGGCTTTGCGGTGCGCGACGGCGCGCTGGTCGAGGAGACGTCACCGTAATCCAACAGTGTTCAGCACCGCCACTACATCTGATCCTCTAGAGGGTCTGCCCTGCGTCCGAAGGTTCGCAGCATGCGGCGATTCGTGGCGCACCAGAGTGAACAGCGTCGTCAACGGCGACCCGGATATCCTGGCTCCTACGTCCCAACAGCGGCTGTTTTAGCCCCTGAAAGGAGGAAGTCGTCTTTGCGCCGTTTCCGCTTCAGTTGATCTGACAGGAAAAACGGAAATGGGCCTCAATACGGCTTCCGTTTCTGCGAGATGGAACGAGTTCCAATAACTTGTTCAATTATAATGGGTTAGTTCCTGGAGTCTGACGGTGAGTGGTTGTGAACAGGGTTGCACGTGGCCTACCGTCTGTCTCACCAAGTTACGCCGGCTCGCGCAGCGGTTGCCTCTTGCCATTGCGCGGTTTTCCCGCGCGTCCATCGCGTCCACAGCCGACATCACTACGCATCCTGAGCGCGCACCATGCATTCCACCCGTTCAACAACGATGTCGTCAATGTACCCTTCAACTCCCTCGGCGGGTTTGGTGACCGTCACGCCGAGGACATTGTCACCGTAAATGAACGGGGGACTCGACAGCGCGATGGTGCACGATGGGTGACCTGGCTTGATGAAAGACATCCCGCCGCCTGTATCGTCGAACCACTCCCATCTCACGTGTTCGGAAGGTATCGCCTCGCCGTTGATGTCTATGGCTATCTCATCGTTTCTCAACAACCACTTGGCGATGAAAGTCAATCCGCTGCCCTCATCCGTCAAAGGGAGCATGGGATCCGCCGGAAAATCTTCACACACGCGGAATCTGAACTCGCGGCGTTGGCCAATCTCTTTGCGTGACAGAACGATCTCTTCTTTCTCATAGAGCCCGGCGCCCCCGCGACCTCCGTTCCGATCGCCCCAAAGGGGGAGGAACACGTAGTGTCGATCACCGGAAGTGGCGATGCTCTCCGGACTCTTCGATTCTTTGAGACAATTCAACTGGGCGAAGTGGTCCGGGGTCGAAACATTGAAGTTCTGGGTTGAAAAACCGTCAGCGCCTGCGGCGTAGAAGTTTCGCAGGGCAGCCCGGTATCGTTCGGGCGCCATATGACCATGTACGACTCCTCCGATGCCCGATTCGAACCCCATTGTCGGTATGACCTGGGGATAAACATAGCAATCGTGCGCTCGGGCCAGAGAGACGAAGTCTTCGTACCGTTCGTTGAAATCCGTGAAGCCGAAGTCGCTCGGAGCCACGTAGTCGATCAAGCCTTCCGCGATCCAGGTGGGTATATCGAGACCCTTCTTCAGGCACCCCTGGAGTTGCTGGGGCACCCGAACACCGAGAAGAAGCTTGCGATCTCCCTCACGCTTCTCACTCGCTTCATCCAGCATCCTACGGACCCGCCGGACGAAGCCGGTCATGATCCCGTGGCTCTTCGCGACCTCTCCCTTGGGAAAGAAATCAATATTGCGTGTGTAGTTGAATTCGATGCCATCGACATCGAACCGGGTCGCCACTTCCTCCATGATGGAGAAGAGCCAATCGCGAACGCCCTCCACGGCAAAGTTCAGCGCGCATCCATACGCGTGGCTCTCGGGGGGTGCTCCGCGCCAGGTGGGTTTGTATCCCCTCAGCACCCATTCCGGTTTCTCTTCGTAGAGCTTCTCGAAAAACCGAGGGTGGTGACCGTGCCGGTCGTTCATCCGAAAGCCGGCCAGGATCTCCATGCCCTGCTTGTGGCATTCATCGATGTAGACTTCGACGGGCATCAGGCCATCATCCATCATGGGGACCAGCCGCTGATGCTGATAACGGATATCATACGGGCACTTGTCCGTCCGCCAGAACAGGGTCATGGCCTCGGCGAACACTTCCTGCACGACGGTGTCGATGCCGCCTTCCTTGACGTAGTTGCGCACAATTCGTCGCAGCTCCTCGGGTTGCGCCGGGTCGCTCAGTTGACTCGTGGTGTTCGAAGGATCGCTGTTGTAAACCAAGCGCCGCGTCCCTCGGGGCTTCAAGCTGCCTAGTGTAATGGCTCGCGTCTCCGCATCTTTTGACATTGACCCCTCCTACTGACAGGTCAAGAGCATGACCTGCCCACATGGGTTGTACTACCGGCCATGTTGCTCTCTAGACTGCATCCGCCAACATAACTTCTGGTGCTGGTGCGCTGTGAGGTCCGGAGCCTATTGTACTGCTGACGCTGGCACTCAATCAACACCTTAGTCTCGAGCAGCGTGTCGAAGGTCTCAGCGTTTCAGCAATTCGGATGACGGCCGGGCCATCTTGGAGGATTTCGTAAGTTGGTACAATCATGATTGGAACCTCTTGCGCGAGAGCCTAAGTAGGTTGAAAAACTGTGGTCATTCTTGCACTGATTTCTAACTGTGGCTTCCTACGGGTGCGGGTAGGCCGGATTCCAGCGAGGCGTAGGCCGCTTCCGCCATGGCGACGGCCATGCGGCCATCCTCACCAGTGACGGGTGGCGGGCGGCCTTCGAGCAGCGCGTCGAGGAAGAGGCGTAACTCCCAACGTACGGGGTCCTCATCGGGGAGAGCCTCTGGCCCCAGTACAACTTCTTCGCCGTCGAAAGGCTGGTAACACAGCGTCTTCCAGCCGTCGAAGAACAGGGTCCCTCCCGTGTAGTAGACGCGTACCTGGTAGCCGCCCAGACTCCCGGTTTGCCCCGCGATCAGTGTGCCCGCCCCGCCTCCCGCAAAACGGATCTGGACGTGGACCATGTCTTCGTAGTCCTGGTTCCTGTGAACGTACTGGCCGCCCGCCGCGCTCACCGAAGTGGGCTCGCCCAGCATGACGCGCAGGAAGTCGAGCTCATGTGCGCTGACTTCTAGGAGCAGGCCGCCGCTTTTCGCCCGTTCTAAGCGCCACCTGGCGCCGGAAGGCTCGCCCCAGCCCCCGCCCACGCGGATGAGAACGGCTGAGAACGGCTTCCCCAGGGTTCCTGCGTCGGCGATCTCCTTCGCTTTTGCGAAGGCGGGATAGTACCGCAGCACCTGCCCGACCCCAAGCGCCACCCCGGCTGATGCCGTCCGTGCGATCATGGCGTCGCAGTCGGAGACGGTGAGCGCTAAAGGCTTTTCGCAGAAGATGTGCATGCTCGCACTCGCCGCGGCCTCGACGAGCGGTCGGTGGAGGTAGCCCGGTACGGCGATCAAGACAACATCGATGTCCGTCCGCTCCCACAGTGCTTCCGCATCGCACAGCACCTCCGTACTCAACTCAGCGCCCAGTGCCTCCGCGCGTTCACACACCGGATCGGCCACAGCGACCAGCCGCGCCTGCGGCAAGGCGACGAGTTGCCGGGCCAAGCACTCGCCCATCACACCACAGCCAACCAAGCCCACGCCGAGCGATTCTACCGCCATGGCTCCCCTCTCCATATGGCCCGCGTCAGCGGCCTCCGCTTGACCCTAAAGCAGAAAGCCGCGACTTTGCATGCCCACTGCCTGCACTCTGCTGGAGCATATGATGCGCCTGCGCGTCTAGGGCGAGGGTGCCGCCTTCGAGTACGGCCGCCGCTCGCAGGTTCTGAACTCACCGGAGGCGGTCGTGGGCTTGCTTTTCGGGGGGGGCATCAACCGGTCTCGACCGCACTGGACGATTTGTTCGAGAAGATCTTCCCCATCCCCACAGTCTGGCCGATGGGGCTTGACTTCACGTAGGGACGGTGCGGCCGTCGGATGATTTGATCCTCCAACATTAGGGCGAAGGGCTGCGTCTTAGCAAGACAGCATACGGTTCGATTAATTTGGCAACATAGCGGATATTTCGTGGACTTAATTCGGGGAATCTAGTAGCCGGAACAGACGCTCTGGTTAGACAGGCCTTGTCTACACGACCGCGTAAGTATTCTGTCGCAACTTTTCCGCGGTTTGGGCCTATGTCCACGACAAAATCGTCGGTCCGGACTTCAAGGTCACCAGGTCTGATTTGATCGAGGACGAGCGCATATCGAGAACCCGTGACAGAAATCCCATCAGGCATGGGCTTCCATGTTACGCCGTCTGCCGAATATTCGGTCGGCTGCAGTATATCTGGGTCAGCCTTTGAATCTATGGGTTCCATGAGAACATGTAGGTTCCCATGCTTCTTGGCGAAGGGCTGTACTCCGGTCAACGGATGACATGTGGGACCACCGTAACCCCAAAAGATGCGTCCGGCATCTTCCTTTTCTCTCATCTTTCTTTGAAGTATCTGATCAAATGTCTCACCAGCATGATTACCGACTTTCATGAAGATGAAAGCATCGGGTAGCTCGTCTAGCATGATTTCGGTGCCCTCTATTTAGCCTAGGGATTCAAGGCGGTAGTCATTGGACTTTAGTTTGCCACCGTTTGTTAGGTCTCGAACGTATCTTGTTTCCAGAGGAGATTCCTCTCCGTAGAAATCCGCTAGCGCCTCGATGTCAAGAGACTTGCTTGCATATTTACTCTTCGTATAGTCAAGGCGGCGAATTATTACACTACATGAAGTGAGGCCAGGCGTGTCGTCTAAGTGATAGCGATGAAACTCCGGCACGATTTCCGAAATGATGAAGTCATTATCGAGGATAAATCGTTGCACAGTTTGAAGCACCTCTTGGGTCCATGTAGATTCGCGGTGATCCGCCACTACTACGCAACCAACACCGTTTTCGCCAACGGCTTCAAAACCTCGGTTCACAAAGGCACGGACACTTGCCCCACCGTTGCTAGCACCGAATGGTGGGTTGGTGTAGAACCCGTCGAACTCTTGCCAATGACGTTGTGGTAGGGGATCAGCAACATTGTATAACTCGGCCGTAACGTAATCTGCGATTTCAAAGTGAGTAGCGAAATTCTTGATTGATGCGATTACTCGCTCGTCGAAGTCCAGTACGTGAACACTCTGAGGACCCCTTTCGAGCAGCTCTAATCTACGAAGATGAACAAGACAAAGTGCTAACGCATCACCGTCTCCCATAAATACGACCCGTTTTTCATCGAACCAACTGCTCACGTGTTCTGCCTGTAGTAGTAAGTCCGCCGCTTTCATATAGATCTGATCAAACTGTCGAAGTGCATGTGGACGGTTGTTTACTACATCCGAAATGGCATTCAGAGATTGCCGTAGGTCGATTCGTGCCATTTCCAAAACTCCTAGGGCAGTTTCTACAGTTTTTCAATAAGCGCTAGGACTTCAGACCTAGTTTGCGGAAAGAGATATTTGATCACGACCGTGGTCATTCCTATAATTTCGCCGAAGACGGCTAAGATAAACGCGATCGCTACCCATTTCTCGACAACAATCCATCCCAAGCTTATCGCTAAGAAAGCGATATTCACGAGTGCCATTTGAGCAAACATACCAACCAGTAGCCATTTCGCGTAGGCTCCGCGAAGTTTGCGTTCCTCCGTTTGTTGACGCTCCCATGTTTGCAAGACTGTCCGGAGTTTGTAACTTTGGTCTTCAATTTCGCGTAAGCGTCCATAGATGTCAACCTCATTTGATGTAACAAGTGCTTCAACAGAAATTACTTTGTCGGTTAGGCTGTCGGGTACAGATGGCATATCTTGCATTTAATAAAGCCTCAACCAATTTAGACGAATCGCCATAGCCGATTCGGAGACATTGAACACTCGTGCGATAGTTAATATATCTTGAGTATCTTTATAAAATTTCCTCGCGAATTCCGCTGGCATTAACAGAGCTGCAGCGAACTGATTCGCTTGAATTTCCTTGCGTTTGGCTTCCGAGATATCCTCATCTTCTAGTTCAATATCTCGAAAGAGGTCAGCATCAGCGCCTTCATCAATGAACTCTCCGTCTGTGAGTAGATGCAAGAAATGATGTCCAAGTTCATGTGCTATAGTGAACCTTTTTCTGTATGAGGGGTCGGACTGATTTATCAGAAGCATCACATTCGATCCTCGCTTCGTAATCATTCCGGCAATGCTTGCCTTGGAGAATAAGGCGTTACGCACCTCGATACCCTCGCGATTGGCGAGAACTACGGGGTCTACGGGAATAGAATATAGTCTGTGTTGCTGGAGTATTTGTACTGCGCGGCGTTCGATCTCTTGTCGTGTCATGGGACGAACGGCTGGCGAATCCATGGACGGCTGTCCCTCTTTGTGATTAGATCACTGGTGCATAGGTCATGCGCTGGCTTTGTCCCAGGCCCCAGGCCATCACTGGCAATTAATATAATATAGGCTTTATCTATTCGGCGCACAACGGCAAACCGAAAGGCCGTGAGCAGCGAAGATCGGCCCTGCTGAGCGCATCGGCAATAGACCGGCGTCCGTCCATTTTGCTGTGCAAAACCCGCCGAGTGCTTGTCACTCATAGCTCTCTGCTCGCCGGCCCGAGCTCTGCCGGCATGTCCAGCGTGCGATAGCGACGCTCCCAGTGCCACTTGTCGCTGCCCGAGATCAAGGGCTTCAGGTGGGGCGGCGTCCGTTCGATGAACTCGGGGCTGGGCTCCTGACCGTTCCATGTCTGGAACATCGTTGGTGTGTAGCCGCCGATGATGATGGCGCGTTCGCGGTCGCTCGCGATCTCGCCGCTGGCGTGGATCAGCGCTTCGCCGAAGAGGAGCGTGGAGCCAGCCGGCGCGACCACCTGGTGGATTAGCGAGGGGTCCTCGTACGCGCAGGCGATGATGTCTTCCTGCGGAGCCTTCACCTTGTGGCTTCCGGCGATGACCACGGTGCCGCCGTCGTCGGGGCCCAGTTCGGTGAGGTTCGTCAGCGTCTTGACGAAGGTGCAGTGGTACAGGCCGTTTTCGATATAGGTGCCGTAGTCCGGACGCGTGCCGTAATGGAAGCCGTACCGGGGTGGTGCGTTGAGATCGGCGTCGGGATCGCGACTGTTGATAACGGCCTCGGACTCCTCGAGGCGGACCGTGCCGCCCACCAGCTCTTCAGCCAGGCCAACCAGGCGCGGATGCGTCAGGTAGTCGAAGATGGCGGGGTCGGACTCGAGGACATGGGTGAAGTGAATGAAGTGCGGTTCGTGCCTGCTGGCCCGACAGCCCCGCACTTTGATGTTCTGCGGATCGCCTGTGGCCACCAGTTCGCGCTTGAGGCGTTGGAGCGCGTCCAAAAGCGCCGCGGTCTCGTCTTCGGTCAACGTCTTGTCAATGACGGTATAGCCAAAGACATCGAGATGATACCTCTGGGCAGGAGTTAAGGCGGGGAAGGGACGGACAAATGGCTGCGCCTGCGTTTCTGCTAAGGTCATGGGACGGTTTCCTCGTGGCCGCTGGTTAACTGGCGGCGAGCATGATCGATGTCTGAGGAAGCAATGTACACTTCTCGGCCGCACGAGAGCAAGCGAGCGACGAGCTCACACATCGAACAGCGGCATCACCGTATACAGCACGACGTCCATGGCGAAATGGGCGACCTTGCCCGCAAGATCAGCGTCGGCCGTCAGCTTCGGTATCCCAGCGTCGAGCCGCCCTCGACCTGAAGCGCCTGGCCAGTGATGAAGGATGCGTCGTCGGAGACCAGGAAGAGGACGGTTGCCGCGATCTCCTCGGGTGTGGACGTCCAACCCAGCGGGTGCATGGCGTCCATGGCGCGGCGGGATTCGTCGGGATCGGGTTGCTGCTGAATCCAGCGTTCCATCAGCGGCGTCGCGACGCCTGCGGGGCACACACAGTTGACGCGGATGCCCTCGGGCGCCAGGTCGAGCGCAAGGGCTCGGGTCATAGCGATCACCCCGCCTTTGGTGGCACAGTAGGCGACGGCGTTGGACTGGCCCACCAGGCCGACCATCGACGCGGTGTTGACGATGGTGCCTCTGGTCTTGCGCAGTTCCGGCAGGGCGACTTTGCAGCCCAAGAAGACTCCCTTGAGGTTGAGGGTCATGAGGCCGTCCCATTCCTCCTCGGAGGTCTCGTCAACGGTCTTCGGGATGTGGTTGCCGGCATTGTTGAAGAGGATGTCGAGCTTGCCGTAGGTCTCGACCGTCATTCGGATCAGGGCCTCCACATCCGCGGCCTTCGACACGTCGCAGCGGACGAAACTCGCCTCGCCGCCGCTTTGGGTAATCCCTTGGGCTGCCTCGGGGCCGTGGGTCGCGTCCACGTCCGCGATCACGACCTTGGCTCCTTCCCGCGCAAAGCGCTCCGCCGTTGCGCGGCCGATGCCGCTTGCTCCACCGGTGACGATGGCCACCTTATTCTCTAGCCGCATTGCGTCCTCCTTCATCAGTCGGTGACGCTCGCGAAACCGCAGTCCAGATGCGATCTCGAGAGACGGCCCTATAGGCGGTCCCGCAAAAGGACGAGGTACTGCATCAGTGATCTGGCGCGGCTGGTGTCTCCGATGGCGCTGTAGAGATAGATGATGTTGTTGAACATGCGTTCGAGCATGAGCCGGTCGCTGATCGGGGCGAGGAAGGCTTTGTGAAAACCGAAGCCCGCATGGGTACAGAGCCGGGCGCAGTCCTCGTAGCTCAGGGTTGTCCCACCGTCCACCGGGTCGAAATAGATCGCCGCATCCCCCACGACGTAGCGGCAGATAAATCGCCCGGGCAGGCCCACACCCTGGATGGGCAACGCCAGTCGTCGCGCCAAAAGCATGTAGATTGCCGAGATCGAGATGGGGATGCCCCGCTTACGGTCGAGCACACGGCTGAGGAAGCAATCCTCCGGATCGGCCACCAACGGCTCCCCCTCAAAGCCGTACTCGTCAAAGAGATACTCGCTCAAAAGCTCGATGGTCTGCTCGGGGTCTTTCACGCCGATCAACAACTCGCGAAGGGTCGCGGCCATTTCGTCAAGCTGGCGGGCGTAGCGCTCGGGGTCGAGGTCTGGGTACTCGCACTTAGCGAGAAGAAACGCGCCTTCCTCCAGATCGAGATCGCCGTCGGACTTCACCGTCATTCGCCGAAACTGAGCGGGCAGGGGCCCTAGACAGATTTCGTCAAGGATGGTTCGGATGCGGTCCCGCACTTCGGGCGGAGCGGTGGATGCCGCCTGCTGCAAGGAAGTCAGCGCCTTGGCGCCCGCCCCAACCAACTCGGCGTGGACCTGGCTTATGACCTCATCGTCTTCGTCGTCGAGCAGGGAAATCAGTGCTGCAATATCGCGCTCGCCCAGCACTTTCACGTCCCCGTCTCCTCCTCGATTAGGATCCGATCCAGTATCTCATGCAATCGCACCATAAAATCTTGCGTGAAAACACCGGCGCGAAAGCCTTTTTCGAGAAGCTCCAGCAGGTCGTCCTCGGGCATATCGGGCGGCTTGGCTCTCATCTGCCCGTTGCGCCACCAGACGAAGCGAATCTCCTCAGACCCGGTGCGGCGTACCAGAAGCCGCTCCAGCCGGTCTTCATTGCCCCGCTCCCGCACGCAACTCACGGCCATGAGGGTCTTGGCGTAGGGTGTCTCGCGCAGCAGATTCCTCTCAACGCGTTCGGTGTTCTGAGCCATGGCGCGGCCTCCTTTGGCCCTTCAAGATTCAATATAGCACGTCCGATTTCCGGCGCCAGGCTTTGATGGACTCGGCGCCCGTCGCCTCGATCCGATCAAAGGGGAGATGGGTGATCCGGCTCCTATCGATTGACACATGGGCCGCTGCTGGGGTATGATGATCGAGAGGATGAGTGGGAAAGGATGCTACAGAGTTGAAATGGGAAATCCCCCGTCTTAGGGTTGGAGAGGTACGAAATGGCAGGGACTACATCATCCATCAAGTTGAACAACGAACAACTCGATGCCTATCGCCGCGACGGGTACATCGTAGTGGAGAATTTGGTGTCCCCGGAGGAGGTCGAGGCGCTCGGCAGCCGGGTCCGCGAGTACACCCACGGCGGCCGTCCACCGGGCGGGCTCAGGGTCCAGATGGAACCCCGGATTCAGCGGGGGGAGCTGGAGATCGCCCGGCCCGGCGATGGTATCCGTAAGGTTGACGGTCTGGTGGAAGAAGATGACCTCTTCCGTCGGCTGGGGCTGAATGAGAGCATCGTGGGGATTCTTGCGCAGATTCTGGGACCGGACATCAAGATGTTCCGTAATTCCCTGCTTCTGAAACCGCCCCGGGTCGGCTCGCAGAAGGGGATGCACCAGGATTCGCCCTACTGGCCCATCGAACCGACGGACCTGTGTTCGTGCTGGTTCACCCTGGACGATGCCACGGCCGAAAACGGTTGCATGGGGGTTCTACCGGGGTGGCACAGGAAGGGGCCTCTGCCTCATTTGCGGGTGCCGAACGACTCTCACGTCGATTTTGTGGTAGACGAAACCTGCTACGATTTCGGGGAGATGGTGCTAGTGCCCATGCAAGCCGGAAGCGGCTTGTTCTTCCACTCGTTGCTGCCGCATTACACCGCCCCCAATCGGTCCGATAGGTGGCGGCGGGCCATCGCCCTCTCGTGCATGTCGGCGAAATCCAGATATACCGGCGAGGGGAAAGGCCCGGAGTACTTCCACATCATGGGCAGGTCCTATCCGGGCTGCGTGCGGTGAGAGGGGCGCAAAGGGCTAGAAGCCGCCCCAAGTGGGTGAGAGCCAAGGGCATGGCGGAAAGTTGGGGGGGGTACATGGGTGAGAGATCGGTGGAGCGGCGTTCGCACGTAGGCGTGTTCCCCAAGCGAAGAGTCGAAAGGCCGGAGGAGGTGTCGTCATGGCAGAGAGATTAGGCGTTGGGCTGATCGGTGCGGGTGGTATTGCCCAAACGCATGCGGCGGCGTACGCGGGCTTCCCCGAGTTGGCGCGGCTGGTGGCTGTGGCGGACATCGACGGCGATCGCGCCAGGAGCTTCGCAGAGGGGCACGGAATCCCGCATGTCTACGAGGACTATGAGCAGATGCTCGCGCGCGATGACGTCAGCGTTGTCTCGAGCTGTACGCCGCCATTCGAACATGCTCCGACGACGATTGCGGCGCTGGAGGCGGGGAAACACGTGCTGTGCGAGAAGCCGATGGCGGGCAGTTTGCGCGAGGCGGACGCCATGATTGCGGCAGCACGGCGGGCGGGGCGACGGCTGAGCATCGTCTTCCAGCGGCGGTGGATGCCGGAGGCCGTCCGTGCAAAGCGGCTGATCGAGGCGGGGAAACTGGGCAGGGTGATCCTGGGAAAGTTCGCGGGGCTCTGGTACAGGGACCAGGCTTATTACGACGTCTGGTGGCGCGGGACCTGGGAGAAAGAATGCGGCGGCGCGACCATCAACCATCACGTCCACGGGGTGGACCGCCTGCTCTGGCTGATGGGCTCCGAGCCCGAGTGGGTCTGCGCGCAGATGGGGACGTTCACGCACGAGATTGAGGTCGAGGATCTCTCCGTCGGCATAGTGCGCTTCGGGGGTGGCGCACTGGGGGAGATCACTGCCACCGTGTCCTCCCAACTGCAAGCGGAGCGGCTGGAGATCTTCGCCGATCGTGCGGCCGTGTCGGTGCAGCCCTGGGGCATTAAGAGCACCGACCCCGAGGTCCAGGCGGAGCTTGTGGCTTTCGCTGCGGAGATCCCAGATCTTGACCCGGCGGGTCACCCGGCGCAGGTCAAGGACTTTTTACAGGCGGTGCGCGACGACCGAGCGCCCGCAGTGACTGGCGAGGAGGGGCGAAAATCCCTCGAGCTGATTATGGGGATTTACAAGTCGGCGCTCACAGGTGAGTCGGTCGAGCTGCCGCTGGTGCCGAGTGATCCGTTCTACGACCGCGTAGACGTGGCGCTGGCGCAGGTGGGATCATGCACGGGAACGTCCGGCTGATAGGAGAGGGCAATGCGGCGCGTTCTACTTGAGGAGGCGAATTTCAAGAACCCTTCCGCCGGATGGGTGCTGCCGAAGTCAAGTGACTTCGATTGCAGGATGACGCCCGAAGGCGCAGTCGTGTCAACGCCCCGGAGGACTTCGCCGACGCCCGAGAAGTACTGGTTGGGCGACGCCAGGGGCGTTCTCTCCATCAACGGTCTCGGCGTTCATACGCGCAATGGCGACGCCATCGAACTGCACTTCCGCTCTCTCGAGGATGCGAAAGGCGTTCTGCGGTTCGGCTTCTGTGGCGGGTTTGAGGCCGCATTGGTCACAGTGGATTTTGCGAAAGGGCAACTCTCACTGACGACGACGGATTGGTCCCGTTCCCGATCCGTCAAGCGCTTGGCGCCTCGCGTGGTGGGACGGAGCGATCACGTCCTGCTCATCGAGAAGACCGAGGGCGGGGGCAATCTCGTTAAGAAGGCGGACCTGCGCGTGTTTCTAGATGGAGAGCAGGTTCTCTTGGAATCGGATTTGGACATTATCCCAGAGATGGGCGTGGCGATTGAAGTTAATGGCACATGCCTCCTCTTGAGGAGGTTCATCCACAAAGGCGCTCCGTCAGGGATACCAGAGTACCTGAACGTTGGCGGGTGGCAGATGCTCAACGAGGCCTCAATCGATGAAAACGTCGAATCGCTTCTGCGAGGTCTCGAGGAGGCCAGCGACAAAGGCGTTCAACTCCTCGTCACGCCTGAGACGTCATTGACGGGGCTCTTTCCCGCGCATCGAGTGACACGAAATCGGACAGCCGTGATGGAAGCTGAATCCAAGATCCGCAAGTTCATCCACGGACTCAAGAATGCTCCGTACCTCATTCTCGGGCTTCCGGTATGGGACAAGGCTCCAGGGACTTTTCGAAAGAAGGCTCGATATAATGTCTGCAGAGTTTATGACCCGGATGGGGAGATCGTTTCGACCCACGCGAAGATTCACTCCTGCGAGTACGAGTTCTGGCATGGTCACCGACTTCAGGAGTTCGATATCCATGGCGTTCCCGTGTGCATGCACATCTGCCATGACGGCCGCTATCCAGAGGTGTGGACGCTGCCGGTGATGTTCGGGGCCCGCCTCATTGTGCACCCCTCGAACGGGGGAAGGCCCCGAAGTAGCATCGACTCCTTTGAGGCGGCAACCGGAGGCGCTGCAGAACATAGTTCGCATGCGTTCTACGTCCACGTGAATGCTGGCGGCGGCAGTTACATGACGAGTCCGGGGAAGTTCGCCCGTCTGCTTGCAGTCAGCTCAGAGTGTCAAAGGGATTCGGAGACCTTTCCCCTGACGGGCGAACCCGAGGCGTGTCTCTTTCACGCGAACCTTCGCGTCGCCGATGCCTTCGGGTACTGGCCGGTCCGCTCTTTCCGCGCATCGGAGGCGGCTGCAGCGGCTTATGTCGATTTGTATCGAGCCTTGGGAGGAAAAAGACTGGAGTGACTGGCGGCGAACGTAGAGGGCGCCGACTGGACGAGCCGCTCTATCGGGATCTCCAGGACGAGGATGTACAGCTCACAACCGATGGCTCTGCCGCAGTTCTTCGGGCTGTCTCCGCACTATACACCTTCGGGGGGGACCTCGATGAGGGTCGGCTCGTCGGCGGCGAAGGCCTCGCGGAGGGTCGAGGCGATGCAGGAGCTGTCGGCGCGGTAGGCGCGCAGGCCGAAGGACTCGGCGAAGCGGATGAAATCGGGGTTCTTCAGATCAGTGCCGTATGCCCCGCCGAACTCAGCCTCCTGGGGTCGCTTGATGGACGTGAGGCAGTTGTCGTTGACGACGATGATGACGATGGGGATGTTGTGGAGCGCGGCCGTGGCCAGTTCCTGACAGGTCATCATGAAGCCGCCGTCCCCGGAGAGGCACACCACCTGGCGATCGGGTCGGGCCACCTTAGCTCCCAGCGCCGCCGGCAGGCCGTAGCCCATCGTGACCGCGATGGCGCTAAACAGGTAGGTGCCGGGCTCGTAGATGGGAAACTCGTAGGGCGTGCGGTAGGCGGTGAGGTGTGTGTCCACGGAAAGCACGGCGTCGCGGTCAAGCGCTTCGCGCAAGGCGGTCAAGAGCGGCGCTCGCTCGGTGGAGACCGCCTCGGCGTGAAGCTCGGCGAGAACATCGTTTCCCCAAGCGCCTCCATTCCCCAGTCCGCCGGAGGTGGCAAGAAGCTGCTCCAGGACGGTTTTAGGATCGCCGACCAGCCCGCAGGCGGCCGGGTACTCGCGGCCGATCTCGCGCGGATCGCTGTCGACCTGAACGACCGTCGGTGGCAGTTCCAGCGCCCAGTTGTCCGTGTCGCGCCACGTGAAGCGGACGCCCACTGCGAGCAAAGTATCGGTCCGCTGCAAGGCCCTTCTAAAAGTGGTTGAACGGCATATGCCAAGCGAGCGCGGGTGATCCTCAGGGATGATGCCACGAGCGTGAAACGTCGTGGCGACGGGTGCGTCCAGTGCCTTAGCGACGGCGAGGATCGCCTCCCCCGCGTCCGACCACATGGCCTCCGAGCCCGCGAGCACGAGCGGACGTCGCGCGCTTCGGAGGGCCCGTGCGGCCTCCTCAACCAGACCGGGGTCGGCACCTGGGCGCTGGCGCTCGACGCGCTTGGGTGGACGGCTTCGGAGCTGGGCGGCCATCAAGTCCTGCGGGAAGTCGATCTGGACGGGTCCTGGGCGGCCGTTGCGCAGGGCCTCGAAGGCAGTTCGGATGACGAAGGGGATTTCCGCGTCGTTCGTCCCAGCACCGGTCCATTTGGTGATCGAAGGACAGAACGCGCGCTGGTCGAGGCCGTGGAAGACCTTGGACGCATCGCGAGAGGCCTCTCTGCTTGGCCGTTCGCCGGTCACCAGGAGCACAGGAACGGCGGAATCGTGAGCTTCGAGCAGGCCCGTGGAGGCGTTGGTGACGCCAGGTCCCGGCACTGTGGCGCAGACGCCGACATCGAGAGCAGCGCGGGCGTAGCCGTCGGCCATGAGAGCGGCGCCCCCTTCGTGCCGAACGAGGTAGTGTGCGATGCGATCTCGACACCGCCGTAACCCGTCATAGATCTCGAGCGTTCGCGTGCCGGGCATGCCGAAGATCGCGCGTACGCCCTGTGCCGCCAAAGCTTCCGCGATCACTTCACCACCTGTCATGGGTGCCTCCTGAGAATCAAGGTCCGATGCGTCACCATCTTCCATCCAAGCTAGCCGCCGCGAGCTCTTGTGTCAACGGCTTCGGCGGGGATTCTTCGAGTTGTCAAAGCGGCCGCCAAGGGTGAGGTGCGTGCCGGGGAGAGTGAGAAGGGAGCCAAAGCGTGTTGGGAGTGGTGTTCCCGCGCGATGGATCGTTAACTTGCCGCATCGACAGGTCCTCCAGTGGGCGCGATGAGGTGCTTGATCTCGCTGGAGAATGCCTGCACCTTTGGCGTCGTCAATGAGGGGGCGTTTTTGGGACGCCCGCACTTTCATATGGGAAATGCCGGACCAAAGAAAGGCAGAACAACACTTCCGGAGGGTAAACCGCTGATGGCTTCCGACTATCTTTCCATTCGCGCCGACAACAAGCGCCGCTACGGTACGGACATCGGGCGTATCGGTCCGATGTTAATGGCCGAGCGCTATGATGATCGCACGCATTTTATCTTCGAACTGCTTCAGAATGCGGAGGACGCACTTGCCCGACGGAACGGATGGCAGGGTTCGCACGCCGTGTCGTTTAACCTGACCGAGAGAGCCCTTCGCGTGAGCCATTTCGGTGTGCCATTCGATGAACCCGATGTCCGGGGAATCTGCGGCATCGCCGAGAGCACCAAAGATCAAACTGCAATTGGCCGCTTCGGGATCGGCTTCAAGTCAGTCTACGCCTTGACGGATCGACCGGAGATTCACTCCGGTGGCGAGGACTTCGCTATCGAAAGCTTCGTCTGGCCGGTCTCAGCGTCGCGGATCGACCGAGACCTGGACGAGACAGTCATCCTCATCCCTCTTCGAAACGACAACGGGCACGCGGAGATTGCTGCCGGACTCGGTCGACTCGGCGCGTCTTCCCTGCTTTTTCTGCGGCAGATCGAAAAGATCAGGTGGAGCACTGAAAACGGGCTCTCGGGCCTCTACCTGCGGGACGCTATTGAGGTCTCACCAGACGTCCGCCGCGTCACGGTCGTTGGACAGGAAGAGGGTCAGGCGGAGGTGAAAGAAGATTGGCTGGTGTTCTCGCGACCGGTGAACATTGACGAGTCCGCCGGCCATGTCGAAATCGCATTGCGGCTGATACCGGACGAGGATGGCGGCCGCGAATCCGTGAGTCGAGTCAATCAGTCTCCACTAGTTGTGTTCTTTCCAACCGTGCTGGAAACGCACTTGGGGTTTCTTGTCCAAGGACCCTATCGCACGACGCCGAGTCGCGACAACGTTCCTGGCGACGACGCGTGGAACCAGCGCTGCGTGGAGGAAACTTCCCGCTTGCTCGTTGACGCACTCACTTGCCTGCGGGACCGTGATCTGCTATACACTGATGTTTTGCGCTGCTTACCGCTCGAATCCACGAAATTCGACGGACGTTCTATGTTCGCGCCACTCTTCGAGGCGACGAAACAAGCACTCACCACGCGTCAGTTGCTACCCCGCTTCGGGGGCGGTCACACCTCTGCCCAACGCGCGAAAATGGCACGTACGCAGATGTTGCGCGAGTTGTTCGATGCACCGACGTTGGCTGCACTGTTTGACATGGACGGCGAACTGGATTGGTTGAGCGCCGAAATTTCGCAGGATCGGACGCCCGAGTTGCGGGAGTATCTGATGCGCGAGCTCGAGATCGAAGAGGTCACGCCCGAGGCGGTCCTCCCACGGCTAGATGCTGATTTCCTTGAGGCGCAGACCGACGATTGGGTCTGCAGGCTTTATGAGTTCCTCAACGAGCAGACGGGCTTGCATCCCCGGACGTTGGCCTTGCCGTTGATTCGCCTGGAGGATGGTACCCACGTCAAGCCACAAGAGAATGGTCAACCGCAGGCTTTCCTTCCCGGCCACATCGAGACGAGCTTTCCGACCGTGCGGGCAGCCGTCTGTGGCACGGAGGCGGCGCGGGAGTTCCTGAGCGCGCTCGGCCTGACCGAGCCCCTCCCGGTGGACGATGTCATCCGGAATGTGTTGCCCAAGTATCTTTCGGATGAGGTGGACGTTTCTGATACCGAATATGAAGCTGACATCAGGCGTATTCTCAACGCGTTCGCGACAGATTCTCAAGTCCAACGGGATAGCCTGCTAGCTGAGTTGCGCGAGACGCCGTTCGTTAGGGTTATGGACAGTGGTGATGCTAGCAAGTGCGTTAGTAAACCAGGCGAGGTGTACCTCGCGACAGATCGGCTAAAGAAACTGTTCGCGGGCGTACCTGATGTGTTGCTCGTGGATGATCAGTATCAGTGCCTGCGAGGCGAGGAGGTGCGTGAACTGCTTGAAGCCTGCGGCGCGGTTCGATACTTGCGGCCGATCAAGGATGCATCACTTTCGGAGGAAGAAAAATTGAAACTGCGTAAGCAGGCTGGCCATCCGTGGCTTGGGCGATCTCAGGACACCGAGGATTGGTCGCTACTAGGGCTTCAAGACTTGTTGAATACGTTACCGGAAATCTCTGTCGACGAGCGCCGCACGAAAACCAAGCTGCTCTGGGAAGAGCTCGCGCATTTGGAGGAGCGCCGAAAAGGGGTCTTCACTGGTGAGTACAGTTGGAGGCACTATGGGTACTATAGTAAATCCCTCGACTCCTTCTTCGTGCGGTTGCTGAATTTAACCGATTGGGTTCCAGACCCGGAGGGCAAATTGCAGCGCCCAGAGCTTGTCCTCTTCGATTCGCTCAACTGGGAGCCGAACCCGTTCCTGCACTCGAAGATCCGGTTCAAGCCCCCGGTTATTGATCAACTCGCTAAGGAAGTCGGCATCGAGCCGGGCGTGCTGGACCTGCTAAAGAAGCACGGGATCACGAGCGAGAAAGAGTTGGTCGCTCGGCTGAGACTTCAGGAGGAAGTGAAGCAAGCAGATGAGGAGATTGGGGCAGAAGCAGTTGATGAAGCGGGCAATGATCCGTCGAACAGGACTGCACAGCCAATGCCGCCCGCGACTGAGCCGTCGGACGCCGAGTTAGTACAACCTGGTGGCGACGGTGGAGAAACCGGCCGTGGCAAAGGCAAGGCGTCGGGCCAGGATGACACCAAGGGTACACCGGAAAGTAGTGGTGAGCGGCTATTCATCTCCTACGTGGCCGCCCATCCTAACGATGAGGATGCTGATCCCGATGGCCTCGACCAGTCGTCACGGATGACGCTCGAAGCGCGAGCCATCGACTTCATTCTCGCCAGAGAACCGTATTGGAAGTGTATGCCGGCTTTCAATCCGGGCTACGACCTGGTCGAGGTCGGCCCGGATGCACGACCCATCCGTTGGTGCGAAGTCAAGGCAATGACCCGAAGCCTCGATGATCGCCCCGTCGGGTTATCCTGCACACAGTTCGAGTGCGCTCGCGAGCATGGAGTGGACTACTGGCTCTACGTCGTCGAACACGCCGATGAGGAAAACGCCCGCATCATCCGCATTAACGATCCCGCTGGCAAAGCGCGTACTTTCACGTTCGACCGTGGTTGGGTTTGTGTTTCGGAGATAGATGGTACGGGCTAGTTCGCAGCGGCGTCTTACAAGCCGATGAAGTAGGGATTTACGGTCCAGATGGCTTATGACGCCACTTGGGGCGGTACCGAAACGCTGGAGTTGAAGGGAATTTCCTTCGTCTGAGAGCGCTCTCGACGACGGATCGCCCACCTGTAGGAAACGCGAGCGGAAAGGAGTTGCGGCACATGGGGGAACAGAGGCTTCGCGGGCGAATATGCACGCGGTGGTATCGAGGAACAGTGATAGCGGGTGCGGCCCTCGCGGTCCTTCTAGCGGCCGGCCGGGCGGCTGGGTCGGCGTGGATGCTGCCCCAGGGTTCGCTCTCTCTGGCGTATTTCACTTACTTTCATTTTACCCGTGAGGCTTTCTGCCCAGACCATGAAGCCTGCACTCCATCTGGGATCTCTCTCGGGACCCCGACAGGGCGTCGGATGCCCGGCGAGAAGGGCCTTCTGTTTTCTCTCCGCGATGATCCGAGCGGGGGGCGTGAGTTCATGGAGACGGGAGAGAAGACGGGGCGCTCGCAGATGGAGGGGTTCGCGCTGAACCTCAGGTACGGGGTGACCAACCGGTTCGAGATCAGTGCGGATGTCCCTTATTATCGCTTGCGAGTCTACAACAAGACGTGGCACCAGAGACGTTCTGTGGGGTGGGGCGACATCAAGGTCCGCGGGAAGGTCCTGCTCCTGCGCGAGCCCCTGGCGGTGGCGCCCTCGTTCGGGTTGAAGATGGCGACAGGGAAGAGGGAAGAGGTCTCCACGGCTCAGTTCGTGGGCGCAGGTCAGTGGGACCTGGAGTACATGGTGGACGTCAGCCGCTCGCTGTGGCCCATTCCCGGCTTTGTGAGCGTGACGGCGGGCTTTCGCGATCGCCGGATGGACGAGGAGACCCTGGTGACGCCGGGCAACGAGTACGTCCTGGTCGCAGAAGGGGGATACCGGCCCCTTCACCGGGTGACACTCCAGATGGCTTATGATGCCACCTGGGGCGGCACCGAAACGCTGGGTCTGAAGGGAATTTCCTTCGTCTGGGAGCGCTCTCGACGACGGATCGCCTACCTGGTGCCCTCGGCGGCCTTCACTTTGTCGCGGCGGGCTGCGGCCTTCGCTCTCGTGCGGATACCGCTCGGCGGGATCAACCACATGGCGGGCAACGTGTATACCCTTGGGATCGACCACCGCGTATTCTGACCTCTGCGAGGGGAATCGGGATGACGCCATGATCCTCCAGCTTTATGTGCGTCCCGAACGCCTGAAGCTGCGCCAGACCTCCCAGAAGAAGAGTGCAAAGAAGGGTATGTACTCCGCAGGCCTGAGCCACCACAGGTCCCTCCCCTGCCAGTAGAACAGGTAAGAGGCGCCAACGGTTGCCGAGAGCAGAAACCAGCTTGGCCGCCGCTCCCAACACAGAAAAGGCAGGAGCCAGCAGAAGTACCACGGATCGGCCGTCGGTGCGACCAGGAAGAACGCGGCCAGAAGGGCGAACATCCGACGGTGAAGCGGCCAGCAGCGCGGGACCGGGTGCACTAAAAGCCACGCGATTCCTCCGAGGAGGATGAGCGCGACCAGGCTACGCGCCCCCGGATCGGCGTTCTCCGCGATGAGGCCGCAGGCGCCGCGAATGAGCGGGTAGAGGCTATCGTTGAACTCCCAGTAGCGCGCGTAGGTCGCAAGACCCTCGACCACGGCATGGCCCGCTCCCAGGAAAGGGGCGTAGGCGACCACGACGATCACCGCCGCGAGGGCCAGGCGCCGGACACCCAGGCGTCGGACGAGCAGGGGAGCGAGCATGACCGGAAAGAGCTTGATGAGGGTCGCTCCCGCGAGGCATAGGGCGGCGATGCTCCGGTGATGGCGGATCGCGGCCCAGACCAAAACCGTGAGCAGGGCGATGGCTAGAGCGTCGTGATGGCCGGTCTGAGCGAATTCCTTGAGGACCAGGGGGTGCCAGGCATAGAGGATGGCGACTCCCGCCGACTGGCCCAGCGCTCGCGCCACGGCGCCGCAGGCGAAGATGGCGACCAAGTCGGCGGCGACGACGACCAGCTTGAGGCCCAGCAGCCCCTTGGGCGATAGCGCGTATCCCAGTGCGAAGGCCGCCTGGGACAGGGGCGGATAGACGGTGCGGACGTAAGGGAAACCTATCTGCGCGTAGAAATGGTCACGCCAGGGGGCGAGTTCACCCGCGTCGGGAGGATAGCGGTAGGGGTTGATGCCATGGGCGAGTAGTGTCCCGTCCCAGCGGTAGCGGTAGATGTCATCGTCGAACAGGGGCGAGTCGCTGATCACAAGAGCGCGGAAGGCGACGCTCAGGGTGAGGATCACCGCCCAGGTTGGCCGTTCGGAGAGCCGTCCTCGAAGAACGGGGCGTGCAGCGAGCCACAGGGCACCGCAAGCGGTCAGGTGTGCCAGGACGTATAGCGGAGCGTCGCAGGGTAGACCGGGTAGCCGCGCGATGAAGAGGCAGAAGCCTCCGAGGCCCAGTCCGCCGAGCGCGAGTGAAATATAATCTCGCCAATGGTCCGGGTGAATCCGAGATGATTTGTTGCCACCCATGAAGGCCATGAGGCGTTTAGATAGAGAGTCTTCGCGTCTGAGTGCAAGCGCGGCATATTTCGCTGCGCGGTGTGGGCTCTGCGATCACGGCGCTACCGAGGCGCCAAATGAGGGAGGGATAGCGGTGTCGAAACTCAAAAGCCGACGTGCGCTCGTGGGCGGTGCACTGGCAGTGGTGGCGATCGTCTCTGGGGCATGGGCTTCGGGGACTTACACACCTCCGACGGTCTCACGGGGCCCGAGCGTCGCGCTGGAGGTTGTCGAGCGAGCGGTGCTCCTGAAGGACCTGCAGGCTTATCCCAAAGAGATATGGGTCAAGAAAAACAGTCACCTGCGCATCTACGTGGTGTCGCTGAACGAGGGGCAGAGGCTGGCCATCCCCGAGCTGGGTTTCGACAAAGAGTGCAGGTTTGGCGAACTGGACAAGGTCGAGCTGAAGCCGAAGATGGACGGGGCACTCACGATCCTGGCGCTCGGCGATGGGGCGGAGACCTCCGCGGAGGAGGCGGTCGAGGCGGCGGCTAGCCCCCTCTCGGACCAGGAAGAGGCAGGATCGGTCCATGCTGTGGAACTAGGGATGATCTTGAAGGATCAGAAGCTCTACCCCATGGAGGTCGAGGTGGCACGCGGCGAACTGGTCCGCATCCATCTGACAGCACTTGCGCAAGACCACACGCTGGCGATTCCCGATCTGGGCATCACCAAGATGTGTAAAGCCGGCGAGGTGCAAGAGGTTGAGCTGCAGCCTGAGAAGAAAGGTAAGTACGACCTGTACTGCATGGTAGGCGAGAAGCAGCGCAAGCGGGGCAAGTTGGTCGTCAAGTAGCCCCGAGCCCATGAGCCGTATCGTCGTCATCATCCCTGCGCTCGACGAGGAGCGCGCCATCGGCCGTGTGCTGGACGCCATTCCCGCGCACCTCGGTGCCCGCGTCATCGTTGTCGACAACGGCTCGACGGATCGGACCGCAGCCATCGCGCGCGAGGGCGGTGCGAAGACCGTCTACGAGCCTGTCCGCGGGTACGGCGCCGCCTGCCAGGCAGGACTCGCGGCAGCGGGAGCCTGCAGTGTCGTCGTCTTCCTCGACGGGGACTTCAGCGACGACCCATCGCAAATGTTTGATCTGGTCGAGCCGATCCTGGCGGACGAGGCGGACCTGGTGCTGGGTTCGCGGGCGCTGGGCGCACGGGAGCGGGGGAGTCTCACGCCCGTGCAGGTCTTCGGCAACGCGCTGGCGACGCGGCTGATCCGGCTTACGACGGGCGTTCGCTACACGGACCTGGGGCCGTTTCGAGCGATTCGGCGCTCGGCGCTCGAGGGGCTTCGGATGCGAGATCGCGCTTACGGCTGGACGGTCGAGATGCAGCTCAAGGCGGCGTTGGCGGGGCTACGCGTCCGCGAAGTACCCGTCAGCTATAGGCGGCGCATCGGGACGTCGAAAATCTCCGGTACGATCAGGGGTGCGGTGCTCGCGGGCCTGACGATCCTGGCCACGGTCGCCCGCTGGGGGCTTTGGCCGAGGCGCCGATTCGTGGCAGCCGTGGACGCAGTCTGAAAGAGACGCCCAGATGGGCTCCTTGACCGAGGCACTTCGGGGATTCCTCGATTCGGCGTCAATACTCGCGTTTCCCCTCGCCTTTGCGGGCGGCGTCCTGACGAGCTTCACGCCGTGCGTGTATCCGATGGTTCCGATCACGGTGGCGTACATCGGCGGTCGGTCGGAGGGCTCTCGGAGCAAGGGCTTCGTGCTCTCGTCGGCATACGTGCTGGGGATCGCCGTGACCTATTCGGTGCTCGGAGCCTTCGCGGCGTTGACAGGCCGAATCTTCGGGTATTTCACGATCAACGCGTGGGTCTTCGGCGCTGTGGGCGCGATCTGCGTTGCACTGGGGCTGTCGATGCTGGACGTGTGGGAGATCCGCCTGCCGCAGTGGCTCCAGCGGGGCGGGGATGTCAGTGCCGGGATGAGCCGAGGCGCGGCGGGGGCCTTCGGCGTCGGACTTGCATCGGGTTTTGTCGCGGCGCCATGCACAGCGCCAGTACTGGGCGTGCTCTTGACGCTTGTCGCCAGCCGTCAGAACGTGATCTATGGGGTGGGTCTACTGTTCGCCTTCGCGCTGGGCCTGGGATTCTTGCTCATGCTGGTGGGCACTTTCACCGGCGCCTTGACATCGCTGCCCCGGTCGGGTGGTTGGATGCGCACCATCAAGAAGGGCTTCGGCGTCGCGATACTGGGCGTGGCCGGCTATTTCTTCTACAGCGCCGGCCAGCTCATTTGAGCGCCCTTGGACCCACCTTCGCCTGCCGGACACCTGCCCGCCGACATCGTGGCTGCGACTTAGATGTCGCAGGCGCGTCCGTTTTGGGGTGAAGCGACCTCGAGATCACCGCTCATGCTTGCGTGCGCCTGCTCAAATGGGTACTGTGGTTTAGTGAATCTCATTGCCCGTCTCAATACCGTTCGACGATGGCGAGGGAGCTAGCGAGGTGTCCATCCAGAGCATCCTCGTCAAGGGCGCGCGCGAACATAATCTGAAAGACATCGAGGTGACAATCCCCCGTGATCGGCTCGTGGTGATCACGGGGATCTCGGGTTCGGGGAAATCATCGCTGGCTTTCGACACCATCTACGCCGAGGGACAGCGGCGCTACGTCGAGTCGCTCTCAGCGTATGCGCGCCAGTTTCTCGGTCTGATGGAAAAGCCCGACGTGGACTACATCGAGGGGCTCTCGCCGGCGATCTCCATCGAGCAGCGTAGCGCGAGCAAGAACCCGCGCTCGACCGTCGCGACGGTCACCGAGATCTACGACTACCTGCGGCTTCTCTTCGCACGTATCGGTGCCCCCCACTGCTACAAATGCGGCCGCGAGATCCAGAGCCAGACGCCGCAGCAGATGACCGATCGCATCCTGGAGCTCGACGAGGGCACGCGGATTCAGGTCCTGGCGCCCGTCGTGCGAGGTCGCAAAGGGGAGTATCGCGAGGTGTTCGACGAGGCGCGGCGGGAGGGCTTCGTGCGTGCGCGTGTAGACGGCGAGACGAGGAGCCTGGACAACGCGGTCGTTCTCGAGAAGAACAAGAAGCACACTATCGAGATCGTTGTGGACCGCTTGGTCGTACGGCGGAGGACGGCCGGTCGGCTCGTGGATTCACTGGAGACGGCGCTCGCCAAGGGTGGGGGCATCGTGGTGATCGACGTCGCCCGAGACGGGGACATCGTGTTCAGCGAGTGTTTCGCCTGCACCGCGTGCGGCATCAGCTACGAGGAGATCGAGCCCCGGCTTTTCTCGTTCAACTCGCCCTTTGGCGCGTGCCCACGGTGCGCGGGACTGGGTACGGCGGTAGAGTTGGACGAGCGGTTGGTCGTGCCCGACCCCGAGCTTTCCGTCATGCAAGGTGCCATCGCTCCCTGGGGCAATCCTAACAACCACCACTTCCTGGGCCACCGTCTGGCGAGTGTGGCGCGCCACTTTGGGATGGACCTCGCCCAGTCGTGGGAGGCAATGCCCTCCGAGCACCAACGTGTCCTGCTTCACGGTGCAGGGCGCGATGGGATCCGCTTCGAGTGGGGCAGCCGCCGAGGGCGCCGTCGCAGGGAATACGTCGGCCGGTTCTCCGGGGCGATGCAGGACCTGAGGCGCCGTTACGGGCAGACCAAGAGCTCCAACGTGCGCGCTTGGATCGAAGGTTTTATGAGCGTCTCCGCCTGTCCCGGCTGCGACGGCCTTCGACTGAAGCCGCAGGCACTGGCGGTTCGCTTCCGCGGGAAGAACATTGCTGAAGTGAGCGCGCTTTCAGTCAAGGCGGCCGTGGCGTTCTTTGAGGGCGTAACGCTCGGTGAGCGCGAGGCGGGCATCGCGTCCCAAATCTTCAAGGAGATCCGCGCCCGGCTGCGCTTTCTGGCGGACGTCGGGCTGGCCTACCTGACGCTTGATCGAAGGGCTGGAACGCTCTCGGGCGGCGAGGCGCAGCGCATCCGCTTGGCGACGCAGATCGGCTCGCAGCTTGTGGGTGTCCTCTATATCCTTGATGAGCCTTCCATCGGTTTACACCACCGAGACAACCGGCGTCTGCTCAACACGCTTACCTCGCTGCGTGACCTGGGGAATACCGTGCTGGTCGTTGAGCACGATAGGGACACCATCGAGCGCGCGGATCACGTGATCGACCTGGGACCGGGCGCAGGAGTCCACGGCGGCCATGTTGTGGCTACGGGTCCACCGCAAGCGCTGGCGGCGAAGCCACGCTCGCTAACGGGCGAGTACTTGGCCGGAGTGCGACAGATCCCAGTGCCGGAGGAGCGCAGGCCCAACAGCGGAGAATGGCTGGTCATCCACGGGGCGAGTGGCAACAACCTCAAGGGGATTGACGTACGCATTCCGCTGGGCACGTTCACGTGCGTGGCGGGGGTCTCGGGTTCGGGCAAATCCACTCTGGTCAACGGGACGCTGTATCCCGCTCTGGCCCAGCGGTTCTGGGGATCGCGGGACGGTGCCTTACCTCACAAAAGGCTTGATGGGGTTGAGCATCTGGATAAGGTGATCGCCATCGATCAATCACCCATCGGGCGTACGCCGCGATCGAACCCCGCTACGTATACGGGGCTGTTCACCCCCATCCGCGAGCTCTTTGCGCAACTCCCCGAATCTAGGATGCGCGGCTACCGGCTGGGCCGCTTCAGCTTTAACGTTCGAGGTGGCCGGTGTGAGGCGTGCTCGGGCGACGGCATCATCAAGATCGAGATGCACTTTCTGCCCGACGTCTACGTGCCGTGCGAGGTCTGTCGCGGTCGGCGCTACGCGCGCGAAACACTGGAGGTGATGTACAAGGGCAAGTCCATCGCCGACGTCCTCGAGATGACGGTGGACGAAGCGCTGGCGTTTTTCGAGAATCTCCCTAAGGTCCGGCGCAAACTTTTGACGCTCTCGGAGGTGGGACTGGGCTACATCCGGCTCGGGCAGCAGGCGACGACGCTCTCAGGCGGCGAGGCGCAGCGGGTGAAGCTCTCCACGGAGCTGTCCAAGATCGGCACGGGACGAACGCTCTATATCCTGGATGAGCCGACGACGGGGCTCCACTTCGAGGACATCAAGATGCTGCTCGGGGTTCTGGGCAAGCTGGCGGATCGTGGGAACACGGTCGTGGTCATTGAGCACAACCTGGAGGTGTTGAAGACGGCGGATTATCTGATCGACCTCGGCCCCGAGGGCGGCGACGAGGGGGGCGAGGTCACTGCGGCTGGGACGCCGGAGGAGGTCGCGCGGACATCGGGATCACACACGGGCGCTGTGCTGCGTGAGCTACTGGGCATAAAGCGGCGTTCGACGCGGGCGGCATAAGGTGCTGGAGCTTGACAGTCCGGGGCATGCCGAATAGCTTGCGGCAGCGGCGGAGGACCGCCAATCCGATCGGGGTTATAGAAGACGATGAATGCACGGAACGGGCCCGCTGCCCTTGAGACGGCGGGCCTTTTCGGTGGTACAGCTGAGGTGGCCTCGCCGGTCCGCACGATTCTGCACATCGATCTGGACGCGTTCTACGCGCAGGTGGAGCAGATCGATGATCCCTCGCTCGCCGGCAAACCGGTTCTGGTCGGCGGCAGCCCCGAGGGGCGCGGGGTGGTGGCTGCGGCTTCCTATGAGGCGCGGGAGTTCGGTGCCTGCAGTGCGATGCCCATGCGAAAGGCGCTGCGGCTTTGCCCTCAGGCGGTGGTCCGTCCCGTGCGAATGGCGCGCTATCGGGAACTTTCGCAGCTCGTTCGGGAATGCTTCTTGAAGGTGACCGACTTGGTGGAGCCGGTGGCGCTCGACGAGTGCTTTATGGACGTGACTGCTCGGGTAAGGGATGGAACGACGGGCCGAGATGTGGCGCAAGCGCTCAAGGCATGCATTCTTGAGACGACCGTACTCTCGTCCTCCGCGGGGGTTGGGCCGAACAAGCTGGTGGCCAAGATCGCCTCGGACATGGATAAACCTGATGGGCTCGTCGTCGTCGAGCCCGACGAGGTGCTCGATTTTCTGCACTCTCTGCCGGTCGGAAAGCTCTGGGGCGTGGGCCCGGCGACCGAGGCGAAGCTCACGGCCTTGGGCTATGAGACGATCGGGGATTTGGCGCGCGCGCCGCGCTTGGGGTTCGAGGCGCGCTTCGGCAAGCTGGGCCGCGAGTTGTTCCGGCTCGCACACGGCCGCGATGATCGGCCGGTCACGCCGCACCGAGAGCCCAAGTCGATGAGCACCGAAGAGACCTTCCCCCGGGACGTGCGCGATGTGGGAGCATTAGAGACGGAGATCGGCCGCCAGGCGGAGGCCGTGGCAGAGCGGCTCGCACGGCGCGGGTACGCGGGCCACACGGTGACGTTGAAGATGCGCTACGGCGATTTCCAGACCGTAACCCGGTCGCGGACGCTCGCACGGCCCCTGGCGACTGCGGATGCCATCGCTCGCGAGGCGCGCGGGCTCTTGCGGCGTACGGAGGCGGGGCATCGTCCCGTGCGGCTCATCGGCGTGGGCGTGGCCGGGCTTGTCACCGGGATTCGCGAGACGCCGGGCGCGCGGCAGATCTCACTCTGGTCGGATGGAGGCGGGACACCATGAGGGATCAGACCGGAGCGCCCGCGCCCGAGGGCTCTGCTGCTGCGGAGCCGCGCTGGGAGATCGCCCGGTTGGCGCACAACGTCCTCGTGCTCGTCCTGGTGTGCGCCTTGCTCTTCGTTATGCGCGAGATGCTGAACCCAACGCTTCTGGCGTTTGCGATCATGGCGGTGCTGTGGGTGCGGCGCACGAAGCTCTCGTTCAGTTGGATGGCGGCGGTAGTAGGAATCATCCTACTAGGAGCGTGGCTTCTGGCGGAGGTGGGTGATCTGCTCCTCCTGTTCCTGGTGTCGCTGGCTCTGACGTTCATGTTGAACCCTATGGTGCGGGTGCTTGAACGCCGGATGTCCCGGACGGTGGCGGTGGTGCTGATCGTGCTAGCGATCGTCGGTCTGTTCGCGGGAGCGCTTCTGGTGGTCGTGCCACGAGTATCCCTAGAGGTCCAGGACCTGGCCACGAATGTCCCGACGTACGCGGAGAAACTCCGAACGTGGGGCGAGAGTCTGATCGCGCGTATCTCGAAGCTGCCCGTTGTGCCGAAGGACGTGGATTTGCAGCAGCAGATTCAAGAGCAGCTTGCATCGCGCCTGCAATGGCTAGTGCAACATATCGGTGTGATGATCAAGGAGATCACGATAGAGACGACCGCGATCTTTGCCCGGCTCGCGACGCTCGTGTTGATTCCTTTCATCACGTTCTATCTCCTGAAGGATTTCGAGCGCATCCGAGTCAAGGCGCTCGATCTACTACCGCGGCGAAATGTGGCTTTGGTGTCCGACCTTTTTCACGAGGCGGGGCATGTGCTAGGTGGGTACGTGCGGGGTCAGCTTTTTGTGAGCCTGGTCGTCGCAATGTTGACCTCGGTGGGACTTCTGGTTGCGGGCATCGACTATCCGTTCATCCTGGGGTTCATGGCGGGCCTGCTCAACCTCGTACCCTACGTCGGGCTCGCCGTCTCGTTCGGGGTGGCGTCGCTGGTGACACTCTTAGGGGCGGCGCCGCTCGCGTCATGGTTGAAAGTCGGAGTTGTCTTCGCACTCGTACAGGCGCTGGAGGGCAACGTCATCTCGCCGCGCATCGTCGGCAGACAGGTGGGGCTGCACCCCCTGTGGGTGATCTTCGCGCTCCTGTTCTTCGGGCATTTCTGGGGTTTCTGGGGGCTCTTGCTAGCGATTCCGACGGCTGCGGTGCTCAACGTCGCGGTGCAGCGCTGGTACGCGCGTTATCGGAGGTCGGCCTATTATCGGGCTGAGGCCGCTTTGGCCCCCGAGCAATCCTAGCACGTTCCGTAGACGGTGGCGGGGTCGAAGGCACGCTCGTCGGTCACGCGTAATGCATCGGCCTTGGGGTCGTAGCGGCGGTAGTAGCAACTCACGTAACCCTGATGGCAGGCGGCGACGCGCTGGCGCACCCGGATCTCCAGTGATTTGCCGTAGCAGTCCGGTCGGATCTCAACAACCTCCTGCGTGTGACCGCTCGTCTCGCCCTTGAGCATGACACGGCTGGCCGAGCGGCGGTAGACATGCACCTGACCTGTGGCGAGCGTGCGCTGGAGGGCCTCGCAATCCAGATAAAAAAGCGCGAGCAGGCGCCCCGTGGTAGCGTCGGTGACCGCAGCAGGGATGAGGCCCTGGGGATCGAAGGTTAGATGGCTCTCGATTGGCATCGGCGTAGATTCGCGCGGGAGAGTCAGTTGTGTGGGCCCGAAGGTAGACGCTCGGGGCAGCCTTGTCAAGTTAGCCGATGGAATCTAGTGAGCGGACCGCTAGCGTCTGAGAGGGGCACCGGCACGGTGATCGGCGCCCGACGGTAGGTGTGGAGTCATCGATGGTTCTGAGGTGGGCGCGACGGGTTGTGGCCACGGGGAGCGCTTTGGCTATAGTGTCCTGCTCACGGACCATCGCGATCTCTCCGGAGGCGTTCGAGTCCTTGCGTGCAGGGGAGGAGATTGCGGTCACCTTCCAGGACCGGCGCGTCGTCCGGGGCGTGGTCTACGAGATCGCCGACTGGGGCATGATGCTGAAGGACTGGTGGGGTGATGGTCGCAGGACGAAGGATCGGTCACTCCTGCGCGTGGAGTGGGACGAGGTTTACGAGATCGAACGCGTGGAGTTCGACACGTTGCGGACGCTCGCCTCGGTGGGATCTTTTCTGGCGATTCCGGTGACGGTCGCGATCATCGTTGCGGTCAAGCGTGGGGACTGAGGCCCGTCCCTGAGCCCGCAAGGCGCTTGACGGCTGCCGCCCGACGCATACCTTGCAAAGCGAGGGTGATGAATCCATTTTATCGGCCCCTTTTTTGCTCCGAATGGCGGGATAGAGGGTGGAAGCGTCAACTTACGATCTAGTCGTCTTGGGTGGCGGCCCTGCGGGTTACGTTGCGGCGATCCGTGGCGCGCAACTCGGCGCACGGACATGTGTTGTCGAGCAGACGGCACTCGGCGGGACCTGCCTCAACCGCGGCTGCATTCCCACCAAGGCGCTGGCGCATTCTGCGGCCATATACGCTCTCACCAGTCGCGCCGAGGCGCTGGGCGTCGTGGTCTCGGACGTGCGCTTTGACCTAGAGAAGGCCATGGCGCACAAGACGAAGGAGGTGAGGGCCCTCGTCGAGGGGTTGCACCACCTTTTCAAGGCACGGAAAGTCGAGCTCGTCGAGGGCGCCGGGCAGCTTGCTGCGCCGGGCGTCGTCGAGGTGGATGGGCGGAGTGTGCGCGGAAACAACATCATCCTTGCTACCGGCTCGGAGCCTCTGGTACTCCCGGGCTTCGACGTGGACGGCGAGAAGGTGGTGACCTCCACGGAGCTACTGGAGCTTGAGACGTTGCCTCAAAGTCTTTTGATTGCAGGTGGATCGGTCGTCGGCTGTGAATTCGCCAGCATTTTCTCGCTTCTGGGCACGCGGGTGACGCTGGTGGAGATGCTGTCGCGTTTGGTGCCGACGGAGGACGAGGAGGTCTCGCGCCGGCTCACAGCGATTCTCAAGCGGCGTGGGGTGGATGTGCGGACCGGCCTGCGCCTGGCGAACTTTGGTGCAACCGAGACGGGCGTTGTGGCAACGGCCGAAGACGGGGAGAAATTCGAGGCGGATCTGGGTCTGGTGGCGCTGGGTCGTGCGCTGAACGTCGGGGGACTAGGTCTGGAGAAGGTAGGCGTGGCCCACAGCCGGAAGGGGATCGAGATCTCGGATGGGCTGGAGACATCCGCGCCGGGGGTTTATGCGGCGGGTGACGTGACGGGGATGGCGCTTTTAGCCCATGCCGCGTTTGCTCAGGGCGCTGCCGCGGCCGCAAATGCGTTGGGGGGCTCGGAGACGGTCGATTACGGCAGTGTGCCCAACGCCATCTTCACCGAGCCGGAGATCGGGTCGGTGGGTATGACGGAAGAGGCCGCGCGGGAGGAGGGCTACGAACTGGTCATCGGTCGGTTTCCTTTTGCAGCTTCGGGGCGGGCCCGGACGATGGGGGAGAAGGAGGGCTTCGTCAAAGTGGTGGCCGACCGCGAAGGCGGCGATCTCCTGGGTGTCCACATGATCGGGCCGCACGTCTCGGAGCTGTTGGGAGAGGCATCGCTGGCCATCCGGACGGGCGCACGCATCGAAGACTTGGTGGCGACGATCCACGCGCATCCGACCCTGGCTGAGGCTGTGCAGGAAGCGGCCATGGCAGCCCAAGGATTTGGGCTTCACAGCTTGTAGGATAGGCTTGAGATGCCAACGACGATGCCTATAACTCTCGAGGCCGGGCACAAGAGGGTGGTGCCCATCGCGCTGGGGATTGAGCGGAAGCCTCCCTGGCTCAAAAAGCGGCTTCGGTGGACCTCGCAGTTGGCCGCCACGAGCCAGATCCTCTCAGAGCCGGGCTTGCACACGATCTGCGTCGAAGCACAATGCCCCAACAAGCCCGACTGCTGGGGCGAGGGCGTGGCCACCTTCTTGATCCTGGGCGACCGGTGTACGCGCCGCTGCGGTTTCTGCGCCGTGAGATTCCACCCCGATGGACCGCCCGACCCCGAGGAGCCCGCGCGCGTGGCGGAGGCGGCCGGGCGATTGCGCCTGCGCCATGTGGTGGTCACGTCCGTCAATCGGGACGACCTTTCCGATGACGGCGCGGGCCACTTCGCCGCCGTTATTCGAGCTTTGCGGCAGCTAGATCCGCCGCCTGCTGTGGAGGTGCTCACGCCGGATTTCCGGGGCAAGGCGGTGCCGCTGGCGATGGTGGTGGACGCCGGGCCGGAGGTGTTCGCCCATAATGCGGAGACGGTGCCTCGTCTCTATCGGACGGTGCGCCCCGGCTCACGCTTCGAGCGCTCTGTGGCGCTTTTGCGTCGGGTGAAGAGCTGGGCGTCGGAGACGGTGACGAAGTCGGGCCTGATGGTCGGCCTGGGCGAAACGCGGGAAGAACTGCGGGAGGTGCTGGCTCGTTTAGCGGAGACGGGGGTGGACATCGTGACCATAGGCCAGTATCTGCGTCCGTCAGCGCAGCACCTGCCCGTGACGCGCTATGTGCCTCCTGAGGAGTTCGACGAGTACAAGGCGTGGGGCCTGGCCGAGGGGATCGGGCAGGTGGCGGCGGGGCCTTTCGTTAGGAGTTCATACGAGGCGAGCAGCGATTTAGCGGCTCTACTTGCGCGAAGGGGGTGCGATGCAGGTTAGCATCCAATCGAAGGGTTTTCAGCCGTCGGAGACCCTGGTGACGCGGATCGGGAAAGAGGCGGCAAAACTGCCGACGTTTGCCGATGACATCACCAACTGTCTGGTGATCTTAGGTCATCAGAAGCGGCGGTTCGACGCGGAGATCGTCCTTAACGTCTATCGCCAGCAACTGAGGGCAGGGGCGGAGGCGGAACTGCCCGAAACGGCTGTGGATACGGCGTTTGACCGCGCGGTAGCACAGCTCAAGCGTCACAAGGAGAAGCTGAAGGACCACCGAGCTCCGGGTGCTCGCGGCTCGGAGGGCTCCCAGGTCTCTTCAGTTTGAGCAAGATTTAGAAAGGGCAAGATGAACCGATCGACGTTGCGTCGACGCGTGACTGTGCGGACGATCCTGGAACGGTTTGGGGAGGACCTGCAACTGGAGTTGGTCGCTGGCGAGGGAGGTGTGGACAATCGCGTGCCCGTGCCGGAGATTCACCGGCCGGGGATGGCTCTGATGGGCTACGTGGACGTGTTCACCTTCGACCGCGTGCAGGTCTTGGGCAACACGGAGCTCCTGTACCTGGAAAGCCTGGGCCCGGTCGAGGCCGAGCAGGCGCTTGAAACGGTTTTCCAGTTCAAGCTCCCATGCGTTGTCGTCACCAACGGCGATGACCCTCCGGAATCCTTGATGCGAAAAGCGAACGAGGCGGATACTCCCCTCCTTCGGACCGACATTTCCACGACGCGTTTCACTCACCTGTTCCACTACTATCTCGATGATCTTTTCGCGCCGCGGGTGAGCCTCCACGGCTCGCTGGTGGACGTCTACGGGATCGGGCTTCTGCTCACAGGGAGGAGTGGGATCGGCAAGAGCGAGGTGGCCCTCGACCTGGTAGAGCGAGGGCACCGACTCGTGGCAGACGACCTAGTGCTGGTGACGCGCAGCGCCCGGGGCGTCATCATGGGCGAGGCGCGGGAGGACTTCAGCCACGTCATGGAGATCCGCGGGCTCGGGGTGGTGGACGTGCGCAGCGTCTTCGGCATCCAGGGAGTGCGGAAGATGAAACGAATCGAGGTCGAGGTGCGACTGGTGGAGTGGGACCAGAAAGGGAATTACGATCGGACCGGCCTCGAGGAGCAGGTCACAACGATTTTGGGCGTCGAAATCCCGTGCGTGACGCTGCCGATCCTCCCGGGCAAGAACATCACCGTGATCTCGGAAGTGATCGCGCTGAACTACCAGCTCAGGCTGGGGGGCTACCATCCAGCTCAGGCCTTCAACGAGCAGCTCAAGCGTCTATTGGCTAAGCCGCGCCGCGAGCGCCACCGAAGTTCCACCCAAACGGACCCTTCCGTCGCCCGAGATGCGTGATTCCCTGGAAGTCAAGGTCGGTCTCTTCTTCCTGTTTGCGCTGGCGCTCTTGATCGCCGGAGTGTGGTGGGCCAAGGGTAAACGCCTGGTAGGGGACACGCGGACGCTTGCCGTCGCCATGGCGGACGCGGGCGGCCTGCCGGTCGGTGCTCCGGTGACGATCGCCGGCCTTCAACGTGGCCGAGTGGAGCGACTCATGGCACAGGAGGCGGGCGGCGTGGTGGTCGAACTTGATGTTGACCCCGATGTGCAACTACGGACAGACTATCGCATCGAGGTCGTCGAGAGCGGGTTCATGGGCCAACGCACCGTCGCGATCGACCCTGGCCGTCTCGGTAATGTCATTCGGGGCGAGACCGTCCTGAGGGGGGAGACGAGGCGTGGGCTGATGGGTCTGACCACCTCGGTGGATACCACCGTGACGCGCCTCAACCAGTTGCTCGTGACGCTTTCAAGCGAGAGCTTCCGAAATGCCCTCAGCAATACCATCGAGCATGTCGCCGCCGTCTCGGGGACGCTGCGGGTGATGACCAATGACAACCGCACCCTGTTGCGCGAGAGTCTGGACGACCTTCGGGTCGTGACGCGCCGGGTGCGGCGCCTGGTCGAGGAATCGGACGACGAGGTGCGTGCCACGATTGATGGCTTCGCGCGCGCCTCGGGGGGGTTGGAATCCTCGCTCGACAGTCTGCGCTTGGCGTCGGAAGCCATGATGCGAGTGGTCCGCCGCTTCGAGTCCGGCGATGGGACGCTCGCGATGCTGCTCCGCGACGGGGAGTTCTCCGAAGAGCTCCGGGTCTCGCGGGCGCGGCTCGACAGCCTGCTGCGCGAGATGCATGGGCTTGTGCGCGACATCCAGCGTAACCCCGAGCGGTATACTCAGGGTCTCAAGCTCAAGCTGTTCTGAGCGGTTGCGCATAGGGATAACCCACCCCCGGGGCGCATCGCGAGAGCTTCTACAAGCGTAAAGAGGCCCACGTCTAGTCTCCAATGACCCAAAGGACTGAAACCGGCCTGCGAACGGACGCGCTGGCGATCTTCGACGCGGCGGTGGCGGCTGCTGAGCCGCGGAGTTGCGTTCGGCGCGTGCTCTCGGTGGTCGATGGGACGTTGCGTGTTGGCGACGACACGTGGTCCCTCGACCGCTTCCAGCGCGTCATCGTCCTGGGTGCCGGGAAGGCCTCGACGCAGATGGCGCAGGAGGTCGAAGCGGTCCTGGGTGAGCGGGTGACGGCCGGGCTGATCACGACCAAGGACGGCCACACGGCGGATCTGGAGCGCATCGAGGCCGTAGAGGCGGGCCACCCCTACCCCGATGCTCGCGGGATGGCGGGAGCGGAGCGGATCGCGGCGATGGGACGCGACGCGGATGGGGCGACGCTGGCGTTGTGCCTCATCTCGGGTGGTGGCTCGGCGCTTCTGCCGCTGCCCGTAGAGGACCTGGATTTGGAGGACAAGCTGGCCGCGACGGAGGTCATGCAGCGCTCGGGCATGGATATCGGCGAGATGAACGCCGTGCGCAAGCATCTCTCGGCCATCAAGGGCGGAAGGCTGGCGCGGCTACTGGAACCTGCGACAGTGCGGTCGTTCCTGCTTTCCGACGTGATTGGCGATCCTCTAGACGTCATCGCATCGGGTCCCACGGCGCCTGACGAGAGCACCTACGGCGAGGCGCTGGCGATCATCAACCGCTTCGGTGCCCGCGAGGCGATGCCCCGTCAGGTCATCCGCACCCTGGAGGAAGGCGCGCGAGGTGAGCGCGAGGAGACACCCAAGGTCGGTGATCCCGCGTTCGCCCGGTGCAAGAATCAGGTCGTCGGCTCCAACGCCTTGGCGCTGGCTGGGGCTCAGGAGGAGGCCGAGGCGAGAGGGTATCGCACGCTCGTGTTGACATCGCAGGCGCGCGGAGAGGCCAGAGAGGTGGCAAAGGTGGCCGCTGCCATCGCCGGGGAGATGCGCACGAGCGGAAGGCCACTCTCACCGCCGGCATGTGTCATCCTGGGCGGCGAGACGACGGTGACCGTGCGCGGTCCTGGTAGGGGTGGGCGGAATCAGGAGCTGGCGCTGGCGGCGGCGCTGGAGATCGGCGGGATGCCGGGTGTGCTCATTCTCTCCGGCGGCACCGATGGAACGGATGGCCCGACCGATGCCGCGGGGGGCTTCGCGGTGGGAACGAGCGCGGCACGCGCGGCGTCCGCTGGAGTAGACCTTCGAGCGGCGCTGGCGGCGAACGACGCGTACACGGCCCTCGAGGCGCTGGATAACCTAGTGATGACCGGCCCCACTGGGACTAACGTGATGGACGTGATCGTCATTTTGGTGGGCTGACCTACGTTGACGGAGCGGAGCTTCGCCCTTGTTACGAAGGGTGTGATAGGATCTTACATTCATCGTTCGACAGTGTGAGGTGCTTGGAGCGCGGTAATCAGCGTGCCATCGGTTGATCGTGGCTCGCGGTGGCTCTTGGCTGCCGTGCTGGTCCTGGCGTTTGCCGCCGGGGGGGCGCATGCGGGCACGCCGTTCGCCGGGGATTTCATGGAGCTTGGCGCAGGGGCGCGCTCCCTGGCTTTGGGCAGCGCCTATGTCGCGCTGGCGGATGATGCTACTGCCGGTTACTGGAACGCTGCGGGGTTGGCAACCCTGGCCTCGCACGAGGCCATCCTTCAGCACGCCGAGCGGTTCGGGCAGGTCGTCAACTACGACTTCGGGGCGATGGCCTTTCGGCTAGACGAACGGGCGGGTCTGGCCGTCTCGGTGGGGCGGATCGGCGTGGACGACATCGTCTTCACCCGACTCCAGAACCCCGATGAGCCGCTCTCGGCCACCAACCGGCCCGTGCGCGACCGGGTCGTCTCCAGCGCCGATTACGCCACGTATTTTTCCTACGGCCGTGCTCTGAACGGTACGTGGTCTGTCGGTGCCTCCGCCAAGCTCATCCGACGCAGCCTGGCGGATGTGAGCGCCTTCGGCTACGGGCTGGATGCGGGGGTCCGTTATGCGCCGCTGTGGGGCCTGCAGGCGGGCGTGACGGTGCGGGACGTCACCACATCGCGCATCACCTGGGACGTGCCCGGCGGCCTCGTGGGGCCGAGCCGCAAGACCACCGATGTCGTGGACCCGTCGGTGCTGGTCGGGGTAGCCTACACGGTGCCCTTGAGCTTCGCGCGCGGGGAGTTGATCGGCGCCCTGGGCCACGAGATCGGGTCCGACACGGGTACCGCCACGGAGGCCACCGATTTCGCGGCGGAGTTCACCTACGACCGGCGCGCGGCGGTGCGTCTCGGCGCGGACGGCGGCGACCTGACGCTGGGCGCCGGGCTTCTCGTTTATCAGCGCGTCGGCCTGGACTACGCCTTCTTGCAGCACGACGAACTGGATAACACACACAGGATATCGGCGTCACTGAAATTCTGAGGGAGACTCGTTAAATTCTCCATGTATCCGCCTGAGGTCATACAAGCTCTTAAGGAGGCTCTCAAAGATGTCTACTGGTACAAAAATGACCTTCGGTTATTCCTAAAGACATTGGATTTACCGGGAGGAATAGTTGAACGGCAGGGCTGGCACGATAGCAAAGAGTACAAAGTAGTAATAGCAGGAAACGTACTGGATGAACTGATTACTATCGGCGTTGAAGGTCTCGGGCCGATACGTCGGTTAATTCAATCTGTACTCGATATTCCAAACTTCGATCATCTGAAAAGACTCGAGGATGGAGCTAAGAAGGTTCAGGTGGCTCGCAGAAGTGTTGAATTCTTACGGAGGCTAGCTCTAGACCATGACGAGAGCTTCATAAGGACAGTAAAAGATACAAAAGCTAGAAAGGATAAAGTTTACGAAGCAACTCAAAGGCGTAATGATGAAATCCGAGTCTTACAGAGACGCTTTACTGAGCTAGCTAGTGTTGAAGATCATGCTAAAAGGGGCATTCTATTTGAGGGCTTTCTAAACGACTTATTTGCTGCCCATGATTTAAATCCCCGAGGGTCTTTCAAAATAAAAGGAGAACAAATCGACGGCGCTTTCGAATTCGATGGAACTCAGTACTTGGTTGAGGCAAAGTGGCGAAAGGAACCGCAAGGAACTGGGCCTATCGATGCCTTTACACGGAAAGTGCAAAGGAGGCTTGAGAATACGCTTGGCCTCTTTATTTCTTTATCAGGATATACTGATGAAGGTCTTGCTGCGCTCCGGGGTGATCGTCCTCATGTGGTCTTATTCAATGGTGAGGATTTGGCGTTAGTGTTGCAGGGCTTCGTAGATTTCCGTGACTGTCTGAAGCGGAAAGTACGGTGGGCTTCTCAGACGGGTAATCCATATCTATCAGCTCGAAATATGACGGGATAGCTTGATATAATAAGTAAGAGATCGAATGAAATTAACCAAGATATTTCAGACATGTATAGAATGAGTTTCTGTGAGACGCATCCAAAGCTTGAAGCCTATAATGAATCCGGGTACTACATGTCCTCAATCGTGCCGGGCTGCCAGAGGACACTGAGCAACAGATTGGCGAATTAGTGTCGGAGCTCACTCCATCGGGCACGGTCACCCTCAGCGGCTTCGTGGCGATCGTGGGGCGGCCGAACGTGGGGAAATCCACGCTCTTGAACCGGCTCATCGGGCACAAGCTCTCCATTACCTCGCCCAGAGCGCAGACGACGCGCAACCGGGTGGTGGGCATCCTGACGCGCCCGCCCTTCCAGGCTATCTTCCTGGATACGCCCGGCTTGCTCGACCCGCGTTACCGCCTCCAGGAGGCCATGTTGGGGCAGATTTCGGAGTCGTTCGCGCAGTCGGACGTCTTGATGTTCGTCACCGACGCCACGCGCTTCGTCGAGACGCTGGACGATGTCGCACGACAATGGCTCGATGGACGCCAGGGTACGCCGAGAATCGTGATCATCAATAAGATTGACAAAGTCAAGAAGCCGGAGCTTCTGCCGATGATGGAAGCGGTCGAACGGTGGACGGGAGGGGTTGAGATCATCCCGGTCTCGGCGGCGACGGGCGAGAACACGGACGAGCTGTTCACCGCGCTGGAGAGGTTCTTGCCCAATGGCCCCGCGCTCTATCCGATGGATGCCATCAGCCAACAACCCGAGCGCTTCTTCGTCTCCGAGATCATCCGCGAGGAGCTGTTCGCGCTATTGCGCGAGGAGCTGCCCTATGCCTCCGCCGTGGAGATCGAGGCGTTCGAGGAGAAAGAGCCCAAGATCTACATTCGAGCGCTGGTCATCGTGGAGCGGGCGAGCCAGAAGGGGATTGTGATCGGCAAAGGCGGAGCGATGATCAAGGAGATCGGGAAGCGCGCGCGTGTGAAAATCGAGGCCTTCCTGGATCATCCCGTTTTCCTGGAACTGGCAGTAGGCGTGCGTGCCGGCTGGTCGAAGAAAGACGCGGAGCTTCGCGCCCTCGGTTATCTTACCTGAGATGCCCTGTCGGGCGTCCGCTGACCGTGACATCGCTCATGGTGGCTCACGCTTCCAATTACCTGGTTGAGGGGATGGTATGGCGCGAAGGTTGAAGGTCCTTTTGGTCGGCAGCGGAGGGCGCGAACATGCGCTCGCCTGGAAGCTTGCGCAGAGTCCGGACCTTGGTGCGCTGCTCGTTGCGCCCGGGAACGCCGGCACTGCGTATCTCGGCGAGAACGTCCCCGTCGGGGCAGAAGATCTCGAAGGGCTAGTGACCCTGGCGCGCGAACGGGCCGTCGACCTGGTCGTCGTGGGCCCTGAGGTGCCGCTGGTGGGGGGGATAACCGATCGGCTGGCTGCTGCGGGCGTGCGCGTTTTCGGTCCAACGCGGGCCGCTGCGAGGATCGAGGGGAGCAAAGTTTTCTCCAAGCGGCTGATGGCTCAGGCGGGCATCCCGACGGCTCGCTTCGAGGTGTGCGAATCGCCGGAGGCGGCTCGCGACTGTGTGCGCCGATGGGACGGACCGATGGTGGTCAAGGCGGATGGGCTGGCTGCGGGCAAAGGGGCCGTTGTGCCGGAGACGACGGACGAGGCGCTGGAGGCCGTGGAAGCGATGATGGTGGAGCGACGCTTCGGTGCCTCTGCCGACCGCGTCGTGATCGAGGAGCGACTGGAGGGCGAGGAGGCCACGATCTTGGCGCTGACCAATGGAGAGCGACTGGCGTTCTTCCCGCCTTCACAGGACCACAAGCGGATTTTCGACCATGATGAAGGGCCGAATACGGGCGGGATGGGGGCCTACGCGCCAGCGCCCGCCGTGGATGATACGCTCCTGGGGCGTGTCGAGCGGGATGTGCTGCGGCCGGTGCTCGCGGCCCTGGCCGATCGGGGCAGCCCTTACCGGGGCGTGCTCTACATCGGGCTGATGCTCACCGCCGAAGGGCCGAAGGTGATAGAGTTCAACGCGCGCTTCGGCGATCCCGAGGCGCAAGTGCTGATACCGCTCGTTGATGAAGACTTGCTGCCGTGGCTGGACGCGGTTGCCGCTGGCGCGCTCCCGAATGGCTCGCTCGCTTTCTCGGGCGGCGCCTGCACCTGCGTGGTGATGGCGTCGGGCGGGTATCCCGGAGCGTACGGGACGGGCGAACCTATAGAAGGTATAGCCGATGCTGAAGCGTTGGAGGGCGTAATGGTCTTTCATGCCGGTACTACGGAGCAGGGCGGGGTGACGGTGACGGCGGGTGGGCGCGTAATAGGAGTGACGGTGCGGGCTGAGACGCTTGAGGCGTCCATCAGCCGGGCGTATGACGCGGTGGACCGGATTCACTTCGCCGGTGCCCACTTTCGGCGGGATATCGGTGCGCGGGCGCTAAGGCGACTGGAGGGCACTCCATGAAGGGACCCCAGGTCTCGATTCTCATGGGTAGCCAGTCCGACGCCGAGTGCATGGCGAAGGCGTCCGTCGTACTGGACGAGTTTGGCGTCACTCATGAAACAAGGGTTCTCTCCGCGCACAGGCAGCCGGATGCCGTGGTTTCTTACGCGCGAGAGGCGCGTGAGCGCGGAGTACGTGTGCTGATCGCTGGGGCGGGCCTGGCCGCGCATCTGCCCGGGGTACTGGTGTCTCATACGGGGCTGCCGGTGATTGGAGTGCCCATCGCCAGCGGTTCGCTCGGCGGCCTGGATGCGCTGCTCTCCGAAGTGCAGATGCCGCCGGGGGTTCCGGTGGCGACGGTCGGGATCAACAATGCCACCAACGCTGCTCACTTGGCGGTCCGCATCCTGGCGCTGAGTGACCCGGCGCTTGGGGAGCGGTTGGCGCAATATCGAAAGGTGCTGGCCCAGCCGCGAGCGACCTGATGGCTTTCACCTCGATCCCGGCCGTGCGACGGCTCGTCATTGAACCGCAAGACGCATCGGTGCTGGTGGAGGCGGCTGGCGTTGCGCGTGGCGGAGGGGTTCTAATCTACCCGACGGAAACAGTCTACGGGTTAGGTGGTGACGGGCTGGACCCGGTGGTGCGCGAGAGGATCGAACGGGCGAAGGGGCGCTCGCCGGATAAGCCGCTACCCCTGATCGCGGCGGATGGGGCGATGGTCGAGGCGCTCGGCGTCGTGTACTCCCCGTTGGCGGCACGTCTGGCGGAGCGGTTCTGGCCGGGGCCGCTCAGCCTGGTACTGCCCCTGGAGGCGAGTGCGCCCGCCCGTGCGGCAGCCCCGGAGGGTACAGTCGCCGTGCGCGTGCCGGCTTCGTCCGTAGCGCGGGAACTGGCGCGCCTGGTGGGTCGGCCGCTCTTCGCGACGAGCGCCAATCTGGCCGGCCGCCCCCCCGCGATGGCGGTTGAGGAGCTCGACATGGCGCTCTTGCGCGGCGTGGACCTCGTACTTGATGGAGGGCCCTTACCCTTCTCACTGCCTTCTACGGTGGTGGACGTGACGGGCCCGCATCCGCGCGTCTTGCGGTCCGGCGCGGTGGGAACCGAGGCGCTGACTGACGCGCTGGGGCAAGCCGCGCGCGAGCCTCAACGTTCCTAGTGTATGCGGGCACGGTGCTTGCCTCGGTGGTTTGGAGCGGAGCGCTTCACAAGATCTGGGAGAAGCGCCACGGAGTTGATTGGGCTTGCGGGCGAGGCCATCACGGTCCCCAAGGGCGAGGCGTGGTAAGGCGTCTACCTGTGGCCGTTCGCCGACGGGATCGCTTACGACGCCCCGCTCTCCGCCCCCGGCTTGCTGGGAGCGCCCTGCGCCTCATCCGGGTTGTTGGCCTCCGACCTCTTCGATTCGCCTTTACGGCGACGTTGGGCAAAGTCGCGGACCTTGCGGATCACATCGGGCACCTCGTCGATCAGGACATCCGTGAGGCCGGGCTTTTCGCGTAGGGTGAGAACGTCCACGCGTCCATCGCGGACGACGAGGAACGCGATGGGCTCGACCGATGCGCCACCGCCGCTCCCACCGCCGCCTCCGCCCTCTCGCTCACGGGCCGTGCCGCTGCCGGCGCCGAAGCCCAGTGAGACCTTGGAGACCGGGATGATCGTTGTACCGGCGGCCTCGATAGGCTCCCCGATGACGGTCTCAGTCTTGGCGATAGTGCGTAGTTCGCTCAGAACGGTGTGGATGATCTCCTCGATAGCCACGAAAGGCCTCCTTTGAAAGCTAGCGGGAACTTCGCCACCGACTCAGGTACCAGTGACCCAACCGCAGCACGAGGGGCGCCAGAGCGTACGCGAAGCGCGCCGAAGAGAGCCAGAGGCGCACATGGAGACGGCCCTCGATGCCGGGTCTGGTGAAATCTGGCACGATGCTCATCTGCGCACGGTCCGGCAATAGGGGCCCGATGGCGGCCGCGGCCGCGGTGGCGTAGCCCATGACCAACGGGTTGGGTATACCGAACGTGCCGACGCAATCTATGCCACGTAGCCGCACGGCGCGCCGCGCCCGTGCAAGAGATGCGGGGACGCTGGGGCCGATCGAGCGCGCGGCATCGACGGCTGTAACGGCGGAGGCACGCAAGTACGCCGCGCGTTCGACGAGCGGCCGCGGCGGCGGAGCCGGTATCTCCTGAGTGGCCAGCTTCGAGCGGCGGTCCAGACGACGTAGAGTGAACAGACGTCGACCGATTAGAGTGGCCTCGATGCGGCTCGTACTGCCCTCAAGGGCGAGTCTCGCGCCGAGCAGACCGCCCCAGATCTCGAGAGCCATGTGGGCGCGCATCGCTGTGCGGGTGCGCTCGATGAGCATTGAAAACGGGCAGGGCAAAACGGCCAGCGCGAGTACAGCCGCGCCGACGAGCCCAGCCAGGAGCATCGGGGTCCAGGACATTGGGTGCCTCGGTAATGTACTCGAGAATATGGATACCGTGCGCGGTGCGGTCGTGTCAAGCGGGCGCGCGTGGTAGCCTTGACCGCCCAGGCGGCGTCTAGTAGCTTGGCGCCGCCTATGGGCACCCTACCATGAACGACAGTCCACGCGCTGCCCGTGTATATGCAGGTGTGCTTGCCCTTGCGTTCGCCGCAGTGCCAGCGCACTCTTGGGCCACCTCTTCAGCGCTGGCCGAATGGCACCCACGCCACGCCTTCGCTGCGGATACGGTGCGGGTTCAACTTCTGCTGCGCTACTTTCCGGGCGATGGAGAAGCCATCACCCGCGCAGCGATGACCGTCGCCGGGCCGGTGGAGAGGGTGATCGGCAGAACCAGTTCGCTCGGAGGCACCATCGCCGAGAGAGCTCCAAGTGAGCTGGGCGTGATTTACCGGGCGAACCCGATTGCCCAGGTAGCGGTGGACAGCCTTGATCTGATGCTGATCCGCGCGGAGCCGGGGCACGTTGAGGCGATGGTCGAGGTCGCTTCGTCCACGGGCGCCGTCTTCGCTGTGGGAACCGTGACGCCCGAGGACCTGGTGTTGGACCTGAAAGCCCCTCTCGACGTTACCGGAAGCGCGGTTCCGCACATTGTCTTCGCCGAGGAGGACACGATCTCGTTCATCGTCAGCCTCGCTAACGGGGAGCCCAGTGGCGGTCGCATCGTGGATCGGTGGATCGTCCGCCCCCCTCCGGAACTCCGGATTTTCGAATCGCGGCTTCCCGAGCGGGCGCGCGCCCTCGAAGGGGACGCGTTCGAGGTGCGGCCCGAGGTGCCCGTTGTCCCTGGCGGGGGAGACCAGGTCGTCTGGCTGGGTAGCGTTGCGCCTGAGGTTGAGGGCGAAGGGCTCTGGCGTCTAGAGGCAGGGGTGCCAGGACTTCCGACGGCATCCGTCACCGCCGAGGGGCCCGAGGCGCTTTTCGTGCGCATCGCGCCGTCTCCGAGCCTGGTGCTGGCGCCTCCCGAGCTGGAGGCGGGGTCACGCGGCACCATGACGCTGACGGTGACACATGAGACGGCGGTTCCGCTGAGCGAGATGCGTCTAACCCTCGGGCTGCCAGCCGGGCTGGCTGCTGTGGACACATTTTTCGCTGAGAACGGCGTCAGCGGCGTGACGGTCGAGCTGGGCGCCGATGAACTGCTCATGGCTTTCTCGGAGCCGCTGGAGCCGGGCGAGGCGGTCGAGGTTCGCCTTGTGCTTCGTGCGTCGGAAAGCGCCGAGGCCCAGCTTGCGTTCACGGCCATCTTCAACTTCGCATTGCCGCTCGATGCGTCGGATAAGACACGGATAGTAACGCTCGCGCTCGACGAGCTAGGCCTAACCGTGAGCCAGCCGCCGCTCTTGTTCGCACTCGACCGCACGGTCTTTCGCCCTCTGAACGACGAGGCGGTCCAAATCGTCTATGGTGGCGCGGTGCAGCAATGGACCGCGATAGTCTACTCACTGGCGGGTGACCATGTGGCGCGGTTCGAGCGACCTCGCGCAGAGCCCATACAGTGGGACGGCCGCGATGATGCCGGCGCGTTCGTGCCTAGCGGCGTCTACGTGCTGGTCTTGGAAGCGGGGGGAACTTCGGCCTTACGCAAGGTTGGAGTGGTCAAATGAGAAGCCGCATCGAGCGATGCCGTATGGGGGCTTGCTCAATCTGATGGCGCCGACTAGGCTGGGGCGAACTACGCCTCTGCTGCTCGCGCTGATCGCGTGGCTCTGGGCGGTCCCGGCGCGCGCGGCCGACCGCTCCGGCGCCGACTTCTTGCGGCTCAGTCCAGACGCTCTTGGCGCTGCCACATCGGCTCCCGTCGCTTCGACGCGGGGCCCGGCGGCGGCGCACTGGAATCCTGCGCTCTTGCGCGGCGGGGATCGCCCCAGCGCGACCTTCACGTTCGCCAACCTATTCGCAGACGTCAACTATGGCTTCGTCGGGGGGTCTGTTCCCATCGGCGAACGCCACGCTATCGCGCTCGCAGGACGCGTCCTGGGTGTGGGAGGTTTTCGCAACGTCCCGGACGATGTTGAGGTGACGGCGCAGGACCTGGCTGTAGGCGTTGGGTATGCCTTCTGCGTTTGGGATGGCCTATGGATGGGGACCCACTGGGAGGCGTTACAGCGGGAACTGGCGGATGTGAAGGCCAGGGGTCTGGCGGGAGCGGTGGGCATCGCTTTCCAGGGGTTTCCCCGCCTGACGCTTGGGACTGCCGTCCGGCACATAGGACCGGAGCTGAAGTTTGAGCGCGTGGGTGACCCCCTGCCGCTGACTGTGGACTTGGGCGCGAGCTTTCGGCTGGGACGCCTGGAGTTGGCCGCTCGCGGGTTTAAGACGCGTGGCCTCGATGCAGGCGGCACGGTGGGCTTCGATTTCGCCATTGGTAGAGCGCTGAAGCTGCGCGGCAGCACGGCTGTCGGTGGTCCCGAAACGGCATTTGCGCGTGGCAGGGGTGGCTTCGGGCTTCATGCTGATCGCTTAGTGCGTCTTGATTACGCCTTCTTACCGACCGACATCTCGGACGTTCATATTGCCACAGCGGAATTCACATTGCCGGCGCGTCAGCCGGGGCCTGTGGAGACGTGGGAGCAGGATGTAGACTTCGTCAAGAGCCGGTTGAGCGATGCGTTCGTGGCCCAACTGGGCGAATTGCCCGCCGATTCCAGTTCCGCCCTGTACGTGGAGAGCGCGACCCAAGATAGCGCGAACGCTCTGGTGGAAGAGGCGCTCGCCAGTGCACTCCTGGATCGTGGCTACCGCATCATTGCCGCCCCAGCCCCAGAGGATACGGCGGCAGCGGATACGACGGCTGCGGGTGTGGCTTTCGCAGGTATGATGGCGATGGATGCGGCGATTGAGGATACGACGGCAACCGAGGCTCTCAGAGCGGATTACGTCCTGTCCTACCGCGTCGTGGATCTTGCGCTTCACTACGTCGGCCGGGGAGGACCCTTCGTCGGCAGGCGGTTCGAGCGGATCCTCTCCGCCTACGCGTACCTGGAGCTCTCGCGCAGCGGCGATGCAGCGGGTCCGACGCTGTGGGGGCGGTGGGTTTCGGTCGAAGCGCGGGATGACATCCCCGGACGTGCGGAGGAGGGATCCACAGGGGACGTGGCGGTCAAGAGGAAACTGATCGAGCGGCCGAGCCGCTACTTGGAGCGTTTCGCCGTGATCGGGATGGTCGTCAGCCTAGCATGGTTGGCGTTCTGAGCGGAAGGAGAGGGATCATGCGAGGTGTTGGGGTCGTCGGGGCCGGCTGGGTCTCGACCGAGCACATCAAGGCCTTAGAGGCAACGGGTAAGGCCGAAATCGTAGCGCTGACGAGCCGCACGGAGGAGGGCGCCCGCAGGAAGGCGGAGGAACTGGGCCTCAAGTGCGAACTCTTCACCGACTATGAGAAGATGCTCGCTCACCCGGAGGTAGAAATCGTCTGCATCGACACGCCCAACCATCTCCACGCGACCGAAGGCATCCTGGCGGCTCAGGCGGGCAAGCCTTTCGCTATTGAGAAACCCATCGCCATCACGCATGAGGAGCTCCACCAGTTGCGCGATGCGGTCCGAGCGTCGGGAGTGAAGACGGTGGCGGGCTTTGTGCTGCGCTGGAATCCGTACATCGAGATCACGAGAAAGCTCATCGCCGACGGCTCCCTGGGGAAGATCTATCTAGCGGAGTGCGACTACCGCCACAGGGTCGGCGGGTGGTATTCGGGCTACCACTGGGTTACACGGGCCCATTCGGGCAAGAGCTCGCTGCTCGCGGCGGGCTGCCACTCGGTTGACGCCCTGAGGTGGCTCGTGGGCGAAGTTTCTGAGGTGAGCGCGTACGCGGTGACCCCGCCTGGCTCGGACTACGAGTACCCACCCGTGATCGTGGCTGTGTTACGGTTCGAAAGCGGAGCCATCGGCAAGGTGAGCTCGAATTTTGAATGCCGTATGCCTTACCAGTTGAATGTGGAACTCTACGGCGACGGCGGTACGCTCAGGAACAACCGGCTGTGGAGCGACAAGTTTGCGGGCCAGACCGATTACGTCACCATTCCGACGATCATGCCCGATTCGGGCGACGTCAGGCACCACCCATTCGCCGGCGAGATGGCCCACTTCCTTTCGTGCATCGAATCGGGCGTTGAATCCCACTGTAACGTGGAGGACGCGGTCAAGACGCACGAGGTATGCATCGCGTGCGATCAGTCGGCGGCGCGCGGCGGCGAACCCGTGAAGCTTCCCCTGGACGATGCAGCGGCGGCTTGACAGGCCAAATGCCCCAAAGTACCTTGTAACTGTTTGTAGTGTCTGAGCTTTGGCGTCATTTTCATGTAGTGCGCTCCAGGCATTCCATCGACAGGTCCCCGGCGCTGTAGGAGGCGGGCGATGTACGTCGGATTATTGACCGAGCCCTTCAAGGATGGGTCGCTCGAGGAGGTGTTCTCCTTTGCGGCCGAGGCGGGCTTTGGGGCGGTGGAAATCCACGGGAGCGTGGATGGTGGGCACTTCAACCCTCTGACAGTTACCGCCAAGCGCGTGACGGAGATCGGACGGCTGGCCGAGGGCCTCGGGTTGTCGATCTCCAGTCTGGCATTCTACAGCGGCTTGGTGGGCGAGGGCGCCGACGTATGCGAGCGAAACCAAGCGGCGCTTCGTCAGTGCATCGAGATGGCGGCAGGCATGGGCGTCGGCACGGTCTGCACGCTAGCGGGCTTTCCTGTGGCCGGAAAAGACAAGATGGCGACCATCGAAGGCGAGCTACGGGGCGCTTTCGAGCCGCTTCTGGGGTTGGCAGAGGAGAAGGGCATCAAGATTGCACTCGAAAACTGGCACAGGACGAATCTCCAGCACCTTGACCACTTCCGGCGCATCTTCGAGGTTCTCCCCGCGCCGAATTTCGGTCTCAACTTCGATCCATCCCACCTCTACCATCAGGGCATTGATTATGTGGCGGCAGTCTACGAGTTCGGGGACCGCATTTTTCATACCCACGCGAAGGACACCACGGTTTACGAGGATGTCCGGCGGCGGGTGGGCGTCCTCAATGCGAGCTGGTGGCGCTATTCCATCCCCGGCTACGGGAGGGTCGCCTGGGGCGAGTACATTGGAGCGCTCAGGGACATCGGCTACGACGGCGTGCTCTCCATCGAGCATGAAGACCGGGCTTTCACTGTCGAAGGCGGATTCCGGGCGGGCCTCAAGTTTCTCTCCCAGTTCGTCTGAGACCCCTGTGATGGCGGCCGCACCCGGGACGGGACCGATCTTCGCGTACTGCGGCGAGTATTACTCCGACTGGGGAGACCACATCTTCCCGTCTGGGAAGTACGGGATGATCGCTAAGCGCCTCGTGGAGGACCGCATTACAGAATCGGAGCGGATCGTAGCCGCCGTGCCGGCCGGCGACGCCGACCTCGAGCTCGTGCACGCACCGGATTACCTTGCGCGTCTGGAGCGGTTGGCTCGGTACAGGGGCTGGGTGGTGCCCGACACGCCCGTGACTCCGGAAATCCTGAGCGCCTCGCGCATACAAACTGGGGGCACGCTCCTGGCTTGCCGGGAGGCTCTGCGCCGGGGGACATCGGCCAACATTGGGGGCGGATTCCACCACGCGGGACCCCGGACGGGTGAGGGCTTCTGCCTGCACAATGACATCGCGATAGGGGTTCGGCGGCTCCAGGCCGATGGCGCCATCGAGCGTGCCCTGGTCGTGGACCTTGATGTGCATCAGGGCAACGGGACGGCGACCGTCTTCACGGGCGAGGATCGGGTGTTCACGTTCTCCATGCATCAGGAGTACAACTATCCGATCCCCAAGGCGCGTAGCACACTGGATGTGGGCCTGCGGGATCGCACCGGGGATGACGAGTACCTGGCCCGGCTGCGCGATCATCTGCCGGCGGTCTTCGAGCGGTGCCAGCCCGAACTCGTCGTCTATGTCGCTGGGGCAGATCCGTTCGAGGAGGATCAGCTCGGCGGGCTGGCTCTGACCAAATCCGGTCTGGCGGAGCGCGACCGGACCGTCTACGCCGCGGCGCTGGAGCGAGGGGTGCCGGTGTGCGTTGTGCTGGCGGGCGGATACGCGCGATGGGTCACGGACACGGTGGACATCCAAGTACGGAGCTTGGCGCTGTTGGTCACGGCAGGCAGCGAGGCGGGATTCGCGCCGGCCTAATCGTCTGGGCGCCTCTGTGGCGAATCCTTCATTGAGCTTGGCGCGTGTACTTCCAAGGGACCGCGTTAATCCGGGCCGGTACACGCATCGCGGTGTCGAAGAGGAGGGAGTGGGAAGCATGGATGATTGTCGGGAACGCTTGGCGGTGTGCAAGGCCAAGCTCGATGACCTCAGGGGGTATCTTTGACATCGAAGGGCACGCTGCCGAACTGGCGCGGCTGGAAGCTAGGATGGCGGAGCCCGATTTCTGGAATGACCCACAGCGCGCGAAGGCGGAGGTGGAAGCTGTCCACAGTTGCAAGCGTCAGGTGACGGCCATCGAGACGCTAGCTGCGCAGTTGGACGATCTGGATGTCCTTGCCGAGTTGGCGGAGGAAGAGGATGACGCCGCGACGCTGGCCGAGGTGGACGCTGGGCTCATAGGGGCGGAGGAGAAACTGGAGCGCCTTGAGTTGGAGAATCTGCTCTCCGAGCCGGATGACCGGCGCGACGCCATCGTCACGATCCACCCGGGGGCTGGTGGGACGGAATCGGCCGACTGGGCGCAGATGCTCTTTCGCATGTACACGCGGTGGGCCGAGCGTCAGGGCTTTGGCCTGGAGGTGCTTGACTTCTTACCGGGGGAGGAGGCCGGCCTCAAGTCGGTGACCTTCGAGGTGGCGGGTGAGTACGCGTGCGGCTACCTCAAGGCGGAAAACGGCGTGCACCGTTTGGTGCGCATTTCACCCTTCGACGCGGCCCGGCGGCGGCACACGTCGTTCGCGTCGGTCTTCGCCCTGCCGGAGGCCGACGATCGGCCGGAGATTGCCATTCGGGATGACGACTTGAGAGTCGATACCTTCCGCTCTTCGGGCGCCGGAGGCCAGCACGTCAACAAGACGGACTCGGCGGTGCGCATCACCCACCTGCCGACGGGAATTGTCGTCAGTTGTCAATCGGAGCGGTCGCAGCACAAGAACCGCGCCAACGCCATAAAGATTCTCACCGCGCGGCTGTACCAGCACCACCTCGAAGAGGAGGCCAAGCGGCAAGATGCCATCGAGAGCACGAAGAAGAAGATCGAATGGGGTCATCAGATACGTTCATACGTCTTCCAGCCGTATACGCTGGTCAAGGACCACCGCACGGGTTATGAGATGGGCAACGCCCGCGCTGTGATGGACGGCGAACTGGACCCGTTCATCCGGGCCTACCTGGCTGTGGGAACCGCATCGCGATAGGACAATGAGCGAGACGGCGAGCTTGCGCCAACTCATGAACCAGCGGCTGGCGAAGCTGGACAAGGCCACGGAGTTGGGGGTCGAGTCCTATCCGCACTCGGTCGAACGCACGCACCAGATCGCCCAGGTGCACGAGGCTTTCGACGCGCTGAGCGAGGCGGGCGAGCGGCTCGCGATCGTGGGTCGCGTCGTCGGGCTGCGCTCGCATGGCAAGACGCTCTTCTGGGACATCGCCGATGGCTCGGGGCAGATTCAGATCTACGCGCGCCGCGACGATCTTCTACACGAGACGTTCGAGCTGGCTAAGCTGGTAGATCTCGGCGATTTCGTCGGGGTGGCGGGGCCACCGTTTCAGACTCGGACGGGTGAACCCACGGTCCGCGCTGTCGAGATGCACATGCTGGCCAAGGCGATGCGTCCCCTGCCGCAACCGAAGGTAACGGGAGCTGACGGCGGCAGTCCCGAGGTGCACCAGGCGGTCAGCGATATCGAGTTGCGTTACCGCAAGCGCGAGGTAGATTTGGCCACCAACCCCAGCGTGCGCCGCGCGTTCGAGGCGCGTTCACGTATCGTGGCGGCGCTGCGGGGCGTCTTAGAGGAACGAGGCTTCCTGGAAGTCGAGACGCCCATCCTCCAGGCGATCTACGGCGGCGCCGCCGCTGAGCCTTTCGTCACCCACCACCGCACGCTTCACAACGATTTCTACCTGCGGATCAGCCCCGAGCTTTATCTCAAGCGGTTGATCGTCGGTGGCTTCGAGCGCGTCTATGAACTGGGCAAGCAGTTCCGTAATGAGGGCATGGACCGCACGCACAATCCCGAGTTCACGATGCTCGAGACCTATCAGGCGTACGCGGACTACCGTGATATGATGGACCTGACCGAGGTCCTCTACCGCGAAGCGGCCCTGGCTGCGACTGGCTCCACGCAGGTCGTCTACCAAGGGCGGGCGCTGGACTTCGGAAAACCGTGGCGGCGGCTCGGAATGCTCGAAGCGCTGCACGAGTACGCCGATCTGGACATCGAAGCGCTGGACGGTGACGGCGTGCGTTCCGTCGGCCGTGAGCGAGGCATTGAGATAGAACGCGACTTCTCTTGGGGGTTGGCGGTCGAGGCGCTTTTCGACGCCCTCGCAGCGGATCGGATCGTCGAGCCGACCTTTGTGACCGACCATCCCAAGGAAACGACGGCCCTCTGCAAGACCCATCGCACGGATGACAGGCTCATCGAGCGGTTTGAGCCCTTCGTCTGTAGCATGGAGGTGGGCAACGCTTACACTGAGCTGAACGACCCCGTGCTCCAGCGAGAGCTCCTTGTCGCACAGGAGCGCGCGGCCGCGGTCGGCGGCTCACCGCCGGATTGGGATTTCATCGAGGCGGTGGAGTTCGGCATGCCGCCCATGGGTGGGCTCGGCCTGGGGGTGGATCGGATGGTGATGCTGCTCACCGACCAGCCGTCCATCCGTGACGTCATTCTCTTTCCGCACCTAAGGCCGCTCGAACGGAGACTCGTGGAAGCATGACCGCCGAGCTGTTCATCGCCAGGCGACACCTCGCGTCGCAGCGCAAGCGCGGATTCGTCTCAGTGATCTCCACCATCTCCGCGGGCGGGGTGGCGCTCGGGGTGGCGGCACTGGTGATTGTGCTCTCGCTGATGAATGGCTTTGCGTCCGAGGTACGCGACAAGCTGGTGGGCATGGACGCGCACTTGCGGCTGCTGACCTTTCATAATGGTGGCGTTGAGGACTTCGCCGTGAAGGTTGCCGAGATCCGCACCATGCCCGATGTCATCGGCGTGACGCCCTTTGTGATGAGCGAGACGGTAGTCACGACTGGCAAGTACACGGCGGGCGCCCGCATCAAGGGCGTGGACGCTGCAACGATCCTGGAGGTGTCAGACCTGGAGCGGACGATGACCTACGGCGCCCTCGATCTGGAACGACAGGCGGATGGCGTGCTGGGCATCGTGCTGGGGCGCGGGCTTGCGGACCGACTGCGGCTGGTGCCGGGTGAGCCGGTGTATCTGGTCAGTCCGCAGGGGACGGACGGTCAGTTCCCTCTGGTGCCGGTGATGCCCAAGCTGGGGAAGTTCGTGGTCACAGGCATCTTCGAGACGGGGATGCACCAGTTCGACTCGGCGTTGGCCCTGATCTCGGTGTCCGCGGCCCAGAGTCTTTTTGGACTGAACGATCGCGTGACCGGGATCGAGGTCAAGATGCGCGACATGTTCGACGCGCCGGCGGTAAGCAAAGCTCTGGAGCGACGTTTCCACTATCCGCACTACGCCATCGACTGGATGGAGGCAAACAAGCACTTGTTCAGTTGGATGACGCTGGAGAAATGGGGCATGTTCATCGTCCTGAGCCTCATCGTGTTGGTGGGGGCGTTCAACATCGCCAGCACGCTGATCATGGTCGTTCTAGAGAAAACGCGGGAGATCGGCATTCTCAAGGCGATGGGGGCGACGGCGGGGAATATCACCCGGATCTTCGCTTATCAAGGCTTGCTCGTGGGAGCGGCGGGTACGCTGGTGGGGCTGGCTGTGGGTTATGTGCTGTGCTGGATGCAGGAGACGTTTGCGTTCATCTCGTTGCCCGCTGATATCTATATTATCAGTGCGTTGCCTGTGGAGATGCGCCCCGGCGATTTTGCGGGCGTGGCCGTGGCCGCTTTGGCGATCTGCCTTCTGGCGAGCCTCTATCCCGCGCGCAAAGCGGCGACGCTGTTGCCCGTGGAAGCGATTCGGTACGCGTGAGATGTTCTCGTGGTCGCTGGGAGACCCCGAAGGGAGGTTCGAGGTGGAGCCTATCGTCGAGGCTCGGGACCTTTGGAAGAGCTATCCCATGCCCGGGGGTATGCTGGAAGTCCTACGCGGCCTGGACCTAGCTGTGGTGGCGGAGGAGATCGTAGCTGTGGTCGGGCCCTCGGGGGTAGGTAAGAGCACGCTCCTGCATATCCTGGGGGGGCTGGATCGCCCGAGCCGGGGGCACGTGCGCGTGGGGGCCTCGGAGCTGGAGGTGCTTTCGGACGAGGCGCTAGCGCGGTTTCGGAACCGGACGCTGGGTTTCATATTTCAGTTTCATCATCTGTTGCCGGAGTTCACGGCATTAGAGAACGTCATGCTGCCGCGATTGATCCAGGGAGACGGTGCCGATGACGCCCGAAAGGATGCACTCGACCTGCTGGAAGCGGCGGGATTGGGAGGGCGAGCCGAGCATCGACCGACGGAGATCTCCGGTGGCGAGGCGCAGCGTGTGGCGGTCGCGCGGGCACTGATCAATTCGCCCGCGGTGGTTCTAGCGGATGAGCCCTCGGGGAACCTTGACGCAGCAGCCAAGGCGGCGCTACACGATCTGATCGTCCAGTTCCGCTCGGAGCGTCACCAGACGTTTGTGATAGCGACGCACGATGCTGCGCTCGCCGAGCGAGCCGATCGCGTGGTGGAGCTGTGGGAAGGGCGCGCGCGCGAGCGTCTTGGAGCGTCAGGCCTGCGGTCGGGCTGATATGCGTTAGCTCGGGAGGATCTCGCGATGACTTGCGAGAGTTGTGGGCAGAGACCGGCGACGGTTGTGTTCACGTATATCGCCAACGATGAGAAGGCCACCTACCACCTTTGCAGGGGGTGCGCCGAGGAGAAGGGGGTCACCGCGCCGGTGGTTCAGACCCCAGTCTCGGTGGCGAATTTCCTGGCCAACGTCGTGGAAGAATCGGAGGCGTTCAAGCGGAAGTCGCTGGATAAGATGCGTTGTCGTGGCTGCGGGATGATGTACAGGGAATTCCGCGACGGAGGGCGGTTGGGTTGCGGCGAGTGCTTCGATGAGTTTCGTGAGGCGCTCAGCCCTCTGCTCAAGCGGATTCACGGTGCTGGAGGCCACGTTGGGCGTCGCCCAGCATGGCTGGATCAGCGCAGTTCACTGGAGATGGACCTGGCACGGTTGAAGGAGCGCCTACGCCGAGCGGTGCGGCAGGAGGAGTTCGAGGTGGCGGCGCGGTTGCGGGATGCTATTTCCACACGACGTGCAGCCAGCACCAAGGGAACGCGTTAAGCCCCGAGACGTGAGAAGGGAAATGCAAACAGCAGAGATCGGCGATAGAGATCCGACTGCGACGTTCGACGAGATGGTTGGCGTCCACGCCCAGTGGCTGGATGGCAGCGGAAAAGATGCTGAGGTCGTCATTTCCTCGCGCGTGCGTCTGGCCCGGAATCTGGCGGGCATTCGCTTCACGACGCGAGCGCGCACCAGAGAGTTGGATACGGTCATCTCGCGTATGCTGACCGTCGCCAAGGATGCCAAGACGCTCAAGCGCGCGACCTACTTCAGCGTGGGCGAGCTTTCGGAGCTCGATCAGCGGGTGCTCATCGAGCGCCACTTGATCAGCCCAGCGCTGGCGGAGCGGGAGGGATCGCGCGGCGTGTTGATCGGGCCGGGCGAGGCCGTCAGCGTCATGCTCAACGAGGAGGACCACCTGCGGATCCAGGCGTTCGTCTCCGGCATGGAACTGGAGCGGGCCTTCGAGTTGGCGCTAGCTGTGGAGGCGGAGTTGGGCGAGGCGGCCGAGTACTCGTTCTCGGAATCGATCGGCTATCTGACGGCCTGCCCGACGAATGTCGGTACGGGGCTGCGCGCTTCGGTGCTCATCCATCTCCCTGCTCTGGTGCTCACGCAGGAGATGGAGCAGGTGCTTCGAGGCGTGACCCAACTTGGGCTGACGGTGCGCGGCTTCTATGGCGAGGGAACGGAGGTGGTTGGCAATCTGTTTCAGATTTCCAACCAGGTCACTCTCGGCAAGGTGGAGACGGAGATTATCGAGGGCCTGGTGCGCGTGGTCGGTCAGATCATCGAGTACGAGCGTGACGCCCGGGAGACGCTCCTGAGCGAGGCGCGCAACCAGCTCGAGGACAAGGTGTGGCGCTCCTACGGGATTCTTGGACATGCGCGCGTGCTGACGGCGGAGGAGTTCATGAACCTCTCGTCGGCGGCGAGGCTAGGCCTGAGCTTAGGGCTCTTGGAGCGGCCCAGCACCCGGCGATTGAACGAGTTGATGGTCATCACCCAACCGTCCCACGTCCAGAAGCTGGTCGGGCAGCGCATGAAGAATGGTGAGCGGGATGCATTACGCGCGTCTCTGGTCAGGGAATGCGTGGGGGAATCGTCCGGTCAAGGGGTGGGAATTTGAATGGGCATCGAGCGTAGTTTCTGTTATATTGTATTGGATGGTAGGGAACCCGGTGGAACGGCAGGATGTCGGCGTAAGTTCACCAAGGGCACTGGCGGCTAGCGAACTCGGCAGCGCGCTCAAAAGAGCTTTGGCGCGGTAGAGGACGGGGGATCCAGGTGGACAACCGATTTACTGAACGGGTCAAGAAGGTGATCCAGTTGGCACGGCAAGAATCGGCTCGCCTGGGTCACGATTACATCGGAACCGAGCACCTGTTGCTGGGAATTGTCCGGCAAGGCGAGGGTGTAGCGGTCACCGTCCTGGTCAACCTGGGGTTGAACTTGGAGACGTTGCGCCAGTCGATCGAGGACGCCGTTCAATCAACGGGCAGCTCGACGGCGACGGCAGGCGAGGTCCCCTTTACGCCTCTGGCGAGACAGATCCTGGAGGTTGCCGCTGAAGAGGCGAAGGAGACGAAGACCGAGTACGTCGGCACTGAACACATTCTCCTGGCGCTGGTCAAAGATAAGAACGGTGTGGCGGCCCAGATCTTGGCAGCTTTCGGCGTGGACTACCGGGCGGTCAAGGCGGAAGTGAACGCGGTGCTTTCGGGCAAGAGCCGCGGCCGTAAGGAAAAGGAAAAGTCGAAGACGCCGTACCTGGATCACTTCGGTCGGGACCTGACGGAACTGGCACGCGAGGGCAAGCTGGATCCGACGATCGGACGCGAGAGGGAGATCGAACGGGTCAGCCAGATCCTATCGCGGCGCAAGAAGAATAACCCGGTCCTGATCGGCGAGCCGGGCGTGGGCAAGACGGCCATCGTTGAGGGTCTGGCGCAGCGGATCGTCGAACGGAAGGTGCCCGAGGTTCTCGAAGGCAAGCGGATCGTGACGCTGGACATCGGTGCTATCGTCGCGGGCACGAAGTATCGAGGCCAGTTCGAGGAGCGCATCAAGACGGTGATGAACGAGTTGCAGCAGAGCCAACAAGAGGTCATCATCTTCATTGATGAGTTGCATACGATCGTCGGCGCGGGTTCGGCTGAGGGCACGCTGGACGCCTCGAATATGTTCAAGCCTGCACTCGGCCGGGGTGAGCTCCAGTGCATCGGTGCGACGACGATGGACGAGTATCGCAAGTACATTGAGAAGGATGGCGCACTCGAGCGACGCTTCCAGACCATCATCGTCGAGCCGCCCGCGGTAGAGGATACCATCGAGATCCTCCGTGGCCTCAAGAGCCGCTATGAGGAGCACCATAGGGTGAAGATTTCCGAGGCGGCCGTCGAGGCCGCGGCCAGGTTGGCTGACCGCTACATTTCCGACCGCTACCTGCCCGATAAGGCCATCGATGTCATCGACGAGACGGGCGCACGCGTGCGGCTGGCCAACATGACGGTGCCGCCGGAGATCAAGGACCAGGAGCGAGCCATCGAGGAGATTCAGCTCAAGAAGAACGAGGCGGTCAAGGGGCAAGACTACGAGCTGGCGGCCCAGCTACGTGACAAGGAGAAGCAGTTCAAGCGCGAGCTCGACGAGGCACGCCATAAGTGGGAGGAGGAGGTCAAGCGGGAGACCGTCGAGGTGGGCGAAGACGAAGTTGAAGAGGTCGTCAGCAGCATGACGGGCATACCCATCTTCCGGCTGGCGCGGAGCGAATCCGAGAAGCTCCTGGAGATGGACAAAGAGCTCGGCAAGCAGGTCATAGGTCAGGACGAGGGCATCGGCGCGCTCTCCCGCGCGATTCGGCGCACCCGCGCCGGCCTCAAAGACCCGCGCAGACCGATCGGCAGCTTCATCTTCTTGGGACCTTCCGGCTGCGGCAAGACGCACATGGCGCGCGAGTTGGCGGCATACTTGTTCGAGGATCGGGATGCTCTGGTGAAGGTGGACATGTCCGAGTACATGGAGCGGTTCGCCGTCAGCCGGCTGGTGGGCGCGCCCCCGGGTTACATCGGCTACGACGAAGGTGGCCAGATCACCGAGCGAGTGCGGCGCAGGCCATACAGTGTGGTGTTGCTGGACGAGATCGAGAAAGCGCATCCGGACGTCTTCAACATTCTGCTCCAGGTTCTGGATGAGGGCATTCTGACCGACAGCATGGGCCGCAAGGTGGACTTTCGCAATACGATCGTGATTATGACGTCGAACCTGGGAACGCGCGATATCAGCAAGGGCAGCTCCCTGGGTTTCCATCCCGCTGACGAGCAGACGCTCCTAGATCAGATGCAGGACAAGGTCCAGTCGGAAGTGAAGAAGGCATTTACGCCGGAGTTCCTCAACCGGCTCGATGAGGTCATCGTTTTCAAGCCGCTGAGTAGAGAGGAAATCGTCAAGGTCGTCGATTTACAGTTGGACGAGGTGCGGGAGCGGCTGAAAGGGCGCAACCTTGAGTTGGATCTCACCTCGGGAGCGAAGAGCTTCCTGGCCGAGAAGGGGTTCGATCCAGTGCTCGGCGCCCGCCCGATGAAACGGACGATCCAGCGATTAGTGGAAGATCCGCTATCGGAGGAAATCCTGGCGGAGAAGTTCGGGGCGGGGGAGAAGGTGGTTTGCTACCGCAAGGGCGATGGGGTCGCGTTTAAGAGGGGAAGCAAGGACGACGAGTCGGAGGAGTCGATCGAGTTGGAGGCGGAGACCGTCAGCTAGCGGTTCGGCCTAGAAGTCGCCGCGGCCCCTTTTCGGCCCCCGGTGCCTTGATGGTGGCACGGGGAGGTAGAGTGACTTCTCTTATATATGCGGTGAACAACCTCCCGGTCAGGCTGAACACTCATGACACGGAAGCGATGGACTGCGATCATCGTCGTTGCCGCCGTGTGCTGCCTGCCCGCGTTTTACCTGCTCTCCCGTCCGGCGCTGCAGGCTGCAGGCGAGGCCGCTCTACGCCACGCGCGCATCGCACTCGGTAATCGACTGACCGTCGGGCGACTCGGTGTCGGCTTCCGGACGGTCCATCTGCGGGACGTGCGCTACCAGGACGACCGCCTCGTCTGCGAGGCACCGGACGTCCGCATCCGCTATAGTCTCCTACGGCTTCTAATCAGCCGCCTCAATCAGCCCGTTCGGGCCGTGCGCGGCGTTCATGTCGAACGTCCCACCGTAACGTTGCGTCATAGGAAATCGCAGCCCGGTTCGCGACCGGACACGGCGGGGCGAGCACGCCCTAGCTTACCACCGCTGCAACATCTCACATTCACGGATGGGACGCTATCGGCGGAGCGCGCGACGGGCCAGCCCATTGAACTGACCGCCCTTGAAGGCGAGATCACATTGCTCGAAGGCGGCCGCTTGATCGTCAGCGCGGACGGGCAGGTCGGCCCGGAGGTGGCGAGCTTCCGGGTCCTGGGGGATCTCGCGGTCGGCACTTGGACGGGCAACGCCTCGGTGGAGCTGCGCGTATCCGACCTGGCGAGCATCCCTCCTGCGTGGCTACCCGGCCGTATGAAGCTGCGTTCCGGCGAGGCGCGCGTCTCGCTTCTTTTCCCGAACCTGACCGAGTGGCCCGAGGGAACGCTGGAGGTGGCGGGAGCGGCCCTGGACATCTCAGGTGGCGCCGCCCCCGTGCGCGACCTGTCGCTCGCCGCTCGCCTCGAAGGGGATCGGATGGCCATCGAGGCCTGCGAGGGTCGGGCCTGGGAGGTGCCGTTTACGATGGGTGGTGCGGTAACTCTCAGCCGCGATCCGTCGCTGGCGCTTACCATCACGACGCCCAGCATCGACCTAGGGACGCACCTGTCTCCGTTAACCGCAAAGTCGGGTCGTGTCATAGGAACGGGCGCTGCGGTCATCAATGTGAGCGGGCCCATCCGCGATCCTGATGTCCACGGCACGTTCCTGGCGGGGCATGTATCCTGGGGGCGGTTGGTCGTGACGGATGTAGCGATGGACCTGGGTTACGAGGATGGGTTGATCGAGTTGACCAAGTTGAGGGCAACCGCTGGTCGGTCGGAGTTAGTCGGGACTGGAGAGGTGGACCTGAGGGCTCTGCCCGCGACGTTTGACTTGACCCTGGACGCCCAAGCGCTTCGGATCGAGGATGTGGCCGCGGCCGTGGGTAGTGCGCCGATTTCTGGCATCGCTCAGGCGACATGCCGGGTCACAGGGACACCCTCGGCTCCCAGGATACACGTGACGGTGGCGGAGGCAGACCTGGACGCTGGTACTGTTCAGCTCGGGAGATGGAAAGGCGATATTACCTTTACCGAAGGGGATATGACGCTTTCGTTGAAGGGTCCCAAGATGGCCATCTCCGGTCGCATCCAGGCGCCTTTCGCAACCGCGGACCTCGCTCTCGATGTGGACCTAGCCGCCTTGCAGTTGCCGGGCCAGTTTACGGCGAGGGGAGCATTCCACGTCATAGGGACACCCGCGGTCTTCGAGGCGCAGGGACAGATTGGGATCGCACGGCATGGGAAGGCCTGGCAACGGCTGGTCACACGCATTGAGGCTACGCGGACGGGGGATGATCTCACGTATACGCTCGAGGGCCTGCCGGACCCCAAGTCTGCGCCGTTGGTGAGCGACCTGGTGGTCCATGGCGAGGGTCATCTGCGCGGCGCGCACGTCCTCAACCTGGAGGGCCTTGGCGGCGCACTGACGCTGGATGTGCGGGTGGCTCCTGACGCAGAGCGGACTCTAGGAGGGGCGCTTAGAATCAGGGATCTCGTCGCAGCCCGGCTTCCAAGCCCGCTCGACAATATGCCCTTCCTGCGCGGCTGCTCGCTGGATGGATCGGTCGAGATCGGAGGGCCGTTTTGGTCTCCAACCGCCCAGGGCACGCTCGACCTGCACGGTGCCGGCGAATCGGGGCTCACTGGGCGAGCAGCGATAGACTACGGGCCGGATGGCTGGTTGGCGGATCTCGACCTGCGCGAAGACGCGGACGAGATCGTCACCGCCCGAGGCAGCGGCAGGCCGGGGAAACCAATCGAGCTCGAGCTGTCCGGAGCGACGCGTCTGGCGGAGACGTTCTTGGGGCCTTTGGGCTTTTTTCGACCGGATCAACTCACCGGGGCGCTTAGCTACACGGGGCAGGTCCGCGAGAGCCCCAAGGGCCGCCGGCTCGAGGCATCGATACTGCTCACAGACGGGGAAGCCTTTGGTGTGCCATTTGACAGCCTGAGAACGGAGCTAGCGTTTGATGGTCGCGAGGTGAGCTTGCACTCGGCTCGGCTGGCGCATGGAACGACCTACCGTGGGTGGGCTGCTGGATCTATTCCGATGGCGGCGGCCGCGGACGGCCTGCGTGAGATGGACGTGCAAGTGGAGCTCGAGGGCGACGTGCTCTCGCTGGTGCCGCGCTATCTTGGGCTCGTTCGCAAGGCCAATGGACAGGGCGTCGCGCGGCTGCGTATGGCCGGGACCTACCGAGCGCCGGTGGTAGGCGACTTCGAGGCGGCGTTCGAAGGAGGCCGCCTATGGCTCTACGGCCTTGCCGACGAGCTCCAAGGCGTGCGGGGACGTTTGTTCGTTGAGAAGGGGACGCGCCGGCTACGGCTAGAGGGTGTCGAAGGGCGCCTCAGAGGCAAACAGGTGACGTTGATCAATGGGACGCCCGGGCAAGACGGGTTCGCCCAGGTATCCGAGCCCATGATAGCCGAGGGATTGGGGTTGCTGGTCGGTGCTCTAGGTCTGGAGACGGAACGCGATGGCGTGCGGCTGCGTGTACCCGCAATGATGGAGCGCGGCGGCGTCGCGACGATCCGTCTACGTGGGAAGCAGCGGGGTGAACGGCTCACCATCGGTGGCCCCGCAGAGGCGCCGGTCGTGCGCGGGGTGATCGTGCTCTCGGACACACGGGTGACCTATCCGTTCCGCGAGACAGGCGAGGGCGATGATGATCCGTTGCGTGATGTACAGTGGGACCTTGACGTGGTCGTCGCCGAGAACGTATGGTACGTTTTTGATGGGGAGTTCAAGCTGGGCAAGGTGGCTGGTACGAATGTGGCGAGCATGAACGCCAAGATCCTGGAGGGGACCACGTTGCGGCTCCGCGGCTCCGAGACCAAGGGGGATTTCTGGGCCGCCGGATCGGTCGAGGCGCGTCAAGGCCGTGTAAGCAGTTTGGGTATGGACTTCGACATCGAGCACTGCGGTGTGAACCTTGACAGCAAGTTCGGCGCCGAAGCGATGATTTACGGCCGTGCCCGGAAAACCGTGGATGTGGAGGGCGGCTTCGACGAAGAGATCCGATTGGTGTTGTACGGGATAGACGAGCGGACCGGTGCGCGGGCGGACCGCGTTCGGTGGTCAGAAGCGCAGCTAGACTTGGTGTCGGACAATCCGTTGCTCAATAATAGCCGAGACAGGGTGCTAGCGCAATTGGGGCTGACCGATGGACTTTACGTGGACGTGGCAAAGCATGCCCTGGTCGATGGCACGGAAAGCTATCTTCTGGGGCCACTGTTGTTCCGCCCCTTCGAACGACGCATGAAGCGCGCCCTGGGCCTGGATGTCATCCGGTTCTCGCCGATGTTCGCGCGCAACCTCCTCTTCAGTGGAACCACCAGTCCCGCGGGGCTGGACGATGGCACGTCTGAACTGGCGCTGCTACAGGGCTCGCGGTTGACGGTAGGCGAGCATTTGAGCCGAAATTTTCTGGTGTCGTATACGAGCCAGTTGGAAGCCGGGTTAGATCAGTTCCAGCGGAACGCCATAGGACTGCGCCATCTGTTCGGCCTTCAGTACTTTATGCGGCGAGGCACGCGGTTTGAGTTTGAACTGGAGAGGAGCGGGCTTTACGACCATGATGACAAGCTCTTCCGCATTCTCCACTCCTTCCCGTTCTGAGGCTCGGGACATGGGGTGTAGTGCGGTCCTGAGGCCGCTGGGATGGGTTGCCCTTCTATCATGGGTGCTTGCCCTTGCCCTGCCGGTTCGCGCCCAGGAAGTGCATATCGCCGATGTGACCATCGTGGGCAACGAACGCTCTGACGAGGCGCTTATCCGCGAGGTATCGGGCCTTACGGTCGGTGAACGCATCGTCGTCGAGCGATTTACCGACTCGGTTGCCGATGCGGTCAGTCATCTCTATAAGCTGGGCATCTTCAGTGACGTGCGGGTGGTATTGCGAGACCGGACGGTGACGGACGTGTATCTGGAGATCCAGGTGGACGAGTTGCCATCGCTGGAGGCGATCACGTTCTCGGGCAACGATGAGTTCAAGACGGATACGCTGCGCGACGTGGTCGGCTTCGTGCGTGGCCAGGCGGTGGGTCCGCGCGACATCCATAAGGCGACGAGAAGGCTCCTGGACAAGTACGAAGAGGAGGGGTATCTACTGGCAGAGGCACGGGCGGAGACGCCGGCAACGGCTATCCCTGGGCGTGTCGAGCTGCACTTCGACCTCGAGGAAGGTAGGAAGGTACAGGTCAAGCGAATCACCTTTGTGGGCAATGCGGCGGTGGACGACGATGCGATCAAGAAGTCTATGGAGACCAAGGAGGATCGCTGGTATCGGAGCGGCGATTTCAAGCGCGAAATGTTCGAGGAAGACAAGCAACGAATCGCCTACCTGTACCGTACGCGGGGCTACCGGGACGGGCGCGTGGTCCGCGACTCACTCGCCTTCGGTGACGACAAGGCGAGTCTGTATCTGACGCTCTTCGTGGACGAGGGTCAACCCTTCGACTTCGGCGACGTCACTTGGGATGGGAATACCCAATTGTCGGACATCGAAGTCGAGGAAATGATGTTGATTCAGCCGGGCGAGTTGTTCAACCAGGAGCTGCTGGAAGAGACGTATCAGAACCTGTTGTTCGGCTATCAGGAGAAAGGATACCTGGCGGCTGATGTGCGGGCATCGGAAATCCCGAGCGAGGGGACGGTCGGCATCCACTTTGAGATCGAGGAGGGGAGCATCTCGCGGATTCGTACCGTCAAGATCGTCGGCAACACCAGGACCAAGGAGCACGTGATCCGACGTGAACTGAGCGTACTCCCGGGGCAAACCTTCCGACGCGGGGACGTTGCCCGCAGCCAGCGTGACATCTTCATGCTCAACTTCTTCGCTGACGTCAAACCTCAGATCGAGCCGGTAGAGAACGGGGATGTGGACCTGAGTTTCGAGGTGACGGAAAAGCAGGTGGGCCAGGCCTCACTGGGCGCAGGTTACAGCGAGAGAGACAAGGCGGTTGGGACGGTCGCCCTGCTCCATCCCAATTTCCTGGGCAATGGCCAGCGTGTTGAGATGAACTGGGATTTCGGGTCGCGGCGGGAGACCTTACGCCTGGGACTCACCGAGCCGTGGCTGTTGGGGACGCCGACCTCGGGCAGCTTCGAGTTGTTCCGTCAGACGCGGCAGTTCAGTTCACGCAATACTTTCGACGAGCGGCGCAAGGGCGGGTTCATTCGCATCGGAAAGCGGCTGGAGAAGCCGGATTTCTCGCGCCTGATCTTTCGTTACCGGTTCGAGGAGATCGAGTACCTCCGCTTCCCCGTGGGTTTCAGCAACCCCTTCGAGCTTCAAGAGGGCCGGCCACGGGCCACCAGCGCGGCTAGCACGACTTTCACGCGCGACTCGCGCGACTTCCCTCAGTTTCCGACACAGGGCTCGCAACTTTCCTATCTGTTCGAGCTAGCTGGGGGGCTTTTAGGCGGACACGAGCAGTACATCAAACATATCTTCGATGCTGAGATGTACATGCCGGCTGTGGGAAAGGCGGTGTTCCTGATGCGAGGCCGCTCGGGTCTCATTACGAGCTATGGGGACGGGGATCGCGTGCCGCTGAGCGAGCGGTTCACGCCCGGGGGCGTGAGCTTTGACGGCACGATCCGGGGCTACGCCGATCGCTCGGTAGGGCCGTTTCAGCAGGGCTTGGAGATTGGCGGTGAGACGATGGTGGTGGGGTCGGTGGAGTTGCGTTTTCCGCTCGTGCAAAATACTGCTTATGGGCTTCTCTTTGCGGATGCCGGCAACGCGTGGCTGCGCGTCCGTGACACCGACCCGTTCGACCTCAAGCGTTCTCTCGGGCTCGGTGTGCGGGTCGCCACGCCCATCCTGGGTCTGATCGGGTTCGACTTCGGCTACGGCTTCGATAACGTGGATGCGGAGGATGTACGCAAAGGGCGGTGGCGGAGCCACTTCCAGTTCGGCCTGCTAGGCTTCTAGGCCGCAGTGCCGCTGGCATTGGCTGAACCATCTTGAAAGGGAGGATGATCATAGGCGAGACATGGAAGTGCCAAGGGGCGTACTGGGTCATCGCTGCGGCTACGGCCTTGCTGTGGGCGGCGCCGGCGGCTGGAGAGGTAAAAATTGGCTACATTGACTCGGGGCGCGTGCTGGCCAACTCGAGGATGTTCCAGCAGGCTCGTCAAGAACTGGAGCGGTACGAGGGATTGCTCAACCAGGAGGCGGAAGCCAAGCAGCGGGAGATTGAGGCGCTCAATGAGCAACTGGAAATCCAGCAGATTATGCTGACCGAGGAGCGCAAGGCGGAACTGGAAGAACAGATCCGCGCGAAAATGGAGGATCTCCAGAGGTTTGTGAATGAGGTCGTTGCGCCTCGAGGGAAGCTTGTGCAAAAGAGTGCCGAACTCAACAAGCCCATCTTCGATAAGGTGCAGGCGATCCTGGATCGGCTCGGCGAGGAGGGAGGCTACGACCTGGTCTTCGATACGCTCGAAGGTAACATCGTCTTCGCGAAGCAGGAGTATGACCTCACCGATCGCGTCATTGATGAGCTCAGGAAGCAGGAAATGGAGTTGGGGCTGATCGAGGAAAGCGATACTACGGCCACAGCACAGCCGCCTGGGCTCACTGGTTCCGAAGCACCATGATGAAGCCTGAGCTGCCCCCGCTGTGGCGCCTGCGGCCTCAGACGCTGACGCTAGCGCAGATCGCAGCCCGGGTCGGGGGAAGGCTGTGCGGTGACCCCAGCGCCACCATATCGGGCGTCGCCGGGATCACCGAGGCGAGCGAGGGTGACCTGACGTTCGTGGCTGACAGGCTGTACAAGCGCCACCTAGCGTCGACGCGAGCCACGGCCGTGCTCATGGCCGATGACCTATCTCGGCCAGACGGCGTCGCGGCGATCGTCACGCCCGATCCTTACCGCGCCTACCGTCAGGTACTCGAAGTCTTCGCGGGGCCTAGGTGGGCACCGCGCGGCATTGCGCCCAGTGCCTGGATCGACCCCACCGCTCGTCTGGCTCCGGACGTGCAGGTGGGGCCCAACGCCGTCATCGAGGGAGAGACCGCTGTCGGCGCAGGGTCGGTCATTGGTGCTGGAGCCGTCATCGGGCCGGGCACGCGGCTGGGTGCTCGCTGCACGATCTACCCCAACGTCACCATCTATGACGGCTGCATCCTAGGCGACGACGTGACCGTTCACGCGGGCGCGGTCATCGGACGCGACGGCTTCGGTTTCACCATAGATGAGGAGGGTTACCACCGCATCCCTCAACTAGGGACGGTGATCCTTGGGAATGGTGTGGAGATCGGGTCCAACGTGGTCGTGGACCGGGCGACAGTGGGAGTCACCCGCATCGGGATGGGCACGAAGATCGATAACCTGGTGCAGATCGCACATAACGTGACCATTGGCGAGCACTCGGCCATCGCCGGCCAGGCCGGGTTCTGCGGGAGCACGCGGATAGGACGATGGGTGCAGATCGGTGGACAGGCGGGCAGCGTCGGCCACGTTGAAATCGGCGATGGCGTGCGCGCAGGGGCACAGGCAGGGATCACGCGTTCGATCCCGGCAGGCCAGAGCGTGAGCGGGCATCCGGCGCGTGAACTCAAAGCGTGGGCGCGGATCGAGGCGGCGGTCTCGCGGCTACCGGCGCTGGTGCGGTCCGTCCGAGGTCTAACGCGTCGGCTTGAGACGGTTGAACGGGTGATGAGTTTGCGAGGAAAGGAATGATCGAAAAGCAACGGACACTCAAGCATCCCGCACAGGTGTCCGGGCGGGGTCTGCACACGGGAGCATCGGTGACGGCGACGTTCCTGCCGGCTCCGGTCAGTACGGGCGTGCGATTTGTGCGGGCTGATCTGCCTAGCAAGCCGGTGATTCCAGCGGACGTCGAGCACGTGGTGGACATCGCGCGCGAGACGACCATCGGGGTGAACGGCGCGGTGGTCCACACGGTCGAGCACCTGATGGCTAGTTTGATGGGCCTGCACGTGGACAACGTCATCGTCGAGATCGATGGTCCCGAGCCGCCGGTCGGCGATGGGTCCGCGTTGATTTACCTCGAGGCGCTCAAGGCAGCGGGTTTCGAGGCGCAGGATTCGCCGCGCGATTACGTCGTCATCGAGGAGGCGATCAAGGTTGACGACGTTAAGAACGGGGGGGTAGAGCTAGTTGTCCTCCCATCGGACGGCTTCAGGGTTACTTTCATGATGGACTATCCGAACGCCCCGTTCGGGACACAGTACGCGGCGATGTACTCGCTGGATGAATTCGAGAGTGACTTCGCGCCCGCGCGGACGTTCTGCATGCTCAGCGAGGTTGAGGAACTCCACAAGCGAGGGCTCATCAAGGGCGGCGGCATCGATTGTGCGGTCGTCGTGGCCGACCGCGAGTTCGATCAGGCGGAGCTGGACCGATTGGCAACGCTGTTCGGCGTAGAGGGTCAAGTCTACATCGGTCAGAACGGCACCCTCAACGGCACAGCGCTACGTTTTGCCAATGAGTTCTGCCGGCACAAGACGCTGGACCTGATCGGCGACCTCTCACTTCTGGGGGCGCCTTTGCGGGGCCACGTCATGGCGGCGCGCTCGGGCCACGCGGCCAACATCGAACTGGTGTCCAAGATCCGTAAGATGCACCTTAAGCGCCAAATCGCCAGCAAGTACCAGTTGCCGGTGGGCAAGAGATATTTCTTCGACGTCAACGCCATCCAGCAGATCATGCCTCACCGTTTCCCCTTCCTGATGGTAGACCGCATCCTCGACCTCGTGCCAGGGGAGCGCGTGGTCGGCATCAAGAACGTCAGCGTTAACGAGGGATACTTCGCGGGTCACTTCCCGGGCGAGCCGGTGATGCCCGCCGTGCTTCAAATTGAGGCGATGGCGCAGACCGGGGGCCTTCTGATGCTCAACGCGGAGGAACGACCTCAGGACAAGGTGGTCTACTTCATGGGTGTCGATAAAGCCAGGTTCCGGAAGCCGGTGGTGCCCGGCGATCAACTTCGCCTGGAGCTCGAGCTCATCCGCAGGCGAGGGAACATCTACAAGATGCAGGGTAAGGCTTACGTCGGGAACGACCTGACCTGTGAGGCGATGATGACCGCCATGACCGTGGATCGCCGCGAGAAGCGGATCAAGGACAACGAGTCAGGAAGGCGCTTGTAGTGTCTGGCGACCGCGCGACCGGCGTGATCTCCTCCGCGGGCCGGGACGTGGGATGGGAGTGGGACCCCGGCATTCATCCTACCGCAATCGTCAATCCTAAGGCCGAGCTGGCTCGTGATGTGTCCGTTGGCCCCGGCGCCATCATCGAGGCAGATGCCATCATCGGACGCGGGACGCGCATCGGGCCCTATGCCTTCGTCGGCCAGCGCACGAACGTCGGCACAAGCGTCACCGTATGTCTTGGGGCTGTCGTGGGTTCACCTCCCCAGACTCTAAAGTACGAGGGCGAACCTTCGCGGCTGTCCATCGGCGCGCGCACGGTGGTACGGGAATACGCCACGCTCAACCGCGGCTCGAAGGAGGGAGGACTCGAGACGCACGTGGGCGAGGACTGCCTCTTGCAGGCGTATAGCCACGTCGCGCACGATTGTCAGATCGGCGACTACGTCATCATCGGCAATGCATCAGCGCTCGCAGGGCACGTGCTCGTCGAAGATTACGCCATCATCTCCGGGCTGGTGCCGGTCCACCAGTTCGTGCGCGTCGGGGCGCACACGATCATCGGTGGCGGCTACCGGATCCCCAAGGATGTGCCGCCGTACGTCCGCGCCGGCGGCGAGCCGCTTCGACCGACGGGCCTGAACATCATCGGCCTGACACGTCGCGGCTTTTCAACCGAGACGATCGCGGCACTCAAGTGTACGTACCGACTTTTCTTCCGTTCGGGCTTTAACACCACGCAAGCCCTCGAGCGCGCGGCCGAGACATTGCAGGATGACCCCCACGTCCAGCACTTTCTGGAGTTTGTCCGGACGAGCGGGCGAGGCATCATCAAGTAGGACGCTGGGTGGGTCCTGTGCCGCGTCCACGGGCGCGGCGTTTTTGTTTAGCTCAAGCGAGCACTGCGATTCGATGACGATACGGGCGGGGGTGATCGGTGCCGGTCGGCTCGGGCGCCAGCATGCGCGGGTCTACGCGGAAATGGCTGGCTGCGTGCTGGTCGGCGTTCACGACATCGACGCGGGCCGGGCCGAGGCGGTAGCCCATGAATTCGGGGTACGCGCTTTTGAACAGTCCCATGCGCTCCTAGATGAAGTGGATGCCGTCAGCATTGCCGTGCCGACGGCCGAGCACGCCAGCGTCGGGTGCACTGCGCTGGAAGCGGGCGCGCACGTGCTCGTGGAAAAGCCCATCGCGGCGACGGTCGCGGAGGCTGAGCGGATGGTCGCGACCGCGGGCTCGGCCCGACGGCACTTGGGAGTGGGCCACGTGGAACGGTTCAACCCGGCTTTCATGGTGCTTAGAGAGATGGAAGTCGCGCCGCGTTTCATCGAATCGCACCGACTGGCGGCTTATTCGCCCCGCGGGACGGACGTGGCCGTGGTGCTGGATCTCATGATCCACGACTTGGACCTTTTGCTGGCGCTGATCCCCAGTCACGTCACCGAAGTCGCCGCAGTGGGGGTATCGGTCGTCTCGAGCCAGGTGGATATCGCCAACGCGCGGCTGGTCTTTGGCGATGGCTGCGTCGCCAACGTGACGGCGAGCCGCTTCTCGCAGAAACAGATGCGGCGGATGCGGGTCTTCCAGCGAGACGCCTACATGGCGCTCGACTTCCTGGGAGGGACTTGTGAGGTCATTCGTCTGCGTCGTGATGCACCGTTGGCCGAGGGGGAACCCTTGCCGCTTGAGGGCGGAATCCTGCGGGGGCCGGAGGTCGAGCCGCTGGCTGCGGAGTTGGAGACGTTCGTAGCCGGCATACGGGAGGGGCGGTCACCCTCGGTGGACGGCGAAGCGGGACTCGAGGCGCTGCGGCTGGCCGAGCGTGTGCTGAGCGCGATGGTGTCCGAGACCGTGTCCTGAGGGCGGGAGCACGATGGACGCGGAGGTTCTGATCGTTGCCGGGGAAGCTTCGGGCGATCTGCATGGGGCTTCACTGGTGGGCGCAATCCGTGAGCGGGCGCCCCGGCTCCGTTTTTTCGGGGTGGGTGGCGACCGGATGGCGGCCGCGGGAGTCGAGCTCGTCGAGCATATCGATCGGCTGTCCGTCATGGGGCTGGTCGAGGTGCTGCGCCATCTGCCGCTGGTGCGTCGGGTCCTGCGTGAACTGGGCCGCGCGCTTCAGGCACGGCGTCCACGGCTTGTCATCCTGATCGATTACCCCGATTTCAATATCCGCGTGGCTCGCCTGGCGCACGAAGCCGGCGTCCGCGTCATGTACTACATCAGCCCCCAGGTCTGGGCATGGCGGGCGTGGCGGGCACGTCTCCTGGCGCGGCTGGTGGACCGGATGATCGTCGTCTTCGCCTTCGAGGTCCCGTTCTATGAGCGCTTCGGTCTTCGGGCGGACTTTGTCGGTCACCCGCTTCTGGATGTAGTCGCCGCACGCACCTCGCGGGAGGCTTTGCTGGAGAGAGCAGGCTTGCGTGGGGCTGGCCTGCTCCTGGGTCTTTTACCCGGCTCGCGCGTCCAGGAGGTGCGGGCCATGCTGCCGACTATGCTTCATGCAGCCGCGCGGCTCCAGGCGCAGATGCCGCAGCTCGAGGTCATCATCGGTGCGGCGCCGACGGTGCCCGATGGGAGCTACTACGCTGCTGAGGCCAACGCCCTGCATGCTCCCGTGGTGCGCGAAATGACCTATGACGTGATGCGCTACAGCGACGCCGTGATCGCTGCTTCGGGCACGGCGACCCTGGAGTGTGCCATCTTGGGGACGCCGCTCGCCGCAGTGTACAAAACGTCGCTCGCGACCTATACCGTCGCACGGCTTCTTGTGCGGGTCCCTCACATCGCGATGGTCAACCTCGTCGCTCGCGCACCCGTCGTGCCGGAGCTCGTCCAGGGGGCGGCGACACCCGAGCGGCTCGCTGGAGAAGTGGCGCCCCTGTTGTGCGACGGCAAGCGCAGGGCCGTCTGCCAGCGCGCTTTGGAAGGAGTCGTGCGCTGCCTTGGCGAACCCGGCGCATCTCAACGCGCAGCGGCCATTGCCATAGAGATGCTGACGGATGGTGCCTAGCGGTCTATCGGCTGGTTTCGAACCCTTTGAAGGACCGCCCGTCGCCGTAGTTGTCGTCTCGTGGAACTTGCGGGAGATCACCTGCGACTGTGTACGGTCGCTCTTGGCGCTGGACTATCCGAGTGTGCAGGTCATCGTCGTGGATAACGGTTCGACGGATGGCTCCGCCGAGGCGGTGCGCAGGCTCGGGATGAGCCACACCGTCGCTGGGGGCGGGAAGCGGCTCGAGGTTGTGGAGTTGCCTTCTAACGAAGGCTTCGCGCACGGGGCGAACGTTGGGATCCAGCGAGCGCTTGCGGCCGAAGTGGCGTACGTGTGGCTGCTCAACAACGACACGATGGTGGCCCCGCCATCCCTTGGGGCGCTCGTCGACTTCGCGCGGGTTCATCCTGAAGCGGCTGCTGTGGGTCCGAAGGTGCTCTACGCGCGCGAGCAGCCCGAGCTTGTCGAAGAGCGGGATCGCATCTGGTTTGCGGGGGGGCGGATCTCGTACTGGTTTGGGCGCGTCTGGCACGTGGGGCTTAGAGAACTGGACCGAGGACAGCATGATCAACCGCGTAAAAGCGATTACATCACCGGCTGCGCGATCCTGGCGAATTGTGAGGCGTTAAAGCGCGTCGGACGCCTGGACCCGACCTTCGGCATGTACGCTGAGGATACTTATTGGTGCCACCAGGCGCGGGCGGCGGGATACGAACTCTGGTACGTGCCCGAGGCGCGGGTATGGCACCGCATCTCCGTCTCTAGCGGCGGGGCCTTCACGCCACGTAAGATCATCCGGCGCTTGCGAGGTCAGCTCGCCTTCTTTCGGCGGACGAGCCCTTGCCTTGCGTGGCTAGGGCCGATCCCGCTCGGGCTTGCGTGGGATGCCTGCCGTACCATAGTGGGTCTATTGAAATATGCGGCGAGCATCGTCTGGTGGAAGCGCCTGCGCAGGGGAACGACGCGACGGCCACAAATGCATCGCTGCAGTGAGCCCCTCGACCGCGGTTGACAGTGGTGCGCGCTAAGCGGTCATACCGCTAAGCTGGTAGTTGGGCGCCTCTCGCGTGATGGTTACTCCGTGCGGATGGGCCTCGCGCAATCCTGCACCGGTGATCTTGACGAACTCGGTCTGGGTGCGTAGTTCCTCGAGGGTACGGCAGCCGCAATAGCCCATGCCGGTGCGCAGGCCACCGACTAAGTGGAAGAGCGATTCGGCGACGGGTCCCTTGTAAGGCACACGCCCCTCGATGCCCTCCGGGATCATCTTCCGCTCGTCGTCCACCTCGTCCTGGAAGTAGCGATCCCCCGAGCCCTGTACCATGGCGGGCAGGCTGCCCATGCCCCGGTAGGCCTTATAGGCGCGCCCTTCGTACAGGATGGTCTCGCCGGGGCTCTCTTCCGTGCCCGCGAGAAGGCTACCGATCATGACGGAGTGCCCGCCCGAGGCGATGGCCTTGACGATATCACCGGAGAACTCGATGCCGCCGTCGGCAATGATCGGAATCTCGTCACCCAGCGCATCGGCGCACTCAGCGATGGCCGTGAGCTGGGGAACCCCAATCCCGGCGACGACACGAGTGGTGCAGATGGATGCCGGGCCCATGCCGACCTTAATCCCGTCAGCGCCGGCGCTCGCCAGGGCGATGGCACCTTCGGCGGTGGCGACGTTGCCCGCGATGATCTGTCTGTCCTCCAGGAGCCCGCGTAGCTCGCGCACCGTCTCGATGACTCGGCGCGAGTGGCCGTGCGCGGTGTCAACGACGATCACATCACAGCCTGCCGCCGCCAGTTTCTCGGCTCGGCTGATGCCGCCCGATCCGATCTCGACCGCAGCCGCGACACGCAGCCGGCCCATCTCATCCTTGCAGGCGCTGGGAAACTGGCGCTTTTTGTGGATGTCCTTGACGGTGATCAAGCCGCGCAAGGTGCCGTTGTCGTCCACTACGGGAAGCTTCTCGATGCGATGGTGATGTAGGATGCGCTCCGCTTCTTCGAGCGTGGTGCCCACCGGCGCCGTCATCAGGCCATTCGAGGTCATAACGAGACGGAGTTCCTGGGAGCTATCACTCTCGAAAAGCAGGTCCCGGTTGGTGACGATGCCCACGAGTCGGCCGCCGTCCTCGACGATTGGCACGCCGGAGATGCGAAACTCGCGCATAAGGGCCAATGCGTCGGAGACCCTGCGCTCGGGCGCGAGGGTGATGGGGTTGACGATCATCCCGCTTTCGGAGCGCTTGACCAGGTCCACCTCCAGGGCTTGCTCTTCGGGCGGAAGGTTCTTGTGGATGACGCCCAAGCCGCCCTGACGGGCCATGGCGATGGCCATAGGCGCCGTAGTGACGGTGTCCATCGCGGCGCTGATGACGGGGATCTTCAGTTCAATCCCTCGCGTCAGCCGAGTGTGGACATGGGCCTCGGTGGGCAGCACGTCCGATTCACGGGGAACCAGGGACACGTCGTTGAAGGTGAAGGCGTCGTCCCGGATGCGCAGAGGCATAAGGCTCAACCCTCCGTGGCATTAGCGCACCGGACGGAAGAGCGCCGACCGATGTGGGTAGCTCCCTCTGGTGCGCTGCGAGAAAGGGATTGACAAGACAGGGTGTGGCAGCGATATTCGCGAGCGTAAGTTCCAGTAGCTTCGAATCTTATCTTCTGAGAGTGGGGGAAGGCCATGGCGCGCGGCATCAACAAGGTCATTCTCATCGGCCACCTGGGAGGCGATCCCGAGTTGCGTTACACGCCGGACGGCACGCCCGTGTGCAACTTCCGGATGGCCACGACAGAACGTTGGAACTCACGTGACGGCGAGCAGCGTGAGCAAACCGAATGGCATACGGTCGTGGCCTGGCGGCGGCTCGCGGAGATCTGCGGTGAGTACCTGAGCAAAGGGAGACAGGTCTACGTTGAGGGGCGTATTCGTACGCGGTCCTGGGATGATCAGAACGGCGTGACCCAGTACCGCACGGAGATCGATGCGCGCGAAGTGCAAATGCTGGGTTCGCGCGAAGCGGCTGGGATGGAAGAGCCGCGCGAACGACCAGCGGCGCGCGAACAGAAGCCGGCAACCCAAGACGAGGATGACCTACCGTTCTGATGCGAACCGTTACCGATCGCCGGAACCCAGGGTGCCACGTGAGCTCTGACTCAAAACAAAAGCGGGCACGACCATAGGCCGTCCCCGCTTTTGCACCGTGGCAGTGAGGCTTAAGCCGGCGCTCGACAGCCCGGCTTGGTCGCCAGCTACAGTTCACCTCGTGCCGGCTGCCTCCATCAGTTACCGCGCCTCCTCCAGCCTCCACTGTCCCATTGTAACATTGCAATATAGCTTGGGCTCCCAGGGATGTCAATCACTAGAGCTGGAGAGCGCTGAATGCGCTGGGTGCTGACCTTTGCGGGCGGCGTGGCGGTCCTGCTCGCGGTGGACGCGCTAGCACGCCGTGAGCGTTTGCCCGGACCGGTAGCGCACCTGATGCAAGCACACGCCCTGTGGTTTGCTTTGGGACTCGTTGTCGCGTGGGCGGGTAAGCTCACGATAGGCTCTTGGCCGAGCCCCGCGTTCACGCTCGCGGCGGGGTTGGCCACAGGCTGGGTAGGGCTATCAGTGGGTCTGAGGCTGGACATCCGTTGGTTTCTAGCGCGAGCGCGAACCGTTCTCATCTTCTGGGCCGTGGCTGCGGGCGCGTGGTTGAGCGTGGCGGCGCTCGTCGTTCTCGCCGTCGTCGCTCTAGTGGGACCGCGAGAGAGCAACCTGACGCTTGCCGGTCTTGCGCCTTTTGTCCTGATGTTCGGCGCGTGTTGCACTGTGGTGCATGGACTGTGGGAATCGGGAGACGACCCCGGTTCAAAGGCCCGCGATCGCTCACGTGCTTTCCTCCGAGAAATCGCCCTCCCGTGGAATGGGCTGCCGCTGCTCGTAGCGGCTGGCGTTCTTGTGGTGGGCCAGTCGCACCCGAGTTTTGTGCTCGGACGCATTCCGGTCACGGGGCGCATCGCGACGATCGTAGAGCCGGTTGCGATCGGCATCTCAGTGGGTATCATCGCACGCTACTTGACCGCCGAGACGCTACCCAACAGTGTCCTTCACTACGTGCTCGTCTGCTGCGTCGTGCTGATGGCCGGTCTGGCGGCCGCGACGGGTACCTCCGCGTTGGCGTCGGGCCTCATCCTCGGAGCCTGGCTGGGCAATGCGACGCTTCGCCCGGTCGAGTTGCGTACTGCCGTGGCGGGCCTGGAGGAAGCGGCTGGCGCGGTGGTCGCGCTGACGGCTGGTGTGGGGCTCGGGGTCGTCTGGCGGTCCGTCGGGGCCGATCTGGCTTTCGTAGCCTTACTTGCAGCAGCAGCGGTCTCGGTTCGAGCCCTTGCGGGCTTGGTTGGGTTGAACTTGGCTGCCAGCATCACATTTCAGCGTGCGGGTGTGGACCGCCTGGCATTGGGATTTGCGTTTCTGCCGGCGGGCGTACTCCCCCTGGTTATTGCACTCGATGCTGCCGCCCAGTTCCACTCCTTGTGGGCGGAGAAGCTCCTGTTCGTTGCGTCCGTCCTGTGGCTTGTGACGGAGCTCGCGGCCGCCATCGCGCCGGCTCATATGGCAGCGCGGCCTTTGGGCATGAAGGTGGGCCGGCCGCGCACTCGCAGGGCGAATGTGCCTTTAACCTGGGCCCCACGGTGAAGCCTCCATTGGGCGTGGCCGGTTCCCTTTTCCTGCATACAGTAGCGGCATGCGCGTTCTGTTCGGCATCGTTCTGAGCGTTGGGTTGACTCTCTTTGCCGTCGGGGAGGGAAGCCCCCCGCTGGCTGCGCAGGTGTGCGGCCTGGCAACGCTCTGCATAATAGGCTTCTTCGCTGGACGCCTGACAGCAAGCGTGGGCCTGGGCAGAGCGAGCGGGAGCGCGGCTGTTGCGCTAGTGGCGGTGATGTTCCTCGGACGTTTTGGAGGCGACCATCTCCTTCTCGAAGGCGCGGTCGCTTACGGAGCTGTGCTCGCCCTGATCGGGATCGGGATCGGGGCGCGAGCCATGTCGGAATGGAACGCGCGAGCCCTGCTTTCGGGGCTCCGTCGCGATGCACTCGGTGGCGTGGCGACCGCAGCAGTGACCGCTCTGGCTTTGGGCCTTCCGGGCATCACGGGCGCGAGGGCTGCTGCTGCGCTTGGTGTAGCGGCGGCGGTGCCTGCCGTCATCCTGTGGTCTGGTGCTGGCTCTGACGATGCCGAGAGGCCCCCCGGGGAGTGGATCATGCGCGCTATAGGCAGGGCCGTCACCCTGTGGGCTACGGTGTTCCTGGTCATCGCCGTTCTGGCTCGCTGGGATGCTGGGATCACCCTGGGTCCGCTCGGGATCGCTGGGGCTGCGATGCTCGTGGGCGGTCTCGTAGGCGGCGTGGTGCGCGCAGGATCGCGGATGCTGGGTCCCGGGTCAGCGCTGAGTGGACTGGTGATTTTCGCCCTATGGGCCAGTTGGTGGGGCGGGCCTTGGAGTGCCCTGGCCTGCTTTTTAGGCGGTGTGGGTGCCGGCGTGGCGCTCGCGGTCGGAGACGGGGCTTCGGCTCCGGTCACAGGCTACGTGCAAGAACTCGCCTCCTTCTCGATCTATCCGGCCTTTGTACTGTTCGGTTTGCGTCTGGCGACGGTCGAGGTTATGGCCTTTCCATCACCGGTCACCCCTATCCTAGTCTATATCGTCCTGGGGCTCCTGACCCGTTTTGGATGGCAGTTTTGGTTGGGAGAGCGGAAAGAGGAACACCGATGGCGCGCGGCTGCGCTGGCGCTGCCGCAGTCCGCGCTGGCATACGAATTCGGCCGTCTCGGTCTGGATGCTTTCGGGCTGGACGCCTCGTCGCCTGAGGGGCACGCGGCCGTGCGTGCACTCGTCCTAGCAGCACTCGTGGGCACGCTGGTTTTGGCGCTTCCGGCTCGATGGATGGCGAAGCCTCGCGGGGGGGAAGAAAGGCATCAAGAGACGCCGACTGCGGCTGCATCTGCCGTTCATGGAGGCAGCGTCGAAGGCTTATCGGGTGTGGTGTGATCCGTTTACGAGGTTTGGGCTGGGGCACCTTGTGGGTCGGCTCGGTCGCTGCGTGGGTGGCGCTGAGCGATCCTGCCGCAGGGTATGATTTCCGGAAGCAGCGCCTGCGGGTGCCCTACAGCGGCGAGCAGGAGTTGGCCGTCGACATTGACCTGTCTTCGGGCGCTGTGCAGATCGCGGCGGGCGATTCCGCGACCCTGTGCGCGGTCGACATCGCGTACGACGCCCACAGCGTGAGCCCGCAAGTGGACACGCTGGCACGTGAGGGCGCGCTCGAACGGGTCCTCATTCGTGCGCGCGAGCACGCCTCTGAGACTTCCCTCTTCGGACCGCAGAGCGCGGAGCAGACAGCCTACACGATCCGCCTCTCACCTCTCCCGCGATTGTTGCTCTCCGTCCACTTAAAGGAGGTCCAGTGTGCCCTTCGTCTGGGCGATTTGGCCGTGTCCGACCTAGATTTGGAACTGGATGGGGGATCAGCGGAACTGACCTTCGACGTGCCGAACCGCACCTCCATCCGTCGCCTTTCGGTGGACGCCTCGGGGACGTTCACCGCTACGGGCCTGGGTCGCGCCGGTATCGAGTCGCTGGACTTCTCAGGAGGGACGGGAAAGTTCCATCTTGGTTTTGCAGGTAACATGGTGCGTCGCCTTCGGGCACGCGTTGCCATCAATCTGGGCAGCCTCGTGCTGGAGGTGCCGCCTGAGATCGGTGTTCTGGTTCGGCCTCCGGGCGGTCTCTTGGTCGGGTTCCAGGCGCCCGAGGACTTCCGGGAACGGAGCGACGGAGCCTATGTGAACGACGCTTGGGATGCGGACGACGAGCGGTTGGAGATCGTGATCGAAGCTCGTGCCGGCGTGATCGAGGTGCGGACGACCGAAGATGAATGATCGCGTCTCATGGGTGTGGGCGGTGGCGGTTCTGGTGGCAGCGACCTGTGGGTGCGTGCAGGTGCCCCACGACACCCTTGTCTATGGGCGCGGCGGCGATTCCGTCGGGTTGGACCCAGCGTTGGAGTCGGACGGCGAATCTTACAAAGTATGCGACAGCCTCTACGATACGCTCGTCGCCTATGCCGAGGGATCCACCGAGATCATGCCGGCCCTGGCGACGTACTGGTCAGTGTCGGAGGATGGACTGTCGTGGACCTTTCACCTTCGGAGCGGCGTGCGCTTTCACGATGGGACGCCTTTCGATGCTCATGCCGTCGTCTTCGCCCTGGAGCGGCAGTTCACCAGGGAGAAATATCCGCCGGTACGCGGGAGCTTTCTCTACTGGGAGGCGATGGGCATGAGCGGGATCGTGCGCGACGTGAAAGCTATGAACGATTCCACGGTCGTCTTCGGTCTCTACGAGGCGCACGCACCGTTTCTGGCCAATCTGGCCATGAATTTCTGTGCGATCCCCAGCCCGACGGCCGTCCGTACGCATGGTGATGCCTATTTCAAGCACCCGGTGGGGACGGGGCCCTTCCGATTGGCCGAGTGGGTCAAAGACGACCGCGTCGTGCTCGAGCGCAACCCCGACTACTGGGGCCAGACGCCGCCTCTTCGGCGCGTGGTCTTTCGCTCCATCCCCGATAACACGACGCGGCTACTCGAGTTGCTCGGGGGAGCCATTGACGTGATGGATGGCGTCTCACCCGACTTCGCGGCCGAAATCGCTGGCAGGGAGGACCTAAAGCTCTTGAGTGCACCGGGGATGAATGTCGCTTATCTGGCGATGAATTGCACGAGGCCCCCCTTCGACGATCCGCGCGTTCGCCGGGCGATCAACCATGCGATCAATCGGGATGCGTTGGTCGAGACGCTCTATGGCGGCAGGGCCCGAGTTGCGGCGGGTCCGCTGCCCCCGACGGTGTGGTCGGCTAGCGACGCGATCACGCCTTATCGCTACGATCCGGTCGAGGCGCGGCGACTTCTGGCGGAGGCCGGCATGGCGGAAGGCTTCGCCGCGCGGCTATGGAGCATGACGGTCCCCAGGCCCTATATGCCCCAGCCTGAGCGCGTGGCTCAGGTGATTCAGGCCGATTTGACGTCCATCGGCGTGCGCGCCGAGGTGACGACCTACGAGTGGGGCACCTACTTGGACAAGGTCTCCCGCGGCGAGCACGAGATGGCGCTTTTAGGCTGGACGGGCGACAACGGCGACCCCGATAACTTCCTTTACGTCCTGCTCAGCGGCCGGGCGGCGGAGGTTCCCGCGCAGAACATCGCGTTCTACCGCAATCCTGCGCTGGATCGTCTGCTTTCGCAGGCGCGGCATCTCACCGATCGCGCACAGCGTTCCGACCTCTACCGCCAGGCACAGGCGTTCATCCATCTGGATGCGCCCTGGGTGCCCATCGTCCACGCGGAGCAACTCATGGCGATGAGGCGGGAGATTGTGGGATTGAACCTGCATCCGACGGGCAAGATCCGGCTTCACCGCACCCGCCGAGGCGCGCCGTAACGGAGCGCCGGAGTAAGGTCTAGGGCTACCGTGGCGACTCTACTATTTCGGCGGCTCAGCCAGCTTCTGCCGACGCTCATCGGCGTCGTGACGCTGGTCTTCTTCGCGCTGGCGCTCGTTCCGGGCGACCCAGCACGCGTGATGCTCGGCGAACGCGCGACACCGGAGGCCGTGGCGAAGCTGCGCGCGGAGATGGGTCTGGACCGGCCGGCTTGGGTCCAGTTGTGGAGCTACCTCAAGGCTCTGGCGCGCGGCGACCTGGGTGAATCCTTCCGCACGCATGAGCCTATATCCGCCGAACTCTGGCGACGGTTTCCGGCCACACTTGAACTGGCGGCAAGTGCGATGGTATTGGCTTGCATGGCCGCGCTCCCTCTGGGTGTGATCGGGGCGGCTCACCCCGGCAGTTGGGCGAGCCGCGTGAGCACGACCGTCGCGTTTGGAGGGGTATCCGTGCCGGTGTTCTGGCTTGGGTTGATGCTCTTGTGGCTTCTTGCGCTCAAGCTAGGGCTTTTGCCGGTCTCAGGTCGAAGTTCGCTGGGGATGGCTACTGGCGGGCCCACAGGCTTTCTGTTCCTTGACGCTCTCATTGGACGGCGGCCTGCCGCGGTGGCGGACGCAGCCGCGCATCTGGCCCTTCCCGCTGCTACCCTGGCCTGGGCACCCACGGCAGCCCTCGCCCGGATGATCCGTACGACGCTGACCGAGGCACTCGCGAGCGACTTCGCGCGGACCGCTCGGGCCAAAGGCGCAGGCTGGCAGACCATCGTCCTGCGCCACGCGATGGCGAATGCCCTCGGCCCGGTGCTGATCGTAGCTGGGCTGGAGTTCGGACGGCTTCTGGGGGGTGCGGTCATCACCGAGACGGTCTTCGGATGGCCGGGTGTGGGGCGCTGGCTTTACCTTAGCGTCGCGTCGCGGGACGTGCGCGCCGTGCAGGGCGGCGCTCTACTGGTTGCGACGAGCTTCCTTTTGGTTAACATGATGACCGATCTCCTCCATGCCCGTCTGGACCCACGGCTGCGCGAGGCGTAGCGCGACCCCAGCGGACGGACCGGTTGGCGTAGGCCGTCGGGCTTATGACACCAGGCAGCAGCGCATCGCCTTTCCGTTGCTTGACATCTCCTCCGTGCGGGCCTAGCTTCCTTGATGTTCAAAGACTTGCCTAGAAGGAGATGAGATGCCCGGTTCTCTCCTCTATATAGAAACCTTCGGCTGCGAGATGAACACGGTGGACACGGCCGTCCTTGGCACCCTCTTCGAACGGCGCGGATGGACGCTCACAGATGGGAAGACGAGCGCCGACCTCATCCTCGTCAACACATGCGCAGTGCGTGAGCATGCGGAGAATCGCGCCCAGAGTCGTCTGCGTCAGTATACGCGGCTCAAAGATGAGAGGCCTGGGCTCCTGGTCGGGGCCGTTGGATGCATGGCCGAGCGCATGGGCCAGGAGTTGCTCGACCTTATCCCCGGCTTGGACCTGGTTGCGGGCAGCGACGTTTACCGGGCCCTGCCCGCTGAGGTTGCGGAGTATCGGGGACCCAAGGTGGTCAGTTGCGCCGGCGCTGAAACGGAGCTGTATTCCGACATCGTCGGCGAGCGTCGGTCCGGCGTACGGACGCAGGTGACCATCATCCGCGGCTGCGACAACGACTGCGCGTACTGTATCGTCCCCAGGACGCGTGGCCGGGAGCGCAGCCGGCCGCTGGCCGATGTGGTGAGCGAGGTGCGGGGGCTAAGCGAGTCGGGCTTTGGGGACATCACCCTCCTGGGTCAGAATGTCAACTCATACTACGATGGAGAACATGACTTTCCGATGCTTCTACGAGCTTTAGATCGCGCTGTTCCGGATCTGAGGCTCCGGTTTCTCACGTCCCACCCCAAAGACGCCTCCCGAGCGCTCCTTGATGCCATGGCGGAGTGTCCCACCGTCTGCGAGCACCTGCATCTGCCCGTTCAGGCGGGGTCGGACCGCGTGCTGCGCGCCATGCACCGGTGGTACACGGCCGACCGCTACCGAATGACAGTCGCCTGGGCACGGGAGCTGATGTCCGACATCGCCATCACGACCGACCTGATGGTCGGCTACCCGGGCGAGACGGAGGAGGATTTTGGGGCAACGCTTGAGCTAGTAGCTGCAGTCCGGTTCGATGATGCCTTTACTTACAAATATTCGCCGCGTCCGGGCACCCGTGCGTACCAACGGCCAGACGCGGTGCCCGAGGAAGTCAAAGGCGAACGGCTACATCGGCTGATCGCCCTTCAGCGCGAGATCAGCGCCGAGAGGAACCGAGCGCTCATCGGTGCCACCCCAAGCGCCCTAGTGGAGCGGCCGAGTAAGAAATCGCCCGAAGAGTACCTGGCGCGCACCCGCACCAACAAGGCCGTAGTGATCCGCAGTGTGCCCAGGCCGCTGATCTCCGGCGAGTTGCGGGTCGCGAAGGTCGTCGAAACGACGGGCGCGACGCTCATTGCAGAGGACTTTGGGCCGAGCGACACGGGTTGAGGACACCTTTCGCCTTCTTCGCCAGCACGAGCGAAGGGTTCGACCCAGCGGCGAGCCCTTGGGGGGGCCATTGTCAACTGGGAACCATCGCAGTCGCGCTGGCCCTCGCGTGCGCGCTGTTGACAGGGCATGCCCGCGCCGCATCGGTGGCTGAGGGGGTCGAGAGCTTCAAAGCGGGCAACTTCGCGCGTGCGCGTAAGACCTTCACGGAGAAGTTGGGCACCGGGGTCGAGGACCCGCGCGTTTACTACTATGCGGGTCGCCTGGAATCCGATGCGGTCAAGGCGCAGAGCCATTTCCGTACTGTCGTGGATCGGTGGCCGAGCCATGTGCTGGCGGATGACGCCCTGTTCGAGATTGCACGACAGTTCTACGGCTCCGGCTTGTACTTCACTGCCCGATCGCGTGCCGTCGAGATCATCGAGAAGTATCCTCGCGGCGACCGTGCGATCGACGCGCGACTTCTGGAGGCGCAAGCGTTTCTCGCAGCAGGACGACACCGCGAGGCACTCAAGGCCTTTGACGCTGTGCCCAAAGAGCGCGGTGCAACGCTCGCTCAGGACCTCCGCGCGAACGTAGGTGCGATCGAGACGCTTCTGGCCGCGGGCGAGCATCGAAAGGTCGTCGCGCGAGTCACGCTGCTGACTCGGAAGGTTGAAGGCAGTCCCCATCGGAGCGTGGTGCTCGTAGCCCTCATGCAAGCCCACCGGGCCCTGGGCCAGACAGCGGCGGTTGACTCAGTGCGCGCAGTACTCAAGACGGCGCAAGGGCCGTCAGAACAAGGCGCGGGGGCCAGGCTCGCGACGGCCGTGTCCATAGCGGAGGAGGCGCCCGAGACCCCGCGGTGGTGGGTGCAGGTGGGTGCCTTCGCGCGGCCGGGAAACGCAGTGAAATTGCGGCGCCGGTTAGCGGAGCGTGGATACGCCGTAACGACCCAGCGCAGGCTCATCGGTGACAACCTGTTCACGCTTGTGTGGGTGGGGCCGGTGAAGAGCAGGGAGGAGGCAGCCGGGCTGGGCAAGAGGTTGGGCCAGCGCGAAAGGATCGAACGATACCGAATCATCCGGCATCCGTAGCCCCGCCCCGCGCGACGGCGGTCAAAGGCAGAGGCAAGACGCGAGCGGCTCCGGCGACGACGCCCGCTCTGGCCCAGTATGCGCATGCCAAGCGCGAACACCCCGACGCACTTGTTCTTATGCGGATGGGTGATTTCTACGAGGCCTTCCATGACGACGCCAAGCGCGCCGCCGAGCTCTTCGGAATTACCCTCACCAAGCGCAGTCATGGCCGTTCGAACGCGCCACCCATGGCCGGCGTGCCCTTCCACGCGCTCGACGAGTACATCGCCAAGGCCGTACGCGCGGGTCAGAAGGTCGCCATCGTCGAGCAAATGGAGGACCCCAAGAAGGCGAAGGGGCTTATCCGGCGCGAGGTGGTGCGGGTCGTGTCTCCGGGGACGATCCTGGCGGATACGCTGCTGGAATCGGGTGCCAACAATTTCATCGTGGCTGTGGCGCCAGCAGGAGATACGGCTGGCCTTGCGGTAGCTGATCTCTCGACGGGCGAGTTCGCCGCGGGAGAACTGGAGGCCGGGGCACTATGGGTGGAGTTGGAAGTGCTGCGGCCCGCAGAGTTGATTGCACCCGTCGCATGGCTGGAAGCCGAAGAAAAGCGGCTTGAGGAGCGCCTGCCGAGGACTGCGATGGAGCCTCGTGAGGGCTGGTCGTTCGAGCCTTCGAGCGCGAGGGAGAGCTTGACCCAGAAGCTTGGCACCGCCTCGCTTCGGGCATATGAGGTGGAGGACCTCACCCACGGCCTGGGGGCAGCCAGCGCTCTATGGGATTATCTGCGCGAGAGTCAGCAGGGCCAGCTACCTCACATCGCGCGGCTTGGTCGATGGCGCACCGACGAGAGGATGCACCTAGATACCGCGACGATCCACCACCTGGAGCTTCTGGAACCTGCCACACCCGGCAGTGCCCCGCGGAGCATCCTACTGGCGACGCTCGACCGGACGGAGACCCCAATGGGCGCGCGGCTTCTGCGGCGGTGGCTGGTAGCGCCGCTGGTGGATGTTGGCGGCATCGAACGACGGCTTGATGGCGTTGGGACCTTCGTCACCGACGCGGAGCGCTCGGAAGCCGTCCGCGTGGCGCTGGAGGGGTCGGGCGACCTGGAGCGTCTTGTGGCGCGCATCGCATGCGGCCGCGCGGGTCCCAGAGACTTATCCGCTGTGGGGAACGCTATCGGCGGAGCACTCGAACTCAAACGAGCGCTCGAGGGGGCTCCAGCCTCGATCCTTGGGGAGATATCCTCGAACCTGTGGGAGGGTGAAGAGCTGGTCGAAACGCTGGCGCGTGCGCTGGTGGATAGTCCTCCAGCGCTGGCGAGCCAGGGGGGCTTCGTACGACTGGGCTACGATGAAGAGCTGGACCGGTTGCGGGTGATGGCCGAGGGTGACAGGGCGTGGCTTCTGGACTACGAGGCGAGCGAGCGCGAGCGGACGGGCATCGCTTCGCTCAAGGTCCGCTTCAACCGGGCCTTCGGTTACTTCATCGAGGTATCCAAGTCGAACCTGCGTCGCGTGCCCGATGACTATGCACGCAGGCAGACCCTTGTGGGAGGCGAGCGCTTCACCACGGCGGCGTTGCGCGAGCGCGAGGCGCAGATCCTGGGCGCGGAGGAAGCCATTGCCGAGCGGGAGCGGGCGATATTCGATGACCTATGCGCCAGAGTGACCCGCGAGGCAACGCGCTTGCTCGACACGGCTCGGGCCATTGCGATGGCGGATGTGCTCCGGTCACTCGCGTGGGTGGCGACCGAGCGGGGATATGCCCGACCGAAGGTCGAGGTCGGTGGCCGCATCGCGATCGATGAGGGGCGCCATCCGGTGCTCGAAGAGCTCCTGCCGCCGGGCCAACTTATCTCCAATGATACGGAGTTGGATGTGGGTTCCGCCCAGATTCTGTTGATCACAGGCCCGAATATGGGCGGGAAATCGGTGTACATGCGCCAGGTCGCTCTGATTGTGCTCATGGCCCAGATGGGAAGCTTTGTGCCTGCAGCCTCGGCGACCGTTGGGCTGGTCGATCGCATCTTCACGCGCGTGGGCGCCTCGGACAACCTGTCGGTGGGCGAGAGCACGTTTATGGCGGAGATGACGGATGTCGCCAGGATTTTGCATCACGCCACCTCGCGGAGCCTCGTCCTGCTCGACGAGGTGGGCCGAGGGACCAGCACATACGACGGCATGAGTCTGGCTCAGGCCATCATTGAGTGCCTGCACGAGGGGCTTCTCCATCGGTCGCGGGCCAGGCCTCGGGCGCTCGTTGCGACGCACTACCACGAACTCACTCAACTCGAAGCACATCTGGAAGGGCTTCGCAACTACAGCGCCGCCGTGCACGAGCGGAAGGACGACGTGGCCTTTCTTTATAAGATTGTACCCGGCGCGTCCGACCGCAGTTTCGGCATCCATGCGGCCAAGCGGGCTGGTGTGCCGCCCGAGGTCACCGCCCGCGCGGAAGAGATCCTCACAGCCCTTGAAAATGAAAGGGCCGTTCTGATGATCGGCGGACCCCGAACGCGCCGCCATCGGCCGAAAGCTGCCTCCGGACGGCAGCTCGATCTCTTCAGTTCGGACGAACGAGCGGTGCTGGACCAACTGCGCTCATTCGACTCGCTTCGAACGCCGCCGCTCGATGCGCTGACGCGGATCGAGGCCTGGAAGCGTCGGCTAAACCAGGACGGTGATCGCGATGTGCGCACCTCCTGACCAGAAGTCGTTGACCCCGCCTGGCTTACCGGCGAGGAGCGTCATCCGTGTCCTCCCCGAGACGCTGGCGAACCGGATCGCCGCCGGCGAAGTCGTCGAACGACCCGCATCGGTCGTCAAAGAGCTTATCGAGAACAGCCTGGACGCGGGAGCGCGGCAGGTGGACGTCCACGTTGTGGGCGGAGGAACGCGGCTCATGCGGGTGGCGGACGATGGCTGTGGCATGAACGAAGCCGACGCGATCCTGGCGTTCGACCGCCATGCCACGAGCAAGATCAAGAGCGCAGACGACATCGAACGGGTGGCGACGCTAGGATTTCGCGGTGAGGCCCTTCCGGCCATCGCCTCCGTCGCGCGGGTGGTCCTGGAAACCTGTCAGCCCGGCGCATCGGTCGGCACGCGAGTGGTGGTCGAGGGCGGCAAGGCCCGTGGGACGGTGCCTGTGGCGCGTACGCCGGGCACAACCGTTACTGCGCGCGACCTGTTCTTCAATACCCCGGCCCGTCGCCACTTTCTCCGGAGCGCGTCGCGCGAATTCCGCGAGGTGCACCGTGTGATCCGTGACCAGGCGCTTGGCCACCCCGAGACGACCTTTACCCTGAAGCGGGAGGGTCGTGAAACCGAGCGCTATCCAGCCGCCGAGGACTTCATGGGACGCCTGCGAACTGTCGTGGGCCAGCATGTGATGGACGCCTGCGTGTCCGTTACGGCACAGGCCGATGGGATTGCTATCGAGGGAATCGTGGGACCGGCGCGCGCGGTTAAGGCACCGCGCGAGCACCACGTGTTCCTGATGAACGGCCGCCCCGTGGAACACCGGGGGCTCTTTGGAGCGCTCCATGCGGCGTGGAACGCGGTCCTGCGCGAGGAGGAGCAGCTCATCTACCTGCTCGGGCTTCGGTTGGACCCTGAGAGGCTGAACGTCAACGTGCACCCAACCAAGCGCGAGGTGCGTTTCGCGCGCGAGGCTGCCGTGCTCGACGCCTTCAGGGAAACGATGACCCAAGCGCTCCGTACCACCACGCACCCGGCGCAAACCCCCGTCCTCCGAGACCCCGCTAAACCGGCCACATGGCGCAGACCCGAGCGACCTCGCAGCGCGCTTTCTTCCGGTCAACCCAGACTGGCTACGCGCGAACCGGGTGTGGAGTCCGTGGCTCCCGTAGAGGAGATGCCTTTGCTCCTGGCACTGGAATCGCCCCGTGTCTTGGGCCAGGTGGCCGCCAAGTACATTGTGCTGGAGACAGGACGGGGGCTCTGGGTCGTCGATCAGCACGTGGCTCACGAGCGCATCCTCTACGAGAAGGCGCTTGGGCAGTTCGGAGCGGAGCGACCGCCGGTGCAGGGTCTTCTGACCCCTCTGGTCGTCCAGGTCAATCCCACCGAGAGAGAGGTGTTGCTGGAGGCGAAGCCGCTCCTAGAGCAAGTAGGCTTCGAACTGCGGGAGCTTGGTATCGATAGCATCGGCGTCGTCGCTGTGCCTGGGGATCTCTGGGACGCGACGCCCGACGAGATCCTGCGCAGGGTCGCGGACCAGCTCACGCGCCCCCAGGCCCATGCACGGGCGACGGATTACCAGGATCAACTGGCAGCGGCTTATTCTTGCTCGGCGGCCATCAAAGCGGGCTTTCGCCTGAGCCACGAAGAGATGACGGCACTCGTAAAGCGTCTCTTGGAGGCGCGCAACCCGCGCGTGTGCCCCCATGGACGGCCCACCCTCCTGGAGTTTTCCGAGGCGTGGCTGGACGCGCGCTTTGATCGCACCTGAGATTTCTCGGCTTCCATCGAATGGCCCCTAAGCACCCATCAGCTCGCGAGCCGCCTCTTGCGGCAGACCCATTCCGCCTGACCTCGTGGACCGGGGGTCGGCCGCCTGATAGCGCCCGACGGCCGCCGGTGGTCGCGCTGGTGGGACCGACGGCTGCCGGCAAGACAGCGGTGGCTATGGAACTGGCCGAGACGTTCGGCGGCGCGATCATCTCGGCGGACTCGCGGCAGATCTACCGTGGTATGGACATCGGCACGGCCAAGCCCACGCCCGATGACCGCGCCCGCGTCCCGCACTACATGCTGGACCTCGTGGCCCCAGACGCGACTTACAGCGCCGGGCAGTACGGCCGCGACGCTCGCGCGGCGCTGAAGGAGGTCGTCCGGCGCGGTCACCTGCCACTGGTGGTGGGGGGCTCGGGACTTTACCTGCGCGCGTTTTTCGATGGCTTTTCGCCCTACCCGAAGCCCGCGCCGGAGGTCGTCACCGAACTGCGCTCCTGGCTCAGGGAAGAAGGCCCCGAGGCGCTCTATCGCAAGCTGGCGGAGACCGACCTAGCCACCGCCGCGACGATCGGTCCTCGCGATGGGCAGCGGCTGGTGAGGGCACTGGCGCTCGCGCGGACCTGCGGGAAGCCTCTGTGCGTCTTGCGGGCGGCACGGCCACCTAAGCCTTTGGCCGCTGAGGTGCTGTTCGTGGGACTGTGGCTCCCGCGGCAAGAGCTGTACGCGCGGATCGACGCGCGAGTGGAAGCGATGATGGCCCGGGGATTACTCAATGAGGTCCATGGCCTGCTGGCGCGCGGTTTCGGTTCCGATGCGCCCGGATTGACCAGCCTGGGCTACCATGAGCTGCTCGCCTTTCTCGATGGCGCGTGGGACCTGCGGGCGGCCGTGTCAGCGATCCAGCGCAGCACGCGTCGCCTGGCCAAACGACAACTCACCTGGTTCCGTGCGGACCGACGCGTGAACTGGTTGGAGCCGGAACCGGCGGCCGCGCGCACGGCTGTTCGAGCCTTCCTCGGGACGAGGGGCATAGGCCGCGGTTCGAATATGAGAACGCTTGCGACCTAAAGGCGCATCGTGTACAATCGTGTACAGTGGAAGTGCGGTAGCATGGGCGGGCGGGAGTAGTTCAGTGGTAGAACGCGAGCTTCCCAAGCTCGATGTCGCGGGTTCAATCCCCGTCTCCCGCTCCACTTTCCCGCCACCGAGTCACGCGCTGGCGTCCGCGGTACCCGTCTGGCGGAGATGCGCGGTGTCTTCGCCGTGCGAGGGGCACTTCGGCGGATGACGGCATTGGGCGACACGGCGGCGGATGTCCACGTCCATGCCGGTGAGGTGCAGGAGCGTCTCACTATGCGAGCGAATGGTACGTGCGCGCTAGTACATTTCCCCCTCGAGGCCGAGGCCCGGCTCGACTGGATCGCTCGGAACTGGAAGCGGGACCAGATGCTGGGATTGGGAAGGTGAGTACGAAGGCAAGTGTGGTGTGGCGATGCGATGGTACTCATTCAACTTGGCTGAAGAGGCGCTCATCGTTGTCGGTAGAAAGAGAGGCCGATGAACGCTCCTCACCTCGTGTTGATCGGTCGGCCCAACGTCGGCAAGTCCTCGCTCTTCAATCGCATCCTGCGGCGTAACCTGGCAACGGTCGTCTCAACACCGGGCGCGACGCGCGATTGGAATGAGGCTCAAAGCGACTGGCGCGGCCGTCCCTACGCCTTGACCGATACGGGAGGTCTGTTGGACGGGTCGGTCGAGGGCCTGGAGGCCCTGGTCCACGCGCAGGCCCTACGCGCCCTCGATGAAGCCGATGTGGTGCTGATGGTCGTCGACAGCAAGGTAGGGATGACTGACGGCGATGAGCGGATCGCTCGGCTGGTGACCCAGCGAGCTCGCCCCGCGGTCGTCCTGGCCAATAAGGTGGATAGCCCCCGCATGGACGTCGATGCTCACCCCTTCTACGCGCTGGGGTTGGGCGAGCCTATCCCGGTCTCCGCGATCACCGGGCGCAACATCACACAGGTGATGGAGCGGGCACTGGGCGCCGTGCAGGACGAACAGGCGGTTTCCGAGGCTGAGGTGGATGCCGTGAGTATTGCGGTTATCGGGCGGCCTAACGTGGGTAAGTCCTCCTTCGTTAACGCGCTTTTGGCCGAGGAGCGCTGCATCGTCCACGACACGCCCGGGACGACCCGCGATCCCATCGACAGTCTCTGCACGATCGGCGATGCGACCGTGGTGCTCATGGACACGGCGGGGCTACGCAGGCGGACGAAGATCGGCGAGGAAGTGGAGCGCCTGAGCGCGCAGCGGACCCTGCGGGCTCTTGAGCGGTGCGACGTGGCGATCGTGCTCGTGGACGCCGCTCGCGGCATCACGGGAGGTGATGTGCGCATTATCCGCGAGGCGGATGAGATGGGCGTTCCCGCGGTCGTAGCGGTGAACAAGTGGGACCTCGTTCCCAGCCGCCCCTACATTCCGAGCGAGTACAGCCAGTGGGTGCGGGACCGGCTCGGATCGCTGGCCCATCTTCCTACGGCTTTTGTCTCCGCGCTGCGTCGCGAGGGCGTGCGCGAGGCCGTCGATCGGGCGCTGGCGCTGGACGCAATGCGGCGGACGCGGGTTCCGACCTCGCAACTCAATCGTTTTGTGGAGGAGACCGTGGCCGCGCGTACGCCGAGACACCGGGGGCGGAGGGGCAAGCTGTTCTACGCCACGCAGGATGGCGTTCGCCCGCCGACCTTCGTGTTCTTCGCGAACGACCCCGCTCTGATTACTCCGGCGTACCGGCAGTATTTGCGGGGACGGCTCCGGCGGGCCTTCGGTTTCGAGGGTGTCCCCGTTCGCCTGGTGATCCGGGGTAGAGATAAAAAGAGCGGACGATGATGGGGACGGCGAATACTTTGATGAAACGTGAAACGAGGTTGGAAGGCTGAAGGATGGCGCGCCGGGGCAGAGCTCGAACGAAGGCGGCATCGGATGCGGCGCCTGTCGATCACGGGGACCGACTGTACTACTCGATTGGGGAAGCGGCACGGCTTGTGGGGGTGGAACCGCACATCCTGCGGTTCTGGGAGACGGAGTTCCCCATGCTTCGACCGAAGAAGAACCGTGCCGGCAATCGCGCCTATCGCCCCAGGGACGTTGACCTGATTCAGGCGATCAAGCGCCTGCTCTACGATGAGCGATTCACCATCGACGGTGCGCGGCGTCGGCTTGCCGCCACGGGCGGCAAGGCTCGGAGCGAATCACTCACGAAAGGCCGGTTGACCCCAGCCCTTCTCGCCGAGGTGCGCACGTCCGTCACACGGGTGATGGCGATGCTGGACGACCTGGAATGAACGCGCCAACCGCATTCGCTTGAACCGTCGGAGGCCGGGATGCGTCTATCAAGGGCTTTTGCGCCGACCCTACGCGAGGTGACCGCCGACGCGGTCACCCAGAGTCACCGTCTGATGCTGAGAGCGGGGCTGATCCGACTCCATGCGGCGGGGGTCTACGTGTACCTACCGCTGGGGTGGCGGGCAATGCGTAAGGCCGAACAGATCGTCCGCGAAGAGATGGATAGGGCGGGCGCACAGGAATTCATGCTCCCCGTGCTGACGCGCCAGGAGATTTGGGAGCGGAGCGGCCGCCTGGAAGAGTACGGCGACCTCATGTTCCGCCTGACCGACCGCAAGGGAGCACTCTTCAGCCTGGCGCCGACGCACGAGGAAGTCTTCACCGAGTTGGCAGCGAATGAGATACGCTCCTACCGCGACCTGCCGCAGATCTGGTATCAGATTCAGACCAAGTTCCGTGACGAAGAGCGGCCACGCTCGGGAGTCTTGCGGGCGCGCCAGTTCCGTATGAAGGACGCCTACAGTTTTGACCGCGACGAGGCGGGGGTACAGGTGAGCTATGGGGCTATGCGCGACGCGTACATCCGAGCTTTCGAGCGCGCGGGGATCACAGCGATCTTGGCGGCGGCGGATAGCGGGCTCATGGGCGGGAGTGAGTCGGAGGAGTTCCTGGTGGTCTCCCCTTCGGGCGAGGCGCGGATGGCCCAATGCCAGAGTTGCGGCTATGCCGCAAACGTCGAGGCGGCCGAAGCCCGCGCGGTGCCCTTCGAAGCGCCTAGTGGTCCCGTTGAAGCAGTGCATACGCCCCAGCAGCGCACGATCAAAGAGGTAACAGCTTTTCTGGAGTTGCCCCCCCAGCGTCTGGTGAAGTCGCTGCTCTACATGACGGTCGAGGGACCCGTTATGGCGCTCGTTCGGGGCGACCACGAGCTATCAGAGAACGCTCTGGCCTCGGCGGTGGGCTCGGTCCCGCGTGCGGCCACGCCCGAGGAGATCGAAGAGGTGACCGGAGCGCAAGTGGGGTTCATCGGACCGCACGGTCTAGACGATGGCGTGCGCATCGTCGCTGACCTGACGCTCGAAGGCACGCACGGGCTAGTGACCGGTGCGAACCAAGACGGCTATCACGTCGTGGGTCTGGAGCCGGAGCGCGACTTCCGCGTGGACGGCTACTATCCGCTACGCGAGGTGCAAAGTGGCGACGCCTGCGTCCGATGCGGCGCTCCTATCGAGATCTTGGCGGCCATCGAACTTGGCCACATTTTCAACCTGGGCACGAAGTACTCGGATGCACTAGGGGCGAAGTTCCTGGATGCCGACGGCGAACGCCGCTCCATCGTCATGTGCAGCTACGGGATCGGGATCGAGCGGATGGTAGCCGCGGCCATCGAGGAGCACAGCGACGATGCCGGTATCGTGTGGCCGCTTCCACTTGCACCCTACGACGTCCATATCCTGCCGATCAACTGGGCGCACGACGAGACGCGACGTGTCGCGATGGAGCTTGATCGGACCCTCTCGGCGCAGGGGCTGTCGTGCCTACTCGACGACCGGGAACTTCGCGCGGGCGTGAAGTTTGCCGACGCGGACCTCCTGGGGATGCCGCTGCGCGTGACCATCGGCGAGCGGGCACTTGGCCGCGGCGAGATCGAGCTGCGGGTGCGCAAGTCCTTCGAGATGACGACGGTTCCCATCGTGGAGGCGGCCGATAGGGTGCGAGCGATGCTGGAGAGGCTTGATGCGAGCGAGGGCAGCTAGCACAGCTATTCATGGGACGCGTGTCGTAGTCGATGCAGCAACCCCCCAAAAGGGTATTGACAAAGATCAGCCCGGAGTGTATCTTAGCCTAGCTTATGAATGGTGAAGACCGAGACGCAGAGACAGCATAAACCCAAGTCAGACAGATGAACATGGCAACCTGCCCGGATCTACTGGCAAGCTCTGCAGGTGTTTCCCTTCTTCGTACGCTCGTCGTAGGCCTTGAGCTTCGGGTAGTACTCATTACCCACCGAGGCGGGGCTCACTCCTAAACTTTCTCTTTCGCCGACATCGTTGACAGGAGTGAGCCTCTGATGAGCATCAAAGGCTGTCGCCAACCTACGCGTATCGGGCGGGCCGTTCATATGCCGCGAGGGCTTTGCCATGCCACACAATAGCGACCGTATCACGCAAGGCATTGACCGGGCACCCCACCGGTCGCTCCTGTTCGCCACAGGCGTGACCCGATTGCAGTTGGGCCACCCCATGATCGGCCTCGCTTCGAGCTACAGCGGCCTGATCCCGGGCCATTCGGGTATGCGCGACCTCAAGCGCTTCATCGACGCCAGATCAGGCCGGGCGATGTCGTCGTGTCCGTTACGAGGGACCGCGGGGCGGACCCGGCATGAGGGAGATGCTGGGGCCAACGGCGAGCTTGATCGGCATGGGTATGGGTGATTCGGTGGTGCTGATCACCGATGGTCGCTTCAGTGGCGGGACGCGTGGACCCTGCATCGGGCACGTCAGCCCCGAGGCGGTTGAGGGCGGCCCGATCGCTTATGTGCATGATGGAGATGCGATCGCCATCGACATTCCCAGGCGGAAGGTAGAGTTCAAGGTCTCCGAAGACGAACTGAGCTGGCGGCGCAGTACTGAACAGATCCAACAGAAGGAGATCAACGGCTATCTGGTCCGCTATGCCAAGCTCGTCTCTTCAGCGGCGTAAGGGGCCGTGTTGGGCGCATGAAGCGAGATTTGTGCGACCGTTTTCAAGCCGGTATATGAGGTGAGGCCATGAGCGCGGTGAAGACAACCGAACACCCGTCGGCGCTGATGCGCGGTGGAGATGGCGAGCCCGCACCGGTCCTGACCGGCTGCGAGATCGTGCTGGAAGGGCTGCGGCAGGAAGGGGTCGAGGTCATCTTCGGCCACCCCGGTGGAGCCATCATGCCGTTCTACGATGCCCTAGTCCAGGTTGAGCACATCAACTTCGTCCTGGCGCGGCACGAGCAGGGCGCCGTCCACATGGCGGAGGGCTACGCGAGGGCGTGCGGGAAAGTCGGGACCGTCGCGGTAACGAGCGGGCCTGGGGCGACTAACATCGTGACCGGCCTAGCGGACGCGATCATGGATTCGGTGCCCATCGTTGCGTTCACGGGCCAAGTGCCTACGCCCCTGATCGGGTCGGATGCCTTCCAGGAGGCGGATGTCACTGGAATCACGCGGTCGGTGACCAAGCACAACTATTTGGTCAAAGACGTCCGCGAGTTGGCGGAGGTGGTCAAGGAAGCCTACTACGTCGCCCGAAGTGGGCGCCCAGGTCCGGTGCTCATTGATCTCCCTAAGGACGTGACGGTGGCGACGGCGCCCTTCGAATGGCCGGAGACGGTGGAAATGCGGAGTTACCGCCCCACGGTAGACGGCCACCCCAAACAGATCAAAAAAGCGGCGGAGCTGATCGCGAAGGCGGAGCGGCCCGTCCTCTACGTCGGCGGCGGAGTGATCATCTCGGAGGCGCACCCAGAGCTCCACGAGTTGGCGGAACGGACTAATATCCCCGTGGTCACAACGCTCATGGCCTTGGGGGCTTTCCCAGCGGCCCATCCGCTGTGCATCGGGTTGCCCGGAATGCACGGGAGCGTGTGCGCGAATTGGGCGTTCACCGAATCCGATCTGATCGTCTCTGTTGGCGCGCGCTTCGACGACCGCGTGACCGGCAAGATCGCCCGGTTCGCGCCGAACGCCGATATCATCCACATTGACGTGGACCCCGCAGCGATCTCCAAGAATGTCGTGGTGGATGTGCCCGTCGTCGGCGACGCGAAGCGCATCCTGACACAGCTCCTAGAAGTGGTCGAGCCGCGGAAGCGGACGGCGTGGAATGAGCAGATCGACGTTCTCAAACGGAAGTATCCGTTCACTTACAAGCAATCGGACGATAAAATCCTTTCGGAGAACGTCATCGATCAGCTCAGCGAAGTCTGCGGAGATGACGCCATCATCACCACCGAAGTGGGCCAGCACCAGATGTGGGCGGCGCAGTTCTACAAGTTCAACAAGCCCAGGACGTTCATCACTTCGGGTGGTCTAGGGACGATGGGTTTTGGTTTCCCGGCGGCCATCGGCGCTCAGTACGCCTACCCTGATCGGATCGTCGTGGATATCGCTGGCGACGGCTCGATCCAGATGACGATCCAGGAGCTCTCGGCGGCCGTGCAGTACAACCTGCCGGTGATTGTGGCGATCCTCGACAACGCTTATCTGGGCATGGTACGTCAATGGCAGGAGCTGTTCTTCGGCAAACGATACTCGGGCGTGGACCTTAAGTGTTCGCCCAACTTCGCCAAGCTCGCCGAAGCGTACGGGGCGCTTGGCATTGAGGTGTGGAAGCCCGAGGAGGTGCGCCCCGCCATCGAGCAGGCGGTGCGAGCGCGGCGGCCAACGCTTTTGCACTTCCACGTGGCAAAGGAGGATAACGTCTTCCCGATGGTGCCGCCGGGGGCAGGGATCGACGAGATGGTGATCGGCCCCAGCGGGGAGCGACCTGAGGAGTTCCTGAACCGGCCGTAGGAGGCGGGAGCGTCCATGGCAGTGGTTTCGAACGGCACGTTGGAGACAAGACATACGGTCTCGCTCCAGGTCGAGAACCGCGCGGGCGTGCTAGCACGGGTTGCGAACCTCTTCGCGGCGCGCGGATACAACATCGATTCTTTGACCGTCGGAGAGACGGAGGATCCGACGGTCAGTAAGATGACCATCGTCGTGCGCGGTGAGGAAGTGATCCTGGAACAGATCATGAAGCAGCTCAACAAGATGATCGACGTGATCCGCGTCCAGGACATGACCGGGGCGAGTTTCGTTGAGCGGGAGCTCTTGCTGATCAAGGTGAGCTCGGGCCCGCAAATGCGGTTCGAAGTCATGCAGATCGCTGAGATCTTCCGGGCGAACATTGTGGACGTCAGCCCGCAGACGGTCACCCTGGAAGTGACGGGCAACCGTAATAAGATCGACGCGGTGATCAGTATGCTGCGCCCCTTCGGGATCAAGGAGATGGCGATCTCAGGCCGCGTAGCGATGGTACGGGAGATGCGGGCACGAACGGACGGACGGCTCACGTCGGCACCGCGACCGAAGCGTGGGCCCGGCTACGGGGCCGAGGCGCCCGCGTAGTCGACGGGGGATTGACGGCATGGACATCTACTACGACAAAGACGCGAATCTCGATCTGCTCAAGAACAAGACGCTGGCCGTCATTGGCTACGGAAGCCAAGGGCACGCGCATGCGCTCAACCTGCACGATTCGGGTCTGAAGGTGGTGGTGGGCTTGCGGCCGAGCTCGCGCTCGCGCCCCAAGGCCGAGGGCGATGGGCTGGTAGTCAAGGATGTGCCGGAGGCCGTAGATGCGGGCGATGTCGTCATGATGGCGATCAACGACGAGATCCAAGCACAGGTCTATCAGGAGGCGGTTCGCCCTAACTTACGGCCTGGAGACACGCTCGCCTTCGCCCACGGGTTCAACATCCACTACCGGCAGATCGCCCCGCCCGACGATGTTAACGTTATGCTAGTCGCGCCTAAGGGCCCAGGCCATACGGTACGCAGCCAGTACATGCAGGGCTCCGGTGTCCCCAGCCTGATCGCGGTGCGCCAGGACCCGTCGGGGAACACTCGAGAGGTCGCCCTCGCGTACGCCGTGGGTCTAGGAGCCGGCCGCGTTGGCATCCTGGAGACCAATTTCGCCGAGGAGACCGAGACCGACCTTTTCGGCGAGCAGGTGGTGCTCTGCGGCGGGCTGACGGCGCTCATCACGGCGGCCTTCGAGACGCTGGTGGAAGCGGGATACGCTCCCGAGATGGCCTACTTCGAGTGTCTACACGAAGTGAAGCTGATCGTGGACATGATCTACATGGGCGGCATCGCCAACATGCGCCATTCCGTCTCCGACACCGCCGAGTTCGGAGACCTGACGCGCGGGCCTAGTATGATCGATGATCACGTCCGAGGGACGATGAAGAAAATTCTCAAGGACGTGCAAAATGGGGTCTTCGCGCGGGAGTGGATTCTGGAGAACCGCGCGGGCCGCCCCATGTACAACGCGCTCAAACGCCAGGGACAGGAGCACCTGATCGAACAGGTGGGCCAGCGGCTGCGGCTGATGGCACAACTCACTGGCCAAGCCAGGGAGGCCGATCGGGAGCTGGTGGCCCTGGAAAGGGAGGGCACTGCGAATCGGGGGACAGCGTAACGTCCCGCTGAGTGCCTAAATTGACGAAGGAGGAGGTGGCGGTGGAATCCGATCTCGTGGATCTCGACGAGAGCGACCTTCGAGCGTCTCTGATGCTCGGGTGCATCGCCGGGATTCGTGCGAGGGGCCCGGTGGGCCGTGGGTTCTTTCGCCCCCGGCGATTCCAGGGGAAGTTGTCGCGGTCCGGAAGGTGATCTTGAGGCCATGGCAAATTCAATACGGACTATTCAGGTCTTCGACACTTCGCTGCGAGACGGTGAGCAGGCGGCGGGGAGCCGCTTGGGTGCGGCGGACAAGCTGGAAGTAGCGCGGCAGTTGGCTAGGCTGAACGTGGACGTCATCGAGGCGGGTTTCCCGATTTCCTCGCCTGAGGATTTCGAGGCGGTGCGCATCATCGGTGAGGAAGTGGAAGGCCCGACGATCTGCGGGCTGACGCGGGCGGTCAACGCGGACATCGAGGCGGCGGGCAAGGCGCTGAAAAAGGCACTCAAGGGCCGCATTCACACGGGGCTGGGCGTCAGCGACATTCACGTCGAGCGCAAGCTGCGTAAGACCAAGCCTGAGGTCCTACGCATGGGTGTGGAAGCAGTCCAGTACGCCCGTGAGTTCGTGGACGATGTCGAGTTCTACGCCGAGGATGCGGGGCGCGCGGACAAGACCTTCCTGAAAGAGATCCTCGGCGCCGCGATCGAGGCGGGTGCGTCGGTCATCAACATCCCAGACACGACCGGCTACACGATGCCGGAACAGTGGGCCGCGCTCATCAAGGAGATCATCGAGACGGTGCCCGGAATGCGGGAGGTTACCGTCAGCATCCACTGCCACAACGATCTGGGGCTGGCCGTGGCGAACACGCTAGCGGGCGTCAAAGCCGGCGCGACTCAGATTGAGGGAACCCTCAACGGCATCGGTGAACGGGCCGGGAACGCTTCGCTGGAAGAGTGCGTGATGGCTATCCGCACCCGGGTGGACTACTTCGGTTGCGACACGCGTATCAACGCGAACGAGATCTACCGGACCAGCCAGCTCGTCGCTCAGAAACTAGGGATGTTCGTTCCCGCGAATAAGGCGGTGGTGGGCTCCAATGCCTTCGCTCATTCCTCGGGCATCCACGTGGACGGGTTCCTCAAGGATCGCGAAACCTACGAGATCATGCAGCCCGAGGATGTCGGCTTCCCGCAGTCGCGCGTGGTGCTCACCGCCCGCACCGGCCGCCACGGGCTCCGGCACCGGTTGGCGGAACTGGGCTATGAACTGAAGCCCGACGAGGTAGAGGCCGTCTATCAGACGTTCCTGGAAGTCGCGGACAAGAAGCGCGAGGTGTACGATGAAGACTTGATCGCCATCATGGGCGATGAGGTCCGCGCGACACCGGGGCGCTTCGAGCTCGAGTACATCCACACCCTCTCAGGCACCGGTACCGTGCCGACGGCTACGGTTCGCATCAAGGACGGCGAGAGGGCCATCCAGGAAGCGGCGTGGGGCGATGGCCCTGTGGACGCTGCATACAAAGCCATCAAAGCGGCGACGCGGATGCAGTGCCGGCTGAAGGGCTACCAGATCCGCGCCGTGACTGCGGGAGCTGAGGCACTAGGTGAGGTCTCCGTCCACGTGGTGCGTGACGAGCGTACGGCGGCGGGCCGGGCTGTTTCCACGGACGTCATCGAGGCGAGCGCGAAAGCGTTTCTGGATGCGATCAATCGTCTGGTCGCGGCAAGCGAGGCCGAGAGCGAATAGATCGCTGGAGGCATGACAATGGCTCGAAAGATTCCTGTCAAGCGGGGGAGTAGGCCCCTAGGGCCGATCATCCTGCGGCGCAAGGTGCAGCAGCGTGTATAAGATTGGCGTCATCGCGGGCGATGGTACGGGGCCCGAAGTCGTCCGGGAAGCCTTGAAGGTCTTGGACGTGGCGTCGCGAAGGGATGGCTTCAAGTACGAAGCGGTCACCTACGATATCGGCGGCGAGCGGTATCAGCGCACCGGAGAAATCCTGCCCGGCAGCGTGATGGACGAACTGCGATCGGTTGATGCCATCCTCCTCGGCGCCATCGGCCATCCCGACGTCAAGCCCGGTATCCTGGAGAAAGGCATCCTTCTGCGGCTCAGGTTCGAGCTCGATCAGTACATCAACTTGCGCCCGGTGAAGCTCTATCCCGATGTGCCATGCCCGCTTAAGGATAAGGGACCCCAAGATGTCGACTTCGTCATCGTCCGGGAGAACACCGAGGGGATATATACTGGCACGGGTGGCCTCTTCAAGCGCGGGACGCCCGACGAGATCGCGGTGCAGGAATCCATCAACACGCGCAAGGGCGTCGAACGTTGCGTACGCTTCGCGTTCGACTATACGCGCCAGCGCGATGATGGGAAGACCCTCACGCTCTGCGGCAAGACCAACGTCCTGACCTTCGCCTTCGACCTATGGGAGCGCACGTTCCATGAAGTAGGCCAGGCCGATTATCCGGACATTGAGCGGAAATATAGCCACGTGGATGCGATGTGCATGCGGATGGTCAAGAACCCCGAGTGGCTGGACGTGGTGGTGACCGACAACATGTTCGGGGATATCATCACCGATCTGGGGGCGGAGATCCAGGGGGGCATGGGGATCGCCGCTGGGGGGAACCTCAACCCCGAAGGCGTCAGTATGTTCGAGCCCATCGGAGGATCGGCACCCAAATACACGGGCCAGAACGTCATCAATCCCCTTGCAGCCATCGCCGCCTGCCAGATGCTCCTGTGGTCGGTGGGCGAAAAAGCGGCTGCTGACTGCGTCGAAGCGGCGATCGTCGCGAGCCTCCCCAAGCTCAAGAGTCTCTCGGCCGGACGAATGGGGTACTCGACGAGCGAAGTCGGCGACATGGTAGCTATGGCGGTGGATGAAGGAGCAGGAATCCCGTGAGGGCCGATGGGGCGGGCGGCGTCCGCGAGGTCGCCGTCTACGACTCGACGCTGCGGGACGGCGCGCAGTCGGAGGGAGTCAGCTTCTCGATAGAGGAAAAGCTTCTGATCGCCCAGCGGTTGGACGACCTGGGGGTGCGTTATATCGAGGGTGGCTGGCCCAACTACACCAATCCCAAGGACCTGGAGTTCTTCGTCCAAGCGCGTAGGCGTCATTTCAAGCGTGCGACCATTACCGCCTTCGGTAGCACCCGACGCGCGGCCAATGCGCCGGAGGGCGACCCCACCCTGCGCAATCTCCTTGATGCGGGGACGGAGGCGATCGCCATCTTCGGCAAAAGCTGGCTTTTGCACGTGCAGGGTGTCCTACGCACGACGCCCGAAGAGAACCTGCGGCTGATCGAGGATTCGGTGGCCTTCCTGGCGCGCGAGGGGCGCGAGGTGATATACGACGCCGAGCATTACTTCGACGGCTACAAGGACAACCCCGACTACGCGATCCGCACGCTCCTGGCAGCCGAAGCGGGCGGGGCCCGGATCGCCGTCCTGTGCGATACGAACGGTGGCTCGACGCCGCTCGAAGTCGCCGAGATTGTCGGGACGACGCGGGAGCGCCTCTCGGTGCCGTTCGGCATCCACACCCACAATGACGCCGGCTTCAGCGCGGCGAACACGTTTGTTGCAGTCGAGTTGGGTGCTGTGCAGGTGCAGGGGACGGTCAACGGCTATGGCGAGCGGTGCGGGAACGACAACCTGTGCACGACGATCCCCAATCTGGAGATCAAGCTGGCTGTGTGCTGCTTGCCGGAGGGGAAGCTTGATGAATTGATGCGCATGAGCCGCTTTGTCAGCGAGCTAGCCAACCAGGCCCATGACCACCGCGACCCCTACGTGGGAGAGAGCGCCTTCGCCCATAAAGGCGGCGCTCACATCGACGGCGTGATGAAGTGCTCTCAGACTTTTGAGCACGTGCCGCCCGAGTCGGTGGGCAACGCGCGGCGTTTTCTCGTGTCCGACCAGGCGGGCGGCGGCGCGATGGTGGCCAAACTGGAAGGCCTCTGGCCGGGAGTGGACAAGCACGACCCGCGCATCCAGAGGGTCCTCGCCCAAATGAAGCGTCTCGAAAACGAGGGCTACACCTACGAGGCAGCCGAAGCTTCCTTCGATCTCTTGGCGAGGCGTGTCGCCGGCGAGTTGCCGACGCTTTTTGAGGTCACTTTCTTCCGCGTCATCGTCGAAGAGCGACCTGATCGTTCGTTATCTGCCGAGGTGACCGTGAAGCTAGAGGTGGGCGGAGAGTCGGAATATACAGTCGCCGAAGGCGATGGCCCCGTGGATGGCCTCGACAAAGCTCTGCGCAAGGCCCTTGATCGCTTCTATCCCTGGCAGCTAAGAAATACCCATCTGCGTGATTACAAGGTACGCGTCATCAACTCCGCTGCCGCCACGGCCGCGAAGGTACGCGTGCTCATCGAAAGCGGCGACGGTGAGGACGTCTGGCGTACGATCGGCGTCAGTGAGAACATCATCGAGGCGAGCCGCCAAGCCCTGGTGGACAGCTACCTCTATCGGCTGGTCAAAGCGCAGGCGCCGCCCGCCTCTCAGGTCATGCGCGCCGCCGCCGAGGGGGTAACGGCGTGAGCGAACGGAATGAGGGTGAGCCCATCCCTGGTGGCGCGACAGCCCCCGATGGTTTTCGAGCCAGCGGCGTCGCCTGCGGGATCAAGCCAGAGGGCCTTGATCTGGCCATCATAGGTGCGGATGACCGTTGTACTGCAGCCGCGATGTATACGACGAATCGCATTCAGGCTGCGCCGCTCAGGCTCTCCCGCACCCACCTCGCCGATGGGCGGGCACAGGCCATCGTCGTCAACAGCGGCAACGCCAATTGCGCCACGGGCCCTGAGGGCGAGACCCATGCGCAGCGCATGGCTGAAGCGACCGGGGAGGCTCTGGGGATCGAGGCCACCGATGTCGTCGTCGCTTCGACCGGCGTCATCGGTCGGTTGTTGCCCATCGAGAAGATCGAACGTGGGATCGAACGCGCCGTGACGGCGCTCTCATCCGATGGCGGCGAAACGGCCGCCCGTGCGATGATGACGACCGACACGCACCCCAAGACCGCAGCGCGCTGCGTCGAGACCAAGGGTAGGACGTTCACGGTCGGCGGCATGGCCAAGGGAGCGGGCATGATCGCCCCGAACCTGGCGACGATGCTCGTGTTCTTGACGACGGACGCTCAGGCTGAGGCGGCGGTGCTTAAGCCGGCACTTAAGCGGGCTGTCAGCCGGTCGTTCAATGCCATCACTGTAGACGGAGACCAGAGCACCAACGACATGGTCGTGCTCTTGGCGAGCGGCGTCAGCGGTGTGGATGTCTCCAACGGCGGTCATGCCGAAGCTTTTCGCGGCGCCTTGAATACTGTGACGCTGAAGTTGGCGCAGATGCTCGCTCGCGATGGCGAGGGTGCCACCAAGCTCGTGACGGTCCAGGTGGACAACGCCTCCACGCAAGAGCCAGCGCGGCAGGTGGCCCAGGCCATCGCGAACTCGCCCCTGTGCAAGACGGCGGTCTTCGGGCGCGACCCCAACTGGGGCCGGGTGCTGGTGGCAGCCGGCAACGCGGGCGTCCCCATCGATGTGGGGCGACTCACGGTCGAGGTAGGCGGCATACCGCTTTTCAAAGGCGGGGCACCGACGGGACGGGAAGCGGCGGCGCAGGAGGCTATGGGGCGAAATGAAGTGACGATCCGGGTGGATATGGGCACCGGCGAGGCGGCTTTCACCTATTACACTTGTGACCTGACCTATGACTACGTCCGGATCAACGCCGAGTACACCACCTAGGGACGAGAGGGGGGCAACGAAGTGGCGCAGGCTGTGACGAGGGCTTCCATGCCGATCTCGCAGGCCGCGGGTAGGATTCAACCGTCGATCACGGTGGCGCTGACCTCACGCGCGAAGGAGATGCGAGCGCGGGGGATTGACGTGGTGGGGCTGACGGCTGGCGAGCCGGATTTCGACACGCCCGAGCACATCAAAGGAGCAGCGGTACGGGCCATCCGCGATGGAAAGACGAAGTACACGCCCGGTGCGGGCATCCCTGAACTGCGGGAGGCTATTGCCCAGAAACTCCTTCGGGATAATGGCTTGGGGTATTCAGCGAATGAGGTCCTCGTCGGTTGCGGCGGCAAGCAACCGATCTTCCAGATGGCGTTCGCCGTGTTGAACCCCGGCGACGAAGCGATCATCCCCGCGCCTTACTGGGTCAGCTACCCCGACCAGGTCAAGGCCGTTGGCGGCGTGCCCGTGGTCATCGAAGGGGTGCCGGAAAATGACCTGAAGATCACGCCCGACCAGCTCGAAGCGGCCATCACGCCTCGCACCAGACTCTTTTATCTCAACAGCCCTTCCAATCCAGGCGGCTTCATCTACACGGCGGATGAACTTCGTGCGCTGGGTGAGGTGGTTAAGGGTCGCGGCGTGTGGGTGCTCACGGACGAAATTTACGAGAAGATCGTCTACGGCGGCGCAGAGCACCACACGATCGCGGCGCTGGTGCCCGAGCTCAAGGCGCAAACGGTCGTCGTCAACGGCGTCTCCAAGGCTTATGCGATGACCGGCTGGCGTGTCGGCTACGGGGCGGGCCCCCCTGAGGTCATCGGGGCGATGGGTAAGCTCCAGAGCCAGGAGACGACCCACACCTCGTCCGTCTCTCAGTACGCCGCGCTGGCGGCTTTGACCGGGCCCCAAATCTGCGTGGACGAGATGGTCGTTGCCTTCGCCGAACGGCGGCAGTACGTCCTCGAACGGTTGGAGGCTATGCCGGGCGTCTCGGGCTGCCCGACCCCAGGCGGCGCGTTCTACGTGTTCCCCGATGTCTCGACCGTCTACGGTCGCTCGGTCGGTAGCCGGACGATCGATGGATCGGTAGCCCTCTCGGAGTTCCTACTCGAGGAGATGCTGGTGGGGGTGGTGCCGGGCGGAGGCTTTGGCATGGACCGCCACGTGAGGCTCTCTTACGCCGCCGGCCTGGAGACGCTGGAGCAGGGTCTCGATCGGTTGGAAGCGGGGTTAGGAAAGCTACTGGATTAAGGTCATGGGATCAAGGAAGCGGACCAAATCGTGAGTGAGCGAAGATTGCGGATCGGGTTTCCCCAAGGCAGCCTGCAAGCGATGACGGTCTCACTCTTCGAGAAGGCGGGATATCGGATCGGCTTCAGTGGGCGGTCCTACGTACCCCGGATCGATGACCCCGAGCTGGAAGGGCTGCTCTTGCGCGCGCAGGAGATGGCGATCTATGTCAGCGCGGGTGTGCTCGACGTCGGGATTACCGGGGCGGACTGGATTGCCGAGCAGGGACGCGAGGTCGTCGAAATCTGCGAGTTGGTATACTCGAAGGCGGAGTTCCGTCCCGCGCGGTGGGTGATTGCGGTTCCGAACGACTCGCCCGTTCAGCGGCCGGAAGACCTTCGGGGCAAGCGTGTAGCTACGGAGTTGGTGGACGTGACCCAGCGGTACTTCCGGGATCATGGAATCGAAGTCGGGGTCGAATTCTCCTGGGGGGCGACCGAGGCCAAGCTGCCCGATCTCGCCGACGCCATCGTCGAACTCACGGAGACGGGCGCGTCGCTCGCAGCCAACGGTCTGCGGGTCGTTGATATCGTCTACGAGTCCACGACCCGTCTCATTGCCAACCCAGAGGCCTGGCAGGATGCCTGGAAGCGGGAGAAGGCGGAGAACCTATCGCTTCTGCTCCAGGGCGCGCTCACGGCACGTGACAAGGTAGGCCTTCGGATGAACGTCGCGCGCGACAAGCTGGACGCCGTCGTGGACATCCTACCGTCGCTTCACACGCCGACCATCGCCAATCTCACCGATCCCGACTGGGTGGACCTGGACGTGGTGCTCGACGAAAAGATAGCGCGCGAGCTCATCCCTCGCCTCAGGCGAGCCGGAGCACAGGGCATTGTCGAGTACCCCCTCAACAAGGTCATCCTCTGAGGTCCTCATGGCGACGCGTGCGGCGCCGCCGCGAAAGCCGGACCCGCTGGCCAAGATTCGCCCCGAAGCGCGTGCCATTGCGCCGTACGCGCTGCAGCATTACTCCCACGAGATCAAGCTCAACCAGAATGAGAACCCCTTCGACGTGCCCCTGGCTTTGAAAGCGGCAGTCTTCGACGAGGTGCGGAGGCGTTCGTGGTCGCGCTACCCGCCACTGGTGCCTCAGTCGCTCGTGGACCGACTGGCCGCGATCGCAGGATGGACGCCTCGCGGCGTGCTCGTCGGCAACGGATCGAACGAGTTGATACAGGCGACGCTCCTGGTCACGGTCCGCCAGGGGGTTCGCGTCATCATCCCTGAACCCACCTTCCCGCTCTACGCGCTTCAGAGTTCGCTCATGGGTGCCCAAGTGGAGCGCGTCCGATTGCAGCCCGATCTATCGTTCGACGTTGAGGCTTTGTTGGATGCGGCGCGCGCCGGGGCTGGCGTTGTGGCGATCAACTCTCCGAACAATCCCACCGGAAGCCTCTTGGAACCGGAGGCGCTTGCGGCGCTCTGTGAGGCGACCGATGCTCTGGTGGTCGTGGACGAGGCCTACCACGAGTTCGCCGGAGTCAGCGCGGTGCCCCTCTTGCGCGATCACCCCAACCTCGTGGTCCTGCGCACGTTTTCCAAGGCCCTTTCACTGGCCGCGTTGCGCGTAGGATACCTGCTGGCAGCACCCGATGTCACCGCGGAGATTCACAAGGCGCAACTGCCGTATAACGTCAACACCTTCTCGTGCGTCGCGACGGAAATGCTCCTCGATGCGCGGAGCGAGTTTGACGAGCGTATTTCGCTCCTGCGGGCTGAGCGCGAGCGGCTCATCCGGGCCATGACCCAGATTCCGGGTGTCCATCCCTATCCGTCGCACGCGAACTTCATCTGCTTCGGGCTCGATTCGCGCCCGGCAATGGTCTTCGAGCGGCTCATCCAGAGGGGCGTACTGGTGCGCGACGTGAGCGGTTACCCCATGCTGGATCGCTGCTTGCGTGTAAGCGTGGGAACCCCCGATGAGAACGCCCGCTTTCTGGCGGCGTTACGCGAAGCGGTGACGGCCGAGGACGCCGGGGAGACTGCCGGATGAGTGACGAAGCGGCCCTCCGCCGAGCGCGCGTTCATCGCACGACGCACGAGACGGACGTCACCGTCGAGCTCAACCTGGACGGGACGGGTACATTCAGTGGCGGGACGGGCGTCGCCTTCTTCGATCACATGCTGGCACAGGTTGCCAAACACGCGCTCTTCGACCTTGAGGTGCGTGCGAAGGGCGATCTGGACGTGGACGTACACCACACGGTGGAGGATATCGGCATTGTGCTCGGAAGGGCACTCGACCGTGCACTCGGTGACCGATCTGGAATCGTCCGCTTCGGTAGCGCGCTCGTCCCGATGCATGACGCCCTGGGGCGTGTGGTGCTCGATCTCGGTGGGCGCGCCGACCTCTGGTTCGCACCTGAGCGAGCCCACGCCGTCGGTGCCTTCTCGACCCATAGTGCGACGGAGTTCCTGCGCAGCCTCGCCGAACACGGACGCCTCAATGCGCACGTGGACATCCTTCGCGGGAGCGACCCGCACCATGCTCTGGAGGCCGTCTTCAAGGCGCTGGGACGCGCGCTCCGCGAGGCCGTCGCCTCCGATCCACGGCAGACGGGTCCGCCGAGCACCAAGGGAACCCTTTCAGCCGACAACGCGCCGGCTGCGTGAACCTTTTAGGCCGGCGGAGGCGTTGAAAGGGCAGCCGGGCGATGGGCGTGGCGTGAACCACCGGAGACCGATCACGTTACGTCCCGAGCTCAATGGGATGAACCGTGCAACGTGCAGCCCTTGATGCCTTCGGGGAAACGGCGGAGCCCGCCCCAGCCGTGGAGATGCCCACGCTCTCCGTCGTCGTGCCCGTCCTCGACGAGGAGGGCAGCCTGGAGGCCCTCCTCGCGGAACTCGTCACCGCGCTCGCGGCGACCCATAGACCCTACGAGATCCTGTTCATCGACGACGGCTCGCGCGACGGTTCGCCGCGCATCCTGGCGGACTTGGCAGAGCGCGATTCGCACGTCCGAGTGGTCCGATTTCGCAAGAATTACGGGAAGTCCGCTGCGCTTTCGACCGGCTTTCACCTAGCGCGGGGCCAGATCATCATCACGCTCGACGGGGATGGGCAGGACGACCCGGGCGAGATCCCGCAATTTCTGGCGAAGTTGGATCAAGGTTACGACCTCGTCTCGGGCTGGAAGGTTCGCCGCCGCGATCCGTTGAAGAAGCGACTGCCTTCGCGGTTGTTCAACACCGTCACGGCGTGGACAACGGGGGTTCCGCTTCACGACTTCAACTGCGGCTTCAAGGCCTATCGGCGGCAGGTCGCTAAGGAGGTGCCTCTGTACGGTGAGCTGCACCGCTATATCCCGGTGCTCGCCAGTTGGGATGGGTTTCGCATCGCCGAGCTTGAGGTGAACCACCGGCCGCGCACGCACGGGCGCTCGAAATATGGCCGGGGAAGATTCGTGCGCGGTTGCTTGGACCTGGTCACGGTGCTCTTCCACACCCAGTACGCCCGCCGGCCTCTGCATCTGTTTGGCGGCGTGGGGCTCTTGTTCTTCGCGGCGGGTTTCGGTGTCGGGCTGCAACTCGTTTGGGATTGGCTCCACAAGGGGATCGGATGGCGGCCACTCTTGTTCCTGGATGTGGTCCTGCTCCTCGCGGGCATTCAATTCATCTCAATGGGCCTCCTGGGAGAGATGCTGACCCGGGCGTACTTCAGTAGGAAAGAGTACGGCATCCGGGACCTCTTGGGCTTCGACGAACGCGATGGCCACTCCGGGTGAAGCGCATGGCGCGCCGCAGGTCACCGTCGTACTGCCGACCTTCAACGAGGCGGGCAATATCGGCTCCCTGATCGCCGCGATTCTCTCCGTGAGCGCGGTGCCAACGGAGGTTCTGGTCGTGGACGATGATTCGCCCGATGGGACCTGGCATGTGGCGGGCGAGGCGGCGGAGCGGGATCCGCGCGTGCGGGTCATCCGCAGGGAGGGCGAGCGCGGCCTCACCAGCGCCATCTGGCACGGCGTTTGCGAGGCCCGAGGCGGACAAGCCGTGTGGATGGATTGTGATTTCTCGATGCCTCCCGCTCTGATCCCGGCGCTGATCGGGGCGCTGGAGGATGCGGACATCGCGGTTGGCTCGCGCTATGCGCCCGACGGCGCCGACCGGCGCGGGGTCCTCGTGGCGGTCGCGCTCTCGTGGATGATCAACCGTCTTGCAGCGTTCGTGCTGGGACGGGGCGTGCGCGATTACACCAGCGGCTTCATCGCTGCGCGACGCGACGCCGTCCTGACGCTTGGCCTGCGCGGGGACTACGGGGAGTACTGCATTGACCTCTTAGCGCGGGCGCAACGTGCGGGCTACCGGCTTCGAGAGGTCGGCTACGAGTGCAGGCCGCGTGAGGCGGGGAGTTCCAAGACCGCAACGAACCTGTGGGGGTTCGTGCGACGCGGCCGCAAATACCTCTGGACCGTCACCCGGCTGGCATTCTCTTCGTAGGCAATCCTCGGCTCACCTGATCCACGGAGGGTTTAACGAGCGTTTCGGGTCCTGACACCCGAGACCATTTTGTGCGGAGGGGAGGGATGGAGCTCAACGGTAAAAAGGTGATGGTGACCGGTGGTGCCGGCTTCATCGGGTCGACCCTGGTGCGCGAACTTCTCGCCGAGGGCGCGGAGGTGCTCGTCCTGGAGAGCTTCACTTCCGGGGACCTCTCGAACCTCGAGGAAGTGGCCGACCGGATCGAGGTCGTCGAAGGTGATATCCGAGATCGGAAGCTCGCGAATATCCTACGCGCCAACGGCATTCAGGTGATCTTCAATCTGGCGGCGGAAGCCTATATCCCGTACTGTTACGACCGGCCGCGAGAGTTCTTCGAGATCAACGCTGATGGGGCCCTCAACGTGTTGCTCGCGGCGGAGGACGCCGGCGTGGAGCGCGTGCTTCAGTACTCCTCGTCCGAGGTGTACGGTTCCGCCATGTACGTCCCGATGGACGAACACCATCCGACCCTGCCGCTGTCCACCTACGCGGTGGCGAAGCTGGCCGCCGATCGCCTCTGCTATACGCTCCACCGCGAGCGCCACATCCCCGTGATCATCCTCAGGCAGTTCAACGTCTACGGTCCGCGCGAGACCCAGCCCTACGTGATCCCCGAGATCATCAGCCAACTCGCCCGCTCGAACCGCCTCCGCCTGGGCAACACCCGCGCCCGGCGCGACCTCACCTACGTCGATGACGCAGTCCGTGGCGCCGTGGCTCTCGCCAAGTGCGATGATGCCCTCGGCGAGGTCGTCAACCTGGGTACGGGACGGGACTGGAGCATCGATGAGTTGGCGCGGACCCTGGGGAAGGTCATGGGCTACGATGAGGTCGAGATTACACTGGATGCAGCGCGGCTGCGGCCCCTGGACGTCGAACGCCTTCAGTGCAACTACTTCAAGATGCACATGCTGACCGGCTGGAAACCGCAGGTGGAACTCGTGGAGGGTCTACGCCGCACCGTCGAGGATTTTCGGGGTCGTGGCCATAAGTGGCTCTGGGAAAATAAGATGGCAACGGCAACGGATCTCTGGCGCCGCCGCGATTGAGCCGGGAACCATGATCCAGCCTTCTCCGGTCACCCTCGAAGACCTGGGGCCGCTTGCAGCCGGGGTGCCGCCGCAGGAGCCCGTCCCCGAATCCGACCCCGCCAAAGCGCAAAGCCCCGCTGGCGTCCGGGTGCCCATCCCGGTCTGCGAACCTCGCCTTGCGGGTAACGAATTAGCTTACGTCCAACGCTGTGTCGAGACGGGCTGGATCTCGTCGCAGGGCGCTTATGTCGAGGCCTTCGAGGAGCGCTTCGCGGAGCTTTGCGGCGCGAAGTACGGCATCGCCACCTCCAACGGCACCACGGCCCTGCATCTAGCCCTGGCGACGCTCGGCCTCGGCCCCGGCGACGAAGTCATCATCCCGACCTTCACCATGATCGCCACGGCGAACATGGTGCGGGCCACCGGCGCGCGGCCCGTCTTTGTGGACAGCGAACCCCACACCTGGAACATCGACCCCGAGGGGATCGAAGCGAAGATTACCCCGCGGACCCGCGCCATCGTGCCGGTCCACACCTACGGCCACCCCGCCGACATGGACCGCATAGGCGCCATCGCTGAGCGCCACGGCTTGGCCGTCATCGAGGATGCGGCGGAGGCCCACGGGGCCGAGTACCACGGCCGCCGCGCGGGGAGCCTGGGGCTGGCGGCCAGCTTCAGCTTCTACGCGAACAAGATCCTGACCTGCGGCGAGGGCGGCATGGTGACCACCTCCGACCCCGAGTTTGCCCGCATCGCCCGCATCCTGAGGGACCACGCCTTCAGCGAGGAGCGCCACTTCTGGCACCGCTACCCCGGCTTCAATTTCCGCATGACCAACATGCAGGCGGCGGTGGGCCTGGCGCAGTGCGAGCGCTTCGACGAACTGGTCGCGCGACGGATCGAGAACGCCCGCCGCTATACCGAGGGCCTGAGAGGCGTCCCCGGCATCACGACCCCGCCCCAGGCGCCGGGGATCAAGAGCGTCTACTGGATGTACGGCCTCCTCGTGGACCCCGACCGCTACGGCCGCACCCGCGACGAACTGCGCGAACTCCTGGCCCGCCGAGGCATCGAGACGCGCACCTTCTTCATTCCGATGCACCTGCAGCCTATATTCTATTCAGGCGATGGCGGGCGCTACCTCGTGGCAGAGATGTTGGGAGCGAGGGGGTTGTACCTGCCCTCGGCGGGGACGTTGACGGAACGGGACATAGGTTACGTCGTGGCCATCGTTAAGGACGCTAAGCTGTAAACAGACCGATGAGTCTTGATGAGACCCAACAGCAAGCCTTAGCTCTGATCTCGGAACTGATCCAGGAACTTGACGGCATAGTACGCCAGGTCCGGCAAGACGGAGACTCTCGCGCCGCTTTGGAAAAGTTGACGCGGTGGAAAGAGCACGCTGTTAGGCGCGTGTCTGAAGGCATTAACCGCAGCGAGGGAGAGAAATTGGCAGCGAAGGAGTCTGGGCGTTTTTTTACGGGCGAGCCTCTTCTGCAGAACCTCGAGAGAAAGGTAGATGTTTACCTCAGCTTTCTACGCGCCCTGGCCGAGGAGATTGAGAAACATCCTGAGGATGTGCTTTCGCCTTCAGCTACCACAGCCGCGCCAGATCAACTAACGGACGCACCGCAGACAGCCGCTTCTCAATCAGTATTCATTGTTCATGGCCACGACGAGGTAAATCTGTTGAAGCTTGAAAAGCTGCTGCGGGATCAGTGGAGGTTGGAACCAATAGTGCTTCGTGACGAACCGGGTGGGGACCAAACCTTAATTGAGAAGTTCGAGCGGATAGCGAAACAGGCTTGCTATGCCTTCGTCATTCTGACGCCCGACGATGTCATCGAAACGCCGGACGGTCATTACACTCAAGCAAGGCCCAATGTCGTGTTTGAACTAGGTTGGTTCTACGGGCACCTCGGCCGGGAGCAAGTGTGCATTCTGTCGAAGAAGGACACCAACCTTCACTCCGACCTCAAAGGCATTAGCCGGGTCGAGTTTGTCGATTCGATAGAGGAAAAGGTGCTTGAAATAGAAGGTGAGTTAAGGGGAGTCGGGCTGCTTAGGTCGCGCCCATGATGGTCAGAGATACTTGACGCCATGCAAACCTTCGCTCCGCTTATCAGGTGTCCCGACGTGTACATCCTTTTCCTGATGCGGGAGCCATAACCCGGTGGAACCCGCCGAGTACCGCAAGATGTTCGAACTGGAGGATCGCCTGTGGTGGTTCGTGGGGAAAAGGCGGATCGCCATGCGGCTCCTGATGCCGTGGCTGAGCGGCCCTGAGCGGGCGCGCATCCTGGATGCCGGCTGCGGCACCGGCTGCGCACTGGCGGAGCTTGGGGGGTACGGCGAAGCCTTCGGCGCCGATAGCTCACCCGAGGCGCTCTCGCTGACCCGACGGCGCGGACTGCGGCGGCTGGCCTGCGGCTCGGTGGAGGCGCTGCCCTTCCGCGATGGCGCGTTCGATCTCGTCACCCTGTTCGACGTGCTCTACCATCGGGGCGTCGGGGACGTGGCGCGTGCGTTGGCCGAGGCGGGTAGAGTCACGCGGCCCGGCGGACTGCTATATGTGAACGATTCGGCCTTCGCTTTCCTGCGCAGCCGCCACGATGCCGCCATGCACGGCGCCCGGCGCTTCACCTCGGGGCGGGTGGGTGAGTTGGTCCGCGCGGCGGGCTACCGGGTCCTGCGCCTCTCGTATGCCAACATGTGCCTGTTTCCGGTCGTGGTCCTGTGGCGCTGGCTGGGGCGCGGCGGAGCCGAGGGCAACGACCCTTCGAGCGATGTGCGTCCGCTGCCGGGTCCGCTCAACGCGCTTCTGGCGGCGATCCTGGGGCTGGAGGCGCGGCTGATTGGCTTCGTGCGTTTGCCGGTGGGTTCCTCGGTGGTCTGCTTGGCGCAGAAGGAAACGTCCACATGAGGCGAGCGGTCTTCCTGGACCGGGACGGGACCCTCAACGAGGACCGGGGCTACGTCCACGACCGCGAGGACCTGGTGCTCCTTCCTGGAGCGGCCGAAGGCATCGGGCGTCTCAATGGGACGGGGATGCCGGTGTTCGTCATCACCAACCAGTCCGGTGTGGGGCGCGGCTACTACACCCGAGCGGATGTCGAGGCGTTCCACGCAAGAATGCGAGAGAGCCTGGCCGGGCGCGGAGCGCGCATAGATGACATCGCCTACTGCCCGCATCACCCCGACGACGGCTGCGCCTGCCGCAAGCCTCGACCGGGTATGATGGAGGCTCTTGCCCGGCAGCATGGCGTGGACCTCGGGGCGTCCTTCGTCGTGGGCGATGCGGCGAGCGACCTTGAAGCTGCGAGGAACGTCGGCGCTTGCCCGATCCTGGTGCGCACGGGCCTGGGCCAACGGACGCTGGAGGCTTTGGAGGGTACAGCGGTGCAGCCCGCATACATCGCACGGGACCTCGACGAGGCCGCGCGGTGGATCGTCGGCCAGGCCGTTCCCGCGACAACGATAGGCGAGGGCCGAGGAGTATGAGGGAGCGGTTCGAAGCGGCGCTGACGGAGACTCTGCGCGTCCAGAGGCAACTCCTGGACGCGTGCTTGGCGGAGACCGAAGCCGCAGCATCTGCGATCGTGGAGGCGCTGGAGGCGGGGGGCAAGGTTCTCGCCTGCGGCAATGGCGGCAGCGCTGCGCAGGCCCAGCACATGGCTGGCGAGCTCGTCGGACGGTTGCGTCTGGAGCGGCGGGCGCTGGCGGCGGTCGCATTGACTGCGGATGCCTCGATTCTGACGGCGTGGGCCAACGACTGCGGGTTCGTGGACGTCTTCGCGCGTCAGGTGGAGGCGCTAGGGCGGCCGGGGGACGTCCTCGTGGCGCTTTCGACGAGCGGCGAATCGGAGAACGTCCTGCGGGCGGTAACGCGCGCTGCGGAGATGGGTTTGGTGACGGTGGGTCTCTCGGGACCTGGCGGGCGACTGCGGGGAATGGTGACGCACGCGCTGTGCGTCCCCTCGAGCGACACCCAGCGGGTTCAGGAGGGCCACCTGTTCCTGATCCACACGCTGTGCGAGTGGGTGGAGGCCGCGCTGTTTGCCGAGAAGATCAGCGCTGAGGCGAGCGAGCCTTCGTAGGCTTGATTCAAGGATGAAGGCCGTCGTTCTGGCTGGCGGACTGGGCACGCGACTTGGAGATGCGATAGAGGGCATGCCCAAAGCGATGGCGGACATAGGCGGCCGGCCGTTCCTGGCGCATCTGGTGGACTGGCTGCGCGCAGCGGGCTTCGCCGATCTGGTCCTTGCCATCGGATACGGCGCCGATGCGATCATCGAACACTTCGGCGACGGGAGTGGCTATGGCGTGCGGATCGAGTACTCGCGTGAGAACGAGCCTCTGGGCACGGGCGGCGCGCTAGGCCTGGCCGCGTCCCGTTGGGAGGGTACGGCCCTCGTGCTCAACGGCGATGTCGCTACCGACGTGGACCCGAGGCGGCTTTGCGAGTTTCATACGCGCGTCGGTGCAGCGATGACCCTGGCCTGCATTCCAGTGGACGACGCGGGTGATTACGGTGCCGTCGACTTGCGCGATGATGGGCCCATCAACGGATTCCGGGAGAAGGGCGTGACGCGTGGGCCTGCGCTGGTCAACGCGGGCATCTACGCCGTTGAGCGATCAGCGCTCGAAGGGATTCCCTTCGGACCACGCTACTCGCTGGAAACCGATCTCTTCCCCCATCTAGCGGCGCGGGGACGGCTATGGGGCATTGCGGCGGGCACGTTCCTTCTCGACATCGGCCGTCCGGAGCGGCTGGCTAAGGCGCGTGAGCGAGCCTCGATGCTCTTTGCCGGTCCGCGTGGATGAAGGTGCACGTGCTTGCACCGGCCTATCCTTTACGGGGAGGCATATCACAGTATGTAACTCTCCTCGTCGAAACGCTTCGCCGAGACCACGGCCATGACGCTAGGATCCTCGCCTTTCGCCGCCAGTACCCAGCATTGTTGTTCCCTGGCAAGACACAACGTGATCCCTCGCGTAGGCCACTGCAGACGCTTTGCGAGCCCATCTTCGATCCATACAGCCCCACGAGTTGGATACGCACAGCCCACCATGTGCGCCGCGAGACGCCCGACCTTCTGATCCTTAAGTGGTGGATTCCGCTATTTGGGCTGAGCTTCTGGGCGACGTGCTCACTGGTGCGGCGCCTTTGCCCGACGAAAGTTGTCTACATTCTCGATAACGTCGTTCCCCATGAGCGGCGGCCTCTCGACGAGCGGCTGACCCGTCTGGCCCTTGACGCCGGGCACTACTTCGTTGCGCAGTCGGAGACCGTGCGGGATGAGTTCCTGGAGCGCATGCCCGAGCGCCGCGATCGGCTGCGAACCGTGCCTCATCCCATCTACGATGTTTTCGCCGATGAGCATGCACCCTCGCAGGAAGACGCTCGCAAGCGACTGAGCATCCGGGAGCCCCACGTCGTCCTATTCTTCGGTTACGTACGACCCTACAAGGGGTTGCGCTATCTTCTGGAGGCCATGCCGAAGCTGTGCGAGAGCGCCGACGTCCGGCTTCTGGTGGTCGGAGAGTTCTACGAGGGCAAGGCGGCCTACCTGGCGCAGATTGCACGCCTCGGCATAGAAGGGCGCGTGACCCTCCACGATGCATACGTGCCCAACGAGGACGTGGCGACCTACTTTCGGGCGGCGGATGTGGTCGCGCTCCCCTACGTTTCGGCATCGCAGAGCGGGATCGTGCAGATCGCCTATGGGTTCGACCTGCCCGTAATCACGACCGATGTCGGCGGCTTACCGGAAGTGGTGCGCGACGGGGAGACCGGGCTGCTCGTGCCCCCGCAGGATGCCGACGCCCTGGCGTGTGCGCTCATCCGCTTCTTCCGGGAGGGTATGCGCGGGCCCCTGTCCGACAACGTGACCCGGGCGAAGGGACAATACGGCTGGGAGGCCCTCGTCCGCACCCTGGAGGACTTTGCAGCATGTCCGAACTAGTCGACGTTCACCCTTCGGCGGAGTTGGCGCCGGATGTGTCCATAGGCGGCTTCACGGTCATCGCAGCGGGCGTCCACGTGGGCGCCGGGACTCGAATCGGGCATCACGTGACGATCCACACTGGCACGGAGATCGGTCCGGGCGCGCGAATCGACGACGGCGCGGTTCTGGGCAAACTCCCGATGCGCGCGCATCGGAGCGCCACGACCCAGGACCACGAGTTGCCTCCCTGCCGGGTGGGGGAAAGCTGTGCCATCGGGACGGGCGCGGTGGTCTATCGCGGTGCGACGCTGGAGCGCGGCGTTCTGGTGGCGGACCTGGCGACGGTGCGCGAGGACGTGACCATCGGCGAGTTGACGATCGTCGGCCGCGGCGTGACCGTCGAGAACCGGTGCACAATCGGGGCGCGATGTAAGCTGGAAGCGAACGCGTACATCACGGCGCTGTCAGAACTGGGCGATGACGTCTTCGTCGCACCGTGTGTGGCAACTTCGAACGATAACTTCCTGGGCCGGACCACCGAGCGCTTCAAACACTTCTGTGGTGCGATCCTCCGACGCGGCGCGAGGGTGGGGGCGAACGCTACGCTCTTGCCCGGTGTGGTGGTCGAGGAGGATGGCGTCGTCGCCGCCGGGGCGCTTGCCACCGGTGACGTGCCCGCCCGCACCATCGTTGCGGGAATCCCGGCGAAGCCCTTCCGGCCCGTGCCGCCGGAGCAACTCTTGGAGAACCAGCCGTAGCCGCGCGGTCCTCCGAGCCATCCGCCGGTGCGCCCACGCCACAGCGCGCCTATCGCGCTGGGTTGTGGAGCCTGATCGGCGGATGCGCTAACGGTCTTGCGTTTCCGGCAATGACTGTCCTAACGGCACAAGGTCTGGGCGGCGAGGCCTTTGGCGCCTTCGTCATCATCATCCAGGTAGTGGTTTTCGCGCAGATCGCGGTGGTCTTCACACTTGACACCGCGCTATTGCGCTACGTACCCGAATTCCGTCAGGTGGGGGATGCACGCGGCCTACGCCGCCTGGCGATGCGCGTGGGTGGACTGCAGACGGCGCTCTTCGGTTTGGTGGGCGGAGCGCTGTGGGCATCGTGGGATCGACTCAATGCTTTCTATGATGTCGAACTGACTGGCGTATGGGTCACAGCCCTGGTGCTCCTGGGCGCAATGGCAGCGAGGGACACGATGGCCGCGATGCTGACCGCATTCTACGAGACGCGGGTCCTGGCCGTAGCGTCGACGGTGGGAGGTCTGGCGGGACTGGCTGCGCTGGGTTGGCTGGTATGGGGCACTGATGCTGGCGTCGACGGTGCGCTCGGGGCCTTTGCCGTTCGTGCGCTGGTCTCGACGCTCATCATGGCATGGGCGTTTGGACGGCTGTGGCGTGAGTTCTGCCGGGAGGGTCCGAGCAACACAACAGTGAACCGGGAGGTTAGTGTCCCCATGAGCCGCCTGCTTCGCTTCTCCGGTCTGTACTTCCTTGATTGGCTTCTGGGAATGATCGTCTGGCGTCAGTCGGAGACGCTCGTCCTGGGTCGGTACGCCGCGAAGACAACGGTCGGAGCCTACAGTCTGGGCTACGAACTGCCCCAGCGCTTCGTGGAATTCCTCCCCAACGTCTTCGCGAGCGTAGCTAACGTGTTCGCCACCGACCGCTTTCTTGTGAACCCCGAGGCGTTGGGACGCTCGTTGCGACGGTACACGGAAATTCTCTATTTCATCGTGGCGCCGCTGGCCCTGGCCGGCGCGGCCGTAGCTATACCCGTCGTGGCGCTTTTCCTCGAGCCGGCCATGTCAGCGGCGGGCCCGCTGGCGGCGACTTTTTTTGTGGTTCAGTCGTTGATGTACCTGCTGACGCCCTATAGATTCGCCGTGCGCATCGAAGAGAAGCTGTGGGTGAGCGTAAAACTGAACCTGATCGTGGCCGCGGTGAACATTGGGTGGGACTTCTTGCTGATCCCCGCCTACGGCGTCACGGGTGCCGTAGCCGCCGTGGTTCTGGCACAGCTTTTTACCATCGGTCTTCGGGTTTGGGTGTACCGCAGGCTCTTTCCGTACATTGAGGTGCCCTGGGGCTATATCGCGCGCTGCTATCTGGCCGCGATGCCGTGGCTCGGCTGGCTGGGCGTGTGGTGGGCGAGCAATGGGTCACCCTTGGGGATGGTGCTGGCGGCTGCGCCCCTAGGAGTGCTGTGGGTCCTTGCCGTGCGAGGGCTGGGCCTCGTGACGCCCGAGCTCACCCTGGCTGTTCAGCAGTCGCCCTACGGTGAGGTGCTCCCGGTCCGGTGGGCGCTTCGACTGCTGAAAGCGGGGCCTTCGGCGAGAGAAACATGAGTGGCGGCGCCTCGACTACCTTAGAGCGAAGTTTTGCCGAGCGGTCTAGTCACCGGCCTGTCGTCGCCGTGCTCTTCGACGCACTGCGACACGACTGGCTCAGCCCCGAGCGAACGCCCGAGCTCTGGTCGCTGGCGGAACTTGGCCTGCGGGGCATCCTACGCGAACCGTTCGCCTTTGCAATGATGCCAGCCTATTTCGCCGGCATCTACCCTGAGACGGCGGGATTGAGCCACATCTTCTGTTATGACCCTGAGCGCTCACCCTTCCGCTGGACGCGGCGGTTGCCCGCATGGTTCGACGGTAAACCCCTCCGGCTTGGCGTTCGTGCGTTGACCAAGCAGTTTGCGAGACCGGCGGGACGGCGGGCGTATGCGCACCCCTTCCGCATCCCTCTTCGCCGGCTTCCCCTTTTCGACGTTGCGGAGAAGCGCCTGCCCTGGGAGCCGAGCTACCTTTCAGTGCCCACGGTCTTCGACTTGCTCCGGGCTGCGGAGCTCACGTGGTTATGGATCGGCCACCCGACGGACAATCAGAGAGTCGAACCCATGCACAAAGCGCTCAGCCGGCGTCTCACGGGCGACGAGGCCCTCATCTGGCTTCACTTCGGCGAACTGGACTGGATGATGCACCGGCACGGCCCTAGAGCGCCGGAGACGCTGGCGTGTCTTGGGCGCGTGTCCGATGGAATTGCGAAGGCGATCGCGCTGGTGGAGCACCGGTGCGGGGTAGAGCCGCAGATTTTGATCTTCGGGGATCACGGTGCTGTGGCCGTCGAGCGGACCACCGATATTGCCGGGGCGCTTGCGCGGCTGTCGTGGCGTGAGGGCCGCGACTATGTGATGTTCCTTGACTCGACGGTAGCCCGTTTCTGGTTTCCCAATCCGGCGGCGCGCGAGCCGGTCGAGACCGCTCTCGAGGAGTTGAGCGGCGGGCACCGGCTTGGCGATGAAGACATCGCAAGGCTGCGCTCGCGCCACTCGAGCCGGCGCAATTGGGAAACCATCTGGATGGCTGATGCGGGGACGTTGATCTTGCCCAACTACTTTCAGGGCTCCGAGCCGGTCATCGGAATGCATGGTTACCTTCCCGATGTGCCGGACAACCAGGCGGCCTATCTTGTCGTCGATCGCGACCGCCCCGATAGAGACATCGTGGACCCTGCGCCGCGGCAAATGGTGGATGTTTTTCCCACGCTGCTGGACCTCTTGCGATTGCCCGTGCCATCGTCGTGTGAAGGGCAGAGTCTGCTCGCGTCCAAGGTTTGGACGCAAGACGGGGCGGATCTATGATGACCGGACAGGCGAAGGTGGATGCTGCACAGCTCCGGCCGCCCTTCGGCGGGGACGCTCCCATGATTGCCACCGGCGACGCTCGCGCCGAGGCGCGCATCCGCTTGGACCTAGAACACAGCGTTGAGGTGCTCCTAGAGGCTGTCTCGGGGGTGGAGGCGGTGATGCTGGCCGGCGGCTACGCCCGCGGTGAGGGGACGGTGCGTCTAAGGGCGGAAGGGCCCATCCCAGCGAATGACTACGACCTCGTGGCGGTCGTCGGTCGGGTGCCGGGCGAGGCCCAACGGCGACGTCTCCAGGATCGGCTCGCGGCGGAGTTGGGCATGGACTTGGTGGACGTGCGCTTCGTTCGCAGCGCTCGTCTCGAGCGTCTACCCTTCACCATGTTCTGGGCCGATCTGAGGCGCACCGGCCGCGTTTTGTGGGGAGATCCTGACATCCTGGGGCGCCTGCCCGCATATAACCTGGCCCGCCTGCCGCTCGTCGAGGGACGCAAGCTCCTGTTCAACCGGCTGATGTGCCTGATCGAGGCCTACCCAGCCGAGCCGCTCAATGACGCGGCATGGTTCCGGTCGGCGCACTGGCTCGCCAAGTGTGCGTTCGCCTGCGCCGATGCGGCGCTGATCTCTCAGGGGCTCTATCACTCAAGCTATGCCGAAAAAATCAAGAGGCTCAAGAGTATGGGCATGCCAGAAGGAGAATCGTATTCGCTGGGGCAATGGGCTTTGGCGTGCAAACTGCACGGCGATCCCGGCTCACCGGCGGAGGCGATGACGCGCTGGTTCACTGTGCGCGCCGTGATGCGGGATGCGGTGCGAAAGCACTGTGCAAGGTTCTATCGTCGGCACTTTGAGACTTTGAGCGCTCTAGCGCGATGGTACCCTAGAGCACCGTCCACGCTGGCGCGTCGGCTTGCCGTGGCTGCACTCGAAAGAAGCCGCCGCTACGAGCGCATCGTCGCCCTCGAAGCCGCCGAACTCCACCTCGTCGAAGCCCGGCGCAGTGCAAATGAGATAGACGCTGACGCGCTCGAGGCCGCAGCCCGAGCGCTTGCCCGAACGGATGGTCAGACCGACACAGAACGGACGTGGGACACCTTACGTGAGCGTGCGATCCGGGCGTGGTACACGCTGAAGCATTGAGATGAGCAAGCCCGACGTCTCGGTGGTCATTCGGACCTGGAATAGCGAGGCCACAATAGGGCGCGTCCTGGAGCGGGTGATGTCGCAGGAAACGTCTTGCCGGGTCGAAATCGTGATCGTGGATTCGGAATCGAGCGACCGCACGCTGGAGATCGCCAAACCCTTCAACCCGAAGGTTGCACACACCCCCCATCTGGGATGGATGCCGGGTCGCGCCACGAATATCGGTATCCGACTGGCTTCAGGAGATGTATGCGTGTCGCTTTCCTCCGACGCCGTACCCGTGAACGGCGCATGGCTTCAGGCTCTGGTAGGGCACTTCGACGATCCGTTGGTCGCCGGCGTCAGCTCACGCCAAGTCCCTCCGCCGGATTGCAGTCCCTTGGCGGCAGCTCACGTCGCATGCATGTTCGGACCCTATCGAACCATCTACGATCGCACCGGCATGGACCCGGGGGAAGCAGTTCCGGCGCTCGAGCCGCACATGCGTTTCAGTCATACTAGCTCCTGCTCACGCCGCGATCTGCTCTTGGCCCGTCCTGTGTCCGAGGCGTTGATGAACAGGGAGGATAGGGAGTGGGGTAAGGCGATGCTGGAATTGGGTCACCGTCTGGTCTATGAGCCGCGTTCGCAGGTCTTTCATGCCCATGACGGCAGACTGGCCCAGAACCGGGCTCTGTTCAGACGTGTAGGCATGGATCACAGACGGATTACGGATCACAGCTTGAAATATCACCAGTGTCCAGCGATGGTTCTGCTGGGGATGCTGGGTGACTTGCGCTATTTCGAGAAACTGGGCATGGGTCCCGGTGCCAAGCTGTGGTGGGCCGCCAAGAGCGCTGTCTACTGGGGTGCCTGCACGCTCAGCCAGATTCGCGCCAGCCGCTGGCGCCAGCCCGTCGTCGAGGAACGCACGTGACCGCACAGCGCGCCGGAACAAAACGTCATCCCGCCGATCGTCAGCCCACGGGCTTTCCAGCAGATTGGCTGGAGCGGCTCAGTCCGCGTCGAGCCGGAGCGGTCATCGCCGGCATCCTCTTCGTCGTCTTTTGCGCGATCTTCCGGGACATCACCCTTCTAGGCCGGGCCTTTGCACCGCCTGACATCATCAACGGGGCAGCGCCGCTTCATGACTGGGGTTGGTCGGAGATCATCGAGTACAAGCGCTTCCCTCTCTGGTGTCCGTACTTATTCAGCGGCATGCCTTCGTTCGGAAGCATGCTCTTTGCGAAGGTCTACCCAGTCTCAGCCCTCTTGCCGATGCTCCTCCCCGGTCCTCTGGAGCGTTTCTTCGACGTGCACGTACTCCACTACGTCTGGGCCGGAGCGGGGATGGCTTTGCTTTGCCGGTCGTTCGGCATGTCGCGGACCGCAGCGCTCATAGGAGCACTGGCCTATGCCCTCGCTCCGTACTTGGTCGTCCTGCCGACCGTCGGTCATGGCGGCAAGCTCTACGCGGCTTCCCACATGCCCTGGGTGGTCTGGGCTGTGCGGCGGGCACTCCTCGATCCAAAGCCACGGAGCGTGGCCCTCGCCGCGGCCTTCACGGCCATCCAACTCTTGAGCCAGCACCCTCAGATCACGTTCTACACCTGGCTGGCCATCGCGGTGATGGTATTATTCGAGGTCGTGCGCAAGTTGCGTGCGCGGGACCCTGCAGGGGCTCGCCGGGATGTCGTATGGGTGAGCGCTTCGGCCGTCTGGGGTCTGCTTCTTGTTGCGTTCTTCGTGCTGCCGGTCAGCGAGTATGCGCACCATTCCATCCGCGGCGGTGGCGCGACAGGAGGCCTGGACTACGACTATGCCACGAGTTGGTCGCTAGCGCCGCGCGAACTGCTCACTTTTCTCGTCCCCAGCATCTACGGCTTCGGCGGAGCCACGTACTGGGGCTCGATGCCATTCACGGATTACTCCAATTACGCCGGGCTCCTGACCTTGACTCTAGCTCCCTTCGCTTTCGCAGCCGCCGCTCGGCATCGGGCCTGGCCCGCATTCGCGATAGCTGCTGTGGGCGTGCTGCTGGCCTTCGGCCGCCATGTCCCGGTACTCTACGATCCGATGTTTCATTATTTCCCGTATTTCAACAAGTTCCGCACCCCGGTGCTTGCACTACTCATGACCCACTTCGGGCTAGGTCTCCTGGCCGCGCTGGGCTTGGATCAGGTCATGGCTCTGGTGGCCGCGCAACCCGAGCTCAAACGACGGTACGTCCGGCGCCTGCTCATCGGCATGGGCGTGGGGCTGGCCGCCGTGGTCCTCGTAGGTATAGCTGCCCGGAACGCGCCAAGCACGACGATCGAGGGCGCCCTTGCACCGGCACTCGGGAAGGCGCGCGCGGCCATGGCGGGGTGGGATGCGCTAAAGGCAGCAACGTTCTTAGTGGTGATCGGTGTCGTCCTGACTGCGCTGTTGCGCCGAGCGCTGCCTGTGTCTGCGGCAGGGCCGATTCTCGCCGCGATATTGCTCATTGACGTGGGCTGGGTCGATTGGACGCTGGCAACTGCCCGCCATCCCGCTGGGATCGTCCGCCAGCACCTGGCGGAGGACGACATCGTGCGCTTCCTCAAGCGGGACCCGGAGCTCTTCCGCATCTTCACGGCGAGCAGAGACGTCGGCGCGAACCGATATGTGGGCCACCGCATCGCCAACGTGGAGGGCTATTCGCCCGCGAAGCTCCGCATCTATGAGGAACTGCGGGCCGATGGCAGTTTTGCGAACTTCGCCGTGCTGGACATGCTTAATACCAAGTACATCGTCTCGTCTCGGTCCCTGAGCCACCCCCGCCTGAAGGAAGTCCACGCGGGCGCAGCCGGCTACGTTTACCGGAACCGCACCCACGCGCCACGGGCCTTCCTGGTGGACAGCGTAAAGGTTATCCCCCAGGCAGAGGACCGGCTGGCCGAACTGCGTTCTCCCGGGTTTGATCCACGCAGCTATGCCATCATCGAGAGGCCGCTGGGCCTTGAGTTGGGGAACGTCAAAGGCAGCAGCGTTCGGATCACCGGATACGATACCCACCGCGTGCGTCTTGCCGCGCACATTGCGAGCCCCTGCCTTCTTGTGCTGAGCGAGGTTTATTATCCGGCGGGATGGGAGGCGCAGGTGGACGGGGTAAAGGCCCCCATCTGGCGCGCCAACCATGTTTTGCGCGCCCTGCCGCTTGGCCCAGGCGAGCATGAGATCGTCTTCACATTCCGCCCCGCCAGCATCAAGATCGGCGGAGTGATCAGTCTGGTGGCCTGGTTGGGGCTCCTGGCGGCAGTGCTGGTCGGGCGTCCACAGACGCGTAAGTCGGTGTCATGAGCCGCCCGCGTGCCCTCGTGGTTGGAGCGACAGGGCTGTTGGGTCGAAAGGTTCTGGGAGCGTTCGATAAAACTTGGGCAGTCGCCTCCGCCACGCGCGCCGGCCTTTCGGTAGCAGGTGAATCGGCGTACATCCTCGACCTCACCCAGCGGGGGGCAGTCAAAGCGGCCCTGCAGGATGCGAAGCCAGACCTTGTGGTGAACGCTGCGGCTATGACGAACGTGGATGCCTGTGAGACGGATCGCCGGGGGGCATGGGCCGTGAACGTCTGGGGCGTGGAAACCCTCGCCGAAGCGGCTCTGGCGGTGGGCGCACGGCTGATCCATGTCTCGACCGACTATGTTTTCGATGGCGACGCCGGACCGTACCCTGAAGAGGCAGCCCCCCGTCCCCTGAACTGGTATGGGGCCACTAAGGCTGGGGGTGAGCGTGCGGTCCTAGCCAACAGCCAGCACATGGTGGTACGCACGATCGTGCTCTATGGTCACGCGCCCGGTGCACGGCCCAACTTCGTGAGTTGGCTTTGGCGTGAGTTGCGTGAGGGCCGGCGCGTCCGTGCTGCGACCGACCAGTGGGGGAATCCGACCTTGGCCGACGATCTGGCGGCTGCGTTACGGGGCCTGACGGAGGCGGGCGCATCGGGCTTGGTTCATTACGGAGGGAGCAGTTTCTTGACGCGGTACGAGATGGCCCTTGCCGTCGCTGATGCGCTGGGCGCTCCAGCGGAACTGATCGCGCCGGTGACCACGTGCAAGCTGGGCCAGCGCGCCTTGCGGCCCCTACGCTCAGGCCTCGTGACGGAGCGTGCAGGAGTTGCGCTGGGGCGGGTGCCCGTGGATTTCACCGATGGCCTGCGTACGGCGCTCGCCCACCTCGATTCGGGGTGAGGCTGCCTGAGATGAAGGGCCTGGTCATCGTCCCCACCTACAACGAGCGGGAGAACATCGTTGCCCTCATTCGTCAAGTCCTCGCCCTCGAGTACGACCTAGAGGTCCTGGTCGTGGACGACAATTCGCCGGACGGCACAGGCGACCTGGCCGAGGCGCTAGCGCACGACGATGGGCGCATCGCCGTCTTGCACAGGGGAGAAAAGAGAGGACTGGGATCGGCGTACGTGGCGGGCTTCCAATGGGGCATCACCCACGGACCGTACGATCTCTTGTTGGAGATGGACGCTGATTTTTCACACGACCCGAGTTATGTCCCCGCCTTACTGGAAAAGAGCCGCGACCATGATCTGGTCGTTGGATCGCGTTACCTGCACGGCGCCAACGTCGTCAACTGGCCCTTGGGACGGCTGCTTCTCAGCTACTATGCGAACTGGTACGCGCGGTTGGTCACAGGCATGCCTGTGCGCGACACGACAAGCGGGTTCAAGTGCTTCCGGCGGCAGGCGATCGAAAGCCTCGATTTGGGTCGCGTCCACTCCGAGGGCTACGCTTTTCAGATCGAGATGACCTACCGGATCTGGAAGCAAGGCTTTCGCATCTGTGAGGTGCCCATCGTCTTCTACGACCGCCAGCGCGGTACGTCGAAGATGTCTTTCGCCATCGCCAAAGAGGCCGCGTGGCTCGTCTGGAAGCTGCGCGCTTTGAGCCTCTTCGGTAGGTTGTAGCCCGTCACCCGTCATGCCACCTCATCTCCTACCCGGCGCCCAGCCCGACGAGGCTGACGCACGGCCAGACTTGGCTGTCATCATCGTCAGCTATAACGTCCGAAGCTTCCTTGAGCAGACGCTGCGGACGGTTGTCGACGCCAGCGAAGGGCTGCGGGTGGAGCTGATCGTCGTGGACAACGCCTCCACGGATGAGAGTGCTGCGATGGTGCGTGAGCGTTTCCCGGGGACACGATTGATCGCCAACTCGGAGAACATGGGCTTCGCTAGGGCCAGCAACCAGGGGTTTGCCCGTGCCCATGGCCGCTATGTGCTGTTCCTCAATCCAGATGTCGTCATCCATCGCGATACGCTCAGGACGATGGTGGGCTTCATGGACGACCACCCTAAGGTGGGTGCGGCTGGCTGCAAGCTCCTCTTACCCGACGGCCAGATGGAGTTGGCCTGCCGCCGAAGCTTCCCCACACCGGGCGTCGCCTTCTACAAGATCGTAGGCCTGGCCAACCTCTTTCCGCACAACCGACGCTTTGGCGCCTACAACCTGACCCATTTAGACCCCAACCAAGAACACGAGGCTGACGCTCTCTCCGGTTCATTCATGATGGTGCGGCACGATACCTTAGAGCAGGTCGGCAGTTGGGATGAGCGGTACTTCATGTATGGAGAGGACCTCGATCTTTGCTACCGGATCAAACGCGCTGGCTGGAAGGTATGGTACGTACCTACTACCGAAGTCGTCCACTTTCACGGCGAATCCGCGCGACAGACATCGCGCATTCACGACCGGATTACGTTCTACAAAGCGATGTACATCTTTGTGCGCGAGCACCTGGGCTCACACGTCCTCTTCCCGGTCTGGCTGTTGACGACGGGGATCGTGTTGCGCGGGCTCGTCTCAGTCATGGCGAAGGGGATCGAACGGTTGCTCTTGCCGTTCCTGGATCTCGTGTTGGTGCTCGTGGGTCTCTCACTGGGCATTGTGGTCCGCTTCGGTGGTCTGGTGGCGCTGCCGCCTTATCGAACGCTCACATCCTACCTGATCATCTATGGCGTGTCGGGCCTGATCTGGATTGCGGCGCTAACCTTAGTGGGCGCCTACCGCCGCCGCCGCTACTCGATCGGCTCGGCACTCGTCGGCGTGCTCCTGGGCTTCGTCGCCGTCACCTCACTGACCTTCTTTTACAACCAGTACGCCTTCTCTCGCCTCGTGGCGCTCTACTCTTGGCTATTCAACTCCGCTTTGGTGGGTGGAGCACGAGCGCTGATGTTGACTCTGTCGCGTACGCGAGTAGGCGCTGGGATCGGGCGCCCCCGCGCCGTTGTGCTGGGGACCGGGCCCGAGGCGCAGACTTTTGTGGATGCGTCACAGCAGGCGGCCCAGGGCTATCGGGACATCGTGGGCTTTGTCAGTCAATCGAGCGACCAGCGAGGCGAGACGATCCTGGGTCTGGGTGTGTTGGGCTCGATTGAGGAACTGGGCGAAATCATCCAGGATTATCGGGTCGAAGAGGTGATCATCGCGACAAGCCAAGTGACGTACTCGCGCATCTTGCCCTTCTGGTCGAGTATGGTCGGTCGGGCGGTGACTTTCAAGCTTTTGCCCTCCTCTTTCGGCGGCTCGTTCGACGTCAATTCTCGCGGTGACGACGCCCTCCTGTTAATCGATCTTGACGTGCCCCGCCGTGGGAAGCTCCAGCGGCTCTTGGGTCTGGGCTGATGGGCTCCGATCGCAGGATGTTCTGCCACACTCGCAGCTCAGCTTTCTTTCAGCAGCGTCCGAGTGCGGTCCTGTTGACAACCCAACGGCTGCCTGTAATCTTAGTGCCTGCTAGACCCGTGATCTGAGATAGGGAGATACAGGTGATGGACCATGACGAGCAGAGGGTCGCCGGGACGGTGAACGCAGCCACCATAGGGGACGATGCTGTCACTGGTGGCAGGGCCGAGGCGGAGTACAAGGCGCGAGCCGCGCGGGCGGCCGCCGTGGGGATGCGGGGCCTCTCCACGCAGATCAAGAACGCCGCCTTGGAGGCCATGGCAGCGGCGGTTGAGCGCGAGAAACCATCCATCCTCGCCGCCAACGTGCAGGACCTCGAAGCCGCTGGCCGCGGCGGCCTTTCGAATGCGATGATCGAGCGGCTGGTGCTCGGCGAGAAGGGCGTCGAAGGCATGGTGACGGCCCTGCGAGAGATCGCTCTGCTACCTGATCCCGTGGGCGCTGTGGAAGGGCTGACGCGGCAGCCTTCGGGGATTGATGTCGGGCGAATGCGCGTGCCCTTGGGCGTCGTCGCGGTGATCTACGAATCACGGCCGAACGTCACGGCCGATGCGGCTGGCCTGTGCCTGAAAGCCTCCAATGCCGTGGTGCTGCGTGGTGGCTCGGAGGCGTTTCGCACCAACTGCGTTCTGGCACGGACGCTTGCGGCGGCGGCGCAGTCCGAAGGCGTGCCGTCGGGGGCCATTTCATTTATCGAGACGACGGATCGCGCGGCGGTCACGGCTCTTCTGGAGATGGTGGGTATGATCGACCTGGTTGTGCCGCGCGGGGGTAAGCCCTTAATCGAGGCGGTGCAACGTCACGCCAAGGTATCGGTGCTCAAGCATTACGACGGCATCTGTCACGTCTATGTGGATGGCACCTCAGACCTGGAGATAGCCGAGGCCATCGCTTTTAACGCCAAGGTGCAGCGGCCCGGCGTCTGCAACGCCATGGAGACGCTACTGGTCCACGAGGCCGCCGCTGAGGCGCTCCTGCCCTCGCTTCTGGAGCGCTACCGGGAGAGCGATGTCGAAATCCGAGGCTGCGAGCGCACGCGCGAGTTGGTCCCCTGGGTCGAGGTTGTGACCGAGAATGACTGGCGAACGGAATACCTGGACCTGATTCTCTCGGTGCGCGTCGTACCATCGCTGGAGGCGGCCGTGGAGCACATCGAGACTTACGGCTCCGGGCACACCGACGCCATCGTGACCGATGACTACCGCGCGGCGCGAAAATTCACGGCCGAGGTAGATTCCGCCTCGGTGATGGTCAACGCTTCCACACGGCTCGGCGATGGCGGTGTCTACGGCCTCGGCGCCGAGATAGGCATCAGCACCGACAAATTGCACGCCCGCGGGCCCGTTGGATTGGAGGGACTGACCACTTACAAATGGGTGGTCTTCGGCGAAGGCCACGTGCGGACGTGAGACCCCTTGCGGAACAGAACCGTGGCGACGGGACGTAGCCGACTCGGCCGGGAGCTTGCCCTCCTGGGCGCCGTGATTCTATTGATCTTCGGCGCCTTGGTGATCTTCGACGGTGAGCGCTTCTTGTCGATGAGGGCTCTCGACGGCGAGGTCCGGCACCTGGAGGCTCGCGTGGAGACACTCAAGGACGAAGCGGCTGCCCTTGAGCGCGAACGGAACCTGCTGCGAGAGGAGGACCTGTTCGCCGTCGAGCGCGTCGCGCGCGAACGGTACGGGATGAGCCGGCCCGGTGATCGGATGTATCGAATCGAGCGGGTAGCGCCGGGTCAGGAGAGGCTTTGATGTCGATGGTGCGCACTGAGGCGATTGTGCTCAGGCGGCTACGCTACAGCGAGTCAAGTCTGATCGTAAGCGTCTTTGCTCGCGACGCGGGCAAAGTTGCGCTTATCGCCAAGGGGGCGCGGCGCCCCAAGAGCCCCTTCGGGGCAAGCCTGGAGCCCGTGACGAAGGTTGCGCTCCTGTACTCGAGCAGGCCCGGACGTGAGATGCAAACGGCGCGCGAGACGGATATCCTTGAACCGTACAGCCAACTTAAGACGGATTGGCGTCGCCTCGCATTCGCCAGCGCCGCTTGCGAACTGGTGCTGGCCGTCACGCCGCCAGAGGTGCCCGAATCCGCGGTGTACGGCGAGTTGGTTGAGGCGCTAGGAGCGTTCGAGGCCGAGCGCGCGGAGGTGGCCGAGCGCTTGTGGTGGCGTTTCCAGTACAGACTCCTGGCCACGCTGGGCTACGAGCCGCAATTTGCGCGCTGCGTATCGTGCCAGCGAGCAGCCGGAGGGCCAAGCGTCCGAGTCAGCCCTGCGCGCGGCGGCATCGTCTGCGCCACTTGTGGCGAGAGTGCCCCCGATGACATCACGGTGACGATGGGAACCGTGCGCACCCTGGAGCGCCTAGCAACGGGGCCTGCGGAGGTTGAGCGAATCCAGTTGAACGTACAACAGGCGTCGGAGCTTCGCTGCACCCTGGGACGTCTTTTCAATGCCCAGGTGGCCGGCTATCGGACTGTGCGGTCCCTGGAGTTGGTGGGGGCGGGGCGGTGAGCGAGGGGCTGGTGACAGTGGCCGAACCTCGGCCGCACGTCCCGGATTTGATGTCGAAGCTCGTGTCTTTGGCCAAGCGGCGAGGCTTCATTTTCCCCTCGAGCGCGATTTATGGTGGCCTGTCGAGCTCGTGGGACTACGGTCCCCTCGGTGTGGAGCTCAAGAAGAACATCAAGGAGCACTGGTGGCGGGCCATGGTTTATGACCGCGACGATATCGAGGGGCTCGACACGGCCATCCTAATGCACCCTCGCGTCTGGCACGCCTCAGGCCATGTGGAGGCCTTCACTGACCCATTGGTGGACTGTCTTGTGTGCAAACGCCGCTTCCGCGAGGACGAACTGTCCGATGGCAAGTGCCCCGAATGCGGCGGCGACGCCTCGGCAGCACGCGACTTCAACCTCATGCTGGAGACCCATCTGGGCCCCGTGCGTGACGACGCCAGCCTGGCCTATTTGCGTCCGGAGACCTGCCAGGGCATCTACGTCAACTTTCTGAATGTCATCCAGAGCGCGCGCCAGAAGATTCCCTTCGGCATCGCCCAGATCGGCAAAGCCTTCCGCAACGAGGTCACGCCCGGCAACTTCACCTTCCGCTCGCGCGAGTTCGAACAGATGGAGATGCAATTCTTCGTCCGGCCGGGAACGGACGAGACATGGTTCGAGTACTGGAAACAGCGGCGGATGGAATGGTACCCGGAGCTGGGTATCGACGTCTCTCGACTGCGTTTTCGCCGACATGGGTCCGACGAACTCGCACACTACGCCAAGCAAGCCTTTGATATCGAGTATTTCTTCCCTATCGGCTGGAAGGAGTGCGAGGGCATCCATAACCGTACCGACTTTGATCTGACACGCCACACCCAGCACTCAGGCGAGGCGCTCTCTACCTTCGACGACGAGACGCAGACGCGCTACGTACCCTACATCATCGAGACCTCCGCAGGTGCGGATCGCACAACGCTAGTGGCCTTAATCGACGCCTACGACGAGGAGACCGTCAGGGGCGAGGGTCGAACGGTCCTGCGTTTTCACCCAACGCTTGCGCCGATCAAGGCCGGAATCTTCCCCGTGGTCAAGCGCCAGGGGATGCCGGAAAAGGCCCGCGGCGTCTACGAGGGCCTGCGTCGCCGCTTCCGAGCTTTCTACGACGAGGGCGGCTCCATCGGCAGACGGTACCGCCGCATGGACGAGGCCGGCACACCCTTTGGCATCACCGTCGACGGGCAGACGATGGAGGATGATACGGTCACCGTCCGCGACCGAGACACCATGGTGCAGGATCGCGTGCCCATCGCTGGCCTCACTGACTATTTGGACGAACGTATCGGCGCCTGGTCTCGTTCTGAGCCCCAGGCTGCATAAGATAGGACTCCCTCCGGGGGGTGGGTAACGCGGCGGTTCCGCTCGCCGAAACCCCGTTGTGAACGCGCGCTTCGTCCTTCATGCGCTCGGCTGGCTCAACGTCGGCCTGGGGATCGCCATGATCCCCGCGTTGGGCTGGGCGCTGGCAGCAAACGGACCGGACTCCTGGGCGCTGGCGTGGTCAGCGCTGATCGCTGTCGCGCTCGGGCTCGCGATGGTGCTCGCCACCCGTGGGACGTTCGACGGGAACGAGCTGCGCCACCGCGATGGATTCGCCATCGTAGCGTTGGGCTGGCTCACCCTCTCGCTGGTTGGCTCCTTGCCTTTTATGCTTGCAGGCGCATTGCCGGGGCTGACCGATGCCTTCTTCGAGACGGCCTCCGGCTTCACCACGACTGGAGCCACCGTTCTGCGCGATGTCGAGTCGCTTCCCAGAGGGCTGCTCTTCTGGCGGAGCATGACGCACTGGCTCGGCGGCATGGGCATCATCGTCTTGGCTCTGGCGATCCTGCCCCTCCTTCGCGTTGGCGGGATGCAGCTCTTTCGTGCTGAGGTGCCTGGTCCCACCAAGGATAAGTTGGCCCCTCGCATCCAGAGCACGGCCAAGCTCTTATGGAGCGTCTACTTTCTACTCTCTGCGGTTCAGACCTTGCTCTTAGTGCTTGGCGGATTGCCACTCTTCGAGGCGCTCTGCCATACGTTCGGCACGGTTGCTACAGGCGGTTTCTCCACACGCAACGCTAGCATCGGCGCCTACCAGAGCGCCTATGTGGACTGGGTCGTGATCGTCTTCATGCTCGCTGCCGGGATGAACTTCTCCTTGCTCTACCGTCTCCTCCACGGAAAGGTGCAGCCCATCGCCCAGGACCCGGAGCTTCGGTTCTACCTGACCATCGTAGTGGTCGCGAGCGCCGTCATCGCCCTCGACCTGGGCCTACACGGAGGGCTCGCCGTGAGCACAGCCGTGCGCACTGGAGCCTTCCAGGTGGTCTCCATCACGACGACCACGGGCTACGCCACGGCTGATTTCGAGAGCTGGCCCGGCTTCACGCAAGCGGTGCTGCTTTTGTTGTTCTTCTTCGGCGGCTGCGGTGGCTCGACGGGAGGCGGGGTCAAGCAGGTGCGGGTGCTTCTTCTATTCAAGAGCGCGGCGCTTGAGTTTCGGCGGTTGCTCCATCCGCAGGCGGTCGTGCAACTCAAGCTGGGCCAGGTGCATGTCCCCGAGGATGTCGTGTCGCGTGTGCGCCAGTTCTTTCTGCTCTACGTGATGATCGCCGCCGCGGCCTTCCTGGTGTTAACGCTACTGGGTCTGGATCTGTGGACGGCCTTCGCAGCCGTCATCGCCACGCTGGGCAACATCGGACCTGGCTTCGGTGCGGTTGGCCCGATGGACAACTATGCCCATCTACCGGACGCAGCCAAGTGGCTCCTGGCCTTCCTGATGTTCCTGGGCCGGCTGGAGCTCTATACGGTCCTCATCCTCTTCACCAAGGGGTTCTGGCGCGTGTGAGGGCCGGCGGGTGAGTGGCGCTAGCCGACCTGTGCTGAAGAAGCCTCCGATACGAGCAGCGTCAGGCGACGCTTGTGACGCGCAGCCGTATTGGAATGGATTACGCCGTGCCGTGCTGCGCGGTCGAGCAGGCTAGCCGCCTGTCGTAACTGTTCGGGAGCCGCAGGAGCCGAGGGCTCCGCGCGAAGGTCTCTTATCGCGTTGCGAACCCGGGTCAGGTAGGCGCGGTTGCGCGAGCGCTGCTTGTTGCTGGTGCGTAAGCGCTTGACGGCGTCTTTGTGCTGGGGCATGCATCCTCCTTGCCGTAGGTAACAATCGGGTTTTGTACCCGTGAAGGCCCCAATATAGGGTTATAGCGCATGGCGTCAAGTGACCGGTGCTCAACTCTCAAATGCGGATTCGGCTACGCGCACGATCTCCAGGGCTTCGGCGGCATCTCGGGCGGAGATCAGTGCGCGCCTTACGTCCTCGCTCGCTAGAAGCCGCGAGACGCGACTGAGTAGCCGCACGTGGAGGCCGCGTCCCGCCTGTGACGCCAATAGCAGGACCAGGATCCGAGCGGGGTGACCGTCCGATGCCTCGAATTCCACGCCCCCGGGAGCGATGCCGAGCGCAGCTCGCAGGCCGTCCAACCCTGGCAACGTCGCGTGGGGTAGGGCGATGCCCTGGCCAACACCCGTCGTCATGACGCTTTCCCGCTCGAGGACCCGCTCGCGGGCCTGGTCCGCATCTAGCACCTCGCCCGCTTGGGCGATCAGATCGACCAGGGCGGTGATGGCAGTCCATTTGTCGGCTGCCTCGAACGGTACCGCGATCAGGCGCTCGTCGAGCAGGTCGCCGAGTTTAGGGTTCCGTGAGTCTGCCATCAAGAGGAATGTGCCAACGTCATCGTCACGGTGCTAGCCAGTGGGGGACATCCCCGAGGCCATTTCATAAATGAAAGTGCAAACTCGGCTGAGAGCAACTGCTTCGGTTTGCCCGTTCTAAAGAGTGGCGCTATTATTAGGGGATCGGAAGATGGGCAATGGGAACGATAGGATGAGAGGTGGGGTCATCGGCTACGATGCGCATCTCGATGGTTGATCTCAGTACCCAGCACAGAGCGCTTGAACCCGCCATCGGCGAGGCTGTGCGAGGCGTGCTTGCCTCGGGCCGGTACATTGGCGGCGAGCCTATGGAGCGCTTCGAGACGGCCCTTGCAGAGATGCTCGAGGTCGCCCATGTGGTGGGGTGCGCGTCTGGAACGGATGCGCTCAAGCTATCCCTCATGGCTCTTGAGATCGGCCCGGGGGATGAGGTGATCACGACACCTTTCACCTTCGCGGCACCGGTCGAGGCCATCGCGCTGGTTGGCGCCCGCCCGGTGTTCGCGGACATCAATCCTGAGACCTTTGCTCTCGACCCCGACCGCGCTAGCGAGGCCGTCGGCCCCCGAACCCGCGCGATGATCCCCGTTCACCTCTTCGGCCAGCCGGCCGACCTGGGCGCGCTATGCGAGTTGGCGCGGGCGCATGGCCTGGCTCTCGTTGAGGACGCTGCGCAGGCTCTCGGTGCCCGTCACAGGGGCCGGCCCGTCGGCGGTTGGGGGCATCTGGGGTGTCTGAGCTTCTTTCCCACGAAGATGGTCGGGGCCTGCGGCGATGGCGGGGCCGTGGTGACGAACGACGCCGAGTTGGCAGAACGCGTGCGCCAGCTTGGCCACCACGGAGAGCGCAGTCGCTACGAGCACATTCGGGTGGGCTTCAACAGCCGACTGGATACGCTGCAAGCCGCCATCCTCAGCGTCAAGCTCGAAAACCTGGACGCTTGGATCGAGGCGCGCCGCGTCCGTGCGTGCGTCTATGAGGAGCTCCTCGGACCGTTCGGTGTCGGATTGCCGCGGTCGCCCCATGAGCGCGACCATGTGTATAACTATTACGTGATTCGCGTCCCCGATGGTGGACGAGACCCACTTGCCGCCCGCCTAGCAGAAGGGGGCATCGAGACGGCTGTCTATTATCCCACGCCTCTCCATCTTCAGCCCGCCTACCGCCACCTTGGATACGGCCCCGGCGATTTCCCGGTGGCTGAGGCTGCGACGCGAGAGGTCCTGACCCTGCCCGTCGCGCCGGAGATTCCGATCGAGGCCGTGCGCGAGGTGGCTGAGACGATCGCGGCCTTTTTCGTCGAGCACGGGCTGCGCACACTGGCACAGATGGAGGATTCATGATGCGCTTCCGCTGGCTTCTCACGTTGGCGTTCTGTTGCACGGCTGCTGGGTGTGGCACGAAGGGCTCCGAGAACATTCGCATCGGCCTCGCGGCGCCGCTCTCGGGCAACGCTGCCCAGTACGGGGAGATGATGCGACGCGGGGTGCTGCTCAAGATCGAGGAGGTCAACCGGGCGGGCGGTATAGGGGGCCAGCAGGTGGAGTTGGTGTCGGGTGATGACGCCGGCGATCCGCGCGAGGCGGCCACCGTTGCGACGAAACTGTCCTCGGACGCCTCGATCAGCATCGTCATCGGCCACTTCAACAGTTCGTGCTCTCTCGCGGGCAAGCCGATATATGCGCGCGCGGGCGTCGTGGAGCTTTCCCCAGGCTCGACCAACGTCCAGGTGTGCGAAGGCAGTCCCTGGACATTCCGCAACATCTACCGCGACGATTTCCAGGGACAGTTCCTGGCACGGTACGCGGCCGAGGGCCTGAACATGAAACGGGTGGCGATCTTCTACGACAACGATGACTACGGCATCGGCCTTAAGGATGCGTTCATGCAGGAAGCGGGTGTGTTCGGGATCGACGTCGTCGAGGTGGAGGCGTACACGCGCGAATCGGTGGACTTCACACCCCAACTCACCAAGTTCAAGGCGCTGGATCCCGACGCCATCTTCATTTCCGGGCTCTACAACGAGGCGGCGCTCATCGCGACACAAGCGCGCAAACTGGGGTTGACGACGCAGCTATTGGGCGCCGATGGCGTCTTCTCACCGGGCTTCATCGATATCGCCGGGAGGGCGGCCGAAGGGACGATCCTCACCTGTCCATTCCTGTTCGATGGGGCGGGTTCGGAGGCTCAAGCCTTTTTCGACGCTTTCGAGGAGCGATTCAGCGTTGCGCCCGACTGCTGGGCGGCTCTCGCATACGACGCCGCGGGAATAGCGATCAGGGCCATTGAGGCCGTCGGCCCTGATCGCACGAAGATACGCGACTATCTCACCGCCATGCGTGGACCCGACAGCGGCTATGACGGCATCACCGGGATGACCTACTTCGACGCCAACGGCGACTGCCTCAAGCCGGTCTTCATCAGCATCGTCCGCGGCGGGCGCTTCGTCAAAGCCTCCTAGTCCCGATCGCACTCGGCAGTTTCTTGGAGACCCTCTTCTGGCAGCACTTCCTGGGCGGTCTGACGCTCGGGGGGATCTATGCGCTCATCGCCGTGGGCTACACCATGGTCTACGGCATCGCCCGGCTCATCAACTTCGCCCACGGTGAGATTTACATGATGGGGGCCTATCTGGCCATGACGTTCGCAGGGGTGCTGGGCCTGCCGTTCGGGCTAGCGTTCGTTCTCACCGTCGCTTGCTGCGCTGCCTTGGGTGTGCTTATCGATCGCGTCGCTTACCTCCCGCTACGCGGCGCACCGCGCCTAGCGCCGCTCATCACCGCCATCGGCGTTTCCCTGGTCCTGCAGAACCTTGCGCGGATCATCTGGGGCTCTGCCACGCGCCCGTTTCCCCAACAGGCGGTGCCCGAGATCTTCGGCCGGACGCTTGTGCGTCTGGGTGGAGTGGATATCTCAGTCCTTCAAGCGTTCATCGTCTTGGTGGCCTGGACGTTGATGCTGGGCCTGAGCTGGCTGGTGCTCTATACCGACATGGGCAAAGCCATGCGCGCCACGCGTGAGGATCCCACGATGGCCCTTCTTCTGGGGATCAACCCCAATCGCATCATTGCCTGGACCTTCGCTGTGGGCTCCGCTCTTGGGGGCACGGCGGGCTTTCTGGTGGGCATGTACTACAACGCCATCTTCCCGACGATGGGCTATACCGCGGGCGTCAAGGCTTTCGCTGCGGCAGTGCTCGGAGGGATCGGCAACATCCCCGGCGCTGTGCTCGGTGGGATGGTGCTCGGCATGGGCGAGGTCCTGGGCTCAGCGTACCTCTCGTCAGCGTACAGTCACGGGGTGGCTTACGCTATCATGATCAGTGTCATCATCTTCCGGCCTGCGGGGCTTTTGGGGGCGCTCATCCCCAAGAGGGCGTAAGTGGCAGGGCCGCCTGTCACACCGCCGGTGGCTGCCACCGATTCGTCAGGCGCTGCCGTAGGACAATGGCCTCCGTGGCGTTGGCTAGCGCTGGGGATCATCCTTTTGATCCTACCCCTTCTCACGGGGGGAAACGCTTACGCGCTCCACGTGGTGATCCTCTGTGTCCTCTACGGCCTTCTGGCAATGGGCCTCAATATCGTGCCGGGTTTCTGCGGTCTCCTCGACTTGGGCTACGTCGGCTTCTACGGAATCGGCGCTTATACCGTGGCGCTCCTGACGCGGGAAGCCGGGGTCAGCTTCTGGTTCGCACTCCCTCTGGCAGCGCTCAACGGGGCGCTGTGGGGGGTGCTCCTGGGTTTGCCCACGCTCCGGCTCACGGGCGATTACTTTGCCATTGTCACCTTCGGCTTCTCGGAGCTGGTCGTCCTCATCATCCGTAACGAGCTCTGGCTCACACGCGGGCCGATGGGGCTACCGGGCATCCCTCCGCCAGAGCTCGCGGGCTGGACCTTCAGCGGAGGGGAGCCTTTCTACTACCTGGTCATAGGATTGAGCGCATGCGTGCTTGGGCTTTCGCTCCGGCTTCAGGGCTCGAAGACGGGGCGGGCCTGGCAGGCCATCCGCGGTGATCAGGTAGCGGCGAGCACGCTGGGGGTGGACGTGGTGCGTTACAAGGTGCTGGCCTTCGCGATCAGTGCGTCTATCGCGGGCCTCGCGGGCGGGTTCTTCGCGGCCTGGACGACTTTCGTCAGCCCCGATATGTTCAAGTTCTGGGAATCGGTCATGGTCCTCTCGATGGTAGTCCTGGGCGGGCTGGGCAGCGTCTGGGGCGCCGCATTGGGGGGTGTGCTGCTCGTGCTCGTGGCAGAAGGCCTGCGGGAGGTACTCCCTTGGGTAGGGCTTCCGCAGAGTGCGCGCTACCTGGTCTTTGGCCTGGTTATGATCGCTGTCATCCGCTGGCGGCCGAAGGGACTGGTGTCCCGGCGATGAACGCAGAGGGCGGTTCTCCTATCCTGGAGGCGGCCGGTGTCTCGAAGCACTATGGCGGCTTGGAGGTGCTGACCCAGGTGGATCTTGTGGTGCCAACTGGCGCGGTGACCGGCCTGATCGGGCCCAACGGCGCAGGTAAGACTACCCTGTTCGATATCATCTCGGCCATCACGCCAGCAGATGCAGGGACGATGCGGCTTTATGGCCACAATGGAGCCGTCTCGCTCCTGGGGTTGCCGCCCCATCGTGTAGCAGCGTTGGGCGTTGCCCGAACCTTCCAGAATCTTCGCCTTTTCGATGACCTGAGCGTAGCGGACAACGTCCTCGTTGGCCGGCACCTCCATCATCGTCAGGGCGTCCTCAATACACTCTGGCCCCAGCGTCGGATGCGGCGGGCGGATACGGAGCTGCAGGCGTTCGCGCAGGAGCTTTTAGCCTTCGTGGGACTCTCGGGCACCGAGGCGACACGAGCCGACCATCTGGCTTATGGCGAGCGCAAGAGGTTGGAGATCGCCCGGGCGCTGGCTGCCGAGCCCCGGCTCCTTTTGCTCGACGAGCCCACGGCGGGGATGAACCCGAGCGAGAAGGAGACCATCCGCGAGCTTGTAGCATCGGTGGTCGAGCGCGGCACGAGCGTCTTGATCGTCGAACATGACATCCGACTTGTGATGGATCTCTCGGCCCACGTTGTCGTCCTGCACCACGGAGCCGTCCTGGCGGCCGGGGCGCCCGACATCGTGCGCAACGATCCCCAGGTCGCCGAGGTCTATCTCGGCAGCCCGCCGTCGACATGAGGCTTGATATTCGCCGCTTGCGCGCCGGGTACGGCCGGATCGTCGCTGTGGTCGATGTGTCCCTGGCTGTGGACGAGGGTGAGATCGTCGTACTCTTCGGTCCCAATGGCGCGGGCAAGTCCACGACGCTCCTGACGATTTCGGGCGTGCTGGCAAGATTCGGCGGCGAGATCTGGTTCGAGGGGGCGCGGATCGACGAGCTGAGCGCGCCGGAACGCGTGCGCCTTGGCATCGCCCACGTCCCGGAGGGGCGTCGGATCTTCGCGGAGCTAACGGTCCTGGAGAATCTGGAAGTGGCCGCGTTGAGCCTGCCTCGGGGAGCCGAACGGCATCGTCGGCTGCGCGAGGTACTCGAAAGCTTTCCACATCTGGTGCGGGCGCGAGATCGAGCCGCGGGAACGCTCTCGGGAGGTGAGCAGCAGATGCTGGCAGTCGGCCGGGCGTTGGTGACGCGCCCCCGGCTGCTGCTGCTGGACGAGCCCTCGCTGGGTCTGGCGCCCAAGGCCGCCGCCGATGTGCGCGAGCGGGTTGTCGCCGTCGCGCGCGACGGCACGAGCGTGCTTCTGGTGGAGCAGCACGTTCAGGGCGCCTTGGCCATCGCGTCGCGTGCGTACGTGATGGAGACGGGCCGCATCGTGGCCGAGGGTTCGGCGCAGGAGTTGAGGGATAACCCCAAGTGGCGCGCCGCCTACCTGGGATGAGGCGCGCGCGATCCCCAAAGGTTGACCCTTGGCGAGCCGTGCCCTATATTGCGGCCCGTAATTTCCTTTCAATCCAACGCGTTGCGAAAGGTCCCAGCCTGAAGGAGGCCGCGCTGTGATGGCGCTCCAGTTTGACGTTCGAGACGTCTTCCGTGCCGGCAAGCTCGGCTGGAACGGCAAGCGCATGACGGTCCTTCTGCTGGGCCTCGTGATTGCGTACGTTGTTTACACCGTTTTCACCTACCTGGCGCTGATCGTCGCGGGCCGGCCCTTTGTCTCCGCGTGGCGCACCTACGATCTCTACCCCTACCTGGCACCCGGCATGGGGGGCATTGCAAGCTGGATTCTCTATGGCATTGGGCTTCTGGCCGCTGTGATGATCTATTGGCTCGCCGCCACACAGGCGTGCCGCATCGCTTACCAGGAGCTCAAGGGCGACGATTTCTATTCGCTCGGAGACGCCTGGGCTTTCATGAAGCGGCGTTGGTGCAGTGCCGTCTTCGCCCCGATCAGCGTCGCAGCGATCTTCGTGTTCCTCGTCATCTGCGGACTCATTGTGGCCCTGGTGGGCCGCATCCCGTATGTGGGAGAACTCATTTTCGCTGTCCTGCTGTTTCCAGTGTTCTTGGGGGCATTGTTGGCCGTCTTCGTCGCTCTGGTCTGCCTGCTTTCGCTTTTCCTCACACCGGCGGTTGTGGGAACGACTGGCGACGATACGCTGGAGACGGTCATTCAGCTCTTCAGCACGGCCTGGAGCCAGCCGTGGCGCTTGATGGGCTACACGGCCCTCTTGGAAGGGATCGTATGGGCGACAACAGCACTCCTGGCGACCCTAGTGCTATGGGCCTACACTCTGCTTTTCGCCGTCGCGCGGTTCGCTATGGGACCCAAGCTGGATGACGTTGCCGGCGTAGCGCTTACGTTTCTGCCGGACCGGTTTCCGGGCCTCGACTGGCTTCTTCAGGCGCTCGATCTTTTCCCGCTTGCGGGGCTGTTACCGGTCGCACGCGGATTGGCTGGGCTGGACGGCACAGTGCAGATCGCGGGCGTGCTGGCGGGCGTGGGGCTGTGGATTTCGCTGTTCTTCGTCGCTAGCTACGCTTACGCGGTCTGGAACTCGGGGCTGGCCTTGATCTATCTGGAGCTGCGCATGCGGAAGGACGATGAGAACCTCCTCGAACGCCACGATGAGGAACAGTTGCCTTCGTTCGATCAAGAAGAACCTCTGACCACGGCAGCCGGCCCCGAAACTCCTTCCGGGGCAGACGCGGAACCCCTGATCCAGATCGACCGTCCGAGCCAGACCGAAGGCCAGGAGCCCCCTTCCAAGGCGTCCTGATGGACTGGGCAAGGGGGCGGCGACCGTTCGACGGTTCCGACCCAGGGCCGCTGGGGCCGAAGACGAGAGGCCTCGTCGTTCCGAGATCTAGCGGTCGGCAACGTCAACTCCTGGTCTGGTGCGTTATCGGGCTCTGCTTCAACGCGCCGGCGCTGGCGGCTCGCGGCAGCGAAGAGGACACGTTCGAGTTCACCCAGAAGCTGCTCGACGACCGCATGTTTGAGCTGGCCGCGAAAGGCTTCATCGCTTTCGTGCGCGACTACCCGACGAGTCGGCGTGTACCTCTGGCTCGCTTTCGTGCCGGTGAGGCGTACCTGCGCGCTGGTAGCTACGATGCCGCAAGGGAGGCACTCGAGGAATTTCTGGTCAGCCACCCTGACGATGTGCGAGGGCCCAGGGCGCGTTTCTACTTAGCCCAGTCGCTCGCTCATGTCGCTGGGCCGAGCGAGGCGGCCAAAGCTTACTTGAAGACTGCACGCCTCTATCCCTCGAGCGAGGTGGCCCCCGCGGCCCTTTTGGGAGCAGGCCGAGCCTTACTAGACGCGGGGTCCACTGCCAGAGCGCGCGACCCGCTGAAGCGCCTTTTGACGGCCCACCCCGAAGCGCCTGAGCGGGTCGAAGGCCGTTACCTGGTCGCACGTGTCTATCTAGCGGACGGCGATACGACCGCAGCCGTCGAGGCGTTGGAAGCGGCCGCAGGACGTGAAAAGATCGAATCGCCATCGCAACGCGCCGCGCTGAGACTCCTGGGCCAACTTCACCTGGCGACCGGAGACCTAGCGGGTGCCAAACGCACCTGGAAGCGCTTCAGGACCGAGGCGCAGAAGTCGGAGGAGGCACTGGGCCTGAGGCTGGATATCGCTGATACACTCGAAGCCTCCGGTGACTGGAACGATGCTCTGCGTGCCTACCAGGAGGTCGTGGCGCTGGGGCCGCCGGCCGACCTGGAGGAGCGCGCTCGCTTTGGAGCCGCGCGTGCATACGATGGCCTAGCCCAGGATTCCCTGGCGGCCGCGGCCTATGGTGATCTCCTGGACCGTCTTGAGACGGGCCCCCGACGCGCCCGAGCGCTTTACGGTTGGGGCCGCGCATCCTTTGCACTCGGAGCCATGGACGCCGCGCTCACAGCAGCCCGGGAGCTTCGGAAGGATTATCCAAAAGCCTCGCAGGCGGCTCTTTCGCTCTGGGACGAGGGGCGTGCGTGGATAGCATTGGGCAGACCCCAGCGTGCCGCGACGGCGCTCGAAGCATTCATCGCTTCGGACGCTAATTCCGAGTTGCGCAACAAGGCAACGTTTCGGCTAGCGCAGCTTTACGAGGCCGAGCTAGAGGAACAGGACCAAGCGGTCCGTCTCTACCGTGCACTGATTGAGGCGCACACGCAGTTTGAAGCGGAGGCCCTGTGGGCTCTAGCCCAGCTACAGGCGCTGAGCGGCACCCTGCCCGAGGCAGCACGGCTGTACGAACAGTTCACCCAGCGGTTCCCCGACCACCCTGACGTCAGCGAGGCGATGCGTTCGGCCGAGTACATCCGGTCGTTTGTCGTGCGGGATCTCGAAGGTGCGACCCAGGCGCTAGTGGCACTATTGGGCGCGCGCTTTGCCGGGATGCCCCCGCTCGTGGCGCTCTTCGAGCTTGCGGAGGTGCGCATGCGCCACTTGCACGATTTCGAAGGTGCCATCGAAGCCTTCGCCACATTCCTCTCTCGCGATCCAACCGCTGACCTCGCCGATGACGCTCAATACGGGCTGGCGCGCGCGTACGAGGCGCTGTCACGAAAGCGCGAGCTTGAGGGCGAACCCGCCGAGAGAGACACAATGCTCGATGAGAGCCGCCGGGCCTGGAACGTTTTGATTGAGCAATATCCAGAGAGCCCGTGGGCGGACGAGGCTGCCTTCGCGCTGGTCGAAATCGGTCTAGCGGCCATTCCGGCGGATTCGACGAACGACTGGCAGGCGATTTCATCCTATCGAGCCTTCCTATCCAGTTATCCGACGAGCGATCAGGCACCCAAGGCACTCTTGAGGATCGGAGGTCGCTACCTAGCCCTGGCGGATTCATCCTCGACCGTCGAGGCGCTCACCTTTTATGATCGCGCGGTGGCCGAGGACCCCGAAAACGAGTGGACTGCACAGGCCTTGCTGGGTCGTGGACGCGCCTTACTGCGGTTGGGTGAACGCCAGGAGGCGGCCGCGGCGTTCGGGCACTTGAGCCAGGAGTACGATGGGACACCCGAGGCGCGCGATGGGCGCTGGGAGTTGGCGCGCACGCTGGTGGCGCTCGCCAGGCCCACTGAGGCCATCGCCGAGTTGGAAGTGCTGGGCGAACGAGGCTGGCGGCTCGGTCGTGACACGCCTAGGGTCACTTTGCTCGCTGATCTTTATGCGCGTACGGGCCAGCACCAGGCGGAAATCGCGCTCTTGGAGGGCGCACTTGCGGAGGACCAATGGGCTGATGCTGTCGAGCTGCGCCTGCGGCTCGTGCGGGCAAGGCGAGACGCAGGTGACTCGCTGGTCGCCTTGCGCGAGGTGACGGCGCTGCTCTCTGCCGCCCGAGAGGGGGGCCATTATCCCGCAGCGGCACTGGAGCAGGCGATACTCCTGGAGGCAACGCGTCCAGATGCGGCGCGTCGGGCGTACCGAGCACTGCTGCGTGCTGCACCCCGTAGCCCCGAGGCGGCCGACGCACGCGAGCGGCTGGGCCATCTCCTGTTTGCGGCTGGTGATTACAGCGATGCACTCGCTCTTTACGACGAGGTGCTTCGGTCCGAAAGCGAGGAGACCGTCGCGGCTAGGGCTGTCCTAGCACATCTGCGGCTTGGCGACCGCAAGGGGGCCAAAGCTGCCCGCAAGCGCTTCGAGAAGCTTGCGATGGAAGGCTCAGATTGGGACGGTCAGTTCGAACTGGAACGGGCGCTACTGGATGCGCGCGACGGGCGCTACGATGACGCGCGAGACCGGCTGGCTGTTGTGCAAAAGCGGTTCGGTCCGCTCTTGAGCGAGCGAGCCGCCTACGAACGGGCCCGCACCTTCCAGCGGGAGGGAGTGGTACCCAAAGCGCAAGAAGCCCTTGAGCAATTCTTTGAGCAGTATCCGCAAAGCCCCTTTGCTGCGGAGATGGCCATGGCGCTCGGGACGCTCTACCATCAACAGGACCAGCTAGAGCTGGCAGTCGCCCGGTACGAACAGGTCGCCGCGCTGGACGACTCCGCCCGTGCTGCCGACGCCTTGTGGAACGCCATGCTGGCCTACGAGCACATGGGCCGCTACGGATCAGCGATTACCCAGGGCAGAAGGCTGCTGGAGAGGTTCCCCTCCTATGAACAAGCGAGCCGCGTCGGCCTCAAGATCGGATACGATCTCTTACAGCGGGGGCGTCCAGCGGAAGCACTGACGCAGCTTGAACGCGTTTTGGAGACCCTAGAATCCGATGAGGAGGCGGAAGCCCGCTACTATCTTGGAGAAGCATACTGGGGTTTGCGAGACTGGGAGCAAGCGGTCCGCGAGTATCTACGCGTGGCTTACTTGCACAGGTCGGAAGCGCTGTGGGCTGTGACAGCCGAGTTACGCGCGGCGGCGTGTTATGAGAAACTGAATAGAAAGGCGCAGGCGCGTCGGTTGTACCAGCGTGTCGTGACGACTCAAGGTGCAGCGAGTCCCTTCGGTCAGGAGGCACAGGCTCAGCTAGAGGCCCTTGGCGGCCGTTAGTGGCCGCACGATGGGGCCCACAGTGGAGGGCGGCCATGGGGGACTCGGACTGAGCTTCCGAGACGGGTGCCCTCTTCTCGCCCCTGAAAGAGAGGGGACTGACCTCTTTAGCGGACGCGACCTCAAACGGTCGGAGACCCATCCGAAATCGTCGTCGCGTTGTTCACCGAAATGACCGGTCGTCTTCGCGCGGCTGAGGCTCAGATCGATGCCCCCGCCTTTTTGAACGTCACCGGTAGGACCGAGAAGGCACCGACCCAGTTCGCCCGCGATGAGGGTGTCGAGGGCATTCTCATCCGCCGCCGACCCACCTAGGAAGCGCTCGCTCGGGTGCAACCCGATTGCCATCTCAAGCGTATCAATGTCGGTATCTGACAGATTGGCAGGGGCTTCTCGACGCGTGTTCTTGACAGTCTAGGTGTGACCATGTCCATTGACCGGAGCTTACGCGCCGTCGTGGCGACGGCCGACCGTGAACTTGGCGAGAAGCTGCTCGCCTGGCTGAACGAGGAGAATGTGAAGAGTGTTGCCGCGCCCACTGGAGCCACCTTGGAGCAGGCACTGATTGCCGAGCCGGACCTGATCCTCGTCGACGAAACGTTCTCCGATGACGACCTTCCCGACGGGTTGGGCCATAGACAGTCACTCTGGCAGGAGACGACTCTCATCGGTACGGACGAGGCAGCGCTCGGGCATCGGTTTGCGTCGTTCCTAAGGGACTGCCCGACGTTGCACAAGCCGGTGCGTCGCAGCGATGTGAGCGAGCTGCTCGAGCGGGTGTCCAGGCGCAAGGCCCTGGTGCGCGAGAGCGGCCTGATCGGGACCTCGGACGCGCTGAGGCAGCTCGTCGAGACCATCTCTCAGGTGGCGCCGACCGAAATCTCGGTCCTGCTCACCGGTGAGAGTGGCGCGGGCAAAGACCTGGTGGCCCATGCCATCCACGCCCAGAGCCCTCGCCGCTCGGGTCCGTTTCTGGCCGCTAACTGCGGTGCGCTGGCCGAGAGCATTCTGGAGAGCGAGTTGTTCGGCCATGAGCGCGGTGCTTTCACGGGCGCCGTTAGCCGTAGAGCGGGCCTTTTTGAGGCGGCCTCGGGTGGAACCCTCTTCCTCGATGAGATCGGCGAAATGTCGCCGGCCACGCAGGTCAAGCTCCTGCGCGTGCTCGAAACGCGTGAGTTCTTTCGCGTCGGGGGCAGTCAGCCCATCCGTGCAGACGTTCGCGTCATCGCAGCGACCAACCGCAACCTCGCCGAGGCCACCGAGGAGGGAGCCTTTCGCCGCGACCTTTTCTACCGGCTCAAGGTTTTCGATATCCATGTCCCGTCTTTGCGCGAGCGACCGGAGGACATCCCTCCTCTTGTGGAGGCTTATGGCCGGCAATTTGCAGCGGAGCAGGGTACTGGGTTCGACGGGATAACACCCGAGGCGATGCGATTCCTGATGCGCTACCGCTGGCCAGGCAACGTGCGCGAGCTACTCAATCTGATCCAGAGCCTTGTCGTCTCAGGCCACTCCGAGCCCGTGGAAGCCAAGGCACTGCCCCCGCATATCCGCCAGGATGAAGGCTTCGACCCGTGGCGTTTGCCCGTGCGGACGGGCCGGACGCCCGAGAAGGCCGAACGGGAGCTCCTCCTGAGGACGCTGCTTCAGATCCGCGCCGATATGGATGAAATTAAAGAGCTTCTAACGGAGCGGGCGGAGCGGGCACGGCCGGCGACAGCGGAGGTCGTCGTGACCGAGACGCAGACTGTGCATGACGCGGAAGGACAGCTCATCGACGAAGCACTACGCCAATCCGGTGGCAACCGCAGGGCCGCGGCCAACGCGCTCGGCATCAGTGAGAGGACCCTGTACCGTCGGTTGCGCGAGCGGGCGCATGCGGCTGATGGGACGCCCCGTTAATATCTGAATGGGAGAGACGTATGCCGACGTACGAATACCAATGCGATCCATGTGGACATCAGTTTGAGGCCTACCAATCGATCACTGCACCTCCGCTCGAGACTTGCCCCCGTTGCGGTGGACGGGTGCGGCGACTGATTAGTGCGGGCGCTGGCTTCCTGTTCAAGGGGTCCGGTTTTTACAGCACGGACTACCGTAGTGACAGTTACAAGAAGGCGGCGGCTAGCGAGAAGAATGCTGATTCCGGGGACAAGGCCGCGACCGACTCGAAAAGCTCGGGCGGCGGCGAGAGCAAAGGTAGCTCTAAGACTTCGGGTGACGAATAGCCGGTCGCCGTGAACGACTTCGGGTTTTAGAATCTTGGAACTTCGCGGTTAGGCGTTCAGTTTAAGTTGGCGGTGTTTCAAGGAGCCGCAAAGTGAAAGGTTTATGCAGACGGCGATGGGGCCCATTGGCGTGGGCCGCATGGGGGGCGTGGCTCTTAAGCGGGTGCGGGAGCGACTCCGCCGATGAGTTGTATCACCTTGGTATGGAGGCGTCGCAGGACACGTCACGCTATGCGGAAGCGGAGGCGTACTTCGAGGGCCTGCTGAGGCGCTATCCGCGGGATGGGCGATGCACGCGCGCGCTCTTTCTCGCGGCGCAGATGGATGTCGAGCGCGGCCGCTACGAGAAGGCGATCGACCGCTACGACCGCATCCTCCGCGACTATCCCGATCCTGAGATCTGCGATAAAGCTCAGTTCATGATCGGATACACCTACGCCGAACACCTGGCCCAATACGACGTAGCTCAGGATGCTTTCGCCGCCGTGATCGACAGCTATCCAGGCAGTGACCTCGTTGATGACGCTCGATGGATGATCGAAAACATGGGTAAGAGTCCTGAGGAGCTGGGCCTTTTCGACGGTGCGCACGCGCAGTCGGTGGACTCGGCTGACCAGTGAAGCCCGTCATGAGCGGCTACTCCCTTCACGCGGAGACGCAGCCCTGGGGTAAAGCGGTCTATCGCCTGGCACGGGTGACGAACCCCAGCACCTGTCTCACACTGTTGATTGCGGCTGGCTTGTTCGCGATCCCAACTTTCGTCACTCGCGATGGCCCTGCGGCGGGGGTCAGTTCCTCGTCGTCGTTCGGGAGGGATGCCCGTGATTGAGGTCGAACATCTGACTAAGCTCTACCAAACGACACGAGCGGTTGACGACGTCAGCTTCAGCGTCGACAAGGGTGAAATACTTGGCTTTCTGGGGCCCAATGGCGCCGGCAAAACGACAACCATGCGGATCCTGACCTGCTACCTCTCGGCCTCCAGCGGGACCGCGAAAGTCGCCGGCTTCGATGTCTTCGAAGATAGCCGCGAGGTGCGTCGTCGCATCGGTTATATGCCCGAGCATCCTCCCCTCTACAAAGACATGCGCGTGCGTCAATACCTCGAGTTCGTCGCCAAGATCAAGGGCATCGATCCGCGCGACCGGGTGCACAGCGTGGCTCGCGCCATGGAGCGGACGAGCGTCACCCATGTTGCGGATACCATCGTGAATAAGCTTTCGCGCGGCTATCAGCAGCGCGTGGGGCTAGCCCAAGCCCTGGTGCACGATCCCGAGGTGCTCATCCTCGACGAGCCAACCATCGGCCTCGACCCCAAGCAGATCATCGAGGTACGGGAGCTGATCAAGGATCTCGCGGGCGACCACACCATCGTCCTTTCCACGCACATCCTCCCCGAGGCGAGCATGATCTGCCAGCGGGTCGTCATCATCAATAAGGGGGTGATCGTGGCCGAGGACCGCCCTGAGAACCTCACGCAGAAGCTCAAGAGCTCCGAGCGCGTCTACGTTGATGTCGAAGGCAAGGGCGACGATGTTGCGGCCACGATACGAGAGCTGCCGCGCGTCACCCGCGTTCAGGTGGAATCAGCGCTAGAGGATCGGGCGAGTCTGTTGGTCGAGAGCGAGGTGGATGCCGACGTGCGCTCCGACCTGGCCAAGCTCATCGTCGAACGCGGCTACGGGCTCCTGGAGATGCGACCTGTGGCGATGAGCCTGGAGGAAATCTTCCTGCAGTTGACCACGACCGAGGAGGAGGAGACCGCGTGAGAAACTTCCTGGCCGTCCTGGGCAAGGAATCGCGGGCATATTTCGTCTCTCCCATTGGCTACGTCCTGGCGGCGGTCTTCCTCGTCGTCAACGGCTATTTCTTCCGCAACCTGGTCATGCAATTCAATCTCGTCTGCCTTCAGTACTCCCAGCAGGCGCAGCGCTTCGGTTCGCAGCTACCCAACCTGAACCTCAACGAGTTCGTCGTCAGCCAACTCTTCGGCGTGATGAGCTTCATTTCGCTCTTCATCATACCCATGCTGACGATGCGCCTGTATGCGGAAGAGAAGAAGACCGGGACCATCGAGCTTTTGATGACCTCGCCCATCTCCATCTTGGAGACGCTTCTCGGCAAGTTCGTCGCCTGCCTCCTCTTCTTCAGCGCTATCGTGGGCCTCACCATCGCTTTCTGGATCATCCTGGATGTCTACGGCACGCCCGACTGGGGACCCATTCTTACGGCCTACCTGGGCATGTTTCTGCTCGGCGCCGCGTTCATCGCTGTGGGCGTGTTTGCCTCGTCGATCACCGAAAACCAGATCATCGCCGTGGCGATCACCTTTGGGGCCCTCCTTCTTTTCTGGGTCATCGGCTGGTCGGCATCCTTTGCTGGCCCGACGACGGCAGAAGTCCTGCGCTATCTGTCCGTCATCGGCCACTTGCAGGATTTCCAGCGCGGGGTCATCGATACCAAAGACGTCATCTTCTATGTCAGCTTCATCACCTTCTTCCTGTTTCTGGCCGAACGGGTCATTGAGTCGGCGCGCTGGAGGGGATAGAAGTGAAGGGTCTTTGGCACAGACGGTCGTTCCAGTACGGCGCGGGCACGGTATGGCTAGCCATCATCGCGGTCGTCATCGTGGTCGCGATCAACTACCTGGCCTCCCAAGAGCGCAGGCGCCTCGACCTGACCGAGGGCAAGCTCTACAGCCTCTCAGGACAGACCGTCAAGGTGCTCAAGAATCTGGAGATGGAGATCAAGGTCACCGGTTTCTTCCGTGAGGGCAGCGAAGGGCGCATCCGTGATCTCTTGACCGAGTTCCGCTACCACTCGGACAAGGTGAGTTTCACGTTCGTAGACCCCGACAAGAACCCTGCCATGGCGCGGCGCTATGGCATCCGCGTCTACGACACCACCGTTTTCGAGGCGGGCGACCGTGAGGAGAAGGTCAACGAACAGGACGAGAAATCCCTGGCCAACGCGCTAGTCAAGGTGACTCGGGAGAAGAAGAAAGTCCTCTATTTCACCGAGGGGCACGGCGAGGGGCAGACCGACGTCATCGCCAAGGACGGCTTCAGCATCGTCCGCGACCGCTGCCGCGACCTCAACTATGAGGTCAAGACGCTGGTTATCGCGCAGGAAGGTGCAATCCCCGAGAACTGCGAGGTCCTGCTGGTCCTCGGCCCGAAAACCGCCTTCCTGGAGAACGAGACCAAGCTGATCAGGGGCTATCTGAAGGCGGGCGGCAAGGCGCTCTTCCTGATCGACCCAGGCCAGGGAGCTGGCCTTGAGAACCTGGTGAAAGAATGGTACGTCAACTTAGGAGACGATTTCGTGGTCGACGCCAGCGGGATCGGCAGCCTTTTCGGCGTGGACTACTCGATGCCCATTGCCGCCGAGTATGGCGTGCACGACATCACCGAGCAACACGAGGGCGTGATGACCCTCTATCCCCTCGCCCGGTCGGTCAAGATCGATGAGGACAACTTACCGGCCGGCTGGCAGGGTCGCGACCTGATGAAAACCTCCCAGCAAGCATGGGCGGAGACCGACTTGACCCCCCTGCGTGCGCCCAGTGCCAGGCCCGAGTACGACCCCGATGTGGACCAGCGCGGGCCTGTCCCCATGGCGGCGGCCATCATGGCCCCCGTGGGCGACGACGCCTCCCTCGCCACAGGTGAGGAAGGCCAGGGAGAGAGCAAACGCAAGACGCGGCTTGTGGTCTTCGGGGACTCCGAGTTCGCGAATAACCAGTTCTTCGACATCCAGGGCAATGGCGACCTCTTCATGAATTCGGTCAACTGGCTGGCTGAGGAAGAAGATTTGATCGACATCCAGCCGAAAACGGCTGGCTACAACCCCATCGCGCTGCGCGGCCGCGATGGCACGGTCATCGCATGGCTGTCCCTGGTCGTGCTCCCCTTCGCTGTCCTGCTCTCAGGCATCGGCGTCTGGTGGAGGCGCAGGAGGTGAGACCTGAAACCGTCAAAGGCGATTCTTGAATCCGTCGAAGGATACATCCTGAGCCCGGTCGAAGGCTAGCGATGCGCTGGATGAAGACGGCGCTCATGACCGCTCTGGCCGCTGCGCTGGTCGCATACATCTTTGTCGAGCGCAGCCGCCAACGCGAGCAGCAGAAGATCGAAGAGCGGGCCCTGAGCCTTTTTGATGGCTTCAAGCTTGAGGACTTAACGGGCGCGACGCTCGTGAATGCCTCCGAGACGATCATCCTCAGCAAGGTCTCCGAGGCTTACTGGCAGATGCTTCAGCCGGTCCGCTCCGACGGTGACAAGAACCTCATCGAGACGGCGCTTCGAGCGGTCGTAGATCTCAAGCGCGATCGCATTTTGGGGGCCGATCCGGGTAACCTAGCCGACTTCGGCCTGGCGCCTCCCCAGTTGCGGATCGTTCTAGCGAGCGAGACGCAGGGTGAATCGGACACCCTTTACATCGGCGACCGCAATCCGACTCAGTCCCTAGCCTACGCTAAGTTCATCTCCGATCCTGAGGTTTTCACGATCAAGGCCAGCGTTCTCACGAGCGTGGAGAAACGCAGCTTCGATTTTCGCGACAAGCGCATCCTGACCTTCGAAAAGGACGATGTCCGCAAGCTGAACCTTCGCCGCGGCGAGGAGCTCCTGGTCCTGACCAAGGCCACAGATGGCTGGGAGATGGTCGAACCCGTCGCTGCCAAGGCTGATGACGTAGAGGTGGACCGGTTGCTGAACAAGGTCCGCTTCGCCCGCGCGACCGACTTCGTCGCCGAGACAAGTGATTCCCTGGCAAAATGGGGTCTAGAGAAGCCTGAGATCGAGCTGACCCTCTGGCTCGGCGAGGGGATGGCGCGTAACCGCCTGTTTCTGGGAAATCAAGAGGGGGACAAGTACTACGCCCACGACGACTCCAAGCCGCCCGTTTTCCTCGTGCGCAGCGACATCTACGGGGAACTGACCAAAGACCTCTTCAAGCTCCGCGACCGGTCGTTGGCGAGCTTCGAACGCGAGGCGGTAGACCGCATCGAGCTCGCTCGCGCCGATACGACGATCGTCTGCGAAAAGGACACGACCGGAGGCGGCGACGGATGGTCTATCGTTTTGCCGGAGCGACGACTGGCGAAAGCTTGGAGGGTGTCCAGCATCATCAGCCAGCTCAAATCCCTCCGGGCGGAACAGTTCGTGACAGATCCCGATAACAGCCTCGCGACTTACGGCCTGGACGCCCCTCGCGCCCGAGCGAAGCTATACAGCGGCGGCGAGCCTCTCGTAGAGATTACTCTAGGGGACGCCGTCGGGACGACCGACTCGCTTTATGCCGCCTCGACGCAGAGGCCGGGCATCTCCATCGTCAAGCGCAACATATTCGATGACCTCGACGTGGGGCTCGACGAACTCGCGGCCGAAGAAGATTCCGGTACTGGTTCGTAGACGCCGTACCCGACCCCGCGTCTCAGTTGCAACAGTCTCTACATCCCGCACACGAGTGAACTGTGGGGTCTTCACTTGGTTTTAATTTTAGATTTCGTCCGTTACTCATTTGACCCTAGGTTCTAAGAGAAGAGAGTTGACTGGACTCTCGTGTCCAACTAGCTTTATCCCTTCGGAGAAAGGGTCGCGGTCCACCTTATCTGGATTGGTGGGCGGGGAGAAACGTGAGTTGGGAAAGCGAGTCTCCACACATCTCGTAACGGGTTTTCTGGGCTCAGGCAAGACCACCTTTCTGCGCCGTGCACTTACGGGGGAACTGGCCGATGAGCGCGCGGCCGTTCTGGTCAATGAGTTTGGGTCTGTGGGAGTGGACGGCGCGCGCCTCTCTGGCGGTGGCCTGGACGTAGTCGAGCTACCCTCGGGCTGCGTCTGCTGCACGCTGCGCGGCGACTTCGTACGGGGTGTGGGTCGCATCATCCGGGAGCTTGGGCCAGACAGGCTGTTCGTTGAGGCCTCGGGGCTTGCGGAGCCGGCGGGGTGCATTGCAGCGCTGCGGAGCCCGGAAGTGGCTAGTGCCATAGCTGTCGAGCCCGTGATCTGTGTCCTGGATGTCGTGCGCTTCCCTCAGTGGCAGCGCGTAATGCCCCATGTCGCCGAAGCGCAAGTGCGGGCGGCCTCAGTCGTTCTGATGAATAAGACTGATCAAGCTGATGCTGCAGGACTCGACGCGATTGAGGCGGTGGTCGTCGATCTCAACCCCGATGCCGTGCGCATCGGCACTGTCCATTGCAATGTGGATCTCGGCGCTCTACTCAAGGCTGAGATCCCCAAGACAGCTTATGGCGTCGCGTCAGAAAACGATCACGTCCACGCCCTCACCGAGGCCGGTATGGGTGAGGTGGCCTATGTAGGCGAGGCCACATTCGACGTCGCCCAACTCAAGCGTTTCCTTGAAACTATGCCTCATAACATCTTTCGCGGCAAAGGGGTTGTTCGTGTACCGGAAGGGGGTTTGAACGTAGACCTTCTTCCGGATGAGCGAACGCTTGAAACGGTCGACGCGCCGGATCGATCCCGTCTGGTCCTTATCGGGCATGACCTGGACCGCGAGGCCTTGCTCAGCGATCTGCTCGGATGTGTAGTCTCCTGAGGAGTCCGAAAGGGCGGTACCCCGCCGTTGATTGCTCAGATAGCCGCGCAAAAGTGAGGGTCATCGCCCTCGGAGTGCTCAGGCGCGACGCGGGGAGTGTATATTAGAGTGGGACGATGAGCGTCCCCTGGTGACCTGGAGAGCCCTGACCATGCTCGTTTTGGGCATAGACACCGCGGGTCCCGAGTGCGGGATCTGCCTGCGGGATGCCGACTGTACGCGCTATGGCGCTACGGTTTGTGCCGGTGAGCGCCATTCGCGCTGGCTTCCGGGAGCAGTGCGGGACGGATTGCGCTCGCTCGGAGCAGAACCGCCGGACCTAACCGGCGTCGCCCTGGCCATCGGTCCCGGGTCATTCACCGGCCTACGGATCGGCCTGGCCTTCGCCAAGGGGCTGCACGCGGCGCTGGGCGTGCCCCTCGCGCCCATTTCCACCCTGGCAGCGCTGGCGGCTGAGCATTCCCGCGTTTCAGAAGTGTTATGCTCGATGCTGGACGCGCGTGGCGGTGCCGTTTGCTTCGCTCGCTTCGACACCTCCGGGGGCAATCCGAGGCCACTAGGGGCCGAACGGCTGCTCCCCCTAGACGAGGCCCTCGACGAACTGAGCGGGCCGCTGTTGGTCATCGGCGACGCGGTACGCACTTGCGGCGATGCGCTTCGGCAAGCCCTGGGCGAGGGCTCGGTCTGGCCCGCAGAGAGGAGCACCTCCTGTGCGGAGGGTGTGGCTCACCTGGGCATCTCAGCCCTGGCCGAGGGCGGGGAAGCCGACGTGGACGCGCTCGAGCCGCGCTATTTCCGCCGGACAGCTTACAGAGCCAACCCATGCACCCTACAGAGAGCGACGATCGAATCTAGCCATCCTGCTCACACCATATCGCATAGCAAGGGGTCTTGACCATTGAATGAGATCGAGTTGGAAGATCAGCTTGAGCCGCAGGAGATCGAAACGGTCACCGAGGAGATCGAGATCATCTCGATGGGCCCCGAGCACATCGACGAGGTGTTGGCGATCGAGCGCGACGCTTTCACGAATCCCTGGGGACGGCGTGACTTTCTGCCCGACCGTTCGGATGAGCGTTGGGCTGCGCTGGTGGCCATCGGCGAAGATCGGAAGGTGGTCGGCTACATCTGCGCGTGGATCCTCGTGGACGAACTCCACATCGGCAACATCGCCGTGCGCTCGGATCGACGCGGTCTGGGCTACGGCGCGCGGTTGCTAGCCCACCTCTTGAGCATCGGAGAAGAGCGTGGACTTCGTACAGGCGTACTCGAAGTGCGCGCTTCGAACCTCGATGCTCACAGGCTATACCGCCACTACGGCTTCCGAGAGATCGGCGTGCGCAAGGGTTACTATAGCGACAATGGTGAGGACGCCATCGTGATGATCAGGACCTTGGCGCCTCGTAGCGGAGGTGAAGGGACGGAGTGAACTGGTTTGACCGGATGAAGAAGGGTCTCAAGGCGGGGATGCGTCGCGACGTGCCCGAGGGACTCTGGCAGAAATGCGAACGGTGCGAGCAAACGCTGTATCGGCCCGAGCTGGAAGCCCACCACTGGATCTGCAAGGCTTGTGATTACCATTTCCGCCTGGGGGGCGATGCCTACTTTGGGCTCCTGCTCGACCCAGGCAGTTTCGCCGAGATGGATACGCACCTGCGCTCCAAGGACTTTCTGCACTTCCGCGATAGGATGCGCTACACCGACCGCTACAAGGAGTACAGCAGGAAGCTGGCTGCCAACGCCGCCGTGCGCACTGGCCTCGGCGCGCTCGAAGGACGGCCTGTGGCGCTGGGTGCAATGGATTTCGGTTTTATCGGTGGCAGCATCGGTTCGGTCGAGGGCGAAAAGGTTGCGCGGCTAGCGGACAAGGCGATCGACGACCGGCGGCCCCTGATCCTTGTGGCCCAGTCGGGCGGCATCCGGATGCAGGAGAGCGCCGTGGCGCTGATGCAGATGGCGAAGATGAGCCTCAAGATCGCACAGGTGGGC
>CBDCVA010000002.1:0-2363319 GCA_965222935.1 Candidatus Latescibacterota bacterium
CATCCACGTCCGCGACGCGTGGGATGCCGTGCTGGATGTGCTGGAAGACGAGGGCGCCGGTGAGGTGGGTGGGGTACTGCACTGCTTTTCGGGGACGGTCGCACACGCGGAGCGCGGCGCAGCGCTCGGGTTCCACCTGGGGATCGGGGGCGTCGTAACTTTCAAGAATGCGGGTCTATGGGAGATGATCGGAGACCTGCAGCACGACCGCCTTCTGCTCGAGACCGACTGCCCGTACCTTGCGCCCCATCCCCACCGGGGCCGACGCAGCGAGCCCGCCCACATCCGCCTGGTCGCTGAGCATGTTACTCTGGCCCTTGGGAGCGACCTCGAAGCGGTAGCCGCTCAGACATCCGCCGAGGCCCTGCGCCTGTTCGGTCCCTCGTTGAGCGCCAAAACCCCAAGATAATGCAGCGGCCCGAATACCGTCCGAACCGGGCGCGTCTGCCATCTGGTTTTCGCGCCTCCCGACGGCTCGGGCAGCACTTCCTCTATCGCGAAGATGTCCTGCGGGTTATCGTCGAGGCTTGCGCCCTCGAACCCGACGACTCCGTCGTGGAGATTGGTCCTGGACCCGGCTCGCTGACGAAGCTCCTTGTAGAACGCTGTGCCCGGCTCTACGCCGTTGAGATCGACCCCAGGTTGTGGGGATCTCTTCTGGAGCGGTTCGGGAACGCGCCCGGCTTCGTCCTCGTTAAAGAGGACGTGCTGAGGCTGGACTTGACGACGCTGCGATCCCCCGGTCGGCGGCTGGTCGCTGTGGGGAACATCCCGTATAGCATCACCAGCGACCTCCTGCGGGTGCTACTCGATGCGGGCGAGGTGCTGGCGCGCGCCGTACTCACCTTGCAGCGGGAGGTGGCGGAGCGGCTGGTGGCCCGCCCGGGCGATAGGGCCTATGGTCTTCTGTCGGTCCTCACGACGGCGCGAGGCCGGGCTGAGATTCGCGCCAGGGTTCCCGGTCGGTGGTTCCACCCTCCGAGCGGAGTCGGTTCCGCGGTCGTACGTCTGGATCTGGCCGAATCAGGACCCGGAGTTCGAAAGGCAGACCGCCCGGCCTTAGCCTTGGCGAAAGCGGCATTCCACCGGCGCCGCAGGAAGCTCGTCAACGTTGTCGCGAGCCACTCCGGCATGCCCGCAGCCGAGGCGCGAGAGCACGTGGTCACGGCCCTGGGCGCTGAAGCAGCCGACCGCCGCGCAGATAGCCTGAGCCTGGAAGAGTTCCGTGCGCTGTGCATGGCGCGACCTTAAGGGGAACGGGCTCGCCGCAGTGCTGAGCCTCGGCCTGGTCCTGGGTCAGTCCGCCGGTGCGGAGGCCCAAGAGAAACCCAATTACAGCCTTGCCTTCTCCCAGAATGACGATAACCTGTCTTGGTCCCACAGCTTTGGCTTCGGCTCTAACCTAGGCGAGGGAGGCTCGATCCGCGTCTCGAATCAGATCAGGAACGCGCTGAACAAGGGCTTCGGCGGCAGCAACCGTTGGAGCGACAGCAACTCGGGCAATCTCTCCATAGCCGTGCCACTACAGGAGGCGCTCGACTTCAACATCAACGTGAGTCTTCAACGCAGCTCCGATAACTTCGGCGGTCGCAGACGGCCTCTGGAGACAAAAAACTTCGGCTCGGGTATGACGCTCAGGCCGTTTGCATCGTTCGGAACGGTGAGCCTCCGGCAGACGCTGGGCGGACAACTCGACCAGCGTCTGGGTCGGCGTGACGCGGGCTTGAGCTTCTCATCCTCGCTGGACGTCAAGCCAAAGGCTCTCGAAAAGCGAGACGTCAGCTTCTCGTGGAGTCGCTCGGGCAACACCAGCGCCCGCAGTGCGGTAGCGACATCCGTCACAGGCCGGGGCAATCTGGACGCGGGCAAGTTTGCCAACTTCGCCGCGTCGTTCTCCGGTAGGGTGAACGCGCTCAAGCGGGTCTCGACCGTCGATTCCACTCTCCTGGATAACCTGAAGACCAGCCACAGTTTTCGCCTCAGCGCCAAGCCCGTCGAAAGCGGTAAAGCTTGGCAGTTGTCGCTGAATTTCTCCCAGAACCGGACCGAAGACGATGCCAACGACGACCCGCGCGACCGCGTGCGATTTCAAAAGGACCAGCGTAATCGGAACTTCAAGCTCAGTGCCGACAACGAGAGCGCTATGCTGGGCACCTCCATCAAATACGGACTGGATTACTCGGTCGACGACAAGAATGTGGACGACCCTCTTCTGGATCGACGGACCATTGACGTGGGGCTGAACAGCTCCACGCGGCTCTGGGACAAGGGGGATGGAGCATCGGGCGCCAGCGGTTGGTGGGGAGGGCCATGGACGATCAGCGGGAACATTCGCAAGCTACAGATTGACACGCCCGAGGGCGTCATCAACGACAAGGACGAGTGGCGGGGGAGCCTGAACGTCACCCACGTGCGGGAGTTCAAGGATGGCCTGAAGCTCACCATCCCGATCTTTACGTCCCAATCGCATAGTGTGAGCCTCAATGCCCGCGAGTCGGCTAACAACCGCTGGAGCCGGATCTACGCAATCAAACCCAAGATCGCGTTCGAGGTCAGCCCCGATCTTGACCTCAAGCAAAGGGTGGAACTCTCCGTCAACCGATCCGACTTCGATTTCGACGATGCTGACAAGCCGCGCAGCGATATCATCCGAAAATTCCGCATGGATAATGACATCGATTGGAAGGTAGGGGATAAGCTCTCGACGCATCTCGGCTACGACATACAGATCCAGGATTCGGGTAAGCTCTTCCCCGGCGGGTTCCAGCGCGTCGACGAAAAGAGGTTCTGGCAGACGCTGTCGTTGTCCTTTAACTACCCCTGGTCGCAAACGCTGAATATCTCGCCCGCTTTCGAGTACAGGCGCAACCGTAACTGGCAGCCCGCCACGGGCCGCCTTCGCCGCCGCGACATTGATAAGAACTTGACCGCCAATGTAACCTATAACCCAGCTTCATCTAATCGCATCACGTTCAGAGCCACCCGTTCCATTCGCAACGGTTTGCGCGTCCATGGCCGCGTGCGAGACCGCATTAGCGCAACTTACAGCCGTACCTTCTGAAGCTCGATGGACCTGCGTACAGCCCTCCGCGGAACCCCGCAGCCCATGACGTGGAACCTGCCCTCGCCCGTTATGCAGGAGCGTGCGGCAGCCTTTGCGCGGGAGCTAAACGTGCCCCCGGCCTTCGCAGCGACCCTGCTCGCGCGCGGCGCGGAGACGCTCGAGGCGGCAAGCCAGTTCTGCCGGCCGGCCCTCGAGGCGCTGCATGATCCTTTGGCGCTGCCCGACATGCCCCAAGCCGTCGAGCGGATCGTACGCGCCATTAGGGATGACGAGACGGTGGGCATCTTCGGCGACTACGATACCGACGGCCTTGCCAGCACAGCGCTTCTGGCGCGGGCGCTGCGCGACCTCGGTGCTCGGGCGGATCCTTACGTGCCAGACCGGCTGGCTGAGGGCTACGGCCTTTCGTCGCGTGGACTGGATGCGCTAGCGAAGGCTGGCGCGTCGGTGGTCATCTCATCGGACTGCGGCATCACGGCTGGGGCCGAGGCTACCCACGCGACCGGGCGGGGCATGGACCTCATCATCACCGACCACCACGAACCGGATGGTCCTCTGCCAGAGGCGCTGGCAGTCATCGATCCGAAGCGACCCGACACCACATATCCCTTCCGCGAGCTAGCGGGCGTGGGCGTCGCGTTCAAGCTAGTACAGGCGGTCTACGAGCGGCTCGGGCACCCACCGGAGGCCGCTTTCCGCTTCCTGGATTTCGTCGCTCTGGGCACGGCCGCCGACATCGTCCCGATGGTGGACGAAAACCGCATCCTCGTCCGCCACGGCCTGGATAGGCTCGGCCAGACGCCACACGTCGGCCTTCAGGCGCTGATGGAAAGCGTAGATCCGGCGGTCGAGCGGCTTCAGACCCGGCACGTCGTCTTCACGCTTGCTCCCCGGTTGAACGCTGCGGGACGACTCGGCAGTGCGCGCAGGGCACTGCGGATGCTCCTCACCGATAGTGCCGCCCAGGCACGTAACACCGCACGGATGCTCGAAGCGGAGAACCGCCGACGCCGTGAACTGGACGAAGCCACTCTCGCCGAGGCGCTTGGTCTGATGGCCGATGGAGACTACCGCGACGGCGACTCGGCCATCGTCCTGTGGAGGGCAGGCTGGCACCCCGGCGTCATCGGCATTGTCGCGTCGCGGCTCGTGGATCGGTTTCATCTCCCAACCATCGTGATTGCGATGGAAGGTGATTCGGGCCGCGGCTCCGGTCGAAGCGTGCTGGGGTTCCATCTGCACGCAGCACTCCACGCCGTCGCCGGCCATTTGGTGAGTTTCGGGGGCCACGAGATGGCGTGCGGCCTGGAGGTCCGGGCGAAGGCGGCCGAAGCGTTCAAGGCAGCATTCCTCGAGGAGGCAGCGCAAAAGCTCACCCCGGCAATGCGGCGTAGGACGCTGGAGGTGGATGCCGTCGTGGTTGTCGAGGAGTTGAATGCCGAACTGGGGCGCCTGCAACGGCACCTCGAGCCCTTTGGGCCACAGAACCGGCGTCCGGTCTACGCCGTGCTCGACGCACAGCTTGTGGGGGAGCCGCGGATCGTCGGGCGGGACCACAGCCGCTTGCGCCTGCGGGCAGGGGACGGTGCGTTGGAGGCAATTGCCTTCCGCATGGGTGAGCGGCTTCTGACCGCGTTGCGTGAGCACCGCCGCCTGGATGTAGCGGGTACTTTCACCGAGGATCGGTGGCAGCAAAGACATCGCTGGCAGTTGGAGATCAAGGACTTCCGGCCAACCGATAGTTGACGGGCAGTGACATTTCCCTTGACAGAGACGGTGAAGCACCGCACCATAACCGAGCTATGGTCATTCGCGCTGTGAGGCGCCAGCGCGCGGCGGTTGCTGCTTGGCGGCCGTGGCGCCGAGCGCAGGGCCTCGGGCGCGATGATGGATCGGTTGGTTCCCCGGGCCAGGAGCGGGAGAGATGCCTGGGGCTTTCATATCGTCGGAATGTGCCGGGGGGACGCGATGGCCCCATCGATGCCTGCATCGGAGAAAATCTGGTTCAACGGAGAATTCGTGGACTGGGCCGACGCGAAGATTCACGTGCTCAGCCACGTGGTCCATTATGGCTCAAGCGTCTTCGAGGGCTTTCGCTGCTATAAGACGAAGCGGGGGCCGGCGTGTTTCCGCTTGCCCGAGCACATGGAGCGCATATGCAATTCAGCCAAGATCTACCGCATGACGCTGCCTTACAGCTCCAATGAACTTGGCGAAGCCGTACTTGAGACTATACGAGTTAACTCTCTGCAGGGTTGTTATGTAAGGCCCATCGCATTTCGCGGTTACGGGCCTCTGGGTGTCGATCCGACGACCTGCCCGGTGGACATCGTCATTGCCGTCTGGCGCTGGGGACGTTACCTAGGGGCCGACGCCATCGACAAGGGCATCCATGTGCGCGTCGCCTCATGGAACCGGATGGCGCCCAACACGCTCCCTGCGGCAGCGAAGGCGGGCGGCAACTATATCAACAGCCAACTCATCAAGCTTGAAGCCGTGAGCGACGGCTATGACGAGGGCATCGCCCTCGACGCCTTCGGCTATGTCTCCGAGGGCAGCGGCGAGAATGTCTTCCTCATGCGTGAAGGCGCCCTCTACACGCCTCCTCTGAGCGCATCCATCCTGCCAGGGATCACGCGGCGCTCGGTGATAACACTGGCTCATGAGCTGGACCTTCCGGTTGTGGAAACGGCCATCCCGCGCGAGCAACTCTACGTGGCAGACGAGATCTTCCTGACCGGTAGCGCCGCGGAGATCACGCCTGTCAGCTCGGTGGATCGCATCGACGTTGGAACTGGCGAGCGCGGTCCCATCACCAAAAAGCTGCAGGACGCCTTCTTCGCCATCACCTCCGGGGAGGTCGAGGACCGGCACGGTTGGCTGACGCCCGTCTGGCCTTCGGAGGCGACGGCTGCCTCCGCATCCTCCCGCACTGTGGAGCGTCGGAAGATCGGCACCTGAAGCGAGGGAACGGATGGCTCGCTGGCAGAACCTGACGGTCCTCGGCGCCGGCAAAATGGGCGGGATGATCGTCCGCAGCGTCCTAGCGGCCGGGATGTGCGAACCCGCCTCGGTTCGCGTCTTCGACATCGACCGTAGCCGCACGGATGCTCTCGTTGCTTCGCACGGGGTGCGAGAGGCGACTGACGCCACCGAGGCTGTGCGCGGTGCTCACCTCGTCCTGCTCGCCGTCCTACCCCAACAGATGGCCGAGCTTCTTGACCAGACCGGCCCAGCCATCGAGGCTGAGCAGTTGGTCATCTCCATCGCGCCCGGGATTCGCGCTGAGACGATCGAGGCCGCGTGCGGTCCCCGGACGCGGGTCGTGCGGGTGATGCCCAACATGCCACTTTTGGTGGGGGCCGGGATGTCCGCTGTCGCCCGCGGGGCGAATGCCACCGAGGCGGACACCGCGATGGTCGTGGAGATCTTCCAAGAACTGGGAGAGGCCATCCCCTTCGAGGAAAAGGACCTGGACGCTGTGACGGGGCTTTCAGGTTCGGGACCGGCGTACATCTTTTTGGTGCTCGAGGGACTGGCGGATGGCGGCGTCAAGATGGGCCTGCCCAGGGACCTCAGCATACGGCTGGCTGCGCAGACGATCCTGGGCGCCGCTCAACTGGTCCTGACCGACGGCGAGCACCCCGCGATCCTGCGCGAACGAGTCACCTCGCCCGGAGGCACGACGACGGCGGGTCTTTTCGAGCTGGAATCGCGCGGCGTGCGGCCGGCTCTCGCGGCGGCGGTCGAAGCGGCAACGCGTCGAGCGGCCGAGCTCGGCTAGGCCGTAAAAGATTTGTGCCGCTGACTTAAGCTTTTAGTATTGTGTAGGTTTGTCAACTTTCCCCAGCAACGGATTTCATGATGATCGGCATCGTGGACTACGGCATGGGCAACCTCCGAAGCGTCGAGAAGGCCTTCGAGTGCGTCGGGGGCGAGGTCCGGATCATCACGCGACCGGAGGAGGTGCCCGAAGCGTCTAAGCTGGTGGTCCCAGGCCAGGGTGAGTTCGGAGACGCTGTCGCCAACCTGGCACGCAGCGGGCTCGACCGCGCTGTCCGCGAGGCCATCGAGCGGGGGACGCCGTTTTTGGGCATCTGCCTGGGGTTCCAGCTTCTCTTCGAGTCGAGCGAAGAGAGCCCGGGTGCCAAAGGCTTTGGGATTCTGCCTGGTAAGGTCGCCCGCTTTCCGCCGGGTGAGCGGGTTCCGCACATCGGCTGGAACCAGATCGCTGTCCACCGTTCCGCGCCGCTCCTCTCCGGCATAGCCGATGGCGGTTTCTTCTATTTCGCGCACAGTTACTACTGCATCCCCGCCGACCCCAGCGACGTGGTGGCGACGACCGATTATGGGTTTGAGTACGCCTCCGTAGTCGCCCGCGACGGGCTCTTAGGGGTACAGTTCCACCCGGAGAAGAGTCAGGACCTTGGGCTACGCATTCTGGCGAACTTTGCGGGGATGGCATAATCCGCGCGATGCTGGTCTTACCGGCCATCGATCTCCTCGACGGACACTGTGTGCGGCTCGTCCAGGGACGCCGTGAACACGCAACCGTTTATTCGAATGCCCCTGCTGACGTTGCGCTTCGCTGGCGCGATGCCGGCGCTCAGGCCCTGCATGTGGTGGACCTGAACGCCGCCTTCGATGATGGGACGGACCACACTGACCTGATCGGCCGGATCGCTCGCACATCGGGGTTTCGGGTTCAGGTCGGCGGCGGCGTGCGGACCGTTGCGCGGGCACGTATTCTCCTGGAAAGTGGCGTAAGCCGCATCATTGTGGGCACGCGCGCGCTGGAGGCGCCCGAGTTCATGGACGAGCTGATCGGGACGTTCGGCGCCGGACGCGTCGTGGCGGGCGTGGATGCCAGGGAGGGCCGCGTCGTAACCCACGGCTGGGTCCACGAGAGCGAGGTACGGGCGGCCGACCTCGGGGTGAGGCTGAGCGCCCAGGGGGCGAGAACGGCAGTCTATACGGACATCACGCGCGACGGTGCGCTCGCAGGCCCGAATCTCGAACGGACGGGCGCCTTCGCGGAGACGACGAGTCTTGAGACCATCGCTTCGGGCGGCATCGCAACGCTCGAGGATGTCCGTCGTGTGGCGGCGCTAGGGGGTGTAGGGGTTGTGGGAATGATCATTGGCGTAGCGCTCTACGAAGAGCGATTCACCTTCGAGGCGGCCCAGCGCGCTGCGCGCGAAACGGCGACGCTGACCGCGACGTGAGGGCAGAACGATGCTCGCACGACGCCTGATTCCCTGCCTCGACGTCGACCGGGGCCGCGTCGTCAAGGGCGTTCAGTTCGTGAACCTCGTGGACGGTGGTGATCCGGTCGAGCAGGCGAGGTTCTATGACGCGGAGGGCGCGGACGAGCTCGTCTTCCTGGACATCACCGCGTCGGCCGAATCGCGCCCGATCGTGCTGGACGTGGTGAGTCGTACCGCCGAACAGGTCTTCATCCCACTGACCGTGGGCGGCGGCATTCGGACCGTGGGGGATATTCGCGAGCTGCTGAAGGCGGGCGCGGATAAGGTCTCGGTTAACACCGCGGCGGTGGAGGATCCGGGGCTCATCAGCGAGGCGTCGAAAGCCGTCGGATCGCAGTGTACCGTTGTCGCGATCGACGCGCGGCGTCGCATCCCCGACAACCCGCTGGGCGGCTGGGAAGTATACGTCCACGGCGGGCGCACGTCGACGGGCGCCGACGCCATCGAGTGGGCCATGCGGGCGGAACGGCTGGGTGCGGGGGAGATTCTGCTCACAAGCATGGACCGCGACGGTACCAAGGGTGGCTATGACTTGGAGCTCATCCGTGCGGTCGTCGATCACGTCAATATTCCCGTCATCGCTTCAGGTGGGTGCGGAACGCTCGAACACCTGCACCAAGCCTTCGCGGAGGGGGATGCGAGCGCAGCCCTGGCCGCATCCATCTTCCACTTCCGCGAGCACACCCTCGCGGAGGCGAAGGCGTACTTAGGCCAGCGCGGGATCGTGGTGCGGTCGTGAGCGGGCGGACCGATCGCGTTACCTGCTGCGCTTCGGCGTCGCGCATCGTCGTCAAGCTCGGCACCCGGATGGTGACTCGTTCTGACCGGGCGCTTGACCGGCGGGCGCTCGGGCGAATCGCCGAGGACGTCGCCGCGCTCTCCGAACAGGGCCGCCAGTTCACCATCGTCAGTTCCGGTGCCATTGGCGCGGGGATCGGTCGGCTCGGGCTTCGGAGCAGGCCACGGGACGTGCCTCGCCTACAGGCAGCCGCGAGCGTAGGCCAAGCCAAACTGATGGAAGCCTACGACCGCATCTTCAGCCGCCTCGGCCGCCACATCGGGCAGGTCCTGTTGACCGCCGAGGACCTGAGTAATCCCCAGCGCCGTCGAAACGTGCAGCGCACGATGGAAACGCTATGGGATTGGGGCATCATACCCATCGTGAATGAGAACGACACCGTTGCGACGGAGGAGATCACTTACGGCGACAACGATACGCTTTCCGCGCACCTGGCCGGCCTGATCAGCGCCCAGTTGCTCGTGATCCTCACCGACGTGGACGGGCTTCTCACAGTGGAGGGCGATGTTTTGCCCGAGGTGCGCGGTGTGACGGCGGAGGTGGCCGCGCTGGCCCAGGACGGATGGCATCTCGGTGTTGGCGGAGCGCACTTCAGTGTCGGTGGTATGCAGAGCAAGTTGGCGGCGGCTGGCCTCGCCACGCGCGCTGGCAAGGCGGTCCTCCTGGCGAATGGCAAGACCCACCGGCTCGCCGATCTTCTGGCGGGCGCGTCCCTGGGAACCTTTTTCGCCCCCGTGAGCGGGCTGATCGCCTCGCGGCGACTTTGGCTGGCGCATGCGGCTCGGTCCCGGGGCACCATCGTGATCGATGACGGCGCGGTGCGCGCCCTGACTGAACGGCGCACAAGCCTCCTGCCCTCGGGGATCGCGGCGGTCGTCGGCTCGTTCGATAGCCGGGATCCTGTGGAAATCGCGGACGAGCGGGGTCGGCCGGTGGCGATGGGGCTGTCACGGTACGCGGCGGAGGAGCTGGCGCGCATCAAAGGACGGCGGTCGTCGGAGATTGTATCTCTCCTCGGTTACGCGCGGGGGAACGCTGTGGTGCATAGGGATGACCTCGTGCTGGTGGATGTCCCCGTGAACGACAACGCAGTCGAGTTGGCCACCACGGGGGCGGTGGCCGGAGAGGAAGGTGGACGATGATGGCCGATCCTAAAAGCAGGAGACGCTGGTTCGGAGCAACGCTCGTCCTATGGGCCGCCTTGGCGCTGTGGCCCGGCGGGACACTGGCGGCGACTCGGGGTACGCTCGGCCAACTCGAGGTCTTGGGTGAAATCCTCCAGCTCGCACGGAAGCAATATGTGGACGAGGTGGATCTGTCGGTACTCTTAGAGGGCGCCATCGACGGCGTGCTCCAGCAGCTCGATCCACACTCCAACTATCTCCCGCCCAAAAGCTTCGATGAGATGTCCGAGCGCATCCAGGGAAGCTTTTACGGCATCGGGGTCTACTTCACCATACGCGACAACTACCTGACTGTCATCAGCCCCGTCGAAGACTCGCCCTCCGACCACTTGGGTATCCGTGCGGGCGACCGGATTGTCGAGATCGAAAGCGAAAGCGCGATTGGCATCACCCACCTAGAGGTCAAGCACAAGCTCCGTGGGCCGCAGGGAACGAAGGTCCGGATCGGGGTCGAGCGTGACGGCGAGGACGATCTGCTTTATTTCACCATCACGCGCGACAAGATTCCCATAAGAAGCGTGCCCTATGCTTTCCTGATCCACCCGGGTACGGGTTACATTCGCGTAGCGCAGTTCAACACCTCCACGAGCCAAGAACTGGAAAAGGCGCTCTCAGAACTCGAGTCGGCGGGGATGGAGCGTCTCTTACTCGACCTGCGGGGCAACGGCGGCGGCTTGCTCTCCCAGGCGGTGGAGGTGACCGACAAGTTCCTGAGTGAGGGTATGATCGTCTACACTCAGGGTCGGACGCATGAGTCGCGCAGCGAATACCACGCCACTGCTGCGGGCACGCATCCCGGCTATCCCGTCGTCTTGCTGATCAACGAGGGTAGCGCTAGCGCTTCGGAGATTCTCTCTGGCGCCTTGCAGGACTGGGACCGGGCCCTCGTGGTCGGGAGACCCAGTTTCGGCAAGGGCTCCGTCCAAAGCCAGTACCCCCTGCGTAATGGCGGCGCCGTGCTTCTGACCGTGTCCAAATGGTACACGCCGTCAGGGCGGCTGATTCACAAACCCCTAGCCCGCGCCGCGGTCCCACATCGCGAGCAGGTCGAGACCGATACCTCTCGATCGCCCGTATACCATACCGCCGATGGCCGCCTTGTTTACGGTGGTGGCGGCATCAAGCCGGACGTGACGGTCGAACCAGCGGCGCTCCTCGACGTCTTCGTGGCGCGCTTGCGCACCGAAGGGCGTTTCCTCGGCTTCGCGACGGAGTACGTCGCGACCCACAGCGAACCCCAGGCCCAGTTCGAGGCCTTTCTGGCAGCCTTCGCCGTCGATGACGCCATGCTCGACACTTTCCACGCTCATCTTGTGAAGCAGGGGGTTGAACTCGACGAGGAGGCTTTCGCCGACGGCGAGGACTTCATTCGCCGCAGCATCAAAGCGGAAATCGCCGGTGTCCTTTGGGGCCGAAGCGAGCGCTACCAAGTGGTGGCGCTGGGTGACCCCGAGATCGAGAAGGCACTAGGTCTCTTCGAGCAAGCCGCGACGCTCCTGGCAGGGCCGCCGAATACAGATCCCGAGCCGTGGGACCGCAACTGACCGGCCTTCGCCTGGCGAGGTGAATCCGCTTGGAAGCTCAAGACGATCGAGGCACCTGGCATGCTATCGGTGTGGCACGCGGCCGCGCGCTGCGTCAGACGTTGCGGCTGCCGTCGTACGATACCACAAAGCGCGCTTTCGCCCAGGACTGCAGCACCATCGCCGGGGAGATGTTCCCGCCGCTGCTCGAGTTGGTATACGGCATGATAGAAGGGAGCGGCTTCGTCAGCGAGGACCTGTGGACCGCCTACTTCGCGCGTGACCCCATCCTCCTCGGCGGTTGCACGAGCTTCGCCGTCGAGAGCGAGGAGGAGACGCCCACGGTCGTCGGACGCAACTACGACTGGCTTTGCTCGGACCGGGCATGGTGCCATGCGGTGACGCAGATTCCCAAGCCGGGCCTCGCTACCACCGGCTACACGCACACCTGGACGGGTCGCCCGGATCTTCTCAATGCTGAGGGGGTGCTCGTCACGCTCGCATCGCTGCACTATAGGCCGCCCTCGAGGCCGGGGCTGTCCTGGAACGTGCTGAACGAACTGGTGGGCGCGCTCGCGACGACGACCGCCGAGGCCGTGGAGCTTCTGATGAGTGCACCCCACCTACGGCCCATGAGCTACCTCATCGCCGACGCAGCGGGAGACGCCCAGGTGATCGAAGCGACGGGATCGGGCGTGCGCGCCCGCGGTCCCGAGAACGGTGTCCTGGTGGCGACGAACTGGCCCGCTGCGGTCGAGTTGGAAGACGGCGACGCAGTAGGGACGCTGAATGATGGCCGAGGTGGAGCACGGTCGCGCTACTGGCGGGTGAAGGAGTTGATCGCCGAGCGTCGTCCCGGCTTCGATCTGGCTCATGCGCGCGAAGTGCTTAGCGAGCACGATGAGCCCGTCTGCTCGGGCGATCACAACGGCGGGATAGGCCTGCGGCACGAGGGGTGGGCCACGCTGTGGTCACTGACCCACCTATGTGGGAGTAGCACGCTATGGTTGGCCGAGGGCCAGCCTTGCAGGACGCGCTACCGGCCGCTGGTCCGTCCGCACGCAGTGGTCTCAGATGCCGCTTAGCGGGCTACGCGTGCTGATCACGGGAGGCGCGACGCGAAACTATCTCGACGAAATGCGCTTCGTGACGAACAAGGCCACGGGGGCGCTTGGTGCGCTCTTGGCCGAGCGAGCCCTGGCGCGCGGGGCGGAGGTCACGTATGTGGTCGGGGTGGGAGGCGCACGGCCGCAGGCACCGGATGGCACGCTAAGGATCGTCGAGATCGAGACGATAGAGGACCTGGTGCTTGCCATGCAACTGGAGTTGGTCCTCCGACGCCAAGACATCGTCATTCACAACATGGCTGTCTCCGACTTTAGGGTCGCCGACCGAGCGGAAGGGAAGGTCTCTTCCGACGCGGAGGTATGGACCGTGCGTATGGTGCGCGCGCCCAAGGTTGTGTCGCTGATAAAGCGGTTGGACGCGGGTGTCTTTTTGGTGGGATTCAAGCTCGAGGTCGGTGCTGACCGCGAAGAGTTGCGCCGCCGCGCTCATGCGTGGCGCGAACGGTACTGCGCTGATCTCGTGGTCGCCAACGAGCTGCACAGTATTGAGCGCGGACGTCACACGATCGCAATCATCGACCGTTCCGGAAAGGTCGTGGCGACCGCCGAGGGCAAGCCCCAGGTCGCTGAGGTCGTGCTTGACGCGGTGCAGGGCCATGCTCGCCGAAGGGGGTGGGCTAAGTGACGGAAGCTCGTGAATCGCTGGCTGGCAGGCGGCTTATCCTGGGCGTGACGGGCTGCATTGCCGCTTACAAGGCGGCGACCGTTCTCCGCGAGTTCATGTACAGGGGCGCGACCGTCCGTGTTGTGATGACCCCAAACGCGACCAAGTTCGTGGCTCCTTTGACCTTCCGCGCCCTCAGCGGTCATACCGTCTACGTGGACCCGTTCACCGCCTACGATCCCGCCGGCTGGCAGGTGGACCATATCGAGCTAGCCGTGAACGCCGACGCCGTCGTGGTTGCCCCAGCCACGGCGAATGTCATCGGAAAGTTGTGCGCCGGGATCACGGATGATTTCCTGACCACGCTCATCTGTGCAACCCGAGCGCCAGTCATCTTCTGCCCCGCGATGAACCCGAACATGTACACGAACCCCATCGTGCAGCGAAACGTTGCGAGCCTGCGCGAGTTGGGTTACTATTTCGTGGATCCCGAGGTGGGACCGCTGGCCGCTCTCCAGGAGGGAGAAGGCCAGGGCCGCCTGGCCGAGCCGGCCACGATCATCACCGCCGTGGAACGGCTGCTGATTGAGACCACCACATCAGGGGAAGATTGACGCGTGGCATCGCGTGAGACTCCGGCTAGGCAGAGTTGTCTATGCCGTCCTGTGTGGATGACCGAGGGCTTTCGCCGCTGCCTTCCGCCCTCACTCCGGACCCCAACATGCTCTATCCGGGCGATCATCATGGATGGGCGCGATGTCATCTCCAAGACGTGAGAGCCGATGCAGAAGTTTGAACTGGTGGCGGACTATCTCCCTGCGGGTCATCAGCCTCGAGCCATCGCCGAGTTGACCAACAGCATCCGTCGCGGCCACAAGTTACAGACACTTCTGGGCGTTACGGGTTCGGGCAAGACCTTCACGATCGCCAACGTCGTCGCGGAGCTCCAGATGCCGACTTTGGTGATCAGTCACAACAAGACGCTGGCCGCACAGCTTTATGGCGAGCTCAAGGAGTACTTTCCCCGCAACGCCGTCGAGTACTTCATCAGCTACTATGACTACTACCAGCCCGAAGCCTACATCCCGGTTACCGACACCTACATCGAGAAGGATGCTACGATCAACGATGACATCGAGCGCCTGCGCCTGCGGACGACCAGTGCGCTCATCGAGCGTCGGGACGTGATCGTCGTCGCTTCCGTCTCCAGCATCTATGGCCTGGGTTCGCCCAAAGAGTACGCCGAGATGCACTTGATCGTGGAGGCTGGCGAACGGATCGAACGCGACGCCATCCTGCGCAAGCTCGTGGACATCCACTACACCCGTAACGACATCGAGTTCGCGCCGGGGACATTCCGTGTCCGCGGCGACGTGATCGAGGTCATGCCCGCTTACGACCAGACCGCCTACCGAATCGAGCTCTTCGGCGACGAGATCGAACGACTGACGCGGGTCCACCCACTACGCGGCGCAGTGCTCGAGGAGTTGGACAGAATCGCCATCTACCCCGCCAAACACTTCGTCACGACCTATCCAACCATCGAGCGGGCCTGCAAGGCGATTCTTCTGGAGATGGAAGAGCGCGTGACGGAGCTCCGTGCCGAGAACCAACTCGTCGAGGCCCAGAGGCTGGAAACGCGGACCCGGTTCGATGTCGAGATGCTGCTCGAGGTGGGCTACTGCTCGGGCGTCGAGAATTACTCTCGCCATATCTCCGGCCGCAAACCGGGGGAGCGTCCGGCCGTTTTACTCGACTACTTCCCGAGCGAGTTTCTGACGATCATCGACGAGTCACACGCTACGACCCCGCAAGTGCGCGGCATGTACGCCGGCGACCGTTCGCGCAAGGAACAGCTCGTTCGCTACGGCTTCCGGTTGCCCTCCGCTCTTGACAACCGCCCCTTGAACTTCGACGAGTTCGAGGCCATGCTCGATCACTGCATCTTCGTCTCAGCCACGCCAGGTGACTACGAGCTGGAGAACTCGGGCGGCGTCGTGGTCGAGCAGATCATTCGACCGACCGGCCTGCTTGACCCCAAGATCTCCGTGCGACCCGTGGACAACCAGGTGGACGACCTGCTCGAAGAGGTCCGTGTCCGCGTGGCCCGTAGAGAGCGCGTACTCGTGACAACCTTGACCAAGCGCATGGCCGAAGACCTCGCCGACTACCTGGCACAGATGGGCGTCCGCGTCCGCTACCTCCACTCGGAGATCGACGCGCTCGAGCGCGTGGTCATCCTGCGCGACCTGCGCCTCGAGAAGTTCGACGTGCTCGTCGGCATCAACCTCTTACGCGAGGGGCTGGACCTTCCGGAGGTTTCCCTCGTCGCCATCCTCGACGCGGACAAGGAGGGGTATCTGCGTAGCGCGCGTTCGCTCATTCAAACCGCCGGCCGCGCCGCACGCAACGCCGAGGGCAAGGTCATCCTTTACGCGGACCGCATCACGGACTCGATGCGCAAAGCCATCGATGAGACTGAGCGCAGGCGTCTCATCCAGGAAACGCACAACCGCGAGCATGACATCACGCCCCGTTCCATCGTCAAATCTCCCGATCAGGTGCTTAGGACCACGGCCGTTGCGGACCAACGCACGACGGTCGAACAACCGAAGGAGCTCGCCCTAAAGGCGCTCGAGGAGCTTGACCATGAAGAGCGGCTCACAGTCCTGCGCAAGCTCATGAAGGAGGCGTCTGCGCGCCTGGAGTTCGAGCAGGCGGCCGAGCTGCGCGACGAGATCGCTCGCCTGACGACGTCGCAGGCCGTTTCGTGATGCGCTGATCGTCTTTGGAAGAGAGGAATGGTTCATCCGCTCCCGTGTCGCCGCTGCCCTGAGGCAAATAGGCACCTCTGAGGCGATGCGGGCATTGGAGGACTTGGCGCAGGCACGGACCGGGCCTTGAGCACCTCGCGACTCCTTTGCCGCGACTTCACACGCGCACCCGTTGAGCACCTGGATCCCGTCGAGGTAGCTGCGCTCGCGGAGGCGGCCCTCGCCGAGGACCTCGGCGACGAAGGCGACCTCACCTCACTGGCCCTCATTCCCGAGGGTCAGGGCGGCACGGCCGAGATCCGCGCGAAGGAGCAAGGGATCATCTGCGGTCTCCACGTGGCTGGAGCCGTTTTTGCCGCCGCCGACCCCACTATCCGCTGGCATGCGCGCTGCGGAGAGGGGGCGGAGGTCGAGGCTGGCGCTGTGGTGGCGGAAATCGCGGGTTTCTTGCGCGGAATCCTTGCCGCGGAACGCACAGCGCTCAACTTCCTGGGGCGAATGAGCGGGATCGCGACGCTCACGCGTCGTTTTGTTAGTGCCATCGAGGGCACGGGCGCTGCCATCACCGACACGCGCAAGACCGCACCCGGCCTGCGTCGCCTTGATAAGTACGCCGTCCGCACCGGCGGGGGCGTCAGCCACAGGCTCGGGCTTTGGACATGCTACTCATCAAGGACAACCACATCGCCGTTGGAAGTGGTGTACACGCTGCCGTCGATAGCGCGAAAACCTCCATCCGTGAACGTCCCGATGGCAAAGCCATCTGTATTGCGGTCGAGACGACGACGACGGACGATGTGGACGAGGCCCTCGCCGCTGGCGCCGACAGGATCATGCTGGACAACATGTCGATCGACGAGGTGCGCGCTGCCGTCAAGCGCATCCGTGGCGTGCGGGACCCCGCGACAGGCCTTCCCGAGATCGAGGTCTCCGGCAACGTGACGCTGAGGAATGTGCGTTCTCTGGCCGAGTGTGGCCCCGACGTGATATCCATCGGCGCATTGACCCACTCGCCTTACTGCCTCGACCTCTCCTTGTGCCTCGTCGTTCCTTGACCGCTATGGACCGCGAGCTTTCGCTTTCCGACCGCGTGGCTCTGGCCTTTCATGAGGCGGAGGGGGACCAACTCTCGCCCCACGAGTTACGCGAGGTGGTAGGCGCAGAGCCCAGTGCATTGAGGACGGCGCTATCGGAGTTGACCCGCGCGGGCTACGTCATCGAGAAACGCCCCGGCCAGGGGCTGCGAATGATCGAGAGCCCCGATCGACTCCTGGAAGCCGAGGTCCTACGATGGCTGCGCTCCCGGACTCTCGGCCGCACCGTGCGCGCGTACGGGGTCGTCGGCTCGACCATGGACGTCGCTGCACGTATGGCGTCGCGTGGGGCCGAGGAGGGTCTGATGGTCGTGGCCGAACGGCAGACGCGGGGAAGGGGTCGACGCGGTGCGAGCTGGCACTCGACGTCGGGGCTGGGCCTTTGGTTTTCGCTTGTCCTTCGACCGGACTCAACCCGCATGACGGACGCGGCCCTCGCTCGTCTTGGAGTTCAAGCCGTCGCGAACGCGGCACGCGTGGGACTCGGTGCCGATGCCAGATGGGATGCGCCCAACGATGTAGCCATCGAAGGACGCAAGATCGCGGGCTCTCTGGCAGAGGCGACGTGGATGGGTGAGCACACCGCGTTCGTGATCCTGGGCATCGGCGTCAACGTCAACCATGAGCTGACTGACTTCCCTCCCGAGCTGCGCGAAAGCGCGGGGTCGCTCAGGATGGTTCTCGACCGGAAGATCAGCCGGCCGTGGTTTCTGGCGCGCATTCTCGAACAGTTCGAGGGCCTCTATTACGGCCTCGACGCTGCCCGATAGATGCGCTGCTTTCAATCGGATGCTCCTAGCCTTTGACGCGGGGAATTCCCGTCTAAGCGCTGGCCTGTTCGTAGGCGATGAGTCGAGGTCCCTCTGGCACTGGCCCCGCGTGCAGGCGTCCGACCCGGCTTGGCTGGCGGCCGAACTGGAGGGAGTCCTGGCCTCCAGCGGTGTCGAACCCGAAGCGGTCGAAGCCCTAGCGGTTGCCTCGGTGATACGCGCCCTATCCGCGAGCCTGGCCGCTGCATGCCGCGAGGTCTTCGGACGAGAACCCGACGTTTTGGACGCGAACGCGCCCTACGGGCTGAACCTGGAGGCGGTGGATGCGGGGAGCGTCGGCGCGGACCGCCTTGCGGAAGCGGGGGCGGCAGTTCAGCTATTCGGGGCGCCCGTCATCGTCGTGGACGTGGGCACCGCGATCACGGTGGATCTCGTGGACGCTCGGAGCGCCTTCCGTGGCGGGGCCATCTTGCCAGGGCCACGGCTGATGTACGATGCCCTTCATAGCGGCACAGACCTTTTGCCTGAACTGTCGCCCGCCCCTCCGCAGGGGCCGGTGGGGACGATGACATCGGCCGCGATCCACGCGGGCGTCGGTTACGGCGCTGCCGGCGCCATCGAGCGATTAATGACAGCACAGCGGGAGGTGATCGGCGCTCAGGCGCCAGTGGTCATCACGGGTGGGCTCGCCGAGCTTGTCTTGCCGCTCGTGCCGAAGCCGGCCCACTACGTGGCGGACCTTGTACTACGCGGCGTGGCCTGGGTAGCGAGCCGGGAGCAAGCTTGACATCCGCTGCTATGGCGCGGTACGTTGCGTTCGGAAAGATTGTGTGGGTAACCGAAACAACCGTTGCCGGTGTGCAACAGAAATCTCGGGTTGGTGCTGGTGAATCGCTGCTTGTGCCCGGTCATTCCTGGCGGCGCGATGCGTTCGACAGCGGGAGGTGAACTACCATGACAAGCCATGACAGCAGGACCACCCCGGTGGTGGCCCTTGTCGCTTTGACCGTGGCTCTCGTTGCGGCGTGCGCGTCCAAGCCCGCCGGCGAGTGGAAAGTGTACACATCGGCGGATGGACTCGCTGCTGACTGGGTGCGTGCATTTACCATTGATGCGACTGGCGCGGTGTGGTTTGCGACCAACAAGGGCACTAGCCGCTTCGATGGGACGACGTGGAAGACGTTTACCACGGCCGATGGTCTGGCCAACGACAACGTTTATGTCGTGATGGTGGATGGTCAGGGGACCGTGTGGTTTGGCACCAAAGGGGGCGTCAGCCGTTACGACGGTGAAGCGTGGATGAGTTACGGCAAGGACGATGGCCTGGCCGCAGACTGGATCACCTCCATTGAGCCAACCCCGGAGGGGTCCATCTGGTTCGGAACGCGCTTGGCAGGGCTAACCGTTAGGGACGCTGACGGTGCTTTCAAGAACTATTCGAGCCTCGATGGTATCCCGCATGACGCGATCCTGTCCATGGCCTGGGACGCGGAGGCCAATCGGCTCTATGTCGGCGCCGATGGTGGCGGCTTAACGTACTTCGGCGGAGAGATGTGGGTCACCCACCGCGAGGAAGACCAGATGCCGGGCCAATCGTTCACAGGTATGGTCCCAGACGGGAAGGGCGGCATTTGGCTCGGCAGTGCCAAGGGCGGAGCGGCACATTTCAGCGGTGCAGGCAAAGCCGCATTTGAACGGTTCACCCGCGATCGAGGCCTAGGCTCCAACGCGATCCAGTGCGTTGCGCTCGGCCCCGATGGGACCGTCTGGTTCGGTACCGACAAGGGCGCAGCCTCCTATGATGGCGATGGCTGGCGGCAGTACACCCTCGAATCCGGCCTCCCCTCTGAGAGCGTGACCGCCATCACAGTGGCAGGGGACGGCACCGTCTGGTTCGGAACTGTCAAGGGTGTAGCGAGCTTCAGGCCTGCACCCAAGGTCTAAAAGCCCGCACAAGGGAGGCCTGTCCCGTTTCGAGGCCAAGTAGCAAATTTCCTTCTAAAGATAATCAGGCGACCTGAAAAAATCTCTTGACAGGCACGAGATAGAGACTTATATAGGCGTGCGCTTTTTAGCACTTGAAACTTCAGAGTGCTAATAGAGAGGTCTCTGGATTTCTCCATGGTGGGTCATCGCAAGGAGGCAGCGACAGATGGCCACGCAGACCGCGACGAAGATGGAGCTCCGTCCCTTGTCGGACCGTGTTTTGGTGAAGCCGGACGCGGACGCGGCGGAGAAGGTGGGCAGCATTTACGTGCCCGATACGGCCAAGGAGCGACCGCAGCGGGGCGAGGTGGTTGCGGTGGGCCCGGGTCGGAAGAGCGACAAGGGCGACGTGGTGGCGATGAACGTGAAGGCGGGCGACAAGGTGCTCTACAGCAAGTATGGGGGCACGGAGCTCGAGATCGAAGGCGAAGACTATCTGATCATGTCCGAATCGGACATCCTGGGGGTGTACGCGTAGGTCTGCCAGAGGTCGTTAGGGAGGAACCTGTAAGATGCCCAAGAAGCAGCTTGCTTTTGACGCGGAGGCGCGTGAGGCGCTCAGGCGTGGGGTGAACCAGCTAGCGGCAGCGGTGAAGGTGACGCTGGGCCCCAAAGGCCGCAACGTCGTTCTGGACAAGAAGTTCGGTTCTCCGACGGTGACCAAGGATGGCGTGACGGTGGCCAAGGAGATCGAGCTGGAAGAGCCCTACGAGAACATGGGCGCTCAGATGGTGCGGGAGGTGGCCAGCAAGACCTCCGATGACGCCGGTGACGGCACGACGACGGCGACGATTCTCGCCGAAGCGATCTTCGAGCAGGGGCTGAAGGCGGTGACCGCGGGCGCGAGCACCATGGCTCTCAAGCGTGGAATCGGCAAGGCCGTCGACGCCGTGGTGGAGGCCATCGAGAAGGTATCCAAGCCCGTGGCGGGTCGGACGGAGATCGCGCAGGTGGGGACGATCTCGGCGAACAACGACAGCGCCATCGGGGACCTGATCGCCGACGCCATGGAGAAGGTGGGCAAGGACGGCGTGATCACGGTGGAAGAGGCCAAGGGGATCGAGACGACCCTGGAAGTGGTCGAGGGGATGCAGTTCGACCGCGGGTATCTTTCGCCGTACTTCGTGACCGACTCCGAGAGCATGGAAGCGTCACTGGAGGACGCCCACGTGCTGATCCACGACAAGAAGATCAGCACGATGAAGGACCTGTTGCCGGTCCTCGAGAAGATAGCGCAGACGGGCCAGCCGATGCTGGTGATCGCCGAGGACATCGAAGGCGAGGCGCTGGCGACGCTGGTGGTGAACAAGCTGCGCGGCACCCTGCGTACGTGCGCGGTGAAGGCGCCCGGTTTCGGCGACCGCCGCAAGGCGATGCTGGATGATATTGCGGTTCTCACGGGCGGCCGGGTCCTGAGCGAGGAAGCGGGCTTCAAGCTGGAGAACGCCACGCTTGGGGACATGGGCCGTGCGAAGCGTCTGGTGATCGACAAGGACAACACGACGGTCATCGAAGGCGCCGGGGAGTCGGAAGCGATCCAGGGTCGTATGGAGCAGATCCGTCGTCAGATCGACGAGACGACCAGCGACTACGACCGTGAGAAGCTGCAGGAGCGTCTGGCGAAGCTGGCCGGCGGGGTAGCGGTGATCAACGTCGGCGCCGCGACCGAGACGGAGATGAAGGAGAAGAAGGCGCGCGTGGAGGACGCCCTGCACGCGACCCGCGCCGCGGTGGAAGAGGGCATCGTGGCTGGCGGCGGCGTGGCGCTGTTGCGGGCCGTGAACGCCGTGGAGAAGCTGGAGCTGCCCGGAGACGAGGCCATTGGCGCGAACATCGTCGTCCGCGCGTTGGAAGAGCCGCTTCGTCAGATCTCGCTGAACGCCGGTTCCGAAGCGGGGGTCGTGGTGCAGCGCGTGCGCGAAGGTGAAGACACCTTCGGGTACAACGCCGAGGCGGACGAGTACGAGGACCTGGTCAAAGCCGGTGTGATCGACCCGACCAAGGTGGTCCGCACCGCGCTTCAGAACGGGGCCAGCATCGCGGGGCTTCTGCTCACTACCGAGGCCCTCGTCACCGAGATACCGGAGAAAGAGGCCGCTGCAGGTCCACCCGGAGGCATGCCGCCAGGTGGCATGGACTACTGATCCATTCCGAGCCGCTCCTGCAACCTAAGACAGACATCACACTTGCCAGGCCCGCATGAACTTGCGGGCCTGTTTCTTTGTGCTCCAGTCAGTACTCGTTGTATCCATTCAGGGCCGGAGCACGGGTTGTTCCCTGTGGGGCAGGGAGAGACTCTACACCCCTTCAAAGTGCAGAGGTGACCCGTTGAAACCGCACACTGCTCAGAGTCTAGGTCCAGTGCCGCAGGAGACAGCGGTTCCTCGGAACCTTGATGAGAGTGCCATGGACGAATTGGTAGGGACACTCTTGATGTTCAGCCTTGGGCCCAAGCGTTCGAGTGTAGGGCGCATGAAACCGTTCTTCGGGCGTCCAGGGGACGTGCGGTGACCATCGCTCGCTGGGCAGCCAACGTAGGCGTGACGCTGATGACTCGAGGTACATCGCCCGGCGGAGGCGTTGCCGTTCTTATTGCGGCTGAGTTGGAGAACTCGGTGGGACGAACTGGCGGTCTGATGAAGCGCGACGCTGCCGGGGGATGGAGACGTTTTAGTCGCTGCTTGCGACGGTGCGCGTAGCGATCGATCCCTCCTGGGTGAGGGCGAAGACGATAATGTTGATGCCCAGTTTCTGAATGTCGATGTTGTTCCGCTGCGTACCTAAGGTCCCGAGGGTGCTGAGGTATTTGTTTCGTCTCCAGTGGCCAACGTAGTCTTTCGTCTCGTAGATGGCCACGAGACGCCCATCGAGCGTGATACCTTCAATATAGTCGCGTGCTTCCAGAGGGTACTTGTAGAACTGGATTTCCTGCGTGTAGTAGCTCGCCCTATTATGGAAGAGATTGCCCCCCCAGGGGGCACCGTCGAAGTCGAAGTAAGAGTGGTATATCGGGTGTTCATTGGGCAGAATTTCGAACTCCCAGTGCGCCCCCTGCCGCAGCCCGGCAGCTTCTAGTGATTTTCGGAAAAAGTTACGGCAGTGATTCTCGCTCTTCCAACTGCCTTCGACCATCACGAAACCGCCTCCGGTCATGTATTTTCCCATGGCTTTGGCCTGAAACGGCAGGACAAATTGCCAAGTCCAGACCAGCACCCATGGGATCTTCATGAGCCGTGGGTCGGCCACTGAAATGCCCTCGACGACCCTGACGTTGATGTCCGTTAGGCTGTTGAAGGCCTCCGCCAAATCTTTCAGATGGGCACTTCCCCAGGGCTGGCCGCCGCCAAGGGTTACCGTGGCGATGTCGAAGTAGCCCTTGATGCGGCGCCGGTCCGTCAGGTCCTGGACCACCATAGCTCGGTCGCGCCCATAGTGGAAGGCCTCGACGTCCACCATTTCCAACTTCATATCGAGCTGGCGACCGCTCGACTTTGCGGCCCGAACCACGCCCGACTCGATCATGGGCTCCAGAGCGGGACGCTCGAAGTTCGCCGACTGGCTCACCACCATCTGGGGACGTACCAGGCTGTCTAGCACTTTGCTTGCTTTTGGCGCACGGCTGATCCCTCGCGTATCCACCTTAGCGCGCACGCGCTTCATCCGCCGCCGCATCTGACGCCGCTTGGGCTTCGGCGCTTTCCGAAGTTCCAGGGGCTTGACCAGGCGCGGCTCGCGCTTGATGAAGCGGGTCGTCAGCGGCTTGACGGCTCGCCTTTCCGCTGAAACCTTCCAGATCGCCAGAGATCCATGAAGCGCGATGGCCACAATAAGACTGATGATGCGGATCTTTCGCGTCTGCTTCGCTGCCATCGCCCCGAGGTCTAGCCGCGCTGAAGGTGTGTTGAACCGTGATGCTCTGCTGGTTGGCTGGTCGGCCATGGAGGTCTCCCACTATCAATCGGATTTTATGATCGAAATATGGGCCTTCACAGGCGCAGCCGCAAGGGGCACGCACCCGACGGATGAGGCTGGCCTTCGCAGCCCTTCTTGCAAAAGCAGAATCCCAGTGAAGGGTAAGAGTCTTGACAACTCCACGAGCCTTCGTCTTGATTATCGCTCGTGCACGGTAGCCTCAAAACGGACATCCAATGTCGTGGGATAGAGGGGAGGCACATGCCGTTGTGGCGGTGGAGCCTCGTCCAACTCACATTGCTTGCGGTCGCGACGCTGCTCGCATCGGGCGTACGGGCCCAGGTGATTAAAGGAACGAAGCGCGTTCACCCGTTCATAGGGCGTGCGTGGCTGGAGCCCTATCAGAATTACGCCAAGTCAGATTTGTGGTATTATGCAGGTGCGGGGCGAATACATAAACAGTACGACCCGCTTGGGGGGCTCTTAGCGCGCGAAGGCCTGTTGGCGTGGACTTGGGTCGAGCATCGGCCGGGCATGGGCGTGGGGAACAGGGACATTCGTGACGGCAGTGTGAGGCTAAGGGACAGAAGCTTCTGGGGTGAGATCAACATGATGAGCATCTCTAGCGATCGTTACAAGGGCTGGAGATGGAACTTCACCGTCGCAACCCTCGACCTCCGAGCGAACTTCACGAGCTTCACCTTACGGCTCCCTCGTTTCACCGGCATCGCCCTGAATATGGCGTCCGAGAAGAACGCCCTGACTCTGCTTTACACCCGCGGTTACCCCACGTGGCGGCAGAACATCGAAAACCTGGAGCCAGGACCGCTCAGCGGCGACGCCGACAACCGGTCGCGAGTGGCACTGAGCCCGCAACCCCTCTTCGGTGCCCACTGGCAGACGGCGATCGGTGATGCGGTGAAGCTGGGCGCGACCTTTGTGAACATGCACGCCGAAAGCGCCAGAAGCAAGGAATTCATCACCCAGGTGCGCGGTGGTCTTCCCTACGAAATGTTACCCCCTGAGCGCATCATCCTCACTTTCAGCGACGATTCGCCGGAGGATGGCATCGGCGGCGCGGCCGTCTTCGGGGAACCGATCGTGCGCGTGATCGCCGAGGGGGATAGCGTGCTGACGCGGTTCATTCCGGCCATCCTGGGCGGGCAGCGGGTAGGGGGTCACTGGGAGGCGAACGGCTTCGAGGATCTCTCGTTCGCGTACGACATGCCCCTGAGCCCCATCCCGATAGCGATGGAGATCGAGGCGACTGTTGCCAACGACTATCGGATTGGGGTCAATCAGGAGCACAAGTTCTTCAACCCGTTGAACGAACTGCTCAAGCTACAGCTGGATGAGAAGGGCGATCCCGTGCTGTTTGTAGATCGCGGCACTGAGCCGGTCATCATCGATCGGGCTGAAGGCAACATCCGTGATTTCTCGAATAAGCGAAAGGTGAGATTCCGTTACGGCTTCAACACGGGCACGACCCGTTACGGCGTCGATCTGGAGGCGGACTTCGGTGGCCTAGCGCTCAGCGGTGAACTCGCGCTCTCATCGACCTACCAGCAGTTTCCGACGCCTCGGGGCGAGCAGCTCTCGCCCACGCGAGACTCCGCCTGGTTCATCAACGCGGTCAAGACCCTGGGGGACGGGTTGGACGTGGGGCTGGAGCTCTTTCACGTGGGACCCAAGTACGGCGGCTACCAGGGGAGCCGGGAAGGCTATCGCGGCGGCATGCTGTTCTACCACGATCGAGGCGGCAGCAACAGGAACGAGACCATCAACTTTGAGCTCCCGCTCGTGGACGATAACGATGATTGGGATAAATGGTCGGATGACGACGCCTCGAACGAGGCGGTCTCGGAGCTTCAAAACAACCGGGACGCCGGTGTCTTCCCCGGTCAAGACGAGGACCGGGACGCCACGTGGGATGAGGACAAGAACGAAAACCGCATCCCGGATTTCGAGGAACCCTTCCTCCTCTACCATTCCGACCCCGTGGACTTCCTCTACGGTTTCGACTGGAACAACAACCTCCAGGTCGATCAGCACGAAGATGATGAGAAACCCGACTTTCGGTACGATAAGGATCTTGAAGGCAGCCACGTTTTCGCGGCCTACAGGCCGATACGGCCCCTTGAAGTGGCGGTGGGCAGGTTCGACAGTCGCGGGATAGCGGAAGGTACCCGCAACGACGTACGCTACGTTCGGACCCGCTTCGTGTTGAGCGATCCAGCCCGCGGCGAGATTGAGATTCGCCACGATACCAAACGCGTTCGCGATGACATTCGCAATAGCTACTATACGTTCGCCGAGTTCCCTGTTCCGGCGGGACCCCAACCGGGTGATCCCGGCTACGACACGCTGCTGATGCGCAACTCCATCGCCAGCACGCTCTGGCTGGGCACGCGGTACTCGCAGGTGTTGAACCTGCATGCGGAGAACAACGTCCGTATCCTGGACAACCACCAGCTTCCCGAAGTGTTCAAAGACGGCACGTCCCAGGACGACGTGCGCCGGACCCAGTTCACGATGGTCAACCGGTTCGACTACCGGTTCCGTTTCGGCAAGTGGCGGATCACGCCGATGTTCAAGCGGCTGACGTTGGTCGAGACCGCAAAGCCCAAGGGTTCCCCGCGTGTGGCCGCCAGGAGCCAGTCCTGGACGGCGCCGATCCTGAAGGTGGATTACCAAATCAGCAAGAACACGATTCTCCGGCTCGGGCAGCAGGGCTTCCGGCTGGGGTTCGTGGACAATCGTCGCACGCGCAATTTCGCCGCCTTCCGGTTCCGCGATAAGCGGGACCCGCTGGCAGAGTTCGCGTCAAGCGACTTCATCATCCTCTTCCAGAACCGGTCGAACTACTTTGGGAAAGCGTTGATCTCGGTGGTGGGCTATCACCGGCAGACGAAGGAATTCATGGACCGGAGCGCCTCGCTCCGCAATCAACGCTTCAGCCGCCTCTTCATCGAACTCGTCTCCGGCGTCTGATCTTCTTCCTTCGACGCCTCCATGACCGCCCTGGTCTCCGGCGTCATTTACCTCTCCGGTGCCAAGTTGAGACGGCACTTGAGCTTCGTGTTCAGCCGGGCTTTATATCAGCGCCAGGGGCGGGTGGAGGAGACCGTTGTGGCTCACGAGAGGGCGGTTGCGCCTCGCCTAGACTGCCGGGGAGGGGTTAAACGGACCGGAGCGCAAGCAAACCATCGCCATGCCGGAGAAGGTCCCCGACCTCAAGCCCGGCAACGCCCTCGCGACGCACCATGTGCGGGAACTGCACGAGTAAGCGCTTCCTTGACTGCCCCCCATCAAACGAAGCGGGGCAGCCGAACCACAGGCTCGACTGCCCCGTACGTGCATGACTTTAGAGCACCTTGGTGCTCCAAACGAACCTTACTTGAACAGCGCCTTGACGGTACCCCAGGTGCTGCTCTCGACGGCCACGCCTTCGCCGGGCGCAAAAGTCCAGTCGCCCCACTCGCCGTCGTCGTCACCCGTCGAGTTGAGACAGAACTGACCGCCGAAGTCTTCTTCACCGAGATCGGCGTCGGTGTGGACGATCATGCCACCGCCGATCGTCAGCCCCACCGCTGGTTGGAACTCGGGGTTCACGGCGATGAGCGTCTCGGCGAAGGGCACGAACGCCTCGATCACGTAGCTCGTCCCCGAAACCGCGTCGATGGCAACAGCGTACTGGACCGTATCGGGTAGATCGGCACCGCGCTGGTGGCCATCGGCATCGCCGTGGTCCCATTTCTTTCCGTTGCTCGGATACGTGTCGTCCGCTACGAAGTCGATGACGTGGTCGCCCTGGATGTACGGCACTCCGTCACCATCGTGCGGCACGTCGAAGTACCACGCGCAGGAGTCCTTGAGCCACCAGTCGTTGGCATCGTCGATACTGGTTACCGTATCGTGGACGTTGTCGGTGGTCTTCACTCCCAGATAGACCCCATCCATATCCCAGGCATGGAAGTACTCGCCTGAGAGGTCTGCGGCGGTCAGTGGAGTACCTTCCGGCTCAACGCCACTGTCGAAGATGCCCGAGCACGCGGTGAAATAGGGTTGCTGCTGCAACCGCTGCAGGTCCCAGACGCCGTCCGTCCAGGCAAAATCCTCCCAGTCCGAGAGGTCGCCGTCGATGGTCGGTTTGAAGCTCAGCATGGGCGCTTCAACCGTGACGGCGCTCGAAAGGTGCGCCGACGCACTCGTCGCAAGCAGCATCGACAGGCCGACACCGATAGCGACAACTGCTACCTTACGCATAGACCTAACCTCCTACTACATGTCTACATGAACCCCTGAGAAGCTTTCGCTTCCAGGAACGACTTGGAACGGGTTTACTAACTGCGTTCTGCTGACATGTCCCCCCTTTCTCCCTATCATCGTCAGCATCGGTGCTTCTTAGTTTACAGAATACTTCTTATGCACATCAAAGGTAGTTACGGCACTAGACGCCCTAACATCAACTCCAATAACCTAAGCACTGTATTACGGTGTTTAGTCCGCACGAGTTAAGACGCAATTTATACTGAGGACTCTACCAAGTCAAGGTTCAAATTGCACGGATCCGTATCCAACGGGCAGCTCCGGCCAGACTCGACGGGCCCGATTCGTCCTCCGGTTGCTTTTGCAACCGGCAACCGTTAAACTTGGTGTGCATTCACGGGGCCGTGACAGGCGGCGACCCAGCACCAACAGGCGGGACATGGAAAGGGTCGGAAGTCAAGGGCCACAGGTGAGATCACGAAGCCTTTTCATCGCGCTCTGGCTCGCGTCGGTGACGGTGGCGGGAGCTGGGGAGCTAGCCTTCACGGACGTCACTGAAGAAGCGAGAGTCAAAAGTGACGTGCGGATCACGCGCGGCAACTATGGCGCTGCCTTCGTGGATTTCGACGGAGATGGGCGGCTGGACATCCATACGGCCAACCGCCTCGGGGATTTCCTCTACCACAACAACGGCGATGGCACGTTCACCGACGTCGCCGTTCTGGCGGGCGTCGTCAACCTCAGTCAAAGGCGCCAAACTGGCTGCGGCATCTTCGCCGATGTGGACAATGACGGTGACCTCGACCTGTTCACCACCGCCATGCAGACGTCGAATGCCCTCTATCTCAACGATGGCACAGGGCGTTTCGAAGATGCGGCGGATCAGCTTGGGCTGGCGGACGGCGAGAACAACTTCTACACGAGCGCCGCCTTTGCGGATATCGACCTCGATGCCGATCTGGATCTCTACGTCGTGCAGGTCGGCCACGACAGCCTCAACGTGCTCTACCGCAACGACGGCGCCGCCGGCTTCGCGGACATCACCGAGCTCTGGGGCGGGGTAGCCAACGGCGGCTGGAGCCTGCAACCCCTGTTCGCCGACTACGACAACGACGGTGATCCCGACCTCTACGTCATCAACGACTACGGGCCCGACGTCTTCTACCGCAACGAACACCCCGAGCCGCGCTTCACCGACGTGACGGCCGAGAGCGGTCTGGTGGAACGGGGCCTCGGCATGGGCGGCATGTGGGCCGACTACGATCAGGACGGCGACCTCGATCTCTATATCACCAATCACGGCGACAATGCCCTCGCCCGTAACCGCGGCGATGGAACCTTCGAGTGGGTCACGGATGCGGGAGTGTACGACTATCTCACCGGCTGGGGCACCGGGTTCTTCGACGTCGAAAACGACGGCGACCTGGACCTCTACGTGGTCAACGGCTACATCGGCAAAGGGTTGAACCCGCACCAGCCGGACGTCTTCTACGTGAATCCGGGCAACGGCCACTTCGAGGACGCCACGGCAGCGATCGGCCTGGACACCCGAAAAGCCAACGGCCGAGGCTCAGCACTGGGTGACTATGACCGCGATGGCGACCTGGATCTCTACGTCGTCAACATCGATGCGCCCAACGTCCTCTATCGCAATGACAGCGTGGGCGGCCACTGGTTGAACGTCGCGACGGTTGGCACCCTCTCCAACCGCGACGGCGTCGGGACGCGGGTCACCGTCGAGACGGATGGCCGCCGTTGGATGCAAGAGGTCGCCATCGGCTCATCGTTCGCCAGCCAGGATAGCCCCGAGCTCGAGTTCGGCTTTGGCACGGCAACCCGTATCGAGCGGATTCACGTACGCTGGCCCAGCGGAATAGAGCAGGAGCTTCGAGACGTCGAGGTCGATCAGCGACTCACGCTCATCGAGCCCACCCCGACGGCCGTCCTCGAACGCAACGACACCGAAGGCACAGCGCCGACGGCCTTCCGGTTGGGTCTCCCTACGCCGAACCCCTTCAACGCTGAGACAGGGGTCGTTTTCGATCTCCCGCGAGGGACCGACATCCGGCTTGTCGTCTTCGATCCGTTGGGCCGGGTCGTCCGCACCCTCGTCAACGACGCGATCGCCCCTGGGCGCTACCTCATCACCTGGGACGGCCGAGATGACGCCGGTCGAGCTGCCGCGAGCGGTCTCTTCTTCGTCCATCTACAGGCGGACGACTTCTCCGCAACCCGCAAGCTCGCCCTCGTGCGCTGAACCAAGAGGGCTCGCACCGCACGTAGGGTCAGCCTGGGCCCCTGCTGCACAGGGCGGCTAGCCGGTGGCCGGCCCTGTGGGCCAGAGCAAGATATCCATGATAAGCGGGAAGCCCATCCCGCACATGTGGCCCAGGATCATCCCGAAAAAGAACGGCTTCGACTGCTCGTACAATCGGCTGCTGCCCACGCGCAGGATGACCATCTTGGTTACCCAGGTGACGAAACCGAGAAAGACCATATGCCTAAGTGTGAAGGATGCGGCCACCGCCAGTCCGACGGGGTGGAACGGCCACCACACAAACCGATAGCGTAGGTAGGTGAGGGCTCCCGTCAGCACCGCACCGAAGGCCAGAAAGCCCATCCGCGCCCAGCTTGGCCCGTGCGGACTGCGGACCTTCGACACGGTGTCCTCCCACGCGCCGATGCCCACGCCCTTCAGAACGCCAGTGCCGAAGTTGTAAGCCCCGACCTCGTAGCCGCTGTAGACGATGTAGACTGTCCCCGCTAGGATCGACAGCGCCGCCGCTCCTAAAAAGGTGACGGCAAACCGACGTCTGTGGGATCTGATGCGGTCGAGGAGGTTCGTCGAGTTGGCTGCGTTGGCCATGAAGACCGCCTGCACGTCGCCGTGCCACGTGCCCTGATAGCCCAGAGCGACGAGGTTCTGGGGGCCGAGAAAGTTGGAGCCCAGCATCTCGTAGGTGAACTGCTGCCCGATCATCGGCGGCACGAAGTAGAAGAGACCCACCTGCGCGACGATCTTGGTTAGCCCGATGTAAACGACCAGCACAAACGGGACGAAGAGGAGCATGGCGGGCCAGTCCATGCCCAGTCGCGCGAAGAAGGCCAAGAGAAAGACCAGGCTCGCTAGACCACCCCAGACCGCCGTGCGATAAGACAGGAGCTCGCCTTCGCCACCACCCGGTTCGGCACGCCACACCTGGCGGAAGACCTCTTTGAGGTGACCGCGGGCGATCCACAAGCTGAAGCCGACCACCACGATGAAAGCGCCTGCACTCTGCCAGGCGGAGGCGGCCGCCGACCAGAGAAAGTACCCCGTCCCTCCGAGGCCGACGCCCAGTCGGTTGTAAACGCCTTCCTGGACGATAACCATAGCGCCGAAAAACCAGACGCTCAAAAGAAGCTCTGTCGGGATCAAGTAAAAGAAGCCGATGGCCGCGAAGTAGACGCAGAGGACGATGGGCGGAAAGCCCCGGGCGACGGAGATCGAGATGCTGTTGTAGTAGCCGATGCCGGGGAGCCTAGGCCATGGCGGGTAGAATTCATGGATGAGGTTCCAGCCATAAATCAGCGCGGGGATGGCGAAGCCCATCCAGAACAGCCGGTTGCGGAAGAGGTTCGGTAGAAGGCTTGGGCCGTCGCTGTCCTCGATCATGGCCTGGGGCAGCTCCATCAGAGGGAAGGCGAGGCGCTCATTCACGGTCCACTGTTTGCGAAACAGGACTAAGAGGCAGAGGCACAGGAAGTAGAACGCCGCCAGCAGCGCGAACCACCAGAGGATCCCCGGCACCCAGGCGGACCAAGGGATGGGAAACCCCTGCGGCAGCCCCTCGAAGAACCACCGCATGGCGTCAGCCTCGTTAGTAGGGAGGGACCACGACCGCAGGTAAGGATGCAGCACATGCTCCCAAGCGTTCTCCAAGCTCGCGAAGTAGTACGGAGAGGTCAGGATCGAGAGTCCAAAGCCCAAGAGGAAGATGGGCGCGGTGACGGCCGCCATACCCATGGCGAAGATGATCGCCAGTTCTGCCGGTCGCAGGGCCCACCCGCGCCTGATCCACTTCAAGAACGGGTTCAAGATGGCGACCAGCAGGAAGAACGGTAACAGCACGGCGAGCGGCAAAAACGTGCGGGTCGTCTCCGTGCGTTCGAGTTCGATGCCCTGGAACTGGTAGCGGAAGCCCACAGCCGCTGCGCCCACCCCCACCAGCAACACCATGCCGAGCCCGATGAGCACGGCGCGTGGCGTCACCCCGGAGAGGGCTAGCGGTGCGCGATCCGCCTCGGTTCCCGTTCCCGGCTGGGGGCCGGCAGGTCGCTCGCTCGCGCCCGAGGTCAGGTCCCGACCGCTTCCGCTACCCGACATGGGCTCCGTGCGTTTCTTCACTCTCTTGAAGGCTCAGGTGTGTGCTGGCTCGACGTTCGGCATCGTGGAACGCAAGAGGAGCAGGGGCTCGGCGCCCAAGCTTTCGATTTCGTGCGCCGTATCGGGCGGGATGTACTGCACCCTATCGGCATCCAGCGTCGTTTCCGTCGTCCCCATGCGCACGCCCGCTCGTCCCTTGACCACATAAATCACCTGGTCCGCGCCTGGGAAGCTCTCGGGTCCGCTAACCTGCCCTGGCTCTAGGTGGACGACCTCACAGCGGAAGCCGCGCGTCTCGGGGACCCTGGCACCGGGCACCACCCCGATGGCTTCGAGCCGCAGTCGCTCGTGCTCGCGCTTGAAGGGTGGGTAGGTGTGCTCGCCCGGGTCGAGGTTAGGGGCCACAAGCAAGAAGTGCGGGATGGCCCCTTCGCCCGTGCCCTCGACGAAGTGGGGGCAGCCCTCGGGTGCATAGATGAGATCGCCGTGTCCGGCAATGAGGGCCTTACCCTGAGCGTCCGTGAACTTACAGCGGCCCAGAGGGAAGTAGAAGATTTCCACGGCGCCGGTGTGGCAGTGAATGGGAAAACTGAAATCCGCGGGCCAGACGCCCACAAATGCGCGGAAATTGGCGTTCTGAGAGAGCGACTGGCGACCGTACGCTTCCGTTTCCACAAAGGCCATCACAGACCCTCCTTTGACCTAGTGTGCCGTCCCAGGAAGAACCTTCAGAATCGAAGGCGCCGAGGCGCCCGATCTGCAAGGCGCCTGAGCGAGTCGTGCCGGGGAGTACGGCGAGAGAAGGCAACGCAGCAGGTCGGGATGCATCGGCGAATGAATTCCAAGGTATTTGTGGGACGACACACTAGAAGCCCGGCCACACTCTGCCAGGTCGTTGCACTAACCCTCCGGAACCTCTCCGATTGCCTCCAGCTGCCTCTTCGCCTCCTCGTAGACATCGGACGGCAGCGGGCCAGCCTCGGCCGCCGCCACATTGGAAGCCAGATGATCGAGGTCGAGGGTGCCTACGATGGTCGTGTGGCAGCCGGAATGCGTCAGAGTGAAGCGCAATATGAACTCGTACCGGCTCATTCCATCGGCGAGGCCATCTAGATGAGCCTGATCCCACTTGGCCCAATTTCCCCCTCTGTCAAGGTGACCCTGAGCGACGCCGCCTCGGATGATCGCCCCGGCCCCGGCCTCCGCGGCTTCCTGGATCGACGCTTCGTGCGCACGGTCCAAAGCAGAGTAGGGGATCTGAAAGGTGTCAAAGGCCCCCAATCGCACGAAGCCCGATAGCTCGGGGTGTCTCGTAGAAATGCCTATGAACCGGGCCTTACCCGCCTCTTTGATCTCCCCGAGAGCCTCGACAAGGCCACCCTGCTGGACTTCCCTAAGAGTCCCCCCATGCATTTGCAGGATGTCCACATGATCGGTCTTCATCCGCTCGAGGCTCATGACGATGTTCTTGCGGAACTGATCGGCAGTCCAGCGGTGCCCCGGGTCTCCGAGCGTGTGGCCATCCGGTGTGACGTTACAGCCGCATTTGGTCGCCAGGTAGAACTCATCCCGGCGATGGCTGATGTACCTGCCGATGCGGTCCTCGCTTGCCCCGTAGTCTGGGGAGGTGTCGATGAAGTTGATGCCCGCGTCGAGGACTGAATTGAGGACGCGCTCGGCCTGCTCACCGCTCACCGGTCGGCTGCGCGGTGTGTCGCGGAGCTCCATCGCCCCGAAGCCGAGCCGGGTGACTTCCAATCCCGTGCGGCCAAGGGTCCGTGTCGGCAGTTCCGTCCCCATGATCAACCTCCGTTACCGCGTACCTCGGGAAGTGCGGCCACCCCTCGACACCCTCAGGGTGGCAACTCTCACAGAAAAGCTGAAATCGTATATAGGTACGGATCGGCGGCGGCTTGTCGCAAGAGGGTTCACTCGGCCAGCGGCTCCGGTGCTTCCACAGCCCGATGCAAGCCCTAGGGCAGCGGGCTCGCGTGGTCTGCGGTGATGCCGACAACGGTCACACGTTCCCCCATCCGTCTTGCGTTACGGCGACCGCTCCCACTCCAGCCCCAGCGCATCAACGGCCTGATGCAACTCGGTGGGCAGCGGGCCCTCTTGCGCCGCAGCGACACTCTCCTCCAGTTCCGCTGGCGTCGCCGCACCCACCAGGATCATGGCGATATCCGGGTCGGCCACTAAATACCGGATCGCGAGTGTCACGAGCGAAAGGCCACAGTCGCGCTGGAGCGTATACAGCCGCCCGACGGGGTCGCGGAGTTCCGGCGTTATCCAATCTGGCGGAGACGAGGGCCACTCGGGGTGGATTTCCACTAGGCGCCCGTTCTGGAAGACGCCGCCTAGGATGAGGGCCACCCCCCTCTTCCGCGCCAATGGCAGGGCCTCTCGGCGCGTGCGGCGCCGGATCAGATCGTAGTTGAACGCGACCAGGCACGTGTCCACATCGACGCCTTCGAGGACCCGGGCCATCGCGTCGGCGTTATTTCCAGTAATCCCAATGAAGCGGCACAGGCCGGCCGCCTTCGCCTCGCGAAGGACCTGCAAGACGGGCGCATCTGTGAAATCGTACTCTATGTCTCCGAGCATGGCCTCCTCGGGACGCGTCTCATCCGACCACCAGCAGTGCCAGTTGGCGTCGTGGATCTGGAGGACGTCCACGTAGTCACGACGGAGGCGACGGAGGTTGTCCTCGAGTTGGGCGCGCAGTGCGTCTGCCGAGCGGAAGTCGCCCGGGCTCGCCAGGTGTCCAAGCTTCGTCGCCAACAGGTACGACTCCGTCCGCCCATCCAGGGCCTCGCCCAGGATGAGCTGCGACGCGCCGCCTCCGTACATGGGCGCGGTATCAAAGTAGGTGATGCCCAGTTCCAGCGCATGGCGCACAGTGGCGACGCCGTCGGCATGAGACAGCTTGCCCAGCCGCGCCCCGCCCAGGCCGATGGTCGTGACGCGCTCGCCGGTTTGGCCGAAGGGTCGGGTTTCCAAAACTGCCACGTCACGATCCTCAATGGGTTCTCAGGCGCGGGATGGCGGAATGTTCCCCTGCAAAGGGTCCGCCACCGCAAACGACAGGGCGGCTGCGGATTAATAAAGGGGAAGGCGCGCTGAAGGCAAGCCCAGCGCCTCGATGGCGCGGTGCAGGGCGGGGGGCGGCGGACAACGCGATCTGACCCCCAGCCGCACGAACCCTACCCAATTGGAAGCTCGATGTAGACGGCCCCGTCACCCTTCATGGGCGGGATCTCGGGCATGTCGGAAGGCACAGCTTGACCGGAGCGCCACCGTCCTGCTAATTTCCGAGGCGTGTATGACTTGACCAAAGCCACCCCGAGCCTGTCGAAGGTTGGCATTGCCGTTCGCGCGCTTTGCGCTATCGCTCTCGTCGGGGCTTGATGCCGACATGCTTTCTGGGGCTGGGGTCCAATCGCGGCGACCGGCTGGCCCACCTACGCGCGGCCGTCCGTGCGCTCGCCACATCCGACATCGCGGTCGCGGCCGCCTCGCCGGTCTACGTCACGTCGCCTGTGGGCTTCGTGCGCCAGCCGCCGTTTCTGAATGGGGTTGTTCGCGCCCAGACAACGCTTACGCCAGAGGCGCTTCTAGTTGTCGTCAGAGTTATTGAGGCATCTCGCCTGCGCGAGAGATCGGTGCGATGGGGCCCGCGCACACTGGACATCGACCTGCTTCTATACGACAGCTTGGTGATGCGTGACATGGACCTGACCATACCGCACCGCGAGTTGGCACGGCGAGCGTTCGTTCTCGCCCCGCTGTGCGACCTTGCACCCGAATTGTGGCTGCCTCCTTCAGGCCCGACGGTGCAGGAAGCGCTAAAAGCCTTGAATGCGGAACCCGGCTTCGCCCAAGGCGTCTGGCGAACAAGTTGGACGCTCGTATGAGCCCTAGACGATGACCTCAGCCGAACCGAAGCGCGTGACGGCTTTCGATCTAGTCCGTCGCAAGGCACATGGACCCAAGATCGTGGGTCTGACGGCCTATGAAACCGTCTTCGCAAGCCTGGTCGATCAGAGCGGCGCCGATTTCATCCTTGTGGGCGATAGCCTTGCCCAGGTTTTTGCCGGATACGAGCATACGGTCTCAGCCACCATGGACCAGATGGTCTACCACACCGAGGTAGTGGCACGCGCCGTCGGGAGAGCGTTGGTCATCGGAGATATGCCCTTCCTCTCTTATCGGCTATCGTCCGAGGAAACCCTGCGCAATGCCGGACGCCTCGTGCAAGAAGGACGCGCCCAGGCGGTCAAGCTCGAAGGGACCGGAGAGGTCGTCGCGGTGACGAAGAAGGTGACCGAGTCGGGGATCCCCGCCATGGGCCATCTCGGCTTGACACCCCAAGCCGTGCATCAGACGGGCTACCACCTCCAGGCGAAGACGGAGGTGGGCCAACGCCAACTCCTGGACGACGCGCGAAGGCTACAGGACGCGGGCGCGTTTTCCCTTGTGCTGGAGATGATCCCGACCGAGGTGGCAGCGGCTGTGACGGAAAGCCTCGAAATCCCCACGGTCGGCATTGGCGCTGGGCCCCATACGGACGGACAGATTCTCGTGACGCAGGACCTCCTCGGGCTCTTTGAGCACTTCGCGCCAAGCTTCGTGAGGCGCTACGCCAATGTGGCCGAAGAGGTTCGCCGCGCCTGCCGCGCCTATGCCAACGACGTGCGAGAGGGCCGATTCCCGGGCGCAGCCGAGAGTTTCAAGGGCGAGGCCGCACACAGCACGAAAGCCACTTGAAAGTTTTCAACGCTGTCGACGCCATGCGACAGGCGGCTGAAGCGGCGCGATGTGATGGCTATCGGGTCGGGCTCGTGCCCACGATGGGCGCGCTTCATGCTGGTCACCTCAGCCTCCTCGAAACCGCGCGTGCCCGCGCCGACATCGTGGTGATGAGCCTCTTCGTCAACCCGGCGCAGTTTGGGGCGGAGGAGGACTTTGCGAGCTACCCGCGCGACCGCGAGAGCGATCTCGCCAAAGCCGAAGCGGCCGCTGTGGACTGGGTCTTTGAACCCGCATCTGAGGCGATCTATCCCAAAGGCTTCGCCTCGTCCATCGACGTCGGCCCGGTCGCTGCGGCGATGGAAGGAGCGGCCCGCCCTGACCACTTTGGAGGTGTCGCCACCGTGGTCGCCAAGCTCCTGAACATCGTTCGACCGCACTTTACCGTCTTCGGTCGGAAAGACGGCCAGCAGTGCGCCGTGATCCGCCGTCTGATCGCCGATCTCGATCTGAACGTCGAGCTCGTCATCGGTCCGACGGTCCGTGAAGCCGATGGTCTGGCGCTCAGTTCCCGCAACGCGTATCTCAAAGGCAACCGACGCGCTGCAGCCTCGGCCCTCTACGACAGCCTGGCCTGGGGGTCGGCGCAGATCCTGAGCGGAGCCTGGACCGCGGAGACGCTGACGGAGGCGGTGCGGACGCGCCTTGGCGTCTGGCCTGATCTGGAGGTCGAATACGTCAAGGTCTCAGACCCACTGACGATGGCCCCTGTGGACGGCAGCATCCCTCTGGGGGCGCGGTTATTCGTCGCGGCGCGCGTGGGCGGGGCTCGCCTGATCGACAACGTCGCCATCGGGCACAGTCGAGGGGTCGGTCAAGATTGACTTTTGGTGTAGAACGGTCTACTCTGGATTAAGGGTAGCCGCTAGCGGGGTCAACGCGTTTAGGTGACACGAAAAAAGGCTCAAACTCGGCGGAAGAGGCGTGCAACTAGCCGGGCTAGAGCGCGGTGGCCTTGGGTGGTTCTCGGGGTCATGGTCGGTGCTGGCAGCGCCATCGGTGGCCTGGCATGGTGGCGAACCACGCAGCAGGAGTTGCCCGTTCCAGCGCAGGTGATAGACCACGTTCAAGCGCCGGTGGCGGTTCGGATCGAGGTTCTTAACGGCTGCGGCCGGCCCGGAGCAGCGCGGAAGGTGGCGCAGCTTCTACGCGCGAAGGGTTTCGACGTCATCAACGGCAACGGCGAGAATGCCGATTCGTTCCGCTACCTCGAAACGGTGGTGGTGGACCGCACGGGTGACCTTGAGAAAGCCCGCATCGTGGCAGATGCCATTGGGGTGGATAGCTTCGTTCAACAAGTGCGGTCCGGTAGCTATGGCATCGAAGAGGTGAGCGTTGTCGTCGGTTGGGACCTCGGCGGCCGACCGGAGGGCTATGACATCATCGGTGGCCGGTGACGCCAAGACGCAAGTACAGGAACAGCCGTCGCACGATGAGGGCATGATGCGGGCGATGGCTCTGGCGGAACTGGTACGCAGCAAGCATGCCGTGGCCACGACGCTTCTGGATCTCCGCGGGCTTTCGCACGTTTCCGACTACTTCGTCATCTGCCACGGCACAAGCGGTCGACAGGTCAAGGCCATCGCCGATGCCGTGCAGCAATGGACCGAAAAACCCTTCGTCGTCGAGGGATACGAGGGCCTGCGCTGGGTGCTGGTGGACTTCGTCGATGTTGTGGTGCACACCTTCGATGCCCAGGCGCGCGAGTTCTATGCCATCGAACGTCTGTGGGGCGACGCACCGGCGCAAGTCTTCCCCGATGACGTTGAGCCCGCACAGGCGGAGAGCGCCGCACGGCGGTCGGAGCGATGAGCGCTCTCGTCGTGGGTTCCATCGGCCTGGATAGCATTGAGACGCCCCACGGACGCGTCACCGACGTCCTGGGCGGCTCCGCCGTCTACTTTGCTTGGGCGGCCAGCGCCTTCGGTCCGGTTCGCTTGGTCGGCGCGGTGGGGGAGGATTTCACCACGGAAGCGCTCGAACCCCTCGGCGCCCGCGGCGTCGACCTTCGCGGCGTCAGCGCCGACCCCGGTCGGACCTTTCGTTGGGCCGGTCGCTATGGCGCCGACCCCAACCAGCGCGAGACGCTGACGACGGAACTCGGCGTCTTCGAGCATTTCCAGCCGGAACTGCCCCTGGAGTACCGGGACTCGCGGTTCATCTTTCTCGCCAACATTGACCCCAGCCTCCAGCTTTCGGTCCTCGAGCAGATCGGCGAACCGGAACTGGTTGCTCTCGACACGATGGATTTTTGGATCACGTCTAAGCCCGACGAGCTCCGGCGTGCGCTTGCACGTGCACAGGTTGTCGTCATTAACGATGCGGAACTCCGCCAGCTCGCCGATGAGGTGCACCTCATCGGTGCCGCGCGCCGCGTGCTCGAGATGGGGCCGGAAGCGGTCGTGGTCAAAAAGGGCGAGCACGGCGCGATGCTTGTGACGCATGACTCCTGCTTTCTCGCCCCGGCGTACCCCACAGAAGGCGTCATGGATCCCACCGGCGCCGGGGACACCTTCGCGGGGGGCTTCATGGGCTACCTCGCCCGCGCTGCTCGGATTGACGAGGCCGCGATGCGGACGGCCGTCCTGATGGGGACCGTCCTAGCATCCTTCTGCGTCGAGAGCTTCGGGATCGACCGGTTGGCGTGCCTGACGCCCGACCAGACGCACGCGCGGCTGGCGGAGCTCGGCGCGATGATTCACGTTGATCTCGATGGATCGCTCTTCGAGGGAACACCATGAAGACCGTCCAGGCACTCCGCTGGACGGGCGATGCGCTGGAGATCCTCGACCAGACCCAGTTGCCGCATCGGGAGGCGTGGGTCGCCATCAGCGATGTCGAGCGCCTCGCGGTCGCCATCGAACGGCTGGAGGTCAGGGGGGCGCCGGCCATTGGGGTTGCGGCGGCCTTCGGGGTCGCGCTCGGTGCTCTGGGCTCACGGACGGGCGGCTACGGCGGTTTCGTGGCCGATGTCGAGGCGGCCATCGAAAGGCTCGCGCGGACGCGTCCGACGGCGGTCAACCTCTTCTGGGCGCTGGGCCGAATGCGCGAAACCCTCGAGTCCGTCGCCGGGCCGGATCGCGAAGCGGCGACGGAGCGGCTGCTCGCTGAGGCGTGCTGCATCCAGGAGGAGGACCGGCGGACGTGTCAGGACATAGGCGATCACGGGGCGGCGCTGATTCCAGATGGCACGTCGGTTCTCACGCACTGCAACGCCGGCGCGCTCGCGACGGCGGGCTGGGGCACGGCCCTGGGGATCGTCTACGCTGCGGTCAAAGCCGGCAAACGCGTTTCTGTGCTGGCCGACGAGACACGGCCCCTCATGCAGGGAGCGCGCCTGACGGCGTGGGAACTGGGGCGCGCGGGCATCGAGGTCAAGCTCCTGTGCGATGGTGCAGCACCTTTCGCCATGCAGCGGCGGCTGGTGGATGTCGTCATCGTGGGTGCGGACCGCATCGCGGCCAACGGCGACGTCGCCAACAAAATTGGCACCTACGGCGTCGCGCTTGCGGCGTCGCGTCACGGGATTCCCTTCTATGTCGCTTCGCCTGTTTCCACCATTGACGTAGCCACTCCCACGGGCGCGGACATTCCCATCGAGACCCGCAGCGCGTCGGAGGTGATGATGTTCGGGGGCGCGGCTGTGGCGCCTGAGAGCGTTGACGCCCTGAACCTGGCGTTTGACGTGACACCCGCAGACTTGGTGAGCGCCATCATCACCGAGCGCGGCGTCGCACGACCGCCCTATGAGCCCACCTTGCGCGCCTGGACGAAGAGGGAAAAAAGGCTTGACAGTTTCGGATCGGATGGTGTACCTTGATGGCTGGGTATACTGCTATTCTAAGGCATATGTCCCTCAGTTGATGGGGCCGGTCTGCATGGAAAGGGGAGGAAAATGAGCGCACGATGGTTTCGATGCGGGTGGCTCGCAGCGCTCGTCCCGGTACTGCTGCTGGCGGCGTGTTCCGAGGAGAACGAGGGCGTCAGCTATAGCGGGTTCATCTTTTTCACGACCGAGCCCCAGGGCGCTCGCATTCTCCTGCGCGCCAGTGATGAGGAGGGCGAGTCCGAGGGTGAGTTCACGGATACCGGTCAGGTCACTCCAACTCGCGTCGAGGCGAGGGGGGGTAAGCACGAATGGCGCCTGGTACTGGAGGGGTATGCTCTTGAAGAAGGCACTGTGACCATCACAGGTCCCGGGCAGACCAAGCGCGTCGAACGCTCGGGCGAAAACGATACGCCTCCCCTGCGCAGGCTGGTCACCTTCACGCTCGGTATCGATCCGGCCGAAGCGCCAGTCAGGATCATCATCAATGAAGCGACCGTGACCGATGTAGATGCCGCGACGCCCGGCTTCCAGCTCACCTTGCCCGAAACCTTGCCCGGAGGGACGCATCGTCTGCAGGCCACTGCGGCTGGCTTCTTCGAGGAAGATCAGGAGATCCGCATTGCCCGTTCGACCCGAACCATTCCCTTGGTGCTTCTGCCTCTGCCGGAGTTCGAGGAGATCACCTTCCACCTTTCTGTGGCCATCGGCGGGAGCGGGCGTGAGTACTCGGACGAGATCGTCATCTTCAACGAACGGGATTTCGACCGCGGCCTGCGGGGCATCAACGAGGTGGAGACGGCCATCTGGGGGCTGTTTGAGGTCAAAACCCGCATCCACCGCACCTTTGAGCCCCGGGTCATCATGCTCTTCAACGGCAGGGACCCGCGCACCTTCCAGCAGGTCGTCAGGGTTGAGAGGTCCAAAGGCGTGGGTGAGTTGATCAATGTCATCGTCCAGAATGCCAACCTGGTGCCTGGTGAGTCTCGCGGCGTGTTCATGCAGGCCGGGGAGTACGAGGTCCAGATCGTCTGGAGGGGTCAGATACTGACGCGGGGTCCCTTTACCGTCAAACCGTGATTCGGTGGCGATTCGGCCCCTGTACATCGCATCCTGGCCAGGTCTGCTCCTGCGTGGCCGATTCATGGAGCCCGCCGTCGCGTCTACAGCCGTGGGGTTAAGAGCCTTTTCACGTCGTTCCGCTTGCGCCTCGACCTGAGGAGAATCTGAGCGGCGTCGAGTTTTCGCAACGGCCCCCTCCCTGCTCGCGGGGAGGGGGTTGAGGGGTGGGGTCTCCCCGCCCGTGTCACCCTCATTGACGAGGCAGCCGATCCTCTGCGGGGTCGACTGCTTTTTTCATCCGATACACGCCGGTTATGTTCGCCAAGATTCGCTCCGCTGCCATCCTGGGCGTTGACGCCTACATCGTCGATGTCGAAACGCACATCGAATCCCAGGTCCCCACGTTCACGGTTGTGGGCCTGCCCGACAGCGCGGTCAAGGAGAGCAAGGAACGCGTCGCTGCTGCCATCCGTAACAGCGGCTTCGCTTTTCCCCCAAGGCGCATCACGGTCAATCTGGCGCCGGCGGACGTCCGCAAGGAGGGATCGGGGTTCGACTTGGCCATCGCCGCAGGCATCTTGGCGGCCACCGGCCAGGTGGCGCCGGAGGGCCTCGGGTCCTGGGTGCTGGTCGGCGAGCTGTCCCTTGATGGCTCCGTGCGTCCGGTGCGGGGAGCGCTGTCAATGGCGGTGGAGGCGCGGAACTCGGGGGCGCGGGCGCTCCTTGTGCCGCTGGCCAATGCCAACGAGGCGGCCATCGTGCGGGGAGTGGATGTCTACCCGGTAGCTCATCTGCGTGAAGCTGCGGATCTCCTCCGGGGAGAAGGGGGCGCGGCCCCTCGCCGGAGCGGCCATGTCGCCGGGCCGGATCAAGGGGCCGCCTACCCCGTGGACCTCCGCGATGTGCGCGGCCAGGAGCATGTCAAACGAGCCCTGGAGGTGGGCTGCGCCGGAGGCCACAACATCTTGATGATCGGGCCGCCTGGTTCGGGCAAGACCATGCTCGCCCGCCGACTGCCGACGATCCTGCCCGAACTCACGCTGGAGGAGGGCATCGAGACGACCAAGGTCCACTCCGTTGCGGGACTGCTCGGCCGCGAGACCGGCCTGGTGCTGGCGCGTCCTTTTCGCGCACCGCACCACTCCATCAGCGATGTCGGGCTCGTGGGCGGCGGCGCGTTCCCTCGTCCCGGCGAGGTCAGCTTGGCGCACAATGGGGTGCTCTTTCTCGACGAGTTGTCCGAGTTCTACCGGAACGTTCTCGAAGTGCTGCGCCAGCCCCTGGAAGACGGTGAGGTCACGATCTCCCGGGCGAGCGCGACGGTGACTTTTCCGGCCCGTTGCATGCTAGCCGCTGCGATGAACCCTTGTCCCTGCGGCTACTACTCCGACCCGAACCGGGAGTGTGCTTGCAGACCGCAGGCGATCCGCAGTTATCTTTCGCGCATCTCTGGACCCTTGCTAGACCGCATCGATATCCACGTCGAAGTCCCGGCCGTTCGTTATCAGGATCTGGCAGGTAAGCCTTCGGGCGAGACATCGGCTTCCATCCGCGAGCGTGTGGTGACCGCACGGCGCCGGCAAATCGAACGCTTCGGCGGTCATGACGGCGTGTACACGAACGCGCACATGGGTTCGCGTCACATCCGGGAGGTCGGCAAGGTTGATGCCGCGGGCGAAGAACTGCTTCGTTTGGCGATCACCCGTTTGGGGCTCTCCGCACGGGCGTACGATCGCATCTTGAAAGTCGCGCGCACCGTGGCGGACCTGGAAGGGGCGTCGGGCCTGAACGCCGCCCACGTGAGCGAGGCGATCCAGTATCGCAGCCTGGACCGAAGCTCCTGGGCCACCTGAGGGGCAACCTCGGTTCACTCTCTTGGCCCCCTCTCCTCTGGCGGGGAGGGGTTTTAGGGGGGTGGGGTTTACCCGCCAGAGAGGAGCCCTCCGGAGCTAGCGGTCACCGACCGCGCCGAGTGGCTGACGGCCTGGAAGTTCGCCAAGGTGTTGAGCCGGCCTGGGGCGGCTGGAGCGACCTCGGTTCACTCTCTTGTCCCCCTCTCCGCCAGCGGGGAGGGGGTTGGGGGGTGGGGTTTCCCCGCCCGTGTCACTCTTCCGACACTGACAGCGGGCCTCGCGTTCGCTATATTCTCCAGGCGCTCGGAAGGGTCGGTCTCTCACCCTTCAGCCTGGACCGAAGCTCCTGGGCCCCCTGAAAGGATCTGCGATGACCCTCCTCTTTTGGTCGCTCCTAATCGCCTCGGGCGCAGCGGGGCTCATCTATGAGATCCTGTGGACCCGCCAGCTTGCGTTGATCTTCGGCGTCTCCTCCTTTGCCATCGCCACGGTGCTGGCCGTCTTCATGGGTGGCCTCGCTTTGGGCAGCGCACTGTTCGGACGCTGGGTGGACCGAGGGCAGCGGCCCCTCCGCTGGTATGCAGCGCTCGAGGTCGGCATCGGGATCTGGGGGCTGCTGTCACCCGTCGGCCTGGCCGCACTCGACCCCATCTACATCGCGCTCTACCCCGCCATCCGCTCGGCTGAATGGGTGGGCGTGGCGCTCAAGTTCCTGCTCGCAGCCGCCGTGCTGCTTCCTCCCGCGACGCTCATGGGCGGGACTCTGCCCGTCTTGAGCCGCTTCGTCGTACGGCGCCTGGGCGAAGTGGGCTGGCGGGTCGGCACGCTGTACGCCTCGAACACGATCGGCGCCGTTCTAGGCTGTTTCCTGGCCGGGTTCGTGCTGGTCGCCGCCATGGGGGTACGCTCCACACTCTGGTTGGCCGTCGCGCTCAACGCGCTCGTCGCTCTGGGCGCCCTGCTGCTCGACCGCGCCGTCAACGCACCAACCCTACCCGCCCGGGAGCCCGCCGCCGAGGGGCAACGCCCCCGTGCGGGTGAGGGAGGCGATGCTTTCGATGACCTGACCATCCGTCTGGTGACGTGGGGTTTCGCGGTCACCGGCTTCGCCGCGCTGTGCTACGAAGTGTTTTGGACCCGCCTGCTCGTCTACATCCTCGGGCAAACGACCTATGCCTTTGCCACCATGCTCACGACCTTCCTCCTGGGCATCGCCGTCGGAAGCTTCATCTTCGCGCGCCTGGCGGACCGAAGCCGCGATCCGGTGCGTCTCTTCGCGCTCACCCAGATGACGGGGGCGGTGGCGGCCTTTTTGGTCCTGCCGGCGATCCCCCGGATCATGGCGTTCTTCAGCTTCGCCGGAGGCGCCTATGACGTGGAATCGTGGTGGCTCGCAGTCGGCGCCAAGTTCGCCACCGCGGGCGCGACGATGTTCGTACCGACGCTGCTCCTGGGCGGGGCCTTTCCCATCGTCGGCCGGATCGTGACGCGGCGGCTGAACGCCGTGGGCGGGACCGTCGGCAACCTGTACGCCGCCAACACGATCGGCGCGATCGTCGGTTCGGTCGCGAGCGGCTTCATACTGATCCCCGTGTTCGGGGTGCGGGTCAGCCTGGCCCTGGTGACCTGCCTCTCCTTCGGGCTGGGGATGCTCCTGTTCACGCGCTCACGGGCGTGGCGCCTGCCCGGCGCACGCGTCGGCGCGGTGGCCGCGGTGGCCGCGTTCCTGATCGCCAACGTGAGCCTGGCGCGCACCACGCCGCTCATCTTCTCGACGACGCGCATCGTCGAAACCCCCGACCGCTTCGAGGTGCTTTACAGCAAGGAGGGGATCGACGCCTCGCTGGCAGTCATCGAGCGGCGCCACGACGGGGTCAAGGAACTCAACATCAACGGCACGACCACGGCCTATTCGGCCTACGAGGACATCCAGGTCCACCTGCTTTTAGGCCACCTTCCCATGCTCTTCCATCCTGATCCCGAGGAGGTGCTGGTCGTCGGGTTCGGCTTCGGCAGCACGGCGCGCGCCGCGCTCTGCTATGATGTCGAGCGCGTCGATTGCGTCGAACTGGTCCGGGATGAAGTGGAGACCGCTCCGCTTTTCTTCGAACAGAACCGAGGCGCGCTCCATGACCCCCGCTTCCACCTCATCATCGGCGATGGCCGCAACCACATCCTGGCGACGCGAGAGACCTACGATGCCATCTCGTTCAACGCCGTCCACCCCAAGCACAGCCCCAATCTCTACACCAGGGACTTCTATGAACTCTGCCGGGCGCGCCTCAAGCCGAACGGCACCGTGTGCGCCTGGGTGCCCACCAACTGGATGACCGAACGCGAGTACCGGTCCGTCCTCGCCACCTTCGCCGCCGTCTTCCCCCACAGCACGCTGTGGTGGAACAACCCCGGACACACCGTCATCGTGGCCACCGGCGAAGCCCTGGAACTGGACTATGACCACCTGACCCAAAGGCTCGCGCAGCCGAAGGTCCGCGAGCACCTGGCGGAAGTCAACCTGGCCCAACCCATGACCCTCCTCGGCACGCTGCTGCTCAACGAGGCGGACCTGCACGCCTACATCGCGGGCGTGCCGCTGGATACCGACGACCACCCCTTGATCGAGTTCTCGCGCGCGACGAATCTTCTCCCCGGCCGCGATGTGTTGCGAGGCCTCGAACGGGTCCGGTCGCATCCCGCCACCCTCCTCGATTCGCCCCTCGATCCGGACGTCGCCGCCGCCCTCGACCGGCAGTACGACGCGATGGGACACGTCCTCCACGGACAGATAGCCGATTGGCTCGACCACAACATCCCCGGGGCTCTCGAATCCTTCCGCGCCGCCGAAGTGCTCGCGCCGGCCGACCGCAACCTGGCCTACCTCCTGACGGTGGCTGAACACGAGCGGCAGACCCTCCTGGCCAGCGACACCTCCCGGCTTTCCGACGTGACCGGCCTGACCATGAAGGCTCGGCTGGACCTGGCCGAAGGCAGGGCGCAAGCGGCGCTCGAGGCTTACCGCCGAGCGGCTGCCCTCGCGCCCGAGGCGCCGGAGGTCCACTACAACCTCGCTCGCGCTCTCGACGAGCTCGGCCGACCCGAGGAAGCCCTGCCGCTTTACGAAAAGGCCCTGGTCCTCGACCCCGAATACGTCAATGCGCTCCTGGGACTGGCCACCTCGGCGCAGACGATCGGCGACCTGGCGCGAGCGCGCGAGGCGCTCGAACGGGCGGTGGCCCTCGATCCCGATGACGCCGGGGCGCGTTCCGATCTGGGCGTGCTCCTCAGACGGATTGGCGACGAAGGTGGCGCCATCGCGCAGTCGCTCGCCGCCATCCGCATCGATTCCACCCTGGCCGCCGCGCACGCCAATATGGGCTTGATTTACGCGCGCCGAGGCGATCTCGCCTCGGCCGAAGAGGCGTTCCTGCGCGTCCTGGACCTCACGCCGGACTGGGCGGAAGCCCACAACAACCTGGCGCTGCTCTACCTGAAGACCGGCGACGCCCAAAAAGCGGAGGCGGCGTTCCATCGCGCCATCGCGTTGGACAGCGGCTATGCGAGGGCCCACGCCAACCTCGGCGCCTTTTACGCCCAACAGGGGGATTTTACCCGCGCCATCGGTGAGTGGCGCCGGGCCCTGGAGATCGACCCGGACGAGCCCGTGGCCCGTGCGAACCTGGCGCGCACCCTCGATGCGCAAAGAAAGGCTGCGGAGTAATCTTTCGTGGTCATGCCAAACCCTGTTCACGGCATCGTCGTCATGCACGAGACTGCAGGGGCGTCCCTCGTGGACGCCCAATCCGAGGGGCATGGGGCCAACTGTGCATGGGGCAACCACAAGGGTTGCCCCTCGTTGGGGGATCTGGATGCCCCTCACCGGGATCGTGGGTCGATCAGGGCTGCTCATCGTACCATCCCGAGCCGAAAAGCAACCCGGCGTGTCGGACGACCCACGTATGCTTCAGGGTCTCCTCTTCAGTCTCCGGGTTATAAAAGACGTAATCGACCCACTTGCCTTCCTCGGTCGCAGAGGCGAACTCGGCGCCGTAGTCGTGGCCGTTTGCGTCGATCCGTTGGTCCCGGGTCCGTCCCAGGAGTTCCGAACGGGGGTGAGCGATGATGACGTCGTTCTCGTCGTGGATGAAGACATACCACTCGCCGTCTGCGCTCTCGGGAGAGTTGTAGTAGGCGAGGGTTGCCTCGCGCCCCTCGGTCTTGTAGCGGCTTACCGCCTGATCCACCAGATACTTCGTATATTCTGCGGGCGCCTTATCGGGATCGGGGATGAGCGGCTCCGTCGAATTACTGCAAGAGACGGCAACCCATAGCGCCGCTACCGCTACAACGACCGCGTTACCGTACCGCATTCGGTGATACACGAGGAACCCTCCTCCTTCTCGCTTATGGGAATGGGTCGAATAGGGCCTGTGATCGGCAATATAGGCGACGGCCGCTCCTCGCAGGGTTTCATTCACCCCCTGGGCCGGACGAACCCCGATTCTTGAACGATCAGACGATTGTTGTGCTTGGCGATCTCAGGGATCGCGTCCTTGGGATCGACCACGATCTCGTCGCCGACCTGAGCATTGGTGAAGTGCACAACCGCTACGCGCGGTTTCAGGTCGAGCGGTGCCTCAAGCTTGGACAAGATGATGCTCTGTATCTTTTCACCTTCGCGGATCAACGCCACTTCCACATTCTCAGCGGCGCGCGCGCCGATGTTGTGCACCCGAATCCGGAGAAGGCTTTCATATTGCCAAGAAGAGAAAACATCGCATGTGCTGTCCAGAGGCGACAGCGCCAAGTCGGGGCGATCCAGAAGGTCGTCCAGCCGCTCGACTTGCTCCACCTCGATGATGGTCTGGCGCCTCGGCGGCAGCGTCAAAGCGATCGGCGCATGGCGATGAAGGACCATGACCTCTTCCTTTTCAACAGCGTCTAGCACACCGTCGTTATTCGCATCCGGGCCAACTCGGACTTTGTACCGCCCATGCTCCAGCCGCCACACCCGCATCCGGCCTTGAATGGATTTTCCTGCGAAGCTGTAGAACCTCACCTTGAGGGATGTCTCATCGGACGGGCCCACGAGCGCGGCGAAGTCCTTGCCGAGTCCCTCATAGCTCACTGCAAAGTTATGGGGAAAGATGTTACGGGCTGCGTAGCTCCCGAGATAGCAGTCGAAAACCTCCTTGAAGGGCAGGGGAAACACACGATCCGAGTACGGCTCGGCTGCGGTGTACATGTAACCGAAGCGCTGCCACTCGGCGACGGCGGCTTCCAGGCTCTCCTCGAGACGGTCGGTTTTGCCGGTCGCCACGTAATAGGCATAGGTGGGCAACAGGGCCAACTTGCCTTTCTCGCGGAGATGCTCGAGGAAGGGCGACGCGTTGACGAAATCCGCCGCATAATGTGACACGATGGCGCTGTCTCCCGCGTCAACGGCCATCATGAACGGCTTCAGGAACCGCGGATCCTTCGTGACCTCGTAGATGCCGAGCCACGCTATGCCCTGGCTCCGGTACCCTCCGCCACCCACCGCTGTCTTCTCAGCCATGACCACCCTGCCAGTCTTGACATCAATGACCGTGGCGTAATTGCCCGGTTCCTGGTGCTCGATCCAGCCATCGGCCCACTGGCTGTAGAAGTCAACAGCCGCCGGGTTCCGGTTGTACCAGGCCACTTCATACGCCGGGTGAAGGAGCAAGGCATGGGTGTGCCCGGCCTCGCCGAGCGGTCCGGGCGCGTACAGATCGTTCGCTTCCATTTTCAGGGCGCGAAAATGGATGTGCCCGCAGCCGGCTTTCACCGTGAGTTTGCGAATCGAGTCGGCCGCGCGCATGGCCCGTTCATAGTGAACCGGGTCGCCATAATTCCACCAGGCATTCGTGGCGAGCTGATTGATGCCTTCTTCATAGGAGTGGTGCGGGCTGTGCTTGAAGATGTTGAGGTAGTCTTCGGACAGGTACCGCTTGATCGCCAGGTCGGCCAGTTTGGCCCCCGCGTCGCGTATCGCGGCGCCAAGCGGCGCGTCCTCGACAAAAGGATAGGAGGCCCATTGCTGATACATGTCTCCATCGTCGTTCACGCGTTCGCCAATCTCCCCCGACTCGGGGGCCAGGCGATTCTCAATCCACCACTCCGGGATGCTGCGGGCGCCGAGCCACGCTTCGTGCAGCATGACGGCCCATCGCGGCGCGCCCGGCGTCTCCGGAAGGGTCGCCTTCCACGGGCGCGAGCGCGTAATCGCCTGGAAGATCCATTCATGGTATTGGCGGACGATATCGTCTTCGGGCGCCAGCACGCGGCACTGTTCCACTGTCTCGAAGAGGCTTTCCAGTCCCACCCGATAGCGGCGGCCTCTTTTGCCGGTGTCCGCAAGCATGGTTAGCCACTCGCGAATGTCGACTTTACCACCACCGCGTTTCTCAACCTCGGCATAAAGTCCCATCCAGGGGCGCGGCTCGCTCATCACATAAAACTGCCCCTTCAGCAGGAGCTTCCGCCAGGCGATGGCTTGTGGCAGGGCCTCTTCACGGGGGATGCACTCAAGCGTTACCCGAAGGCCAGCCAGCGTCAGGGAGCGCTCCGCGCCGATGCTCAGCCAGAGTCGGGCTGGCGACACCAGCGGCGGGCCGTAGATGAGCTCGACTTCGCCGAGATCGGCCGGAAGGAAGACCTGATTGGGGAAGTCCAGAGTGACTTCGTAAGCGCCCGGTTTGTCCACCACGCAATCAACGCCCATGATCTCGCGACGCGGATCGAGCGGATCCTGTATGCGGAACGTCAGCAACGTCGGCCCGTCCAGCGCTTCAACCGTCCAGCGAAAGGTCACCGCGTCCAGCCCCTGAGCGGGGTCCTGCAGCGGTGTCAGCAGATGAACAAACTCGCGTCCATCAAAGGAGAGCGTCTGGGCCTCTCCCGTGCCCAGAGCGAAAAGGCGTCCGCCTTCCCCGAAGCGCTCGGTCACCCAGCGCTGGAATACCTCCGACCCGGAAGCAGGTCCCGTCACGACCAGGCCGGTGCCGGAGCCGCTTGGCGCGCCGTGCTCGATGCGCAAGAAGGAGGCGTCACACAGATCCCCGGAGCGTGTGCGCTCCCCCGCATAGAACAGGTCCACCCGGGACAGGTTGAGCCGCTCCGGAAAGATGCGTCGGAAGGCGCTACCCGGATTCGACACATCACAGATCTTCTTCGCGCCGGGGCCGGGGTAGAAATCCCCGGCATCCTGATACATCACGCCGCGATAATCACCGCGAAACAGGACCGCGTCGAATCCTTTCGCGTCGGCGAGGGTGATATGAAGCCCGTTGGCCTCGTTGAACTCGTACTGGGTGCCGGAGTACACCCAGCTCGGGTGTTCCCCCCACCCGTTATTGTAGTTGCGCGTGTCCAGCCGGCCGTCAACCGGGTAGTGGATGAATCCTCTGCCGACGCGGCAATCGGACACCGGCACTTTCTCCACGCGCACCGTACGCCCCGGCGCAAGCCGAATCGCGCCCTCGAGATGGCCGCCGCTCATGTGCTCTTCAATGGAGATCAGTTCGGCCTGTGTGGAATCATGACCCCCGGGCCGCGCCGGGCGAGCGGCGCCTAACATGACTGCACTCCCGATAGAAACCAAGGCCGCCATGATAGCTGTCCTGGTCGCAGAGGCGAACTCGGCGCCGTAATCGTGGCCGTTTGCGTCGATCCGCTGGTCCCGGGTCCGTCCCAGGAGTTCCGAACGGGGGTGAGCGATGATGACGTCGTTCTCGTCGTGGATGGAGACATACCACTCGCCGTCTGCGCTCTCGGGAGAGTTGTAGTAGGCGAGGGTTGCCTCGCGCCCCTCGGTCTTGTAGCGGCTTACCGCCTGATCCACCAGATACTTCGTATATTCTGCGGGCGCCTTATCGGGATCGGGGATGAGCGGCTCCGTCGAATTACTGCAAGAGACGGCAACCCATAGCGCCGCTACCGCTACAACGACCGCGTTACCGTACCGCATTCGGTGATACACGAGGAACCCTCCTCCTTCTCACTTATGGGAATGGGTCGAATAGGGCCTGTGATCGACAATATAGGCCGGCCGTACCGCATTGTCGAACGAGGCCCGAAACCGCGCCTTCCATCGGCGGAACGCAGGTTGGCACGGGGGTCCTGGTCAATCCCTCCTCTCGTGCGCCCGCTCTTCGCGGAGGAGGTCGCTGACGATATGCTTGGCGCGGTCGTGGGAAAGGCAGAAGATCTCGGATGCGTGCCAGACCGCCTTTTCCCAGGAGAGGCCTAGACTGCGGAAGTGGTTGAAGGCGCGGAAGAGAGCCTGGTTTCGGCCCCTGGCGTCGTCGTAGCGGACGCCCTGGCAGCGGAGGATGTCGGCGACGCGGTGGGCGAGGGCATTCACGTCGGCATCCGGCGGGGCTGCCAAGGGAGGCGCGCTCGTCGGGACGTTCGCTCTCATCTCGGTCATCCATGCCTTCCCGAGGGCCACTCAGTCCTCGGGCTCATCTTCATGGGCCCCGAGGGTGATCAGGTCGTCCCACCGGCCGCCTGGAAGATCGCAGGTGCCATCGTAATCGTCAAAGTGAACGCATTTACCGTCCACGAGCTCGACGACGCCATCTTCGGCTGCGAAAGGGCAATCGACGACATGCAGACCTCCGTAGCGGTCACGTTGGTAGCAGGCGATAGGTGCCATGATATGACTCCGGGTGTGAGGATATACATGGATTCTTTCATGCATAGCCAAGATAAGTGCTCATACGTGCCCTGTCAAGTCGAATGATTCCCCCTTGACACATGCTCAAGTGTTCAACACATTTGGGCATGCTCGCCCCTTGCGGCGCACGATGCGGACGGACACCGTGGAAACCCCACCCCCAACCCCCTCCCCGCCAGCGGGGAGGGGGCCAAGAGAGTGAACCGTGGAGTTCAGTAGGATGGACGACTTTCGCCATGATGACCCGAGCGCGCCGTTCGTCGCCTACTTCCGGGAGCTTTTGGCTGCGCACGACGTGAGCCAGAACGCCCTGGCCAGGCGACTGGGCCATTCTCCCTCCTATATCAACGCCATCCTCAAGGGTCGGGCGCGGCCTCCCAAGCCGCCGGTCTGTGCGGAGATCGCGCGCGCGCTGGACGCTGCGTCCGCCGAGGCAGCGGAGCTCTGTGCGCGCTCGGAAGCCTTCTGGGCGCGGAGGCTCCGGGTATCCACGAGCGCGGCCAATCCGCCGGCGCGGTCGAGTTCGGGTCAGCCGGAATCGGTGGCGGTCTCTCCCTGGCCGCTTTTGACCAAGGTGCTCGCCGGCGCGCCGCAGGAGTGGCAGGACGTCTTCCAGCCGGGACATGCGGAGGAGATCCTGCCCGTGCCTTTCGACGACCCCAACGGATTCTGTCTCGAGATTCTGGGCGACTCCATGACGCCCAGGTACCTGCCCGGCGACATCATCGCCGTCGCTCCCAACCGGCCGGTGCATTCGGGCGACTGCGCCGTGGTGAGGGTGGGCGAGGGCGGTGTGGACGGTGAGCGGACGGTCAAGCACGTGCGCATCCTCCCCGGCGACCGCGTCGAACTGCGGCCGGAAAACCCGAAGTACCCGACGGTGACCTATCCTCTGCGCGAGGTCCAGATCCTCGGGAAGGTCGTCGCCCTGATCCGCAAGGAGGGTTGAGGGACCGACCTTTCCGAGCGCCTGGAGAATATAGCGAGCGCGAGGGCCGCTGTCAGTGTCGGAAGGGTGACACCAGCGGGGAAACCCCACCCCCTAACCCCCTCCCCGCCAGCAGGGAGGGGGCAAAGAGAGTGAACCGAGGTTGCCCCAGCCGTCGGGGGTTACTTCAGAAACCCGTCGGGCGTGCGGTGCACCTCGCGGTCGTACTTGTCAATGAAGACGAGGTTGCCCCAGCCGCTCTGCCGGTCGTCCGAGCCGCACCAGGCCAACTCGCCCCAGTCGAACTTCCCTTCTTCCGACAGGCGGGCCATCTCCCCGAAGGAGGCCTTCCGGGAATCGTCCTTGTCCACGGCCACCACCATGAAGCCGATCGTGCGGCCCAGGAAAGGCGGCGCCCAACGGTCGGTGTTGGAGGCAAGGCCCCGTTCGTTCATCGGGATACCCACCTCCATCACGTAGCCGTCATCCAGAACCTTGACGCTGTACTCGAGGTCCGGCACCGGATCGATGTTCGCGATGTAATGATAGCCCTCCGCCTTTCCGGCGCCCCACCATAGCGTGCCGGGCCTGCGCTCCGGCTCGGCGGTGATCCACAAGTGATGGTCGCCGCTCCAGAAAGTACCCGTGTCGTCCTCATCGTGGTCGAGATCGAAGTAGGGCGCGAGACCGTCCACCCGGAAGCTTTTATGGGTCTCGAGGCCTTCGGTCTGGTGAACGTCATCGTAGACGCGCGCGCCGAAATAGAAGACGTCGTCGGTCCATGCCGTCACGATGTGGGCGTCCATATCCTCCGCGTTCGAGAACATCCCGTAGTGGAGCGGGCTGTGGTGCTGTTCGATGTTCATGTGCAGGGTGTCCGTCGCGGGCCACTCACCCAGGTCCGCGTCCACGGTGAGGGGTTCGGTCGCCCTCGCGCAGTAGAGGACGCGCTTGCCGGCTTTATAGCGTTCAAAGCGGCCAGCGGGCCCCTCGGCCCAGGCCGCGCAGGCAAGCACCAGACCGATGACCGTCGTACCGATCAGGAACGCTCTCATCCCTCTCAGGCTCCCTTCCCTTGTCTCAGGCACCGGGTCGTGCCGCCTACTTCAGATACCCGTTGGGCGTGCGGTGCACCTCGCGGTCGGGGAAACCCAACCCCCTGACCCCCTCCCCGCAAGCAGGGAGGGGGCAAAGGCTCACTCCGCCCGGGCGGGGAAGGGGACAAGAGAGCGAACCGAGGTTGCCCTAGCTGTCGGGGCTATTTCAGAAACCAGTCGGGCGTGCGGTGCACCTCGCGGTCGTACGCGTCGATGAAGACGAGGTTGCCCCAGCCGCTCTGCCGGTCATCCGAGCCACACCAGGCCACTTCGCCCCAGTCGAAGGCGCCCTCCTCCTCGGACAGGCGCACCATCTCCCGGAACGGCATCTTCCGAGAATCGTCCTTGTCCACCGCCACCACCATGAAGCCGATGGTCCGTCCCAGAAAAGGCAGCGCCCACCTGTCGGTGTTGGAGGCCAAGCCCCGCTCGTCCATCGGGATACCCACCTCCATCACGTAGCCGTCGCCGGTGACCTTGACGGCGTACTCGAAGCCCTCCGCCGGCTCGACGCCTTCTTCGTATCGGTAACCCTCCTCTTTCCCCTCGCGCCACCAAAGCGTGCCGGGGACGCGCTCCGGCTCGGCGGTGATCCACCAATTCTGGTCGCCGCTGTGGAAGCCTCCCGCATCATTCTCGTCGTGGTCGAGGTCGAAGTACGGCGAGAGGCCATCCACCTGGAAGGCTTTGTGGGGCTCGTGGCCCTCGGTCTGGTGAACATCGTCGACTACGCGAGCGCCGAAATAGAAGGTCTCGTCGGTCCAGGCCGTCACGACGTGGACGTCCATGTCCTCGGCTCCGGAGAGAATGCCGTGGTGGAGCGGACTGCTGTGCATTTCGACGTTGAGGCGCAGGGTGTCCGTCGCGGGCCACTCCCTCAGGTCGCCGTCCAAGGTGATGGGTGACATCGCCTGAGCGCAGTATACAACGCGCTTGCCGGCTTTATAGAGTTCAAAGCGGCCAGCGGGCTCCTCGGCCCAGACGGCGCTAACGACCGCGAACCCCGTGATCGCGGTACAGGCCAACATCATCGTCATCTTTCGCATGTTCCTATCGACTCCTTTCTTCCGTGGTCTCAGACGCAGAGACGCACCAGAGAGACGGCCCTCCCCGCGGGCGGAGAAGGGGCAAAGAGAGTGAACCGAGGTTGCCCTAGCCGCTCCGCATGCCGCGGGCGGAACGCCGCCGGAACAGAAGGCGCCACCCGCCCAGCCCGGCGAGTATGCCGCCCGCAGTCAGAGTTCCGATCCAGCCCAGCGACCGCGCTTCGTCCTCGGGACGCTGGAGGCGAAGCTCACGCGGCAGGCCCGCAAGCTCAACGCCCGCATCCCGGGCACACAGGATGGCAAAGGCGTTGGCGCCTTCGACGCAGGCGGTCCCAAGATCCCCAGCGCGCAGATGCGGCGCCATGACTTCGCCGGCGATGCTCGAAGCCAGCGCCGGAGGGCAGACGCCCTCGAGCGCGGGTCCGACGACGACGCGCGGGTCGGGGCTATCGGTCGGAGCGAGGATCAATCCCCAGCGGCCATCCTCAGACAGATCAGCCGCGAGCCTCACCAGCGCATGTTCCAACGTGCTGGCGGGGGCGATAGCGACGGTCAAGGCAACGCCCGTCTTCTCCCTGAGCTCGCTGGCGCGGACGATGATGGCGCCGCGCGCATCAGTGGACAACGCGCCGAAGAGATCCACGATGGGATTCCACGGCTCCGCCGCCAGGACCGGGATTGCCCGTCCGATCAGGACCCAGAGCGCTACGCGGCACAAGATGCTCTTCAATCGGGACTCCACGGCGTGATTTCCGCCATCCATCGAACCGTTCGCAGGCCCAAAGAGACACCCCCGGCGTCCTGCGTCAAGAGGCAGTGTCCCATCTCACGCCTCCCTGCTTGCGGAGAAACCCCACCCCCAACCCCCTCCCCGCGAGCAGGGAGAGGGACAAGAAGGTGAACTGAGGTTGCCCCAGCCGCTCTGCCGGTCGTCCGACCCGCACCAGGCCAACTCGCCCCAGTCGAACTTCCCTTCTTCCGACAGGCGCGCCATTTCCCCGAAGGAGGCCTTCCGGGAGTCGTCCTTGTCCACGGCCACCACACGGTGAGGGGTGGGGAAAGCCGTCCACCTTCGATTGGCTCAGGACGGCGACGGCGTGAGGATGTGGGCGGGGGTTCCATGATCGCACAGGTAGTCTCTCAGAAGGCGCAGTCGGGATCGGTCAGTGGGGCGGGTGTCATCGAGGATGGGACGTATCGTGCGCGCATAAGCGCCGATGGTCTGAAGCTCAGAACGGCCGCTTCGCCAGCGCCACTCATGGCCGCGCGCATCACGAAGAACGGCGCCGGCAAGCTCGCGCGTCAAGGGAATCGCCCGCTCGAAGCGCCTCGAACGCGATGAGCCAACGAATACCCAGAAGCCATCGAAGCGGCTGCCGGGGGCGAGCGCGGCGCGGACGTGGGCGTTGCGTCGGATCCGGCATAGCACCTCCTCCGGCGGGGGCGCGACCAGATCGGCGTGGATGGCGATCACCTCGATCACTCCGATGAAGGCGAAGCACGGCGCACCCAGAAAGCGGCCCTCCCTCCAAGGGACGAGACGGGCGTAGAAAAGCAGCCAATCGCCCCCGATAGCGGCTCGAAGTGCGGCGGCGCGGGGTGAACGCCGGCAGTGGTCGCCGTAGGAGGGGGTGAGGAATTCAGGATCGGCGTGGGCGGGTCTGTCCCCGAAGCGTGGGGGGCAGTAGCGGGCGAGGGAACCACAGCCGTCAGCGGTACGCAGGTCGCGATAGCGGAGGACGGGCAGGGCGGCGCGGCCCGCAGGCTCGGGGATGGGGACGAACTCAAAGCGTCCGTCGCTGAAAAGCGGGCTTCTCAGCGCGCCGTGGCTCGCGTTGGCGCCGACGTTAACGAGGAAGACGCGCATGGCATCCCGAGCTTGCGGCTCTCCGAACTGTTCGATGCGATGGATGGCCGCGCCGGGTCACCTGGCCTGCGGGGGCCCCAACGGATTCTGTCTCAAGATTCTGGGCGACCCCAACCCCCTCTCCGCCGGCGGGGAAACCCCACCCCCCTCCCCGCGAGCAGGGAGGGGGCAAAGAGAGTGAACCGAGGTTGCCCCAGCCGCTCTGCCGGTCGTCCGACCCGCACCAGGCCAACTCGCCCCAGTCGAACTTCCCTTCTTCCGACAGGCGGGCCATTTCCTCGAAGGAGGCCTTCCGGTCGTGCGCGCATAAGCGCCGATGGTCACCTGGCCTGCGGGGGCCCCAGGCGGCCTTCGGGCGGGCTCAACAGCCCCAGGGGACGGCCGCCGGACGGCGGGATGCGGGTAACGAGGTGGTTGTGGGGACCGAAGACGCTGGCCAGGATCGTGGCGCCTGTGGAATCGTCGATGCCGGCGCTTCCGCCCCAGCGCAACAGCCTTAGAAACTCCTCCTGCTCGCTGGGGATCAGTGCGCTGCCGCGCTCGAGCGCGATGCGAACTCCCCACGCATCGAAGCGGAAGTTGTCGCGGTCGTCGAAGGCGAGCAGGAAGCAGGCCGTATAAGGGAGGGTGTTGGGACAGAAGACGGCGTTGACCGTGAGGGGGCCCTTCGGGCTCTTGTAGACGGGGAACACCTGACCGAAAGCGGCGTAGCGGCCCAGGGAATCGCCCCGGGTGACCTCGATACCGGGCCAGCGGCGGTACGGGAGCCCACGGGCGGTGTCGATCCCTGCGTTGGCGAATCGCGGCTCGGCCGGGAGCAGGACGCCGACGGCGTACTGGCCTGGTTCCACGACGGCCTCGTAGGGCGTGGACCCCACCCTGCGGCCCTCGCGGAAGACGCGCGAGGCGTCGGCGGGTAGGCGGCCCGGCCAGATATAAACATCCGCGCCCAGAGGAATGCTGCCGACCCACAGGACGTCGCGGGTCGAATCGGGTGGGGAGAGGGTGATCCGTTCGAGGCCGCGCAGCGTGGCCACAGCGAGGGTGTCTTTCGGGAGAGCGGGTCGCTCGGCGGCGGGGCTCGGACGGATGGAGACGACGTCCATCGCGCATAGAGCGACCAGCAGGCAAACCACTTGACCTGGATTCTTGCTGCGCATCATATTATTAAGATAATAGAACGGATAGTGATGTGAGCGTTTGCTCTCATCGCTCTTTGGGCCCTTTCTCCTCTTCATGCGCATGGGCGTCGTCACTCTCTCCCGCAAGCCAGGGACGGGGACCCATGCGCTGATGATCGCGCGCGCGACGTGGGAGCTTCTGGGCTAAGGCCAGGGCGCAGCCCTCTTCTAGCGGAAGGTTCATGCACATGAGCGCTATCACCATTTCCCGCGAGTTGGGAACAGACGCGCCAACGATTGCCCATCTCGTTGCCGACATGGTCGGCTATGAGTGGCTGGATAAGGCGCTCATTCGCGAGGTGGCGCGGGTGGCAGACGTGCCTGAGGCGGAGGTCGAGCGCTTCGATGAGGTGGGCGAGCGACCGTTCATTCGCTTTCTGAAAGATCTCCTGGAGCCCGGCGGCTCGGCGTCGTACGGGGCGTGGTGGGCGAGCGAGTTCCCCGGGGGCATGGTAGCCTCGGCACTGCCGCCGATCGAGGAGGAGGGAGGAGAAGCGCCCATCCTCGACCACGAGCGGTACAAGGACCTCGTGCGCACGGTGATGGCGCGCCTGGCGGACCGGGGCGATGTCGTCATCGTCGGGCGGGGCGGGCAGGTGCTGCTCAAGGGCAGGCGCGACGTCCTGAGTGTGCGGCTCGTGGCACCCCTCGAGTTCCGCAAGCAGGTGGTTGTGGCACGGGAGAAGATAGACGCCGAGGCGGCGGCAGACCTCATCCGGAAGACGGACATCGTGCGTCAGCGCTACATCCAGAACCTCGCGGGCGAGGACTGGGGGAATCCCGCGCTCTATCACCTCATCCTCAACGTGCAGAACACGGGGACCGAAGGCGCGGCCAAGATCATCGCACACGCGACGTGGGAGCTTTTGGGCCAAGACTGACGCTTCGTGAGGCTCTACCGCGCCAGCCGCATTATCTTGCGGGACCTTGGAGAACCCCACCCCCTAACCCCCTCCCCGCCAGCAGGGAGGGGGCAAAGAGAGTGAACCGAGGTTGCCCCAGCCGCTCTGCCGGTCATCCGAGCCGCCCCCCTTCTTTTGACCTAACCGTCCCCCGCGCGCCGTTCCGGCGCATCTCCGAAGGACTGTTTGACTTCACCCCCGGGGCCGCATATCTTCCCGCTGGACATCGGTTATAGGGGGCCCCCATAGCTCTGTGGCTGGCTCACATCTTCCTGCTGGCGGCTTGATCCGCATCGAAGTCGGCGTCCGTCCCGGCGTGCGCGATGCCGTGGGCGAGGCCGTTCTGGCGGATTGTCACGAACTCGGTATTGAAGGTGTACGGGCCGTCGCCGCCACGCGCGTCTATACCCTGGCCGGCCTGCCTCCCGACGCGGCCGAACCCCTCGCCAGCAACCTCTTCTGCGATCCCGTCGTTGAGTGCTACGCCATCGGCGCGCCTCTAGAGCCCCTCCCCGCCGACCGCACCGTCGAAATCGCCTATCACCCCGGAGTCACCGATCCCGTCGTCGCCAGCATCCAAAAAGGCGTCGGCGACCTTGGCTTCCCGCGTCCATCGGGCGTGTGGACATCCCGTCGGTACGCATTCGAGGGAAACCTCTCGGAGAGCGAGCTCGGGACGATCGTCGAGAAGCTTCTCGCCAACCGGGTGATCGAACGCATTGTGCGCAATGGGCCCGCGATGGCCGCACCACCGGAAGCGCCGTTCGAACTGCGTTACGTGCATCTGTCCGGCGCCGACGATGCGGCGCTTACGCGCATCAGCCACGAGGGGCATCTGGCGCTTTCGCTCGAGGAGATGCGGGCGATTGGAGCCCACTTCCGGGCACTGGGACGTGAGCCGACGGATGCGGAACTGGAGACGCTGGCCCAGACCTGGAGCGAACACTGCGTCCACAAGACCATGAAGGACCTCATCGACTTCGACGGGGAGCGCATTGACGGCCTGCTCGCCTCCACGATCATGCGGACGACGGAACACTTGGCGCGGCCGTGGTGCATCTCGGTCTTCGAGGACAATAGCGGTGTGGTGGCTTTCGACGACCGTTATCACCTGAGCTTCAAGGTCGAAACGCACAACTTTCCCTCGGCGCTGGAGCCCTACGGCGGGGCCGCAACGGGCATCGGCGGGGTCATTCGTGACGCGCTTGGAACGGGCCGCGGCGCTGACCCCATCCTGAACACCGACGTCTTCTGCGTGGCGCCCCTGGACACGCCGCCCGAGGCCGTGCCGCCGGGCTCGCACCATCCACGGCGCATCCTGCGCGGCGTCGTCGCTGGTGTCCGGGATTACGGCAACCGCATGGGCATTCCCACCGTGAACGGCGCCGTCTGCTTCGACCCGCTGTACGTGGCCAACCCGCTCGTCTACTGCGGGACGGTTGGCCTTTTGCCCGCTGACCGAGTGGAGAAGCGGCTTGGGCCAGGACATGTCATCGTTCTCGTCGGCGGGAGAACGGGCCGCGACGGCATCCACGGCGCGACATTCAGCTCCGAAGCGCTCACAGCCGAGTCGGAGGCCATAGCGGGCAGTGCCGTGCAGATCGGCAACGCCATCGAGGAGAAGCGGGTGGCCGATGCGCTGCTGCGTGCGCGGGAACTGGACCTCTATGACACGATCACCGATTGCGGCGGCGGCGGGCTTTCATCGGCCATCGGGGAGATGGCGGAGGGCCTGGGAGCGGTCGTGCACCTGGACCGCGTACCCCTGAAGTACCCAGGGCTCTCCCATGCCGAGATCTGGATCAGCGAGGCGCAGGAGCGGATGGTCCTGGCGACCTCGCCCGAACGCGCCAACCGGCTAGCCCAGGTCTTCGAGGCGGAAGGGGTAGAGACCGCGGTCCTGGGTGAGTTCACGGACACGGGACGGCTGGAGCTTCGCTACCACGGGACGGCCGTGTGCGACCTCGATCTAGCGTTTCTGCACGGCGGTCGTCCACGGGAAATCAAGCGCGCGACGCGCCGCCTCGGCTCGGAGCCGGTGCCTCAGATGCCCGAGCCGGACGACCTCAGCGATGACCTCATGCGCGTCCTGGCGCTGCCCACGGTGGCGAGCAAGGAGCGGATCATCCGGCAGTACGACCATGAGGTGCAGGGCCGCAGCGTCCTCAAGCCTTTGGTGGGCGTACGCGAGGACGGCCCCGGAGATGCGGCGATCGTGCGGCCTCGCCTCGATTCGTCGCGAGCGATTGCGGTGGGCTGCGGGATCAACGCCCGCTACGGACAACTCGACGCCTACCGCATGGCGCAGGCTGTCACCGACGAGGCCATGCGGCAGATCGTGGCCGTTGGCGGGGATCCCGATCGCACGGCGCTTCTGGACAATTTCTCCTGGGGTGATGTGGACGAGCCCGAAACGCTGGGTGACCTGGTCCTGGCCGCGCGGGGCTGCGCGGAGTTGGCCTTGGCTTACGGGACCCCGTTCGTCTCGGGCAAGGACAGCCTGCGCAACTTCCACGAGGCCGCTGGGCACAGAGTCTCGATCCCGCCGACGCTTCTGATCTCGGCGCTCTCGGTCCTGCCGGACGCCGAGCGGGCAGTCTCGATGGACTTCAAAGGGCCGGGGCATTTCGTCTACGTCGTTGGACTGACTCAGGCCGAGCTGGGCGGCTCACAGTACTGGGCGCTCCATGGCGCGCTGGGCGACGCGCCACCCGCCGTGGACCCGGAGCTAGGTAAGAGCGTCCTCGCTGGCGTCGCGCGTGCGATTCAAGAGGGTTTGGTTCTCGCCTGCCACGACCCCTCCGATGGCGGCTTGGGCATTGCTCTGGCAGAGATGGCCTTCAGCGGGGAGGTTGGAGCTGAGGTATCGCTGGAGCCTCTGCCCCGGAGTGAAGACCTCCGGCGCGACGATTGGGCGCTCTTCAGCGAATCGGCCTCGCGCTTCATCGTTGAGGTCGATCCGGTGCATCGAGCGGCATTCGAGGAGGCCCTCGGCGACGTCCCCGCATCAATCATCGGAACGACTACGGACGCATTGCGTTTACAGATCAGAGGCTTGCGCGGGCGGGGCATCTTGCAGGCGGAGCTAGCGGAGTTGAAAGCGGCATGGCAGGGGACGTTGGCGGACTTCTGAGACGTGCGTTTCGTCCCTCTCTGTTTGCGAGAAAAGGCGAGGGTCGAGTAAGCTGAGGTGCCTACCGTGGCGAGTGTGAAAGTCGCTGTTCTTCGTGCCGCGGGGACCAACTGCGATGCCGAGACCGCGTGGGGCTTCGAGCTCGCGGGGGCGGAACCGGAACTCTGCCATGTCGAGGCCTTCGCCCGTGGCGAGAGACGGCTGGACGATTATGCCATCTGGGTGCTCCCAGGAGGGTTCACTTACGGGGACGACGTCTCGGCGGGGAAGCTCCTGGCGAACGAACTGCGCACCAAGCTCGCTGAGCCGCTGGCGCGGTTTCTGGAGGCCGGGAAGCTGATCCTGGGCATCTGCAACGGCTTTCAAGCGCTTGTCAAGGCGGGCCTTTTGCCTCTGGGCGAGGCCGGTGCCCCTCAGGTTGCGACGCTCACCTGGAACGATTCAGGGCGCTTCGAAGCGCGATGGGTGCGGCTGGGCCTCGAGCCGAGATCGCGTTGCGTCTTCACGCGCGAGATGCCCCAGGCCGTCGAGTTCCCCGTCGCCCACGGAGAGGGGAAGTTCATCATGACGGGGGAGGGCGGCGTGGACCGGCTCGCCGCAGCGGGCCAGGTCGTCCTGCGCTACCGCGCGCGCTCGGGAAATGGCGAGTCCGTCTACCCCGACGATCCCAACGGCTCCCAGGGCCACGTGGCGGGCATTTGCGATCCCTCGGGGCGCATTTTCGGTCTGATGCCCCACCCCGAGCGGGCGCTGGCCCGTACGCAATACCCGCGCTGGACGCGCTGCGAATCCCCTGTCGAGCCCGATGGACTCTGGATTTTCAAGAACGCCGTCCGAGCGGCGAGGGAACTGTGAGCTATGAGCGAAGCGGCTAAGCCGATGCTCCATCAGGTTCACATCAAGAACTACAAGAGCCTAGCTTCGGTCGTGGTCAACCTGGAGCTCGCCAGGAAGCGCTGCCGCTCATTCCGGAAATTCGACAAGGATTTCAGGGACGTTGTGGCGCAACTGAGCCGATGAGCAAAAGTCCGAAGCCAGGCATCGAAAGATCGATCTCCGACCGACGGGATCACGAGATCGTGACGGCGATCCACATCCACTCGACCTTCTCCGATGGCAGCAGGTCCATCCCGGAGATCGCTGAGATCGCAGCTTCCGTGGGCCTAGACGCCCTGCTTTTCACCGATCACTTGACCCTGAAGCCTTTCAAGCAGGGCTACGAGCGCTACTACGGGCCAACACTTGCCCTCATCGGCTTCGAGATGAACGACCGCAACGACGAGAACCACTACCTGATCTTCGGCCTGGAGGAGGCGTTGCGCTTCGGCATGGAGGCGCCCGAGTACGTCAGCGAGGCGCACAGGCGGCAGGGCCTGGGGATCATCGCCCACCCGGACGAGTGCCGCAGCGCGATGCCGGAGTATCCGCCGTATCCGTGGACCCGTTGGGACGTCGTCGGATTCGACGGGATCGAACTGTGGAACCACTCGTCGGAATGGATGGAGGGGCTCACCCCCCGCAACAAATATTGGCGTCTCTTGCATCCGAGGAGCCATCTTCAGGGACCACCGGCGCAAACGCTGGTGCGGTGGGACCAGTTCAACCGGAGTCGTCGTGTGGTGGGTGTGGGCGGGCCGGACGCTCACGCGCACAGACATAAGCTGGGTCCGGCGACCGTCGAGATCTTCCCTTACAAGGTGATGTTTCGAGCCGTACGAACGCATTGTATGCTGGAGCGCCCTCTGGCTCCCGACGTATCGACGGCAAAGGGGCAGGTCTATGGTGCCCTGCGCGCCGGGCGGACGTTCGTCTCCAACCGGCGGTGGGGCGAGGCGCGCGGCTTTCGGTTCTGGGGCTCGCGGGAAGAGGTGTCATACGAGATGGGGGACCGCGTTCAGCTCAGCGGCTACGTGGATTTCCAAGTCCGGGTACCCGCTCGCGGCGAGACGCGGCTTCTGCGCGATGGGGAGGTCATCCACACCGCTTTCGGGCGCGAGCTCTTCTACTCGACGGACCTGCCCGGCGTCTATCGCGTGGAGGTGCGAAGGCGCGGGCGGGCGTGGATCTACGGTAATCCGATCGTGCTCTTGCGAGACGTCTGATAGCTACCCACCGGGGGAGAGGGCGATGGATGAGCATTCGGCGTCGGTGAACGAACCGCGGAGTCTGCAGAACGACAAGCCGCGGTGTGCGTGCGGTGTTTGCGCCGTTTACGGGCACGAGCGGGCGGCCGATCTTACCTATCTGGGCCTGCATTCGCTCCAGCACCGTGGCGAAGAAAGCGTGGGGATCGTCGCCGGCGATGGCAGGCGCCTGCGCTGGCACCGCGGTCTGGGTCAAGTCGCGGAGGTGTTCGCGAAGCGCGAGGACCTGAATCGGCTCGCCGGTCGCCTGGCCGTCGGGCATAATCGATATCCGACCACGGGCTCCAACTTACCCGAAAATGTCCAGCCCATCGTGGCGAAACTGAAGGATGGGCGAGTGGCGCTGGGTCACAACGGGAACCTGCTCGGGACCCGGCGGCTCCGGCAACAGTTGCAGGCGGGGGGAGCCATCTTCCAGACCTCGATGGACAGCGAGTTGATCATGCATCTGATTGCCCGCTCCTCCGCGACGACGTTGGCCGAGCAGGTGCGCGAGGCGCTGGGGCAGATCCGCGGCGCCTATACCCTGGTTATCGCCGACGCCACGCAGGTCATCGGCATCCGCGACCCGATGGGCTTTCGCCCTCTGGTACTGGGTCGGCTTGGCGATGGGTGGATGCTGGCCTCCGAATCCTGCGCGCTGGATATCGTCGGGGCGGAGTACGAGCGCGATGTGAGGCCGGGGGAGATGGTGATCCTCGGACCCGAGGGTGTACGGAGCGAGCGCGTGGGCCGGAGCGGCCGCAAGGCTTTCTGCGTCTTCGAGTACATCTACTTCATGCGGCCTGATTCGCGCCTGAGGGGCGACTACGTCGACAAGAGCCGTCGGCAGTTGGGTAAGCGGCTGGCGGACGGGCATCCTGCGCCCGGGGATGTCGTGATCTCGGTGCCAGATTCGTCGAATACCCACGGCTTGGGCTACGCCGCGGCTGCCGGTAAAAGATTCGAGATTGGCCTCATTCGCAACCATTACGTGGGCCGCACCTTCATCCGCCCCGAGCAGAAGCAGCGGGACGACTCGGTGCGGCTGAAATACAACCCGGTCGGCGGCGTTCTCAACGGCAAGGACGTCGTCATGGTGGACGACTCGATCGTGCGCGGGACGACGCAATCCAAGCTCGTGGCCATGTTGCGTAAGGCGGGGGCCCGGTCGGTGCACGTGCGCATCGCATCCCCGCCCATCAAGGACCCCTGCTACTACGGGATGGACTTCCCCACGCGGGGGGAGCTGATCGCAGCGAATCGCTCGGTGGAGGATATCCGGCGGGAGATCGGCGCCGACAGCTTGGAGTACCTGTCCCTCGAGGAGATGCTCGAGGCCATGCCGGGCAACCCTGCGAGCTACTGCACCGCGTGCTTCTCGGGGCGCTACCCTCTCCTCCCAGACCAGGACGGCGAGGGCGACAAGCGGCGGCTGGAGCTCGTCGAGGTCGAGCCCGAATCCACCGGCGAGGCGCTTGCCACGGCATCCGCCACGTCGGGCGCCGGAGACGGCAGCCAGTGAGCGCGCAGGCGACACATCAGCCTGCGGCCATCGACGGGCGTCCTGAGCCTATCGAGGCACGCGGACACATTCACGTGTCCCTGGGCGACTGCGACTATTGCGGCGCCTGCGTGAGCATCTGCCCGCCCGATTGCATCAGCATCTCCGAGCGCACCCTGGACGTCGATCCCGAGACCTGCACCGTCTGCAAGCTGTGCATCTGGGTTTGTCCGCCCGGCGCGCTCAGCCTTGCCCGGGACTGACGCTTCTCGTCAGCCCAGCGCACACGCGATGACGGAAAGCTACGACGTCGTCGTGGTCGGAGCGGGACCGGGAGGTTCCTACGCCGCGAAGATTGCTGCCGAGGGCGGCGCGCGGGTGCTCATAGTCGAGCGCAAGCGCGAGGTCGGTGCGCCCGTGCGGTGCGCGGAGGCGATCAGTTCCTCGCGTCTGTCGGCTTTCTACCCCCCCGAGCCGCGCTGGGCCCCCGTGACGATCACTGCCTTCGAGATGGTCAGCCCCGATGGCCATCGCATTCGCGTGACCACCGGCGAGGCGGGCTACATCCTCGAGCGCCGCATCTTCGACCGGATGATCGCGGAGGATGCGGCGCGCTCCGGCGTCCGCATCGTAGCCGATACACAGGCGTTGGGCCTAGTCCACGAGAACGGGACGCTCGCCGGCGTGCGTCTGCTCCAAGGCGAGCGGGAGCGGACGGTCGCGTGTAGGGTCGTCATCGGGGCGGACGGCGTGGAATCGCGTGTCGCTCGCTGGGCGGGGCTCAGGACGCAGATGAAGGTCAAGGACCTCGAATGCGTTGCGCAGTACACGATGGCCGGCGTGGACCTGGACACCTCCGTCTGCCAGATGTACTTTGGCCGAAAAGTTGCTCCGGGCGGCTACGCCTGGGCTTTCCCCAAGGGCCCTGGGATCGCGAACGTGGGCCTCGGCATCGCCGGGCACTACGCCGAGGAGAACCGGCCCTTCGAGATGCTCGATCGTTTCGTCGAGCGCCACTTCCCTGGGGTCTCGATCATCGCGCGCGTGGCGGGAGGCGTGCCCTGCGCGCCCGCACTCAAGCGGCTTTCGGGGAGGGGCTGCCTGGTCGTAGGCGATGCCGCTCGGCAGTGCAACCCGGTCTCGGGTGCGGGGATCATCACGGCGATGCGCGCGGGCGAGATCGCGGGGCGTGTTGCGGCGGAGACGGCGCTGGAAGGGCTTGTGACCGACAAGGCACTGGCGCGCTACGACGTGGTGTGGCAGAAGACTTACGGCACCAATCACGAGCGCTACTACCGCCTCAAGACAGCCATCAGCAGGTTCGAAGACGACGACCTCAACGCCATTGCCAGGAACGCTCTCAAGGTGAGCGAGGAGAAGCGGTCGGTGGGCAGGGTCTTCGCCGTCGCTCTGTGGAATCAGCCCCGCCTGCTCTGGGAAGCCTCCAAGGTCTTCTTCTAGCTGGTACCCGTTCACCTTCCCGAGACCGTCGAACCATTCCCCCGCCTGGCTCACGGGGGGAACTGGATCACGAGACGCATCATGGTTGGGCGGCGTCCAACTAGAGGAGCGAAAGATCTGGGACCTCTACGTCGCGAGTGAGACACAGGTCGTGCCGAAGATCGCCGAGCTTGAGGCCGAGATCAACCTGCTCCAAGTGACGCGTAGGTTTGGACGCGCTCGCGGTGCCTGCCAGTGATGCGCGAGGTGTTCGCGGTGGAAGAAGGAGGGACGTGGGAGATGTGTAGGAGCCAAGCACGATTCGTGGTGTGGGCGCTGACGCTCGCCGCCGTGGCGAGCCTGACGTTCGTGGAGCGGGCGGGGGCGTTCATGAGTATGTACGAGGGGCTGAGCCCGGAGAAGCTCGCCCACATGCGCTTTGAGCTGGAGCTCACCGATGAGCAGATGGACGAGCTCCAGGACATCTTCCTGGCAAGCGCCAAGAAGCTCATCCCCAAGCGCGGGGAGCTCAAGCTGGCGCGGCTGGAAATGGGCGCCATGATGTCTGATCCGGAACCCGACCGGAAGAAGATCGAGGCCCATGTCAGGAACGTGGGTGCGCTCCAGACGGAGGTTCGTCTCCTTCAGATGATGCGTCGACTGGACGTGCTCGCGGTGCTCACGCCGGAGCAGCGGAAAATGCTCCAGATGCGCTTCGCCCCGGGCCGAGGCCGGAAGCACAGCGAGATGGGTAGGAGGATGCGCGAGCGCATGGGACGCGCGAGCGGGATGATGCGAGGCGAGCGCGACCCCAAGTGGATGGGCAAGGAGACGCCCGAGGAGGATTAGGCGCTGGAACCCAACGGCCGGGAAGTGACGCGCGCTGTAGGTAAAGTAGTCGTGCGACTTGACGTCGGGTGGGTGGAAGAGCGGCGCCACTGAGAAGAGTCGAAGCCCGACGTGCCGATCTGCAGGCGCGGCGTTCGGACGCGATCCTTCGCGCGAGGGTCAGGAGCCGTCGCCGCGGAGCCGCTCCGCCTGCGCGACCCGATCCAGTGCAATCACGTACGCGGCGGTGCGCAGGCTTATCTTCTCCGCTTTCGCCCGGTCGCGCACCTGCTGATAGGCCCGCGTCATGGTCTTTTCGAGGTGCTCCGCGACCTGCTCCTTCTCCCAGAAGAACTGCTGGAGGTTCTGCACCCACTCGTAGTAGGAGACCGTCACACCCCCCGCGTTCGCCAGGATATCCGGGATGATGATGATGCCCATGTCCTCGGTCAGGATGTAATCTCCGACGGTTGAAATGGGGCTGTTGGCGGCTTCGACGATCATCTTAGCGCGGATGTCGGGAGCGTTGGTTCCGGTGATGACGCCCCCCAGCGCCGCCGGAATCAGAATGTCGCACTCCAGCCCAAGAAGCGCTTCGTTGCCGATCGCCTCCGTGCCGGGAAAGCCGACGACGCTGCCGGTGCTCCGGGTATGTTCTCGTAGAGTGCCGACGTTGAGTCCGCCGCTTCTGTGGATGCCACCGTTCGCGTCCGAGACGGCGACGATCCTGCCGCCCATCTCGTCGAGGAAAGCCGCCGCGTACGAACCGACGTTGCCGAAACCCTGGATCACGATCCGCGCCCCACGCAGCTTGATGCCGAAATCCTTTGCCGCGAGCTGTGCCACGATAGCCACGCCGCGTCCGGTGGCCTCCTCCCGGCCGACCGAGCCCCCCAGATCCACGGGTTTTCCCGTGACGCAGGCCGGCGAGTAGCCGAAGCGCGAGCTGTAGGCGTCCATGATCCACGCCATCACCTGCGCGTTGGTGTTCATGTCGGGGGCGGGGATGTCGCGGTTGGGGCCTAGAATGAAGCCGATGCGTTCGGTGAATTTCCGCGTCATCCGCTCCATCTCGCGATGGCTCATCGTCATGGGGTCGCAGGTCACCCCGCCTTTCGCACCGCCGAAGGGGAGGTTGACGAGCGCCGTCTTCCAGGTCATCAACGCCGCCAAACACCGCACTTCGTCCAGGTTCACCATCGAATGGTAGCGGAGGCCGCCTTTCATCGGACCCCTGGAGCCGTTGTGCTGTACACGATAGCCGATGAACACCTCCAGTCGGCCATCGTCCATCCGGATGGGCACCTCGACGCGCACCTCACAGAAGGGAGTCTTGAGCAGCAGCCGTATCTCGTCGCTGAGGCCGAGCCGGTCGGCCGCCGCGTCGAACAAACGACTGGCGTTGTGCCAGGGGTTGAAGCTCTCGGGCTGGGCCATAGCAAGTTCTCTCCTTGAGGGCGAACCTGATGCGTCGACCGGAGAGACTCGCGCCCTGCCCGGAAGTTCCCGCGAGGCGCTGCAGGTGTGAGTGCCTCGCGTGTAGTACGCTTGGCAAAAACCACCGCCACGGTGTATCTTAGCAGGGTGTTCTTAGTCCCGATGAAATGGGTGCTACTCTGGAGGTGAGGGTCATGGTGGAGACGGGTTCCTGGACGGTGAAAGTGGGCCTGGCGGAGATGCTCAAGGGTGGCGTGATCATGGATGTGACTACACCCGAGCAAGCGGAGATCGCCGAAGGGGCCGGGGCGGCTGCGGTCATGGCACTGGAGCGTGTGCCGGCGGACATCCGGGCGCAGGGTGGCGTAGCACGAATGGCCAACCCGCGCATCGTCAAGGCGATCATGAGTACCGTAAGCATCCCCGTGATGGCGAAGGCGCGCATCGGCCACTTCGCGGAAGCGCAAGTGCTCGAGGCATTGGGCGTGGACTTCATCGACGAGAGCGAGGTTCTCACCCCAGCCGATGAACACAACCACATCGACAAATGGGCCTTTAGCGTGCCCTTCGTCTGCGGTTGCACGGATCTGGGCGAGGCGCTCAGGCGCATCGGCGAGGGCGCCGCGATGATCCGGACCAAGGGCGAGGCCGGTAGCGGCAATGTGGTCGAGGCGGTCCGCCACATGCGGCTTGTGATGGGCCATATCCGCTCGCTTGGGTCAAAGAGCGAAGATGAGCTCTATGCGGCTGCTAAGGAACTGCGCGCCCCCGTGGAGCTGGTTAAGCAGGTGGCGCGCGAGGGGAAGCTGTCCGTGCCCAACTTTGCCGCGGGCGGGATCGCCACCCCGGCCGACGCGTCGCTCATGATGCAGCTCGGCGCCGAATCGGTCTTCGTCGGCTCGGGCATCTTCAAGTCATCCGATCCGCCCGCCCGCGCCCGCGCCATCGTACTCGCCGCGACTCACTACCAGGACCCAAAGGTCATCGCCGAAGTAAGCGAGGAGCTAGGCGAGGCCATGCCAGGGCTGGACGTGCGCACCATGCCCGAGGAGGAACTGCTCCACAAGCGCGGCTGGTGACGTTCGTGACATCGCCTCTCCCTCCCTCCGAGTTCTTGGGCTCTCCCTTCCCTGCGTGCGGAGTGGGGCCGGGGGGGCTAGAAGCCTCCACGAAATGTCGGTAGCTCCCGACACACCTTTACCACCCTGACTTCATCGAGGGCAGCCGTCCTGATCCCGTCGAGGGATGACCCTAGATCAAACCATGCGCATCGGCATCCTGGAGCTTCAGGGCGACTTCGCGGCACACGCGCGGGTCCTGCGCGAGTTAGAGACGGAGATCTGCGGCGTTCGTGCGCCCGGCGATCTGGAGGGACTCGATGGCATCATCCTCCCCGGCGGCGAAAGCACGACGATGCTCAAGCTGCTTCACCAAGGTGGGCTTTGGGAACCGCTGCGCGATAGGCTGTTAGCGGGCCTTCCAGCGCTGGGCACGTGCGCCGGGCTGATCCTGCTCGCCCAACAGGTGCACGGCCCTGAACAGGAGAGCATCGGCGTCCTGGCCGTGGTCGTTGAGCGGAACGCTTACGGCCGCCAGCGCGAGAGCTTTGTCGCTGAAGCACCCATCCCCGCCTTGGGCCCCGATCCCAAGCCCCTGGTTTTCATTCGCGCACCCAAGATCACCGAAACCGGCGATGGCGTCCGCACGCTGGCGACCTATGAGGGCGACCCCATCCTCGTGGCGCAGGGCGCGATTCTCGCGGCCGCCTTCCACCCCGAGTTGACGCCGGAGGCGAGCGTGCACCGCCTCTTCCTAGGGCTCGCGGGGGGCCATTCCACCATCGGCGGGAATAAGGGTTGAGTTCGACACGTCGTCCCCAAGAACCACCCGTGTTTATCGTTGGACTAGCGTGGCTCGGTTGCGCATGGAGGTGAGGCGTCGAGCCACCCGCGTTTTCACAGGCTTCTAATTCGGCCCATGACCGTAGAAATCAGGGACATATCGGCATCTGAACTGGACGAACTGTTCCAGTTATACGAGCACCTGCACGCGTCCGATGACCCGCTGCCGCCACGGCGGGAAGTCGAAGCCCTGTGGCAAAACATCCAGCGCAACCCGGACCTGAAGTACTTTGGTGCGTTCATACAGGGCAGGCTGGTTTCTTCATGTACGCTGACGATGATCCCGAATTTGACGCGTGGCTGTCGGCCCTACGGCGTCATCGAAAACGTCGTGACGCACGCCGGTTTCAGGAGGAGAGGATATGGCCGATCGGTTCTCGATCATGCCCTTTCTTACGCCTGGAGGAGGCACTGCTACAAGATCATGCTACTCACAGGACGGAAGGATGAGGGAACCTACCGATTCTATGAGTCGGCTGGATTTGATCGAGATGCCAAGCAAGCTTTCTTGGCGACGCCCAGGAAAGCCGAACCCAATGCTGAAGCGGACGGCTGATCACTGCCGCTGAGCCCGCACGTTATTCCTTCCTCGGTATAATGTCCCCAGTGGAAGCCATCGTCGCCGCTGACGCCGGCAGTAGCGGCTGCAGGGCGCTTCTCTTCGATCTTGGGGGGCGTAAGCTAGCTCACGCGCACCAGCCTTACGCCTCAGACTACCTCCCAGACGGCGGCGTCGAGCAGGACGCCGAGACCTGGTGGGAGGCTCTCTGCGCCACGATACGCGCTGCGCTCGCCCAGACGCCCAACGTTCGGCCTCTCGCGCTGGGCCTGACCTCCAAGCGTTCGAGCGTCATTCCCCTGGGCCCGGACGGCTCGCCGCTCCGAAAGGCCATCCTTTGGCAGGATAGGCGCACGCGGACTCAGTGTGCCGAACTGGATGAGCGCTTGGGCGCAGCCGCCCTCTACGAGCGGACGGGCCTGGTGCTCCACACCTACTTCACGCTGCCCAAGCTCCTATGGCTGCGCGACCATGAGCCCGATCTGCTCCACCGGACGGCGACCTTCGCCATGGTACACGATTTTCTCGTCGGGCGGCTGACAGGCCAAGTGCTCACCGACCCATCGCAGGCCTCACGCACGATGCTCTACGATCTGGGAGCGGGCGCGTGGGCGCAGGACCTGTGCGAAGCCGCCGGTGCCCGGGTCGGGCAAATGCCCCAGATTATGCCGCCGGGGTCCGTCGTGGGCACCGTCACACCCCAGGCAGCCAACCGGACATCGCTCCCCGAGGGTCTGCCCGTTGTGTCCGCCGGCGGCGACCAGCAGGCCGCTGCACTCGGGACGGGTGCGGACGTCGGCGGCGTCATCAGCGTGGTGACCGGCACCGGCTCGTTCGTCGTCGCGCCGGTGGATGCTCCACGGCTCCACCCTGAGCGCCGCACCCTCTGCACGGCCCACGTCATCCCCGGTCAGTTCACGTGCGAGGCCGGTATATTCACTACGGGAGCGGTCTACCGCTGGCTGCGGAACCTCTTGTGGCATCCCGATGTTCACGGCACAACGAAAGGCGAGAGTGCCCGTGACCCGTACGAGCGGCTGAATGAACTCCTATCCCGGACGCCGCCGGGCGCCCACGGCTTGGTCCTCGTCCCTCACTTCACGGGCTCGGCCGCGCCCTACTGGGACCCCGAGGCGACGGGCGTCCTGGTTGGGCTCACGCCGGGACATGGCCCTGGCCACCTGGCGCGGGCGGTTGCCGAGGGCGTCGCTTGCGAGATCGCGAAGAACCTGGCTGAGATCGAAAGTCTGGGCGCCCCGGTGCGCGAGCTTCGGGCTAGCGGTGGCGCTTACCGCTCTCGGGCCTGGCTGGAGATTCAGGCGAATGTCTTCGAGCGGCCGGTGGTCAAAAACAACGTTGAGGAGACCGCGGCGTTGGGTGCTGCGGTCCTGGCGGCAACAGCCATCGGCGCCCATGCCTCGCTGGAGGCCGCGCGCGAGGCTATGGTTCGCCCGCAGATGCTGGCACCCATCGTGCCCGACCCCAAGGCGTATCCCACCTACCGTCGACTGCGCCAAAGCCACAACCGCGTCTACGAAGCGCTGCGCGAGGCCGGGATCTTTAGTGACATCGCAAGGGAGAGCGCTGCGTAGATGCGGTGTGGGTCAAGGTGTCTTCACCTTCGCGCACGCGCTGTACCACGATCCCCGCTTCGGACCAGCGTTCGGGAGGACCTACCGAAGCGGCTCATGCTCTACTTAGCCTACAGGAAGAAAGTTTCTGCAACGAAAGAGAGAGCTTTGGCATTTTATAGTATATGAAAAGTCGCGGACTGTACGCACCGATCCCGTCTGTAGGGCTGGATCGTTCGGAGCTCATCGTTCACCGAATAGGAGGTGAGGCCACCCGCTACGGAAATGACGGACCATCCGCGTTTGATGACCCATACATCCACTGCACACATGTGAGGTAAAGCCATGCAGCATAGAAAGCTGATTCTCATGGCCGCGATGTTCCTCGGTTTGGGACATGGCGACGCCACAGGGACCCATCTGACCCTAAGTTTTTCCGGGATTGAACCTCTGGCCAATGGCTACCACTACGAAGGCTGGGCCATCGTTGACGGGGCGCCCGTCGCGACGGGCAAGTTCAACGTAGACGCCAATGGTGCCCTGGTAGACCTAAACGGCAATGCCATCCCCGGCGGTGTTTTCGAGACGGGAGTCGACATCAGCGGTGCGGCCGCCATCGTTCTCACGATCGAGCCCACTGGGGACACCGATGCCATCCCGTCAGATACCCACTATCTGTCCGGAGGCGTCGCCAATGGTTCGGCGGCACTGACCGTCGGCCACGCAGCGTCTTTGGGGGATGACTTCACGGGTGCAATGGGGCAGTACGTCCTGGCGACGCCGACCGACGATTCCGACGAAAACGAGAACAGCGGCGTCTGGTTCCTGGATCTCTCTTCCGGGGAGCCAGCCCAAGGCCTCACGCTCCCGACGTTACCCGCCGGGTGGGTCTATGAGGGGTGGGCCGTGATCGATGGGATACCCGTGACGACGGGGACCTTCACCGACCCGGCTATGGCTGATATGAGCGCGCCGTTCAGCGGTTCAGGCAGTGGACCGCCTTTCCCGGGGGAAGACTTCCTCATGAACGCGCCAGACGGCTTGGAATTTCCTACGGACCTGGCGGGCCGCGTGGCGGTCATCTCCATCGAGCCATCGCCCGATGACAGTGCGGGTCCCTTTACGCTCAAGCCGTTGGTCGCTGGGATTCCGGGCGATGCCATGGATCATGTGACGTATGCCATCATGGACAATCAGGCCACTGGCTTTCCTACGGGGATGGCGACCATCGAGCAGGCGGTGGCGGTCGAGGCCTCGAGTTGGAGCACCGTGAAAGCGCTGTTCCGGCCTTAGAAGGGCGATGGTGACCAGGGTCCGCTCAGAGTTTGGGACGTCCTTGGTCTCAGAACCCCACGGAATGGGCCGGTCTCTCTGCGGAGGGATCGGCCCTTATCTATGGTCGAGCCTCTCCTCCGAGGGCCATTGAGAGGGCAGTGCACCGACGGCTGGTCATCGCGGAGCTTGACGGGTGGAGCCGCCGCTTCGAGTCCCATCCTGAAGAGGTCATGGTCATAGCGAAGGTCGGCTCGCCACGGATCGGCTCTACGCGCGCCGCCAGATCGATGGAAAATGAAGGGTGTCAGTTCATGCGACGCGCCCATAAGGAGCTTGCGGCAGCGCCCGGTAAGACTTTCCTAGCTTGTCCCATCGGATGATCGCAGAGGGGGAGCATGATGATTGTGGAATGGAATGAGCATATGTTCAGCCCTGATGTGAAGCGCTATCCCTTCCACAGAGATGCTCCGTATACGCCCGGTATCTCGCGTCTACCGGACGATCCGCTAGAAGCCTACCTGGAGCGGATGGCGGAGGAGCATATCGACCGGGCAGTCCTGGTCCAACCCGGACCCTATGTGGACGACCACAGCTTGATCCTCGACTGCCTGGAGCGGGAATCCCGGCGCTTGAAGGGCACGAGCCTCTTTAATCCCGAGAATCCAGATGCGCCCCGCAAGCTGGAGGAACTAGTCGCCGGCCAGCCGCACATCATCGCCACTCGTTTTCATGCCACCGGGAGTAAGGGGTCCGACCTAAACGGCATCGCCAGTCCACGGGTGCGCGCCCTCTGGGAGAGAGCCGGTGAACTAGGGCTTATCATCGAGCTTCATATTGGACCCAACTACGCGCTCGATGCGGCTGCGGCCATTGGAGCCTATCCCGAGTTCACGGTGCTGATCGACCATCTGGCGGAGCCTCACATGGGGGATGCCGTTGAGTACGCGCATGTGCTGGATCTGGCTTCATTTGACAACGTGTACATGAAGCTTTCCGGGCTGAATCACTTCTCTTCGGACGCTCCCCTATACCTCGAGGCCTGGCCTTTCACGCGCCGGGTGATCGATGCTTTCGGACCCGATCGACTGGTGTGGGGCAGTGGCACGCCCCGGATCGTGGATGCGCATATGGAGGGGTTTTCCGAGAACGAGCGGATGAAGGTGAAGGGAGATAACCTGATGAGGCTGCTGGACTGGTGACGCTGTTGGCTCCGTGCTCTTCGTACGCGCCTCGGTCGTGAGAGAATCGCCGTCGTGAACGCTGTCCTCTGGCTCTTGGTCCTAGCCTCGGGTGCAGCCGGGCTCGCGTACGAGTTGCTGTGGATGCGGCTTCTGGCACTCGTGTTCGGCGTCTCCTCTTTCGCCGTTGTGACGGTGCTCGCCGTCTTCATGGGAGGGCTCGCCCTTGGGAGTGCGCTCTTCGGACGGCTCATCAACCGGGGCGGGCGGCCTCTCCAATGGTATGCGGCGATGGAGGCGGGTATCGGTGCCCTGGGGCTGGCCTCGCCGTTTCTGATAGAGGCCACCAGTCACGTCTACATCACCGCATACGTGACGCTCGAAGGCGCTGAGGCGCTGAGTGTCGCGATCAAGTTCGTGCTCGCCTCGGCCGTCCTTTTGCCGCCGACGATACTCATGGGCGGCACGATTCCAGTCCTGAGCCGCCTCGTTGTGGAACACGCTGGCCATGTCGGCTGGCGGGTCGGTGCGATTTACGCGTTCAACACACTGGGCGCAGTGGCTGGGTGTTTTCTGACGGGGTTCGTCGCGCTGGCGGCGTTGGGGGTGAGCGCGACGCTCCAGTGGGCGGTCGTGCTGAACCTGGCCGCAGCCTTCGGGGCTTTAGCGCTTGACCGACTGCATACCTCCGGGCCTGAAGTACCCAGCCCGCTTTCCGACTCATCGCGGAAAGCCCTCGCGACACCTATCGCGCCGTCAGACCGCGTCGTTTGCCTCGTGACCTGGACCTATGCCGCGACAGGGTTTGCGGCGCTGTGCTACGAGGTGGTGTGGACGCGTCTTCTAGTCTACGTCCTCGGACAGACGACCTACGCCTTCACGACGATGCTGACGACTTTCCTCTGTGGGGTCGCCCTCGGCAGCTTCATCTTCGCCCGGCTGGCGGATCGCTCCCGCGATCCTGTTCGTCTCTTTGCGGTGACGCAGTGCGCAGGAGCCATCGCCGCCATCGGGGTCATGCCATCAATCGAGTATCTCATGGCCTTCAGCCCTTACACTGCCGCTGGCTATTCAGTCCAGCCCTGGTGGTCCTCGATCGGACCCAAGTTCCTGGCCGCAGGAGCGACTATGTTAGTGCCCACGCTGCTCCTTGGGGGAGCCTTCCCCATCGTCAGTCGGATCGTCGTCGGGCGCTTAGACACCATCGGTGGCTCGATCGGCCGCGTTTATGCGCTCAACACACTGGGCGCCATTCTGGGTTCCGTGGTGGCGGGGTTCCTGTTCGTCCCCCTCTTCGGTGTGCGGCTGACGCTGTCCGTGGTCACTTGCATCTCGTTCGTTCTTGGCGTGTTCCTGTTCGCTTATTCGCGCTCGTGGAAGAGGAGATCCTTGCGATGGGCTGCGTTGGGAGCTTCGGCCGCCTTCTTCCTTCTGAACGTGGGTGTCTCGACTCAGACGCCGTTGATTCTCTCGACGGCCAGGATCGCCCGAGCGCTCCAGGGGTTCGAAGTGCTCTACGCGAAGGAAGGGCTTGACGCTTCGCTCGCGGTGGTCCAGCGTCGCGCCGATGGGATCAAGGAGCTGAACATCAACGGGGCCAATACAGCCTTCACGGCCTACGAGGATATTCAAGTGCACCTCTTGCTCGGGCATCTGCCGATGCTCTTTCACCCGAATCCCCAAAAGGCCTTGATCGTCGGCTTCGGCTTCGGCAGTACGGCTCGAGCGATGCTCTGCTACGATCCCGAGCGTGTCGATTGCGTCGAGCTCGTCCGCGATGAAATCGAGACGGCCTCGCTGTTCTTCGAGCAGAACCGCGGTGTGCTCGATGATCCGCGCCTGCGCTTGCTGATCGGTGACGGCCGCAATCACATCTTTGCGACCCAAGAGACCTACGATGCCATCTCGTTCAACGCGGTGCATCCGAGGTTCAGTTCGAGTCTCTACTCCGAGGATTTTTATCGCCTCTGCAAGGAGCGGCTGAGCCCCGACGGCACGGTCTGCGCATGGCTCGCCACCAATGCCATGACGCCGGATGAGTACAGGATGCTCGTCAGGACCTTCGTGCGTGTCTTCCCGCATGCGACGCTCTGGTGGGTGAATCCGGGCCATACGGTGCTCGTCGCGACGGAGCACCCCCTGGCTCTGGATATCGATGTCTTCCGGGGCCGGTTGGCGGCACCGGCGGTTCGCAAGCACCTCGCTGAAGTCAATCTCGAGGCGCCGGAGGTCCTCCTGGGCATGCTCCTGCTCAATGAGACGGATCTCGCATCGTACACCCGGGGCGACCTGCTGCACACCGATGATAGGCCCCACATGGAGTTTCCGTGGGTGGTCGCTGAAGGCATGGCGTCCGAAATCGTGGAAACCTTGCGTCGGCTACGCTCTCATCCAACGACGATCCTGGCGGGCCCACCCGGCACCACCGCGTGGGCCGCGCTCGACCGACAGTATGTCGCCATGGGCCACGTCATCGAGGGTCAGGTCCGCGACTGGTTGAGCCGCGACATCCCGCTGGCCCTCGAAGCGTTCAAGCGGGCCAGAGCGCTGGTCCTAGGCGACGCCAATGTGGGGTACTTCCTCGCGGCTGCCGAGCGTGATCAACAACGCCTCCGCACGGTCGATGTCCGTGCCATCGCCGATGTCGGTCAACTCATGATGAAAGGGCGAGTAGAACTGGCTGGAGGGCGGCCCGAGCCAGCACTGGCCGCTTTCCAGAAGGTGACCGAGCTCATGCCCGAAGCCACTGAAGCGCATGCCCATCTCGGCCAAACGTTGAATCAACTCGACCGGCATGTCGAAGCCGTCGAGGCGTTCGAGCGCGCTTTGAGGCTCGCACCCGACGACGTAGCGGCGCTTGTGGGGCTTGCGAGCGTCCGGAGCAGGACCGGTGACCTCGAAGGTGCTCAACCTCTGCTCGAACGGGCGATCTCGCTCCAACCGGATGCGGCGGCGGCCTACGTCCACCTGGGCGCGGTGCTGTTTCAACTCGGTGAGGAAGATGCGGCCTTCAGTGCATCACGGACGGCACTCCAGCTAGATTCCACGCTTGTAGAAGCCCACTCGAACCTCGGGATGCTCTATGCGCGTCGCGGCGATTTCGAGCGGGCCGAACGGGAGTTCCTGGCGGTCACGGACGCGATGCCCGACGCCGCTGAGGCGCATAACAATCTGGCGCTGGTCTATGGAAGAACGGGCGAAGTCGAGCGGGCGGAGGAAGCGTTCCGGCGCGCCATCACGATTGACGGAGAGTACGCGCGTGCCTACGTGAACCTGGGTGCGCTCTACGCCCAGACCGGCAGGCTGGATCAGGCGGTCAAAGCGTGGCGCATAGCGCTCAAAATTGACCCCAGCGAGCCCTTCGCGCGTGCGAACCTGGCGCGCCACCAAGCCGTATCTCGAAGCATTCCCAGCCAGGGCGAGGCGGAACGATGATGCATTCCGGGAACTGGGGTTACCGCTCCCGCGTTCGCTACGTTGGGGAGTGGCTTGCCGCACGCCTCAGCTTTCATGCCTCGGCGCTCCTCCGTGGGACCACCGGTGGCTTACTCGCGGTTAAGAGGCCTTGCGAGCACTCTAGTCACCGCTCAACACGCTGCGTCTAGCGAGCGATCCCTCCTGCGTTAGCGCAAAAACAACGATATTGATGCCGAACTTCTGAATGTCGATGTTGTTCCGATTCTTACCTCGGGTCCAGCCGGTGTTTATGAACCAGTGCCGCGTCCAGTGACTGATGTATTGCTTCACCTCGTAGATGGCGACTAAGCGCCCGTCCAGCGTGATCCCTTCGATGTAGTCGCGCCGTTCCAACGGGAACTTGTAGAAGTAGTCCGCCTGTCGGTAGCCGAGCCCCTCCCTGGAACTGAACAGGTCGCCACCCCACGGCGCGCCGTCGAAGTCAAAGTACGAGTGGTAGATTGGGTGGTCATCGGGCAGGATCTCGAACTCCCAGTGGTGCCCCTGTCGAAGTCCCTCGGTATCTAGAGACTTGACGAACAGGTTGCGGCATCGCGGTTCTGTCGTCCAGCTGCCTTCGACCATCAGGAAGCCCCCGCTCGTCAGATACTTCCCGATATTGGCGGCTTCGCTCTTCAATAGATCCGCGCCGTTCCCCGGACTCATTACCGCCCACGGAACCTCGAGAAGCCGGCCGTCGGAAGCTGCGATGTCATCGACTACTTGGACCTGGATGTCCGTGAACTCGTTGAGAGCATCCGCCAAGTCCGACAGCGCACGCCCCCCTGTCCGTTTACCATGCTGTTTGTACGCTTCGCCGATTGTGCCTTTGGTCTGCCGAAAGGTCTCCCGGTCAGCGAGGTAGACAGCGACGATGTTGAAAAAGCCTCTGATGCGGCGCCTGTCCTTCGTGTCCTGAACCACCATGGCTCGATCGCGACCGTAGTCGAAGGCCGTCACGTCCACCATCTCGAGCTTCATATCGAGCTGGCGACCGCTCGACTTTGCGGCCCGAACCACGCCCGACTCGATCATGGGCTCCAGAGCGGGACGCTCGAAGTTCGCCGACTGGCTCACCACCATCTGGGGACGTACCAGGCTGTCTAGCACTTTGCTTGCTTTTGGCGCACGGCTGATCCCTCGCGTATCCACCTTAGCGCGCACGCGCTTCATCCGCCGCCGCATCTGACGCCGCTTGGGCTTCGGCGCTTTCCGAAGTTCCAGGGGCTTGACCAGGCGCGGCTCGCGCTTGATGAAGCGGGTCGTCAGCGGCTTGACGGCTCGCCTTTCCGCTGAAACCTTCCAGACCGCCAGAGATCCATGAAGCGCGATGGCCACGATAAGACTGATGACGCGGATCTTTCGCGTCTGCTTCGCTGCCATCGCCCCGAGGTCTAGCCGCGCTGAAGGTGTGTTGAACCGTGATGCTCTACTAGTTGGCTGGTCGGCCATGGAGCCTCTCCTTTAAAAGGACGCATGCCCAATGCGATGCACGCATCCTCTAATGACGATTGGTACGGCTAGAAGTTACCGTTTACGAAGATAGTGCTTTCTCACCACAGACGCAAGTTACCGTCTCGTCGAAAGAGGCTTGAGCGAGCTCTCCACCGACGCAAGACCGGACGAACGTAAAACGTGCTTGACAGATGGCATGCTATCGCGTTCTTATGATGTAGATTCGGAAGGAAATATCCGTGGTCAACCCAGGCAGGGGGACATGCGAAGTGCGACGCGCTCTTGTTGTATCACTAGCGCTCGTCTTGACGGGTACGCTTTTCGATACTTGGGCTTGGGCGCAGGTCTTCGGGGCGAGCGAGCGCATCAGGCCGTTTTTCGGGCGCACATGGCTCGAACCATATAGGAATTACGCTGCAAGGGGGATTCAACCGTACAATGCAAGGCCGAGGATCGAGAAGCAATATGACCCGTTTGGTAACTTCTTGGCCGAAGGCTATTCGCAGTGGAGCTGGGTCGAGCACCGGCCGGGTAAGGGAGCGGGGAACCGGAGCCCGCTCGACGGCAGCTACCGAGAACGGAACCCCACTTGGAACAGTTGGTTCAACTGGAGTACCGTCTCTAGCGACGGCTACAAGAGTTGGAAGTGGAAGTTCACCGTCGCCCAGGACATCCGTACCAATTTCACGAGCTTCACCTTGCGGCTCCCTCGTTTCACCGGCATCGCCCTGGATATGGCGTCCGAGAAGAACGCCCTGACTCTGCTTTACACCCGCGGTTATCCCACATGGCGGCAGAACATCGAAAACCTGGAGCCGGGGCCGATCACGGGACCGCTCACTCTGTCTCGGAACGCAGTGAGCCCCGTTCCCCTCTTCGGCGCCCACTGGCAGACGGCGATCGGTGATGCGGTGAAGCTGGGCGCGACCTTTGTGAACATGCACGCCGAAAGCGCCAGAAGCAAGGAATTCATCACCCAGGTGCGCGGTGGTCTTCCCTACGAAATGTTCCCCCCTGAGAGCATCATCCTCACTTTCAGCGACGACTCGCCGGAGGATGGCATCGGTGGCGCGGCCGTCTTCGGGGAACCGATCGTGCGCGTGATCGCCGAGGGGGATAGCGTGCTGACGCGGTTCATTCCGGCCATCCTGGGCGGGCAGCGGGTAGGGGGTCACTGGGAGGCGAACGGCTTCGAGGATCTCTCGTTCGCGTACGACATGCCCCTGAGCCCCATCCCGATAGCGATGGAGATCGAGGCGACTGTCGCCAACGACTATCGGATTGGGATTAGTCAAGCGCATAAGTTCTCCGACAAGCAGTTTGAATTGGTCCCACGACAGTTTGATGAGAACGGCAATCCCGTGCTGTTTGTAGACCGCTCCACCGAGCCGGTCATCATCGATCGGGCCGAAGGCAACATCCGTGATTTCTCGAATAAACGAAAAGTGCGATTCCGTTACGGCTTCAACACGGGCACGACCCGTTACGGCGTCGACCTGGAGGCGGACTTCAGTGGCCTAGCGCTCAGCGGTGAACTCGCGCTCTCATCGACCTACCAGCAGTTTCCGACGCCGCGGGGCGAGCAGCTCTCGCCCACGCGAGACTCCGCCTGGTTCATCAACGCGGTCAAGACCCTGGGGGACGGGTTGGACGTGGGGCTGGAGCTCTTTCACGTGGGACCCAAGTACGGCGGCTACCAGGGGAGCCGGGAAGGCTATCGCGGCGGCGTCCTGCTATACAACGATCGAGGCGGCAACAACAGGATCGCTCCTCTCAACTTTGAGCTCCCGCTCGTGGACGACAACGATGACGGCGATCCATGGTCGGACGACGACGCCTCGAACGAGGCGGTCTCGGAGCTTCAAAACAACCGGGATGCGGGCGTCTTCCCCGGTCAAGACGAGGACCGGGACGCCACGTGGGATGAGGACAAGAACGAGAACCGCATCCCGGATTTCGAGGAACCCTTCCTCCTCTACCATTCCGATCCCGTGGACTTCCTCTATGGTTTCGACTGGAACAACAACCTCCAGGTCGATCAGCACGAAGATGATGAGAAACCCGACTTTCGGTACGATAAGGATCTCGAAGGCAGCCACCTCTTCGCGGCCTACAGGCCGATACGGCCCCTTGAAGTGGCGGTGGGCAGGTTCGATAGTCGCGGGATAGCGGAAGGTACCCGCAACGACGTACGCTACGTTCGGACCCGCTTCGTGTTGAGCGATCCAGCCCGCGGCGAGATTGAGATTCGCCACGATACCAAACGCGTTCGCGATGACATTCGCAATAGCTACTACACGTTCGCCGAGTTCCCTGCTCCTGCGGGACCCCAACCGGGTGATCCCGGCTACGACACGCTGCTGATGCGTAACTCCATCGCCAGCACGCTCTGGCTGGGCACGCGGTACTCGCAGGTGTTGAACCTGCATGTGGAGAACAACGTCCGTATCCTGGACAACCACCAGCTTCTCGAAATGTTCAAAGACGGCACGTCCCAGGACGACGTGCGCCGGACCCAGTTCACGATGGTCAACCGGTTCGACTACCGGTTCCGTTTCGGCAAGTGGCGGATCACGCCGATGTTCAAGCGGCTGACGTTGGTCGAGACCGCAAAGCCCAAGGGTTCCCCGCGTGCGGCCGCCAGGAGCCAGTCCTGGACGGCGCCGATCCTGAAGGTGGATTACCAAATCAGCAAGAACACGATTCTCCGGCTCGGGCAGCAGGGCTTCCGGCTGGGGTTCGTGGACAATCGTCGCACGCGCAATTTCGCCGCCTTCCGGTTCCGCAATAAGCGGGACCCGCTGGCAGAGTTCGCGTCGAGCGACTTCGTCATCCTCTTCCAGAACCGGTCGTTCACGATAGGGAAAGAGTTCATCTCGGTGGTGGGCTATCACCGGCAGACGAAGGAATTCATGGACCGGAGCGCCTCGCTCCGCAATCAACGCTTCAGCCGCCTCTTCATCGAACTCGTCTCCGGCGTCTGATCTTCCCCGTTGCCGTCTCCATGCGGGTGGCGCGGCGGCCCTCATTGACGAGGTCGCCCAGGTCCGCCTGCTCAGGAACGTCTTTGTTACATCACCTAAGCGAAGAGCGCGGTTCGCCGCTAGTCGGAACCAGCTTGCGCAGAACCTCCATGCTTGATCGTGCCGCCTCTTCGAGGCCTGCTCCGCGATACACCTTCACCGAAGCAAACCGATCGTAGTCGATCTCGTCCAGCGCTCCGATGACTGCGGCGAAATCAATGTGGCCCGAGCCGAATAGCGAGGCGTTGCTTTCGCAAAGATGGACGTGGCGCAGGTCGGGCCCACAGTCGAGGATTGGCTGTGTGAGGGAGCGCTCCTCGATGTTCATGTGAATCGTGTCGACCATCGGCCCCAGGGCCGGGGAGCCCACCGTCTCAATGAGCCGGCGGACCTCCGAGACCGAGTTGTTGAACCCGACCTGCAGATGGTTCACCGGCTCGACCTCGACCTCGACTGCCATCTCCTCAGCGGCAGCGGCGACCTCTCGAAGGCCATCGACGATGCGGTCCTGCGCAAGGCTCTCGTCAGGTTCATCGCTGCGCAGCCCCTGCAATAGACCCACAACCAGGACGGCGTTAAAACGCCGGGCCACACTGAGGTACCCGATCAGGCGTCTCACCGTCCGACGGCGGATTTCTCCATCCGGTGAACTGAGGCAGAGCCCCTCGCGGTAGGCTTCACCCGTCAGAAACGAGGCGATCACAAGCCCCGCGTCTGCCACCCACCCCTCCAGGCGGTCGAGACCGACGCCCTGCGGTTGGGTCAGATTGAACTCCACTCCCTCGTAGCCGCACGCTTTCAGTATGGCGAGCGTGCTCTGGATCTCGCCGTTGGAGGCGAACGATGCCAGCGGGTTGATGACGATGTAGCTGTAGCGGATCATGTCGCACACGCAACCGCGGCATCACTCGACGGAGCGCTCAAGAAGCTGCTTCAGTTCGTCGGGAAAGTCGCCGTACAGTTCTCGTCCGACGAGCGGCCATGCGTCGCGCGGCCGGTGAAGGTACTTGGGGATGTACGCGATGTTAGCGCCCATGCGGTGCTGGTCGCGGCTTGCGTTGGAGCCATTCCGGTGCCAGACGCCCCCGTTCCAGATCAGAACCGACCCCACTGGCCCGACCGCCGGCAGTTCGCCTGCGTCGTCGCCTTCACGTTCCGGCGGGCGACCGGATCGCTGACTGGCTGGAACGAGCCGGGTCGCACCGTTCTCGGGAGTGAAGTCGGTCAGCATCCACATGGTCTGGAGCAGCATGGGCCACGCGGGAAAGGGTTCGGGGACGCCCCGTCCCAGAGGCCAGTCCGAATGGATCGTGCCACGGGATGCTCCCGGCTGGCACCACATCATGCAGACATTGTTGGCCAGGTAGAACGGCGACCCTAAGGTACGCTCGGCGAACTCCATGGCTGTGGGGTGGTGGCATACCGGTAAATGTCCCCATCCTGGAAAACTGAGTGGCTCCAGCAGGTGTTGCCCTCCCACGGTTTGCTGCCATCGTGATCGATAGCGACCTCACACTGCGTCGGCGGGTGCAGCACCAACCTAGCGCCGTCCATCCTGTCGATCAGATACTCGTCAATGAACGGTTCCAGTCGCGTGCCAACGTCTATCACCTTGTCCGCCATTGTCATGGTGTCCGCCTCGCGTAATCTCTAGGTCGGGGATTTCTCAGGGGATCGCCAAGCATACGTACCTCATCTCAGGCAGGCTTCAGTACCCCGCCTGTTTGTAGACCAAGCCCTCCAGAGGCTGTCCCGCCTGAAAGCGCCGGAGGTTCTTGAAGAACAGATCCAGACCAGTCTCTGCTTCCTCTTGCGAGGTCCCCCTGCAAGGCGATACCACGACATTGTCGAGTTGCCAGAACTTCGAGTCGACGGGCGGCATTCCGAGACCGGGCTGATACCCGCTCGGTTGTGTGCAGATACCTGCAATCCACTTTTCCTCTATGGCGTGCACCAGCGCTGGATAGTCGAATAGGGAAGGACGACCTGAGAGATCGATCAGAAATGCCGTCTCCTTCATCTGCTCGAACACGGACTCGTTGATCATTCCACGGGTTTCGGCGGTCAGCGGGATGGCCACAACGACAAAATCCGACCTCGACAGAAGTTCGGGTAGCTGATCCAGCGTAAACAATTCTTCGACCCCCTCCAGGGACGTCTGGGGTCGCCTCGTGACGCCCATCACGTGCGTCCCAAGAGCCGCCAGCCTTGGCGCCAGGGCTCGACCCATGTGTGTCCCAGGGCCAGAATCCCGACAGTCTTGCCCGCCAGGTCTTCCGGGTGTAGCTCATCGTCTCGCGGTTCCAGCCAGTGGGAGGTCTTCGAAGACCCGATGGCGAAGTGGTTCCTGCGAGTGAACATCAGCATCGCGGCGAGAGCAAACTCCGCCCCTGGAATGGCATAAGTGGGTTTGGCGCAAGAGAAAGGGATAGGGATCTCAATGAATTCCGGAAAGAGGAAGGCCTCGACGCCGCCGTTATCGGTGTGGACCCACCTCAAGTTTTGGACGGCATGGAGCATCTCTACATCCCAGGGCGGCACCACAGCAACGTCGGCGTCTGCGAGCTGTTTCAGTGTTTCATCGCGATCACCGCATTGGACGATCTCGAGATCGCCGAAGCCCTCGGCCGAAGCCCTTTTCAGAAGGCTCTCTTCCCATCCAGGTCCGGTCACCACAACCTTGTGAACGGGGGACTTTCTCATCAGACCGTTTCCCTTTCGAGTTCAGCAATCGCTTCTGGCACAAAGCTCCCCAGCCCCAGGCCAGGTGATTCCGGCAACTGCAGATGACCGTTGCGAAGCGTTGAGGGGGTTTCAATGACCTTGTTCAGCATCGCGTCGGTGCCAATCTGCTGGGCGGTGCCCTCCTCGAAACTTGCATAAGCAGCGTACTCAATCAAGATACCGTTGCTGAGCGTAGCCAGCACATTCAGGTGAGCTGCGACCAGTATTGCCGTCCATGGCCCGTGAGGGATACAAAGAATACCGGCCTCCTCGGCCCTCTGGGCCACCCGTATGAACTGCGTTATCCCCATTTGCTGAGCGTCCGGCTGGACGACGTCCACGGCACGGCCTTCGATCAATCGCTGAAAATCGCGGACCGTGGTCAGACTTTCGCCGGTAGCGATCTTGACGGGAGAGTGTTGTGTGAGCGTTGCAAAACCTTCTACGTCATAGGGATGTAGTGCCTCCTCGAGGAAGAAAATGTCGTATTTCTCCAGGAGTCTTGCCACCTTTATAGCGTCTTTGACGTTCCACCCATGTTCCACGTAATCCGGGCAGCCAAAGTCGATCATCAAATGGATATCGGGGCCGATCGCCTGGCGAATTGCGGCTAGGGCTTCCTGTCCATCTGAGTCGAAAAAGTTACCCCAACCGAATTTGATGGCCTTGAACCCTTGCTCCACATACTCCTCGCACTCCTGCACCATCTCTTCAACGGTCTTTCCCTTCATTGGGTGCGAATGGACAAGACGTCTGTCGGACCTGGAGGTGCTAGCATAGACCATCACCTCTGGCTGGATCGCGCCCCCGAGCAGCTTATAGATAGGCAAATGACACGCTTTGCCAGCGATATCCCACAGGGCGATATCGACCGCCGCCATGGCGTTCACCGCCATACCTCCCTCGCCACCCCGTCCTACCTGAGCTGGCCATTCCTCGGACATCTTGCGCCAGAGGCGGTTGATGTCAGTCGGATCTTCGCCAATCAATAAGGGACGCAACCCGACGGTTTCGGACTCAAGCAGAGCGGCGATCGCAGGTTTCGGAGCAGCCGTCGCACCGATCCCTGTGATGCCTTCATCGGTCTCAACCTCCACAAGCGTCGGGCCAATGACCCGGACATCCGTTATTTTCATGTGCTCTCCCTGGCTGATGGGTGATTTGCTTTTCGAGGCTGTGCAAGGAACGGCCGATTCCTTGTCCCTGTAAGACCCTAGGTGTCATATGATATGGGCTATCAGAAGCAACTCGACTAGAGCACCATCACGCTAGGTGGCGTCGTGAGCTCCGCTAGAACCGATCCGGGTGCGCCATATAAGGCTGTCCCTTCGGGAAGAGCACCTCCATGACTGGCACCAGCCGAACGGGAATCGTCACCTCCGGATCGCGCGCTACGTCATCCACGCTGCGGTAGCCCATCACAAGCTGTGTCAGTGCCATCTGCGGAATCTTGATCACAGATGCGTTGCGTCGCTGTGGCGACCCCAACTGAACGCCTCGCCCATCCACCTCCAGTCCCACAACTCCTATGTCCGTCACCAGAGATAGCTCGCCCTTCCAAGAAGATTCCGCAGTCTCCAGCCGGCGCCCGAGCTCGGGCGTGAGCTTCTTCATCAAACGCTCCAGGCAGATGATGCGGCCCATGGCCTTGCTCTTGGGAGTGTGGTAGATTTCCCAACGGCAGCCGAGACCTGCGCAGAAGGCGCCGAAAGGGTGATCCGGCGGCAGCCAGAACCGTACCTCGCTTACGTCCCTGTGGCGGGCTCGATGGCCCAGAGCGGCCGCCAGCGTCCCGAACGCGCTGTCGTCCCGCGCCTCTATTTCTACGCCATCGGGCCTATCATCCTTGAAGCGCTCATCTTCTTTGAGGTACTTCAGATAGCCAACCACGCGTTTCCGGGCGTCCAGTGCAACAATGACATCAAGCGGCCAGGGCCTCCGGCATCTCCAGGTCTTCGGGCGCACCAGTGTGCCTGTCCGCTCGGCATGATTGTGGTTGTACAGTCGCAGCAGCTCAGGAAGGTCGCTCTTCCGCCTCATGAACTGAGCAGCATAGCGAGCCTCCGCCCTCAGAAGATCCTGGGTCTTGACGTAGAGCCACGATTCGGGAAAGACCGCGGCGTAGCCGAACCGATGGTAGAAGTCGGGTATGCCGAAGAGCACGCTCATGTCGTAGCCATTGTCCTCCATCATTTCGATGGCCGCCTCCATCGCGCGGCTGGAGTAGCCCTTCAACCGGTGTTTCTCCGGCGTCTCCACATTTGTGATGCCCCCAATCCTCACCCGGACCGATCCAACCCGCATGCGCAACTTCAAGCCCCAGATACGGCTCACATCCTCGCCGGTAAGCTGCAGACTGAGCCTGTAGTGATCCTCTTGGTCCTTCCAGTGCATCTCCGGCTCAGTCATAGCTATCTACCCACATTTCCTATATCGAAGTGCAGGCGTCTAAAGAACGCCCCATTGATGACGACGTAAAACGTATAGATGCTCTCGAACAACGCCGTCTATCACCTGATCGCACCCACTGGGCATCTGTTTGACCCGCCCCCAAAGGTATCTCGAAGTTCCCGCTGTTTAGCTATCTCGCCTGCCATCTTGCCGATGTCCCGGTCAACGCTATGTCGATACCTACCCATTCCACCCGTCGACCAACACAACGAATCGACCGGTTTGTGGGGCAGGCCACGTGTGGGCGATAGCCTCCAGAAAAGTTCGGTCAGTAGGCACCCGAAGGCGTTTTCACCTCAGTCTTCAAAGACCAAGGTGCCGTGGAGCGTTCCGAAATAGCGGGGAAGATGAAACGGTTCTTGCGGCCCTGCCCACGACGCGAGAACAGGTTTGCCATCATCTGTGGCCCAGGACTCAGCCACGATGTTCACTCTCCACTGCTGCCCCGCTTTGGGTTGGGGTTCCGCCAACTCCAACGAGCTGAAAGGAATAGCCATCTCGATGCGGTAACCATCCTCAAGCCATGTCGTTTCCGCCATCCATTCCGCTTTCCAGCCTTCGTCTCTCCGAAACCTGCCATTGAAGGGTGCATATCTAGCGCGAGTATTCGACCGTTCGCCGTTCGCAATCGCTCCATAAGTAAAATACTGCATCTCTTCGCCTTCTGGATCGATGAGTATCTTGATATGGTCGCCTCCGCAGACGTCGCGGCTTTCCTCCTTACCGTCCACGTTGAAAAAGACAGCCAAGCCGGTACACTCATAGGCCAGATAAAGGTGAGTCGCATCATAAGCCATCGCCGTCTTTGTCTGCCATGGAGCTCCTGTTTGATCGTCCGTCCGCAAAAGAGCGCAGCTCTCGAGCCCCCCAATATCACGCCATCCCGATTCACTGAATTCACCGTCGATGACCAGAGAGGACTTTGCCTTCCTGCAACGCATCGTTGGGCCGACACGCAGCGGAACGGTACGACGAAGCACAATCTGGTTTTCATCGGACAGCTCGATCTTGAGGGCGGGTACTGTTCCATAACCATCAGCTTTGCCTTTGAGATACAATATCACTTCTCCTTCTTCACCGGCGGCGAGTGCAACCGAACCCTCGGCGGAAGTTACGGCCCATCGACCTTCGCTGACCTCGGGTATGACAAGACTGACGGATGCCGTGACAGGATGCACGAACGTGTTGCGAATCGGAACGTTTACTTCACCGTCCACCATTTGCTCATCGTCAGGCGAAATAGTAGGAGGCTTTAACGCATCATACTGGACGTCTTTTTCATCCGCGTTTGGATACCACGTTATAAATGTCGCAACCGGGCCCTCTATAATACCGTAAACCTCATCCACTTTCGTTCGCAGTTCCAACTCCTCCCTGAAGCCAAGCCGACTCATGCCGATCCACGAATAGGAGTGATTGAAGAAATATATCCCGTCGGCTCCATGATCTAGGGCCCACTTGATGTCTCTCTCCAGTCTCTTCGGGCTCACCTCGCCAATCTTTTGATGATTCTCAAGCGTCGAACTTCCTTCTTTACGCGGCCAGACCTGCGTCTCCGTACCTTTCGCCATCTCAATGTAGTCGAGGACTGTCGGCCCTTCCGGCATCAGAATATCGAAGATGCCTTCTTCGATCCATATCTTCGGATCGAGCCCCTGGTTTTCGAGTTCACCTGTGCCCCAGCCCAAGAGATGCCAACAGCGCTCACCAAAGCTGACCACCAGGAGACATTTACGCTTCTTCCGGGTATTGGTATCATCCACCGAGACGCGCAGCTTACGTATAAACGCATTCATACGCTCGGCTTTATTCGGCTCATCGACGTTGAAGTTGTGTCCGTAACGCGTGTAATCAAGCATAAAGCCATCAATATCGTGATTTTCGATAACCCATCCGATCTTCTCTGAGACATACTCATGCACTTCCGGATGGGCGTAATCCCAAGCCACATAGCCCGGTCTTTCAGGGCGCGTGATTCTCCAGTCAGGATGCTTCTGCAAAATCGCACAGAATGGGTTGAAACAACGACTCACAAAATACGAGGCGAAAACCTTAAGATCAACCTCATGAATATAGCGAGATAATTCCTCAAGTATATTGATATAATTATCAATAGACCAATCGAGGATATCATGTAAACGTCTATGAAAATCCGTTCTAAAGGTTGGGAGCCTCGTTATTTCGCTGTAGGGCGTGGGTATGATCAGCCCGGATTCCTCTCCTATTTCAAGGCTGATCCAATCAGCACTTTGGTAACGAAGAGGTTCTCTAAGCCTGGCGATAGGATCTATGCTTTTCCTCCCCCAAGCCATAAGGAAATCATCGTCCTCGTGATAACCCATGATTTGAGTGTCTTTACGCGCTCGTTCTGCCTGGATTTGTTCAACCTGCTTTTCCGATAGCTTCACCAGCCGCACACCTGCCAGCGAGGCGTTACAGGCTTTGGAATTAGCCTCATATGTTCCAAAAGGCTGCTGGAACACCAGGTTCTGGCCGGTCATATTCTCTGACCGGTAAAGCATACTAAGCAACGCACCGTATTCACCCTGACCGTCTACATGCTCGGGGCTGATTTCCCGCGGATCACAGAACCGGAAATATCCCTCGCCTGAGAGCCGCACGTCAATACCGCCGCTTCCACGGTCTCGACGGGTTCGCACCCAGATCTCGTACCAGCCCTCAAGGTTCAAGGGCAGCGTGATCGCCGGGGCGATGCAGGATTGCGGGTCATCGAAGTCATGTTCTTGGACACAGACGAGCGAGTGCTCCTCCGCCGTTCCAGGGAGCGTATAGTTGCGAAGCCACCATTTACCTTTCTCGCTGGCCTTGCTGACGCTGCTTTGGAGCTCTAACAGTGTCATATCGGTGATGACCAACTCATCGCCGTCCTTCATGCCTGTAGGGGCTTCGGTCACATCGCGAAAAATCCGGCCGCGCAAACGTACCGCTGTATGAGCGCTCTCATCGCTGTCACCGTTGACTGTAGCCACAAGTACTCTGCTGCCCTTCTCTAATCCATCAGCCTGCTCGGCAGTTAATACAACGGACGCTTTACCGTTGACAATCTCCGACCTCTCTTCCCACACAGTCTCCCCTGCGTAGGTCTTGAGCGCAAAGTGCACCTGTCCGCTCACCGTCGGCTTAACTTCAGCCGCAAACGACGTATCTTCCCCAAAGACCGTCTCTTCCGGAGCGCCTAATGCCTCAATGGACATGCCCTTTTCCTTTCTGTGGCGCATACGGTAGCGCGAAAGACGCGATGTCGATTGTCAGGGTCAGGTCGCGGAGCAATCTACCAGCTTGCGATGAAACCTTTAACGTCAAAATCGGCCGGCATCTCATTGAAGTGGTACCGCATCGGCCCCGATTGGAAGCCGGGGGAGAATTGCTCCTCGTCGGTCTGGAGTCTGGCGTCGAGCCCCTTAAACCGTTCCCACAGCACCTCGGACTCCGCCAGCGTAAAGCGATCAGCGAATTGCGGCCCCCAGTTCAGGGTGATCGGGTGCGGACGCGTCGCAGAATAGCGAAGTTTGGCAGGGACACCGTCAAGGTCGGGATGCTTCAGGAGATTAATGAAGTAGACCGACTTGGACAGGAAGACCGTCGACAGCATTTTGCCCTTTTTGCCCCTTCCCGGATGCAGCTTTTCGAGCCCCTCATGGAACGCGGCATCATCCTTTTCGATGATAGCACGGAGGGCCGCCTCGGTATGATCCTGCATCTCGGCGCTCCGGCGTGCCCAGCGCTCAAACGTTGCCTGGGACTGCGGCCGCAGAAAAGCGGTGAAGCTCAAGTCCTTGTAATAGGTAAAGTTCGAGAAGCCTCCATGAATGGTGCGGCGTAGCCTGGTGCTGTAGTTGCTGCCCCAGTGTAGGAGGGGGAGGATATAGACGACTCCGTCGCCCCCTTTGAGATGAGTCTGAACGCCACCCGGAAGCAGCGCGTGTGGGTCCTCCAGAAGCTGACGGTTTTCTTCCTCGGTGTTGAACCGGAGATGGCTACCCGGGATCACCCACAGCACGTCGTCGTCGTAGAGCGGAATGTTCCATTGCACGTATCTGGGTCCACTCTCTATGATGTCCGTCACGTAGCCATCCAGCGGGGCCGTATCGATGGGGTGAAGGTCACGGTGCCAGTTCGCCGGGCCGTGGTCGCGCACCGGGCTGCACATCAACATCATCTCAGTGACCGCCGCATCAGGCACTCCCATCAACTCGCTGCTCACACCTTGCGTGTTTTCGTGGAGCCAGAACTCCACCGCGCCCGCGGTCTCATCGTCGATCAACCCAGGATGGTCACGGAGATGCAATCGGGGCTGCCGCGAAGTCTCCCAGACGCCGCCGGGCGGATCGTCGGGGCCGCGCTCTCGTGTCCAGACGGCCCTCTGCCGTTCGACCAGGATCTCGTAGCTCGCGCGCAATCCCTCCAGTTCCTCAGGCGGGATGACGTTGCGTAGGATCAAATACCCTTCTTCCAGGAATTGGTCTCGATTCACCTGCATGATGTACTTCCTTGGCCGGGGATTCCCCACATCAAACTTCCGGCGTCCCGAATGGACGCCCGTCCTCGGACTAGGGCTGAACCCCGTTTCACGCTGCTATGGCCGCCGTAGCTGACGCAGAAAGGCAAGGTCCTCGGGCGTGAGCGCGGGATAGGTGAAAATGACGATGCCGTCAGCACCGGCTTCGAGTACGCCGCGCACCTGTTTCTTCAGCACTTCTGTGCTGAGTACGGACATACTACTCCTCTTGCCCAGACCCTGCCAGAGCGGCACTTTCCCCTTGACCTGCGCGACGTGTGCAAGGGTTCGCAAGACGGCCAGGCGGATCGAGTTCGTGTAGTTCATCTCAAACAGATAGTCCACGATCCCTTCCTCGGCCCATCCGGCCCAGTCCTGCGCCTGAAAGCGGATGCACTCGGGATAGTCCCGAAATACGGCGGCGGATAGTTCCATGCCCTCTCTCGTCGTCAGCGCGTGAACGCGACGCACGAAATCCGCGATGCGCGAGACGCGCCACTCCGTCCACAACTCATAGGCGGGATCTCGGAATTCCACGGTTTCAATATCGACCCCGCTCGCCCTCATCTCCTTCTTACAGAAGTCGCACCGGCAGAGACCGCCCGTGCGGATGAAGTCCAGGTGTAGGCCCGCCGGCCGATACCGAAGCGCAAGGTCCTCGTAGAGGCTGAACAGGTAGTCTTGCACCTCCGGGATGCAACCACAGGCCCAGCGTCCTTGGAGCTCCGGGTTGCCCATACCGGCCCAGCGCACGTCGCTCTCATATACCCCAGTAAACTCCGGATGCGCTCTCAGAAGCCGGGACTGCTCTCCCTCGGGAAAGACGCAGAAACACGGGTGCACCTTGACCCCCCGGTCCTGACAGGCTTGGATCAGCACCTTCAGCGGGTCCCAGTCCGGGTAGCCCAGATCGACATCCGCCACATCCGTGAAGAAATCCACCGTGCCCGACCCTTGCTTCACGAACGGAATCGTGACGTCGAAAGTGTTTTCGGCAAGTTTGTCGGCGTGCCTTGCGATGTCATCTTTCCCGCTAAAGTGTGTGACGCCGCTGTCCCAGGCCGCTAACCCCACTTTTGACGCGTCGCGTTCCTCCACGATGTGCCTCCTTCACCTTTCACAGGGTTTATCCACCCATCCCCATCGACGTTATTTATGGTGTTCCCGTCAAGGGTCAGAACTGCGGTTTCAAATGGGGTCAAGACGCCACGATCATCGCGCGCCTTCCGGACCCGAGATGATGACACCCTCCCTGGCATTGGCAAAGGCCAGTGTTGGGTCTGCGGCCCGGATCTCCGCCTCGGGCAGCCCCAGTTCCTGCCGCACGATGTTCGTACCCTCGACCAGCGCCACGCACTTGTAGAACGCGATCCGTCGCGAGAGGCCCTCCCGTCCGAACCCGCAATCCGTCGTGATGATCAGGCGCTCTACGGGTATGTATTCAAGGGCCTGGCGGATCAGATTCGCCACCTTCTCCGGCGGCTCCACGTTGGTGGCCGTGTGGCTCACGACGCCGATGGCGATCTTCACCTCCGTCTCGTGGCGACCGAACAAGTGGAAATCCTTCCCGCCCGTACTGGCGCACTCGAAAGTGATCACGTCCGCATCGAGCTCCAAGAGGTAGGGGAGAGCGCGCTCGTAGCTGGGCCGCTCGTAGACGATGGATTGCTGGTTCGGGTTCCCCCAGCAGGTGTGGACCCATATCTCGGCCTCTACTCCCTCCACCTCGCGGTTGAACGCCTCCGTGAGGAACTCAAGCTCAGCCTCAGTCGTCGCTGGATTCAGCGCGCGGAAGTGATGCTGCGGCTCCTCTACCTGGATGACCCGGCAGCCGGCGGCGGCCACCTCTTTGAGCTCCGCGTTCATGATCGCAGCTAGGTCCCGGATCATCTCCCTCTCGCCCGCGTACGCCTCGTTCCAGAGCATGCCCGGAAGCGTCTGAGCGCTGATGGCCCCGAACTTCACCGGCCGATCCGTCATCCGCTGCGCCGCTTGCCATACGGCTGCGTATTCGAGCGGTCCGCGGGTCAATTTCTCGGTTGCGGTTGGCGCTTGGTACGCCTCCTCGACTTCCCATAGGATCTGCCCCGGCCGCAAATCCAGTCGCTTTGACCATCCCGGAGAACGATCCCGGCGTCCACCAATTCCCCCGATCCGCTCCAGAGGGTAGAAGAACCAGGACCGCCCCCCAACGTCCAGATCGAACCGCGCATCGCCGTCGGTCAGGATGTCCAGTCCCGCCCGTTTCTGCTCGTTTAAGATGCAGGCCACGGCGTCCAGGTACTGTTCCCTGAAGACCGCATCCGCCAGCGCGAGCTTGAACGGCCGTCCGTGTAAGCTCTCCGTATACCATCGCGGCCGCGGGTACGACCCCACAATCGTCGTTGGAAGCACAACATCCTTCGTCACCGTGAGCAAAAGCCTTCACCTCCGTTGGGAGCTCTGATACCCCTTCAGTTGGCCAATAGGCGATGACCTAGGCGACCTCGCCGAAAGGGTCCGTCAGCTTCGTCATAGGGTTTTCTCCTTCGTGGCCGTTTGCGCCCTTGTGCCCTCCACACGCTCGAAGGTGCTAGTGCGACCGGGATCGAGCAAGCATCAATCGGATCGATAAGGCCCGTGGGCTGCCTCCATACGCTTGTCGAAGCATGGCCCATGTCGAGGTGCAGCCTTGACAGACCGCCGACTAGGACCTATTCTCGCAATTGGGCGAACGTTGGTCTCAGGCATCGGAGCTATCGGCGGCAAAACGCTGACCCCATCCGTTTGGAGTTGAAGCGCGGTGCATCGGTGACGCCGGCGAGAGGGCGGATGCTCACGCAAGAGCAGGTCGCTTCCTATCACACCAACGGCTACCTGGGTGTTGAGGGAGTTCTTCCGCCCGGCGTGGTGGCGGAACTTCAGCGCGTCACGGATGAATTCACTGAGAAATCCCGCCTTGTCACCGAGAATGACGGCGTCTTCGATCTGGAGCGTGGCCATAGCCCTGAGACACCTCGGATACGTCGGCTCGTCGCGCCTTCCGTCCTGCATCCAATCTATAAGGAAACGCTGCATCAAGACGGCATTTGCGACATCGTCTCCCAGTTGATCGGACCCTCCTTTCGCCACCACGGCCGCGGCAAGATCAACATGAAGGTTGCCGAGGTCGGTAGTCCCGTCGAATGGCACCAGGACTGGGCGTTTTTTCCCCATACGAACGATGATGTGTTGACAGTCGGCGTGGCCATCGACGACATGACGACCCAGAACGGCGCGCTACTAGTCCTTCCAGGCTCTCACGAGGGTCCGATCTACGACCATCATCAGGACGGTGCATTCGCATCGGGGATCACCGACGCGGCGTTCAATTCCGAAGGCGCTGTCCCCATCGAGCTGGCGGCCGGCGGCATCTCGCTTCACCACGTGCGCACCGCGCACGCCTCCATGCCCAACATCTCCGGCAAACCCCGCCGCTTGTACCTCTGGGTCCTGGCTGCAGGTGATGCTTGGCCCATCATGGGTTATGACGACTGGGCCGAATACGCCGCCAAGTTTGTGCGCGGCGAACCGACCAACCAGCCGCGTATGGAGGCCCTTCCGGTACGCCTTCCCAGGCCCGGTGCTAAGGCAACCGTACGCTATGGTTCACTTTACACGAGTCAGTTGCGCCTCAGAAAGTCTTTTCGGGTCGGCCAGAAGCGATGACGCCAAGTTTGGAATCCTTTGCCCCCGAGGGTACTTTGACGTACGATGGGATGTTGGTGATACCGAAAAGGATGAGATGATGCTCACAAAGGAACAGGTTGCCTTCTACCACGACAACGGTTACGTCGGCGTCGAGGGCGTCATCCCCGCCGAGATGATCGCCGAGTTGCGCCGCGTCACGGATGAACTCGTGGAGAAGTCGCGCTCGGTCACCGAAAGCGATGACGCCTATGACCTGGAGCCGGACCATAGCCCCGAGACCCCCCGCGTGCGCCGGTTCAAAACGCCTCAGAGTCTCCATCCGATCTACGGTCAGGCGATGTGCCACGAACGCGTCTTGGACAGCGTCGAGCAGCTCATCGGACCGGGAGTTCGCGACACCGGCGGCGGTAAGCTCAACATGAAATCCGCAGCGTTTGGCAGCCCCGTCGAGTGGCACCAGGACTGGGCGTTCTTCCCCCATACGAACGGCGATGTGCTGACGGTCGGCGTCTGTATCGACGCCATGACGGTCGAAAACGGCGCGTTGCTCGTCATCCCGGGTTCGCACGAAGGCCCCATCTACGACCACCACCAGGACGGCCATTTCGCCGGTGGGATCACGGACCCGGCTTTCAGTCCCGAGGGGGCCGTGCCCATCGAGCTGGGGGCCGGTGGCATTTCGATCCATCATGTCCGCACCCTGCACGGCTCGCTGCCCAACCACTCCGATCGTCCTCGCCGCCTCCTGCTCAAGACGCTCACGGCTATCGACGCCTGGCCGCTCAGGGCTGCACCCGACTGGGAGGATTGGAACGCCCTGATTCTGCGCGGTGAGTCCACCTACGAGCCTCGTATGGAGGCCCTTCCCGTGCGCCTGCCATTTCCCGGCCCGGAACGAACCGGCTCGATCTACGCCACGCAGGGCATCCTCAGGAAGTCGTTCCTAGTCGGCCAGGACTGATGTTGAGCTGGATTTCCCAGATAGCGCCCACCGAAAGTGGCACAGCGACGTTTCCATTCAGGCAGAGCTAGCTGCGGGGAGAGAGTCGCCTCAGAGGGTGGCACGCGGCATCGAAGAGGCCATAGCCGAGGCGGAATGTCCTTGGCGGCACACTCAGCGGAGCGAGTTGCCCTGAGAAATCGTCACAGGGGATTGACAGGCCCCTATGGGCCGCGTATATTGGTTTCGTGGTATCCCGTTCGAAGGGGGAGGAGATGGTGCGACCGGACAGCCGCACACCCCCGCATGGCGGTGTACGGCGCGACGATGGCCCCGATGAGCGGGGTCGGATGGTCGCATTACGGGTTCATGTCGTCGAACTGCACGCCGGTTCATTTCGCGCAAGCCGGTGTGTGGCGCTTATCCGGTAGTGCGGAGGGCGGTCGATCGCTCGCCCGCGCTGACCGCGGAGGGGAGGTGTTTGACGCGACATGAGAAGCTCGGAAGTGTCAAGCGTTTGTTCACCCAACCACGAAGAAGGGCAGAAACAATGCTGCGTAATAGTGTAATGCTATTGGCTGCGGTGGCCTTGGTCGCGGGGCTCGCGACGAGTGCTGGCGCCCACAATGGTGACGAGTTCGACATCCCGTCGCTGCCGTCGGACATCTCAGCCGGGGTCACAGTCGATGGTGACCTGAGCGACTGGAAGGATTTCGCGTTCACCGAAGGGCACTGGACCCTGTCGCGGATGCTCGATGCGAATCGGGCCTGGTTCAGTACACAGAACTCCTGGCTCGGCACCGATGTGGATCATGGGCCGGAGGGCACGGCGGGGACCGACGAAGACCTGGGCGCCACGTTTTACGCGGCCTGGGATGACAACTTCCTCTACGTCGGCATGGAAGCCACCGACAACGCCGTCGATAATTCCTCCTCGGGTGACGAGATTATGGGCGCCTGGACCCGCGAATCGTTCGGGCTGTTCATCGACGCGGTGCACGATGGCGACGGCATTGACCAAATTCGCGGAGACTACGTCTGGTTCTTAACCGCCTGGGAGACCCCCGACGCGCGGGGCATGCCTTGGCTCCACGGAGAGGGAGAGACCGCGAACAACTGGACCTTGGGCCTCCCGCCCGACCAGGAGTATGACTACGCGCGTCCGCCCGTGGACCCGTCGGCGTTCAACTTCGACGACCCCTACGGCGCGAACTACTCGCTCGAGGTGCGCTTTCCGCACGCCTCAATGTTCAAGTTCAGTCCCGAGGTCCTGCCCATCGGAGGCAAGACCATGGGCGGCGCCTTTCTCATCACCAGCTCCGATGGCGAGGGGGCTTCTGGCCGCGAGCAGCTCGCCGTCTACATGGCGAGTGGAGACGACGGCACCTATGCGGACTTCACGTTCGTCCAAGGTGAAGGTGTGGCCGTTGAGATCTCGTCCTGGGGCGCGATCAAGACGATGTTCCGCTAGAAGCGGATAAACGCATCTAAGCGTCCTTTCGGAGGGCGGCGGGGGTCAGCGCGACTCTCGCTGCCCGCGACACGGTGCCGGGTCCCGTGGTGCTCGACTTCTTTGCCACGTGGTGCCAGCCCTGCATCGAAGAGTTGCCCGAGCTTGCCGCCTTCTGGGAGCAATATCGCGGGCGCGGTGCGCGCTTTTTTATGGTGAACGTCGGCGAGCCTGCCGACACGGTCGCGGCGTTCGTGTCCGAGCGAAAGGTCGACATCCCGATTCTCCTGGACCGCTACCAGATGGTCATCAAGAAATATGCGGGGGAGGGGGCTCTTCCGACGCTGCCACTGCTCTACGTCATTGGCGCCGACGGCACGGTGGCGTACAGCGCTGCGGGGCGCGTCAAGGACGTAGGCCGCGTCCTGGGCGAGCAACTCGGGACGCTCGGGATCGAGCCGCCATGAGCCATCGGTGGACCTGCGCTGCGCTGTGCCTCCTGGTGGCCCTGGTGGGCTCGTGCCAGGCTGAGCGGGCAGGCGAGGCGGCCGAGATCACGCTCGTCTACACGGGCAACGCCAACGGCATCCTCGTGGCCTGTGGCTGCCCCGGCAACCCCTATGGGGGATTCGTCCCTGGATGTCGAACAGCTCTGCTAGCGGCAGAAAGCACCTCATGCTGATCACTCCTCAGTAGGCGTACAGGATTGCGGTGTCTCCGCGTCATGGGGCTCGGTCTGACGTGTCTTCCTGGTAGCCAGCTCGTTCTCTGTGGGCGCTTCTTCGGTCTCTACCTAATGGAGGACGAGAGGAGCTAGCTCCGCGGTTATCGGCTTACCCCGAACAACTCGCCCACCTGAGCTAGGGTGAGACTGCGTTCCAGACGCGTAGCTCGCAGGCGGTGGCGTAGTTGCCCGTCATGTCGCGGTGCATCTGCTGGTTCATGCGCGTTGAATGGATTCTGATTAGAACTGTGTGGGGGGAAAAAGTGTTCAACTTTATACGCAACAGGTACTTACTGCGTAGGATCGTGCCGTTCTACAGAGTCTCCGATCTCCTATTTTCCTCTAACAGCTTTCTCACCGTCATCTGAACATGGTCACTCCTCTCATCCCTCCTATGATTCCCATGTGGATTATTCATCCTCATACGACCGTGGCGCCACCCTCGACGCTTGCCGTAGCCCAGGGTGAGGCGAGCCTCCGGGGACTTGAGGTCAGGACGAAAGCTCGAACCCGTGCGGGAGGGCCGTATGGCTGAGGCGTGGAAGAGCACCATCATCGAGTACGGGCCCAGCGACTGGCAGATCGTCCAGCGGGATGCGCGCGGCTTCGGGACGATCACTTTCGGAGGAAAACGGCTAGGCGACGAAAAGGGGGCGGCGGAAGTACGGCTTGTGTCCGAAGAGACGGGCGCTCCGCCGAGCCGGGCGCTAGACTGGCATCCCGTCCCTACGTCCGCCGACGGCACTTGGAGCGCCGAGCTTCGGGAGGTGCCCGCCGGTGGTCTCTACCGGTTGGAGACGCGCTTCCGCCTCGGTGAGTACCCCCCCGGTGAAGCGGATGTGCGAGGTGACACAAGCCACTTTCTTGGCGTCGGAGACGTGTGGGTCATCGCAGGCCAGAGCAACTCGGCAGGAAGACCGCTCGGACCGATCCACGATCCGCCGGAGTTGGGCGTCCATCTCTTCGGTAATAGCGAGCAGTGGGCGCTGGCCGCGCACCCCTTGAATGATTCGACGGACACGAAGCATCCGGTCAACCAGGACAAATATCCTGGCCATTCGCCCTATCTGCAGTTCGGACGACTGCTCAAGAGGGCTTTGAACATCCCGATCGGTCTGGTGCAAACGGCGTTGGGCGCTTCACCGCTTCTCCGATGGAATCCGGCCGAGCGTGGAGAGGCGGATCTGTTCGACAACATGGTGCATTGCGTTGAACGCGCGGGCGGAAACACGAGAGGCATCTTGTGGTATCAGGGCGAGCAGGATGCCGTCGATGCCTGTGAGACCAACGACTGCAGCACTTACGGAGAGCGGTTCAGCCGCGCCGTCGCGGTCTGGCGTGAGGCCTTGAACGAACCCGATCTACCGGTGATTACCGTCCAGCTCAACCGCTGGTATCTTGAGGCGACGGAGGCTCAGGAACGGGGTTGGTCCCAGGTGCGCGAGGCTCAAAGGCAGGCGGCGCGCAAGATAGAGGGCGTGGCCGTCGTCCCCAGTCTTGACGCACCTCTGTTCGATAAGATTCACACGAGCCCTGCCGGGAATATGATGCTCGGGGAGCGAATGGCTCGTGCTGCGCTCGGAATGGTCTATGACCAGCCCGTCGATTACTTGGCGCCAGATCTCCACGCGGCGCGATTAGTGGACGACGGCGCCGCCATCGAACTCGTCTTCGAGCATGTGTCCGGCAGGATGGAGCCCGTCGATCGGGCCGCCAACCCCTTCCGAGTCGAAGACGAGGCGGGCGAAGTGCCGGTCGAGGAGGTCGTCTATCCCTTGGATGTGCGGGTGCGGCTCGTTCTCGGCCGGCCCGTCTCTGGGCACGCGGTCGTGCATGGCGGTTTCGGCGCCAACCCCGAGGCCGTGCCCCTGGACAAGGAGCGACTCGCACCCATGCTCGCGTTCTACGGTGTCGCCGTGGAATGAGACGAGCATCGTTCGTCTGCGATAGAGATGGATAGGACGTTGATGAGGACACCATGGATAGGCTACACCCGACGTGACAAAGGGGAGGGGTGACTCATGCTTTCCAAGGACGAGATTGCGTTCTACCACACCAACGGTTACCTCGCGGTTGAAGATGTCCTAGCTTCCGAAGAGGTCGTCGAGCTCCAGAACGTCACGGATGGGTTCGTCGAGAAATCGTGCCAGGTCACCGAAAGCGACGATGTCTTTGACCTGGAGCCGGACCACAGCGCCTCGGCACCGCAGTTGCGTCGGCTCAAAAACCCGGCCCAGCAGCATCCGGCTTACGACGGGGCGCTGCGCCACGACCGCGTGCTCGACATCGTCGCCCAGTTGATCGGTCACGATATGCGCACCAATGGCGACAAGCTCAACATGAAATCAGCCGCGTTCGGCAGCCCCGTCGAATGGCATCAGGACTGGGCGTTCTACCCCCATACGAACGACGACCTCCTCGCCGTGGGCGTCTGCATCGACGACATGGCCCTCGAAAATGGTGCTCTGTTAGTCGTCCCAGGCTCGCACAAAGGCCCCACTTACGATCATCACCAGAACGGCGTTTTCGCCGGCGCGGTCACCGACCCCGGCTTCAAGCCCGATGGCGCTGTTCCCGTCGAGGTCTCTGCGGGAGGTATCTCCATCCACCACGTCCGCACCTTGCATGGCTCCGCTCCCAACACAGCGGGGACGCCGCGCCGACTGTATCTCTGTCAGTACTGCGCCGTTGACGCCTGGCCGATCTGGGGTTTCCCCGGCTGGGATACATTCAACGCCAAGATTCTCCGGGGTGAACCCACCAACCAGCCGCGCATGACGGCCGTTCCCGTGCGCATGCCCGAGCCCTATCCTGATGAAAGCGGCTCGATCTACGAAATCCAGGCTGCCCTGGAAAAGCCTTTCCTGGTCAGCCAAGCTCGATGATGGCTGCGATGAGGTAAACGCCCCTGGGCTAAGAACCACCTGGGCGCCCCAACACAAGGCGTTTCTTAGCCACAGATCGGCGCGAAACGCCTTCTCCTACTGGATGATCGTTCCGCTCGGGTCACACGGCGCCGCTCTCGTGCGTTGTGCGGTCATGCCGTCAATCTGGACTGCTGGGACGACGATGGTTCGCCGGGTTCGCGGAAATGTGGGGCGCACCGCAGGCGGGCCCGCCAACGAGGGAAGATAACCATGCCTAGACCTCCCGACTACGGGATCATCTACAACTGGGACGGCGCGCCCCATTTTTACTCCGAGGTGCCGCAGTCCATGGACGCGTTCCTCGAAAAAGTCTACGCGCCCCTCGAAGGGACGCAGGTCGGCGCGCTCTTCTGGTGCATAGGCCAGCACGCCGCCCTGTGGGAAAGCAATGCCCTGGAGCTTCTAGGCGACGTGCACGGCCGGCGCTATGAGAACACCGCGAGGTACATCTTCACCGAGAACGTCCAGGGGATGCTCGAGCGCGGTGAGGACCCGCAGGCGGCGCTGATCGCACGAGGGCACGAGTTGGGCCTACCTGTCTACGCTTCAGTGCGCATGAACGACAACCATTTCAGCGGAGCTCAGGTAGAGGACTTGGCCACACTGCACCATACCGAGTTGACGCGCATGCGGGTCGAGCACCCCGAGTGGCTTCTGGGGGACCAGACCTCCGAATGGTTCGCCCTCTCGTGGAATATGGTGGTGCCCGAAGTGCGGGAGCACCGCTTCGCGCACATCAAGGAAATTTGCGAGCGGTACGACTGGGATGGCGTCGAACTGGACTGGCAGCGCCACGCTTTCCATCTGCCGCAGGATGACGCTTACAGGATTCGCTACGTCCTCACGGACCTCCAGCGGGCCGTGCGCCGGATGGCCAACGATCTGGCCGAAGAACGCGGCAGGCCGTTTTATGTGGCTGCACGCGTCGCCGGGACCCCCGAGGTGTGCCGCCACATCGGCTACGACATCCCAGCCTGGATCGAGGAGGACCTGTTGGACATCCTGATCCCCGCCGGTGGCGCGAGCACCGACCCCTCCATCAACGTGGCAGCGTTCGTCGAGATGTGCCGAGGCACGGGAACTGTCGTGTATCCGGGCTTTGATAAGCGCCTACCCGGTCCCTTTGTCGGTCCCGAGGATGCCGAGATCAAGGACAGGATGCGCACGCGCGCCATTGCGAGCCGTTATCACAGGGCGGGCGCGGACGGCATCTACGTCTTCAACTGGCACGCCGACCGCGAATCGAGACGCGAGCTGCTTTCCCAGGTGGGCTTGCCACTGACGCTCCGGTGGACCGACAAGATTTATGCGGCGGCGCACCGATTCTTGAAGAAGGAGGGCGAGTGGCGCGGCGCCACCCGCTACGACGGGGTCTGGGGCGCGGTTCCTGTAGCGCTCGTACGGACGCTCGTCCGCACAGGCCCCACGATCACCCTGGAGATCGCGGATGACCTGGCAGCCGATGCGCCCGAGAGCCTTGAGCTACGCGTTCGCCTCGAGCAATGGGTTCGTGGCGACCGGGTGGCCGTGCGATGGGACGGCGCACTGCTCGAAGCGCCCGAGGTGCGTTACTGCACCATTGACGATCCGGACCGTATCTCCGACGTGAGTTCCGCCGCATGGCTTTGCTTCGACCTGGACCCCGCGCGATCCTCGGTCGGGCCGCATACCACTGAGGTGATCCTGGAATCCCGCAACCCGCAGGTCGCTTGCGACATCATCCTGACTAACGTGGAGCTGGTCATCCGGTATTCTGAGAGACCTTGACTCAGACGCCGGACCCAGACGCTCGCCTATCGTCACCATCGCGGATGCCAACCCGGAGCGCCCCCCGAAGTCACGACCAGACGAAGATCTCCGGGTCGTCCGGCGACATGCCGAAGAAGATCGCCAGCACGGTGCGCGGCTGCTCCCCGGTGACGGAGGGCACTTCGTGGATGTTGAAAGTGTAGAAGAAGTACAGGTCGCCGGGCTCGAGCTGGACCTGAACGCGGGAGACCCGGCGCTCTCTGGCGTACTCGTGGAAGGTGCCCTCGGTCAAGATCTCCTGTAGGTTGGGCGTCCAGGGGCAGTTGAAAAGGAGCGGCTCCCCACTCTCGCCCTCGTCGGTGGAGTTCTGAAAGCAGAGCACGCCGCTGAACTGGTGCTCGAACCGGGAGACGGCGTAGTTGAAGAGTTTCGACCGCTTCGCTACCGAGTCAAAGTGCGGGTCGTGCCCCGTCCCGGCATGATAGGTCCGGAAGATGGCGGGACCGTAAAGTCGCCCGTCCGGCTCGCGTGCTGTCATGGTGCGCTTGTCGGGCGCCATACGCGATAGCGCATCGTAAATCGTATTCACGGGATCATCGTAGCCCTCGAACAGCGTCTCGAAGAGAGCGTTGGTCCCCGCAGCGTGGGCGAGGAACTTCTCCTGGTCGGCGCTTAAGCTGCCCAGGCTGGTGCCGATGTCGACGCGGCGGGGCTCTCCATCTTCCGTGGTGCGGGGGTCGTAGAGCAGGCCGCGCTCGTAAAAGCGCTTCATGAGCGCCGCGCAGTGGTCGGGGTTGTAGGCCCTGCGCAGGACGATGGCCGGTATCTCGCCCGCCACCAGCGCCTCCAAAGGACGCGGATATCGCCGCAGGATCTCGTCCGGCGTCCCTTCGACCGGCGTCCACGAACTAGCGACCGTCATCTCTTGTCCTCCCCCGCGTAACAGCTAAGCGCTTTCCCTTACCCAATGACGGTACAGCGGCTTCACATTGCCGGGCAACGCCTCGTATATCTCCGCCGGGACGGGTGGCACCGTATTTTCCTTCGCGCCGGCCTCATCCACCATTCGGGTGCGCTCATCCGAACCGGGCATCAGCACATCAAGGTTGAGCCACCAGGGCGCGTAGCGTACTGCCAGCCCCACGCGCGAGCGACTGGAGCGGTTGGGCGCGCTCGCATGCCAGAGGCGGCTGTCGAAGACCAACGCACTACCCGCCGCGCCGGTGACCTGCATCTCGGTAGGGTAGGGCGTCAGCGGGTCAACGCCGTTTGGGTCGGTCGGATTGTCCTTCGAGCGGTGGCTTCCCGGTACGATGAGTGTGGCGCCGTTTTCGAGGGTGAACGGGGAAAGCATCCAGAGCGTCGTAAGGTGCATCACGGCATCGGGATAGGGCGTTCGGATGTGACCGGCGTTATTCTGGTTGAACGGCCAGTCCGCGTGCCAGCCGCCGCGCGCATTCCCCGGATCGTTGACGATGGCGGAAGTGTAGGAAATGCGCACGTGCTGCCCCAGGAGCACCTCGGCGATGGCCAAGAGACGCCGGTCCGCCAGATACGGCGCGAACGACTGGTCGAGGCTGATGAGGCCGGGGACGAACCCGATGCCTGGTGGCGCGTCGGGGCAGCGGTGCGCCGCGACCGTCCCCTCCACGCTCTCGCAGACGGCATCCACCGCCCCGACGGGAATGACGCCTGCGACAACGCACCAGCCGTCAAGCCCGAGGTGCAGTAGCTCGCGCTCAATATCTACCATCCATCCGCCTCGAAATCCACTCGCTACCTCCGACGCACCGCCTACCAGTCCAATTTCCCCACATAGAGCGCCCGGTTTTCCATGGGCAACGGCACGCGCGCGCCTCCCAGACGATGCGACTCGATGATGCCCATCATCAATTCCTGGCTGCGTCGGGCCAGGTGGATCGGTCCCTGCGTCTCGCGCCCGCTATCGAGCGCCTCCGCGATGTCTTGGATGCCGCCCACTGTGCCACTTCCGTGGGGCACCTCGGGAAAGGGAACGTCTTCCAGAACATGGGCATGCTTCGTCGCTTTGCGAAGGCGGCAGCCAAAGCCGTTGTTGAGCGTCCGGAGCTTCCCCTGCGAGCCGCACACTTCGAGCTCGGTGCCAGTACTCGCCGTGGTGTACCCGTGCACGCCATTAGCGAAACGTACGTATCCGGAGGCGATGCGGGGATCGGTATTCAACCGATTGCCATCCCAGTCCTCATCGTTGCACATAATCGTTCCCTGCACAAATTCCGCCGCCGGGTCGCCAGCGAGAAACATCAGCATGTCGGCAGCGTGGGTCAGCCCCCACAGAGCCGAGCCGACACCAAAGTGGGCAATGACACACTGGAGATCACCCAATTCTCCGGTATCGATGATCTGGCGCATCTTGTGGTAGAGCAGCGTGAAGCGCCGCTGCGTACCGTAGTTGAACTTGACGCCGTGACGTTCGACGGCGTCGACCATCGCGTCGGCTTCGGCCATCGAGCAGCAGAGCGGCTTCTCGCAGTAGATACCCCTGACACCGTGCTCCGCCGCGTGGATGGTGATTTCGGCGTGGGTCGCGGGTCGCGTGGCGACGCAGACGATGTCAGGCTCCTCAGCGTCGATCATCTCTCGGTAGTCGGTGTAAGATCGGCGCACGTTGTAGCGCTCCCGGATCGCCTCAGCCTTTTCCGGTATCACATCCGAGACGGCCACGAGCTCCGTGCGATCGCACGCCACGCACGCTGCCGCATGGGAATAGGGAAGGAACAAGGAAGCGTGGGGGCGGTCACTCACCTCGTCGTCTATCGTCGCCCCCATCCGTCCGCAGCCTATGAGACAGGTTCTGTAAGTGGTCACCATCGTTTTGGACCCTCCCTGCGCGCGAGGCAGAGGTACAGATCATCCACACGCCCTATCGGTGTGCGGACGAACGTGTGTGCCCTCGGCCGGTCCTTCGCCATCCGTCAGATGACCCGCTGAGGCATCCACTGCGTCCTCGTGCGCAATCCAACGGATACTCTGTACAACGTACAACCCCAGGATGCCTCTCTACGTAAGCCACGACGAGGAGGCAGGCGCTATGTCGCGTCCAAGAATCCGAGCGCCCGCAACCGGGCGATCCAACGCTGGCGCGTGAGGCTGCCTTCGGGGTTCGCAACCCAGTATGGATCAAGAAGAGGTCCATCGGGGAGGCCGAACTGTCGTCTGGTTCCTGTGCTTCGCTCGGCCTGCTTTTGGACGGCCTCTTCTTCCTCGGGCGTCTTGGGGTTATTGTAGTAAACGAGGGTGCACATGCGGCGGTCATCCGAGCCGCCGCAGCTCGCGTGCCATGTCCGGAGGTCAAAGGCGACCACGTCGCCCGGCTCCGATTCACACACGTATGCTGGAAGCTCACGGACTGCCGCTTTCGTCTTACGGAACCTTCGCAGTTCCGAGTGGAGAGGCTTCTTGTGCGAACCCGGGATGACGCGTAGCGCGCCGGTCTCCGCCCTGACCGGCTGGAGGTAGTAAGCGAACTTGACGCCGTACTGGTGGATGCTGCCGGTATCGGGGTGCCAGTTCGTGTCGCCGACATAGCGGTTCGCGTCCGCTACATAGCCGATGACGTCCTCACCGTAGAGCTGTTGGGTCGGGTGAAGAAACCGGGGGTCTTCGAGGAGTGAAGCGAAAAAGGGCGTCGAGGCCTCCATCATCGGCAGCCAGTGGCGTCGCGACCCGTCGAACGGCATGTGCCGGTACGCGCTCCCCAGGCCGCATTCGAACTCCACATTGAGGGTCCGCAGTTCGTCGGAACTGAACAGACCCCGGAAGATAAGGAATCCAAAGGTCTTGAAGTGGACGATCTGCCGTTCCGTGAGCATCGGACGTGCTCCTTGAGACATCTCTTCAGTCGCCTAAAAGGGTTGCGGGCGTCCGTTTCTATCCCCCGATATAGGCGCTCGGCGGCGGGCGCGCAACTACTGATCCACCACCGACCCGTCCACGTGCAGCCGTGTGTTGACCTGTCGAGGCTGATAGGGGAAGCGCTCGGAGGCATCCTCCGCGAGCTCGATACCGATCCCCGGCGCGTCTGGGATGATGATGAGGCCGTCCTCGCAGACGAGCGGCGTCTTCACGATCCCAGTCGTGAGCTTCGCCTCCTCTGACTCGATCCCGGCCTGCGCCTCGCCTTCGCCTCGCCCGTAATCCTGGAGCGCGAAGTTGGGGATGCACGCCGCAAGCTGCACGCAGGCCGCTGTGCTGACCGGGCTGAGCGGGTTATGGGGCACGACGCCCACATAGTGCGCCTCAGCTATGGCGGCGATCTTCTTAGCGTGGGTGAGCCCCCCGCACATGCACACGTCAGGTCGTATGTACTGCACGGCGCCGCGCCGTAAGAGCATCTCGAATTCCCAGATGGTGTGGATCCGCTCGCCCGTGGCGATGGGGATGTGGATTTTATCGGCGATTGTGGCCATAACGTCCAGGTTGTCGGGTAGGGTGGGGTCCTCGTAGAAGAATGGGCGGTAGGGCTCGATGCCCCTGGCGAGCACCACCGCCTCCGCCGGCGTAAGCCGCCTGTGAATCTCAATGCACAGGTCCACGTCGTTTCCCACCGCTTCCCGGTATTGGCGCACGGTATCGATGGCATCGTCCATCTTGTCGGCATGGGTCTTGAAGAAGGGGACGCCGTGGGGTTCATCCAGGAAGGGCGTGAGGTGCCCCACGGCAGTGAAGCCTCTGCGCTTGGCCTCGATGCAGCCCTCGACGAGCTGTTCCTTGGTGCGCCCGAAGACGTGGTAGTAGACCCGCGCCTTGTCCCGACACTTGCCGCCCAGAAGTTCGTAGCAGGGGACGCCGAAGGCCTTCCCCTTGATGTCCCAGAGCGCAATGTCGATGGCGGAGAGCCCGCCCATGATGGCCGCGCCGCGGAAGGCACCCCAGCGGTAAAGGTATTGCCAGTGGTGCTCGATCCGCATGGGGTCTTGGCCGATGAGGTATCGCTTGAAGGTTTCAACCGCCGCAGCGGACGCCTTGAGATAGCCCCACGAGCCCGATTCCCCCAGCCCGGTGATCCCCTCGTCGGTGTGCACCTGAACGAAGAGATACTGCGCGACGGGGATGGTCCGGATGTCCGTAATCTTCATCGAGTATCTTCCCCTCTCACGTCGAGCCGAGACACGAACGCCACGCCGCTTTCAGTTGTTTCGCGTACGCCTTCGCCTGCACTGCGACGTCCGTGCCGACCCAATCACCCGCGGCGCTGTCCCCACGCGCTCGGGGTTGTGCAAGCCCCTAACCAGCGGATAGCCGCCATCACCCATGCTAGCCCGGAGCGCGGGAATGTCGTCTAGGAAGTCGTTTGCCTCGCGCAACGCCCCGAGGTATTTTCCCCCAGGTCGAATTCTCGGTGGCTATCCCGACGGCCATCTTCCAACTCCTTTCTCAAAAGCGGAGAATAAGGAGCTCAGCCATGTGTATAGAAAGCGTTTGACGGGCGTATGGGAAGTCTGAAGTGCGCCAAGCGGCGAAAGGAGCGACGTTCAGCATGACCAATCGCCTCAAGGAACTGCTTGATGGCGGAAAAGTGCCCATCGGTGCACAGCTCCGGTTCGGCTCGCCCGCCATCGCGGAACTGTTCGGCCTGGCGGGATACGACTGGATCCTGATCGACACCGAGCACGCGCCGCAAACGCCTCGGGGTGTACAGGCTCAGTTGCAGGCCATCGGCAATACCGAGGCGGCGCCCATCGTGCGCCCGTCTGCGAATGACCCCGATCTCATCAAGCTCTACCTTGACATGGGAGCGATGGGCGTCGTCGTCCCCTTCATCAACACACCTGAGGAGGCCGAACGCGGCGCTCGGGCGTGCCGCTACCCACCCGCAGGGACGCGTGGCTGGGGTCCGCACCGCGCCGCGGGCTATGGATTCAGCGCTGAGGAGTACACAAGGGAGATCAACGACCTCGTGGTCTACATCCCGATCATCGAGACTGCCGAGGCTGTGAACAATATCGACGCGATCCTCGCCGTCGAAGGGGTGGACACGTGCATCGCCGGCCCGGCTGATCTTTCCATCTCCCTCGATGTCCCGTTCCAGTACGAGAGCGCTGCGTTCCAGGATGCCTTGACGCGCGTGGTGGAAGCGGGTCGCCGCACGGGTAAACCTGTGGGCATCGGCGTCTACGGCACCACCTTCGAGCCAGCAGGGGCTCTGCGCCAGTTCGAAGCCGGCTTCCGCACGCTTCTCATCGGCGGCGACGAAGAGTTCCTGGGCAGCGGATGTCACCTCGTCCTCGACAGCCTTTCCGCCCTGAGGAGTTGAATCCATGCGTCGTCTAAAGATCCTCGCCTTGCCTCACAAAGTGAAGGAACTCTTCCACCCGTGGATCGATGACCTCATTGAAGCGATTGGGGACCGTCACGACCTCGCCCTCCTCGATGAGAAGCAGCCTCTTGCACCCCAGTTCGAGGGTGTCGAGGTGGTCATCGATCACGGTGGCGGCGTCGGCACGCACGAGATGATGGATGCCGCCACCGATGCGCGCCTCTGGCAGATCCATGGAACCGGTTTCGAGAACTTCGATCTGGACTACACGCGGGCCAAAGGCATCCCCGTCGCCAACTGCCCCGGCCAGTTTAGTAGCGTAGCGCTGGCCGAGACGGCGATGATGTTCATGTTGATGCTCGGTCACGAGTACCGCAAGGGCATGGAGAACTTTCGCTCGCGCACGTTCTACCGGCCTGCGGGACGGGAGCTCGGGGGCCAGAATCTTGGAATCATCGGCTTCGGCGCCAGCGGTCAGGAGTTGGCGCGACGCGCCAAGCCCTTCGGCATGCGCATCCTGGCCATCGACGTCCGGGACATCGAGTCCGAGATCCTCGACGAGATACGCCCCGATTTCATGGGAACGCCCGACGATCTAGACCGCGTCATGGCCGAGAGCGACTTCATCTCGCTCCACCTCCACTTCAACGATGAAACCCGCCACATCATCGACGCGCGGCGCATCGCCCTCATGAAACCGACGGCCTGTATCATCAACGTCGCGCGCGGTGGGCTGGTGGACACATCGGCCATGTACGAGGCGCTCATCGCGGGCAAGCTGGGCGGCGCTGGCCTCGACGTCTTCGAGGAGGAGCCCGTCGATCCCACAGCACCGGTCTTTCAGCTTCCCAACGTCGTCGTCCTACCCCACCTCGCTGGCGCCACACGGCAAACGTCCCTGAGGCGGGCAGCCTGTACCTCTGAGAATGCCGATCGCATCGCGCAGGATCTCGAGCCACTGTATCGGATTGATCTATGAAGATCACGGCCATCAAGACCTACACGTGCGGTTATCACGGGCGCACTCGTTCGTTGATCAAAGTCGAGACGGACGAGGCGCTTTATGGTTGGGGCGAGGCGTTCTCCGTCGGCCCTGACCTGGCCGTCAAGCCGATCGTCGACTACATCGCCACGTGGTGCGTGGGCGAGGACCCGCGCCGCATCGAATACCTGATGATGAAGACCCATCAGCAGCTTAGGTTCCCGCCGGGAAGCGCGGGGCTATCCGCCCTGAGCGGCATCGAGCACGCGCTGTGGGACATCAGCGGCAAGGCGGCCGGGCTTCCGGTCTACATGCTCCTGGGTGGGGCGGTGCGCGACCGAGTGCGCGTCTATCACGCCCTGGACGGTGCAACCGCCGAGGCCACCGCCGAGAGGGCGCATGCGTTTCACGACCGATGTGGCATAACGGCTTTCAAGCTCGGCCCATACCATATGGACCCCGAAGCCTCTCGCTGGGGTCGGGTCTGCGCGGCCGCGGCCGATTACTTCGAAGGGGTGCGCGTGCATACGCCCGAGGCGTGGGAATTCGCCTTCGATTTGCACACAACCATCTTCGAGCCGATCCGAGCGCTCCAGCTCACCGACGCCCTGGCGCCTTACGATCCCCTGTTCTGCGAGGAGCCGCTGCGTCCGGAGAACATCGGGGCGCTAGCGCGGTTGCGCCAAAAGATGCGGGTCCCTCTGGCGACCGGTGAGCAACTGTACATGCGCTTCGAGTTCCTCGACGTCCTGGCCGCAGGGGCAGCGGACATCATTCAGCCGGATGTCTGCGTCTGCGGCGGCCTCTTGGAAATGCGTAAGATCGCCGCCATCGCCGAGGCCCACTACGTCACCGTCGCGCCCCACAACCCGATGGGCCCCATCGCCACGGCGGTGAACTTCCACTTCGCGGCCGCGACGCACAATTTCAAAATCTTGGAGTATATCGATCCCACGGGGTCCGAGTGGGACCCATGCGTAGACGACCCGTACCTGCCCGTCGACGGCCATCTCGAGCTCAGAGACCGTCCCGGATTGGGCATCGACGTGGACGAAGATGTCATCGCCCGGAGCCCCTACGTCCACTGGCAGCGCAGGGCCTCCATCCGGCCTGACGGCGCCACGGGGTATACCTAGCGCGGAAGCCCCACGGGAGAAGGTACCCCGAAATCCCTCGTACTCACTCTTGCGCCCCGAGGAGAGGATTCACGCCATGAAGATCACGGCCGTCAAGACCTATACAGCTTGGTACAAATCGCGCAACATCCCGCTCATCAAAGTGGAGACCGACGAGGGCATCTACGGCTGGGGCGAGGCCTACTCGATCGGCCCCGACCTCGCCATCGAGCCGTTCGTTGATTACATCACCACCTGGTTTGTCGGCGAAGACCCCCGCCGCATCGAATACCTGATGATGAAGACCCACCAACAGCTTAGGTTCCCGCCGGGCAGCGCGGGATTGGCCGCCCTGAGCGGCATCGAGCACGCGCTGTGGGACATCAGCGGCAAGGCGGCGGGGCTTCCAGTCTACATGCTGCTCGGGGGCAACGTGCGGGACCGCGTGCGCGTCTATCAGGGCATCGGCGGCGAGACGACAGAGAAAACGGTGGAGACGGTCCACAGATTGCACGAGAAGTGGGGCTACACCGCGTTCAAGACGAGCCCCTACAGACTCGCTCCCGACGATCACCGCTGGGGTCGGGTCTGCGCCGCAGCCGCCGATCACTTCGAAGGGCTGCGGGTGGGTTGCCCCGATGAATGGGAGTTTGCGTTCGACCCGCACGCCAAGATCTTCGAGCCGATCCGGGCGCTCCAACTCTCGAACGCGCTGGCACCCTACGATCCCTTGTTCTACGAGGAGCCGCTCAGGCCCGAGCACATCCCCGCATGGGCGCGGCTGCGGCAGCAGATGCGCGTACCGCTGGCCACAGGGGAATCGTTGTACATGCGCTTTGAATTCCTAGACCTGATGGCCGCCGAAGGCGCCGACATCATCCAGCCGGACATCTGCATCTGTGGCGGGCTTCTGGAGATGCGAAAGATCGCAGCCATCGCGGAGGCCCACTACGTCACCGTGGCGCCTCACAATCCGCTGGGTCCCGTCGCCACGGCAGTCAACGTCCAGTTCGCCGCCGCGACCCACAACTTCAAAATCTTGGAGTACGTAAATCCTGTTGAGAGCGGTGGTCACGTGTGGGTGGATGATCCCTACTTGCCCACCGACGGCTATCTCGAACTCAGGGATCGGCCCGGCCTGGGGATCGACATCGACGAAGAGGCGATGAATCGTGCGCATTACCAGCACTGGCAGCGCACTTGCCCGGTGCGGCCCGACGGCGCCACGGGGTACATTTAGCTGTCCGATGATCCGGTCTCGCCACAGCCTTTGCGGGCTCGAGCCGCGGCCCGCATCAGTCAACGGAGAGTGAGCGTTTAGCCGTAAAAGCATCCGACCTCTTCCTGCGCTGCCTTGAAGCCGAGGGCGTGGAGACCATCTTCGGGGTTCCCGGCGAGGAGAACGCCGACCTCCTCATCTCCCTCCTGGATTCGCCCATCGAGTTCGTCATCTGTCGTCACGAGCAGGCGGCCGCGTTCATGGCTGACGTCCACGGTCGGCTCACCGGGATGCCCGGCATCTGCCTATCGACGCTAGGCCCCGGCGCCACCAACCTGGTCACGGGCGTGGCGAGCGCAAACATGGATCATTCACCGCTGGTGGCCATCGTCGGGCAGGCCACCACCAAGCGCCTCCATAAAGAATCCCACCAGAACATGGACGCCATCCGCATGTTCGAGCCCATTACCAAGTGGGCCACCTCAGTCCGCGACGCCGACAACATCCCGGAAGTGATCCGGAAGGTGTTCAAGCTGGCGGGTGATGAGAAGCCCGGCGCGACGGTGATCGAATTCCCCGAGGACATCGCCAAGGAGGATACCGACGAGGTACCGATCCCGCCGCGGGGGCCGGACCGCGGCTCCGGTGCCGACATCTTCTACGTCGAACGCGCGCTTGAGCTTCTAGCCGAGGCGACGACGCCGGTGATCCTCGCCGGTCATGGCTGCGTCCGGCAGGGCGCTTCGGATGCTTTGACCCGCTTCGCCGAGCGGACCGGCATCTACGCCGCCAACACCTTCATGGGGAAGGGTGCCATCTCGGCACGCGATCCGCACTGCTTGTATGCCGTGGGGCTGACGGCCAGGGACGTTGCCCTTGAGGCGTTTGAGAAGGCGGACCTGGTGATCTGCATCGGCTACGACATGGTGGAATGGCACCCCGAATCCTGGAACGTCGGCCGTTCGAAGCGCATCATCCATATCGATACCGAACCGGCCGAGGCGGACAAACATTACGTGGCCGATGTCGAGATTGTGGGTGATATCGTGGCGATCCTCGCCGAGATCAACACTAGGCTCGGTTCCACGCACCGAAAGGAAACGCCCCAGTTTGGGGAGCTCCGCAAGTTGATGAGCCAGGAGCTTCACGAACACGACGCAGACGACGGCTTCCCCATGAAGCCGCAGCGGATCTTGAGCGACCTGAGGCTTGCGCTGAGAGACGAGGATCTCCTGATAAGCGACGTGGGCGCCCACAAGATGTGGGTGGCGCGACATTACCCGACTTACGTAGCCGAGACCTGTTTCATCACCAACGGATTCTGCTCTATGGGCTTCGCGCTGCCGGGCGCCATCGCTGCGAAGAAGCTTCATCCCGACCGCAACGTCGTCGCCTTGTGCGGGGACGGAGGGTTTCTGATGAACGTCCAGGACCTGATTACCGCGGTCCGGTACGACGCGCCCATCACGGCCGTGGTCTGGGAGGATCATCGGTACGGGCTGATCGAATGGAAGCAGCAGGTGACGTACGGCTCGACATCGTACGCGGACCTTGTAAACCCCGATTTCGTGAAACTGGCCGAGGCCTTCGGCTGCGGGGCCATCCGCGTGGAGACCGCCGAGGCGTTCCGTCCCGCGTTGGAGCGCGCGTTCGCCGAGCCCCGGCGGCCGACGGTGATCCTGGTCCCCGTCGACTCAAGGGAGAACCTCAAGCTCACACGCCGGTTGGGGAATCTCGTCGCCCGCTGACCGCTTGCTCTACGCGAGAGCCAACAGAGTGGACCATCCACTATCCTGGGGGTTGCGGGGTAAAGAAGCTCCCGGTATCTTTTTCCCAGTGGTCTCATGTCAGAAGTGTGACGCCATCCCACATCCGTAGCGAGGCACAGCAGTGACACCCGAACAGCGTTACTTGTTTGACGTCACCGGATATCTCCACATCAAGAACGCCCTGAGCGACGAGGAGCTCGCGAACGCCCAGGCAGCGGCCGATCGCTACGCCACGGTTCCACTCGAGGAGTTGCCGCCCGGGTTCGAGCCCGGCCGGAAGCAGGGCGGCTACCCTCACGGCTTCGCGTTCGACAAGGCGCTAGAGTCCTTGGTGTTCCATCCGAGCCTCTGGCCCATCGTCAAGGAGCTGACCGGCAACAAGCCGCGCTTCGCCAGCGGCAGCATGCGCATTAACTCCCACAGGAATCGCACCTTCGGCCGGTTACACTGTGCGCGGGAAGATTGGGGGCCCCAGACGCCGCGTTACCACGTGACCAAGGGTCAAATGTACTGCGATTTCTTCGTCTGCTTCTTCTACCTGACCGACGTCTTCCCCGGCGACGGGGGCCTGGTCGTGATTCCCGGTTCGCACAAGGCCGAATACCCGCGTCCCGACGATTTCTTCGCCCCCGAAAGCGACGAGATGGAGCCCGAGCCTCATCCCGCCGTGCTCAACATCACGCCGCGCGCGGGCGACGTCATCATCATAACGGAACTGCTCACCCACGGCGTCTTGATTTGGAAGCCCGAGGATCGCGACCGCCGCTTCCTGTTGTATCGCTACGTCCCCCAGTACATCGGCTCTACCGACGAACACCTGCCGTTTCCGTTCCCCGATGAGGTCCTGGCGAGGCTATCGCCGGAGACGCGCGAACTGACCGAAATGGCGCCTTTCACCCATACCAAAGAGGTCGTCAAGCGAGATGTGGTCACCCTGAGTTAAGCGTAACGGACCCAGCGTTTGGGAGACGACGACATGACGCCCGAGCAACGCTATTTCTTCGATACCTCCGGCTTCCTGCACCTCAAGAACGTCCTGACCGGCGAAGCTCTACAGAAAGCCCAGGAGGCGGCCGATCGCTACGTGAAGACTCCGCCTGAAGACCTCCCGCCGGGATTTAAGAAAGGCAACGGAGGCGCCAGCCATGGCTTCGCCTTTGACAAAGTGCTGGAGGCTCTGGTCTTCCATTCGGTCACCTGGCCCATCGTCAAAGAGTTGACGGCCAATAAGCCGCGTTTGGCCAGCGGTAGCTTTCGCTTCGAGTCGGTCGAGAGCACGCGATTTTTCGAGCTGCACAGCGGCAGGGAAGAGTGGGGGCCGCAAACGCCGCGCTACTTCATGCACGACGGGCGCCTGTACTGCGACTATTTCGTCTGCTTCTTCTACCTGACCGACGTCTTCCCCGGCGATGGCGGCCTGGTCTTGGTGCCCGGCTCCCATAAGGCCCACTTCGAGCGGCCCGAAGACTTCTTCGTCCCTGAGAACCCGGACGCCGACCCCGATCCCCATCCCGCGGTGCTCAACATCACGCCGCGTGCCGGCGATGTGGTCATCATGTCCGAGCTGATGACCCACGGGGCCCTACATTGGAAACCTACGGACCGGGACCGGCGTTTCCTCCTGATGCGCTACGTACCCCAGTTCATGGGCGTCACCGACAACAACCTGGCATTCCCGTTCCCTGACGAGATCCTGGCCAGGCTGTCGCCCGAGACCCGCGAGTTGATCGAGTTCGCCCCGCGCGTTCGCGTCAAAGAGGTCGTCAAGCGAGACATGGTCGCCTTGAGCTAAACGCGCCTCGCACGTGAGTGGGAGCGAACGGAATGACACCCGAGCAACGTTACTTCTTCGATACCAGCGGCTATCTGTACCTCAAGGGCGTCCTGACCGGCGAAGCGCTGCGCAAGGCCCAGGAGGCGGTCGACCGGTACATCCGCACGCCGCTCGACGAGCGGCCCCCCGGATTCGAGGCCGAAGCGGGTAGCTATCCGCACAGCTTCGCGTTCGACAAAGCCCTGGAGGCCCTGGTCTTTCACCCGGCCACCTGGCCCATCGTCAAAGAGTTGACGGCCAATAAGCCGCGTTTGGCCAGTGGTATCTTTCGCTTCGAGTCGGTCAAGAGCACTCGATTTCTCGAGTTGCACAGCGGCAGGGAAGAGTGGGGTCCGCAGACGCCGCGCTACTTCATGCAAGACGGACGCCTGTACTGCGACTATGTCGTCTGCTTCTTCTACCTGACCGACGTCTTCCCCGGCGACGGGGGCCTGGTCGTGGTCCCCGGCTCGCACAAGGCCCAGTTTCAGCGTCCCGCAGGCTTTTTCATCCCTGAGAACCCGGACGCCGACCCCGATCCCCATCCCGCAGTCCTCAACATCACGCCGCGTGCCGGTGACGTGGTCATCATGTCCGAGCTGATGACCCACGGGGCCCTACATTGGAAGCCTAAAGATCGGGACCGCCGCGTCCAGTTCATGCGCTACGTGCCGCAGTTTGTGGGAATCACCGATGATAACCTGCCCTTTCCGTTCTCCGATGCGATCCTGGCCAGGCTGTCGCCCGAGACCCGCGAACTGATCGAGTTCGCGCCCCGGAACTGCGTCAAGGATGTCGTCAAGCGGGATGTGGTCACCCTGAGTTGACTGCAGAACAGGGTTCCTCGTGAGCTCCCTGCATTTCGCGCCACGGGTCCCGGTGTTCGACGCGAACGTCGGCGTCGGGCACCGCCACGACCGACCCGCGCCATTCGAAGACGCTTCCGACCTCCTGGCCGAGATGGAGCGCCACGGGGTCGGCCGGGCTGTGATCCATCATGTCCAGGCGGAATCCATCAGCGCGTTTGAAGGGAATGAGGCGCTCGCGGAATGGGTGGACGATGGCGGTGCGTTCCACCTGCAATGGACCGCCGGCCCCGACGCGGAGTCGCTCGGGCAGCTTGGGGAGTTGCACGCGGCGGGAAAGGTGGGAAGCGTACGTGTCCACGATACCCAATCCGCGGATGTCCCATTTGCCGACTGGCTATACGGCGAACTGCTTGAGTGGCTGAACGGCGAGCGGATACCCTTATGGGTCTCGCTGGCGGAGTCGCCCGCTGCCGAAATCGTAGGGACGCTCAGGCAATTCCCGAGCCTGGTGACCGTGGTTTTGGGGGCGCACTACAAACACGCGTCCGTCGTACGGCCGCTATTGAGCCATCTGCCAAACGCTCACCTGGAGCTAAGCCGCTACGAACCCCTGGGGGACCTAGAAGCCTTGATAGAAGCCTATGGCGTTCACCGCTTCGTCTATGGCTCGTACTACCCTCGCTACGCCATGGGTCCGATGCTATTCTATCTGCATCACATCGGGCTCGGTGACGCCCAATTGTCCTCCGTCTGCGCGGGCAATCTTGAGCGCATCCTGGGAGGGAAGAGCGAAGGATGATTGAGAGCGCAGTGGTCATCGATTTCCACGGACACGTGGGGCGTTGGGATAGCCTGCGTATGATCGATGATCCCGACTCGATGCTGCGCGCCATGGACGCAGTTGGAATCGACCGCGCCTGCCTCTTCAATATCTTCCACCCCGACGGAACGCGAGCCAACGACCTGACCGCTCGCTTCGTGGCTCGGCATCCAGACCGCTTCATCGGTTTCGCCTACGTCTCTCCGCTGATGCCGGAACGCATGGTGCCCGAGTTGAAGCGCGCCATTGACATTCTGGGACTGCGCGCCATAAAGCTCTACCCGCCGTACGTCGGAACGCCGACCGATGACCCAGTCTGGCACCCCATCTACGAGTTCGCCCAGGAGCGAGAGTTGGTCATCATCTCGCATACGGGTTCCAAAGCGTCCTCCGAGCCGAAGCACCTGGCGGCGGCAGCGGTCCGCTTCCCCGGCGCAAGGTTCGTCGCCGCCCATGCGGGGAACATGCCCGAGCAGCGGCGGCAGGCCATCGAGGCCGCGCAGAAATCCCCCAACTTCTACCTGGAAACCTGTTCGACCTATCGCGCGCCCGGGGTCATCGAGGAGCTAGTAGGCGAAGCTGGCGCGGACCGCGTGCTCTACGGCTCCGACATGCCGCTCATGGACCCGCGCGTCCAGATCGGCAAGATCATCACCGCCGACATCAGCGATGAGGCGAAGCGTTTGGTCTTGGGCGAGAACGCCAGACGCCTGCTTGGGCTCTAACGCCTGCGATCCGGAACGGGTTGCAGAGTCCGAGCATGGGCGTTGCGCTAGATGGCGCCTAGCTTGACAGAACTGTTTCGGACGTTCAAAGTACAGGCGGACGGTGCGCTAGCTTTCGGTATGCATCGGACCCGATGATGGCGGAGGCGGACCCCGTGACGGCCCAGCAGCTCCTCGGGCACTAGACCTTGCAGACGACGATGCGATATTCCCACGTCGGGGACGAGAATCCGCGGGCGGCAGCGGATGTGCTCGACACGCAGCGAGGTGTCACAAAATGGTCATAATGGCCTGTGGTGTCCGCTAGTGGCCGAGCATGACCTTTTGTGGAAGAAGGGTGCCGAAGTGGCGGAATCGGTAGACGCACTGGACTCAAAATCCAGCGAGCCTTGCGCTCATGAGGGTTCGAGTCCCTCCTTCGGCACCAAATCATACTTTAAGTTTAATTCATTAAGACATTTATATTCCACATGAATTTGCTTCATTGACAAATCACTGACAAAGCCGTATCTTGTTGATGCCATGAGCATCGACTCCTGGGTCAACAAGGACGGTACCCGATCCTACCGCGTCCGCAAGATGATGGCCGGACGCAAGTACTCTGCGGTTTTCCCCTCGCACCAACTCGCCAAGCTTTACGAAGCGCGCCTTGAACGCGCCGCCTACGAAGCGAAAGCCGGTATCGACGTTGCGCCGCAGGATATCTCCGTGGAGGATCTCTTCACCCATTTCGAGGAGTTGCGTGGCACGGGCTGGCGCCCGCGAACCCTCGAACGAAACCGGCAGGTGATCCGTCATTGGCTCGACTTTTTCATGTCAGAAGGCGTGGAGCTCTGCTCGCAAGTAACGCCCACGCTGATTGAGCGGTGGAAGCGCTGGCGCCTTGAAGCTCGCCATGCCAGGGGACGGTACAACGTTGTCACCGTCAACTTCGAGTTGGTCCTGCTCAAGAGTGCGTTCAACTTCGCCGTCAAGAAGCTCAAACTGCTCCCATCCAATCCCATCATCGGCGTGGAACCGCTGAAAGTCCCCGACCGACCGCCATCTTTCTACACCGACGAAGAACTCGAGCGCATCTTGGGGGCAATGCCTGACGGGCCGTACAAAGAGGCGTATGTGTTCCTGGGTGAAACAGGGCTCCGGCGAAGCGAACTGCTCCACCTGGAGTGGAGCGATGTGGACCTCGGCGAGAACGTGATCATCGTCCGTCCCAAGGACACTGAGTTCACAAAAAGCGGACGCTATCGAGCCGTTGCGCTGACTAGCAAGGCAAGGCGCGTCCTGGATAAGATCGCTGGCCAGGGTGACCAAAAGGGCTGGGTCTTCAGGAGCGCGCGCGGCGGCCAACTCAATCGCAACCACATGACGGCGAAATTCACCAGCACCGCTCGACGGCTGGACCTGCTGGGTTCCGTGCACTGGCTTCGCCACAGCTATGTCTCGAGGCTCTTGCGCCACCGCGTTCCGATTAACGTTGTGCAAGAGCTGGCAGGTCACCAGAGCGTCGCCACCACAATGCGTTACGCCCACGTCGCGCCCGACCAGCTCCAAGAGGCGGCGAGAAAACTTTCGTCCTCGTAGATACCATCATTCATCTTCGCATCGTCACATGCTCCAACCGCGCTACTGAAGATCTGTCCCTGTTGGCATACTGAAAAAGCTGCTTAGGTCCTGGCCCCTGGGTAAGATGACCTCGCGCGGCAGCGGCAGTCCGGTACGCTTGAACTTCCTGGCAATATCCCGAACCCCTTTATCCCCGGCCGCATCAGCATCAAGGATCAGAAACACCTTCTTCCCCTGGAACAGCTGAATCCACTCGGCTTTGAAGTGTGTCCAGCCGGGCACCCCGACGGCGGGGTAGCCGCGGGTAAGCCCGGTCATCGTGTCTGTCTCACCTTCGCATATCAGAACTCGTCCGGCAGTCAGTAGTGTGTCAACATTGTACGGACAAGGAACGGCCCCAGCCGTATTCAGAAAGCGCGGAATTCGCATGTCTTCGGTCGTCGTCTGGTCAATCGGAGGCCTGGCCTTAAGGTACACTGGCCTACCGCCGCGCAAGTATGGAATGACTAGGAAGCCAACCTTGGTGGCATAATACGGCCAGAAAGTTGGATAAGGCCCACGGCGGCCACGGGAGAACAGCCCGGCCTGAAGGAAACCTTCACGGCCAAACTCGCTTTCCAGCCTTCTCATTAACTCGGCGTACTCCCTACCGCAGAATCGGATCTCGAGACCGTTCACGACCTCGGCGGCGATTCCCCTGACTGTAAGGAAATCAAGCGCTGCGCCTTCTACAGAACGACAGTTCGCCAGGAAGGCCGCCAGGACCCCGCATTGGCTCAGGTTTCTTCTGGCCTCGGATTCCGATCTGGGCACGTTCGCGAGGGCAACGAGCTGCCTCTGGTGCGAACTGGCTGTGTGAGCCGTCCTGTTGGCGTTGTCGCGTCCTCGTATACCGCCCGGCGGTTTTTGGCCCATTTCGGTTGCTAGCCATCCTACGGCAGTGTGGAATCCGACGCCGTGCGCCAGCTTGATGAGTTCGATGACATCGCCGCTGGCACCGCATTTGAAACAATGGAATCCCTGGTCGCCCACGGACAGATCCGGTGTCTTACCTCCACGGGGTTGGCAGCGTGGACAGAAGAAGCGCTTCCCCCGGCCTGGCAGCCCCAGAGCATCAGCGATAGAACGGCCTGCGACGGCAGCTTTGATGCGTTCTATGTCCGCGCGGAATCGGTTGTGAGGCATGGCGACGATGTTCGTTCTTGCGATCAGCGGGCCGGCGGGTCCGCAGAACCGCCCGGCCCTATGTCCTTAATGGACATTCTTACGAAAATGCCAGCGGCTCGTTTTCTCATGTAAGGTGTTAAGGAGTATAGTGTTAGATCCACTACAGGATCGTGAACAGGAACGGTCAGCGTGTAGCAGGCGAACGGTTAGTGTGTAGCAAATCGTGAACAAGCCCATTCTCCTCTCAAGCACACCTGCGTTCCTTCCGCCCCAGATGCTTGGTAACGAATGCAACTAACCTCTCATGGATCTCAGGCGGAACAAAGCGAGGTCGACATGTCCGCTTCGATACCATTTCCCTCTCGACCATTGACCAGAAGGCGATGGATTTCCCAAACCGCTTTACGAGGTCCCGCAACGTCAGCCCAGTAGCGTGCCTGGCAGCTCGGACGTCTCTACCCCTTAGCCCCTGCTCTCCGTCGTTGCCGAAGAGGTTGCCCTGTTGAGGCTCGTATCTTGCTGCGTCGTCGTTCTGGAAGAGGCTGACCTCCAATCTCGCGCCAGCCTTGGCATCAACCCCACCGACGATCTCGATCGCCGTGGTGAACGTCCACTCCTGGGCGCGTATCCAACGGTAGTATAGCGCCCCGCGACGGTCGGGGTTAGGGTCGACGCGCGGACGTTCATCGCTGTGGGGCAGGAGGACGCCCTCGGCCTTCAAGGCTTGGACGGCATGGACGACCCTCGAGACGTTCTCGGACCAGCGACCATCTCTCTTGTGCAAGTGGCCCTTCTTGATGCCACCGGGCTCGGGAAATCCCAGGGCCGCAAAGATGAACTTGGCGGGCTTTTCAATGCGCTGGCGCGTCGCACCTCTGGCCAGGATGTCCGAAACTATGAGATCGAGAAGGCGCGCCGCGGTAGGATGGCCTCTACCACTGTTGCTGCGTCGGAGGTTGCGAAGGACGCCAAAGATCGCCTTGTTCACGTTCAGCCAGCCCCGGCCTTCGGGCTCATTCAGCAGGTCGGCGACGACCTCCCGCCCCCAGCGGAAACGGTAGCGGTAAGGTGGCATCAGGATCGGATTGCCGTCTCCATAGGCAATCCACTCGCCTGTCTTCGAATCGACTTTGACGAGTGCCCAGACCGGTCGGTCATCATCACCGCGCACCCGCTTGCGAATTCGCCTTCCCGCAATGTCAAGCCGGTATGGCTCGAAGTCAGGGCCGTCGATCGCGAGGGGCATGTCGGTCTTGGGATCAAGATAGACGAGCCCGAAGCCATCGAGGAATCGGACGAAGTCTATCCGGTATTCCGGCACATGATGGCGTCCGTCCTTGTGGATCCGCTTGGTCTTGACAGGCAGGGCGACGTTGAAGAGGTGCTCTAATGCGTTGAAGGCGTCGCGGTAATGCTGCCCGTGGAAGGCCTCAGTTCCGGATGAAGTGATGTGCTTGGCAACCTCGATCACCTCTAGAATGTCACGCGCCTTGACCTCCTGAAACTGATCCGGACGGTCGTCGGTTAATGCAAAGAGACCGTAGCCGACAGCCCGGACAAATGCGGTCATCGGCTGATACCAGCCCCTCAGCAACTCACGGCTTGCCGGGTGGCGCACCAAGTCGTAGGTGCTGCCCGGCCAGCGTCTTGACACTCTGAAGCGGTTGTCAGCCATGCGTTCCGATGCTGTCTGTGTAATCTGTGAACTTCCTGTCTATCTCGGTGAAGGTGGCAATGTCGGGCCGAAAACCCATCTTGATATCAGCTAGGGGGCCATTACGGTTTTTGAGAATGCAAAGGTGGACCGATCGCATCGGACTCCTCGGTGCTCCGTTGCTTACCAATTCGCTTTCACTCCTGGGCTCGGTCCAAAGCGCCGCGGCCAGGTCGGCGGAGTACTCGATCCCACCGGATTCCTTGAAGACACTGAGAGTGGGCTTCTTATTGCGGTCGTAACCCAGGCGGTTCTCGCTTGATACGGCGATGATAGGGCTATTTAGGTCCCTCGCCAGCCGGCGAAGCTCGGAGCACAGCCAGTCTACTTGATCTCTTGTCGATGCAAACTCCTTTCGGTTCAATACAGGGACGATCTGAAGGTAATCGATGACGATCAGGACCTGGTTAGCCTTCGCGGTGCGCTTAGCAGCTAGCGCCTGGACTCTGATCTTGTCGACCGTTGTCTCGTGGTCCGCCTCGATGATATTTATGTACCGACCGAACGCCGTGTACTTTTCTTTGGCTTCTTCGACACGGGTCCGGACTTTGACCGCGGGGGCGTCAGGATGAGTGGAACGCACAATATTGTCGAACCGGCCCTTAACGATGTCCAACGCATTGACCCTACCGAGCCTTGCCAGCGTCTTGATCCGAAGGTCTTCACCAGATTGTTCGTAGGAGTAGATGAAGACCGGTACACCCTCGTTGTCGGCCACTTGATCGGCCAACTGCTTCGCCAGGGTCGTCTTTCCGCACGAAGGCGGCCCCGCCAGGATGTAGAGGCCTCGGCCCAACCCGTTAGTGACATGGTTGGTGTGCTCAAAGCCCGTTTCGAGGCCAGTAAACCCCCTGTCGCTCCGGCGCGCTTCCAGATGCGGCAGGAAAGCGTCCAACGACTCGGCTTCGTCTTTGAGCTCACAGGTCAGCTGCGCCAACCGATCTGAATCAAAGGCGACTCGCTGGACTTTGGCGATGGCGTTGTCGATCCCAGAAGCATCGCCTTCCCCTTCCGCCTGCTCCAACCGGGTCAGTACGTCTCGGACATAGGTGCTGGCCCTGCGGAAGCGACCGCGGGTTGCGATCCGGTCCAGGTATGTCGTGACCAGCTTGGGGTATTCGGTAGGCCGAGCGTCGATGATGTTGGCCACGTCTTCATCAGCGACCTGGATCCCATAGGTCTTCAGCCAATCTTTGACCGTCGTTCGGTCGACCCCCTCGTCGTCGTCGTACAACGCGTTCACAGCGCGGAAGATGGCCTGGTGGTCTGATCGCGTGAAATCGTCAACCGCCACGCGGCTAAGAATCAGATGTTTCACCTCCGAGAGGGCGTTTCCGGTGTGTGCAGCCAGCGTTGTCAGGAGGGCGGCCTCCCAGGCGTGTTGGTGTTGGGCTATCTCGGGTTCTTTTGCCATGTCCATCAAGCCCTCGAACTCGCTTTGTTTCTCCATGATGCTCATTGCCGTCGGGACGTAGACCCATAGGGGACCACGTTCGCCAGCCTGCTGTGGACGGCACCATCATCATGAATCGCCCCGAGCGCCCTCGCTGTCTCCGTCTTGGCGCGCTCGAGCCACGCCCGGACCTCCGCCGGCTCGAAGCGCACCGCTCGCTCGCCGAGGATGATGGGCTTGAGGCGGCCAGCCAGGACTTCGCGCCGGAGGCTGCGGGGGTGGAGGCCGGTCAGCGCCGCCACATCGGCATACGTCAACAGCGGCTCGAGCTCATGCATGGGTCCGGTGGAACGAGCGTTGCGGCGGAGGTACTCTGGCCCGTCCAGTGTGACGCGAGGCGACCCGCCTCCGCGCGCGCCCGGTTCATGTTCAAGGCTACCTGGCATCGCTGGCCCGTCAGCCTACCCCGCGTGGGTAATGTCCTCCTGGCCACGCCTGCTATGTAACAGAGCACGGCAGGCTATCAATGGATGGGACGCCCACTGGCCGCCAGGTTTGCGGACATTACACGGACAGTCGCGGACAGTTGATGGACAGGAAGACCAGCTTGCGGCCGAACGAAGAAGGTGACGGGTGCGGGGACGCTGATAAGGCTACGGGAAGTCTGTCGGGAAAAGGAACCAGTACGAGAGCCCTTTGTAGGGGCTGAAGCGGTACTCCGACGGCCTCAGGCCGTGCACACGTCTGGTATGGAAAGCCCGTTCTCCCTCTCTATGGACCTCCACTGCGCGCCGAAACCTCTGGAAGTGCTTGTACGCGGCCTCGTGTCCAAGCGAGTACTGCTTGGCGATTTTCGTATGCTCCGGTGCGATCCAAGTCCCCCTGTCAAGCGCGTACTCGTATAGCATGTGGAGTTGAATATCCGAGAGCCGCATGCCTTCTTTCGGATGTCCGATCGGGCAACACGAACCAGCCGTACGGAAGACCTGTCTCTTATCGTTCCTGCTGTCAACGAGGACCCAATAGCCCTTGAGGCAGCCATCCATCACTTTTGCTCTCAGCTTGTCGTACCACTGTCGAGATAGCCTCTTCACGCCTTCATGTTCGTGGGTAATTGCGAGCACATATGGCTCCGGCTCTGCATCAGCAAATAGCTCCTCGTTCCCTGGCTGCGATGACGATCCCCCTCCCTCACGGCTCGCAGTCCGTGGTGTTGGTTCCGTCAGCACGCGGATCTTGTCAATCGCCGGGGGCTTCCAGGCGCGCTCAAGCCAACGTTCTTTGAGTCGATCCGTCCAGTGCTCGAGACTGTCTCGCCATGGCACCATGCGCGGGTCGGCGCGAAGACGTTCCATCACCTTTCTGGCCTCGTCGTCCGCCCGTTCGGCCAGCGCACCGAGGCACAGGTCTCGGAAGTCTCGGATGCGGTGTTCCGGGCTAACGCCGTATCCGCCCTCGTCCTTCGGATCCGTCTCAGGGGCAAAAGCCTCGAAGATGTGCGGAAGCAGGTCCGAGATCGCCGCCGAGGAGATGTGGTCGATCAGGCGCTCGTCTTTTGGCCGACGACCCACGAGGTCCGTCGCGGCCTCATGGAAGGCGAGGATGGACGCAGCGCGGTGTGCCTCGTCCGTGAGGAGCCGTTCCTCGAGCCAGGAGAAGGCAGGCACCGCATCCAGCCACCACCAGGCGGCGAGCAGGAGCGCCTGCCCCCTGCGTTCCTTTCCGCCGGCCGCCCAGGCTGCGGGGTCGAGACGCTCCTGGACGAGAGCCTCGAGGCCCTTCACGCGGCTGGCCAGGACCAGCCTGATGAGGTCCTTCATGACACCGGGTTCGAGCTTCGGCCCGCGCTGCAACTCGCCGAGTGCAAGCCGTCCGAAGCACTCTATCGGGCACTGACGCGCCAGCAGTTCCGCAGGGCGGCAGCCTTCCTTGTCGTTGCGCAGCGATGCGCGGAGCACCGAACGGACGACCTCGGGCGCCGTACCTGGATGGTGACTCGCCACGCGTCCGAACCATCCCGGGAGCCTGTTGCCGTCCCCGAACGCGGCGGCCAGCAGGCTCCGCCATCGCGTCGCCGGCCAGTCCTTGACGGGGTCACCGCTGCGCATCTCAGCCTCGATACCCCAGAGCGTGACGCAGAGCGGCACGGCCACCTCGCCGGGCAGTGAGGACTTGCCCACCCACTCTGCCGGACTGGGGAGACGTGGCTGCGCAACGATCCGATCCAGGCCGGATAGCACTGCTTCCGCCAGCTCGGCCGGTTGTGCATCCAGCGTGGCCCAGAACCCGTCGCCGAGCCGATAACCGCTCCTGGGACCTCCCAGGGCGTCGATCGCGCGGAACAAAGCGTTGGGCTCTCCCTCTCGGATCCTGGGGACAAGATCGAGGAGGCGCCTGAGTGTGTCTTCGGGGAACCCAATCCACTGCCGCTTCAACCGCTCCTTTCTCGACCACTCGCGCTGCACACGAGCATACGTGCCGTCAAGCGGGACCCCGCCACAGATGGAATCCCAGGTGCCCTGCAAGCTCGGGTGCCGGTTGGCAAGCCGCCGCAACTCGTCCAAGCGAGAAGTTGGCCGGTAGCCGTGACCTTCGAACAAGCTGTCGAGCACGTGGAACAGGAACACCCGTTCGTCGCGGCTTCGAGCTTTGTCCGCGAGGGGCAGGAAATGGCCGAAGTCCCGTTCGGGCAGACCGCCGAACAGAGCGTTGGCGAGTAACGAGGCGCGAAGCCGGCTTGGGTCCGTTTCGGAGCAGTTCTTGATCAGATGCCTCAACACGGCGTGCCTGGCGGGGTCGCTGCCCTGCCAAACTTCCCGGCAGCGCCTCTCGCTCTCCGGGTCGCCCAGGGAAGTGTTGTCGGGTTCCCCCTCGTCGCCCGGGACCTGAAGCGGTGTCACCACGTGCCGCAAGGCATCAGCCACGGCCGTCACGATGTTGCGGCGCCGTAAGCCTTCCTCGGTGGCGAGCATCTCCATGGCTCGGGCAATGAGCCGCTCGCGTACGAGCGGGAGGAGATCGGTGGGGTCTCGGAACCGGCTCAGGTAGCGAAGCGCCGCGGGGACCTCCTCAAGGCGAATGCGGTCCGGCAATTCGAGGAGGAAGATCTGGTAGAGGCCAAGGTACAGTTCGTGGCGCGACGGCGTTACGGACCGTTCCAGTTCCGCCCAGGTCCAGTGACGCGGGTACAGGGCGCGCAGGGCCGCGCCCTTGATGTCCTCTTGCGGATCGGTCTCCGCATCCAGCGCGGCGAAGGCCTCGAGCTCGGGACGTGCTTCGTCGTCAGCCAGCTCGCCGAAGGCCTCGGTGCAACGGCTTCGGAACGAGAAGTCCTCGCACTGGTCCCGAGCCATCTCGAGGATCAGTGCACCCAGTTCTCGCGTTGAACAGGCCGTGGCCACCCTGATGGCCATCAACCGCAGGCTCTGGCTTTGCGACCGCTTGAGATGGGACTTCAGTTGGCCGGCGAGCCCCGGGTGCTTCAGCTTGCGATAATGAGTCCAGAGACCGCTGTCGTCGAAGCGTTCGCGTCCCTCGTGACGCTGGAACAGCCGATGGACGAGCCTGGCACGGATCTCGTCCGGCCAGGCGCTCACGTCCCCGCGGAGCAGGGTCTCGGGCTCGTGCTCCAGCAGCCAGTCGCGGACGTCCTCGCGAGGCGAAGCGAGCCAGGCGGCGACGTCGCGCAACGGTGCCGGGACACGCGCTTCGTGGTCCCAGGTGACGCACAGCCAGTCACGCATCAGTGCGTCGAGGGGCAGCCGTGCAGGGTCATCAAGAGCCTGGGCGGCGAGGAACGCGGCATAAGAACGATGAGAGAAGTCGAGATCGTCGGCGCGGCGGCCGGTGAAGAGCGCCGTGTCGAGCGTCTCTTCGACCGCCTGGTGATCGACGTCCACGTCTCCGGAGTCGCCCGCGACCTTGCCGCCGATGACGCAGTGCACCGAGAGCTGATCCTCGCGCACGTCGTGGGGAGCGTTCCACGAGATGGCGCGGCGGTTGCCCATCACCGTCATCGCGCCGATGCGCCGCGCCACAGCGAGCCGTTGCGGCACCGTAAGCTCCCATTTTCGCCTGCGCTGTTGGCGCTTATCGGGCTCCCAGGCCAACGTCTGCAGCCCCAGTGAGTACGCCTCGAACCTATTCGCCGGAAGCTCGTTCCGGCTTCGGAGGCTATCCACGAGCATCTTCAGCGTCAGCGGCTGAGCCGCGAGAGGCCCCAGCCCCAGGCGAAGGGCTTCGTCCACGAGCGTCGCCCCGTCCGCGTGTGCGGCGTCCGCAAAGTCCTCGGCCTGACGCCGCGTAAACGGCAACAACTCGATGGCCTGTGCGGGTTCGGAGCGGCCCCGACTCCGCTCCTGCTGATCTGGAGAGCTGGGGACGAGCTCGCTCAGAGCCGCTATGTAATCCTGCCGCCATTCCGCGATCCGGCAGGCGAGCCGCAGCCGCAGCCTTGACAGGTCGATCTTCCACAGTTCCTGCACCAGGTGCTCGATGACGTCGGCTACGATCAGGGGGCCGTCGTCCAGGCTGTCCACGTACAGCGTTGTCGTCGACCCATTGTCCTCCGACTGAAAGGACTCCCACGCCTCGCCGGTCTCCGGGTCGAAGAGGTCGGCAATGGGCTTGGCTGTGGGCATCCTGGACAGGTCGATATGGAAAACCCTCCGGCCCTCGGGGTTGCACTCCCGTTCTTTTCGGTATTGTCGCTTCAGTTCCTCGGTCTTCCCCGCACCCGGTTCGCCAAGCAGCACAAGGAGGGGCACGCTCTCCCAATGCTCCCAACCGTGCACGTACGGGTTGGGTGTACCCCCTGGCACTGGCTCCATGAGGAACCCGCTGTCGTCTTCCTCGAAGGCTACGCTGTCGCTCTGGCGGCAGAACCAGCGCTCTATCGGTAGGGGTTCGGATTGCTCTCGTGTTGGGCGGTTCACGGGGCCGTCAAGCCGGGGAAGGCGGGCGAGCCGCTGTGAGCGTGCCGTTCATTCATCACTTCCGTGCCGTCTGAGAATCCGGTGGCGCTGGGCTTCGGCAGATCATGCAGTCCGAATGCGCTGTGAGGGGCTCGTCGCGCTGCATGTCGGTCACAACTGTGCCTGTTTCGATGGGCGTACAGTACCACCATGCGGTCCTCGAAACATATCGCCTCGAACCCGCAGCGGCAAGGCAGCGTGCGGTCGAGCCGGCTGGAGGGAGGACCCATTCCCGAAGGGGAAGCGCGGAAGTTTCCTGCGCACACCGTTGGAGGCCCGACGAAGGTCCGGGCAGGTGGGGTAGGGGCCGGTCAACCGACTGGGAGTCTCGAGGAAAAGCGTCGTACGCCTCACAGCATATTATGCTAAAGATGAAAACGCAATATCCTCATTTTTACCTCCATTCTTGCGCGGGATGAACGGGACTATACTGGACTTTCCGCGGATCGTCGGCCGGCTGTCACGTTGGTGGCTTGGCTTCCCTTCGGCGAGCCGTCGGTGTTGATGACCGCTTTGACAAGCGTTTGCAGTGTTTCCGGTTCCCGTGCGTCGCAATGCCTGTACATTATTGATAGCGCCGGGAACCGCCCAGAGTTTGACAATTGGATTGCGCAATATGTCGACCTCGTTCTGATTCCGGTCATGCCAGACCCGGAAGACGTGAAAGAAGCGATAATTCAGATGGACCTGCTTGAATCCCAAGATGCGCAGAACGTTCTGCTACTTCATCAATAACTACCCGTCCGGCAATGTGAAACGCTAATTCGTTGAACGGTATCTGAGCCGGATTCCTCTTGAGAAGGCTTGGGTTGGATCAGTTCGGTCCGGTAAAGGCCATCCGCACCTTGCGCAGGGTGATGATCCGACGTTTCAGACACCACCCTCGCGTGTCAACAACCTGTCTCAAAATCTCTACCGGGGCTCTACCGGCAGGTGAGAGACGCGTTCAACAATCCTCGCCTGCAATCCGATAAAATCCTGGAGATCCTTTGATCTGCGCCGTTGAGGCGCACATGCAAGTTAAGGCGCGAACTGACGCCGAAAGCCCCTGCGCTGAAGGCAGCGATAAAGGCCGAGCGTGAGATCTTTCGTCTCAACCGCGAGTTGCAGTGGCTCGATATTGAGGACCTTGAACAAGCAAAAGGACGCGAGTCGTCGCCCGAGCTTCGCTAGGGTGGGAAGGTGGTAAACGTGGACCAGCTAATGCGGCAACAGGTAACAAAGGTCGTGACATGGTTGAATTCGCGGAACTCATCATGAACAGAGAGTGGCATTGGCCGCTCTTGGATGCCCGAGCAACCGTGGGGAGCAGCGCTGTTAATCCAGGACCGTCGTCTAGTTCTTGGCCTGCGGCTGCGCGTAGGTCAGTTCGAAGTCGTTATCCGTCAGCCATCGCCGGAATCCCTCGTTGTCTGTGAACTGCTTGTAGAGTTGCATGTCGTCGTTGATCAAGGCAGTCATCACGCGCCTCAGGGCTTGGTCATGCTCGATCCGGGCGTTCTGCCTGTCGGAGTTTTCCCGGGCGTTGCGGTAGGCGGTGTCCCCCGCAACCTTGGCCGGAATCTCCTCCGTAATGAGGCGGCGAACTCGGTCCCTGTCCTCCCAGGGGATATCCCCGAACTGGTCGTTGAAGGTCCTGATGATGTTCGAGAGGCGGTCGAGTTCGGGTTCCGGCCTGCGGCCGCCGCCGCTCGGCGGCACCGGACCAATCTCGGCGTCCGCGTCGGGCAGCGCAATCTCCATCACTGCCCGTACCTCGACCCGGTAGCTGTCCATATCGATGGCCTCGAGGATGCCCTTGGACAGGTCATCATCCGCGGGCGCGGGGAGCTTCGGCACGAGAAAGTTCAGGAAGATGGAGAGCTTCTCCCACTCGGGGCTCGGGTAAGGCAGGATTGAGGCGAGGAAGCCGTACGCGCGCACGAACGCCTTGGCCTTACCCTTGAAGTCCACCTGCCCGTCCTCGTCGAGCTGCTCCTTGTAAATCGCGACGCAGGCGTCGAGGATGGGGTCGAGTTGGTCGCGGTCCGCCCCACTCAGGTAGAGCGTCACGAGTTGGTCGATCTCCGCGTCGGCATACACCTGATGGCCGTCGAGCGCGGCCTTGAGGTCGTGCAGCTTGTTGGGGTCCGTCTCCTCGCTGAGGATCGTCGTCTGGTAGTAGTCGGCGAACGCCTCTTGGATGGTCTTGGCCTCGTTCATGAAGTCGAGGACGAACGCGTCGTGTTTCTTCGGGTGCGCTCGATTGAGCCGCGAGAGGGTCTGCACGGCCTTGATCCCGGACAAGATCTTGTCCACGTACATGGTGTGCAACAGCGGCTCGTCGTACCCGGTCTGGAACTTGTCGGCACAGATGAGGAACCGGTACGGGTCCTGCTCGATCTCGTCGGCGATACGCCCGGACGGGAAGCCATTGAGGGACGCCTCACTGACCCTCACCCCGCCATACTCGTGCTCGCCCGAGAAGGCGACGATGGCCTGATACGGGCTCTTGCGCTCCAGGAGGTACTGCCGGATCGCGTGGTAATACTGGACCGCGCGCGCGATGCCGTCCGTCACCACCATCGCGCGTGCCTTGCCACCGATCTTGTTGAGCGCCAGCACCTGTTCGTGGAAGTGGTCCACCATGATCTCGGCCTTGAGCCGGATGGCATAGTCGTGACTTTCCACGTAGCGGCGCAGCTTCTTCTGGGCACGCTTGGTGTCGAACTCGGGATCACCCTCGATATTCTTGATGAGCTTGTAGTAGCTCTCGACCGGCGTGTAGTGCTGCAGCACGTCCAGGATGAAGCCCTCCTGGATCGCCTGCTTCATGGGGTAGCTGTGGAAGGGGCGGTGCTTGGTCTGATCGCCCGCGTCGTACGCCTCGCCGAAGATCTCCAGCGTCTTGTTCTTGGGCGTGGCGGTGAAGGCGAAGTAGCTCGCGTTCGGGAGGAGCTTCCGGGCGGCCATGATGCGGTTGATCGTGTCCTCGGTGGTCTCGTCGTCCTCCTTGGCTCCCGCCTCGGAGAGCGCCATGTTGACCGCTGCGGCGGCTTTGCCGCCCTGGCTCGAATGCGCCTCGTCGATGATGATGGCGAAGCGCCGCCCCCGTTGTTCGTTCCCGATCTCGTCGAGGATGAACGGGAACTTCTGCACCGTTGAGATGATGATTTTCTTGCCGCCCTCGATAAACCTGCGGAGGTCACCCGAGTGTTCGGCATGACCGACGGTGGCTCCGACTTGGGCGAACTGCTTGATCGTGTCGCGGATCTGATTGTCGAGGATGCGCCGGTCGGTGACCACGATGATGGAGTCGAATACCCCCGCGTCGTCCTTATTGAGCCCGATCAACTGGTGCGCGAGCCAGGCGATGGAGTTGGACTTCCCGCTGCCGGCCGAATGCTGGATGAGATACCGTTTCCCTGCGCCGTGCTGGCGCGTGTCGGACAAGAGCCGGCGCACCACATCGAGTTGATGATAGCGCGGCCAGATCTGCCCCTTCGTCTTCTTGCCCGTCTTCTCATCCTTGGTCTCGACGACCTGCGCGTAGTTCTCCAGGATGTTGGTCAGCCCGTCGCGGGTGAGCAGGCGCGTCCAGAGGTAGTCGGTCTTGAGGCCATCGGGGTTTGGCGGATTGCCTGCACCGTCGTTCCAGCCCTGGTTGAAGGGCAGGAACCACGAGCTTTTGCCCTTGAGGTGCGTGCAGAACTGCACCTCGTGGTCGTCCACCGCGAAGTGCACCACGCAGCGGCCGAACTCGAAGAGCTTTTCGCGGGGGTCGCGGTCGCGCTTGTACTGCTCCACGGCGTCTTCGACCGTTTGCTTGGTGAGGCTGTTCTTCAGCTCGAACGTGGCGACCGGCAGGCCGTTGATGAAGAGCCCGAGGTCGAGCGAGCGCTGGGTCTCATCGCGGCTGTAGCGGAGTTGGCGAGTGACGGAGAAGCAGTTCTGCGCGTAACGTTCAGTGGCGGCGAGGTTGCCGGGAGACGGCGTGCCGTAGAAGAGTTCGACGTGATGCGGTCCGTCCTTGACACCCTTGCGGAGCACGTCGATCACGCCGCGCTTGCTGATCTCGCCTTGGAGGCGGGCTAAGAACTTCCTCCGCGCCGGGCCATCGTCTTCCAGGCGCAGCCCCTCGAACGCCTCTGGTTGCGTCTCGATGAGGAAGGCGCGAAGCTGCACGAGATCGACCGTGTACTCGCGGTCGTAGTCCTGAGGATCGCCCGCGGCATAGTCGGCCTCGTCGATCAGCGATCGGACGATTAACGTTTCGAGCCCGCGTTCGCTCGTATCGGTCGTCATCAGTGACCTGGCTCAAATCGACTGTCGACCCAGTTTTTCCGTGAGAGCACGTCCACCGCCAGCGCAATCTGGCGCTCGGAGAAGCGCTTCTTTCGATTGTCCCACTTATACGTCTGAGCGACAACGTCCTCCACCGTTTTGACGTCCTCGTTCTTTATGACCCAGTGAACGGTCGAAAGAAGCTCAAGACCGAAGGCCGATTCAAATCCGACGACGAGATCAGCGACTTTGGAGAAGCGTGATTGCGTGTCGGTGTGGCGTTCGAGGAATGCGTCAGCGTCCTGAATGGCGCCTGGTACGAGTTTCAACTGCTTGGCTGGCATGTCACCGCCGTCGGCGTATCCGGATACCAGGTGTCCTTCGACCGCATTCAGGACATGCCGCAGGTTTTCCGCATAGGGACCAAAAGGTCCCTTCTGGTACTTCAACCGTAGAGGTTCGCCCGCCAGTTGCATGAAGTACATGAGCTTGTGAACCTCGATCAACGTAACGAATGGATCGAGGAGGCCGCACAAATAGCGGTGCATCAAGCTGACCAACGCTGCGCGGCTGGCCGTCATCTTCGGAACCTTGCGCGAACGGTTGGCGCGCTCGTCCACCGGCCCGCCGCCCGGATCGAATATGACGATTTTCACGTCATCCAATCCCTCCAGAGCCGCTTGTATGCGTTCACGCACTTGCGGCCAGTCCAAGCCGCCCAGCCCACTGCCGAGCGGAGGGACGGCGACCGAGCGGATGCCGCGCTCCCTAATTTCCTCCGCGAGCGACACCAAACCCGATTCGATGTCCTCGATGCGGCTTTTGCCCCGCCAGTGCCGCTTGGTCGGGAAATTGATGATGTATCGAGGGTTGGTGAGCCGGTCCGTCTCGTACACGAACATCTGGCCGGGGCGAACCTCTTCACGCTCGCAGGCCGCGGCATAGACCTTGAAATTGTCCGGGAATGCCTTCTTGAACTGAAGCGCAATCCCACGGCCCATGATGCCGACGCAGTTGACCGTGTTGACCAGGGCTTCGGACTCTTCCGCGAGGATGTCGCCGGTCTTGTATTCGATCATGGCAGCCTCTCTCCCTGCCGCCAATAGTACCAATCTCTCTTGACTTCGACGGAAGGTTTATGCTCGGCCCTTTCGCGGGCGTCCAGGACATCTTGATGAATTCTTTGCGATCGCACGCCGATACGCGAGACCAATTCCCAGGGGAACCGCCGTTCGATCAGGAATTCCGCCTGCTTGCCTTCCTTGCAATCGCGCCAGTCCGTCGCCTGGACCGCGTCCCAGTCGATCTTGTCCAGTTGCGCCAGGTCGCAACGATCCTCCGAAGTAGTGGGCTCCGGCGTTCGAGAGCGTGAACGCCCAACGTTGATTGTGGATCTCTGCCCAAGCAACCGTCCGCCGTAAGTCCGCCTCCAGATGGATAATGGGATTCTGTCCGCCACGATAGGTCAACCGTGAGTGATTCGCCATATAAATCATATAGAGCATGACGGATCGCGGGCAAAAATAAAAGGGCGCGCAATCGCCGACATGGAGACCGGGGCGGCTGTTCAGTGGATTATGCAGTCGCCGCCGCTTGATATCTGCCATGCCGATGGGTGTTCCCGGCCGATTACATTGCACGACATCCCTGTCGCACCAGAGGCCGCCGTCCGCAATGATCGCGGCCAGCCGGTCGACATGGACGATGTGATAAATCTTCGGCTTGGCTGGTGCCGGCATGGTCAGTGCAGCGCCTCCGACAGTTCGATGTCGTCGTCAGCCTGCTCGCTCCATTCCCCATTCTCTTCCATCGGCTCCGGTTCTTCGGCTTCATCCGGCAGTTGCGCCGCCGCTCCGCGCACGTCGAGCTTGCCGGTGACCACGTCGGCAATAAGCCGGGTGCGGTATTCCCGGAAGAGGTTGATCCCGGTGAGGTGCCTGACGATAACGGAGTCGATCCTTGAGACATGTGAATCCAGAGCTCTGTTGATCACGTCCTGTTCTTCCATTGGCGGGATCGCGCACAGCAGTCGAGCGACCACGCCAGAGTCCAGGATGGGGATGGTCGCGGTTGATGCGGTCGCCCTAAGCCAAGACTCGGCACTTCGCAACTGACGAAGTATGAACTCAGGACTGACGAGGTCACGAGATAACTCAAAGGCTGTGATCTGTTGGTTCGTAGAACCGTCATCTAACATCAGCGCCATCCGTCCAGCAGTCGCTCCGATCACTACGATGAGAAGGGCTGGTCCTCGAACGAGCCTAGCGTGGCCTTTGGAGAACGCGACTTCGTTCAGGTGACGCACTGGCGCACCGATCTCCTCTTTGGTGCCACAGCTCGATGGCCCATACCAAGGGATCGCTCCATCCTCATAGAAGAGCGACTCCGACGTGGGTGGGGTCGCTCCGTTCTGGGATCGATGAGATACCCACTTCAAAGGAACAAGGTTCCAATGCTCCGGCACCTCCCCCAGCCACTCCACGCCGGAGGGCTTGAGGCGGACATCGGGGTCGAGGCCGCGCGTCACGGCGCGGTGGATGATGGCCTGCTTCTGCTCCTCCAGCAGCGTGATGAGCTTCTGCTTGGCGCCGATGTAGCGCTGGATGCGCCGGTCCGCGTGGTCGAGATAGCGGACGATGGCGGCTTGCTCGAGGAGGGGCGGGAGGGGCAGCGAAAGATTAGCGTACTTCTCGCCGTTGACATTCTCAATTGTTGATGAGATCGCCATCACCCGCAAGAATCGAGCGAAAGCTTGGGTCTTGGTGAACAAGAAAATGTACTTTGACAAGATCTCCGAAACTGGAACGAATCGCACTAGATATCCAGCGTAAGCGCAGGGGCCGTGTGCTCTGGGATCGTAGAGGAAGGAACGCCCGATGGTGCCGCTGCGCGAGATAAGCACGTCACCATCTGCGAGCAGGTAGTCGCGTACCGACTCTTCAGGGAGAAAGACGCCTCCGCCTTTAAGCCGTCCGTCCTCCGTAATGTCCGTTGTGCGAAGAAAACGGACACCCGTCGGTGTGTAAGAAGCAGCCGCTATGTTGGCGCCGTAAAGCGCGGACCGCGAGCAGAGAGTTTTCAGCCGCCGCACCTCCCAATGCTCCGGCACGTCGCCGAGCCAGGGAACGCCAGAGGGCCCGTAGGCGGAGTAGGGGATGAGGTTCGCGATCATTGAGAGTCACCCGGTCGCGTTAACACGCAATCGTCGAGCTTGCGGTGGAGCAGTGAGATCAGGGACAGATAGTCTGCCGCATCATCCTCACCTTCCCAGAGAATCTTAGGCTCATGCGCTAATGGATTACGAACCGCTCCGAAGCAGCCCTTGAGCAGGGCCGCGAACCCTTTGTGCTGGGACTTCTCCGTTTCGGTCTGCAGCGTATTCATTGCGAGTAACGGCCGCTCAATGGAGAAAACGCGGTCGACCAAGGCTGCACCGTCCGCCTCGATGCCGACCATATCGCGGATTCGCTGCGCCAATCCCTTGGTCGCTTCGAATACCGCGTGAAAGTAGTTGTCTTGCATTAACTCGGTTCGGCAGTACTTGAGCACCTCCGAATGTAAGCGCCGCCCCTGAAACTTGCTGCGGATCGTCTGGACACGACGCTCCGCTTCATCAAGTGTCCGCGCAGCCGGGCGCTTCCGGAATTCCCCATCAGATCCGTACTCAAGCCCTGAGAATGCCAAGACCGTGTTCAGTTCTTGACGGCGCTCTTCGAATTCTTCATTCCTGCCAACGAAACGAGCAGGCGCAAGGAAGGTCTGAATGAAGTTGAGAATTCGGTTGGCGCACCTGTCTCGGTTCTGGACATCGAGGAATACCCAATAGAGTCTCCGCCATTTGGTGGATTCTCCCGAGTGATCAATCAGCCCGCAATGGCCCAGCACACGAGAGATATCCGTGCCCGATCCGCACTCGCCCAGCAGTTTAGCTAGCCCTTCGATCTGACCTTCCGGCAAACAGGCAACTTTGCTCATGAGAGGCTCTCGCCGATGATCTCGCCGAGCAACCCCTCGGTCTCCTGCTCCAGCGTCAGGATGTCGGCCCGTATCTCCTCCAGTGGGCGCATCGGCTGCGGCTTGTAGAAGTAGCGGGTGAAGCTGATCTCGTAACCGACCCTGACGCTCGCTGGGACGTACCAGGCGTCGGGGGCGTAGGGCAGCACCTCGCGGTGCATGAAGGCTTCGATGCCGCCCTCCTCCAATAGCGGTATCTGCTCGGTGTCGCGCAGATCGCTGTCCGGCTCGTACTCGACGACGCGCCGCTTCCCGCCGCCGATGGTCGCCTCGAACCGGCCGGCCAGCGGGTTGGAGTCGATACTGCGCTTGTGAATCTTCTTGATGACGGGCGGCGCGCTCTCGTCCCGCTCGGCGGTCTCCTTGAGCGCCTTGATCTCCTTCGCCGCGTAGGCCCGGTCGGGGTCGATGCCCTTGAGACGCAACGGCCGCTCGACCGCGACCTTCCGGTAGCCGAAGGCGGCGTTCGGGAAGATTTTCGACTGCTCGGTCTCCTCGAAGGCCAGGAACGTGTCGCAGATGCGTTGGATGTCCTCCTCCGACAGTTCGCAGTTCTTCTTGCCGAGGTTCTTGCGCAGCGGCTCGAACCACTGGGTGGCGTCGATGAGTTGGACCTTGCCCCGGCGATGCTCCGGCTTGCGGTTGCTGAGGACCCAGATATAGGTCGCGATACCGGTGTTGTAGAACATGTTGAGCGGCAGGGCGACGATGGCTTCCAACCAATCGTTCTCGATGATCCAGCGGCGGATGTTGCTCTCGCCCTGCCCGGCGTCTCCGGTGAAGAGCGAACTGCCGTTGTGCACTTCGGCGATGCGGCTGCCGAGCTTCGTGCCTTGCTTCATCTTGCTCAGCATGTTGGCCAGGAACAGCATCTGGCCGTCGCTGGAGCGGGTGATGAGCGAGTACTCGGCATCACCGCCGTGTTCGATCAGAAAGCGTGGGTCCTTGATGCCCGCCTTGCCGCCCAGGCGCTCGAGATCGTTCTTCCAGCTCTTGCCGTAAGGCGGGTTGGAGAGCATGAAGTCGAACTCGAGGGCGGGGAAGGCGTCGTTGGAGAGCGTCGAGTGTTCCGGCCCCCCGACGATGTTGTCGGCGGCTTCCCCCTCGCCCTTGAGGAGAAGGTCCGCCTTGGCGATGGCGTAGGTTTCGGAGTTGATCTCCTGGCCATAGAGATGGGTGGCGACCTGCTTGCCGCGCTGCTCGGCGATCTGCGTCAACGTCTCCTCGGCCACCGTCAACATGCCGCCGGTGCCGCAGGCGCCGTCGTACACGAGGTAGGTCCCGGAGTCGATCTGATCGGCGACAGGCAGGAGGATCAGCTTCGCCATGAGCGTCACGGCATCGCGGGGGGTCCAGTGCTCGCCGGCCTCCTCGTTGTTCTTCTCGTTGAAGCGGCGGACCAGTTCCTCGAAGATCGTGCCCATCGCGTGGTTATCCAGGCCGGGGTGTTTGATCGCCCCTTCACCATGGAGGACCGGGTTGGGACTCAGGTTCACATCCGGCGAGAGGAACTTCTCGATCAGCGTGCCGAGGGCGTCGGCCTTGGACAGGTCGGGGATCTGGTTCCGAAACTTGAACTTCTCCAGGATGTCCTGGACGTTCGGCGAGAAGCCGTCGAGATACGCCTCGAAGTCGGCCTTGAGCTGCTGCTGGCTGGCGCGGGCCCTGAGGTCGCGCAGCGTGAACTTCGAGGTGTTGTAGAACGCCTGGCCGGCGGCCTGACGCAATGCCTGATCCTGGTGGATGATCTTCGCCTCGTCGAGCGAGGTCTTCATCTCCAGCACGGCCGGCTTGCTCGGCTCCAGGAGCGAGTCGAGCCGTCGCAGCACGGTCATGGGCAAGATCACATCCCGATACTTGCCTCGGACGTAGATGTCGCGCAGCACATCATCCGCGACGCCCCAGATGAAGCTGGCGATCCAGTTGAGTCGGCTTTCCTCCAAGCTCAGATACTCCCGATAGCCTTGGCCTTGAACATAGGCCGCCTCGTTTCCCTCACTCCAATGCTGGGCGATTGGGCGAGGCTCAATTCTCCCACACCCCTTCGACCGGACCCCCAAACGGCCTTCCAAGCATAAAGTAAGATTAGGGCTCTTGGCAAGCTTCAAGCAAGGTGTTCGTCATTGTGATCTCTTCAACCGCTCTCTTTCGAACGGCGCGCCGGGGTCGACGATGCGAAAGCTGACAGCCGATGCAGCCACGCCTCGCCGTCGCGCCGGTAGGGATCGGCTTTGCGGTCGGGCTTGTCGCCATAATGAAAAGCGGCGGATTCCCTCCGCCGTGGCCTAGCGCTCGATCGAGCGACGCGCCACACATCCGCGATCATCGGCCAGTTCCGGCCCCGGGTGTGCGCCCTTGCACCGAATGCAGGTCGTATGGCCGGCCTGCTCCGCGATCACTCCGGACGGGACCCAGCGAGGCGTTTTCCCCTCCAGTCGCCCCCCCGGGGACCTCCTGAGGCAATATCGGCCGTCTACGGACCGCTAAGGGCCTCTCAACCATGCAAGAACCATCCGGGTGCAAGCCGATTCATGGGTCGACAGCGGGGAACACGCCGAGATCAAGCCGGGAGTTCGTTACGGGTTCCGTCGCTGGATCGGGAGGCCCATAAGCAATCGCAGGGGTAACCGGCAAACCCCCACGCACGAGGGGATACCCTCAGGGAATATATATACAATACTTGACAAACGAGCCCGTGCGCTGTATAGGCACAACATACAGCGAACGGAGCCCACCATGAGCAAGCCGAAAGCACCTGGGAAGTCTTACCGGGAGGGCATCACGCTGGTTGAGCTTACCCGGATGTTCCCAGACGAGGCGAGTGCGAGGGCCTGGTTCGAGGGGCTGCGTTGGGAGCACGGAAGGCGCTGCGGGCATTGCGGAAGCGAGAACACCAAGGAGGTCCCCCAAGAGAAGCCCATGCCCTACTGGTGCACGGATTGCAGACGCTACTTCTCGGTCAAGACGGGAACCCCTATGCAGTCGAGCAATATCAAGCTGCGACTGTGGGCCTTCGCCATGCACTTGATGTGCACCTCGCTCGAGGGTGTTTCCAGTATGAAGCTGCACCGGGACCTGGGCATCTCTCAGAAGTCGGCCTGGTTCCTGGCCCACCGCATACGCAAGGCGTGGCAGGAGGGCAGCGACCTGTTCACAGGCCCCTTGAAGTGGACGAGACCTGCGTAGGGGGCAAGGAGTGCAACAATCATGCATTCAGGAGACTTAACACTGGACGCGGGCCAACAGGCAAAACGGCCATTGCCGGGCTGAGGATCGTGGGACGAACAAGGTGAGCGCTTCCGCAGTAGAGAGCGCGGATACACGGCCATCTGCCCCGGCGCAACGATCGCCCACGAGATCGCCTTTGGAAACGAGTCCCCATCGCATGAGAGCTGGATGCGGGCCGACATCGAGCTGCTCAAGCTGTGCGACCTGCTGATCGCCGTTGACGTGGAAGGCTACCCAGGGTCGCGGCAGAGAAGCAGGGGCGTGGTGCAGGAGATGCAGGTGGCCCGCGAGAACGGGTTGCCGATCCTCGACGGTGCCCACGCCCTGCCTCGGATGTGGCCCGACAGCATGGTGGAGAAGAGGCCGTGGTGCGCAGTGTACGAAACACCCTGAAACTACAATAACGACGGGCTTAGTGTAATAAGAGACCACGATCCTCCCTTCCCAGATCGGGATACCCGTCATCGGTTGAGCGGACCCGATGTAGCACAAGCCTGCCGGGGCCCCGGTTATCGGGAGTACAGGGGGAACCTCATGCCCTGGCAGGCACCGCTCCGAGGGGTAGCCAAACCGCTGCTTACCGGTCGGCCGGGGCAATGTTCCAGGTGGCGGATAATGAGAAGGGGAGGGATTAGGGGTCTGTCAAGTATTGTATGTAATCCCCGACCTTACGCACTAGCCGTTCACTTGATAAGCGATGGCTTCCTGGTCCCTTCCCCAGCCAACCCCAACCCCTCGACACTCCACCGGGATCCCCAATCCCACCGAACGTCCACAGACGCACTTCGAGTCGCGCACACCCCACTTCAGCCAATCCACTCCGCCGTAAACCTCGCCCAGAAGACCCCCCTTCTCATCCCCCTCCAAACTCGGGTGTTCCCCTAGCCGTCAAACCCCATTTCGCGACATTCAAGATTATCCACGCAAACCCCACTTCCACATCGCCTCACGCTTCCCCAACCCGCCCAACCTTCCCGCATCATGCAAGCCTCCCCGCTCCCCCCACAACCCCCCCCCCGCTCTCTCGCAGCACACATCTCTACGGGCACACCTACCCCTATATAAGCGGGGGGCGGTCTAGTGATCGCGTGTCCCGCGCGGTCGTGCACCTTCTCGGCGGGCTCGAGCGGGCTGCGAGCGCCCTGAGCGCTGCCAATCCGACAGGTTGGCACGGGCGTGCACTGCACGCCTGGACGGAGTTACATCGCAATGCGTTGCGCTACAATGATATAAAGGTCTAATGTCGCATAACAGCCATTCTGTAAACACGGGGTTCGGCCTGCGGGCGCGCCCTTCGAGCGCGCGAGGCGGGGGGGGCGGTCGTAGGGGTACAAGTCACGGTCGTGAACCCCTCTCAGGTATGCGCGCGAGTGACTAAAGTGGGGAAGGCGTTGTCTCCTAAGGTCTTATACCAAAGATGAAAAAAGAGGTTGGGATCATATACCTGGAAGGGCCTGTCGCTCGTGGCGGCGGTCAAATTGTTCGAGGACGAAAAGAGGGCCGAGGCGTGGTTCGTGAAGCGGCGGTGGTCGGAGGGCATCCGGTGCCCCCGATGCGGGAGCGATGCCGTCAAGCCGCGCAGGAGGGCCGCTGCAACCGGAGCTTCCGGGCGTCGAACCCAGATCTACCACCGCAACGGGTGCAAGTTCGGCTTCACGGTCAAGGCAGGAACCATCATGCAGGGGTCGAAGCTGTCCCTGGGGCAGTGGGGGCTGGCCTTCTGCCTCTACTCCACCAACCTCAAGGGCGTGTCGAGCATGAAGCCCCACCGCGACCTCGGCATCACCCAGAAGTCGGCGTGGCACCCGGCGCACCGGATCAGGGAGACGTGGGACGATGAGACCGGAAAGTTCTCAGGCCCCGTTGAAGATGGGAGGACCGATGATGAATCCGGTACGGCCAACCAGAACCCCGGGTTTCTCCCGGACCACCCTCCCAGTGCAAAGATAGCTCTACCCTCCGCTCGTCACAACCCCTCGTTACCAGCCCTCGTGGATGGCGATGGGCGGCGGGGGCATGATGACGCAGAACGGCCTTGCGGCAGAAGCTATGGCTGGCTTGGCCGTAATGGGCGGGATGACATAGGGATCGGCCTGGCTACGATCCACCTCGTAGCCAAGGTCCTCCATAGCCCGGATCGTAATGTCGCTCAGGGGCGCTCCCCTCCAACTGTCTGCCAGAGAGGACATGATCTCGTTGCCGAAGACCGATTCCCGCCAGTGGCTGTCGTTGGCGTTTGCGCCCATCTCTCCTTCGCCCGGGTTTTCTACACCTGCGTTTTCTACGGGCGTCCTGCGCCCTCTGTAAGCCCGACCGTGGGCGGCAAGATTGAATGAAGATCGTGCACGCCATCCAGAGAAGTAAGTGTCGGCTCCGGGGTTATCCCGGGAGGGATTCCAGAGTAGATACCTCTCTTCCCACACCCACTTCGTAAATCCCAAGGCGTGCCCTAGCTCGTGAAGCATAACGGTCAGGAGCACCCCGTTCCGCTCGTATCCCGTGGTGAGAATCTCGTTTGAGATAGTAGCAGCTCCAAGGATAGGCAAGTCGATGTCCCCCCTGATGAGGAAAGCGCCGCCCCTCCCCCAACCCTCAAGATCAGCGGTGGTCACGAAAACGCGCAGGTCGTCCACCACGTCACTGACGTAGATTTGACCGTGGGTATCTTCCCCTCCGTCTCCTCTCCACCAACTATATTCCGAGGTATCAAAGGGTTCACTCGTGAAGTCTACGTCTCTCACGTCCTCGGTGATGATGGCCTCCCACCGATCCGCAGCCTCCCTGAACAGGTCCATCTGAGAGGCTGAGAATCCGTGCCCTTCGACGAACACTAGGTCGATGTCGTACGCGGTGGACGGGTTGTACAGGGTCTCGCCGATCCTGTAGGGATTGGCAACATTCGTGTCGGTAACATATTCCCCGAGGTACTTCAGGTCGTCCCAGTCGTAGTCCCCGTCCCGGTCGATGTCCAGCATGTCGAAGTCGTCGTAGTGCTGATCGAGGAACGAGAAGTTTGCCAGGCGGTTCCAGAGGAGCCACAGGTCCCAGTAGTTGACCTCTCCGTTCCCCGTCGCATCTCCGAGTATCCTGTCGTCTCTCGCGGCGGGCTTGGCTACTGGATCAGCAGCAGGCATCTCCTGTGGCACAACGATCCCGCGCTCCGAGAACCAGGCGACCATCGCCCCGTGCCCGGACACGTCGGGAGCAATCGGTTCCGTGGATGGTGCGGTGGGTTTGGAGTCGTCCGAGCAGGAGGACAGGGCGGCGATCAGAACGAGACAGACGAGGGGCGCAACGAGGCGGGCTCCCATGATACAACCTCCTGTGTGGATGGTTCCGGCGAGGCCCGCAAATAGATGGGTGCCGGGCCTTGCAACCATCGCACAGCAGAGGTGAGAAAGCCCTACTTATTCGCCTTAGGGCCGGGGAGCTACCCCGGCCCCTTCCACAAGGCTGTTGTATTCAGCAGGCGACCCGACTGGGAGGCTCTGCCGTGCTTTCTGGTTGCAGGGGGGAAGGTAGCCGCCGAGGGGGACGGTGTCAAGGGGAGGGTTGCGAGAGAGAGCGTGTATACCGTACCTTGCTCACGCAGCGTAGGGCTGCACGTGCAGCATCCATAGGAGGCGAAGCCATGAGCGACACACAGAAGAAACCCGGCACCGGACCGTCCGGCGGCAAGCGAGGCCGTCCGGTCATCCATGAGATGCCGGAGCGCATCGACGCCTCACCGGAGGAGATCGCCGAAACAGTGCTCAGGGCCAAGCCCAGGAGCGAGTGGCGCTACGAGCGGGAAGCCAAGCGAGAGCAACCAGAGTCTAATTGATGAGCGAAGCTGCCCCAACAAGCGCGTTTCGGTCTATACTCAGGTAGCGCTCGACTTGATGACAGCGGGACAGAAAGAAGCGTTACTCGATCAAGTGTCCGCATCTATCGCATCTCGCGAGGGCCGATCGGGTTGACGCGGCGCTGGGAAAGTGTGATGTTGAACTACAGTTATTGAGTGCTTTCGGCCGATGGAGCGAAAGAGCGGCCATGCAGGGCCTGCGTGCACTTCTCCTCTGTTTTTTTCTCGTCAATCTGGTGGTCCAGAGCGGCTGTGGATGGGTATGCGCCCGCTGTCCGGTTGGGGCCGTGGAGAAGCCGACCTGCCACGCCGCGCCCCCCCCGGCCCAGCGCAGTGTGCTGCAGCAAGGATGTTGTTGCCCGGCCAGCCAGTGCGTCACCGTCCCCGAGTACGCGTCCCTCCCCAGTATCGCCGCGCTCGGCGAGCCGGAAAAACAGACTGGTAAAGAGTGCTTTGGCATCCGGCTTTCCGCAAAATCCACTTTCCATTCAGCTACCCCTCCTCTATCCGACGGCCCGGAGAGCGTCAGTTCTCCGCCGCTCTTCCAGCTCTACCATTCCTACCTGATCTAAGCCTCTTTCCCGTCTACGACCAAGGGAAGCCGTATGCAGACGGTGACCCTGTCCCTAGTGCAATACCCTCTACCATCCTAGACAGGAAAGATACCTCCTATGAAATATGTGCTGACCGCGTGCTTGCCGGTCTGCCTAGCCCTGGTGGCCAACAGCTGCGCCTCGAGTTACCCCGGGCAGTTCCTAAAGGCCCGGAATGCCGAGCCGGATCGCTGGACTGCCGTCGATCAAGCCCCTATCCCCAAAGGCGAGATAGGGCTGGAAGAGTACATCCGCTACGCCCTGAGCCACAATCCGGGACTGCGGGCGGCCTTTGAGAATTGGCAAGCCGCGCTCGAACGCATTGGCCCGGCCCGGGCCCGGCCCGATCCGCGCCTCACGTTTGGATACTCTATCCGCCCCGTAGAGACGCGGGTGGGTCCGCAGGAGTGGCGGTTGGGCCTGGCCCAGACCTTCCCCTGGTTCGGTCAGTTGGCCCTGCAGGGCCAGATGGAGACCGCGGGGGCCGGGGCCGTCCAGCAGCGCTATGAAGCGGCCAGACTCGACCTCGTTTTCCAGGTCGAAAGCGCCTACTACGAGCTGTACTATCTGCAGTGGGCCATCGAGATCCAGGCGAGCAATGTGCAATGGCTCACCGCCCTGGAAAAGGTGGCCCAGGCCAACTACCGGGCGGGCCGGGGATCGCAGGCCGATGTGCTCAAAATCCAGATGGAATTGGGCAAGCTGGCCGACGGCTTGCAAAGCCTCCGCGACCAGTGGGCGCCAGTTCGGGCGCGCTTCAACGCAGTGCTCAACCGGCCCGCTAGGGCCGACGTCGCGGTACCCAGGGAACTGCCCCCGGCCCCGCCTTTGTCCGGGGAAGCCGTCCTGGCGCATCATCCAGTGTTGCGCGCCCTCGACTTCGAGATCGCACGGGCCCAGACCTCGGTCGAGAAGGCGCACAAGGAGGGGTATCCCAGTTGGACTCTGAGCGTGGACTACATCGCCACCGGGGGCCGGGAGGTCGCCGTCCCGCCCCCGGACGACGGCAAAGACCCCCTCGTGGCCATGCTCGCGCTCAACCTACCGCTGGACCGGCGTCAGTACCGGGATGGGGAGCGGCAGGCCCGGGCCCGCCTGCGGGCAGCCGAACTGGACCGGCAGGAGCGGGAGAATCAGCTGGAGGCCCATCTGCAGATGGGCCTGTACCAGTGGCGCGACAGCCAGCGCAAAATCGACCTCTACCGAGATAGCTTGCTGCCCCGGGCCGAGCAGACGCTCGAGGTGACCCGGCAGGCCTTTGCCGCGGGCAAGGGGTCTTTCCTCGATCTGATCGATGCTCAGCGGCTGCGGCTCGAGTTCCAGCTGGGGTACGAGCGGGCCCTAGCCGACCGGGCCCGCCACCGGGCCGAGATCGACCGCCTGACGGGCGGGCGGCTCGCCCCGCCCGACCCATCCTCGGAGTAAAGGAAGTTTTCGCATGAATTTTACAGGACATAAAAAGACGGTGGGCTGGGTTTTGATCGCCGTGGGAGCAGGGGCTGTGGGACTGATCGCCGGCCGGAATTTGAGCAGTGGAGAAACGTCCCCCGGTGCAGAAATGGCGGCACAAACCGCCCAAATCTGGACCTGTTCCATGCACCCGCAGATCCGCCTGCCCAAGCCGGGGCAGTGTCCCATCTGCGCCATGGACCTCATCCCGGTACCTGCCAAGAGCGACGATGAAGACCTCGGCCCGCGCCAGTTGGCTCTGTCGGAGACAGCGCAGCAGTTGGCCGCTCTGCAGGTGGCGCCGGTGGTGCGTCGGCCCGTGCAGGTGGAGACCCGCATGGTGGGCAAGATCACCTACGACGAAACCCGGCTCAAGTACATCACCGCCTGGGTGCCGGGGCGCATCGACCGGCTCTACGTCGACTACACAGGGGTAGAGGTGCGGCCGGGCGACCACATGGTCTATCTGTACAGCCCAGAACTGCTGGCCGCCCAGCAAGAGTTGATTCAGGCGCTCGAGGGGGCCGAAGTGCTGGGACCGGACGGACGGGCCACGGTCTCCGCGGCCCGGGACAGGCTCGAGCTGTGGGGGCTGACCCCCGACCAGATCGCCGCCATCGAACAGAGCCGCCGGCCCTCCGACCATCTGACCATGTACGCGCCGGTCGGCGGCACCGTAGTGGCCAAGCACGTCAACGAGGGCGCGTACGTGCACACCGGAACCCGCATCTACACTGTGGCCGACCTCGACCGGGTCTGGCTCGAACTGGCCGCGTACGAGTCGGATCTGCCCTGGATCCACTACGGGCAGGAAGTGCGTTTTACGACCGAAGCCCATCCGGGCGAGACCTTCAGCGGCCGGATCTCCTTCATCGCCCCCTTCCTCGACGAGCGCAGCCGCACGGTCGCAGTGCGGGTCGACGTGGACAACACCCGCGGCTGGCTCAAGCCGGGGTTGTTCGTGCGAGCTGTGGTCTATGCTCAGGTGACGGCCCACGGCCGGGCCGCTGTTCCGTCCCTGGCCGGCAAGTGGATCAGTCCGATGCACCCGGAGATCGTGCGGGACGAGCCGGGCGCCTGCCCGGTGTGCGGCATGGACCTGAGGCCGGCCGAGTCGCTGGGACTGGCCGGGCCGTCGGAGGCGGGCCGGGAACCGCTGGTGGTGCCGGCCGGGGCCGTGCTGCGGACGGGCGAGCGGGCAGTGGTGTACGTGGCCGTGGCCGGCCGGCCAGGTGTGTACGAGGGCCGCGAAGTGGTCCTAGGGCCCCGGGCTGGCGATTTCTACGTCGTGCGGGAGGGGCTTGCCGCCGGAGAGGAAGTGGTGGTCGAGGGCAACTTCAAGATCGACAGCGCCCTGCAAATTCTGGCCCGCCCCAGCATGATGAATCCCGAGGGCGGCGTGCCCGCGCCAGTCCATGACCACGGGGATCACCAGCCATGACAAACTCAACCGCTTCCCTGGACCGTCTGCTGCGCTTTTTTCTCGAGCACAAGCTGGTAGTAGTCCTGCTGCTCGCCTGCATCGCCACTTGGGGCGCAATGGTCGCGCCCTTTGACTGGCAACTCGAAGGAGTACCGCGCGATCCAGTGCCCGTGGACGCCATCCCCGATATCGGCGAAAACCAGCAGATCGTCTGGACCAAGTGGACGGGGCGCTCGCCCCAGGACGTCGAGGACCAGATCACCTATCCCCTGACCGTGGCTCTGCTGGGCGTCCCCGGGGTCAAGACCGTGCGCAGCTACTCCATGTTCGGCCTGTCGAATGTGTACATCCTCTTCGAGGAAGGGGTGGATTTCTACTGGTCGCGTTCCCGGGTGCTGGAAAAGCTCAACAGCCTGCCCGCCGGCACCCTGCCCGAGGGGGTGCAGCCGGCGCTGGGGCCCGACGCCACGGCTCTGGGCCAGATTTTCTGGTACACCCTCGAAGGCCGGGATCAGGACGGGCAGCCCACCGGCGGGTGGGATTTGCACGAGTTGCGCTCCATCCAGGACTGGCAGGTGCGCTACTCCTTGATGGGAGCCCAGGGAGTGAGCGAAGTGGCCTCGGTGGGCGGCTTTGTGCAGGAGTACCAGATCGACGTGGACCCAGACGCCATGCGGGCCTTTGGCGTGTCCATCGAGCAGGTCTTCGACGCCGTGCGCATGGCCAACCGCGATGTGGGGGCCCGCACCATCGAGATCAACCGCGTCGAGTACCTCATCCGCGGCGTCGGTTTTATCAAGAGTCTGCAGGACATTGAAAACGCGGTCATCGCGGCCCGCGACCACGTGCCGGTGTACGTGAGGAATGTGGCGACGGTCGTCCGGGGTCCGGCCTTGCGGCGAGGCGCTCTCGACAAGGAGGGGGCCGAAGCAGTGGGCGGGGTCGTGGTGGTGCGCTATGGCGCCAATCCGCTCCGAGTGATTCACAATGTCAAGGAGAAGATCGCCGAGATCGCCCCGGGCCTGCCGCGCAAGCGCTTGCCCGACGGGCGGATCAGCCAGGTGACGGTGGTGCCTTTCTACGATCGCACGGGGCTGATCAAAGAGACTCTGGGCACCCTCGACAAGGCCTTGGAGGAGGAGATCTTAGTCACCGTCGTCGTCATCCTCGTCATGGTCGCGCACTTCCGTAGCGCCGTGCTCATCTCGGGCCTGCTGCCCCTGGCCGTGCTGATGTGCTTCATCGGCATGAAGCTCTTCGGGGTGGACGCCAATATCGTCGCCCTGTCGGGCATTGCCATCGCCATCGGCACTATGGTGGATATGGGGGTGATCCTGACCGAGAATATCCTGCGGCATCTCGAAAGCAGGGAGGACGAGGAGAACGCCCTGGAGGTGGTACTGCGCGCCGCTTCCGAAGTGGGCGGAGCCGTGCTGACCGCGGTGGCCACGACCGTGGTGGGCTTTTTGCCGGTCTTCGCCATGGAAGGGGCCGAGGGCAAGCTCTTCAAGCCGCTGGCCTACACCAAGACCTTCGCCCTGCTCGCCGCCATTCTGCTGGCCCTGACTGCGCTGCCGGCTCTGGCTCACCTCCTCTTTGCCGGCCGGGTGCGGGGCATCTGGGTGCAGCGGGGTCTGCACGGCGGGCTGATCATAGCGGGGGCCTGGGCCCTGGCGGCCCTGTCGTGGTGGGTGGGCCTATTGCTGATGAGTATGGGCATTTACCACTTGGCGAGGCCCTGGATCCCCGAGGACGTGCGTCTGTGGACTCCGCGTCTGGGCATTGGCCTGACGGCCCTGCTGGTAGCCGGGTCTCTGGCCGGCCGCTGGCTGCCCCTGGGGCCGGCTCAGGGCACGGGGCGCAACTTCCTTTTCGTAGCCATGCTGCTGGGCGGCCTGTTGGGGGCCTTCGCCCTGTTCCAGCGGGCCTATCCGGCGATCCTGCGGTGGTGCCTTGGCCACAAGGTGCTGTCGATGGCTTTTCCCGTCCTGATCCTGCTGTGGGGCGCTTCGGTGTGGCTGGGATTTAACAGTCTCTTCGGCTGGCTGCCCGCATCCTGGCGGCCGGTATCCCACATGGTCCAGCAGTTCCCCGGCCTGGGCCGGGAGTTCATGCCGCCGCTGGATGAGGGCTCCTTCCTGTTCATGCCCACCACCATGCCGCACGCCTCCGTCGGCGAGGCCCTCGACGTGCTGCAAAAGCAGGATATGGCCATTGGCCAACTGCCCGAAGTGGAAACGGCGGTGGGCAAACTCGGGCGTGCCGAAACGCCGCTGGACCCGGCGCCTATCTCCATGTTCGAGACCGTGATCAACTACCGGCCCGAATACCTGTTGAACGAGGGAGGGAAATCGGCCACCTTCCGTTTTGCAGCGGATTCTACCGACTGGGTCCGGGCCGCAGACGGGACGCCCCTGTTGGCTCCGGACGGGCAAACCTATCGAGTGCAAGGCTTCTTTCCGCGCGACGGCAATGGCCGCCTGATCCCCGACCCCGGCGGCCGCCCCTTCCGCCTGTGGCGGCCGCCGTTGGACCCTATCCTCAACCTGGGCCGGACGGCCTGGTCGGGCATCCGCACCGCCGACGATATCTGGCAGGCCATCCTCCAAGCGGCGGAAATACCCGGCACCACCTCGGCGCCCAGACTGCAGCCCATTGCCGCCCGCCTGGTCATGCTGCAAAGCGGCATGCGGGCCCCTATGGGCATCAAAATCAAAGGGCCCGACCTGGAGACCATAGAGCAGGTCGGCCTGCGGATTGAACAATTGCTCAAGCAAGTCCCCGCCGTGGAGCCGGCCGCGGTCAACGCCGACCGCATGGTGGGCAAGCCGTACCTGGAGATCGCCGTCGACCGCCGGGCCATCGCCCGCTACGGCATCATGCTGCAGCGGGTGCAGCAGGTCATTGAGGTGGCCATCGGTGGCCAGCGCATAACGACTACCGTGGAGGGACGGGAGCGCTACCCGGTACGGGTGCGCTACCTGCGCGAGCTGCGCGACACCATGGAATCGCTCGAACGCATTCTGGTGGCCGCCCCCGACGGCGCCCAGATTCCCCTGGGCCAATTGGCGCAGATCCGCTATGTGCGGGGTCCGCAGGTCATCAAGAGCGAGGATACTTTCCTGGTGGGCTATGTGCTATTCGACAAGAAGCCGGGCTTTGCCGAAGTCGACGTGGTGGAAGCCTGTCGGGACCATCTGGCAGCCAAACTCGGAAGCGGCGAACTGGAACTGCCGGCCGGGGTCAGCTATGTTTTCGCCGGTAATTACGAAAACCAGTTGCGGGCCCAGGAGAAGTTGCGCGTGGTGCTGCCGTTGGCCCTGGTGGCAATTTTCCTCATCCTGTACTTCCAGTTCAAAAGCGCCTCGACGACCTTGCTGGTCTTTTCGGGTATCCTGGTGGCTTGGGCCGGAGGCTTCATTATGATCTGGCTCTACGGCCAGGACTGGTTCCTCAATTTCTCGCTTTTAGGCTCTTCCATGCGCGAGCTGTTCCAGATCACCCCGATCAATTTGAGCGTGGCCGTGTGGGTGGGCTTTCTGGCGCTGTTCGGCATTGCCTCGGACAACGGAGTGATCACCGCCTCCTACCTGCGTCAGCTCTTTGCTCAGCAGCGGCCGGCCACCCGAGAGGCGATCCGCCAGGCGGCCCTTGAGGCGGGGGTGCGCCGGGTGCGGCCCTGTCTGATGACGGTGGCCACGACCATACTAGCGCTACTGCCGGTGCTCACCGCCTCCGGAAGGGGAGCTGATATCATGGTGCCCATGGCTATTCCCACCTTTGGGGGCATGGTCTTCGCCGTGGTCACCATGCAGGCAGTGCCAGTGCTCTATTGCGCTATCGAGGAGTGGAAAATGCGCTGGCGGAAAGCCGGTCGAGAGACCTAAGAGGCTTGGCACGCGTCTGAAAAACCGCCCTGCAGACCAGGATGAACTGGAGGCGCAGTCTTTGGAGATGGCACGCCTTCACGATCGTGCCCGGTGTGAATAACAAGCCAAACGACGAGGAGCAGAAGATGAAAAGGCATCTCATTATCGCCGTGTGCAGTTTGAGTCTTCTGTCGGTCGGATGTGGCAGCGGTGAGCAGGCCGGCCAAGCCGCCGATTTCGCGGCCTATATCGCGGTCCAGGAAGCTCTGGCCAGGGACGATCTCGACGGCGCCCGACAGGCCTTGCAGGCTCTGCAGGAGCACAGTTCCGGCCCAGTGAAAAAACTGGCTTCCCAGGCCGCAACCGCCCAGGGAATCGCCGCTATCCGGAGTGCTTTCATCCCGATTTCGGAAAAAATGGCCCAACGGGAAATTCCGGAGGGCCACGGCTTGGTATTCTGCCCCATGGCCAATGACGACCGAGGGGGCCACTGGGTTCAGAAGGAGGGGACAGTGATGAATCCCTATTTTGGCAGCGCCATGCTGCACTGCGGCATCTTCAAGGATGGAGAAAAATAAACGGAACTTCCTGCTTTAAGGTCTTCTCGTCAACCCCTCTACCACTCTTCCCATGCGCCGGGCGGCAGTTCCAGGACGCGGCAAAACGGCCTTCCGGTAGCAACAACGGGCTTAGCCGCGACAGCTGGAATCCGGTAGGGATCGGCCTGGGTTCGGTCCACCTCGTAGCCGAGGTCCTCAAAAGACCGGATGGTGATGTCGCTCAGTGCTTCCGTCCTCCCATAGGTCGGCGTGGGGGTCATAAGCTCGGCGCCAAACACCGACTCCCTCCAGTGGCCATCATCCCCTCCGTTTTCTACGGGCGTCCTACGTCCTCTGTAAGCCCGACCGTGAGCGGCAATGTTGAAGGAAGACCGTGCGCGCCACCCATTGAAGTAGGTGTCCGCACCCGGGTTGTCTCTGGAGGAGTTCCCAAGCAGGTACTTTCTTTCCCACACCGCCCCGAACCCTAGAGTGTGACCTAGCTCATGGAGCATGATTTCCATGATGAACCCGTCCCGCTCGTTGCTTGCAGTGAGTTCGTTTTCGTCAACGACAATTCCTCCGAGGATAGGCAACCAGTTACTCGTCCTCAACCAGAACGGTCCGCCTCTGCCGGCATATTCCCCTAGATCAGCAGTGTTCACATAGACGCGCAGATCATCCACCGTGTCATTGATGACGATCCGTCCGAAGTAGGTTTCGCGGGATGACCCCTCCCACCAGCTTATATCGTCTGAACTGTCGAATGAGAGCTTCATATCCCTTACATCCCCGGTGATGATGGCCTCCCAGCGCTCAGCGGCTTCCTCGAACAGCGCCATCTGCGAGGCCGAGAACCCGTGCCCCTTCACGAACACCAGGTCGATGTTGTACGAGGTGGCCGGGTCTAGCCCCAGGGACTCCCCGATCCGGTATGGGTTGGGTGGCGAGAAAGAGGATGAGAAGATGTACTCCCCGAGATATTGCAGGTCGTCCCAGTCCCGGTCACCATCCCGGTCGATATCGAGAAGGTCCCAGTCCACGCCGCCATAGGGCCATACGGCACCCGACAGCACCAACCAGAGGGGAGAGATGTCCCAGTAGTCCACCTCTCCATCACCCGTTGCGTCACCGAGAATCTTCTGATCATTCGCGGCGGGCTTGGCCACTGCCTTTGCGGGTGGCTCAGAAGGCAGCGTGATCCCGCGCTCGGCGAACCACGCCGCCATTTCCTGGTGCGAGGCGGCATCCGGTCCGATTGATGTCGCCGTTTCCGGTGCCACCGGCGCCGAGCCCTTCTGGCAAGCGAACAGAGTGAGACTTACGAGTAGTACTACAAGGTGTCCCATGATACCCTCCGTGTGAGGCTACGACCGCTACCCGGCGGGGATTATGGGGTGCCGGGCCTTGCGGCCATCACACAGAGCGTGAGAAAGCCCTGCTTATTCGCCTCGGGGCCGGATTGCAAGCCCGGCCCCTTTCACGAGGCTGTTGTATTCGGCAGGAGACCCGACATTTTGGGCTCTGCCGTGATGACCGCGTGAGCAAGGTAAGCCTTCGAGGCGGCGAATGTCAAGAGTAGGGCTGCGAGGAGCGTGTCAGTCGTCTATATAGGCCTCGACCTGTTCTCCAGGCCGAGGAAAGGCTCGATTGAGACTACGCTTGAAGGATCCCCAGTTAGGGGCAGCGCGCATTAGGGCCATTACGCCGATCAAGTGCTCTTTGAGCTTGGGATGGCCGCGGTCGGGCGTGAACCATTGATGGTGTAGATGCTTACGCCTTCCGCTTAGAAGTGTCGGATTCAGCCTTCTCAACTCATCAAGCACGCCAGGAGCCAAGCGTTCATATACAATGTCATTCGTGTAGTGTCCGATGACAGCAGGCCGCCTGTGTCCATGAGGGCCAGACCACCCTTTGAGTGTGAATATCCGCTCTGAAGGGAGCCGAAGTGGAGTTGGCTCGGCCCAATCCGAGGCAATGGAAATCACGCCGCGCGCCTTGCACTGAACCTGAGGCAGGCAGGTATGGACATAGGTCGGCACATCGCGGGTGCCCAGATGCCGCCAGGCTCGCTCCGGCGAGTGGTCGTAGACCGGGCACCAGGCGTCGCACCGCGGGCAGCGCAACTTGATTCCACGTTCATGATCCACCCGGATGTGCCGTTTTCTTCTAACACTACCGGCAAGATGGGACTGGGTATTCGGTGTTCTACGTGAAATTTGCAAGGGCGGCAACGGGAATGGGTTTCCGTCGATACGCGGAACCACCTCTGATGTTGTGTGGATTGGCGTTTTCCGGGGGTGTCGGATGGGTGCGATCGTCGAATCGTTGATCGAGGCGTTGGTGTCGGACGGTCTCGCAACGGCAACCGTCGACATTGCCCATCTGCGAACCGTGAACGGGTACAACAACACGTTGGTCATGCTCCGGCGTGACAGGGCAGTGCTCGCTGCGAAGCTGTTTACCAGGAAGAAGGACGATCCCGCTGAGTGCTGCCTTGCCGAGTATGAGGCGCTCGCGGCGCTTTCCGGAAAGAATATCGGGCCTGAGCCGCTCTGGATAGACACAAGCTGTACCAGGCTGCCGATTCCATGCCTCATGTACGAGTGGCTCGAGGGTGCGTCACTCGAGGGGCGCCCGATCGCCCCGGAACGGGTGCCGGAGCTGCTGGAGCTGATGATCCTACTAGGTGGTCACGGGGAGTCGGTGCGCGTGGAACGTGATTGTCTCAAGAACCCGAAGGGGCCGGCCGATTTCTTGTCGAGTATCCTCGAACGGTTGGCGCCCATTGAGCCATTGCCGAGAAGACCGGTTTTCCCGGCCCGGCTATTCTGTCGCTTCTCCAACGGGCTGTGAGCGATGCCGCGGAGACGGCCGCGGCGGGACAGCTCGCCTTGGTCCCCCGGCGATTGTGCCATGGAGATCCATCACTCGCGAACGTGATCGAGCTTCCGGACGGACGGCTCCGCCTGATCGACTGGGAATACTCGGGCATGGGAGATCCCTGCTTCGAGTTGGCGGATCTCCTTCATCACCCGAAGAACGACGCGATCGCAATGGCGGCGCGCAAGGCCGTTCAGGCGGGCTTGTTGCTCCATGGCGAGACCGAGCGCCATCGATTCGCCGCCTACGACCGGATACTCCCGCTTCGGTGGGCTGTTCTCTGCTTTCATCAAGCTCAGGTTCGCAGTCTTTCGGGCAACGTGGCATCGCCGGAGTTCTCCCCGGAAGTCCTGCTCGAGCGTGGGCAGGTATATCTCCACAGCTATTTCGGCGACTTGGCGTGATGTATTATTGGGCCCTGGCCTCAGATGTCGTTGCTTGCCGCAGAATGAGAAGAATCCTTGGACGGTACGCGGAATCGACGTGACGTATCAGGCCAGCGACGACGCGGACTAGGATGTCCGCGAGTTCCTGGATGGTCGGGGGAAACCCTTCCTGATTGGTGCGCGGCACAGCTCGCGCAATGTGCGCCACTGCAGGTCGGTTATTTCCTCGACGGGTCGTCTGCCTCTCGTCTGACAGCTCATGTTAAATCCTCTCGGATGGAGATTGTGGTTGGTATGCTCATGTACCGGAGATCAGGATTGTCGTCCGGGTCGGTCTATCGGGACAACGCGGCTCACACCGGTTCTGTTTCAAAGGCAGGAGTGTCAGCATGCCTATGAAGACGCCGCCGGCCTGCTCATCGTGGTCTACCGCCTCCTAACAACCTCTTCCACGGCCTGAAGTGGGCTTACGCCATTCAGAGCCAGCGAGAAAACTTCAGCAATGCCAACGCTGCCCTGATGCGGACGATCGACTTGGGGGGCGGCAAGTACAACTAGAAGCCATCACGTTGCACCCCCAATCATGGTACCTACGACGGTGTCGGACAGTCCTAATGAGGGGCAATTGAAGTGACGCAGCGAAACGCCACGGATGGAGAAAGCTTGACGAAGGGCGACGAATTTCGTGCCAGGGCCATAGGGTTCCGTATGACGGCCAACGACCTTCAGACTATGATGGACGGGCTGACGTCCGGCAGCAGCATCTCGCGCGGCAACGAGATCAAACTGTTCGGGTACTTCCTTTCCGTAACCGTATTGAGAGGCCTGTCCGCAGAGTGCATGCTCAAGGCGATAGCATGTGCGCGATCCGGTTCGTTTGAGCATGAACACAACCTTTCGAAATTGTTCGAGGCGCTAGACGGCAAGACCAAGGGATTCATAGAGAGAATCGCGGACTCTTACGGCGTTGCCAGCCCCAAGCGAATGCTGAAACGGCACCAAAACGACTTCGTAGAGTGGCGGTACCCGGCGGGGCAAAGCCAAAGCACTGGCCTTCTCGACCTAGACAAGGTTCTCCAGGTGCTCGATGACGTCTACTTGCAGGTCAAGAGTGGGAAGGCTCCGTAACGGCAGTCGGTTTGGATCTACCGCCTGCGGAAGGTATGCCTCCACGTCTTGGCGATCGATGGCTAGGAAATCGGCGTCCACGTCGAGCATGTGATGGCCACAGAGCTTCGGACAGCGAACGTGCAGATAGATGCCGTATGGAAGCATGCGCCTGCAAAGTTCCGAACGGACGAGATGGACGGTGGCGGGTGGGCCAACGAGGCGAGGAACGGGACGCTGGCGACCTACGACCATCCGACGCAGCAGAGCCTGATGCTCCCGGCGGGGCGCGGCGGTTTCGGGAACGACAAGAACAGCATGAGCTGTGCGCAGCTCGCCGGGTGGTTGGGCCGCCGTCTCGGGCTCGGGTACGGGACTGCGCTCGTCTACCTAGCGCAGGTGCTGGGCGCCGAAGGGGACGTATAGTCTCGTGTGGAGGTGGCGCTGCGCAGGGCCTCTGAGGGACCGTCGTGACGGCCCGTAGGGATGCGGCGCATGTGGCGTCGCGCTTTGCAGTCAATCCGCTTCCGGACGGCTTACGGCAGGCAACGGGGTCGGAAGGACGAGGTAAAATACAGGCGTAATAACATTAGATTACCGATTGGACGACTTACGGACTCGGTCGGGTAAGAACGGGGGAGTACGGGCCGAACAGAAAATGAGAGGCCTCGGAACAGGACGAATCCGACCGGTAGGGAATGGAGAGGGAAGAATGTAAGGAACGCCCAAACCCTTTGAAAATCAAAGGTTATAGGACGCACGGCTCCCCGTGGGATCATCCCGGAGAGACGAGTTGTGTCTTGAAGAATAGTGGAGGGCTTGCGGCCTTCGCGTAATCCGCCCTCCTTCACCGATTACATGCGTGCTCCGTTGATTTACAGAGCCTTTCCGACGGCAACGGTTGGCTCCCTAAGATTCCGTCGGCGGAAGTCATTTTGACCCCAATTTCCCCGCCGGTAGAGCGATCATCGATCTTGGCACTTAACGCCAATTCCCGCCTCCCGGTCAAAAGAGCTCCAACTCCGACCTGGGGGCAAGAATGTCTGGATCCTCGTTCCGGACGCTGTTCACTCTGGTGCTAACGGCGCGCCGCTGGTAAGGGCCGCCATAGGGTTCACGCACCAGGTCCAGGAGCTGCGGCGCCAGCGACGTCGGATCAAGCCAATCGTCGAACCGGTCCGGATCGATGATCGCTGGCCGTAGATGGTGGATGTCGGCCAGCGCCAGCGAGGCGGGCAGTCGTGATGATGGTGAAGGACTCCAGGGAATCTACGCCCTTGTCCCAGCGCTCCCACAGAGCGGCGAACGACAGAGGCGATCTGTCCGCGAGCGCCAAGAAGAAGGGCTGCTTGCCAGGCCCGATCCGTTGCTACTTAAGCCACCTGTCGGCCGGTACCAAGCACCGACGTGAACGGAAGGCGGCGCCGAACGACGGCGTGGCGTGGACCGTCTCCGATCTAGCGTTGATGAGGCGGGTGGCCATCCTGAGTTGTTTCGCCCAAGAGGGCACCAATCCCCAGCGGAACTGGGCAATGGCCCGGTCTCCGTTCTCATCGAGCCGAAACGCTGCAAATCCTGTCCTGGAGCACCGTTGTAGCGAGGCTGCAGATTAAGCGGCAGCGACGGTCCGTTAAGGCTGTAGAGGTCGTGAATCTGACGCCAAGTCAGCTTCTATGTGAAACGGCCGCACATCGCTGGATGCCTTTTCGCTCCGGCGCCAAGCAATTTTTGAAGAACATCATTGACAAAGTCATATAAGTATAACATGTTTCTGACGTTCGTCAAGCGCTAATTTCCAGTAAGGGGTGTGATCCAATGACCGGTATGGCTGACAAGATCATGAAAAAGGTGTCCGTGCACCCCAGCGGAAGGTGGGTGTGCACGCCGAAGGACTTCCTGGATCTCGGGAGCCGGGAGGCCGTTGACCAGGCGCTGTCGCGCCTCGTCAAAGCCGGCCAACTGCGCCGGGTGGGCCACGGCCTGTACGACATGCCCAGGATCAGCAACGTGCTGAAGCGGCCCGCATCGGTCGACCTGGATGCCGCCATCGCAGCGCTCACAAGGCGGGATGGTGTCCGGATCATGCCGGATGGCCTGGTGGCTGCGAATCAGCTGGGTCTCACGAACGCGGTACCCGCGAAGGTCAGCTTCGTGACGGACGGCCACTCAAGGACGCTCAAGATCGACGGACGAACAGTCCGGTTTCGACATGCGGGGCCGAGCGTCATGCAGTGGGCGGGGAGACCGGCGGCTCCAGTGGTTCAAGCGCTGAGGTGGCTTGGCCCCGACGCGGCCGCAGACGCGCAGGTCGTTTCGACTTTGAGCCGCTATCTCTCGGATCATGTGAAGCTCGATCTATTGCAAAACAGCCGAGACCTACCTGGTTGGGCGCTGCCGCTCGCGCGCAGCATCACGGCTGATCAGGCCGTTGCCGTATGAATGGAGATTCCGAATCCTTTCTCTCGCTTCCGGAGCAGGGAAAGCGGGATGTGTTCGAGGCGGTCGCGAGCCACCTCGATACGTTGCCCAGCTACGCGGAGAAAGACTTCTGGGTCTGCCTTGTCCTCGATGCGCTCTACAACCGGCTGCCCGACGGGCAGCCGAAACTGCTCTTCAAGGGCGGGGCGTCGCTGTCCAAGGCCTTCGGACTTATCGAGCGGTTCTCCGAGAACATCGATCTCGTCATCCATCGTGGCGGCCTTGGCTTCGAGGAGGAGCGCGACCCGACCGTGGCAAGGAATCTGTCGAACAAGAGACGGGCGGCCCCGTTCAAGGAACTCAGGGCAGCATGCGGCGGCTACATTCGCGGTGACCTGCGGACCGCCCTGACGAGGCGGGAGCAAGGTCGGCGCTGGACCCGAGCTTGGGCTGTACCGTTACCCCTTGCGTGGCCGACGATCACCTGGCGCTGATGCGGCGCATCGATGCGCTGTTTCTGAAGTATCCGTTCTACGGTGCCCGTCAGATGGTCCTTCACCTGCGCCGCGAGGGCGTGCGCCTCGGCCGCCGCCGGGCCGGTCGTCTGATGCGTCTGATGGGGCTTCAGGCGGTCTATCGGGCGCCGCGCACCGGCGATCCGCGCCCCGAAGCCCCGGGTCTACCCCTATCTGCTCAAGGGCTTAGCGATCGAGCGCGAGAACCATGTCTGGTGCGCCGACATCACCTACATTCCGTGCGCTGCGGCTTTCTTTACCTGGTAGCGGTCATGGACGAGGCGCTGGTCCGCCACGACACGCCGGAGATATTCAATACCGACCAGGGCAGCCAGTTCACCAGCTTCGCCTTCACCGGGCGCTTACGGGCGGCCGGTGTCAGGATCTTGATGGACGGCAGGGGCCGGTGCATGGATAACATCTTCATCGAGCGCCTATCGCGGTGACCCGCCTGTGGATATGATGGACAAGCCGCTACGCGCCTTGCCCGCATCCCCACAGGGCAACAACGGCAGGGAGATCGATTCAAAGGGATTCTGGCGACATGAACGACAAACCGGGACCAGCTCACTCATTAGGCATTGGCGGCGAATAAGAGTACGGCAGAACCAATAAGCGCATATGACGTTAAAGTTCGCAGAACTTGAAAAGATCGAACGCGCGCTCCAGTCCGAGGCTCGTGACAGAAATTGCGAGGTAGAACTCGGAAGAACCGCCGAGTGGTTGTCACGTACGGAAGTCCGGCCGGACGTGCGCGAAGTGCTAACACGATTGGCAGCAGTGGCGCGAAGTGCCAAGAATCGACGGGCCGCACAATTGGCGCTCGGATCATTGGTTTTCTTCCGCAAGGAATCGGAAACGGACAAAGAGCGGTGTCGCGCAATATTGGAGTTCGCACGCCAATGCGTCGATTCCATGGAAAAAGAAGGCGTCTACTGGGCGAATGTAGTACTGGCAAGCGAAGATGAAGCTGATGCGCGGGCGCTTTTCGAAGCGGCAATAGGAGATGAGTCGTATTCGATCGACGAGCTGCGTATGGGTGCTACACACTTCATTCGAGATCACGAAAGTGAAAATTCCTCCTTCGGGCGACTGGCTGCGGATCTGAACGTATTGCTCGGCGTGCTGGATGGAAGCGAACATGACGATCTCAGAGACCTGTCGAAGGCGGCACTGACGTACTTCGTCGAGACTGCGGATGCTATTCCGGACGGCCTTGGACTAGTCGGATTGTTGGATGATGCATTCGTCGTTCAACAGGCGGTCGGCCGAGTGTTACCGAATCGAGCCAGTTTGACGAGCTATTTGGAGAACCGGGTGCGCCGATGGCCGTTCTTGAAAAATCTGCGGTTCGAGGTCACTGGTCAAAGGTATCCGATTTCAGACTACATGCTCATCAACAGTGCACTGCTGCTTGACGTTCTGAACATCGATGCGCGGTCGTCCGTGATACTCATCCCCGAGGCAGGACCCTTGCTTTACTTATTGGGATTGGTGGCCGCGCTCTCTCGTGTTGCGGAAATCGCCGAATCGGAAAGTGGGTCCTCCTTGGAACCCGGCGAGCGGTTGATGGATCGCGACGGACGTGGTGAGGTCGTTTTCCGGGGCTACGTTCGTGCGAAGGGAACCACGTTCACGTCTTGCGATGCTTCGTCGGCCACGCACGTACAACTCTTGCACCCCGCTCGCGGTCGCCAAGCAGAGATGTTGCACACCATTCGGGTGGCCGAGCTAGGAAACTTCCGCAGGACGGCTGTCGGCGTGGACAGGCGAAAGAAAAGCGCAATCAAGATCGATGTCGGCGATCGGGAAGTCGGCGCACTTGAGCAGCTGCTTGGCGCGAATCACCCGATCATGTTGGACTCACAATCTCCTCAGGTTCTGGTAGTCGCATCCATCGAAAAGAGCAGAGAGCTCGCAACAAGCCTCGAATTGTTCGGTGTCGCGACTGCAGACGTGGTGCCGACCGCCCACCTTCGTCGAGGTAAAAATGGATTCGACGTAAAGTATTGGAGTAAGTACGGCGTGGGAGGCGAACCACTGCTTAGCGTTGTCCGCTCAGTGGACGAAGCCTATGAGTGCGTCCTGTCGCAGCCGTTCGACGGCCGAAAGATCTCCACGGTCGTGGCATCCGTTCGTCGTGACAGCGTGGATGGGGCCCAACTCGCGCGTATTGCTGACGAGGGCGTGGGAGTACTCGCGTTTGTCCAGCCAGAAGATTCGGAAACGCTGGAAATCTTCGGGCAGCGTGAAACGTCGTTCTGGTCGTGGGATCCCGATTGGTTTGGGCTGCTCTATTGGCCCGCATCGGAGCACGCTAGCCACCATCCTGTCGCCGTATACGAGCGTCGGGTCAAGGGTCGTGTCAATGCGAGTCATCAGATGGAAACAGTGCAACTCGATGCGCTGACGGATGCCGGGTTGGCGTTGGCGGTGATGGAAACGAGCCATGATTCAGAGGATCTCGAGTCGTTGGCGGACTGGTTGCCCCGAGGATGGAGGCTCCTCGTGCGGCTGTGTCGACGGGTGACGCCTGTCACCTTGGAAGAGAAAGAAGATTTCATCCGGACCATCCGAGAAATGTCGGCGGATGTGCAGGCGAATCAATACCGGTGGAGCGAGGAGCTACAAGCACGGGCGCGTGATCTAGTTGCGTCGTTTGAGCGAGCGCTGAGTTCGCTGGTAGACAGTAATCCCAAATTCAACCTACTTCAGGAGCTCGCCAAACAACATTCCGGAGCAACGCTGATGGTCTCCGAGTGTGACCGAGTCCGGTTGGCCGAGGTGCTATCGCATTGCGATGTGCAAGTCGTCAGCAGGGTCTTCTCGAACCGGGACGAAAGGCTTCGAATCGTTCCGGCATGGTACGGACGCAGCCGAATGGACACGCTAATTTTCGGATCGACGGCCGAATCGTTGAGATTGGTCCTGTATGAACCCGAGGTCGAGTGGTTCAACCGTTCACTGAAGCGACGATCGGACTCGATGCGACTCGCCAAGGACCTGGTCGCAAAGAGTGGGTCGATTCCAATCGCTGAGCACCAAAGTGAAACGAAACTACAGTCTATCAAAGACACTAAAAGCCGATTCGGAGACGTCGACGAAGTGTTTCGATCGGCAATACGCCGGTTGATCAATCGAAGCTGCGATGCAAGTGTGGGTACGGTAAAAGCTAGCGTGGTCGGATTTGTGGGTGGGACCTGGGCCGCATTCACGCCGGCGCATCGCCTTATTACCGTCGGTCACCTCATCGATTCGGCTGGCGAGGACCGGCAGGATGTCGTGACGACGGATGTGGCGAACCTCCGAAATGGAGATGTCATGCTGCTTCTCAGTGGCTCGGATCGAGACGCCGTGCGCGAGCGCGCTGAGCAGGAACTTTCTTCCAACACGATCAAAGTTGCGGAGAAGTGGAAGCGCGCTTTGAAGGAATACACACGCAAACACCCAAACCTCGACGACCTACAACAGAAATTGGCCCGTGAAGGATGCAACAAGATGCCGTCGACGATTCGGAGTTGGGTAGTCAACGACTACGTGATCGGTCCGCAACACGCGGCCACGGAAGTGGCTGCAATCGCGGCGGTGACCGGTGATACAGAACTGATTGCCGCGCAGGCCGAGTGTGTCGATGCCATCAGTACGGTTCGTAGTGCGCATGTTTCTGCAGGCAAGTGGCTGGCGGATCAAGTCGTTCAGCGAGCGCGGGAGTGGGCTGACGCTGGTGCGACGCCCGGCGACTTGGTTGAGTTGGAAGACCGTTTCGTCATGGTCACCGTTGATTTTGTGGATGTAGCAGAAACCGACATCGCTGCCAACCTCGTAAATCGTTTGCAGAGTTCGTCGTGGCTCGGATGATTCCGAACATGGTCCATTCGTCCGTCCGCAGTGGCGCGGAGCGGCGATTGTTCAACGTCATCAGGAGCGCCGAACGGACGGACAATTGGATCTGTTTCCACTCGCTTGGTTTGGCGCGACACGACTACAAGCGCGTTGGCGAGGTCGACTTTGTGCTGGTAGCCACGTATGGCGTGTTCGTGCTTGAGGTCAAAGGCGGTCGGATCAGGCGCGATGGGGGCTCCTGGATCAATACCGATCGATATGGGGAGGAGCACTGGAAGAACGAAGGTCCTTTCGAGCAGGCCGCTAGCGCGATGTTCACACTTGAGCGAGAAGCTTCGACGACATTTCAGTGGAACTCGCCTCGCCCAAGCGTTGATCGGATTCGGCGTCGTCCTACCAGATGTCGCGTTTACCGTCTTGGGTTCCGATTGCGATCGACTACAGGTCTATGACGTCGCTGATTGACGGAAACCGTTCTGGTCCTATATAGATCGATTGGTGGAATTCTAGCGCAGTCGTGACACGAGGCGCCGTCGAGATCTTGGCAATGACGACATCGAACGAGTCGCGCAGTACTTGTGTGGCGACTTCGACCTAATCCCCTAATCTGGACGCGGTTTTGGATGACTCGGAACAAGAGTTGGTGAAGCTGACAGAGGATCAGTTCGTGGTCTTGGACGCGCTGGGTAGCGACTGTCGTGTCATCATTGAGGGGCTTGCAGGGTCCGGCAAGACGATCCTCGCCGTCGAAATGGCGCGGCGATCCGCCCGTCGCGGAGACCGTGTCCTGTTGACCTGTTACAATTGTTTGCTCGCCGACAAACCAGAGCGGACACTAGCGGATGAGTTCGCTTCCGATCGGGTAGTCGTCGCTTCTCTGCATCGATTGTTCACCAACATGATCAAGAAGTCGTCGGTTGCAAGTGAGCTCGAAGAACGTCGATCCAGTGCAACTAACGAGGAGATCTTCGGGAATCTAATGCCGGAATTGGCGCTCTATGCCGCCCTTGAGGAGGTCATTCCTCGTTTCGACGTACTGGTCATTGATGACGCACAAGATGTGTTAAACGTGAACACGATCGAGGTCTTGTCCGAGCTCCTTGAGCATGGCCGTTGGTGGCTGTTCCTCGACTCCAACAACCAAGCGTCGCTATACGGCAAACTAGACGACAAAGTCTTCGATCAACTGAGGGATGTCGCACGCTCTCAATCCCTCACCGTGAACTGTTGGAATACACGGGAGATCGCCTATCACACAACTCTGATGGCGCAACCGAAACTAGCGAGCCATGGAAGGGTCGATGGGCCTCCCGTAGAGTTCGTTTCGTTCTCAAGTGGCAAGTCCCCGTTTGGTAAGCTAGGCGGCATCCTGGTCCAGCTCATGAAACAAGGGGTGTCTGGTGGGCGCGTCACGGTGCTGCTAGCGCGCGTACCGAGCCCGGCCGACGAGTCCAAACTTCGAGAACTCAGCGTGTTCTCGGTCAGAAATGAATCGATCGATCATATTGGGGCAGGATCGGCTCGGACCTGGGCCGTGGCATCGGGATTCAAAGGGCTAGAGAGTGACGTGATCGTCCTCGTGGGCGTCGAAGACGTCGACGAGGACTGGTGGCGAGCGGTCTGCCACCTCGGGATGTCCAGAGTGCGTACGTGTCTTTACGTGATTTTGTCGGCGGATTGCGAGCGGATCAGAAGACAACGTTTGGAGGCGCAGCTCGAAAGCGCCTACAAAGGAAAGTCGTAGCGAAGTGGATTCGGTAACACACGTTAGAGAAGCGCTGATCGACTTCGCGCGTACCGATCTGGTAGGACCTGCACACGGAAGGGACGAGGTGATCGAAGATCCGCCGTACGTGAAGTACGCTGCTGGCGTGCTTTTTCCGCAGGAGTCGAAGGTCGACGAATCGGGTTCCATACGAGGTGCCGAAGCAGACGATGCCGAGGACTTGGACGGTGGCTTCGATGACGACGTCGTAGCGACCGAAGGAACCTCGTTACCGGACCAAACCGAGACGCGTGAAGACGGCGAGGTGTACGACGATGCCATCACACTAGCCAATCAGTACAAACCGTCGGCGATCGCCTTGACGTTTGCTACTCCGAAAGCCGTTCGTCACCTTGACGTCGCGATCACGGCCGCCGAATACGACGGCGAAACGAGATCATCGGCGGACAGACGCCGTCAAAACAGGGGGTGGAAACGGCGTGAACTATCACTTGATCCCATTCGGTTACCTCTGCCTGGTGCATCCATCGAACACCATTCCGTAGCCGATGGGCTCAAATTCTGCCTGCTGGTGAGCGATAAACTAGATCGCCACATCGTCACCGCTAGTCTGTACAACGACACGGAGGCTGGCGGCAGCGACGCTCGGACGTTCTATCAAGTCGGGTTCTCTGTGAGCTGTGCCGAATCGGGTTGCGAACTGGTGGAGTACTTCGATTCAGAGCACGCGATGGCGTTCGACGACGAGGAACTGTCGTTGGAGATGATGTATCGCGATCGCAAGAGTTTCGCCGTGGGCCACGGCTGCGCGGCAGACTGGGTCGAGGGGGACCGCGGTGGGGCGACATCGGTGCGCACGGAATCGATTCCACGAGTCGTCGTTTCGCCTGTCGAACCTCGATCAGGAGAGTCTTCCTATCTCAGCATGGAGTTCTTGCAGGGCACATCGCTGGACCCGGCGAGCGACATACCTCGCGCGCTCGGTGAGCTCTGCGGAGACTATGAAGCATGGATCGACTCGAAGTCGGAGCAAGCGGTCAAACTGTCTGCAAAGTACGAAACCGTCGCAGCCTCCAACTTGACGTTGTGCCGGCTTGCCGTCGATCGAATACGTCGTGGTGTGGACACGATCGCTGCGGATGAGATCGCGATGGAAGCGTTCAAGCTTGCAAATCGAGCGATCCTTATGCAGCAACATCACTCTCGATTGCCAGTACGCAAGATCGATGATGACTCCGTCAATTTCCCCGGATGGATAGACTACAAAAGTGACTGGGTGAGACGGCGTGGATACTGGCGGACCTTCCAGCTCGCGTTCGTGTTGATGGCCATACCGGGACTCGTCGATGAGACCGATCGGATACGTTTGGACGGCGAGGACATTGCCACTCGCGACCTCGTTGATCTGATTTGGTTTCCAACGGGCGGTGGTAAGACGGAGGCCTATCTCGGATTGAGCGCTTTCCTCATCTTCCTGACACGACTTCGAAACCCGAGCAGCACAGGGTGTAACGTCCTCATGCGATACACGTTGCGACTGCTGACCAGCCAACAGTTTCAACGCGCAGCGTCGCTCATATCCGCCTGTGAATTGATCCGGGCGAAGGAACCCGATCGATTCGGCGTGGAACCGATTTCGATCGGCTTATGGGTTGGCAAGTCGCTGACACCGAACGACGAGAGGGCCGCTCAGAGCGCGGTGCGAAGCCTCATGAAGCAGGGAGAGGAAGGCAAGAATCCCTTCCAACTCCTCTCATGTCCATGGTGTGGTACGGTACTAAACGATAAAAAGAAACTGGGCTATTTGATCTACCAGAATCGCCATCGATTCGTCTGTCCGAACTCGGGAACCCAGGGGAGTTCGTGCCCATTTTCGTCACCAATGAATCCTTTACCGATTTGCGTCGTCGACGACTCGATCTACGACAATCCGCCCACGTTCCTGATTGGTACGGTCGACAAATTCGCCATTTTGGCATGGCGGCAACGGGCAGGACGTATTTTTCGTGTGGGCGGAGGCGCGGATCTCATCATTCAGGACGAGCTGCATCTCATATCTGGACCGCTTGGCTCAATGGTTGGTCTCTACGAGAGCGTGATCGATTTCCTCTGCACCGATTCCAAGCGGCCAAAGATAATCGCCTCGACCGCGACGATTCGACGAGCTCGCGAGCAATGCCGGAGCCTTTATGCACGGCCAATGTTCCAGTTCCCACCGCCCGCACTGGACGCTTCGGATTCCTACTTCGCGACCGAGAACCCGAATTCACCTGGGAGGCTCTACGCGGGATTCTTGCCGACGGCCGCATCGTCGGCCTTGACGGCACAAATTCGTAGCGTCGTTGCGCTTCAACAGGGCTTATTTCTATTGCATGGGGAGCTGACGGAAGAGTGGATCGACCCGTACTTCACGCTGATTCAGTACTTCAGCAGCCTGAAAGAGCTAGGGCGGGCCGCGACGTTCGTGAAAGCAGACATCCCCGAGTTTCTGCCTACCATGCATCGTCGTTACGGCCTATCGAAAGACGATGACCCGGATCGGCGACGATACATGCACACTTCCGAAGAGCTCACGAGCCGTAGAAACGAGGATGAAATTCCGAAGATACTCGCCCGGCTCGAACAACGTTATAGCCACATGGGTCGATACGAGTCGCAGGCGCTCGATACTGTGTTGGCGACCAATATGATCTCGGTTGGTATAGACGTTGATAGACTCGGTCTGATGATGATCGTCACCCAACCCAAGGGGACATCGGAATACATCCAAGCAAGCAGCCGCGTGGGTCGTTCCGCAAACTCACCGGGACTGGTGTTCACGCTCTACAACGCCGGTCGGCCGCGGGACCGATCCCATTACGAACAATTCCGGCCGTATCACAATGCGTTCTATCGATACGTCGAACCAACCAGTGTCACGCCTTTTTCGCCCCCCGCTCTGGAACGCGCGCTCCACGCGGTCCTCGTCATAGCTGGTCGTCACGTCGCGGATTGGACATCGCCACAGGAGTTCGACAGCACCAACAATCACTTCGGCGAGTTTCTCTCATTCCTGAGGGACCGGGTTGACACGGTCGATCCGGAACATGCTCTTGAGTTCGAGAATCTGTTAGGACGTCGTTTAGACGAGTGGAACAACACCCAAGCAGAGGCTTGGGGGGACATTGCGCATTCTTCCGACAAGCTCGTACTCATGCGACCAGCAGGTCGCCCCACGGACGACGCCTCGTCGGAGTCCTGGGAAATTCCAACGTCCATGCGAAACGTCGATGTCGCGTGCGGCGCTGCCGTCGTGAGTTATCCCGGTTGACCTAAATGGGAGAACGAACCACACGTCGGTCTCAATCGGTCGTCCCGTTCGGTATCGGGGCTATCGTCGAATTCGAGGATGAGGCGTTGATGGCGGCTGGATTGGACGTTTGGCCGGACAACGGACCGCGTCTATATGACGAACGTCTTGCGGGACGACTCGGTGTAGCTGAATTCAGAGAACCGCCTCCGAAGCCCGAGAAGGGTCAGTCCCTCCCCGAGGCCGAGTGGCTGCCGTACGTACGGTTCCCACAATGGCACTTCTGTTCGCGTTGTCGCTACGTCAAGAAAGCGGAACTGCACGCGAACCGCCGACCGACCTGCGACAACTCGCACCAGTCGCCGTATTTGCGCAAAGGCCAGAAGCCCTGCGCGGTGCTACCAGAAAGAAAACGCTTGCGAATGGTACCCCTTCGTTTCCTACTGGCTTGTCCGGCAGGGCACATAGAAGATTTCCCCTGGGGCGAATGGGCGCACACCGAAAAAGGCCAACCGGTCGTCCGCGGGAATGGATGTGGCGCTCCGATCCTCTATTTCTATCCGTCCAAGATCGGTGGCCTGGCTGGATTGTTCGTATCCTGTGAGAACTGCCAGACGAAACGATCGCTGATGGGTACTACCGGTCCAGATGGCCTGCATGGATTCAGATGCGCTGGACGTCGCCCGTGGTTGGGCGATGGTGCCGACGAGGCCTGTCCCATCCCCCCCGACGAGTCGATGTTCGTCTTGCAACGTGGGGCATCGAACGTGTATTTCCCAATCGTTACGAGCTCGATCTTGATTCCACCGTTCTCATCACGCGTACACATCGTCGCAAAGAAGTGGGCGAAAACACTAACGTCCAGTCGAACGGATGGAGAGATTCCTCGGGGTGCCTTCGAAGTCGTCGCGCACCAGGAGCGCGTAGATGTCGACCAACTGATTGCAGCAGTACTTGGTGACGATTCAGGCAATACCAATGCCGAGACGGACGAAACGCGTTTCAGGAGCGCCGAGTACGCGGCGCTTCAACAAGAGCGTCGTGACCGCGATGACCTGTTGCTTTGTCGACCCCAGAACATCATTGACTACGGCTCGCCAGTTCGAGATCGGTTCGCATCGATATCGCTAGTCGAAAAGCTCGCGGAGACCCGTGCGCTGACTGGTTTCAATCGCATTAATCCGGGCGCGGCGCAGCCAGCGGCTCTGGGCGTCGATCGCATGAATTGGTTGCCAGCGTTTCGCGTCCTGGGCGAGGGGATCTTCCTGAGAATCGACACCGATCGGCTCACCGAGCGCGCGGATGTACAACGGCCGCGTCTCGATCCTCTGCTTGGACGTATCGTATCGACGGGCCGATGCAACCTGGAAGTGTCGGCGGAGCTTATTCTGATCCACAGTCTGGCGCATGTACTGATCAAGCGGCTGAGCTGGGAGGCTGGGTACGGAAGTTCTTCGATTCGGGAACGGATCTATACATCGCTAAACCCGGACCACCGAATGGCCGGCATCCTGCTCTACACCGCCGCTGGTGATGCGGATGGCACCCTTGGGGGTCTGGTGAGATTGGGAAGAGCGAAGATGCTGGAACGCGTGCTCGCGGGCGCCTTGGACGACGCCCGCTGGTGCGCGTCCGATCCAATCTGTCGAGAAAGCCCTGGCCAAGGACCGGAGTCGCTCAACTTGGCTGCCTGTCATGTATGCATGTTGTTACCGGAAACGAGCTGCGAGTTGCAGAATCGATTCCTGGATCGTCGCTCGATGGTTGAGTCGTTCGGGGATGGCGTGTGATAGTCGCAGGCCTTTTTGCCGGTATCGGTGGTTTCGAAGTCGGGCTCCTTGGATCTTTATCGAAAACGTGCCGTTCATGTTACACATAGACCGTGGTCACGCAATGGGCTATCTCGTCGAGAACCTGATTGCCCGCGCCATGAGACCCGGCCCCAACGGTATCGGGCGCTACGCGGTGATCGGCGGCGGGCGGTGGCTTGCCACAATGCAGGCGCTGGCCGCCGAGGGCGCGCTGGACGAGGATCATCTCGTGCCCTGCCGCACGGATCGGCAGTATCGTGACGTCCGACGAGGTCTCCCTGGCCGAGAACACTATCCGCGCCGCCATGCCCCGGCCGATCAGGTGGAGGCGTTCCGCCGCCTGGCCGATGCCTGCAGCACCGCGGCCGCAATCGCGACGCGCTTCGGGGTCTCGGAGCACACCGTGGAGAAACGGCTGCGGCTCGGCAACGCCGCGCCGGCGCTGCTCAAGGCCTACCGCGCGGGCGAGATCGATCTGGAAACATTGGCGGCCTTCGCCGTCAACACGGATCATGCGCGCCAGAGCGCGGTCTGGGAGACGGTGAGCCAACAGAGCTAGGCCAGCGCCTCGCGGGTCGCGTCGCTCCGACGGCGCGGCCCGTTCTTATTTCGCGTCACCCGCCGCAGCTTGCTGCAAGTCTAGCCATGTCATCGACCTGTTGCGCTTCATTGCGCCGTGGCCGCCAAACAGCGTCCGGCCTGCCATGGAAAAGTGCGTCGCATTTTGGTAGCGCCTGTATGTCGGTCCAATTAAATTCAGCAATATCAATGTCCTGATCGTTGCCCTTGAGCTTCGCGGCGGGTCGCCGACAGGGGCAGGAAATAGCCTGTTTCCTGAAAACTACCAAATTGGTGGCGCGCAGAGTTGCGCCCGGATCGGGGCGCTCTTCCACCGCCCGGCCTGCGCAATGAACTCGAACGGCTCCCTCAAGCAGTCCATCAGGTCCTGGCGCCGGAACCCAACAGGCTCATGATGGGAACGGGCACCTCGCGCCCGCCGCGTCTCTTCCGGCTAGGACGGCATCTGGAGGCCGGATCGGAGGCTGCGAGCAACGCTAGACAATACGCGAGCCCACCAATCGGGATCGGCGGCGCATCGTCCACCTCAAGGCGCCACAAGAGGATCAGATGCCAGCGGTGGGCACGGTATTCGAACGGTCTGTTCCCGTGAACCCGAGCCCGGTCACGGACCGGCCTTGGCCTTAGACGAGCTCAGTACACATGAGGACGAGACGGGTCTTGCAGGGATTGGGGAGAACGGCTTCGATGTCAAGGGTGCGTCCTTCGAACAGGAGGCAGTGATGAGGGGTGAGGTCCGAGCGGTAGCGTCCTGCGGGCATGCTAGCCGATCTCGGCCCCACACCAGAGGTCGAGCGCAACCCATCGAGGAAGGCCCACGGCAGCTCGGTGAGGGGGCGCACGGCGAAGGCCTCGCGCTGCTCGTAGAGGCCGATGATGCGGGCCAGCATCCAGGCTTGGATAGGCCTCGGGCTTGGAGGCCGCACCCTCGACGACGGGCCAGTTCCGAAAGCGGACGACAACGGTGTCCGGCGGACCACGGGGAAACCTCCGCCGGGTAGAGGGCGCCGAACTGCCCGGCGGTGCCTACGTGGTAGTTCGAGGCAGCCAGGGTCTGTTCCTCGACGTTGAGGCCCACGTAGGCGATGGTCTCTACGGACTGCAGCGGCGGCCGGGGCAAGACGATCGGTCCATCGCGTTGAAGAAACGCCTTGAGCAATAGCTCGAACTCGGCTTCGACGAACTGCCGTCCGGTTAACTGCTCGCCGTGCTGTCGGGCGGCGGCGATGAAGGTGGCGAGCAGGGCGTCCTCGACTTCATGGTCATACGGGCATAGAACTTGGCGTGCGCGAGCGTGACCGGCTCGATGGCCGGTGGGGTGATCAGTCGCAGACGTCCCTGCATGCGCTTATGTGTTGACCGGCGCCACGTGGGCGTGCCGGTGGCGTGGGTGCCGGTGAGGTTGACCACGACGCGGCAGTAGCGTTTGTGGCCCCCGATATTGGGTGACGTAGACGGCGTTGTCGTCGTCGGCCACGTCAGTCCAGGTTCCATTGTCTGTATCGTCGGTTTCCTCGACTTCCAGTTCAATCTTGACGGTTTTGGACAGGGTGGTGCCAGCGGTGACGAGGAGCAGGCAGGCGCTGAAGCCCTTCAGGTCTACCGCCACGGCGTTCTTGTCGGCGTCGTAGACGGCCGGGGCCAGGGTTTGGGTCACCTTGAGATGGCTGCAGAGATCACGGGACATGGTCGGCCTCCTTTAATTGACGGCAAACTTCATGCGCTTGACGGCCTCGAAGTTCTGGACGCCGCCGCCGAGGCGCTGGGTTACCCAGAAGGAGGTGAAGCCTTTGTTGGTGATGTTATCGTGGATGAGGCGAAGGCCAGGGCGACCTCGTCGGTCAGGAAGGCTTCGACGTCAAACCCCAGGTCTTCGAGGCTCTCGTTGGTGACCTCGGGGAAGGCGTCCACCTCGCGGGCCTCGAAGGTGAGCAAGCTGAACTTCGGTGTGGACATGGAGGACGGAGCCTTGCCCTCACCGTGCCAGGCGTAGGACACACCGCTGGTGTGCACGGGCTTTTTGTAGACGGCGGCGTTGCCCGCAAGGGCCTGGGCCAGGCCGGAGAGAACCGCCATGGCGGTGGGCATCTCCTCGGTGAGGAAGAAGCCGCCGTCCGGGTCTCGGTAGGTTGGCCATGGCCTTGTGCTGGAGGGCGGTCAGGTCCCGGCCCGAGCGGGTCAGCTCGTCGTTGATCTGCCTGAAAGCCTCGAAGGCCTAGTGCTGCTCGTCGAGCAGTTGTTCGATCTCGTCCATGGGGTACCTCCTGGTGGATGTTTTTATGGATGCTCGGTACGAGCCTGAGAGACCTTGGCCTTGCTCGTCTCTGACTGGAACACCTCTGCTCACGATGAGAAGCGGTAGTAGTAGTGCCTGGGAACATCGCAGCTTGCATTTTCTGCCGAGAGCGGAGCGGTTCCCCGACCGCGCGCTCCGAGGGGCCTCTGAAGGTCCGGTTGGGGTAGCGGGCGCGCTCTGTTGAATGGAGCGATGACGCTATCGGCGAGGAAAGTCCGTGTACTGGGGGGGGGGGCGGATGGAGTCGACTGAGGCCGTAGCGCTGCCATCGGGGGCATGCTGCTAGACCGACCCGTCGCATCTCTCCCACCCCCTACTTCGCCGGCGCGTACATCCATCGTGCTACTACCGTACTAGCATCCTTTTGGTGTAATGCGACTCCAAAACAATTGGCTGAATTACGCAACTGACGCTGTGGAATCGCGTCCAGTCTGGACAGCCACTTGCCATGTTGACGGATACCGCAAGGGATTGTATCATTGCGGCCAGTAGGACTCATGGGAGCCTCAGCAGTGTCGGTAAGACCGGATTCATTGGCAAATGGCTGACAAATGAGCGCCCGTAATGCCGTGTATGCCGCTCCTGTCACCTTGTTTGTATGAGGCCTATGCTGTTGTCCCGCAATAGAGAAGCACTTATGGAAATCACGGGGCAGAATCCCTCCTTCGGCACCAAGACCTAAGATAGATTTCCCCAATCAAGGCAGTTACGGCTCCACAATTTTGGCTCTATCGATAGATCGCTGATAAAGCCGTATCCTTGTTGGCGCAATGAGCATCGACTCCTGAGCCAACAAGGGCGGCACTCGACCCTGTCACATACGCAAGATGCATCAAGCTTCGGGATGCCGTCGCTTTCAGAAGTACCGGGACTTCGGTGGGATGTGCAGCCCCGCTTCGCCCGGATACAAGATGATGGCGGCGATGATGTAGAGCACGTACCCCGCGAGGTGGCCAACCACGAGCCCGATGAAGAAGGGTTTGCCTCGCTCGTAGAGCGACTGACCGCCGACCTTGATGAGAACCACTTTGGTGACCCAGGTGAGGAAGAAGGGGCCGAATTGGGCGACGGTCCCCGACACGAGCGGGCAGGTGAGACCGATGGGGTGAAGCGGCCACCACGGGAAGCGGTGACGGGCGAAAATCAATAAGCCCGCCACGACCGCGCCGAAGCCCATGGCCCCCAGTCTTTGAGGGTCGGGGCCGCTCGGGTCTTTCATCTTCGCAGTGATGTAATCGTAGGCGAAACCGCTCTGATACACCCACGTCCCGAAGTTCTGCGCCCCAAAGCGGTAGCCCAGATCGATGTGGTACCAGATGGTCACGCTGAGGGCAATGATGAGGCCGACGATCGTGGCGATGACGATGACCCGACCGTTCATCCTCAGCCAGTCCGCAAGCTTGGCGCCGTGCGCGGTGGCGGGCAGGAAGATGGACCACAACTCTGCGAACCAGACGAAAGAGAACGCAATGCCCACCATGCTGGGCGCCGCCATGCCGGCCGATCCCAGTGTGTGCATCGTGAACGACTGCGGGAGCATCGATGCCCTGACGTAGGGCAGGCCGCTTTCGACGACGAGCCGCGTGGTCCCGAAGTAGGCCAGAACGGCTGCGGGCAAAAAGAGCGCGATCACAGGAGCCGATAGGCCCGTCCGGGCCATGAAAGCGGCCATGTACACGAGGCCTAAGGCGAGGCAGATGACGGCGAGGCGCGGCGACATCAGTTCACGTTCGTCGCCCTCCGTCCGGAGTCCCCGCCAGGCGCGGCGGAAGATGTCGGCCAGGTGATGCCGCCCGGCCCAGACGCCGTAGAGGATGAAGATGCTGAAGGCGCCCCACGACTGCCAGGCCAAGGAAGGGTGCGGACCTTCCTCGCCGAAGTCGCTGCCACCGGCCGAATAGCCGATGCGGCCGAACAGAATTTGCTGGGTGCGGACCAAAATCTGGAAGAACCAGAAGCTGAACAGGATTTCGGTATTGACGAAATAGCACAGCCCGATGACCCAGGGCGTAGCCGCGATGACGATGCTGGGGAAGGTCCTGCCGAAGTTGACATACCCGCCGAACCGGATGAGAGGGAGCCCCGGCTCGAGAAACGTCACAGCGTTCCAGGCGAGCATACCGAAGATGAGAAAGAAGCCCATGAGGAAGGCCGGCTTCTTGGTGATGGCGGGTAGAAGCGTGCGCGAGGCGCTGTCCTCCATCAACGCCATGGGGGTGCTCATCAAGGGGAAGAGCAGCCGCTCGTTCTCCACCCACTGCTTGCGGAACAGCGCCACCAGTGCAATGCAGATCAGATAGAAGGCCATCAGGAAACTGCCCCACCACAACAGCGATGGGAGCCAGGCGGCCCAGGGGATGGCCTCACCCAGAGGTAAGCCCTTGTAGAACCAGGTGATGGCATTGCCCGTGTCCTCAGGCGCCATCCAGTTCAGGATGTCGTCCAGGAAGAGGTCACCCCATTCGTTCTCAGGCGACGCATAGTAGCGTGGGGACGCCAGCACGGCGACGAAGAACAGCGCCAGGCTCACATCAGCGATCACCGCGACGAGGGCCATGACGAAGACGACGACGATCTCCTGGGGCCGGAGCGCCCAGGCGGGGTTGGCGAGCTTTAGGGCTACGTTGACGACGAAGACGAAGAAAAACAGCAGGATGACCGCAAGCCAGGGGAAGTAACCGAGACCCATCGAGCCGATGTAGTGTCGCTGGAGAAGGAACGGGTAGAGGATGGCGCTGCCGCCCGCCGACAGGATGCCCAGGGCCAGCGCTCGCACCGTGAGACCGGAGGCGCGCATACCGCGCCGACGCGGTGGTTGGGCGGCTTCTTTGGTCGGCGGCACGGTCTCTTCGGAGGTCACGGCCGGATCCTCCTGGCGGCATCGCCGTCAGGCACTATGAATACTCTGGACGATGATCCCGCGCATGTACGCGCCGGCCCTGCGCTCTGTCAAGCCGGAGGGCGGCGCGGGAGCTCGGATCTCCCCACGACTTCGAGCCCGCCGCGATCTAGAGGCACGAAATGCGAAGGCCGGAGACCTCGGAACGAGACCCCCGGCCTTCTCGGGATGCTGGGTCCGTGAAACTTACTTGAAGAGCTGCTTGACCTGGCCCCAGCTCGACGTCTCGACGGCCACATCCTCGCCGAGGACGAAGGTCGTCCAGCCGGCCTCGTTCGGGTGGGTGGATTCCCCCTCCTGTGCGATTAAGAATATGTTATCGCGCGTTGCGCCGTCTGCGTCGGTGAACAGCCACTGCCAGCCCATCTCGCGCCCCTCGAACGGGGTCACCCACTCAGGGTTTGAGAAGGTCCAGGCTTCCCAGTTCACCCTCGCCTCAAACACCCAACTCCCGCCCAAGGCGTTGGGCGAGACGCCAACGGGATCGACGATTCCCCTCCCGTGTTGGTGGGGGTTAGTTTCTGCGCCGTGGAATTGTTCGCGGTTACCAGGCTCGAGGGAGATGATACTGCGCGTCATATCATCAGCGGTACCGTCGGTCGCACCGGAACCGACGCGCCACCAGTAGCTATTGAAGCCCGGCTGGTCTCTCTCAATAAAGCCGCCGTTGGAATCGGTTTGGATGGCCACGACGTCCGAATTTACGTAGGACGGGCTGTCTGCGCCGACGCTGTGAACGTCCCAGATGTTGTCGGTCGCAGAGGCGGCGATGACGACCCCTTGATCGTCCCACGCGGACCAGAACTCGACCGAGAAATCGTCGGGGGTCCCGGCTTCTGCCCCCTCGTCCGGACCCGTAGCTGACGGCGGTGAATTTGCCCCTGCGGGGTTGTACCAGGGCTGGGCTATGATGCGGTCCCAGTCCCACACACCGTCGGTATACGCGAAGTCCGTCCACTCGGACGGATCACCGTCGAGAGTCATCGTTACGCCGGCGGGCAGTTTGGGGGTGTCCCAGGTAACATCAATCCGAGCGCTCGCCATGTTGGCCGCGACGACGGAAACCAGTACGACGACGGCCAGCGCTAAGGTCCATTTGCTTCTCATGATCGTATCCCTCCATAGTGCAACAAGGGCAATATGCTCGCTTCTGTCTGAGGGGTCCGGCGGCCCCTATATACGTTCACTCATCCCCCTTTAGCCCCGCCGGGCCTTGAACCTCCCTTCGCCTCGAATCAAGGCGAACCTCTCACAATAAAAGTATAGTAAACCTTTTCGCGTCTCGCAACCCACTAGAGTGTCAGGGTGCGCAGACCGAGCCGACGCACCGGTTGGGCGGCGTCCTCGGCGTCGGCTCGAACGATTCGTTAGAGCCTTCTCTCCTCCATGACTTTACGCAACGCCAAACAGCTTGGCCGCGTTACCGCCGAGGATCAGGTCCTTTTCGTCCTGCGTCAGGAAATCGCAGTGCAGGCGAACAAAATCCAATGCCTGACGATAGGTGCACCACATGCTTGCGCCAAAGGGACTGTCGGTGCCCCAAAGCAGTTTGTGAGCACCCACCCGATCGCGCAATTGCCTGAACTGTTGCTGCCCATGCGGGTACGGGTAGTCCGGCCACTTGGCAGGGAACAGAATCTCCGCAGAAAAGTTCGGCCGATTGAGCAAGCGGACGACTTCATCGGGGATGCCGATTTCGTGAATAATCGCGGCCGGGACAAGACCGTGTGTGATGACCGACTGAATATCAGGGTATCTTTGGGCCCATACTTCCAGCTCAGCCACCCGCCTCATGAATTTGGCAACCCGATCGATAGTACGATCGTCGATGTACCAGAAGACCGGTATGTCCAGTTGCTGAACAAGGCCCCACAGGGCATCGAATTTCGGGGCGTTGACCGTGACATCCTGCGAGAACACGGAAAACGGCTCGACGCTGAAGTACAAGCCTTTGTTGCCGTGTTCGCGGATGGCCCGTTTAAGGTCCTCCAAGCGCCCGGGGTCGTCGGCCTCCGGTTCCCAAATCTGTCCCAGCCCGATAAACCGACCGGGATACGCCTTCATCGCGTCTGCAAAATATTCATCCAGATCACCGTAGACGTGGTCGCATTGAAGCACACCCATATCGACCCCGGCCTGATTCATCTCGGCGACCATGCGTTGCGGTGAGGCTTCATTGTTGACGAGACTGGGTGGGTAAACCTGCATGACGTAGTCGGCGCCGGCGACGGTGATCTCCGCCTGGCCGTAGTCCGTCAGACGGAAATCCACTTCCAGCATGTCATCGATATCGTTGGAATCAAACTGCAGGAACTGATCAGCGGTGTGCTCGCCGTCGTCCTTGCGCCAGAAGTTGTTCCACTCGCGCAAATGAAACTGCCATAGCTTCAAACGCAGCTTGGGATCGATGCCCTTGCGCTGCGATCCCAGCCGAGGAAAGATGTGGTAGTGCGCATCGATGATCTTGCTTCGCTTATCGCCGTCCGAAGCATCCTCGATCACCCAGCCCCCGCCGGTGAATGTCATATTACGGTCTTGTGTCACGTCATCGCTCCGGAACGAGCGGGTCCCGTGACCCGCTCGATGTCGTCCAGCCATCCGCTGAAATCGCTGTTTCGCCAGGTATATCGTGGATGATATCCCAACAACTGCGTTGCCTTGGCGTGGGATACGAGGGATGTATAACCCTCCAGGCGTTCGTTGAGCGGAACCTGCGGGAAGTGGCGCTCGATGAGTGTTGGCGTTTGCGTGGTGCTGCAGGTGTCATCCGCGTTGATATGAAAGACCTCGTGCGTCATTTCGGTATTCTCGAGCGCCAGGCGAAATGCCTGTACTGCGTCGCGCACATCGGTGACCGCCCACAACAGGTTGCGCGGACGGGGCGGCCCCGGGGTGGGCCAATCGCCTTCGGGGTCTCTGATCACCTTGAGATAGCGTTTCTGCCAGAGTTCTTCGACGGCCAGTCCTCTGGCCCAACTGGCATGGACGGCGACCTGGGCCCCCTCGCGGTCGATGTACCAGTTGTGGTTGATACGCAGGCAGAGGGTCGCCAGTCCGTAGGCATCGGAATATCGCTTGCATATCTGTTCGCCGAGCAACTTGCTCAACCCGTATTCATCCTGCGGTGCACAGGGGTGAGCCTCATCGATCGGGAGGTATTGGGGGGTGATCGGCCTGGCCTGGAACGAGAATCCAGTTGCGGCGCCGGACGAGGCAAACACGATCTTCGGCACGCCCGCTGCCACTGCTGCCTCAAGCGTGTTGACCGTACCCATGACATTGACATGCAACAAGTCTTCGGGTGTTGTACGACCGGGTCCTGGTACGGCAGCCAGGTGAATGACAGCGTCATGCCCTTCGCATGCGGCCTTGAGTGGATCGATCCGTCCTATATCACCCTCCAGCCAGTCCGCATGGTCTTCAATGGGTCGGGTACGGCTGTAGCAAGAGAGCGAGTATCCGAGCCGCTTGAGCTCGCGCAGCAAATAGCTGCCGATCACGCCGCTCCCACCGGTGACCAAGACCTTCACGCTGCACCCTCCTTACAGTTCTCTAGTCGCGTTGTCATAACATCATTACCGGCGTCTGCCCTAACGCTACTGACCCTGGAGTCTTAGACCCCATCCTAACGACTGTCCGTTCATCTAATGGATCACCTTTTCGAATTGACCGCTCCGCCGACTGCGGTGCGCGGCGTCAATCAACTCAACTACGTGCGCGGACTGATATGCCGGCGAGTGATTCTGCGTGGGTTTGCCCAGGGCCAGGTCTACAATCGCGTTGGGCGGACCGGAGCAGACATAGTCTCCGGCACCGGGTTCGATTCTCGGGACCACCTGGTCCGTGTCGTTATGAAACAACCAGACGAATTCACGGTGAAGGTCTAAGAGGAACATCCCTTCGCTGCCTACGACCTTGATGTCCAGCGTGTGCTTGTGGTGGCGCGGCGTGGAGCTGCCCGCAATCACACCATTGGCGCCATTGGTAAACTCGACGACCAGCGCGTCGTGCAGATCGACCGGCGCGCCGAAGTTGCCCATCTTGGCAAAGCAGCCTGCCGGTTCGATGTTCTCCACGAGAAAGAAGAACAGCGCCAGCGCGTGGCAGAGCATCGTGTATCCGAATCCGCCGCCGGATAGTTTCGGATCGGTGTACGTCGCGGGGTTGGGAAAGATCTCCAAGTGCATGCCCGGGTATGAGAACTCTTCGGAGCCGAAGAAAAGCGGTCGCTCGGACGACGTGAAGTTGACCGTCACGTGCTCGATCTCGCCCACACCGCGCGAACGAAGTAGCTCCCGAGCATCGAGTACCATCGGCGAGTAATTCCAACCCAGGGCGACGACGATGTGGCGGCTGAGGCGCTCGGCGGTCCTGACCAGATCCCAGGCATCGGCCGACCGCAGTGTGAACGGCTTCTCCGCCAGCACATGGGCGCCGCTTTCCAGCGCGGCCTTAACCTGCTCGTAGTGGATCGCCGCCGGGCTGCCGACCACAACGACGTCCAATTCGTGCTCGTCTAGCGCCTTGCGCCAGTCGCTGCCGGCATGCTGGAAGCCGAAACGTTCCTTGGTCCACCGCGCTATGTCCGGTTCCTCGCGCGTTACGACGACTAGCTGGACGTCGTCTCGTTTAAGCAGTTCGGGGATGTGGCTGACCGAGCACCACGATCCGGCGCTGAGCACGCCAACCCGCGCTTTCTTGCCCACTGGCATGGAAATCTCCGAACGCGGCTCAGGCGCAATGAGATGTAGCCAAATCGCTTAACCCGAAGCCGACGGATTGGCAATCCGACCTGCAAGAACCTTGCCGCACACCGCCATCTATTCCGCTGCTTGGGTCCAACCGGGCAGGTTGGCCAGGAACTTTAGCGCCAGCTCCCGCGGACATTCCTCGTAGCCGACCTCTTCCCATGAACCGACGCCGCCGTAGATGGCCAGGGCCTCGACCCGCTTGTTCGGGTCCGGCACCCACACGCCGTGCCAGTAACCAGCCGGCACAAAGACCAGGTCGCCCTTTGTGCAGTGCAGATGCAGCTTCTCACCGACATGATAACACTCACCCTCGGCGATAAACAGCAATTCGTCCCGGGGGTGGCGGTGGATGTTCCCCGTCGGGTGTTGGCCCCACCACGAGTAGTCCGCAACGAACTGGTTCGTGCCCACAAGGTCGCGGTCCACCAACCAGTTGCATTGGACGATGCGGTCCAGACCGATTGCCTCGAGTTCCTTCTGGGCGGAGCGTCCTTCGGTCTTGTGGATTTTGACGTGGTGGTTAGCTCTCATGGGGCTACGCTCCTTAGCGCATATAGCCCGCCAGATCGCGTGCGAAGAAGCGAAATCCGACGCCCTGACTGTGCCGCTGACGGTGACGTGACGGTTCACTTGGGCGGGCATCGTGGCGGTCAGGCCGCAACCAGTTCCGCCGCCCCGCTCTCTCTTGCCTCGACGCGGTAGCCGCAGGCGCCCTCAGGCATCTTCCCCAACCGACCGACTATCTCCTCCCACCGTGGGCGGAAAGCGCTGTTTGGCTTGTTGCGGCGCCACTCGGCCCACTGCTGGTGGGGTCCCGCTTGACCGGAGGGTGGGGTGGACCCGAAACCGAAGCTGCTGGCTCTGAAGACGTGCGCGCGTGTGACCGCAATTTCCTCGGGCGTCTCGGGATAGTGCCAATAGATGCCGCTGGCCACGCGGCGTTCCTGGCCATACGGCGCTGTGGCATGGTAGACGCGCGAATCGAAGGCGACCACGTCCCCCGGCTCAGCTTCACAAACGACGCAGTCCACCCCCTCGATCTCCCGCAAAAGCCCTGCCGCATCGAGCCTTCCCACGTGCGCCTGGAAATCCGCATGGTGCGAACCGGGGATGACCCTCAGAGCACCGGTATCCGCCCGCACGGGTTCGAACACTGGGAACTGATAGATCGCGCCGTACATGTATCGGCCGTGCGTCATGTCCCCATCGTTGGCGTGCCAGGACGTGCCATCGCGCGTGAAATACTGGTTGGCCCGCCACGCCAGCATCATCACATCTTCGCCGAAGATCTGCCTTGCGGGGCCGTACAGACGCTCGTCCTCCGTCAGCGATGCGAAGAATGGGGTGTCGTCGCCCGTGATGTGCATGGACCGGTTCGTCTTCTTTCCATCATAGAGCGCGATCCGGTCCTGCCGCCGGACCGCGACCTCGAACTCCTCCTGCATCGTCTTCACCTCATCCTGCGTGAAGACATCCCGCATCACCTGAAAACCGAAGGTCGTGTAGTGCAGCACTTCCTCAGCGGTGAACATCGATGTGCTCCTCCAATCCGTCCCGAGCTTGCATATCACCGGACGGGATGACCCGAGCTCCAGTGCCAGTTATCCAGCGGCCAGAGATTGGGGCGCCGATTTTCATGAGTTCACGAATTGGGCCAGGGTCTGTCGTTTCTGATATACTGTCCATCACTGAAGGCGGAAAAGAGGTGAGATAGCAATGGATGGACAACCTGTTTTCCCGAGTTGTCTTCCTCCAGGCTGGTCTGTGCGGCATACGTGATTTGGTGGGAATCGTGGACCAGCACGTGGTACCAGGGTTGGGACTTCTTCGGCTGGGACTTGTTAGAAAGGTACCAGTCGTCATCCGCCTGGCAGGTCAAGTCAAAGGCCACCACCACACCGCGGTAGTTGTACCGCCTGTGCCGAACAAGCTGACCCGGTTTAAAAACGGGCTCGGTCACCACGGTCCCCCGTGGAGGTGACTCGCCGCTTGAATGGACTTTCAAAATGTCCCGAATCCTCTGGAGCTGTCCTTCATCGGGCGGCTCCCTGAGTTGGAATAGCTTCTGTTCTAGCGAAGGCCCGAAGGCGGACAGGGCATCCGCAACGGCCTTCCGAACCGTCGGCGATTCGTCGTCAAGCAGCCTCAAGAGATGGGGGATCTGTTTGGGATCGGGCACTGGAGGGTCCTCCTTAAGGGATCAGTGACACGGGTGTGACCGGTCCGAGTTCGTTGAGCCGCGTTTTATGTTCATCTCGATGCGGTATTTTCCAATATAGCATCTGGCGCTAGTGGGTGGTAGCCCAGCGAACCATGAGTCGGAACCGACTGTACTGCTGTCACCTGCGCTCGACCAACACCATGGCCTCCAGCGGAGTCTCGGAGATATCGACATTGAGCAGCTCGTCCCTATGACAAACCTCCGACCTCTGGCCAAACCGAACTTGGCTTTCGTGATTGACGCTCGCGCCTAGTTTGTCCAGCCGCTTGCCAGGTTGACGGACACCGCACGGAGTTGTATCATTGCGGCTGAGGCGGTTCATGGGAGGCTAAGTAGTGCCGGTGAGACCGGATTCATTGGCAAATGGTTGACAATTCCACTCCCGAAACGCCGCGTATGCTGCTCCTGTCACCTTATTGGTCTAACACGTATATCATTGTCGCACAATAGACAAGAACTTACAGAGAACACGGGGCAGAACCCCTCTTTCGGCACCAGCCATCCCAGTCGCTACGGCCGCAAGGTAACGACCGGTATGGGGAACCGGCTCAAACGGATCTGGCCGCGCGTCGCTGGCTGGGCCCTTTGGCCGCTGCTCAGGACTTTGGGCCGGATGCTACGTTGGCAGACGTCCGACATCCGGGAGTTGGACGCATTATATCGCAGCGATCGCGGAGCTATCTACGCGCTTTGGCACGGTCGGATGTTTTTCCCCATGTACGCTGCGCGTCACTTAGGCATCTGCGTTCTCGTCAGCGAGCACCAGGACGGTGAGCTCATCGCCACGGTCCTGCGGCGCTTCGGTTGCAACGTCGTGCGGGGCTCTACGACGCATGGGGGCCTTGCTGCGCTGCTCCAGATGATCCGCGGCTGGCGGCCGGGCGTGAGATATGCGATTACGCCGGACGGTCCACGAGGGCCGCGCGAGACGGTCCAACCGGGTGTCGTTCACCTCGCCCGGCGGCTAGGGCTGCCGATCGTGCCTATCACGGGCGCCGCCTCACGCTGCTTCACGTTCAAGAGTTGGGATCGTCTCATGCTTCCCTGGCCCTTCAGTCGTGCAGCGTTTATCGCGGGGGAGCCCCTCGAGGTTCCCGCCGAAGCTTCGCCAGAAACCCTCTCCGCTGTGGCCTCAGAACTCCAGCGCCGTCTTCTCGCTGCAAGCCGCCAGGCCGAACGGGTCTGCTGTGCCCCTGGCTCATGGTAAACGCCGCGTACTGCGCTTACGTCGCCGCGACCACCGCTGCCACGTTCGCCCTTACGCCGGGGCTCCTCGTCGGCGCCGCTCTCGACCGATGGGGCCTGCGTGAGCGCTTCTTCGGCCCGCCGCCCCGAGTTGTGCCGACCGGAGGGGTCGTCTGGCTTCACGCGGCGTCAGTGGGGGAAGTGCGGGCTATTGCGCCTCTGGTGGGTCTGCTGGTTGACGAAGATGGGGTGAACCCGCTAGTGAGCACTGCCACCGAGACCGGACGGACGGCTGCGGAGGCGGTCCTGGCAGGCAGGGGATGTGCCGCTCTGGTTCCGTGGGACTGGCCGCCGGTCATACGGCGCTTTACCGAGCGCGCCGCGCCGCGCGCACTTCTGATCGCTGAGACCGAACTGTGGCCGAGCCTGATGAGCGTTGTGCAGGGCCGTGGACTGGGCATGGCAATCGTCAACGGGCGGATGAGGCGTCGGAGCTTCGCCCGATACTGGCGAGCGCGGGGGCTTTGGGGCCCACTGTTGGCGCGGTGTGGCTTGATTTGCGCGCAATCGGAGTCGGACGCGGCGCAGTTTTGTGCCTTGGGCGCTTCGTCCGATGCGGTCGAAGTGGTGGGTAACCTGAAGTTCGACGCCGCCAGGGAGGCTGCACGGACGTCCGACCCAGCCACGGCGCGCGCGGCCGCGAGAGAGATGCTCGGGCTCCGGCAGGACGAACTCTTCGTTCTGGCCGCCAGCACGCGCGAAGGCGAAGTCGAAACGATGCTCGCAGCCTGTCCAGAACGCGCCGGAGGGGCTAACGTGGTGCTGGGAATGGCGCCGCGTTACCCCGATAACGTGCCTGCGCTCATTCGCCTCCTGCCACGCCTGGATAAGCGGTGGGTGCGTCGTACTGACCTCGCTCAGGGAGCCCTTCGCCCCCAAGGCCACCGCGTCATCGTCATCGACACTCTCGGCGAACTCCCAGAGCTCTACCGGGCGGCCGACCTAGCCGTCGTAGGGGGCACTTTCGTGCCCATCGGCGGCCACAACCCGCTCGAACCAGCCGCTGCCGGTGTTCCCGTGATCTTCGGTCCCCACATGGAACAGACGGGAGCGGACCGCCTCGAGGCCGCTGGCGGTGCTATCCGCGTGGCCGACCGAGAAGCGCTCGCTGGGGCGGTGCAGGCGTTGCTCGATGACCCTGCTCAACGCCACGCCTGCGCCACAGCGGCGCGTCGGGTCGTCACCGAGGGAGCCGGTGTCGCGGCGCGTACGCTGGCGCTCTTACGCGAGCGCGGAATCCTGTGATTGAGCGCCCGCCGGTCACTCGGAAGATCGCGGTCCAGTGGCATGATGGCCCCACGCGCCGCGCACTCCACCGCCTGTGGACCCGGGCCCCACAAACCGGAATGGGGTGTCTGGTCTCGGCGCTCCTGCGGGCGTTGGCTTTCTGCGTCGTCGCTGTGGTCAAGCTGCGGGGGTGGTCCTACGCCCGTGGCTGGCGTAGGACGGTTCGCCTGCCAATCCCCGTTATCTCGGTCGGCAACCTCGCCGTCGGTGGGACGGGTAAAACGCCCGTGGTGCGGTGGCTGTCCGAGCGTCTGGCTGCGTCTGGCTGGCGACCTGCCATCGTCAGCCGGGGCTACCGCCGGCGCGCTCGCGGCACAGTGGTCCTGTGCCCTGGCGAGGGCAGGTCGCCCGATTGGGATGATGTGGGCGACGAAGCAGCGCTGCTGGCGCGTCTGGTCCCGGAGGCGGCGATGGCCGTTGGAGGCGACCGAATCGAGGCTGCACACCTGATGCACGATCGTTGCGGAGCCGATGTCGTGCTCCTGGACGATGGCTTTCAGCACTGGCGGCTCGAACGAGCCGTGGACATTGTGCTGCTGGACGCACGATCACCCTTCGCCAACGGCCGCGTTCTGCCGGCTGGCCCGCTGCGTGAACCCCCCAGCGCTCTGGGCCGTGCGGACCTGGTCGTCCAGGTTGACAGGGCAGGGGACGGAGGCCCGGAGACGCCTTTCGTGCGCATCCCGTCCGAGCGGCTGGGGCAGGTGCGCCTCGTGCCGACTGCACTGCTCCTGCATCCCGAGGGCACGCGAATCCCCCTGGAGAGTCTGGCAGGTAAACGGACCTTTGCGTTCTGCGGTATCGCGCAGCCGGAGCCGTTGGGTGCTATGCTGATGTCGCTCGGAACGGACCTCGCGGGGTTGTGGGCCTTCGCGGACCACCACAGATATACGGGGCGGGAGCTCGACGCCATCGCTTCTCAGGCGGCACGGCTACGATGTGAATGGATCGTGACCACGGGCAAGGACCTGGTGAAGTGTCCGCACGTCTGGCGACCTGAGGTGCCGGTTGCGGCGCTCGATATCACGGTGGAGGCATCCGTCGGTGCGAGGGCCTTCGCGGCGGCTGTGGAATCGGCACTCAGTCCTGGAAGCGGAGACCGCGCTCGTAGCCGTTAGGGTGTAGCGGAGCGATCCGGCACGTTGACCATGTCAGAGACTTCTGACTTCCTCGTCATCGGCACGGGTATCGCCGGGCTTTCCTACGCTCTGCGTGTTGCCGAGCATGGGACGGTGAACATCATCACCAAGAAGGAGCGGGCTGAATCGAGCACCAACCGCGCGCAGGGCGGGATCGCGGCGGCGCTGGGGCCCGATGATTCGCTGGGCCTACATATCCAGGATACCCTCGAGGTAGGGGCTGGCCTGTGCCACTCTGAGGCCGTCGAACTGGTCGTGAGCGAGGGACCGGTGGCGATCAGGGAATTAATCGAGTGGGGTGTTCGCTTCTCGCGAGAGAGCCAGGATGACTCTCTATCGTTGGGAAAGGAAGCCGCGCACTCCAGATCCCGTATCGTCCACGCGGGGGATATCACGGGTCGCGAGATCGAGAGCGCCATGCTCGAACGCATCCAGGCCCACCCGCGTATCGGGGTCTTCGAGCATCACGCCGCCATCGACCTCATCACAGAGCACCATCTCGCCCATCGGCCCCGACAGCGCTGCCGGAGCACTTGCTGGGGAGCGTACGCTCTCGATGCGCACGCCGGGGAGGTCAAGCGCTTTCTGGCCCCGATCACCCTCCTAGCGACAGGCGGGGTGGGCCAGGTCTACCTGCACACAACCAACCCATCCATCGCGACGGGGGACGGGCTGGCAATGGCCTATCGCGCGGGAGCGCACGTCGCCGACCTAGAATTCATGCAGTTCCATCCCACAATGCTCTATCGCCACGAGGGCGAGCCTTTTCTCATCTCCGAGGCGGTGCGCGGCTTCGGCGGGGTGATCATCAACGGGGCAGGCGAAGATTTCGTTTCGCAGTGGGACCCGCGCGGTTCCTTGGCAAGCCGTGATGTGGTCGCGCGCGCCATCGATGCGGAGATAAAACGTACCGGGGAACCATGCGTTTACCTCGACGTCTCGCACCTCCGACAGGGTGCTCTCCGCCAGCGCTTTCCGAATATCGTCGCGACCTGTGCGGCTGCCGGAATTGACACGGAGCGCGAGCCGATCCCCGTCGTGTCCGGCGCGCACTATATATGCGGCGGCGTCGTAGCAGACCTCGATGGCCGCACGGACATCCTAGGGCTTTATGCGTGCGGTGAGGTCGCCTTCACCGGCGTTCACGGGGCCAACCGCCTCGCCTCCAATTCGCTGCTCGAGGCTGTGGTCTTCGCCCAGCAAGCCGGTTGCGATGCCGTCGCTGCGCTCGGCCGCGCTTCGCCCTTGCCCGAGGTGCCCCCTTGGGATGAGGGCGGCGTCTTCAACGCCGAGGAGTGGGTCATCCTCTCCCACGACCGCGATCAAATTCGGCGCCTGATGTGGGACTACGTCGGGATCGTCCGTTCCACTTTCCGCCTCGAGCGCGCCCTCAGGCGCATTGATCTGATCCGGGGGGAGGTCGAGGCGTTCTACCGCCGCACGCGCGTTACGTTCGACCTCATCGAGCTGCGGAATATGGCAACTGTCGCCTGGCTGATGATCCGCTCGGCGCTGGCGCGCAAGGAGAGCCGCGGGCTGCATTACACCACGGATTACTGTCACCGCGACGACGCTCACTGGCGCGTGGACACAGTACTGCGCGGTCATGACATCGCCTTCAAGCCGATCCCTGATCCCGCCGCTCCGACAACGAAGCCATGAAACGCGAAGGCATCGCCATCCTGGATTTCGGCGGCCAGTACGCACACCTGATCGCCAAGCGGCTCCGCGGGCAATCGGTCTACACCGAAATCCTTTCCCCGACCGCGCCCCTCGCCGATCTGCACGGCGCGTACGGCATCGTCCTCTCCGGCGGCCCCGCGAGCGTCACCGCGCACGAGGCCCCGGCCTTTAACGCCGAACTCCTGGACACGGGTCGGCCCGTCCTGGGCATTTGCTACGGCCATCAACTCCTGGTCCAGCATTTCGGCGGCGCTGTGCAGCCGCGCGTCGAGCGCGAGTTCGGTCGTGCGACCCTAACTGTCCGGATGCCCGGACGCCTTCTGCGCGGGCTGGACCGCGAGGAGACCGTCTGGGTCAGCCACGGCGATTCGGCCGAGCACCTGCCTCCGGGTTTCCACGTCCTCGCCAGCACCAGCACCTGCCAGGTCGCAGCCATGGAGGACCCCCACCGCAAGCTCTTCGGCGTCCAGTTTCACCCTGAAGTCACCCACACCCCGTCCGGGTCGCGCGTTTTGGCTAACTTCCTCGAGGCCTGTAGGCCGCCGCGCACGTGGTCTGCTGAGCACTACGCCCAGCTCAAGATCGAGGAACTGCGCGACCACGTTGGACGGAGGAAGGTCTTCCTGTTCGTCTCCGGAGGGGTGGACTCGGTGGTCGCTTACGCGCTGCTCGTCCGAGCCATAGGGAGCGAGCGTGTTCTAGGCGTCCTTGTGGACCATGGATTCTTACGCCACGACGAGGCCCCGAGCGTCGTTCGATTCCTGACGGGGGCCGGGCTACCCCCCATCCTCGTCCGCGATGAGGTTGCGGCCTTCGGTGCGGCGACAGCTTCCGCTCGGGACCCCGAGGCCAAGCGCGTGGCGATCGGAAGAGCGTTCCTGGAGGTCCAGCGGTGCGTCGCTCGTGATCTCGACCTGAATCCGCGTGAATGGCTGCTCGGGCAGGGCACGCTCTATCCCGACACGATTGAATCGGGCGGCACGGCCCATGCGGATGCGATTAAGACCCATCACAACCGCGTGGAGGAGATCGCCGAACTGGTGGAGCAAGGCTTGGTCGTCGAGCCCCTGGTGGAGCTTTACAAAGACGAAGTGCGGCGGATAGGGTATGAGCTCGGCCTTCCCACGAGCATTGTCGAGCGGCATCCGTTTCCCGGTCCTGGACTGGCGGTCCGCGTCCTGTGCGGAGACGAAGCGGTGCCACCGGTCCCGGAGGCCCTTACGGCTGCGGTCGTCGAGATGGCCCGTAAGTACGGCTTCGAAGCGAGTGTCTTGCCCGTCCGCTCGGTAGGCGTGCAGGGCGACGCCCGGACTTACGCCGCGGCTGCTGTCCTCTGGGGCGAGGAGCTCGACTGGTCATCCCTGGAGGCCGTGAGCATCGCCTTGACTAACGCTATCGGGGAGATCAACCGCGTCGTCTGCGCCATCTCGCCCGTTGCGCCTGTGCCCTTCGAGCCACACCCGGCGGCACTCGATGCCGGGCGGATTGCCCTCGCGCGCGAGGCGGATCGCATCGCCACCGAGACCCTGGCGGCTGCCGGCGACTGGCGAGAGGTGTGGCAGATGCCTGTGGTGCTGGCACCGGTTTCACCCCAACCCTACGGCGAGACGGTCATCCTGCGGCCCGTGGGCTCCGACGATGCTATGACGGCACGCTTTGTCGGTCTGGAGCCCGACCTGGTGCGGGAGACCGCCGAGCGCCTGCGTCGCTTGCGGCCGGTATCGGCTGTCCTCTACGACATCACGCACAAACCGCCTGGAACCATTGAGTGGGAATAGCTCCGCCGATCAGGTGGAGTAGGGAAGACCGGCCGTGAGAGAACTCGTCCTAATGTGGCGCCACACGAAGATGGTCGTCCTGGTGGCCTTCTGCGCGGCGACTTATGCTGCCTTACTCATCTCTTTTAAGCTCTTCCCGCTTGTCCCGGGCTTCACGGAGGTTCGCCCGGCGAGCGCTCTGCCCGTCGTCTTTTCGCTCCTGTTCGGTCCGGCCGCCGCCTGGGGAACCGCTTTCGGGAACGTGATCGGTGACTTCTTCGGCACGTTGGGGATCGGCAGCATCTTCGGCCTCATAGCTAACTTCTTCTATGGCCTGGTACCCTACAGGCTCTACCGTGCTCTCGGCGCGGGTAAACCGGGTACGCCCCTGAAGTGGCCAGCGTTCATCCTGGCGACATTGGGCGCGAGCCTTCTATGCTGGACATGGGTGGGCTGGGGAGTGGACTTCCTGGGTCTGGTGCCGTTCTGGATGCTCGCCGTACCCATCTGGCTGAACAACATCGTTCTGTCACTCGTGCTGGGACCGCTCGTCTATCGCGCCCTCGGGCCGCGCGTCCATCTGTGGGGCCTGACGTACGATACCATCCTGCCGGGGGCCCTGGTACACGGGGCGGATGCGCTGGGCATCGCTAGTGGCGTTCTGGGTAGGCGTCGCGGGGGCGAGCTTGGCAGCGTTAGGCGTCGCGGGGGCGAGCTTGGCAGCGTTAGCCTTCGCCTGGGGCGGGATGCCTTTCTTCCCTGAGGCTGCCCGCGATCTGATCCTTCTGCCTCTGCTTCTTCTGGGCATCCTCGGCGCGCTGACGCTCTGAACCTTCCTTCGACACCCATGCCGCCGCGCCGCCAGTCCAGAGCGCTGCGCATCCGGGACCTGGCCGTCACCTACCCCGATGCACCCAAACCCGCTCTGGCTGGCGTGAACCTGACACTGCCTTCGGAGCAGACCTGTCTCGTCGTTGGCGCGTCGGCCTCCGGCAAATCTACCCTCGTGTGCGTTGTAGCAGGCGTCACGCCCGAGTTGGTCCGCGCTCGCTGCGAGGGGGAGATCGAAGTCGCGGGAACGAGGGTCACGGGGCGCAGGCCGCGCGAGCTTGCGGCCTGGATCGGAACGGTCTTCCAGGATTTCGAGCTTCAGTTCTTCTCCACGGCCGTGGATCTAGAGGTCGCTTTCGGACTGGAGAACCTCGGCGTGCCACGCCCCGAAATGCGAGAACGCGTGAGCTAGGCGCTGAACCTGGTGGGCCTCGGTGACCTCGGGGCGCGCGACCCAGCGGAGCTCTCGGGCGGCCAAAAGCAGCGGCTGGCCATCGCGACGGTCGTCGCCATGCGGCCGAAGCTTCTCATGCTCGATGCTCCCACGAGTGATCTCGACCCCGAGGGCCGTGAGCGGCTCCGAGCCCTGCGAAGCACCCTGGCGCGGTGGACCCTAGGCCTAGTGTGGACGAACACAGAGCTAGAAGACGCCGAAGCATTCGCCCGCATCGTGGTGCTCGAACGCGGCCGGGTCCGGCTCGAAGGTCCGCCGGAGGTCGTCTTACGCGACGTGCGGGCTCTTGATAACGCGGGTGTTAAGCCGCCGCCCCACGTGGTCGTATCCTCCCGACTCGGGGCTGGGGAGGAACCACCCATGACCTACTGTGATGCGGTGGAGTGGCTTCGCTCGCGCACGCACCCGGTTCGCAGCCGGGGGCCGGAACGCCCTCCGGCTCAAGGGGGCGAGAGGGCCGTAGATATTGAGGCGCTAAAGTTCGGTTACGACCCCGGAACGCTGGTGCTGCGCGGCGTGGACCTCAAGATCGAGGTGGGCGAGTTCGTGGCGCTGCTCGGTCCCAACGGCGGAGGCAAAAGCACCCTGGCGATGCTGATCGCGGGCCTGTTGAACCTCGATGCCGGTCGGATCCGCGTCTTCAGCCGCGACGCCAGGGGCGGTCGCGCGCGCTGTTGGCACGCGAGGTGGGCTACGTCTTCCAGAACCCGGACCGCCAGATCTTCGCTGAGATCGTCGCCGAGGAGGTTGCCTTCGGGCCGCGCAACTTCGGCCTTGGGTCCGAAGCCGTGGATGAGAGCGTGCGTCGGGCGCTGGCAGCCTGCGGCCTCGCCGGGCGCGAGACGTCCGACCCCTTCAGTTTGACCAAAGGTGAGCGGCAGCGCGTGGCGGTGGCCTCGATCCTTGCCGCGGGGCCCCGCATCCTCATCCTGGACGAGCCGACCACCGGGCTCGACCACACGGGCCAGTGCACGATGCTCGAGCTTCTGGCCGCGCTCAACCGCGAGGGACACACGATCATCATCGTCACTCACGCTCTCTGGTCGGCCGCTGCTCACGCTTCGCGATGCGTCACACTTGTGGATGGCGTCATCGTGCGCGACGCTCCGACGCGGGCCTTCTTCGCGGACGACGCGGGTCTCACAGAAGCCCGATTGCGCGCTCCGGGAATCGTGCGGCTGGGCCTCGACGTCCTGGGGGCGCCGACGCTCACCGAGGACGAGTTCCTGGCCCTGGCCAGCATCCCCTGAGAGCCATGCGCCTCTACGTGCCGCGCTCCGGGTTCGTCCATGGCCTGGCTCCCGCGACGAGGATCATCGGGCTACTTCTGGTCTTCGCGTGGGTCTTCGGAACAAGCGATCTTCGCGGCGTCCTCGCCATTCTTGCGGGCGCGGCCGCGATGACCTTGGGCTCGGGCGGTCGGCGCAACCTGCGGGCCGCGTTAGGGAACGGGAACTCGATGATGTGGGCCCTCGGGCCACTGCGGTTCACGCGGGAGGGCACAGCCTACGGTGCGCTCGTGGCGCTGAGGCTCGCCGCGATGCTCATTGCGGGCATCGCCTTTCTGACCACGACCAGCGGTCTCGGCCTTTGCCTACGGTCTCCGTCAACTCCGTGTGCCCTATCGCCCGGCCTTCGCCCTAGCGACTGCCTTCCACCTCGTTCCGCTCCTGTTAGAGGCGGCCCGGACGACAACCCTGGCGCAGCGCTCCCGCGGCTTAGACTTGGAGAGCCTCCCGCCCTGGCAGCGGGTGCGCGCCTACGTGCCGCTTCTGGTGCCCGTCATCCTGTCCGCCGTGCGGGGAGTCAACCACCTCTCCATCGCTCTGGAGACCCGAGGCTTCGGCGCTTCGAGCGCGCGCACCTCCTACATCGAGGCGTCCGTCAAAGCTCGCGATGCGTGGGTACTAGCCGTTCTGACCGGGCTGGTGTTCGGAACGTTCGCTCTCTGAGCCCGCTTCCTGCGGCTTATTTTTTCGGCGCAGAGCAATGGCGATGCATATCGCCAGTCCGCCGTACAGGACGAGGGCGCCGAAGATGAGCATCGCCCAAGCGGATCCTGACATCAGGTGCTCTCCTTTATTGCCTCTTCCCCCGCGCGCGGCCCAGGAGCACCGCGACAGCCAAGGAGACGAGGATGAGCAGCCATCCGCCGACGGCCGTTGCCCATCTGGGGTAGTCGCCGTACGGGGCTACGAGCCGCTCGATGGCGATGTCTAGGAGCGAGATGAGCAGTATGGCGGGCGTCACGTAACGGATCATGACGTCCCACCAGCGTCCGATGCGGATCTCGGAGACCTGGTTGATATACTCGCGCAGCCGGCTAGCGCCGTACAGATGGCCCACCACGATGCACGTGAAGAGTCCCACGAGCACCAGCCCAAAGTTCGTCACGAAGTGATCCACGATGTCCAACCAGTGGAGTCCTCCTCGCGTCGTGAAGATCACTCCGGCGGCGCAGGCAACTAGGCAGGTCAGTCGCACGAGCCGACGACGTCCCAGCCTCCACTTGTCCGTGATGCCGGCCACGATCGCCTCGACCATCGAGAAGGCCGAGTCGATGGCGAGCGTCAACAGCAAAATGAAGAAGATGACCGCGAAGACGGAAGCCAAGGGCAGCAAATTGATGGCGCTCGGGTACGCGACGAAGGCCAGGCCGGGTCCCGCGGCGATGACTTCGGAGACCGGAACGCCTTTCTGGGTCGCCAGATACCCGAGCGTCGGAAAGACCGCAAAGCCGGCGAGGAAGCTGATCCCGCAGTTGGCGAAGGATGTGATGAAAGCGTTGTTGGCGACGTCGCGGTCGTCACCCAGGTAACTGGCGTAGGCGATGAGGATGCCGAAGGCCAGGCTCAGCGAGAAGAAGATCTGGCTGTACGCCGCCAGCCACACCTTTGCGTCCAAAAGCTTCGAGAAATCCGGGCGCAGGTAGAACTCTAGTCCTTCGACCGCTCCGGGCAACGTCAGCCCTCGGACGACCAGGATGACGATCAACGCGATCGGCACCGGCACCGTCCACTTGACCGCCGCACTGACCCCTGCCAGCCCACGAACGATAATGAGATAGATGACAACCCATGCCGCGACCAGGCCGACCAGGATCTGCGGGCGGACACCGCCTAACGCTCCCGGACTACTGGAGACCTGCAGGAACTCGTTGGCGAAGAAATTTCCCGGGTCGTCACCCCAGCCCAGGGTGAGGGCGTACCACAGATAATCGAAGCACCAGGCGATGACCACGCTGTAGTACGAGACGACGAGGAAACCGACGACCAGCGCCCACCAGCCGACCCACTCCCATCCGCGATGGGCCTTGGCAAACGCCATCGGCGCTCCCTTCCGCATCCTCTGCCCCAGTCCGTACTCGAGAATCATGAGTGGCACGCCCGCCGTGAAGAACGCAACAAAATAGGGGATGAGAAACGCGCCGCCGCCGTTCTGGTAGACGATGTAGGGGAAGCGCCACAGGTTGCCCAGCCCGATGGCCGACCCGATGGCCGCCAGGACGAAGATGTGGCGGCTCGTCCACGCCTCGCGGGCCGGTTCACTCGCCGGGGCGGGGTTGGCGGACCCTGCGCTCACGCTTTTCCTCCGACCATGCGGCACGTTACAGGCCGCGGGGAGATGAGTGCGTTTCGGCCGATCCGATCCATCGGGTAATGGCCCCTCAGCGTTGCGCCTGACCCGTCATGGGCACAAATAGGACGGGAATCTCGTGTCGGGCGGAGACCCCTTCAGACGTCCGCGTCACAACGATGAGGTTCTGCTCCTCGCGTCCGACGGGAAGGACCATCCGGCCGCCGATCACAAGCTGGTCCACCAGCGGCTGGGGGATGTGGTCGGGCGCGGCCGTCACGATGATCGCGTCGAAGGGCGCTGCATCCGGCCAACCCTGATAACCATCACCCGTTCGCACCTTCACATTGCGCACCCCAAGGCGTGTCAGCGTGCCCACCGCGCGCTCCGCCAACTCGGGAATCACCTCGATGGTGTAGACCGAATCGGCGATCTCGGCCAGGATGGCTGCCTGATAACCCGATCCAGTGCCTACCTCCAGCACCCGCGCTCCGGGCTGCAAGGCCACAAGCTCCGTCATCACCGCCACGATATAGGGCTGGGAGATCGTCTGCCCGTGGCCGATGGGCAGTGGATGGTCCGCGTATGCTTCATCGGCCAGAGAGACCGGTACGAACGCGTGGCGCAGCACGCTCCGCATCGCCTCAATCACGAGCGAATCCTGCACACCGCGCCGGACAATCTGCTCAACGACCATGCGTTCGCGCGCCTGCACGAAATCTCTTGGGCTCGCACTCATGCAGCTCAGCACTGTGCTGACGGCAGTGGCGAGAGTGGCAGTGCGGACCCAACGCAAGAGCATCACCCGATCAGTCGCCGCGTGCCCCTAAACGACGTCTCGTCCCGGCGTATCAGCTATTCGGCCCCCACGGCCTCGTCAGACATGCCGGCGAGGCCGAGAAGTCGAGTGCGGCATGAGGACCTCCTCCGCCTCGCGCAAGGCCTGCGCTTGCACTATCTTTCAACGCTCAATATAGACGTCTCCGCAGCGGGAGACAAGATGCGGTCGACCACGGGCTCGCTTGGCGCCCATGTCCGCGACGATTCATGAGGAGCGGAGGCTCGGCGTGAAGGAATCCATCTCCACGACGATGAGCGCGGCGCCGGCCCGCATCCTGGTCTTTCGCGGTGGCGCCATCGGTGACCTAGTGCTCACCATCCCGGCGCTCTTGGCGCTGCGCGAAGCCTTTCCCAGCGCGACCCTCAATTTGATCGGCTACCCCGAGCGCGCCGCCCTAGCTTCTGGTTCGGCAAAGGCCCGGGTCATCGGCTCACTGGACGAAGCCGCCTTTGGTCCCCTGTTCGTCCGCGAGGGCACATTGCCTCCATCCCTGGTTCGGAGGCTCGCCGGCTATGATCTTGCGCTCACTTACTTCATCGATGATGTCGCCGCGCGCAACCTACGGCGGCTAGGCATCGGACGGGTTCTGACAGGCGCGCCTCGACCCCCAGAAGGCGCCAAAGTCCATGCCGCCGACTTCTTCCTTCAGCCTCTTGCCCCCCTAGGTATCCGCTCAGCACCGCCGCCTGACAGGCGACCTTCGCCCTGGGTCTTGCCCGATCCGGCCGATGAGGATGCCGCCAGAGCGTGGCTATCGGCCCGTGGTCTTGCTTCCGGGCGCCCCGCGCCGCTCGTCGTCCATCCAGGCAGCGGCAGCCTCGCCAAATGCTGGCCCTCCGAGCGCTTTGCAACTGTCCTTGGGGCCTTGGGAGACGAGACGGGCGCACCCGTCGTGGTGCTCGGCGGACCCGCCGACGGATCGAAGCCGGAAGCGGTCGCCGACCATCTCCGGTCGTCAAAAACCATCGTGGCGAAAGATCTTGCGCTGGGCGTCGTCGCGGCCATCCTCCGTATCGCGCGCCTGTACCTGGGCAATGATTCGGGAATTTCTCACCTGGCCGCCGCGGTCGGCGCGCCAACGGTCGCCCTCTTCGGGCCGACCGACCCGAGAGTCTGGGCGCCGCGAGGGCAACACGTCGCGGTCGTGCAGAGCAGGGGAAGGGGCTCTGGGGCAACCATCCCGGGCGAGCTCGATCCCTCGCTCCTGACGATCAGCCCGGAGCGGGTGCTGACCGTAGCGCGCCGGCAGCTTGCGGAGAGTGGCCCCACGTCTGTCGCTTAAAGGACCTCCGCGGGACACTTTCCGGGGGTCGCCCTTAGCGCCAGAGCAGGTGCAAAACCCCGCTCGGCCGGTGGCGTCGGGAAAGGGAACCTCACCCACACGGTGGGTGCCGTCCCGGATGGCTCCGCAGTCCTCGGGTTCGCCGAGGCGTCGCGTTCCCACCCGGAGGCCAGCTCCCCGTTAACTTGTAGTTCCTCTATACCGTCGGCCACCGACGGATAAGCGGGGCTGCACGTTCAATGTAAAGCGGGTAGAAATGCCTGACAAGGGAAGAATTGCAGGGGGGCAGGCTATCTCAGAAGGCACCTTCGGCGGTCAGCGCGTTCTCGTTCAGGAACCGCGCGACGGAGCCCGTGTCGTACTCGCCACGGCGGAAGCCGGGATCGTCCATCACCGCGCGGCAGAAGGGGGCGGTCGTCGGGATGCCTTCGATGACCAGTTCATCGAGCGCGCGGGCCATGCGTGCGATGGCCTCCTCGCGCGTCTTACCATGCGCGATGACCTTGGCAAGGAGGGAATCATAGTACGGCGGCACCGTGTAGTCGCCGTAGATGTGGGTGTCCACGCGGAGGCCAGGCCCTCCCGGCATATGGAACGTAGTCACTCGTCCCGCACGGGGCGCGAAGCCGTCTCTGGCGTCCTCCGCGTTGACGCGACACTCGATCGCATGGCCCCGAAACTGGAGAGTGTCTTTCGTCCAACTCATCCGTTCGCCGGCCGCCAGGCGGATCTGCTCCTTGACCAGGTCCAGGCCCATCACCGCTTCGGTGACAGGATGTTCGACCTGGATGCGCGTGTTCATCTCCAGGAAGTAGAACTCCCCCGAGCTATCCAGCAGAAACTCGACGGTGCCAGCGCTCTGATACCCAGCCTTCTTCGCCCCCTGGACGGCTTCCGTCCCCAGCCGCTCGCGCAGAGCCGCGTCCACACACGGGGAGGGGCACTCTTCGATGAGCTTCTGGTGCCGTCTCTGGATGGAGCACTCCCGCTCCCCTAAATGCCGGACCTCGCCGTGGTTGTCGGCCAAGACCTGCACCTCGATGTGGCGCGGGCGGTCCAGGGCTTTCTCGATGTAGACCTCCGGTGAGCCGAAGGCCGCCTGCGCCTCGGCGCGGGCCATGTTAAATGCCGCCTGGAGCTCCGTCTGGCTCTCGACCAGCCGCATCCCACGGCCGCCGCCGCCAGCGCAGGCTTTGATCATCACGGGCATACCGATGGCCTCCGCCAGCTTCTGCGCCTCGCCGACATCCTCCACGGGACCCTCGGAGCCGGAGATGACCGGCACCCCGGCAGCGAGCATCTGCTGGCGCGCCTGGGCTTTGTCGCCCATCAGCCGGATCACTTCGGGCGGTGGCCCAATGAAGACAATCCCGCACGACTCGCACACCTCCGCAAAGTGCGCGTCCTCGGCCAGGAAGCCGTAGCCGGGGTGGATGGCTTCGGCGCCGGTGACCTCGGCGGCGCTGATGATCCGTGGGATGTTCAGGTAGCTTTCCGCGTTTGCCGCTGGCCCGATGCACACGTCTTCGTCGGCGAGCCGAATGTGCAAGCTGAAGGTGTCCGCCTGGGAGTGAACCGCCACGGTCTCGATGCCCAGTTCCTTGCAGGCTCGGATGACGCGCAATGCGATTTCCCCGCGGTTGGCGACCAGGATCTTGCGGAACATCGTGGCTACCCTGGCCCCGTCTCAATGCGGAACAGCGGCTGACCGTACTCGACCGGCTGACCGTTCTCCACCAAGACCTCCGCGACGCTGCCTTCCACATCCGACTCGATCTCGTTCATCAGCTTCATCGCCTCGATGATGCACAGCGGATGCCCCACCTGGACGGCGCCACCCACCTCGACGAACGGCTCGGCGTCCGGAGCGGGCGCTCGGTAGAACGTGCCCACCATGGGCGAAGTGATCGTATGCAGATCGCCATGCACCTCGGGCTGCGGCTCCAACGGCGCGGGTGGGGTTACGGGAACTGGAAGCGGCGCAGAGGGGATGGCCGCTTGCTCGGGCGGAGCCTGGCCGAACTTTCGGATCCGAATCTCCGTATCGCCCGACCGGATCTCCAGTTCGGCGATCTCGCTTTCCTCTACCAGCTTAATGAGCCGGCGAATGCGTTCCTCATTCATCTGAGTGCTCGTCGCGTCAGGAGGCGCGTTCTATGTAGGTGCCGGTCCTCGTATCGATCTTTAGGCGGTCGCCTGTGTTGATGAACAGGGGAACCTGGACCATGACCCCTGTCTCCAACGTCGCAGGCTTGCTCCCGCCGGTCGCCGTGTCCCCGCGGATGCCCGGATCAGTCTCGGTTACGCTCAGTTCGACGAAGAAGGGCACGTCGATCCCAAAGGGTTGCCCGTCCTCCTGCATCAGTGCCGAGACCGTTTCGCCCTCCTTGAGGAACTCGATGCCGCCGCCGACGGTCGCTTCGGTCAGAGTATATTGATCATAAGTCTCCATGTCCATGAAGTGCAAGAGGTCGTCTGAGCGATAGAGGTACTGCATGGACCGGCGCTCAAGGCGTACCTCCTCGACCCGTTCGCCAGCGCGGAACCTCTTGTCGGTCACGGCACCCGATTTCAGGTTTTTGAGTTTGGTGCGCACGAAGGCCCCGCCCTTGCCGGGCTTGACGTGCTGGAACTCGATAAGGGTGAAAAGGTTATCGCTCTGCTTGAGAGTCATGCCGTTGCGGAAATCCGCTGTGGTGATGCTCGCCACCCATGCCTCCGTCAACTGTGAGCCTGTGGACGTGCAGGATCAAGAAGAGGCTGCAAGCCCTTGGGCGATTTCGTCAGGTCACGCGCTCCATCGCTTTCGATCACCACGAGGTCCTCAATGCGCACTCCTCCCCAGCCGCTGAGGTAGATCCCGGGCTCTATCGTCACCACCATGCCTTCCACCAGAGCCGCCTCGTTCGTTCTGGAAAGATGGGGGCCGTCGTGAATGCGCAGGCCCACCCCGTGACCCAGTGAGTGGCCGAAGGCCTCGCCGTAGCCCGCCGCGGCGATGGTCGAGCGAGCCACACCGTCGAGATCACAGCACCGCATGCCCGTGGTAGCAGCGCCGATGGCCCGCATCTGCGCTTCCAGAACGATGTCATAGACCGCCTGCTGCTTGGCGTCTGGCTTGCCCAGGCTGAGGGTGCGCGTCATGTCCGAGGCGTAGCCCTCGTAGAAGGCGCCGAAGTCCAAGATGACCAGGTCCCCCTCGGCAAGCTTCGCGTCGGTCGGTCGCGCGTGCGGCATTGAAGACCGGTTTCCCGCGGCGACGATCGTATCGAACGATGAGCCTTCAGCGCCGGTGCGCATGAGCCGGTAGTCGATCTCCGCTGCTACGTCACGCTCCGAGACACCTGGCACAAGCTCCGGGACAACCGACTCGAAGACAGCGTCCCCGATTTGGACCGCGCGTGCGATCCTTTCCACCTCCTCGGCATCCTTGACCGCCGTCAGCTCGTCGAGGGCGCTTTCTACCGGCACCAGACTGACCCCGCTCAACCCCGTGCGCAACGCGGAATAAAACCGGTGGCTCACGCCCGTCGGGTCGAAGCCGAGCGCCCGGCCAAACGCCGCCCGCCCCATTTTCACGAGCTCCTCCGTGAGCTGGCGCTCGGCGATGCGAATCGGCATGTCCCCCACCTCGAGCCGCGATTGCTCCTGATAACGGAAGTCCGTGAGCAGTGTCGCATCCTCGCGCGAGACCAGAAGTAGGCCGCTTGTCCCGGAGAACCCGCTGAAGTATCGAATGTCTTCGCGCGTAGCAATCAGGAAGCTTTCGACGCCGCGATCGGTAAAGCGTTCCCGCAGCGCGGTCAGCCGACCGGGGTACCTCATCGGGCGGAGTCCCCCGAGGCAGCCTGTGCCTGGAGTTCGCGGATGCGGCGCTGTAGCGCCTCATCTTCGGGCGAGCGGGCCAGCAGCAGACGGTAGACTTCCAGCGCCCGGTCCACCAGCCCCTGAGCGGTGTAGAGCTCGGCGAGCGTGCACGCTGCGATCCAGTCTCCCCTCTCGCCGCTTTCTACTGGCGCCGACGGGACAGCCTGGGGCTCGGGAGCTACGCTGACCTCTCCTTCTCCCGCAATCTGTTCCCACTGTGCCTTGAGCGCACACAGCCCTGCGGCGTCGATCACAAGCGGTTTGGGTCTGGCCGCTGGCTCATCCTCCCGCCCAAAGGGCTCTGGTTGGAGAACGGGTTCCTTTGCGTTCAAGGTTTCATGGTACGCCCGCAGGCTCCCCGGAGGTGGACTGAGCGCCATCGCCCGCGCGAGATCTCTCAGTGCCATCCCATCGGTCCCTTCCGCCCTGTGCACCTCGGCCAAGACCGCCAGCGCCCCCGGAAGGCTGGGCAGGACGCGAAGCGCTCGCCGTGCATGAGCCCGCGTCGCACGGAGGTCGCCCAGCGCGAGGTGGCAGCGTGCGGCCACCAGGAGGCCTGCGGGGTCCCTCGGGTTGGCCACAAGACCTTGCTCGCACGTCTGGAGCGCTGCCCTGGCCTCGCCCGATTCGAGCTGTGTCGCTGCAAACCGCGCATAGTAGGGATGCCCGGGCGAAGCGTGCACGCAATGGCGCAGTGCCTCAAGCGGCTCGGCGGTCATGGCTGCGGTTCCCCTCTCGTTGAGGGTGTCGGCGCATGAAGTTCCACGATGTGCTCGATCAAGCGGCTTGTGCTCCGTCCTTTGGTGACGGGCAGGGTCCGCACCTTGCCGCCAGTGGCCCACACCCTATCGGCGCCGACGATTGTTTCGAGCGCATAGTCGCCGCCCTTGACGAGCACGTCGGGTCGGAGCGCGGTGATGAGGCGCAATGGCGTATCAGCCGTGAATTTAACGACGTAATCCACGACCGCCAAGCTCGCAAGCACCAACGCGCGTTCTTTAAAAGGTAAGATCGGTCTCCCGGCTCCTTTGAGACGGCGGACCGAGGCGTCGCCGTTCAGGCCCACGGCCAGAGAATCGCCCAGTTGCCGTGCCTCCGTCAGCAGGCGCACGTGGCCTCCATGCAAAAGATCGAAGCAGCCGTTCGTGAAGACGAAACGCTGACCCCTGCGACGCGCGCCTTCGCGGATGGCTACGAGCGCCCGTTGCGAGACGATCTTATCTTGTGGACGTAGCTTCACAGCGGTTTGAGGTCCCCCGAACCAAAACGCCTACGAGCGAAACGCGAAGTGCACCACGTCGCCGTCAGTGATGGTGTAGTCGCGCCCTTCGGTGCGCACTTGGCCCGCATTTCGAGCCATCGCCAGGCCGCCGTGCGCCTCAACGGTAGCGAAATCGGTAACCTGCGCTCGGATGAACCCGCGCGCCATGTCGGAATGGATCAACTCTGCGGCAGCCACCGCAGAGCTTCCACGCGGGACCTGCCAGGCGCGCAGCTTATCGTGATCGGTCGTATAGAACGTGATGAGGTCGAGTTTCCTGAACACCATCCGCACGAGCCGCACCAGCCCCGGCTCCTCGATGCCCAGATCGGCGAAAAACTCCGCGCGCTCTTCGGGCTGTAGTTGAATCAGTTCCGCCTCGATCTTCGCCGCAAGTGCAAGCGCTTCTCCCTCCTCCGGCGCCAGCTCCAGCCGCGCCGCAGCCTCGTTGGGACCGAGAGCGGCCTCGTCGTCGGAGACGTTGGCAACGTACGCCATCGGCTTGGCCGTCAGAAACCTGAAGCCCTGAAGCGGCGCCAGCGCGTCGCGGTCGAGCCCGAGCGCGCGGATGGGCCGGCCCTCCGCCAGCCCGAGGCGGATCGCGTCCAGGGTCTCAAGCTCCGCCGCCGCAGTCTTCGCGCCCCCGCGCACCTCGCGCGCGCGCCGGGCGATTGCCCCCTCTGTGACGTCGAGGTCCGCTAGCATCAACTCCAGGTCCACGATCTCCCTATCCCGCAGCGGATCGAGCTGCTCCTCAGCATGCGATACGTCCGGGTCGTCAAAGCAGCGGACGATGTGCACCAAAAGCTCACACTCGCGAGCGTGGGATAGAAAACGATTACCCAGACCGGCGCCTTCGGAAGCTCCCTTCACCAGACCGGCGATATCCACGAACTCGAGCGTCGTCGGGGTACACACCTCGGGCGTAAGCAGATCCGAGAGCCGAGACAGCCGAATGTCGGGGATCGGGACGACGCCGATGTTGCGCTCGATCGTCGTGAAGGGCCGGCCCGCGACTTCCGCCTCACCGCTGGTGAGCGCGTTGAAGACAGTGGTCTTCCCCGTGTTGGGAAGCCCCACTAGGCCAACCTGAAGCGTCGGGTCACCTCCTGCTCGTCGCCTTCACCTACGGAGCACCTGGGGCCCCGTGGACGTGTCGCGTACAATGTAGCCCAGAGCGGCAATCTGGTCGCGCAGCTCATCGGCGGCGGCGAAATCGCGCCGGCGGCGAGCCTCCTGCCTCTGGGCGATGAGCTCGCCCACATTCTGCGGGGTGGACGCTTCGGACTCATCCAGGACACCCAGCGCGCGGTCCGCCCGCTCGAGGGCTGCCAGGAGCCGTCGCGCGCCCCCACGGCCGAGCGCGCCCTCATCCGCTCGCCGGTGCCCCTCGCGCACCAACATGAAGAGCGCCGCGAGCGCCGGAGAGATGTTCAGGTCGTCGTCCATCGCGGCCTCGAAATTTTGCAGGGCCTCCTCGTCGATCTTGTCCGCTCCGTCTCCCTCAACGCCCCCAGCGGCCATCTCATGCATTCGATCGCGGAAGTCGCGAAGTCGGCGCACCCCTTCGGCCGCCGCGTCAAGCACATCGAAGGTGAAATTCAGCTTCTGGCGGTAATGGACGTTCAAAAGCGCGTAGCGGATGACCCTGGGACGGTGGCCTCGGCCGAAAAGGTCAGCCAGAACATAGAAGTTCTTGAAGCGCTTGGCCATCTTCGCGCCGTCCACCAGAAGGTGCTCGCCGTGCATCCAGGTGTTGACGAACTTCTGGCCGGTGACCGCCTCGGACTGGGCAATTTCGTTCTCGTGGTGTGGAAAGAGGTTGTCCACGGCACCCGTGTGGATGTCGAAGTGCTGGCCCAGATACTTCATCGCCATCGCCGAGCACTCGATATGCCAGCCCGGTCGCCCTTTGCCGAGCGACGTCTCCCACGCGACATCGCCGTCCTCCGGCGTCCACGCCTTCCACAGGGCGAAGTCGGCGGCGTGGAACTTATCATACTCGTCTGACGAAACCCTGCCCGAGGCTCCGGCCTCAAGCTCCTCTGGATCGAGGTGGGCCAGGCGGCCGTAGCGGGGGAACTTCCGAATGGCGTAGTACACCGATCCATCGTCGGCCGTGTAGGCGTAGCCCTTTTCCATCAGCGACTCGATCATGGCGACCATCTCGGGAATGTGTTCAGTCGCCCGGGGATACGCCTCCGCCCGCTCGATCCCCAGTGCGTCGAGATCACGGAAGAAAGCCCCGGCGTAACGCTCGGTGAGCGTCCCCAGCGTCGCTCCCTGCTCACGGGCCCTGTGGATGACCTTGTCCTCCACGTCGGTCAGGTTCATCACCTGGGTCACGCCGTAGCCACGGTATTCGAGATAGCGACGCAGAAGGTCTTCGAAGAGAAAGGTGCGGCAGTTGCCGATGTGGATCTGATCGTAGACCGTGGGACCGCACGTGTACATCCGCACGTGTCCGGGTTCAATCGAATGAAACGGCTCTTTGGTGCGGCTAATCGAGTTGAACAGCTTCAGCATGGGGGCTCTTGTGTCTCCGTGTTGATCTCAGGCGGCCCTCACTGGGAAAGTTGCCGACCGAGTGCCGGAAACCGCTGGACCTCGGCCAGCACCGCATACGCCCCTTCGCCATGGTCGACGATGTAGGCTTCTGCATGGGCCTGAAAGCGGGCGGCGGCAGGCCCGAGATGGTCCTGCGCGTAAGCGATCAACTCTTTACGCAACGCCGTGCGTTTCCGCAGTTCCGCCATTTCAAGCTCCAGTTGTAGCTAGTCGTATTTTTCCCGAGCGTCGTCCAGTTCAATCGCCAGGCGCATCAACGTGCGCTCCGACTCCGACTGCTCGCGCGCAAGTTCCTCGGGCGAACGGGCGACGGAATCGGCCGTCGCCTGGAGCCGCTGTTCCACCCTGGTATTCTCTTTCTTCTTGAGGCGGTCCAGCTCCTGCTCGCGCACCTCGAGCGGTGTGAAGTGGAAAGTACTCTCCAGTAACCGCGCGGTGTCACCGTCGGGAGGCACCGATAGATCCAGATACCCCTGGCGTCCCAGGGCCGGAGGGTAGAGGACCCACCATAGCGCCTGCCTCTTGATGGAACGCTCGGGGAAAGGGCCCCTCAGACGCCCCTGGTACTCGAGGCCGATCGCCACCGTCTCCCGGTCATCCGTTTCACTGAATTCCAGGATTTCGTACGGACCCTCGGGGTAAAAGCGCCCATTCCAATAAAGCTCGTGCACGTCAAGCCACACGATCTGGCCCGCGAAGCGCCGATCTAACTCGCGCGTCCGTGAACTGAAGCTGCCGGTATCCGCCGCCGGTGCGTGGCAGCTTAACCCTCCGAGCACTCCTGTGAGCCCCAGGGACCACCGGCAACGACGCCATCTCATTCGCAACCGTTCCAACATGCAGGTAGACAACTTTGGGGCCGAGGGGTTCCACGCGCTTGGCGCCCTCAGCGCGCAAGGGACTGGAGCACCAGCCACTTTGGATCCTTCAGGATTCTCGTGTAGCGTTCCTTCAGATGCCCGAAGAGGTCGCGCTGGGGAAGCACCTCGGAGAGGGGCGCGACCAGCACTGTCGCCCCCGCCGCCCGCAGCGTTTCCATGCGCTCGATCGTCAGTTCCTGGGGCAGGATCTGCCATCCTTTTCGGTGCGCGTAGTAGAGGAAGACCGGGTTCTGAGCCCTGTCCGGCGCCTCGACATTGGCGTCGTAGTCAACCACGACCACCAGCGCATCGGGTGGCGTGACGAGCGCAACGCGCTGCCCGAGATCATACTGGGTGCGGTGGAATTCCTTTGGGACGTACTTGGGCACAGCATACATCACAGCTTGGAAAGCCAGAAGCGCTACGAGCGTCGCCATCAGTCCCGTGCGCGCGCGCCGCCCAAAGAGCGTCCGGTTGATGAGCGGCGACCGCCACAGTGCTACGAGCGACCTCGCACCGAACGCTGCGGCCACTGGAGCAAAGGGCAGGAGGTAATAATTGAGCACCCGCACACCCTCGGCCGCGGCGAAGATGTAGACGACCAGAGCCGCAAGCCAGACGTGGTAGAAGTAGGGCCGCACTCGCCCGGTCGGTAGAACGAAGCCTACCAGGGCCAGCGCCGCCCCGACCGGCGTCAGGAGCACCCCGAAGAACCGGGTCATTACGTTGAAGTAAAACTCGAAGCTCGTCCATAGCGCCACGCTCCCGAACTTTCTGTAGCCCTCATCCCCCCAGATGCCGAAGGTCAGCCCCGTCTCGCGATAGAGCTCGTGGGCGTGCCAGTACCAAAGGGCCGGCGGCACCAAGATCCCGATGAAGAAGCCCCAAAACCACATCCGCTTCCAGCACGCCGAGCCACGCACCGAGAGGGCCAAGTACAGGAGCGGCACACCGAGGCAGAGAGTCGGGAGTTTCACCATAAACGCTAGCGTCGTCGCAGCAAAAGCGGCGATTAAAAGGCCGATGCCGCCGCGTCGCACCCACCGGTCGAACGCCGCGAGACCGGCGCACGAGCAGGCCAGCATCAGGGCCTCGGGTACGACCGCGCGCCCGTAAAAGATGTTCAGTGGATAGATCGCGTACAGCCCCGCGGCCCAGATGGCCACCTGCCAGCTATCGGTCCCTCGCACCAGCCAGTACAGCGCCGCCGCCCCTGCGACCGAACAGAGCGCGGCGACCAGCCGTGCTACCCATTCCTCGGCGCCGCCGACTGCCCGGTAGCCCACCGCGACCAGTGCCGGGTAAAGCGGAAACTCGCATTCGACATACCCTGGGGTGATTCCGCGCCAGTCCACCCGCGGCCGCCAGATGTCGAGTCCTTCCTCGTAGAAGTTGCGGGCGATGGCAGCCGTGTCCGTCTGGCGCCAGGGCTGCTCATCGATCAGCGGGAGGCCTAAGCCAGGTAAACGCACAACCAGGCTCAATGCCAGGACGCCCCAGAAAAGCGCTCGTCGAGCGCTACGGCTCCCATCCTGCGGCGAGCTTGTGGCCTTCTTCTCACTGCTGGCGCGCGCAACTCGTGCGGCGGGAGTCATGCGTCGCTATCTGTCCGCGCGGGTTCGCCGACGCTCTCCGGCAGGGGCGAGAGTTGGCGCGTGCGCCCCGCAAACGTCGCCACGCTGGTGTACCCCGCCTGGGTGAGCGAAGCGATCGCATCATCAAGGCCGCGCCCCACGTGCGAAGGCGCGTGCGAATCCGAGCCAAGCGTCGCGGGGACGCCGGCGGCGTGAAGTGCGTTCACGAACACCTGCTCCGGATATAGCTCGCCGATGGGCATGAACAGCCCGCTCGCGTTGACCTCGAACGCCACCCCCGCTTCAGCCAGTGCGGCGGCCACCTCCTCCATCAGAGCCGGATAGGCTTCATCGGACCGCTTGCGGCCATGCTTCTTGGGCAGATCGAGGTGAGACATCGTGGTGAAGAGCCCCGTCTGCGCCCCGGCGACGACGAGCTCGAAATAACGCTCGTAGACTTCGCAAAGGCTCCAATCTTCGTAGCGGTCGACCTCGGCGGGATCGTCGAAGCCCCACTCGCCGATGAAGTGCACCGAACCCAGGACATAGTCAAAGTCGTAGCGTTCGATAAACGCCGCCGTCTCCTGCTCCCGGCCCGGGACGTAGTCCACCTCGGCGCCCAGGCGGATCGTGATGCGGTCACCGTAGCACTCCCCGAGCCGGCGCACCGCGTCCACATAGAGCGGCACCTCATCCCAGGCCTGCGCCAGCTTCTGGCGGGGTTGGAGCATGAAGGGCATATGATCGGAGAAGCCCATCTCGGCGAGCCCTGCTGTGATGGCCGCCTCGACATAGGCTTCCATCGTCCCCTCGGCATGGCAGCACCACGTCGTGTGCATGTGATAGTCAATCACGCCGGCTTCACCCAGAGATCGATAGTCGCAAGAGAGGTCAGATGAGCTCACGGATCGGTGGTGCGTCGGTCACTCGCCCCAGGTCACGCTCCTGATCGGCGGGATGATCTCGTTCGGATCGATCGCCACGTCCACGACCGTCGGACGCTCGCTGGCTATGAAATCCGGCAGACAGGCCGCAAGTTCCCCCGGCCGGGTGATACGGGTTCCGACCGCGCCCAGGCTCCGGGCAAGCCTCACGTAGTCCACGGGCGCGAATGCTTTGGGGAGACCCCGCTCGAACTGCTGCTTGTGTGAATGCTCGGTGAAGCCGTACCCGCCGTTGTTGAGCACGATCCAGATTACAGGGACATCGTCGGTGACGGCCGTCGCGAGCTCGAGGCCGTTCATCATAAAGCAGCCATCGCCCGTCACCGCCACGACGGGCCGCTCGGGTGCCGCCAGCTTAGCACCGATGGGCGCCGCCACGCCCCAACCCATGCACGCCATGTTCAGCGAGATCTGGTAGCCGGTGGGAGTACGCGGACGGAAGTACTGAATGAGCCACGCCAGGTTCTCTCCCGAATCGCCGAAGACGACCCCCTCGGGCGGGAGCGCCGCGTTCAGATCGGCGATGGCCCGCTGTGGCAGGAGTGGCTCGGCCGTGCTCTCGGTCTTCTCCGGCTCGGGGTAGGGGGGCAGCGCTTCGCGCAGGCGGGAAAGAGCCTCCGCGCTCCGCTTGTACATGGGCTCGGGTGATCGCGCGCGAATCGCTGCCAGGAGGTCTCCGAGCACCGCCTTCGCATCGCCCACGAGTCCCAGCCGCGTGGGGAAGTTGCGGCCGATTTCTCCGCCGTCAACGTCGCAGTGGATCAGAGAGACCACCTTATCCAACGCCGCCTCAAAGCCAATCGTCGCCATGTGGCCCAGGCCCGTCCCCACCGCCAGAACCGTGCCCCTTTCGCCGTCGAAGAGAGCGCGCGCCCGTGGAGCGTAGCTGTAGCCGATGTGGCCCGCGTTCAGCGGATGATCCGCCGGCACGGCGGCGCGCCCCTGAGGCGTCGTCACCACGGGCGAGCCCAAGTGCTCCGCAAGCGCCTGCAGTTCCTTCCAGGCGCGGCTCAGGACCACGCCACGCCCCGCGATGAGCACCACGTCGTCGCTTTGACTCAGAAGTTCAGCCGCTTCCTCGACTGCCTCGGGCGGGGCACACGGCAGCATCTTCCCGTCCACACCCGGCGCCCGCGGCTCGCCGGGCACTTCCTCCTTCAGGAGATCCACCGGGATGCTGATATGGGCGGGACCCGGTCGTCCCGCCTTGGCTATCGTCGCCGCCAGGGGCACCAGCCGCGCCAGGTGCGCCGGATTGGCCGCCTGCGCCGTGTACTTCACCAGCGGCCGCAGCACGTCGGTGATGTTCGCTCCTGTGCGGGAACCCACCTCCTGAAAGGCCACGCCGCCCGCTCTCTCCCTGGGGACCTGGCCGGTGAAAACGAGTAGCGGCGTCGAGTCAGCCCCTGCGACGAGCAAGCCCGAGGCGAGGTTCGTGGAGCCGGGGCCCGAGCTGGCGCAGACGACCCCCAGTTCGGTTGAAAGCCGCGCAAAACCATCCGCCATGAAGGCCGCGCCCTCCTCGTGCCGGGCAATGACTACCCGCGGCGGCGACACGTCCTGAAGCGCATCGTAGAGCGCACTCGTCGAGTGGCCCGGCACGCCGAAGATGACCGGAGGGCCGTGTTGCTCCAAAAAACGCGCGATGTATCCAGCGCCGTCCATACTAAACGCGGCCCCCCTCCGAGGACGGAGGCGGTCGGCTAACCAACGCTTGGCAGAAAACAGTGGCGACATCGAAGTCGTCCACAAGAAACTGTGGAGCGAGCGATGTCGATCGAGGACCGGTCTTAGTGATCGACGCGGTCACAGTAGGTCCCTCCCTCCAGCCGACGCTCCGGGGTCCGCTACATCAATACAGATAGTGAGACAGACGATAGCTTGCACGCCCGTGCCGTGTCAAGCACGGCGGGGTCCGCTTGACCGGGGCGCCAGTCGCCGATATACTGCCTCCGATGCTCAAAGCTGTGCTTTTCGACCTCGACGGGACGCTCACCGTGCCTTGCCTTGATTTTGCCCGAATGCGCGCCGATGTGGGCGCCCCGCCCGAGAGGACCATTCTCGAGCACATCGCGACGCTCGAGGATACGGATCGCGAGGCTGCGCTGCGCGTGCTCGATGGCCACGAGCTGCCGGCCAGTCGCGGCTCTGAACTTCGTCCCGGTGCCCGCGAGGCCCTGGCGCACGTCCGCTCTTGCGGGCTGCGGACGGCCATCGTCACAAATAACAGCCGCGAGGCGGCCCGCATCGTCATCGCCAGGCACAGCCTCGTCGTAGACCGGGTCCTCACTCGCGAGCACGCCCCACCGAAACCGGAGCCTGACCTCCTCGTGCGCACACTAGCCGCGTTCGGCATCGCACCACGCGAGGCCCTGTTCATCGGGGACGGGAGTCTCGACACGGCGGCGGCGGTGCGGGCGGACGTCCCGCATGCGCTTATCGGCGACGACGACACCTCACCTAACGGGGCGGAGTGGACCCTCGCCAGTTTGCAGGAACTGCCCGCCCTCGTCGATAAGCTGCTCGATTCGGGAGGACGGGAGGGGCGCTAAAATCATGGCCAACACGATGGCCGCGGCGGTGCTACGTAGGCCGCGCGAGATCCGCGTCGAGGAGCGGCCGGTCCCCGAGCCCCGTCCCGGAGAGGTGCTGGTGCAGCTCGGTCGAGTCGGCGTCTGCGGTTCCGACATCCATTGGTGGCGAACGGGTAGCATCGGGGGTCGGGTCATCGAAAGACCCCTTGTCCTGGGTCACGAGTGCGCAGGGATCATCGTCGCTGTTGGGCAGGGGATCGACCCGGGGCGAGTCGGTGAACGCGTCGCTGTGGAGCCAGGCGTCCCCTGCCGCCGCTGCCGCTTCTGCAAAGCCGGTCGTTATAACCTCTGCCCCGCCGTCGTCTTTTTCGGAGTGCCGCATGTGGACGGCGCACTCACCGAGTACGTCACGGTTGCCGCCGATTTCGCCCACCTGTTGCCCGATCGTGTCACCCTCGAGGAGGGTGCGATGATGGAGCCCTTGGCCGTGGGTCTCGCCGCCGTCGGGCGCGGGGAGGTGGCGGTGCGCGAGGCGGTCTTGGTATTGGGAGCGGGGACCGTCGGTCTGATGACCGTGGCGGCTGCTAAGGCGCGAGGCGCGGCGCCCGTTATCGCCGTGGACATCAGCCCCTTCCGCCTGGAGTGGGCGCGCCGTATGGGCGCTGATCTGGCGCTGGATGCGCGAGCCGATGACGTGGCCGCGATCGTGGCGGGTCAAACCGATGGCTACGGCCCCGACGTCGTCATCGAGACCGCCGGAACACCGCGCACGACCCAGCAGACGATTGAGCTTGCTAGCCGCGGCGGACGCGCCGTCTGGGTCGGCCTGCCGGAGGAGGCGACGTTTCCGATCGACATGGTGCTCGCGGTGCGCAAAGAGCTGGATATTCGTGGCGTTTTCCGGTACGTCAACGTTTTCCCCAAGGCCATCGAGTTGGTCGCAAGTGGTGCGATCAACGTGCGGCCGCTGGTCACGCATACGTACGCTCTGGATGAGACGCAGGAGGCCGTGGCTTTCGCTGATAGTCATAAAGATGAGGCGCTCAAGGTGATGATCGCGCTCGAGGACGCGGTGTCCTAGCCGTTTACGTATCGTCCATGCGTCGGCGGGGCCGGTCACGAGTGCTCAGTAGCGGCCACTCCCTCAGCAAGTTGACGGCCCGCGGGAGTGCGTGTATTTTGGGCAGTGGTGGGGAGGTTCCCGTTGTCTGCCCACTTGCGCGGAGGATGAGAAGATGCATGAGAATCCGTGCGCTATCAATCGGTCAGCGGTTCCGCTCTATGGCCCCCACAGGAGCGGATACACGGTCCGAACCCCAGCGCGCACGGCCCAGGTGAACCGCGAGAAAAGGGTAAGACACTGCGGGGGCGATGGAGGCAAGTTCGATGGCGGGCTACGCAAACCCTGATGTCCTGGTCAGCACGGACTGGGTGGATGAGCACAAGGCGGACCCGAATGTGCGCCTGGTCGAGGTGGACGTGGACACCGAGGCATACGAGACGGGCCACATCCCGGGCGCCGTCGGTTGGAACTGGCAGTCGCAGTTGCAGGATGGGCTTCGGCGCGACCTTCTGCCCAAAGCGGACTTCGAGGCCCTCATGAGCAGTTCGGGCATCGTGAACGACACCACCATCGTGCTTTACGGCGACAACAACAACTGGTTTGCCACCTACGCGTACTGGCAACTCAAGATCTTCGGGCACGAGGATGTCCGCATCATGAACGGCGGTCGCAAAAAGTGGGATCTGGAAGGCCGCGAGCTGACCCAGGCAGCGCCCAGTGTCTCGGCAGCGTCATATACGGCGCAGGATGCTAACACCTCGCTCCGCGCTATGCGCGCCTTCGTCGAGGAGAGCATGAACCGGCCGGACCGGGCGATGGTCGATGTCCGCTCGCCCGACGAGTTCACCGGCAAGATCCTCTCGCCGCCCGGCCTGTCCGAGACCTGCCAGCGAGGCGGTCACATCCCCGGCGCCCAGAACGTCCCCTGGCTCCAAGCTGTCAATGAAGCTGACGGGACCTTCAAATCGGCCGATGATCTCAAGGTGCTCTATGAGGGCAAAGGCGTCACCTCGGACAAGGATGTCATCGCCTACTGCCGGATCGGCGAGCGCTCGAGCCACACCTGGTTCGCGCTCCGCGAGCTTTTGGGCTACCCGAACGTGCGCAACTACGACGGCTCGTGGACCGAGTGGGGCAATCTTGTCGATCAGCCCGTCGAGAGGTAACGCGTAAAGGCTGCCGCTGGTACAGGCGTCGGGCTATGACCTGGTGCCCGCACTTTTTTGCGGTGCGCCGAGCAAACGCCAAGGAGCAACTCGAAAGAAGGCCCAGTGGTAGGGTTCCCGGGGGAGGAGACCTACTACAAGCGCTCAGGGGAAAAAGTAGAGACCGTCACCGCCACGGCGCGCTGGTTTCAATACCCAGCCACCTTCGCGTTCCTCTACGGCTGCCGCTCGCCGAAATTGTGAGAGGTTCGCGCGGACCCAGAACCAGGCGGGCCCGCGTGATGACCACTACTCATAGCCAGAAAAAGCCTATCCGGCCTCCGTCACAATGCTTCTTAAGGGATGTACGTTCCAGACACGGTCTCGAACAGCGAAGGGCGGGACCCAGGCTTTCTCCGCCGACGGCTCGACACCGGCTTCCGATCGTGAAGTTCCTCCATCAGTTGGAAATAGATCGCATATAGCTGGCGCGTGGACCGGCTCCGGGGCCGGGGCAGCACACCATGGCCTAGCGTCCCTTCGGTCAGGAACCAGTCCTCGAGTTGCCAACGTGTCGGCGGGATCCAGTAGCCGCGACGATGACGCATGGTACACCTCCATCGGTTAACTGCCCATGCGAACACTAATATACTGTTCTAAAGTGCACTTGTCAAGCCCCCGGTGTAAAGCTAGCAAGTCATGGTGTCGCGGAGATCGAGATCGTATTTTATTGACAGCCGTGTGCTTTGACGTTAGCTTTCCGCCCACGCAGTCGTAGGTGTCTCACCGCGAGTGTTATCAATCAACCTATGCCAATGTCCACGGGCCTTCGCACCTCCGTCACTCCGTACGCTGACGCGCCGCCTGAGCGCATCTTCAGTTCGATAGACGGCGATCTTCGCCGTTTCGAGGAGGAGCTTCAGTCGGCACTCGCCTCCGAAATAGGCTTGGTGAGCGACGTCATCTCGCACCTGTTAATCGCCAAGGGCAAGCGTTTTCGCCCTGCTTTGTTACTGCTCACCACGCGGACGCTGGGAGGCGATGCGGCGCAAGCCATCAAGGCGGCCGCGGCGCTCGAACTCATCCATACCGCTACGCTCGTCCACGACGATGTCGTGGATCAGGCCAGCACCCGCCGTGGCTCCGTGACCGTCAACTCCCTATGGAATAACAAGATCTCGGTCCTCATGGGTGACTTCCTCTACGCCCGGGCGGTCAGGCTACTCGTTGACATCGGCTCGCTCGAGGTCATGCAGATCGTCGCCGAGGTCACCGAGCGATTGACGCGTGGCGAGGTGATGCAGATTGGGCAAGGTCGAGACCTATCCACCACCGAGGAGATGTATCTAGCAACCATAGGTGACAAGACGGCATCGCTCTTCGGGGGGTCGGCCCGGCTGGGAGGGATTTTCAGTGGCTTGGCGCGGGAGGATCTCGATCTCTTATCCACCTTTGGTGAGAACCTGGGCATGGCGTTTCAGATCACCGACGACCTGCTTGACTTCGTGGGCGATGCTGCGGTCCTAGGCAAGCCGGTGGGCAGTGATTTCCGTGAACGCAAAGTCACCTTGCCGATGATCCATGCGTTCAAGAGCGCGACGCCCGACGAGGCCGACTGGCTCAAGCGCCTGTTCGAGCAGGAGCACAACGACGAGGTAGAACTGGCCCAGGTCGTAGAGTTCGTCCGCGCCAGGGATGGTATCGATTACGCGAGGCGCCGCGCGCGGGAGTTGGGCGCACGCGCACGCAGCGCTATCAGTTCTTTCGACCCTTCGGATTACCGGGACGCGTTGATGCTGTCCACCGAGTACGCGACTCATCGCGTTCGATGAACCCTAGGGTATCCGGGAGATGAGGCGTATGCTGAAAGCCTTTGAGCGGAGGGGGCGCTGGCTTCTGGGCGGTGCGGCACAGATGTTCGCTCAGTCGGAACCCGTCAGCGTTGGAAGCATCACACAAGAGCGGATAAAGCGCATTCTGGTCGTTCGTCAGGACCGGCGGCTCGGCAACCTCACGCTGCTGGTCCCGCTTTTCCGCGGCCTCAGACGCGCTTTCCCGCGGGCGAACATCACGCTCTTGGCGGCCAAGTCTTTCGCACACCTACTCCGTCCCAGCGAAGGCGTCGACGGGGTCATTCCAATGGACCACCAGCGCTGCCTGCGCGACCCCCTTGCGCTCTGGCGACTTGTCTGGCGCCTGCGCCGCGAGCGGTTCGACCTAGCCATTGATGCCAGTCACCCACACAGCTTCTCCCTGACGAGCGCATCCCTGACACGAGCATCGGGCGCACCCTACAGGCTCGGCCATGCTCATCATGGTCCCGCTCAACGATTCGTCAACGTGACCGTGCCTTCGGCCGATGGCCAACAGCACGAGACGGAGTTGCAGTACCAGCTCTTGCGCCATCTCGCGCCCCACGTACCTATGCCGACGATGCGCGTGGCACTCGACGCTGATGAAGTGACAGCGGCACAACGCATCGCCGCACGCGAGGGCGTCGGCATGGATAGACCCATAGTCGGCATTCATCTGGGAGGGCGTGGCAAGAAAGCTTGGCCCGCCGAGCGGTTCGCAGCTCTTTCCGATGCCCTCATCGAGCGGCTCATGGTGGACGTTCTCGTGCTCTGGGGCCCTCGCGACACGGAGCGGATCGCCGCGTTCAAGGGCGCTGCTCGGCGTCGTGTGTGTGACACCCAGCCTGCCACTGTCCGTCGACTTGCGGCGCTTTGGGCCGTTTGCGAGATGGCAATCAGCACCGACACCGGGCCGATGCATCTCGCCGACGCTGTGGGCGTCCCCACGCTCGCCATCTTTCAGCGCCCGAACGCGTGGCGATACGGTCCTCGGGGGACGCTATCGCGTGCGATCGCCGACGTTGGCGGAGTTGTGTCGGTCGCCTCAGTTCTAGATGAAGCGACGGCGATGTTTGAGGCCTCGCGGCGGTCCGCCTGGGGCCGTGTAGCCGATCCGGTCGCAGCCCACTGAAGTTCAGCCACCTGATGTCCTACCCCCCTCAATGGCGCCTCAGGCAGCGTTCTGCGTTTAGAGAGCCAACTTTGCACGTGATTCTCTCACGGAAGCCCAACCCTCCCCGTACATCTTGACAACAGGCGTGTCCTCCTTCAAGCTGGATTTCTGAAGCCCTATGCGTCGTATTGCACCCTGGAAGCCCATCCTTATCGGATTGGTGCTCATCGCCTCGGTCTGGTCACTGCTGCCGACCATCCGCTACTACGCGCTTTCACCCGACGACCGGTCCGCAATGGACCCGGCGGCGCTCGAACGTCTCCAGGAACGTCTCATCCGGCTCGGCCTCGATCTCAAGGGCGGCATGCACCTGGTCCTCGAGGTGGACCTATCGGAGGTGCCTCGCGAAGAGCATCGTGATGCCGTCAACGGCGTGCTGGACGTCATCAAGAACCGCGTCGATCAGTTTGGCGTCTCCGAACCCGTAGTGCAGGAGGAGGGGGAAGACCGGATCATCGTGGAGCTACCAGGCCTGGAGGACATCGGTCGTGCCCGCAAGCTGATCGGTGAACGGGCGCAGCTCAAGTTTCAGATGCTCCGCGACTCTGAAGACCTTCGCTCGGTCCTAGATAAGCTTGATCGTGTCTATGCTGAGCGCGGTGACCTCACGCCCGCACCGCGGACGGGTATCTTCGGCGAGGAGATAGTTGAGGACAGTCTGCGGTACGCGCACCCGTTCACCCAGTACCTGACGGCACTCGGCTCGGACATCGCCGTCAGCGTCGATGACAAGCCGACCGTGGACCGGATGCTGGGCGATCCCGATGCTCTCAAGGCCATCGGGGGCACCAGCGAGTTCCTCTGGGCGCGGCGGGCCGAGGGCGAGTTCTACCCTCTGTACTTCATCAAGAGCAGGCCGGAGATGCGGGGCGACGCCGTCGCCGAGGCAAAGATCGAACGAGGCTCGGACTTCGACCCGCAGACAGCGGGCCAGCCGATTATCAACTTCGCCGTCAAGGACGAGGCCGCACGGTTGTTCAGCCGGGTGACGGGCGACAACGTGGGGAAGCGCCTGGCGATCGTCCTCGACGATGTCGTCTACTCGGCGCCCGTCATCCAAACCAAGATCCGCGACGGCCGGTCGATCATCACCGGCTCACGCACCACCGAGGAGGCCAAAGACCTGGCTATCGCCATCCGCACGGGCGCCTTGCCCGCTCCTGTGGACATCATCGAGGAGCGGACCATCGGCCCCTCACTGGGAGCCGATTCGATCCGTCAGGGCGTGCGCGCAGCGATCGTGGGCGTCGTGATCGTCACGCTCGTCATGGTCGCTTACTACAGGCTTTGCGGCCTCGTGGCCAACCTGGCACTCGTGCTTAACCTCACCTTCGTTATGGCGATTATGGGGGGCCTAGGCTTCACGTTGACCCTGCCGGGCATCGCGGGCATCATCCTGACCATCGGCATGGCCGTGGACGCCAACGTGCTGATCTTCGAACGTATCCGCGAGGAACTGCGCGGCGGCAAGACGATCCGCGCCGCCATCGACTCGGGCTTCTCTCGCGCCATCGGCACGATCCTCGACGCTAACGTCACGACCGTCATCGCCGCGATCGTCCTTTACCAGTTCGGCACCGGGCCCATCAAGGGCTTCGCCGTCACTCTTTTCTGGGGCATCGTTTCGAGCTTTTTCACGGCAGTCTTCATCACGCGCCTGATTCTCGATGTGATGACGCTCAAGCCCAACGTACACACCCTTTCGATCGGCCAGAGCGGTCTGTTCATCGGCGCGGGCTTCCCGTTCATCAATTGGCGCAGGCCCGCCATCGTCATCTCGTCGGCGGTCATCTTAGTGGGACTGGTTTTTGTGGGCGCCCGAGGCCTCAACTACAGCATCGATTTCGTCGGCGGCACGCTCATCGAGTACCGCTTCGACCCGCCCGTCACTGTAGGCGACGTGCGCCAGGCGCTCTCCAGTGTGCCCGTGGACGGCGGCACGATGGATCTCTCCGGCAGCGAGATCAAGCGGATCGGCGCAGGTGGGGGAGGCATCCTTGTGCGCGTCGGGGACGTCGGACACGGGAGCACCACATCCGATGCCATCAGCGCCCAACTCAAAGAGGCTTTCACATCCCACATACCGGTCCCCGAACGCGACTGGGTGTTGCGCCTGGAGAAGGTTGGGCCCAAGATCGGCAGTGAGTTGAAGGCGGACGCCTTCAAGGCCATCATTGTCTCGCTCCTGGCGATCATCCTCTATGTCTGGTGGCGCTTCCTGCGCGTGGAGTTCGGCCTGGCTGCTGTCGCAGCGCTTTTCCACGATGTGCTCATCACCGTTGGCGTCTTCGCGGTTCTGTACCACGAGGTCTCGCTGGCCGTTGTGGCGGCGCTACTCACGATCGTCGGTTACTCGCTCAACGACACTATCGTCGTCTTCGACCGCATCCGCGAGAACCAGCGCACCATGCGACGCGAGCCCTACAATTCGATCCTCAACCACAGCATCAATGAGTGCCTGTCGCGTACGGCCATCACCTCGCTCACCACGCTCATCGTCGTCGTTGCACTGCTCACTTTCGGCGGTGACGTCATCCGCACCTTCGCCCTGGCGCTGCTCATCGGCGTGTTCGTCGGAACCTATTCGTCGATCTTCATCGCGAGCCCCCTCGTTTACCTCTGGTACCGGCGCGCCGAGGCCCGTCAGCGCATTCGTCAAGCCGCGCGGGCCTGACGCACGCTTCCTACGTTCGTAGAGAGACCACGGGCGGACGCCGTCGCCTAGAATTCGAGTTGGCGAGCGGAGCGGGGGGCCTCGGTCTGGTCTCGTCTCGCCTGCGGTCGGCCCGGACCGTGCAGGGGGCAGGTAACGGTCGGCTCGGTGCCGGATCTGAAGAGCTCCTCGACGCGATTGGGGCAGTACAGGGAGGCAACCTCGCCCGATTCGCGGCAGACCTCTAGCGTCGTGACGTCGGCTGGCGGGGGCGGGAAGTCAAGGATGGGCAAGTGCAGCGCTTGGTGGACCTCACGCATGAACTGCGCCCACACCGGCAGCGCGACGGCCGAGGCCGAGGATGTGTGGCCGCCCAGGGGGACCTTCTCATCGAAGCCGATCCAGACGCCCGCGACGATCTGCGGTGTGAAACCGATGAACCACGCGTCGGTGAAGTTGTCCGTGGTGCCCGTCTTGCCACCCGCAGGACGCTCGAACCCATACCACAGTCGCGCACCGCGGCCCGTCCCCTCCTTCATCACCGAGTGCAGCATATCCGTCATGATCGCCGCCGTGGGAGCTTCGAGCACTTCGGACCGCCTTCCGCCGTCACGCTCGAAGAGCACCTTGTCTGCACGATCCACCACCCGGAGCATCGTGATAGGCTCGACGCGCACACCGTAAGTAGGGAAAGTGGTGTAGGCGGCGACCAGCTCCCACAGCGTCACCTCCGAGGTGCCGATCGCCAGGGAGTAAACCGGCAGGATGGGCGAGCGGATGCCCATCTTGCGGGCAGTCTTGACGACCGCCTGAGGTCCCAATTTCAGCAGAAGGCGGATGGTCACGAGGTTGCGCGAGAGCTTCAGACCCTCGCGCAGGGTCACTTCACCCTGAAATTTCTTGTCGAAGTTCTCCGGTTGCCACATCGTCCCATCTTCCATTGGCACGGTCACCGGAGCGTCCAGGAGCCGGTCGGTCGCGCGCCAGCCGCGCTGGATGGCCGTAGTGTAAACGAAGGGTTTGAAGGCGCTGCCCGGCTGGCGTCGAGCCTGGGTCGTGCGATTGAACTTGCTCTCGGTGAAATCCCGTCCGCCCACCATCGCTAAGACGTGTCCCGTCTCGATGTCCACCGCCAAAAGCGCCCCCTGGACGGCCGTGGCTCGCAACGAGTCCTCCAGCGACGGATAGCTTCTTCGTCGCCGCTTACGGCCCTCCGCCGAGCCGTCGAAGCGTTTCTGACGCTCGGCGACCTGATGCAGCAGCGCCTCCTCGGCCAGCTGCTGTGCGCGGACGTCCAGCGTCGTTTTGACGCGTAGGCCGGTGTCGTAGATTGCGCGGGGGCCGAAGCGCTCTTCCAGTTGGCGTCGGATGTGCTCGGTGAAATGAGGAGCAATGCCGAGGTCAGGCGGCCGCGTGCGCAGAGCCGGAGGCTTCGCCTTGGCCTCCGCCGCTCCGTCGGATGAAAGCCTTCCAGTAGCGACCAGTGCATCGAGCACCTCGTCGCGCCTACGACGCGCCCGATCGGGATTGCGAAAAGGTGAATAGGTGGTAGGAGCCTTGAGAAGGCCGGTCAGTAGGGCGCACTCGTCGAGGGTCAGGTCGGGCGTGCTCACACCGAAGTAGTAGTTGGCGGCCGCCTCGAGGCCGTAAGTACCGTGGCCGAAGTAGACCCGGTTCAGGTACATCGCTATGATCTCGTGTTTGGAGTAAGTTCGCTCGATCCGAACCGCCGTGAGGGCTTCCTTGATCTTGCGCGTGAGCGTCACCTCCAGGGTCAGGAAGATGTTCCGCGCGAGTTGCTGCGTGATGGTGCTCGCACCCTGCGCTATACGTCGTTCGCGGACGTTCACCAGCAGCGCCCGCGCTATGCCCGCCGCGTCCACGCCCCAGTGCGACCAGAACTTCCGGTCCTCCACCGCGATCACCGCGTCGATCATCTCCTGCGGGATGAGGTCGACGGGCACCACTTTGCGGCGCTCCTCGGCGAATTCCTTCAAAATCTGGCCGTCGCGCGCATATATTACGGTCGTCTGCTTGACAGGTATCATCTCCAGCTCAGCTAGGGACGGCAGATTGCGGCTGAAGACCACCACTAGCGCTATCAGGCCGACGAGTGCGGCAACCAGCGAGAGGAAGCAGTAGACGACGATGCGGCTGATTAGACCCATGATCCCGGCGAAGGCTCAAGACAAGGTGATGGCTCACCCGCGGCGGTGTGCATCCCTCGGACGCACCCCTTTTCTCATGCCCCGGCTCCGCGGAGGTTCCTCGAATTGTCAACGTCGGTCGGGCATAGCCACCGGCGTCGTCGAGCGAACGTCAGGGGCACAGGACACCCCATGAAGCTCACTCCCCGCGAACAACTCGAGGTCCTCCGACACGGCGCGATAGAGATCGTGAGTGAGGCGGCGCTCCTGGATAAGCTGGCCCGCTCGAACGAGACCGGGAAACCGCTCGTCGTCAAGCTTGGGGCCGATCCCACCGTGCCCGACATCCACCTGGGCCATACCGTCGTTTTACGCAAGCTGCGTGATTTCCAGGATTTAGACCACGATGTCGTCTTCCTCATCGGTGACTTCACCGCCATGATCGGCGACCCCAGCGGTGTGTCCAAAACGCGACCCCCCTTGAGCCGCGACAAGACCCGCGAGAATGCCCGCACCTATGCGGACCAGTGCGCGAAAATCCTCGACCCGAAGCGCACGCGCATCGCCTACAACAGTGAATGGTGCGCAGCGCTGACGTCCGAAGAAATCATCCAGCTCATGAGTCGCTATACCGTGGCGCGTCTTCTGGAGCGGGATGACTTCCAGCAGCGCCTACAGTCCGGCGCGCCGATCAGCGTCCACGAGCTCCTCTACGTCTTCCTGCAGGCGTACGACTCCGTGGCCCTGCGCGCCGATATTGAGTTGGGCGGCTCCGATCAGCGCTTCAACCTGCTTGCCGCGCGCGACATCCAGCGCGCCTACGGTCAGGAGCCCCAGGTCGCCGTCATCATGCCGCTCATCGTCGGCACCGACGGCGTCCAGAAGATGAGCAAGAGCCTGGGCAACACGATCAGCGTCACGGACCCTCCCGATGAGATCTTCGGCCGCACGATGTCGGTGCCTGACGCAGCCCTGGCCGAGTACTACGAGGTGGCCAGCACGTTCCCCCCCGAAGAGATCGCCCGCGCCCGAACGGCCCTCGAAGCGGGGACAGAGAACCCTGCGGTACTCAAACGGAAGCTCGCGCGCCATTTCATCGAGCGTTTCTGGGACACCGAAGCCGGGCTCGCTGCCGAGGCGGCCTTCGACCGGGTGCACGTGGACCACCAGGCGCCCGAGGACATGCCGGTGGTCACCCAAAGGCGAGGGGACAGCCCTCGCTGGATCGTGGACCTCCTGCGCGACGCCGATCTCGTCAACTCGGGTGGCGAGGCGCGGCGGCTCATCACCCAGCGGGGCGTCGCCGTGGACGGACAGGTCATCACCGATCCCAACGCTCAGATCCCTCTGGAAGACAATCTGATCCTCCGCGTGGGCAAGCGGCGCTTCGCGCGCGTTAAGCTGGAGAGCTAGCGCTCGGGACTAGGGGGCCGCTCCAACGTCAGGGATCACCGCCTGCCATTCAGTTCTGCTTCGCAGACATCGCCGCGAGTCGTTTGAACGCTGTCGGCACTGGGCCGTCTCCGAGGCGCCGTCGTATCACCTCGGCACACTCACCCGGGCTCAGCGACGAGGTGTCGACTTCGAGGTCATAGATACCCGGAATGTGCACTTCACGTTGAAACCGGTGAACCGGTGCTGGCACAGATGAGTCTGCTGAACCTGCTGCGCCCCACGTGTTTCGTCGTCGTTCCATGATGACTTCGATGGGGCAGCGAACTCCCACGAACAAGACAGGCAACCCCTTTAGACGCCGGGCACTATCGGCGAGAATCTCCCGGGAGGTTGCGTAGGCGTCATGGTGTCCGACATCCACTACGACGTTTAGGCCCAATCGGCTGTGGGCGGCAATGGACTCATACATGGCTGAGTAAAACAAGGTTATGAGAGGCTCTAGGTCCGGACGCTCTCCTCCGGGACGTAGCCCGATCCCGGGACTATAGCGTTTCGGCGTGACGTGCTCCTTGAACGTATCGACACCCAGGTTCATCCATGGGCCATCGAAAGTTTCCTGGATCACTGCGACGATGCTCGACTTACCTGATCGCGGGACACCGTTCAGGATGATGATCTGTCCTAGTTCTTTCGGCTGCACCATGGTCTCTCGTGCCTCATACCGGTACCGCTGCCTAACGCTATAGGCTATGGCGCGCTGGCCCGGCACCCTGCACCTGCAGAATGCTCGAATAGGCAAGCGGGGCCTGCGTCGCCTTCATCCAGTGGTTAGGCTGTACGAGTAGCCCCCGCCCTCACGATCTACCGGAGAAATCACGAAGGATCCGACGGATGTTCTTCGTATGGATCAACTCATGCCAGACAAGCCTGCGGAGAACCTTGCGGAGAGACCAGCAGTCGTCAGACTCCTCGTGAACCCTCTTGCAATCGGGAGAACGTGCGACCTCACGCAAGAACGCGACCGTCTCACCCCGAGTACGCTCGAGCAAATTCTGCCAGTCGCGGCCTAGCGCTGCGTACCAGCCGCGGCTCCCTGGTTTCGGATTTCCAACCGCTGGTGGATTGGGCCCGAGGTCGTAGCCGATGCCGGGAAGATAGTAACGCGTCTCGCAGATGGCTATATGCGCAAGTACCTCACCGATCGTGCGCCATTGCGCCCAGGAAGGCATACCTCTCGTATGGCGGGTCCCACGTGAACGCCGCGTCGGGGGCAGAAGCAAGCACCTCTAAGAGATCGGCCCGCGACCACATGAGCAGTTGAATCGTGCGCTCAATCTGGTCCATTGAAGCCTCTTTCCAGTCGTCCTCGAAGAGGCCCTCGTCCGCCCCAACGAGCCGCTCAGCGACGATAGGTTCCACCTGTCCGAAGTCGCAAGCGTCGTCCTTCCGGTCGTGGCGGCCTACGAACTCGCAGTACTCGGCGACGGCCCTCGGGACCTTGGCGAGAGCTTCCACCTCCGTCGGAGCAAATGCGGCGCAGCCGATAAGGTCGAGAACCCAAACGAGACACTCGTCGGGATCGCCGCCGCGATCGATGTGAACGCGTACCAGCGTTTTCGCCGTCGCGCTCGCAGAATCGATCACGGCGTCCTCCTCAAGCAAGGCGGGCATCGTGCAGCCTAACGGCCCGGGCATCACCTGCGGGCAAAGCGCGGCAGGTGCATGCCCTTCTGAGCCTCCTAGAGATGGCGGTAAAACACAAGTCCATTCTGGTCGGGATCATGGATTCCGAATTCCTGCGTGCCCCCAGGCGTATCACGGAGCCTGGTCCCTTACTGAGCCAATAAAACGTCGGATCGAATGGCCTTCTTCGGTGCCTACCACGCCAGCAGGGCGTCGTCCCTCTTCATGGCAGAGTTAGCCAAAAACAATGACCTATCTATTGTTTGCAGAATCCGCGAGGGGATGAAGGTCGATCGGTGTGATCACCCCGTAGAATCCGTACTTGACGCCCGATCGATCTCCTTTCCCAGGTGGAAAATAATCTTCGATGAGGGCTAGCAGTCGGCGGGTAAATTCCGCCGCCTGTTCCTTCGATAGTCGTGCGCGATTGTGACTCCTTGCCACTACACGCGACGCGCCATATAAGCCCTCGGCGACCTCACGAAACGCCTGATTGAAATCGCTGGACACATCGCTAGGTATAGCCTCAGTATGAGCGTCATTCGGCGGAGACCTGTCGTGAACACGAATCTTGCCGACCAGAGGCCGACAACGCCGTTTCTGAGGGGCCTCATCCTCGTGTTCCAATAGGGTGGCGCTGGTTTGGGCGAGCCGCTTCACGTGGTACAGCACGCGGGCGTCGGTGACGCCCAAGGCCCGCGAAATCTCCGCAACCGACTTTCCGTCCCCAAGCGTCTCGAGAATACGCCAGCGAAGCGGATCCGTCACGACATCCGCGCGTTCATCGTCGATGACCAGTTCGACGTCGCTTAGCGATTCGATTGGGAACGCCAGTTCTCGCCAGCCGCCCATTCAACTCTCCCGATGTAAAATCGAGACGGCCCCATGCTACGCTCTCCCAGCAATTTCATCCGTCGGAAATATCCGCCCAACAGTGATTTTACAGTCTGTATGAACCGGCAGGGGCAGACTGATCTCCTCTGTATAGGCCGTGTCTGTCTTTCATGGTTCAGCAGCTAAATTCTTGCGACTCCATAACATATCTCCGTTTGCCGCCTCAAGAGTCTGGGGCTTATACAGTCTGTATAAGACGGCTCGCAGCCCGTCGACGAGTTGCGGACGCCATGGCCGTCCCGGTTCAAGACGTGCCGTGTAGACCACGGTCGTCTGCAGATCCTTGTGGCCCGACACGTTATGGGATACGCGCACCCAGCTCCTGCACGACCTCGGGTCGGCCCGCGACGAGTGAGCGAGCGGAATCGCTCGTGACGCCGGAAAGGGCACCCCAGAAGATGCCGAAAAGGACCGTGCACACTGCGAGAGCGCCAGCTAGCGCGGTGTGAAGCCGTGGTGCGCCCAGAGGCTCCCCCCTTTCCCCAGCCTCAGCCGTCTCCAGGAACATGGCCTTGACGACGCGCGCGTAGTAGTAGAGCGAAACCGTGCTGTTGAGCACGCCGAGGACCGCCAGCCAGTACAGCCCGTCCTCGATCACCACGCTGAAAAGCTGAAACTTGCCGACGAAGCCCGCCAGCGGGGGTAGGCCGGTAAGCGAGAAGAGAAAGATGGTCATGCTCACGGCCAGAAAAGGCTCGCGGCCGCCCAAGCCTCGGAACGCTTCGATCTGGGCGGAACGCTCGCGCTCCACCAGGATGCCCACGACGAAGAAGGCGCCCAGGTTCATGAAGAGGTAGACGGCGAGGTAGAAGAGCATCGCCGAGACTGCCTCTAGGTTGAGCACCGCAGCTCCCATCAGGATGTAGCCCGCGTGGCCGATGCTCGAGTAGGCCAGGAGCCGCTTGACGTTCGTCTGGTGCAGTGCGGCGAAGTTCCCCAGGGTCATCGTGGCAGCCGAGAGGATCGCCAGCACCATCGGCATCGTGAGCCCGCCGCCCAGGTCGGCCAAGCCGTAGCCCCAATGCGCAAAGCGGATCAACATCGCAAAGCCCGCGGCCTTGGGTCCGACCGAGAAGAACGCCGCAACGGGCGTGGGCGCGCCCTCGTAAACGTCGGGACACCAGAAGTGGAAGGGCACAGCCGCGATCTTGTAGCCGATCCCCGCCAACACCAGCGCTGTCGCCAAGAACAGCGCGCCTGTCGCCTCCGCACCAGCGCCCGCCGCTAGCGCTGCACCGACGTATCTGAGGTCAGCGCTGCCCGTGATGCCGTAGAGCAGGGAGATGCCATAGATCATCGCACCGCTCGCCGCCCCGCCGAAGATGACGTACTTGAGCGACGCCTCGTTGCTCCTGAGGTTGCCCTTGGCCCATCCCGCCAACGCGTACGATGGGATGCTCACCAGTTCGAGCGACAGGTACATCATCAAGAGATTGCCCGCGTTCGCCATCCAACCGATGCCCACCACGGTGGCGACGAGCAGGGCGTAGAACTCCGCGGCTCGCTCGCGGACCCAGGGGAGCGAATAGGTGGTGACGATCAGGCCCGCCGCGATCGCAAAGAGCTTGAAGAAGCCACCGAAGGCATCGTGGATCATCATGCCGCGGAAGAGCACAGCGTCGGGGACGCCCAGAACCCACAGGGAGGGTATCGCGGCGAGGGCCAGGCCGATGACGGCGATGATCCCCGACTCGACTGGCCTGGATTGGGTGCGCAGCATGTCCACGGCCAAAATCAACGCAAGGGTCAGGATCAGAACGAGTTCCGAGCCTAGCATCTCGAAGCTGTCCCAGTCGCTCAGAAGCCGCATCGCGCTGAGGTTCATCGCCCGCTCCTCTTTATGATGAGGTCACCAGGCCCAAGAGGTAACCGGTGGAGGCTCGGATGAGGGCCAGAACGGGCATCGGGTAGACGCCCAGGATGATGACGATGATCCCCAGCGGCACCAATGTGACCACCTCGCGCGACGAGATCTCGGGGAAGTCCGCGTACTGTTCCTTCGGCTGGCCCATGAAGATGCGCTGGAGCATCCAGAGGATATAGCCCGCCGTGAGGATGATGCCCAGCGCCGCGAGGATCGTGACCGTCCTGTAGACCGGGAACGCACCCAGAAATACCAGCGCCTCGCTGATGAAGCTCGACAGTCCAGGAAGCCCCAGCGCGGCGAAGCCGGCTAGGCTCCAAAAGCCCGCGATGACCGGCACGTTCGATCCCAGCCCGCCGAAGCGGTCGATCTCGCGGTGATGCGCCCGATCGTAGAGCACTCCCACCAGAAGGAACAACATCGCCGTCACGCAGCCGTGGTTGAACATCTGGAGCACGGCGCCGTCCCAGCCCGCTTGGGTCATGACCGCCGTGCCCAAAAGGACGTAGCCCATGTGGCTGATGCTCGAATAGGCCACAAGTTTCTTGAGGTCGGACTGCGCCATCGCGCAGAACGCGCCGTAGATGATGTTGATGAGGCCCAACAGCGCGATCGAGTACGCGAAGTAGTGCGCGGCCTCGGGCAGCATCGGGTAGCTGATACGCAGGAGGCCGTATCCTCCCATCTTCAGCAGGATGCCCGCCAAGATCACACTCACAGGCGTGGGTGCCTCGACATGCGCATCGGGCAGCCACGTGTGGAACGGGAAGACGGGCACCTTGATGGCGAACCCGATGAACAGCGCTGCGAAAACCCATAGCTGGAACGTCCGATCATAGGAGCCGCTCTTCTGGATCAGCTCAAGCATATCGAACGTGTGCGGCTCAGTCGTGAAGTAGAATGCCAACATGGCCAGAAGCATCAGGACCGAGCCCGCGAGCGTGTAGAGGAAGAACTTGATCGCCGCGTAGACCCTGTTAGGCCCGCCCCAGATTCCGATCAGGAAGTACATCGGGAGCAGCATCATCTCCCAGAAGACGTAGAACAGGAAGAAATCGAGCGAGACGAAGACCCCCTGCATGCCCGTCTCAAGCAGGAGAAATAGGGCGTGGTAGCCCTTGACCGATCCGGTGATGTTCCACGAGGCGATGATGCATATGAACGAGAGCAGCGCCGTCAACAAGACCAGTGAGATGGAAAGGCCGTCCACTCCCATCCGGTACCAGATATTGAATGGTGGAATCCAGGGCGTCTCCACGGTGAACTGCATGCCCGAGACGTTCGGGTCGAACGCCTTGTAGAGCCAGATCGCGAGCAGGACGGGGATCCCCGTAGCGACGAGCGACACAACGCGCATGGCCAACTCCCCCGTCCTTGGGATCGCCACCACGATGAGCGCCCCCAAAAGCGGGAGAAAGACCATCAACGTGAGCACCGAAGATTCCACTTCCGGCCTATCCTCCTTCTTGTCCTGCGCCTCTTGAACCGACTTGTCGTGAGCTCGCCGAACCGATCAGATGAGCGTCACAGCGATGACCAGCACCACGAGCCCCAAGACCATCCCCAGAACGTAACTCTGTATCCGCCCCGTCTGAAGTCCACGCAGCCGCTCGCCAAAATTGAGCACACCGTCCGCTACCCCGTCGACGGCGCCGTCGACGACCGCCAGGTCAAAGCGGCCCGCCAAGTGGGCGTACCAAGCTGTCACACGCGCGGCAGCGTTGACCAGCCAATCGATCACCGCCAGGTCGAACCAGCCCAGCGCACCCTTGAGCCACAGTACCGAGCGGATGACCGTAGCACCGTATAGCTCGTCCACATAGTACTTGTTATGGAGCGTCCTATAGGTCCCGGGGAAGCGCGCCGCGACGGCCGAAGCCGAGATGGTGCCCCTGAAATAGGTCAGGTACGCGAGGCCGATGCCCCCCGCGGCCACGAGTATCGAGAGCACCATCGCGATCGTGTGCGCACTGTGCGGCGCGTGGTGCACGGGGGCCGCATGCCCCAGCGTCGGCGTCGGGAAGAACCCGGGGAACCAGCCGCCCCACGCCGAGCCTATCGCCAGAGCACCCAACAGCATCAGGGGCCCCGCCATGACCCACGGGGATTCATGCGCATGCTCGAACTTGCCCACGTCCCGGGGCTCACCCGTGAAGGTGACGAACAGAACCCGGAACATGTAAAACGCTGTCACCCCCGCAGCGCCGAAACCCAAAAACGCAAGCAGCAGGTGCTGCGGGTGGCCCATGACGAACGCCGTCACATCCGCCAGGATCGCGTCCTTGCTGAAGAAGCCGGAGGTGAGGGGCACACCGCTGATTGCGATAGTGCCGCAGAAGAAAGTCCAGAAGGTGACGGGCATCTTCCGCTTGAGCCCGCCCATCTCCCAGATCTCCTGGGTATGCAGCGCATGGATAACACTCCCCGCGCCCAAAAAGAGGAGCGCTTTGAAATAAGCGTGGGTGAACAGGTGATACAGGCCCGAATTGTGGCCGCCCACCCCGAGCGCCATGATCATGTACCCGAGCTGACTGATCGTGGAGTAGGCCAAGACGCGTTTGATATCCGTCTGGGTGATGGCGATCGTCGCCGCGAACCCCACCGTGATGGCCCCGGTGTATGCGATCACCACGAGCGCCGATGGACTGAACAGCGGGAACAGCCGCGCCACCATGTAGACCCCGGCGGCCACCATCGTCGCCGCATGAATGAGCGCTGAGACTGGCGTGGGACCTTCCATCGCATCCGGCAGCCAGACATGGAGCGGCACCTGCGCGGACTTGCCCACCGCCCCGCAGAAGAGGAGCACCCCGGCGACGGTCAGCAGTGCACCGTCGATCTGTCCCGCCGCGACGCCCCCGAAGACGCCCTCGTAGCTGACCGCGCGCGTGGCCGTGAAGAAGATCAGGATGCCCAGGAACATCCCCAGATCGCCGATGCGATTGGTCAGAAAGGCCTTCTTGCCCGCGTTGGCTGGCGCATTCCGCTCAAACCAGAAGCCGATCAAAAGGTAGGAAGAAAGCCCCACCAGCTCCCAGAAGGCGTACAGGCAGATCACGTTGTCCGAGAGCACCAGGCCCAGCATGCTGAAGGCGAACAGCGACAGATAGGCGAAATAGCGGCCGTACCGCGGGTCGCCCGCCATGTAGCCGACGCTGAACAGAAAGACCATCGAGGCGACCGTCGTCACCACGATGAGCATCAGGGCCGTGATGCGGTCGAGCAGCACTCCGGCACTGATCTGCAACTCGCCGACATCGAACCACGTCCACGACCGTGCCACCTGCCACGCAGGGTCGCCCGCCCGGACCGCGTTCACGAAGATGACGCAGGAGAGCCCCCAGGCGGCTAGCATGGCTGCGATGACGACCCAGTCGCCGCCCCTCGGCAAGCGCTTGCCGAGGAAGATCTGGACGACGAAGGCCCCAAGCGGCAGGAGTAGGATGGCCAGCGCCAGATCGATCATGGCTACCCGTGGAGCGAAGCGATGCTATCAGCTTCGATGGTGCGGAAGCGGCGCCGGATGGCGAGCACGATGGCTAGTGCTACGGCCGCCTCAGCAACCGAGAGTACAATGACAAACAGCGCCAGGAGTTGCCCTTGCGCTCCCGTGCCGTGCAGACGCGCGAACGCGACGAAATTGAGCGCTGCGGCGTTGAGGACCAGTTCCACGCCCATCAGGATCCGCACAGCGCTCCGGCGAGTGGCGATGCACAGGATGCCGAGACAGAATAGGGCCGCGGAGACGTACGTATAGAGGACGATAGGTGCCACGGTGCTGCTATCGCCTAGCGCGGGCGATGACCGCCGCGCCGATGAGTGCTACCAGTAGCACGATCGAAGCCACTTCGAAGGGCAGAAGGAAATCGGTGAGAATCAGCACACCCACTTCGCGCGTGGTCGGCTCGAACCCAGCGCCTGCGGGCGTCTTCTGCGCCGTGATGGCCGCCCCCGCCTGCACCAGAGACACGAAGACGAGGCCAACGCCGACCAGCGCTGGCACAAGCTGAATGTAGGACCGCTTGGGCCGCGTACCGGGTCCGCCTTCGACGGTCAGCATCACAGCGAAGATGAACAACACGAGAATGCCACCGATGTAAACCAGAACCTGCGTTCCCGCCAGGAAATCTGCTCCTAAGGAAACATACAGGCCCGCGACGCCCAAGAGCGAGAACAAAAGTGCGAAGGCGGCGCGCACTACCTCCGCGGCGAAGACAACCCCCACCGCCGCAACGACCGCCAGCGCGCCGAATGCGACGACGACCAAGTTCTGAAAGAGGGTGTCCACGCGATAGAGATCCCGTAGCGGGGCTACGTTCCCTCGCTCCCGGTCGCCTTGGCGCGGGCGGGCTTACGCGCTGGCTTCTTACCGCCCGCTGCCTGCGCCTGCTTGGCCAGGAAGGCAGCGATTTCTTCTTGCGTGGGGTTGGCGAACTCGAGGTAGAGATCGTGATAATTGAAGGTGCTGTACTCGTACTCGGGCTTCATCGTCAGGCATTCGGTCGGGCAGACCTCGGTGCAGAGCCCGCAGTACATGCATTTGCGCAGGTCGATGTCGAACGTGGTCAACAGCCGGTTCTTCCCCTTGCCGACCGACTCGATCTTGATGCAATCCACGGGGCAGATGCGCGCGCACTTGTCGCAGATGATGCAGTCCGGCGTATCGTTGTGCAGCTTGCCGCGATAGCGCTCGGGGAGCGGGCGTCTTTCGTCCGGGTACTGGACCGTCACCGTATAGCCGAACAGGTAGCGCAGCGTGAGCTTCATCCCCATGTAGATGGTGTAAAGGCTATGGGCGATCGTGCGGACTTTATTCTGCATCGGTCTACCACCACCCTTGTGGCCAGACGAGCATCCAGATGGAAGAGCCCGCCAGGCAGATGAGCGTGATTGGGAGTAGGACCTTCCAGCAAAGGGCCATCATCTGGTCGATCCGAAGGCGCGGCAAGGTCCACCGGAGCCAGATCATGACGAAAACGAAGGCGCACGCCTTGAGCACCAGCACCAAAGGCCCCGGCAAGATCCCGAGCGGAAACAAGCCGTCCCAGCCGCCCAGGAAGAGTATCGACCCGACGAATCCCACGACGAGCATGTTCGCGTACTCGGCGATGAAAAACGTGGAGAACAGAAGCCCCGAGTATTCGGTGTGGTAGCCGCCAACCAGCTCGCTTTCCGCCTCAGATAGGTCGAAGGGGGCGCGATTGAGCTCCGCAAGCGCGGCGATGAAGTAGACCCCGAACGCAATGAATACGAAAGGGTTTCTGAAGACGTACCAGTTCCAAAAGCCACCGGCCTGGCTCTCGACGATCTCCCGCATGTTGAGCGAGCTCGCATACAGCAGGCTCGGCACCAACGCCAGACCGAGCGGCACCTCGTAGCTCACCAATTGCGCGGCCGCCCGCATGCCGCCATACAGCGACCACTTGTTGTTGGAGGACCAGCCCGCCATGATGACTCCGAGGATCGTGAACGAGCTGACCGCCAGCAGGTAGAAGATACCGATGTTGAGGTCGGTGACAATCCACGTCTCGCCATAAGGAATCGCCGCGAAGGACAAATACGCGCCCAGGAAAGCGAACAGCGGTGCCAACAGGAAGAGCGGCCTGTCCGCGTTGGTGGGAAGGATGTCCTCCTTGAGCGCCAGCTTGATCCCATCGGCCAAGGTCTGAAGCCAGCCGTGCCACCCACCGGTGTACATCGGCCCCAGGCGCGACTGGATGCGCGCGGAGATCTTCCGCTCCGCCCACACGAAGACGATCCCGGCTACCACCACCATGCCCAGGCAGAGCCCGCCCTTGATCAGCATAATCGCGAAGGCCGCCGGCCCCGCCGGCAAGTGCGATTCCAAGAGCACCCGCAGAGAGGCCAGAGGACTAGCGGTCGACATCGCCCATCACCAGATCGAGGCTGCCCAGGACCGCCTCGATGTCTGCTATCATGTGGCCGCGCATCATCTCGGGGAAGGCTGAGAGCGTACTGAACGAAGGCCCGCGGATCTTGCAGCGGGAAGCCGTGGGGCTCCCGTCACTGATCAGATACACGCCCTGCTCGCCCTTGGGGCACTCCGTGCGAACATAGACCTCGGCGCCCTTGGATGGCCGGATGCGGCCCAGCTTGGTCATCACCGAGCCCTCGGACAAGCGACCCAGCGCCTGGCGGATGATCTTGACGCTCTCTCCCATCTCGCGGATGCGGATGTAGTAGCGGTTCCAGCAGTCGCCGACCTCGCCCACATCGTCCGTGCCCACGGGCACCTCGAAGTCGTAAGTCTCGTAGCCGCAGTAGGGATCGTCCACTCGCAGGTCCCATTTCAGACCGCAAGCGCGCAAGACGGGACCTGTTACCCCGTAGTCGAGCGCCGTCTCGAGCGGGATATTCCCTAGGCCCTTGGTGCGGTCGATGAAGATGCGGTTATAGGTTAGAAGCTCGTTGTAGTCCCGGACCTTCCGCTCGAAATCCTCCAGAAACGCCCACATCCGGTCGGTGATACCGGGCGGAAAATCCGCCGAGACGCCGCCGATCCGCACGTAGTTGTGCGTCAGCCGCTCGCCTCCGGTCTCCTCGAAGAAATCCAGCACTGTCTCTCGCTCGCGGAAGGCATACAGGAACGGCGTGACCGCTCCCAAGTCCATCCCGTACGCGCCGAAGGCCATCAGATGGCTCGCGATCCGCCCGAACTCGCACATGATGACCCGAATGACCGTCGCCCGTTCGGGCACCTCAATATCGGCGAGCTTCTCCACCGCCAGGCAGTACGTCAGCCCGCAGTTGGTGCCCGCTAGATAGTCGGTCCTGTCCATGTACGGAGGAAACTGGTCGTAGGGGACGGTCTCCCCGATCTTCTCGGCGCACCGATGCAGATAGCCGATGTCGGGTTCGACATCCTCCACGATCTCGCCCGATGCTCGCACGAAAAGCCTCAGGACCCCGTGGGTCGCGGGATGCTGCGGCCCCACGTTGAGATGAACGACGTCCGTATATTCGCCGCTAGGCGTCTCAGCCACGACGCTCACCTCCGCGCCTTAAGCCGGTTCCTTGCCGTACATGCGCCTGACCTCCTGACGATGCGCCTCGCCCTCGCGCTCGAAGGTTTCCTTCGCGTGGGGGATGCCGTGGTAGTAGTCGGGCTGCACGTAGTCTTTGCGAAGAGGGTGGCCCTCCCAGTCGGACGCAGTGAGAATGCGCCTGAGGTACGGGTGGCCATCGTACAGGATTCCGATGAGGTCATACGCCTCGCGCTCGTGCCACTCCGCCGTTCGCCACACGTCGGCCACCGAAGCGATGTGAGGCGCCTCGCGCGGTGCCCGCGCCTTGAGCACGATCCTATGCCTGTATTTCAAGCTCTGGAGGTGGTAGACCGTCGCTAGGCGTTCGCCTTCGTCCACTCCTGAGAGGCACCATAGAGCGTCGAAGGCGAGCCGGGACTCCTCCTTCAGGAACCGCCCCACGTCCCTTACGGCGTCCGGGCGCACATCAATCCAGACATCGATCGCTTCCGGCTCGAAGCCGACGATCTTATCCCCGAACCGCTCGGAGACCAGCTTGTGAATTTCGGCGGCTTCCACGTTCGGTCGAAGGTGGGTGACGAGATCAGGCGCTCTTAGCGAGGCTCATCCGTCGTACCTTCTCCTGGAGCGACATGATCCCGTGCAGCAGCGCCTCGGGGTGCGGCGGGCAACCGGGCACGTAGACATCCACGGGGATGACCAGGTTGACGCCCTTCATGACGTGGTACCCGAACTCGTAATAGGGCCCCCCCCCGGTGGCGCAACTGCCCATCGCGATCACCCATTTGGGCTCCGGCATCTGGTCGTAGAGCAGCTTGACCCGAGGGCCCATCTTGTGGTTGACCGTCCCCGCGACGATCATGACGTCCGCCTGCCGGGGCGTTGCGCGGAAGACCTCGGCCCCGAACCGCGCCATGTCGAAGCGCGATGTGCCCGTGGCCATCATCTCGATGGCACAGCACGCCAGGCCGAACGTCATCGGCCAAAGCGATGACAGCCGGCACCAGTTGATCAACTTGTCCACGCTGGACAAGAAGACGTTGTGTTGCAGATCGGGCTCGAGCTCGGGTTCCTTCATCTCTATGCGCATGGAGATCACTCCCTTGATCGGCGTCCGATGAACCCTCTCGATTCTGCCCGCGCTGTGGACACAAGATAGTAGGTGTGTTCGAACTTCCGCCCATCGCCAATCAGCCCCGCATACTGCCAATCCCTCTCTTCGGGCAGATGCCCTCTGAGAGAAACTTCACGCTTGACCTCAAGCGAGCTCCGTTTATCGAACCTGCCGACGCCCACTCGAACAAAACCGGATGCATCCGTTATTCCCGATGCCATGACGGTATGACCGGCGATGCGAGGCACTGATGTCTCGTGAGTTGGGCGTACAAAGAATAGCACGAAAGCCCCTTCGAGAGGTTCTCGTGTGGTCTTATCATACACGGAGAACTCGGCCCACACCGGGCTCGTTCTTGTGTGTACGAAGGCATCCGATCTCCAACTCGTATCGGATCGTGCGGCCATGAGTTTCGCGTCAGGGTCCATAACTTCAAGTACTTCGGGTGCCTCAGAGAGAGCGCTGCAACTCATCACGGCCAACGCAGGCGCCGTGATCCCCATGGCTTTAACACCCCTCACAAGACCGCCCCGAATCGGATCTCTAAGGTCTTCACCCACCGTTCCAGATCAGCAAGCATCGATCAACCCGGTAACTGGTACTCTCGAGCTAGAGGTGGGTTGTCTTGAGCCAAGCGAGGTCGCCTTTGCGCCAGACGTAGATGAGGCCCAAGAGCAGGATCGCGACGAAGATCATCATCTCGACGAAAGCCACGATACCGAACTCTTTGAAGACCACCGCCCAAGGGAACATGAACACGATCTCGACCTCGAAGATGGCGAAGACCAGGGCGATGATGTAGAACCGGAAATCGAACTGAATCCACGAATTCCCCAGCGGCACTTCGCCGCACTCGTAAGTCGAGAGTTTCACCGGATCGGGCTGATTGGGGCGGACCCGGAGCAGCCGAGGGACGATCAGACCTCCGGCCACGAACAACACCCCGATGAGCGCGAACGTCAGCACGTGGGCGAAGTTCGAGAGGACCACTTAGACCTCCTCCTCCACCGTCTGCTGACGAAGCCGCCGCGTCAGCACCTCGGCCCGGTCGGCCTCCTCGCGCCCCAACGTCGCGAGCGCTTCCCGCGCGTGTGGTGAAAGCACGATCTCTGCCGCGTCCTCGTAAAACTTCCTGGCGCCCTCCGCCCGACGAATGGCGATCAGGAGTGCATCCTGCGGTGAGATAGTTGCGTCAATCATAGTCCTGAACGGCGTTCGATCCGTCGAAGCTTAAACGCCCCATCCAACTTACAGTTGACCCTCTTTGACCGCCGAGAAGATAGCGCGCCGCTGGCCAGCTGGCAACTTTTTCAGCGTACTTTGGCGGGCCTCGCTTGACGGTCCAGAGGCGGGCCGCTATTGTGTCCAGGGAAGCTGAAGTATAGCTCGTATGATCTTGCCACATCCGAGAAGGCCGGTGACTGCCATGTTGATGATCAAGGTTGACATTTCCCCGGTGATGATGCGGGATGTTAGCGGTGGAGGAAAGGTTGGTTGAATGGAACGCGAGGACGCTTTTCTAAAAGCCCTGATCCAGGCTGAGCGGAGTGGCAACCCGCTGATCGTCGACGGCGCGATGGGCACGGAACTGATCAGGCAAGGACTGGACCCAAGCGCGAGGTGGAACGTCGAGCGGCCCGAGGTCATCCGCGCGGTGCACGAGGATTATATCGCCGCTGGAGCGAGGATCATTTACAGCAACACCTTCCGGGGAAACCAGGTGCCTATGGAGCGCGAGGGTCTGCTCGACCGTCTGACGGAACTGAACGCCGCGGGCGCCGCGCTGGCCCGCCGCGCCGCGGATGATGCCCTGGGTCCGGGAAAGGGGTTCGTCGCGGGAGATATCGGCCCCACCGGCGAGTTCATGGAACCTTACGGCACGCGCAGCCCTGAGGAATTCTATGCCTGGTACCTGGATCAGGCCCATGCGTTGGCCGAAGGCGGCGTGGACTGCTTCATCCTGGAGACGATGTTCGATCCTTCGGAGCTGGAGATCGCCATCCGCGTCATCAAAGAGAACATTGGGCTGCCCATCATCGCGACGATGATCTTCGATCCCGTAGGCCAGGAGCTGAAGACCATGATGAGCGTCACGCCCAGAGGTGCTGCCCGGATGCTCGACGAGCTGGGCGCCGACGTCATCGGGGCCAATTGTGGTGGCGTCACGCTCCAGCAGATCGCGCGGATCATCCGTGAGATGCGCGAGCACACCGATGTGCCCCTGCTCGCTAAGCCCAACGCTGGGCTGCCCAAGCTCGTGGATAATCAGGCCGTGTACGACATGTCGCCCGAGGACTTCGCTGCCGGCATGCGGGAAATCCACGAGATGGGCGCGGTTGCGCTGGGCGGCTGCTGCGGCACTACCGCCGAGCACCTCCGCCAGATGGTCGTTGCCGTGCGCGAATGACCGCCTGCGGAGTGGCCCTCGTCGCGTTCGTCGGGCTGCTCGGCGCCTGCCATTCGCCCTCGGAGGCCCACCCCGCCGACAGCATCTTCGTCGCAGCCGATGGCAGGACGATGCTTTTCGCAGGTGTTGGACGGCGTCCGTTCGACGTGACGCAACATACCCTTCCCCTCGGCGGCATCATCACGGGCGGACCCGAGATCGACGACATTCCGGCGCTGGGACTGATCGCACCCCCCATCTTCGAGAGCGCGGAAACTGCGGCGGAGTGGCTTGCGCCCGAGGATGGGGTCGTGGGCGTGCGGCTCGATGGGGCGGCCAAGGCCTATCCGATCCGGTTGCTCAACTGGCACGAGATCGTCAACGATACGCTCGCGGGGTCCGAGGGTCCGCTGCCCATCGTCGTCGTCTGGTCGCCTCTGGCCGCCAGCGTGGCGGTCTTCTCGCGCGAGATCGAGGGGGAGCCCACGCTCTGGGGCGTCACGGGTAAGGCCCACGACGGCGTCTCTCTGCTCTATGACCGCGCGTCGTACTCGCTCTGGCACCCATTGCGTCGCTCTGCGGTGGCCGGCCCACGGGCGGGAACGCCCTGGCTCATGCTCCCCATGCCCGACCGACCGCGATGGGCCGAGCTGGTCGTGCGTTTGACCGCCTTCGCTGCCTGGCGCGCACAGGCCCCCGGGACCCTAATCCTGGCCAGCGGCGGACAGCGCTATCCGAACGACTGGCTGCCTCGCGACTACAGCCGCGATCCGTACGCTGCGGCGGTCCTGGTCACGGAGGGGGGCGAAATCCTTGAGAAAGGAGACTACCGGGACCCGGCCACGCCGCTGATGTTCGCCCCGAGCGTGCGCGACACGCTGGGGCGCCTCTTGCCCAAGGCGCGCGTCTTCGGACTAGACCTCGGCCTCGGCGCCGTGAAGGCCTACCCCCTGGATGCCCTTCCGGTCGGGCCGGCTGTCATGGACACGCTGGCGGGACGCGCCGCCAAAGTGCACCGTGCCGATTCGCTGAGCGCCTACGCCCTCGACGCCGCCGGGCGTCAGCTTCCCGGTGTAACGGCTTTCTGGTTCGCTTGGTACGCGGCCAGGCCTCACACGGCGCTTTGGTCGCCCAAGGCGGCGCGCTCTGCGCCCGAGCGCTAGGGCCGGACCCGATCACAGCCGAGCGGGTAGCGCAGGTTGATGTCGCTGCCCTGGATGCGCTTGGCCGTGGACATGAGTGTCCCGATCCCTTCCACGGTGATCCGCACGACGTCTCCTTCGACGAGGCGATGCTCGTTGGGCACCATGATCCCGGTGCCGGTCGAGACGAGCGTGCCGGCGGGAATCTCCCGGTCGAGGGTCACGAACGCGGCGAGCACGTCGAAGCTCCTGTTGATCTCGGACGTGGACGTACGGCCCTCGTGGAGCGTCTCCCCGTCGCGCTCAATGACGGCGCGGATCTCCAGGTCGTAGGGATCGGGAATCTCGTCGGCGGTGACGAAGACGGGCCCTAGGGCGCAGGCGCCATAGAAGGTCTTGGATTGGGGCAGGAAAAGTGGGTTGGCCCGCTCGATGTCCCATGCGGAGACGTCGTTGCAGATGGTGTAACCCAGGATGTCGCCGCGGGAGCCGACGGCGAAGGCTACCTCCGGCTCGATGGCGCAGAGCCCGGAATCGCTCTTGATCCCGATGAAGCCGCCCGGTCCGACCGAATCGCCGGGGTGCGTCGCCTTAGGGAAGAGCTCTGGCCTTTCGCCCTCGTAGACCTCATCGTAGATCGTCTTAGCCGAGTCCTCGCTTCGGATTGACGCGCTCCGCCTGTAGGTGACGCCTGCGCCCCAGACGACCGCCGGCGAGATAGGCATCATCAAGTGCGGCTCGTTCATGCTGGGCTGGACATCCAGTTCGGAGAACGAATAGGGTCCCTCGCCCACGCCGCCCTCAGCGAGCACCTCGTAGAGCAGCGTCGCGGGCGGAAGCCGCAGCACGTCCGCCGTCCGCAGGATAGCCAGTGTGCTCGGCAGCGCGGATGTCGTGACGTCGGTGACGGACCGGTCATCGACGACGCCGACCCGGCGCCCCTGGTCAGGGTGGTAGAACTGGGCGAGCTTCATGGCGGGCTCCTTGCGTCAAGGTCATCTTCGTGCCAAACAGGTTGCGCGTTAAGGATATAGACCTCAATGCCACCTGGTGTCAAGCAGTGGGCCGCGTTTGCAACCACAGAGACATGTGCCCTATCTTCGGGTCCATCCTGTCACGCATTGAAGGGAGGGTGTATGAGGCGATATCAGATCGCAGTGCTCCCGGGAGACGGTATCGGCCCGGAGGTGGTCGGCGAGGCGATGAAAGTGGCCGAGGTCGTGGCGCGGCGTGCAGGTGCAAGGCTGGAGTTCGCCGAGTACGAGGCGGGGGCAGGCCTCTATCAGCGCGCCGGTGTGTCCATGCCCCAGGAAGTCTATGACGCCTGCGATCAGTCCGATGCCATCCTGTTGGGCGCCATCGGTCTACCGGGCGTCCGCCTGCCCGATGGGACCGAGGTCACCGGCGAGGCGGTGTTGCGGTTGCGCTTCGGGTTCGATCTCTACGCCGGCGTGCGACCGATCCGGCTCTACCCAGGGGTGCCATCGCCACTGGCAGGCGCGGAGGAGTATGGGATCAACTACGTCGTCGTCCGCGAGAACATCGAGGGCCTCTACGCCTCACGCGGCGGCGGCACCATCACCCGCGACCAGGTCGCGACCGACACGATCGTTCAGACGCGCTCCGGCACCGAGCGGATCGTCCGCTATGCCTTCGAGCTTGCCCGCAAGCGCTCGGGGTCGGTGGCGAACGGGCAAAAGACCGTCACCTGCGTGGACAAGGCCAACATTCTGCGCAGCTACGTCTTCTTCCGCCGCGTCTTCGACGAGGTCGCCGCCGACTACCCCGATGTGATGACGGATTACGCCTACGTGGATGCCATGAGCCTCTATCTCGTGCAGGCGCCCGAGCGGCAGGATGTGCTCGTCGCCGAGAACATGTTCGGCGACATCCTGAGCGACCTAGGCGCTGCAACCATCGGCGGTCTAGGCTTCGCGCCTTCCGCTGACATCGGCGACCACCACGGCCTCTTCCAGCCCTCGCACGGCACCGCACCTGACATCGCAGGGCAGGGGATTGCCAACCCGATCGCTACCATCCTCTCGGCGGGCATGATGCTCACGTGGCTGGGCGAACGGGATGCAGACGGCGCACTGGTCGAAGCAGGTGAGGCGGTCGAGCGCGCTGTCGCTCAAGTGATAGCCCAGCCGCGTCATCGCACGCCGGATGCCGGCGGCGCTGCGCGCACGACTGACGTGGGAGATGCCGTGGCGAACGCGCTCGTTTGATGGGCTTGGCGCGGAGACGTCAGACCGGTGTCAGTGAGTACGTCCGGTCATGTATCATGCATTTTCGCTGCCCTAAGGCAGCTCAGGAGGCTTCAGGCTGTGAGTTGAGGCACGACGGCTCTCTGGAACTTAAACCGCCACACGTGCTCGCGATAGCCCGAGAGCGGGACGAAGCCATGCCGCTGGTAAAGCCGAAGCGCGGGCTCGTTTTTCTCGTCGACGAGCAGGGAGAGTATTCGCCCATCAGAGCGCGCCTCGTGGCCGATGACGTGGCGCAGAAGGGCCGCCCCATAGCCGCGCCCCCGCGCACCGAGGACGGTACCGATCCACTGGATGAACCCGGGGACCACCAGCGCGGCGGCGACAGGGCTTTCGGACGCGAAGGCGACAAAGGAACGATCCGCCCCTTCTTCAACCGCTGGGCCGTGATCCGCGCCTGCCTCCTCCAAGTACGCCATCACAGCTTCGACATCGCATAGCTTTCCGCTGGCACGGTGCTCCCGTCCATTCTGGAACGAGCGAAACATGGCCTGCGCGAAGGCGGCCGGGCCCACGTCGGCCAAACTCCGAAAGCACAGACCCCCTTCCCGTGTGACCGCATCTCGGCGCCCGGGTGACCGCGCCATGATGACGTTGTCGGGTAGCTCCTCGAATCCCAGGCGCCGATAGAACGTCCGGAGCGCCTTGTCGTCCCGCGCTTTCTTTCGCACGTGCCACACGGCATCGAAGACCCTAAATCCACGCTGGTTGCAGTAGTTCAAGGCGTGACGCACCAGCCTCGCCGCCACGGGCCCATCGCGGTGGGCTGGTAGGACGCGGGGGTAGTAAATGTCCGCGGCCAGGTAGGGGCGTAGCCGCGTCTCCAGCTCGCCCACGATCCGGCCGTCAAGGAGCGCGACGAAATACCCCTCCGGCTCGAAATCGGGCCGCTGTGCGGACGCTATCCAACGTGCCGCCCACCGCTCGCAGTTGGCTCCTGCCTCGTCGAACTGTGAGTCGGAAAGACGAACGCGCAGCCAGTCCTCCTCCTCCCCGGGCGCGAGACTGCGCAGAACCACGCCCTCGGCCGCAACCTGTGGGTCAATGGGCCCCACGCTCAGCGCTCTCCTCTCCAAGCGTCTCAAGCCAGCTCAGGAGCGTCGTCAGTCGCTTGCCGGTGGACGCCATCTCAAGGAGCTTCTGACGCACCTCGATCTCGCAGTCGTCGCTGGTGGCTACGAGCCAGACGAGCTCGCGCGGGCTGCTTGACAGGTCGACGGCCAGATTGGGTCCCCATCCCCGGCGGTGGGAGAGGCGACGGAAGGCTTCGCGGACCCGGCTCGCTAGCTCCCGAAGGTCCTCAGAATCGCGCTCGTCCTCGAGGTATTCCACACGGCCCCGGAGGAAGGCGCGCCCTTCGAGGACTTCCAGAAGGCGGAACCGCCTGCGCCCGGCGACGGTGATGTTCATTCGCCCGTCCTCGAAGCGCTTCGTGACGTCCACGATAACCGATGAGCAGCCCAGCCCGGCCATCCTTTCCTCCGTCTGGCAGACGATACCGAAGGGGTTGTCCAACGCCAGACATTCTCCGATCATCTCTTTGTAGCGAGGCTCGAAGATGTGGAGTGGCAGGGAAGCCCCCGGAAAGAGCACGAGGGGTAGCGGAAAAAGCGGCAGCTCCGTTGGTGCCTTCTCGACAAGCCGTTCCATCGAAAGCACCTCCGGTGGCATGATTGGCTCTGTTTCCACACTTGTCAAGCTGACGAGGATGGGCGGCTGAAACGGCCGCCCCACCCGCAGCGTCATCTAGGGGGTTCCGAGATGTGGCGCGCCCCGGGTTCGTTATACTCCTTCATGCGTGCGGATGCAAGATCCGCTCTTCGGTGACGATCAGGTGAACCGGGACATCATGAGGCTCGGTAGGGAGGGCTTCGATCAGTTGGCACTCGAAACATACAGCGGCCGTGGTGCAGGGGGCGGAGGCAAGGAAACGGTCATAATAGGCGCCGCCGAGGCCCAGCCGGTTGCCCGCAGGGTCCACCGCCAGCGCGGGCGCGACGATGAGCGTCTCGACATCCGGCTCGAAGGGTTCCGCCGAATCGAGCGGCGGTTCCAACAGCCCTCGAGAGGCAGGGCGCAGCTCTTCGAGGCCCTGCAGCCGGACCGACCGAAGCCGTCGCGTTGCCCAATCCGCGATAGGCACGGCCACGACGAGTCCATCACGAAGCGCCCGCGCGATGGCTCGCCGCGTTTCAACTTCGCCCGGTATTGCCGAGACGTAGGTGTGCAGCGCCTGGGCGTGGCGGTACTCCCGAGTGGCGCGAAGTCGCTCCCAGATGATCGCGGAACGGTCGGCGACGTCCTCTGGCAGAAGGCTCGCACGCAGCGCACGCAGCGCGCGGCGGAACTGATGCTTTTCCTTGGCGATAGTCGAGCTCATCCGCGACATGCCCTCTGCACCCTGGCCCGCGATGCCGGAATTCCCGGTCGATATCTCACTAGACGCCCCAAGGCCATCGAAAGCTCCGTCGAGGGCGCGCCGCATCAGTGGGATCGTGGCCGAGTTCCCTAAAGGAAACCACAGGGACAGACGTGCGTGCACTGACCGTTTTCTGGAACCCGCGCTTGCCGGACGACGCGACACTTGCGCGCGAGACGGCCCCGTGGCGGCTATGCACGCGACTCGTGACGCCCGCTTTCGCCTTTGATGAAGCTGTGCTGAGCTGGAACGCCCGGGGCTCCGATGGAGCGGGCGCGCGCCTTTGGCTGCAGGTGGGTACTCAAGGGGAGGAGCTATCGGCAGTGGCCGTCGGCGAGTGGGGGGAGCCCGGTCCTGCTCCCACGGGTCAGGCGCTGCTCGCGGGTCTGGCGGAGCTCGACGTCGATGTGCTGCGGATGAGCTGTCCTGGCGTTCTCGTCGGCGCGTCGGCCGACCTCTGGCCGGGACCGGACGGCGCGCCGCCCAGATTGGACCTCCTTGCCGTGGCGATCTCCTCGGGCGCACCGGCTGCTTCCCCGGACTTCGGTGCCCTGGCGCCCATCGCCCCGCTGGCGGTCGGGCCTCGCTCACAATGGGAACTCCCGGAGGCTTTGGCACCGCGCGTTTGTTCACCCACGGCGCTCGCGATCCTGATGGCGTATCACGGTGTGAACCGGCCTACGGTGGAGGTGGCAGCGGGCTGCTACGATGCCGCCCACAATATCTACGGGAACTGGACGCGTGCCGCCGCCTACGCGGGATCGGCGGGCCTTGGAGCCTGGGTCGCACGGTTCTCCGACTGGAAAGCGGTGCATCGGGAGTTGGCAGCGGGATGGCCCGTCATGCTCTCGATCTCTTATGCCGCCGGCGAGTTGCCCGGAGCAATGGTGCCCGAAACGTGCGGCCACCTGGTCGTCGTCTGTGGCCTGGATGCCGACCGCGTCTGGTGTGCCGATCCCGCGGGTTCGCCCGGGACAAGCCTTGTGGCCCATTCCCGCGAGGCCTTCGGACGCGCCTTCTTCGGCCACGGCGGCTACGGCATCGCCGTGCGCCCCCCGGCGGCCTCCCCCTTCGCGGGTGAGAGGGGCTGAAGACGATGGCCGGGGAGGCGCCAGCGATCGGGGTTCTTGCTTCGGGGAGCGGAACCAACCTGCAGGCGCTCATCGATGCGAGCGAGAGAAGTGAGCTACGCGCACGCGTCGCTCTCGTCATTTCCAACAACAGTGATGCCGGTGCCCTCGTCCGCGCGCGCCGCCACGCTATTCCCTGGCGCCACATCAGCAGCCGGGGCCATCCCGACCCGGCCGTGCTGGACCGGGCGATACGCGATGCCCTCCTTGCGCATGGTGCCGACCTCGTTGTCCTCGCCGGGTACATGAAGTTACTGGACGCGGCAACACTGTTGGCCTTCGCCGGGCGTATTCTCAACATCCATCCCGCCCTCCTTCCGGCCTTCGGTGGCCCAGGGATGTATGGTCCGCGCGTCCATGAGGCGGTCCTGGCAGCAGGCGCTCGGATCAGTGGGGTGTCGGCGCACCTCGTGACGGCGCGTTACGACCGGGGTCCTGTCATCTTGCAGAAGGCGGTCTCTGTGGAGCCCGGAGACACGCCCCAGGCCCTTGGAGCCCGGATACTTAAAGTCGAGCACCGGCTACTTCCTGAGGCGGTGCGTCGTACGCTGGATGCGTTGGGTTACGCCTTGTAAAGTCCATCATCCGAGCCGTTTTCGGCCTTGCCTAGTGGGGCGACAGACCCTATACTTTGCATAGAGATCACGCGGAGCAACCCATGTACGAAACGTTTCTCCCTGGCACCAAGCTACTTAAACGTGGTAAGGTGCGCGACGTGTATGACCTCGGCGAGAACCTTCTCATCGTCGCCACCGACCGCATCTCGGTATTCGACTGCGTCCTGCCGACAACCATCCCTGACAAGGGACAGCTACTCACCGAGATGTCGACTTTCTGGTTCCAGAGGCTGGCTCATCTGGGGCTGACGCATTTTGTCTCCACAGCGCCGGAGGCTCTCCCAGCCGAACTGTTGGCTGCTGCACCGGATATAAGTGGACGCGCCACGCTTGCACGCAAGGCGCGTCGCTACGATTTCGAGTGCGTCGTTCGCGGTTATCTGGCCGGCTCAGGCTGGAGTGAATATCAAGCCACGGGGCGTGTCTGCGGCATCGATCTGCCGCCGGGGCTTCCGGAGTCGGCGCGTCTGGACGAACCCATTTTCACGCCGGCGACCAAAGCCGAGGTTGGCCACGACGAGAACGTGCCCTTCGCGCGCATGGAAGAAGCGCTCGGGGGGGCTACGGCTGCGAGACTATGCGATTGGAGCTTGGCTCTCTATCGCACGGCCCACGACTATGCGCTCCAACGCGGCATTCTCATCGCCGATTCCAAGTTTGAGTTTGGACAGCTTGACGGCGAGATCATGCTGATCGACGAGGTGTTCACGCCCGATTCCTCTCGCTTCTGGCCGGCGGACGAGTACGAACCCGGGCGGTCTCAGCACGCCTTCGATAAGCAGTTCGTGCGCGATTACCTCGATGGCATGGACTGGGACAAGCGTCCGCCTGCACCACCGCTTCCGCCCGACGTTGTAGCCGTGACGCGGGATCGCTACCGCGAGGTGCGCGACCGTCTGCTCGACGGCGTCGCCGGGTCATAAAGGGCGTTCTGGCAAGGAGATCGCTCAGTGGCTTCAACGCGGACGGCCCTGATCAGCGTGGCCGATAAGAGCGGGCTTGTGCCGTTCGCGAGGGGGCTTGTTGATCTCGGCTATGGGCTAATCGCCACCGATGGCACTGTGGCGTATCTGCGCGAGGCGGGCCTTCCGGCAAGCCCAGTCAGCGAGCTAACGGGCGCTGGTGAACTTCTCGGTGGACGGGTTAAAACCCTTCATCCCAAGCTCTTTGGCGGCGTCCTCGCTCGCAGAGACGACCCGGCACACCTGCAAGAGGCGCGCGAGGCAGGGCTCGCGCTCATCGATCTGGTGGTGGTCAATCTGTACCCGTTTGAGAGTGGGGTGCACTCGGGTAAACCTTGGTCGGAACTGGCCGATCTGATTGACATCGGTGGGCCCAGCCTCATCCGAGCTGCGGCGAAGAACTGGGCCAGCGTGGGCGTCTTGGCCGACCCCACCGACTACGCCCCCGTGCTCGACGAGTTGCGCGCCTCGGGTGGGCTTTCGGACGCTACGCGGGCGGGGCTCGCGCTGATGGCCTTTCAACGCACTGCCGCCTATGACGCCGCCATCGCATCTGCGCTGGCGGCCGCTGCTGACGGCGAGCCGCCTCTCTTGGCCCCGGTCTTCGGTCGTGGCTTTCGGCTACGCTATGGCGAGAACCCCCACCAGGAGGGCCTCTTCTACCCCACGCGCGATAACCCGACCCAGGTAGTCGCCGGAGCAACCCAGCTTCACGGGCGCGCCATCTCCTACAACAACTGCATGGACATCGACGCGGCCGTGCGAGCCGCCTGGGACCTGAGGCCCGCCGTCGGCGCCGCCGTCGTCAAGCATACCAACCCCTGCGGCTACGCGACCGGCCCCGACGCGCGCGAGGCGCTCGAAACGGCCTGGGCCGGAGATCCCCAGAGCGCCTGGGGATCTATCGTCGCGTGCAACGCGCCTCTGGACGAGGAAGCGGCGGAGTTCCTGCGTCGCAAGGTTGTGCATGGGATCATCGCGCCGGATTATGAGGGGGAGGCGTTGGGGATCTTGCGGCGGAAGAGCGCCAATACCATCGTTTTGGCTATCTCCTCCAAGACCGTGGAAACGGCTCTGAGAGGGGGGCGCTTCCGCTCCGTCCTGGGGGGTGCCCTGGCGCAGAGGACCGACTGCGAACTCGCAAGCGAATGGCGCTGCGTCACGTCTCGGGCTTTCCCGGTCGAAAAGCGGCCATTAGCCGAGTTTGCCCTGAGGGCGGTCAAGCATCTCAGGAGTAACGCCGTCGTCGTCGCACGCGAGTACGCGCGGGGATTCTTTCAGCTTCTGGGTATGGGGGCGGGGCAGCCCAACCGCGTGGACGCCATCAGGAAGCTTGCTGCGGCGCGCTGCCGACAGAACCTCGAACCTGAATTTCGGGAATCTAGTGGACAGGAGGACTTTGAGGCTTTCTTTTATGAGACGATAGCCGAGGCCGTTCTGGCCTCCGATGCGTTCTTCCCGTTCGCGGATAACGTCGAGGCGGCACATGCTGCGGGCTTGCAGTACCTCGTCCAGCCCGGCGGCTCGCAGCGCGACGCCGAGGTCATTGCCAGCGCCGACGAGTTGGGGCTAGCCATGGTCTTCACGGGAACTCGGCATTTTCTGCACTAGCGACACTTCCACCTAGGGGCACAGGTCTAAGGAGACGATGGATGGGGTTTTCGCTGATCGGGATGTTCTCCAACGATGTCGGAATCGATCTAGGGACGGCCAACACGCTGATCTACGTGCGCGGCATCGGCATCGTACTCAACGAGCCTTCGATCGTCGCGCTGAATCGTGTCACGAAGAAAGCGCAGGCCGTCGGCATCGACGCCAAGGAGATGCTCGGGCGCACGCCCGGCGAAATCGAGACGGTCCGCCCGCTCCGAGACGGCGTGATCGCTGATTTCGAGGTGACCGAGGAGATGCTGCGGGCCTTCATCAAGCGCGTCCAACGCAATAAGTTCCTGGTACGCCCGCGCATCGTCATCTGCGTCCCATCGGGCATCACCGAGGTCGAGACGCGCGCGGTGCGCGATTCGGCTCAGGCGGCGGGCGCCCGGGAGGTCTATCTCATCCAGGAACCCATGGCGGCCGCGATTGGGGTGGGCCTTCCCTTCGAGGAGCCCATCGGCTCGATGGTGATTGACATCGGTGGCGGTACATCGGAGATCGCGGTGATCTCACTTTCGGGGATCGTCGAACACGTCTCGATCCGTGTCGGCGGAGATGAGATGACGGAGGCCATCGCGCAGCACCTCAAACGCAACTACAACTTGCTCATCGGCGAACGCACGGCGGAGCAGATCAAGTACGAGGTCGGCTCCGCGTTTCCACTCCCTAAAGAGCTGGAGGCGGACGTGCGTGGACGGGATCTCGTCTCCGCGCTGCCCAAGACGACCACGGTCCGTTCGGAGGAGATTCGTGAAGCGCTCAACGAGCCAGTGGCTGCTATCGTGCACGCCGTCCGGCAGACCCTCGAGGGGACGCCGCCGGAACTGGCGGCCGACATCTTGGACCGAGGGATCGTCATATCGGGCGGGGGTTCGGCCCTGCGCGGGCTGGACCGCAGGATCCATCAGGAGACGAACCTCCCCGTACACGTGATCGACGAGCCGATGACGTCCGTGGTGAAGGGCACCGGCCTGGTCCTCGAAGACATCGACGGCTACGCCAAGGTCCTCCTCTAGGCGAACACGACGCAACCTTGCAACGCCTGATCGAGACCGTCGCCGGCCACAAGGCCTTCGCGCTGCTCTCCGCGTGCGTCGTCGCATCGCTGACACTTCTCGGTCTGGAAGACGGTCAGCAGGCGTGGCTGGCGCGGGCGACCTCGGTTCTAGTGTCCGATATGGGGCAAAGGACCTTCTCTTGGGGCGTCCGGATGACCCATCTGTGGAACGAAAATACAGCGCTGCGTGAGGAGAATATGATTTTATCATTGGAGGTGAGTCATTTACGAGAATCTAATCTTGAAAACAAAAGGCTAAGAGCGCTTTTAAGCTTTCCATCTAAACCTGAATATGAGACTTTACCCGCTTTAGTCATTGGCCACAATGTGGACCGTGTCTCTAATTCCATCGTTATCGCCGCGGGCGCACGGGAAAGGCTGGAGCCCGAAATGTCCGTCGTGACGAGCGCCGGGCTCGTCGGCCGCGTGCTTGAGGTGACGGTGAACAGTGCGGTGGTGCAGACTCTCCTCGACTATGGCTGCCGCGTGTCGGCGGTAGTACAGAACGGAGACCGCGCCTTCGGCATCGTGCATTGGGCCGGCGGTGAGGAGCTGAACATGGATGTCTCAGCTCAGAGCGTCGTTGCCGGCGGCGACCGCATCGTGTCCACGGGTATGGGCGGCGTGTTTCCGAAGGGCATGATCGTCGGCACTGTGACCGCGGTCGCGCCCTCACGGCTGGGCCTGGTGCATCGGTTGACGGTGGCGCCTGCCGTGGACTTCAGTCGACTGGAAGAAGTATTCGTCCTGCGTCGCATACCCGCCGCCGAATCCGACGAAGATGGGGGCGAGGCAGAGGTGGGGCCATGAAGCGGTTGCACGACGCTCTGCTGATGATCCTGGCGCTCACGGTGCAGTCCACGATTGCGCCGCACATTTCCATCGTTGGAATTCGCCCCGACGTGGTGCTGCTCTGCCTGGTGTTTCTCTCGATCTCGCGTGGTCGCGCGGAGGGGACGCTTCTGGGATTCGCGGCCGGGTACTTCCAGGACGTGTACTCGGTAGCACCGCTGGGCTTCAACGCATTGCTCAAGTGTCTGGTCGGCTACGCGGCCGGGACCATGCACGGGGAAGTCACCACCGACACTTTGGGCGTCCGCGCGCTGATCGTCTTCGCTGCAACCGTCGCGCATGACCTCGCGTACCATCTCTTCTCACCCGGTACCGGCATCGGCGAGGCCGTGGTGCTTCTCTTCCGTTCGGGCCTGCCCTCGGCCGCCTACACTGCACTGCTTGCCCTAGTCACCTCGCTCATCCTATCGCTCATAGCCGGCCGAGCGCTCAGCCTTGGGGCACGCGGCTGGCTGCGTCCGTAGAGAGTAAGCTGTGGCTTCCCCCTCGAGCATGGCCACCTTCGTCGATTTGCCGGAAGGACCACGCCCGGAGAGCGTGAATCGCGCGGACGCCTGCTGATCGCGCTCCTGGCGATCCAATTCCTGGTCCTGGTGGCACGCTTGTTCTACCTTCAAGTGGCCCAGTACCATCACTACCTGACCCTCTCGGACGTCAACCGCATCCGGGTCGTGACCATCGAACCGCCGCGCGGGCGCGTCTACGACCGCAACGGGCAGGCCTTGGTCGATAACCGCCTGGCCTACACGTTGAGCGTCATCCCGTCCCAACTCAAGGATAACGACGCTGCGATCGCGCGACTGCATGAGCTTGTGCGGTTCGACCCAGTAGCGGTCAAGCGGCGCATCCGGGAGCAGCGCGCCCGACCTTATGAGCCGGTGAGGGTCAGGCGGGACGCAGGCTTTGATGTCATCTCCACGATCGAGGAGCGGCGCGCGGACTTCCCCGGCGTCATCTACCAACTGGAGGCGCGGCGGCGTTACATCCACGATGAATGGGGAGCGCACATCTTCGGCTACGTCCGGGAGATGTCCGCTGAGCAGTACGCCCAGCTACGCGAGTGGGGCTATCTTTTCGGCGAGTTCATCGGACAGGGCGGTATCGAGCAGGCCTACGAGGATCTGCTGCACGGCGAGCCGGGAGTCCAGTATCTCCAAGTGGACGCGCGCGGGCGAGATCTAGGTCCGGTGCCCGAACGGCAGGCCAAAGAACCACGTGCAGGCAACAACCTGCATCTCACGTTGGACTGGGAGCTTCAGGCCGCTGCGGAGGCAGCTTTCCCATCGGACCGTGCGGGCAGTGTGGTCGCCTTGGATCCGCGGACGGGCGAAGTGCTACTTCTGGTCTCGCGGCCCAACTTTGACCTGAACCGGTTCGCGGGCGTTCTCAGCGATGAGCTTTGGCAGGCGGTCCGCAGCGATACGTTGCACCCGCTGATCAACCGGGCTTTGCAGGGCCTTTATCCGCCTGGCTCTACGTTCAAGATGCTCACGGCCATCTCGGCCTTCGCGCACGAGGGCTCCGATCCAATGAAGCGGGTGCTGTGTCGAGGCCAACTCACCTTCGGCAACCGCACATTCAAGTGCTGGAAAGAGGGCGGTCATGGACGTCTTGGCCTGTATCGCGCGCTGGTAGAGTCGTGCGACGTCTTCTTCTACCGGCTCGGAGCGCGACTGGATCTGGCGGCCTGGGCGGACGTGGCGGAGACATTCGGCTTTGGGCACCCCACACAGATGGGCCTGCCGGGCGAAGCCGCCGGCCTCTTCCCCACGCCGGCTTACTACGCTGGTCCAGAGGGTTCCGGGCCCTGGTCGGCGGGCATGGGGCTCAACCTCGCCATCGGTCAGGGCGAAATCCTAGTGACACCCATACAGATGGCTGTCTTCACTGCTACGCTGGCCCGTGGCCACCGAATAACGCCCTACCTAGTGGCCAGGGAAGAGTACGATGGATGGGAGAAACCTCTGACCCATGCGCCGCCGGTTGCCCTCGATGACTATCTCACACCTGCGGTTTCGAAGCGGCTGCGCGAGGCGATGCGTGGTGTCGTGTCCGACAACCTGGGGACAGGCCGCAGGGCACGAGTTCGGGGCCTGACAGTCGGGGGCAAGACCGGAACATCGCAGAACCCTCATGGGGACGACCACGCCTGGTTCATCGCTTTTGCGCCGTTTGAGGCGCCGACAATCGCCGTCGCCGCGGTTGTCGAGAACGCCGGGCACGGCGGCGCAGTGGCCGCACCCATCGTACGCGAGATCCTAGAGGCATACCTGGCCAAGTCTGGGGGGCTAGCGCGCGGTGGGATCGAGACGGAAAGTGGAGGCGCGCTGTGAACGGCTGGCGCGCAAGCGTTCGGTCGAGTGAGGTCTTGATGATCGTGGCGGTCCTCTTTCTAGCCGGGATGGGTCTGGCCATGATCTACAGCGCGACTGCTCGCGCGGATGGCGGGGGCTCGCTGACGCTGTTCTGGAGACAGGTAGGGTGGCTCGTGCTGGGGCTCGTAGCCATGATCGCAGCGATGCTGACCCCACCCAAGGCTCTCTATGCCTTCGCCTACGTGGTGTACGGACTCGCGATCGCGGCGCTCGTGGGCGTCGCCCTCTACGGAACGCGAGTTGGGGGCGCCAGGGCCTGGTTGGTTGTCGGTTCGCTGCGCGTGCAGCCGTCGGAGTTCGCCAAAATTGCCTTCGTCCTGGCGATGGCTCGTTATCTCACTGATCTGCGCGGTGCACTGCGTCGTCCGCGCGATCTGGCGGCCCCCTTTGCGCTGACGGCGATTCCCTTGGGGCTCGTGGCGTTACAGCCGGATCTGGGCACGGCGGCCGTTTTCGCAACGGTGCTCTTGCCCATGCTGTATTGGAGTGGTCTGTCCCCTCTGCACATCTATCTCATCGTCTCGCCGCTTCTGAGCATCGTCTTCGCCGCGCCTTTCTTGCCCTTCACCTGGCTGTGGTGGGGGCTTCTCGGTGTGGTGCTTCCGGTGCTGCTCTACTCCCGCCTCGTGGACGTTCGAACGACGGTGCTGTGCTTCATCGTGAACCTGGCCGCGGGTATCGCTAGCCCGACGATCTGGGCGCAGATCAGGCCCTACCAGATCAGCCGCATCCTCGCCTTTCTCAACCCTGGACATGACCCGCTGGGCGCGGGTTACCACATCATCCAAACGAAGGTGGCCGTCGGCTCGGGCGGCGTGTGGGGCAAGGGTTTCCTGGAGGGCACACAGACGGGCCTTGCTTTCTTACCAGAGCAGCACACCGATTTTATCTTTAGCGTGATCGGGGAAGAACTGGGCTTCACCGGCGCGCTGCTCGTCCTCACAGTCTATTTCATCTTCGCGGCGATCGGCATCCGGGCGAGCGCCACCGCGAAGAACCACTTCGCGGGGTTCGTGGGAATAGGCCTGGTCGCGATCATCATCTTTCACGTCTTCGTCAATGTCGGGGTAAGCGTTGGACTGATGCCCGTCACCGGCTTACCGCTGCCTTTGATCAGTTACGGAGGCTCGTCGCTTGTGGCAACGATGTTGGCAGTAGGGCTTCTGGTTGGCATCGCCCTGCGCAAGCACGAGTACTGACGCACCTGGGGGAACGAAGCGGGCTCTCGGGCGTCCGTGGGATGCGATGCATCCAATCCTTTTCGAGATCGGCCCCCTCACCATCCGCAGCTACGGGGTGATGCTTGCCATTGCGTTTGGTGCCGGGGCGCTCCTGGCTTCGCGCCGAGCCGAACGCGCGGGCCTCGATCGAGGGATCATCGGCGACGTGGTGATCCGCATTCTCGTCACCGCACTGGTCGGAGCCCGGCTCTTTTATGCGGCCTTCCATTGGGACGAGTTCGCCGACCAGCCCTGGCAGGTGTTCAGCCCCTTCCAGAACGGGAAGATCGGGATCGCCGGCCTCAACTATTTTGGCGGCCTGATGTCCGCCGCTCTGGTCAGCCTGATCTATCTCAGGCGACGCGGAGCGCCAGTGTGGCGTACAACGGACGTCATCGTTCCTTCGGTCGCGCTTGGCATGGGATTCACCCGCCTCGGCTGCTTCCTCAATGGGTGTTGTTACGGACTGCCCACCGAGGTGCTTTGGGGGGTTGCCTTTCCGACGCACTCCGCGGCGGGCTTCGCCTTTGGCGGACTGCACTTGCACCCAACGCAACTGTACTCGTCGGCTTATGGATTCATGATCTTCGGGGCTTTGCTCGCGACGGAACGCTACAAGCGCGCTGAGGGCGGTCTTCTGGCGCTATTCGTGCTGCTCTTGGCCTTTTCGCGCTTTACGGTGGACTTTTTCCGCTACTACGAGGGCGCGATGCGGGTGACGCTCGGCGGGGTCGATATCTCGGTCAACCAGGTGCTCGCGCTCGTCTTCTTCGTACTGGCGGTCGCCGCGCTCATCTACCCGAGAGCGTTCAAGATGCCTCCCGCCGAGAGGAAGACGATTCCTGGGGCGCCTTCGCTCGCTCAGACGAAGGAGTAGGAGAAACGGCCTCCCGGCGCAGCGCCCGCCACCGGTTCAGGCGCTCGGCGATGGCCTGTTCCATGCCGCGGTCGGTGGGCTCGTAGAATCGCTGTCCTTCCAGCTCTTGTGGCAGATGCCGCTGGGCCGTGACGGTCTCAGGCAGGTCGTGTGCGTACTCGTAGTCGCGGCCGTAGCCCAACTCGCACATGAGCGCCGTGGGGGCGTTCCGCAGGTGCAGGGGCACGGGAAGGCTGCCGAGCTCTCGAGCGGCCTCGCGCGCACCGTTCCAGGCGCGGTAGGCGGCATTGCTCTTGGGTGCGCAAGCGAGGTAGATGGCCGCCTGCGCCAGCGCGAGCTCGCCTTCGGGTGAGCCGAGGAAGCGGTACGCGTCGCGTGCAGCTAGCGCGACGGTGAGCGCCCCTGGATCAGCGTTGCCCACGTCCTCGCTGGCGAAGCGAACCATCCGACGCGCCACATAAAGCGGGTCTTCGCCCGCGACGAGCATCCTGGCAAGCCAGTACACCGCAGCATCGGGGTCCGAATCCCGCAGAGTTTTGTGCAGAGCGGAGATGAGGTTGTAGTGCTCCTCGCCGCTCTTGTCGTAGCGCAAGGGGGCGGCTTCCAGCCACTGTCGGACCATCACGGCGCTCAACCGCCGCTCGCCGGTGGGTCGGTGCGCCAAAGCCGTCGCCAACTCCTCCAGGGCGCCCAGTGCCCGGCGTGCATCACCGTCGGCGAAGGCCGCGATGATCCCGAGCGCTTCTGCCTCGGCCTCGATCTCCAGGTCGCCCAGACCGCGTTCGGCGTTTTCCAGTGCGAGGAGTAGGAGGAGGGTGAGAGCCTCCCGGGACAGCTCGCTCAGAACGTAGACCTTGGTCCTCGAAAGCAGAGGGGCGACCACTTCGAAAGAGGGGTTTTCCGTCGTAGCACCGACCAGGACGATGGTCCCGTCCTCGACGTGCGGGAGAAAGGCGTCCTGCTGCGCACGATTGAAGCGGTGAATCTCGTCCACGAACAAAACCGTCAGCCGCGCCGATGCACGCCGTCGCGCCCGCGCCGCCGCGATCACCTCGCGCATCTCCTTAACACCTGAAGTCACGGCGCTGTACGCGCAGAACGTCGCACACACATAGTGAGAGATCAGGCGCGCGAGCGTGGTCTTGCCGCTGCCCGGCGGACCCCAGAAGATGCACGAATGGACATCGCCCGATTCCAGCGCCGTGCGCAGCGGCCGTCCAGGGCCCACGACGTCCTCCTGGCCGACCATCTCGTCGAGCGCCCGCGGCCGCATTCGGTCGGCGAGGGGTGCAGGGGGTGCTTCCGATGGATCGGGAGGTTCGGGTTGATCCGACTGGCGAAGAAAGCTCAGCGGCCCTGTGTCAGACATCTCGGATTCCGAGGGCGCTGGAGTCATGCGTTATGGGACACTGAGGCGGAGGGGAGGCAGCCGTGGGCCCGCCAAGAGGCGCGGAAGACTCGCGCGTAGGACCAGGTTGAAACCCCTAGCATCGCGACGGCGGCGCTCAACGCGGCCAGCTTGAAGGCCGGTGGGGCGTCAGCGGCGTAGGTGAAAAGCGCCAGTGCGGTGATGCCGATGCCCCACCTGCCGGCGGCAGTCGCCCGGAGGGGGACCCATCGCATCCGAGAAATGGTGAGCCATAGCGCTATCATCGCCCCGTCGCGGGCCAAGACGGCGACGAGAAACCACAGAGGAAAATCCGTCCAATAAGCCAGAAACAGCGCTAGTGCGGCGACGCATATCTTGTCCACCACGGGGTCGAGCAGGCGGCCAATGGCTGATCCCACCCCGCGGCGGTGGGCGAAATAGCCGTCGAGGGCATCAGTCGAAACTGCGATGAGGAGCAAAGCCAAGCCCTCCCGCATTCGATCCTGTGCCAGAAACCAGATGGCGGCCGGCACCAGCAGTAGACGCAAGAGGGTGATCCCGTTGGAGAGGGTAAAGATCTCCCTTGTCTCGCGCAAAGGAGTGCGATCCGGGATCGAGGCAGTGTCACTCGTGGGAGTCACGGCGCCACCTCGTCTCGCTTGAGAAGCTCATAGGCGTGCTGCAGCGTGATCTCCGTGATCTTCGCGCCCCCCAGAAGCCTTGCCAGTTCGCGGGCCCTGTCATCGCGGTCCAAGAGGCGGACGAATGTCAGAGTACGCCCACGGCGCGATGTCTTCTCCACCGCATAGTGACTCGTGCCCATCTTCGCGATCTGAGGGAGGTGCGTGATAGCGACGACCTGGTGGCTCGCCGCCAACTCCCGAAGCGCGTGGCCGCATGCTTCCGCCGTGCGCCCCGAGACACCCCGATCGATCTCGTCGAAGATCAGGGTGGAAACGTGATCCGCTGCTGCGAGAGATGCCTTCAGCGCCAGCATGATACGAGAAATCTCCCCGCCGGAGGCAACGGCCCGGAGCGGCTTGAGCGGTTCACCCGAGTTCGCGCTGACCAGGTACTCGGTGCGGCCAATGCCACTGGGGCTCCAGGTCGCTGGGTCGGTGGGGTCTTCAGGCCACGTGCGCTGGATCTCGAACTGCGCCCCCTCCATGCTCAGCTCGGCGAGGTGGGCCACGACGGCGTGCATCAAGGACTGGGCTGCGGCCACTCGTGCCCCATCCAGCTCCCGGGCCAGCTCCAGATAGCGTTCGGCAGCGACGGTCATCTCGTCTTTCAGGCGTCGGACCTCGGCCTGGTGGTCCTCAACGGAGACCACTTCCGCTTCGAGCGTCGCAGCCCGTTCAAGCACCGCCTCGATAGTGCCGCCGTACTTTCTGGCCAGCCGCGTTAGCTGATCGATGCGCGCGAGCACTTCCTCCAACCGCTCGGGGTCACCCGCGACGGCCTCGCCAGCGCTTTGCACGCTTCTGGCGATGTCCTCCAACTCATAGCAGACGCTTTCAAGACTCGATGCCATGTTCTTGAGCAGAGGATCGATCGCCGCCGCGTCGCCGAGGAGGCTGGCCGCGGTCGCCGCTGCGCTGATGACGGCTTCGTCGCTCTCGTAGAGGACCGATGCCGCGCGGAGCAGAAGCTCGCGCAGCTCTTCGGCGTTGGCTAGCCGGTCCCGCTCGCGCACCAGCCTTTCCAACTCGCCGGGTTGCGGGTCAGCCTTCCGGATCTCATCCAACTGGAAGGTAACCAGTTCGAGCTGCTCCACCGCCCCGGCTGCCGCACGCTCCGCCGACTGGACCGCATCCTGCAGTTTTCGGAACGTCGCGAAGGCTCGCGCGGTCCGCAACACCAGCGCCTGGTGGCGCCCGAAGGTGTCAAGGTACTCGATGTGCGTTGCGGGGTCGAGCAAGGCCTGGTGGTCGTGCTGGCCGTGGAGGTCCACGAGCAGATTGCCGAGCGCCTTCAATTGCGCCAACGTGACCAGTCGTCCATTGAGCGTACAGCGGCTGCGGCCCGTACGCGAGACCTCCCGAGCGACCACTAGCTCCTCATCCAGGTCCAACTCAGGGACGCGTTCGCGCAAATGTGCCAGGGCCACGGGCTCATCTTGCAGGTCGAAAAGCGCTTCGGCGCGCGCACTCTCAGCACCTTCACGGATAACGCCGGCCGAGCGCCGCTCGCCCAAAACCATCCCCTGCGCGCCGACGAGAATGGACTTGCCGGCGCCGGTCTCTCCCGTGATGACGGTGAGCCCGGGACCGAACTCCAGCGCAATCTCACCGATCAGGGCGTAATTGCTGACCGAGAGCACCCGAAGCATAGCCCCATCCTTCCGACCATCAACCGGCCCCGAGTCGCCGCACCCCAGGGGACCGTAGTAAGTGCCACTAGAGGATATCGTCCTTCGCGATGGGATGGTTCCCGAATTCTACGTGCTCCTGGGCCGCATGAACGGGCTGTTCCAACGAAGCTTGGCGCGCAGGACGTCGAAGAACCCCCAGGGTCCGAAGCGTACGAGCCTGGCACAGGTCGGCGCTATGCGGATCAGGGCACGGCTCCGCGCAGGCAGCCTCGTCGTGACGCCGTCGGCAATGAGCGCGGTGCCGTCGTCCCTGTCCCCGATCTCGACGCCGATGGGCTCGTCATCCGCGACCACCACAGGGCGAATCGATAGCGAGTGCGCGCCAATGGGGATGATGATACGGGCATTGACGGCCGGGTGGAGGATGGGTCCACCCATTGAGAGCGCGTGGCCGGTGGAACCCGTCGACGTTGCCACGACCAGACCATCCGCCAGACAGCGCAGGACCTCCGCGTCGCCGTAAGTCACGCGAAAATCCACCATGGCGCCCGGCTCCCGACGTTCCCACACGAGATCATTGAGGGCCAGAGGTGGCACTATCTCGGGCCCATGTTGCCACGACAGCGCCAGGAGCGGTCGCTCCTCGATCGAGTACTCGCCACGGGTACACGCACCCAGAGCATGGGAGAGCCGCTCCGGTTCGATCTCTGCGAGAAAGCCCAGGCTCCCCAGGTGGACGCCCAGAACGGGCACCGGATCGGGGAGTCCGAGGCGGATGGCATGCAGGATCGTTCCGTCGCCGCCGAGCGCCAGCAGCAAGTCGCAGCTCGTACTGACGCAGCCTTCGGTGAGATAGGACCGTTCGTTGCCAAGCAGGCCGCGCAGGCGCGGTTCGAAGCCTAACTCGAACTGGTACTTGTCCGCGAGGGCGATGAGCTCTTCAAGCTTGGGCAGAACGCCCTGCTTGCTAGGGTTGGCAATGACGCCGATGCGTCGAAGCTCTCTCAAGCGCCGCGACCTCCGACGAAGACCGAACGCTCAAGCACTACGGGCGCCGTCTCCGCGCACGAAGGCCAGAGCCTGCCGAGCGATCCCTTCCGGATTCAGCCCCACGTCGGCGAGGAGCCGGTCGCGCGAGCCGTGGTCGATGAAGGTGTCCGGGATGCCCAGGCGCCGAATCCTCGGCCCGCGAATTCCGCACTGCTCGTAGTGCTCAAGGACGGCACTGCCCACACCGCACGCGAGCTGCGCGTCCTCCACCGTGACGATGTAGGGCACGGTCCGAGCCAGGGCAGCGAGCAGCCGCGCGTCCAGCGGCTTGACGAAGCGCATATCCACGACCGCGGCTGAGAGCCCCTCGGTTTCGAGATGCTCCGCCGCCTCTAACACCGGTTCGACCATCGCACCGTACGCGAGCAGCGCCACGTCATTGCCCTCGTGCAACACCTCGGCCTCGCCGACCCCGAGGCGTTCGGAGGATGGCCGCGGCGTGCCCGCCTTGGCATTGCCGCGCGGGATCCTCAGCGCAAATGGCCCCTTCTGCCAGTCCAGGGCTAACTCCAGCATGACCGCGAGCTCCGCGTCATCGCGAGGTGCCCCGACCACCATGCCGGGCAGGACCCTGAGATAGCCGATGTCGAACACTCCATGGTGGGTGGCTCCATCGTCACCCACCAGTCCTGCCCGGTCAAGCACGAAAACGACGGGGAGCGACTGGATGGCGATGTCATGGATGACCTGGTCGTAGGCGCGCTGCAAGAAGGTGGAATAGATCGCCGCGACCGGCTTGTGGCCGGCGGCAGCAAGCCCCGCCGCGAAGCAGACGCCGTGCTGCTCGGCGATGCCAACGTCGAAGAAGCGGTCGGGGTAAGCCTTGGCGAAATGATTCAGCCCCGTACCGTCGCTCATGGCAGCAGTGATCGCGACGACCTTCGGCCGGTCAGCCGCCAGCCGCACCAGGGCTTCGCCGAAAGCGTCTGAGAATTTCTTGCTGGCGGCCTTGGGCTTCTGGACTTTCATGCCCTCGACCTTGTCCGCTGGTGGGGCAGGCGGGGCGGCGCTGACCGCGTGGTACTTCTGCTGATCGGCCTCCGCCTTTTCGAAGCCTTTGCCCTTGACGGTGTACAGGTGCAAGAGCAAGGGACCGGGCAGCGTCTTGAGATGGCGAAGGAGGTTGATGAGCCGCGGCAGGTCGTGGCCGTCCTCGGGACCGAAGTAGCGGAAGCCGAGATTCTCAAAGAGCATACCGGGGACCAGGAGCCCCTTGAGGCTCTCCTCCAGCCGCGTCACTACCTCGCGCACTCGGTCGCCAAGGCCGGAGAGCCGCCCCGTGATCTCCCAGATCTCTGTCTTAAGGCGGTTGTAGGTCTCATTGGAAATGACATCGGTCAGGTAGCGCGTGATGGCGCCTACGTTGGGCGAGATCGACATCCGGTTGTCGTTGAGGATGACCAGAAGATTTCGTCCCTGGTCGCCAGCGTTGTTGATCGCTTCGTAGGCGAGGCCGCCGGTCATGCCGCCGTCGCCGATCACGGCGATGACCTTTTGGTCCGTATGGGAGAGATCCCGAGCGGCCGCCATCCCCAGCGCCGCCGAGATGGATGTGCAGGCGTGCGCAGTGCCGAAGGTATCGTGGGGACTTTCGGTTCTCCGGGGATAGCCGCTCAAGCCGCCGTAGCGGCGGATCGTCTCGAACGTGTCGCGCCGACCCGTCAAGATCTTGTGTGCGTAGGCCTGGTGACCGACATCCCAGACGATGCGATCGCGCGGGGAGTCCAAGATGTAGTGCAGGGCAAGCGTCAGTTCAACGGCGCCCAAAGGTCCCCCAAGGTGACCGCCGTTGCGGTGGATAACGGCAATGATTCGTTTCCGCAGCTCTCCGGCAAGCTGGAGCAACTGTTCAACCTTAAGCTGCTTGAGGTCATCGGGGCCATCGATGCGGTCGAGCAAGGGGCGGCCCCCATCAGGGGGGGGTGCAGGTGCCTCGCTAGAGCGATCGGGCTCAGGCGTCAAATTCGGTAGTGCGGAAGTTGTCATCTGCCTCCCCCGCGAGTTGTTCCACCCGAGCACGCGCAGCCTCGAGCAGCTTCATACATTCTTGAGACTTGGCCATGCCCTCCTCGAATAACCCAACCGCCGCCTCCAGCGGCATCTCGCCGCCCTCCAAGCGATCGACAATCTCCTGGAGCCGGGCCAACGCTGCCTCGAACCGGCCCTTGTTGTCCTCGGACGACTCAGTCACGATTCCTTGGCTCAACTCGCCTCGCGTGCGGCGGACTCGGCCGGCTCCACCGGCCGCGTTGCCTCGACAGCCAAAGTGGCCTCACCGATCCGGAAACGCACGGCCACGCGGTCGCCGGTCGTCAGGGTTTTAGCATCGGTGACGAGCGAGCGTTCTGGCAACCGCTCTGTGAGGCTGTAGCCGCGTCGGAAGGGTAGGGCCGGGTCGAGAGCACCATGCTTGGCCGCCAGGGCCCGCCAACGCCCGTCCGTGTCTTTGATGCGTTGTGTCACGGCCCGATAGGCGCTCTGCATCAGATCATCCACCCGCTGAACGCTTGCGTCGAGGCGCTCCGGGAAACGGCGCAGGCCGTAGCGACTAGCCAGAACATCCAGGGCTCCGGCGCTCTGATCCACCGAGGTAACGACCGCCTGCCGGGCGCGCTCCGTAAGACTGCTGACCCGGTCGCTCAGTTCCCTCCTATCGGGCAGGGCCATCTCGCAGGCGGCCGAGGGCGTCGGCGCGCGCAGGTCGGCGGCGAGGTCGGCGATGGTGAAGTCAATCTCATGGCCGACCGCGGAGATAATAGGGATGCGGCTTTCATAGATCGCGCGGGCGACGATCTCCTCGTTGAAAGCCCACAGGTCTTCCACGGAGCCGCCGCCGCGCCCGACGATCAACAGATCCACCTCGCCCCAGGTGTTGAAGTCCTCGATGGCCCGCGCGATGTCCTCTGCGGCGCCTTCGCCCTGGACCCGCGTTGGCCGGAGAACCAGCGTGACCCACGGTGCTCGCCTGCCGGCCACGTCGATGATGTCCGCGATGGCGGCGCCGGAGGGCGAGGTCACCACGCCGACGCGCTCGGGAAAAGACAGCAAGGGCTTCTTGTGGGCTTCGTCGAAGAGGCCTTCGGCAGCCAGGCGCATCTTCAACCGATCAAAGGCCAGGGCCAGTTCACCTTCGCCTACGACGCGCATCGCCTTGATCTTTAGTTGGTAATTCCCCCTCGGAGCATACAGGTCTAAGCGGCCTCTAGCGATGACCTGCATGCCATTCTGCGGCGTGAAGAACAAGCGTATATTCTCTCGCTCGAACATGGCACAATGAAGTACGGCATTCTGGTCCTTGAGATCAAAATACATGTGACCCGAGCCCAGGATGTGCCGGAAGCCGGAGATCTCACCGGTGACGGCGAGCTCGTCGAACGCATCCCCGACCAGCGCGCGAAGCTCGGCCGTCAGTTCGGTCACGGTGTAGACGGGCAGTGCACTCACGGCAGGGGCCCTTCACGGCGTTCGTAGCAGCGCACAGCGTTCTCCAGGACCATCGTGATGGTCATCGGGCCCACGCCACCGGGCACGGGCGTGATCCAGCTCGCCTTTTGAGCTACGCCCTCGAAAGCCACGTCTCCGACAAGGCGATAGCCCCGCTTGCGGGATGGGTCGATAACGCGATTTACCCCGACATCGATGACGGCGGCGCCCGGCTTTACGCCTTCCGCGCGGATGTGACCCGGCACCCCGATCGCAGCGACGAGAATGTCGGCTCGTACGGTGTGACGCTCCATATCCCGCGTGCGCGAGTGACAGAGCGTCACCGTGGCGTTTCGCCCAGGGGCTTTACGCGAGAGCATGACGGCCAGAGGAGTCCCGACGATGTCGCTGCGCCCCGCAATGACGACGTTGGCTCCCTCAGGGGAAACCCCCACGGCTCCGAGCATCGCCAGGATACCCGCCGGAGTGCATGGCTCCAAGCAGGCATCACCGACGAGGAGCCGGCCCTGATTCGTGGGGTGCAGGCAGTCCACGTCCTTGTCCGGGTCTACGGCCTCGACGACGGCGCGACGGTCAATGCCCTCGGGCAAAGGCTGCTGCACGAGGAAGCCATCAATGGTCGGGTCACGGTTCAAGTGTTCCACTGCTGCGAGCACTGTCGTGAGGTCTGCATCGGTGGGCAGTCGCTTAGCCCGTGAGACGATGCCGACCGACTCGCACGCGGCCAGCTTACGCTCCACGTAGACCATTGAGGCGGGGTCCTCACCCACCAGGATAGCCGCCAACCCCGGCGACCGTCGGCCAGAGTGGCGGCGGGCGATACGCTCCCGCAGACGCTCCGTAATTTGAGCCGCGATGGCCTTCCCGTCAATCACGGCCGCTCCCACCGTTAGAGCGCCTCGGTCTCGGGGACATCGGGGTCCCAGTCGCGGCGGACACGAACGATCTCTCGGGCCGCGCCGGTGTTCTCATCGATGTCGATCCACACGCCGCACAGCTTGATGTCACCCACCGCTGGGGACAGACGTTCGGGGATCGGGGTAAGAAACCGGCGAATAGCTCCCTCCTTGACCGCACCGATGACCGAATCGTGCGGGCCTGTCATGCCCGCGTCGGTGATGTAGGCCGTCCCACCCGGGAGGACGCGCTCATCGGCAGTCTGTACGTGCGTATGCGTGCCCACGACGGCGCCGGCGCGCCCGTCGAGATACCAGCCCATGGCGATCTTTTCGCTGGTGGCCTCGGCGTGAAAGTCCACGAGGACCGCGTCCGTGTGCCCTTCGAATTGCTCCATGATGCGATCAGCGGCCCGGAAGGGACAGTCGATGTCGTGCATGAAGGTTCGCCCCTGGAGGTTCGCGACCCCGAGACGTAGACGATCGCGCGTCGTGAAAATCGCCGTCCCCGAGCCGGGGACGCCCGGCGGAAAATTGGCGGGGCGCAGCACCCGGGGAAGCCGCTCGATCTCGCGAAGCACCTCTTTGCGGTCCCAGACGTGATTGCCCGTCGTGATCACATCCACATCGCTGGCGAAAAGCTCGTCGGCGAGCTTCTTAGTGATGCCGCGGCCGCTAGCGAGGTTCTCACCGTTGGCGACGACGACATCGGCCTCCCCCTCGACGCGCAGACGATGCACAAGGGCTGCGACCGCACCCCTGCCCGGCGCGCCGAACACATCCGCCACAAAGAGTATCTTCACCTAAACCCTCGCGGAAGCGCTAGAATCCCTGGGCGCATCTACCGCGCGTAGCGTACGGTCCGACGCTCGCGGATGACCGTGACCTTGATCTGGCCAGGGTACTCCAGCTCGGCCTGGATGCTATCGGCGACATCGGCGGCGAGCGTCTCGGTGCCCATGTCATCGACAGAATCGCAATCAACGATCACCCGGATCTCGCGTCCAGCCTGGATGGCGTAGCTCTTAGCGACACCGTCGAAGGAGTTGGCGACCGCCTCCAGCCTCTGAAGCCGCTTGACGTAGCTTTCGAGGGTATCGCGGCGCGCTCCGGGGCGAGCGCCGGAGATCGCATCGGCTGTCTGGGTGAGGATGGCGATGGGGTGCGTTGGCTCCTCGTCCTCGTGAAGCGCTGCAATGGCGTTGACCACGATGGGATTCTCGCCATAGCGGCGTGCCAACTCGATGCCGATCTCGGTGTGGGTGCCTTCCACCTCGTGGTCGGTCGATTTGCCAATATCGTGCAAGAGCCCCGCGCGACGCGCCAGAGCGGCATCCAAGCCCAGCTCGGCCGCTATCAGGCCGTTCAACCAGGCGACTTCCTTGGAATGGAGCAGGGCGTTCTGCCCGAAACTCGTCCTGAAGTGGAGCCTGCCCACGTAGTAGAGGAGCTTGGGGTGCATGTCGCTGATTCCAACGTCAACGGCCGTTTGACGGCCCGTCTCATGGATGCGCTCCTCGACATCCTGCTGGACCTTGGCAAAGATCTCCTCGATCCTCCCGGGGTGGATGCGGCCGTCGTCTACGAGGTTCTCCAGCGCCAGCTTCGCCACCTCGCGTCGGATGGGATCGAAGCTCGAGAGGAGGACCGCCTCGGGAGTGTCATCCACGATGACGTCCACGCCGGTCAGCATTTCAAAAGCGCGGATGTTGCGACCTTCGCGCCCAATGATGCGGCCCTTCATCTCCTCAGTTGGCAACTGGACCACCGACACAGTCGATACGGTGGCGTGTTCGACCGCGCAGCGTGAGATGGCGTTGATGACGACATCGCGCGCCTGACGATGACCCTCGGCGAGGGCCTCCTCGCGTATCTCGCGGACTAAGTGTTGCGCGTCCTCACGCGCATCGTGCTCAAACCGATGCATCAACTCGACCCTGGCCTCGTCGGCGCTGAGATTTCCGATGCGCTCGAGACGCGATGTCTCCTCGGCGATGAGCTTCTCGACCTGCACCTCCCTGGCGGCCAACGCTTTCGAGCGTTCCTCAAACTCGTGCCCACGTTCGTCGAGCTTGATCTCTTTGGAGGTCAGCAGATCGACTTTCCGATCGAGCTTGCGTTCGCGGTCGCTCAGGCGCGACTCCGCGCGCTGTACGTTCACCTTCGCCTGACGCGTCTCCCGCTCGAAATTCTCTTTCTCGCGCAGCCACGCTTCTTTCGCCTCCAACTCCGCCGTCCTCTTGATCGTCTCGCATTCTCTGCGCGCTTCTTCGACCATGCGGCGGGCTGTAGCCACGGCGCCCTCGGCCCGCTGGCGGCTTATCCAACTCGCCACCAGCCAGCCCGCACCAAAGATGGCTACACCTCCCACTGCAGCCGCCACCCAGGGGATGACCTGGCCCGCGTCCATTCGAGATCCCTCCTAAGCGTTCACTGCAGCACCACGAGACCCCGCGCACCCACCCCTGGTGTCCTAGCCCAGTTCGAAAGCGCGCCGCCCAGGTCACGCGACCCTCCAAGCGGCCGTCAGACCCAGCACTGTATTTAGCGCCATGGACCACTCGCCCACGACGGATGACGCAAGGCTATGGCAATTCGCTGCGTTCGCTGTCATCACATTGGTTCATACTATCAGACGAGTAACGGTCGTTCGTCACCAGCCTCGTGCCGCGACGGGACTATCGGTGCCCAACGCAGCCGAGCGGCTTAAGCGAGAGATCAACGCCTCGCTCCTTCGGTCAAACTCTCGCCATCGTCGCCGATGATCTCCTCGTCCAGACGTTCACAGAGCGACACCAGCTTTGTCTCCAGCTCGCGCTGGGCCAACTGATCGTCTTCGCGCTCACGAAAGAGCTCATCGGCGATGTTCAGCGCCGCCAATACGGCGACGGTGGTGCCCGCTTTCACTGAGCTGCGGGCAGCGCTCTCCCGCATCTTGCCATCGACGTAAGCGGCCACTTCGCGGATGTAAGCCGGGTCGGCGTCGCTCTTGATGGCGTGCTCCGTCCCGAAGATCGTGACCACCACGTTATCGTCGCTCACGCCGAATCTCCATGTGCACTGACGATGGGGCGGACCCGACCGCCAGCGTTCCCATCCGGCGATGAGACGCCCGCTCTCTCGATCTGAGCGAGCAGTGCCTCCAGTTCCCGCCGGATGGTGTGCACCTTCGCCTCACGAATCGCTGCGCGTTCTTCTGAGGCGGCCCGAAGAGCACGGTTCACCTCGCGCAACTCTCGTACGACGGCCTCACTAGCGAAAAGTCGCACCTTGAATTCCGCAATCTGTTCGCGGCTCTGGTCCACCTCGCGCTGCAACGTGCGAAGCCTTCCCACCGCCTGAACCACACGCGCTTCCAGTCCGCCGATTTGCTCGCCAAGCATCACAGATCCTCAAATGCCGCGCAGTTTCGCTCCCGTCCGCTCGGCGGAAGCGACGATCCGAGCGACCGCTTCATCCACCGTCGCCTCGGCGAGCGATCCGGCCGGCGAGCGGAACTGCAGGGCAAAAGCCAGGCTCTTCTTGTCCGGAGGCACCTGCGGCCCCGTGTAATGGTCAAACAACTCCACGGCCTCTAAGATTTCACCCCCGTGGGTGCGGATGAGATCCAACAACTGTTCACAGGTGACATCGCGACCTACGACAAACGCCACATCCCGGAAGACGGGCGGGAACTTGGGCAGCGGGTTGAAGCGTCGCTCGCGACGCGCTAGCTGGGCCGCCCGGTCCCAGTCCATCACGAAGCCGAACAGCGGCTCCTTGACCCTGCGTCGCTGGAGTGCGGACCGGTTCAACGCGCCGGCGGTCACCAGCGGCGCGCCTTCAGCGGTGATGACGGCGGAGCGGAGCGGCTCGAACATCGGGTGTGCTTCGGGCTGCCACGATCCCCCCTCGATGCCCAGGGCGTCGAGCAGGGCCTCCACGGCGCCCTTCACGTCGAAGAAACCCAACGGTGTCGGCGGACGCGACCAGCCTCCGGCCGACCGTCCCGCGATGATCGCGCCCAACTCATAGCGCTCGCTCACGTGGCCGTCGGAGTCCTCGCGGGCGAAGACCACGCCGAGATCAAAGATCTGGAGATCGGTGAGGTGGCGGTGAAGATTATATCGCGCCACCTCGACCAGACCCGGCAGGAGCGAAGGTCGCAGCACAGGCATCTCACGCCTTGATCCCTCGCCTGCCCAAAGCCGGGGACCTTCGAGCCCGCAAGCATCAAGCAGTTCCGCGCCGTTCAGAGAACTGGTCATCACCTCCGTGAAGCCGAGGCGTACCATCAACTCAACGGCAGCCGCGCGTTCCTGGTAGGGGTCGCGCGCAGGGGCCACTGGCAGCGCGCAGGGCCGCTGGCGGGAAGCGATTCGGTCATAGCCATACAGTCGCGCAATTTCCTCGACGAGGTCCGCCTCACACTGGAGGTCGCGCCGGAAGGAGGGCGGACGCACGCGCAGCGCTCCGTCGGCCGCATCGACCGCACAGCCCAACCGTTCGAGCATGTCGTGCATCTGCGCCCGGCGCAGCCGTGTGCCTAGCTGTGCGTTGACGCGAGAAGGGCGCAGGCCGACCTTGGATTGACGTTCCCGCCGAGGCCAAGCGTCAGCCGCACCGCAAGCCACTCGACCTCCGGCGACTTGGTGGATTAACTCTGCCGCTCGCGCAAGGGCGATCTCGGGTCCGTGAGGATCGACGCCACGCTCGAAGCGGTAGGAACTCTCGGTGGCGAGACCCAGTGCGCGGCTCGTACGGCGGATCGACGCTGGTCGAAAGACCGCTCCTTCGAGCGCGATGCGGCTGGTCTCCGCCGTCACCTGAGTCGGCACGCCGCCCATGATTCCCGCCAGCGCTACCGGTTCGTCTCGATCTGCGATGACGAGCGTTGTGGGTGCAAGGGTACGCTCGACGTCATCCAGGGTGGTCAGACGCTCGCCGGGTCGGGCGTCACGCGCCTCCAGATGGGCGCCGCCCAGGCGGTCTAGGTCGAAGGCATGCAGGGGATGTCCCAGTTCGAGCAAGACGAAATTGGTGATGTCCACCACGTTGTTGATCGGCTTCTGCCCCGCAGCCAAAAGCCGGCTCACCAGCCACCCCGGTGACGGACCGACGCGGACGCCCTCGACGACGCGCGCCATGTAGCGCGGGCAGGCATCGTGATCGCCGACCGCAACGCTGATCTCCTCCTCGACGGGCGGCCCCTGTTCGGACGGCTCGGGACGCGGCGGTCGGAACCGGGCGTCTAGCGCAGCGGCCACATCGCGCGCGATCCCAACGACGCTCAGGCAATCGGGTCGGTTGGGGGTGATCTCAAGCTCGAGCACCTCGTCCGCCAGGTCCAGGACCTCGGTGATGGGCTGGCCGGGCCGCGCGCCGTCGCCCAAGGCGAGGATCACGTCTCCCTCGACGTCCACACCCATCTCCGCGGCCGAGCAGAGCATGCCCATCGAAGCGACGCCGCCGATCGTTTCCGCGTTGATCCGTTGGCCATCGGGCAGGCACGCGCCGGGCGTAGCCACCGCGACAGTCATCCCAACGGCCAGGTTGGGGGCGCCGCAGACGATCTGTGCCGAGCCATCCCCGAGCCCCACCTGAGCGATCCGCAAGCTGGGATTGGACGGATGCACGCCAACCTCGCGCACTTGCCCCGCGAGGATGCCGGCGTAAGCCTCCTGGCGCTGCTCGATGCGCTCGGTCTCGAACCCCAGTCGCAGAAGAAGCTCGACCAGCGCCTCCACCGAAGGGCAGGGTGCGACGTATTCGGCGAGCCAGCGACGCGGCAGCTTCATGGCTTAAATCCTTCTACGAGAACTGTTCGATGAACCGGAGATCATTCTCCCAAAGGAGTCGGATGTCATTGATCCCGAACCGGATCATCGTGATCCGGTCCATCCCCATGCCGAAGGCAAAGCCCGACCACACCTCAGGGTCGTACCCCACGGCCTGTAAGACCTTCGGGTGCACCATCCCTGCGCCGGAGATCTCAAGCCAGCCCGCACCGCCGCAACTCAGGCAACCGGTACCCTGACAAGTGAGACAGGCCAAGTCGTACTCAGCGCCCGGCTCGACGAACGGGAAGTAGCTGGGCCTGAAGCGCACGCGCGTGCGGCCCCCAAAGAAGCGGTTGGTGAAGGCCTCGATGGTGCCCTTGAGGTCGGCGAAGCTGACGCCGCGATCCACGTACAACCCTTCAACCTGGTGGAAAACCGGGAAGTGCGTGGCATCGGGGGTATCTTCGCGGTAGCAGCGACCCGGCGCGATAACCCGCACCGGCGGCTGAGTGGATTCCATGACGCGAATCTGAACGGGCGATGTGTGGGTGCGCAGAACGACGCCGGGCTCGAGGTAGAAAGTGTCTTGGAGATCGCGCGCGGGGTGGTCCTCGGGGACGTTGAGAGCCCCGAAATTGTAATAATCTGTCTCCACCTCGGGCCCTTCGGCGACGCGAAAACCCATCTCGCCGAAGATCCCGACGATCTCCTCGGTGACCAGCGTGAGCGGGTGCTTACGGCCCACGCGCGGAGTGAGACCTGGCAGGGTGACGTCCAGCGCCGCACCGTCAGTGCGCTGCCGCTCCCTCGCGCGTGCCAGACCAGCTTCGATGGAAACCTTCGCCCGCTGCACGGCCTTGCCCACGTGCGGTCGTTCCTCGGCGGAGAGCCGTCCGATCGCGCGCAAAGCAACCTGAAGCGGGCTCTTCTTGCCCAGATGGGCGACCCGAGCCTCCTCAAGCGCTTGGGGCGAACCGGCCGCAGCGAAGTCGGCGTCCGCGGCGGCGATGAGGGCCTGTAGACCCTCGATTTCCTTCAACAGCGCCTCCCAAAAACACAAACGCCCGCCCTCAGGCGTCAGTCGACCGACACCTGAGGTGAGGCGAGCGCAAAGGTTGTAAGGGAGCGTCTAGGCGGAGTGCGCCACGACGCGCTCGACCAACTCGCGGAACGCCGCTTCGTCGCGCACGGCCAGATCGGCGAGCCTCTTGCGGTCGATCTCCACGTCTGCGTTCCGCATGGCCGCCATCAGCGCGCTGTAGGAAAGCCCGTACGCTCTAGCGGCCGCATTGATGCGGATGATCCACAATCGTCGGAACTCGCGCTTTCGCGTTCGGCGATGGGCGTAAGCGTCAACCATCGCGCGTCGCGTCGCATCGCGCGCAACCCGGAGCAGCTTACTACGTCCTCCCCAGTAACCCTTGGCCGCGCGAAGGACCTTCTTCCTGCGGCGGCGGGAAGCGACGCTTTGGCTAGCGCGAGGCATCGAACCGCATTCCCCGAGCGATTTCGCTCACGAACATTCTCCCTTTGCTTCTCACCGTTCCTCAGTGTCGCGCAGTACAGGCGCGCTCAGCCGCGCAAAAGGCGTCGGATCCGCTTGAGGTCCGCTCGTGCGACAACCGTCGCCTGGCGGAGCCGACGCTTGCGCTTACGCGATTTTTTTGCCTGCAAGTGATTCGCGGAAGCGCGAAAACGCCGCAGACCTCCCGACGCCGTACGCTTGAAGCGCTTGGCTGCGCTCTTTTTGGTCTTAATTTTCGGCATACCCCAATCCTAAGTGGCGGCCGAACCCCATCTATTTGGGCGTCAGGGTCATCACGACCGTGCGGCCTTCCTGGCGGATCGGTATCTCCACACTGGCCACATCGGTGAGATCCTGGGTCGCCCGCTCTAAGATTGCCTCCCCGAGGTCCTTGTGCACATTCTCCCTGCCACGGAAGGCAACGGTGAACTTGACCTTATCACGATGTCCGATGAACTCGCGGGCGTGCCTGAGCTTGAAAGCGTAATCATGCTCAGAAACCTTCGGGCGAAACTTGATCTCCTTGAGTTGGGTAGTGTGATGCTTTTTACGAGATTCTCTCTGCTTCTTGTTCTGCTCATAAAAATACTTACCGTAATCCATGATCTTGCACACAGGAGGCCGCGCTGTCGGAGCGACCTCGACCAGATCGAGGTCATGCTCCTGGTTAGCCATACGCATGGCCTCTCGCGTCTCCACGACTCCGATCTGAGAGCCATCGGGGCCGATCAATCGTACCTGCGGCACTCGGATCTGGCTGTTAACCCTGGCCGCGTTATCGCGTCTTTGCGTTTGGGCCATAAACCTCCTCTCGCAGTCGCTCTGCAAAGGTCGCGAGCGGCATCGGGCCCAGATCGCCCGCACCACGCTGGCGCACCGCTACAGCACCTGCCTTCTCTTCCTTCTCCCCCACGATGAGCATGTAGGGTACCTTCTGTGTGCTCGCTTCGCGGATCTTGGCCCCGAGCGTCTCGCTTCGGGCATCCACCTCGGCGCGAAAATCTTCTTCGCGCAGCGAGGCGGCGACCTGCTCCCCGTAAACCAACTGGCGCGACGTCACCGGGATGATCACGGCCTGTAGAGGTGCCAGCCAGCTCGGAAACGCCCCCGCGTAGTGTTCGATCAGCCCGCCGACGAAACGCTCCATTGAGCCCAAGACCGTCCGGTGGATCATGACGACACGGTGCGGTCGGCCATCCGTGCCGACGTATGTCGCATCGAAGCGCTCGGGCAGGTTGAAGTCGGCCTGAATCGTCGGCCCCTGCCACTCGCGGCCTAGCGCATCCACTAGCTTGAAATCCAGCTTCGGTCCGTAGAAGACGCCGCCACCGACGTCCACCCGATAGGGGAGTTCCCGGCTTTCCAACGCCTCGCGCAGCGTATGGGTCGCCGTCTCCCACACCTCGTCGCTGCCGATGGACACCTCCGGGCGCGTAGCGAGATCGACCCGATACTCGTAGCCGAAGGTCCGCATCATGAAGTCCACGAGGTCGATGACGCCAACGACCTCGTCGAGAACCTGCTCCGGCGTGCAGAAGACGTGGCTGTCGTCCTGGGTGAAGCCGCGCACCCGTAGCATCCCCTGCAGGACACCCGAACGTTCGTACCGGTAGACGGTACCCAGCTCAGCCAGGCGCACGGGCAACTCCCGGTAGCTGCGCAGATGGGTCTGGAAGATCTTGATGTGGCCCGGACAGTTCATCGGCTTGAGCCAGTATGAGATGCCGTCAATGTCCATGGGTGCGAACATCATGTCACGGAATTTTTCAGTGTGGCCGCTCGTCCGGTAGAGTTGGTCGTGGACGATATGCGGCGTGTAAACGAGGTTGTAGCCTCGCTTTTGGTGTTCCTTGCGCCAGAAGTCCTCGATCGCGGTACGGACGATGGCCCCTTTGGGGTGCCAGAAGATCAGCCCGGGGCCGGCGTCGGGATGGATGCTGAAGAGGTCCAGTTCACGGCCCAGAACGCGATGATCGCGCTTTTTAGCCTCTTCGAGCTTCTCCAGGTGCTCCTCGAGCTCTACCTCCAGCGGGAAGGAGATCCCGTAGAGACGCTTGAGCTGGGGATTGCGTTCGTCGCCGCGCCAGTAGGCCGCCGCAATGCTCAGGAGCTTGGGATGTCCGATGATACCGGTCGAAGGCACGTGTGGGCCTCGGCAGAGGTCGACGAAGTCGCCTTCCTCGTAGATGCTTGCCACGTCGCCGTCGGAGATGTCATCGAGAATCTCCAGCTTGAAATCCTCCCCAAGCGCACCAAAGCGCTGCCGCGCTTCGTTGCGCTTGGGGACGGAGCGGACGAAGGGCCGATCGCTGGCGATGATCTCGCGCATGCGGTTCTCAATGCGCGGCAGGTCATCCGCCGAGAGCCCGCTTGGGATGTCGATGTCATAGAAGAAGCCGTCTTCCAGAGGCGGGCCGATCCCCAGGCGCGAGCCGGGGAAGAGGTCCTTCACGGCATGGGCCATGATATGGGCGGTGCTGTGCCAGTACACCTGACGGCCCTCGGGGTCGTTAAACGTCATGAGTGCGACCGTCGCATCCTCGGTCAGCGGAGTCATCAGATCGCGCAACTCACCATTGATCCTAGCGACCACGGGCCCGTGGTCCGCCGGCCACTCGTCAGGCTCCACGAGGTCAATCGCCCGCGTACCCGAAGATAGGGTCTGAACCGAGCCATCGGCTAAGGTGATCCGCACCAAGCGTGTACTCACAGCGTCTTCGGTTGTCATCGATCTGCACATCGACGCGGCGCAAGCACCCCGTCAGACGGGTAGGGGGCCTTGGCCCAAGGCGAGAGAGAGCGGGAGGAGCAGATGGTGGGCGATACTGGACTCGAACCAGTGACCTCTTGGATGTCGACCAAGCACTCTAGCCAGCTGAGCTAATCGCCCACGAAAAACCTGTGCTGGAAGTAAAAGCGCACCTATCGATTGCGGCCGGCATCCCCGGCCGTACATAGTCCGTTGTCGCTCCAACTGCCATCGTCTCACTCTCACAAACCTGCGGCCTATGTGTCTACGGGACACCGCCACATCCGCTGAATCTACGGGCCGCACCGCCCCTTGTCAAGATTTAAACGGCACGGGTGGGCGTCGGCCAGGGCTGGAGCGTCGCGAGGGTTGCCTGACCCGTCCACCAACCCTTTCTTCTTCGAAGAGTCCACCATAGGCCAGTTAGCTCACCTATCCCGATGCGATGGCCACACCCTCTGCACCGAGGCCGATTCATCCGCCGCGTCAACCGCTTCATGGCGGAGGTCGAACTCGATGGGTGTTGTCTGGCTGCTCACGTTCCCAGCTCCGGCAGGCTCACGGAGTTGTTGGTCCCAGGGAGGACGGTAGCACTCTTGCGTCACCCCGGCGGCGAGCGGCGCACACGGTTCTCGCTCGAGTTGGTGCGCATCCGACGGGGCTGGACGGCCATTGGCGGCGTTCTGGCCAACCGGCTGGCGGTCGAGGGGGTGTGGGAAGGTCGCTTTGCCGATGTTTGGGGCACGGGACCGATCCGCAAAGAGGTGCCCTGGGAGAAGGGTCGGGTAGACCTGTGGCTGGACGGGCCAACCGGTTCACGCCTGATCGAGGTCAAGGCTGTGACGCTTGTGGAAGGGGGAATCGCTCTCTTTCCCGATGCCCCGACGGCGCGCGGGACGCGCCAGCTTCGGGCTCTGACCCGGGCGCGCCAGGTGGGCCTCGACGCCGCAGTGCTCTTCGTCATTCTGCGCGGCGACGCCCGGGAAATACAGCCTCATGTGTGCCACGACCCGGCCTTCACGCGGGCCCTTCGGGAAGCGAGCACTGCGGGCGTGTGGGTGGGCGCGGTGGATTGCGCTGTTGGGGTACGCGAGGTCGTCCTGCGCCGCTGGGTCCCGATCTGCGGCCTCCACTGTGACTCCGCATCCGGAGACGGCTGAGAGGCATCGGAGCCGCAGCTCCCCCAGGCGTCGCCGTCCCTTTTGCCGCTGGTATCGCGGCGGAGTGGGCGCTAGGCTGGTCCTTCGAGTTCCTGGCGCTGGGAGCCGCCGTCCTGCTGGTGGCCATGGCGTTCCATCGCGGCAGGACGGTAGCCTACGCGGCGTTGGGGCTCATCGGCATGGCACGCGCGGCGGTAGTGCTCGTTGGCATCCCCCTCTTGGCGCCTGCCGGCGCTGACACTCCGACCGCTGAGACATTCGTGGGTCGCGTCTGCGCCGTCGAAATGGGGCGGGAGGGGCGCTTGGCGATCGAAGGCCGCTTCCGCCCCGAAGGTGAAGGCGGGACGGTTCGTTCCGCTTTGCTCCAGTGGAGGAACCCGAACAGTAAGCCCGAGCCGGGCGACTTGGTGCGCGTCGTCGGTACTGCATATCAGCCCGGGCTCGCCCGCAACCCCGGAGGGTTCGACCAGCGCGCCTGGCTGCGACAGAGGGGCATCGCCCAGGTGATCCGCGCGAAGGGCTCCGACACCGTGGAGGTCCTCGCGCAAGACGCGGTCCCGTCGCTGAATGCTCTCGCCGAGCGCTCTCGAGATTGGATGAGAGATCGTTTCTCTGAGCTCTTGCCGGAAGCCGTTGGCGGTCTGGCCACGGGTCTGGCGTTGGGGGAGCGCCGCGCGGTGAGCAGGGATCTGCTGCTCGGCTTCGAGCGGGCGGGCGCGGTCCACATACTGGCAGCATCGGGATTACACGTGGGCATCGTCGCAAGCTTGGCTTTCATCCTTGCGGGGCTTGTGGGTCTTGGGCGTCGGGGTCAAAGCTCCGTTGTCGCGATCGCGGCGGGCTTCTTTGTGTTAATCGTAGGCGCGGGGCCAAGTGCCGTTCGCGCGTGGATCATGCTCGCCGTGGCTCTAGCGGCGAGAGCCACGGAGCGCGATGCCGACTGGCCGAACGTGCTAGCTTTCGCTGCGCTCTGTGTGCTGGCGATCGACCCCGGAGCGCTCTTCTCGCCCGGCTTCAGCTCTCTTTTTCCGCTGTCTTCGGGATTGCCTGGCTCTACCGCCCTCTCGTGCGACAGCTCCCGACGGTAAGCGCCCTTCCACTGGGGCGGGGCCTGACGCCGCTCTTCGCGGTGACGATCGCAGCGCAGCTCGCCACGCTGCCCGTCGTCGCCTATCACTTCTCGCAGGTGCCGCTTTTCGCCTTGGTGGCCAACCCGTTGGCTGTGCCATTGGTCGGCCTGGCCCTTCCCGCGTTGCTGTGCGCCGTCGCCTTCTCTATCGTCAGCACGCCGCTCGGCGCCGTCTTCGCTAACACGGCTTTCCTACCGCTCTATGGCCTCGTGGCCCTGGGCCAGTTCTTCAAGACGCTGCCTCTGGCGACCACCGCCATCGGGGGCAAGGAATGGCCCTGGTGCCTGGCGCTGGTGGCGCTGGGGATGCTCGCCCTGGGAACACCCGGGGCGGCTTTCCGGGCACGGTCGGCGCTGTGTGCCGTAGCGTTAGCGGCCGTCCTGACCTGGCACGACCTCATCGCTGAGAAAACACCCGTCGAGATCGCTTTCATGGATGTGGGACAGGGGGATGCGGCTCTCGTACGGCTGCCGGAAGGGGCGGTGCTCCTCGTGGATGGTGGGCCAAACTGGGGAAAGACCGGGGCGGGCGCATCGGTCATCGCGCCCGCTATGGCTGCGATGGGCCTGGACCGGGTTGACGCCGTGCTCCTGTCCCATCCAGACGCCGATCACCTAGGCGGCCTCGTCTATGTCTTGCGGCACCTGGGCGTACGCACAATCCTTGAGGGGCCGGGCACACGCTCTTCGACCCTGTACCGCGAGTTCTCTACGGTGGCCGATTCGCTTGGCATTACCAGATGGCGGCTCACCGCAGGGGACAGCTTGTCCGATCTTTCCGGTGCGGCGGCGATTGTCCTGCATCCGCCACGCGAAGCGGTATCCCGGCTTGACATCAACGACAGATCGCTGGTTCTGCGACTGGAACTGGGGGGATCCTCGGTGCTCTTGACGGGGGACATCGAAGCCCCAGGGGAGGCGTTGCTTACGGCCTGGGGAGAGCGGCTGAGGACGGAGATCCTCAAGGTGCCGCATCACGGCTCAAGAACGTCCTCTACGCCCGGGTTTATCGGGGCCGTGCGGCCCAAGATCGCGGTGGCCTCCGTCGGAATGCGCAACCCATACGGCCATCCATCGTCCGAAGTAATAGAGCGGTACACGGCCGCAGGTGCGGACATCTACCGAACGGACCTCCACGGGGCTGTCATCATCCGGATCAAAGAACATGGCGCAAGCATCCACCCCCTCATCCGATAGACTGTGTGCGGTCTTTGGAGGCTCCGGGTTCGTTGGAAGAGGCGTTGTACGTGCGCTCAGGGACGCGGGCGTCGGAATCCGCTCTGTGGCGCGAGGTCAGCGCACGACGGAGCCTCCCGAACCGGGTGTCGAACTCGTCCTTGCCGACATCACCGAGCCTGCCACGCTGCCGCCGGCACTCGAGGGCGTCTCGACCCTCGTGCACTGCGTGGGCATTATCCGCGAGCGCGGCCCAATCCGCTTCGAGCGCGTGCATGCCGAGGGAACGCGCCATCTGGTCGAGGCGGCGAAAGCGACGGGTGTGCATCGGATCGTCTACATCAGCGCCCTGGGCACGCGACCCGATGCGCCAGCGCGGTATCACACGACGAAGTGGGAGGCGGAGGAGGCGATCCGAGGCTCGGGTCTGGAGTACGCCATCTTCCGACCCTCTATCGTCTTCGGCCCCGACGACGAGTTCGTCAACGCGTTCGCGAAGATCAGCCGCATCCCGCCTTTCTTCCCCATCATCGGGCCGGGCACGTCGAAGTTCCAACCCGTGAGCCTCGATGACCTAGCGGCCGCTATCGTAGGGGCCGTCCGCGCGCCGGGACCGCTTGCAGCACTGTACGAGGTCGGCTCCGGCGACACGCTTTCGCTCAACGAGATCGTGTATTCGATCCTGCGCCTTTTGGGACGCAGGCGCTGGCTGGTCCACATCCCTACACCCGTCGCGCGCGTCCAGGCGTTTTTCCTAGAACACCTGCTGCCCCGGCCGCCCTTCACGCGGGAACAGGTCAGAATGTTGGGCGAGGACAACATCTGCCGAGAGCCGAATGCCTTGCCCGAGCTTCTTGGGCGTGAACCTGTCGGTTTCGAGGAAGGGATCGAGCGCTACCTGCGCCGCTAGGGCCCTCCGCGCCCGCGAGGGCTCAAGCGTGGGAAGGTCAGGCCGGGGAAAAGCCGCGTCAGATCCACCATCCGCTCGATCTGCTGCGGGAGATTGCCCAGGCGGCACCCCTCGACCGAGACGGCTTCGTCGTAATCCAGGCTTCCGAGGATCGGTACGCACGTCAGCTCGCGCAAGGCGCCCAGGTTGGTCCGCTCTGCAGGGCCTGGCGGATCGGGCGTCGCCCGGTTGAGCAGAACGCCGCGCACGTCGAGCCCTTCGCGTCTGGAGGCTTCGAGCGTGAGCAGCGTGTGGTTGATCGTCCCCAGGCCCGCACGCGCCACGATGAGAAGCGGCGCATCCAGCCTTCGGGCCAGGCCCGCGACGGAGAGCCCTTCGGTCAGCGGCACCAGGATGCCTCCGATGCCCTCGATGATGAGGACCTGGTGCCGCGCGACGAGCTTCTGGTACGCGGCCAGAATCTCCAACTCGTTCACCGGGAGCCCCTCTTCGCGCGCGGCGACCCAGGGGGCCAGAGGCGCCTCGTAGCATGCCGGGCAGACGGCCTCGTCGGACCCATCGATCCCCGCGGCCCAACTCAGGAAGCGCACATCATCGGAGACGAGCGTCTCCCCGATGCGCCGTGCACCCGTCGCCACAGGTTTCATCACGCCGACATCGATGCCTCGCCCGCTCAGAAGCTCCGCCAGCGCCCCCGCGACGGTAGTCTTGCCTACGCCGGTATCGGTGGCTGTAACGAAGAGCGCCGATGCGGGCATCAGTAGCGGCGAGCGGACGACGCGGCTTAATCGGCGGGCGTGATGGCTTGCGGCGGCACGGTGAACGTGCTCAAGACGCGCGCCTCGTTGCTCGCTAGGTCGCGCGCGACGATTTGAAAGGTGTGGCGACCGGATGGGAGCGGTTCGCGCACCGTGAAGCTGACGCTGTCGTCCTCGGGGTCGTAGACGCTGATGACCCGCTCGTCGTCGAGCTTGATGTAGATGTCCACATCCCGCCCGATGCCGCTGCCGGGGTCCTCGACCTTGGCGAAGAGAGTGGGCTGTGCGGTCGCACTTCGGCTTCCAGGCCGGGGCTGGAGGTCCCACACGCGCGGCGGCTGGTCATCTTGCAGGACAGCAAAGGCTGAGAGTGACGTCACCGCCGCCGCCACTGTGGAACTGTCGGGGCCCAGATTGCCGCCTACGAAGGTCCATCCGCCCGATGATTCAACCCTGTAAATTCCGAGCTTCGTGGGGTCCGGATCATTCGAAGTACAACGCAGGCGGACGGTGGCCTTGCGGTTCCAAGGCGCTGCGGGCGCCACGAAGTTATAGAGAGGGCCTGCGAGCGAGAGGCCTGCACTCTCAGCCGCGCGCAGAGCGGCAGCCGACGGTTGCACCGGCTCGAAGTGGACCAGAAGCGGCTCGAACAGATCTCCCGGATCGACCTCGAAGAGGGCGGCGCGGTCCTGGGACCATGCTCGCCCGGCCTTCTTTGGTACCATGCGGTGAAAGACCTTGGCAAGATAACCGCGCCCCCAGGAGCCAGCAACACTCACGCCCCTCACCTCGGCGCGAAGCTCCGCGCGCGACGCCATCGGTTGCGGAAGGACAGCGCGGTACTGGGTCAGCGACACCTGCTCGAGGTCAGGTCTTGTGGCTGGGGCGTGTCCCACATGGACGACGGCCTCTGGCGAGGCGCCGAGCGGTTCGCTAGCGTTCACCGTGAGCACCAGAGCGTCTCGCATGGCCTCAGCGGTGATGTGAAACAGTGGAGGTCTTGTGCGAGCAGACACCTCCGAGGAGGAGAATCCGGCGAAGACCGGGAGGGAGACCGCGCCCAGCTCATCGGTCGCTATCGCGCGGATGAGGAGGTTTCCCGCCGCCCTGTCACCACGTCGCGGCAGGCGCCAGGTGAGTTGACCGCTCGGGTCCGGGTGGATCGGCCCGAGCTTATGCCAGGTGGCGGCATCGTCTCCCGACCAGGCCAGTACAGCAGTGACGGGGTCGTCATCGGGATCGGAGACGCGGCCGCGGACCACGAGGACGGTGTCATCCAGCGACGTCTTCAGCGGTGCCAACTGCGGTGGACGATCGACCAAAATATCCAGGTTGGCGAAGGAACGGTTCCCCATGGCATCCTGCGCACAGACCTCGATCGCATGCCGGCCTCGGCCGAGGTCCTGAGTCCGGATCGCGCCACCGTGGGCGTCGGCCCAGGTGACGACCTCCAGGTCATTACCCGTGGCGACGAAGAAGTTCATGAAGGTGCCCGCGCCCAAGGCACGGAGGGCATAGTTGTATACGAGATCGCTCTTGTGCGTCTCGTGATAGGCGAAGTGACTCAGCCGCGCGGCGAAGACGCGGTTTCCGTCCACGCGCAGTTCGAGCATATAGGGTGCCAGACGGTTGCCCGCAGCATCGGCCCTATCGTCCACCTGCACCGCGACGCCGATCGTCCCCCAGGCCACCGGCGTCGTTTGCGCGCGCCATATCGAATCACCCCGCGCCGACCGCAGCGGCAACCGGACGGGCGTAAGCTGGCCGTCGATGCGTGCGGCCCGGTCGAGGGGGATCAGAGCCGCCTGGCGGATCCGCGGACGGCGGGTGTCGGTAATGGAGAAACCGTGTTCGAGCGGATTGAGGGGCCGATGACGGCTATCCCGTAGCTCGAAGTGCAGGTGCGGCGGGCCCGCGCCGGTATCCCCCGTCCAGCCGATCACATCTCCGGCGCGGACCCCGATCTGACCGCGCGGCAGCTCAAAATCCACCTGATAGTGGCCGCGCTGCTCTTGTTTGGCTTCCAGCACCTCACGGATGGGCGATGCAAAATCTTCCAGGTGGGCGTAGACGGCGTAGCGCCCATCATTCAGGCGCAGGTAGACCGCCTTGCCGTAGCCCCAGGGCGAGGCGCGCACCCGACGCACATCCCCGGCGGCGATCGCGCGTACGGGCAGGCCCCGCTGTCCCCAGGTCTTCAGGTCGATCCCGGCGTGGAAGTGGCCCCTGCGGAATTCGCCGAAGGTGGAGCTGAGCGCCCGTGACGCTTCGAGCGGCCACAGGTAGCGCGAGCGGGACTCGGGCTCTCCTGCCGACGCGGTCGCCGTAACGCCTAGAGCGAGAGCAACGCTAACGCTCACCCGCGACGCGCGGCCTGTGCGGGCGCCACTAGCGAGCAGCCCTTGAAACGCCCGACGGAGGCTCACGAGGGGGGTTCGACTAGGGCTCAGGAACTTCAAAAGACGCTGATGTGAAAGTAGCGCCGCGGCTGCGCTTTGATGTCCGCGATGAGGCTGTCCACCGAGGCGATCGTCCTCAGAAGTTGCGTGTAGGCCCGCTCCTCGGCGACGAGCTTGCCCAGCGTGCCTTCACCGCGCTCGATTCGTCCCGCGATGCGCGTGAACGCTCGCGTCGCGTCTTCGAGGGTGGTCACCAGGCTGTCCATACGCAAGGCGGCGCGGTGGAGGTGCACCACACCATCCCGAAGCTCAGGCCGGTTTTCCCGGGTGAGAGTGTCCAGCCTCGATGTCACCCGCTCGGCGGCTGTGATGGTCCGGGAGAGCGCCGACCGGTCGTCATCGAGCCCGTGTCGTAGCGTCGCCAAGAGGCCGCCCGCGTCCTCGAGCGCCCCACTCAATCGGCGCGCGTTCGCCTCGTCCAGCACCCGGCCCATGGAGGTCTCCAGAAAATCGGCCACATCCGTAAGACGCTTGGTGGCGGCGCTCACGGTTTCGGTGAAAGGCGGGCGGTCGTCGCTCGCAATGTGGTCACCGTCCCGCAGCGGTTCTGTGCTGTCGCGCGGCAAGATGACCACAGACTGCTCGCCCAAAAGGTCCAGCATCTCGATGCGCGCGCGGCTGTTGGCGGGCAGGACCACCCCATCATGGATGGAAAGTTCGAGGCGGGCACGGCCTTCGTGAAGCACGATATCGGTCACCTTGCCGATCCGCACGCCCGCTAGTGTGATGGGGTCGCCACGCACCAGACCGGTCACGTCCGTGAACTCCGTGGTCACTTGGTAGGTACGGTAGGCAAGGCTGTGCCGACCGGAAAGCCAGAGGCCACCGCCGATGACGATAGCGACCGCCAGCAGGATGACCAGACCCAGCATGAGCTCGGAACGACGCTCGTCCATGCAGCTAACCCTGTAGTAGGTCCATCATCTTCGATTCTTCCCCAGGTACCTCCTCCTCCGGGGGCTCCAAATCGCCGCGCATGAAGCTCACCAGGAGCGGATTGCCGCCGCTGGCGATCGCTGTGGCGCTCTGTTCCACAGCAATCGTGGCCTCGTAGAGCAGGGCGATGCGGTCGGAGGTTCGTGTGGCCAGATCCATGTCGTGCGTGACGAGTACCGAGGTCATGCGCACCTCGCGCTGAAGATCGCCGATCAGGTCACCGATGACCCGTGCCATCTTCGGGTCGAGCCCCGCGGTTGGCTCATCATAAAACATGTATTTGGGCTCCAACGCCAGCGCTCGTGCAATCCCCACCCGTCTGCGCATGCCCACCGATAGATGCTCGGGCAGAAGCCCCTCGGTGCCGCTCATCCCGACCAACTCCAGGCATTCGTCCACTCGGGCCCGCACCTCGGCGGTGGTCCCGCGTGTATGCATTCGCAAGGGCAGCCTCACGTTCTGCTCGACCGTCATCGAGTCGAGCAGAGCGCCCGTCTGGAAGACCACACCCATGCGCTGCCTGAGCGCGTACAACTCCTTGCGCCGCAGGCGCGGCACATTCCACTCCCCGAGGAAAACATCGCCCGAATCGGGCCTTTCCAGGCCGATGAGCTGCCGTAAGAACACGCTCTTACCCACACCCGAAGGCCCGACGATGGCCACGGTCTGGCCGCTCTCGACGTTTAGGTCCACGCCGTCAAGGACGACCTTCCCCTCATAGCACTTATGCAAGTTGCGGACCACGATCATCGCATCGGCTCTCGGCATGTCATCATAGGAGAACGTCCATCAGGAAATAGTCGAAGAAAAGGATCAAGAGCGTGGAGGACACCATCGAATCGGTCGTCGCGGCACTCACGCCGCGCGCGCCACGCTGGGCCTGTAGCCCGACGTACGACCCGATCATAGTAATGACGCCACCGAAGACGCAAGCCTTGAACAAACCGACATAGATATCCTTGTACTTGAACACGACGCGGATGCCGTGCATGAAATCGTAGGTGGAGATGTCCGCCCGCACGATCGCCCAAATATAGCTGAGCAGGATGGCAATGGTGTCGGCGAAGATGGTGACCACGGGCAGCATCACCAGGCCCGCCAGAACGCGGGGCACGACCAGGTAGCCCATCGGGCTGATGGCCATTGCCTCAAGCGCCAGAAGCTGCTCGGAAACCTTCATCGTGCCGATCTCAGCCGTGATCCCCGATCCGACGCGCCCAGCGATCATGAGCCCGACCATGATCGGGCAGAGCTCCAGGACCGATGTCTGGAACGCGACGGAGCCCACGACGTAGTCCGGCACGAAGCTTGTCTTCTGATAGACGGTTTGTACCACCATGGCCATGCCGATCAGCCCCGCGACGGTGAGCCCTAGGGGAATGGACTCGATTCCCACGCGGTAGAACTGCTCGACCACCTGAACGCGGTAGTGCCCCACAGACGGCAGTTCCATGCAGAAGGCGCCGAAGCAGCGCATCAGGCCGACAAAATGGTGCGCGAAACGCTCCGACTTCCGACTTACGCTGACCAGCACCGTCTTCATGTGGGTGAACCGCCTCCCGGAACGACAGGACGATGGAGTGCCGTCTTCTTGCCGTAATGTACGCCGTTCGGTCGCAATTACGAAACGCCAATGATGAAACCCGAATTCCGATGGCACCCCGGACGCCACGGCGGCACCTTGACACTCGGATGGAGCAGGGGTATTTTCCTGCCGTGTCCTACCGCGAGCGTGGCTGCGGGACCGACGTTGGCTGTCTCAGAGAGCCTTACCCCAGTTGAATTGCTGAAAGAAAGGGTGACCTTAGATGCTGAAGACGATGCGAGAACACACCAAGACGGTGATGGTCATCGTCGTGGTGGCCTTTGTTGGGATGATCGTCTTTGCGTGGGGTATGGATGCCGGCGGTATTCGCAGGGGGCCGGCGGCGGGGATCGTGGGAGAAGTCAACGGCCGCAAGATCCACTTCCGGGAATTCCGGGATGCTTATGACCGCGTCTATGCGCAGCAGCGCGATCAAGCGGGGCGCGAGCCGGATGAGATGGAAATCATCGAGACGACGTGGCAGAGCTTTGTGCAGACGACGTTGCTCGATAAGGCCGTCGCTGAAAGCGATATCCAGATTTCCGACCGCGAGGTGGATGCTTTCAATCGGGCGACGCCGATCGCCGCGGTACGCAACATAGGGACCTTTCAGACCGAAGGGGCGTTCGACCTCTCCAAATACAACCAGTTCCTGGACAACCTCGCCGCCGACCCTACTGGCACCAACCAAGAGTTCATCCTGGTCGTGGAGGCGCAGACGCGCACCTTTCTGACCTATCAGCGACTACAGGACCGCTTCGACAGCGCTGCCAAGATCACGACGCCGGAACTGCGACGCCGCTACCGCGACAAGCACGAGAAGGTCAAGGTGCGCTACATCTTCGCCGACCCAAACCGGGTCCAAGCCGACGAGCACCAGCCGGGCGACGAGGACATTGTGGCTTACTACGAAAGCCACGCATCCGAGCTCACGCGCGAGGCGCGGAGACAATACGAGTACATCGAGTTGCGCAAGGTTCCCTCGGCGGCCGATTCGATGGCCTTCTTCGAGCATCTCGACGAGATCGCAGCCGAGGCCAGGGCTGGTGCCGATTTCGCCGAGTTGGCGCGTGAGCTTTCCGAGGATGAGGGCAGCGCCGAGAAGGGCGGCGACCTGGGCTTCTTTGCAAGGGGACAGATGGTCAAGCCTTTCGAGGATGCGGCCTACAGCCTCGAGCCGGGCCAGATATCCGATCCGGTCCAGTCGCGGTTCGGCTATCACATCATCAAGGTGGAAAACCGCAAGACTGAAGGGGAGGAAGAGCAGGTCAAGGCGCGGCATATCCTGATGAAGCTCAGCCCGACCGAGGAGACAATCGAGGCTCTCAAGATGCGTGCTGATGCCTTGGTCGAGCGGGCGAGAGAGAGCAACCTGAAGAAGGCGTCGGAGGAAGAAGGGCTCTCTCTGGAGCGCACGGGATTCTTCGGGAAGAACAGCTTTGTTCCGGGTATCGGCCGTTCGTTACGACTGGTGGCGGGGGCTTTCGACAATGATGTGGGCTACATTCCCGAACCGTACGAGAACGAGCGCTCTATCTTCGCGCTTGCGCTCGCGGAGATGCGCGAGAGTGGCGTCCCGCCGCTCGAAGAGGTCCGGGCGCGCATTCAGTCGGACCTTCTGCGAGAGCGCCGCATCACCGCCGCCACACAGCGACTGGAGGCGATCTTGGCGCGAATCCGGGAAGGCGCTTCGTTCGCTGAGGCCGCGGACACGTTGAACGTCGTCGAACCGCAGCCGTTCACGCGGGAGGGGTTCGTGCCTGGGGTCGGCAGCCGAAACGAGTTCGTTTACGCCGCCTTCGCAACGTCGGTAGGGCAGATGACCGACGTGGTCACCACACCCCAAGGCGCGTACCTGATCGAGATCCTGGAGCGGACGGCGGTTGATAACGCCGGGTTTGAAGCCGAACGCGAAAGCCTACGCGAGGAGCTCTCGAACCGCAAGCAGGCGCAACTTTACGGCGACTGGTTTCAGCACGTGCAGGATGCCGCAAAGATCGTTGATAACCGCACCTTTTTCTTCCGGTTGTAGCGCGGCGCTCGGTCCGCTCTGCGACCCCACTCTCTGAGGTGGACACCTCAGGAGTAGGATCGTGCCCAAACTCTCCGCGTGCATTGAGTTGATCTTCCGGGAGTTGCCGCCCGCTGAGCGCGTCGAGCGGGTGGCGGAGTTGGGCCTGGACGGCTTCGAGTTCTGGAGGGTCAAGGGCAAGGATCTCAAGGCACTCAAGGCCGTCCAGGATGAGGTCGGCATCGCCTGCGCCAGCCTATTGGGCACCGGTGAGGCCGCGCTGGTGAACTCCGCTAAGCGCTCCGATGCACTCGGGGATTTGGAGAAGAACATCAACGTCGCCGTGGACCTGAGCTGTCCGACCCTGATCGTACAGGTGGGAGATGCCTCGGCGGATGTGTCGCGCGCCAAGCAGCATCAGAGCATCGTCGAAGGTCTCGGGGAGGCGTCGCCCGTGGCCGAGGAGGCGGGCGTGACGCTCGTCGTCGAGCCATTGAACGTCCTGGTGGACCACCAAGGCTACTATCTGTCCTCGGCGGCGGAGGGATTCGAGATCATCGAAGAGGTGGATAGCCCTAGCGTGAAGCTGCTCTATGACGTGTACCACCAGCAGATCACCGAAGGGAACCTCATCACGACCATCACCGAACACATCGACGACATCGGCCACGTCCACGTCGCAGACGTCCCCGGCCGCCACGAGCCAGGCACGGGCGAGATCAACTACGCCAACATCTTCGCGGTGCTCGACGAGTTGCACTACGATGGCTACGTCGGGCTGGAGTACCGTCCGCTCAAGGACTCGGAATCGAGCCTGAGGCGCGTGCTCTCTCTCATCGACGTTCAGCGCACCCTATAGGGGCAACGCCAGCCCTGAGGAGGCGCGGCCCCCAAGACGCTCTGTGGCTTGACAGCGCAACGTCGAGAAGCGATCTTTCTCTAGTTTTGCATAACCTCATCGTACATCGTGAATCTGCCTGATAAGCCGCTGATCGTCCTCAGCGACGGGTCCGTCCTCTTGGAGGCGGATAGTCCGTCGGCTGAAAGCGCGCGCGATTTCCTCACCCCGTTCGCCGAGCTCGAGAAAAGCCCCGAGCACATCCACACCTACCGCATCTCACCGCTGTCGCTGTGGAACGCCGCCTCGGCGGGGTTGACCGCGGAGTGTATCCTCGAGGGCCTGCGTCGGTACGGCCGCTACGCGCTACCCGACAACGTGGCGGCGGAGATCGTCGAGCAGATCGCCCGCTACGGGAAAGTCAAGCTCCTGAGGCGGGACGGCGAGCTCGTTCTGACCTCCAACGATGAGTTCCTCCTGGAGGAAATCCTGCACGCCAAGGCGGCCCGGCCGATGCTCGGTCGCCGCCACCGCGATGGAGCGGTTGTCGTGGATCCGCGCTACAGGGGTCACCTCAAGCAGGTGCTTGTCGGGCTGGGCCTGCCGATCGAGGACCTGGCGGGTTATGCGCCTGGCCAGCCGCTGGAGGTTCGGATGCGCGAGTCGATGCTTTCCGGTCATCCTTTCGACCTGCGATCCTATCAGGAGGACTCCGTGCGGGCCTTCCACGCGGAGGGGAGTACCAGGGGGGGCTCGGGCGTGATCGTCCTGCCGTGCGGGGCAGGGAAGACCCTGGTCGGCATCGGGGTCATGGCCGAGTTGGGAACGCACACGCTGGTGCTGACGGCTAACATCACGGCGCTGCGGCAGTGGCGGGAGGAGCTTCTGGACAAGACGTGGACCCGGCCCGAGGACATCGGCGAGTACTCTGGCGAGGTCAAAGAGATACGTCCCATCACCCTGGTGACGTACCACATCCTGACCTACAGGCGCGACCGCGACTCACAGTTCGAGCATTTTGGGCTTTTGGACCGCGGCGAGTGGGGCCTGGTCATCTACGACGAGGTGCATCTATTGCCGGCGCCCGTCTTCCGCATCACGGCCGAGATCCAGGCGAAGCGACGTCTGGGCCTGACCGCCACGCTGGTGCGCGAGGATGGCCGCGAGACGGATGTCTTCAGCCTTATCGGCCCTAAGCGCTACGACATACCCTGGCGCGTCCTGGAGGCGCAGGGCTGGATCGCCCAGGCCGTCTGCCACGAGGTGCGGCTTGATCTACCGGTCCACCGGCGCCTGGACTATGCGCTGGCCGATAGTCGCGGGAAGTTCCGTATCGCCTCCGAGAACAGGGAGAAGCTGGGCTTGGTGGACGCGATCCTTTCCCGCCACAGAGGCGACCCGACGCTCATCATCGGCCAGTACCTCTCTCAGGTGGAGTGGATTGCCCGGCACCTTGGGACCCCCATCATCACCGGTCGCGTGCCCAACAGCGAAAGGCAAAGGCTTTATGCGCGCTTTCGTGCTGGGGAGATCCCGACTCTCGTTGTCTCCAAAGTCGCCAACTTCGCGGTTGACCTTCCCGATGCGCAGGTCGCCATTCAGGTCTCGGGCACTTTCGGCTCACGACAGGAGGAAGCTCAGCGGCTAGGACGCATTATGCGGCCGAAACGCAACGGTTCACCCGCGCACTTCTACTCGCTCGTCACACGGCACACCAAAGAAGAGGATTTCGCCCACAACCGGCAGCTCTTCCTGACCGAACAGGGCTACCGCTACTTGATCGAGGACGCCGCGACGTACGGCGGAGACGCTCCAGGCGCGGCGCAAGAGAGCACTACTGAGCCTCTAGGCCGATGACGCTCCAGCAGTGCCTACGAGGGCTTTCCGGGGGCGCCCTGCGCGTCGTGGCCGCCAATCTAGGGATTGTGTCCAGCGGGTCGCGGACGAAGCTCGCAAGAAAGGTTCACCGATACCTCACAGACCCCAAGGGCGTTGCCGCACCGGCCGAGCCCTTGCCTAGCCCGGCGTTCCAGCTTCTGATGGCTCTGGCGGGTGTGGGTTCCGGTGGCGCGCCGCTCCGGGAGCTTGCGGTCGGCGCTGCCCACTGGCTCGGGCCAGCGGAGGCAGCGCCTTCGACACACGCGGGACTGTTGGCTCGGGGTCTCGTCTTCGGGGTCTCATCGGGCGACGAGCTGAGGCTGGAGGTGCCCGAGGACTTGCGGGCGCCAGTCCTCGAAGCCGGAGCGGAGCGGCTGGCCCGGCATCTACCGCGGGCGGAAATATCCTCGGAGAGCCTTCGCATCTGGGGCGACGCCGCGCTTCACGACATCGTGGCTCTCCTCGCCTGCGTGAGGCGGGAAGCAGTCGAGATGACCCAGAAGGGGTTCCCTTCCAAACGACATGCTAACGCGATGGCGCTGGCGATAAGGAGGCCGGAGGTTCCGCGCGCGGTCCGCGCCGCACCGCCGGGCGATCCATGTTCGCCGCGCTTGCGTACGCTCCTTGATTATTGTCACTCGCGGCGGCTGATCGCCGAGGGTGAGGGCCGGCTGACGTTGACGCAGGCCGCCAAGACGTGGTTAGCGGCGCCCGTAGAAGCATTAAGGGCTGATGTGGCGCACTTTATCCTCGCTCTCGGCGGCGAGTTGCCCGCACCGGCAGCTCAGCTTGCCTACCGCATCCTGCGACACCGTTCGCGGGGGCGCTCAGTTGCCGTGAAGGCGCTCGCTCGGACCTGTCTTGAGCACGCCTTCCTAGGCGCAGGTTCCGTTAAGGACAAGTGCGGCGCTACGGCAGTCGATGAGGCTCTGGTGCGTCTGTGCTGGTTCGGTCTCGCTCAGGGCTTCGTCCGCGACGATGGGACCCTGTGGGCCATCGCGCCACTCTCCGGTGACGAGGCGGTTTCCGAACCTGGGCGATTCATCGCGCAGCCGGACTTCGTGATCCTCGCGCCACCTGACGTCCGTTTCTCGGATCGGTTCACCCTAGAGCTGGTAGCGGAGGCGACGAGTCGCGACACCGTCACCGCCTACCGGTTGAGCGCCCGATCCGTGCAATGCGCGCTGGGGGCGGGTTTGGCGCCGGAGGATATCCTGGCATTTCTCGACCAGGGGGCGACATCGCCTCCGCAGAATGTGACGGAAACGGTCCGCGGCTGGGGCGAGCGCGCCAAGGCGGTGGATCTGGATGAGAGGGTCTTGCTTCGATGCAGCACACCGGACGTTCTAGACCGGGTGTTGGTAGAAGGGGAGATCGCCGCGGGGGTGCTCGAGCGGCTCTCGCCCACGGTGGCGGTCGTCCGTTGTGACAGGGAGGCAGCGGTGCGTGCGGCCCTTTGGCGGGCGGGTTACTCGTGCCGGGGTCAGGCTGCAGAAGCGAAAGGCGCAATCTTCGTGTCCCCCCTGAGCTTGCGCCAACCGCTGGCAGCTTTCGATGCGGCACCGGAGAATGGGGCGCGGCCTTCGCGCGTGCTTGATCCCGCACAGTTGCTCGCGTGGGATCTCGAGGATAGGTCATGGAGAGGGGCTTCGGCGCGTGGGGCGAAACGGGAGACCGCGCAAGATCCGCCGGCCTGAGGCGACGGCTTTGGCGGTGAGACCCAGACGATCTCAGTTGCATTGCGCGGTCGAACGATGACGGGCTTCCGTGCAGCACTCGGCGGGCTGGAGATCACCCGGCCCCACAACTGCGCGATCGGCTTCGCTTGCGTTCTTGTGGGCGCCTACCTCTCCGAGGCGCCATGGGACGTGCGGATAGCGCTCTGGGCGGCGGCGTCGGCAGCTCTGGTCCAGGCGGCGGGCAACGCACTCAACGACATCGCCGATCTCGCGCTAGACGCCGTCGCGAAACCCCACCGTCCGCTGCCCCGTGGTGCCCTCTCGCGCCGCGCAGCGATCTGGGAGGCGGCCGTTCTGGGCGGCTTCGGCGTGGCGATTGGCGTAGCCCTGGGCCCCGCGACCGCGGCCATAGCGCTGGGCGCCGCCTGCCTTCTGGTGGGCTACGACTTGTGGCTCAAGAGCACGGCGCTGTGGGGTAACGTAGCGGTCAGCGTCGCGTCCGGGGCGACATTCGTCTATGGTGGCGTCGCCCTCGGGGACGCGAGGGTCGCGTTCGCGGCTGGAGCCCTCGCGGCGCTGTTTCATCTCGCGCGGGAGATCGTTAAGGACGCCGCCGACGCCGACGCCGACCGCGCCTTCGGCGCACGGACCCTAGCCGTCTTGTGGGGTCCCGCACGCGCCACCCGGCTGGCGAGCGGCCTGGTGGGGCTTTTGGCCGTCCTGGCGCTGCTCCCGTACGCGCTCGGCCTGTTTCGTGCACCGTACCTGTGGGTGACGGTGGGCGTGGTCGATCCTATTCTCATCGCCGCTGCAATCGCCTTGCCGCGCGCCGACCCGGGGCAACTTGAAAAATGGGCAACCGTGCTCAAAGTGGACACCGTCGCCGCGCTGGGCGCGATGTTCCTGGGGGCGTCGGTGGGCCGCGCCTGACGAAGCCTATAGAACCAGCCGTCGAGCCGTGGCTGTGGGCTGGCCTTGCAGCGGGCGGCTGTCTGGCCGGCTTGGCCTTGGCGCAGGCCGATTCAAGAGAGCGCCATGTCAATCAAGTGCTGGATCTCGTCGATGGTGAGCCGCCCCTGGGTATCGTCCATGATCCCGGCGACCTCCTTCTTCGCCTCCGCTAGCCGCCCTGCCGCGCGACCGCGAGCGATGATCTCCCGACAGCGCACGGGACGCGCCTTCCAGTCGCCCACCTCGATGAACTGATCGTTGAAGAAGACGAAGACTGGGATAGCCAATCCCCCGTTGCTCAGATAGCGCTCCATGACATCGAGTTGGTCATCCCTACCAATGATGCGCATGTGGAGGTTAGGGCTGGCGGCGGCCATCCTCGCCACAATGGGGAACTGCCGAGCCACATCACCGCACCACGCCTCGCCGATGGCGAGGATGTGGACGGCCCGCTCCACGCCCCCCAAAAAGCCTAGGTCCGCCTCCGTCAGGGTGACGGCCTTGTAATTGGCGCGCATCCGTTCGACGTTCGTGTCGTCCGACGCAAGCCACGCTTCCCACTCGAGGCCGCTCTCATATCGGGCTTTCAGATTTAGGGCCATCCGTCTCATTCCTTCCGGGGTTAGAGGTGTAGGGGACAGGTCATCATGCGTTCACGGGCGCCTCCAGTGAGGCGGACGCGAGGACCTCGCGGGAGGGCCAGCGCGCGAGGGTCGCCGCCCGCGGGGTCATCTCCAGATAAGTGTTGTGCTTCACCCAGTCACCGAGCACGGCCAGCCAGCCCCCCTCGAGCGGCAACAGAAGCGGCTGATGCAAGTGTCCCAGGACGACGCCTGTGACGCCGCGGGCGAATACCTCGCGCGCGAGAGCTGGGTACCAGCCGTCCATGGCAAAGCGATCCTTTGCCCCGAAGTCGCGGCTGGACCGCGCGGTCCAATGGGCCAGGCGAGCGCCCCAGTCGGGGTGTAGCAGGCGGAACAAGCGTTCGTTGACGGGATGGCGGAGGAACCACTTCAGCAACCTGTAACCCCGGTTGGCGCGGTTGACGCCGTCGCCGTGGTGAAGGAAAACGCGTTGTCCGAAGTGCTCGACCGAGGCGGGCTGACGTGAGATGGCCAGGCCCATCTCGTCACGCAGGAAATCGCCGAGCCAGTAGTCGTGGTTGCCGCCAATGAGCATCACTCGAAGCCCCGATTCGGCGAGCCGTGCGAGTTCGGCGACCGCTCGCGCCCCCGCCCGCGGCACAACGTGTCTGTACTCGAACCAGAAATCAAAGAGGTCACCGACGATGTAGAGCGCCTGGGTCGTTGGCGGCAGATGCCTCAAGAAGCTCAGGAACCTCTGGGCCTTGGCGCGCTCCTCGGCGGGGGATTCGGCGCCGAAGTGGAAATCCGAGACAAAGAAGACGCGTGGCTCATCCGAATCGGCCGTCGTGGGCGTGTGGTCACTTTGGCTTTCGCCGCAGCACATTATATATTCATTAGGTTGTTAACTGTTGCTTGGAACTGGAGATCAGGATAGGGTCTCAAGCCGGAAAAATCAAGGCTCGAAGAGAGAGCCAGCACTAAGATTGCTGCAACCTTTGGTCTGGGCGGAGAGTGTAAGAAAGCCTAAGGGAAGGGGTGAACGGCATGTTGTTACGACGCCTGGATTCGGCTGAACTGCGGGCCACGACCGATGAGGAGTTGCTGGCTCGCTTCGTCAGCGGCGACTATTCGGCGTTTGACGTAATCGTCGGTCGCTATGAGGAACGGCTGTTGAATTTCGTTTATCGTTTCCTTAACGATCAGGAGACGGCGCAGGACGTGGTGCAGGAGACGTTCTTGAGGGTCTACCGCAAGCGTAAAGAATATAAGGCAATTGCGCATTTCTCGACGTGGCTCTTTACGATTGCGGGTAATCTCGCCAAGAGCGAGCTGAGGCGGCGCAAGCGGTGGCGGTTTCTCTCTCTGGATTCCGGCGGCGATGACGATGAGCGGCCCGTCGATCTGCCCGACGAGCGTCATCTGCCCGACGATGTCGTGGCCGATCGGATGACCGAGGCGCGCATTCAGGAGGCCATCAACGCACTGCCCCCCAAGTATCGCCAGGCGGTGCTGTTACGCGATGTAGAAGGGATGTCCTACCAGGAGATCGCCCAGATCGCGAACTGTCCGGTGGGCACGATCAAATCTCGAGTGAACCGCGCGCGCCTAAAACTACAAAAGAAGCTGCGGATCGACGGCCGTGACAACGGCCTCGGAGGCTTCAGCGATACAAAAGAATGAGCAGCCACTCCTGTTGGGACGTTGAAGACCTTCTGGTCATCATGAGTGAAGGCGAGTTGCGTGGGCCAGCCCTGGAGGCCGCTCGCGAGCACGTCGTTGGATGTCGCCAGTGTGCAAGGCGCCTTGACGAGCTTCGCGCGGTGCGCCACGCGCTCGCATCCCTCTCACGCTTTCGACCGTCCCGTCGGTTTGGCCTTACGCTGCGCGCTCAGTTGGCCGAGGAGATAGGCCGCAGCGAGAAGCCCGCGGCCCGCGTGCGGGAGTGGTTCGCGGGACGTCGTCATATTTTCGTGCGTGCTCTGACGCCCGTGGCCGCTGCCTTGGTCCTGGGGATCCTGTTCGCCGGACGCCCCACCACCGATGCGACCGAGGAACGCCCTGCGTTGCAGCGGCCGGTGCTAAGCACCTTCGGATCCGGCGGTGTCATTGGCGGCCTTTGGACGGTCCGGGGTCGTACCTTTCTTCCCATCGTAGCGCCACGTTCGGCGGCGGCCGATGACACCGCCCTCACGGAAAATCCCCCGATCCAGAGCGTCCGGCTCGTGCGCTATGTGACCTTCTAGCGCGTGGCGTCGATGGTCGCGATCCAACGCGTGCCCGACTGCCGGCGACCCCATTCGGGCCGTCCAAAGGCCCTAGCGCGGTCGTTCAGCCTAATCCTGCTCGCTTTGCCCCAGCTTGCCCTCGGGGCTGAGCGATCCATCCTCGATCGGCTCGAAGGCGAAGTCGCTTCCATCCTTTCGGGCGCCGCGCCTACTGTCGTGGGCGTGTGCAGCACCTGCCCCCGCACGGACCTTGCTGCCGACGATCCTGCCGCGGCAGATGCGACTCTACTGAAGATTGGCTCCGGCGTCATCTTTCAGGCCCCCGACATAGTGCTCACGGCGGAGCAGCTCGTGCGCGATGCCCTCGCCATTGAGATCATCCGCCACGATGGCCGTCAGGTCGCCGCAGAGGCGCTGGGGAGCGATGTTGAACTGGGGATCGCCGTCCTGCGGGCCCCGCTCGGTAACAGTGCCGTCCCGCCCATTGGAGACGCCGACACGATACGCGCTGGGCACTGGGCCATTGTGGCCGCCGCCCCGCTCGACGAGGGGAACGTTGCGGGCGCACTCGGCGCATTCAGTGCTGTGCCGGGCCCCGGTGAGCTGATGGAGGTGAGCCTTCCGGCGCTGTCGCTGTCGCTGGGCGCACCCGTCTTCAACAGCCAGGGGCACCTCGTGGGGTTGATCGTCTGGGGGGACATGCGCGCGCAGGCCCTGGAACCGGCTATGGCTGGCGGCGGCTCCGTTCAGACGCAAGTGGCCTCGGGCCAGTTGTGGCTCGCGGTTCCCATCGGCAGGGCCTTTTCCCTGGCCAAGCGGGTCGTTGAACGCGGTGAGTTTGAGTACGGGTGGCTGGGGGTCGCCGTCACGGATGCCCCGGCGCCCGGCGGAAGTGCACGCCCCACCGTCGGCGTTGTGGTTGACGGCGTGGTCAGGGATAGCCCCGCCTACTACGCGGGCGTTCGGCCGGGAGACGTGCTTCTGCGCTACGACGGCGTCGACGTCCCGGATTACCAGGCTCTGATGCAGATGGTGCGCGCGACGGAGGTGGGCACAGACATCCTTTTGGAGATGCGGCGCGGGTCGGTGCGCATGGCCTCTGTTGTGAGCATCGTCGAGCGGTCAGCGGCGGCCCTAGAAATTCGCCACCGAAGGCGCTCAAGGTAGGCCACAGGCCATTCACAGGCTGAGGGGAGAGGGGGGGCGGTGGCTTATATCGATGAGAGCCTTGCTTTCGGGCGGGTATCCTGGCGACTGTAGGGAGCGATGCGTACAGCGATGTGGCCCAAGCCACCGAGCAGATGGTGCAGGTGCGGGACGTGAAGGAGCTCGACTCGGTCCAGACAACTATCTGTGACGAGATCTACGGGGCGTTCCGCCCGTCGCTAAAAGAGAACTTTTGAGGAACCTGGCTGCCCTCGCCCATCGTCAGGCGCTTGGGCCCCAAGGACAAGAGGACTGAGGAAAGGCGATGCCGACACGAACCTATCGCCGCATCACGCGGCGTGAGATCAAGCAGGACCGGTTTGTCACCTTCCTGTTCACGGCATGGTACTGGTGCACGGCAAACCTTCGATACATTGGCCTGGGTGGGGCAGGGGTTGTTGTGGTCGCGGTCGTGGTGCTCGCGATGAGCTCCCACCGGCACGAGCAGCGCCGCCTGGCGATGGAGAACCTGGGCGAAGCCGTCATCGCCCAAACTGAGAGCAGAGTAGAGGAGGCCGCGAGCCTCTATCAGCGCGTTACCAGCGAGTACTCGGGTACGCCGAGTGCCGCTGAGGCATGGGTGCAGTTGGGCAATCTGCGGTTCAAGCAGAGCCGCTATGACGAGGCCCGCGATGTCTTCAAAGGTTACCTCGATGCCTTCGGCGACGGAGACGGTGTCCTTGGCTATGCGGCGACCAATGGCGTGGCCGCTTGCTGGGAGGAGCAGGGCGACTTTACGTCCGCGGCCGATATCCAGCTAGAGTACGCCGACAGGCGCAGTGACTCGCCCTTTGCGTCCTGGGCGCTCCTAGAGGCCGCGCGCTGCCTCGATGAAGCGAACCGGCCAGAGGAGGCCAGGCGCGCGCTCGAACGCGTCCGAGATGGATATGCCGATAGCCAGGCTGCCATTCTCGCCAAGCAGGAGCTCTTGGCCTACCTGAGGTAGTGCGGCCCGTGGTTGACTTGGCCGCCGCGGCCGACTTCGTCCGGGCCAACGGGACGGATGTTGAGCGGGCCCGGCTCGCGCACATCCTCGAAAATACCCCCCTGCCGCCAGCCATCCAGACAGCCATCACCATGAGCCATAACGGCGATGGTGGGTGGCGGGAAGTCCCCGGTTACGGCGGCGAGACGCGGTTAGATTGCACCATCAGTACGGTGACCTATAGTCTCTCTGCGATGCGGCTGCTTCTGGCCCATGGACTGGAGGCGAGCCGTGCAACCCGCATGACCGCCTTCTTCCTCTTCCACTCGCAGAGCTCGGACGGCTCGTGGCGGGAACCGGAGCTACTTAGCGCCTTCGAGCCTCCTCCATGGATGGCGCCCGATCGCCCTGCCAACGCCGTATGGCTCACGGCGGGCGCCGTCTCTTACTTGCGCCGCACGCGCTGGCGCGATCACAGGCAGGTCAAGCTCGGGCAGCGCTGGCTAAGCGAGCGATGGATGCAGGGTAGGGGATTCCCCGGCTACGTGCATGCCACGATCTTCGGCCTCGCCGCCTTCGCGGGCTTGGATCCCAATATCGTCCAGGGTTGCGTCGCGGACCTGATGGACCGCTTCAACGAGATCGATCCCTACGAGCTCGCACGGCTCCTCGAAAACGCACACACGGCAAGTCTCACCACCGATCACACGCTCGTGGCTCGCACCTGGGAGCGCCTGGCGGCTACTCAGGGCCTCAACGGTAGCTGGGCACTACCCGAGGGATGGGAAAAGCATCTCGTCGATCTCCCCCTTTGGGTTCTTCGGGCTCACCGACGCCTGGGTCACCTCGAGACGTGACAGTCTCTCCGCTCTAAACACCCCCCAGATTCTTCCAAACGTAAGTGGCGCCTCGATGAGTCCGGGTGTGCCACTCTGCGTTTTCTCCGCACAAGTTATCCACAAAGCAGGGAGTGGGTTATGGGAGTGAGCGTTAGGGCGCCTGGTGCCGCAACTACCTTTGATGTCGCATAAGAAGTATTCTGTAAACTAAGGGCAGCAAGCCAACGGGTTTTAGGGCTTCGGTTATCGCGGGGCTCAGTTCTCGGTGGCTGGTTCTGGGGTCTAGCGCAGTATGTCCACGCCAAAGCACTTCACATCAACGATGGCGCGATCAACGGCGGCGCGAATCACATCGGAGCGGGTACAGCCCATTCCAATCTCTGCAGCGATCCCATCCAAGTTCTCTTAGGCAACGTGGCCGAGGCACCCTGCACTACCAGTTCCAGCCTCCGTCATCGGTCCACCGTCGGGGCTTCTCCCGGAGAATCCCCAGGTGCTGAAGAACGAGCCCCGTCAAGCTGCGTCCATCGCTGGTGAAAGCACCTTGATCACGGCAGTCTGGATCAGGACGAAACTCAAGGCGATATGCCCTAGCCGCATCCGCGTAACGAAGCCCCGTCATGTCCTCGAAGACGACGATGGAATACTCGAAGGTGGAGACGTCCGCCGTGAGTCTTGAAAACTCGGCCTCCTGCTCTTCGGAGATGTCAAGACACGGCGGTGCGATGTAGGTCTCTTCCAGCGGATCAAGCAGGACCACGGCGTTATCGGGCATCGGCTGCATCGTCCCGATCCCTAGGCCAATCATCGCCAAGAGAACGACCGTCACGAGGACCGTACCGAGCACTCTGAAGACTCTCTTCATATCACTTCTCCCCGAAGAGGCCGATGTCGCCTGAAGGCTTAGACCTTGTACGTTAGATTGGCTCCCCGCCTTCGTTGCCCATGCTGAGGAGTATCTGAGCCCCTTGAGGCTGTATCTACAAGGTCGGTAAGCAAGAGTCCAAGGTCAGGGGACCAAAATCTACACTATAGTCCAAGGAGGGGTCATGCACAAATCCCGTCCCGTTGGCATCGATGTCAGCGCACAAACCTTAGACGTGGCCCTGGCGGGCCCGGTCCCACGCCGGACGAGCGCCACGTTTGACAACACCCCCGAGCGAGAGGCCTGTTTGGCACCTTTCGAGGACACTACGCTGGTGTACGCGGCAAGAGCCGAGGGATGAAGCCGGACGAGAGTTTCCGAACCGATGGCTCTTCACGCGTGGTACAGCGAGACAACTCCGCGATCCCCACATCCGCCATTGCATTGATGCGGGAACTTTGCCATGCAGGCTAGAAGAGTCCCCGCTCGGGCGTCGAGGCATCTTCGCCTCTGCAAACCTCAGTAGTTCGTCACACGACGAAATTGACGAGTCGTCGGGGCACAACGACCGTGCGGCGGGGTTCCCGCCCACCCAGGTGAGCCTTCACGTTCTCCTCTGCCCTAGCGCGGGCAACGAGCTCTTCCTCCGCAATGTCTGTGGAGACCTCCAGGCGCGCGCGCACTTTACCGTTCACCTGGACGGGCACCGTGATGAGTTCGACCGTGGCGAGCTGGGGGTCGTAGCTTGGCCAGGATGCGAGGAAGAGGCTCTGGGTGTGGCCCGCGCGCGCCCAGTACTCCTCAGCCAGGTGCGGCGCGAACGGTGCCAGGAGGAGAAGGAAGGCCGAAGCGGTCTCGGGATCGATGCGGCCCCGTCCATCCTCGGCTCCGCTGACCTCGTTGACGAACTCCATCATCCGCGCGATGGTCGTGTTGAACCGGAAGCCCTCAATACCCCAGGTGACTTGCTGGACCAACCTGTGCCGCCGCCTGACGAGCGCCTGCGTCGCCTCCGATGGCTCATCGAGACTGCGACCGACCAGACCGCGCACGCGCCCCAAAAAGCGCGCCACGCCCTCGATGCCGCGTTCGTTCCATTCGGCGTGCTGCTCAGGGGGGCCAACGAAGAGCCCATAAAGGCGCACGCTGTCGGCTCCGTAGCGCTCGACCAAGGGGTCGGGGCTGATTACGTTGCCCTTGGACTTGCTCATCTTCGCCCCGTGCAGGTAGATCATTCCTTGGTTGAACAGACGCGTGAAGGGCTCGTCGAAGGGCAAATGACCCAGATCGTAGAGTACTTTGATGAAGAAGCGAGCGTACAGAAGGTGCAGGATCGCGTGCTCCACGCCGCCGATGTACTGGTCCACGGGCAGCCATGCATCGATACGCTCGGGGTCCCAGGGGCGCTCTGTATTGTGAGGATCGGCGTAACGTAAGAAATACCAGCACGAGCCTGCCCACTGGGGCATCGTATCGGTTTCGCGTCGCGCTGGCCCGTCGCACGCCGGACAGACGGTGTTAACGAACTCGGGGATGGTCGCTAGGGGCGATTCGCCGGTGCCGCTAGGCTGATAGCCTTCGACCTCGGGCAACAGAACCGGTAAATCCTCTTCGGGCACAGGCACTTCGCCGCACTCGTCGCAGTAAACGATGGGAATAGGCTCGCCCCAGTAGCGCTGGCGGGAAAAGATCCAGTCCCGCAGCTTGTACTGGACCTGCGCTTCGCCCCCGCCGCGCTCGGTGAGCCACGCGACGATTCGCGCCGCCCCCTGCTCCGAATCCAGGCCAGTGAAAGGACCCGAACGGACCATGACGCCGGACGCCTCGTAGGCCGCCTCCAGGGCCCCCTGCCCCTCCGGGGCGTCCGGAGGAGCGATGACTTGCCTGATTTCCAGGCCAAAAGTTCGGGCGAACTCAAAATCCCGCTGGTCGTGCGCGGGCACAGCCATGATCGCGCCCGTCCCGTAGCCTATCAACACGTAGTCGGAAATCCAGATGGGGAGCCGCTCGCCGTTGACGGGGTTTATCGCGTAGCTGCCCAGAAAGACGCCCGTCTTCTCACGGCCGGCGGAGGTCCGGTCGACCTCCGAAATGCGCTGCGCCTCTTCGACGTAGCGGGCGACTCGATCCCTTCGCTCAGGGGCCGTTAGGCATTCGACCAGCGGATGTTCGGGCGCGAGGACCATGTACGTGGCTCCGAAGAGGGTATCGGGCCGCGTGGTGAAGACGGGCAGCTCTACTTGCTCCGCATCATCGGGAGGTAGCGCCACGAAGCGCACCAGCGCGCCTTCGCTGCGCCCAATCCAGTTGGTCTGCATCGTCTTGACGTGCTCGGGCCACTTGAGCTTTTCCAGATCCCGCAGAAGCCGTTCCGCATAGCGGGTGATGCGGAGCATCCACTGCACGAGCTGGCGCTTGGTCACCGGCGTCTCGCACCGCTCACAGCGATCTGCGACAACCTCCTCGTTGGCCAGGCCGGTCTGACAACTCGGACACCAGTTGATGGGCGCCTTCTGCCGATAGGCCAGGCCCGCCTTGTACATTTGGAGAAAGATCCACTGCGTCCAGCGGTAGTACTCGGGGTTCGAGGTGTCGATCTCCCGGTCCCAGTCGTACATGGTGCCGAGTTGTTCAAACTGGCGCTTCATCACCGCCACGTTCCGGGCCGTGCTCGCGCGCGGATGGACGCCCCTGGTGATGGCATCGTTCTCGGCCGGGAGCCCGAAGACATCCCAGCCCATCGGATGCAAGACGTTGTGACCCTGAAGGCGCTTGTAGCGCGCCCAGACATCGCTGATGGTGTAATTCCGCCAATGGCCGACGTGCAGCGCCTCGCCGGATGGGTACGGGAACATGACGAGACAGTAGTACTTCGGCCGCGAGTCATCATCGGGCGCGCGATGGAGTCCCCATTCGGACCACTGCTGGCGCCACTTGGACTCCACCTCGGTGTGATCGTAATCGCGGCTGAATTGAGGGACCGGGACACTCTCGGTCATCGTACCGTCGCTCTGGCTCATGAATCCCCTTTTTGCGCCTTTAACACGCAGGTGCCGCCATGATTCCTACGGCCGCAGACGCCCCACCGTCCTCGGAAACGGGATCGCCTCGCGCACGTGCTCCAGACCGCATAGCCAGGCGACCATCCGCTCCAGCCCCAGCCCAAAGCCGGCGTGCGGCACCGAGCCGTAGCGGCGTAGGTCTAGGTACCAACCGAAACTCTCCAGGGGCAGTCCCTCGCCCTGAAGACGCGCCTCCAACGCTTCCAGGTCATCCTCGCGCTGGCCACCACCCACGATCTCGCCGAAGCTTTCGGGCGCCAGCACGTCCACGCACAGGGCGCGGTCGGGACGCTTTGGGTCCGGCTTCATATAGAAGGCCTTGCATGCGCGCGGATAGTGGGTGATGATAACCGGCGCCTCAAAGCTTTCGGAGAGGGTTCGCTCATCCTCCTTGCCGAAATCGTCGCCGCGAACGAACCCCGTGCCCATTGCCTCCAGCCGGTCGGTGGCCTCATCGTAGGTGATCCGGGGAAACGGCGGCACGATGCGTTCGAGCAGCGCGGTGTCTCGCTCCAGCGTCGCCAGCTCGCGTCGGCATTCGTCAAGCACGCGCGCGACGATGTGAGCGATCAGCGCCTGTGCAAGCTCAATGGCGTCGTCCAGCGTCGCAAACGCCATCTCCGGCTCGACCATCCAGAACTCGGTCAGATGGTGCGGTCCCGTGGATTTCTCCGCCCGAAAGGTGGGGCCGAAGCAGTAGACTCTACCGAGGGCCATAGCACAAGCTTCCATGTAGAGCTGGCCACTCTGCGATAGATACGCCGGCTCACCGAAATAGTCGGTCTCGAAAAGGGTGGTCGTGCCCTCGCACGCCAGGCTCGTGAGGATCGGCGCATCGATCAGGACGAAGTCGCGGCCCTCGAAGAACTCGCGAATGGCGCCCCCGATGGAGCTGCGCACGCGGAGGATCGCCCCCTGGCGCGATGAACGCACCCACAGGTGGCGGTGGTCCATCAGGAAGGGGGCACCGTGCGACTTGAGCGTGATCGGATACCCGTCGGTGCCGTGGACGACGCGCAGGTCTCCCACATGAAGCTCATAGCCGATGGGAGCGCGAGGGTCCGCTCTGACCACTCCGTGCACCTCGAAAGCCGATTCCTGCTTTAAGCCCGCTGCGGCCTCGAAAGCCTCGGGCGAGACCTCGTCCTGAGCCACGACGCACTGGATCGTGCCCGTCCCATCTCTGAGTTGGAGGAACAGGAGCTTGCCGGACGAACGGGCATTCTGGAGCCAGCCGCCGAGGACCACCTCCCGGCCATCCGCTTCCGCAATCCGTTCCACCGAAACGTCGTACACGGTTCCTACGCTGACTCTACGTCACCCAGCGCCAATGCCACAGCCAGGGCGTAGCCTCCGGTATGGGCGAGGCTCAAGATCACACACCCGACCCCAGCAGACGCTGCGGCCCTCGTGGCACCGCCATGTAGGTGCATCTCGGGTCCGCCGCGCGCATCGGTGATGACCTCAAAATCCCGCCAACCAATGTCGCCGCTAAGCCCCGTCCCCAGCGCCTTGCTGGCCGCCTCCTTGGCCGTCCACCGGGCCGCGTAGTGCTCGCTGGAACGGGGACGCACCGCGCAGTAATCGGCCTCCCTTGGGGTGAAGACCCGCCGCACGAACCTCTCGCCGTAGTGACTCACCGCACGATCGATTCGTGCCACCTCGATGAGATCGACCCCGACGCCCCGAACGCTCGGCCGCGCCCCCCCTAGAAGCGCCTCCAGTACCAGCGTGGCCTCGGCGCGCAGGGCCAATGCGTCGCTCACGCGACCCTACCCGTCCCGATCACGCCCGACCCACGCGGAAGCGCCCGCCTCCGCAGTGCGGACAGCCGCGGTCACGCAGGGCCCCCGCGTGTGGATAGACGTGCTCTGCCCCGACCGCAATCCGGGCTCCACAGTCCACGCATCGATAGTACCGGGCATGCCGCCTGACTTCCGAGGTCACAAGCGGCCCATCGTACCGGCCCATCGGTTCGGGCAACCCCGTCGCCAGGTGCAAGATGAGGAGCTGGCTCTGAGCCGCCAAGATGCTAGCACCATCGTAGGTGTTGAAGCGCGGGAGCGTCCGTTCGACCTCGAAACCGCATATGCCCATCAGGGGGCTCAACTCGCTTCCCTGCTCGGGGAGCCGATGGGCGAAGCTCAAGTGGACTCGCCTCGCCCCGGCGGGCGCCAGAGCTTCCCCCGCTCTGTGTAGGAAAAGCCGTAATCCGGCCTCGGTGTACGGCGGATCGGTCGAGACCCAGTCAAAGCGACCCGCGAACGCGAGCGGAAGCGGCTCACGGGCGTCGTACTGATGAACCTCGACGCGAGCTTCCGCCTCGTGAACTGCCGCGGCCAAAACCGACACCAGCCGACCGTCCACATCAACCGCACAGACGCAGGGCGGCGCCAAGCCCAGGTGACGAGCCGTCAGCACTATCGCCAACGCCACGAAGTCGTCGTCGCCCAGAACCAGAACTCCACGATCCCCCACTGCTCCATCCCCGCACAGAAGGCGCGCGCGACGCAAGGCCGTTTCGGCGGTGGCATGCACCTGATCGAAGCGCCGCTCCGCGGATGGACGGTGGACCAGCAGCGCACGGAACGCTTCCAACAAAGCGGGTGGGACGCACGGGCCCTCGGTGCGCTCAGGGGTTGGCTCGATCATCGCACCGCCACGGAGGAGAGTCCTCCCGTCATCGGTGCAGGCTGCGCCACGCGCCGTACGCACGACAAGACCAGCCCGCTCCAACTCGCCGCGCAGAGCGGCTACGATAGGTAAGGGCAACTCGGTGGTTCGCGCGAGCTCTCGCGTCCCGATGGGCGCTCGGGCGTGGATCATCGCAAGCACCGCCCGCACTCCCTCGGTCCCTTCGACGAGGCCGACGCGCGCCGCTGTTTCCGCGAGCGAATCCATGATCATGTCCCGAGGGGCTTCAGGCTCGGAGGGATGTTCACCCCAGGACATCGGCCACATCGTCCACCGCACCCGGCGGTGCTACCACCGCGAGCTTCAACGCCTCGCGATCCCAGAGCTGTGCGGCGGTCGCCCGAACTTCCACCGCCGAGACGCCCTCGATCCGCGCCAACGTCTCATCCACATCGTCGAAGGCACCCCTGTAGATCTGCTGGTAGGCCAGTCGGGAAACGCGTCCGCCCACACCTTCGAGGCCCATGACGATGCTCCCCTTGAGCTGTGCCTTGGCTGAGGCCAGTTCCTCGTCGCTCGGACGCTGGGCCGCGAGTCTATCGCACTCGGCTAAGAGGGCCCGGAGAGCGCGCGGGGCATCCTGGGGCTCTGCGGCCAAATAGGCCATCACCATGCCGGTCTGGCCGAGTGTCTCCAGCGTCGAACCCACGGCGTACGCCAGGGCCTCGCGCTCGCGCAGTCGTTGGAAAAGCCGCGAACTCATCCCTGCTCCAAGGATCGTGTTAGTCACCGAGGCGGCGAAGAGATTCCCATCACCAAAAGCCGGTCCGATGCCCCCCAAGCAGCAGTGCACCTGCGAAATGGGCTTCTCGATCACGATCACCCGTCGGCGGGAGGTCCCTGGTGGAGGCGCTGGTGCGGGCGGTAGCGATGCCGCAAATGTGAATTGCCGAGCCGCGTCGGCAACGAACGCATCGTGATCCACTGCCCCAGCCGCCGCGACCACGGCGTTGGGCGCCACGTAGTACCGCGCCATCTGATCGAGCAAGCGCTCTCGGCTGAATCTCCGGATCGCCTCCGCAGTGCCGAGGATCGGGTGGCCGATTGCATGAGGCTCCCACAAAAGCTGGGCAAAGGCCTCCTGAACGAGATCATCGGGGGTATCGTCCACAGCGCGGAGCTCCTCGAGGACCACCTCCTTCTCTTTCTCCATCTCACGTTCATCGAAGATCGACCTGAGCAGGATGTCCGCCAGGACATCGGTGGCTCTGGTCAGGTCGGGCGCGAGGACTCTGGCGTGGAAGCAGGTCACATCTCGGCCGGTGTAAGCGTTCAGGTAGCCGCCGACCGATTCGATGTCGCTCACGATGCGGAAGGCGTCGCGTGTCGAAGTGCCCTTGAACGCCATATGTTCGATAAAATGGCTCGTGCCCTCGTCGCTGGGGCGTTCGTCCTTCGTACCGGTGGCGACCCAGACGCCGACCGCGACGCTACGGACATCCGGCATCGTCTCGGAAAGGACGCGCAAACCCCCGGGCAGAACGGTCGCGCGCATAGTGGTTTCCATCGCTTGAAGAGAAGGTGGTAAGACGACCACTGGAGCGGTCCAAAGTGGTCGTCGGTTCGGGTTGTCGTCGGGCGCGCGCCGGCTTACGACGCCGGCTGACGTCTTCGCGGTGGCCTCCGCTTCCGCCGCTGACCCTCTCGGTCATCGTTACCGCGGCTCGTGTCCTCCTGGAAGCCCGGAAGCGTCTGTCTACGCGAGAGCCTGATCTTGCCCTGCTCATCGATGTTGACCACCTTCACGGGCACATCCGTCTGGCCCATCTGCAGGATGTCCTCGACGCGCTCGACGCGCCCGAGATCCAACTCAGAAATATGCACCATGCCCTCCTTACCGGGCAGGATCTCTAGGAAGGCGCCATAGGGCTCGATCCGCTTGACGGTCCCACTGTAGACCTTGCCGATCTCAGCCTCCACGACCAGTTCTTCGATGCGCCGTTTGGCCGCCTCCGCCTTGTCGGCCTCGATTGCATAAATCGTGACGCGACCATCGTCCTCGACGGAGATGTTGGAGTCGGTCAGTTCCTGAATTTCCCGGATCATCTTGCCGCCAGGGCCGATGACGAGGCCGATCTGGCTGGGCTTGATGTTCAGTGAGAGGATCCGTGGCGCGTACGGGGACAGCTCAGGGCGAGGCCCAGCGATGGCCTCCTCCATGAGGCCCAGCACGTGCAGGCGCCCCCCGCGCGCGCGCTCGAACGCATCGCGCAAGATGCCGATGCTCAGTCCCCCGATCTTGATGTCCATCTGGATGGCCGTGATACCCTCGCGCGTGCCCGCCACCTTCAGGTCCATATCCCCCAGATGGTCCTCGATCCCCGCCATGTCGCTCAAAAGGACAGCGTGGTCGCCCTCGGTGATCAGGCCGACGCCGACCCCGGCCACGGCCGTTTTCACGGGCACGCCGGCGTCCATCAAGGCCAGTGACCCAGCGCAGACTGTGGCCATGGAGGAGGAACTGTTCGATTCGAGAATGTCCGACACAACGCGGATCGTATACGGGAAAGCCTCGTCGGTGGGCACGACGGGCTGAATGGCCCTCTCCGCCAGCGCACCGTGGCCGATTTCCCTGCGATTGGTCCCGCGCATCATCCGCACCTCGCCCACGCAGAAGGGCGGGAAGTTATAGTCGAGCATGAAGCTCTTCCACTGCTTCCCTTCTAGGTCGTCGATCATCCGCTCGTCCAGCTTCGTGCCGAGGGTGGCTGCCGTCAGCGCCTGGGTCTCGCCGCGCGTGAAGATGGCTGAGCCGTGCGTCCGCGGGAGCACGCCCACTTCGCAAGTGATAGGGCGGATCTCGTCCGGGCGCCGGTCGTCCACGCGCCTGCCTTCGTCGAGGATCAGCCGCCGCATGATCTGTTTCTCGACCTTGTCACACGCTTTGCGGATCGCCACATCCTGCTCGGGGAACCGCTCAGCCAACGCTGCGATGACCTCGTCGGTCACGGCGGCGAGCGCGTTGTACTGTTCAACCTTATCCGATAGCGCGTTCGCCTCGCGGATACGCGGCGCCGCTAGCTCCTCGACCGCCCGTTCAAGCTCAGGGTCGGGCTCGGGCGCATCGAAGATCTGCTTGGGCTTGCCGCACTGCGCGCGAAGCTCCTCGATGAGCCCGCACACCTGCTTGATCGCCTCGTGCCCAACCTCCAGGGCGTGCAGCAGATCGCTCTCGGGCACCTCGTGTGCTTCGCCTTCGATGGCAACGACATCCGTCGCCGTGCCGGTGACGACTATGTTCAAGTCCGACGCGTCCAGTTCCTGGTACGTCGGATTGATGATCCACTCGCCTTCGACATGTCCCACACGCACCGCCGCCATGGTTGCTTCGAACGGCACTGAGCTGATGGCCAGTGCTGCACACGAACCGGTCACGCCCAGAACATCGTGCACGTTTTCCAGGTCGGTCGAGAGTACGGTGACGATGATTTGAACATCATGATTGTAGCCGTCGGGGAAAATGGGCCGGATCGCGTGGTCCACCTGGCGCGCGGCGAGAATTTCTGCCTCGCCGGGCCGGCCCTCCCGCCGGAAGAAGTTGCCCGGAATCCTGCCTGCCGCGTAAGCCTTCTCGCGGTATTCCACCGATAGCGGGAAGAAGCCCTTGCCTACGATGGGCTCGCGCGTTGCGCATACGGTTGCGAGCACGACCGTCTCTCCGCATTGCACCCAGACGGCGCCGTCGGCCTGCTTGGCGACGTGACCCGTCTCTAAGCGCAAAGTATGACGCCCCAAAGGAAGCTCCACTCGATGAATCATCTACCTGCCTCCAACTTCACTCTACCTCGTGGCGTGAGCACCTGTGGCTTCACGCGCGTTCCGGAGCTTCCGGCGTCCGCACGAGCCCATGTAGAACCCGCGCCTTCCGTCAGCCAACCGTGTGATATGCACCGTTCCCTTCGCCATCTCCTCGTTCGTCTACCCGCGCAAGTCCAGCCGGTTAACCACGGCACGATGGCGCGCGGGGTCCTTGCGCTGTAGGTAGCGCAATAACCGTCGCCTCTGACCCACCATTTTCATAAGCCCTAACTGCGTGTGATAGTCCTTGCGGTGGATGCGCAGATGCCCGGTAATGTCGCTGATGCGACGCGTCAAAAGCGCGACTTGCACCTCAGTGCGTCCTGAATCCCCGGGATGGGTGCCGAACGCCTCGATGGTCTCGCGCTTGAACTCTTCGGTCAACGGCAAGCTTTCACCTCCCTCCACGTTACCTGACTACGCCTGTGTCCCGACCCCTTGCTCGCGAGGCGAGCCTTGCTGAGCCGGCCAGGTCCCGGGCGCGCGCCACATCAATCTCAATTTGGGCTCTGAGGGCCTCGATATTCGGGAAGCGTCGCTCATCCCTCAAGCGCGCTACCACGTCGGCCTTCAGCGCTGTACCGTACAGGTCGGCCTCAAAGTCGCCGACATGGATCTCGGCCAGGCGGTATCTCTCCCCGAACGTCGGCCGCACGCCGATGTTCATCACGCCCCAGTGGCGTTCACCGCCGGTCTCGACTTCTACTGCATAGACCCCGCTTTGTGGCAGAAGTTTCTGCGGATGAGCCAGTTCAAGGTTGGCGGTGGGAAAGCCCAGGCGTCTCCCGCGCTCTTCGCCCCGGATCACCGTACCCGTCAGCCGGTAGGGACGGCCCAGGAGCGTCCGTGCCTCCTCGACCTCTCCCGCACGAAGAAGCAGGCGTGTGCGACTTGCTGAGATAGAGTCCCCAAGAGCGCTTTCCGCACCCATACGCACCACGCGGACCCCGCGCTCCGAGCCCAGCGCCTCAAGAAGCGCCGGCGTGCCAGAGCGTCCTCGACCGAACCCATGGTTGGCTCCGACAATCACCTCGGATGGCTGTAGGGTACTAAACACGATGGAGCGCGCGTAAACCGCGGCCTCCATCTGCGCCAGCGCCTGAGAGAACTCGATGACGACGACTGCGTCGATCCCGAGGCCCGCCAGAAGCTCGATTTTCTCGTCCAGCGGCGTCAGCAGAAAGGGCCCGTGTTCCCGGCCCAGAACGGCCAGGGGATGCGGCTCATAGGTGACCGCGAGCACCACGCCGTTCTGCGACGCCGCGCGCTCCACACACGCCGCTGCCACTACCTGGTGGCCACGGTGAACGCCGTCGAAGCTACCTAGAGCTACCACCCGACGCGGGGGCACCTGCGCGAGTTCACCCACATCCAGACCGCGTATGACCTTCATACCTTCACGACGATGACGCCTCCGCGCCCGCTATAACGCATACCGGCCTCAGGGTTTCTCCACGAGCGTCCACCTCGCCGACACCCACCAGCTCCCCATCCTCGTCCTGCACGGCCACGCGCATGCTCGCCCGAGAGACCTCTCCTGGTATCGGGATCGCTCCGCCTCGGGCGAACCGTTCGATCAACTCGTGCTTCAGGTCTTGGGTCGGCATGCCGCACAGCGCCTCCGTGGGGTCAAGAAGCCAGCGGCTGAGGATCGCTCGTGCTGGCACGTGCCCAACCCGGTCGAACTCCAGCGCTCGACCCACATCGAAGGCGCCTACGCGCGTCCGCCGCAGGCTCTCGACGTGCGCACCTGTGCCCAGCATCTCTCCGATTTCGTGCGCCAAGCTGCGCACATAGGTTCCCTTCGAGCAGACGACCTCGGCTCTGAGGACGGGCGGCTCATAGGCGAGAAGCCGGAACGTTCGGACCTCGACCGTGCGCCGTGGCGGTGTGACCTCAACCCCCCTGCGCGCCAAGCGGTAGAGCCGCTGTCCGCCCAACTTCACGGCCGAATAGGCCGGCACCGTCTGTTCCCTCACGCCCTCCAGCTCACCGCAGGCTGCAGCGAGTGTCTCCCACGACAGGGGTGGAACCGGCGCCTGAAAGGTTGGCTCGCCTTCGGCGTCGTAGGTCGTGGTCGCAGCGCCCAGACGGATACCCACCTGGTAGACCTTCTCTGCCGTGAGCACGAAGCGAGCGAGCCGCGTGGCGCGGCCCACGAGCAACACAAGCAGCCCCGTCGCCAGAGGGTCGAGCGTGCCCGCATGGCCGACCCTTCTCTCAAGCTCGCGACCCACAGCCCTGGCGATTCTAGCCGAGCTAACGCCGCGCGGTTTGTCCACGAGCAGCACACCCGCCATGGGGACCTCAGCTTCCCGAGACGAGACCGTCAGCGCGTGAGCCACCGCTGTACCTCTTCCCGGACGCGGGACACTGTCTGATCCAGATCGCCTTTGAGTCGGCAGCCAGCGGCCAGTTTGTGACCGCCACCTCCGAAGACCGACGCGAACTCAGCGACGTCGAAGCCATCCTTGGCACGGAGGCTCACACGGACCGTTTCGTCGTCGGTTCCACGGAAGAAGAGGCCGACCTCGACGCCCTCGATGGACATCGCGAAATCGACCAGGTTCTCCGTGCCCCACAGCGAGCGCTGTGCGAGCGACAGATGGTCCCGATCGAGCTGCATCGTGGCCAGACGACCACCCGAGGTGACCTCTAGAGAGTCGAGCGCCCGGCTGAGCAGAGCGATGTCGTCCACCGACCGGCGGCGGTAGACCTGATCGGCCAGCCACGCGGTCCGCGCCCCGCATTCGGCCAGCCGTGCCGCGATGCGGAAGGCTTCGGGGTCCGCATTGGGGAAGCCGAACTGACCCGTGTCAGTCAGAATGCCGCAGTAGAGCTGCGTGGCCGCTTCTTGTGAGGGCTGACAACCCAAGTGATCGAAGAGCCGATAGATCAGAGCTGCCGTGGAGCATGCCTTCGGGTCGAGCAGGACAACATCGCCGAAGTACACGTTCGTGTCGTGGTGATCGCAGTTGAGCACTGGGATGCCGTGATCCCACAGTTCGAGGGGCATGTTGCAGCGCTCGGGGAGCGGCGTGTCGAGTGTCACGATGAGGTCAGGGACGCCCCCCGCAGGCGCCGCCTCCACGACGGCGTCGGCGCCGGGCAGAAAACGGTAGCGGGGGGGGACGGCGCCGGGCATGAGCGCATGCACATCACAGCCCAGCATCACTAGCAGTGTCCGCATGCCGAGCAGCGATGCGACGGCGTCGCCATCGGGGTCGACGTGGGTGACTACGATGGCCGTTCGCGCCCCTCGCAGCGCAGCAGCCGCCTGGGCAACCCCTTCGCGCGGAGCGCCCACGCTCACTCTTTCGTCTCGCGCAGCGACTGGAGCAACGCATCGATCCGAGCACCGTCGTCCAGGGACCGATCGTGTTGGAAGAGCAGAGCTGGTGCCCGCTTGAGGCGCAGTCGCCGGCCCACCTCGCCGCGCAGGAAACCCGCTGCGCTCTCCAAACCCGCTAGGGTGTCATTGCGCTCAGCCGGCGTGCCGGGCCCGGTGACGTAGATCGTCGCCGACGTCAGATCGTCTGCCAGCTTCACACCTGTGATCGTCGCCGATCCGACGCGCGGGTCCTTGATCTTTCGTTCCAAAAGCGCTGCAAGCACAGCGCGCATGTCGGATGCGACGCGTGCCTTACGCTGGGCACCGTCGCCGCTCTGCCCATAGCCCTGCCAGGCCGTCCTTGCGGACTTGAAGCGAGTGCGATCCCTGGCCACTTCGGAAGATCCTCCTTGAAGCCCTTACTAGCGTCTCGTCTTGATCGTAGCCACGGTTCGCAACGAATCTCGGGCCCTTAACCTACCGCCAAGCTTCTTTTCATGCGTTCTTCGCTCTTTGTGTGCTCCACGCAACGGCACGCTTCAGCCGCCGCGAATGACGGAAGCGATCGGCTACAAGCGGTGGTGGTTGACCGTGAGGCCACTTCATCCCTGACGTCGCAACATTTGTGCTACGTCAACGAGGGTAGGCGAGACCCGTTTCTTGACGGCCCGGAAATTCATCCGCTCTTTCTTTCGCCAGGCTCTCTAAGATTTCGCTCTCTATCCTCTATACCCACGTAAAATCAACAATTTACGATCTATAGAGTTGGTTGGGAGATCATGAAAAGGCTCAGCCCACTTCGGATAGAAAGAGCGGTCTCGTTAAGGAATATGGGGTGACATGGACCTACAGCATCTCCATCACGTGGTCGAGCACCTGAATGCGGCCATCCGTCTCGAGTAGATCGAGCACCTTGTTCAGCACGCTAGTGGCGTGCGCTTGTGCCGTCGAGACCACCGCGATACCCAGCGCCCCTCTCTGCCAAAGATCGTGGCCATCCACCTCCGCAATCGCGACCTGGAACTTCCTGCGAATGGTATCCTTCAAACTGTTGAGCACCTGACGCTTGCGTTTGAGAGACCCGCTTTCCGATACCAAGAGATCTACGTGCATCACACCGACGACCATGCCATCCCCTGCCCGGCTGCGCAGTGGGCGCCCGCGCCGGGGCTCGGTTTAGAGGCTGCGGGCCTCCTCGATAAGATCGAAGACCTCCAGCACGTCTCCTGCCTTGATGTCCTGAAAGTTCTCCACGCCGACCCCGCACTCGTAGCCCGCTGCCACCTCGGTCACGTCGTTCTTGAAACGCCTGAGCGACCCCACCTGACCTTCATAGATCACTACGGCATCGCGGATGATTCGCAAGCTGGCACCACGCCGGACGCTCCCTGATTCGACGTAGCAGCCCGCCACTGCGCCCACGCGCGGGATGCGGAATACCTCGCGCACCTCGACCGTGCCGGTGGTCTGTTCCCGGATCGTCGGTGCCAGCATACCCGAGAGCGCTGCTTTGACCTCATCGACCGCCTCGAAGATCACCCGGTAGAGTTTGATTTCGACGTTTTCTCGGGCCGCCACCTCGCGCGCTCGAGGATCGGGTCGGACGTGGAAGCCAACGATGACCGCATCGGAGGCCGCCGCAAGCAGGACATCCGATTCCGTGATGCCTCCCACGCCCTGGTGGATGACGTTTGCGCGCGCCTCGTCGGTTGATATGGCCGTCAGTTGATCGCGCAAGGCCTCGACCGATCCGTCCACATCGCCCTTGATGATGAGCTCGAGCGTCGGCGTCTCGCCCGCCATCACCTGCTCGCGGATGTCGTCTAGCGAGACCTTCCGGCCTCGGCGGAATTCCTGCTCTCGGCGTGCTTGCTGGCGTCTTTGGCTGATCTCTCGTGCCTGCCGCTCGCTGGCGAGCACAAAGAAGGAGTCGCCCGCCTGGGGCGCCCCCGACGGGCCCAGGACCCGTACCGGTGTGGAGGGTTGCGCATGCTTGACGTTGCGTCCGAACTCATCAAGGAGTGCTCGCACGCGCCCACTGTAAAACCCGGTGACGAAGGGGTCACCGACGTGCAGCACGCCCTCCTGCACCAGAACCGTCGCGACGATCCCCCGGCCCCGGTCTAGCCCCGACTCGATGATAACACCGCGGGCGCGCCGGCTCGGGTTGGCCTTGAGTTCCAGGATCTCCGCTTGGAGCAGAATCAGTTCCAGGAGTTGATCCACGCCCTGGCCCGTCTTAGCCGAAACCTCGACACAGGGGACCTGGCCGCCCCACCCCTCCACGAGAACGCTGTGCTGCGCCAGTTCCTGGCGGATGCGGTCGGGGTCGCCCGTAGGCAGGTCGATCTTGTTGATGGCCACGATGATTGGCACGTCTGCAGCGCGTGCGTGATCGATCGCCTCTACGGTCTGCGGCATGACGTGATCCTCGGCCGCCACGACCAGGACCACTACGTCCGTGACCCGCGCCCCGCGCGCCCGCATCGCCGTGAAGGCCTCGTGGCCCGGCGTATCGAGGAAGGTGACCGACCGACCGTTATGCACCACGACGTATGCGCCTATGTGCTGCGTGATGCTGCCCATCTCGCCCGCGACGACGCGAGTGTCGCGAACGTGATCGAGAAGCGACGTCTTACCGTGGTCGACGTGGCCCATCACGGTGATCACGGGGGCGCGGCCTTCTTGAGCGCTCTCATCGGCCTCTTCATCATCGGCCTCGAGCATGTCCTCCGCGTACGCCGCCAGGGGCTCGACGTCGAAGTCGAATTCGTCCGCCACCATGATGATCGCGTCCAAGTCGAGCCTCTGGTTCACCGTAACCACCAGGCCCATTTCCAGGCACTTGGCCACCACCTCGCTCGGACGCACTTCCATCGCATGCGCCAACTCAGCGACAGAGACGAATTCCGCAACGCGCAATAGATTGCGGCCTTCAGAAGGGGCTTCGCCCGGCTCGCGGACCCGGGACCGGCGTCGTCGCGGGCGCGAGCCGATTTCGATCTTGGCGAGAGTCTGCCGGATACTATCTCGGATTTCTCGCTCGTCCCTCACGCGCCGACGCCTGCGCCTGCGCCTGCCGCCACCGACGCGCGGCGCAAATCCGGGCCGCTGCTGTTGGACGGGAGCAGCGGATCGGCGCGGCGGTGGGGTGGGCTTCGCCGCCGGTTTGCTCGGAACCTCGGTGGCGCTTTGAGCCTGTGGTTTCTGCAAGCGCTGTGGGCGCGGCTTTTGACGCTGGGAGGCCCTGTGGAACATCTCTTTACGATGGATCTCCCGACGCGCACCCTCTTTTTCCGCTTCAAGACGCTGGCGTACCCGGTCATGAGCCTCGGGCTCGACGACACTCATGTGACTCTTTGCGCTCACATCCATCTCGCGAAGCATTTTCAACAGCGCCTCGCTCGAGATGCGGAACTCTCTCGCCACCTGGTAAACGCGTTGCTTACTCAGCCGGGCCACCCCCTTGTCCAGACAATGCTCTGGGCCCTCATCACACCCTTGCCTCTTCTTCGCCGTCCACCTCTGCGGCGGCCGCCAGTTGCTGCGCGAGTGCCTCCGCCTTCTCGATCAGCCGCTCCGCCATGCGCGTGCCGATGCCCGGAACAGCCTCCAAGTCCGCGACAGAGGCATCGTGAATGTCCTTGACCGTCTCATAGCCGCGAGCGACCAGCCGCTCCGCCAACGTGTCGCCGATGCCCTTTAGTTCCGAAAGCGCATGATGGGCCAACTGATCTCCCGCCTCCCGCTGCGACCGACTGATGATGGAGATGGACCAGCCCGTCAGCATGGCGACCAGCCGTGCATTTTGCCCCTGCCTGCCGATAGCTAGGGAGAACTGGTCATCATCGACTTGCACGCTCATCCTATGGTTATGTTCATCTATCTCGACGCTGGAGACGGTCGCAGGGGTCAAGGCACGAGAGACCAACGTCAAGGGATCGTCGCTGTAATTGATGATATCCACGCGCTCGTTGTTCAGCTCCCGGACCACCGCTTGCACGCGCGCTCCTCGCATCCCGACGCATGCACCGACCGCATCTACGCGCTGATCGTGGCTGAGCACCATGATCTTCGACCGTTCGCCCGGTTCCCGCGCAATGGCTCGGATCTCGACGATCTCGTCGCGGATCTCAGGGACCTCCGCATCGAACAGGCGCTCGAGGAGCCGTGGGTGCGCCCGGGAAAGTAGAACCTGAGGCCCCTTGGCCGGATGCTGCACGTCGATGACGTAGGCCCGGATCGTGTCTCCCTGGCGGAAGCGTTCCCGGCGGATCTGCTCGCGTTGGGGTAGGAGCGCCTCGGCCCGTCCCAGGTTGACGATGATGTCGCCCCGACTGATCTGCTGGACGTTGCCGGTCACCACCTCGCCCACACGATGGATGTAGTCCTTGTAGATCCGTTCTCGTTCCGCCTCTCGTACGCGCTGAATCAGGATCTGCTTCGCCATGAGAATGGCGTTGCGGCCGAAGTCCGCAAAGTCCAGAGGAAAGATCACCTCACCTCCGATCGCCGCGGCCGGATCCATCCTGCTGGCCTCGGCCAGCGGGATCTCCGAATCCGGATCTCCGACCTCAGCGACGACGGTCTTGATGGCTTCGATGTCCATCTCGCCCGTGTTCGGATCGATGTGCACCGCGATGTTGGCCGTGTCACCGTACCGCCGCTTGGCAGCCTGTACTAGGCCCGCCTCGAGGGTTTCGAGGACCAACTCGCGGTTGACGTTCTTCTCGCGCGCGATCTGTCCGAGAGCCTCTATGATCTCGAAATTCATCGTCGTGAGCAGACACCTGCCCCCTTCGGCCATCCTGAACCGAATGGAGCCAAATATATTGCCCTCTTAAGCAAAAGAGTGGGCTAGAGCCTAACCCACTCGGCATAGGCAAAACAAAATACAGAGCTTGAGCCCTAAGCGCAAGCGCTATCCAACCCGGAGGTGTGCATCAACGCGCCAGTACCACGCGCCGTAAAGCGCGCTCGCCGTCTGTGGCTTGCACCCTGACGATGTAGACCCCCGAGGCGGCCGCCCGACCCCTCTCATCGCGGCCGTCCCAGTGCAAGGTGTGGCGTCCGGGCGAAAGAGCCCCCTCCAAGAGCCCCCGCACCTGCTGACCCAGGGTGTTCACGACCTCGGCCTGGACACGTGCGTTCACTGCTCCACGGACCACGAGCTCCACTGTTACCGCAGCGTTGAAGGGGTTGGGATGCGGCGCTGCCAGCAGGATGCGTGGGCGCCCCATCAGGTGACCGACGACCTGCCGCACCCACTCCGCTTGGGGCAGAGCGCGCAAGGCCGCGAGCAGGGCGCGACGCGCCGCCGCTGCGCTCTCCGGCGCAGTACCCGTCACGACGCCGCGGACACGCCGCCAGTTAGCCACGATCGCTTCGATGTCCAGCTCGTCAACCCGCCCGTCGCCGTTGGCGTCCGCAAAGCTGGCGCCCTGCTCGGGCCACGCCTGTGTCGCCTGAGCGTGCCAAGCCACGGAAGAGACGTGCCGCGCAGGCCCGGTCATTCCCCAGAAACGCCCCAGGGGCAAAACGTCCGACGCGTCTACTTGGCCGTCATCGTTGATGTCGCCGGGCCACACGAACTGGTCCAAGGCCACATCCACGGGGGAATCCTCGATCACGGTAATCACCCGCCCCGCCCCGATATCCGTTAGGCGTTGGACCGTTCCTTGCGGCCAACGCACTTCCAGCGTATCCACGACGCTGATCGCTCCAAGGCCTAGGTGCAGAGGCAAGCTAGCGGGTGCTCCCCCCAGCCCAACGTCGCGCACACGCCGCTCGCCCTCCGCTCGCACGGTAACCGTCGCGCCAACGCCAAACCGGTTGGGTGAGCGCCCGACAAGGCGGACGTCCAGCCAGTTGCGCGGCGGAGACTGATTGAGAAAGAGCCTAAGCCGTCCGTCTTCGTCGGTGCTCACAAGATCCAGCCGCCCATCGCGGTCAGCGTCTAGGAGTGCGACGCTCCTGAGCGGCGTCCAGGCCAGAGGCCCCGCCTCGGTGCTCACGTTGGTCAGGAGCGTGCCCGTGTTGACGAAAACTAGCGGTGGAAGCCCTGCCTCCAGCGCCACGAGATCGGTGCGGCCCTCGTTGTCCAGGTCACCCACCACTAGGCCGACCGTCGGCCCGACGGTGCTGATCCCGACCCTGGCGCTGATGTCGCTCAGCGTACCATCTGTGTCTGAGATCCAAAGGCGGGCGGGCGCGGCGAAGTTCCCCACGTAGATGTCGGGCAGCCCATCCTCGTTGAAGTCCGACCAGACGGCAGCGCGTCCCGGACCCGCCGCGCGTATGCCAGCGGCGTTGGAGGACAGCATGAACCGAGTCCCATCGTTGCGGAAAAGGAGGTCACGGTTCGGGCTCTTGACGACGTAGAGGTCGGGGTCGCCGTCGCGGTCATAGTCCCCCCAAGCAGCCCAGGTCGAAGCGCCGGGACGCTCTACGATTCGCCGCCGGCGCGTTTCGTTGGTAAAGCGGCCGAGGTTGTTTCGGAAGAAGCTGCTGGGACCTTCCCCGTTCACCAGGTATAGATCGACCCAACCGTCTCCGTCCGCATCGGCGGGAACCAGGATGCGCGGAGCCTCGACGCCCACGAGCCCAGCCCCGTCCTCCACCCACTCGAAGCTCTCCTTCATCCGGCTGCGCCAGAGCCCGAGAACGCCGTCCCGCCCAGCAGCGATGAGATCGATGAAGCCATCGCCGTCAAAATCGGTCCAGGCGATGGCCGACCAGGATCCATCCACAGGTGAACCGAGCCTGGTCGTCTCGTTGCTGAAAGTGCCGTTACCCCGGCCACGGAACAGACGTATCCCGTTGCCGACGCTCGCGAGGTCCGCGACTCCGTCGTTGTCGAAGTCCGCGGGTGCCAGCGCAATGGCTTCACGGCTATCCTCCAGCCCGCTGCCCGCTGTCGCCTCGATGAACCTCGGCGCCTCACCGCCGCGTTCGACCCTATGTGTCTCAAGCGGCGCGCGAATGGGGTCGGTCACGGTGGAGCCATCCGCTCCCGTCGCCACAACGTAGTAGCGCAGGTCCGGCCCAGGTGCGGGCGCGGCGATGGAGGCCTCGTAGTGCCCCTGCGTGACCTGTGTCATCGCCACCGCTGAAAAGCCGCCCTCGCCGACCGCGGCCCTGACCTCCAAGCGAGCCACCGCACCTTCCGCCAGCGCACGAACGATCACCTCGCGCGCGTTCACGCTCACCTCGACGCCCGCGATCGCAGGAGGCAGTTCCCGTGGGGGGGCCAGGGCGGCGAGAGCCCCCGAAATCGAGAGCTTGCCCCGGCCCCAGCGGTTATTAGGCACCTCGCCGGTCAGGCGATCGGCCAGCGCGCCTTCGTGCAAAAGACGACGAATGTCGTTATGAGTCAGCGTCGGGTCGGCCTGGAGCAGCAAGGCCGCCGCTCCCGCAACGAAGGGTGCCGAGGCGCTGGTGCCGCCGAAGTCCTCATAACCCCAGGTCGGCGGGTCGCCGGACCTCGGGCTGGTGGAGTAGGTCACGCTGCCCGGTGCGACGATGTCAACCACCTGTCTACCATCTATGCGCGAGCCCCACCCGCTGAAGTCGTTGAGGTCGCCGCGCGCGCTGCGTTTCGACCCTCGGGGGTCGAAGGCCCCTACCGCGATGGCCTCGTCCGCTGTGCCCGGGGAGGTCACCGTGCCGTCGTCGGTGAGAAAGTCGAGCCAGTACGCGCCGTTTTGCCAGACGGTCACGTCGTCCGCCAGATAGCCGTCGGCGCGCACGCTCGACCTGCTTGGGTTCGCCAGCGAGAGCGTCCACTCACCGCTCAGGGCCGTGCGCCCCAGGATTTGAACATCCATTTTGACCGTTCCCCGTTCGGACACGTCGCGGTTGGAGAAGACCGCTGTGTCATCCAAAGCCTCGTGTGAACCCTCTCCGGGAAGGAAGGCAATCTGGCCGTCGGGCGTCAGCAGGCTGAACGCGAGGTTGACGGAAGGCTCCCGCCAGAGCACCGAGAAGAAGACCCGACGTGCCTCGATGCGCTCGGGCACCTCGAACCGGACGGTGATCGGCTCTCGGGGCGGGAGAGCCACCCTGAAATGGCGCCGGCGCGTCGGCCCGGCGAGATTGCCCGTCGCCGTGATCTGAACGATGCCCTCCCGCGCCAACTGGTTGAGCATCTGCTCGAGATTGGACGAGCCATCCAGGAATTCGAACACCCAGCTTCCGAACTCGTACATGATGATGTCCGCGCCGCGAGCACGCGCCCAGGGAAGGTAGATCTCCGGCGTCAAGCGGAGCTGATCCACCCGGCGGCGGATCATGAGCAACTCTGCGCCGGGCGCCACCCCTGCCAGCCGGCGACCGGGCACCTCGCCCAGCAGGATGCCCGACGTGTTCGTGCCATGTGTGACGTCCCTGTCGAACCGCTGGAAGATGAGATCTCGGCCGCGTCGGCGCTCTATCAAGTTGGTTTCGAACGTGGCCCGCACCTTGGAGGTCCGCAGGGCCACGAGCGGTTCGCCGACATCGAGGATGTTGTCCCCGTCGCGGTCCACCGCGATGAACAACGGCTCACCGAACGTAGGATCGGCCTCGGTGAATCCGGCCTCGACGCCGAAATCTCGCCTGCCGTTGCCGTTGATATCCGCGTAGAGCCAGTCGAAATCCGGTTCAAAGACGCCGGCGCGCGCGCGCAATTGATCGAAGAGGTCGTCAATGGGCGCATCCCAGAAGGTGAGGGTTTCGTCGGAATCAGCGACCCCGTCAGCGTCGAGGTCGACGGTGTCCATACCGCCCTCGAAAGCGCCCGTGCCGTTCACGTCAAGCCAGACGAGGGTGTCCCCATCGGCGTACCAGAAGGCGGGTTGAAAGACATCCACGCCCGTATCCACTGACGCGATGGTCACACCACTCCCATCGAGTTGGCCAGCGCTCGGGAAGCGCCACGCGGTCGATGTCCCGACCAGGTCCCTCGCTACGTCCAGCGTTGGGTGCACTGCCGGACGCCAACCGCTCTCGATGCGGCGTACATCGGGCCGTTGCGCCAGCGCTTCGAGCCCATCCCACGGGACGCGCAGCGCATAGATCGGTCCGATGTGTGCGGGCTCGCCGTCGATGCGCTCGAAGCTAAAGCCACGGGCATCCAGGGATGCGATCTCCTCGATGGAGAGGACGTGCGCGAAGCGGACCGAGACCGACGCACCCCTTGCGCTGGCGACGCGTGCCGCTTCGGTCCGGCCGGAATGGGCATTGTGACGCGCGAGCAGAAGGGCCGAATCGAGCTTCGTGGGCGATGCCGGAGACCGCTGTGGAGCCGGATCGGCCGCCAAAGACGCGGTGGCCACCAGGGCAAGAGCGCCGAGCACCGCGTGAGACGAGATACCGCCCGGGATGTGACGCGCGAGGGCGGGTCCTCGCCCCCGACGTGCGGCACTCAGGAACACGGCGCGCTCACGCTGCGATGCCGGCTGCCTTTCGCGCGGACGCCGTCGCCTCGAAGACGTTGCGCAGCAGCCTTCGGTCCGCCTCCGTCTGGGTCACGCCGCGGCGGGCCATGGCGGTCGCGGTGTCTTCGGACGCTTGCTCTTGCCGGTAGGTGGCGAAGCGGTGCCCGTCTCCCCAGGCGAAAGAGGGGACGAACTTTGGTGGCATATCACCGGCGAAGATGTTGCAGGAGATGCCCACGACCGAACCCGTGTTCAGAAGGACGCCGATGCCCAATTTGGTGAAGTCGCCGACCGTTGCCCCAATCTTCAGCTCGCCCGTCGCAATCTCTCCGCGACCGAGGTTCACGCGCACGGGGTGGTAGTTGTTCTTGAGATCGCTGGTGGTCGCCAGCGCCCCGACATTGACCCACTGGCCCAGGTAGGAGTGCCCCACGAAGCCCTCGTGCCCCTTGTTGGTGTAACCCTGCACGATGGTCTCGGCGATCTCTCCACCGATCCGTGATACGGGCCCGAGCGTCGTTCCGCCACGGACGCAGGCGCCATCCACCCTCGAATCGCGCCCGATCACAACGGGACCCTCGACCACCGATAGCGCCCGGACGTGAGCGCCCGCTTCCAGGAGCACCGGGCCTTCACGACTGTCGAGCACACAGCCAGGGTCAACACTCGCCCCTCGCTCCAGGCGGACGGCGTCGCCCAGGACGATGACACCGGGGTCCACTCCACAGAGCCAATCATCCGGGACAAAGCGGGTGTCTTGCTCGATTTGACGGGGGTTCGCACCGATCAGTTCCCAGGGGTAGCGGGGAAGCTGTGCACGGACCTCATCCGCCCGGCAAACCGAGGTCAAAGCCTCAAACGCCGCACAACCCAGCGGTGCCCGAAGCTCGCCGCGCACCTGCCGCAGCCGTCGCGCGTCCATCCGGGCACAGACGATCTCGCCGTTCTGCGTCGTCGCCTCGCCCGGCCCCAGCGCGGCCCACGGAGGGTCGGTGGCGTCAATGACGGCGCGTGCGTTGACGAGAACGAGTTCCGCGATGCCATCAGGAAGGGCCGTGAGTCTCGCCACAGCTCGAGCATCCGCCGTCTCGACCAGGTGTGGCCGCACCAGCTTCCACACCGGCCATTCACCGTCGCTGTCCTGAGCGCGCCGAAGGGTGCGTCGGAGCTTGTCGAGAAGTGAATCGCGGCCGAGCAACAGCTCGTACGCAGGACGCGTGAGCGTCAGCGGCCCGAAATCATCGACCCCTTCGTCCTCGAAGACGCAGATAGCAGCGCTCATGGGCGGTTGCTCGCACGCCCCGCTTCGGTAAGAGAGGTGCGCAGGCGCTCCGTGAGCGTGGTGTGCCGACGAGCGATGCGGTCGTTACGGACAGCGATCGCGAGCGCACGCTTGGTGCCCACGAACACCGTGAGCTTTCGGGCACGGGTCAGCGCGGTATAGAGAAGGTTTCGCTGAAGCATGATGAAGTGTTGTGTCACGAGCGGCATCACGACCACCGGGAACTCGCTGCCCTGGCTTTTGTGCACCGTGATGGCGTAGGCCAAAACGATCTCGTCCACCTCCTGGGGCGCGTAGGCGACTTGCCTGCTCTCGAACTGGACGTGCACCTGGCCATCCCCTTCGTCCCAGCCGACAATCCTGCCCACGTCACCGTTGAAGACGAGCTTGTCGTAGTTGTTGCGTGTCTGCATCACCTTGTCGCCGACGCGCATCTGGGCGTTCCCCCGCCCCACTGGCCTTCCGCCCGGGTTGAGGGTACGTCCCAGCCGCTCATTGAGGGCCGTGACCCCCGCCTGGCCCTTGTACATGGGCACGAGCACCTGGATGTCCTGGGACGGATCAACGCGGTAGCGCCCGGGCAAACGCCTCACGCAAAGGTCAACGATCGTTTCGGCTATGCGATCGGGATCCGCTTCCTCCACAAGAAAGAGGTTCTCCTCGGCCGCGTTGGCGATGCGTGGAATGTGCCCTTCGCGCACCTGGTGGGCCGCCGTAACGATCCGGCTTTGGCGCGCCTGGCGGAAGATCTGGGTCAGGCGGATGGTCGGAATGGCGCCGCTTTCGATCAGGTCGCCCAACACGTTGCCGGGGCCTACGGCGGGGAGTTGATCGATGTCGCCGACGAGGACCAGCGTGGTGCCCGGTGCGATGGCTCGCAGGAGCGCCTGAGCCAGGGCAACGTCCAGCATGGACGCCTCGTCCACGACCACCAGACCGGCGCGCAAGGGCTCCGTCGCGTTCCTGCGGAAGCCACCCGTCCCAGGGATGATCTCCAGTAGACGGTGGATCGTTCTCGCGGGCTGCCCTGTCGCTTCGGCGAGCCGCTGGGCCGCACGCCCCGTGGGTGCCGCGAGTTCGACGACCGTCTCCTGCGTCTGCGCCAGGCCGGCGATACCGCGGATGGTCGTGGTTTTACCCGTGCCGGGGCCACCTGTAATGAGGACGACACCGCCGGCAAGCGCTGCACGCTGCGCCGCGCGCTGCTGGTCGGTGAAAGTCCAACCGTGCTGCTTTTCCCAGGCGGTGATCTCCGCTTCGATCCGCGTGACGTTCGGTGCCGGCGCCACTTCGAACAACCGGACTACCCGCTCAGCCACTTCGCGCTCCTGCTCATAGAGGTCGCGAAGGTAGATGCGTCCGTCCTCGGAGACGACTTGGCCCCCGGCGGCGAGTATTCGCAGCATCTCACTGATCGCCCCCGGGCTTACGTCCAGCACTTCGGCGGCTGCATCGGCCAACTCCTCATCGGGCAGATAGATGTGCCCATCGTCGGCGCTCTTGGCGAGGGCGTGTAGAAGCCCCGCCGCCAGTCGCTGCGGCGAGTCGGGCGCAATCCCGATCTCGCGCGCGAGACGATCCGCCGTCAAGAATCCTACCCCCCACAGTTCGCTCGCCAGGTGGTACGGGTCTTCGGTGACGATATCGATGGTCTTCTGCCCGTACTTCTGGTAGATGCGCAGAGCCAGCGCAGGGCCAACCCCGTGCGACTCCAAAAAGAGCATCGCCTCCTGCTCGTTCCGATGAGCAGCGACCGCAGAGACCAATTCTTGCGCGAGCTTACGGCTGAAGCCCTTCACCCTTCGGAGCCGCTCGGGGTGCTGTTGGATGACATCAAGCGTCCGGACGCCGAAGCGGTCGACGAGCCGCTGGGCGAGTTTGGGACCCACTCCGCGAAAGCGTTTCGAGCTGAGGTAGCGCACGATGTCCGCACCGGTCGTGGGCATCAGGCGGCGCGTTTGCTCCACGCGGAACTGCCGCCCGTGCTCGGGATGGGTGCTCCATCGTCCGGTCACGGCGACCAGTTCGCCCGGCGACGCCTGAGCCAGGTTGCCGACGATCCGCACCTCGCCTCCCGTCTGAAGCGCCACCGTGGCCACGCTAAAATCGTCCCCCTCGAACGTCACGCGTACGACCGTGCCCTCCAGCGTCTCCACCTCGGTGGCCTCGGAGAGATCTAGCCTAGGCTCACGAGCCTCGCGGCGCCCCGTCCCACCTCGGTTCACAGCGCCTCCCCCCGGCGCGCCAGCGCATAGCCGGCCGCACCGACGGCCACGGCAAACCACAGCGTGGCGACCCTACACAGGAGTGTGGCGCCCGCGGCGACGGGCTGAGAGAGCTCCAGGGCCAGGAGCAGAACGACCAGGCTTCCCTCGACGGCGATCAGCCCACCCGGCAGCAGCGCGATGGCCCCGACGAGCGTGGCGGTGGCGTAAGCAAAGGTCGCCTCCGCCATCGATGTCGTTGCCCCGAAACCGCGAAGCAGAACCCATAGCCCGACGCATTCGCACCACCATGCCACCAGACCTAACCCCAGGACCACGGCAAGCCCCCGGCCCCGGAGCATCTGGCGCAGGCTAAGGGCGCTCGCGCCCAGGAACTCGCGAGCACGGGTCGTAAACGTGCCCAGCCGGCCCACGAGCAAGGCTATCGGAAGGACCATGGGGAAGGACGCCTCGACTATGTGGCCGCCGCCCCCGCCCGCCAAGCTCGTAAGGGATAGAAGCATGACGGCCAAAACATCGGAGATCCGCTCTACGACCACAACCGTCGCCACTGCCGCCTTAGTACTTGGAGCACGACGACCGACGAGGGCTATCTTTCCCGCCTCGCCGACCTTGCCCGGCGAGATGGCCATCGTGAGGCCGGAGCAAAAGATCGCCAGGCTGGACCGGAGATCGAGTGCCACCGAGACCCGCCCGAGAAGCCAGTGCCAGCGCCAGAAGCGACAGCCGTAATTGGCTAACGAGAGGAGTAGAGCCACCGCAAAGAGCGTCCACGGGTAGCTCCCAGCTAGCTGCGCCACGTTCCTCGCATCAGCCCAATAGACCAGGGTCGCGTACGCCAACGCGCTGGCAACAACCCCCGCCACGGCAGCGCGGCTCCAGCGAGCCGCGCGCTCTTGCTCACCTGATGCTATGGCAGGCTTGACAGCCATGCTCAACTCCTCATACCTAGTAAGCGGCGCGTTGCCGTCCTGATATCCATGCCTCTTTCGCTCCGCACGAGCCGCCTCGAACTAGAGCAGTACTGCGCCCTTACCCGTACGCCTTTCTACGCCATCGCTGCTACGACGCCGCTTCTTGCCGTGTACGAGATCACCGCCCTTGCCCTCACGCCAGTCGAACTCGGCGGCATCCGTAACGGCGCCGATGTACTCCTCAAGCAGTTCCTCGCACTTCTGGGAGGGGCGGACCCTCGGCTGCCCGCCGCCCTCTTCGGCCTGGGCTTCCTAGTCGCCTGGTGGCAGTACAAACGCATTCCGGGCCGACCTGGTTTGCGAGCGTCCTACTTGTGTGGCATGGCGCTTGAAAGCGCTATCTACGCCGTCTTCCTGGGCACCTCGGTGGGTTTCATTACCAAGAGCCTCTTGATGCTCCCCGGCGAACTAGGCCTGCGCGCCCACATCGTCCTGGCCCTGGGGGCCGGTATCTACGAGGAATTCGCCTTTCGCGTCCTGCCCGTCGCGGCCACACGCCTAATGCTGATCCGCGTTCTACATCAGCCGCCAGTTCGAGCCCACCTCGGCGCCGCGCTGGTATCCGCCTTCGTCTTTTCCCTCTTTCACTACCTGGGCCCCTACGGCGATCCCTTCGATTTATTCTCCTTCGTCTTCCGGTGGACTGCGGGCTTGGTGCTATGCGGTCTCTACCTCCTGCGTGGCTTCGGCGTTGCAGCTTACACCCACGCCATCTACGACCTGCTCGTCCTCTTAGGTCGAAGCTGAGCGGCGGTGAACGGGTCGCGCCCGGAGCGGCTTTCGGGACCCTAGACTGCGGCGTCCGCCCACATGGTCACGCCGTCGAACCGGTCCATCCGCACCGGAACCAGTGCTCCCAGAGCACTATCGCCCAGACCCGGGCAGTGCACCTTGACGTAGTTATCCGCCAGGGCGCGGACGACGCCCGCCTCGTCGGGCGCGGACTGCACGAGCACGTCGCACGCTCGTCCGACCTGCCGCCCCTGAAACGCCGTCCACTTCGCAACGCCGAGATGCCGAAGGATGGTCGCACGCCGCTTCTTCGTCCCCTCGTCCACCTGCTCGGAATAGGTGGCCGCCGGGGTGCCGGGACGGGGCGAAAAACGGAAGACGTGGAAGTAGTCGATCGGACTGCTGTCGACGAAGGCGTAAGACCGTTCGAAGGCCGCTTCGTCCTCCCCGGGGAAGCCGACCATGAGGTCGGTGCCAATAGCGCAGTGGGGCGAGTGACGCTTGACGGCGTTAGCGATGAGAGAGAAGTGCTCGGCTGTGTAGCCCCGCTCCATCCGCGCAAGCGTCGCCTCATTACCGCTCTGAAGTGGGATGTGGAGGTGCGGTGCCCATCTGGGTGAGGTGGCAAGCGTGGAGATGAACGCCTCGTCTAGGTCTGCGGGATCGATGGAACTCAGGCGATAGCGAAACCGTCCCTCAAACACATCAAGCCTCCGCAGAAGGGTGCGCAGATTGGTCGCAGCACCGCCACGCTCGCGCCCGTACGAGCCGAGATCCACCCCTGTGAGGACGATCTCTCGAAACCCGCGCTGGGTGAGCGTCTGGACCTGTTCTAAGGTGCTGTCTAGCGATCGGCTTCGCGCGCGGCCTCGGGAGAGACGGATGGAGCAATAGGCGCAAGCGCGGTCACAGCCCTCTTGCACCTTGACGAAGGCACGCGTCCGCCCGCCGAAATGCGTGATGGTCGCGTCATCGAAGGGCACGTCATCGAGGGCGCCGACAGTCACGTGCGGTGATTCACCCGGTCTCTGGACCTGAACGAGCTGGGGGATGTTGGGTTTGAACGCTGTGCCCGCGACCAGCGTTACGCCTGGTAGCCGGGCGAGTTCCTGCGGATGCAAGTCGGCGGAGCATCCCGCGGCCACCACGCGCCCCTTGGGCGAAGCGCGCCCGGCGCGACGAAGCATGCGACGAGAATCTGCCTCGCTCTGCCCGGTCACCGCGCAAGTATTCACAACGGTCACATCGGCCGCGGTCCCGAAGTGCACCTCGATATAGCCTTGGGCGAGAAAGCGTTCTCGCAGGGCCTGCGTGTCAGCTTGATTCAGCCTGCAGCCGAGGGTACAGAGCGCAACGGTGGGCATGGGAGCATAGACGCGGAGACTATGCCTGCTCCTCGCTCCCCCCCTCGACCTCACCGCTCTCCGGAGTTTCCGGGGCTTCCGGGGTTTCCAAGGCCTCCTGGCCCATGCCCGGCTGGTGCATCTGGCGATACTCCTCCAACTCCTCCTTGGGTCGATCGCGGAAGTACTCCCGGGCGCTCAGCACGATCTTCCGCTGCGGCCTGTTGCACTCGACGACCTCGAGCGGGAGAATATCGCCTTCCTTGAAGCCCTCGGCTGGCTTGCGCAAGCTGAGCTGTCCGAGCTGCGAGCCGGGAACGAAGCCCGCCACCTCCTTCTCCAGATCGACGACGACACCTCGATCGAGGACGCGGACGATCTCCCCCTCAGTCTCGTAGCCGGGCTGGTACTTCTCCGCAAGGTAATCCCATGGGTCTTCAAGCACCTGCTTGTGGCCCAAGGAAATACGTCGATTACTTGCGTCAATGTGCAGGACGACAACCTCAACGTCCTCGCCCTTTTTCATGGCTTCGCTCGGGTGGCGGATCCGGCGCGTCCACGACATATCCGAGATGTGGACGAGGCCATCAATGCCTCCCTCGATCTCCACGAAGGCGCCGAAGTTGGTCAGGTTACGGACTTTTCCCGTAATCCGCGTGCCGACCGGATAGCGCTGGTCCAGCGTCTCCCAAGGGTCCGGCTCCAGTTGCTTCATGCCCAGGGAGATCTTCTCGTTCTCCGCATCCACACGCAGCACCATGACATCAATCTCATCACCAGCACTGACCACCTGCGAGGGCCGGCGGATGTGCTGCGTCCATGACATCTCCGAGACGTGGATCAGACCCTCCACGCCCTCCTCGAGCTCGACGAAGGCACCGTAGTCGGTGATGCTGACGACCCTCCCCGTCACCCGCGAGTCCACCGGGTACTTCTGTTCGATGTTCTCCCACGGATACGGCGTGAGATGCTTGTAGCCCAGCGAGATTCGACCTCGCTCCTCGTCGTAGTTGAGGACTTTCACGCGGATGGTCTCGCCGACGTTGAGCGCCTCGGAGGGATGATTGACCCTACCCCACGAGATGTCGCTGATATGCAGCAGCCCGTCCACGCCGCCCAGATCGATGAAGGCGCCGAAGTCGGTGAGGTTCTTCACAACCCCTTCCCGGATCTGGTCCTTCTCCAACTCGCTCAGGATCTTCTTGCGCATCCGATCGCGTTCCTCTTCGAGCAAGACCCGACGCGAGACGACGATGTTCCGCCGGTTCTTGTTGAGCTTGATGATGCGCAACGGGAAGGCATCGGTGATGAACTGCTCGAAATTCTGCACCTGGCGGATATCGATCTGCGAGCCGGGCAGGAACGCCTCGACCCCAAAGAGGTCCACCAGCAAGCCGCCCTTGATGCGACGGACGGCGCGGCCCTCCACGATCTCGCCCGAGTCGTACGCGCGCTTGATCCTGTCCCACACGCGCATGAAATCCGCCTTCTGCTTGGAGAGGAGGATCCGCCCCTCCTGGTCCTCGACGTCCTCGAGGAACACCTCCACATCGTCGTCCACCTGCACGTCAGTTTCCTGGCCGAATTCCGCCAGATTGATGACGCCTTCCGATTTAAACCCGATATCCACGATGACGTGGGTGTCCGTAATGGCCATCACGCGCCCGGGGACGATGTTGCCCTGCTCGATCCGATGCATCGTCTTATCGTATTGCTCGAGCATGGCCTGGTATTCTTCGGCGGTATACTCCTCCTCTTCGTCGTCCCATGGCAGCGTGTCCACCGATGGTGCCCCCGATCCAGAAGGTTCGGTCTCGATCTCGACTGCTGGCCCCATTCCCTCTTCAAGCATGTGACATCTCTCCTTTGGGTGAAGGTACGGGCAACGTTACACGGGACGCCTCCCGAGCGTCCTTCGCACGCTGTGAAGCTTTCGATGCACCTAGTGCTGCGATGGTGCGCATGATCTGGTGACTAAACTCGTGATAGATGTGTTTACGCTCAGCCGCTCCCGAGACCTCAGGAGGCGCCTGGACCGGCTGACCGAACCAGATGCGGACGCGGTTCAAGCCCAGAAAGGTGTGCCATATCTTTTCCGTCCCCGAGATGCGCACGGGCACAACGGGCGCGCCACTGGCGTAGGCGACGAACCCAACGCCTGCGCGCGGTGGGAGCAGATGGCCGCCACGCCCTCGCGTCCCCTCAGGGAAAAGGATTACCGCCTTGCCCTCGCGCAATAGGCCCAGCGTATCCTTCATGGCCCGGATATCCGGGCCATCACGGTTGATGGGAAAAGCCCCTAGGCTCTGGATGAGCTTGGCGAACCATGGGTGGCGAAACAGCTCCTGCTTCGCAAGAAACGCGAGGCGCCGCCGCGTGGCCACGCCCAAGAGAGGAGGATCAAAATAAGACTGGTGGTTGGCAGCCAGGATCACGGGCCCTTCACGCGGCACATGGTGTGCTCCCCAGACGCGCAACCCCATCGCGGCACGAGAAACCGCGCGCAACAGGCGCCAACTCCAACCATAGAAATCTTCCACCGCTCACGGCTCATCCCGCGGACGCGCGGGGGGACGGAAGCCACGTCCGCCCGCCCTGCGCACCAGACCGCAGCCGCCGAGTTCATCCATCCGGGGTTGGAGGGGCCTCACCGACGGAACAGATAGGGTCCCCAACTCTCGTCGGGGAGACCGTTAGTCATGTGGAGGAACATGAAGGGGTCCGGGTGCTTGGGGCGACGCCGGAGCGGCAAGCCCGCGTGCTCAGGCGGGCGATCCCCTTTGCGAGCGTTACAAGCGCGGCAGGCGCAGACGAGATTCTCCCACGCGTCGAGCCCGCCCCAGGAGCGCGGCACGATGTGGTCGATGGTCATCGGGACGCCCTGGGCGCCACAGTACTGACACATGTGGCCGTCGCGGCGCATGACATTCCGTTTGGAGAGCGCGATCTTACGCCGTGGAGTGCGCACGTACACCGAAAGGCGCACAACCGAAGGGAGCGGGAAGGCTCTGCTCACCGTACGGATCGCCAATCCGGTCTCCTCGACCAGGTGCGCTCGACCTCGTATCAAAAGCACCGCCGCCTTGCGCGCACTGATGATGCCCAGTGGCTCGTAACTCTGGTTGAGCACCAAGACTTTGAGCTCCAGTAACGGAATCACCGTGAAGCGCTTTCGCTGACGCCCATCAGCCATCCCCACTTTTAGAAGTAAGTAAAGTACGCCTATGGGCCCCAAAGGTCAAGGGCAGCGGGCGTTTTCGGCTGCAGCACGCTGGGAATGACGGAACGTTAATCCCACAATCCAAAGTCCAGGCGCCACTCCAGTTGTCTGCCCCGCGAGCGGTAACCCACCCGCTCGGCTAACGCGGCACCGAGGTTCCCAGTTGTGAGGCCTAGGGTAAAGTGTCGGCTGTGGCACCGAAGGTGGCTGCGAGCGCCGAGGCCGCGGCATGTCGTCAGCTTTCGATCGTCCCGCGCCGTGACCGCGACCCGCGAGCCTGCGGCCACCGCAAGCTGGATCGCCGCGGTGCCGACGCCGCTGGCGCCGCCGTGGATCAGTACCGACTCGTCGCTCTGCAGCCCCGCCTCCCGGAACAGGTTCACGAACGCGGTCAGGAACGCCTCCGGCACCGACGCCGCCTCGATCAGGGAGAGCCGCTCCGGCACCCACATCAGGCTGCCGGCGTGGACCCAGCAGCGCTCCGTCACCGTCCGCCCGGTCGCGGCATGCTCGCGAAGCACCCCCAGGCGGCACGCACCCGGCGCGTCGACGTGGACGGCACCGGTGATCCGTAGCGTGGCAAGCTCATCCAGCTAGCAGTCCACGACTCAAGCGCCCGCTCCAGCGTCTCGCCGCCGTGCAGCGCGTCCAGGACCGGCTCGGTCTGCTCGCCGTTGCTCACCACGTGCGTGCCGCCACGGCTCATGAGCAGCGGGTAGACCACCAGCGCCAGCCGATCCAGGCCGTCCATCAGCCGGCCGCTACTCCGGGAGCTCGGCGCGGATCCGCGCGGCGACCTCAGCCAAGGCAGCATCGCCCGGGTTCGGGCCGACGTTCGCAAAATCGAGATCGTGCATCCCGTCGATGGGGCACAGGTGGATATGGACGTGCGGCACCTCCAGCCCGGCGATCATCAGCCCCACCTTGGTCGGCGTGAACGCCGCCTGCAGGGCGCGGGCGATGGTGTGTGACGCCTGCATCAGCGCCGTCAGGGTCTGGTCGTCCAGGTCGATCCAGTGATCCACCTCAGCACGCGGCACTACCAGCGTGTGGCCGGGGCGCAGCGGGTTGATCGACAGGAACGCGACGCAGCGCTCGTCCTGCCATACGAAGTGAGCCGGGAGCTCGCCGGCGATGATGCGGGTAAAGACGCTGGCCATCAGGTCGATGAATGTAACCCGTACGGCCGGCGTGCTATGCTCGCCAGCGCATGGACCACATCCGCACGATCAACGTGCTGCTGTTCATCGTCGCCGTGATCGCTCTGGGCGTGGCGCTGGACCTGTTGCAACCGGTTCTGACCCTGTTTCTGGTGGCGCTGATGCGCAAGCGGCTGCGGCTGATCGGCTCGGTGCTGCGCAGCCGTTCGGATGTAGCACCGAAGGTGGCTGCGAGCGCCGTTCTGGCGGTCTCCAGCCTGGCCATGGCCCCACCGGAACCCGGGGTTTAGAGCGCTGCGCTCCCATGGCCGGTGGAGAGAAAGCGATCAGGATGAGCCACACCCAGAGCGCGACCCATCGTAGGACACTGATGTGGGCTGTCGGGATGATCGGGATGCGTCGGCGCGGGAGCCTTGATCGAAGGGTGTTCTTAAGCCTCGTCGCCGACCGAGCCGATGGTGATCTCCAGATCCTCCCTGTCCTCGATCTTGTCGACTTGCCCGTCCCGAATCCAGACGACTCGATCGGAGACGTTGAGCATTTTCATGTCGTGCGTGGCGGAGATGACCGTCACTTCCGACTCTTCGTTGAGCCGCCGCAAAAGCTCGATGATCTCCGTGCCCGTGCGCAGGTCGAGGTTGCCCGTGGGCTCGTCGGCGAGGATGAGATCGGGGCTGTTGGCCATCGCCCGCGCGACGGCGACGCGCTGCTGCTGGCCGCCCGAGAGCTCGAAAGGCTTATGGTTCATGCGGTCGCCGAGTCCGACGCGACCCAAAAGCTCGGCGCCCTTCTCGCGCGCATCATCAGTCGTCAGCCCCGCGAAGGTCATCGGCAGCGTGACGTTTTCCAGCCCTGACATGACTGGGATGAGGTTGAAGGTCTGGAAGATGTAGCCGATCTTCCGGCAGCGCAACCATGCCAACTCATAGGCATCCAGCTCGGCCACGTCCACCTCGTCGATGTAGACTTTCCCCTCACTGGGCTTGTCGAGCCCGCCGATCATGTTGAAGAAGGTGCTCTTGCCCGAGCCCGAGGGGCCCATGATTGAAATGTACTCGCCCTCTCGGATCTCCATGTCGATTCCCCTTAGGGCCTCGACCGTGTGGCCGCCCAGGGAGTAGATTTTCTTGACCCCCTCGGTTCGGACGATGGCGTGGCGCTCGTCGCTTTCTCTGTCGTTCGCCTTGGTCTCGACCATAGCTACCTTCTTCCTTTTGCCGTGCGCACCTTATCTCGAACTTTCGAGTCCTGTTGCCCGATGGGAGAGATCCCGGCGAAGCCTTCTGCTCCCGACTCTGCCGGCCTCCTACACCTCCGTGCGTAATGCGTCCACAGCTTGCATCTTAGAGGCCCGATACGCAGGATAGACCGCGCCCCCGACAGAGAGTACCGAACCGATCAGGATCGCCAGGACGGCGGATTTCACGATATCCAACGTCGGAAAGTACGTGAAAACCGCTTCGCCGTAACTCAAGATCATGATGAGAATGGTCAAGATCGTGCCCAACAGCACCCCGATAGTGGTCCCGATGCTTCCCTGGAAAGACGATTCTAGGAGGAAGAGCTTGACGATGAACCCATCGAGCGCCCCCAGAGTCTTCATCGTACCGATCTCGCGGAAGCGCTCGGTCACGCTCATGAGCATGGCGTTGGTGATGCCCGTGACGCAGACGATGAGCGAGAGGACGATTAGCCAGTGCTGCTTGCTCGTCGTTGCGCCGATGTCCTCCAGGTCCACGCCCTTCCGTTGAAGGACCAGGTTGATCTCGTCCAGGTTCGCCTCTCGCAGCGACCGCTCGATTGCATTGGACGTCCAAATAGACATCAAGAACGCTATGGCCAGGATCACGCCGCCCACCGTGATCAGGCTGCGACCCAGCCGGATCTTGATGCTCTTCATACTGATCTCCACCGCCTTGGAAAACGGGAGCACGATCTGCTTCTCGATCGCTCTCCTTCCGCCACCGCGGACGCGCGCCTCCGCCACCGCTCTCACTCCTTCGTTTTCTGGGAACCCGCGTCGAGACCGACCAGGCCCCGCTTCGTCAACGTTCGCAAGTACTCGATGAGCGCCATCTCGGCCTCTTTACGGTCCAGCCGATGTCCGCTCGCTAGCGCACCGACGATCTCCTTCACCGTCCGCTCACCGTCGCACAACCACCAGACTTCGCTCCCCACCTCGTCAAGGTCGATAGTCCTGCTCTCGGGCAGCGGGAACAGTCGCGCGAGCCACGCCACCGTTCGCCGGTCGTTCCTGGGCACCTGCAGACGCACCTGCGTCTCTTTCATTTCCCATGTTACTACCGAGTTCCGGAAGGGTTTTGCCTCGAGGAGATCCTTGCGGCTTACGGGCTTCCGTCTCGACCAGCGCATGGAATATCACCCGCCGGGCGTTCACCTCAGCCACGATTCCGGCCCCGCCGCACAGCAGCCGACGCGCGCAACAAGCGGAAGGGGGCCGGCCCGCCCTCTGAAGCGATCGATGACCGCGACGATCTTGTTCTCGGGCGCACAGAACCAGCCGGTCCACCGAAGGTGCCCCATTCCGAGCCAGCGCGTCACCGGAAAGCGGTGGCCTCCCCGGATGACCAGGCCGGGGTGGTCGGAGCCGCCCTGGTCGTCGAACTCCAAACGGAAGCCGCGTAGCTCCTTACGGAACGTCTCGAGTGCCCAGCGCCGCAGCGTCTGCTCACCTAAAAGCGTTCGCCCCATGCTGAATTTTTGGACGATCAGGCGTCGCTCGAAGCGGGCGAACTCCATGCGGGATCGGCCAGTCACGAAGGCGTTTCTTGACAGCTCCAACTCTCCCGGCAGGGTCACGTCAAGCCCGAAAACCGACCAGCGTCGCTCTGTCCCTCTGGGCGCGATCACCACCGAACCCATAACGCGCCGCGCCGTCTTAGCGATGCGCTCCTTCCCTCTCCCGACGATGCGCATAAAGATCACGCGCGGCCGCCGTTCCTGGGTCTCCACGACAAGATTGTGCGCTTCCGCGTCGCGTGTGCGCCAGACGAAGTACTCCGCATCTCCTCCGACATCGACAGGCAGCGGCCGATTCCGCTCGATCCTGATGCGCCCCTCGCCCTTGGGCGCCGCTTCTTCCACCTGCCGCAAGTGACGTTCGAGCAACCGATGCATCAGGCCGCGCCGCTGAACTTTCCACGTCAGGTCAAGCCGCTCCATCTCGCCGTCGTCGAGCTGAGCGCGCCCCTCCCGCGCCGTGCCCACCAGCCGCCCCGGTGACCAAGCCGCGGGCACCTCCAGCGCTATACCCCACCAGGCAAAGGGCTTCCACTCAGCCCACATGTCGTGCGCCTGCGGTGCTTCCGTCACATGCGACTTGCTCTCTATCGCGGTGTTGGCCATGAGACGCTAGAACACCACCTGGCTAATGGAAAGCGAGATGAGCGCCACGGCGATGGAGATCATGGCGACGATGCCCACCCCGCAGGCCATGCCGGCGCCGATGATGGGCGCGTATCGCAGCCACGTCTCCTCACCCAGTCGCTTCCTGAAATAGTACCGACCCAAAAGCGCCCCGATGAGCTGGGGCAGGATAATAAACGGCCACACGTTCGTGCCCGCCACGATGCCGTAGAAGAACCCCATGGAGGCCCCCGAAGCGGCGAGGATGGCGTACAAGACGGCGAATGCGGCCGTAGAGATCGCGATGTAATCCCAGTGGATGGCACCCTCGATCAAGCTCACGCGTTTCTGGATGGCCAGGTCGCTCACCGCCCCAGAGGGGAGCCCGCTTTTCTCGGGACCATAGGCTCGCCAACTCACGCCGTCGTACCGCGAGATGCCGGACGCCGTCTGGACCCACAGGACGTTGCTCCGGTCTACCTCCAGGCTCAGGATGCGGTCGTCCACGAGTGGAGACTCATCCGTGCTATAGCTTCGCCACGTCTCCCCGTCGAACCGGGAAAGGCCGTTGTCCGTCCCGACCCAGACAGCATCCGAGCTATCCACCGCGATGGACGTCACTCGCAACCCCGCCAGGCCCGCTTGCGTCCCCAGTCGCTCCCAGCGGCCGTCGGAGCTCAGCCGTGCTACGCCCTCCTCGGTGCCGACCCACTGGTTGCCGCGCTTGTCTTGGGCGATCGTTGTGGCCCACTTGGTGCCCAGACCCGTCTTGTCGTCGAAGACTGTCACCTGTCTCTCCGCATCAATTCGCGCAAGTCCCTCATCGGTTCCAGCCCAGACGGAGCCCTCTCGATCCACGCGGACCCACCGAACGTCGTTCGAGGGCAGGCCATGCGTCTCAGCCGTCATCACGAGCCACTCTCGGTCGTCGAAGCGCGCAACACCGGCGGCGGTCGCGAACCATTTGAAGCCGGAGCGGTCAACGCTTGTACCTCTGATCTCGTCCGAAGGCATATCGTCCACCTTCTGAGTGTACTTCGTCCATCTGCCGGCCAGGAGACGGGAGACGCCACTATCCGTGGCAAACCACTTTGCCCCTTCGGAGTCGATGGCGATGTCGTTGACCTTGTCGTCCGTCAGCCCGTGTTGAGTCGTGTAGACGCGCCAACTCGCACCGTCGAAGAGCGCTGCCCCTCGGTCGGTGGCGAACCAGCGCTCGTCTTCGAGGGTGCTCGAGGCCCACAGGCACTGCCACGTCGCATTGTAGGGCCAGAACCTCTGTACTGCGGGATACGCGCCTGAAGGGATGGGCGCAAGCTGCCAGATGAACGACCAGAAGATGAAGCTCGTGACCAGGATGATGCCCATGCCCAGGAGCAACGCCCGGACGTAACTGCCGAAGGTGGTCTTGAGGATCTCCAGCACTCGAAAGTGCTGAGCCATCCATCCGTGCCCGTACATCGGCACAGGAGCGAACCAGATGGCCGAACCCTTGTACCCCGAGAGGTAGAAGGAAGCTTCGCGGACAAAGGGGAACGGATCGATGTTGGCGGCGCCACCCGTGATGCCCTGCATGCGCGCACCAATGTAGGACAGCGCTGGCGTCATGATGAAACCGAAAGCTGCGACGATCCAGATGGGGAATTCGGGCACGAGCACCCAGACCATGAGCACACCCAGCAACGTCGCCACAGCCCAGATGCCCAGCGCGAGCCACAGGCCCATGTCACCGCGCCCCTCCGGCACATCGGTCACGCTCACCCGGCTGGCCCCCGCACGCGCCCTGGCCCGGAAGATCGAAACGATGCTCCAGATGCCCAGAATCGCCACGACGAGCGAGCCGCCGATGCGCGCGGAAAGCCAGAAATCCAGGTCGGTGGCGATCATCGTTGGGATGACGGACATCCCCTGCACCCAGCGGTGATAGATGCCGGTGACCTCGAGGATGGGCGAGAGGACAAGCCAGCGCAGGACGAACCCTGCAAATATCCCGACGACTGTCCAGAACGGGATAACAAACGCCATCACAACCAGGGTGATATCCGTGCCGATGGAGATCGACGAAGCTGGGAGCAGCGCGCTCAGCGACGTCGTGAAGTCCACGAAGGGGATGGGGATGATCGTCACCGTGTCGGTCAGGAAAATGCTGCTGAAGGTGGGGACGACGATGTAGATGAGGGACCATGCGGTGCCGATGATCGTCCCCATGCTGAAGACGCGCCAGCGCCAGCCCTCGACCTTCCCGGAGGTCTCCGCCAGCGCCATCGACCCCGAGGCTTGCACGTAGGCCAGCGGGAAAGGCAATTGCTCGATGTCGCTGGTAAGGCGGAACACGACGTACCCCATGCTGATCATGTTGATCTTGGAGATCAGATAATGGAGGACCAGGATCACGATCGGGATCGCCCAATCGCTGTGCCAGAAGGTCCGCTGGGCGAGCGCGTCGGAGTCGGGCCGGGGGGCCAGCCAGGTAGGGATGTACGCCGAGATGCCCTGCGCCTGAGGGGACTGAACCAGGTACTGGTCCCAGATCATGCTGCCAAAAGGTCCGCCCATCACGGCGGCCGAGCCCATCTTGGATGAGGACTCCAGGATGAGCCCGGAGATAGCCATGATGATGAAGATCTCTTGGGGACGGAGCCGGACGAAGGAGCGCTTGAGGATTTCGACGAACAGAATCACCGTCACCCACTGGGCCGCGCCGCCAAACGTTCCGCCGGTCAGAAGGCCGAGGTACATCGACCCAGGCAGCATGACGATCGCGACGAACAGCGCCGCCCACAATGACCTGATGTTGAACCCGGACTCGAACGGCGCGTCCGGGGGCAAGATGTCGTATTCGCGCTCGATCTCGGCGCGCGTCTTGCCCATTACACGGTCGGCCAAATCACTCCCCCCTCAGTCTTCAAGCATCACCTGGGCTGATGATCGTGAAGGCTCATGACGCGGCGGGCGCCTCGCCCAGCACTTGCTGACCCTCTTCGGCGTACTGCTGCTTCTGTCCCGCGGGCACGGTCCGCCAGACGAGGAACCGTTTGCGAAGCACGTTGAGAAAGCCACGGTTGATGCGTTTCCAGGAGGCCACGTCGCCGGAGAGGCGGTTGATAGCCACCTCGACCCGATAGATGTTGTGGTGACCGGTCGGTATCGCGTCGAGCGAGACGGCCTGGCTGATGCCGAGATCGTAGGGCGCCAGCCAACACCTTAGCGAGATGCGGTAGTGGGTCTGTCCGTTCTCCCGGATCGCCTCGAGGTTCGTGCCCTCGGTCACGAAATCGCCCACGGATCCCTCTCGATAGGACTCGAACACCCGCGCCAGATAGACGTACATCGGCACTACCTCGACGCCGCCTACGGTGAACGGGAAATCGAATATCCAGGTGTCGCCCTCCGGCTCGGGCATCTCCCACTTGCGAGCCACATCCGGCACGGCCATGTCCGATGCCTTCTTCGCCGGATACCACGTGGACAGGAACACCGTGGCCATGACCACCAAAGTCGAGTAGATGGCCGAAAGTGACGAGTAATTGAGCGACAGGCCACCCAAATACCCACCGCTATAGAGCGTCGTGGTGATGATCTGGCCGATCAGGTAACCGACGACCGCCCCAACGGTGGCGAACACGCTCGCCTCCGCCATAAAGAGCGCGGCGATGTGGCTGGGCGCCAGCCCCACTGAGCTATAGATGCCGATCTCGCGGAAGCGCTCGTACACCGAGCCCATCATGGTATTGAGCACGATCAGCGCGGCGATCACGATGGGGATAATCACGTTGGAGACGCCCCCGAACGACGTGCCCCCTATCGAGCTGTACACCTTCACCTTCTCGCCCTGCCCGACGAACATGGTCAGCGCCACGCGCTGCATGAACGCCTCGATGTCGCGGACGAAGTCGGACTTGGGCTTGCCGCTTTCATCGGTGAAATTGGCCAGGGCCACGGAGGTCAAAGTTCCGCCGATGTCGCGCACCTGCTCGAATGGGACGATGATGACGTTGTTCGCCTCAAGGTGCTGAAACGATTCGACGGGCTGCGACGCGACAAGCTCGGGGTCGTCCTGAGCGGCCTCAGTCATGCGCGTACTTTCGGCCTTGGTATCCACCGGCGTGATCTTCTCGTCGTCCATGTCGCGAAAAGCGTTCAGTTGCTCGACGTCGATGAGGCCCACCACCGTGTAGTCGCTCCCAAGCATTCGGATCTTCGCGCTGCCCACATCCTCAAGCCCGACGCCCACGATCTCGGCCAGATTGGTAGGCAAAATGATAGCGAGCCGATCGTCGGGCCGGAACCAGCGGCTCTTCGAGCCCACCAGCATCTCGTCGATCCTCGTGATCTCGGGTTCGCGGCTGGAAAGACCCAGGATGCCGTTGGCGAAGCTCGCCTTGTCAGTCTCCAGTGATTCGAACCCGATGAAGATCGACTCGGACTTGATCTTCGACATGAACCAAGCCCGAGGCACGACCGAAGCCATGTCCCCGAAGGCGCTCGCCAGATAGTCCACCACAGGTTGCTGCATCACACGCCAGGCGCGGTCGCGCACCAGCGCTCCCTGGTATGCGGAATCGTTGCCCCTGGGGAGCTTGTAGAAGCGGATTTTCTGGGTGATGGACGTGAACGATAGCGCGGTGAAGGTGAGCAGGATGAGCGTCGCCGCCGTGAGCCCCGTCCGGATCTTGCGCTTGCGCAGGTTATTGATCCCCAAGGTAATCGCGGCTGCGGTCGCGGAAAGCCGCCCAACGTCTTGATCCTGGACGCCCACCTCCTGGCTTTTGACCTTGCGGATCTCCTGGTTGAACTTGCCCATAATGATGATCAAAATCGTCGTACCCAGAGCCAGGATCACAAACGCAAGAAAGATGATGTATGGCGAAGTAGAGAGTTTGAAGGCAGGGTGAACGTACTTCAGGATCATGAAGACGACCACGAAGATACTGCCGAAGCCCAGGAGCTGCTTGGTGATGTTTGTGAACCCGAACAGGAGCCGCTCCAGGAAGAAGCTGAACGGCAGCAGTAGCGCGAAGTAGAAAATGACCCCGTTGACGGTATCGTTGGCGGTGGATTTGAAGTCGGGGTAGGCACGGGCCTCCAGGCCCCAAGCCTCGCGGACTGAAGCGATGAAGGCATCGTACTGGCGATTCGCCAAGTGCCTGCGGGCAGATTCCAACGCCACCTTCGCCTTCTCGTGTAGCTGCTGGATCTTTTTGTTGACCACCCCATACTTGAGCATTTTCTTCATCCGCACGTCGTCGATGACCCACAGGTCCTTGGCCACCACGTACGCCGGATTAAAGAGAATGGCATCCCGCGGGTCGTAGCCGATCCCCTCGGCCCGCTCCATCGTCTCCGGGCGGTCGGCCTCTGCTTCGGTAACCGGGCTCTCAAGCATTTCCCATGGGGCGTTGGTGAGCAGGTACTTGATCTCGCTCAGGACGCCGGTGGACATCAGGATTTTCACGCGCTGCTCGGGGCGCGCGAAGATCACGGCGCCCTCGGTGATGTCGCGCTCGGCCGTGGCCTGCCTTTCGATGAGCGTGTAACCGTGGAACTGCGGATCGCTGTCGTCTTCGCCCAGGACGCGCACGTAGTCCAGCGCCGAGAGATAACGGGAGTCCACGATGTCTAGGAGCGTAATCGCCCGACATCGGAAGAGGATCTCCAGCATCTCGATTTCCCACAGGTTGTTGCTCACCAGCATGGGATACGTCTTGTCCCCGTCCCACCCCAGGTCGGGCGCGTAGGTGATCCGGCCGTCCACATTGAGCTTGTAGGCCTGGACCTTCAACTGCCCCTCCTTCTGCCGCAGGCTGCGGAATCGGAAGGTGCCCTTCTCGGCCCCCTCTCTCGTCGTCATGGTCGTCATCAGCCGCCGCACCCCGGCGCAGGTTTCCAGGATCGGCAGCCGATAGGTGACGACCGCCCCGCCGATGGGGTCTTCGGGGGTAAAGGACCGCTCCTGGTTGAACCATAGAATCTTGCCGGAGAGGTCGTGCGCCCAGTCGCGCAGTCTGAGTTTGGAGTCGGGGAAGAATTTGTGATCACGCGCCGCCTTATAGAGCGCGGCGGTGATGGTACGGGTCTGGGTCGTCAGGTTATCGAAGTTGACGTACTCGGGCAGGTCGGACGGCGTATCGATCCGCGGGCGGATGTCGTCGGGGCTAATGAGCGTGATGCCGTGGTTGCCCATGAAGGTGACCGATTCGGAATTCAGCGCCAGGGGCACGGGCATGAAGTCCTTCCACGTGCGCTTTGCCGGGGCGATGGCCTCGATATATCGGCCGCGCAAGGGATCGGCGTCGTCAGGAAAAGCGTCACGAGCGTACTGAGCGAGCTTCTTCGAGTAGGGGGCAAGAAGGTTCTTCTTGTAATTATCCGTGGTCCAGGCCGGATTATAAAAGGTGCCGAGGCCCATGCCCGCGACCCGATGGTTGGCCGTCGACAGATCGAACCCAATAAAAACCCGGAAGTCGATCAACTCGGCCGGGTCCATCTTCTCTAGGAAGTGTTTGCTCTTGCGGGAGTGGCGATAGAGAAAGTCGTTGATTCCCTCGAGCCCCTCGAAGTGCCCCGAAGTTGCCATGACCAGGAACGTGTAGCGGGTCCCGTATTCCTTCAGAACGCGCGCGGTCTCCAGAAGAGCGGCAATTCCCGTGGCGCTCTCGGCGCCCGGTGCGACGGCTGGGACAACGGAAATCGCGTCGTAGTACCCCTCCAGAATGACGATCTGGTCCTTCCACTTGACCGGGATCTGCTTCTCCGTCGCGCGCGGCATGTTGGTGTCTTCGCCGCGGATCCAGCCATAGACGTTCCAGGTCTCGACTTCCTCCCAGTCCATGCGCGCTTCGACGGTGACGGGAAACAGCGGCCCGCGCTCGGTCAGGGCAATCAGCCGCTGGGCGTCGGCCTTCTCGATCCAGAAGCGTGGCACGTCTGCGGGCACAGCCATGAACTTTTTCTCTGCTTGTTTCATCGTGACGTTGCCGTTGTCGAAGAAAATGACCGCAGCGGCACCGAGCATCCGAGCCTTGAGGAAGTTCTTGCCCGAGTCGAAGTCCATCAGGACGATGGCGTCCTTCATCTCGTAGCCGTTGAAATCGACGAAATCGCCTAACCCGGCGTAGATCAGATGGCCCGTCACACCGCCGCGAGGCAGGCTCGGAGTACGAACGTCGTTGGGCCAGAGGCCAGCAAGCCCCAGCCGTTCGCCGTCCGGTAACTCGATATGGCCGCCCTTATCGATGGGGACGACAACCGGGAAGCCTTCGGTGGTGATGTCCTCGAGGCCGATCGTTTCGAACGCCTCATGGATGTACTCGTAGGCCTGCCGGTTACCCGCATAGCCCGGCACACGTGAGCCCATCGCCGATAGCGCCTCGACGTGCTCACGCAACTGCTCTTGCCCGATCGAGGTGAGGGCCATTTCCAGCCGCGGGTTGGGCGGCGGCGGCGGCGGCTCATGAATGGGTTCAGGTTTGCCGAAGATGGGGATGAGGATGTGGTCGGTGATCGTCTGGGGATCGAAGATGGTGACCGTGGAGATCATCCCCAGCGCGAAGACCGTCAGCAGAATCGCCTTAGCTCTGTGCATTGTAGAGCCGCTCCTGCCGGACCCGTAAGCCTATGACACCACCAGCCACGGCCAGGCAGGCCACGCAGATCGAGGTGACCTGTGGCCAGGAAAGCCCCCTGTGGCGACCCTGGTCCCGGATCAAGGCCACGCGTTGCCACGCCTTGGCTGAGCTCGGATTGACGTTGAGTTCCGCGATGTAGTAATCCAGCGCTTTTTTGTGCTCACCTCGCCGTTCGGCGATCACACCCAGATGATAGTGCGCCTCCGGGAACCAGGGCGCAATTTCCAGTACCGACGCCAAGGCGTCCTGGGCTTCCTCCTCCCGCCCCTGTCGCAATCGCAGAAGTCCGATGTTATGGATAACCTTGGGGTTATCCGGCTCGTAGGCGATGGCAGTCGTGAGGGCTCGTTCGGCGCCCCGAAAATCCTTCGAAAGGGATCGCGCTGTCCCGAGGCGCAATAGAAGCGGTATGTCCCCAGGATGCTCCTCCAACGCGGCCGTGACGAGGTCCGTTGCCTCCACGTACCGTCCCCTGACGATGGCACGATCCGCCTGGGCGATCAGATCTTTGAGGCCCGTCCCCGCGCTGGCTTCGGACGGCGCACCGAATCCGTACAAGATCACCGCCGCAAGAGCAGCGCCGGCGCTGCCACGGCCCATCAGCCGCCGCCAACGCCGGACCAGAATGAAGGCCATGGCCGCCAGATCGACAAGCAACAGGACTCTTGCGGGCCAGCCCCACCAGCCCAAAACCCACGGCCAGAGCGCGATTACGCCTAAGACAATCACCGCATCCTCCACCAGCGGAGTCCGCCTAGTAGGAGGGTCTCCCGGCGCCTGCAGGCCGTGTTCTTGGGTCATCGCCTATGGAACGTGCTTTGTCTGCTTTAGAGCCCCGAGCCGCTCACACCCCAAAACGCTTTTGCCTAATATAATACGCCGGGAAGTAGCTCGGCCACCCTTTTTCAGTGTCGCGTTCCCGGCGCCGTAGCCACAGCGGTTTGCCCGAAGCTCATTTCCCGCCTCGCCCGCGCTCCACGGCCGCCCGGAGTCGTTCCGCCGCAAGGGCTGGATCGTTCGCGTCCGCGAGTACCCCAATGATAGCAAGCGCATCCGCTCCCGCAGCCACCACATCTTGCGCGTTCGCCTCCGTAATGCCTCCGATGGCCACGACCGGCAAACCCGTCACCCACTTGACCGTTGTCACCATCGCTGGGCCCACCACCCGACTACCGGGCTTCGTAGGGCTCTCGTACATCGCCCCCACGCCGACGTAATCCGCTCCGGCCTCCCGAGCAGCTTGCGCCTCCGCCAGCGAATGGGTGGAGACGCCCACGATCGCCTCGGGGCCCATAAGAGTCCGCGCCACATCCGCAGGGAGGTCATCTTGGCCAAGGTGCACGCCGTCCGCCTCAGCAGCCAGCGCGACGTCGAGGCGGTCGTTCACGATGAAGTCGGCGCCCAGAGTATGGGTACGCGCGCGTAAACCCCTTGCTAGGGTGAGCATAGCTCGACCAGAGCCGCGCTTGTCACGGAGCTGCACCACTTCTGCACCTCCGACGAGCGCTCTCTCGGCGATGACCAGAGGGTCGGGATGGAGGCCGGTCACCTCGGGGTCAACGATGGCGCACAGTCGCCAACGAGCCCCGCGAGCGCGTCGCGCTTGAGGGGTCAAGGCCCTTCGCCCCACCGCGACCCCAATGCGAGCCGTTCGGCGAGCCGCCTCTCGCTGACGCGGTAGAAACACACGACCTCGCCGTCCACTGCAACGACGGGGATACGTTCACCGTATCGGGCTTCGAGCGCCGGATCGCCCGAGATGTCCACGTCGGACAGCGTGAAGGGCATTTGCCGCTTCAAGCGTTCGAGCGCCTCGCGCGCTTCCTCGCAGAGGTGACAATCCGGCCGGTGGTAAAGCGTGACCTGGCTAAGCTGATCCAGAGCCTTCATGGGACGTCAACGAATAGGCCCGCCGTGCTCACATTGTCAAGGGCGTCGGTCGCCTTGACCACGATGGCATGGCGGCCGGACTTCAAGCCTCCCACCCGGAAGCGAACTCGCTCGCGCGGCCCGTCGAGGAGCCCGTCCTCGGCACCCACCATCATCCACTGGCGCGTGTCCACGACGTACTCGACGCTCTTGATCGCGCTCAGTGCGTCGCGCACCTCCGCCGTGACTACGACGATCCCGTCGGCGAGGACGCGGGCCTCGAGTTCCCCGAGCCTGGGCGGCGTGTGGTCTACCACGAAAGGGTCCGATTCCCGCATCCCCTCGAGCATTGTCCGGGCCGGGTTGTCGAGCATGTCGCTGGCGACCACCTTGGTTGTGTAGCGCCCGTCTGGCACTGTCTCGGTATCCCACACGAAGGACGGTTTCTCGACTCGTTCGGCGAGTAACTGCCACGGCTGCTCGTCTACGGGACGCAGATAAAGGGTAAACTCAAGTCTATCGTCGTTCGGGTCAACAGCTTTCCACGCAACCATTTGGAGACCGCGGCGCGGCTTGGGCGCCCGGCGCGCGTCGATCGCTCCCTGGGGTGAACCGCGATGCAGTTCCACCCCCTTGCCCTGAGGGCGAGGCGGCTGGGGCGGCCCCTCGTAGACGAAGGTCTCGACCTCCTCCACTCTGGGGGGCAGGTTCCGCGGCAAGTAGGGGAGCCGCACCTCGTGAAGCGCCAGTGGCCTCACGCCTTTCGAACTGCTGAACTCAGTCTGAAACTGGACGAACCTCGCGGGCGGGCTCGTGATGCGGCTGCCGTTTGGATCGCGCAAAGGCTCGGACCACGATGACCACGTCTCATCAGGCTTGGCCGTGTTGCCGCTGCGCGTGAGAAAGGCCACCTTCGTCTTTGGGGAGATCTCGGCGTGCCAGAGTAGAAGCCCAAAGGCCGAGACAGTACCCGCGTCAAAAGCTTCGGATGTATAGCGGCCGGAGCGGCCCGGCGTGAGCCCCAGAAGTCGTACTGCGCCCGGATCGCCCAGAGCAACGTAAAGGCCGCCTTTGCGGTGCGGCACCAGCGCCAGTGCGTTGGCCTCCTCGCCTTCAGCGATGCGCTTCCAGTCCGAGCCATCCTGGGCGATCGAAAAGATGCGACCCTGTCCGCCCGTCCCCGCATAGACACGACCATTTCCACCGAGCGCCAGGGAGAGGAGCAGCGGTTCGGGGCTCCGCCAGATCTCCAGCGCCGTGCTGTCAGGCGCAATGCGGTAAAGGAGCGCTCTGCCCTCAGTCGGCCTGCCATCGATCCCCCCGGCCGAGGGCCTTCCTCTGGGCATCGGCATGTCGTTGGGCGGGTTCGAGGCCTCGGCTGAAAGCGTCGGACGCGGTGACTGCGCCCCCCTGATCACCGCGGCGAAGACGGCTCCATCATCACTAACGGCGAGATCGTGAACTTCGGCTTGGCCCGCGTCATAGAGCGCCCGCACCTGGTCATCCCGTGTGATCTGGTAGACGAGCCCAGGCCCCTCCGTGCCGGCGTACAGGTGCTCCGGGCCCAGCGTGAGGGTCATGACGTGTCGCCCGGGGCTATCGAGGAGGGTATCGGCCTCCCCCGATTGGTGCAGCCGTAGGACCAGGCCGTCAGGACCCGTGCCAGCCACCAACCGACCTTCGGGGTCCAGGGTCAGGTCCCAGACGTACTCCTGGCCCGTCTCCACGATGGCTTCGATCTGTCCATCCGCTTTCAAATGATAGATCTTGCCGTGCGGCATCGTACCCACGTAGACCGCTCCATCACGACCGACGACAACGCTCTGACAGGCCGTCTCCTCCGTATCGAGCACTAGTGTGGGTGGGTCACCGCTGGGAGGGATGCGGAAGAGCTTCCCGTCATTGCCTGTGCCCAGGTAGAGCCCGCCCTGGCGGTCGAGGGCCAGGGCCCAGACAAAAGAGGCGTCCACCTCCGCGACCCGGTCGAAAGACGGTGCTAGCGCGACGGCACCACCGCTACTGACCGCGATCCCCTCACCTTCGCCGGCCAGGAAATCGGCCGCGGATGTGATCCGCCACACTTTAGCCGTCGCGCCAGGTGCAGGCGCACCGCTCAGGAACAGAGCCAGCGTTGCCAGCGCCACAAGCCCCCGGGGACTCACCTGAACCCCCTCTCCACCACATTAACAACCGTCTCATGTGTCCCAGATAGGACGAGGCTCGTGGGGATCTCGTGGCGATCAACCACGCTGCCCCGAACGGTCTGAGCGCGACCGAGGGTCCTGGCTCCGCGCAGGATAGCTGCCATCGAGGGCGGGAGCGACGGAAGCTCCGCCGCACCGAAGGTGATCGAACGTTCGACGGCCACGAGCTCGGCAACCAGCACGTCCTGGCGACGTTGGCGGGAGATGAGCGCGATCAGATCGTCCAGCGATTCGGGCGAGAACCGCCCCGGAGCGCGTAGTCGTTCCCAGGTCTCAGCGGCCGTTGCGTCGCCCACTCTGAACATGAGCGGCCCCGGGCCAAGCTGGGCCGGGACACGCAAGGCCACGTCATACGACGCTGGCTCGCCGCGCACCCGCGCCACGACAACCGAGGCGTCGACGGTATCGCCGGGATGTACGCGCGTACGCTGGAGTGCCACGCTCTGAATTGTGCCCGCCTCGAGCGTCTCAGCCACGCTGATATCGAATCGAAGCCCACGGAAGCCCAAGGCCTCGAAGCGGTTGCGCGCCAGCAAGTCTACGGGCTCGGCGGCGCTGGCGGCCACCAGAGAAGGCGCAAACCCCGTCGCATAAGTGGCTTCGACGCTCACGGGTGGGCGCTCGGCGAGATCCATGGTCGTCCGGACGCGCAGCGTAGCATCGCCCACGAAACGCGTCACGTTCGCGATGGCCTGGAAGAGCGCGACGCGGACGAACAGCGGCGTCCACCGTCGGTCGTCGATCATCTCGAGTTCGTAGGTATGCTCCCCGGTTGGCGCATGCATTATCACGGTCATGGGAATGGTGTGCGGTGCGGCGCCGAGCACGCCCGCGATGGCTGAGGGCCGGTCCTGTCGGAACGCACCCACGACGGGGCCCGCCGCAGAGAACTTGAAAGAGCGGATGTAGCTGGGAAAGACATCGATGATCTCGGCTGAGACAAGCGGGAAATCAGCGGCACCGGACCCGAACATCGGGTGTCCGAAGGCGATGAGCCTATCCTCCTCGACATGGGTCACGGTGCCCGTCGCTACGGCCACCATGTCGCCACCGATAAGCTGGACGCCAACGGGCGCTCCCGGAACGAGCGGCATGGCGAGCCCACCACCGGTTCCGGCGCCTGCTTCAATGGGCACGAAACCCAGTGTCGAGAAGTCATCCGCGAAGGCGCTCAGGGTCTCACGATCGAAGCCGGCGCAGGCGAGCGGTACGGCCACTTGAGCGAGACCCTCAGCCGCGCGAGATGTGGGCGCCCCGAGCGCGATCCCACGCTCCAGCGGGTCCAGAGCAGCGCCGAAGCGCTGGGGCGAAGGCGTTGCGTCCACGCCATTCATCACATCGAGCATCTCCCCGATGGGCGTAATGCCCGCGATGGGCTGCTTGGGGAAGGACCAACCGTAGGCGATGGCACCGATCAGCTTACCGTCAACGTAGACGGGGCTCCCGCTCATGCCGGCGATCACTCCGGTCTCCTCTAGCGGCCCGCCAGCCAGCCGCGCCAGGACCAAGTCGCGCTGGGGACGCCACCGGCGCAGCACGCCGAGGATCTCGACGTCGAACGAGTCGACGGTGGTGCCGCGGAAGACCGTCTTACCGATGCCCCGGTCGCCGGGGCGAAGCTGCTCGGGAGTGAGGGTCTCGACCGCGCCAGCGGGCACGAAGGTCGCAAGAGCGAGTAAGGCTGCGCATGCCAGATGTCGCCATTCGCGCCCTGGCCCACGCCCCACTACCGCGATACCTCCAGGACCCGGTAGGTGATGATGCCCCTGGGGACCGTGATCTCGGCGACGTCATCGGCGTGCTTGCCCAAAAGACCTCGTCCTATCGGAGAGGTCGTCGAAATCTTCCCTGCGTCGAGGTCCGACTCCGCCTCAGCAACGAGCTGGTAACGAACCCGCTCGCCGGTAGCCATGTCCAAAAGCTGCACCTTGGTCCCGATGACGACCTCGCCCTCGGGCAGTTGCTCATGCTCCAGGACGGCGGCCCGTGAGAGGATATCTTCGAGCCTGGCGATCCGAGCACGCAGGAGCGTCATCGCGTCCCGGGCGGCGTCGTATTCCGCGTTTTCCGACAGGTCACCCCGGTGGCGCGCCCGCTCAAGTGCCGAGGCCAGCTCGCGCTGCCTTTTCCCCTTGAGCTCGCCCAACTCCTCTTCGAGCTTCTGGTAACCCTCACGCGTCAGATAAACCCGTCCAGCCATCTCGGCTTTCCTCAATGCGGCGTGGAGCCGCTAGTTCTGGCGCACTCGCCCGGTGCCGTCAACGATCAGGCTGGTCCGGGTTCGAATGGCCAGCCCGTCCCCCGGGTAGGTGTGAACGGTGTAGAGGCCGTCAGAAAACTCGATGTATGTTACCGCTGGCGGCTGGTCTGGGGCCGCTGCAGGATACTCATAGAACAGCCGCACACCCCGATCCTGCGCAGTCGCCCGCTTTCGTGCATCGCTAGCCGCCTCCTCCGGGGCCGACGATAGGAACGCTTTAGTCTCGACACGCAGCCGACCCGCTGCGATCTCACCTACGGTACCCCAGCCGTTTGTCACCATCGCGGGCGTCCACCGCGCCGCTACTTGCTCGGTGGGCACCTGTGTCGGGCGGCAGACCAGAAGCTCACTCACGACGGCTCCATCCAGATGATATTCCGCCGCGTGGCTGACGCCCAGGATTCTCAGGTCAGCCCGAAGCGCACCAGCCCGCGCCTCGCGCCGAGCGAGGGTGGTCAGGCCAATGTCCGACAACGCGCCCTCGATCAAGAGGAATTGCGCGTCTCTGGCTGCCAGAGGCACAAAGCGCTGCTCGATAGACTGGCTTGGGTGAGATGGGACCGGCATTGGGTTGTCTTGTAAACAAAGGCAAGCGGGAGCGCTCGAACTGCGCTCCCGCCCGTTCACTCGCCCCTATGACGCCGGGCAGTGCTTGCGCACGTCACACCGGCAAGCGATCGAGGATCATTGCCAGGAAAACCTTGGTGATCAACTCACGGTCATAGCGCCGGTCGCGCGGAAAGACTTTCTTGACCTCTTCGTCGTACAGCACCTTCCCGGTCACGATTTCCGTGGCTGTAACGCGGAAGGCGATCTGACGGCGCTTGGGCGCCTCAAAGTCGATGACAGCGCGTTGTGGGATGTCCTCCGTCCGGCGCTGACCCTCGATCCGAAGCTGCGGATCTCCGCCTGACGCCACGACCTTAAACGGATTGCGAACCGGGCGGTAATTTTGCTCCACTAGGCGTGGACCGTAAAGGTCGTAGTACACCTCCACATCATCCTGCGTCAACTCATTCTCCACGGCACGGGGGAAGCCCTGGAGCGTGACGCGAATCATCTCGCCCTTGGGCGGTGGATTTGAAAAATCCGAATCGCGGAGAAGCTTGTACTGGTAACCGCAGCCCGTGACGCCTATGACAAGCAGGACGCCTATGAGCCACGCGCCACAGCGTCTCATCGCCTTGCACCTCCCCTTTGCTTGACGCGACCGCTTCAAGACCCATCAATACCTAGCCCACAATCGCTGACACAAGATAAAGCACTTGCCCCCTTAGTGTCAAGCTTGGCCGGTGACGCGCTCCTACCCTAGCTATGCGGCACCTCTGCATTCACCAAGATCACCGGAGGTCCCTCGGCTGCGATCACTGCCTCGTGAGGTTCCCTGCACCCGTCAAGAGGGAAGGCCAGAGCGCCCGGCCGCTTACCGATTTCTAAGCTCCCCAGGATGCCTCCCCAGCCCAGAGCGCAGGCCCCGCCCAAAGTGGCCGCTCGCAGGGCTTGCCTCGAGCTCAGCGCCTCGGGACCTTCGGTGATCGCGCGCATCTCGCCTCGCACGTCGAGGTCCGAGTTGGAGGCCAGGCTGTCGGTCCCCAGAGCCAGGGCGATCCCTGCGCGCGCCAGGCTCGCCGCCCGCGGCCGCCCCATACCCACCCAGTCGTTGCTAAGGGGGCAGAGGCAACAGGTGACCCCATGGCTGGCGAGGACACCGATGTCGTCCACGGTGAGCTGGACGACATGGACCGCGACGAGATGCGGCCCGAGAACGCCCAGGCTTTCCATATAGGCGACCGGAGAGCACTCCGGTGCGCGCCACGAGGGCTCCCAGAAATCCCAGCTTTCGTACAAACGTCGCAACGCGCCGTCTCCCTCCCGCAGAAGTTCCACCTCTTCCTGCGATTCAGCCACGTGAACGGAGAGCCGCGCGCCGCGCGACCGTACCCACTCGACGGCACGTGTGAACCCCTCCGGCGCCACTGAGTACGGCGCGTGGCAACCCAGCCACCGATGGACATCGGTGCTATCCGGTCCGCTGCACCGCTCGTATGCCGACACGAACGTGCGATCGAGCCACTCGGGCCCTAGCCCCAGTACCTCGTGAAAGACGGTCCCAACGAGCTTGCTCGCCTCGATGAACGGCGCCGTGGCCAAATACGTCGCCACGTCCCCCACTGCCACGGTGCCTGCGGTGCTCATCCCTTCCAGGGCGGGTGCAACGGCTTGCAGCGCCTCCGGTGAGCGCCATCGGTCGCGCAGGCTTCCGAGCCGCGTCAGCCAGTTAGAAAAGCATGGCTGCGGGGCAATGAGGCCCCGAGCAAAGGACCACTCCAGATGCGTGTGCGCGTTGATCAGCCCCGGCAAGAGGACGCACCCATCCAGATCCACGACTCGATCGCAGTGCGTCCGCGCCACATCTTCGTAGCGGCCCACAGCCCGCACGGTTGCTCCCTCGAAGACCACGGCGCCGTCGGCGATGGGTGGCGCTGCCACGGGCAGGACCCAGGGTGCCCGCACGAGGTTCAGCGCCATAAGGACGTCAGGGGTGTTCCGAGTTCGTGCTCGGTTCAACGCGGCAGTGGATGGCGTCGCGCTGGACGGGGCGGTAGCCGGCGTCGCGGATCAGGCGGCGCATCCCGCCGAGGGTCGAGTCGAAACGCGATGGGGTCCTGCCTGAGGCGCTGACGACGTTCTCTTCCATCATGGTGCTGCCGATATCCGTCGCGCCGAAGGCGAGCGCCACCTGAGCCACCTTGGTTCCCTGCGTCACCCAAGAGGATTGCAAGGGGCCGATGTTGTCGAGGACGAGACGGCAGACGGACAGTGTGCGAAGGTACTCGACAGCCGTCGCCTCTTCGGCTTCCAGAGGCGCCCGACCCGGCTGGTACGTCCAAGGAATGAACGCGCAGAAGCCTCCTGTCTCGTCCTGGAGATCGCGGATGCGAAGCAGGTGTTCGATTCTGTCGCGGCGGTCGTCCACGCTGCCGAACATCATCGTGGCGGTGGAGCGGATGCCCATACGGTGCGCCATGCGCATGACGCCGAGCCAACCGTCGGCGGAGAGCTTGAGCGGTGAGATGACATCGCGCACTCGGTCGGTCAAGATCTCGGCCCCGCCGCCGGGGATGGAGCGCAAGCCCGCGTCCCGCATACGCCCGAGTGTCGCTTCGAGCGAGAGGCCGCTGATCCTAGCGCAGTAGTCGATCTCAGAGGGTGAAAGCCCGTGGACCCAGATGCCGCACTCATCCGTCATGAAGCGGAAGAGCCGTTCGTAGTAATCGATCCCGAGCTCCGGGTTGTGTCCGCCCTGGAGCAGAATGTGTGTGGCACCGAGCGCTTGTGCCTCCGCGATTTTCTCTCCGATCGTCTCAAACGGCAGGACGTACCGCCCCTCGGCCCCGGGCAGGACGTAAAAGGCACAGAAGGAGCACCTGGTCACGCAAACGTTCGTGTAGTTGATGTTCCGATCGATGGCGTAGGTGACCTCATCGGACGGAACCAGGCGGTTTCGAGCCGCGTCGGCTAACATGCCGAGGGTCAAGAGGTCCGCACCCTCGAAGAGCGCAAGCGCGTCGTCCATGCCCAGCCGGCGACCAGCCAAAGCGGCGTCCACCGCGCCCCCGATCTCAGGCGCCTGTGAAATCAAGGGATGCCACCTTGTCGAGATGTCCGTGGGCGTGGGCTAAGGCGAAGAAGCGCTCCAGCCCCTCGATCTCCTCGGGGCCAAGGTCGTAGCGGAGCGTATGACATAGGTACTGCTGCATGGCGGATTCGGGAAGATCGCGCTCACGAGCCGCCTCGCGTGCGATGGTCTCAAGCGATGCCACGCCGCATTTCTTCGCCTCCTGAAGCCTTTGTGCGACGGAGCCTTCCACCGCCTCGGAGTCGCCAGCCCACACGGCGAAGACCAGCGGCAGCCCCGTCCACTCATACCACATCGCACCCAGGTCGAGCGTCTGCGAGCCCGCCGGGGCCCTGGCGCACAGCGCAGTATCACCAATGAGGAGCGCAGCGTCGGCAGAAGCCAGCATTGCGTCTAGCTGGGGCGGCGCCCGATGGAAGGCGGGTCTAAGGCCGAAGCGCTCGGCCAACAGGACCTGCGCCAGAGCGACCGATGTCCGAGAGCCGGTATCCGCTGCCACTCGCCGAACGGCCTCGAGCTCGCCGCGCACGACGAGAACGACGCTCTTGACCGTGCCTCGCGTGGCGATGGCGATGTCGGGGACGATGCACCAGCGTTCTCCACCCGGCTTCGACCGTGCACGGGCGTACTCAATGGTTGGCACCAGCCCCACCGTCGCACACCCACTGAATATCTCCGATGCACAGCCGGCGGGCGGCATGAGCGCCACCTCCCAGCCGGTTTGCGCTTCGAGGCCCCAAAGCAGCGGCCGCGCGTTGACATAACTAACGCCGGCGACTCGGATAGCACGCGCGGTCGACGGGCGGACCGGCCTGGTGCTAGACGAAATTGTAGAGGGCATCGCGCTCTATAGGGATGCGGCCAGCGTCCCGGATCAGGCGGACGAGATCGCGCTCGGTGACCTCCTGCGGCGTCTTAGCACCCGCGTCATGAACGATTTTCTCCTGGACGACCGTGCCATCCAGATCGTCGGCGCCGAAGGCCAAGCTCACTTGGGCAACCTTGGGGGAGATCATGATCCAGTACGCTTTGATGTGGTCGAAGTTGTCCAGCATCAGCCGGGCGATGGCGATGTTCTTGAGGTCGTCGATGCCAGTTGGAGGGGACAGGTGAGCTAGCCCGGTGTTCTCGGGATGGAAAGCGAGCGGAATGAACGCCAGGAAACCCCCCGTCTCATCCTGAAGTCGACGCAGACTGTCGAGGTGGTCGGCGCGCTCTTCGGGCGTCTCGATGTGACCGTAAAGCATCGTCGCGTTGGAGCGGATGCCCATGTTGTGTGCCGTCCGCGCGATCTCTAGCCACTCGTCCGCATCGGCTTTGCCGGGGCAGATCTCCCGCCTGACCCGATCAGCGAAAATCTCCGCGCCGCCGCCCGGCATCGAGTCCAGCCCCGCATCGACCAGATCCCGCAGGACCTGCGGCACGGAGCGCTTAAACCTTTTGGCAAAGTATGCGACCTCCACACACGTATAAGCCTTCACATTCACATCTGGACGAACGCGCTTGACCGCACTCACGGTGTCCAAGTAGTAATCGTAGGATGCCTCGGGGTCGAGCCCGCCGACGATGTGCACCTCGCGGATGGGTTCGTCCAGCCGCTCGCGCGCTGCCCTTTCAACGGCTTCGATGGACATGCGGTAGGCCCCGGGGCCACGCGCCGGCTTCGCGAAAGCGCAGAATGTGCAGCCCGCATAACAGATGTTGGTCGGGTTGATGTGCTGGTTGCGGACGTAGTAGGTGTTGTCGCCGTGGAGCCGCTCGCGGACGAGGTTTGCCATGGCGCCCAGTGCCAGGAGGTCGTTCGAGCGGTAGAGCGCCGCCCCCTCCTCGACGCTGAGCCGCTCGCCCGCTTCCACTTTCTCCAGGATGGGCGCCAGGGACGAGCGGCGGACAAAATCAATCATGTTTCCTTCTTCTCAGCCAGTTGTGCGCAGACGGCCCGCAGACCCAACAGGTAGCTCTGAGGACCGAAGCCGCTGATCTGCCCGGCGCAAGCCGAGGCAGTAACCGATGTCTTCCGCCAGAGCTCGCGCGCCTCGATGTTCGACAGGTGGACCTCGACCACGGGTACGGAGACGGCCTTGATCGCGTCGTGGAGTGCGATGCTGTAATGCGTCAGTGCCGCAGGGTTGATCACCACACCTTGCGCGCTACGCCCGGCCTCCTGAATCCAGTCCACGAGCTGCCCTTCCCAGTTCGACTGACGCGATTCCACCTTGACGTGGAGTTCAGTCGCGAGTGCCTTGAGCGCCGCGCCGATCTCGGCAAGCATCACCCGGCCGTAGACCTCGGGTTCACGCGTCCCCAAAAGGTTCAGATTGGGGCCGTGAAGCACGAAGATCAGGGGAAGCTGCGGCTCTGGCAAGTTTTGGGACGTCCCTACCCGAAGAGCTTGGAGACCGAATCGCCGTTGTGAATGGCGCGAATGGCCTGGCCGAAGGCCCTACCCACATTCAGAATGGTGATCTTGCTGCTCTTGGTGTCTTTCGGAAACGGGATGGTGTTCGTCACCACCAGTTCGTCCAGACAGGACGCCTCGATCCGCCCGACGGCGTCTTTGGTGAAGGCCCCGTGGGTGCAACCGACGAAAATGTGTCCCGCGCCAGCTTTTTTGAGCGCCTCCAACCCCACGATCAGCGTTCCGCCCGTGGACACCTCGTCGTCGAAAATGATGACATCCCGGCCCTCGACTTCACCGATGATGTTGTGGATGACCGGCGCCTCGCTATCGTCGTGCCGCCTTTTATCCAGGATGGCCATCGGCAGGTTCAGCCGCTGCGAGTAGTATTCCGCCTCCTTGGCTCGGCCGACATCGCTTGCAACGACGATGAAGTTCGTAAGGTCCATCTTCTGGGCGAAATAGCCGCACAGGATCGGATTGGCCAGGAGCTGGTCGGCCGGGATGCGCGCAAACCCCACGACCTGAGGCGAGTGCAGGTTCATCGTCAGAATGCGGTCCGCTCCCGTGGTGGTCAAGAGATCCGCAATGAGCCGCGCAGTGACCGAGATTCTCGGCTCGTCCTTCTTGTCGCTGCGCGCGTAGGGATAGAAGGGCAGGACGGCCGTGATCCGGTCCGCCGACGCGTACTTGATCGCGTCTATCAGGATCAACAGTTCCATGAAGCTCTCGTTGACGGGCGGCGCGGACGTCTGGACCACGAAGACATCGCAGCCGCGGACGTTCTCCTCGATCTTGACCTTGATGTTTTCGTTGGAGAACTTGACGATGCTCCGCTTGCCAGGCTCGATGTCCAGATACTGGCAGATCTCATCCACGAGATCTGGGTTCGAGCTTCCCGAGAAGACCTTCAACCTGTCGAACATGGCGCCCTATCTACCTCCGGGCTTGCGTCAGTACGGGATGCAGTTAGAGCTGCGCGCTCCCTGATCCAGCCAATGCGCCAACTCCTTTGCGTAATAGGTCAGGATCATATCCGCACCCGCGCGGCGGATGGCCAAAGTGGCCTCCCAGACGGCACGATCGCGATCGATCCAGCCGCGCCCGCCCGCCGCCTCCAGCATGGCGAATTCTCCGCTCGTATGGTACGCCGCCGTCGGATAGCCCAGCTCATGTTTGACTCGGTAGAGCACGTCCAGGTAGCTGAGCGCTGGTTTGACCATGACGATGTCCGCGCCCTCAGCGATATCGAGGGCCGCCTCGCGCAGAGCCTCGTCGCTGTTGGCGGGGTCCATCTGGTAGCTGCGCCGGTCGCCAAATTGCGGCGCGGACCCGGAGGCATCGCGAAAAGGGCCGTAAAAGGCTGATGCGTACTTCGCGGCGTAGGCCAGGATCGGCACGGTCGCGTGGCCCGCATCATCCAGCGCGGCACGAATCGCGCCCACGCGCCCGTCCATCATATCGCTCGGAGCGACGACATCCGCGCCCGCCTCCACTTGAGAGAGAGCGGTCCTGGCCAGAAGCCCCAAGGTGGCGTCGTTGTCCACATCGCCATCGATGATCAGACCACAGTGGCCGTGACTGGTGTACTCGCAGAAGCAGACGTCGGTGATGACCAGTAGCCCCGGGACGCGCGCCTTGATCGCGCGCACCGCCTCTTGGATGATGCCGTCAGGCGCATACGCCCCTGCCCCCTCCGGGTCCTTCTCGTCCGGAATGCCGAACAAGAGCACGCCGGGCAGGCCCAGGTCGGCGATTTCTGCGCACGCCTCGGCCAACGTGTCAGGCGAGTAGTGGTAGTTGCCCGGCATCGAGGCGATCTCTGCGCGCACGCCCCTGCCCGCCCGCACAAAAAGCGGCATGATGAACTGCTCGATTGAAAGCCGCGTCTCGCGCACGAGACGGCGCAGGACCTCCGTGCGTCGCGTCCGACGCGGACGGACAGCCGGGAATTGACCCTTGACTAGCGGTACCCCAGGGGTTTCAAGCAGCGACGGGCGCGAGTTGATGCGGGCCGGGCTGGTCAATGGCGATCTCCTCATCGGTCAGGTAGCACGCGGGGTCTTCGGCCCACACATCATCGTAGGCTGCCTCGGCGCGGACGCGCAGGTTGCCGTTGCAGATCTCCTGGAAGCGGCAGTTCGTCTTGGCGCATCGCCCCGTCAGCAGGTCCTTGCGATCCTTGAGCCCTGCCATCATGGGATTTGTGACGTCGGTCCAGATCTCGCTGAAGGGCCGTTCGCGGACATTGCCGAAGCTGTAATGCTGCCAGAACTGGTCGGCGTGGACGAACCCGAGCGGATCAATGTCGGCCACGCGCATCCCCGAGCCGTCCCCGCCGTTGTGCTTGAGCAGGTCCCAGACCTCCTGGGCGCGTTCGGGCTCGTCGCGGGCGACGCGCAACCACAGGTATGCCGCGTCCGTGTAGTTGTCCACGGTGTGCATCTCGACCTTCGATCCTCTCTCGTGAAGTTCCACCGCTTTATCGAAGATAAGGTCCATCGCCTGGCGCGTCTCCTCGTGGGCGAGGTCGTCGCCGGCGATGCGGCGCCCTCGTCCGGCATAAGCGAGATGGTAAACGCAAGCCCTAGGGATTTTCTCCTCGTAGACGATGTCCAGGATGCCTTCCAGGTCGTTGTAGTTATGCTTGTTAATCGTGAAGCGCACCCCGGCCTTGAGGTCGATGGCCAGGCAGTTGCGGATCCCCTGAAGCGCCGCCTCGAACCCTCCGCGCATCCCCCGGAACTTGTCGTTGACAGGCTCAAGACCATCGATGGAGACGCCGATGTACTTGTAGTTATGGTCTTTAAGCTTCTGAGCCACGCTGGGCGTGATGAGCGTCCCGTTGGTCGAAAGCACGGGTCGGATGCCACGCTCGTAAGCGTAAGCGCCTAGTTCGTAGATGTCTGGGCGCACGAGCGGCTCGCCGCCGCTGAAGAGGAGAGCGGGCACCTTGAAGTCGGCCAGGTCGTCGATGAGCACCCTGCCCTCTTTGGTGGTGAGCTCATCCGCGTCCGCCTCCTCCTTCGCATCAATGTAACAGTGTAGGCAGAACAGGTTACACTTGCGCGTCATGTTCCAGACCACGATGGGACGGCGCTTTTCCGCTGGCGGCCCCGTATAGCGAATCGGATCGGACGCGCTACGGATGTCGCACAGTAGTCGAGTGATGCCAACCATTTTTTCCTCCGTCAGGCCATGACTTCGGCCGGTTCTCCTAGCGACTGCGGCGAAGCAGCCAGCTTTCGTAAGATCGCTTCCGTCAAGCCTTCGATCGTCGATTTCGTCGCGGTGACGTCCACCGCCAGCCCACGCGCCTTGGCGGCCGCACGCGTCACGGGGCCGATTGCTGCAGCACACGTTCCTCGCAGGAGTTCCGGCGCCTCCTCGCCCACCATGTCGCAGAAATGGCGCACGGTCGAGGAGCTCGTGAACGTAACAAAGTCCACTTCGCCCCGCTTCAAGGCTCCCAGGGCCCCATCGGTCAGTCGCGCCGGAGGGACTGCGCGGTAGAGAGCAAGCTCGGTCACCTCCGCTCCCATCGCCCGAAGCTCTTCGGGCAGAACCTCTCGGGCGCCTTTGGCGCGGGGAAGCAGGACCCGTTCCCCGCACAGATCGCTGCGTGCATGTAGCGCCTCGGCGAGTGCTTCCGCAACGTACGTCTCCGGCTGGAGCGCCACGCGCAAACGCCATCTCTCCAGTGCGTTGCGCGTAGCAGGACCGATGACGCACAGTCGCGCCTCGCCGAAGGCCCGGACGTCGCGCCCGCTCTCCCATAGTGATTCCAGGAAGAAGCTCACGGCATTGGCACTAGTGAAGATGACCCAGGAGTAGCTCGAAAGTTCCTCGAACGTCGCTTCGAGTGTCGTGGTGTCAGCCACGGGGACAAGCTCGATCGTCGGGCACTCGATCACACGGGCGCCCAGAACCTCGAGATGCGCGGAGAGGGCGCTCGCCTGGTGGCGAGCGCGCGTCACGAGGATCGTGCGTCCGAAAAACGGCCGCGTCTCCAACCAGTTGAGTTCGTCGCGCAGGCGAACCACCTCGCCGACGACGAACACCGCGGGCGAGCGAAAGCCTCCGGCGCTGGCCCGGTCCGAAACGGAGCCGAGAGGCGCCACCAGCGTGCGCTGCTGGGGCGTCGTCCCCCAGTGGATGAGGGCCGCTGGCGTCTCACTCGACAGGCCTGCCGTCATGAGGCGCTCGGCAACAGCCTCAAGCCGACCGACCCCCATAAGTACCACAATAGTGCCCATTTGCGCCAGGGCATCCCAGTCCACGGAGGAGTCGGCCTTGGCAGGGTCCTCGTGGCCGGTCACGAAGGCCACGGTCGAAGCCAATGCGCGATGGGTGACCGGAATCCCCGCGTAAGCCGGTGCCGCCACGGCGCTTGTGATACCCGGGACGATGGTGAAGGGAACACCCGCGCCCGCGAGAGCCTGCGCTTCCTCACCGCCCCGACCGAAGATGAAAGGATCGCCGCCCTTGAGGCGAACCACGCACTCACCGCGCCGGGCCCGCTCAACCAGCAGCGCGTTCAGATCCCCTTGGGATACGGTATGTCGGCCCGCCTCCTTCCCGACGAAGATCCGCTCGGCACCGGAATGCGTAAAGTCCATAACGGCAAGGCTCACCAGGTGATCGTACGCGATCGTATCCGCGGCTTCGAGCAACTCGCGACCGCGCACGGTCAGGAGCCCCGGATCGCCAGGGCCCGCCCCGACCAGGTGAACGATGCCGCGTTTTCCGCGATTCAACGTCTCACTCATGATGTTCTCAGACTCGGGCGGTCTCAAGTAAGGCCGTCGCACCCTGCGCCTCGAGCGCCGCCGCGAGCCGCGCCCCAAGCGCTTCGGGATCATCGAGCGAACCCTCGACGGTCTCACGAACGAGCGAATCCCCGTCCGGCGAAGCGACTAACCCCCTCATCCTGAGGGCGCCGCCGATAGGCTTCGCCCAAGCGGCGATGGGAGCGCGACATCCACCGCCCAACGCCCGTAGGAAGGCGCGCTCGGCATCGAGCGCAGCGTGCGTCGGTGAATCGTCGAGCGGTGCGAGAAGGTTCGCGATTTTCGCATCGTCGCGGCGTATCTCGACGGCCAGCGCGCCCTGCCCCACCGCAGGCGTCATGACATCGGGGGGAAGCTCCTGGGTGATGCGGTCCTCCCAGCCCAGCCGCTCGAGCCCCGCTCGCGCCACGACGAGCGCCCCGACATCCCCCTCCGCAAGCTTACGCAGCCGCGTATCTATGTTGCCTCTTATAGGGACAACAGTAAGATCGGGGCGGGCGCCCAAGAGCTGAGCCCGTCGGCGCGGGCTGCCGGTCCCCACCACCGTCCCTGGGGCTGCGTCGGCCAAACTGGCTCCGTCGGCCGAAATCCAGGCGTCCAGCGCTGACGCCCTTGGCGGCGCAGCAGCGATGACACAACCTGCATGGGTTTGCGTGGGCAGGTCCTTCGCGCTGTGGACCGCACAGTCGGCCCGGCCCTCGGCGACGGCACGGCTGAGCGCTGAAGTGAAGATGCCGGCGCCCAGGGGCGGCGACGGTTCCGCGGCCCCTTCATCGCCCTCGGCGCGGATGACCTCGAGGCGCACCTCCAAGTCCGGCCACGCCCGGCGGAGCGCAGCGGCGACCTCTTCCGCCTGCGCCAGCGCGAGACGGCTGCCGCGCGATCCTATCGTCAGAGCACGATCCAACATGTCTTATCGAACTTCACTCCCTTCTCCGGGGAGAAGCTTCGACCTTTCCGACAAGCTCAGCGTTCGGGATGACACTATCGGCTCAATGCGCCCTAGAGGCTACCCGTCCCTCTCAGCTTCCGCAGCCTCGTCGAGGTCGAACAGATAGCGCGCCGACTCCGCCTGCGCGAGCCCATCTCCCGAGGCCGCTGCCACCTTGAGCCGCGAGACGGGATCGTGGAGGACTTTGTTGAGCAGGCTCTTGGTCAGACCCTCGACGAGCGCGCGTTGCTCCGGGTCGAGTGCCCCCAGGCGCGACGCCAGGCGCTCGAGCTCCGCTTGGCGGATGTCCTCGCATTTAGCGCGCAACGACGTGATCACCGGTACGACGCGGCGAGAGCGCCACCAGTCCATGAAATCGTCGATTCCCTCCTCGATGAGGGCCTCCACTTTCCGCGATTCTTCGGCGCGGCGCGCCCGGTTCTCTCCGACGACGCCCTCCAGGTCGTCGAGGTTGTAAAGGAAGACGTTATAGAGATCGCCGACCTCGGGCGCGAAGTCGCGGGGCACAGCGATGTCGATCAGAAAGATCGGGGCATTCCGTCGCGCGCGCATGACCCCTCTCAGGTCTTCGCGCGAGTAGAGGTGGCGCGGTGCGCCGGTCGAGCTGATGACGATATCGCACGCCGCCATCTGGTTGAGCGTATCGCCAAATGCCATCGCCCGACCGCCGATGGCGTCGGCCAATTCCGCCGCGCGGGCCAAAGTCCGCGAGGCCACCAGGATTTTCGAGGGCGCCACCCCATTGGCCGCGAGGTGGCGAGCGACGAGCTTGCTCATCTCGCCAGCACCCACGACCAGCACGGATCGGTCCTGAAGTTCGCTGAAGATTTTCTTCGCCAGTTCCACGGCCGCAAAGCTCACACTGACCGCGCCCTGACCGATGCTCGTCTCGGTACGCGAACGCTTGGCCAGGGCGAGGCTATGGGCGAAGAGCCTGTTGAGGACGGGACCGCTCGTCCCCTGCTCCATAGCCTCCTCGTGCGCGGCCTTCACCTGTCCTGTCACCTGCGGTTCACCGACGACGAGCGATTCCAGGCTGGACGCAACGCGAAAGAGGTGGCGCGCGGTGTCGGTCGCCACCAGGGTCGCGCAGTGCTGATCGAGCGTTTCCGGCGCTAAGCCTGATGCTCTAGCAAACGCATCTCGCGCGCTCCAGGCGCCCGCCTGGACCGACTCGGCGACCAGATAACATTCGGTCCGGTTACACGTGCAAAGGAGGGCGCACTCGGCGACCGCACTCCCCGCCCGCAGGTGGTGAACGAGCTCCGCTCGAACGGCCGCGCTAAACCCAAGCCGATCCCGGACATCAATCGGCGCGGTCTTGTGGCTGGCTCCAAAAACGATTATTTCCACGACGTAATCAGCGCCTTCGCTTCTTCGGTCTTGCCCGCCTTGAGCAGCTCAGGGATGTGGCTCGTCGTCACATCGCGCCAGAAGGTGATACGCTCCTCCTCGGTCATCTCGCCAGCGTCGAGCATCTCCCTGCGCATCTCGCTAATGAGTTCGGCGAAAACCGCGTACTCGGAACCGATGACCTCGCCCACACGCTCACGAATGGCGCGCGCCAGCGCGGGACTCTTGCCGCTGGTGGACACGGCGATGGCGATCGGCCCGCGGTGCAGCACCGAAGGCATGATGAAGCTGCAAATCTCGGGATCATCCACGACATTGCACGGGATGCCGGCTGCCTCGCAGTCCTCGAAAACATCCTTATTCACCGACCTGTGATCCGTGCAGGAGAAGACCAGGCTGTGGCCACGAGCCTCCCCCCGCTCGTACGGCCGCATCTCCCACCGAATCGCCCCGCTCTCAGCCAACTCGCGCAAGATCAGCGTCAACTCCGGGCTCGTAACATGGACCTGGGCCCCGCAGGCGATGAGCTCTAGCACTTTCCGCTGAGCCACGGTCCCGCCACCGACGACCAGGCATGGCTTGCCCTTGACGTTGAGGTAGATCGGGAAAAAGTCGAACGTGCGATCGGCACCGTCCGCCGGGTGATCGACGCTCTGAGATGGAGTGTTCGCCGTATTTTCCATCTTGTTCGCTCAGAAAGCGTGAAAGCTGGATCCCAACCCCTTCACCCCAGCGAAGGTCGAGACGACCATCGCAAACCCCGCGACCGAGAGCCACGCGACGCGCTTGCCGCGCCAGCCCGCCTGAACCCGTACGAGCAACGCTACCGTGTAGATGAGCCAGGTGATGAGCGCCGAGATGTGCTTGGGGTCCCAGGGAAAGAACTCGCCCCATACGCGCCATGCCCACAGGCCCCCGAGGGTGATCCCGAGCGTGAGTCCGGTGTACCCGACGACGACGGCTCTGTCGTTGATGTGGTCGAGCGCTTCGAGCGAAGGGAGCCGCGCGTAGAAGAAGCCCGGACGCTTACGCTTCAGTTCACGCGAGAGCAGGACGTAAAGCGTCGAGCCGGCAAAGGAAACGGCCAGCGCCGAGTAGCCGATCAGGGTCAAGACGACGTGACCTACGTACAACCCGCCGCGCAAGCTGGGCTCAGCCGTGCCCACACCGGGTCGAACCAGGGCACCAAAGGCCACCAGGAGCAAGATCAGAGGCGCAATCACCGCGCCTAAGGGTCGCTCGGGATCGCTCCGCTCCACGTAGAGGTAGCCGAGCACCAGTAAGAACGCGCAGAATGCGGCTGCTTCGGGCGCGCTAGCAAAAGGAGCCCGCTCGAACCGCCGCCACAAAAGCGCCAGCCAGCCGATGTGGACCAAGGCGCCCACACGCAGAAGCCAGACCGCCCACGACGCTCGGCCGCCATCACGGAGGAACCGGAAAATGTGCCCGGCAGCTCCGGCCCCGTAGAGGGCAACGAGCACGAGATGGATCGCCTGTATCATCGAGGGACGCCTCCGGAAGACCGGTTCAGACGCGCTCGCCTACGAACACCCGATGAGGTCATTTCGCTGCCGGAAAACTCGGCTAGGACCCTCACGCCCGCATCTCAAAATCGGCGAAAAAGTGGCACATATCAGGGAGTTTGTCAAGGAAAGTTTCGGGCGTAAAACGCCCCCAGGATTCGGGAAATCAGCGCCGTAAGACGGCATACAAGACGCTCAGTCCCAGGTCAGTATGACACCCAGCGTGTCGCCGGGGCGTTCCCAGAGCAAATCGAAGGCGGCTTTGGCATCGGTGTGCGGGAAGCGGTGGGTGATCATCCGCTCCGCCTGAACCACGCCGTCCCGGATTTTCTTCACCGCGCGGTGGGCGATCCGGTGGCGTGGTTCGTCAACGAGTATACCCGCGAGCAGGCGCTTGTTCATGATCCTCGATGCGTCTAGCGGCAGCGGCCTAGCATGGTAGAGCGCAATGAGTTGTAGCGTGCCGCGGCGGCGCACTATCTGTTGCGCCTGCTCGAACGAACGCACGCCCAAAGGCCCCCCCACGCATTCCATCACCACATCGGCGCCTTCGCCGCCCGTGAGACGGCGCACCTCTTCGACGGGATCGCTCTCGGCGGCATTGATCACCACGTCTGCACCCAGTTCCTCGGCCATACGACAGCGCAGCGGCAGCGCGTCCACCACAACGATCCGACCCGGTTTGTACTCCCGCGTCGTTTGCAACATCAAACTACCGACCAGGCCCTGCCCCATGATCACAACCGTATCACCTTCGCGGACGCCGGCCGTCTCCGCCCATGCGATGGCGCTGGTGGCCAGTGGAATGAAGGCGCCCGCGTCGAACGAAACCTCATCCGGAAGAGGCACGACCCCGGACAGGCCCGCGGAGGTGTCGGTGACGTCGACGTCGCCGACCGCATACTCGGCATGCGCCGCGACGATCCCCAAGCGCTCGCCGATGCGAACCTCCTTCACCGACCCGCCAACATCCTCCACGATCCCCGAGAGCGAATAGCCCATTCTCGCCGGATCAACGCTCTCTTCGCGGATGTAGCGCCCGAACAGTTCCGACCCGCGGCTGATCAGCGTCGCTTTGGTCTTCACGAGCACCTGGCGCTCGGTGATCGCCGGCACGGGCACATCCTCGAGCTGAACATTGCCGAAGCCCTCGGGTTTGATGACGCGGATCATAGACTATCTCCCATCTTCGAACGTTCACGCAGCACGCCAGGACGTGGCACGGCGTCATCGGGATCAAGAGTCATCGCAGAGCAGATCCTTTCAGACGGTACAGGCTGCGGTACACGACAAAGGCATGTCAGCTTCCTACAACCCACTCCAACTCAGTATAGTATACCCTATCATGGACCTTGCCGCTCGCCCCTATTGGGCGAAGCCGAGCCGAGATGCAGTTCCTGGCACGTGGGTGCACTGAAGTGGGGACGTGCTCTGCCACCGAGCAGTTGACAAGCCCAAAGCGGAGCCTAATTTGTCAGTTATGTCACGCTTAGGTTTTCTTAATCCTTCTCCGGTACGGATTGCCTTCCTCGGGCTCGGTTGGCTTCTGGCAACATCTGGACCCTCCTTCGGGGATAATTTCGAGGACCTCAAGCCCGGCGATATGGTGTTCGTCCCGGCAGGCGACTTCCTGATGGGTTCCGACCTATGGGATGTCGACGAGCAGCCGGAGCATTACGCCTACCTCGACGCCTTCTGGATCGACGCTTTCGAGGTAACTAACGCGCAGTATCACGATTTCTGGATCGCTTCGGGTGGGTTCCGCAGTGCTCATACGCCTTTGAGCTACGGCGGCCGCAACGGGATCGGGAACTGGCCCAATCGCGCTCTCGCGCAGCCGGACCAGCCGATCGTGGGCGTGAGCTGGTACGACGCCAAGGCTTACGCCGCGTGGGCCGGGTTGCGATTGCCGACCGAGGCGGAGTGGGAGAAGGCGGCTCGTGGGATGGATGGGCGCTTTTACCCCTGGGGCGACGGCTTCCACGATGCCGTGAAGGGCAGCAGAACGCACGCCAACACCTGGATTGCAGACGACGGTTACGATGAAACCCTAGCACCCGTCGGAAGCTTTCCATCCGGCGTCAGCCCCTTCGGCGCGCACGACATGGCGGGGAACGTCTGGGAGTGGGTCGAGGATGCCTACGATCCCGACTACTACGCGATCAGCCCCTACGAAAACCCGCAGGGGCCGCTCGTGCCGAGACTTGATCTGGACTTGGATCTGAGTGGCTTCATCCAGGACGGAGGGCGGACGTTCATCCAGCCCCCGGATGAATCCGGCTACCGTGTGATGCGCGGTGGGGCGTGGATCGGGACCGCGGAGGCTGGGGTCCGCACGAGCGAACGCGTGGGGATGCCCGCCCTGTGCTGGGGGTGGGACACGGGCTTCCGGTGCGCCCGCGATGCCGAGCCAACCGAGGTGGAAGCAGCGACCTGGGGTGAAGTGAAGCGCCTCTTCCGTTAGAGCCAGCTCCGTCCCACTTACTTGGCTACCCTCAGTCCTCCACGGCAACTACGAGGGCGCAGAACGGGTTCTAGGCGTGTTCGTCACTTGTTGCACGGATGGTTTCAGGCTCGTGTTCTACAAGCTCCAAAGAATCGACGACGAGACGGAGGAGCGCTGAGGTTACGACGGAGAAGGACCGAAGGGAGAACTGGATGACTCACTGGGAAAACTACCTCGAAGAGCACAAGAGCCGGTTTGTGGAGGCGTTGATGGATTTCCTGAGAATCCCCAGCATCTCCTCCCTTTCCGAACACGCAGGCGACGTAGAACGCGCTGCCGATTGGGTGGCGGAGCGCATGAAGGCGGCTGGCATCGAGGGGGTTCGGGTTCTCCCCACCGGCGGCCATCCTGTAGTCTACGGCGAATGGCTCCACGCTCCCGGAAAGCCAACCGTCCTCATCTACGGTCACTTCGATACCCAGCCCGTCGATCCGCTCGACCTCTGGTCCAGTCCCCCCTTCGAGCCGGTCATTCGTAAAGGTCGGGTCTACGCACGCGGGGCGTCGGATGACAAAGGCAACATGCTCATCCCCATCCTTGCCGCCGAGGCGCTGCTGGTGGGACAGGGTGCTTTGCCCGTCAACCTGAAGCTCTTTTTCGAGGGGCAGGAAGAGATCGGTAGTCCGAACCTCCCAGCCTTCTTACCGAAGCATCGGGACCTGCTCGCCTGCGACCTGGTAATCAGCGCCGATGGCGGCCAGTGGAGCGAAGAGCAGCCCTCGCTGTGCATCGGCTCCAAGGGAATCTGTGCCATACAGTTCGACGTCCAAGGCGCCAAGACTGACCTGCACTCCGGCATGTATGGGGGAACCGTCCACAATCCCATCCACGCCCTAGCGCAACTCCTAAACTCCATGCGCAGTCCCGAAGGAAAGATCCTGGTCGAGGGCTTCTACGATGATGTCAATCCCCTTACTGATGAAGAGCAGGCGCAGATTGCGGCCGTGCCCTTTGATGGTGAGAACTACAAAGAAGATCTCGGTGTGGACGATCTCTACGGCGAGCCCGGCTTCACGACGCTCGAGCGGGCATGGGCCCGGCCCACCCTCGAGGTGAATGGCATCTGGGGCGGCTTCCAGGATGAGGGGATCAAGACCGTGCTTCCCGCCGAAGCCCACGCCAAGATCACTTGCCGGCTGGTGCCCAATCAGGAACCCGGTAGAATCGTCGAGCTCATCGCCTCGCACGCCGAAAGACATCGACCGCCGGGCGTGACGGTGACGGCCTGTGGGCTATCCTTCATGGCCCAGCCGTACCTGATGCCTCCGGACCACCCAAGCCATCAATCCGCGCACTCCGTGCTCGAAGAACTGTATGGCGTCGCCCCGTACTACACCAGGATGGGAGGTACCCTTCCCGTATGTAGCCTCCTTTTGGAGCACCTCGGCGTCCATGTGGTGAGTTTCGCTTTTGGCTTGAAGGATGAGCAGATCCACGCTCCGAACGAGTTCTTCCGGCTCAGCAGCTTCGAGCGCGGGCAGAGGGCGTACTGCATGCTGCTGGAGCGACTGAGCCAGCAAGAGAGCTCATGAGAGGCGTCCCCCTTGGAGAGGTCAGTGGATGCGATCGTCGAGGTCCATCTATAGCTTCGGCAACTTCCGGGGGCGACAGACGACCTTGGGCCGCACTCATGCCCCCTAGTAGCACCCTATTTCCATAAGCTGCAGGGGGGCGTCATCCGGACGGAATTCGCCAACCTTAGGATGTGGAAAACCGATTTGTGATCCGAGCACGGCGGCGATAAGATTCTGTGCGCTGGCGTGATTGACGTGAAAGGCCGCTCGTTGGAGCCACCGAGATGATCGCCGACCGCATCCGAACGCTGTTGAGGCATGTGCGTCCGGAGATGCTCTGGCTCGCGCCCGACTGCGGCTTCAGCCAAACGGCACACTGGCTGGCCGTTGAAAAGTTGAAGTCGCTTGTCGGTGCCGCGGCCACGGTCCGTGTCGAATTGGGCCAGAGGACGATAAGATGACGCGCACATTTCGCTACGTCACCATAGCGCGAGACGAAGGGCGCACCCGGTCACCGTCGCGACCGATACTGCTCTCCGGTGATCGCTGGCAGAGGGCATTTTGCGGAGTAGCCATCTGTTGGTGCCGAAATGATGACTAGGATCGCCGATTTTCTGGGTGGGAAGACGCTGTTCATCACCGGAGCGACCGGGTTCCTGGCGAAAGGCTTGGTCGAGAAAGTCCTGTGTCAGGTCCCGGAGGTGGGACGGATCTACTTGTTGATCCGACCGCAGCGGCGGCCTGACCGAACGGTGATGTCGGCCCAGGAACGCCTAGCGCGTGAGGTGTTCGGGTCGAACGCCTTCGCAAGGTTGAGACATAGGTACGGCGACCGGTTCCATGGCTTTGTACAGGAGAAGGTATCCCCGGTGGCGGGAGACCTGACGATGGACCGGCTGGGTCTGGACGCGGAGACACATGCTCGGCTGATCAAGGAGGTTGAGATCGTCATCAACAGCGCAGCCACGGTCGTGTTCGACGAGCGGCTGGATCACGCGCTGGAGTTGAATACGCTGGGGCCCAAGCGCCTTGTGGAGTTTGCAAGGGCGTGCGGGGAGCCGATATTCCTGCACGTCTCAACGGCGTACGTGAGCGGTGTTCAGACGGGCCGAGTGCAGGAGGAACCGATTCCGCCGTCCGAGACGGTGGCACAGCGGTTGGGCGGAGGAGAGCAGGACTACGATTTAGACCGGGAGGTCGATGACATGACCGCCTTCTGCCAGCGCGAAGAGGAGGAGTCGTGCCAGCAGAAGGTACAGGGGGAGTTCCGGCGGTCGATCCGAGAGCAGCATCGCGGGGCAATTTCGGCGCATCGGATGGAGAGACTGATGGAAGCCATGCGTCACCGCTGGCTCGATCGTCGTCTGATCAAGGAGGGCTTGCGGCGGGCGCGGAGGCTGGGATGGCACGACACCTACACGCTGACGAAGGCGATGGGGGAACAGATCATCGCCAAGACGCGAGGGGAATTGCCCACCATTATCGTTCGTCCCTCGATCATCGAAAGCAGTTTGCTGGAGCCTGAACCGGGATGGCTGGACGGGTTGAAGGTGGCCGACCCTCTGATCGTCCATTTCAGCAAAGGGAGACTGGCCGATTTCCCCGCCAATCCGGAAATCGTGCTCGACGTGATCCCTGTGGATGTGGTCGTCAACGCGATCTTGGCTTCGCTGCCGAGGGCGCGTCATGGCAAAGAGATCAAGGTCTACCACATTGCTACTGGCGCCGAAAATCCTCTGAAGCTGGGAAAGATGTTTGATCTGATTTATGACTACCTCCGAGAAAACCCGATGCGGACCACCGAGGGTGATGCCATCGGCGTGCGTCGGTGGACGTTCCCCAGTCCGAAGCAGTTCCGCCGGCGTTGCCGCTATAAGTATCAGATTCCGCTCAATGCCGTACGGTGGTTGATGGAGAATGTCTTCGCCATTCACTGGTCAAGGCGATTGAAGCGTAAGGTCTCGATGCTGGAGGCCACGCTGAACCGGGTTCTCTCCCTAGCGGAAATCTATAGTCCCTACGCCAATCTGGATTATCATTTCGAGACGGAAAACATCCGCCGCCTGTATCAGGAACTGAGCCCTGAGGATCAGCAGGCCTTCAACTTCGATGTGACCCGGATCGACTGGCAGAGGTACATCCAGGACATTCATCTCCCTGGACTCAAGCGCAACGGGTTCTTGAAATGAAAGAACGTCGTCCTAAGGCAGAGTCCCGCCCCCTCTACGAAGAGTTGCTGGTGGATCCGAAGCGGATGCTGGCCATGTACGACCAGGCGGCCGGGGAGATCATCGAGGTAGCGCGATCCGACGGACACTTCGATGGGTGGAACCCCGCAGAGCTCAAATGGCCGCCGAGCCATAGCGAATCGGGTCCCATCGACCTTCCGGGCCTGAAGCAGCGAGCCCGGCTGATCACCACGATTAACGACGGCGTCCCGCGTCTCCGAGACAGCCGGCTATCCGAGGCGTACGAGCAGTTCATGCTCGCTACACCGGGCTATCACCGTGCGAACCGCATCTATTTTCAGGTCAAGGATCAGTTCCTCGCCAGGTACCCCGGCCCTGACCGGGATTTCCTCCAACTCTATCAGAGCCTCTACCTGGATGCGCTCGCCCATGGAGACCTGTTCGTCCCCGATGCCGGAGAGGCTGCCCTCGAACGCGCAAAGATCTCCCGAGTGCCCCTTTCACTCGCTCAGGCGGTTGCCGAGGTGCTGCCGACGATTGGCCCCGGTGATGACCCGAGATGGTCCGACGCTTATTCCTATACCCTTGACGGTGTCACCACCGAGGCTCCCCTACGCGATCTTTTGGGTGAGGTGGCCCAGCGAACCCTGGATTACATCGCCGCGGGAGGACTTTTAGCGACCCGCTACAACACGTATAACAACTTCGCATGGTTCGGAAGCTCGGTCTGGAAAGTGATCACGGACGCTGATCTCCTGCACCACCAGCTCAAGCGATCCTCCGAGGGCCGTCTCGAGCCGTCCTCGCTTGATTCACTGTGGGCAGATATCCATCGCGCCCAGAGTATGATGATCGAGTTCTTTGCGGCTCATCGCGAGAATCCCGCCCAGTTAAAGCCCGCCGGTTACTGGTACGGGCACCAGTACACGTATCTGACTCGCGATATGACCGATCTCGTGAAACGGATCGTCGCCCGCGCCAACGCGCTGATTGGGCGGATCAGGGGATCCCCACATGCAGATGTGGAACCGTTGCGCGAGCTATCCATGCCGCCTCTGTTGGCTGGCGAGGCCGAGGGCCGGTTTCTCGAGTATTCTCACGTCGGCAGGACGGCTGAGTGCCCTCGCTGGCAGCGCGTGGCAAGACTCGGGCGCTGGGTGATCCCTTCGTGGAAGCTGGGACGGCGCAAGCGGCGATTAGCCGATTCACCCCTGGATGGGGATCAACGGAAGGAACTAGCCTGGCAGGACTTCCTTGCGTGGGGTGAAGCTACCTTGCGCATCTTCGACATCCGGGTGAACATCCACATCGATCCGGCGTTCGCTCCGATCGCCGAAGAACTTAATCTGAAGAGCGGAACAAAGAAGATCCTGTTTTTGCCAACGCACCAGAGCCTCTTGGACCATCCTGTGATGTACCATGTGCTCCAGTCGCCCGAACTGCTGGCTGCCATGGGCTGGGAGAGACCCCTCCCCTGCGTGCTTCTAGCGCGCACCCGCCTGGCCGATGCCGGGGTGAAGCTCGGCTCATGGTCGATCACTATGTTTGGTGTCTCGGCGAAGACTTTTGACCGCCTGCTGGAAGATGTGGACGGCTATGTGACGCTTGAACGCACTAAAGACACCGACCCTACGACACAACGGTTGGTTCAGGCCTTGGAGGAACGACCGGGCCTGACCTATCCTGCCGGCACGACCGTCGCTTTCGACATCCAGTCCCCTCCCCTGCAGCACGCCCTGTTTGCCTTGCTTCCACAGGACGTGGTGGTCATTCCTTTCGCGCTACGCGGCATCCACTCCCTGTGGCCCAAGTGTCCGAAAGGCAACCTGAACGTCAACCCAGGTCTGATCGAAGTTGTGGTCTCACCTCCGATGCCCGGAGAGACCACGCTTTTGCCAAGGCGACGGTCGCTCCGCACCCAAGTGGAATCTGCAGCTCTGTTTCAGGCGGTTCATATCGCCACCTTATTAAATCCAGAACCATCGGGGCCGTAGCCTTTTCACACACAGATGATGGCCAGGCGGTAAGATGCGCCCGAAGTCTCTAGTAGGAGCACCAATTTTGCGGGTCCTGCCGGTTCACGAGCGCATCCGGCACATCCACGCTCGGGATCGGTCCTTTTAGCCAGACATCGATGACACCTGCAGAAAGAGCACACGGGCTGGGCGTCGAGGCCGATAAGGTTCTTGATCGCATCGTGGATTGGGCGAGAAAGAATAACGACGTTCGCGCGGCAATCCTCGTGGGATCGCACGCCGGAAAGCACCCCACGGACGAGTTCTCAGACTACGACGTCGCAATGTATGTGGCGGATCAGGACCAGTACGCCCACGACCACAGTTGGCTGGGCGAGATCGGCGAGGTGTGGCTCTGCTTGAAGGACACCGGCCGTGGTGAGGCCGACGTATTCCCTGTCCATTATCGGCTGACCATCCTCGCACCCGGGACGCGAGTGGATTTTAGTATTTACTCCATCGACATGCTCGACCAGATCGTCACGCAGAGCCCGCCCCTGCGACCGAATCTCTACACGCTCGGCTACCGGGTCTTGGTGGACAAGGACAAGAAGACGAAGGGGATGGCACCTCCGTTCTCAAAACCCTTTGTACATGAAAAACCCAGCGAGGATAGCTATCGCCAGATCGTAGAGGATTTTTGGCACGAAGCTCACAATACTGCAAAATATCTGGCACGCGGCGACCTGTGGTCGGCTAAGTTCCGTGACTGGAATACCAAGAAAGCCCTGCTGTCCATGATCGAGTGGCACGCTCGCGGGAGGCATGGTTGGGAATACGATACGGCACACCTGGGCAAGCGCATGCGAACTTGGGTCGACCCGGAGGTCTGGCAGGCTCTTCACAGCGTCTTTGCTCATTTAGATGCTGAAGATAGCTGGAACGCCCTCTTCTCGACTATCGAGCTGTTTCGAGAAATGGCAGGAGAAACGGCCGAAATGCTGGGCCATCAATACCTGAAGCATGAAGACAAACACATGGGAAATCTCATCATGCAGATAGGTAGGAGTGCCCAACCAACAGATCCACTCGATTGCCAATAGCCGCGCAAGCGCGGCATCGCCAACGGGTGACCTGAGTCGTTAGGCGGGCGGAGTCTAAGTCTATTCTAAGGAGAAAAGAAAATGACTAAGAGAATGTCTAGGACTTGGCGAACGTCTATCGTCCTATTGCTTATTATCTGTACACTGGGCTGTGTAACGCGCCAGCCAACCTTTGCGAAGCAGGAGACCTCGCCAGACCGCAGTACGGTTAGTGTGGTTCTGCGCCAAGACCAGTTCGCGGATGCGCATGCTCACATCATCGACTTTCTCCAGAATGGGGCGTTCGACAACAGCGATGGTCAGTTTCAGGGCGCGGGGGATCGAGGCCAGATCATCAAGAGCTCGGCCATACGCTACCTTGCACTTCCTTACGGCGAGCAATGGAGGCGACTCACGTTGTTGCTTAAAGACATGGAAAAGGCCGGCGTAGATCACGCAATGGTGTCCGGGATGCCCTTTCTGAAGAAGTGGTCGGCAAACGAGCCTTTCGCGCGGCCCAGGTACTACCTTGACAGCGGCTCGCGGATGGTCCGTGCCCGTGACACCGACTACCTTATCGGGGCTGCGGTCATGGACTACAAGAGAAAGTTCGTCGGCAACGAGGCGGAACTGCGGAAATTGGAAAGGCTCTACCCATTCGTATGCGGCTTCGATGGTACGGACTTGGCCGCAGTGGATCTTGTGATTAAGCGCATCAAGGAGTTCCCCAGCGTGTGGAAAGGAATCGGCGAAGTGATGTCGCGCCATGACGACCTGACCAACCTCATAACTGGTGAGCGCCCGAGAGGGAATCATGCCGCACTGAAGCGGCTCTGCCACTTCGCAGGCGAGTGGTTCCTCCCGGTCAGTATCCACCACAACATCGCCCCCATCTCCCGAAGCCCCAAGGAAGTCAAGGAACCCGTCTACTTGGATGAACTCGTCGAACTCTTCGAGTACTGCCGCCAGCCCAACGCGAAGTACGATACGAAGTTCATCTGGTGTCACGCCGGCATCAGCCGACGCGTTGTCGTTGACAACCTTGCCCATTGGATCGACGCTGTGCTGAGTCGTTTCAAGAGCCAGGTCTACATTGACCTGTCGTGGGTCGTCTACGAGGAGTATATCCACAAGGATCTTGAATCTTGGGCCGGGCTGATCAAAAAGCATCCCAATAGCTTCATGCTCGGCTCGGACGTTGTCGGGAGTGCCGAGAACATGGGAAACGAACTCGGCAGGTACAAGACACTCCTCGATAAGATTTCAGAGGACCCAAACGATGAAGCGCGCCGAAACCTCGCCCGAGGCAACTTCGTGAAGTTGATGATGGACCTTGGGGAACGGCGACGGGCTAAGATGGTGAGTGAAAATCTGAGAGTGGACCTCACGCTTGAGTCGCCTGGCCTGATTCTCAAGTCGGATTACGAGTACGACGAAAAGGCCCATACGGGCGCGCCCAGACACTCATTCGTTCGGGAGAACAAGCCCTGACGGGTCTTGCCATTCGGTGACTGTGCTTTTTCATCGAAATGATAGTTCACTTGCTGATGCAGCGGACATCCTAGCGCATGCCGCTAAGCCGTGACGTTAGTATGACAGTCGAGGGATGTCAGAGGCATAGATGAGTAAGACGACGATTTCCGAGCCTACGGCATGGTCCATCGCAAGGTCATTCGCCACCGAAGTCGGCGAAAATATCGCTCAAGGTGAAACACTCGCGGTCTTTCTGATCGGCTCGCGGCGTCGGGCTGCTACGTGGCCGGGCGAAGCGACATCGACACGTTCATAGTCCTGAATGATCAGAGTTCCGGAAAAGCTCGAGAGAGAATTGTAGCGTTGAGGAAACGTCTGGGCGTGAGGCACAGCATCCCGAAGGGACTGGGGGCCATTGTCGCGAACCGGAGTGAGCTGTTCCCCCCCTACGACCCCGAACGCGAACTCGTTCGGGAGATCATCCGGCTGAAACAACAGGGACGTAAGGCTTTAGGGTAACTTCGAACTGGATGTCGTCCCAATCCCGGACGCTGCAGCCATACGAGCATGGGTAGGTATCTTTTATCCGTGGCTTCGGGAGAACTACATCGACCAGCGGCCTTCGGAGGGGATGACTGTCAACGCTATCGTGAACACGCTGCTGGAAGAGGTGAAATTAGCGGTCTGGGAGAAAAGTGGCGAAATGATACTTGATAAGCCATTCCTAATGCCTCGTTTCCACCAAGCTTGCACCAATACGGGGTTCACAGACGAGTTGGCGTCAGTGCAGCGATACGTCGCCGGAGTCGAGAGTGGGCCAGAGCCCGACGTTGTCTACGAGACTTTGCGAAGGGTATCGGCCTATGTGAGACAATTAGAAGCGCCAGTTGCGATGACTGACGGTGAGATACATGCCAACCAGGCGCTCCAGCGGACGCGGGCCCAGGACCGCGCGGCTGAGTTCCGACGTTATGGCGTCTGACCCAGAGCCGTCCGCGGCAGCGTTCTTCGATGTGGACGGGACAGTCCTAGAGGCGACGGTCGTCCATTATTACGTCTACTTCGCCACACGGGAACGTTCGGGGTTTCGCCGGTGTCTGTTCTGGGCAGCGTTCATTCCCCAACTCCCGTCACTGTTCATCCTCGATAAGATCAGCCGGAGCGGTTTCAACCGGGCCTTCTACCATCGCTACCGAGGCATGGATGCGTCGCACCTGCGGGCGTTGGCACAACGACTTCTAGACGAGGAGATGAGGCCTCGCCTCTATTCCGACGCGGTGGCCCGCATTGAGGGACATCGGGCCCGAGGGGAACGGGTCGTGTTCGTCACGGGATCATTGGACTTCATCGTGGAGCCCCTAGCCCGGATGCTCGGTGTGGATGACGTGATTGCGGCGCGAATGTCGGAGGTGGATGGACGGCTGACCGGGAAATTGACCGGAGCGCCCATCGGCGACGAGGAGAAGATGCGAATGGTGCTGGCGTTCGCACAAACTCATCAGGTTGACCTCGGGGAGAGCTTCGCCTACGGAGACAGCAGCGCGGACCTGCCGATGCTCCGGTGCGTAGGCCATCCCGTGGTCGTGAATCCCGGAGGAAAACTCAAGAGGCTGGCGGAGGGCAATGGATGGGAGGTGGCGGAGTGGAAGGCGGCAAGGTCAGTGAAGTCTACAGATTGACGCCGGCCCATTGAATCCACAGTTTTCAACGCACAGTTTCTCCGATGGAGGCCATCCAGTACATCAAGAGCGTCCCGCGCTATCTCTTGGTGCGGATGCTCGGTGGTCGGCGGACCGGGCTACGAACGGGGCCGTTGTCGTGCATCCGTCTTGCGGAGGTGCCCGAGCCCCGATTGCCGACCGAAGAATGGGTGCGGATCAGGCCGAGGCTGAGCGGCATCTGCGGTTCGGACCTGGCTACGATCGCAGCGAAAGGGAGTCCTTATTTCTCGCCGCTCGTCTCCCACCCTTTTGTGTTCGGCCACGAGGTCGTGGGGGAGGCAATGGACGGGACGCGGGTCGTGATCGAACCCGCGCTCTGTTGTGCGGTCAGGGGCGTGGAGCCGTGTCGTCGGTGCGCGGCAGGAGACTACGGAAACTGCGAACAGATCACAAAGGGCGCCCTCTCGGCGGGGATTCAGACGGGCTATTGCCGGGATACGGGAGGTGGATGGAGCCGATCTCTGGTGGTGCATCCGTTCCAGGTCCACCCTGTGCCGGAAAGCATGTCGGACGAGGCGGCGGTGCTCGTCGAGCCGTTCGCCTGCGCCCTCCATGCGGCGCTCCGAGGACGGCCAGAGGAGGGGACGACGGCACTTGTCATCGGGTGTGGAAGCATCGGGCTTTTGACCATCGCAGCGCTGCGAGTGACTGGGAGCCGGTGCCGGATCGTGGCGGTGGCCAGATACCCACATCAGGAGACGGCGGCAGAGCAACTGGGCGCGGACGAGGTCCTCGGGGCGGGGCGAGACCTCTACGGGGCAATCTGTGAGATGACCGGTGCTGAACGACACCAGCCGGAGCTGGGCAAACCGGTTCTGATAGGCGGTGCCGAGACTGTATTCGACTGCGTGGGGGCGGCGGCGACGATCGACGATGCTCTGCGATTCACCCGCGCGAAGGGGACAACGGTACTGGTGGGGATGCCAGCGATACCGGCTGGAATCGACTGGACGTCCATCTGGTATAAAGAGTTGGCCGTGGTGGGAGCATACGCGTACGGGACGGAGAGTTGGAGAGGAGAACGCATCAGGACGTTTAAGCTGGCCATCCGGCTCATGGGTGACATAGGAAGACAGCTCGAGGCACTGGTGACGCACCGATTCCCGCTCGGGGACTACCGGCAGGCCCTGAGCGTGGCGATGCATACGGGCAAGCACAGGTCGATCAAGACCGTCTTTGACCTGCTAGATGCGTAGAGACGTTCGCGCGAGCAAAGCTCGAGAGAGTGTATTGTGAAGTACCTGACGTACTCCGGTAACAATCTCATCAACGTACATTTACCTGACGACGCGGAGATCCACTATGCGCCGCCTCACATCTCTGGGATCAAGAAACTCGATATCCCTCGGGCAGCCGTAAGAGCCCTCGAGAACCCTCTGGGGATACCTCCGTTAAATGAGCTTGTCAATAGCAAGTCAAGTATCTTAATCGTTTTCGATGACAATTGTCAACCCTTCCCTGCCACGAAAAAACCCGACGTTCGCCAGATCATCATTGAAACGCTTCTTTCTCAGCTCTATTCGTATGGTGTACGGAAAGAAAATGTACATCTGATCTGTGCGGTGGCTCTTCATAGAAAGATGAAAAAGCATGAACTGGCTTACATGTTAGGGGATAAGCTTATGAGCGAGTTTTATCCCCATCAGTTACGGAACTTTGATGCGGAAGATGCCCAAAATATCGTCAACTTGGGAGAGACCGAAGAAGGTGAGGTGGTCGAGGTCGATAGAGCCGTTGTGGAGAGCGATCTCGTCATCTATATTGATGCGGTTCAGATTCCTCTGAACGGCGGGCACAAATCGATCGCCGTGGGGCTTGGAACATACCGATCCCTTGCTTATCATCATGCCCCTCAAATGACCGCAGAATCTCCCCACGTCATGCAGCCTGAGAATTCGAACATGCACGCTTGCATCGAGAGAATGAGCCGCATCGTGCAGAAACATTGCAGAATCATGGTATTGGAAGCTCCGATGAATAGTGCTACGTATCCATTCTACTTGAGATACCTCAGTAAACCTGATGAACGATGCAATTTCATAGAGAAAGCCTTGAAATTTTTCACGCCTATCTCCATGTCAATGATGCCGGAACCTTTGAGGTTCAACATCTTCAAGGGTATGCGCTCCGCATATGATCCTATGGAGATCAACGCCGGAACCATAGATGACGTACACCCCAGAACCTTACGTGCCGTTAATTCCCAATTGACGGTGCCGGTGCGTGGACAATTCGATACCCTGGTTTTCGGACTCCCGGACCTGAGTCCATATTCTGTGGGTGCACGTATCAATCCGGTGCTCGTGGTCAGCGATGTACTGGGGTACGTGTTCAACTGGTTTTATGGGAAACCCTTGGTCAAAAGAGGTGGGGTTGTCATCATTATCAATCCGACCTTTGAAGTATTTCACGAAGAATATCATGTCGCTTATAAGAAGTTCTACGACGAGGTCTTATCGGAAACCACTGAACCTTTCGAAATGCAGAAGCTTTTTCAAGAGAAATTCGCCTGCGATCCTTATCTCATCGACTGTTATCGTCACAAGTACGCTCATCATGGCTTTCATCCTTTTACCGTATGGTATTGGGCAACCTATCCATTGAAATACCTCTCCAAGGTGATTCTCGTGGGACCCAAGAATGATAGAGCAGCCTCACGACTGGGGGTGGATTGGTCGCCCAGCATAGATCACGCTCTGGGGCTGGCCAGCGACATCACCGGCGGGAATGAGGTCGTGGGATTGAGTATCCCCCCTTTCATTTACGTGAAAATTCACTAATCTTCCCTGGGTGAGAGCACCCTCAGCCTCGACCGTCGACCGCTGGCCCATGCCCATTCCCGATTATCTCATCATCGCAAATCCTTTCTCCGGCAGTGGCCGGGGACGCGCCGTAGCCGAGGAAGTGCAGCAAAGGTTGGTTGATAGGGGGGCTTCGTCTCGGCTGGCGTTCGGAGCACGCAAGGGCGATGGCCGAAAGATGACGAGCGAGGCCATGGTCGAGGGTGTGCCTCGGGTGATCGCCTGTGGAGGAGACGGGACGGTGCACGAGGTAGCTGGGACGCTGGCAGGCTCACGGGTGGTAATGGGGATCGTGCCTTGCGGAAAAGGAAACGATCTGGCCCGCGTCCTGAACATCCCGAAAGATGTGGAAACTGCGGCGGATGTCCTGCTCAAAGGGGAAGTGCGGCGGATCGATATGGGGCGCGTGGGCGACCGGTACTACTGCACCGTGGCAATGGTGGGCTTCGACGCAGAGGTGGCCCGGTCGATCAACGAAGATGGGATGCCTTTCGGGGGGACAGCGGCCTACGTGTACGGGGTGCTCAAGACGCTTTTGACCTACAGAAGCCCCCAGATGCGTCTCTTTGGCGACTTCGGAACCGTGGAGGGCCGTATCTTCCTGTCGGCTGCGGGGAACACCTCAACTTATGGGGGCGGAATGCGGATTGCACCCTCGGCGGTCCCCGACGATGGAGCGCTCGACGTTTGCATCGTGCATCACATGCCGCGGTGGAGGGTGTTGCTGCTGTTTCCACGCGTCTATTGGGGGACGCACGCGAAACTCCCCGTCGTGGAGATACAGCGCACCCGAAGCCTGCGAATCGAATGCCCGACGCCGATGTGGGTCTTCGGCGACGGCGAAGCGCTCTGCCAGACGCCAACCACCATCGAGGTGGCCCCAAATGCGCTGCACGTGATCTGCCCCGGACCGGGACGTTGACGGACGAATCGTTTCGGCCGGAAGCGTTCGGAGGGTGTGAAAGCCGGGAGGATAAAACGTGAGACCGGAGAGGGAGGGCATCTTCCATCAACGGTGGAAGTGGCACAGCCCTTTAGGGAACGAGAAGAGTACCATTGGGGTAGATCCATTCTTCGCCTCAGAAAGAAAAAGGGGCTGCTAGACCCCGAGTCCTATCAAGAAAGGCGTGGACATGATCCGGTTCCACCTCGTTAGCCGCGCATATTCACACGAGGAAGTCTACTCGTACTAGCGAACGATCACGGCCAAGTCAGCATGAAGGCCGGTGCGATCTGAAAGGGGAGCGTCGAGGCTCGCTACCATGCATTGGAGCTTCCCGAACGAAAGGCAGTGATCCCCATGAAGATTACGAACGTCAGGTCAACGCTCATCCGCGTGCCCTATTCCGATGCGGTGCGATTCCCGAGGGGCACTGAGATTGATCAGAGACCGGACGGTTACGTGACCATCATTGTCGAACTGGAGACCGATGAGGGGGTCATGGGCATCGGAGAGAGCGTACGTGCGGGACTGCCGGAACGCCAGCTTGAGATCCTGGATCAAGCTATAGATCGCGTCCTGGGAGCAGATTCCTTCGACATCGAGGGCCTTCGGAGCAAGATGGGATGGAGCGGCGAACCTAGCGTCGTTCGAACGCTCTGTGGACTTGAATCGGCCATCTGGGACGCCATGGCCAAGGCCTCGGGGCAGCCGTTATGCAAGCTGCTCGGAGGCGTTGTCAGAACCCGGATTCCCTTCATGCCCGTCCTCCATAGGTACCCGAAGGTGGAAGCCATCGTTGAGGAGGCCACTGAATCGGTTAAGAGAGGCTTCAAATGTTTCATGATCAAAGTCGGGGCGCTCGGGGGGACGCCCGAGGAGGATTTGGAGGTCATCGAAGCGGTGAGGGAGGCGGTTGGGCCGGGGGTCGAGCTCGTGATGGATGCGAACGGGGCCTGGTCCTCGGGTACTGCCATCCGGATGATCAGAAAGATGCAAAGGTATGATCCTTTCTATGTGGAGGACCCCGTCTCCAAGCTTGATCAGATGGTCGATATCAGAAAGCGCGTTCAGGTACCCATCTGCGCTCATGGCTTCGCGGCCGGCTCACCGGAGGCGGCGCTCGAGGTCATCCGGAGAGAAGCGGCTGATGTCATAGTCCTCGCCCACCGCAACGTGGGCATACATGGGATCAAGAAGGCGGCCGCCATCGCCGAAGCAGCCGGGATACCCGCCGTGCTTCACAGCGCCTACGAGCTGGGCCTTGCCAAAGCCGTGATGGTGCACCTCGCCGCGTCCACGCCGAGCGTCATGTATCCCAACCAGACCCAGTACGAAATGATCGGGGATGACATCATCACCGGGGGTCGGCTGGAGTTCGTCGACGGATGTCTTCAAGTGCCCGAGAAGCCTGGAATAGGCGTCGAAATCGACGGTGGGAAACTCGAAGAATACGCTGAAAACTGGAAGGCTTTCAGGCAGCAGTACCCGCCGGGCAGGGAGCCGCCAAGGCTCGATGTATCGAGCAGGCCCAAGGGCGCATAGTAGGGAGTGCCGATGCCGGTGACAGGGGCCGCCTGTGGCGGCATCGGAACCTCAGCCAAGGTCTGGATAGTGCAGTGGCAGCCCTGTGGCCTCGGCCTCATAGCGCGAGATGTGCCAACGACCCAGGTTCGCACTGAGTAGTACGTCGCGGTCTCTGCCGCAGAAGGAGATGTTGGTGGGGCAGGCTATCAACGTCCCCTCGAAGTCCTCCGCTAGGATATCCAACTGGCCCGACGGTGACAGGCGGTAAATCCTGTCGGGACGGTACATGGAAGCGTACAGATACCCATCGGTGTCGAACGCTACACCATCGGGTACGGTCATGGGCAGCTCGACGACGGTCTCGATGGGGCCAGCGCTGCCGTCCGACTCAATCTTGATGCGGTCCACTCGGGGCGGGTTCAGGCTCATGACCACGTACAGGTGCTCGTCGCCCGGGCCGAGGCAAAGGCCGTTGGGAAACGTCTTCGCGTCCCTAGCCCATACCTCACCCTCCCCGCCGGGCCCAATCTTGAAGATGAGACCGTTATCTCCCTTCCAGTCACCGGAGTCAACGACGTACAGGTTGCCCTCGCTATCGAAGGCCGGGTAGTTCGGGGTCCGCATGGGTTCACCCACCGCGCCGGTGGAGTAGACCGAGACGACGCCTTCCGGAGTGATTTTCTGGACGCAGCGGTTGCCCACGTCGACCGCATAGATGTTGTGCGATGCATCCAGAGCCATCCCGAGAACGAAGCCCCCCGTGTCGGCGAACTGGCTGAACGCTTTGCTTTCGATGTCTATCCTGTAAACTTGCCCGGCCTCGCCGCCAGCGTAGGCGTATCCGTCCAAGCCCCAGGCGATGCCCTCGGGGTGGTCTAGGCCGTCCACAAGGATGGAGATCTGGGTCTCGTTATCGAGCAGGGGCATGCATACCTCCCGATCCGTAAGACCAACGCTCGACGCTTGAGTTACCCCGGCTCCTGCATGAAAGCGTTGTGTAAGAATGCGCCGTCGATGGGTATTGCCGTCCCGTTGATGTAAGACGCCTTATCGCTGCAGAGGAACAGCACCAGGTCCGCGATCTCCCGGGGCAAAACCTCCCGGCCCATGGGCGTCCGCTTGAGCCGCTGGGCTCTGAGCTCCGGCTCGCGCCGGTAGACCATCTCGGTCATGGGCGTCAACGCCACGGCGGGGCACACGGCGTTGACATTGATGTTGTATTGCGCCCACTCAAGTGCGAGCATCCCCGCCAGGCTCACCAGCCCGGCCTTCGCTGGACTGTACGCGCCCCGCTCGGGCACCGGCGCCGTGGCCGCGACCGACGACATGAGCACGATTCTGCCGCCCTCGTCCTGCTTGACCAATTGCTTTCCTACAGCCTGGCAGAACAGGAACGCCCCGGTCAAGTGGGTGTCGAGCACGCTCTGCCACTGCTCGAGCGACATCTCCAAGATGGAAGCCTTGATATTATTGCCGGCGCAATGAACCAAGTAGTCGATCCGGCCGAAATGTCTCGCCGCCCGCTCCACCGCCGAGGCGATCGATTCCTCGGACGTGACGTCAACCCCGAGAGCCAGGGCGCTCCCCCCTGCTGAGGCGATGTCCTGAGTCACCTCCTCCGCCCGTTGAGCATCCGCATCGGCCACGGCCACCGCCGTGCCTTGACGTGCGGAGGCTCTGCACACCTCGGAGCCGATGCCACCTGCGCCCCCTGTGACGATAGCCACGTTGCCGCTCATCATTCTCGATTCTCCAACGCTCCTAAGCTGTCGACCTAATGCTCCGCCGCCGCGGCGCCCGCCGCACTTGCCCACGCCCCCAGCGCCATGTAGCCGCCATCGACGCAGACGTACTCACCCGTCATGAAGGAGGCCCGATCGCTCGCCAGGAAGACGACGACATTGGCAATTTCCTCAGGGGTCCCGATTCGTCCCAGGGGATGTCCCTTTCCCCATTCCCTGACGATTTCGTCCGGATCGCCGGTCTCCAGTTCCGCCGCCGCCCTGAGCATCGGCGTATCGATGGCACCCGGGCAGACGGCCAACACGCGGATGTTCTCTTCGGCGTAGTCCAGAGCCATCTGCCGCGTCAGTGAGAGGACACCGCCCTTGCTCGCGGCGTAAGCGGGGACCAGGTTTTGCGACTGCAGGCCCTGCACGCTGGCGGTGTTGATGATGGCGCCGCCGCCCCGCTTTCGAATCTCAGGAATAGCGTACTTGGACATCAGAAAGTAACTCTTCAGGTTGACGTCCAATATGAGGTCCCACTGTTCCTCCGACGTGTCCTCCGCGTTAAGATAACTATCGGGTGACTGGACGCCCACGTTGTTGAACAGAATATCCACCCCGCCCAATGCGGAGACCGTCTCCGAGACGACCCGTTGGCAGTCGGTGGCCCTGGCGAGATCGGCCTGGACCAGGAGGCCTTCTCGCCCAAGTTCCGTGATTTGGGACACCACGGCGCTGCCAGCCTTCTCGTTGACGTCACCGATGGCGACATTTGCCCCTTCTCTGGCGAACTCCAGGGCCGCAGCCTTGCCGATGCCCATGGCTCCGCCAGTTACGATGACCACCTTGCCGTCGAAGGTCCCCATGACCACCTCCTCCAGTAGCGTTCAATCCGCATTCACAGGCGTGTGAGGTATCGAGTTTCGGCCCCCTATACCGCCCGGCCCTACCCTCTTTGGCGGCCATTTGGCCTGCGGTGGAAAGTATATAGCAAGGCATCCGTCAGCGTCAACCGCCTTCAACGCCTGAGGGCGTCATCCGCGAAGATCGTCTCTCTAAACGAGGCGGTCGCGCTACTCTGGGCGGACCCTCTTGGATTTAGGGTGCTGCAACTTTACGTTTAGGTTGACACCCGCGTTGGTGCGAAGTAGGGCTCGTTCGGTTTGCCTATGACCAGAGACAAGGAAGGACGGATAGCGGGCGCTGCTGCACATAGGTGACCAGAATCGCTCGCGGCCTCTCACCCGACCTGACAGTGAGCGGGAGACGGGCATAACGAGACATAAGGCGATGCGGGTTGGCATTATCTCGTTGATCCACGAGTCCAACACGTTCCTCAGCATACCGACCACCATGGCGATGTTCCAAGATGCTCACATGCTCACCGGCCAGTCGATGCATGACCGCTTCGAAGGCGGCTTCCATGAGATCAGCGGCTTTCTCGAGGTGCTTGAGCCGGCGGACGTGGAAGCGGTGCCGCTTCTTTACGCCTCAACAGTGCCATCGGGCAGGATCACAAAAAAGGCGTGCGACGAGCTGGTGGGACTGATCATCGAAAAACTGGACGGTGCCGGTGAACTGCACGGACTCCTGGTTGCCCCGCACGGCGCGAACTCGGGGGAGGGTGATGATTATCGGGACCTTGATGGCTTCTGGCTGACGCGCGTCCGCGAGCGCGTCGGCCCCGACGTACCTATTATCAGCACCATCGATCCCCACGCCAATCTATCGCCGCGTATGATCAATGCCTGCGATGCGACCATCGCGTACCGGACCAACCCCCATTTGGACCAACTGGACTGCGGTCGGCTTGCAGCGAAACTGCTTCTGCAGACGCTGCGGGGCGAGATCAAGCCCTTGCAGGCAGCGGCTTTTCCCCCGGTAGCCATCAACATCGAACGGCAGGCCACATCGGAAGAGCCATGCCTTTCGCTATACCAACTCGCCGATGAGGTTCTGAATCAAGACGGCGTTCTGAGCGACAGTATCGTGCTGGGATTCCCCTATGCGGACACCGAGGAGATGGGCTCTGCCTGCATCGCCGTCACCGATGACGACCCCGTTCTGGCCCGACGGGAAGCCGACCGTCTGGCCGCGTACCTGACCGAGCGTCGCACCGAATTCGCCGGAGAATTCATCACCGTCGAGGAGGCCATCGATGAGGCCTTGGTGTCGCCGGGTCCCGTTTGCCTGCTGGACATGGGCGATAATGCGGGCGGGGGCTCGGCGGCGGATGGCACGGTGATCGCTCGTGCGCTGGCCGAGCACCGGTTACGCGGGTTCGTTTGCCTCTTCGATCCCGAATCGGCCCGCATGGCCAAGGATGCCGGCATCGGGGGGCACTTACGCATGGCGATGGGCGGCAAGACCGATGACATGCACGGCTCGCCGCTCGTTGCAGAGGTGACAGTGCGCGCGCTCACCGATGGACGCTTCACCGAATCGGAGGTCCGCCACGGTGGCCGAACCGAATACGACATGGGTCCTACGGCCGTGGTCGAGACCGATTCGGGTTTGACGGTCAGCTTGACCTCAAAACGGGAGATGCCGGTGAGCCTCGGACTCATCACAAGCTGCAGTCTGGACCCGGTCGATTTCCAAATCATTGTCGCCAAAGGAGTGCACAGCCCCGTTGCGGCTTATACACCCGTCTGCCCGACGCTCATCCGGGTCGACACGCCGGGCGCCACCGCTGCCGACATGCGGCGCTTCACCTACCACTACCGGCGCCGGCCGCTCTATCCGTTCGAAGAAATCTCGGACTAGGTCTAGCGACATTGATCAGGTCACCCTAACACCGAGCAAGGAGAGCCAGCATGCCCGAGCGGGAGATACGCCATCTGGACATCACCGACCTAGAATGCATCGAGCGCTTCAAACGAGCGGGATACGGGGGCAGCGTCTCCGATGCCCTCAACGCTCTCGGAGTACGCGACACGATCTTCTCCGATCGCTTCAAGCCCCTGCGCCCGGGCATGCAACTGGTCGGGCGCGCCCTGCCGATCAAGCTTCACACCCTGGTGGAAAGGGAACTCGCACCCGAGGAACAGCGCGCGATGGAGGAGAAGTGGGAGGCCGAGGGCGGTCATCCCCAAAAGCGCATGATGCGGAAGGTCGCAGAAACCGGAGACGGCACCGTGCTGTGCTTTGATTGCGGCGGGGATATGCAGCCGGCCCATTTTGGTGAGATGAGCTGCCAGCTCGCTTACGCCCACGGCTGTCGGGGTATGCTCCTGGCCGGTAATTGCCGGGACACCCAATACGTTCTGAAGATGCCCGATTTTCCTCTATTCAGCTTTGGCACGCGCCCCAATGCGTTCGGCGGCTGGATCATCACCGATGTGAATGCCCCTATCTACCTGCCCGGCCATCTGACCCACTACGTTAAAGTCATGCCCGGTGACTTCATCTTTGGGGATAATGACGGGGTGCAACTCATCCCCGAAGACCTGGTGGACGAGGTGCTTCTCAGGGTTGAGGCGACGTTCGATAAGGAAAACGAAGAGCGCGATAAGCTGACCGCCGGCATGCCGATCGATGAGGTTTACAGAGTCTACGGCGTGCTCTAGCAGAGAGCCGCGCGCGTGGGACGCTCAATGTTGACGACGCCTTACTCGCCAAGAAGCCGTACGGGGCCGAACAGACCCGATGACGCCTGGCTCTCGAAAGTATAGGGCGTGGGCTGTCCATCACCGAAAAGCGGACCCAGGGTATTGCGGACCTCGATCTCCAATCTGTTCATGCCAGCCCGAGCCGCCATGGTGAGATCGAAGCGATAGGGCCGCCAGATGCGAACCCCGCACGCGCTTCCGTTCAGCCGGACCTCCGCCGCGCCTCGGACCGCGCCCAAATCGAGCCATAAGGCACCTGGCACCTCATCGAGTGGGAAGGTTCTTCGATAGGTTACACCGCCGCTGTGGTGGGGCAACCCTTGGGTCCGCCAGTCGCCAGCCTCGATCGTCCCCGGTCCGCAGGTGAAACGCAACGGAAGTGGAAAGGCCGTGCCCTCGCGCACGCCGCGCGGCAACTCGACGCGCAGAGCCAAGACCCGCCTGAGACTAGCCGGGTCCGGTAGAACTGCCACCCCGTTGCGGACCTCGATCGGGCGACCGTCGGCAAAGGCCGCCACATCACCCTGCGCGGTGACCGATAGGGTGTGCGCTCCGGGCGGCAGTGTGGCGCGGTACCATGCGACTCGCGGCGCTCCCTCGGGATCGGGATCGAGCATCAGGTCCGGGTGAAAAGGGCCCGTCGGTTCGTCAGTGAGCCAGCCCGCCTCCGGCAGCGGGTGGCCGTAGGGCGGCCTCGCGTCAGCCGGCGCGAAGAAGAAAGCGCCGCGGGGACGCTCGTCTTCTGGGTCATCAAAACGAAGCAGCACCCGATTTCTACCCGCAGCAAGTCCAACCGGGACCACCAGCCCACCCTGACCCTCGCCTAGAGGATAGGCGCCCAGCCATGCGGCGACGCCACCTCGTGCCTCGACGACAAGCTGTGCTCCGGTTGCCTCCGGCACTAAGGCAATCGTACGGACGAACCAGCTCCGTCCTCGCGCTGAGGGACCGAAATCCAGGAACTCCCTAGGCACGTAGCCCTTGGGACCAAGAAGCCCTCCGTGGATGGGATCGTTGCCGATCCCCAGACGCTGCGAATAGCGGTACGGACGCCATTCCGCGTCCTCGGGTGGTGCTGCGCCCGCCTCGAAAGGTCCCGCGACTTCCACGTAGGGTGCGAAAGACTGCGTAACGCTCGCCCAGTCACCGTCGTCGTGGTCCAGCGCGCCCCAGCCCAGCGCCAGCCCATCCTCGCCAAGTCCCTCGGGTCGATACCGCAGCGTTCGAATCTCGACGGGTAGAGAGCCGGGATGCGGCGGCCAAGCGTAGTCGCCCCAGTCGTTGTCGCCCGGAGGGATCACCTCCGCCTCCCAGGGCCCGTCCAGCGCCGCCAGGACGGCCTCGGGCGGGCCGCGCCTCACCGTGGGTTCGGGCAGAGCCTCCCCGAAGACGACGACTGCCCCAGGACATTCGCTAAAGTCTACGCGAACCGTTGTGGTCTCGGCCTGAGTTGTGATGACTTCAGCCCGGCGTACCTCGCCGCTCCACGGATCCAACTGCCGGACGGGTCCTGTTGCGCGAAAGGTGACCTCCGCCGATTCCGGCGGCTCGGGCCGCGCCTCGGCATGGGAAACACCCGCCCCCTGCCCAGCGGCATCGGGGTGCACGGCACGATCGCGCTCGGGCGGGTGCAGCAAGGTGTGCCTCGATGCAACGAAGTATACGTCGGCGCCCTCGATGCGGCGGTGGAGCGCATAGACCTCGCCCTGTACGTCGCGGGACATGCGCCCCTCGAGAATGGCGAGCATGGCTTCCGCGTCGGAGGTGAACGTCGCGAGGCCGCCGCCGGGATGCGTGCGCTCTCGACGATCCGGACCGAGAAGCGCTTCGAGTAACTGCCCGAGTGCGGGATCGTCGAAGCGTGTTCCGGCCATCGAAACGGGCAGCGCGCCCACGAAGATGACGGTGCCTCCAGCCTCGGCGAGCGCACGTGCCCGCTCCAATGTAGATCGCGTCAGGTGGATGCAGTAGGGTAGGATGAGCGTCGTGAAGGTCTCGTCGGAGACGTGCAGGCCTCCTTCTTGGAGCAACGCACCCGCAAGCGCATCCTCATCCACGAGATCGAAGTCGTACCCGGCAGTGTTGAGCGCGCCTGTGTGCGTGCCGATTCTCCGACGCTGCAACCCCTTGCGGTTCCGCCACGTGACGCCACCCACGACGTCCCAGTAGGTGGCCCTGATAGCCGCCGCATCCGGGCCTTCGCGGTACTCGTCCTGTCGGGTTATGTCAGGAGTCACGGCTGTCGCCGCGGCCGCTGCGGGAAAAACGACGGCGATCTTGGCGACGTGATGCCCCTGCGACAAGAGCCAGCACAGCCGTGCCACCGCCTCGGCGAAGCGCGGGTAGTGCTTCCAGTAAGGCTGACGCCAGCACGTGCTCGGCGGGGCCCACTCCCACCAGCCGCCCTTAACCTCCGCATAGACGGCGTGCGGATTGTAAAGCGTCGCACCCTGCTGGAAGAAAGGCAAGAGCCAGTGGAACGTCTCCTCCAGCGTGCCGCCCCAGCCCGTGCTGTGAAACGCTTCGAGCCAGACGCGCGACCGGCAGTACTGATGGGCCAACGAGCTGTGGAGCTTCGGCTCGCCGTTGTGGTCGTTCCCCGGCGCACTGAACCAACGGTGTGTGGCGGGGTAATCGTGATAGTGGACGGTGCTGCCGACTGGGTCGGCCTGACGTCCGGGTGTGACCTGGTCCACGCCAACCACCAGCCCATGCCGCTCGTGCCACTTGAGCAGCGGACGGAAGAACGCGTGCTCCGCCAGGTCGGCCAGGGCACGACGGTAGTCGGCTCGGGCGCGAGCCCTCTCGGGTCCCGACATCCAGAGCGCGGGCAGTGCGCCCACGAGGCCGTGGCCGTGGCGCTCCCCGAAGGCCTCATCCAGGCCGGGCGACCAAGTGCTGTGAAGCGCCAGCTCGTCCTGGAACGTCCCCGCGAAGGCCCGCCCGAACAGGTCACCGACCCGCCGCTCCAGCTCGCCGTGAACCCGGTCCAGGACGACTGCGGCCGCTTCGGGCTGAAGAAAGTCCATCAATACCCCATGGTGCGCCAGGTGCTCCGGCAGCGGGGCATGGTAGTAGACCCACCCCCGGTGCTCGTGGAGGACCACGGCGCCAGCGGGCAGATCGTCGCCCGAGTGCGAGCGACCCAGCCTTCGCTGTGCCCACTCAGGGTGCTCGGCCAAAACGCGTTTGTACCAGTCCGAGGCCTGGAAGCCGATCTGATCCTGTAGCCACAGGCGCATGCCCAGGCGCTCACCAACCTCAAGAGCGTAGCGGAACAGGCCCCACCACGCCTCACTCAACATGGGTGGATCGTCGCCCGGGGACCCGAAGCTCGGCCCCGACGGGCACAGGTGAACCACCTGAACCTCGCCAATTCCGCCCGCATGGAGCTGTCGGAGCTGGTGGGCGATCCGCTCGCGCGTCATGGGGACGCCGCTCCACCACCAGAAGGGTATGGGCCCGTACGCTCGCGAGGGTCTAAGGAAGTTTCGGTGGAGACTTGCAAGATCGGGCACCGGGTAGACTCCGTCATTGAACGTGCGCATTGATGCAGGCGCAGCCGTGCAGCGAGTTCAGCCAGGCTTGCTGCCGGAGTTGTGATTGCGTAAACTCCCCAAACTTACAGCGTCGCCGTGTAAAGCGCCAGGATGAGCCTTTGGCCGAGCGGTGCACGTCACGCCAGGGTCTCAATCCACTCAGTCCGCCACTGGCCTTACCGCGGGTGGAGGAGATAGTACATGGCAAGGAAATTCTTAGGCATGGTGATGACACCCATGGACGTGCAGGTCGAAGGACTGGGAGCTGTCATGGACCGGATCGCTGCAACGGGCGCGACAGCGATCGGTTGCGGGCGAGGCATCAGCCGAGAAGCCCCGAAAGGGGGCGGCGACCGCGAGCCGCCACTGGATATTGATGGCTACGAGCGTGTCCTCGACCGACCGACATGGGGCAAGCGCGAGCTCTATCTGGAAGGCTTCTCGGCAGCAAAGCCGGACCGATCCCTCTACGACGATACGCCGTACAAGCCGCCCTACAAGGAGCCGCCGCCGGAGCTGGACCGCGATCTGCCGGACAAGATTTATGAAGACGCTCGGGGACGGGGTTGGAAGGTCTACGGTTCGGCCTCACCGCTGGATGTGCCGGGGCTGCGCGGCGAGGACCGGATGCGCTGGGTGGATGGCTCGATCCCCGATCCCAAGCGACGTGTGGCTCGGCAAGGCTGTCCTAGCGCGCCAAACGTGCGGGCGTACACGATCGCCAAGGTGCTCGACGCGATCGGTCACGACCCGAAGATCGACGGCATCTGCATCGACTGGCTGGAGTACACGACGTACCTGCTCGAAGATCACTTCAGTTGCTTTTGCCTTCACTCCAAACGCCACGCAGAGGAGCTCGGTTATAACGTCGGGCGAATGGAAGCGGACGCGAGAGCGCTATGGGACGGCCTGCACCAGCTCACAGGCGCGTCGCTAGAGGCTTCGCGCCGCATCACGCGGAACCCTTCGGAGCTGTTAGAGCTGCTGGTGAGGTTCCCCGGCTGGTTCGACTTGCTTCGCTTCAAAGCGGATGTCGTCTGCGGCCTGTACGCCGAGATACGCTGTGCGATGGACGCCGCCGGCTACGGGAACGTCGAGTTGGTCGCCAATGGTTGGGCGCCTCCGTTCAATCGCTCCAGCGGCATGGACTACGCCAGGCTGAGCGGAATCGTGCAGTCCGTCCGCCCCAAGCTGTACAGTTTTCACTGGTCGGCGCTGCCGCGGTGGTACGGTCAGACGCTCAAAGCCTGGAACGCCGATCTCGGTGAATCGCAGCTTCTGACGGCGATCAAGGAAGGGTTCAACCTGACCGACGACATCGTCCATCCCACCTTCGCCCATTACCATATTCCCGGCCCCGACGAGAACCATCCCGTACATCCTGAGACGTTCCGCCAACGCATTGACGAGGTCGTGAGCCAAGTGGCCGGGCGAGTACCCGTCTTTCCCCTTGCGCACGCGTACCGGCCGGCGGCGCAGTGGAAACGGAAGGTCGCCATTGTGCGGGATAGCCCGGCGGATGGTATGTGGGTGCAGCGATATTGCTATCTCTCGGATGAGAAGCTACGGATTTTGGGTGAAATCTGGGGTTCGTAGAAGCGCCTGGCGGAGGCTGCCTTTCACGCACGGGCGTAGTGGGATTCGGCCGGGGCACGGTACTCGACCCGCAGATACGGCGTCTCCAGGTACCGGTGGCCTTCCAGGCGCGAGGTCAGGCAGCTCTCCAGGATACCGCAGACGATGAGCGTGCGCTCGGCAGGGTACGGCGCATCCCCCGTCTCGATCATCTCGACGATCTTGTGGACCAAGCAGGCCGAGTACGTGACGTTGGGCGTCGGGGTCAAAAAGAACTGAGTGGAGACGGGCTCCGCAACGCCCGCTATCCGAGCGGCGAAGCAGTAATCCTTGACCGCGCCGTTAAGCATCAGGAGCGCCGCCTCGGTGCCATCGTTGTACTCGATGAAATAGGCGGCGGGGTTTTCAACCAGCGCGAAAAGCGCGCCGCTACCGAGCAGGTCCTGGGTCCGGCCGTCGGTCTCGGTGAGGCCGCATGGGGTGTCGCTGCGGGAGAGGGCGGCTTCCAGAAGCTCTTTCGGCCAGCGCCCCTCCTCGCCAGCACGCCAGACCGCATCCCCCTCGACGAGTTGAACGGCCCTGACGCCAGTCTCTCCGCCCTCGCGGCGTTCGACCATGCACTGCATGGCCTCCAGTGCGTGGTAGTCCATGGCGTCTGAGCCTCCCACGCCCACCATCAAGGCGTGCTCGATGGTGCAGTCTAACGGCAGCTCGACGTCCGGCAGGCGGAAGGTCACAGGCAGGGACGATCCGGCTAGAAGCGGGAAGCCCAGGCGACTGGCGTCGTCCACCATCCCCCGGGCCTTTTCGAAGCTGTAGGACAGGTGCTTGTCGTTGTAGATCGGAACGGAACGCCCATCCCGCTCGAAGACCTCGACGCACGCCTTGAAGAACTCGTAGCGCGGGTAGAGCTTCTGACTCCTCTCATTCCTGGGATAATCGCCGTGCTCGCCTATGATCAGCACAGCGTCCACCGCCAGTTCATCCGTTCCGCAGCGCAAGGCCTCGGCAATGGTGGGATAGACAGCGAAGCCGAACTCGCGGGCACGGTCAGTGCTCTGATCGCCCTCGGGTCTCTGGTCCAGGTAGAGGGAGACGACTTGCATATTGGGGCGACGCCAGCGGCCCTCGTAGGGGTAGCCGACCAGGAAGCGATCGACGAAATGCTGGGCGTGCGAGAGATAGCGGTAGATGGTGGCAATCACGGCGATGCGTTTGGGATGTCCGTCAGGCATCATAGCTCTGTCTCCGAAGGGCTCGCTGGTCACGGCGTCCAGATCTCCAGGTACGGTTATGTCATCCAGAAGGTGGATGCATCGGTCGGCTGATAGGCGATGGATAGATGTGGGGTTTTCTGCCGCGCCTCCTCGTGGAAGAGACTCTCCACGCCGGCGGCCACCAGGCCGGTCGTCAGCAAGGTGCGCTCGACCGGATAGGTGGGCTCCCCACTCAGGAACATCTTTTCGATGTTGTTGACCAGGGGACTGAAGAAGTTGGCCAGGGTCGTGCGATTCGGCGGCATGGGTAGGTACATCTGCGTCGAGAAAGGCGCCTTGTGCCCCTCTATGCTCGCAGCGAAGTTGAAGTCCTGCACCAGACCGTTCAAAAGGATCATCGTGCATATGAGACCATCCAGGTGTTCGTAGTGGTAGGCGATAGGGTCTTCCACAAGCTGCTTCATTTCGTCGAGAGTCGGGAAGACGTCGTTGAAGCCCGCCCGTGCGGGCGTCAGTGTGTGGCTACGGCACAAGGCGGCCTCGAACAGCTCGCGGGACCAGAGCCCTTCGTGGTGAGCCTCCCAGAACTTCTCGCCGCGGTGGGCCTCGAGCCACTTCACGCCCACCTCCCCGCCTTCGCGCCGTTCGACCATGCACTGGAGGGTCTCCAGCGCGTGGAAATCGTAACTGTCAACGCCGCCATACCCCACGCAGACGGCCTCCTCGACGCGGGCGCCCAGCGGCAGGTCGATTGACGGGATGCGCCAGGTGACCGGCAGAGACGAGCCCGCCATGAAGGCGAACCCCATCTCTTGGGAGATGTCGTACATCTCCCGAGCCCACGCCCAGTTCCAGGAGAGATGTTTATCGTTGAAGACGGGCGCGGTCCGGCGGCTGAGTTTGAAGACCGAGACGATCTGCTTGAAGAGTTCGTAGCGCGGGTAGAGGCGCTGACCCCGCCCGTTGGTGGGATAGTCGCCGTGCTCGCCGATGAGCAGGACGCCGTCCACCGCCAGTTTACCCCCGCCTAGGGTCAGGGCATCGGCAACGGTGGGATAGAGCCTCATCGTGGGAAAGCGCGCGGCCCGGTCGCGGCCCAGATCGTCTTCTGGGGTCTGATCGACGTAGAGCGAGACCATATCCATCGGCGGGTGGTGGTGGTAGCCGTTCCAGCCGTACCCCTCGAGGAAGCGATCGACGATGTGCTGGGTGTGGGCGTACTTGCGATAGACCGTCGTGATCGCAGCGATTTTGGGACGCTTAACCATGATCCGAATGATCCCCTCCCAAGCGTTCGTGAATCAACATCGCCGCGAGAATCGCGGATGCGAGTACGATCTCCCGGCGCTTCGGTGGCCGCGCACTAACCCGTTTTGGCCCCACTTCTTCACCACACTATCTTGATCCCGCGATTCTGCGGGCGATCTCAAGCAAGAGGTCATCGGGCTCGATGCTGTTCGCAGGGTAAGGGGATTTTGCCTTAGGCTCAAAGTAATGTTAAGGACAAGTCGATTCCAGGAAGCGACCGAAGCGGTGCGACCGGCGTGGATGGAGCTGGACCTTGGCGCACTCGCCGCCAATATCCACGCGGTTCGACGCCGGATCGGACCGGACACCAAGATCATCGCCTCGATAAAGGCCAATGCCTATGGTCACGGCACCGTGCAGATTGCCCGCGAACTCGCCAACCTCGATGTCTACGCGCTCGCCATCGCATCTTTCCATGACGCCGTTGCCCTGCGCGAGGCCGGCATCGAGACCCCGATCCTGATATTCGGGGGCAACTTGCCCGAGGGCGTGGCTGAACTCTTGCGCTATCATCTCATCCCCACGGTTTATAACCTGCGGACGGCTGAGGCCATCTCAGCAGCGGCAAGAGCGGCGGAGGGGTCGCCCGCACCCGTCTACATCAAGGTGGATTGTGGCCTCGGTCGGTTGGGCGTGCCGGTAGCGGAGGCCGCGCAGTTTGTTCAGCGCGTGTCAACTCTGCCGTGGATCAAGGTCGAAGGGATTTATACCCACTTACCCTTCACCGACGCTGAGGGGCGAGCTTGGGCGGAGCAGCGAATCAAGACCTTCGACGATCTGACTGGAACACTCACAGCGCGGGGGCTCGATGTGCCCGTGACCCAGGCCATCGCAAGCGCTGGCCTGCTCGCCGGCCTCCGGGACAGTTCTAGCGCGGTCTGCCCCGGCCATATCCTTTTCGGCATCTCGCCGGTTGTACCTGAGGTGGCAAACTTCTCGTACCTCCGACCTGTGCTGCGGGCGGTCAAGTGTCGTCTGATCCACACCGCTGGCCACCCGGTGAAAGGCGCCATCGACTCGTACGGAAAAACCGCTCCCGGTGCGGGCCGCACAACCGGCGTCGTACCGCTCGGCATGTATGACGGTTACCGGAGCCCAGCGGCCAGCCAGACGGCTGCGATGCTAGTTCGAGGTCATCTCGCGCCGGTCCTCGGCGTCTCACTTGAGCACACGACCCTCGACCTCACTGGAATCGATGGCGCAGCCGTGGGGGACGAAGTAACCGCGCTCGGGGAAGATGGCGGCCGGACCATTACCCTCGGTGACATCGCTGCCTGGCGGGCGACGTCCTCTCTGGAAGTCCTCATGAGCTTCGACGGGCGTCTGCCAAAACGTTATGTGCGCGAGGGGGCATCGTAGCCAAGGACAGCCAGATCCCGTTTCGCCTCATAGCACCCGTTCCGGGCTCTTCCATCCCCGGCCAGGACCTATCCGGTCGTGCATCTTCAGTCGGCGAAGATGCCCTCTGGAACCTTGCCCTCCCACCCGTCTGGAGCCGGCATCCCGAAAGCGCGTAGGACGACGGGAGCGGTATCTCCGATGTCGACACGGCTTGTCAACTCCACGCCATGACGAACGCCGGGCCCGCGACACCCCCAGATGATTTCGACGGCGTCCGGGTGATCCATACCGTGATCCCTACCGACACCACCGTGGTCGGATAGAAGGATAATAAGGCTTTCATCCAGGATGCCCGCCTCTCCGATAGCGTCGAGCACCTGACCGACCTGAACGTCAGTGGTCGCGATCTGCTCCAGGTAGGCATCGGAGCCGAACTCGCTTTTGTGGCCAGCCGCATCGATGAAATCGAACTGCATGAAGAACACGTGAGGCGGTGTGGCCCTGATGTATTCCGCCGCTCTGACCGCGAGCTCAGGATCGGGAAGGGAGACGCGGTAGCAGTCGCATGACGGCTCGATGACGTTCGTGTTGATGGGGTTCCAGCAACTGAAGGCAGCGCAGACAAGATCGGGGCGCGCTTCCTTGATGACCTTCATGAACGAGGGCCAGGGCGCGTCGTCGGGACAGGGGTGCTCCCCGTCGATTTGGTGCACGTTCGGTCCGACGCTGTGAAACACGGCCCCCCACGCCTCGTAACTGGAGGAGGGGAAGACAGTGCGCGCCGAATAGGTGACGACCCCTTCGGAGAGCAGGGCGTCGATGTGAGGCGTCCGGGCCTTTCGCATGGCGCGTCCCATGGCCCCATCGAGCCCAATGACGAACGCTCTTTCACATGTCCTGGACATTCTCGCTCCTCCCAGAGCCTTAACCGAACGTGCGTTCGGCAAGTTAAATTGTTGGCGTATCTCCCCTGAGTAAATACTTAACGTCGCAACTCGGTCATAATTGCCGGGTCCGGAGGCCACTGGAGTGACATCCAGCCGGATAAGTCTATGGCTTCAAGGCTCGTAGGAGACATTGGGGTGAGCGATGGGAATCGAACCCACGACCTCCAGGGCCACAACCTGGCACTCTCACCGACTGAGCTACGCTCACCACAAAAACGTTGGAACAACAGCAAAATAGCCGGGCGCTTGGGAGCCGTCAAGCGAGCTTCTGTAACCGGCTTCATTTGACCGGGAGGGTAGCGCGGTCCTACTCTCTAGGTGCAATGAAGTATTGGCTAGCCTTGATCGCGGCGCTCCTGGGGCTCGCACTCAGCCCTAACGCCACTCGCGCCTTTGATCCGGCGCATGCCGTCCACGATAGCCTGCTCCAGCGATATGTCCGCGACGGCTGGGTGGACTACGGTGCCATGCGCGGTTCCGCGGAGGCACTCGACGCGTACCTCGCGGCTCTCGCCGATGCACGACCCGAGAGCTTTCCCACCGATGCTCACCGCATCGCATTCTGGATCAACGCTTACAATGCCTGTGTTCTGCGCGGCGTCCTCGATCGGTATCCACTGGAAAGCGTGCGCGAATGGCGTTTCCTCAAAGGTTGGACCTTCTTTTATCAGCAGCGCCATCAAGTCGCGAGGCGGAGCCTGTCGCTCGACGCCATCGAGAACGAGGTCCTGCGCGAAAGATTCGGGGATCCCCGCATTCACTTCGCGCTCGTGTGTGCTTCGCGCAGTTGCCCGGCGCTTTCGAACAGGGCATTTGTCGGCGCGACCTTGGACGACGCGCTCGAGGAAGCGGCATGGCAGTTCATCAACGACTTGAGCAAAAACCGTTTGGACCGAGAGTGTGGTGTGCTCTACCTTTCTAAGATTTTCGACTGGTATCGCGAAGATTTCGAGGCCGCGGCCGGCGGTTCGCTGACCCGATACGTAGCGCGCTACCTCTCCAATACGGATGTCGCGTACCTTAAGGCGCACTCGGTGAGCATCGAGTTCTTGGATTACGACTGGCGCCTTAACGGCCAGTAGCGAACTCCGCTGGTAACCTCACCACCGACCACCGCGTTCTGCACAGGAGGGCTGGGGTATGTTGGAGACTGTAGGAACGATCGCTCAGCTCGGCGAACGATTTTTCGGGATCCCGTAGAAAGTCGACTTCACGGTCATCATACTCATCCTCGGCTGGATCGTGGCGCTCGCCGCGGAGAAGACCGCCGGCAAGCTTCTCCGATTTGTTGCATTTGATGTGGCCGCGGAGAAAGCTGGCGTTAGCACGTTTCTCCAGCGCGGGAGCATCACGATGGCACCATCTGCGTTGATGGGGGCGCTCGCGTACTGGGTTGTACTCATCCTGGTCATCGTCTCGGCTGTGGACTATTTGGGCCTGACGGTGGTCGCTGAGAGCCTCGACAAGTTGGTAGCCTATATCCCCAATGTTATCGGCAGCGTTCTCATTTTGGTGATCGGGCTGTTCCTGGCCGGTGTGAGCGCGGGCGCCGTGCGCACCGCCGCCTCGAACGCTGGCATCATGCACGCCTCCCTGGTTGGCCTCGTCGCCCGGTGGCGATCGTCGCTGTCGCCGTCGTCATGGCACTCGAGAAGCTGGGCTTCGCAGCCACCATCGTGGCCACCTCTTTCAACATTCTCTTCGGAGCCATCTGCTTCGGCCTCGCGCTGGCCTTCGGTCTGGGCTGCAAGGACCTCGCGCGTGAATGGGTCGAAGGCCTCATCCGCAGAGATGAGGAGAAGCCGTAAGCACAAGCTGTACCGCCCGCATGATCGCGAGCAGCCTTGAGACGGCCCCGGACGGAGAGAGGAGAAACAGACGACGAACCCGCTACGGCTGGTCCTGGACACCAATGTCGTCTTCGCGGCCCTCGCCAACCCCCGGAGCGCATCCCGCGTTGTCCTGGACCGGGCCCTCACGGCTTCGGGGCTCGCCCTCTTCGTGTCCCCCTTTCTCCTGCGCGAGTATCGCAGCGTCCTGCGCCACCTGAGGTTTCGCGTCTCCCCATCGCACATCGCGGGCTGGATCGATCGCATCGAACAGCGCGCCACGCTCGTGCGTCCGACACGGCCGATCCATGCGCTTAGCCCCGATCCCGACGATGCGCATGTGCTGGCATGCGCCGTCACCGCCGACGCCGATTACCTAGTCACCAACGACGTGGGCCACTTCCCTTCCGCGCCCGTGGGTCGAACGGTCATCGCGAAACCCAGCGCCATGCGCCGCACCCTGGCTGAGGCGGATATTGTCTAGACCGTCTTCGACCCTACTGCGAAAGAAGCCTCGTGCCTTGAAACGCGGCGAGGGTCAGTCGGCGGCGCGATGGCGTGCGACCTGCGCCGGGTCGAGCTCGACCCCGAGCCCCGGACCCCGAGGTACGTGGGCCTAGCCGCCTTTGATCGTCAGGCCAGGCAGCGTGCCAGGAGAATTGTCAGGCATCGATGTCGTCCATGGTCTTCCAGAGGGGGAGTCCTTCAGGCTTAAAGTTGCGCGTCGCGAGAAAGTGCTGCCCGCGATAGAAGTTGATTTTGAACTTGCCTCCGCCGTAGCGCTCTCGGAGGTAGCCCTCGGGGTCGAGGATCAGGGGCGACAGGGCTTCGGGACCGAGCATGGCCAGCGTTTTGAAGCGGATCGTCCCCGCCCAGGGCTCTTGAACGAGGACCTTTACGCTCATCTCTCCCAAAAGCCTCCAGAAGGCCTCGGCTAGGGTTGCGGGCAAAGCTTCATGCCCCCCTAGCGCGCGGCGGAGATCCTCCTCGACCAACTCGAAGACCCAGCGGGCCGCGAGCAGAGCATCGTGGCTAGAGCGGGCCATGCAGGTGTAGGTCCGGATGGTGAGACCCCGGCGGGCTCACACGTACGAGGGTATCGAGGCGCAACACACCTTCCAAAATAGCCTCGGACTCACTTCCCCTCCCTTTTCCCACGGCCCGAGAAGCAGATCCGGTCGCAAAGGCTCGTCGGCTTCCATCTTGTGAACCTCGCGGGGCTCGTGGATGACCCTGTCGCCGATGAGACGCAGACTACGCAGCCACCCCCCGGAAGTCAAGCCCAGCGGGGATGCCCACAGCACGACCGCAACGCCCTACGTCCTGCCGGAATTGCGGCCTATCATCCGAACGCTTTCCTTACTGCCCGATGGTTTCTCGGCCCCCAGAGCTATCTATGGGCTTGCGATCAAGGAGACCGCCCGGTGGCCTTCATCGACCTGAATGACCAGATCACTCTCCGCCAGCGGCTTGATGCGCTCACGCAACCGGTCAGTCTCATCTACTTCACTCAGACCCTCAACTGCGAGTTCTGCCAGGACACCGAGCGGCTTCTCACGGAAGTGGACGACCTGTCTGACCGGGTCAAGCTCGAAGTACACAACCTTCAGATTGACCGCGAGATCGCCGAACAATACGGGATCGACCGCGTGCCGGCCACTGTGATCCTCGGTGCCAGAGATTACGGCATCCGTTACTACGGCATCCCGGCCGGCCACGAGTTCGCCGAGTTCGTGGACAGCATCGAGGACGTCTCGCGCGGCGAGTCGGGTCTGCCTGACGCGATCAAGGCCGAGATCGTCAAGCTTCGGACGGGGGCGCACATCCGGGTCTTCACCACGCCTGCTTGCCCTCACTGCCCATCAGCGGCGCGGATGGCCCACAAGCTAGCCATCGAGAGCGAGCTGGTTACCGCTGATGTGGTGGAGATCGCCGAGTTCCCCGATCTCACGGCAAACTATAACGTGATGGGCGTGCCCAAGACGGTTGTGAACGAGGAAATCCGCTTCGAGGGCGCCGTGTCTGAGCACGCCTTCGTCGAACAGGTCCTGCGCGTCAACGAAACGGACGGCACCGCGAAGCCGTAGACCCCGTTCCCCTGCCCGGTAAGCGTTTTCCAACCGACGCTCGCCGTTAGCCGACTCGAACTGCATGCTCCAAATCTCTCTTGCCTCTGACTCCGGTTGCGTGTATGTTGAATAGTGTTCATATGTGCCTCACATCTCTGCTAGCCTGGAGGCGTAAACAATGGTCCGGACCCCGGCACTAAACGGCCACCCCGTTCCGGCAACAGTCGGCTGGCGTTGCGGCATCTGCGGCGCACTCTATATGGCAAGCCCCCTGCGTGCGCCCGACCGGGTCGAGGCCGATCGTCTGGCACAGCGTGCGGCGGAACGCTGCGCGCGCACCTGCATGTGCCTGCCTAAGGGGTCTTCGCCGCCCTCGGAGCCAGGGCGTTCCACGCGTCGCCCAGGCTATTGATTCCCTTGAAGGTCCTGTAGAGACTTTCCCACGCGGTGTTTCGGGCCTCACCCGCGGCGTTCCCATCCCCCGCAGTGACCGTCTCCTTGAGGCGAGCGGCCTTTTGGGCGCTTTCCTCGGCTGCATCGGCCACGTCCCGGGACAATGCGATGTAGCGATCGATCAGCTCTTCGACCGGAGTCTCGGTATCCGTTTCGGTGTCATAAGAGTTGGACGGCGAGAACCGAATGGGCATCCGTCCGCCCTCTTCGGTCCTGCCCGTATGCGTGGGCTGGATATGAGGCGTGACGGAGAGATACATGATCATGGGTTCGTCGCCGAGGACGCGTAGCTTGTGCGGCTGGTCGGCCAGGGCGATGCACATCTGCCCCGGACCCAACTCGGCCTCCTCCCCGTCGATCTCGAAGAGGGCGCGCCCCTGGAGGATCAGAAATATCTCGTGGCCCAGGTCGTGGCTGTGCAGCGAAGCGATGAGTCCGGGCTCCATCCGCAGGAAGCGCGACCGTATCCACGGGGTGACCAGCATGTTTGTGATGTCTTCATCGTTGCGGAAGTCGTAGACCTTGAGTCCCATCGTCTTCCCTCCGTGAGGAGAATGGTCACGCCCCGTGCGGGTCCCAATTCTCGGTGCGCGGTGGCCTGGTTGCGGCAGCGCGAGGTGATCCGAGAGTAGCTGAGTCGAGAGTCGGTCGCCAGCCTACTTGATCCGGCGGCCCTTGCGCGTCATGAAGTCGAGCAGGAGGTACTGTCCAAGGGTGCGCGGCGAGGCGAAGTAGGCGCGACCGCGGGTGATGCTGGTCACCTTGCGGACGAAATCCACCAGCGTCATGTCGCGCGCCAACATGAAGGTGTTGATAATGACGCCCGAGTTGCGGCAGCGGCGCGCCTCATCGAGGGTCTTCGTGACGATCAACGGGTTCAGACCCCACGACGGGTCGCGGTAGATGCGGTCGCCCTCGGTGATGACCGAGGGCTTGCCATCGGTGATCATGATGATCTGGCGGTTTAGCGTCCGCTTGCGCGATAGAATCCGCTGCGCCAAGATCAGTCCCTCGCGGGTGTTCGTGTAGTGCGGACCGATGTCGGTGTACAACAGGTCATCGGGGCGAATCTCCTCCGCGTCATCGTGGAAGAGGACCACGTTGAGCGAATCTCCCGGGTACTGGGTGCGGATGAGGTGCGCTAGCGCCATGGCGACGCGCCTGGCGGGCGTCCAGCGATCCTCGCCGTAGAGGATCATGCTGTGGCTGCAATCGAGGCAGAGCACGGTCGCGCACGGCGCCATGTGCTCGGACTGGTAGATTTCGAGGTCGTCGGCCTCCAGCGGGAGCGGAACCTTCGGCCCCTCCCGTATGGCGGCATTGAGTAGTGTCCCGCTGACGTCAAGATTCAAGGGGTCGCCGTACTCGTAGGGCTTGGTGCTGTAATCCGTCTCGATGCCCGTGCCCGGCTGCCGCGTCTCGTGGTGGCCGACGCCGCTCTTGCCAATGGACTGAAGCAGGTCGCGCAACGTTTTCTCGCTGACGCGCTCCAGGCCCTTCTGCGTCAAGTCCGGTTTCTGGCGCTCGCGACGAATGTAACCCTCCTCCTCGAGCCGCTCAATGAGCTTCTTCATGCCCTCTTCCCCTTGGTACTTCTCGGGAAGCAGGCCCTGCTGATCGAGGACTTCCATGGCGTCGAGGATGTCCTGAATGTCCTTGAAGGTGATGCCGCTTTCGTCCTCGAACCAGATACCCTGCCGCCCCTCGATCAAGAGATCGGCGAGCATGTCCATGATGGCTTCCAGCTCGAGGGGATCGTCCGCCTCGCCTTCCCACTTGCTGTATCGCCAGGAACGCATGGTGTCTTCTAGCGCCCTCGCGCTCAGAGCCCCGATTTGAACTGTGTCGCGCCGGCCGCTTCGTCGCGCGAGAGTTTGCGCATAGCGTGCAGCCCCTCGAGGATGAGTTCCGCCCCAGCGACCTGAAGCTCGGCTCGGTTGCCCTTCAGTTGCAGGTACGCGGTGCGGCCTAGAAGGCCGGGGACGCGCTTGAGCGCCTTGAGGCAGTCTTTCGTTTGCGCGCCTATGGGGATCTCCAGCGCGTTTCCCGAGTCAAACCAGTCCACGATCTGGGCGCATTCGTCGTGACTGTAGATGTACTCGCGGAAGACTTTCCCGATGGCCCCCTTGATCAATTCCACGGCGACGTTCTCTGCTCCCATCCGCTCGCCTTCGTACTCCAGTTCGATCTTGCCGGTGATCGCAGGCAGCGCGGAGTACAGGTCGCTCGGTCGCGGCACGATGCGTTTCTCCCGATGGAGCAGCGCGCGGCGCTCCGCGTTGGAGATGACGTTCTCCATGCAGGTGATCGGCATCCTCTGGCTGACACCCGACTGTTTGTCGATGTGCCGGTGCGCCCGCGCGATGAAGGCGATCTCCTCGATTACCTCCTGGAGGAAACGCGGCACGTCAAGGGGCCGCTTCCCGTCCCACCGCTCAAGCCACGCTTCCTGCGCGGTGATCGAGATCCCATCATCCACCGTGGCGGGATAGTGGGTCCGGATCTCGGAGCCGATTCGGTCCTTGAGGGGTGTGATGATCTTGCCTCGCGCGGTATAGTCCTCGGGATTGGCTGTGAACACCAAGACGACATCGAGAGGCAGCCGCACCGGATAGCCCCGGATCTGGATGTCGCCCTCCTGCATAATGTTGAACAGCCCCACCTGGATCTTTCCGGCTAGGTCGGGCAGTTCGTTGATGGCGAAGATGCCTCGATTCGCCCGCGGCAGAAGCCCGAAGTGCATCGTCAGTTCGTCGCCGAGCAAGAGGCCCTCTTTCGCCGCCTTGATCGGGTCGATGTCACCAATGATGTCGGCGATCGTGACGTCGGGCGTGGCCAGCTTTTCGACGTAGCGCTGGTCTCGAGGCAGCCAGCGAATGGGAGTCTTGCCACCCTTGCTGCGTAGAATCTCGTGCGCTTCCGCCCCGATGGGCTTGAAGGGATCGCACGGTATCTCACAGCCCTCGATGATCGGTATCTCTTCGTCGAGAAGATTGACAAGACTACGCAGGATGCGGCTTTTTGCCTGTCCGCGTAGGCCGAGCAAAATCATGTTGTGCTTCGAGAGCAGCGCGTTCGAGATTTGTGGGATCACTGTCTCGTCATAGCCGACGATCCCCGGGAAGAGCGGTCCTTCGCCGTCGAGCCCCCCTAAAAGGCTCTCCCGCATCTCCTCCTTGACCGAACGCGGCCGATAGCCGGAGGCTTTGAGCTTTTCGAGCGTCTTTGGCTTCGCCATCATTCAGGGGGTTCGATCGGGCTCAAGCGAAAGCATGAGAGCCTTCGCTCCAACAAGGCCTGGCGCGAACGAGCAAGAGATCAAGGTACAGCCGCCCATTTGAGGGCACAAGTCTTTTGGCCTCATGATTCACTCCCACCACCTTCTCAACGCAATGCCAGGGCAAAACGCAGGCCATGACTCACCCTGAGCCGCCCACAACCCATCGGGCTTGCGCGGCACCGCGATCACCGGATATTGAAGTGGGCGCACAGCGCCGCTGTCACGGCAGACCTGGTATGACGCCATGATCATCCGCGATCCCATCCATGGTGACATCGCGCTCGACGTTGTCGAGCGCGCCATCCTAGACACCCCCCAGATGCAGCGGCTGCGCGGCATCAAGCAGACCGGCACGGCCTACTTGGTCTACCCCGGCTGCGTCCACACGCGTTTCGAGCATTCACTCGGTGTATACCACGTCACCAGGAAGGTCGTCGCAAGCCTGCACCGCAACGGGTACCCCGTGGCCCCTGAACAGGAGCGCACGATCGCCGCCTCCGCCCTGGTCCACGACATCTCGCACCTGCCCTTCGGTCACACCTTCGAGGACGAGCGCAAGCTCTTTGGGCGTCACGACTCCCCTGAGCGGCTGCGTCATTTCCTGACGACGGGTGAACTGGGGCAGATCCTGCGTCAGACCGGCCTGCGCGACGCCGTGCTCGATCTCCTAGTCGAGCCCTGCCCGAATGCACCTCCTTGGATGCGCGAGGTCATCGCCAGCACCGTGGATGCCGATCTCCTCGACTACCTGCGCCGGGATGCCTACTTCGCCGGGCTCAGCCAGGACTACGACGACCGCATCTTCCAGTATTTCATCCTGGCCGAGGACCATCTTGCCATGATGCTGATCCGCCACGGAATGGAGCGCCCCGACGCCAAGACCGAAATTCTCAATCTACTGCGCCTGCGCTACTTTCTCACCGAGCGAGTCTACTTCCACCACACGAAGATCATCTCTGGAGCGATGATCGCAAAGGCGGTCGAACTCGCCGTCGAGCGCGGGCTGAAGGAGGCCGACCTGTATGAGTTGACCGACTACACGCTCTTCGAGACGCTGCGAACCTACGACGATCCACCCATTCGGCGGCTGATCGACGCTGTATCGGCGAGGGCACTCTACAAGCGCGCGTTCGTCGTCTCCGGTGCAACGCTGGTCCGGAGAGACCGCGAGGCATGGATCGCCAACTACGCGCGCGACGCCACCGCTCGCGGGGCAATGGAGGCCGAGATTGCCCGGGCCGCGAATCTCCCGGCGGCATCGATCATTCTTTCCTGTCCCGGCCACTCGGCCATCAAGGAAGCCAACGTCTACGTCGTGACGCGCCAGGGGCTCCGCCGCCTGAATGAGCCGCCCGAAGGCCCGCCCGCCGACGTGCGTGTCCTCGAAAACCAGTACGAGGCGCTCTGGAAGCTGGGCATCTTTTGTCCCCCCACCGAGGTGGAGCCCGTGGCCCGCGCGGCCGAGCGCGTCATAGGTTTGCACAACGAGCTAGAAAGACCCATCTGAGAGGAGGAAATTCATGGCTCCCCTAGACGATCGCGCGGCCCTGGTGACTGGCGGAGGCAGGGGCATCGGCAGGGCCACCGCGCTGCGCCTCGCCCGCGACGGGGCGAAGGTCGTCGTCTGTTCCCGCACTGAGACGCAGCTTCGAGCGGTGGCGGATGAGATCGCAGCCGAGGGCGGCGAAGCGCTGGCAGTCCCCTGCGACGTGGCTAGGCCCGAACAGGTGGAAAGGGCGGTGGAAGAGACAGTGGGCCGTTTCGGCTCCATCGACATCCTCGTCAACAACGCGGGCGACCGCGTGGGCAAACCCGTCGCGGAAATGACGGTCGAGGACTGGGACTACACGGTGAACATCTGCTTAAGGAGCGTCTTCCTGTTCTGCCGGGAGGCGCTCAGGCACATGATCCCCCGCGAGCGAGGCCGCATCATCAACATCTCATCCACCTCCGGGCGCAAAGGCTACCCCACGCTGGCCGACTATGGCGCCGCCAAGGCCGGGGTCATCATCTTTACCGAGGCACTGGCCACCGAGGTCCACCCGCACGGGATCACGACCGCCTGCATCTGCCCCGGCTTCGTGAACACAGATCTTCCCCTCCGCTTCCGCGAGCCCGATAAGCTCGACCCCTCCAATTGGCTCAGACCTGAGGAGATCGCGGATATGGTTGCCTATCTGGCCGACGACCGTTCGCGGTTCCTCAGCGGCAGCGCCATCGACGTGCCGCGCGCGCTGGATGGCTCGCCCGGCGGGTCCATACTGTAGTCTCGATGCGAGGCATCCGGTTGAAAGCAAGGCCATGACGCCGGCCAAGTCCGTCGTGGTCATTGGCGCCTCGAACCAGAGGCAGAAGTACGGCAACCGGGCCGTGCGAGCGTACCAACGCCGGGGCTACGTCGTCTACCCGGTCAACCCGCACGAGGAGACCATCGAGGGACTTCCTGCCTGCCGTTCGATCCTTGACGTGCTGGGCCCGGTGGACCGCGCGACGCTCTACGTACCCCCCGAGGTGGGCGTTACGCTGCTGGGTGAGATCGCGCAGAAGGGCGTAGGAGAGCTCTTCGTCAATCCCGGCGCCGTGAGCGACGAACTGCTCCTGCTAGCCGAGACGCTTGGCCTTCATCCCATCGAGGCCTGTAGCATCCTCGATATCGGCGAAGATCCCGAGAAGCCCTAGCTCCTGAACCGGCGCTGGGAGCGCTATGCGCTTTCGCCTTGGGGAGGGAGGCGCACCGAGCGCAGCACATCCCGGTCATCAATCCGGCGAAAGCGACGGCAGCGTAGGTTCGAGCGTCGCATGGCGTCATCACCCAAGGCTAGTGCGCCTCAAACCAGCTCTGACCGATGCCGGCTTCAACCCTGACGGGAACCTGAAGTTCGAGCGCACCCGCCATCTCCTCGACGACAAGCTCCCTGACGGCGTCCACCTCACCCTCGGGCACGTCAAAGACCAATTCGTCGTGGACCTGCAAGATCATTTCCGCCCGGAACCGCTCGCGGCGCAGGCGTTCGGTGATGGCAACCATCGCCAGCTTGATCATGTCCGCCGCCGTGCCTTGAATGGGCGCGTTGATCGCCGTGCGTTGCGCGAACTCGCGCCTCTGGCGCTGGCTGCTTCCGATCTCCGGCAGGTAGCGGCGGCGCCCGAGCATCGTCGTCACGTAACCCTCTTGGCGGGCGCGCTCCAACGTGTCGTCGATCCACGTCTTGACCCCGGGATAAGTGGCGAAGTACTGCTCAATGAACGCACGCGCCTCCCCAATGGGCATCCCCAGACGAGTCGAGAGCCCGTACGGCCCCATGCCGTACATCACCCCGAAGTTCACGATCTTCGCAGCACGGCGTAAATTCTCATCCACGGCATCGAGCGCTTGGCCGTAGAGCAGTGCCGCCGTTTCGGTGTGCACGTCCCGATCCTCTGCGAAGGCGCTCACGAGGGTCGAATCGCCCGAGAGGTGGGCCATGATCCGCAGCTCAATCTGCGAGTAATCGGCGGCCAAAAGGCGATAGCCGGGTTCACGCGGGATGAAGGCCTTCCGGATTTCGCGGCCCTCTTCCGATCTGATCGGGATGTTCTGGAGGTTCGGCCCGTCGGAAGCCAGCCGCCCGGTCGCAGACCCGGTCTGGCGAAATGACGCGTGGATGCGACCCGTCCGGGGGTTCACCTCTGCGGGCAGCTTGTCCAGGTACGTGGACTTGAGCTTCGCCCGCAGGCGGTAGTCCAGGATGCGCCGCGGCAACGGATGGTCGGTCCCCGCCGCAAGCGCCTCGAGGACGGAAGAATCGGTCGAGTAGCCGGTCTTCGTCTTTCGTCGGGGCGGCAGCCCGAGCTTCTCGAAAAGGATGCGTCCGAGCTGCTGCGTGGAGTTGACGTTGAACCTCTCACCAGCGAGCTGGTGGATTTCCGCCTCGATCGCTTCGAGCTCGTAGGCAAACTGAGCGCTCATATCGCGCAACATCTCGATGTCCACCCGAACGCCGGCGCGTTCCATCGCCATCAGTACTCTCACGAGCGGCATCTCCACCCGCTCGAAGACCTCCTCCAGTTCCGCCTCCTCAATCTCTCCGCGAAGCAACGATGAGAGCCGCAAGGTCGTCCGCGCATCGTCCCCTGAGTACGTTGCTGCATCGGCCACGGGCACTTCCGAGAAGCTCTTCTGGTCCTTGCCCTTGCCGATTAGATCTGAGATCGGCGTCATTTGATGGCCTAAGTGCTGGAGCGCAAGCGCACTCAGGCTGTACTGACGCCTGCCGGCATCGATTAGGAACGAGGCGACCATGGTGTCGAAGACCGCCCCCACGATCTCAACGCCATGCTGAGAGAGTACATGGGCGTCGTACTTCAGATTGTGTCCCACCTTCGGAATGGAGGGATCGGTGAGAGACGGCTTCAACGTCTCGAGGACCTCTTCTAGCGGACAGTTCTCGGCATCCTTGTGCTCCACCGGGATGTATCGCACCTCGTCATCCCAGGCGAGCGCGACACCCACGATCTCGGCGCGCAAGGCGTCCGTGCTCGTGGTCTCAAGATCGACGGCGTACTCGCTCGCACCAGCCAACTCGGCGCCGATTTCGCCGAGCTGCGACGGACTTACGATCATCACCTCCGGCGCCTCATCGTCCGTCGGCGCTCCCACCTCGCCCATGAACTGGTAGAACTCCAGCTCCCCGAACAGCGGCGCCAGACGCGAGCCGTCCAAGCCGGAAAAGCGCAAGTCGGGCAGCTCCACAGGTACGGGCGCGTCGGTATCGATCGTCACCAGTACCTTGGAAAGCCGCGCCTGGTCTGCGTACGCAATCAGGTTCTCCCGGGCCTGTTTGCGGCTCACGTCTTCCGCACGCTCCAGCGCAGCTTCAAGGCTCCCGTATTCCTGGATGAGGGCCGTCGCCGTCTTTTGCCCGATCTTGGGCACGCCGGGTACGTTATCGGACGTATCTCCCATGAGTCCCAGCACGTCCGTGACCCGCTCCGGGTCCACGCCGAAGCGCTCGCGCACCTCCGCCACCCCGATCCGCTCGAACCCGCCCGAGCGAGATGGATTGAGCAACGTCACGGCGCCCGAGACGATCTGGCAGAAATCCTTATCGCCACTGAGGACAACGGCTTCCAGCCCGGAGGCCTCAGCACGATGCGCCAGCGTGCCGATCACGTCGTCCGCCTCGTAGCCCGTCATCCAAAGGCTCGGAATCTCCATCGCCTCGACGATCTGGTTGATGCGCGCTAGTTGTGCGCGCATCTCGTCGGGCATCTTCTCGCGCGTTGCCTTATACTCCGCGTACTGCTCGTGTCGGAAGGTCGGGCCCGGTGCGTCGAATGCGATGGCGAGATACTCGGGCTTTTCGTCACGGATCAGGTTCAGAAGCGCCCGCGTCATCCCGAAGGCGGCGCTCGTATCCTCCCCCTTCGAGTTCACGAGAGGGCTGTTGATGAACGCGAAGTAGGAGCGGTACGCCAGCGCCGTCCCGTCGACGAGGAACAGTCTCCCTTTCACCACGACCGTCTCGCCTCTCAGCGGTAAAGTCCCTCGGCGGCGATGATGGCCGCCACGGGATCGGGGACCAGGTAGCGGATCGATTTGCGGGCGCGAACGCGCGCACGGACATCCGTGGATGTCACCTCCACAAGCGGCGTATCCACGAACTCGAGCTTCGGTCGGATGGCCGCCGGTGCGCCTGCGGGGCCCGATCCAGCTCGTGCAGCGACCAGGACAGTACAAAGTTCCACGAGCGTCTCGGGTTCCCTCCAGGCGCAAAACTCCGTCAGCACGTCCGCTCCCACGATGAATGCCAGTTCGGTCCCACTTTCCAACTCACGCCCGAGCGCGCGCAAAGTCTCGACCGTGTATGAGAAACCCGGCCGCTCGATCTCAATGAGCGAGCAGGCGAACCGTTCATCGCTTGCGATCGCCGCCTCGACCATCGCCGCCCGGACCTTCGCCGGCGCCACGACCTCCGCTCCCTTGAGCGGCTGTTGACCCGCCGGCACGAAAAGCACCCGATCCAGCCCAGCACGCTCGTACATCTCCTGAGCGACGATGAGATGCCCCAGGTGCGGCGGATCGAACGTCCCTCCGAAGACGCCGGTCCGGCCCATGTTCACTCCGTAGGGACCTCGCGCGAGTCAAGGTCCTGGTCCGACGGATGTTCACCGATCCGCTCTAGGAGCCTGCGGACGTCCTTGCGCACGCGGTCGGCGCGCGGGTCATCCTCAAGTTTCAGGAGCACAACGCGCGCTTCCGCGTACCTCTTTTGCCTGTACATCGTTCGGGCTATTTCGTACTGGGCCAAGGGCGCGAAGCGTGTGTCCCCGTACGCATCGAGAACCATCTGAAACTCGATGATCGCGGCGTCGTACTCACCCAACTTCAGGTAGAGCCGGCCGTTCCTGTACTCCTTCTCCGCCAGCTTCTCCCTGCATACCCCGATCCCCTCCAACGCCTTTGGCACCAGCTCGCTCGTCGGAAATTCATCCAGGAATCGCTCGTACTCCTCAATGGCCCGCTCGGTGTCCGTCTGATCCAGCGCAGGCGCCCGTGACTGCCGGAAGTAGCACGCGGCGACCTTGAACTGCGATCTTGGAACGAAGGAGCTAAGGGGAAAATCCGTCAGGATTCGCTCGTACTCCAGACGCGCCGACTCGTAATCCTCCTGCCCGAAGTACGCCTCCGCCAGCCCGAACTGGGAGTCGTCCACCAGATCCGAGCCGGGAAAACGGGTCAGGATAGCTCTGAACTGCTCGGCTGCATCAAAATAGCGTCGCTTGCCCAAGAGCTCCTGGCCGATCTCATAATAGTCACGCGCCGTGGTCGGGGTGCGCGGCAGCCGGCCCCCGCATCCGCCCCACCATGCCGCTACCAGAAGGAGTGCGCAACGGCCGATCAGCTGTAGCTTTTGGCGCCGCCGTGCCCCGGCGCATGTCCGGGCCTCGGGCCGAAAACATGGAGATGTGCTCCGTCTGCGCGGCAAAGTCGCTAGCGATTCGTAAAAAAGAGTAACAGTAATCCCGTCACAACCCCCGACACCAGCGCCGGCTCGGCGTACTTGCCCCAGGCGCGTCCGGGAGGGTCCGCCTGGGTGAACGGATAGCTCTGTGACTCCACGATGGATAACGCGTGGCTCGATAGACGCGTCGAGGCCACGCCCGTATGCTCTCCCATCCACACGACCTCACCATCGGCCACCCGTTCTAAGCTGAAGTGTGCCCGCACCGTGATCTCTCGTCTGAGGCCCCCATCATCGTCGGACGATGGCATGTCCGCGTGCCTGTAGTGGGTTCCAATCTCCGTGGGTCGGCAGCTCATCTTCCAGGTCACCCCTGCGTTAGACGCCTCCGTATCGTGGACGATCCACCCACGCTCAGTCAGCGTCTCGACGAGTGCGCTTTCCAACAGCCAATTCTCACTCCCGGTCCCCTCCATGGCGACCTGGATAGCGCTCTCGTTCCCGACAAGGGGCGACGCCTCCACGGCTTGGCGGACGGCCTCACGCGCAGCGGCATAAACGAGCGCCAGATTAGTACTGGGCGCTCCAATCCCCTCCGCCGCACGCGCACTGCCCCCCGCGAGAAGCGTCACGAAAGAGGCTATCGTTATCCTGAGACACCACAGGATGCGACCAACAGCCATCGTGCCCATCATTGCTGCTCAAACTCCATCAGCCATCGCTGCGCCAAAGGCACAAACTCGCTGTCCGGATGGCGTTCCAGAAACCGCAGGAACACCCCGTGCGCACGCTCGGGCTCTCCTAACCTAGAGTAGCAGTATGCGATCATCAGTTGCGCGTCGTCGGCCTTCTCCGTCTCAGCGTAATCAAAAACCCTCGCGAACTCCTTGAGTGCCTGCCGATAGTCGCGCAGAGCGTAGAAGCACTCCCCCAGCCAGTATTGCGCGTTGTCCGCAAGCCGGTCCTGCGGCGCCCCAGCCAGGATCTCAAGGAACTCGCCTGCCGCCAGGTCGTAGCGCTTGGCCTCGTAGTCGGCCCGCGCGCGTTCGTAGACGGTGCCCACGTCGAACTCGGTCGAGCCCACAGCCGACTCTCCGCCGGGAGCCCCCCGCGCCCCAAGTAGTGCCGCCTCCAGCTCGCGAAGCCTCGCGTGGAACAGCGCCACCTGGTTTCCCAGGTCTGTCACCTGGCCGCGCTGGTTCTGAAGTTCCCGCTGGATCGCCTGGGGGATCGCGTCCGTCCCTCGTCGAGGCTCGCGGTCGCCGCATCCCACGATCAGCACAAGCACCATCACCAGAGGTCTCAAGCTATCTGCGCACCGCCCTTTCTTCGTCCATCTCTCTGTGGGCCCCTTACAAGCGCATCACCATCAACAACATATATCACACCTCGGAGCACGGCCCAGTCTCCCACACCAAGGCGTACCGCAGAAGATCCGAGGCCCACGGCTGTCGGGCGCGCCCCCTCATCAGCCCGCACCGTCGATGCTCTCCACAAGCCGCCCGTGAATCTCGGTCCTCCGCGATTCGTTCACCACCCTGCCCTCGCCGACCTCCGTGACATAGAACGCATTCACCGCCTTATCCACCTCGGTTGTGATCCGTGCAGTGTGAATGTCCAGTCCCAGATCCGACAGCGTGTGCGTCATCATGTAGAGTAATCCCTGACGGTCGGCGGCGGAGATCTCAATGACCGTGTGCTGGCGGGAGACGCTGTCCTCGAACGTCACCAGAGTCGGATGGGTCCCGGGCTTACTCCACCGACGAGACCAGCGCCGCCGATGCTGCTCGAGCAACCGCTCCACCGAGATCTCTCCAGCTAGGACCGCCCGTAGCCGATCGCGCACCTCGCGCTGATGGCCCGAGGAAACCCGCGGCCTGTCGTCATCGGCCTCGGTGACCTCGAACAGGTCGAGGACAACGCCATCATCGCGGGTATACGCACGTGCTCCGATGATGTTCAGATCGGCGCTCGAGATGACGCCACAGATTTGCGAGAGCCGATACGGCTGATCCCGCGTACACACCGTCAGCGTACTGTAGGCGTCGCCCGCCTCCAGCCACGTTGCGCACGGTGCGGGATCCAGCTCTCCGATCGAAGCCAGGTGTCGGCCGATCTCGCCCACTTCGTGGCTCAAGATGTAGCGCTCGGGCATCCCCTCCAGATGTGCCGCTACACGCTCGCGCCCGAAGGTAGCGCTTAACTCCCGGATCGCCTCCTGCGCGACCTTCTCCGCGGCACCCCTCTCGTATCGAGTACCGCTGTCACCCTCGATGATGTGTGAGAGATTGATGTACGCGTCCCACAAGAGCGCACCTTTCCACTCCGTCCAGACCGACTCGTTCAACGCGTGCAGGTCGGCGTAAGTCAGGAGGTACAGGCCTCGCAGGTGCTCGATCGAGGGGACCTGCACCGCCACATCCCTGAGCATGGCCAAGTCGCCCATGTCGCGCCGCTGGCTCAAAGTGCTTAGCAACAAATGGTGTCGCACCAGGAACATCAGAAGCTGTCTTTCGCTCGGCAAGAGCCCCAGCCGTTCGGCAACAGGCCGCACCAACTCGGCGCCGTGCTCCGCGTGGTCACCCCGCCTTAATGGCTTGCCAACATCGTGCAGCAGGACGGCCAGGTAGAGCACTTGCGGATGCTCCAGCTCGGTCACGACGTTCTCCTCGGGCGTCGGGGAGACGGACATGCGCCTAGTGAGGGTCTCGAGGTGCTCCACGGCCCTAAGCGTATGATCGTCGACCGTGTAGGCATGGTAGCGGTCGTGCTGCACGAGACTGGAAAGGGCGCCAAACTCGGGTAGGTAAGCGCCTAGCACCCCAAGCTCATGCATGTGGCGTAACGCCGCCGCCACGTTACGATCCGCACCCAGGATGCGGAAGAAGATGCGCCTCCCCTCAAGCGAAGCCCGGAAGTTCGCGTCGATCAGCCCCAGGTGCTCCGCGATCGCCGCCTCGCATGACGCGTCCAACTCCACCGAAAGCCTCTGCTGCTCGGCGAAGACGGACAGAAGCCGCAATGGATCAGCCTTGAAGAACCCATCCCGTCCCCTCGACGGCAGCCCGAGAGAGCGGCCGCGCAGAACGAAACCGCTGGCGAGGGCCCGCTGCCGGACCCGATTCAGCAGCCACCAAGACCGCCGTTGCTCGGCCAGGAGCGTCCGCAGCGCAACGTCCGTCAGACGCTTGATCTGGTGGGCGGCCAAATAGTACCCCTGCATGAACTGCTCGACCGCTCGACCCACGTCGCTGTCCTGATAACCGAGGCCCGCGGCCATGGGCGCTTGAAGCGCATGGTCGAGCACGTCCTGCTTCCTATTGGCACAGAAGTGGAGTTCGTTGCGCGCACGTAAGAGAACGTCGTAGGCAGCGTCGAGAGCTTTCTCCTGATTCGGGCTGAGGAGCCCGTCGTGCTCCGCGCCATCTTGGGACGGTCGATGACCGACGATGAGGTTCGCCCACCGCAGATCGTGGACGTCCCGCAGGCCGCCGGGGCCTTCCTTGACGTTAGGTTCTAGGAGCCCGACACGACCTTGATACTGGGCGTGGCGCAGCTCGCGGTTGCGCGCGATGGCAGCAATGAGCGCCCGCTCGTTGCCGCGCGCGACCCCACGCCTGAAAGTCCGCTCGAAGCGCGCGAAGACCTCCGGGTCCCCCGCCAGAAAGCGCGCATCGAGCATAGCCGTGAACGCCTGGTGCTCATTCCGCCCTAGCTGCACGCACTCGCCGAACGTACGAGAGGCATGGCCCAGTTCGAACCCGATGTCCCACAGAAGTCGCAAATACTCGCCCACGGCCTCCTGCGGCAAGCTCCGCCCATTCTCGGATACGAACAGAAGATCCACGTCGGAACCGGGATTCAACAGACCACGGCCGTACCCCCCTAACGCAGCCACAGCGACCGCGAGCCCCTCGGTGGCGACGCTCATCGCCTCAGCGGTCCCCACGACTACCTCGTCCACAGCGTCGCACAGTGCGGAGGCCACAACGCGACCGGGCGTCCCACGCGCGTGGAGCGCACGAATCTCCTCGCGGCGGCCCGCCAGCGACGCCTTGAGCCGCTCGACCAGCGGATGCACTCTCCGCTCAGATGACACCTGAGCCTTCAACTCGAAACGGCCGGCGTCGAAGCTTCGTCGCTCAGCGAGCCTTCATACACCAGGCGCGCCTCGCCATCCAACGAGACAGCATGGACGCCCTCGCCATCAAGCGTGTAGCCTACGCACAAGGGTCCGCCCCGCGCCTCAACGGTGACGGGCGGCTCCAGCCGACTCAGAAGCCCTCCCACAACCGCGGCCGCAACTGCTCCTGTGCCGCATGCCAACGTTTCCCCCTCGACCCCTCGCTCGTACGTTCGGATCGCAGCGCGTTGGGGATCTAAAGGCTGGACGAAAGTCGCGTTCGTGCCCGCTGGGCTGAACCGGCGATGATACCGGATCTCCTGGCCCAACTTTTCCACTTCCACCGCATCGAGGTCATCCACGAACACCACCACATGGGGCACCCCGGTGTTGATGGAATGGACGGTCAACTCACCCTTCTCCAGATGGAGCCCCAGGTGGAGCTCGGTGACGGTGGGGTCGGTCATCGAAAGCTTGGCGCCCGTTGGGGTCACCTCTGAATGGTGCAGTCCCGCTTGAGATTCGAACGTCATGCGCCGTCTCGCGATCCGCTTGAGGTATGCAAACCGAGCGATGCACCGCGCGCCGTTGCCGCACATCTCCGCCTCGCCGCCGTCGGCGTTGTAGTAACGCATCCGGAAATCGGCCAGGTCGGAAGGCTCCACCAAGAGCACTCCGTCCGCACCGACCGAGATGCGCCGCTCCGAGATGCGCGCGATGAACTCGCCCCGCTCTTCGGGAATCACGCCTTTTCGATTGTCGAGAACGATGAAGTCGTTGCCTGCTCCTGCCATCTTCGCGAAGCGTAACCTGGCCATCCCTACCTCATCTCTTCATCCGCGAGGGCACATAGCGTGCGAGAGTTGCTCGCCATCCATAACCCAGTCACTTCTATGCCCCGGCGGGCCCTTCCCGCGCTCTAGAAACACCATTGCGGCGCCCGACGCAAGCCCCGCGCCCATGAGGAAGGCGGGCGCCCCGGGAGCACAACCGGTGTGGTTCGCCGATCGATCACCAAGTCGTCGGGGGACGACCCACTGCCTGTGCCTCAGGTGGGGAGAGATCAGAGCCCGGCGGAGTCGAACGATTCTCCGACGTTTCGGACGCGTAGCTTCCGCCGAATAACCAGGAGGTCCTGGGCAAGGCGGTTGCCAAGACGAGATTTGGAGAACGAGCGCAGAGCGCCGCCAACAGCGCCTTCCGGGGCCCGGAACCAACGCGCGTCTCCCAGGCCGGGGCCGTCGCCGAAGTCAGCCATCCAAGTGGAGCGAAGCCTGTATTCCTGCGCCCGATCGCACAGGAAGCGCAGGAGAGCCTCCAGTTCGGAGAGCTCCCAGGGCGGTTCCGGCGCGGCACCCCGATGCCAGGCGTACTCCAGGGCGGGAATGACACCCATCGCCATCAGCATCTCGATCCCGCGCTGCAGGCTATCAAGCGGTTCCAGGCCGACAATCAGCCGCGAGACGACCGTTCCACGCGGGAAAACGTCCACCGCGCGCGTCAGCGCCTCCAGATAGCGTTCGCGCGGCACCAGTCCCGCACGATGCCTGCAGACCTCCTCCCAGATGGCAGCGTCGTGCACGTCCAGGTGGTAGGCGACCGCGTCGATCCCCAGCGCGTAGGTACGGTCCACCCATGCGTCATCGACTGGCGGGTAGAGTTCCACGGAAATTCGGATGTCGAATCGCTCACGGAGTGCTGCCACATAGGGCTCGAGAAATCGTACGCCACGGTCGGGGTCCGCGATGTATCCCACCTTCAAATGTACGTAATCGGCAGCCCCGGCGTCCAGCGCCCGGTCGATGGCAGCAGCCACGTCTCCGACGCTGAGGGCGACCCGATCCGGCGCCCCGGGCACTAAACCGAGACCGCACAGCGCGCACCCCGAATCGCCATTTGCCAGGGGGCAGTTGAGCGTCAGGTCGAGAATCAAAAATCCGTTGTGCAAGCGAGCGAAGTCGCCCAAAATCGTCCCGCCCGCCGTCGGCGCCGCGAAGAAATCTGGCCGCGGCATCACCTCCACCCGAAGCCGGTCAGCATCCCGCTCGAGAAGAAAGCTGGCTCCCTCATGGGTCAGCCGGAAGCCTAGCCCTCCGCCAGGCACCTCCCGAATGGGCGCCGTCACGGGCAGGAACTCGGGCAAGAGCACACTGACCGCCTGCGTCGAACTGCCGGCATAACGCACAGTCTGGGTCAGGTTCTCACGGACCGCGAGGCGCGGATCGAGCACGGTACCAAAGGCGGCGAGCCCAAGCTTGAGCCGCCCGGGATGCCACGAGGAGGGAGCCGTCATCATCGTCACCTGCGAATGCCAAGGGACAAACGGGCCGCGCCGGCCCAATTAAACATGAACTTGATCAACAATATACTATTGTCCCCGGCAAGTCAACTTCTTGTGCATCTTCAGCCCACCGCTAGACCCAAAAAATTTGCGCTTGCGGTGCCTGGCGTATATTCTTTTCGCCGCGACGGGCTTAACCCTCGACAGCGTTGCACCCACACTGACTTTGTGCGCGCCCATAGCTCAACTGGCAGAGCAACTGACTCTTAATCAGTAGGTTCGGGGTTCGAGTCCCTGTGGGCGCACTCTCATAGAGGCGAGGCTTTACCCTATCACCTACAAATACGGGAGATCGCGATGGCTGATTTTGAAGGCATGGCACAGAATCTGATCATCGGCAACGCCCCCAAAACGGCGGAGCTTGTCAAGGAAGCCATCGACGAGGGTACCGACGCTCAGGATATTCTCAATCAGGGTTTGATCGCGGGAATGGACGTCGTCGGTGAGCGCTTCCGCAAGATGGAGATCTGGGTGCCCGAGGTGCTCATCAGTGCGCGCGCCATGAAGGCAGGCATGGCCCTCTTGCGCCCCATTTTGGCGGAGACCGGTGTGCCCCCCGTCGCGACATCGGTCTCGGGCACCGTCAAGGGTGACCTGCATGACATCGGCAAGAACCTGGTCATGATGATGCTGGAGGGGACCGGGTTCGTCACGGTGGACCTCGGCGTCGATACGCAAATTGAGAAGTTCGTCGAAGCCTACCACGAGCACGAGCCCGACGTCATCTGCATGTCGGCGCTTTTGACCACGACGATGCCCAACATGGAAAAAACCATCGACGCCTTTGTGAAAGAGGGCATCCGGGACAAAGTCATCATGATGGTCGGCGGCGCTCCGGTCACCCAGGAGTTCGCCGATTCCATCGGCGCCGACGGCTACGCGCCCGACTCGGCTGGAGCCGTCGTCAAGGCGAAGGAACTGCTCGGCATCGAGGTCAAGTCGTGACGGTCCGCGAGCGTAGCTTGCGGGCGGGGCCGAATCGCAAGGCGATTCGGCCTTTGTCTTTTAGCTTCCCGCTCCGCATGGCCCGACCGAGGGAGCGCTCGTGAACCGGGTGCTCTGCTACTCATACACCTACCGTGCCTATCCGCTGGAACGGGCGCTTGCGCAGGCCAAGCAATACGGCTACGATGGCCTGGAAATCAGCGTCGTCCACTACGACCCCGAGCGGCCTGATGAGACCATCACCGAGGCCAAAAGAGCCGCCGACCGCGTGGGCCTTCCCATCCCCGTCATCGCAGGAGGAGGGGATCTGTTAGCCGAAGACCCCCAGCAGCGTCGCGATGCCTGCGACCGGATCGTGGCGATCATCCGTGCCGCGGCCGGGATCGGCGCCGGGATCGTCAACGGTATGACGGGCGGCCTCGTCGGCCGAGCCCGTGAGGATTATGGATCGAACGGCTCGGCGCTGGCGACCCAGGAACACTACGAGCGCGTCGCCGAGGCCCTAGTACCGGTAGCTCGTACCGCCCACGATCTCGGGTTGACTTACAGCCTCGAACTGCATATGAACACCATCCACGACACGGCTCAAGCCGCCATGCGCCTCCTGGATCTCGTCGGTAGCCCCGCCTTGGGTGTGACGTACGACCCCGGCAATCTTTTCGCTATCCCGACGGCCGAGCCGCCCGCCCGCGTCCTCAAAATCCTGGGTGATCGCCTGAAGCACGTGCATCTTAAGAACGGCCGATGGCTTGGCGGAAGCTACGATTGGAGCTGGCCCCTGGAGCTGGGCCACATTGACTACTACCAGGTCCTCGACGACCTGAAGAGTGCCGATTATGCCGGCGATCTATCCATCGAGTACGTTGGCCTGGGCGACCCCAGTGTTCCTGCGCGGCGCGACGTCGTTTACACCCGTATGCTTTACCGCGATGTGCGCGGCATCGTGCGGGGCATCACCACTCGCGCGAACTAGACCACAAGTCCGCCCGTCATGAGGCGCCTGTGCTGATGGAGCCCTCGCTCCGAGTGTTACGACGCTGGCGCGAAACCTGGCCGCGCGCACCCATCTGGACGGAAATCGAAGCGCCCCCGCCGTCCGATGCGCTAGCGCGGGTCCACGAAATCGATCCGCGGGCCGTGCTACTGGAGAGCGTCCAGACGGGTGGGCGGACCGGGCGCTACTCGGTGCTCGGGATCGGCCCCGCAGCGGCGAAGTTCTGGAGTCGAGACACGCGCGCCTGGCTCCGTAGGGACGGCCGCACCGTGGCCCTCGACGCCGCCCCGGTCGCTGCTATGCAGGAACTGCTGCACGAGCGTCGTGCGCCGGACGTGGCCGAGCTTCCGCCCTTTTGCGGCGGTGCCATCGGTCTACTGAGCTACGACCTCGCCCATCAGTTCGAACGGCTTCCCGCGAAAGCGTGCGACGACCTTGGCCTGCCGGACATCTGGCTCGTGTGTTACGACCGCTGCGTGGTCTGGGATCATGCCAAGCAGCGAGCGCTGATCATCGCCTCGGTCCCTCTCGGGGATGATCTCGCAAGCACCGTGGCGCGGACCCAAGTCGAGCTCCTGGCGCTAGAGGAGAAACTAAAGCCAGGACCGCTCGCGGCCGGGGGTACGGATCACTGGTTCGGACCGTCGTCGCCCGAGAATGCAGCCACCACGCTGCAGCGGTTCGGCCTGGGCCGAGCCGTCGAGGCCAATATGCCACAGAACGCTTTCTGCCAGGCGGTCCGAAGTGCCAAGGCGTACATCGCTGGCGGCGACATCTTCCAGGTGAATCTGGCGCAGCGTCTCACCTTCCCACTGGAGGCCTCCCCGCTAGCCCTTTACGGCGCACTCCGTGCCGCCAATCCCGCCCCTTTCGCCGCCTTTGTACCTTTCCCGGGGGGCACGGTGGTCAGTTCATCGCCTGAGCGCCTCATCCGCGTTCGAGGGCGCCGGGTTGAAACACGGCCCATTGCCGGGACACGCCCCAGAGGCCTGACCCCACTCGCCGATATAAGCTTGGCGGAGGAGCTTTTTCTCAGTCCAAAAGAGTGCGCCGAGCACCTGATGCTGGTGGACCTCGAACGCAACGATCTGGGCAGAGTTGCGGAGTACGGATCGGTGCGCGTGGACGAGCTGATGGTCCACGAGCCCTACGCCCGCGTCCATCACATTGTCTCCAACGTGACCGGTGAGTTGCGCGCCGATTGCGACCGGGCCGACGTCCTCGTCGCCACCTTCCCGGGTGGGACGATCACCGGTTGCCCGAAGATCCGTGCCATGGAGATCATTGACGAGCTCGAGTCCACGCGCCGTGGCTTCTACACCGGCAGCGCGGGCTATTTCTCCGATTCCGGCGCCATGGACTGGAATATCCTCATCCGCACGTTCGTCTGCGCAGGTGAGCGTTCCCACGTCCACGTCGGAGCCGGGATCGTTGCCGATTCCGAGCCCGAGCGGGAGTACGAGGAGACCCTAACCAAGGCGGCGGCACTGCTTGACGCGGCGGCTATGGGCAGCACGCCCATAGAGAAACTTGCGAGTGGTGTGCCATGAGCGAGGAAACGTTAGGGCCCTCTCTGGATCGGGTCCGAGCCGCTTTCGAGTCGCTCTTGGCGGCAGAACTCAAGGCGGATTCACCCACCGCAGGGAGGGGCGCCGATGAATCTCAGCACCCTTCGTAGGTCGATCTCGCTGGCGATCTTGACCCTGATCGCGGGAGTTCCTAGTGAAGCCATCCCAGCAACCCATCGGGTGAGAGCGAGGCAAGCGCCCTACTCCACGGTGCACGATGCCAGCACCGCCTTCCGTAACCTGGCGCACAAGCCCCGCCCCGCCGCCAAAGCCACCGCCGATACCCTCCCCTTCGAGGAGGCCAACCTCACGGTCGTCGGGACCGAAGGCGGCGGCGGGTTCGTCTTCTGGGCCGGTGATAATGAGATCAGCACGACCGTGCTTCAGGAGCTACCCACCACCATCCTCAGTCAGCGCGTCGGTCCACGCGGCGAGTTCCTTTGGAAGGCACCCCGCTCACTGGTCCCGGGTGGCGTCCCGGCCATCTACAGCAACCCCGCAGCGGTGAGCGATGGTGCCGGCGGAGCTATCGTCGTCTTCGAGGCTCTGCGCTTCACGGTCGACGGTTCCGCTCTCGTGGACCTCGTCGCCCAGCGCATCGGGCCCGACGGATCGCTCCTGTGGGGCGATGGCACGGGGCGGCCAGTCCCGGTGGCGTCGAGCGACGCTCCCGAAGGCAACCCAGCCATCGTCCGCGACGGCGCGGGTGGTGTTATCATCGTCTACGAGGTGTTCCTTTCATCGTTCGGCGACGTGGACCTCGCCGCCCAACGCCTGGGACCCGATGGCGCTCGCCTCTGGGGTGAGGAGGGTAAGCTAGTCGCGGGGAGCCTCGCCCTCGAGGAGAACCCCGTCGCTCTCCCCGACGGCTCCGGCGGGGCCATCGTCGCGTTCGACGGAAGCTTCGTGAGCGGAGACATCGTGGCCGATGTGGACATCGGGGCTCAGCACATCAATTCCAATGGCTCACTCCTTTGGGGTGAAGGCGGCCTGCATTCCATCATCGTCTCGGGCAGCATTGCCCCCGAGCGCCATCCCACCATGGTACCCGACGGCGCCGGAGGCATCCTGGTCGCCCTTGAAGCGGAGATCCCTCCCGGCGACGAGTTCGCCGGCGTTCGAGATGTCTGGGCTCAGCGCATCGACCCGGATGGTAACCGCGCTTGGGGAGACGGTCAATTCCCCATCGTCGTCGCTCAAAGCGTCAACAACGAGCGCCGCCCCCACGCCGTCCCCGATGGCTCGGACGGCGCAGTGGTGGTCTTCACTGGAGAACTCCTGATCCAAGAACTCTTGGGCGACTTCGACATTTGGGGACAGCGCTTCACGCGCGACGGCGAAGTCCTGTGGGGCAACGCCGGACTCCACTCGATCTTCGTGGCCGCAAGCGATTTCCCCGAAACGCAGCCCACCATTCTGAGCGATCGAACGGGCGGGGCCATAGTCGCATTCGAGCTAGTCCCCGGACCCGACGCCGGCGAGAACGTGGACATCGGCGTCCAGCGTCTAGGTCCAGGCGGGGCGCGCCTGTGGGGAGATGGCGAGGTCACGGTGGTCGTCGAGACTAGCCCGGAGCGTGCAGCCACGCCCGCGCTCTTGAGCGACGGTGCCGATGGCGCTGTCGTTCTCTGGCGCGACGGTGAGAACGTCCATGCGCGGTGGGTCGACGCGTTCGGCCATGTCAGCGCTCCAACGGCCGTCGTCGAATCGCTCGGCGACGTCTCGATCGTCCCCGCCGTGTATACCCTTCATCCCCCGAGTCCCAACCCCTTCAATGCTGAGACGACGCTACGCTACGACCTCGCCGAGGCCGCATCCGTTCGCCTAGATGTGCTCGACCTCGCAGGCCAGGTGGTCGCACGGCTCGTGGATGGCTCCCGCCCCCGAGGGAGCCATCGTCTTCGGTGGGACGGGCGAACGCATTTGGGCACCAAAGCGGCGAGCGGGGTCTATCTTGCGCACCTGCAGGCAGGGGGGACAGTGCGCGTCCGAAAGCTAGTGCTCATCCGCTGAGGTGGCGGATACCTCAATCGACGAGGACGACGACGTCAGTGGGGTCGAAAGCCAGATCCACGACCTCATCGAGCTTGAGCACGCTGTCTAAGCCCGGATTCGGACGCGAAACCAGAAGAACTGCGTCATTCTCCAGCTTGAGGGATAGGTGCTCGGTCTCGCCCAGAAAGGTGCGCTGCACGAGCCGCGCGCGGCACTGGTTCAACCTCGCTGGCACTGGCCGTGTATTGACCTCAATCGCCTCCGGACGCACTGCGCAGGTGACCTTGCTCCGGGGCGCGACGTTTTCGGGGAAGACGCCAGCCGTCACCGAACATGCGTCCGTCTGAACCGTGAGGCAGTTGCCCTCGCGGCCGCTCGCCGTGCCCTCGAGGAAATTGACCTCTCCCATGAAGCCTGCGACGAACCGGTTCACCGGACGGTGGTAGACCCCGCGCGGGGTGCCGATCTGCTCGACCCTCGCGGTTTCACCGAGCACGGCGATCCGCCCAGCAAGCGATAGCGCCTCTTTCTGGTCGTGCGTCACGTAGATCATCGTCATCCCCGTCGTCCGATGAATGCGGCTGATCTCCTCCCGCATCTCCAGGCGCAGCTTCGCGTCCAGGTTACTCAGCGGCTCATCTAGAAGAACGCAATCGGGCTCAATCACCAACGCGCGCGCCAGCGCCACGCGCTGCTGCTGACCTCCTGAAAGCTGGTTGGGCGAGCGATCCGCCAGAGGCCCCATCCGCACGATCTCCAGCGCTACCATGACGCATCTGTCCCGCTCCTGCTTTGCGGTGCCCCGGACCTCCAGGCCGTACGCCACGTTCTGCGCCACCGTCATGTGCGGCCACAGCGCGTAACTCTGGAAGACCATGCCGGTGTTTCGCTCGTTCGGCGGCAGATCTGTCACGTCACGATTGTCGAAGAAGACGCGGCCCTCCTCAGGCTGGGCGAAGCCAGCGATGACGCGCAATAGCGTTGTCTTACCCGATCCCGAAGGACCCAGCAGGAAGAACAACTCGCCCCTTTCAACGTCTAAGCTGACGTCGTCCACGGCGACAGTCGTTCCGAAGCTCTTTCGGATGTGTTCGAGGGTGACCCCGACCACCGGCGGTGTCTCCCTATAGGGCGGCGGTTAGCGCCCCGCCAGAGCCAGCTTCTTGGCGGCTCCGTACCGGGCGCGCGCGTCGGTGGTCCACTTGACGATGAGGACGTTGCGACGCTCCGAATCAGCCATCACGGCATCGGTCAGTTCCAGCGCTTCCGGTTCGGTCATCGGTGGCTCGATGAGCTTGGCCACCGCTTCCTCCGGCAGCCCCGCCTCGATGATGGCCTTCCATGCCCCAGCGAGCTCCTTGTGGCTGTCGATGATCGCCGCTCCGATCAGGTCGTTGACCAAGCGCCAGCGCCGCGAGCCTTTGGCCGAATCGTACCGCAGTGAGCTCTCCATCTTGAAGGGGTTCAATGGCACGGCCGCATCGTCGCCCAGCGCAGCGTAGAGCGCAGGCCAAACGGTGAAGCGCCCAAGCTGAAACGCCTTTGGCCCACCGGGGCTGCCGCGGTTGGTGACCCACAGGCGCTGGCCTCGCTCTGAGAGCACGAAGCGGATGAACGCTTGCGCGAGTTCGCGGTTCGGCGCGCCATTGAGGATGGCGATTCCATCGGGATTGATCACCGTCATACCGTCCGGCATGACGTAGCCGACGATGTCGTGACCGAACTCCTCAGCTTCCGCCCAGGCATAAAAATCGATGGAAAGCGCGCAGGCGAGATCGCCCGTGGCCACATCGCGTACGGGCTGTGAGCTACCCTGGCTGAAGACCTTGACGTTGCCGCCCAACCGCACCAGCGTACCCCAGCCATCCCGCCAGCCAAGCGCCTGGAGCAGGATCTCGCAGGCCATATGGACGCTCCCGCTTGAGCGCGGATCGCCAGTGCCCACCCATGAGCGCAGCTCAGGGGCTGTGAGATCCGTCCATGTCTGGGGCGGCTTTAGCTTCAACCACTCGAGTACCTTGCGGTTGTATACGATGCCAAAACCACCCAACGTCGCCCGTACCAGTGGAACTCAGGGTCGTAGACCGGGATGCCGCCGATGTCCGCGCCCATGCTGGCCAGGAGGCTATCCGGCACGCGGTAGGCTGCGAGGAGGTCGTCTCGTTGGAGCTCCAGAAACGGATCGATCCCGCCCCCGAACAGGAGGTCGATCCCGATCCCTTCGGGCGTTCGCTTATACTCCGACCGCAAAAAGCGAAGAATGGCCGACGTGCCGCCCTGATTGAGCCACTCGACGTCCGCCTCTCGGCCCGCCTCCGCCCGGTAGTGGGCGAGGAACGCACGCCCGAACTCCTCTTGAATCCCCTCCCAGTGCGGCGAGACGATAACCAGGGTCTCCGCTCTCCCCAAAGCCGGGACGGAAAGCGTAAACGCTCCCACGAAAGTGAGAATGAGATGACGAACGCAGGTCCGAAGGGGCACAGCGGCTACAATGTGAGCGGGGCGCAGAAGGTTGTCAAGCACGCGCTGTCCCGCTCCCCTCGTTCGCATCCCCATCCGTCGCGGCGGCCTTAGCGTGGATCCATAGATCGTCCAGTGGCGCGAGATCCGCCTGGTGCCTCCCGATGAAGCCGTAACGGACGACGCCGCTCCGGTCGAGCAGAAAGATCGCCGGCCTAGAGATGTTCCACGCGTCCAGACCCACCCTGTGGTACACGCCGTACGACTTGATGACTGCCCGGTCGCGGTCCACAAGGATCGGGAACGGCAACGGATGCTCGCGGAGATAGCCCGCCACCCGCGTCGCCTTCTGTCCAATGACGCCGACAACCGCAATGCCCAGTCGCTCAAGCTCCGGAATGATTTCGCGCACCTGCGCAAGCTGCCAGCGGCAATTCGGTCACCATATCCCGCGCAAAAAGACCAGGACGAGTCCGCACGCCCCCATCAGTTCAAGACGTGTCCGCAGTTCGCCCTCGGACGTGGGCAGCACGAAGTCCGCCGCTACGTCTCCCGGGCGAAGAGTCCTTTGCGCGCTCATCTCAGGCCTCCCACAGCCCGTCGCCCGGATAGGGCGCCAGCGGCTTTTTCGGTCTCACGCCGCGGTTGATGATGGACTCGGGCAGGTAGCCCCGCGCCACCGCTAGGACGCCCTGGGCCGTCTTCACCGCCAGATAGGCCATCGCCTCCTCGGAATAGCCCGCGTAGTGGGGCGTCAGAATCACGTTGTCGAGACCCAAGAGCGGGTGGTCGGAGGGCGGCGGTTCCGACTCGAGAACGTCCAAGCCAGCACCGGCAATCCGACCGCTCCGGATGGCATCGGCAAGAGCATGCGTGTCGCAGATGGCCCCGCGACCCGTGTTGACGAAGTAGGCCGTGGACTTCATCTTCGCGAAGGCGTCGCCGTCGAACAGATGGGTGTTGTCCGTTGTGTGCGGTGCGTTCACGCTGATCACATCGGCCTCGCACAGGAGCGTCTCGAAATCCACCAGACGGGCGGCCCAACCGGCGACATCGTCCTCCCCGAGGTACGGGTCGTAGGCGATCACGTCCATTCCGAAAGTGATTCCCCGTCTGGCCACCTCTCGGCCGATCCGCCCGAAGCCGACAATGCCAAGCGTATGCCCCCAGATCGAAGGCACGGGGAAGAGCGGTCCCCAGTCCCAGCTACCCCCCTTTACCGAGCGGTCGGCGGTGAAGATCTTACGCCAGAGCGCCAGGACGAGCGTCCAGGCGTGGTCGGCCACCTCGCGCGTCCCGTAATCGGGGACGTTCGCGACGACGATGCCACGTTCGGTGGCGGCCGCAAGGTCCAGTGTGTCCACCCCGATCCCACCGCGAACGATGACCCGGCACTGAGGGAGCTGGTCCATGACCTCGCCATCGAAAACGCCCACGAGGGTCACAAACGCTTCCGCATTGCGACCCCGCTCCAAGATGACCTCGCGGGCGCAACCCTCCTGGCGCTCAACCTCGAGGCCGTTAGCAATCAGGACCTCGTCCAGGTCGCGGTGGAAGCGCGGCAAATCGCGTTCGACATCGAGATGCAGGACTTTCATCTTATGCCCTTTGAGTGTCTGGCCGTTCCCTTCTCATGGCAGCCTCCAGTCGGTCCCACGCTTCGATCCCCGGAAGAAAGCCACGAGTTCATCGAACGGCCAGCAGTTCAGAACATCAGGAGCCTCGATCCAGCCCTTACGGGCCACCGCGACCCCATAGGCGACATCCTCGATGCCCTCGACCCTATGCGCGTCCGGGTTGATCGCGATCTTGACTCCCCGATCGCGCGCACGCCGGAGGTAGCGCCAGTCGAGGTCGAGTCTGCGCGGGTTGGCGTTGAGTTCCAGAGCCGTGCCCGTCTCGGCGGCAACGTCAATCAGCCGCTCGACATCGGCCGCGTAGCCATCGCGCACCAACAGCAGCCGTCCCGTAGGGTGGCCCAGAATGCGCACGTGCGGGTTGTGCATCGCTCTCTCAATGCGAGTGGAGATCATCGCGCGATCCTGCCCGAAATTCGAGTGAATGCTGGCGACGGTGAAATCGAAGGATGCCAGTACATCATCGGAGAAGTCGAGCGCCCCATCGGCCAGGATGTCCACCTCGATCCCCTTGAGAACGCGAAAGCTCGCTAGCCGCGCGTTCAGGGCGTCGATGGCCTTGTGCTGCTCGCGGACACGCTCGGGGGTCAGCCCGCGCGCGTAGGCCGCGGCCTGGCTGTGGTCGCACACGCCCAGGTAAGCATAGCCCAGTCCCTGTGCAGCCTCCGCCATGCGAACCAGGTCGTGGTGCCCGTCGCTGTCGGTGGTGTGAACGTGCAGGATGCCCTGCACATCCCGATCGGTCACGAGCGCCGGCAAAGCGCCCCGCCCACCCGCTTCCACTTCATCGGTTCCCTCGCGCAACTCAGGCGGGATGACCGCAACCCCCAGATGCGCGAAGAGAGCCGCCTCATCGGGACATGGGATGACCTCTCCGTCACGGCACAGACCGCACTCTCCGAGCTCTAGGCCCAGACGTTTCGCCCGCGCGCGCAAGAGCTCCCGATGCCCGTCGTTCCCGGTGAGATGCCACAGCGTCACCGCGAAGGCGGCTTCGTCCACCAAATGAAGCTCGGCGCTCAGCCCGGCCTTCAAGGTGACGTTCACGCGCGCACCGTCCCGTTCGGTGACTGTCTCGACCGCCTCGTGGCCGGCGAAAGCACGCGCCAGAGCGGCGGGGTCTTGCGTAGCGGCCACGAGGACCAGTTCCTCGACGACTTCCATGCGGCGGCGCAAATCCCCGGCGGCCTCCGCACGGAGGACGCTCGGCTGCGCTCGAAGCCATACCAGAAGGAGTTCGGAGACGGCGAGCGATTCGGCGTACAGATGGAGCCCATGCTGGCGCCCCAGGAAGGCGATGCCATCCAGGATCTTCTCTTGCGATTTGGCACCGAAGCCTTCGAGCGTCAAGAGCCGGTTCTCCAAACAGGCCGCCTCCAGTTCGACCAGCGAGGCGATCCCAAGCTCGTGGTGAATCGTCCGCACCCGGCGCGGCCCCAGACCCGGAATCCTTAGTATCTCCAGAAGCCCCGGCGGGACCGCCGCTTTCTGGCGCTCGTAGTACTCCATGCGGCCCGTCGTTACCAGCTCGGTCAATTTCTCTTCCAGCGCTTTGCCGATCCCGCGCACCTCGCCCAGGGCGCTCCCAGCAACCAGCTCAGCAACCGGCAGTTCCAGCCCCCGGAGGGTCCGCGCGGCATTCGTGTAGGCGCGGCTCTTGAAGGGGCTCTCCCCCTGAAGGTCCAGCAGCACCCCCAACTCCTCGAGCAGGCTGACGATCCGGGCGTTGTCCATCGGCTTGCGCTCCGCGCTGAAATCTATGGCGCAGCGTGCCCGTGACCAAGGGGCTTCGCTGTCATACAACGCCTCGTTCCAGGACGTTGCGCGCGCGCAGGCGCCCCGCGCGGACGACGCTGACCGGTTCAAGCTTGAGTTGGCCAACGCGCGTCTGGCCGTGAGCGTCGCGCAGTTCGACGGGGCCCTCGACGAGGTCGAAGATGGCGAGATCCGCGGGCGAGCCGATCTTGAGCGATCCCAACGCTTCGCCAAAGTTGAAGGTCTTGGCGGGCGTAGCAGTGACCATGCGGATGACGTCATTCATCTCAAGACCCAGGCACAGGAACTTCGAGGCGGTCGTCGCCAGGTCGTGGACGGGACCGTTCACGTTGTATGCGTGCAGGTCACTGGAGATCGTATGGGGCGACAATCCCTGCCGCATGGCGGCCTCGGCGACCTCGAAGTTGAAGCTCCCTGCACCGTGGCCAACGTCAAGGCGCACCCCGCGCTCGACGGCCTGTCGCACCGACGGACGGACCACTCCAGCGGGATCGAGGACGCCAGTCTCGCTCTGATGGAAGCAGTGGGTGATGACGTCGCCGCTGCGCAGCTCCGCTAGAAGGGTCTCCATATCGAAGGGCGCCGCGTTGGGGTGGACCATGAGCGGAAGCCCGACCGCCTCCGCGGCTTCACGCGCGCGCTTGAGGGATTCCATGCCATTGGGACCCACCAGATCGGGCGAAAGCCGCACCTTGACGCCCAGGATATCATCCCTGTACTGTTCGCAGGTCTGGATGGCGCGGGGCACGCTGGCCCAGCGAATGTCTTCTAGCTCGCCCACCTCGCGTGAGAGCATCCCCTGAAGCGAGATGTTCAGCAGCGCCTTGACGCGCGTCGCGCTCACGTCCAGGATGTACTTCTTGAAGCCCCCGAAGGTCTGCGCGCCAGCCGAGCCCGCATCGAGCGCGGTGGTAACGCCCCTGGCGAGGCAAGTGGAGTCAACGGGCACGCCGAAGTGGCTGACGCCCTCGTAGACGTGCACGTGCAGGTCAATCCAGCCGGGGGTGACCAGCTTACCGCTCGCGTCGACGAGTTCCTCGGCCTCCTCGGGGCTGATCCGGGGCTCAACCGCCGCGATGCGTCCATCCGTAATGCCGATGTCCCGACGGTCATGAAGCCCTCCGGCGGGATCCATGACCACTGCGCCCCGGATCGCCATGTCATACCGCATAGCTTAACCCTGCGAATCCGCAACGATAAGTATCACCCACTGCTGGAGGCGAGCTGTAAGCAGTCGGGTGGCTTCTCTGGTTCTGCGAACGTTTTTCTGACCTTGTACGTCGTTGCCCAGAGCCCTAGCACTTTCACCCTCCACTCCGCGCGCCAAGGCAACCCATGTTGACGCAAGGCGCTTTCCAGCGCCCTCGAATCCGCAGTCAGCAAGACCATCCGCCCATCTGGTTTGAGCCTGCTCGTCCAATTCTGGATGAGTGCCGGATAGAGCCCTCGGTTGTTTGCCCTGGTGGAGTACTGTCTGCCGAAAGGCAGGTTGCATACAATACAGTCTATCGAGGATGCCCCGAGTGGTAGGTTGGTGGCGTTCCATCGTTGGACACAGACGCCGTGCCCTCTCAATCTTCGCGTCGTTAGCTCCACGGCCTCTTTGTCATTGTCCCCTCCGGCGAAGGAAGCTCCCATTTCCTGAACGACTCCCTCCGACAGGATCGTACCTGTGCCGCACATTGGGTCCAGAACGAACTCGTCTCTGCGGGGAGTAGCGGTGCGAATTAATGCTGCTGCGATAGTTGGTCTCAGTGCCCCCTCGCGAAGCACAGGCACTTGAGCTCGGTATCTCATTCTCTCGTCTGACAAGCGAAATCCGAGATGTAGCCGTTCATCTATATAAAAGGCCCATAACTCAATCGTCGCAGGATCACTGTGCGTCCACTTGGGGAAGGCAGCCCAAATCGCGGCGTTGACTCTTCTCGCGATATCTTTGCGACGGACTCGCCTGTCACGGTCTTGTTTCACGAAGCAGTTGAACGAAGGGCGTCCCGGCTTCTTTGGTCGAAACAATCGGTTCCTTAGTTCCAGACCTTTCAGTATAACAGAACTACTGACAAGAGTGTCGAGTTTCGACAAATCGCGCCTTGTGGACACGCGTTGTGGTGCTCCCATCAACCAGAAGACATCCTCCACCGTCCGTAATGCCGGTAACTTGGCGACGTCCGTGGACTCCAAAACACATCGCACGAAATCGTAGTTCGGTAGTCTCTCGACGTTGCTCTGCCGGCTTGAACAAACGACAAGTTCCTGGAGGGCCACGCCGCCAAGCCCGGCGAACGTCAGCAGGGCGAACTCGTCTCGGTCTCGGGCGGACATTCTCCATTTCTCCTACCGGAGAACTCTCAATATATTGCCGCAGGGCCGCGCGGGCGACTCCGATAGCGCTCGTAGGACGCATGGGAAATCCGCGCCGAATGGCTGAATACTACGACGACCGCGAGGGGCGAGTAGATTTCGACATGGCCTTCTACCTGGAATATGCTCGGGAGTGTGGTTCTCCCATTCTCGAACTTGCATGCGGTACGGGACGCGTTCTCCTGCCCCTTGCGCGAGCGGAGTTCGACGTTTTCGGCTTGGACCTCTCGGAGAGGATGCTCGCCGTTTGCAGACGGAAACTATCGGAGGAGAAGCTCTCGGAACGAGTCGGGCTGTTCTGGGCGAACATGTCCACCTTCGATCTGCCCTGCAAGAACCTCTCGCTGATCTATGTCCCCGTACGTTCGGGTTTATGCACCTGTTCACTCCCCAGGCGCAGATGGGCTGCTTGACGCGCGCCTACGGCCACCTCCGCGCGGGAGGTCTTTTCATCGTCGACGTCTTTGCCCCAAGCTACGCAGCGCTCATCCAGGAACCGGACGCGCCTTTCAAAGTCAGGAGGCGATACCGCCTCGTCAACGGTAATCGCGTCGTCCGTAAGGAGCGATTCGTCAAAAACGACCCCGTCATGCAGATTCAACACTCCGAATTAAGGCTTGAGGAAATTTCCCCGTCGGGTGATCTTGTCCGAGAACGGGTCGTGCCAGTGGACATGCGCTACACGTTCCGGTACGAGCTTGAGTTGCTCCTCGAAAAGGCCGGTTTTGACGTTGTAGATGTTTTTCGATACTATGATCGGAATGTCTACGATGGCACCGGTGAGATCATCATGGTCGGCACGAAATCCGGATGAAGGAACGCCCAGCCATTGCGGCAGTGGATGGCCATTACGCCAGCACTTCAAGGCCACCACTGACCCGCAACGATAGTTGCACGAACGTATGCTAGATTCCTACCATATTAGGCCTATTTTCCCATCCTGGACCCTGAGGCCTCTCCGAGACTCGAAGGATGGCCGGAGGGCGCGGTCGGGGTGACGTGGCCATGTTCATTGACGAGACAGTCGTTGAAGTCCACGCCGGCGCCGGCGGGGATGGTATCGTGAGCTTCCGGCGCGAGAGGTTCGTGCCGCGCGGCGGTCCCGACGGCGGCGACGGTGGAGACGGTGGGGACGTAGTGATCGAAGCGGCGACGAACCTGCGGACGCTCCACGACCAACGTTACCAGCCCCTCCTTCACGCCGAGCGGGGTGGCAAGGGGTCCGGCAAGAAGATGACGGGACGACGCGGCGCCGACTGCACTATCCGGGTGCCCGTGGGCACGCTCGTGTGGGATACGGAGACTGACGCGCTCCTAGCCGATCTTGCGGAACCCGGTGCGCGCGTCGTCGTCGCGGGAGGAGGCCGCCGAGGCCGCGGGAACGCGCGCTTTGCGACCGCCACGCGCCAGGTGCCGCGACGGGCGGAATCGGGCGCTCCCGGAGAGGCGCGGAGGCTCCGCCTCGAACTGAAGCTCCTGGCGGATGTGGGCCTGGTCGGCTTCCCCAACGTGGGGAAATCCACGCTCCTATCGCGCCTCTCGGCGGCACGCCCCCGGATCGCGGACTATCCCTTCACGACCTTGGGCCCTCACCTTGGGATCGTCCCCGCCGGCAGGTTTCAGAGCTTTGTCATGGCGGACCTTCCCGGTCTTATCGAGGGTGCGGCCCAGGGCAAGGGGCTGGGCCACCGCTTTCTGCGGCACATCGAGCGCACGCGGCTGTTGCTCTTCTGCCTCGAAGCCACGACCCCCGACCCAGCCAAAGAGCTCGCGGTCCTGCACGGAGAGCTAGCCGCTTACAGCCCAGAACTCGCACAAAAGCCCGCCCAGATCGCCCTCACCAAGGTCGACCTGATGCCCGAGGCACCGGTGGGTGTGATGATAGACGGCGGGCGGGCGCTCCCCATCTCGGCCGTCAGCGGGGCAGGTCTCGAGAAGCTCGTCAGGAGTCTCGCCGCGGCCCTCGGCCTCGATGCTGACCCGGGAGCCAACCCATGATGAGCGACGCCGAGCTCCGCGCCCACCTTCAGCTCCTGCTCACGCCGGGCGTTGGGCCGCAGCGGCACGCGGCACTGGTGCGGCGCTTCGGCTCGGCGGCCGGGGCGGTGCGCGCCCCACTCGCGGATATCGCCGCACTACCAGGCTTCGGTGGGGAGATCGTCCAGGCGGTTGCGGCTGGGGTAGACGCCGCGCGGATCGCGGCGCAGCTTGAGGCCATCGAGCGTTATGACGTGGCCGCTCTTCCCTTCACCGATCCGGCCTACCCCGACCGTCTGCGTCAGACCTACGCCTTCCCGGCACTCCTGTTCGTACGTGGAGACCCCGCGCATCTCTCGAAGCCGGCGATCGCCATCGTGGGAAGGCGACGGGCTACCGCGTACGGCCGCAACGCCACAAGGATGCTAGCGCAGGAGCTCGCCCAGCGCGGGATCGTGATCACGAGCGGTATGGCGCGCGGGATTGACTCGCAGGCGCACGTCGCAGCGCTCGAAGCGGGCGGCACGACCGTCGCCGTCCTGGGTTCGGGCGCCGATGTCCCCTACCCGACGCAGCGGCGCGACCTCTACGGGGAGATCGTCGCGCGCGGTGCGGTGGTCTCGGAGCTACCGATGGGGACCAAGCCCATAGGGCAGCATTTCATCATGCGCAACCGGATCATCTCGGGGCTCTCGCTCGGCGTCATCATCGCCGAGGCCGGCGAACATTCGGGGGTCTTCCACACCGCGCGCTTTGCCCTCGACCAGAACCGCGAGCTCTTCGCGGTGCCCGGAAACATCACCCAGAGCACGAGCAGAGGTGCCAACCGACTGATCCAGCGCGGGGCGAAGCTGGTGCAGACCACTGACGACGTGCTGGAGGAAATCGCGGCATGGCTCCCCGGGGTGCTCACCCTGCCAATACAAGCGCCAGTACCGCCCGCGGCATCCGAACCGGAGGGGGAGGCCGCCGTCCCCGAGCCACTGGCCTTGCCATCGCCCACTGACCGGGCACTCCTTGAGTACCTGACATCGGACCCGACCCACATCGACCAGATCTGCACCGATCTGGAGCTGGGGCCCGCCGAAGCCCTGGCGCGTCTCCAGATGCTGGAGCTGACCGGCCACGTCGCCCAGCAGCCGGGTAAGCTCTTCACCCGACGTGTCACCTGACCCCTCAACCCTGTGCAGGCCCTTTCGGTCCTCTTCCTCAATAGCATCGCCGCTGACGTCTGGGGCGGTGGGGAAAAGTGGATGGTCGCCGCAGCGCGCGGGCTCATGGCGCGCGGGCATCGTGCATGCTGCGTCGGTCGCCCGGGTGCGCGATGGCTCCTGGCCGCGCGGGAGGCCGGGGTCTCGACGGTCTCCATGCGCATCCGGGGTGACCTCGACCCGTGGACCGTCTGGCAGTTCCGGCGCCTGTGCACTCGCGAGCGGGCCGATGTCGTGTGCGCCAACTTCGACAAGGACGTGCGGCTCGGCGGGCTTGCAGCGCGCTGGGCGGGCGTCCCGGCCGTGGTGGCGCGCAAGGGGCTGGCACTCCTGTGGGACCGGGCGCGCTTCCGCGCAAGCTACGTCCATCTCACCGACGGTATCATCACGCCCTGCCACGCGATCAAAGAGACGTTTCGCCGCTTCACGTGGCTCCCACAAGAGCGTGTCCATGTCGTACACAACGGGGTAGACATCGAAGCATACTCGCCCGCGGTCTCGGCCGACGGCGTCCGCGACGGCCTGGGCATTCCCCCGGAGGCACACCTGGTTGTGGCGGCGGGCCGGCTGGTGAGTCAGAAAGGCTACCCGGACCTCATCGCCGCAGCAGCGCTATTGCGTCCAAGGTTCCACGACCTGCGCGTTCTCATCGCCGGTGATGGGAAGGAAGAGAACGCCCTGCGTGCTCTGGTTGATGCGCAGGGCTTGGGTGAGTGTGTGACCTTCGCCGGCTTCCGAAGCGACGTGCAGCGCTTGGTGCGCGCGGGTGACATCTTCGTCCAGGCCTCGCACTTCGAGGGTCTACCCAATGCGGTACTCGAAGCCATGGCGCTGGGTCGGCCCGTCGTCGCGACAGGCGTCGGGGGGACTCGCGAGCTCGTCGCAGACGGCGAAACCGGCTATCTCGTCCCCGCACGCGATCCGAAGGCACTGGCCAACCACCTCGCCGCCCTACTTTCCGACCCGGATCGCCGCGAGAGGATGGGTGCCGCGGGCCGCGCCCAAGCGGAGGCGCATTTCAGCCTTGAAGCGATGGTCTCAGGGACCGAGCGCGTCTTTCAGACCCTCGTCGCCGAGGCGCGAGATGTGCCCTCCGCTCGGCGATCCGCCACGATGGCGGCGACCCTCTGAAAGGTGGTATCGGGATCGAGCCGGGTCATGCAGATAAGCTCGTTGGGGCAGCCACGCTTGAGGCCGCAACGCGCGCACGGGACATCGACCCGAAGGGCTGGGTGGCGCACGGCGTCGGGCGGGTTCATGGTGCGCTCGTCGGTCGGGCCGAAAATGGTCACGGTCGGCGTCCCTGCGGCCACGGCCACGTGCTTGGGCCCGTTGTCGTTACTCACGAGGACGTCGCAGCGCGCTAAAAGCGCCGCGAGCTGGCCCAGGTCCGTCGGCGGAACGAGAGTCGGTTCCGTCCCCATCTGCGACGCGACGGCCAGAGCCCGATCGCGCTCGCCCGGTCCCCACAGCAGGAGGATGTGCGCGCCTATCTCTCTGGCTACCCGATCGGCGACGGCGGCGTAGCCCTCCGGCATCCAGCGGCGCGTCTCCATGATGCTCGTAGGTGCCATCGCCACGAGAGGTCGACCGTCCGCAAACCCCGCGCTCCGGAGGTAGCCCTCGGCCCAGGTCCCCGCCGCATCAGGGATGCTCAGGCTGAGATTGAGGTCCTCGGGCTCAGCGCCCAGCACCCGGCCCAGATCGCACTTGCGGTCGGCGACGTAGCGTTCGCGCCCGCTGCCGCTCACGACGTGTGTGTACGCCCACTGGCGCGGTCTCCCCGCAAAGCCCACGCGCCATCGCGCCCCCGAGATGAGAGCCATCAGCGCCGTCTTCTGGTTGCCTAAGAGGTCGATGATGCAGTCGTAGTGGTTGCGGCGAATGACACGCAGCGCGTCGAGCGAAGCCTCGAGGTAGCCCCCTAGGCCCCGCCAGCTACGCCCTCGCCGGGGGTCATAGGCGATGACGCGGTCTAGGTCGGGATGTCCCTCGGTGAGCGGTGCGAAGGGACGCTCGACCAGGAACGCGATGTGTGCGTGCGGGAAGGACCGCCGCAGAGCACGCACCAGCGGCGTCGCAAGGAGGCAATCGCCGAGCTGGCGCAGTGCTACGATGAGGATGCGGCGCGGTGTTCCCGGGTACGGTCGAGACATGCGCAGGCGAGAGCGACGAGGCGGTCGAAGTCGAGGTCATGCAGGCAGGCGAGCTCGGGCGTGACGTCGCATTCTCGCTTCCAGCAGGGACGGCACCCGACATCGGCCCAAAGCTTCGCGCCTCGCCCGAACAGATCCACCTCCTGCTCACAGGAGAGGCCGAAGTGGACGACGACCCGCTTTTTCAGGGCAATGGCCGCATGCATGGCAAAGGTGTCGCCGGTGATGACGACATCGCACAGGTCGATGAGTGCCATGCCCATCCGCACGCCCCGATCGGTGGGAGTCTCAAATACCGGGGCGCGGGTTCGCTCGGCGATGGATGCGTTGCGCTCGATCTCGTCCCGGCCCCCCAGAAGCAGGATCGCCGCATCGGGTCGCGCCTTCGCCAGTGCATCGCAGACGGCGATCTGCTGCTCGATGAAAAGCTTCTTGTTGGGATACAGCGGCGAGCAGCCCGTGTTAAAGCCCACGATGGGCGTATCGGCGGCGATGCCCGCCTCGCGGCGCCATGCGGCCGCAGATTCAAGTTCCGTCTCGCTCAGAATCAGGATATATTCTTCCCGCCGGTAGTCGAGCCCGAAAGCCTCAGCCAACAGGCTCTGCCCCGTCCGCCTGTTGACATGAAACTTCAGGCGGTCGTCGAGGCCCAAGGCATAGAGATGGTGCGCCTCGGGGTTGAGAGGGCGAATCGCCCCCTGGGGTGACAGGCCGAAGCCGCGCTTGATCGGGGCGCGGACGCGCTCCGCTAGGTTGGCGGATGAACGGCTCTTATCGGCGTTGAGAAGGACGTCGAACGCCTCCCCCTCGAGGGCATAGACCTCGTCGAAAACGAAGGGCACGACGCGGTCCACCAGAGGGTTATGCCCCAGAATCGGGGCTGCGCTCGGACCGGTGACCCAGGTGAGATGACTCTCGGGCCAGGCGCGTCGGATGGCGGGCAAAAGACACGTCGTTTGGAGCACATCGCCCATTTGATCGAGATTGATCAGAAGGATGCGCGCTCCCCAGGACCGGAACTTGGCGCAATCGGGCGTGCAGACCATGCCCGGCTCGCAGGGCTTGTAGCCGTTGAAGAAACGGCAGTCCGGGCGGACGTACGGTTCCCCGCCATTGGAGAGAGGGTTCATGGAAGCTGGGGGTCAACCTCGCAGGGCTTGTAGCCCATGATGGACGCGCGCCCGCCCAACAGGCCGCTCGACCCTGACGACTTGAGGCGATCCGAGTACCGGACCATCGTCGAGACGATGCACGCGATGATGGGCATCAACGGCACCAAGCGGGGCTTTCGGTCCTGCAAGGGGAACCACCTACTGGAGATCGCGACGTTCATGCGAGCACACATCCAATCGCTCAAACACTGGGATTACCCGTGGGCAATCCTCCACGCCGATCTCGAACCTCGCTCGCGTGTCCTGGATGCCGGCAGCGGTCGCGGTGCTCTCCACCTCTACCTGGCCGCGCAAGGCCACCATGTCACCGCGCTCGATTGGGCCGCCTTCGCGCCACGCTGGATCAACCGCCTTTCGCAGAGCCAGCCGTCTCGCTGGTGGGCGCGGGCGATGGCGCGCGCCTATGACGTCCACATCCGCTACGAGCCGGGCGACATCCGTGAGCTGCCTTTCACCGAAGCCACCTTCGACCGCGTCTTCTGCATTTCCGTGCTCGAGCACCTCGCTCCCGGCGACGATACCCGAGCGATGCGGGAACTCTTGCGCGTCTGCGCCCCCGAAGGCCGCGTCGTGGTCACCGTAGACCTGGCGCTCGACGACACATCCGACGGGTACACCGCAGAAGCCATCGAAGAGCGCCTGGTCGAACCGACGGGCGCGACCGTCATCGGCGCGAAAGACTACCGGATTCCCGATCGGACGGCCTACGCGACTCAGGTGTGCGCTGCCTTTGACAAACAACACCTCCCGGCAACCTCGGCCGGCCTGGTCCTCACGCCGGAGAAGTAAAACCATCAAGAAAAGAAATCAATTTCTGCCGCGCATGCAAAGCGAACAACGGATTGAGAACCCTCCGCCCATCGAAGGGTCGAAAAGAAGCGCAGGATGGCCAAGCTATTGCGTACCTGAAGCAAAGGATGCTCATTGATATGGGTTGCCTTGCGACTTCCGCTTTGGGGACGACTTGACACGACGATGGCGGTTTTGGAGGTTTCCACGTCTTTAGGAGCTTGATCCCATGGCTAATTCAGATCCTCCTCGCCCACGTTCCGCGCAACCGGCGCAGCAGGACGGCTACTTGCTTGAATTCGAGAAGCCCATCGTCGAGTTGGAGCGGAAGATCACGGAGATGCGCGCCTACGCCGACTTGGAGGGCCTCGAGGTCGGTGACGAGCTTCATGACCTTGAACGTAGGGTCGAACGACTAAGGCGCCAGACTTATTCGAAGCTCACGCGATGGCAGCGCGTCCAGATCGCCCGCCATCCCCAAAGGCCCCACACGCTGGACTACATCGCGCAGCTCATGTCCGATTTCTTCGAGCTCCACGGCGATCGAGCTTTCTCCGACGACCCATCCATCGTCGGAGGCATCGCGCGCTTCGAAGGCACACCGATCGTGGTCGTCGGCCACCAGAAAGGACGGGACACCCGGGAGAACATCGAGCGTAACTGGGGCATGCCGCACCCGGAGGGCTACCGCAAGGCCCGACGGCTGTTCGAGCTCGCGGAAAAGTTCGGGCTTCCCATCGTGACCTTGATCGACACGATGGGCGCCTACCCCGGCATCGGCGCCGAGGAGCGCGGCCAGGCGGAGGCCATCGCCCGTAACCTCATGGTTATGAGCCGGCTTAAGACGCCGATCCTGGTCATCATCATCGGGGAAGGCGCCAGCGGCGGTGCACTGGGGATCGGCGTCGGCGATCGGACGCTGATGTTCGAGCACAGTTGGTACGCGGTCATCGCGCCCGAAAGCTGCTCGACCATCCTCTACCGTTCTCGCGACAAGAAGGAAGAGGCGGCGGACAACATGAAGGTCTGCGCGGAGGACCTGTTGGCGCTCGGCATCGTCGATCGAATCATCCCCGAGGCCACCGGCGGCGCCCACCGCGATCCCGAGACGGCGGCGGATAACTTGCGCGTCGCGCTGCGCGAGGAGCTTGCGTCGCTCTTGGAGATCCCCACCGAACAGCTCATCGAGCAGCGGGCGGAGAAGCTCGCCCGAATAGGAATCTGGGAGGAAGGTTGAACACAACGAGGCCCGCGAGCGAGACGACCATTCGTGTGCGCTACGCCGAGACCGATCAGATGCGCGTCGCTTACCACGCGCGCTACCTGGAGTGGTTCGAGGTGGCCCGGACGGACCTTCTGCGCCACCTCGGGTTTCCCTATCGCCACCTGGAGGAGCAGGGCTGGCTTTTGCCGGTGATCGAGGCCCAGGTCCGCTTCATGAAACCGGCTTTTTACGACGACATCCTCACGATCTCCTGCGCGCTTGCGCAAGAGCCCGGCTCGACCATCGCCCTGAACTACGATGTCCGGTGCAACGGCGATTGTCTCGCGCAGGGGCGCACTGTTCACGCCTTCGTCCGACCGGACAGAACGCCGACCCGGCCCCCACGAGACCTGCTCGCCGCCTTGCGCGCCGTTGAAGGAGCGAAACCCGATGCTTGACTCGATGCTCCTGGAAATTCTGGCCTGCCCCAAGTGCAAGGGCCCGCTGGAGTACAATCCCGAGGCGGGGACACTAACGTCGTGGCAATCCATGCTGCGATACCGTATCGAGGACGACATCCCCATCATGCTCATCGAAGAGGCACAACAACTCACGGCGGACGACCTCGCCCAGCACCTGCTCGCCAGGCTCCCCACCGATGTCGAGTGCCAGGCGCTCCGCGATGCCACCGACGCCGCATCATTGCGTCAACTCCTGGAGCAGTACCAGGAGACCCTGGGGCTCGCCGCGACTGAGTGGCTTGCCCGCTCGGACGAGAAGCTGAGCGGACTCGCCGAGAGCCTTCGGGCGACGCCATAGACCGCAGTTTTCTGGGCAACTTCCCCCAAGGAGGCCGATCGATGAAGCTCGAAGGTAAGGTCGCCATCGTCACGGGTTGCGCCCACGGGATCGGTGAAGCCACAGCGAAGCTCTTTGCCCGGGAAGGCGCGAAAGTCTGCGGTTGTGACGTTGCCGACGAAGATGGCCAGGCCACCATCAACGGGATCGTGGCCTCGGGCGGCGAAGCGGCCTACTGTCACGGCGACGTCTCGGCCGACGCCGACTGCAAATCGGTCACCGACTGCGCGGTGGAAAACTTCGGCGGACTCAACATCCTCATCAACAACGCAGCCATTGCCAACTTCATTAAAATCACGGATATGAGTGAAGAGGAGTGGGATCGCCTTATCAACATTAACCTCAAAAGTTGTTACCTGATGAGCCGCCACGCCATCCCCCACATCAAAGATCGCGGCGGCGGTGCCATCGTCAACATCGCTTCGGTCCACGGCATGGCGACTCAGGGCAATTGCACGGCCTACGCGGCCAGTAAGGCCGGCGTGATCGGCTTCACGCGCAGTCTAGCCCTGGAGCTCGCCCCCGAGGGCATCCGGGTCAACTGCGTGCTGCCCGGCGCCATCCAGACGGCCATGTTCATGTACGATATGGAGCGCAACGCCCGAGAGAAAGGGACGACGGTCGAGCAGGAGGTCGAGAACGCGGCCAGGATGGAACCCATCGGCCGCATCGGGCAGCCCATCGAGATCGCGAAGGCGCTGCTGTTCCTCACCAGCGACGACAGCTCTTTCGCAACGGGCTACCCCTTCGCCGTCGACGGCGGTCTGCTCGCCAGCCTGTGGTAAGGCGACTGCAGTGGCGCTACGGCTTCGCTAGTCGCCGCGCAATGCGCGGAAAATGAATAAGCCGAGCGCGATGGCGATGCCGAGTTTCATCACCAAGACAATAATCCCGGCGAGCATGCCCAACAGCCAGCCCAACAGCCAGAAGAGTGCGGCGGCGATCACGATTGCGACGGGAGCTGCGAGCCACGGGCTCATCTCTGACCTCCGATCGGGGTGTCTGAATCGACGGAAAGGACTACGCATGATACGACGAGGGGACGACCGCAGAGGTTCCCTGCGGCTGCGGCGGATGGCGTGCATCGTGCTGCTTGCAGCAGCGAGCCTGGCCGTTGGCTGCAGCGAGAATAAGCCGCCGCCAAAGATCAATGCCAGCGAGGTGCATAAGCCGCTTCTGAAAGCCGATGCCAAGACCTGCATGATCTGCCACGTCGACCCCGTCAAAGCGAAACAGCTAGGCAACGCCCCGGTGATGAAACACCCTCCGCGGCCCAACTGTATCTCCTGCCACGTCGCCCCCAGATGAGCTAAACTCGCTTGACCATGGTATATCGCATCGTCATCACCGACCACTGGTGGACGAGCCTCACGCCGGAGCGCGAGGTGGCGAGTGTCCTGGGTAGCGTTGAAATCACCGACGCTGGCTGTGAGACGACCGACGAGGTCAAAGCCGCCATCGTCGGTGCCGACGCCATCATTCACACCACGCACACGTTTACCGCCCTCACCCTGGACGCCGCGACGCACTGCCGTGTCATTACCCGCTACGGCACGGGTATGGACACGGTAGACATCCCCGCCGCGACCGAGCGCGGGATCGCCGTCTGCAACGTGGTGGACTATTGCACGTCGGAGGTCACAGAACAGGCCCTATCACTCTTGTTCGCCGCCGCCCGAAAGGTGGTCGAAGGCGAGCATCGCATCCGCGCCGGTGACTGGCGGGAAGCACGCGGGGCGCACCTTCTGGGTGAGGAGCAGACCGTCCGCGCGATAGCGCCCATCCACAGAATGGAGGGACGCACGCTGGGCCTGCGCGGCTTCGGCCACATCGGCCAGGCGATGGCGCGCAAGAGCCACGGCCTGGGGTTTCGCGTCATCGCTCACAGCCCCTCGGTCCCATCCCACATCTTCGATGAACTGGGCGTCGAGCGTGTCAGCTTCGAGGACCTCTTAGCACAATCCGATTTCCTCTCCGTCCACATCCCCCTCACCGACCGAACGCAAAACCTCTTCGACGAAGCCGCTTTCCGACGGATGAAGCCCTCCGCCATTTTCATCAACACGGGTCGCGGCGGCGTGGTCGATGGCGCGGCGCTCGCGCGAGCGCTGCATGAGGGCTGGATCGCGGCCGCGGGACTGGACGTTATGGCCGTCGAGCCCATCCCACCCGACGACCCGCTGCTCAGCGCCCCCAACCTCGTTCTGAGCCCGCACATCGGCTACTACAGCGAAGAAGCTCTCGCCGAGCTCCAGCGCCGCACCATGCAGAACGTCGTGGACGTGCTCGGGGGCCGCCGCCCCGAGACGCTCCTCAACCCCGAAGTCGCCGACAGCCTGGGCCTGCGCTGATTGCGCAGAGCGCGTCACCGGAGCGGCCGTGGGAACCTCGTCAGAGCCTGCCACGTTCTCCAGAACGTGAGTTCTCACGCTATGGCATCTTCTCAGCCCCCCCGGCGGCGGCGCGGTCAGCTCACCCCCCTTTCGACCATGCCACGGTCGTTCCGCGATGGCTGGATCGGGCTTGCGGCGTCCATCGTGGTGCACCTAGCGCTCTTCGTGACCTGGCGGTCGCACGTGATCCCCGATCCGCGCTTCGAGCCCGACCGTACCTGGCAGTCCCTCAGGGTGACCTTCATCCAACGCGCGCCGCGACCGGACGACGTCTACATCCCCGAGCAAAGAGTGGAGGTGCCTCGGACCCGCCGTCCCACGCCGCGCCGCTTGCGGTCTCTCCACCGCCTGACCCCGGACTTCGAGGTCGTCAAGCGAGAGAAGAAGGCGCTCCAAGAAAGGCTGAACCTGGAGGGCCTCGCTGGCAAGCTCGTCCTCCAGTCGGGTAGCGACGATGTGCTCTTGGGGGACGACCTCTTCGAACCGACCATCCTCGGCGACTGGTTGCGCCGTCGGCGTTCGCAGCGCTCGGGCGAGGTGGTGGTCTGCTCCCTGCGCATCTACAGCAATGGTACCTGGACCTATCGAGAACGTGCACGGCGCCTGACGCTCCGGGAACGCGGGGTTTACAGACGCTTCGGCGACACGCTCTTCGTCCACACCCGCGATTCGACCGAACCCGGCCGCATCGGTCTCGCCGGACGCGTACGCTACGAGGTCGAAGGGACCCGGCTGGAGCTCAAGCCTCTGCCTTCGGGAAGTGTGGATTTCGCCTGGTTGCGGTTGGAGTGAGGCTCGCGCTCGACGGAGCGAACGACTCTACGGCGATCCTAGCTCGTCCGTCTCGGCGAGGGCCTCCTGAACGACTTCCAGGACGCGCGGGTGCATCCGGGGTGTGGCGCAGATGACGGGGTAGCGGTAAGGTTGCTCCAGATGGCTGGCGATTTCGTCCATATCCTTGGGGAAATGGGGTTTACCCTCATGGTCGGTGAGGAGTGCCCCGGTGCGCTCAGCGAAGATGCCCGCATGGGCGAAGTCCCATAACGCCAAGCCCATATGGACGTACGCCTCCGCATTTCCGGCGCAGACGTACGCCAAGCCGAAGCCGCCCCCGATATGCCGCGTCTTCTGGAAGACCGCATCGCACTTCTCATGGAGCAGCGTATTGGTCCTGGGCGTGCGCGATGCGTGTTCCAGCAGGATGAGCGCACGCTTGGGATCGGTCACGCTGCTGGGCCGGCAGATCTTGCCATCGAGCGTGAACGGCGTCTGCCTCGAAGCGGCGTAGAGGGCACCCGTTTCAGGGCTTAGGGCCAGACCCAGGATGGGCATCCCATCCCCTAGAAGCGTTAGAAGCGTCGCGTAGCCCGGCAGGCCGTGCGCATAGTTGAGCGTTCCGTCAATCGGGTCGATGATCCAGACGTAGGGCCGGTCCAGCCCTTCGCCCGCGCCCTCTTCGCCCAGGATGCCGTCGCCCGCGAAGTGGACCCTCAGCCCCTGGCGGATATAAGCTTCGGCCGCCAGGTCAGCCTCGGTGACGACATCGTGCGGGCGATCGGGACTGCTCTTGGCCTTTCCGGTACGGTCACTTACACCCCGGATCACCTCGGCAGCCCCGCGCACGATGCGCTCGGCGGTTACGAGATCACGGAAGAGGTCGCGGGGCACGAGAGAAGTTCACCTACATGGGCTACACGAACGCAGCATGTACTCAAGCTACACACAGATGCTACGTCGATGCCCAGACAAACTGCTGGCGCAGCGCTCTCACATTTTCAGGTAAGGGCCTGTTTAGCAAATGATATCCAAGGTTGATCGTATCATGAGCGAAGCCAATCGCGATATTTAGAGTACGACAGAAGCGCGCTAGACGTTGCTCTTCAGGAGGATCACTGGCTTGCAGGGGATCCCAGTGTGTGTAAGCTGACAGCAACTTGAGGTTCTTATAGTACGGAGCGTACTTGAGATTTGCGACATCCTGAACAGCCGTCTCTGCACGTCTGCAACGTGCATGCCACTTTACGTCCTTTACGTCGCCTATGAGCTCGGGTAGCGCACGCCAATTTTTGTCCTGTTCGCGCCTTAACTGAGCAGCAGCATTGGGGTCAGCAAAGGCGTATCCTGCGACCAGTCGCTGGGCCTCTTCAATTTCCCTCTGAAAATTAGCTGGATCAAAGAAATCGCCCAGGAATGTATCATCGAGTAACACCTTTTGTGCTGCCCGAGCCTCCTCCAAGAAGGCTTTCGCACCGAACTTGAAGAATCTATCCGCCAGTGCTTCGCCATCCTTCGGGTCCTGTGCGTAGAAGCTATAGAGCCAGAAGAGGTCCATGACAACCTCGGTGAGGTCTCGAAGAAGGCTGTTGGCTTCGTGATCGTAGGGAGATAAACGCCGAATCGCCATCAGCTTTCTACCAATGGCTTTCAGACTCCACGCAACGTATCTCTGGAATGGGCGATGTTTTCTGAGATGATTGGCCAGTCCGATCTCCTGGATAAGACGCCACAACTCCTTGTACGTGTCGCTGACCACTTCCTTGAGGGCGTCAAGAGTTGGGCGCGGGAGTGCAGTTTTGTCTAGTCTCTGAAAATCGGTGATAATTCTAGGCATCTCAGAGTTCGCCACGCATAATTGCCAAAGCGAACCAAACTGTCACACTGACACTCGCATGGCTTTGACTCATTGCCCTCAATCGACCCACGGCTCCTCGATCAGCTTCCGCTGGGGCTCGGTGATGCGAGCCTTCAGCGCGTCCGAGAAGGTGAAGCCGTGGCCGCGCCAGATGTGCATGTATTCCACGCTGTAGGCGTAATAGAGCGTGCGGCGGGGCTTTCCGCTCTCATTGACGGTCGAGCCGTGGGTCAGCGCCTCGGTGAAGATGATGACGTCACCGGCTTTCGCCGGAACGGGTTGCAATACCGGTACATCGCGTGGGTCGCGCCCGAAGGGATTGGGGACGTTCGCCTTGTGGCTTCCGGGGATGACGGCGAAGCACCCGTCTTCAGGGGCCTGATCGGTCAGGCCGATGACCACCTTGACCAGAGTCGAGTAGAAGCGCCCGTCGGCGAAGCGGTATTGGCAGGGCGCTATCACCGGCGTGTTCGCCATGTGGAGTCCGGTCCAATCGTCACCGTAGCGGAAGATGGCGTAGGTGTGGTTGAGGCGGTAGGGCGAACCGACCATCTCCACAACATGAGGTAGGAAGGCGGGCGCATCGATAAGCCACTGGAATGGCTTGCCCGCCTCGGCGATGTTGGTGATGTAGCGGTCCGTGCCGCGATCGGGCATGACGCGCATGGGCGGAGGAAACCCGTCGGGCGGCAGATGCTCCAGTTCGTCCAGCCGCGCGTTAAGCTCAACAATCCAGCCATCGTCGATCGCGCCGGGGATGAGCAGATAGCCCTGAAGGTCAAAGAGATAGCGTTCTTCGTCGGTCATGGCAGGCGCCTCCCTCTGCATGGGGATCGTCCTTTCGCGGGTCAAAACGCCCCAGCGGTCGTCCCGCTGACCTCCCGATTGAACGCGGGCATCACCTCGCGGGCGAAGAGCTCCAGGCAGCGCAACCAGCTCGCTTTGTCGTCCCAGTCGAAGCCCTGGATGACGAGCGTGCCGAAGGGACCGGTCTCCTCTACGAGCGCAACCAGCCTCCGCACTACTTCGTCGGGGTCTCCGGCGATGATCTGATCGTTCATGTAGTAATCGATATCCACCTCGTGATCGGGCGTCGCTGGGTCGCGCTTAAGGAGTTCTCGCCCAGAAGGCGTGCCGTCGAGCAACTCGCCGATATACTGGTAGCAGTGGGCCACAGAGCCGTTGCGCGCTCGGTCCTGTGCCTCCCGGGTCGTCTCGGCAACGAAGACGCTGCGAGCGACGTGCCAGTCGCTGCGCTTGGGCTGGTGACCCGCCTCGAGCGCGGCGGCCTCGTAAGTTTTCCAGATATCGGCGATCACGTCGGAAGTCACCATAGGGTTGGGGATCGTCAGAAACCCCCGCTCTCCCGCGGCCTTCGCGGTGCCGGAATTGCGGCTGGTGATGGGCATGAAGATGGGTGGGTGGGGCTTCTGCAATGGCCTATGGACATGGCCCGCCCCGATCTCGGGACGGACCCATTCCTCCAGCCGCAGGTTCCAGAACTGACCCTGGAAGTCATAGGGCGGGTCGGTCATCCACAGGAGCATGATGATCTCCAGCGCCTCGGCCACCATCGCGGCGCTCTGACCGGGATCGATGCCGTAGAACTCCAGATCGGGACGAAGCGCGCTGGGACCGAAGCAGATGTTGAGCCGGCCGTGCGAGAGGTGGTCGAGGAAGGCGAGGCGGCTGGCGACGTGCCCGGGATGATGGTACTGGAGGCAGACCGGCGCGGGCCCTATCCGGATGGTCTGGGTCATCGCCAGCGCCTTGGCGATGAACAGCTCGGGCATGACGATGGTCTCGACGGACGAGGTGTGATGCTCACCGATCCAGAACTCGCTGAAGCCCAGTTCCTCGGCCAGGACGACGAATTCCAGGTCCTCGTCGAGGCTCTGCTCCAACGGCTTCTCCGGAGGGTGGACCGGCATGATGAAGACGCCATACCGGATGGGTTGTTGCTCTTGATGCATTGTGTCGCACCTTCTTTCAGAATGTATGGCGATCACTCATACGCGTTGCCGGCCCAGCCGTGAATGAACGGCTGGCGCACTCCAGAAGGGAGGACGAAGCCGAGTTGCCTATACGTGCACGAACTTCTTGAAGCCGTCCTCGACGAGAACTTCAGCGCAGTAGATATCGCCGTTGGAATCGACCCAGATGCCGTGCGGCGCGCCCTTGAAGTGCCAGGGCTCGTCCCCTTTCACTCCCCACTGCGCCAGGACCTCCCAGTCCGCGCTCATCACGCTGATCCGCCCGTCCAGCCATCTGCTATCCGCAGGCTCAAGCTCAAACTCCGGCCCACGTTCGCCGCACTCGGTGATGTAGCGGGTGCCGTCGGGCGCGATGTACTGGTGGTTGGGATCGAGGAGCCCACCCTGCTCGCTCTGATATTCCCCCTCGGTGTTGAAGGTCTGGCAGCGGAGGTTGGTCCTGTCCATGATGTACACATGCCCCTCGGCGTCGAGCCGCACGTCGTGCGGCAACACGAACTGTCCGGGGCCCGTGCCCTCCTCGCCCCATGACAGGATCAGCTCGCCCGATGCCGTGAAGCGGTGCACGCGGTGCTGCCCGTAGCCGTCGGAGACGAAGAGGTCGCCCGATGCCGCCTCCACCACCTGAGTCGGCCTGTTGAAGGGCGCTCCAGGCGCGCCGGTCTCCCCCGGCGTCCCTATCGACATGAGAACCTTCCCGTCCAGCGTCGTCTTGAGCACCGTGTGGGCGCCCATGTCGGTCAGAAAAACGTGGTCGTCCGGGCTGATCCAGATGCCGTGCGGCGTCGTGAAGAGATCATTGCCCCAGCGATCCACGAGACGGCCGTCCGGCTCGAAGACCAGCACCTCCGTCTGAGGCTCTCGTACGAAGACATAGACGCGGTCGTTGGAATCGCACGCCACGCCGCATGCTAGCCCAAAGGCCTTGATCTCTCCGTTCCGTCCCCAATCGGGGACGATGTCGTACTGGTAGTCACCTTGTCCTACGCGCATGCGTTTCTCCTCCATTTCGTGAGAGACGACCGATGTCCCTCCCCCTCCCGATAGTGCTACACGCGTACCAGCTTCTTGAACTCGTCAAGTCCGATCGTGCTCCAGTAGATGTCACCATGGGAATCCACCCAGATGCCGTGTGTGCCACCGACATCCACACGCGCCAGGACCTCCCAGCCCTCGTTCAGGATGGTGATCCCTCCTTCGGCCATGTAGAAAGTCCCATCCGGCGCGATGAACAGATCGTTGGGCGACAGAAACCCGCCGTGCTCGGCCTGATACTTCCCCTGAGCGTTGAACACCTGACAGCGCCCGTTCGGCCGGTCGAGAATGTAGACACGGCCTTCGCGGTCCACCGTCACGTCATGCGGCAACTCGAACTGTCCGGGCCCCTTGCCCTCTTCGCCCCAAGAGGTAACGAGATCACCCGACGCCGTCAAGCGGTGCACCCGGTTCTGCCCGTATCCGTCTGAGATGAAGAGGTCCCCGCCCGGGCCCTCGACCGCCCGCGTCGGTTTGTTGAAGGGCGCTCCATGAGCACCGGGCGCTCCGGGCGTCCCCAGCGTCATGACGACTTCCCCGTCCAGCGTCAACTTACGGACCGTATGGTCTCCGGTATGCGTCAGGTAGATGTGATCGTCCGGGCTGATCCAGATGCCGTGGGGTCCCACCGGACCGAAGGTCTGACGCTCGTCGAGCGGACCGTAAAGGAAGTCCTTCCCCCAGCGGTCGAGAAGGTGGCCTTCCCGGTCGAAGACCAGGATCTCCCACTGGGGCTCTCGAATGCTGACGTACACTCGGTCCCCCGAATCGCAGGCCACACCCGTAGGCAGACCAAACGCCTGTATCTCCCCGCCGCGCCCCCAATCAGCGACAACTTCGTACTGATACGATCCCTCTCCTACGCTCATGCTCCTCGCTCCCCGCAGATGATGAACCCGACCCCGGCCGGACCGATGGCGTCCCGAAGGGACTGAAAGATATGCCGCCTCGCTTCCGAAGGGTAGGGCTCTATCGAATCAGGGCTGCGCCAGAAGTTTCAGGATGGGGTGCTCGCGCAGATGACGCCCGGCCCACACGAGCGGGGTCTCACCATGGTCGTCGATGATGAGCCTGTCCGCGCCCGCGGCCAACAGCCGTCGAATGGTGGCCTCATCACCGTAGGCGGCGGCGCGGTGCAGCGGGGTCTCCCCAACCGTGGGGACACTGCCCTCGAAGTTGATGGAGGTGACGCCGACTTTTGTCTTACGGTTCGGGTCGGCGCCCGCCTCGAGCAGGAGTCGGATGCACTCGGCGTGCGCCGGGTCCGTCACGCGCTTTGCGAGGGCATGGTGAAGCGGCGTTTCACCGGAGTCCGGGCGGCCGATGTTCGGATCCGCGCCACGCGTCAGTAAGAGCCGAACCGCGTCCGGCCTCGCCATAAAGCAGTGACCGGGCAGCGCCGGCTTGGGACCCTCGGCACAGAAAGCGTTGACGTCGGCCCCATGGTCCAAAAGATACTCAAGGACACTCGCATCTGCGCTCAGGAGAGGGCCGATGCCAAAGCGGTTGCGGGCGTTAACGTCCGCACCGGCCCCCACGAGACGGCGAACCTCTCGAAGGTCGCCGCTCCCGGCGGCCTCGACGAGTCGCTCGTTGACGTCCATCTCACCGCTCACCGTAAGCCCCCTCCTCTCTGCAAACGTACTCGTCGAGCAGTCACCCGGGCGAGCCAACGTCGTCCGCATTGATGACATCCATGAGCTGTCCAGCTTCCGCGGGAATAGCGCCTCTCTCTCATCGACCGGCCTCGTGCCCGGCCACGAAATCCCGCATCGTCTCCAGCGTTTTCTTCCCCAGACCCTTGATGCCCTCCAGCCGTCCATCATCCAAAGCCTCTGCCAAAGCCGCGAGGCTATCGATGCCGTGCTCCTGGTAGAGCGACCGGACGGTCTTCGCGCCAAGACGGGGGATAGCCGTCAGTTCGAGCACCGTCCTTGGTGTGTGCTCGGCCGTCTCCTCAATCTTGGAGCAGGTCCCGGTTTCTAGGTATTCCGCGATGAAGGAGGTAATAGTCCCGCCGATGCCGAGGATTTCACCCAAGCGGTTCTCCTGAGCAAGCTGCACGACCGATTCGGGATAACGGGAGACCGTGTGCGCGAGCCTTGGGTAGCGCGCGGCATGAGACTCGTCGTAGCCACTGATGATGAGGAAATCGCCGAGCTCTTTCAGCATCCGACCGACCTCGTCGTTGCGGCGCCAGCGCGTGCGGCTTTTGGCATCAGTGTAAGATGTATCGTTTGCATCGGGCATGGATACAACCTCCGCTAGCGATACCTCACATGCACTTCGAGCTTTTCGAGCGAGATTTCATCTCCGCCCTCAGGTGGCCGCCCCGTCACGCGCACCCCCACAAGATTGTCGCCGAGCGCAAACAGGCGCGGTACTACGTCGAAGACCAGCCAGCCCTCTTCCACGGAAAGCGGCCCTATAAGAGCGCCGTTGAGCCGGAGCTCCACGTTCTCCAAGGTGCTCTTGGCAAGAGGGACCGTGTGTAACGCATCGTGCCGGTCCCGGTACACGGTGGGCCTGATCACGCCCGATCCGATGCATTCTCTCTCGGGCAGATCCTTCGCGGACAGATCGGAGAGCAGGACCCGCACGGTGAGCGCCTTGATGCAGTCGGCCTCAGCGTTGACATCATCACCCACAGCCACAGTCAAAAGCGTCTCGAAGCCGTCGTTGGCCAACGTCGCCGGCAGTGGCGCATGCATGTTCGAGTTGAAGTACATCAAATGCTGCACCCGTCTCTCTTCCGGGTAACCAAAGATCCACGGGTGCCCACCAGCGCGGCGCTGCACCAGGAAGATCTTGTTCTTGCGTCGCAGCGTCGCCGGGTCGCCGATTTCCTCGAACGCCTGCCGAGCACCTTTCCAGTCCGCCCGGGCTTCCGGGCTCTCGGTGCTGAAGTTGAAGGTCGTGATGCCGTCGGCGCCCTGCTGCAACCAGTTGGCGGCCACACCCCGAATCATCTCGACCGCCGCATTCTTGTACCCGTCCGTCGCGTGGTGGTCGTCGTGGCAAGGATACAACCTGATGTGGGTGCCAGTCGTGATCCGACGGTAGGCGGCGATGTCCACGTCCACGGAGCGGACGCCGGGGACGAAGATGTCCACCAGTCGCTCGCGCGCCCAGGTTTCGACGTCCATGCCGTCGAAGCGGCAGCCGGTGAGAGATTCCGGCACCCGCGCCGCCAAGAGGAAGGGGCGCCCGCGTTTCTCCGCCACCTCCAGCAGCATCTTACGGACCGCGCGTACGAACTTCGTCAGGTCGTCGCGGTGCTCCCACTGGTGCCCGTGCGGCAGGACCGTGGGTATCCTGGCAAAATCCAGGCTGATGCCGTCGAAGTCGTAGTTTTCCGCCACTTCGCGAAGAATGCTCTGCTTGTAGTCCCGCACCTCTCCGACGGCGAAATTCCAGTAGCCATTGTGCTGCCGGTTCCAGGGGCAGCCGCGATCAGGCGGCCCGCCCGGGTTGAAATCGATCAGCCAGTCCGGATGGGCTTCCTTCATCGGTACGACATCCCCGGGAATGTCGTTGTCCGAGCCGTTGATCCGGTAGCTGAAGAAGGCCTCGAGGCCACGCTTCTTGGTTGCCTCCAGAAAGACGCGAACGGGGTCGATTCCGGCCTCAAACCACTTCTGGTACTGAGGGAAGTCGAGTTGCGGCAGGACCTTGCTCGGATAGCAGGCGAGATTGCCCTCGCACCAGTCCCACCAGATGCTGTCGGTCTGGTTCCCCCCACGGTCGATGAAGTCGAGCCTGCTCTCCACCACCCTGTCCAGGTCGATCTCCTCAAAAGCGAACTCCATGGCGGCTAAATCATATTGATGGATGATCCTCCGACGGCGCTCGGCAGCGGCGATGTGCTCTCGGGACAGTTCGGTGCTCATGGCCATCTCCTCCCCATCGAAGCAACTTACCGTGCTCCGTGCTGCCGTAGGACCTCGGCTATCTCCGCGTGGCCCTGCCCCTCCGCCCAGGCCAACGGCGTCGAGCCCGGCGCGTCATCGGGGAGATTCGTCGCTGCGCCCCGCTCCAGGAGAAACTCGACGGACTTCCTGTGGCCGTAACGGGCGGCCCAGGCCAGCGGGGTGGCTTTCATCTCGCTGTCCCTCGCATTGACCTCAGCGCCGCCGTCGAGCAGCAGACCGGCGAAAGCGACCATCTCGTCGTCGTACTCGCCCGGAAACCTCGCCCAGTAGGACTCGGTGGATACGAGATGCAGCAGTGTCGCACTCCTATCACCCCGGCCGTTCGGGTTCACGCCGTATTCGAGCAGCAGCCTGACCACGGAGGCGTAGCCTTCCCAGTCGTTCCATCGGTTGTGGCTGTGCATCGCCTGTTGGAGCAGAGTGAAGTCCTCGCCGTCGCGCAGCTTGGGCTCACGCTGGAGACACATCTTGACCACGTTCGAGTCACCGAGCCAAGCCCCGAGCTCCAGGAGCGCCTGAGCGAGCGTCGGCTGATCTCCGCACCCAAGCGGATCGCCCACGGGGTCATCCAGACACCTGTCCAGTATCTCGCCGATCAAAGGATAGTTCCTGGACCTGAGCCAGTGGCCCATTTGCAGCTTGCCCCCGCCGACGATGATGCGTTCGAACAGCTCCCTGCTGCCACTCTCGTAGGCGTAGTCGGCGACGCCGGCGGCTGAGTCGAGGAAGCTATAGTCCACCCGGGCGCCTCGGTCCAAGAGCAAATGGGCCACATCGAAATGCCCGTGAGAGATGGCGAAGATCAGCGGCGCGCCGGACTCCTGCTGGTTCTCATAGGTATAGTGCGTGATGTTCGCGGCGTCCGGATCTGCACCGTGGTCGAGGAGAAGCCGGACGACCTCAAGATGACCCCTGAGCGCCGCGATCGTCAACGGATAGACCGAGGCGCCGGGGTATGTCCTCGGCCCACTCTCAGCGTTTGCCAGCGCGGGGTTGGCCTCGAGCAGACGGCGGACGGCCTGCGCGTCACCCAAAGCGCTGGCGACCCAGATGTCGCACTCCGCGCCGTGGTCAAGCAAGATGCCGGCCATGAGGAGGTCGGGCGGCTCGTACCTCAGAATGGGCCTCGGGTCGGCCATGTAGAGGGAGATGTGAATCGGTCGCTGGTCCCGCTTGTTGCGCCGGTCCACCTCGGCGCCCCGGTCGAGGAGCTCGCGGACGAGCGGCCAGTGACCGTGGTAGACCGCCTGGTGCAGCAAGGTGTTGCCACTCTCGTCCACCCTGTGGAGCGCTGCGGGGTCCCCATCGAGGCGAGCCCGCATGTGCTCTTCGATCACCTGCACCACGTCGGCATGCCCGCGGTGGCGCGCGAGGGAGAGGGCACCCCGGACGAGAGTGTTCCGGTGGAACTCGGCCATGGGGTCAGCGCCCACTTCCAGGAGAAGGCGCACGACCTCAGCGTGCCCCTCACGCGCCGCGACGTGGATGGGCTTAGTCTGCCAGTGCCTCTGCGCGTACTTCGGGCGGCCGACGTTCGCCAAGTCCGGTTCGGATTCGAGGATCCATTCGACCCGCCCCAAGTCACCCGTTTCGGCCGCGCTGAAGAGACCGACCGTGTTGACGAGCCCGTCGTCGCGCAAGGGAGCCTTTTCATGATGATGGTTCCGCGTCATTGGACGTATCCCTTCATCCAGGCCATGTAGGTCTTAGGAGCCACTTTGCGCACATCTGAGCCTGGCCATCGAGCGGTGGCACCGCGCTCACGCACAAGTGTGGAGCGGTCTGGATGCGGAGCATCGCGCGAGCACGAACTGGAAGGTACCCGTCAACCGTCGGTGGACGGGCCGGAGGTCAACTTTGATAGCCGCTGACCTTTTCCCGCCCGCGCAGCTTCTCCACGCGAGATGTGATCCCCACAAGCGGAGCCACCATGCGCTGTATGCGCGGGCTGCGGTTCTCCAGCAACGCCTCATGCGGGGGAAAGATGCCCGAAGTCAAGGAATACCTGCACAGCGAGGCGAAGTGCGCGTCTGCGGTCGGCACCTCAGCGTATTTCAGCGCAATGAACCGACGCCCGGCCCAACTGTTGAAGACGCCATGATAGAGCGTCTGATTGAAGAACACCACATCACCGGGCTGGGATTCCACCGCGTAGCCGGGCATGTCCGGCCCTTCCACACCGTAGAGCGAGAGGCTGGTGTCCGGCTGCTCAGCGTTGAGCGGCTGAAGGTCCTTGAAAAATGGCATCCGGTGGGAACCGGGAATGACGCGAAGGGCACCCCTTTCCTTCGTCGTCGGGTCGAGATAAAGCATGACCTTAATCCGCGTGTAATCGCAGTCCTCGACCTGCTTACGGTCGCAATGCCAGTGGTGCTCCTCGTGCAAGGTGATCTTGCCCTCGGAGCCGGCCCATATGAACTTCGGCCCCAGCAGGCCCTCGATCGTCCCGTAGATGCGGTCGTCTTCGATAAGCCACATTAGGCGTGGGCGACGCTCTACGAAAGGCACGATATGATGCCAGAATTCCCGCGACTGTTCATCCCCGGGGTGCCGTTCCAGCAGTGCGTCGAACTCGCGCGTGACCGCTTCGACCTCGTCGGGCGAGAAAGCTCCCCGCAGAACGATGAAGCCGAAGGTGTCGAAGTGTGCCTTCTGTGCCACTGTTAGCATTGCGTCCCCTCCGCCTGCTATTCCCAGGTGGTGATGAAGTCCTTAATCTCGAAGTCCTCGGGCATGACGACCTGCTCCGCATCCAATTGGAGCCTCGCTTCCAGCACCGCAAACCGCTCACAGATCGCCTCGGCTTCGGGGGCCGAGAAGCGGGCGGCGAGGGCCTCATAATGGCCGAGGCAGTGCAGGCGGCTGCCAATGGCGTCGGCGCGCTCGGGCCGGGGAAGACCCACCACACCGGGATCCTTGAGGCTGCAGATCTTGTGCGCCATCTTGGACAGAAGCGCAACGCACACCATCCGCCCCACCTCGCCCGGGTGCAGAGCCTCCAGCGCGGTACCGAAGCGTTCACCGTTCCGATCCAGCATGGCGCGGAAGGCGGCCTCCACGCGGTCGCCCTCCCGTGTAGCGAGCTCACTATAGTGCTCGAAAGATGCGCGCCCCTCCGGCGACAGATGACGCGTGAAGCCCAGGTCCCAGTAGAAGCGCCAGAGGTAAGGAAAGATAGCCCCGCCGAAGGAGCGATAGCCGAGCTGGATAGCGCGACGCAGCGTGGCGCTGTAGTCGCTCGTCCTATGCAGCATCGTGTTGATGTAGACGACCCCATCGCCCGGGCCGAGCTCCACGCGAATCCCCCCCGGCAAGGGTGCGCTCGGGTCTTCGACCAAGACGCGATCCTCTTCGGGCGTGTTGAGGCGGAAATGGCTTCGCGGCACCACCCCCAGAACGTCGTCGTCATAGAGCGCGATGTTCCACTGCAGGAAGCCGGGTCCGTTCGCCAGCATGTCGGTCTGGAGACCCTCAAGCGGCGGGTAACCGGGATTGGTATCACGATGCCAGCCGCCGGGACCATGGTCGCGGACGGGATTGCACCTCAAGAACATGAAGACAACCGCCGTCTCGGGCGCCCCCATTAGCCGGCGGCTCGTGCCCAGCGTGTTCTCATGCAGGCTGAACTCGACGGCGTCGGCGGTTTCGGGGTCCACCAACGTCTGGAACACGAGTAGCGGCTGCGCGTCGGTCTCCCAGACGCCGCCCGGCGGGGCATCCGGCTTCCGCTCGCGCGCCCAGATGGCCTTCTGCCGCTCGACGAGGACCTCGAAGCTCGCGCGCAGGGATTCCAGTTGCTCCGGCGGGATCACCTGCCGCAGGACGATGTAGCCATCGTCGAGCAATTGCCGGCGATCAACGTGCATGGGTCGTCCTCCTTGTGCTGAAGCCGGGCCCACCGGCTGCCACGGGGCCGCTATCGAGCGGCGCTCCGGGCGATGAGGTCCTTCAGACTATCAAGCCGTAAATCCAACGCAGCCGTCTGCGCTTCACCCCACCGCGGATTACAGGGTCGCGGGCAAGCGCGATCCGACTCGTCGACATCGCTCATCTCGTCCAACCGTCATCCGCACCCTTGATGCCGTAGTGACTCCATCCTCATAGGAAGACGGCATGGATGGCGGCCTGGTCTAGAGGGCCCGAGCCTTCAGGTACTTGGCCCCCTTGCGCGCTACCTCGAACGGCGTCTTGCCCTTCCGGTTCCGTAGGGTCGTACTTGCGCCGAGTGCGATCAGCATCTCGGCCGCCTCGGCTTGACCTTCGTAGGCGGCCCGATGGAGCGGCGTCCGGCCCTTGGTATCCTGCGCATTCAACTCCGCGCCGTGTTCACTTAACAGCCCGATGGCATCCGTCGCCCCGTTTTCCGCCGCCAGGTGAAGCGGCGTGCGTTGGGTTGTCGTCATAGCGTCGGTATCGGCGCCGTGGTTGAGCAGCCACTCCATACATTGGATCGAGCCCGCTCGGGCAGCCCAATGCAGGGGTGTCGTGTTCATTTCTCCCATGAGAAGGGCAATATCCGGCTGCCCTCGTGCCCACTCCCGCACTCGGTCCAGATCATCCAGGGCGCAAGCCGAGAGTACGTCATAGTGAGCGCCCAGTTCGATCAGCGCGCGTGCCACTTCGCGCTTTCCGCTGTTCCATTCGAGGCGTTGGCCAGGGGAAAGCGTCTCTTGCAAGACCGTGTTCCCTCGCTCGCCATTCCCCTTGACCCTCACTTCCGGGTCGGCACCGAATTCCAGGAGTAGCTTCGTAAGCGCCACACCGTCCCGGCCATCTACCGTACCGAAGTACGCAGGCCAGAACAACAGCGAGACGTTGTCTGGCCAGCCTGTGTGTGGATTCGCAGTGCCCGTAGCATCGGCGACACCTGATTCAAACAGCACGCGCAGATTGTCCGTACAGCCAGCCCATGCAGCTTCATGCACAACGTCGTACTCGTACCTCTTGCCTCCCTTCTGCCGGTACTCCTCTATCGAAAAAGGCACGTTGTGGTCGAGCAGATACCGTAGGGCGGAGGCACATCCGCGCGTGGAGAGCGTTATGTTGACCAAGGCCGGGCCTATGGATTCTAGCACGCTGGGTTCTTGCTGTACCAGCGCCTCCATTTGGGCCACGTCGCAGATAGCGTCCCATCTCCATCTGGTGTCCCCATGAATCACGGCAGCCGCGACAAAGGCATCTTCGGCTGATGTCAGCGGCCTCTGTTGGTCCGACATAAAGGCTCGTCCCCAGAATCTGCGTGCCTGCTCCGCATCCATAGAGGGCTTAGTGGATGGAGGGCCGAAGCTTTCCTCTGAGGGGCCCGTCTCTACGCGATGTCTCAAAGTCGCCCAGCTCTCGAAACCATTCTCGCGCGCGATGACAAATTGGGCCTCCCGCAGCGTTAGGGCGTATGCGCGGACCTCTGCGTCGGTCGAGCGAGACAAGCGAGACAACTGATTCTGTATGCGGGTACACGCGGACGCGTTACCGGCGCGATGAGCCTCGCGCAGTTCCTTCGCCTGTAGCTTGAGCTGGGTAAGGTTGGGGCGTCGAGCGGCCTGAGCAGCCATAGCGATCTCCTTTCCCAAAAAGAATTACCCGTTGTCCGCATCGATCGGGCGGAAAGAAGGATCGCATGACCTGTACTGCTGGTCAGTAGGTGAGACGCAGTCCCTTGCCGCGGACGGGAGGCTCCCCTGAGAGCACTGGAAGGTAATATAGAACAGCCCAGCGCCACAGCCAACTGTCCGATACGGTATTCGAAATACGGGCCCATTTCCCACGACGCGCGCGTTTATGCACGATGCTTCGCGACACGACAGAAATTCGATACGAGTACAAACGTCAAATTCAGACGTGCGCTGCCTGCGTCAGCATCCAGCCCGTTGTTATGCGGTCTTCTCCACGCAGGATATCGCCTTAGAGTCGACGGTCCCGATAGTGGTTCGCCGACGCAACCTGATTCAGACGTGGAGACCGCCTTTGTGGAGGTCCGTAGCCAGGTCGCGAAAGCTGCAAACGCGGTGGATGGTGCACAAATCCGCGTCGTGCTGATCGCCCGAATCGCGGCTTGTGCGCGAGAGCACAACCAGATCATCTCCGTCGACGACGGCACTCGGGTACATGAAACTGCGATGTACACTGTCAGGCTAGCGAGCCACACAGCCGGCAGGAAACCAGTTAAGGCAGTCGATGCCGTAATGGAGAAAGAGCCAACGCCGCTCGTTGCCGGGGCTACCGTGGTACCCTGTCTCCCGCATGCGTTCTCCCCAACCCAGCAGGTCCTGCGAGTTCGTCACCAGGTTGCTGAGCATCCAGTACGTCGTGTGGGGCTTGTCGTCGATAACGAAGAACTTGCACTGCCCGCCTGGCCAGGATATGAGCTGGGTGAAGCTCAGTTGATGGCGCTGGGGATCGTAATCCAGGACGCCCGCGATGTGCGCGGTCGCTTGCCGGTCGATCATACATCGAGTGAAGACGCGGATGTGTCCGCCGACGGACACGGTATTGGGCTCCAACCACGTCAGCGGGCGTCTTTGTCCATCGGAAGCCGGAAACAGATTCCTCGTCAGCGCATCGGGAACTTCGGGGGCGCGCACGACATTCGAAATGCTCCAAGCCTTGGAATCGAAGAGCGACGTCCTCCTGTCCAGGCGAACCATCACCTTGCCACTGTGCTTCTGGTCCGGCATGTCGTAGTCCATAGCCCAGTAGAGACTGTCAGGAAGCGCAAGCATGGCCGTCGAAATATTCCAGAGTGGGCCCTCGATGACGGTTCGGGGCGGGGTCCAGGTACGACCGCCGTCGTTGCTGGACGCGATCTGGAAATCTCTGTGGCTTTTCTCCTGCACAAACATCAGCAACTGACCGTCGAGAACGAAGGGCGTGCCCTCTTCGAAAGGCAGTGTGGGCAAGTGCTCCCATGCTTCACCGCCGTCGTCGCTCCGCAGCATTCTCAAGCATCGCTGCACATTCGAGCCATGACGTCCCCACTGCGGCGCGGCGATCAGTAGCGTGCCATCGTCGAGCCGGGTAAGGTTGGGGTCGTGGAAGAAGTGAAGGCTGGCGTCGGGCACCTGGGCGGCGACGACGAAATCCTCTGCGAGCGGTAGAACGTTGGGGTTGGGCATGAACCTCTTTCCGCCTCCAACAGTCGGCACCTGCCGCCTTTCAGCGGGATCCTGCGAGTGCTCATGCAGCACTAACGTGCCATATAACTGGGCGACTAGCGGCGGCGTAACCGTCCGTCTGCAGGGAACCCGTGAACGCGGGAAGCTCGTCTAGCCTTCTTGAAAGCTCCGATGGTTCGTACGCGGGGCCGAAGTCCCAGGTGTTGTCTCTAGCCCCTTATGGCTTCGAGCCTGTTGTACCCCCGCGTCTTGTGAGAGTCGGCATAAGACGCGAATTGCCCCGACGCCTAGGCGTAGCGCGCCTCCCACGCGTCGCTTTCGGGCGTGAAATACGCGATGCGAGCCTTCTTGTACTCTTTGGATGACCAGAGCGCAGCATGCTCGGTGACCCTCGTCTTTCCGGCGATGGCCCCCAGCAGCGCCTCGCAATCCCCCTTGGTCCGACCGTGGACCATGGTGAAGATATTGTAGGGCCAGTCGGGGTAGGTCGGGCGCTGGTAGCAATGGCTGACGCCGCGAAAGCCCGACATCTGCTCGCCCACCGCCTCAATGCAGTCGGACGGCACACGCCATACGCCCATGACGTTCGACTTGAAACCCGCCGCCCGATGATGCAGTACCGCCGCGAACCGCCGCATCCGTCGCTGCTCGCCAAATCGCTCCGCCGCCTCCAGCAGCGTCTCAACCGGCGCACCCAGGACCTCCGCTGACCGGTCGAAGGGCCGCGGTACGATCTTGAGGTCTTTCTGAAGCTCACGGATGTAGCCGATCTCCTTGCTGGAGGGCACGCCATTGTCCACGCGGTCGGCATCGCTGAAGCTCTTCTCGTCCGTCCGGTTGGTGGGCGAACCGTCTCCGCTCATGTCCAGTTGCATGTTGATCTTGAAGAGCTTGAGCGTAGGCAAGAGCCTCAGAGCGTCCACCTCCGCGAGTTCGCCCAGGAGCTCGGCCGTCCGCTCCAGCCCCAGTACACTCGTCGGCCCGACGGCGATGGTGAACCAGAGGTTGAAGTCGTGCGTGCGCCGGTAGTTGTGCGAGACGCCCGGATGCTCGTTGATCGCCCTAGCGGCCTCATTCAGCCGCTTGGGGACCACGCGCGCGGCCACGAGGCTCGAACGATAACCCAAGCTCGGACCGTCGAAAATGGCCGCGATCTGACGCACGACGCCACCCTCCTTCAGTCGGCGGATGCGGCGCAGGACTTCGCCCTCATTCAGCCCAACCTGCGCACCAAGTGCAGCGAAGGGCGCGGGCACGAGCGGCACCTCACGCTGTAGCGCGTTGAGCAGCTTCCGGTCGGTCGCGTCGAGCTCAGACCACATGCTTACCTCTCACCGTTCAGTGCAACGTGCATCCGTAACGCTGCCAGACCACGCCTTTCCGATCATGACCATCGCCATTGTGGGCTTGCCGAAGGACAGGCTTTATCGAATTGCAGGTCATGGCCCGCACCCGATCCACCACGAAGCATCTCGCCCGGAGACGCCATCCTCAAGGTCCTCAGCCGCCGCCGATGACTTCGTATTCGGGCAAGGGCTGGCCCTCGGCGATGGCTTCCAGCGTGTCGTCGACGACCTCGGGCAACTCATCGGTCCCGCCAACGTACGAGCGAAGGACTTTACCATCCGCATCGGTGAAGACCAGTGTGGGCACGCGGTCGATGGAGTAGGCCTTGGTGACAGCACGATCACTGTCGAGTGCGACGGGAAAATCCAGCTTAACCTCGCGGGCGTACTCGGCCACTTGCTCGGCCGACCAGCGCGTGGCGATGGCCAACACCTCGACGGGCCCCTTGGCGTGATTGCGATGAACGTCCCCGAACTGGGGCATCTCCTCCGCGCAGACGGGTCAGCCGGGGTTGAAGAAGATGTAGCACGCCGGCCGCCCCACGAGCGCCGAGGCCCAGGTCGTTCCCTCAGCGTTCACTAATGGCAGTGTGAACTCGGGCGCCTGGGCGCCGACATCAGGGGCGTTGGGCATAAAGCTCACCTTCCTTCTATACCACGAGCCGCAAACTTCGCCAGGACGCTATAGGCGGGTCCACGCGCCCGTGCCCTCAGGCCGTGACGATCCTCTTACCATCCGCACGCCTGCACATGGTAGGTGCAACACCAAAGACTGTCAAGCCGACGACGGCGCGGGATGATGTGGGATCCAGAAGCAACGCCGCCGACTGGCGGCGAGTCGCAGTCGCCGATCGAGGTCTCGACCTGAGTTCGGACCCTAGACCTGTCCGCACCTCTCGCGGATCACCCGGTGCGGTCCCTGAGGCATGGTGTCTTTGCCCGGCCCCACGGTGATCTCGATCCGCCCGACGCCCTTGATGTTCGTGCAGCTCTGAGCTGCATTGGGGAGCAGGAAGCGCAAGGGGCCGCCTTTGCCGCGCGGCAGAGGTCCCCCATCCAGCTTGTAAACGAGGAGGCCCCGCTCAGCCAGATCCGTCAGCGGCACGCTCGCCGCGAAGACGCCTTCGGCGGCGTGGACCGTGGCGTGCGTCGCCTCCGGGTTGGGTCCTGCGGCGTCGAGTAGCGCCCCCGCTTTGACCGCCGCGCCTTGACGATCGGGGATGATCTCGCCGACCTCGGCGATCTGCGCCTCCTCCGGCAGGTGATCGAGCACGCTATAGGTGTAGAGGCGCGTCTTCCCGACTGAGCCATCCACCACCAGCCGCAGCGGCAGTTCATCCTCGGGGGGAGGCGTCTCTGCCAGCAGGAGCCGCTCGACGATCTGGCCGCCGATCAGATGCTTCTCGACGATCTCGTCCACATCCTCGGAGCGGACGCCACCGTACCAGACTGCCTCGGGGTAGACGACGATTGTGGGGCCGTACTCGCAGTAATCCAGGCAGCCAGCGATGTTCGCGCGCACGCGGCCCTTTAGACCGCGCTTGCTCACCGCCAGCTTCAGCGCCTCGCGAACCTCGACGGAGCCTTTCTCGGAGCAGCAACCGCGGGGATGCCCCCCCGGACGCACGTTGGTGCAGACGAAGATGTGGCGTTCGTAGCCCGGCATTAGGGACCCTCTTTCTCTAAGGTAACGTGATCCTCAATATGCGGCGCAAGCCCCGGTAGTCAAGCGGTAAGAGTGCCCTTCGCCTTGCCAACCGCCGCTCCTACCGCTACACTTATCTTGCCGTGGGAGAAGCCGCTTCCGAGACAGTGAAGATCCACGTGAAGGCCGAGGGCGATCCGCAACTCGTGGGTTACCGCTTTGCCAAGCAGTCCATTGTGGAGTTTCCTATCGGGCCTGACGCGCCAAAGCATGAGAACGTGCTCCCCGATCTTTCGGTGGACTTGGCGACCGACCAGTACGGCCGCGCGCGGGGCGTTTTCTTCACCCAGCCATCGGCCGAAGGAAGTTTCCTGGCTGCGTTTGTGGACCTCGGTAAACGCCCGCTCCTACGCGTGAACGTCGTGCCGGAGGGGGGATACCGCGAGATCATCAACCCCGTGGAGGTGGCCCACGCCTACGTCGTTAAGACGCACGAGGGGCGGGCAGTGGCGCTGGCGGTCAAGAGTGTGGCGCGTGCGCGCGACGGCACTGCCGCCTCCGTGACTTTCGAGTGGGTCTACCTTGATTGAGCACTGTCATTGCTGTCATTTCAGTAAGGAATAAGGCCCCAGCCGACCGATGAGCGAGGAAACTGCCTCCCGGATACCGCACCTTGTCGTCTTGCTCGAGGGCGACGGCATCCGCAGTGGACGGATCCCGGCCGCCGATCTGGTCCAGCTCATGGATAAGGTCCAGCAGTGCGTCCGCAGGATCGGTCTTGCGCTTACCGAGGGCGCGCCGAACGATGACCCGAGCGTTCTTCGAAAGGCGGTCGAAGCCGCCTGCACGCTCGAGGTCCTGATGATGCGCTCAGCCGGGGGCTTCGAGATCGCTTTCGATTTGGCTCTGACGCAGGCCCGGGAACTCGATCTTCCCGACGGTGCCGGAACGCTCGGTCAACGGGCCATCGCCGTGATGGTCCAGGGCATCGCCCTCTTGGGCCAGCAGGACCCGCGGCTTCACGATGCCTTCGACTACGGCGTCCTCGCGGCTCTACGAGACCTGACCCGTCTGCTTGATCGGGGAACCGACCGCATCCGCCTGCGTTCCGCCTGCGAGGGCAGCGCGGATCGCGAGGGGGCACTGGACGCCGGGGTCCGGGATCGCATCCACGACTGCGCGCAGGGCGCGTCCAAGCAGGGCCTCAAGGTCAAGGGCTGGGTGCTCGAGGTGGATCTGGAAGGCCGGCGCTGTCGCGTTCGCCCGCCAGAAGGACCGCAGGTCACCTGCGTTTACGCCGAGCGAAACGAACCGATCTTCGCGGAAGTGCTCAATCGCTACGTCGTGGCCACCGGCGCGGCGACCGAGCGCTCACCCGACGGCCGCATCCTCAAACTCGAGGTGCACGATATCGAGATTGTAGACGAAGAGCTCTCCGCGCCCGATCTCATACCACCAGCCAGGCGTTTGTGATGCGAAACGCCCCGTGCAGCCATGCCCTGCCCGTGCTCACCCGCCACAAGCTCAACCCATCGGGAGGCATCCGTCTTGAGCATGGCATCCCGGGTGATCGCGGTCCTCTTCACCTCCTCAACGCCGGTCTTCATCGACCCCATGCGCGCGCGCTTTCCGGCGCTGTAGCCGCGCGTGATGAGAACGGTTGCCCCGCGTACTCGTGGTGCATTCACCTACAACGCGTTGGAGCGACCGAAGGTTTTGACGAATTCCCGGAGCTGCTCGGGGTCATTCGTAGGTGGAGCACAGGATAGACCCGCACAGACGTATGCCTGGGGGCCACCGAGCTTCTGGCTGAAGGCGATCATGGGGCGCACGGTCTCCGGCAGGGTGGAGAGGTCCGCCTCGGCGAGGTCGTGCTGGACGACGAGCGCCCCTGGCCGGTAGGCGCTAAACGTCGCCTCGACCAGCGCAAGGGTCTCAGCTGCCCCGCGCGAACCGACGATCACGACCTGCGGCGGCGGATGAATATGGTAATGCAGTGCCAAGCCGTATGTCGCCGCGAAGACGCCAAGCTGGGGCGCGGAGCCCGCAAAAGCACGCAAACATGCCTCCGCGTGCTCGCGGTAGCGGCCCTCACCCGTGACCATGGCGAGCCGGTCAAGCGCGAGTGCGGCGATAGCATTGGGCCCGGGCGTGGGGGAATCCTGGATGGGTTTGCGCCTAGTCGCGACGCCGGGAATGGCCTTCTGGCCGGAAGCCCTATCAAAAAAGCCGCCGTCGGCCGGATCCCAGAACCGATCGACCAGAAGGTCTGCGAGGCTTCGGGCTGCCCTGAGATAGCGCGGCTCGCCACCGAGTTCCCACAGGGCCAACAGCGCCCGCACCATCTGAACCTGATCATCAAGTAGCCCCCAGATGCTTGGAACGCCTTCCGCCAAGCTGTGCGCGAAGCCCCTCAGAGGATCGTACCCCTCCGCGAGAAGCCGGTCGGCGGACTTGTGGGCCAGTTGCACCGCCCCTACGTCGCCCAGGACCCTGGCGGCCTCGCAGAAAGCGGCGATCATCATGCCGTTCCAGTTGGTGTAAAGGGCCTCATCCACGAAAGGCGCCTCTCGCCGCGAGCGAGCCTCCAGCATGCGGGCCCTCGCTCCTCCCAAGATCGCCTCCGCCTCCTCGACGCCCACGCCGAGCATGGCCGCGACCTCACCCATCTCCTTGGCAACGCACAGAACGTTCTTTCGAGGGTTGTGATGCATATCGCCGCGCTCAGCGACATTGTAGAAGTAGGCGACAGCCTCGAACGCCTGGGAGTCCGGCAGCGCATCACTCAGTTCGTCGAGGGTCCAGGTGAAGTAATCGCCGTCGTCGTTCAGGCCGACATCGGCATCCTGGCTAGCGTAGAAGCCCCCGCGCCCGGTATCGCTCGCAACAGCCGAGACGTACGAGAGGATGCCCTCGGCTACCTGGCGGTAGAAGGCGTCGCCCGTGATCTGGTAGGCGTGGAGGTAAGTCTCTAGGTGAGGAGCGTTGTCGTAGCTCATCTTCTCGAAGTGGGGCACGCGCCAGTGGGCGTCCACGCTGTAGCGGTGGAAGCCGCCGCCGATCTGGTCGTACATTCCACCGCGCGCCATGCCGTCCAATGTGCGCGTCGCCATTTGCAGAAAGCCCACCCCGTCTGTGAGATGCGCGCGTGCGAGCAGGAGCTCGATGACGCTCGAGTGCGGGAACTTGGGCGCCTCGCCAAAGCCGCCGTTGGCTGGATCGAACTGCTCGCGCGCGAAGGCGAGGATCTCGCCGATGAGGCGGTCGGAGAGTTCGCCCTCGGTGGCCGTGAAGGCCTCGAAGCGCTCCATGCGCGTGAAGAGGTCCTGTGCGGTGGCCGCGACCTCCTCCGTCTTCGCGCGGTACTGATCGGTGACGGCGCCCAAGACCCGCTTGAAGCCCGGGCGCCCCATCGTGTCCTGTGGCGGGAAGTAGGTGCCGCCGTAAAAAACCTTGCCCTCAGGCGTCAGGAACGCGGTCAAGGGCCAGCCTCCCTGTCCCGAGATGGCGGCCACCGGCCCCTGATAGCGCGTATCCACGTCCGGGCGCTCATCGCGGTCCACCTTCACGGCGACGAACTTCTGGTTGATGATGTCGGCGATCTCGGGGTTCTCGTAGCTCTCGCCGTCCATCACGTGACACCAGTGGCACCAGACGGCCCCGATATCCAAGAGCACCGGTCGCTCCAGATCCTTCGCGCGGCGGAAGGCCTCCTCGCCCCAGGGATACCAATCTACGGGCTGATGGCCGGCGCTCCTCAAGTAAGCGCTCTTTTCAGTCGCAAGTCGATTCCTATGCGGCCGTTCTCCATGCGTTTCAGACACGAAGATTCTGGCTCCTTCTCGGCGTATTGTCCATATTGGTGGTCCCTGAGACAAGAAAGGTCGGGCGGGGACACGGGCAACTATTTCGCCGACACCAACGCAGATCGGACGAGCCACTCTTCTATCCTCCGACAAGCGCAGGAGGCGAGATGAGGGCGAGGCAGTGGACGTGCATGCAGCGATAGTTTTTCGGCTCTAGGCGCAAGCGTCAGCGCCTCAACGCGGAGGAGAACGAAGATGGCGGAAACGAAAGCCCCTGCCGCCTTAGCAAAAAACGCGCGAGCGCACGTGATCTACCCGTGGACGGCACAGCGTGGCGCCGACCCGGTGACCGTCGTGACGCGGGGGGAAGGAGTCTATTTCTACGACGAGAGCGGGGTGCGCTATCTGGACTTCTCATCCCAACTCTTCAACGTGAACCTGGGCTATGGCAACCGGCAGATCATCAAGGCGATTAAACAGCAGGCGGATGAGCTGACGTACATCGGCCCCAACTTCGCGACGCCCGCCAAGCTGCGGCTGGGGGAGCTCGTTGCGGAGGTGACGCCGGGTGATCTCGCCAAGGCAGTCTTCACGAACAGCGGTAGCGAGGCCAACGAGGTGGCCTTCCAGGTCGCGCGGATGGTGACCGGACGCCAGAAGATCTTGGCGAAGTACCGCTCCTATCACGGAACGACCACGGCCACCCTATCGGTGGGCGGTGACCCCAGGCGATTGCGCGTCGAGCCCGGCGCGCCGGGCACCGTGCGGTTCTTCGACCCCTACTGCTACCGCTGTGACTACGGTATGACTTTTCCCGAGTGCAAACTGCACTGCCTGCACAAAGTCGAAGACCTGATCCAGATGGAGGGGCCCCAGACCATCGCCGCGGTTGTGGTTGAGCCGGTGGCGGGATCGAGCGGTGGGTTCGTGCCGCCAGGAGACTGGATGCCCGAACTGCGCGAACTCTGCGACCGCTACGGAATCCTTTTGATCTGCGATGAGGTGATCAACGGCTTCGGTCGCACGGGCGAGTGGTTTGCGGTGGACCACTGGGGCGTGGTGCCCGATATCCTAGTCGTCGCCAAGGGAATCACCAGCGGCTACGTCCCGCTGGGGGCGGCGATCCTGCGCAGATCCCTCGCGGACCATTTCGAGGAGCGTCTCTACCCCGTGGGCCAAACCTACAGCGGTCACCCTCTGGCCATGGCTGCCGGGATCGCGACGATCGAGGAGTACCGCAACGGAGATGTCATCGCGCACGCGGCGCGCATGGGCGAGTTCCTCATGCGCGAGCTCGAAGCGCTTAAGGCGAAACACCCATGCGTGGGTGACGTGCGGGGTCTGGGGCTACTGTGCACGGTCGAACTCGTGCGCGACCGGGGGACGCGGGCATCGCTCGTACCACTCCCGGATTCGGAGATCGGCGGTTCGGCCTGGAGCAAGCGAATCCTCGGCGAGCTGAAGGCGCGAGGGGTGCACACGAGCATGCGCTGGGGCAACCTCTTCATCTCGCCGCCCCTCATCATCACCGAAGCGGAGCTTCGGGAAGGACTCGACGCCCTCGACGATGTCTTGAGCCTGGTGGATGGCGAGATCTAAGGCAACGCCGCGAAGATCGGAGCGATGCGATGGAGTATGTCGAACTGGGGGCATCGGGATTAAAAGTCTCGAAAGTGGCTTTCGGCGCGTGGCCAATTTCGGGCCGCTGGTACGGAGTGACGGAGCGGGATTCGAAAGCGGCGCTGCAGGCGGTGTTGGATGCGGGGATCAACTTCCTCGACACCGCCCACATGTACGGCACCGAAGGCGAATCGGAGCGGCTTGTGGGAGAGACTGTCCGCGGCCGCCGCGATGAGGTCGTCATCGCCACCAAGGGCGGCTTGCACTGGGAAGAGGGGCGGGAGGGCGTTGTCAGGGATGGCTCACGCGCCCGCATCCTGAGTGAATGCGACAAGAGCTTGCGCCGCCTGGGCGTGGAGTATATCGATCTCTACTACATCCACTCCTATGACGACAAGACGCCCATCGAGGAGACGGCGCGAACGATGGAGGACCTGAGGCGGCAAGGTAAAGTGCGTTTTCTGGGCGTCAGCAACTACACGCCCGAACAGATCGACCGCTTCCGACAGGTGGCGCCAGTCGTGGCTGTCCAGCCACCCTACCACATGCTCCGGAGGGAGAACGAACGCGAGCTTCTGCCTTATTGCAAACGCGAGGAACTAGCCGTCTGCGTCTATCACCCCCTTTATAGAGGGCTGCTTTCGGGGCGTTACGGCCGTGGGCACCAGTTTTCAGAGGACGACGACCGCAGGCAGGCTCCGGGCTTCCACGGTGAGGCTTACGAGGTGGCGATGCGGCTCGTGGACGAATTGCGCCGGATCGCGGCGGAGCTCGGGAAGACCGTGCCCCAGGTGGTGCTGAACTGGACGGTCCATCGTCCGGGAGTCACCTGCGTCCTCGCGGGCGCACGTACGGCCGAGCAGGTCCACGACAACGCCGGAGCGACCGGCTTTCGCCTGAGATCGGAGCAAGAGGCGCGGATCGAAGCGCTCTTGCCAGAGGTGGGTGCATGGCCATGACGGGCGGTGATCCCATCGAAGGCCATAACGTCCCGGCCGGCCCAGTCGCCTTCCCCGAGCCAGAGGACGTGCTCGCCAAAGGCTGGTCCCCGCGCGGAATCTGGATGCTCCTGAAGAATTTCGGGCCTGCGGCCATCCTGGCGTCGTTCGTCATCGGCGCGGGGGAGACGGTCCTGGCGGTGCGCGTCGGATCGTGGGGCGAGTACCGGCTCTTATGGCTAATCGCGATCAGCGCCGTCACTAAGAGCGTCTTCGTCACCTATCTCCTGGGCCGCTACACGCTCTTGACAGGCGAATCCATTGGCGAGCGTTGGCTGCGCGCACCCGGACCCAGGGGTTGGCTTCTCTGGTTCATCCTCGTCATAGACGTCTCGGTCCTCCCCTTCGGAATTGCGGCGATTGCGGCGGCATGCGGCGACCTCGTGACGAGCATCGCGGCGGTCGGTAACGTGCGGCTTTGGGCGACGGTCTTTCTCGTCGGTGCGATGGGACTTGGCATGGGGGTGACGTACCATTCGCTGGAAAGACAGCAGCTCATCATCTGCGGTATTCTGGTGATCGGGACACTCGCCGGCGCGATCCTGGCGGGCCCCGATCTTCTCAAGCTCGTCGGGGGCCTCGTCGGCTTCTGGCAACTGCCGGAGTACCCCCCGTGGCTCGCGAACCACGAGGCGTTCAGCGATCGGCCCGTGGCGCTGGAGCTTACGACGACGTTTGGATACGTCGGCGGCACGATGGTCGCGTATGTCGTCTACGCCGACTGGGTGGCCGTGCGGAAGTGGGGGATGACCGCCCACCCGGAGCTTGCGGTGATCCGAGCGCGTGCGGCGGCGAGTATGCCAGCGGATTACCTCCCGGTGGATTCCCAATCGCTCCGCCTGGCACGGCGCGCGCTGCTTCCGTTGCGGACCGATATAGTCCTCGGCGCGGTCGCGCTCTTTGTCGTCACGGGCGCCTTCCTAGTCGCGGGTGCGTCCGTGATGTACCCGCGGCATCTCTTGCCCGCCGGCTTCCGGCTTCTTTCGGAGCAACGGGTGATCTGGGCGGAGATTAACGCCATCATGGTACCCATCTATTACATCACGATCCTGGCAGCGCTGTGGGGCTCGCTCAACGCGATTCCGGATATCTTCGCGCGGGTGACCCACCAGTACCTGGGGCACTTCATCGGCGCGCTCCGTGCCAAGCCCTACCGCTGGACGCTTCGGCGCATGGCGATCTACCTGATGGTCGCCTCGACGGTCGTGGTCTGGACAGGGATCAAGCCGGTCACGATGATGGACATCCTGGCGACGCTTTCGACCAACTTGGGAGTCGCCATCGTCTGCTTGGGAGCGATTTGGCTCAATGCGCAGCTTCCGCCCGCCTACAGAGCGCATCGTTGGGTTCTGGTCGGCACGGTCGTCTCCGCGCTCATCCTGTGGGCGGTGACGGCCGTGTCGTTGACGCAGATGTGGGCGAAGTACTTGGGTGGATAAGGCTTCTTGATGCGGACCTCGCGATACCCATAGAAGGGAGATGAGTATGATCCACCTCGTGGTCTTCGACATGGCCGGCACCACCGTCAAAGACGAGGGTCTAGTCGCGGCTGCCATGGGAGGGGCCATGGAGGCGAGCGGTTACGCAACCGGCCGCGAGACGCTCCTACCCTGGATGGGAACGCACAAACTTCGGGCCTTCCAGCATCTGCTCAGGGCGCGGCTGGGGCCGGATAACCCGGAAATCTACCCGGAAGCGGAACGGATCAACCGCGCCTACGATGAGGCGATGCTAGAAGCCTGCCGAAAGGGGCCACTGGAGCGCATTGGGGGAGCGACCGAGACCTTCGGCGCTCTGCGGGAGATGGAGATCAAGATCGCGCTCACGACCGGTTTCGGTCGAGACGTGCAGGAGGAGATGCTGGACCGCCTGGGATGGAAGGACGGCATCGTTGACACCTGGGTCAACGCGGACGACGTGTCCGCGGGCCGACCGGCGCCGTACATGATCTTCCGCGCGATGGAGGCTACTGGCATCGGGAACGTGGCTCAGGTCGCAAAGGTGGGCGACTCGACCGTAGACCTTCAGGCGGGAACCAACGCAGGAGCCGCTGGCGTCATTGGCGTGCTCACCGGGGTGCAATCCGCCGCCGATCTGGGGACCGTTCGCCACACGCACATCCTCCCGAGCGTCGCGGCGCTTCCAGCGCTGTTGGATTCCGCGTTCCGCAACCTCTAGGCCTGGTCCAGGCCCCAATCCCCTATCGGCCAGCTTCCCAAGACCAAGGAGGAGTCGCGTCGGGTGATGTTGTGGCCGCTCGGCGTCAGGGGGAGCACTGATCTCGTGGCAACCGTAGAAGATAAAGACGTTCCCCTGACACAGGGCCTACTTCAGCGTCGGAGACTTTGGACCGGCCTGCGGCTCTTCGCCGCGCTGAGCGTTGCGGGGCTCTTAGCCGTGACGCTGTACACGGGCGCCGAGGAGAGCCTGCCCGCGCTTGGGAGGATTCGCTGGCTCCATGTTGTGCTTGCCCTAGGCTTTGCAACGGCGGACTGGCTCGCGACGGGCTTGCGGCTCTATCTGTTCGCGCGGCGACTGCACCCCGCCATCCGGTACTGGACCTGCGCTCAGGCGGGCCTGTCGAACACGTTCATGGGCGCCGTGACGCCGTCGCAGACGGGGGGAGGATTCGCTCAGGTCTATGTTTTGGCGCGCGCCGGCATGCCGGTCACTTCGGCCATCATGGCGAGCCTGGCGAGCTTCACGTGCACGGTGATCGCTATCGGTGCACTCACGACCGGAGCGCTCGCCACCCTAGAACCCGAGGTCTTGGAGTTACCCGGCGTCCGTTACTGGCTGTCTTACGCTGCACTGGCCTTCGGGATAGTGGCGGTGTTCACGGCCTTGTGCATGCTCCATGCTACGGCGGCGGAGCGATTGGCACAGGGGCTGCTTGGATGGGTCGTCCGGTTGCGCGGCCACACTAGAGAATCGCCCCCCGCTTGGGCGCGCCGCGCCTCGGCCTGGCTCTCGGGATGCCAGAAAGACCTGGCCGGCTACACGCGCACAGCCAAGGGCACCATCGCGGCCGGGGCGGGGCTTTCCGCATTCTCGTTCCTGGCGAAGTACATGATCGCGTACGTCATCCTTCTGGGCCTTAGTGCACCCGTGCCGCTGGAGCAGGTCATCCTCGTACAGATTCTGATCACCTTCGCAGCGTACTTCCTCCCGACGCCCGGCGGAAGCGGCCTGATGGAGGTCGTCGCCGCAACGCTCATGGGGCTGATCGCACCGGTCGACGTGATCCCCGTCTTCACCGTGCTATGGCGCTTCGCCACGTCGTACGTCAACGTCGCGCTCGGAGGGCTGGTCCTGCTGCGGGTGCTGAAGGTAGAAGGAGCCTAGCGAGGTGGGGGCGGCCCTATGCCGCCACGGGCTCCTCCTCGGGTTCGCGGGCGACGGCGGTCCGGTTCAGAGCGGCTTCTGCGGCGCGGCGGGCGGCGTCCATCTTGGGGTAGCGCACCTCCCGGTAGCCGCGGACCTCCTCGGGCGTCGCAAGCGCATCGACGTAGGCCCGGTAGCCAGCCTCATCCTCGTAGCGAAAACCGCGCACCAGATCCACGTACCAGGCGCGGAAGGCCTTCTCGCGCGTGTGCCAACCCGGAAGTAGGCGGCGCAGGAACTTCAGGTGCTTGAATAGCGAGAGCTGCCAATCGCGCGTGGTGATGTCGAACTCGATATTCTTACCGAAGACGGTGAAGCGAGGCCGGGTGAAATGACGGTACGTGAGCCGGTCGCCGTTTTCAGGATCGACGCCGTAGCGGGCACGGTCGTGGGCGCGCTTCTCCTCGCTCGTCAGAAGATGGGCGACGTAGATCTCGTCCTTGATGACCATACACTTGGCGAGGTTCCAGATCACAGAACGTGTGGCGGCGAATCCATGCTCGGCGCTGTCGCGTTCATAGGTCTCACGAATGAGGTCCACGTACTGGCGCGCGTAGTCCAGGCCCTCGTACTGCAAGCAATCGTAGATGCGCCTGGCGGCGTCGGCCCGCAGCGTGTCATCGAGGGCCGTGTCGTCCAGCGCCCCGGCGACGAGCAGCCGATACGCCGTCGCAAGCTTCTCCCCGCCCCACATCCTGCTGGCGAGAATCCCCCCCTTGCTCTCAACGGTGTCGGCATATCCGAGTTGGGGCGCCGCGATGCTGAAGCGCTCGGGATCGTGCGCGACGGCTCGCCCCAGACGGAACGCCTTGAGGTTGGTCTCGCGGTCGCGGCGGCGCACAGTGTTTTCGATAGCCCAGTGCAAGGCCTTCTCGGAAAGCGGCACAAGGCCCTTCTGCCATGCGATGCCCAGCAGGATGATATTGGCGTATAGCTTGTTGCCCAGGTGGGTCCCCGCGATGTCGAAGATGTCGGCACCGAAGTAGCGTGAAGCGTCCGTGTAGCGGCGCAGAAGACCTTCCAGCTCTCCGGGCGAGAAATCCTCGTCGTCCATCAACGTGGAGATAGTGGGTGTCTTGGCCGTGTTGACCACGGCTGCAGTCCTCTCGGGTCCCCCAACGCGAAGCGTGCCCCTCGGATCGAGGCCCCTGGCGGCCTCAAGGATATCCAGACCGAAAAGCAGGTTCGCCTTGCCGTATGGCGTGATCGGCGAGAGCACGCGATCGTCCTTGGCGAAGTTCAGATGGGAGTACACCGAGCCGTTGCGGATGGCGAGCCCCTTCTTGTTCGCGAAGTGCACGCTCAAGCCCTCGCGCGCCGCCGCCTTGGCCAGGACGGCCGAGACGAGGTTGATTCCCATGCCGCCGACGCCCGCGATGTAGCAGTACCAAACGTCGTCGAAGTCGTCGATCTCAGGCTCGGGGAGGTCATCGAGGGTGAGTTCGCGCTTCTTCGACCTCCCCGGCGCCGAACGGCGGATCGTCACCTCTTCGAAGGAGGGGCACGCCTTGAGTTTGGTGCAGGCGGTGTCCGCCACGCAGGTAGACAGGTCCGTCTCGATCTTGGGACCGTACGGCGTCTCGGTGACCGTCAACCCCGTACAGCCCGTCCCACGGGTGCACTCGAGACAGTACTCGCACACCTCCGGCGTGATGTTGATCTCCACCTTCTCGGGGAGATAACCGCGCTCGGCCGCAACCTTTGCGAGCTTCGCGCGCTCGCGCCTATGGAAGGTGATGCCGCATTCCTTATCCGCGACGATAACCTTCACGCCGTCACGCAGCATCGCGCTCTCCACGGTGCGACGGTAGTCCGCGCGGCCGGCCGGATCCATCCGCGCAAGCCACACATCGTCCTCCCCGCCCAGGCCGCGGACGATCTTTTCGATGTCCTGAGCGAAGGTGGGTTGACCCAGCACGTCGATGTCGATGCCGGGTGTCGGCTGGTGGCCCGTCATCGCGGTGGTTTTGTTGTCCAGGATAATGTAGGTGATGTCCTGGCGGTGCTTGATCGAGTCGGAGATGGCCGTCATCCCGCTGTGGAAGAACGTCGAGTCGCCCATGAAGACGACCTGCTTGTTGGTGATGAAGCGGTCGATCCCCGCGCCCGTGCCGCCGCCCAGCCCCATGCCCGATAGGTTGTGCATGAGCCGGCTGAAAGGCGCGTACTTGAGCATCGAATAGCAGCCGATATCCCCGTGAAAAACAAGGTCCACTGGCTCGAGACCGTGCTCACGCTCCATATACTCGGGGTCCAAGAGATCATCGGTAACCTGCTTCAGGACGCTGGCGGAATCGCGGTGCGGGCAACCGGGACAGAAGGAAGGCGTGCGGCCGGGGGCGCGTATCTTCACCTCCGCCGTCCGGGCAACCAGGGCGCGCTCACGCTCGAGCCTCTCAGCATCCACGGGAACGGTCGGGTCGCGCAACGCCAACAAGAGAGGCGCCAGGTGGTCGATGAGGATGGAGGGGTTGAACCCGCGCGTGGAGGGAAGACCGCGCAGACCCTCGGGAAAGGCCTTGCCCCAGACGCGGTAGTCGCCCAGCTCGCCGCCCTGCCGAGCGGCACTGAGGATGGCGGTCACCTGCGGCTCGATGAACGCGCGCTTCTCCTCAACGACAACCAAGTCCTCGACCCCGCGGGCGAACTCGCAGATGATGGTCGGGTCCACCGGATGGGTGACGCCCAGCTTGAGGATGGGGATCGCGCCCAGAAGACCCAGCTCAGCGAGGGCGTGCTCCAGGTAGCAGTACGCCAGCCCGGAGGTGACGAAACCCAAACGCTTTCGGGACCGGCTAGGGTGGACGATGCGGTTGAGGCCGAATTCCCGCACCAACGCCAGTAACCTCGGGAAGCGCCCCTCGACGACCTCTATCTCCTTCCGGCCTGTATCCGGCGGGATGACGACGCGGTCATCAAGCGAGATTTGGGAGGTATCCAGCGTGACAGGGGCCCGGGTATTGACATCGGGGTAGCGGTTGGAAGCGCAGAGGACGGTGCCGCCGCCGTCGGCCTGGTTGGAGGTCACCAGGAAACCGACATAGAGCTTGGTTCGTTCGCTGAGTTCGAAGGAAAGGCCGAGCCAGTCCTTAATCTCCTGGAAGGTACTGGGCTCGACGACGGGCATGTAGAGGTGCTGGGACATGAAGCGGCTATCAGCGGGCACCTGGGTACCCTCGGTCCAGGTGTCATCGCCGAACACGCAGACGGCCCCACCACCGGGCGCAGGGCCCGTCATGTTGCTGATCGCCAGCGCGTCGGAAGCGACGTGGAGGCCGACGTTCTTCATCACGGCCATCGCGCGGATGTTGCTCATCTGCGAGCCGTTGAGACGCGCGGCGCTGAGCGCCTCGTTATTGGCGATCTGGGCGAGGATGCCTCGCTCGAGGAGCAGGTCGCGAATAGATTCGACGGTGTCGAAAACTTCCGCGACGGGCGAGCCTGGATACCCGGTGATGGAAGCAACTGCGCTTTCCAACCCGCCCTTGACGATCAACTCGTTGCCCGTGAAGATGCCCGTCCCGGCCTCTTGCAGAAATCGCTCATCCATTCGCCTACTCCGGATACGCCATGCGAACCCTAGCCGGCCGGAGAGGTCCGCGTGTCCCCATGGTGCAACCCAAAAGCCGCATCATGCCGGACGGCCGTGCCATATCGTCTCCGGCACTTTTATGGCAAAGTGCTTTCTAAGATAGGCGATTTACGGGTGAGAGCAAACGCGTGATGAACCCGCTATGCGCCGCCCTCGCGGCCTCCGGGCGTGGGAAGCCTCGATGCGGTGAGCCGCGTGGTTCACGTTCTCGGCTGCGTCAACGCGGCGGTCGAGTTTGAGATCGTCGTCGAGGTGACAAATTAGCCATCACCGCACCCATCGGCTTCCTCCAGCCGAGCTGCGAAAGCGTCGAGATTCGCGGTGTAGACACGATTCGGCTTCCGACCGCCCCGCTCCCACTCGATGACGGCCATCGGCGAGACCTCGAGCGCCTGGGCGAAGACGCGCTCCGAAAGCCCCGCGCGCTCGCGCAGATTACGGATCGCCTCAGCGGTCCACCGCCGCGATCCTAGCCTTCTCCCGTCCTCTGCCATCGTCTTGCCCCCTAATGCTACACTCTGTAGAAAAAATACGCCAACCGCTCAGAAGGCAATCGTAATTCGGCGTCCGGGGATGGGGCGTGTCCCGGTTTGTATTGTATTTGTATTGGTACTTGACAGAGCCGAATGATCGTTTAGTGTATCTAGCGTTAGTATCTAGCGTTGCTGAGTGAGGAAAGGACCGCCTCTTTTCCCTGTTCAACGACGCACCAGTGCTCAGCTGGACAACCGCCCATCCATTAGGGGGTGCCAGCGACACACGGGGGGACGCCATGAGTGCAGCTTCAGAAGCAACCGCGGGCCAGGCATCAGCACCGGGGCTTTCCAAGAGGCTTGGTGCCGAGACGATGGCCGCCTTCGCGCTGACCTTCGTCGGATGCAGTGCCATCATGACGGGCATGAGTCACGTGGGCGTGGCCCTCGCCTTCGGCCTCACGCTTGCTGTCATGGTCGCCTCGACGGGGCATATTTCGGGTGGACACGCCAATCCGGCGGTGACCATCGGCCTGGCCTCCGTTGGGCGCCACCCGTGGCGAGAGGTGCCGGGCTACGTCATCGCGCAGTGTATCGGCGCTCTGATCGCCGGGGTGCTCCTGCGCCTCATCATCGGAACCGCCGCCGATCTAGGAACCAACGCGCCAGTGGGCGAGACGGCCTCGGGGAACGCGTTTGTCCTCGAGATCGTGCTGACGGCTATCTTCGTGTTTGTGGTCACCTCGGTCGCGACGGACGCGAAGGCTCCAAGCTACATCGCCGGCTTCGCTATCGGCGGGACCATCACGCTCTTGGCCCTCGGCGGCGGCAACGTCTCGAGTGCCTCCATGAATCCCGCGCGCTCGCTCGGCCCTGCGCTCATCGCCGCCAAGGCAGGACACCTATGGCTGTACATCTTGGGGCCGATCATCGGGGGCATCATCGGCGCGTGGATTTCGAGGCTGGTAGGCACCCGAAACGACTAGCGGGGTAAGAGCCTGGGTGGCGAGGCACTGCGCCATCCATCGAGGATCTCACGAGCTGCGCGCGGGACATCGGAGTGCTACGGGCGCTTGAAGGCTCATTGACGACAGGGGTGCACATGAGCGAAGAGGGGGTCGTCGGGGCGAAGCGGCAAAGCATAGCCGTCGTAGAGAAGTCCAGCCTGATCTACGGCACGCTGAGCGGCGTCGCCATCCTTCTGGCTATCGGGGCCTTGGGCCTCACGGCGTGGAGCGACATATGGGTGCTCTGTGGATTTATCGTCGGCTTGGGGCTCCTGTTCCTCTTCACGGCCTCGTCCACGGCGCTGATCGGACCGTGTCCCTCCTGCGGCGCCGAGATTCAGCAGGGCAAGCGCTCGGTCTTCACCTGCCGCCATTGCGAGGCAACGGTCGTGGGGAAGGCCGGGCGCTTCTACACCGCCGAGGCGGCGCGCGTCCGTGATCTTCTGTAACGCAAGATTTACAAGAGTAGCCACACGACATCCCGCATCTTGATACGCTCGGTCAAGACGTCGGCCCTGTCACGGTCTATCCACGGACCGTGTTCGTACTCCAGGGTCGCGCTTCCGGTGTAGCCGCCGGCGGTGTCAAGGGCGCTATCCCGCGCCCCAACCTCCGCTGACCCGGGGCTCGCCCGTCACTCGGCAGCGCGGACCTCCTCGCCCCGATCGGCCGAAACGTAGAGCGCGTCCATGATCCATTGAACGTCGAGCATCTGGCTAAAATGCACGGTCGGCACACGCCCTTCGAGTACGGATTGACAGAAATCCTGGAGGCTTGCTCTGAAAGCGCTTTCGGGGCCAGGCGGGAGCTCGGGGGTAACGTCCACGATGCGCGCGCCGTCCTCCAGTTCGATGCGGAAAGGATTGCGGGTTGCGACGCCCCAATCGCCCAGGATCACGACGGCACCTGGGGCCGTGTTCGGATGCGCCATCCAGTTGCTCGTGACCGTCATGGTAGACCCATCGGCGAAATGGACCAGACCGACGTTAAAATCCTCGATATCGCACTCTTCCAGCGCTCCCCGCCAGGTGATGACCGATTTCTTCATCCTGCTCACTTTCTGATAGCTCGCGCCAGAGGCCCGCACCGGAGTGGGGTTGCCGAGCACCCAGAGGATCGCATCGAGCTGGTGGACCGTCGTATGGAAGAGCGCCCCGCCCCCGGACAGCGCGCGCTTGTGAAGGGAGCCGTGGCCCGGAATCTCCATGATGTGACCGTGTGAGAGGTTCGTGTGGTAGACGTGCCCCAGCTTTCCAGCCGCCAGGAAATCGCGCAGGGCGCGCACGTCAGGCCTGAAACGGTTCTGCAACCCCATCGAGAGGAATTTCCCCGCGCGCTTAGCCGCATCGACCATTCCCTTCGCCTGACCGAAATTCATCGCCAGCGGCTTTGAACAAAGCACGTTGGCACCTGCCTCGAAGGCCGCCACCGCCGCGTCATGTACGGCCACGGTCGCTGTGGCTATGCTGACGACATCCAGCGCGTGGCGCTCTAGCATCTCGCGGTAATCGGCATAGTGGTGCCTGACGCCGAATTCCGCCGCCGTCTCGCGCGCACGCTCGGGGTCTAGGTCCCCAACGGCGATGATCTCCGCTTCGGGAATTCCGGCGTAACCCTTCACATGCCCATTGCGTCCGAACGCACCACAGCCGATCACACCGACCTTGAGTCTCTCCATGTTTCCCCTTCCATTAGCGAGAGCCAACGTTGGTCCTCGAACCCTGCCCCTCAGTCGGTCACGCTGACCTCCTCACCACGCTCAGCCGAAGCGTAGAGGGCATCCATAATCCGCTGAACGTCGAGCATCTCACCCGGGCGTACGAGGGGTGGGCGTCCTTCCAGAACAGCGTGGCAGAACTCCTCGAGGGCGGAGAGAAAAGGGTCCTCGGGAGTAGGCGGAAGCTCGGGCGTGACGTCAATGAGATCTTTGCCATCCTCCAGCTCGATGCAGAGGGGACTATGGTAGGCAACGCCCCAGTCACCCAGGATCTCCACGCCTCCCTCGCGCTGTTTCGGCTGCTGGCGCGGGTGTGCGAGCCAATTGCTCGTCACCGACATGGTGGAACCGTCGGCGAAGTGCACCAGACCCGTGTTGAAGTCCTCGATGTCGTACGCCTCCAGGCCGCCCTGCCAGGTGATGATGGGTTCCTTCATCTTGGACATCTTCTGGTAGCTCATGGCCGAGACGCGAACCGGCTTGGGAAAGCCCAGCATCCAGAGCGTCGAATCGAGCGTGTGGACCGTCGTGTGGAAGAGGGGTCCGCCGCCGGATTTAGCGCGCGTATGGAAGCCGCCATGGTCGGGGATGCCCATGGTGTGACCGTGCCAGATCCTCGAGTGGTACACGTGCCCGAGCTTTCCCTCCGCCAGGAAGTCGTGCAGCGCGCGCACGTCGGAGATGAAGCGGTTCTGCATTCCCACGATGAGGAGCTTCCCTGCGCGTTCGGCCGCTTCGACCATCTCCTGTGCCTGAGCCAAGTTCAGGGCCATGGGTTTCGAGACCAGGACGTTCGCGCCCGCCTCCAGAGCGGCCACCGCCGCGTCTCGATTCGCGAAGGTCATCGTACCGAGGCTGACGATATCAAGCGCGTGGCGGTCCAGCATCTCGCGGTAGTCGGAATAGGGGTGCGGTACACCATGCTCCGCCGCCGCCTCACGCGCCCGCTCGGCATTCAAGTCAGCGACCGCAACGACCTCCGCCTCAGGTATCTTGACGTAGTTGCCCACGTGTCTCCTGCGACCGAAGCCGCCGCAGCCGATCACGCCGATTTTGAGCCGGTCCATGCTACGTCCTCCCGCTTGCGACAGCTCACTGGCACAAAGAAGTGGGTGACAGTCGAGTTGTGCAGAGGCCGCATTCGCATCCTGTGCGGCACCTCGTTAGGTCGCTCGGTTTCACAGCTTTTGCTTCGCCCGCTCGCACTCGACCAAAACTCGTATGAGTTCGACGTCTTGGCCCGCGCCATCAAACTCCATATCCAGCCAAAACCTCATCTCTGTGACGCCTTCCGAGTCATGCAGGCAGTGAGGCCCGTCCATCCCAGCCCCTAGACATCGAGCCGCGGCCTCTCACTCCGCCACGGGTATCTCCTCCCCGCGCTCGGCCGCAGCGTAAAGGGCGTCCATGATGCGCTGGACGTCGAGCATCTCGCCGAAGCGCACAACCGGCAGGCGCTCTTCAAGGATGCTCCGGCAGAAGTCCTCACAGTAGTTGCCGACAGGGCTCTGGGAATCGGCCGAGAGCTGGGGCGTAGCGTCGATGATGCGCTCGCCATCCTCCAACTCGACGCGCAAAGGCCGCAAGCTCGCGACGCCCCAATCGCCGAGGATCTCGGCGCCGCCTGAGCGCGAGCGGGGGTGGGTCATCCAGTTGCTCTCGACGGTCATCGTGGAGCCATCGACGAAGTGCACCAGACCTACGTTGAAATCCTCGATGTCGCACGCCTCCAGGGGACCCGACCAGGTGATGACGGGCTTCTTCATCTTCCTCACCTTCTGGTAGCTGGCCGCAGAGGCTCGCACGGGCTCGGGGTTGCCGAGCGCCCAGAGCGTAGCGTCGAGGATGTGGACCGTCGTATGGAAGAGCACGCCGCCCCCGGCCAGTTCGCGCCTGGTCATGGTGGGCGCACCCGGGATGTTCATCACGTGGCCGTGCCATATCCTCGTGTGGTAGACGTGGCCCAGCTTCCCGTCCGCGAGGAAACCGCGGAGCGCGCGCACCTCGAGGGAGAAGCGGTTCCCCAACGCCATGGACATGCGCTTCCCTGAGCGCTTGGCCGTCTCGACCATCTCCTTTGCCTGGGCAAGGTTCATCGCCAGAGGCTTAGAGACCAGCACGTTCGCGCCCGCTTCGAACGCCGCCACCGCGGCGTCGCGATTGACCGCCGGAGGCAACGCGAGGCTGACGACATCCAGGACGTGGCGTTCGAGCATCTCATGGCTGTCGGTGTAGTAGTGCGGGACGCCGAAGGCCGCCGCCGCCTCGCGCGCCCGCTGGGGGTCGATGTCCGCGACGGCGACGAGATCCGCCTCAGGTGTCTCGGCATAGCCCCTTAGATGCCCACTGCGCCCATGGGCGCCGCAGCCGATCACGCCTACTTTGAGCCGATCCATGTCTTCCCCTTCCACTGGCGACAGCAAACGCTCCGGCGCCCGGCCATCGCCTTCAGTCGGCGACGGCGACCTCCTCGCCGAGGGCAGCCGCCGCATAGAGCGCATCAATCACGCGATGGAGGTCCAGCATCTCACTGAAACGGATGAGAGGCAACCGTCCATCGAGGACGGAACGACAGAGGTCCGCTATGCTGTCGCCGTAAGCGTCCGGTGGATCGGGCGGGATCTGGGGCGTGGCGTCGATGATGCGCTCGCCGTCTTCCAGTTCGACACGCAAGGGACTCCGGCTCGCTACGCCCCAGTCTCCGAGAATCTCCGCCCCGCTCCCCCGCGCGCTTGGGTGCTTGAGCCAGTTGCTCTCCACGGTCATGGTGGAGCCATCGGTGAAGTGTACCAGACCGATGTTGAAATCCTCGATATCGCACGCCTCGACGCCGCCCGGCCAGGCCACTGGGGGACTGTGCATCTTCCGCAGCTTGTGGTAGCTCGCGGCTGAGACCCTGACGGGCCTGGGGTTTCCGAGTACCCACAAGATCGCGTCGAGCATGTGAATCGTCGTGCTCATCAGTGCGCCGCCGCCAGCCCGGTCACGCCTGTAGTAGCTATGGTGTCCCGGTATATTCATGACGTGACCGTGCCAGATCCTTGAGTGATAGACGTGGCCCAGGGTGCCGGCACGTAAGACTTCACGCAAGGCGGGCACCTCGCTTCTGAAGCGATTCGGCAAAGCCACCGAGAGGAGCTTGCCCGCGCGCACCGCAGCCTCCACGACCTCCCTCGCCTCGGCGAGGTTCATCGCCAGGGGCTTGGCAGCCATCACGTGCGCACCCGCATCGAAGGCCGCCAGCGCCGCATCGCGTCGTCCGGCGGCAGGCGTTGCGACGCTGACCACGTCCAGCGCGTGGCGCTCAAGCATCTCGCGGTAGTCGGTGTAATGGTGCGAGCCGTCAAATTCCGCCGCCATCGCTCGCGATTCTTCGGCATCTTCGTCCGCGATGGCGACGACCTCGGCCTCGGGAATCGCCGCGTACGCTTGCAGATGAGCTCTAGGGTAGCCCCCGCCATTATGCCCGATCACACCGACTCTGAGTTGGTCCATGTTCCTCCCACCGGTGACAGCCAACACGTGAGGGCTCGTCCACTGACCGGACGGCCTCGATCCGCGCATCTTTCGGCGCAGTCCTGATGCGACTCACAGGAATCTAAGCGCACAGGCCCGATCGGCAAGGGCGCTGTCGAAGGGGACGGGAGATCGGCCAGGCGACGCGCATCTCCGCCACCGGCGCGCTATGTTGCGTGAGACCGCGGCTCTGGGGCCAACCTTGAAAAACGGTCGTCCTACGCCTCGCGGCGGGCCATGAGCGAAGGCCGCTCCAGCCGATGCATGGCGAGAGTGGCCTCGTCTTCGAAGAGATCCTGAGGCGGGCCCTCGGCGACGATCCGCCCACCGTCCATGAGCAGGCAGCGCTCGCAGACCTCCAGGACCATGTCGAGATCGTGGGAGGCGATGAGCAGGGTGGGCGAAAGGCGCCGGAGCAGTTCGATGAGACGGCGGCGGCCAGCCGGGTCGAGGCCGCTCGTGGGCTCGTCCAGTACCAGGAGATCAGGCTCCATCGCCAGGACCGTGGCGATGGCGGCCCTGCGCTTCTCTCCACCTGAGAGGTGGTAGGGCGCGCGCGTCTCGTAGCCCACCAGGCCCACGTCTTCGAGCGCATGCGCGACGCGGTGGCGAACTTCATCCTCCGGCCAACCCAGGTTAATCGGCCCGAAGGCGACGTCATCGAAGACCGTAGGCATGAAGAGTTGGTCGTCGGGATCCTGAAAGACCAGGCCGACGCGGCGACGCACCTCGCGCAACGTCCCCGGCTCCACCTCGAGGCCGTTGACCCACACCTCGCCCACCTGCGCGCGCAGGATTCCGTTGAGGTGCAGCATGAGTGTGGACTTACCCGCGCCGTTGGGACCCACGAGCGCCACGGCCGCGCCGCGATGGATTTGCAGGTCCACGCCCTCCAGAGCAGCCGTGCCGTCGGGGTAGGTATAGCAAACGCCCCGCGTCCGGACCACGGAGGCGGCTCGGGAAGCCTCGCGCCCGTCTTCAGTCAGGCGAGCAGTTTCCATAGCCACGGGCTCATCAGGCCAAGTGCCACCAGTGTAACGAAGACGACATCCGAGGGGCGCAAGCGCAATACGGAGAGCGTCCGAATTTCCCCCGTAAAGCCGCGGGAGACCATGGCGGCATAGATACGCTCGGCACGCTCGTAGGTGCGAATCAAAAGCACGCCGATCATGTTCGCCACGATGTGAAAGTCCCGCCAGGACCTAGCACCCACCGAGCGAGCATCGTGGGCACGTTTGAGCCGGGCCACCTCGTCGATGAGGATGAAGATATAGCGGTAGAGGAAAGCCAGGGTCACCAGAATGATTCGAGGCGCCCCGAAGCGCTCGAAGCCTTTGAGCAAATCCACGAAGCGCGTCGTTGAGACCAGAGTGATCGTCGCCAGGACGGAGATGGATGCCTTGACGAGTAAGTTCGCCAGGATCCACAGCCCCTCTCGCGTCACCGCCAGCACCAGGTTTCCCACGCGCACCGACCAGACGGCATCGCCCCCGCCGAGGAAGGGTAGGAAGACCGCCACAACCAGGACGAACGGAAGGATGAGGAGCGCGTGACGCAGAACGTAACGGACGGGCACGCGACTGACTGCAATCACCGCTGCCAGGACGCACGCATAGGCCGGGAAGTGCCAGAGGTTCTGGATCGGGGTGAGAACCGTGACGAAGATCAAGCCCAACAGCGCGACGATCTTTGCTCGCGGGTCGCGCCTATGGATCGGGCCGCCGAGATAGCTCAGATGGTCAATGAGCTGATGGTGCATGAGGCGACTCCCGGTCGTCGGGTTGTGCGTCCTCTACCGGGCGGCCTCGTTGTCCCAAGAGCTTTCCGAGGCCTAGAAGCGCGCCGAATACGGCTGCCACGCCGATGACACCCGACAGACTCCCGCTCAGAAACCGACTCCCAAGGCCCGGCAACGCATAGTCGGGCATGACTTGAAGCGCCTTCTCCTTCGCCCGGCCCTCTAACCCAAGCCTCCCGGCGGCCCACTCGAACCCGTCGGGCGATGAGGACGCCCAGTGGGCGAGGGCACCAGCGATGACGAACGCCGCGATCAATGCGCCCACATGGAAACGGTTCACAGGCATCTATGCCTTATGGACCGCCAGAATATCCGGGCGAACCTGCTGCACATAGCGCAGGACAGCAACGGTGATCACACCCTCGAAAAGGCCGATGATGGCGTGAATGGCCACCAGGCCCAGCAGGATCGTGGTGAAGTTGGCCACCCCGGAAACCGCAAGCTCGATGCTGAGTGCCACGGCTGAGAGGACGACGGCAATCCAGCCGGCGGCGAACACCCCGGCGTAGCGCGCGCGATCGCTCTCACCCCCAAGGCGATGGATGCCCCGGTAGATGGGATAGCCCAGAAGGGTCGAGATCAGGCCCATGTTCAGAATGTTGACGCCGAGCACCGTGAGCCCCCCATCCTGAAAAAGGAGCGCCTGGATGATGAGCACGGACGAGATCACGATCGCTCCCGTGAACGGACCCAGCACGACGGCGGCGAGCACGCCGCCAACGATGTGTCCGGAAGCACCGAAGCCTACGGGAAAGTTGAGCATCTGCGCCGCGAAGATGAAAGCACCCAGCACTCCCATCAGCGGCACGTTCCGTTCATCGAGCTGCGCCTCGACCTTCTTCACCGCCACGCCCAGCCCTCCGACCGCGACCACATCGAGCGTGACCCAGACGCCGGTGGCGATGATACCGTCCGGAACGTGCACCGCGCCTACGCTCTCCTCCTCCGGGGCTTAGCGGCCATAACGGCCCCACACTGAGACACGTTTATTCTAGTATAACATCAAGCGTGTGTTGATTTTTTAAATTCGTGCTCTGAAAGTCCTTTGTCAAGCAGTGCAACTGAGCGTCCGGCTCCGTGTGGTGTGGGTCTGAAAAAGGGCGATGCGGCTTATAGGTTGATGGTGATGATGCCGCCGGAGATAAGCGCCTGCATAGCGATGACCACGCCCAAGCCGCTGATCACGACCGCGCTGACCATGGGTAGAACCTGAGTCAGGCGCCCTGCGCGGCTCGTGAAACGATCCATGAAAGAGCGCGCCGTCACCATCAAGATCCCGATCGCGATCAACACAGCCGCCAACCCCACGCTGAAGGCAACGATGAGCGAGAGACCGAAGACGATGCGGTTGAGCGCGATGGCCGTCAAGAGGATGACCAACGCGCCGGGGCACGGCACGATACCGCCCGTGATGCCCAGGCCCAGCAAGCTCCCCAGGGTCACGCCGGAAGGCGGAGGCGGCACGTGCGAATGGCCGTGATGGCGGTGGCCCTCCTCCGCGACGGCCCCCTCTTCGGGTCCATGGTCGTGGTGGTGCTCGTGGCCGTGGTCATGCGCGTGCTCGTGATGATGACCGCCGGTGTCGTGGGTGTGAGTGTGCCCGATCTTGCCGGCGTGGACCCGCAGAAAAAGCCACACGCCGATCCCCGTGATGAAGAACCCCGAGAGAAAGCCAATCCATGGAAAGAGCTTGGCGGGCATGATGTACTGGCTGGCGAACAGCGCGATAAGCCCAAGAATGATGACACTGATCGTGTGGGTGAAAGTTACGATTCCGCCCAGGTACAGCGCATGCCAGATCGTGTCGCGCGAGCCGATCAGGTAGGCCGCGACGATCGTCTTACCGTGGCCCGGCTCCAACGCGTGCACCACGCCCAAAAACAGCGCGATCGCGGCCGCGATCAGGACGAACTTCAGGCTTAGCTCCGGATTGACCAGGATCTTCTTGAGCCGCTTCTCACCCGTCAAACCACCACCCAGGCCGGCAAGCGCCGTCATTGCACCATCCTCGAAGACCGAGCGCACCGGTCGGCCCTCCGGTGATCCGAAGATGATCTGCACCGAGCGAGAGAGAGGCACGCCATCAGCGGGGTCCTCGACGAAACCGCCTACGTCCCAGTCCCACCGCTTGAGTACGGCCAGGCCATCTTCCATGCGGACCGTGATCTCGGGGCGCCCCTCCTCGGCTTGATACCCGTAAGCCCCCGCGATCTTGTAGTTGTGGTCGTGGTAGGCCAGCTCGTGCTCAGCATCGGGGTCGGGGAACATCGCGCGGAACGTGAAGCGGATGTCGAAGGGAAATGAGCCCTGCGACCGGCCCTCATGAGGATCATCCCCAGCAGGATCAAGGTTCACCCGTCCATTCTCGAGAACGATGGGTGAGGGCACGCCGTCGATTTCAAGGATGAGATTCTCCGCAAGCGCCGGGGTGGCCCTCTCGAGGTACTTCTCGATCTCCCCATCCGAGACCATGTAGTCGCTGTCCAGGTCCATCTCACGCCTAGGGCTGATCGCCGCCACGTCGCCAAAGTGGACCGCGTAGTCGCAGCGGATCTCGCTCCTGCCGATGACGAGATTGCTGATCCCGGCGACGCTTGTGCCCGTCAGGACGTGCGCCCAAACCGCACCACCCGAGGCCAACACACCCAGCGCCACGAGCGCCCACGTTCGGCCTCTCATGCCTCGGCCCTCAGCCACATCACTCTCGGAGTTTCCCGCACCAAAATTCGCCGCATTCTCGGCTCTTCTCGACGCCTTTAGAAAGCTTGGCTTCCGCCGCCCTGCGGCAGCCTGGAAGATATGCCCGCCGCCCACGGGCCGTCAAATCGCCTGCTCGAAAACGGGAAGGCCGCGGATCCGTCTCCGAGCCCGCGGCCTCCTGACATCCGTTGAAAGGACTGGCTTTACGCTTTCGCCAGTTCGTTCACCTTCGCACGCGAATCGGCGCCCGCGCGGTTTTCGAAGTCGAGGCTGTCGAAATCCACATCCTCACGGACGATTACATCATGCTTCGGCTTTTTACCCATCTTGCGGGCGATTTCGATGGCGTAGTTCGCCGCCGTGCCCACGACATCGTGGCCGATGACGTGAGTCGCCTTCCCGTACTTCGGGTGTTTCTTGACGAACTCGCGGATCTCCTCGACCGTGATATCGTACGCATCCAGCACCTCGGCGAACTCCTTGCGCGCCTTCTGCTTTGCCTCGAAGAGCTTCATCTGGACGCGGCTTTTGATGTTCACCTCGCCATCGCCGGATGTCTCGATCGGGATGTAGATACTCTTCGAGAAGTCGGAGATGACCTTGGACTGGACGCCGTCGGATACGGTCGACGGCATACAGCCGAAGGGCTTGATGCTGACGACCATGTGGGATTTCTTCTGGACGACGGCGGCGATGTTCTTGCCGACCTCCATGAAGCCCTCGCCGCCTCCCGCGCGCGTGTTGTAGTAGCCGGCAGCGTAACGCGCGAGCCTGTCCATCTCGGGCAGCGGACCCGGTTTGAAACCCAACACAGCGCGATAGAGGTTCCACACGGCGTTCAGCATGTGCTTGGCGAGCTTGAGCTTCCAGCGCAGTGATGTGGCGCTGTACCGTTCCCGTCCCGCCTCATCGCCCACGATGATGCCGTGGCGGTCCTGCGCCGCCTGGTCCGCGGACCAGATCGTGTACTGGATCCACGTCCCGATAGGCTCGGTGATGGTCTCGCCGCCCTCCGTCTCCAGCCAGCTCGGCAGTCGGTAGCTCCCCTCACCCTCGGTGGTCTGAGCCCAGAACTCGCCCGTGATCTTGACCTTGGGCTTGACCTGGGTGAAGTCAACCTCGATCCCGTCGAACATCTTCCTCACCTTGCGAAGCGTGAACAAGGTGCTCTTGTCTTGCCTGAGGGTATCGCCGATGAGGACTTTCGCCTCTTCGAGGACCCGGTCCGCCTCGCCCGCGTTGACCTCGTAAGGGCGAATCAGGTAGCCCATCGTGTTGAGCATATCGCCGATCAGCATTCCCTTGAGCAGCCCGATGAAGAACTTGGGCGTCATGTCCAGGCCGGCCTTGCCGCTCGCCTGCGATAGCCCTCCGCTCTGCTGAAAGAGCAGGACGCGGAAGCGATCGAAGCCCGAATCCCGCAGCGCTTTACGGTACTCGGCTTCGTACATCCCGAAGCGGCACGGTCCGCACGCACCGGCAGTGAGGAAGACGTACTTCTCCTCGATGTCCTTCGCGGACATCCCCTCTTTGTGCATCTTCTTCAGGTGCTTGACCAGGTTGCCGACGGTATAATAGGTTGGGTTGCACTGGCCGCGATTGCCGAACTCCTTGCCGAACTGAAGGGCCTCGTTATCCGGGCACTCCAGGTAATCCACGCGGTAGCCCATCCCCTCCATCGCGGCCTTGACTAGCTGCTCGTGGGCGAGGGTCAGTCCGCCGAAAAGGATCGTGGTGCTGTCCCGCTGGTCCGCTGTGAATTCCAACTCCGCGGGCCGTTTGAAATGGCTGATCTCCTTCTTCTCGACGCCCATTTCGGCACGGAGTTGGGCCTCGTACGCCTCCAGTTCCTTCTCTAGCAGGTCCAGCTTGACGGCGTCGTCATCCGCCTCATGACCTTCGAAGTGCTCGACGGGTCCGATCATCTCGGTTTCCCTCTCTATCTATGCCGCCCCGCAGCTATGCCAGGACAGCGGCTTCGCGACTGGACGAAGTCTGGATCTGGATGAGCCCTTCGCCGACGTGCTCCTGCTGAGGAGCGCGCTCCATCGAAAGTCCCAGTTGCGCCATCAGTTCGCGCTTTCTCGCTTCAAGCTTCTCCTGAAGATCGCCCTCCAGCGCATTCATGCGCCCCATATCCTCCTGGTAGCGCTTGAGGAAGTAGTCCATCGTCTCCACACGGATCTTGATCGAACCGGTGGGTTTGTTCTCATCAATGTCGTGGAACGTGAAGTACGGCGTCCCGCTGTACTCCACCGTCGACTCCACCACGCTGTACATGGGGGCGTCGTGCCCGCACTTGAAGCTGGAGAGGTCGATGGCGACGAGGTTCGGATGACGCGCGACGTACTTCGCCGCCCACACCTTTTGCGAGGAGTTTTCGCTATAGCAGTTCTTCCACACGTCGGTGACGTCCGTCCCGCTCACGATGTCGCCGCGACGGACGTCCTCGCCGAACAGCGGCTCCAGGCTCTCACCGTCGATGGGCAGCGACGCGATCGTAAAGACCGGGTACCCGAGCTTCTGGACCTGCTCGAGGATCTCGTGGTTCAGGCCAGGATCGTTATGATAGGGCCTTCCCAGGAGCACTACGCCGACCCGGTTCTCCCGCTCGAGCTGCTCGAGCACCTCGCGAGCGGGCACCCGCTGCAAGTCGTGGTGGAACTTGCGCATGGCTTCCCAGCCCTGCTCGATCGCTCGTTCGTTCTCGGCAGGCGTCACGCCGAGCCATTTGCTGAAGAAGTTGTAGCACTCGCGCTCGAACAGGCTCAACTCATTCATGTGGAAGGGCGGATCGTAGAACGTGATCCCGCGCTCGGCGAAGATGTCGCTCTCCTTCGTGAAAGCCGCTTTGCACACCGCGGGCGTAGCCTGGACCGTCGGGCACGCATCGTGCTTGAGCGCGTTGTCCAGCCACGACGGGAGGTTAATCACCGCGGGGAACAAGATGACGTCGATCCCTCTCTTCTTGAAGACCAGGTTGTGGATGTGCGCCACCGCCACCTTGGACGGGAAACACTGGTCGATGGAGCCGCGGCGCGACCCTTCCTTCCACATCTGCTCTTCAGTGTAGTCGCTCCACGCGATGTGATTGGGGCGAACCCCGAGGCTCTCCATGTACGCGCTCCACAACGGGGCGGTCGAGTACATGTTGAGCACGCGCGGCATCCCGACCTTCACCGTCTCTCGGTAGCGCATGATCTCACGGCGCGACCGCAGCCGGCCCCGGCTGAGCCGGTCCACGATCGGGTGGATCCTACTATCGGGCACAGCACTCTTCTTCACCGGAGTCTTCGGGGTGGGACGCGAAGCCTTCTTCGCTTGCGGCTTACGGTCAAAGGTGGCCCGAGCGTCGCCATTTTGCGGAGATGATGCCTTCTCGCTCACCGCCGGCGGAGCAGCCTTGGCCTTTGGTTTGGCTCCGTTGCCGTTGGCAGGGGCATTGCCATTGCCATTGAAGGCCGCCCTGGCTTCCTCGACCTTCTTAGTCGCCTCCTCGAACGACAGGCCCCCGTCCATCAGCTTCTGCACTTTTGCCGGCACCCGCTTCGGCTTGGCGCCGTTCCCACCAGCCGCCGCACCGTTGTTGTTATTCGCCGCAGGAAGCGCGGACGCTGCTACGTCTTTGGCGACAGCTTCGGCGGCGGTATCCTCCTCGAGCCGCCCTCGGCCGACCAGCCACTCGTTAAACTTCCCCAGCCAACCCTCGTCGGCCTCGTAAACTTTCTGGGGGTTGAAGCTGCGGAAGGCGGCTTTGGCCGCGACCTCGACGAAGTTGGGATTGGCCTTCTTGATCTGCTGGATCTCAGCCTTGATCCCCTTCATGTCATCGACGTTTTCGACGGTGCCCTTCTCGCACGTGGCGATGATGAACCGCCGGCTGCCGGCGCTGGTCTCGGTGTCGATAAACGTCCTCAAACACTTGTTTTTGCAGAAATGACAGCGCGTGGATTCGTCGCGTTTGGCGCTGAAAGTCAGCTCCTGTGTCGCCTCGAGGCCGAGGTACTCGCTTTTCCCCTCGCGCTGCTTGACGACACGGATCGCATCCAGCGCGGCGCCGATCGCGCCCGACTCACCGCAGTAGTCGTGTACGGTGATGTTGGCGCCCGGCACCTTCTCGCTGATGAAGTCGTACTGCGACTTTACGGCGGCGAGGTTGTGCTGCGTGCCGCCCTGGAGGATGAAGTTGGTCCCGAATTTCTGGAGGTTGGGCTCCTGAACGACGTACAGCCAGATGTTCTTCGGCAGGACCTTTGCCAGGCCCGCCATGATCTCCTCGGCCGACCAGCCCAGTTGCTGGAAGTTGACGATGTCGCTCTCCATGAACACCGCGCAGCCGTAGCTGAAGATCGGCAGCCGCTCCGCCTTGAAGGCGATGTCGGCGAACTCGGTGACATCGTAGCCGAACCTTCCTCCCGTGCTCTGCAGGAAGTATCCGTTGCCCGCCGAGCATTGCGTGTTCAGCCTGAAGTCTTTGACCTGGCGGTTGTGGAGGATGATGACCTTGATGTCCTGTCCGCCGACGTCCACGATGACGTCCACGTCTTCGTAATAGTGCAGAGCGCTCATCGTATGGGCGACGGTCTCCACGAGCGCGACATCGGCACCCAGGGAGTCCTTCAGGATGTCTTTGGCATAACCCGTCGTGCCCAGGCCCTGGACACTCAGGGTCGCGCCCTGCTCCTCCACCTGAGTGCGAAGTTCGGCCAGGACCTCCTTGGTGTCCTCGAGCGGGTTGCCCTTGGAGAGCTGGTACGCCTTCGTCAGAAGCGTGCCGTTTTCGTCCATCAGGACGCACTTTGTCGAGGTCGAGCCCCCGTCCACGCCGATGAAGCCCTTCACCTCCTGGCCCGGTTGGAACTTCACCGGCTCGAAGGGCTTCTTGGTGAACTTCTCGATGAACTCCTGGAGCTCCTCCTCGTTCTTGCTCAGGCCCGAGTCGCCCGTCGCCTCGCGCAGCTTAGCGCGACCGACCTTGATGTACTCTTCCAGCGGTGCCTTGCCCTCGTAGCGCCCGATGTGCGCATCCTCTTCGAGGCCGTAAAGGACCGAGCCGATGGCTGCATAGTACTGGGCGTTGTCGGGAACGATGATGAGGTCCTGCGGATCGACGCCTTCGGGCAGAGCGACCTTCCGCTCCTCCCACACCTTGGGGATGTTGTGCTTCCAGGCATCCTGCATGGCGGGGATGAAGGTGCACGGCCCGCCCAGAAGGATGACCAGGGGCCGGAGCGTGTTGCCGCGCGTGAGTACGCTCAGGTTCTGCTGGACGATGGCTTCGAAGAGCGAGGCCATCAGCTCCTGCGAGGGCACGCCCTGCTTCTGGAGGCCGTTGATGTCGGTCTCCGCAAAGACGCCGCACTTGCCGGCGACCGGGTGCAGCTTGACGCCAAAATAGTTCAGCGCCTGAAGCTGCTCGCCCGTGAGTTTGAGCTTGGCGTTGATCTTATCGATGACGGCGCCGGTGCCCCCCGCGCACTTGTCGTTCATACTGGGGAGCTTGCGCTTTTGGCCGCTCTTGGGATCCTCGACCCAGATGATGATCTTGGCGTCCTGTCCGCCCAGCTCGACCACCGAACCAGCATCGGGGTAAGCGTTCTCCACCGCGAGGCTGACGGCGTTTACCTCCTGGACGAACTTGGCGCCGATGTAGTCGGCGATCGCCCCGCCGCCCGATCCGGTGATGAAGATGCGAACCTTCTCTTTGGGAAACGGGAACTCCGCCTCAATGCGGTCGAGAAACTCGTTACACTTCTCGGGCTGTTTGGTCTCGTGCCGCTGGTAGTCGCTCCAGAGGATCTCCTTGCTCTTCGGGTCCATGACAACTGCCTTGACGGTCGTGGATCCCACGTCCATCCCGATGACGACGCCTTCGGGATAGGCGTCCACGGCGTTCCTAGAGGACTCGGCGCCCTCTGGAGCAGCTAGGTCCGGGCCTTTTATCATGATGGGTCGTCCCCTATGCGATGGATATCAGTCTCGATGAGCATCTGCGCGTCGCTATAGATGATGTCCTCGAAGAAGCCGTGGACGGGGCAGAGCGATCAGGTTTTCCTGGGAAACTCGAGTTCTACCGGCCGATCGGATAGCTGGTGTACGTCGTCGCTGGCTGATCCACCGTATTGGGGTGGTTGTAGCCGAGCTTTGTGAGGTCACGACTTCCGGCTTGAGCCTCCAGACTCCTCACGATGGTGTCCCCCTTCCACGTAGAGCTTGGGCGCCAAACGCCCTAGTGCCGATTCAGAAGAGCTAGTCCTTAATTTTCTGATGTGACTTCGTTCTCTGATCTTGCAACGCGGCACCCGAGCCCTCCAGCCCTTGGACGGAGCCCGGCCGAAAAGTCGGTGCGGAAAGCCCTCCCCCTCTGCGCTCCAGGACCGACGCTCAACTCCTTTCGAGCGCCAGCATCTCAGCCTCCCTTTCCGCGAGTTTGCGCACGTCCTGCGTGATGCGCATCGAGCAGAACTTCGGTCCGCACATCGAGCAGAACTTGGCGCCCTTATACGACTCGTCGGGGAGCGTTTCGTCGTGCATCGCACGCGCCGTCTCAGGATCTAGCGAGAGCTCGAACTGCCGCTCCCACTCGAAATTGAACCGCGCGTGGCTCAAGGCATCGTCACGGTCGCGCGCGCCCTTGCGGCCACGAGCAATGTCCGCAGCGTGCGCCGCGATCTTGTAAGCGATGACGCCCTGCTTGACGTCCTCCATGTCGGGCAGGCCCAGATGCTCCTTCGGCGTCACGTAGCAGAGCATCGCCGCCCCGGCGTAACCCGCCATCGTCGCACCGATGGCGGAGGTGATGTGGTCGTAGCCCGGGGCAACATCGGTCACCAAGGGCCCCAGAACGTAAAACGGCGCCTCGTGGCAGACCTCCATCTCCCTTTCGACGTTCATGGCAACCTTGTCGAAGGGAATATGGCCCGGACCCTCGATCATGACCTGTACATCGTGCTCCCAAGCCTTGAGCGTGAGATCGCCAAGCGTATCCAACTCCGCGAACTGCGCCTCATCGTTGGCATCGGCGAGACTGCCGGGCCGCAAACCGTCGCCCAGACTGAACGAGACGTCGTAACGCTTGAAGATTTCACAAAGCTCGTCGAAGTGCGTATACCAGAAATTCTCCTCGTGGTGGGCCATCATCCATTCCGCCATGATGGCGCCACCTCGACTGACGATGCCGGTAACACGGTTCGCCGTGAACGGGACGTAGCGCAGAAGCACCCCGGCATGGATCGTCATGTAATCCACCCCCTGGCGGGCCTGCGCCTCCACTACCTCGAGGGCCAACTCGGGCGTGATGTCCTCCACGCGCCGGACGTAGGTGAGGATTTCGTAAATGGGCACAGTACCGATGGGGACGGGGCTGGCGTCGATGATGGCCCGGCGTATCTTGGGGATGTCCCCGCCAGTGGAAAGGTCCATCGTCGTATCGGCCCCGAAGTGCACCCCCATGTGAAGCTTCTCAAGCTCCTTATCAACGTCGCTCGTGACCGCGCTGTTGCCGATATTCGCGTTGATCTTGCACCTGGAGGCGACACCGACGCACATCGGCTCCAAGCTCGTGTGGTTGATGTTCGCGGGGACGATCATCCGGCCGCGTGCCACCTCGCTACGGACGAGCTCAGGCTCAAGCTCCTCCCGCTCAGCGACATAGCGCATCTCCTCGGTGATGATGCCACCCCGTGCGTAATGCATCTGAGTAACGTTGTCCTGGCCTTTTCGCGCCGCCACCCATTGGGTCCTTACGCTCACCGCGTCCACCTCACCTTGTTCAAGGCCTCATCCAGGTTCACCAGTCAGTCGGAGCTTGTAACGGCGGACGCTCTCGGGCAGCCTCCATGGTCTCAGCAATCGCGACACAATCCTTGCAGGCCTCCGATATACGGAACTGTGCCATGCACAGCGCGCAGTATCCATCCAGTTCGCGATAGTGCCGGCAGTCGTGCGCCTCGGTCCACGGCACCTCACAGCCGTGCCTGTGCTGGTCCGCCAATCTGGGCACAAAAGAGACGAAGCAACGTGCGGCATCCCTGAACTCGCGGACGCGATCCCAGTGATCTCGAAAGTTGTCCAGAACCTTTACATACAGCCCTGTGGGCGCGCGCTTGCCGCCTTCCCAGCGCACCAGGGTTCGCGGCGCAACGCACAACAGATGCGCCATGGCCTCCTGGGTTAACCCAGCGCGCTTGCGCAGAGCTCTGACCCGTTCGGGCGTCCAGTAGAAGCTACCGACCATTGGCTCGCACTCCTCGCTTGGTCAGGTCAAATGTATTCCGCGATGTGGACCATTGTCAAGAGGGAAAATCGCCAAAGGGCAAAAAACCGCAGCAATGTGGGACTCCAGCGCGGGCACCGAACCCTCCAGCGTCAACCCCCGCGCCATCGAGGTGATGGCCGAGGCAGGAGCCGACATCTTCGGCCACGTCTCGAAGAGCCTCGACGCGGTCTCCCTCGAAGATGTCGACGCCATCATCCCCCTCTGCGGCGACGCCGAGGAGCGATGCTCCAGCGTCCTCGGGCACGTCCATCGCGAGCACTGGCCGCTGCCCGATCCTGCACGAGCGGCGGGGACCCATGACGAAGTTCTTGCCGTCTTTCGCAGCGTGCGCGACGAGATTACGCGGCGAGTCAGAGCCCTCTTCGCCGAGGCCTCACTCAACGGCTGACTTCGAACGCGTTGTCGCCAGGGCGGCTCATCCGTCTGCCTCGCGGTGACAAGGATGAGCCGCGCGAACGTGTCGGCTCGAATGATGGGTTCATCGGCGCCGGTCGATCATAGGCGTATTGCTCATACCCGACGGGCGGGCTACTCCCCCTCGCGATCCTTCAGCTCCGACCACACGCTGCGCATCCGCCAGGCGTCGAGCGAGACGAGCTTGGCTACACCGCCTCGCGCGAAGACGGAGATACCGCTACTGTCTTCGCGTTCGGGATAGGCGCGGAGGGTCAGACATTGGCGTCCGTTGGCGAAGACCTCCACGATGCTGCGGTCAACGAAGACGCGCAGGCGCAGCAGTTCGCCCTCTTCGAGTTTGAGCGGCCCGATCTCTGGGGTGCGCGCGAGGACATCGCTTCGTAGAGACGCGGCCGACACGTCGATCTGAAGGGAACTGCCCCCGGACCTCCTGTCAGTAAAGGGGCCAGAAAGGGGCCAGTAAACGCAGCGTTGGAACAGCGAGATCCGCGTCTTTTCCGCGCCATCCGGCGAGCGGAGAACGCAAAGCCCGACCTCCCGCGCCGCGCTGGGATCGATGACCGCCTCGACTTCTATCGCCTTCCCTCCGATCCCTTCCAGCGCGAGCTCCCCATTGGCGGGAACATCCATCGGATCGCAGCGCCGGTGGCCGAAACGCAAGGATTGAACCTCGGGCGCCGGTTCAATGCTCAGGGCGTTGTCCGTGCTCAACGACAGACACCGAGGCAACGTCATGACATCGTTCCATCCAGCGGGCTCCTTGCCCTCCTTAACGTTGAACAACGCGAGGAAGCGTCCCCCATCGTCGATCGTGGCCGAAGACGCGTGCAGACTGCCTATCCCGATGGGACCGTAGTTCATGCGGCCGTGCGCGTCGGGGATGAGGTGATGCGTAGTCCGGTCGTAGTCGCCGACGTAGTACTGCCCGGCGCGCCTGTGGCTGAAGAACAGGAGCATGTGCTTGCCATTGCCGATGGGCAAGAAATTGGGAACGGCGCCATCTTCGCCCGGCTCGGTGTGGAACCCGCCCTCGATCAACGGGCCGAGATGCTCCCATGCTGCCAGATCTTTCGAATGGAACACGTGGTCCACGCCCCGGCAATCAACCCCGTTAACGCCGTCCTTGTAGGTGCCCGACAACGCATAGTAGCCGTCATCTTCCTTCCAGATGCAGGGGTCGAAGACGCGGTAGGGATAACTGTTTTCGTCGATAGGTACAATGGGGATGACGGGATTGTTCGGGTGCTTTTTCCAGTTCAGCAAGAGCGGGTCGGATGCCGTGGCGATGCTGTTACCCGATCGCGTGCCATGGTAGATGGCGATAACCCGGCCCACTTCGACCAGTGTCTGGCCGCTGAAGCAGTGTTCTTCCACATCAGGGTAGATGGCGGGTGGCAGGTCCCGCCAGCGGACGAGGTCGTCGCTCACCGTGTGGCCCCAGTGCACCCGGTCCTGACCTTCGGGCCTGAACTGGTAGAACAGGTGATAACGCCCCTGCCACTGACACAGGCCGTTCGGATCGTTCATGAAGTTTTCCGGCGGCGAGAAGTGATACAGGGGCCGATATGGGTCGGCGGCCAGGCGTTCGCGCGACTGCTTGAACTTCCATAGATCCTCATCCGTCTCCAAGGCTTCCAGTTGCTCTTCGAGTGGGCCTGGATATGTCTTCCCCCGCAATGCCTCGAACTTTGCTTCGCCCATTAGCCTAACTCCTCGTCCTTGATCAGTTGATCTCCGTAGCCTGACTGCGTTGATGGCGTTCCATATCGGACTGCGCCCGAGTGGTCCACCCACTATAAGACCCCGAACGCGCGGCTGCAAGGTGTCGCCCGGATTCCGCACTCCCGTTCCTGCCGCGATTGGGCGCCCGTATAAAAATCATCGTCGTCTTCACGTCCTTGTGGCTTAGCTTCGCGAAAATAGGCACACGGAAGACAGACTGAATCTCTGGCATCGGAAAAGCTCAGACCGGAGACAAGCTCTGGCGTTTCATGGCGACAGGGTGCACTATGAAGTGGAGGGCATGTGGCGGCAGCCGCTGGCGCCGTTTGAACAAGCACCCATGTGAGAAGGAGGGACAGGTGGCCAGGCTTTACGGCAAGGATTACACGCGGAGCGACCTGCGCGAGCGCGTGGGAGACCTTTCGGCGATCTGCGGCACGAGGCGCTATACGTTCACGGAGGGCATGGCGCAGGGCGTGGATGCCATCGACGTCTGGACGGGGGGCGGCTTCAGGTTCACGTGCCTGCCTGGACGGTGCCTCGATGTCTCCTTCGCCGAGTGGCGCGGCACACCGCTTAACTACCGCTCTCCTTCGGGCGAGGCCCACGCGAGCTTCTTCGAACCCGGGGGGTTCGGCTGGATGCGCGGCTGGTACGGCGGGCTGTTCGTCACCTGCGGCCTGAGCCAGGTGGGCAATCCCAACGCCGATGAGGGGGAGGAACTGGGCCTCCACGGCCGCGCCTCCTATCTCCCCGCAACAGACGTCAGCCACAGCGGCCATTGGGAGGGCGAAGAGTACCTTATCACGCTCTCGGGGCGCATGCGCGAGGCGGTCGGTCAGGAAGCCGGCTTCGGCCCGGTCCTGGAGTTGCGCCGCACCCTCACCACGGGCCTTGGTCAAAGCGGCTTCAGCCTCCACGACGAGGTGGAGAACCTCGCCTTCAGCCCCTCGCCGCTGATGATGCTCTATCACTTCAACGGCGGCTGGCCCATCATCGATGAGGATAGCCGCCTTATCGCGCCCACGCGTAGCGTCGAGTACTGGGACGCGGAGGTCGGCGAGGGACCCGCCCCGCACTGGAAGATCGCGCCCCGGATGGACGATTATCCCATCCAGGTCTACTTCCACGAGACCCAGGCAGCGGCCGACGGCACCGTCGCCGCAGCGCTGGTCAACGACAGCCACGAAAGCGATGGGCTCGGCTTCGCGGTGCGGTGGCACCAGGAACAGCTTCCGCGTCTGAACATCTGGAAGCACCAGGGCAAGGGGGTCAACGTCGTCGGGCTGGAGCCGTCCAACTGCACCATCGAGGGCCGCACCCACGACCGGAAGCAGGGCATCCTACGCTTTCTGGAGCCGGGCGAAGTGGCGACGTTCGACCTCGACTGCCGGGTCCTATCGGGTCACGAAGCCATCGCTGGCTTCGAGGCTGAGAGCGAGCGGCAACTCGGCCAGTAGCGCCGCCCTATCCACTAGAGAGGCCGTTCGACGCGCATCGGCGTTCCGAAAGAGATCAGGGCAGCGATCTGTAGTCGTTCCTCTTCCCCTTGGATAGTTCTGGCCGTCTACCAGGATGTGCCTCCAAGACGGCGCTCTCAGCCCGCTATTGACAAGTGTCGATTGACACAGTGCACTTTATGGATGATACGGAGCTTCCGACATCGTGGGCTCAAGCGATTCTACGAGCGCGGTGACCGCAGCCTCATTCGTCCCGATCTGCGAGACCGGGTGGAAGCGATTCTCGCCCAGCTCGATGTCGCCAGTTCCCCCGAGGCGATGCGCATTCCCCACTACCGGCTGCATGCACTGAAAGGTAATCTGAAGGGCTATTGGGCATTAACCGTGAAGACCAACTGGCGCATTATCTTCCGCTTTGAAGGCGAGGACATCTATGATGTCGGACTGATCGACTACCACTCATGAACCTCCCCGCGGCAAGCCGCGGGGTATCCCGGCTTAGAAGTGCACCACCAAGCGCAGCAAGCTGCGGGGTATCCGACCCGAAAGATGAAGTGAAGGGAGAACCACCATGCCTATGAAGAACCCACCGCACCCCGGCAGAGTGGTGCGTGTGTCCTGTCTGGAGCCGGTTGGCCTCAACGTCACCGAAGGCGCGAAGGCCCTCGGCGTCAGTCGACAGGCACTCTCGAACCTCGTAAATGGCCACTCACGTATGTCGGCCGACATGGCGGTACGGCTCGCGAAGGCCTTCGGCTCGACGACGGAAACCTGGATACGCTTGCAGGCGGCCTACGACGTCGCGCAAGCACAAGCGCGCGAGGATGAGATCGATGTCAAGCGCTACGAGCAGCAACCGGCATGAAGGGGCTTCACCTTGGTGCAGATAACGGCGTGTAGCGGCTCAATTTTGCCTCCGACACACGGCTACCAGCGGCATCAAAGTGTCTCCGTCCGAAACCTCCCGGGTTCATGGATTCGCCGCTGGTGGCCGTTCATCCGCATCGCCATCTCGGAGCGTTAACTCGTTCATGAACGAAGGCTTCAGCGAGCCCGAACTACCAAGGCGATTCTCCATACCGCGCGAGGGCGATGCCATCGGCACCCACAACGGTCTCCGTTCTCACGGTTGCACTCGAACCCCACGCGGATCGCATTGAACGGAGAATCGGTGAAGACTGCGCACGGCGCCGCCCTCTGCCGCGGGCTGAACCTCGTGAAGGAGGACGTCCTTCATCCGGGGCCTTCGATCTCCCCTACCGCCCCTGGCCTCGCAGGTGAGAGGTCATCTGACGGAGAGGCCCCTTCGAGCGAGGGGTACTTCCTCTTGACGAGGCCCGTTTCGCCGGGTATCGTGGAACGAAGTCTGGCGGCGCAGGCCGCACCGACCGATGCGATACAACGTCCTGGGACGAACGGGCATCCGCGCTTCCGCGCTGGGCATGGGCACGAATCGCCTGACAACGGTGGATAAAGCCCAAGGGATGCGGGTCCTCAACCACGCCCTCGATGTGGGCATCAACTACATCAATACGGGCTACGGCTCGCTCCAGGACACGGTCGGCCGCGGGATCGGCCACCGTCGCGACGAGTTCGCCATCAGCTCGAAATGCAACGGCTGGCGGGGAGATCGGACGGCCGACGCGGTCCGCAGGGGCATCGACGAGAGCCTGCGCCTGTTGCGCATGGACGTGATCGACATCTACGAGCTTCCCAACTGCCCCGACCTGCCGCACCTGGAGATATCATTCGAGCCAGGCGGCTACATGGACGCGCTCCTGGAAGCGAAGGAGCAGGGGAAAATCCGCTTCATCGGCATCACGGCGCACAGGCCAGACGTGATCGCCGCTGCCCTGCCGCGCGGCGTCTTCGACACGGCGGTGTTCATGGTCAACGCCGTCGAGCCCTACGGCATCCGGGAACTCTTGCCCCTGGCACATGAGCTTGGCGTCGGGACCGTCGGCATCCGCGCCATCAGCCACGGCGCGCTGGCCCCGGTGGAAAAGGCGCTGACGTGGTCGCTCCATTCGGGCGTCGACGTGTCGCTCTCGGGGATGCTCACCGAACGGGAGGTGGACGAGAACGTGGCCATCGCCGGGCGGGAATTCCCGCCCGAGGAGATCGCCCAGCTTCAGGCGGAGATGGCGTCGCTCCCCGAAAGCGGCTGCCGAAACTGCGCGATGTGCGCGTGCCCCTATGATCTTTCCATCGGATGGCTCTTGCCGATGCTGCACTACCGCGACCGCTACAGCCTGCTCCCCGCGGCCGAGGCCACATGGCAAACCTTCGCCGCCAAGGCCCGAGACATCCAGCACATCTGCGACGGCTGCCGCCAGTGCGAACCGATGTGTCCCTACGACGTGCCCATTGTCGAGCTGATACACCAGGTGGCTGAGCGCGCCGGGCCCAAAGCTTCCACCTGAGAGGAGTGGCCCCCACATGGTACCGCTGACCTTCTATCACAAGAGCACGTGAACGAACTGCCGCAAAGCCAGGCGGGCCCTGGCTGAGCTAGGCGTCGAGCTTCGAGAGCGCGATATGAGCAAGGAACCCCTCTCCGAGGCGGAACTGGACGCCCTCATCGGTGCGCGCGACCACCGCGATTTCCTCAACACGCGCAACGCCCTCTACCGCGAGCGCGAGATGAAACTTCACCCTCCCGACCGCACCGAGGCCATCGCCCTCATGGTGCAGGAGCCCAACCTTATCCGCCGGCCCATCCTCATCGCGGGCGACCGCATGGCCCTGGGCTTCGACGAGGCGGCGTTCCGCGAACTGGCGGGCGCAGTGTGAGAGCGCTACAGCCCCTTCTCCGTCGCTAGGCATTCGATGATCGTCGAGTGCTTCACCGTCGGTCCCTTCGAGGAAAATACCTACCTTCTCGGCGACGAGGAGAGCAGCGCGGGTTATGTGATCGACCCCGGTGGCCCACCCGAGCCGGTGCTGGAAGCCGTGGCGCGCCACGGCCTGGAGCTTCTGGGCATCATCAATACGCATGGCCACGTCGATCACGTCGCGGGCGTGTCGGCGCTCCAAGAGAAGACTGGCCTGGGGTTCGCGATGAGCGAGGCGGACGCCTTCCTGCTGGAAGCCCTGCCCGACACGGCAGCCTTTTACGGCCTGGGCGAGGTCGCCATCCCGCGGATCGACCGGCCGATTAACGCCGGCGATAGGTTCCCACTCGGTGAGCGGACGATCAGAGTGCGCGCCACGCCCGGCCATAGCCCCGGCAGCGTGACGTTCCTGGTCGAGGACCTAGCGTTCGTGGGCGATGCGCTCTTCGCCGGCTCCATCGGCAGGACGGACCTGCCCGGCGGCGACCTGGACGTCCTGCTCGAATCCATCCAAGGAGAGCTCCTGATCCTAGCCGATGCGACGACCGTCTACGCGGGCCACGGACCCGTCACGACCATCGGACAGGAGCGCCGGACGAATCCTTTCCTCCGTTGATGCGCGTCACCTGGCATGACAAGCCTCCGCGCCGCGCGCCCCCTCCCGAAAAGCCGCCGCCCAAAGCGGAGCCCGCCGACGCTGTAATCGCTTACCACGAGGCGACCAAGCACACCTACTGGAGCGTCCGGGAGGGCAATTTCCAGCTCGACTGGGCAAACCAGCCCCTCGTTTACAAACGCCTCGAGGGCGTGCCCTGGGTCCAGCTCCCCTCCGCCTTCCCCAAGGTGATGCCATCCACCTTGACCGCGCTCGAAACCCTGGCGGAACGGACCACCGAGCCACCGCCTGTCGATCTTGCCGCCGTGGGCCAGCTCTGTTACTACGCGTACGGTCTCACCGCGAAGAAGCAGTATCCAGGGGTGACTTACTATCTGCGGTCGGCGCCTTCAGCCGGAGCGCTCTTTCCCGTCGAGGCGACGCTCGTCATTCAGGACATCGAGGGGCTGCCCGATGGCGTCTACCACTATAGCGTCGCCGACTTCGTGCTCTTCCGGATACGCGAGGGGCGCTTCGGACCCCTCCTTGCAGCCGCGACGGCCGGGGCTGTGCGCGCCGATGCACCGGTAACGCTTGTCCTCTCGACCATCTTCTGGCGCAGCTCGTGGAAATATCGCGACCGCGCGTACCGCTACTGCTTGCAAGATGCGGGCCATGCGGCGGGCAACTTCCTGGCTGTGGGGCGCGGACTGGGCTACCGCGTGCGCCTGTGCACGATCTTCGCCGACGAAGCGGTGAACGCGCTGATCGACGTGGACGATGCGTGGGAGGGAGCGATGGCGCTGGTGAGCCTTGACCCACCCTCGGGTGGACCCGAGCCGCCCGTCCCCGAAGCACTGGAGGCCCCCGAACGCCTGAACCTGGAGTTCGCCACCCTTTCCCACGAGGCCGTGGACTATCCGCGCATCCGCGAGGTCCACCGCGCCACGTCGCTCCCCGATGTCGAGGCCGTTCGGAAACTTCAAGCCGCGCGCGGCGCTTGGCGGACCGACCCTCCGATCGAGAAGCTCCCAACGCCGTTACCTGGGCTCGAAGCCCTGGACATCGAGGGGCAGGACCTGGCGACGACCTGTTTCACCCGCCGCTCAAGCCGCGATTTCTTCCGCGCGGCCATCCCCGTCGAGAAGTTCGGACCCATCCTCCGGGCGGCGACGCGCGGTGCGGCCCTCGAATGCGCAGATGATGCCGATACGCTGCCGGGTCGCGAGCTGGTGAGCGTCTGGCTCCTGGCCAACGGCGTGACCGGACTGCAAAGCGGCGCCTACTGGTACGACCCCGCAGCGCACGCCGTTGGCCTCGCAAAGCCCGGCCATTTCCGATCTGAGGCGGAGTACCTCTCGCTGGAGCAGGAGCTATGCGGCAACGCGGGCGTTACGTTCTTCTTCCTGACGCGGCTGGAGGTTTTGCAGAAGGTGCTCGGCCCTCGGGCGTATCGCTCGGCGCACATTGAAGCGGGGATCATCGGCCAGGGACTCTATCTGGCGGCGCAAGCGCTGGACCTGGGCGCGAGCGGGATCGGTGCATACTATGATGACGACGTCATCGGTTTCCTGGAGCTCGACGAGAAGGGCACGGCGGTCATTTACGACTTCGTCATCGGCAGACCCACCGACGACGAACATCTCGTGCCCGGCGATCACCTGTAACGTCTAACGTCAGCGACCGCTAGCCACCGCGGCGAAGGCGGACAACCCGCCCCGTCCGCGCCGAACGCCCTGCCGCGAGGGTGAGTTCCAGGGTCGCGCGGCCATCGAGTGCGCTTCCCTCGGGCGTCCTGTCCTCTTCGATAGAGCGAACGAAGTGCCCCTCGATGGTCTCTGGGAGGGGATCGGGAGTCACACTCGCCTCCTCTTCATCGCCCTCGCGGCGCAGGCGGATCGAGCTGTCTCGTTCCAGCATGGCCGTCCCGTGCGTACCGACGATCCCCAGCGAGACATCGGAGAGCGCCGCCGACCAGCTCCCGCCAATGACGCCGCAGCCGCCGCGCTCGAAGGTGAGCATAGTCCACGAGTTGTCCTCTACGTCCATGCCCGGCTGCACCTGGTGCATCTGGGAGTAGACCGACGCGACTTCACCGCCGACCCAGCGCGCCCAGTCGAAGTCGTGGGTCTGGTAGTCCACGGTCATGCCCCCACTCTTGGCGCGCTCCGCGAAGAAGCTTCCCCGTGGGTCGAACGGCATGAAGCGGCGCGTCCATAGGCTCACCAGTTCACCCAACTCGCCACGTGTAAACAGCTCCCTGAGGCGGCGATAACCCGGCCAGAAGCGCAGCGTGAAGCCCATCTGGCTTTTGACGCCGCTCGCTGCGACGGCCTCGACGATGCGATCGGCATCGCGGAGCTTCAATGCCAGCGGTTTCTCAAGAAAGAGATGGAGGCCTGCGCGGGCCGCCTCCACAGCGATCCGCGTCCGGATGTACGGCGGTGTGCAGACGAAGACGGCTTCGGTCGGGATCGCGCAAACGAGTTTGCGCCAGTCCGCATGGGTCGGAACGTCGAACTCACCAGCAAAATGGCGCGCGGCGGCAGTATCGGGGTCAGCGGCCCAAACGAGCCGTGCATCGGGGAGCTTGACCAGGCTATCCGTGTGCCAACGACCGATGCTACCGCAGCCGATCAAGCCGACTCGAACCACAGGTAAGACCTCTCTACCGGCAAAGGACTAGTGACCTTCCGTATGCCGTTGTAGCAGATCAGTCACGTTCCCGTGGCCGCGCTCTACTGCCTTCAGTTCGTACCCCCGTGCTGGCGCAGAAGTTCCGCGAGGGCCCGGTACTTCTCCTTTGTCGCGGACGACCATTGCGCCCACTCCCCTTTCTCGCCCGCGAGCGCCAGGCTGAGCAGGCTGTCGCCGGTCGCGATTCTGTGGTTGACGTTCGCACCTTTTGCGAGCAAAACCTCCGCGACCTCCTTGCGACCGTAGAACACGGCCCAGCCCAGTGGTGTGTCCTTCCAGTCGTCATCGGTCGCCTCGATGTCGGCGCCGTGGGTGATCAGGAACGCCGCTAGTTTCGCGCGCCCGTCCCGCGCCACGAACAGAAGGGGGGTCATTCCCTCCTCATCCCTGGCATTAACGAGCTCGGATTTCGCTTCCACGAGTGCCTTCACGCGCACTAAATCGCCCGCCTCAACCGCGTCCAGCATTTCGCGTGCTCCGTCCATTACGGTGGGCATCTTCTGTGCCTCCGATGGGGAGGACGAATGATCTGTCACGATGAAACGATGGGGCGATAGGCTCACATGAGCAAAAGAGGCCTCAAGATGGGCCACGCTTTAAGGGTCGTCAAGCCCCCGTCCGGAAGAATGCCGTATGGACCCGACTTGCCATGATGCGTCGGCGGGGCCTACTCTGTGTTCAGCACCAAGCAGGGAGACCGGCCATCTTCATCGGCACGCAGTACTACCGCTCCCCCAACCCCGATTCCGCGGACTGGGACCGCGACCCAGAACGCGTCGCAGCCAGTGGCCCGAGCGTGCAGCCGCAGTCCCGATCAGATGCCCGCAAAAGGCGCCGTGTCCGCTGACCCGAAGCGTTCGGAAACCCAATCCGATCGCGCGCGCTGGGAAAGTCGCTACGCCGATCGCGACGCTCCCCAGGCGCCGCCCCCCGCTGCACTGGTGGTCGAGCACTTGCATCGCGTGCACGCCGGCAGAGCGCTGGACCTGGCGATGGGCGCCGGGCACAACGCGGTCTACTGCGCCCAGCACGGCTTCCAAGTCGCCGGCGTGGATATCTCGCTCGGGGCTGTGCGCGCTGCGAAGGACCTGGCGCGCCGCTCGGGCGCCCCGATCCGTGGCATCGTGGCCGATCTCGAAGGATGGCCCGTGCCGTCCGACGCCTTCGACCTCATCCTGAATTTGCGCTATCTTCAGCGCTCGCTTTTCGGTCCCATCAAGGCCGCGCTCCGGCCCGGGGGCCTCTTGCTCTTCGAGACCTTCACCGTCGATCACATCGCTCCGCACCGAGAGCGGCCGCTCCGGCGTGAATACTTGCTCGAACGTAACGAGCTTTTGCATAGCTTCAGTAATCTGCACATCATCCGGTATACCGAAGACATGATGGATGGGAGCGCCGTCGCGAGCCTGGTGGCGCGCAAAGCCTGAGGAGGGAGCTTTGGCACAGCGCAAGAAAGTCCTCATCAACGGTGCGACGGGACGGATCGGCGGCATCCTCGCCCACTACCTGAACGACCGCTACGACCTGAGGCTCAGCGGTCGCCGTCCCGTCGAAGGGTTCGATGACAGCGAGTCGGTCATCGCGGAGATCGCGGATTACGACCAGGTGCTCGCGTCGGTCCGGGGCGTGGACGCCGTCATCCACATGGCCGCGAACCCCAGTGTGGATCCCGAGCCGACGCGCGAGGTCTTCGCCGACATCCGCGATCGTAACCTCCAAGGGACCTACAACGTCTACGAGGCCTGCCGCCAGGCGGGCGTCGGAAAAATCGTCTTCGCCAGCACCAACCACGTCGTCGGCATGTACGAGAAGGACCGTTACGCGAATGTGACGACGAAGATGGACATCCGCCCCGACAGCCTCTACGGCGCTAGTAAGGCCTTCGGCGAGGCACTGGGACGGATGTACTCCGACCGCTACGAGATCAGCGTCATCTGCCTTCGCATCGGTAACGTCGGGCCGGACTACCCGCCGAAAAAATGGTCGCGGCGTCTCTTATCCGCCTGGTTCAGCCACCCCGATTGCGCCCAGCTACACGCCCTAGCCATCGAGACCGACCTGCGTTATGGCATCTTCTACGGGGTCAGCGGCAACCACCGGCGCTTCTGGGACATCTCCGACGCGCAGGAACTCCTGGGCTATAAGCCCCAGGACGACTCCGAGCGTTACGCCCACCTGATCGAAGACTAGGAGGCCCGATGGCGAACACTCCACATGGTCGCCGGAGCGAGGCTTACCGCCCCGCCGTGATGGGACGGCAGGGCATGGTCGCGGCGGGCCATCCCCTGGCCGCGCAGGCAGGTCTACGCATCTTGTTGCAAGGCGGCCACGCCGTGGACGGTGCGCTCGCAACCGCCGCGGCGCTAGGCGTCGTCGAACCCGCCATGTCGGGGATCGGCGGCGACGGCTTCATCATGGTGTACGAGGACGCCTCAGGCGAAGTGGCCTGCATCAACGGAACGGGCGCCGCGCCCGCCCGGGCGACGCGCGAGCGCTTCCTGCCCGCCGGTATCCCCGAGGTCGGCATTTTGACCGTCTCGGTCCCGGGGATCGTGGACGCATGGCTCGCCGCGCACGAGCGCTACGGCCGCCTGCCGCTGGAGCGCGTTTTCGAGCCCGCGATTGACCTGGCGGACAACGGGTTTCCGGTGACGCCCAAGCTCGCGGAGCTGATCGCCTCCCACGCGCCCATCTTTGCGCCGCATCCAGGCTCATGCGCGATCTTCATGCCCGATGGCAATCCGCTCGACGCGGGAGAGATGCTCATCCAGCGCGACCTGGCCCGGACTTATCGGAACCTGGCACGCGAGGGACGAGACCTTTTCTACGAAGGCGAGATCGCCGAGAAGATCGACGCTGCGAGCGCTGAACTAGACGGCCTCATCACCGCCGATGACCTCGCCGCACACCGGGTCCGCCGGGATACGCCCATACGGACGACCTATCGAGGCCACGATGTTTATGAGTACCCGCCCAATTCCAGCGGCCACGTCCTGCTCCAGGAACTGAACATGGTCGAGGGCTTCGATCTGGCTCGGATGGGCTGGCTTTCCACCGATTGCATCCACGTCTCAATCGAGGCCAAAAAGCTCGCCTTCGCCGACCGCGAGGCGTACATGGCCGACCCCGATACGACGGACATCCCGCTCGAGGTCCTGCTCTCGAAAGAGTACGCGGACCAGCAGCGCCAGCTCATCGATCCGAGCCGCTCGGCAAGGGATGTGCGGGCGGGCGCACTAGCACCCGCCGGCGGTAGTGACACGACCTATTTTTCGGTCGTAGACCGTTGGGGCAACGGCGTTTCAATGCTCCAGAGCCTTCAGACGGGCTTCGGCAGCGGAATCGTCGCGGGCAACACGGGGGTTCTCCTCAATAACCGCATGACATACTGGCATTTAGAGGAAGACCACCCCGATTGTCTGGCGCCGGGAAAACGCGTCCGCCACACCATGAACCCCGTCATCATCTTGTATGACGGCAAGCTTTTTCTGGTGTGCGGCACACCCGGGGCGGATACACAGGTCCAGACGAACCTGCAACTCGTCACAGCGATCGTGGATTTCGGCCTGGGGCCACAGGAGGCCGTCGAGGCGCCGCGCTGGCGTCACACCCAGCCGGGCACCGAATCCACCTACCCACACACCTGCTCCGACGAACTGCTTCTAGAAGAGCGCTTCACCGAGGATGTTCGGAAGGGACTGGCGGCCAAGGGGCACGCGCTGAGCATCATCGGCCCGTGGGAGGCCACCGGCAGCGCGATGGCCATCCGCGCTCACCCTGACGTAGGCGTCTATGAAGGCGGCGCCGACCCCAGGAAGGATGGCTATGTCGCCGCGTGGTAAACTCAGCCTATCAGGCCCGTATCTCGTTGCAATAATGACATATAGGGCTCTAGTCTAGTCGCCCGACCGGCACTCCACGTCCCCCATCCGCTCGAGGACCTTGACGAGCGCCTGTGTGCCCGCATCGCCGTCACCGGCCGCCTGGGCGCTGCGGAAGAGCTGGTGGATCATGCTCGTGGCTGGCAGCGGCAGGTCCATCGCTTCCGCCGCTTCGAGAGCCAGACGCAAGTCCTTCTGCTGGAGTCTTATCATGAAGCCGGGAGCGAAATCGCCCTTGAAGATCCTGGGCGCGAGGTTGTTCATCATCCACGAGCCCGCAGCACCGGCCACAACCGCTTTTTGCATCGTTGGGAGATCGAGTCCCGCCTTGGCAGCGAAGATCAGCCCCTCGCACATCCCCAGAATGTTGCCCACGGCGACGATCTGATTGGTCAGCTTGGTGTTCTGACCCATACCGCTCTCGCCGCAGTAGACGATGTTCTTGCCCATCGCCTCGAAGATGGGTAAACACCGATCAAACGCCTCTCGCGGGCCGCCCACCATGATGGAGAGGGTCCCCGCCTGGGCGCCTACGTCGCCGCCGCTCACCGGCGCATCCAGCATCTGAGCGCCTTTCTCCGCGAGCCGGGCAGCCACGTCCTGGGTGACCTGGGGCGAGATCGTGCTCATATCGATGTGGACCAGACCCTGGCGCGCGCCCTCGATGATCCCGTCCGGCCCCAGGACGACGGCCTCTACGTCGGGGGAATCGGTGACGATGCTGACCACGATGTCCGAGGCCTGGGAGACGGCCTTAGGCGAATCGGCCGACTGCGCCCCCGCCGCAACGAGCTCGTCCTCCTTGCTGCGAGTACGGTTGTGGACGGTCAGCGGAAACCCCGCCTTGAGGATGTTTCGCGCCATCGGCAACCCCATGATGCCCAGTCCGATAAAGCCAACGCGTTCTGCCATGAGTTACAACTCCTCATACGTGCGGGTGGACGCCCTTGTCGAAGTTGAGCGCCTTCAATTTGTGCCGGATTGACGCGCGAAGTCAACCGCCCTTGACTGCGCGTGCCCTTCGAGCTTGACAAAGGCCGGCCGGATCACCTGTTTACCTGACCAGAGTGCGGTGTGCCAGTCAAGCCGTCCCCCGACGGCGAATCCTACCACCAAGGAGCACGACGGATGAATGAGGAGTACACGCCGACCGAGCGAGAGGTGGAGAACGGGCAGAAGGTCTTCGACATCCTGGCCACCATCCCTGAGATCTCGGCGCAGAAGGTGCGCGACGACCTCCTCGTGGTCTCCGAAGCGGAAACCCAGATAGAGGTCATCGTGGACGCCGAGGAGACGGTTATCGTCCTGTTCGTGCCTGTGATGGACACGCCAAAGGAGCGACAAGAGGCGTTGTTCCACAAGCTTCTGATCGCCAACAACCACATCGTCCACGGCGCCTTCTGCATCGACGAAGAGGATGACAAAATCATTATCAAGGAGAACCTGGAGGCGGAGAATCTCGACCCGAATGAGCTCGTTGCGGCCATCACATCGCTGATTTATATGGTCGAGTCCTACGCCGATGAGCTAGCAGCTTTCAGTCCGGGCGCATAGTGCCCCCGGAGGATCGATGATCAGTAGAGGAGGATAACAGATGTTTTCGAGATTGTTTCGGCTGGGCCGAGCAACGGCGAACGACGCGGTCAAGGTGATGGAACAGGGCCGTGAGGTGTCGCTGACCGAAGGTGATCTGGAGGACCTCAAGAAGCAGCGCAACCAGGTGCGACAGAGCCTGGCTGAGATCAAGGCGAACCTCGTGGAACTGGAGCGCGAGCGCGCGCAGAAGCGGGAGACACTCGGGGCGCTGGAGCGAGACATCGAGGCGCTCCTAGGGGCAAGCTCCGACGATAACCTGCTCCAGGCCAACGCCGCGCGCGCCGAGCAGCTCGACATGGAAAGCACCGAGTTGGGGAATCGCATCGAGACGCAGCGGGAATTCGAGCGTGAGGTGTACGAGAAGCTCGAGCAGCTTACGCAGGCGGTCCGGACGACGGAGAATGACCTCTCCATGCTCCGCAGCATGGTCGAGACGCGCAAGGCGACCGAGAAGGCGCGGAAGGGTGTAGCAGGCGTCGGTGGTGGGAAGGACGCATTGACGCGCATCCAGGAGCGGAAATCGAAGGTCCAGCACGAACTGGAAAGAGCGCGCCAGCTCCAGAAGATCGACAAGGAAGACAAGCAAGATACCCTGGCCGAGCAGACGGCCGCTGCCCTGGGCCGAACGGCCGGCTCGAAGAAGCTGGACGATATTCGGGCCCGGATGAAGGCCAAGGCGGAGCCGAGCAGCGCCTAGCGCCGTTTCGCAACTTGGCATAGGCATTTGGGGCATAAGCCCCCCATGTGAGCATGGCATCCCTACTCATCCTCCTCATCATCATCGGGCTCGTCATCGCCGTCGTCATCCTGCTGCGGCGGCGGCCTGCGGGCGAGGCGTCCGAATCCCGTCGCAGCCCCTCTTCGTCGTCCGGCGGGGCGGAGCCAACGGTGCAGGAACTAGGACCCGGCGGTGTGGTGACGGTCCGCGGGACCGACTACGTCGTCGAGGCGAAGCACCGCTACCAGGATCCCGACGGCTACAGGTGGTTCGAGCTCAAGCTGGTGGACGGAGAGAACAACGTGCAGTGGCTCGAATGGGAAGTGGACGAGGGTTTGGAGCTCTCCCTCTGGGAGAAGATCGACTTCGAACGGCTGGGGCTTTCGGCCGCCGATCTAGAGCGCTTCGATGACGACGAGGCGGGCGAATTCACCTTCGAGGGCGTCACTTATCGCTATGATGAATCCGACGAAGCGCGTTTCTTCGAGGGAGACGGTGAGGAGCCGAAACCCCTCTATTACTGGGATTTCGAGGAGCGCGGAGGCGACCGGCTGGCCAGTGTCGAGCGCTGGGGTCGGCGCTTCGAGGCGGCGGTGGGCGGCAACGTGCCCGAGTTCGATATCCAGGTGCTTCGTGCTGGCCCGGCTTAGGCGACGCGCCGGCGGACGGTGGATCTGGCTGGGGATCGCTCCGCTCCTTGTGGGGTGCGGGATCTCCGGCGAGATCAAGGACGCCGCCCAGAAGCGCCGTGACAGCATCGTGGCAGCCCGCGCGCAGGTGGACGCCATCGAGCGGGACCTCCGGAGGGTTCTGGAGGGTCCAGACGCTGTGCTGTTCAAGGGCTACAGTGGGGTCTGGGAGCGACGGGTCGGCGAGGCGCGCTTAGTACTCGATGGCGCCCAGGCGCTTCTAGACAGCCGCGTCAGGCCCCTGCTTGAGGCGAACAAACCCGAGAGCGAATCGGACATCATCGATCTTTTGCGGTCGGCCAGAGACGAGACGCGCCGCGCGCTAGTGGTCGCCGAGGTCATCCCAGTCCAAATCGCGACGTTCCGCCGTTATCGTGACAATGCGCCCGAATTTGTGAGGCGCGCACAAGAGGCCATGAAGGGAGCGGAAAGTCGAATCGAGGCAAGCCGGTCCGTCATCGAAGGCGCCTGGGGGCAGTATCCCAACAAGAAGGCCGATCTGCAGGAGCGCTGGGCGGCGGCGGCCAGCGCTGGAGGGCTGCTCGGGAGCGCGCGAGACGCGGCCGGACGCGCTAAGGCGGAACTGGGCAGGGAGGGACCCGATTACGTCCTGCTCGGCCGGAGTGCGGACATGGCGGACAGCCTCGCCGCGCACGCCATCCCCGCGGCGCTGGAAGATCTGGAGGACCGCGTCCGTCAACTAGGGGACTCGTACGAGAAGCGGCTGTCAGACATGAAGACCAATACCCGCTACCGAGTGGAGCAGTGGCGCACGACATGGAACGAGTGGTCGGATTTCCCGTCCGAGCGTGATAAGCCGTACCGTGACACCTACGTGGATGAGGCGACGTTCAATCAGTACGACCAGCGGCTCGAACGCGGGCTCAATATCGTCGTCGAACGGGGAAGAGGCTATGAGGTGTGGGTGAACAACGTCTTCGAGGAGGCTCACTACTACCACAAGTACGAGATCATTCGCGGGCAGGAACGAGAGGTGACCGACTGGGTCGAAGTGAACCAACCCACCTATGGAAAGCACGAAGAACACCTGGGCATGGCGTTGGTCATCAAGCCGGAAGGCACCTACGAGGACGAGACGATCCGGACGGCGAGCCCGCCGGGATACGGCCATGTCGGGAACCCGCGCTATGGCCGCTGGCAGCGCGACGACCAGGGCAGAAACTTCTGGGCCTTCTACGGCCAGTACATGTTCATGCGAAGCCTGTTGTGGGGGCCCGGTTACCGTCACAACGTGTATCAGAATGACTGGAACCGGTGGGGAAATTACCGGGGCCGGGGCGAGCCCTACTATGGCAGCGAGCGCCAGTTCGGCACCAAGGGCACCTGGACGCGCCGGAAGTACGCTAACTCGACCTTCGCACAAGGCGGTGGATTTCGGGACCGGCCCTCGGTCCGCCGGGGCGTTGGACGCCGAGCCCGGGGACCCGGCGGACGAGGGAAGTGAGGGGAAACGTCCATGACGCAAGCGGCGACCGACACTTTTTGGCTCCAGATCTGGCCGAGCCTACCCGTCCTACTAGGGGCGCTGGTCCTGTTCTGGATCGGCAAGCTCGTCTACAACCTCCTAACCCCCTACGACAACGACGCCGAACTGACCAAGCGAAACAATGCCGCCTTCGGAATCGCCACGACCGGCTACTACGTGGGCCTGGCGGTGGCGCTGGCGGGCGTGCTCGTAGGGCCTGCGCGAGGGCCCATCGAGGATCTCCAGGACGTCGGGCTCTACGGCCTATTGGCGTTGGTCCTTCTCAATCTCTCGCGCTACGTCAACGATTATCTCATCCTTCACCAATTCCGGAACGCCGAGTTGATCGAGCAGCAGAACGGCGGAACGGGTGCGGTCATCTGCGGGGGCCTGATCGCTACAGGATTCATCATCGAGGGCGCCATCAGCGGTGAGGGCGCCGTCGCAAGTGCTCTCGTCTTTTTCGTGTTAGGCCAACTCGCGCTCGTCCTGGGCGGGCTGGTCTATCAGTGGATCACACCCTACAACGTTCACGCCGTCATCGACGACGACCGCAACACAGCGGCGGGGGTCGCCTTCGGCGGGTTTCTCGTGGCGCAGGGGATGGTCCTGGGCTTCGCAGCGCGTGGCTCATTCACGAACTGGGCCACCGACATCGCGACGTTTGCGACGTACGCCGTCATCTCGCTCATTCTGCTGTCGCTGGTGCGCATTTTCGCGGATAAGGTGCTCCTGCCCGGGTGCAAGCTGAGCGATGAGGTGGGCGCCCAGGGGAACCTTGCGGCGGCTCTCGTCGCCGTGGCCGCGTACGCCACCGCCTCGCTGCTCATCATCCACGCACTTTAAGGCCAGACGTGGCCGAGGTCGCCCTCGGAAGTTCGGCGGCGAGCCCGTCAGTAAGCGTTCACCCGCGCCTGGCCCGGGCGGTCATCGCGGGCAGCATGTTCACGATGGGCGCGTGCGGCCTAGTCTACGAGTACATCTTCGGGACCGAGGCGACCTACCTGCTCGGCAACTCGATCGAGCAATTCTCGCTCATCATTGCGGTGATGATGTTTATGATGGGCGTGGCCGCCGCTGTACAGTCCGCGATTCGTGTCGAACTGTTCGACCGTTTTCTGCTCACTGAGATCGCGCTGGGCGTGCTGGGCGGAACGGGCCCCATCCACATCTACGCCGCCTTCGGAATGACCGACCACTTCATGGCGGTCGAGTACTTCTTCGTCTGCACCGTAGGTTTTTGCATCGGGTTGGAGATCCCCCTTCTGGTACGGATCAATCAACGGTATGCCAGCGAGCTACGGGTGAATCTGGCGAACGTTCTCAGCATGGATTACGTGGGGGCCCTTGTAGGCGCGCTCGTGTGGACGTTCTACCTTTTGCGGAGCGTGCCGCTCGTGCGCGTGAGCTTCATTCTGGGCTGCATCAACGTCGCCGTGGCACTCGTAGGGCTGGCCGTCTTCAGGCGGTATGTGGTACGGCCGAGGCTCATTGGGGCGCTCGCAGTCGTGGCACTGGCGGGGTTGGTCTACGGGGCGCGCCTGGCGCCCGACTGGACGCGCTTCTGGGAGCAGCGGCTCTACGACGGCCGGGTCATTCTCAGCCAAACGACGCGCTACCAGCACATGGTCCTCACCCAATGGCGCGATCGCGTCTGGTTCTACCTCAACGGCAATCTTCAGTTCTCCAGCGCCGACGAGCACATCTACCACGAGCTCCTCGTCCACCCCGCCATGGCCCTCGCCGCACCCGAGCGACGCCGCGTCTGCATCCTGGGCGGGGGCGACGGCCTGGCGCTACGAGAAGTGCTTCGCTACGGCGATGTCGAATCCGTCACCCTGGTGGACCTGGACCCTGAGATTGTTGAGCTCGCGCGGACCCACCCCGTCCTGCGCGCGCTCAACGAGGAGGCGTTCGGGGGTGCACGGGTCATCGCGCCGGCGCCGGCGGGCCTCGGGCATGACGGCCGCCGCGAGGTGTACGATTTCGTCGAGGGGAGCGGCTGGCCGCTCGAACGCCGCCCCGTGAAGCTTGCCGACGTGTCCGTGCTAGTCATGGATGCCGACCTGTTCCTGCGCGAGCTAGTCGGCCCCTTCGACGTGATCATCGCCGATTTCCCCGACCCGAGCACACCCGAACTGGCCAAGCTCTACTCGCGCGGGTTCTACACGGGGGTGCGGCGGACGCTCAGCCAACACGGGGTTCTCGCCATTCAGGCGACTTCACCCTACCACGCGCGGGAAGCGTACTGGTGCATCGCGCGTACGCTGCGTGCAGCGGATTTTGGTGTGATCGAGTACCACGACCACGTTCCCAGCTTCGGCGAATGGGGCTGGATGCTGGCCTGGCGCTCGGGGCAGTCTGAGGATGCGATGCGCTCCCGGCTTTCGCGCCTCGGGCATTTCGACGTGCCGCTGCGCTATCTCACACCGGAGGTCCTGCAGGCGAGCCTTGCCTTCGGCGCCGACCGGGGTCCCACTGAGGGAAAATCGATCAATACGCGTATGCATCCGGTGCTGCTCCAGCACTACCTCAGGGGCTGGCAGGAAGACCTTTAGGAGGGCTGGACGTTCGATGGTCATGCAGACGTTGATCCGCTGGGTGCGTACCCGAGCGACACTGACGCAGCTCCCGGCAAGGTACGCGGTCCTGATAGTCGTCTTCGTGGCCTTCGCTTTCCACGCCGCTGCGTACTACGTCAACGAGAAGCCCCTTCAGCCCGAACTGACCTGGGAAGATGCCCTCTGGGTGACGTATATTTCGTTCACTACGATCGGCTATGGCGATCTCTACGCGACGACGCCCTGGAGCCGGCTGGTAACCGTGGCGACGACGCTGGTGGGCATCGGAGGGCTAGCCGTCATCGCCGGAGAAGTCATCGATTTCTTCGCCACGCGCGGCGAGCGGAGGAGGCGCGGCATGCTGGAATTGAGTCATTTGCACGACCATGTGCTCGTCATCAACTGGCCCGGCGAAGCCGCGGTGAGGGCGGCCGTCGAGAAGGTGCGCTCCGACCCCAACATGCGGCGAGCTACCATCGTCATCGTCTCGAACGACATCGACGAACTGCCGCCTGATATGGCGGGCGACGTCTACTTTTCGAAGGGGTCGCCGTCGGATCTCTCAACCCTGATCAAGGCGAACGCGGCGTCGGCGCAAAGCGCCCTGATCCTGGCGCGCCATCCGGGGGAGGGAGAAACGGACACGCTGACGGCCGCCGCCATCGCCCAGGTCAAGAGCCTCAACCCGAAGGCGACGACCATCGCGGAGATCGTGGACCTGCGGCATCACCCGCTTTTCATCACCGCGGGCTGTGACAGTATCGTGCCCACCGCGCAGATCGGCCACAACCTCCTATCGCTGGAGACGGGTAACCGCGGTGTGGCGAGCTTCATCGAGGAAATGACCGATCCGACCAAGGGCTCCTCGCTCATGAGCGAGCCGACGACGCTGGGTGGCTACGATTTCAGAGACGTCGCGGTCGCACTTCGTCGAATGCCGGAGCGCATCATCCTCCTGGGCATCGTCCGTGACGAGACCAGCCTGGTGAACCCGGCTCAGGGCTGCACCATCGAGCTCGGGGACGACCTCATCTTCCTAGCGGCGGACTTCGACAACTGGGCAGCCATCGAGGGGAAGGTCCGCGAGACGCTCGATCACGCTCCCGCTTCGGCGACGTGAGCGCTCCAACCCAAGGGAGGTATAACGGTGCAACGCAACACCGTCAAAGCTAAGCTGGCGCAGGGGAAACCTACGGTGGGATGTTGGATGACCCTGGGGTCGCCTCTCGTGGCCGAGCACCTGGCCCACGTCGGCTTCGACTGGCTCGTGGTGGACACCGAGCACGGCCCGGCGAGCATTGAAACGGCCACGCTGTGCTTCATGGCAATCAAAACGACCGAGACCGTCCCGATGGCCCGCGTGGCCTGGAACGACCCGCACTTGATCAAGCGCGTCCTGGACACGGGAGCGCTGGGGGTAGTCGTGCCGATGGTCAACAGTGTCGAGGAGGCGGAGCAGGCCGTCGGCGCGATGAAGCATCCGCCCGAAGGCTTTCGCTCGCATGGAGGCGGACGCTTCCTTTACTACGGGAACGATTACGAGGAGCGCGCGAACGATGAGATCGTGGCCGTGGTCATGATCGAGCACATCCAGGGGGTCGAGCGCGCGAAGGAAATCCTGAGTGTCCCCGGCGTGGACGCCGGCTTTATCGGGCCGGCCGATCTGGCGGCGTCGCTGGATGCGAAGTGGGGCGATGAGAAGAGCGAAGAGGCGATTCAGCGCATCCTCGAGGCCGGGAAGGCTGTCGGCACACCCACCGGCATTCAGTGCCAGTCGGCAGAAGAACTGAACCAGCGCGCCGCCGAGGGCTTCCAGTACCTCTCGCTCCTCAGCGACACCTGGTTATTGACAGGGGCCGCGCGGAGTGCCCTCGCCGAGCTCGACTTGCCGTCGTGAGTGAGCGTGCGCTCAGCTTCGTTCACCTCACGGACCTGCACCTAGATTCGGGAGAGAGCGGATCGGGGCGCTTCAGGAAGGCTGTCGAAGAAATCAACGCCTTCGAGCCTCAGCCCGCTTTCGTGCTGGTGACGGGCGATTTCACGATTGACAGCGGCGTCGGCGAAATGGCTCGTAACCTGCTTGGGGGCCTCGCTATGCCGTTCTACGCGACGACGGGCAACCACGATCTTCTAGTGGGCGAGCCAGACCCCAAGGCGTCCTACCGGGAGCTATTCGGGGCCTCGCGCTACAGCTTCGACCGGAACGGCGTCCACCTCATCGTGCTCGATGCGACCCAGCCAGCGCCCGAGCGACCGGGTTGGCTGAACGTGGTGGGGCGCGTCGATGAAGCGCAGCTCGAATGGCTGCGCGCCGACCTCGCGGCCGTCCCGCCCGAGACGCCTATCATCGCCGTCACCCACTTGCCCCTTTTGACGACGCTGCTCGACCGGATGGATGCTGCGCCGGAGGAGGCCGCCTCGTGGCGGATCACCGACGGGGATGAGGTGCTCGAGATCCTTCTCCGGCACAACGTCCGCCTGGTCCTTCAAGGCCACCTGCACGAGAACGAGCACCTGTGGATCGACGACATGGAGATTGCGACGACGGGCGCGATCTGCGGCGCCGGTTGGGATGCGCCCGGTCTACCCGCCGAGAACCTCGACGGCAGTCCCAAAGGCTACCGGATCGTGACGGTGACCGGCGGCGAGGCGGCGACCCGTTATCAGGCTCTGGGTGAGGCGAACGCGGGCGCGATGCGAGCCGAGGCCGTGCGCAACGGCTCGGGAGATTTTCTAGTGAACGCCAACGTCTTCGATGGTTCGGAGCGGTGGCGGGTCGAATGCAGCGGCGGCGGTGGTTCATGGCGACCCATGACGCGCCTTGCGGGTCAGGCCACACACCTCCCGCGCGGCTGCCCGCACTGGTGGGAAGCGCTAGTGTCGGCCGGGGAAAACGCCGGTGGAGGCTCCCGCATAGAAGTGCGCGCGATGGCGCCCAATGGGACGGCGACCACCGAGGCGATTAGCGTCATCCATTGAGCAATCCCGCTGGCCCGTTTTCGCCAACCCGAACCCAATCGCCGGGAAAGTCGAAGATGCTGTTGCTGTGCTAGTCGATGGCGAAGGTGACTGCGAGCGCGCTCGTCGCCGTAACTGGCGCGTTGCGTCCAGCCAGATCGAGCGTCACGCCAGCGATGACGAGCGTCTTGCCGCTGGCCTGGTAAGTGAAGCCCGGGGTGACCCCCAGCGTCCACTGGGCCGGTTCGTCGTCCGGTAGCTGAGTCACCATTCCACCCAGCTCGACGATGCCTTGGAGGCGGTCGGTAGCCATGTATCCGGCACCGGCGTTGAAGCTGATCGTACGATCGGGATCGGGGTCCTCGCGGGAGAAGGCGAAACCCACGGCACCATCGAGATCGAGCGAAAGCCTTTCGGAAAAACCGTACGTCCCTACGGCACCGACGGTCGCGAGATGAAACCGATCTTCGAGCGGCGCGCTCGTGGAGTCGAAAACCGTTCCCGTGGTGAAGGTGAAGCCTCCCAGAAGGGCCAGGGCGAGCCGCTCGCTCGACAGGACGCGAAGCTTACCGCCGAGGGCCACCTCATCCATGCCGGAGGGTACGGTCACGCCGGCCTCGAGCGTCTCCAGAAGCCCGGCCGTGATCCGGAAGCCAAGCGACGACTCGACCTGAGTCCCACCGAGCGACATACGCTCACCATCGCCGCCAAACTCCCGCGTGGTACGAGCGACGGCGAAAGCCGGCTCAAATTCGACTATCCGAGACGGGACGGTTTCGGCGCTAAGGACGAGAACCTTGGAGTTGGATACGCCCCCGACCTGAGCCGAAGCGACCGAGATCAGGGCTAAAAGCACCGCGGTTGGAGTCAACCCAAGCCATCGCCATGGGAGCGTCCGGGTGGGACGAGCGACGCTCATCGCCCATATTGAGCGCCAATGACGATCTTGCCGCTCATCTGAGGATGCAAGCAGCACGTGTACGTCAGAACGCCGCTTGAAGGCGCGGTGAAGGTCACCACTTCAGCCTCGCCCGGGAACAGAGCCTCGGTGCAGCGCACGCCGGCACCGGCAATCTTGATGTTGTGGGGCACGGGGTCTCGCTCGCGGTTCTCGAGCACGATCCGCACGCGGGCACCGGGCGAGACGACGAGCGTGGGGTTGTCTCCGTTGAAACGGGAGGCTTCGGCGCTGAGGGTGAACTCGACGATGGGCGCCTTAGCCGATCCCCTGCCGACACCGAAACCCAGGCCCGCGAGCAGCGCCAGCGCAACGCAGAGCGCCCCCAGCCCGAGCAGATGGGCCTGCGGAACTTGTTTAAGCTTCTCGGTCATGGGACGTTCCTTTACCCTCCCGTTGCCACAAAGAGACCGGTGCCGTACATGAGCAATACACCCGCGATCAGACCCAGGAAACTCGGGCCGCCAGCCAGCGCTTCGCCCCAGCCGAGCCGGCGCACCTGGATGCGGACGATCTGGGCGACCACCTGAAAGATGGCGCCAGCGCCGACGGCCAGGAAGACGACCGACCAGATGTCGGAGTACGTGAAGCCGCCGATCCATGTGCCCAAGACGGTGGGCACGCCCGCGAGCGCGCCCAGCCACAGGAAGTGGATAGGGCGAACCGCCTGGCGCGTCAAAGGCGAGAGGATCGCCAAGCCTTCGGTCGTGTTGTGGATCGTGAAACCGATCACGAGAAAAGCGCCCAGCGCCACTTCACCGAGCGCGTACGCCGCGCCGATGGCCAGGCCTTCGCCCAGGTTATGGAGTCCGATGCCCAGGGCGATCATGTAGGCGAGCGAGAGCAGCGGCACTGGCCCACCCTCGGAGCCGCCACCGATGCGCGTTCGGCCCACGGCTACCAGAGCCAGGACGCTGACGAGAACGCCGATGGTGATGAGCGCGATACCCTGGAAGACACCCGGGATGCGCTCGGCGACCTCGAGAGCCTCCTCGAGGGCATCCACGCCCAGAAAGAGGAGAAGCCCCACGGTGAGGCTGAGCAGAAACTGCATCCACCGTTCGCTCAGTCGGCGCACAAAGGGCAGCCACAGCAGCCCCAGGTAGACGGGGATGACCCCGGCGTAGATCCCCAGGAGCGCAAAAATGGCAAAGTAGCGTCCGCTCGGCGTGGGTGTGAGGGTCGCGATCTCGACCGCATGCTCGAACTTCACTCCCGTCGAGGTGAGGACGAAGAACTCGTGTGGATCGCCTTCCACCCAGTGGCTGAAGGGGATGCTGATCTTGGCACGTTCGAGCGGCGTCAACTCGGCGGACGGCTCGATGGCGAAATCCCATAGGGCATCGTTGACGGCGATCTGGGCCACCGTCAGGGCCTCGGGACCGCTGTTGCGCACCCAGAGGATAATCTCATCGGGCGTAAAGACAACCCGCTCGAACGCGAGCTTCTCGAGCGGTACGGGCGCCGTGCCGATGGGGCCCGTACCGTAGAGCAGGAACCACGCAACCATCACGCCCAAAAGCACGAGAGGAATCAGCCCATAGAGGGCTATCATCCCGGTCGAGCGCTCGGGCGGGGCTCCCTCGGGGGACCGGGGGGTTTCGACGGCACTCACGGGCTATGCCTCTGGCTCGCTCACGTCGAAGAAACCCATCCAGCCGAGCTCGGAGAACTCGCTTTGGTGGGCGTGAAACATGAACTTGCCGGGGTAAGGATAGGTGAACTCCACGATGTGGCGCTCGCCCTGACAGGTCATGATGGTATCGGTGTACTCGTCCGGCTCGAGCTTCGTTCCCGTTCTGTAGACGTGGAAGAAGTTGGCGTGGATGTGGAGCGAGTTGATGAGATCCAGCTCGGTGACGTTGACCAAGTACACGCGGACGAGCTCGCCCACCTTCAGCTTGATGGGCCGATCGCGATAAGCGAAGGCGAAGCCGTTGGCGGTGTAGAACTCGTTCTCGCCGTCGAAATCCGTATCGAAACCGTTCATCACCATGACCATCTCGCGGGCGGGCGGGCGACCGACCTTGGGGTCGATGATCATCGTCCCGTACATCCCTCGCTGGATGTGCATCTTCACCGGCATCATGTGGCAGTGGTAGAGGTGAAGCCCGAAAGGCTCAGCGTCGAACTCGTAAACGAAAACCTCGCCCGGGCCCACGACCTCGAATACCCCGTCCATGTTTCCGGGGTGGATGCCGTGGAAGTGGACCGTGTGGGGTTTGCTCGCGCGGTTGGTGAAGCGTAGGCGGATGCGGTCGCCCTCGGTGCAGCGCAAGGTCGGACCCGGCACGATGCCATTGAAGGTCCATGCTGGAAACCAGACACCTCGGCCAACCTCGATCTCGCGGTCGAGGGCAACGAGCTCGTACTCTCGAAGCGGTTGACCGCCTGGGAGCGCGCTCACCTTGCCGTAGTCGAAGGCCTCGAGGAACGCATCGGCATCGATCCGACCGCGGGGCATCGCGCCGGTCAGAGCGTCGGCGGCGCCGATAGTCCCGTAAGCGCGTTTCCCGACGCGCGATCTCTGCGCACCTTCGGCCAGGGCTGCCGCTCCCGCAACGCTCAATGGGCCCAACGCGCTGAGCTTAAGGAAGTCGCGCCGCGAGAATCCACGGTCTTCGGCCATCAGACGTCCTCAAACACCGCGACGAAGATGCTTTCCGCCGCTTCGCGCCCCAGGGCATGCTCAACCGAGCCGACTCGGACGACCACGGGGCCACCGAAAGGGTGATGCTCGACCACCTCGATGATGACCTCCGGCACGAGCCCCAGGCTGGCGAGATAGCGCAAGAGAGCGGGATCGGCATCGCTGACGCCGCGGATGACTGCCCGCCGTCCCGAGGGGATCTGGTGCAGCTTTGGGTGCGTCACCTCATCGAGCACGCCATCGCGGGTCGGAATCGCCGCGCCATGCGGGTCCGTCGTGGGGTGGCCTAGGACCTGATCGATGAGCTCCTCGACCTCCTCGGAGATGATGTGCTCCAGCTTTTCCGCCTCGGCGTCCACCTTGTCCCACGAGAGGCCCAGGGCCTGGGAGAGATAGAGTTCCAGGAGGCGGTGGTGCCGGATGATCTCCAGGGCGATCTTCTCCCCGGAGGGCGTCAGTTTCACGCTCCGATAAGGCTCGTGAACGACCAGGCCCAGCCCGGCCAACTTGCCCACCACGCCCGTCACGGAGGGGGCCGAGACGCCCACGTACTCGGCGACCGCCGTGGTGCCTACCTTGTCCACCCTCTGCGACAGCTTGTAGATTGCCTTGAGGTAATCTTCCAGCGCATGGGACAGCGCGGGGATCTGGTCGCGCCCCGACGGTGACCGGCGGAGCTGTTGTTCGGTCATGATGTCGTCAAACGCGGCGATGCCGCCTCCGAGCGCCTCTACGAGCAGGCAGAATATGCAGGGTGACGAAGTTCATTTTTAGGTGAAGCGCAATTTAAGCTTAGCTGCGCCGATTGTCAAGACTTTTCTGGGGGCAATTTTCGTCCTTGAGAGATCGGGATTCGCCAGCTACGCCTGAACGATGGCTCAATGATTCATCGTATCCGCTGGTCTAGGCGCTGGAGCCATCCTTGCCTGGCGGCGAGCACGCTCGGGATCGTCATGGGTGCCGCACGCACCGACGCCGCATGACTTCCACTGCTCTCGGCGAGATTTCGACCGACGTGACGTCAAGTCCCCTCTCATGGATGGCTAATGAGTGAGAGCCAGCTCCGGCACCCATATCCAACACACGGCCTGTGCAGTGCTGCACAGCAATCTTATCGGTCGCAGGGAGACCACCAGGATAAAAAAAGCTGTCTTGCGTAGATGGGAGGATAGGTTACACCGTCGTCCCGTCGAAGGATGTAGCGGGCATCTTTTTCGCCGTCCGCGTGATCGAGCATCGCTTGGCCGTAGAGATCCATCGTTTTCGATACCGTTCTCACCGCGATGCCAGACCCCCTCTCTAGAGGCCGCCGAGCGCCTCGCGGAAGGCCGCCACGGCCCGGGACACATCCGTCGCAGCCATCACAGCACCGATGGCGGCGACGCCACTCGCGCCCGCATCCAGGCAAGAGGGGACACGTTCGGGCGTAATCCCACCCACTGCGAAGAGCGGCAGGTCCACGCTCCTTGCGGTCTCTCCCAGACGGTCCACTCCCTGGGGCGGGCCATAGACGGCTTTAGAGGGCGTCTCGAACACCGGACCGAAGAGGACGAAATCCGCACCGCCCTCCTGAGCGCGCCGGGCACCGGCGAGGTCGTGCACAGAGACGCCGATGAGCGCCAGCGGCGGCAGGAAGCGGCGGACGACCTCTACCGGCAGACTGCGTTCAGTCAGATGCACGCCCTGTGCCCCGACCGCCTGGGCAACATCGGCGCGATCGTTGATCAGAAGCGCCGCCTTTCCAAGCGACGGCGCGATGTTCTGAGCAAGAGCAAGGAGTGCTCCGGGGGCCAGGTCTTTCTCGCGCAACTGCACGGCGCGTACGCCGGCCTCGATCGCGGCACTAACCACCGAGGCAAGCGGCCGCACCCCGCACCGGTGACGGTCAGTGATGAGATAGAAGCGAAAGTCAACCACACGCCAGGCCGTTGCGCACCCTCAATCCGAAAGCGCCGGAGCGCGCTCTATGAGGCGGCGGTGACGATGCCCTCCAGGGGACTGGAGGCGGTCGCGTAGAGTTTTCTGGGGATGCGGCCTGCCTCGTACGCCAGCCGCCCCGCCTCGACCGCGAGTCGCATCGCGCGCGCCATCTTGACGGGGTCCTTCGCGCCCGCGATGGCCGTGTTCATGAGCACGCCGTCACAGCCGAGTTCCATGGCAATGGCGGCATCGGAGGCGGTGCCCACACCGGCATCCACGATGACCGGGACGGAGACGGCCTCCTGGATGATCCGGATGTTGTAAGGGTTACAAATACCAAGGCCGCTACCGATGGGCGCCGCCAGGGGCATGACCGCTGCACAGCCCACCTCCTCCAGCTTCTGGCAGATGACCGGATCGTCGGTCGTGTAGGGAAGCACGATGAAGCCCTGGCCCACCAGCTCCCTGGCTGCTTCAAGCAGGGCGCAGTTGTCCGGGAAAAGAGTCCGCTCGTCCCCGATGACCTCCAGCTTGACCAGCTCGGTCTCCAGCGCCTCCCGCGCCAGTTCGCAATTGAGGATGGCGTCGCGCGCCGTATAGCAGCCCGCGGTGTTGGGCAGGAGCGCGTACTTGTCACGCGGGATGAACTCCAGGATGGACTCACCCGAGTTATCGCTGAGGTTAATCCGTCGGACGGCGACGGTTACGATCTCGGCACCGCTGGCCTCGTGCGCCTGGCGCATCACTTCGAAGGTTGGGTACTTGCCCGTGCCCACGATCAGGCGCGATTCGAACGTGCGTCCTCCCAACGTGAGCGGTTCGTACATCAGCATCAGACTCCTCCGCCGCGCCCCGGAGAGGGTTAGCCCCCACCGACAGCACGCACAATTTCCACCTGGTCGCCCGCACGGACCCGCAGCTTCGAGTGCTCGGTCCGCGGCACGACCCTTCCATTGACGGCGACGGCGACGCCCTCCGGAGCCAGGTCCACGAAATTCAGAAGCCCGAGGACCGTCGCACCCGATGGGACCTCCCGCGGTTCGCCATTGACCTCAACGTTTATCATCTCACACCCGAGGGCACGCGCACGAAGGAACTCGGGGCGAAGGGCGCCAGCATAGCCGGGACCTCACCGCTCGTCAGGGTCTGTGCGATGAGCTCCGCCGTGATGGGTGCCAAGAGGATCCCGTTGCGGTGGTGCCCCGTCGCCAGCACTAGGCCCTCGGGTTCGGCTGGCCCGAGGATGGGCATCCCATCGGACGTGCCGGGGCGCAGACCGGCCCACGCATCCACCAGCGGCATCTCGACCAGGCCGGGCAGTGCCTCCACCGCAGCCGCCAGGAGCCCCTGCACAGCGGCCACGGTGACGCGCTTGTCGAAGCCCCTCTCCTCCACGGTCGCGCCCACCAGCAGACGACCGTCGGCGCGCGGCACCAGGTAGACCTGGCGAGTCGCTACGATGCGGCGCAACTCGGCTTCCGGTCCCATAGCGCAGGCGACCATCTGACCCTTGATCGGCCTTACGCGCGGTCGCTCGGGGGCATCCGGCGACGGGAACCCACCCGCCCAACATCCCGCGGCGTTGATCACGGCACCGGCAGCCAGCCGACCCGCCGCCGTTCGCACCCCGATCACGCGGGGTCCCTGCGCGGCGAGGCCCGTGACGGGCGTCCCTGGCCGCAATTCGACGCCGGCGCGTTCGACAGCGCGGATGAGCGCGGTCACCAGTTTGCGGTTATCCACCTGATGGTCGCCGGCTACGAAGAGAGCACCACGTACCCGAGGGGTCAGGTCAGGCTCGAGGCGGCGCACGTCCGACCCATCGAGCCACTCCGCCGAGAAGCCGGCCCGCTCCTGATGCGCGGCGATCTCACGGAGATGGTCGGCTTCCTCGTCATCCAGCGCGAGGTGAAGTGCGCCCTCGGTGCGGTACTCGACGTCCATTCCGGTTTCGTCCTTGAGTGCCGCTGCGAAACCGGGATACAGATCCCGGCTGCGAAGACCCAAGTCGAGGAAGACACCCTGCGCCGTGATCTCACCCTGAGGCGCGAGCATTCCCGCCGCAGCCCACGAGGCCTCCCGGCCAGGCTCGCCCCGTTCGAGTACAGCGATGCGCAACCCCCGCTGAGCCAGCGCGCGAGCGACGGCCAGGCCGATCACGCCCGCGCCGATGATAATCACATCAGGTGCCATCGGGTCCCAACCAACAAAAACGCCGCCAAACCCCGCAGGACTGGACGGCGCGCTCGAACTCCGCTCGACGGCTCCACGCCCTTCCCTACGCTGGCATTACCCAGGTCAGGTTCGGAGGGTTGCCCCGCACGGGGCTCTCAGCGAGCGCACCCCCAGGCCGAAGCTTACGCAAAAATATAGCGTGAGCAGTAGAGCTTGGCAAGCGACGCTCGGCGTTGACGGAGTCACGCCAAGGCCGTAGCTTGCGGCCCAGTGCGAAGGCTTTTGGGGCGAGGGAGATAGCCGTGCCATACACGACGATGTGGGCCTACCCCTGGGACCTCCTGGACGAAGGCCCGCAGGCGGTCGCCCGCAGGCTTAAGGACGAGGTGAGCCTCGACGCCGTGAGCGTCGCCACCGTCTACCACACCTACGACCAGGTCCGGCCCCACCTGGGCGGGCGGCTAATCCGGGCGGACCGGGCGTACGCCTACTTCACCCCGCGCCCGCAGTACTACAAGTCTACGCCGCTTCAGCCGACACCGCGCTGGCCCCATGCCGAGGGCGACCCGATGGCCGAGATCACCGGATCGCTGGAAGTGGCCGGTCTGGACCTCATCTCCTGGACCGTGGCACTCCACAACACCGCACTGGGCGAGGCGCACCCCGACGCATGCCAGCGCAACGCGTTGGGGGACCGCTTCACTTTCGCCCTCTGCCCGGCTAACCCGGCTACCCGGGCATATCTTCTGGGCCTTGCGGCCGATCTGGACGATAACTACCACCCCGCCCGCCTCGAACTGGAATCGGCCCATTACCACAACTTCTGGCACATCCACTTCCATGAGAAGATAGGCGTCGAGTTGGGGCCCATCGAGCGGTATCTGTACGGCTTGTGCTTCTGCGAGGCGTGCACCGTGTATGCCAAGGCGGCGAACGTTGACATCGAGCGGCTGAAGGCGCTGGCCCGCGAACGGTTGGAAACCTTCTTCGGTACTGGAGGACCGGCAGCCCAGACGCCTGAAGAGCTTCTCTCCGAGGAGCAAGGTTTCGCCGCCTTCGCCGATGTACGCGAGGAAGTGGTGAGTAGCCTTCTGAGGGACGTGCGGGACCGGATCAACTGCGAACTAGGGCTGATCCTCTCCTTTGACAGGCTCAACGAGGGGATCGGCCATCGGAAAGCGCTGGAGATTGCCGAGTACTGCGAGATACTGGCCTACTCGGCGGATGTCGCCGCGAACGAGCGGAGGCTCCGTGTCCTGGCCGAAAGTAGCCTCGATCTCGAGCGTTTGGTGGTAGGGCTCTGCGCCCATCCACCGGCCTCGCCGGATGCGGGGACGCTCGTCGAGAATGTTCGGCGTTGCTTAGCGCTTGGCGTGCGCAACCTTTCTTTCTACAATTACGGCATCATGACGTTCGAACATCTGAATTGGGTTGCAGAGGCCGTGAAGGCCACAAACGAGGCGTAGGAGAATGAGAGCTATGCGCGTTAAGCTCGATTACGGCCGCGAGGGCCTGTGGGCGGAGCTTCCGGAGCGACAGGTGGTGGGTATCCTCGAGCAGCGGCCCCGCCCGCCCCTCGTCGATCCCGAGGCCACCGTGCGGGACGCGCTCGCCATGCCCACTGAGGCACTACCTCTCACCGAACTCGCCCGCGGTAAACGCTCCGCTTGCATCGTGGTCAGCGACCTCACCCGACCCGTGCCCAACCGCATCCTGTTGCCCGCCATCCTAGAAGCGCTCGGAGAGGGCGGCTTGTCTCCCCAAGCGGTCACGATCCTCGTCGCGACGGGTCTGCATCGGCCGATGACCGACGCCGAACTCGCGGAGATGCTAGGTTCCGATGTCATGGGCGCAGTGCGCGTCGTGAACCACGATGGCCGCGACCGGGAGGCTCATCACCATCTGGGGACGACCGACCGCGGTACGCCCATCTGGATGGACGCGACCTACTGCGACGCGGAGCTCCGCGTCGTCACAGGTCTGATCGAACCGCACCTGATGGCCGGCTACTCGGGAGGACGCAAGGTCGTAGCGATCGGCCTAGCGCACCGGGATACAATCGGGGTGCTTCATTCGCCGGTCTTCCTCGAAGCGCCTACCGCGACCGAGGGCGTCATGGCAGGCAACCCGCTCCACGAGGAGCTGGTGACCATCGCGCAGCGCGTCGGCGTGGATTTCCTGGTCAACGTCACAGTGGACCGCAGCCGGCGCATCACTAGCATTAATGCGGGCGACCTCGTCGGGGCGCACGAGGCGGGCGTGGCAGAGCTCGAGGCGCAGGTGACCGCACACCTGCCCGCGCCCGCCGACGTGGTCATTACGACGAGCGCGGGTTATCCGCTGGACCTGACGTTCTATCAGGCCGTCAAAGGGCTCACGGCGGCGTTGCCGGTCGTGCGCGAGGGCGGCACCATCGTTCTGGCAGCCCAATGCGCCGAGGGGATCGGGGGAAGCGAGTTCACCGAACGGCTGCGCGCCTGCCCTTCGCCGGCCGCGTTCGAGGCCGAGATGGCCGATCCCACCCGCTTCACAATCGACCAGTGGCAGATCGAGGAGTTGTGCAAGGTGCTGCGGGTGGCCCGAGTACGGCTCGTGGCCGATGGCCTGGCCGCTGGCGGGGACGATATCTTTGTCGAGCAGGCGGAATCCATCGAGACGGCGGTCGCTGATGCTGGCGCGGAGGCTTCGATCGCCGTGATCCCTGAGGGACCCTACGTGCTCCCCAGGGTCGGGCGACCCGCCGTCTGACGGATGGAAAGCCGATGCAGCTTCCTTACTCAGGCGCCCACTTGATGGTACAGCCGACCGGCGCCGTCTCGGGTCTTGGCACCGCATCCCCAGCGAGGACAGCCTCGATGGCGCCACGGAGGTAGTGGGCGGTCACGGCTTCGAGGCTCTCATGGTTGTCGTCCACGGCGCCGTGATAACGCAGCTTGCGCTCGCCGTCGAAAAGGAAGACCTCGGGCGTGCGTTCGGCGCCGTAGCCCCTGGCAATCTCCTGACTCTCGTCGTAAAGATAGGGAAAATTGAAGCCCCGCTCCCGGGCGTGGGCCTTCATCTCTTCGAAGCCGTCTTCGGGCGCGACACGGATGTCATTCGAGCTGATCATGACGAGCGCCGCGCCCCGCGGTCCATATTGCTCCTCGAGCTCGACCAAGCGCCCCTCCCACGCCTGCGCGTAGGGGCAATGGTTGCAGCTGAAAATGACCGCTAGCGCCGGCTTGGCGGCGAAATCCTCCGCCGCGTGATCCGACCCGTCCACCCCTGGGAGAGTGAACTCGATGATGGGGTCGCCAAGCTTAAGACTGGCCATCGCTCTCTCCTTCCTGAACGCTCATCTCCGGTACATTGATTTCGATACCCTTGGGGTCCGCTTGGGAAGTTAAGCCTCGCTATCGCTATCCACAAAATCGCTGAAGGCAGCCGGGCACCTAGAACCGAGCGTCTACGCCGGGCCCTCTTCCCCCGGCTCGGGGGGCTTGTCTCCCATGCAGCGCGCGTATGGCTGGATGATGCGGTCAACGTCGGCAGAGGCGTAGACCCAGAGGATCGTCATCTTTGCGGTCCTACTGGCGTTGACGAAGCGGTGGGGCACGCCGGTGGGAACGTGCGAGGTGTCGTAGGGCTTCACCAGCGACCGAGCCCCCGCCACGTCCACGTAAGCCTCGCCCTCCAGGACCGTGATGGATTCCTCGCAGTTGTGGGTGTGGCACGGCAGGTACGCGCCCGGTTCGAAGGTGGCCAAGCCGACGCTGATCGTCTCGGTGCCCATTTCCTTCACGGCCAGATTACGAAAGTTCACGCCACGATCCAACTCGTAGACCGGAGCCTCGGCGCTACGCGTGATGGCTGCCACAACTTTCCCCCTCTCCGTACTCAACCGCAGACGCCCGGATGTCTCAGTTCACCGAAAAGTAAGCTCGACCCGGGCTGGAGACAAGCGCCACGCAGGCGAGGGCGAGTTTTGCTTAGCCGTCGAGGACGGCCACAGCACGGACGAGGCTGCCGCCGCCGCGAGGCCACAAACCCTCTTGACTCGCCGCGACCCGTATGGCCACCAGCAGATGTTCTCTTGCCGGGATGCATCCGCTGTCAAACGGGTTGACATCCGGGGGGTTGCAACGTAGGATTGCGCACGGCTTTTGCCCTTGCCCAGCGTGAGCAGCGATCCGATCAGCATAAGGGATCGCCAGAGATCCGGGCGTCGAGCTCCCGAAGCCACTCGCAAGGATGCGCAAGCGGATCCCGCCGTCGTGAGGAGGCGGACGTGGCTAAACCCTTGAGGGCCGCATTCGCCGAGGGTCAACCTGGCGATAGAGTCCTGAGGCCTACCTGAGAGAAAACGACCCACTGTGCGCGTTGGCATTCTGACCTCCGGCGGTGACGCGCCGGGCATGAACGCCTCGATCCGCGCCGTCATCCGCGCGGCCGAGCGACGGGACTGGGAAGTCTTCGGCATCCACGACGGCTTCCACGGTCTGCTCCACGGCGTCCCCCAGCGTGTGGACTGGACGAGCCCCGTCTGGAGCCTGCGAGAGGGGGGTACGTTTCTCCGTTCGGCGCGCTCCGCCGAGTTCGTGGCGAATGCTGAGCTTCGCCGGGAGGCAGTCCGACGCCTGCGCGAGGATACGGGTCTGGACGCGCTCATCGTCATCGGCGGTGACGGGAGCATGTCGGGGGCTCTGGAGATCTCCCGGTTGGGGTTACGGACGATCGGCATCCCCGGCTCCATCGACAACGACATCGCCGGGACGGACATGTCCATCGGGGTAGACACGGCACTCAACACGATCGTGGACGCCGTGGACCGGCTACGCGACACGATCTTCAGCCATAGCCGGGTGGCGGTCGTGGAAGTCATGGGGCGCCAGACGGGCTATCTGGCGACAATGGCCGCTCTCGCTTGCGGCGCCGATAAGGTGTTCGTGCCCGAACAGATGCCGGGCGCTCCGCAGGTGACCCACGAGGAGTTGGGCGCGACGATCGAGCTCCTCGCGCAGCGCTACGAATCCCCCTATGACCGGCGGGGAGCGATCCTCGTCGTCGCGGAAGGCGCCAGCCACACGAGCAAATACATCGAAGAGACCTTCCAGCAGAGTGAGCGTTACCACCGCGAAGCGCGCGCGACGATTCTTGGGCACCTTCAACGCGGCGGGGCGCCCTCGGCCTTCGATCGGCTCTTGGGCTTTCGATTCGGCGTCCACGCGGTCGAGGCGCTCGCTGAGGGCGTCGAGGGCCAGATGGTCGGCCTCTCGGGTGGCTCGCTCGTGCTCAACCCGCTGGAAGCTGTGCTCGAGGGGTCCAGAGAGATCCGGCGAGGGATCCCGTCACCCAACCTTCAGGATTCCTACGAACTGTGCCGTCGCTTGGTCGAGCCGCCGCCGATGCCCGGCGTGGGCAAGGTCGCCATCCTGACCAGCGGCCTGAATGTGCCGGGGATGAACGTGGCCATCCGGGCGTTCGTGCGCGAGATCCTGCAGCGTCGGCTGGTACCTGTCGGCGTGCGGAGCGGCTTCCAGGGGCTGTCAGCAGCCGAAGGGCTACACGATCTGATCTGGCAGGACGTCTCGATGGAGAAGGCCCTGCGATCGGGTGGGTCGCTACTCGGCACGAGCGAACCTCGTGACTTGCCGTCGCTCGGCACCATGGCGGCCACGCTGAAAGGAGCTCAGGTACGGGGTCTTGTGGTCATCGGCGATTCACCCGGCTTGAAGGTCGCTCACGATCTCTATAACCACATGGCTGGTCGGCTGCCGGTGGCGTTTATCCCGGCGGCGATCACAGGTCAGGTAGGAAGCGCCGCGTTCAGTATCGGTTTCGACACCGCGCTCAACACGCTGGTCGAGTTCATCGACCGCGCCGTGGACTACGGGAACGCGGTGGGACGCCCTCTGGTCACCCAACTCGTGGAGCCGGGCTGCGACCTCCTGGCCCTGGCGTGCGGGTTGGTCGGCGGGGCGGAACTGGCCTTCACCGACCAGGAGTGCCCGGACGTGGCGAAGGCGATGGAGAGGCTCCGCTACGCCGTGGCTAGCGGCATCCGTAGCCCGTACGCGATCATCATCACATCGAAGGCGCGCGAGGGCGACATCGAGGCCATCCGCGAGGCATCGAAGCAGGGCCTGGGCCTTGACGTAGTCATCGACTCACCGGGCTACGTGATGCGCGGGGGACGCCCTTCGGCCTTCGACCGCATTCTCGCCACCAAGCTGGGCACCGAGGCCGCGCGCGTCATGCATGACGCCGTGGGCCGGGGCCAGCGCGCAATGGCGCTGATTTCCCTCGAGGGGAAGCGTATCGGTTCACGCGACTATCTCGGTTCGGAGGCCGAAGATGCACAACGGGCCAAGGTCCGCGCGGAACTGGCTCGCTGCTTCGACCTCACCGCGCTACCCGCACCCAACATCATCGAGCGGTGGCAGCAGCGCCGGCGGGCGCCGACCTAAGCCCTTCGCGCGGAAATAGGGGTCGAGCGGAGCGCCCGATGAGACGTGAACCGATGGGAGAGGAAGCCCGGATTCGCCGGGATGGCTTTACGCTGGGGATGCTAGGCCGTGGACAGCTCTAGCTTCCCGATGTTTTCGCGCACGTCTTCCACTGACGCGTGGAGCGCGGCCCGCTCCTCGACGGTGAGCTCGATCTCGATGATCTCCTCGATGCCCTTGCGTCCCAGCTTGACGGGCACACCGGCGTAAACGTCGGAGAGGCCGTATTCGCCCTGTAGATACGCCGCGCAGGGCAAGATGCGTTTCTTGTCCTTGACGATGGATTCGACCATCTGCGCCACGCCCGAGGCCGGCGCGTAGTACGCGCTACCGGTCTTCAGGAGTCCGACGATCTCAGCGCCACCATCGCGCGTCCGCTGCACGAGGCGCTCGATCACGTCGGCGCTCAAGAGCTCCAGTAGAGGAATACCCGCGACAGTCGTGTAGCGTAGCAGCGGCACCATCGAGTCGCCGTGACCGCCGAGTACGAAGGTTGCGACGTCCTCCACCGACACATCCAGTTCGCGGGCGATGAAGTACCGGAAGCGGGCTGAATCGAGCACGCCCGACTGACCTATCACCCGGTGGAGCGGAAACCCCGTGACCTTGAGCGCCAGATACGTCATCACGTCCAGGGGATTGGTCACCACGATCACGATCGCGCCGGGCGCCACGCGCGCGACTTCAGTACAGACGGCGCCGACGATACCCGCGTTGATCTGGAGCAAGTCGTCGCGCGACATGCCAGGCTTACGCGCCGAGCCGGCCGTGATGACGACGATGTCGGAGCCGTCCGCCGCTTCGTAATCCTGCGCGCCCACCAGCGCGACATCGAAGCCCTCCACGGGAGAGGACTCGGCCATGTCCAGCGCCTTGCCCTGCGGCACCCCCTCCACGACATCCATCAGGAGCACCTCGCGTCCCAGCTCCTTCTCGGCGAGCCTCTGCGCGGTCGTCGCTCCCACATTGCCGGCGCCTATCACCGCGATCTTCATGTCCATCTACCTCTAGTGCTGCATTGACAAGTAGTGCTGCATTGACAAGCCATCGATTGCCCTGCCCTCAAGAGGGAAGTAGCCCGCGCGGCGATAGAAATCATGCTTGCCGGGTTCTGGAGAGTCGCGCACGGCGGGAGTAGTTTGTCGATCCGAGCCTTCTCTAGGGATCACTAGGCCGGGACGGCCTGGGGATAGACGCTGACCCGCTTCCGGGTGCGGCTGTCGCGCTCGAACACAACCCGGCCGTCGACGGTCGCGAAGAGCGTGTCGTCCCTCCCGCGCCGCACGTTCCGTCCCGGGTGCAACCGCGTGCCGCGCTGGCGCACCAGGATGTGGCCCGCGCGTACCGACTGGCCGCCGAAGCGCTTGACACCAAGCCTCTGCGCCTGTGAGTCGCGCCCATTCCGCGAACTGCCCATGCCCTTCTTATGTGCCATAAGTCCAAGACCCTCCTTCGTCGCTAAGGCTCCGCGGGCGCCGCGTCGTCTTCGCCGGCGGCAGCCGCCTCCCCGCCAGGAGAAGGCCGCGCCTCCGCTGGGTGGACGATCTGCTCGACATCGAGCATCGTGTACGGCTGGCGGTGGCCTCGCAGCCTCCGATAGCCCTTGCGCCGCTTCATCTTGACCACAAGCACCTTCGGCTCACGCCCATGGTCGACGACACGAGCGATCACCTTGGCGCCCTGCACCTGAGGCGAGCCTACGAGTGTCTCGGTATCCGTGCGCAATAGACGCACATCATCGATCTCGATGCGCTCCCCCAGCGCGGCCGCCAGCCGCGGGACAACAGTGCGTTCGTCCACGCTCATCCGGACCTGCTGGCCCGCCACGTTCGCGATCGCATACATCAGATCAACCATCCCATCCGCGTAGAAGCCATTCAGGCATTAATTCGACAAGGCGGATAATATAGTTACGAGTTAAGCGCACCGCAACCGCGCTGCTGGCCCCAAAGCCACGCGTTGGAGTCACACGCGTCGAATGAGGATGACCTCATCGGGCTTGGCGCGATTGAGAACGACGATGTTCTACGCTGAGGACCCAGTGCCTTCCCCCACCACGGGCGGGGACGAAGCGGAGAACGCGTCATGGCGTTCCTCCCCCCTATGCCGCGCAGGCGTGCAGCGACACGCACCGTTTTACCCAGCGTCAGCCCAAAATCTCGACCGCTTCCTTGATGTCGCTGCCGATGTCCCACAGGTCCTCGAGCCGGGCGCGCAACTGCTCGCGGCGGGCCTCCCACGTATCGGCGGTCATCTCATCGCAGATCGCATTCAACTCGTCGATCAGCTCGCGTAAGCGTTCAAGCACGCTGGGCTTTTCTCTTTCCATCTCCATGGCTGTTGCCCTCAGGGGTTGGGGTGATGGCCCGGTGCGCTGCGCTCGCACAGAGCGTCAAGTAGCCGCGCCGGAAGGTTGCCGAAGGGGCCGTTGCTCATGACCAGGACGACATCCCCCGCCTGGGCCACGGCGCTCAGGTGCGCCACGATGGGATCGGGGCCTTCCAGGCACCAGGTGGGCCGCCCCGCCCTACCGAGATCCGCGACCAGCCGGTCGATGGAAAGGCGACGCTCGGCGGGCACCTTGTGCGGTCGGTGGATGGGCGCAACCACGACGGCATCAGCGCCCGCCAGCGCCCCGGCGAGGTCCTCCTGGAAGATGTTCTGCACGGTCGTGTTGCTGCGCGGCTCGAAGATCGCCCAAAGCCGCCTGTCCGGAAACCGTTGACGCACGGCGGTGAGGGTCTCGCGCACCGCCGTCGGGTGGTGAGCGAAATCGTCCACGACCGCGACGCCTCCCACCTCGCCCACAAGCTCCATCCTGCGATGCACGCCCCCAAACCGTGCCAGCCCCGCAGAGAGCGCCTCCCACGACGCACCGAGCACGTGGCCGGCCACGAGCGCTCTAGCAGCATTGGCGACGTTGTGCCGACCCCACATGGGAACCTCGAAGCGCCCGACCGACGTACCATCGCAGCTCAGCGTGAAGGTGCTCCCCGTGGGACCGCACTCCAGATCGTTCGCACACCACCGAACTCCGGCGCCTTCGCCCACCCATTCGACGGGTGCCGGCGCGTCCTCCAACACGGCTTCGACCGCCGCGCTCGTCGCGCCCGCTATGATATGCCCATTCCGCGGAACGAGCCCCAGGAGCCTCCGGAACGCCGTCTGGATTTCGGCAAGCGAGGAGAAAATATCCGCGTGGTCGTACTCAATGTCGCCGATGATGACAACATCCGGCAAATAGTGCAGGAACTTCGGACCCTTGTCGAAGAAAGCCGTGTCATACTCGTCGCCCTCGACGACGAAGACGGCGCCCTCCCCCGGTCGTGCGCCTTCGCCGAAGTTGAGCGGGGCACCACCGATCAGAAACCCCGGCGCCAGACCGGCGGCATCCAGAAGCCACGCCAACAGCGCGGCCGTCGTCGTCTTACCATGGGTGCCCGCAACGACGACCGAAGTCCGCCCGCGGATGCAGATTTCCTTGACGAGCTCGGGAAGCGAGGCGTAGGGCAGCTTGCACTCCAGGATCGCCTCCACAGCGGGATTACCCCGGGAGAGCGCGTTGCCAACCACGACGAGGTCCGGCGCATCGTCTAGGAGATGCTGCGGGTCGTAGCCGGTCCGGACGCTCACACCCCGCTTCGCCAGCAAGGTGCTCATGGGCGGATAGACGCCCTCGTCGGAGCCTGTGACCCGGTAGCCGAGCTCGTGGCACAGCGCCGCTACGTTCGCCATGGCGCTTCCGCAGATGCCCAGAAAATGAAGGTGAGCACCTCGGCGCAGAGCCAGGGGCAACATCGCAGTCTGCTACCTGGTGGGGAAAGGGTCGCCCAGCGGCTTCGAAGGTATGCCGGCGCTAGGGCCAAACGCCCGGATGCATCGTTAACCTAGCCGGAGGGCTCAACGCGCGTCGCTTCCAAAGAGAGCTTTGATCTTCGCCCAGGCGATTGCTTCCACAGCGATTGCGTCCGTCCCCGGCGGCAGGCCGAGGCCGGGCGTCTCTTGATCGAACCAGTCACCGGCGGCGTCGCCATCGCCATCATAGGCAATGGAGTGGCCTTCGGGAACGGACGGGACGAAGTCACCGCTCGTCCAGATGCCGGCGCTGACGGCGACGCTCTCGCGCCCGATGCCATTCCCGCCCCACTGGACGAAATCAACCATCTGGGTGGGGTCGGTGAAGCTGCCGCTCATGTATAACCCAAGGTCGCTCTCGAGCGACAAAGCCCTAAAGCTGGCTCCTGTGTAGATGTCAGTCCCGGTGTCCTCGCCCGCCTCGTCGATGTGGACGATGATCACCTCTCCCGTCGGAATAGTGACACCCGCCGGAAACCCAAAGTAACTGAAGCTGGCGCAGAGCTGATAGCCGCCAATATCGGCCATAGCATCGCCAAAGTTCCACAGCTCGATGCGCTGCTGCCCTCTGTCGTCACCGTCGGGGTCGTAGAGGACCTCGCTGATGGCCACCGAGGCCGCCTCTTGTTGGGCCGTGGAATTTTCCCCAGAGCTCTCGTCGCCACCATAGGGTTGGGCTTTTGCACGCAGCCCTATCATCAGGGCAAACACCACCAAGCCCCCGAAGAGCGTTAACCTCAGTCTCACGTGATGAACCCCCTCTCAAGGCTGCACATGCACTCTACTTGTGGTAAGGGCCCGTAACGCGTTGGTTCCGAGCGACTTCGGCCATGGGCGGCGAGGAACGCGGCCACCATCAGCCGGCGCGGGGGTTTCCGCTGCCTGGACATGCCATCATTACCTTCCACGCCGCCCCTCGTCAGAAGCTCCCAGAACTTCCCTCGAAGGGACAACCGCCACGTAGAATAGTGCATCGCCACCGTGATGCGGTAGTCCGATGTCCACGCCCCACACGTTGACGTCTCTCCGAAACGCGAGTACTTTGAGGCTGAGACCCTCTTTCTATGGAGCGCTGAGTTCCCTTGCCTCGCGAACAGGACACACCGCCCGAACTTCGCGCCGTTTACGAGGCCTTCCCGTACCCGGACTTTCCGGCAGCGGCGCTGGACCACCGACGCCCTCACCCCGCTTTTCACTTCCCGACTCTCCACGCCGCTGTCACCCGGCGCTGGCGTGACACCACGGGGCTTCGGCTCCTCGATGCCGGCTGCGGCACGGGCGAGACCACCCTTTGTTACGCCACATGGAACCCAGGAATGGCCATCACGGCTCTCGACCTGAGCGAGGCGAGTCTGGCTCGCCTCCGCGAACGCCTGACGGAAGCTAGTATTACGGGCATCGAACTCGAAAGGGGCGATCTGCTTGATCCCGCAGTCTGTCGGGGACCTTACGACCTCGTCGCAGCCACCGGGGTGATCCACCACCTGCCGGACCCCGCGCGAGCGCTCGCGACGCTCACGGCTCGCCTGGCGCCCGATGGCCTACTCTCCCTGCTCGCCTACTGCCGCCATGGTCGCAGGCTGATCGGGATGACTCAAGACATCATCCGCCTGCTTGCCGGTCCCGAGGCCACGGCCCCCGAGCGCGTCGCTGTGGGCCGCCAACTCTTCCGGTCCCTGCCCTCGAACCACCCTCTGGTACGCGCCGAGGCACCCTATAAGTCCCTACACAAGGCCGACCCACACTTCGCTGACATGTACGCCAATGTCCCTGAGCACTGCTTCGACCTCGAGGAACTCTTCGCGCTGCTCCAGGGCGCCGGCCTAGCCTTCGTCCGGTTGCACGACCCGGCAGCGTGGGCTCTGGAGACGCTCCTACCCGACCCCGGGCTCCAGGAGCGCGCCCGAAGGCTCTCCGAATCCGCGCGTTGGCGCCTGAGCGATCTGCTTCAGCCCGCGCGGACCCATTACTTCGTTCTGACTCGCCGGTCGGACTGGACGCCACGGCGCCCCGATTGGTCCGACGATGACCTGTTGAAGCTTTGTCCCGTGGTATCGCCTCTGGCTCGCGTGGAAAGGGCCGAGCCTCTCGTACAAACTGCGCCGGGCGAGACCAGGATCAACGTGCGGGTACCCCAGGGCGGGCGAGCGAACGTCCCACCCGAGATGCTGGCTTTTCTCCGGCAGTGCGACGGGAAGCGACCCCTGCGGGAGCTTGCGTCACGAGCCGCCCCCTCAGTGGGAAAGGCCATTGACCCCAGGGAGATCGTCGCCCTCTTCAGATCCCTGGAGGCCGCCGGTATCCTCTTCTGGCGAGCGAGCGGGGACCAGGGGAACGAGAAAAATCGAGACCGACGCGAGTTAGAGCCCAGGGCCTAGCACCAACTTGTGGTCTAACCGACACCATCGCGTTACCCGGTTGCGCCATGCCTTCGCAGAATCTCGGAGACCTCGGGATAACCCTTCTTCTCCGCCCACGCGGGCGGGGTGGCCCAGAGCGCCTCATCGGGCAGGTTGGTTTTCGCGCCCCGATCCAGTAGAAGCTCCACCATCCCCACCTGGCCCCACCGGGCGGCCCAGCCGAGCGGCGTGGAGCAGTACTCGTCGTCCCTCGCGTTGATATCGGCGCCTTGATCGAGGAGAAGCTCGACGACCTCCTCCCGCCCGTTCATGGCCTGGATGTGCAGGTAGCTGATGCCGAGCCAGTTCGAGAGATTCGGATCCACGCCACTATCGAGGAGCAGCTTGACGACTTCGATCCGATCGGGCGTGCGGAGGCGACACGCGTAGCCCATGTAATTGTTGCCGTACCAGGGGCGGTTCAGGTCCACGTCGTAGCGTAAGAGGAGTCGGACGACCTCGATGGGCGCGAAGCCGGCCGCCATGCAGAGCACGCCGTAGTCGCCGCCGGAATTGGCTATCGACGGATCGACCTTCAACAGTTCGCCGAGGACGTCGATCTGCCCGGTGAAAGCATAGTGACTGGCGCCCGCCGTCGCGCCGTAAGCGAAGAGAAGGTCCACTATCTTCTTCTTACATCGGTCGCCCACGGTGGGGTTGCCTATCGCGCGGTGCAAGGGGTTGCCGCTGGATTCCACCTGGGCGTCGGGGTCGGCGCCGTGCTGCAGGAGCAGTTTGACGCAGTCGAGGTGATCGTTGGCGACCGCCTCGTACAGTGCCAGCCCCCGCGGTGCGTCGGTCTCGGAAGCATTGGGGTCTGCGCCGTGTTGCAGGAGAAGCTCGACGATCCGGGTGAAGCCCTTTCGGGCGGCGTAAGACAGGGGCCTGTAGCCGGCGGAATTGGCCTGGTTAGCCGCCTGTGAGTCCGCATCGACGAACCCGCGCAGCCCATCGAGGTCGCCGATGGCGGCGGCGAGGGTCGCGTCGTACTCGGCGCCCCTGGCAAGCAGGATGCCCAGGAGGACCGAATCGTCCTCCATCGCCGTGATTTTGCGGCGGTGCCAGTAATCACCGTGCAGCGTCAGGTGGATCGGCTTCCTGCCATCCGCCCTCGTGGCCTCCAGGTCGGCGCCCCTATCGATCAGGGCATGGATGAGGGTCATGCGCCGGGTCATGACAGCCCAGTGCAACGGCGTATTGCCCCGCTCATCGCCATCATTGACGCGCTTGGGCTGGCCATCCAGAAGCGCATGGACCTTCTCGCCATCGCCGTCGCGAACGGCATCGCAGATTTCCTTTCCCGCTGGGGAGGCTCGAAATCGCGCCTGCATCGCCTCTTCGAGAAGCTCGGCGATCTCGTCCTGCCCGCGGTCGCGTGCCTTGACAAGCGGTCTCTCCTGCCATTCGAGGCCCGACTTGGACGTGGGATCGGCGCCCGCATCCAGAAAAAGTCGGACCAGTTCCGTGTGCCCTTCCCGGACTGCGAAGTGCAGCGGCGTGAAGTACGCGAACTCGCAGTTGGCCAACCCGGGGTCTTCGGACAAGAGCGCCCTGACCTTCTTCAGGTCGCCCTCCGCTGACGCCCTCAGCGTGTCCCACACCTGGGTCCCGCGGCCCTTCATGAAGCCGTCGTATTCCGACGTCAGGTGATCGGGGCGAATCCAGTTCACTCTTTTTCCTCCAAAACGACCGCGATAGAGAGCTCAGCCGCCGGTCCGCTCGAAGTGGCGGATTGTCTCTCGCAGCGCGTCGACCCGGTTCGACGGGAGGCGGGAGAAGAACCCCGTCGGATTCGGCGCTTCAAGGTTCGCGATGGATGCGCTCATGTATCCGGACTCCTTCGGCTCGATTCGGGATGAAGATGCGAAGGCGTCAGCGCTCCGCGAACGCCGCCGCTTCTCTCGCGCTTGACCGGGGACCTCTTGCGCTCAAAGTTACCGCATGAGGCCGGCTGTGCAACTTCGACTGCTGCCAACGGGGCGCGCAGGCGCGAACTGAGCCCGCCTCGGGCTGTTGACGCTCTTTCGGTGGCCCGTTGCCCAAGGCATCGGGGTCCCGGCTGATCGATCTTTGACCTCAGGGAAACGGAGGATAACATGGCTACCCATGGACGCTCTAAGATCGTGGTTCCGGGTGATTATCCGGTGCAGATTGCCGGCTCAGCCCATTTGGAGCGCCTCGAGCCTTACGGCGATGTGGTGCTCTATGCCGACCGGCCGGAGACGATCGAGGAGAGAATAGAACGGGCGAAAGATGCCGATGTGCTGATGAATACCCGCGGAGCGGTGACCTGGGGGGCCGAAGAGTTTCAGCGCCTGCCGAAGCTCCGGTTGATTGCGAGTTGCTCGATAGGAACCGACATGTTCGACCTGGAGGCCGCCCGGGCGCAGGGTATAACGATCTGCAATCAGCCGGGCCGAACCGCGCCGGTGGTCGCGGAGCATATGTTCGGGTTGATGTTTGCGGCGGCCAAGCGAGCGGCCTTCCTGACGGCCGAGATGAAAGGGGGCGGATGGCCCCGAATGGACAACATCATGCTGCAGGGAAAGGTCCTGGGGATCGTGGGCACGGGGCATACCGGAGCGGAGATGTCGCGGCTGGGACAAGCCATCGGGATGGAAGTGATCGCATGGACCTATCATCCTTCCCCCGAACGCGCCCGAGCGTTGGGGGTGCGCTTCGTCGAACTGGACGAGCTTCTGGGGACTGCCGATGCCGTGAGCCTGCACGTGAAGCTGACCGACGAGAGTCGGGGGCTCATCGGGGCGCGCGAACTTGGGCTGATGAAGCCGGGCGCTCTTTTACTCAACGGGGCCAGGGGGGCCATCGTGGATACGCCTGACCTGATCGAGGCTCTGAATGCGGGGCATCTGGGCGGGGCCGCGATCGACGTATACGACGAGGAACCCCTCCCACTGGACCACCCGTTGCTGCGATGCGAGCAGGTAGTGCTGACGCCCCACTGCGCGGACATGACCCCCGAGGGAGTAGATCTCTTGAACAGCGGCGTGGTGGAGAACGTGATCGCCTTTCTGGAGGGGCGGCCGCAGAACGTGGCGACCTGATGACCCCCGAGGCCTAAGCACAACCTGCCGAGTCCGGGAAGCGTCATGCCGTGGACGGCCCGGATGACGCTGATGCTGTTCGTCTTGGCGGCTCCACTGCGCATCCAGGTCCACGCCACTAAGACCCGCGCCTGTCAGTGAGCAGCTCTGTTTCTACGGAAACGTCGCCGACGGCGTCATCGTCAAGTTTCCTATGCGCCATGCTGCGCCAGGAATGACGCAATATCATCGCGGATCGGCGTCGAGGTCTGTGCTCCCAGCTTCGTGACCGAAAGCGCCGCCGCCCCACACGCGAACCGGACCGCGTCGATAAGCGGCCCGCCGTCGGCAAGTGAGGCGGCCAGCACGCCGTTGAATACATCCCCTGCCGCGGTGGTATCGACCGCCTCCACGGTGAAACTCGGGACGATCCCCCGGTAGTCCGCGTTCGCCACGTAGGCGCCTCGGGCGCCGAGGGTGATGAGCACCGTGTCGACACCCCTTGCCATGAGCGCGTCGGCAGCCGCCTGCGCGCTCGCTTCATCGGTCACCGCGACGCCGGTGAGGCGCAAGACCTCATGCTCGTTCGGGGTGAGGATGGTGATATGCCCCAGCAGGTCATCCCCGAGAGGCTGAGCCGGCGCGGGATTGAGGATGACCGGCACCCCGGACCCCGACGCCAGCTCGGCGGCCGCCCGAACGGTTCCGATAGGTACTTCGAGCTGCATGAGGAGGATCCCGGCGGAGACGATGGCATCCTTTGCCGCCGTCACGTCCGACGTCATCAGGCGGCTGTTGCACCCGGAGGCCACTGCGATGCTGTTCTCACCCGCCGCGCCCACGAAGATGAGCGCGACGCCAGAGGGGACATCCCCGTCACGGACGACATGCTCGATATTGATGCCGTCGGCGATGAACCCCTTGACCGCCCTCTCACCGAACATGTCGGTTCCGATCCGGGCGATGAAGGTGACATCACCGCCTGCGCGGGCCGCGGCAACCGCCTGGTTTGCGCCTTTGCCGCCGGCCGCAGTGGAGAACGCGCCCCCGAGCACAGTTTCCCCCGGTTTCGGTATCCGGGGCACCTTGATGATCATATCGGTGTTTGAGCTACCGAGGACGACGATCGGCTCTCTCAAGCGTTGCACCTTTGCTTGAGCCGCATAGTACCGGTTACCTGTCCCCACTACACGTTGTACCATATCTTATGACTCTCCCAGGGTTCTGTCCACCAGATGGAAGAGCGTAGCCCGGGAGCCTGGTGTATCTACCAGGATCGGTTCAGGTGCTGCTGGGCCGCAGGGGGGACGAGGATTCTCCCCGTCCCGCAACCCACATCCCGGACTGCACCGCCCGCCGATCGGGCGAAGTCTATATAGAAGCCCAAGCCGCCGCGGGCAGCGTACCCGGGACGAAGCCGTAGGGCTGTGCCGGGAAGGGCTGGTTAGCGTAGCCGCCGAAAGGGGGGCGTGGGGTCCTCGGGTAGCGTTCCCGCCACGTGGCACGTAGACCCTTCGAACTCTTCGGCTAATTCAGCAACTGCACGGACCCATCGCCGGCTTGCTCCGACGGCGGGCCGATGCCAAGAAACTCCATCAGGTCCATCCCAGGGTCGGATTTCTCTCCGCGAGGACGCCCTCACTGCCAGACCGCAGCCGAGCCTTCAAGCTTGGGGTTGCGACGAATGTAGGACCTCTCGCCCGCCATAAGATCCGAGATGTGACTCGCCATAGCTTCTGTCTCCCCGAGCTACGCTTGAGGCACTTCGGGGCTCGCCAGGCCTACGTCAGCCTGCCCTGAGGAAGCTTCTCCCGGAGCCAAGTCCCGCCGATGCGGCCGGTAGTTTTCCGGCGGAATGTTCGCCTTGATGGTTTCATGGAAACAGGGTACGCGACTCCAGTGAAGGGCGGGCCTTATGTGATGCGCGACATGGTAGCCTATGTTGAAGCCGAGGAATTTATGGAGTAGGCGCAGGCGCACATTCGCCGAGTTATAGGGGTTGCTCAATTCGCAGCCGTGGTGATGATCATAACTGCTAAGGCCCAAGACGAAGGTGACGACGGTCCACGGGAGGAAAAAAAAGAGGAGAAAACGCCAGGGATCTATGGCGATCAAGACTGCGGAAGCAGCCGTAATGAGGCCTGCGGAGCGGAGGTAGCGCCAGAACATCCTCGATCCCGGGGCGCGCACGATTTCGAGCAGACTGTGGCAAATAGTGATCACGGGGAAGCTCAATGTGTAATAGGCCCGGCCAACAGGGCGATCCGGGAAACGGGTCCCGCTAAACCCATAGAGGCTGGACCAATCCTGCTCCGACTCATCGAACTTCTGATTGAACGCATGATGATTTCTCACGTGGTGTATCTCATAAAACTCGAGTGGCACACCATTGGAAAGGAAGCATATCCAACCAAGGAGTTCGTTCAAGAAACGCTGGCAGAAAATACGCAAATGAGAATGGTTATGCTCCACAAGGTTCACCTGCCTCAAGAGCATCAGAATCAGGAAGAAGGAATACCAGGGCCAGCCGAGGGCAAATGCGGTGAGTTGCACACCTAGTGCCAATACGACGAACAGTACGGACACGGCATCTATGGGGTAACGGAACAGACGGAGGTTTCTCACAGCGTCTCCTTTTCTCTGTTAGGCGTCATGGAGAAGAAATCCCTGACCTGCTCCCTGGAGTTGTGTTGAATTCACTGCGAATCCGGGGGCGTATCCCGCTAGGTGCAAGGGCTTGGTCCCGGCGCGTACCGGAAAAGTCGGATTCCAGCGGCATTCCGATGGTATCGCCAGCGAATGGCTTGTCCCTGAGCTTCGTGATGATCTGCTCGGCACTGTGACGATGCCTCGACAATCTCTGCTTGCTTCCATCTTGCCCGTCCCGTCACGCGACCGGCATCGGAGGCGGATAGGTCCGAGGAGGAAGCTCAAATAATGCATCGCTCAGGCAGCGCTGTCAAGGATATGCGCCGTTACGGATGCCATGGCGTCCCAGTCGATTTCCAGCCCTAGTCCTGGCCCGCTGGGTGTGTAGACGTCTGGCTGGGTTCGAATCACCTCCTTCATTCCGTACTCAAAGGATTCGCAGGTCACCGCCCAGGAGCTGATCAATAGGCAGACTCGCCGCCCTCCCTGGCAGAGCCCAGAGTGCGGTATCCGCGGCGGCCAGGACACCTGACGCTGTGGAAAGGCGCGGGAGCACAGGCTCCGCCGGAGCGTCTCGCGCCGTTTCAAATGGAAGTGGTGAAACCAGAGGGTTCCCGGACAGCCCGTGGGCTTGCTCAGGTAGCGCCGGGGATGGCTGTTGCGTCAGACAGAGTCGTAGGCGCGCCCTGCTCAGGCTCGTTCTCATGCGCGGATCATCAGGAGGACCGAAATGCCGGAAGGCCGCCCGTGGGTACATACCCTGAAGGCTCCAACACGACGATCGTTGGCCGTCCGTCCTCCGATTTGGGCAACGGCAAGGTCACCATGTGGTGCCGGACGATGAAGACCGGATCGCGGGGACGGCGGTCGAGGAAGGCGTCGATGGATTTCATACGCGGGGCCGTACCGCCGAACGGCGGCAGGCCATAGTGCATCGGGACGACCCACGTCGGCTTGAGAAAATCGATCATCGGTTCCAGCTCGTGCAGCTTGACCGTGAGCTCTTCACCGGTGATGGCCAAGAGCACGTCACACTTGCCAACCCACGGCGCCAGTTCATCCTCACCGAGCCCATAACCCAGATCGCCAAGATGCGCGAACCAGAGCCCACCGGCTTTGAAGGCGTACATCGCGTTGTCCATCGGATCATGAAGGTAATGGTCGGCGACCTCTTTCACCGCGATCGTCACCAGGGGCTCGTCGTTGATCGTCGCCGAACTCGCGCCGGTGGCCACGTCCAGCGCGTTGATGATGCGCGGGTTGCCCCGAACGAACGCCACGTTGTTATGCGCCTCATCGGTGAGAGAACTCACGATGACGGTCTCGGCGTCGAGACGCGAGCCATCATCTTCCAGCCTCGCCGGCCCATGGTTGTAGGGGTCGGTGACAATCGTGGGCGCTCCGTTCTCCCACAGTCGAAAGCACGCGTGTCCTATGAATTCGAGTTGAACGGACATGGTTAAGCCTCCTAGTCTTCCTTCCAGAGTTCGCCAAACTCGGCCGCCTGCCACCACCTCTTGCCGACCGGTTTTTCAAGCACGATGGGTCTCAGGAACGCGACCGCCTTCTGGAGGCCCTCCTTGATATTGATGTACTCGCACTCCATCTCCATCGAGAGAATGTCGTCGTAACCAATCAGACGAAGCGTGGCGATGACCTCGCGCCAGACGCCCTCATCATGGCCCCAGCCGGGAATCGTGAACGTATAGGTTCGCTCCTTGGGGTTCGTCGGATAGGTCGAATCGGTGTACCCTTTGAGTCGACGGTTATGCTCGTGGATCAAAGCGTCCTTGATATGGACGTGCTGCACGAGATCGCCCAGGTAGAGCAGGGCTTCGATAGGGTCCATGCCCTGGGCCCAGATGTGCGAAATGTCGAAATTGCAAGCGGCGACCGGGCCGATTTCCTCGTGAAATCTCTTGATGGTCACGGGACTGTGGAGCATGTCGCCGATCTGGTTCTCGAAACATAACGTGACGCCGTGGTCCGCCGCGATCTTGCCCTGTTCCTTCCAGTAAGGGAGCAGGCGCTTTTCCCACTGCCACTCCAGGACCTTGCGGTAGAAAGGCACCTCGATTTGCTGGGTGATCCAGACGGGACATGAATCACCCTCGGCGCCCTCGGGGCAGCCCGCGATCAAAGTCATCTTCTTGACGCCGATCCGCTCCGCAAATTGGCACGCCAGACGAAATTGTCGGCGGTACTCGTCGGCGATCTCCTTGTCCGGCGTCAGCGGTGCGCCGTGGGCGCAGAACGATACGACTTCGATGCCGTACTTTGCATAGGTGTCTTGCCAACGGTGCAATTCGCCCTCATCGGAGGTAAGCGCATCCAGCCTGCAGTATTTGTTGTTAAAAGCGAGCCCGCACGTGGCGACTTCCGCCGCACGCATCCCCAGATTGGCGGCGAACTGCAGCCCCTCTTCGAAATCGAAGTTCATGATGAAGGCGGTGTTGATGCCCAATCTCACAACTCTTGCCCTTTCCGGCTATACCTTATAAACCTTGAGAGATGCAACCCAGAAACTAGTTGCGATTCACCTCCATCATCTTGCATCCCTCTCCGAAGGGCCGGTGATCATTGATATCCAATCCCTCCAGCCGTCAGTTGCCCCCCAGCTCGAACAACCACCGGTGCGCCGTCATCGTATCCAACAACGCCTGGTCCGGATGGTCTCTCCCGTCGATCTCGTAGAGGATACAGCCTTCGTATCCGGTCGTCTCGAGCAACTCGCGCACCTTGGACCAGCGGAAGGTGCCCTTGCCCGGCGGAAGATGTTCGTCGTTGCCCGGGATGGCGTGGTTGTCGTTCAGATGCAGGGTGATGAGTCTTGGGCCGAGCAGATGGGCAATCATGTCGAAATCGCCCATCAGGTTCGCGTGGCCGGTGTCGAGCACGAAGCCGTAGGCGTTGGCGGGTAGCGTCGCCATACGTCTTGCGACCGCTGGCGGACTGGCCCACGGCCTTCGCCCCGTGTTCTCAAAAGCAATCCGCGCGCCGCTGGCCTGCACCTCGGGCGCCAGCGCGTGAAGCCTCTCGACGATCCGCTTCTCCATCTCAGCTTCCTCGGCCGCGTCCGTATCGAACGCCGGGTTCATCAGCAAGTGCGATGGGATGGCTTTGGCCCCGAGTCTGTGAGCCAGCTCCAGGCAACGCCGCACCTCATCGGCGGCCGCATCCCGCTCGGTCGCGTCGACGGCGCCCAGGCACTCGGGGATGTCCTGTTCATGAATGGACCAGATGACGATCCCCAGATCGTCGGCTACGTTGTCCAGTTCCGCCACCGCGTCAGCGCTCGTGTAGTCGAAACGCTCATGGCTCCCCAATAGCGTGAGTTCGACGGCAGCGAACCCGGCGGCGGCGACCTGCGGCAGGTGCAGCGCCGGCTTGAACCGATCCTCCATCGGGATAAAAGAGGTCGCAATCCCGGGTCTGCGCGAGGCACGCGAGGGGGCCGTCACGCGCTCGGCCGTTTCCAGCAGTTCACCCACCCTGCTCCGCATCGACCCCAGAAGCTCTGCGTACACCGTCTGCGTCTGGGCAACATCACTCAGCCCGGCCGGATCTGCGATGTCCCAGTGAATGCGACGGGGCTTGCCCGGCAAGGTGACCGTCACAACCTTCATGCGCGCCGTCTCGCCGATCGTGACCAGGACGTCGAAGACCTTATCCCGTACCTCCCCGAACGGTTGAGGAGGCTGGTCGGTGAGGTCGATGCCCAGGCTCCGCACCGCTTGGACGACCATCGGGTGCGGCCCGCCGGAGGGCTCGATTTCAGCCGATTCTGCGACGACCGAGTCTTTGGCCAGTTGGCCGCACAATGCGGCCGCCATCCGACTGAGACCGGCCTTGCCGGTATCGACGAAGAGGACGCGCGGACGGTCCGTCATGCCTATCCTTTCATTTGAACGCGAGCGGTGAACGCTCGGCCCCTCTGTTTAACGGCCTCCGCGCATCTTCATACGGGCGTGCAGGGACTGAGCGATCACCTTGGGGATGGCATTGCGTTTGGCCTGTGGATAATGTTCGGCGTCGTTGATGTACCCCTTGAGGTGTTTTATGGAGTACCCGTGGGCTACCGACCCACCCTCAAATATCGAGCCACCCGTCTCGCCAGTCAAGTGACGGCATGAGGTAAAGAAAGTGGGGAGGGACAGGGTCGACAAGCCATGGTGTTGGCTTGTGAGGCCGCCCCTGCGATCTTACCCCCGCCCCACGTAAAGCTGCTCGCGTGGCAGCACGATCGCTTCGAGCATTTCGACATGCGGCGGCAGCGTGGCCATCAGCAAGGCCACCTCCGCGATCTCATCCATGCTCATCATCGGCTCTCCGCTTTCCTCCAACTCGCTGATGCGACGTTCCACTTCCACGTTGCCCGGATGCAAACAGCAGCAGGTGATGCCGTGGGAGCGGCCTTCTATGGCGGTGACGTGGGTAAGCCCCATGATGCCGAACTTTGACGCGCTGTAAGGGGCCGTATGTGGCCGGACCCGCTGAGCGGAGATCGAGCCGATGTTGATGATGCGACCGACGCCTTGGTTCTTCATAATGCGCATCGCGGCCCGAGTGCACAGAAACGGCGCGCGAAGATTGACGCTGATTGCGTTATCCCACGCCTCGGTGGATAACTCATCCAGCGGCCCACCGTCAAAAGCGCCGGCGTTGTTGACCAGGATGTCCAGGCGGCCGAACTGATCCATTACCCGGCTGAAAAGCGCCTCGATCTGTTCCTCCTGCGTCACATCCGTCGGCACTGCCAGCACCTGCGCGGCCAGCGTCGCGAACTCCTCGGATGCCGCCTCCAATTCAGGCCGACTGCGAGCCGCGAGCACCATGTTGGCGCTTTCCTGCGCCAGGGCACGGGCAATCGCCTTGCCGATACCCCTGCTCGCTCCCGTCACCAACGCTACCTTACCATCGAGCTTCCCCATGTTCCCGCCTCCTCGATCCCCCTTTTCGTCGAGTCCTTTTCAACGCCCCAGTGAACCCATCGAGAGAGTTATAGCGCCCGATCGGAGCCAGAACAACGAACACCGCTCTGGCGATCCCCACCAATAAAGAGGGGGCCCAGTCCGCCGTGAGCGAACGGACCGCGGTCGAATCATGGCAAGCCAATGGCTGAGACGAGCCCGGGGTATCCAGTCAAACGCGTATCACCGGACCCAAGCTTCTCGGTGCATCCAGTCCGAGTGATGTGTAACACAACGCGTGAACTGGTGTGTGGCGGGAAAGTGATCCAATCATGCAGCGCCAAGAACCTCTTTCGCCGCCTTCGTCGTTTCTCTGACCTGTTCTAGCGTTCCCATCCCGAACATGGAGGCACCGACACCCACCTCATTGAATACGAACTCAAAAGCCTTGTGCCCCAGGTAGCGGCCGCCTGCCATGGGTTTGATAGCGATGATGGGCCGCGTAGCACTGCGAAGGGCATCGAGGGCCATCTCGGGCGTGGGGAACATAAAGGCCCCGGGCCGGTTGACTGTCGTGAGATACCCATCGACGGGTATGTCCTCCGCCTCGAGCAGCGGAAGTGTGATTCCAGCATGATGCACGCTGGTCACCAGCGTCCCGAACCGCCCTCGAAGGAAGTCGATGTACTCCCGTATCAGGTCGAACCGTCCCGTCATGGCCAGCAGGTCGATCTCCGCGCCGGGATCGGCCACAAGGATGTCGCACCCCTCGAAGAAACCCAGGTAGCGCTCCAGAATCCCGTAGTCGATTTCAAAACGAGCCGCTTCTTCCGGCGTGAACGGCGGGACCGTTTCGGGCGTCACCAGACCGTCGAACGAGCCGCCGAGGACGTAGCGCACGATGTCGTCCCGTTGGATGTGCTCTCGGAAGGCTTCGCCTCCGGCCCGCTCGTTATGGGCATAGAAAGTGGCGTGTGCGCGGTCGGAATAGGCCACGATTTCGCCGTCCAGTACCACGGGGATCAGAATGTAGGCCAGGAGCGCAATCTGGGTGTCCGTTTCCTGTTCAGCCTCCCAGACCGCCTGGAGATGAAGTCGATCCAAGGCCGGAAGCATGTGATCCACCTGCACAGCCGTCACGCCCGCTTCTTCAACGGCATACCGGAGAATTTCCGTCACCTTACCGGCGCGGTCGAAAGCTCGATAGTTGTCGGCGTCCCTCTCCCTGTCCTGGTAGGAGCAGCCGTCGTAAGGATGAATGCCCATGATGAGACGCGGGACTTCAGCGCGGCCGATACGGGTCACAGGTACACCGCAGGCTTCCAGATAGCTCTTCACAGTCTTCCTCCTTCAGATGCCATCGGACCGGGATCAGTCGAAGAAGCCTTCGTCTCCTTCGGGCAGGTAGGGCCTCGCCGCTTCAGCGTTGAGTTCCACGCCCAGGCCGGGCCTGTCCCATACCTCGACAAAGCCGTCCTTGACGACGGGATCGGGAAGTCCCTCGACAATATCATACCACCATTCGGGCCTGCCGATCGGATACTCGAAGGCGATGTAGTTCTGGGGCAAGGTCGCCGATACCTGAACAAGAGCAGCAAGACCGATAAGGCCGTCAAAAACACCGTGTGGTGCCATGAGAATGCCGTGAAGGTCCGCGTATTCCGCAACCCATTTGAGCTCTGCTATGCCGCCAATGTCGCATGGGTCCGGTCCGACGATATTCACCGCGCGTTTCTCGATGAGGTCCACGAAGTTCTGCCTGAGATAGATTTGCTCGCCCGTATGGATGGGGGTCGATGTGCTGCGGGTCACCTCCCGATAGAGATCAGCCAGCACATAGGGGGTGTAGTCACCCGTGATCAGGTCCTCAAGCCACATCACGTTCAGCGGCTCCAACGCTCTCGCCAGCCTGATCGCATCGGGCACCGCCCATCCCGGCCCGCAGTCCAGCGCTAAACCCACCTCGTCTCCCAAGACATCCTTCATGGCCTGGACGCAGGCGATCACGTGTTTCAAGCCGCGTTCGGTCAAAGGCCCTCGGTTGGTGAAAATAGTGCCCGTTTGCATCTCGCCGTATGAGAAATCGGGGACCTGGCTCGGCATCTCGCTATGGAATCCGATCCCCTGCTTGATGATGGTGAATCCCTCCATCGACGCCCTCATCTTCACCATATCGGCAGCGTAGTCCTCCGGAGAGGACCCGGGCATCGGGAACCGCACGGCGCCGTTGTAGACCCGGACTCTGTCGCGAACCTTGCCGCCAAGCAGCTTGTAGACCGGCAAGCCCGCCGCCTTACCCGCTATGTCCCAGAGCGCCATCTCGATGGCGCTGACGGAGCTGCCCCACGGCTTGAAACTTCCCAGCCTGCGGATCCTCAGCATCACCCGTTCGACGTCCGTGGGGTCTTCCCCCACAATGAACTCCTTATAGAAGAGAACGTGAGGCTTGAGGTAGGATTTTGGGGCTTCCGCTTCCCCAAATCCGCTAATCCCCTCATCGGTCACGATGCGGACCACAGGATTCTGACCCAAAACGGTGCATTTCAGGTCGGTGATCTTCATCTGCTAAGCCTCCACTCTTGTGAAATCGAGGCAGCCTGTGCTGACCTGTCCCCCAGTCGTCGTGCTACTCTCCACGTTAGCCTCCAGGGTCCCGCTGTTAGAGAGAGACACAGCCTCGTAGTCCAATGGATCGACTAGGCTCTCTTCTGGAACGGGCCGCCTCTCTCCAAGGGGCTGAGGGGACGGCACCGATGGTACTCACGGTGCCACCGCCTTGTGGCGCAGGGTCCGTTTTTCGAGCCGCTCAGGATCGGGCTCTGGCAGGCGCCCTGTGAAGGGATCGAAGGTGTTGCGCGGAGTGAGCTCGAGCGGCGGGTCGGCCAAGTCTTGCTCGTAGAACCGCGACGACGGGAACAGATCGCCCGGATAGGTGAAGTTGTCGAGGGTGGCCGCTTCCACGCAGATCGCCGCGCCCACCGCACTCTCCAGCATCCCACCGATCCACACAGGCACTCCAGCATCCCTGGCCATATCGTGCACCGCCACGGCATTGGACAGCCCCCCGATCCTGCCGGGCTTGATGTTGATGTACCGGCAGGCGCCGATGCGGATGGCTTGCTCGGCGACTTTCGGGTTAACGATGGTCTCGTCGAGGCAGATCGGGGTCTCTATCTGGCGCGCCAGCTCGGCGTGGTCCAGAACGTCGGCATAGCCGAGCGGCTGCTCGATGAACGCCAGCCCCATGTCGTCGATGGCCTTGAAGAAGGGCAGATCGTCCAGGGTATAGCCGGAGTTGCAGTCGATGTGGAACATGGCGTCCGGAAAGGTTTTCCTCACGATCTGCAGCATCTCCCGGTCCCACCCCGGGGCCACCTTGAGCTTGATCCGAGGGAAGCCGGCATCGACGGCCTTCTGGATGTTGCCGAGCAGCATGTCGAAGGAATCCTGTATGCCGAAGTCCGCGCCCGCGACGACCTCACGAGTCTGGCCACCCAGGAGCCGGTGGAGCGGGGTCCGAGTGATGCGGCTTTCCAAGGTCCACCAGCAGATCTCGATGGCGGCCTTGGCAAAGCTGTTGCCCCTGAAGGCGTTCAGGCGGGCGTTCAACTCATCGGCGGTCTCGTACTCTCGGCCGACCGTGTACGGCCCGAAGATTTCGGTGGCGTAGTAGAACACCGACCCAGCGCACTCGTTGATGTAGGTGGGAGCGAAGAAGGGGGTGCTCTCGGACCAGGCTTCGTGCTCGCCGCTGGTGGCCTTCACCAGCACCGAGTGGATGTCGTAGTCCACCCCGTACGCCGTACGCCACGGATAGAGAAGGGGCATGGCGACGTAGTAGACGTCCAGTCTGTCGATGCGCATGGAGCCTCCCCCTTTGCCTTAGAGGGTCACCTCATTCAGGCCGATCTCGGAGATTTTCCGGCTCATCTGCGCGCGTTGTTCGGGGGTCAGTGGGAGGGCCGGAGGGCGGGGATGGCCGCAATCGATTCCCAGCCGCTCGCTGACGGCGGCCTTTAACACCGCGTGGTATCCGGCAAGGCCGAACAGTTCGTAGAGCTCCGAGGCCCGGCGCTGGGCCGCCTCCGCACGCACCAGGTCACCCTTCTGGTAGGCGTTCCAGATCTCGACCCACCGCTCGGGCGCCAGGTTGGGCGGGCCGTCGATGCAGCCGATGGCCCCGATGGTCAGTGCGGGGAGCATCTGGACACCGCTGCCGATGAAACAGGAAAGCCCCATCCTGGCAAATATCCTCACATTCTGGAAGGTTAGAGCCGAATGCTTGAGCCCGGTCAACTGGGGGACGTGCTCCTGGATCCTCTGCATCAATTCGGGGTGGATCTCGACGCCGGTGGCGGTCGGCAGGTTGTAGACGAATAAGGGCAGATCGGCCGCCGCGGCCACGACCCGGTAGTGCTCGACAATCTCCGCATCGCTACAGCGGTAGAAGAAAGGCGGCACGCAGCAGATGGCTTCGACACCGGCATGCGCCGCGTGTTCGGCCAGCCGGGCCGCGCGTGCCGTCGTCGGGGCACCGACGTGCATGATGTTGACGGCTCGGCCCTTGGCTTGGTCGACCGCGATCCGGGCAATCTGCCGGTTCTCCTCGTCGTCCAGCAGGACACTCTCCCCGCTGCCGCCGGCCAGCCAGAAGCCGTGCACCCCGGCCTGTACGTTGAACTCCAGTACTTTCCGGAAGGCGGCTTCGTTCAGCCGGCCATCCGGCGTCATGGGCGTGATCGTGGCGGGGAATACCCCCCGGAACTCTGGCATCATCGACCCTTCCTTTCGCGCTTTCGCTCTGGGCCTGCGCGTCATGACCAAGCGAAATTTTCGAGGTGTCCGAGGCGGGGAAGCTCATCCCGGCCATGGCTCAGCATATCTCACCGAAGGAGTTTCAGATGGCCGGGCGCCGGGGTTGGTACCGCAATCGCGCGAGGGGTGAGCGGGACCGCGCCCCGGTCGCCCCATGACGGTCGCCGAGCGGATCGACACCCCTAATAATCCGCTACGGCCCCGTCTCTCAGCCGGCCGTCTCCCCAGTCAAACGGGCGCGACGGATTCGCAACCTCCTCGGCCACCCGTTCTTCATTGACCTCGACCCCAAGGCCAGGGCCCTCCGGTAGCGACACATAACCCTCCTCGTCCATCTCCCAAGTCTTGCGCGCCACCTCCTCGGGCAACTGGCCTTTGTAACCCTCGTGGATCAGGAAGAACGGAACCGAGGCGGCCACGTGCAGGCTGGCGGTCAGCCCCAGATAAGACATGGTACAGTGCGGTGCTATGGGCACGTGATGCGCCTCGGCCAGAGCCGCCACCTTCCTCATCTGGCTGATCCCGCCACCGTGGCCGCAGTCCGGCTGCAGGATATCGATCACCTGTGCCTCCAGGATCTCGCGCACCTCCCAGATGGTGCGATCCCGCTCCCCCGTGGCCAGAGGCACCGGCACCGACTCGCGGATCTTGCGCATCACGTCGATGTTGCCGGGTACCCACGCCTCCTCCAGAAAGAGGAGATCGTCCGCCTTCAAATAGCCTGCGAACTGCTTGACGATGGGTGGCGGCAGGCAGCTATGGGCATCGAACATCACCGCCCCGCCCCGCCCCACCCTCTCGCGGGCTTCACGCACCTTCGCCACCAGCGCCTCGATCTCCACCGGCGTACCCGCAAAGGGCTTGGGACCACCCGGCCCAACTTTGATCGCCCTGGGACTTGGGTACATCCAGACCTTGTCCCGGCAAGGTCCGCCCAGAAGGCGATAGACCGGCACCCCCCAGAGCTTGCCGGCGATATCCCAAAGCGCCATGTCGAACGCGGAGATCGTATGCACCATCAGGCCACCACCTCGGATATTGCGGTGGGCGCGGAAGAGCCGCTGCCAGTGGTGCTCGATGCGGGTTGGATTCTCCCCGATGATGAGCTCGGCGAGGGATTCGGCCAGGGCACAGGTCACCCTGTTTTCCATGTTGTTGATCTCGCCCCAACCCGTCACCCCCATGTTGGTCTGGATCTTGACGTAGGCCTTGACGCCCATGGGAAAGGCGTGGACCTCGGTGACGCGGATCTGCGAGCCGCGGTCTTCTGTGTGTTCCCGCCCGTGAGGCATCTAAGACCTGCTCCTCCGAAACTTCCGGCGTGTGACAGCGAGTAGAGAACCGATCATGTTAGCAGGCGTAAGTAGGAGCGCCAGCCTGGCTCCTGTCAAGCATCCCATCGCTTGAACGCCAGAACGGATGCGGTCATGAGCCGTCCTTCAGCGTGACAGGCCGTCACTCTAACCAACTGAGCTACTGCCCCGCACGATCGCGGCCGCGCGTCAAGGACCCTCGACCACCATCATCAGCCACGTACCGGCAAGGGGTAGCCGGAAGGTGCAGACCTTCCGGTAGGGCAAGGCGCCCGTCGTCATCCGCACTCGATTCGACCGAGTCTCATTATTCTTGACAAGCCAGAAAGGCGGCCTATATTGCTCCCGAGACGAAGTGAGATTGAGTCTCATTCTCATATTGATCTCGCTCGCTACGGGCCGCCAACCTGAACCGGAAGGAAGGAGGTCGTGAAGGCGCCGGAGAAGATTGGCCCGCCAGGTGCAGCAACACCCGGCGAGCCGGCTGAACGCTCGCCCGCAACTCGGACTATCAAACTAGGTTGCACAGCGTGCATCGCGTCCAACACTGTCCCAATATAGGGCCTGACGTGGCTGCACGCAACACAGCAGGAGAGGTGCTGTCATGTCATTCCATCGTTTCCGCGTTTTCGTCGCCGCGACCGTTGCAGCGCTTTTAGCCGCGCCAGCAGTCTCGGGTCCGAAGAACGCGGAAGGAGCGGAGAACGAGGAAGGGGAAGCGACCGAGAAACGGCAGATCGATGTCGACGAACTGGAGCGTCGCCTGGGGCTTCTGGCTGAAGAGGTCGAGCGACTGCGCAGCGGCGAGCCGGAGCTGGAGTTGACGACCGATGATGCCCGGAGGCTCGGGCTGGCGCCATCCGCAGCGGCGACCTACGAACGTGGGCCGGGCGTGTCAATCGCCGGTTACGGCGAGATGCTCTATGAGAACTTTGCGGCGGAGAAAGAAGATGGCACCGAAGCCAAAAAGGGGACGCAGTTCGACTTCCTCCGCGCAATTCTGTACCTGGGCTACCGGTTTAATGACAAGTTCCTCTTCAACTCGGAGATCGAGGTCGAGCACGCGAAGGAGATCTTCGTCGAGTTCGCGTACGTCGATTACCGGGCGTACGAGAACTTCGGGTTGCGGGCCGGGATGCTACTCGTCCCCATGGGGTTGGTCAACGAGTTCCACGAGCCGACCGTCTTCATCGGCGCCGAGCGGCCGGTCACCGAGCAGCGGATCATTCCGTCGACCTGGCGGGAGAATGGCGGCGGTGTCTACGGCTCGGTCGACCGTGTCGCCTTTCGCGCCTACGTCGTCAACGGCTTCAACGGCTCGAAATTCTCGTCGAGCGGGGTACGCGGCGGTCGTCAGAAGGGCGGAAAGGCGAAGGCGAGCAACATGGCGTTCGCCGGCCGCATCGACTTCACCCCGACACTGGGAGCCTTCGTCGGTGCGAGCCTTTACACCGGCGGATCGGGCCAGGGCGACATCATGATCGACGGTACAGACTACAGCGTGCGCACCACCATCTTCGATCTGCACGGGCAGGCGCAGTTCCGCGGCCTCGATTTCCGCGTGCTCTACGCCGAGGCGCGCCTGAACGATGTCGTGCAGTTGAACCAAGTACTCGAACTCTCCGGGTCGAAAGGGGTTGCCGAGAAGATGACGGGCGGCTACGTGCAGGTCGGCTACGATGTGCTGTCGCAGGTGGCCGACAATCGAGGCGTGGCACTGACGCCGTACGTGCGCTACGAGAAGGTCGACACGCAGGCCCAGATGCCGGAAGGCTTCGACCGGAATCCGTCAACCGACGGCACGTATACGGTGTTCGGATTGGAATTGAAACCGATTCCGGGCGTCGTCGCGAAGGTCGATCACATGTGGGTCAGCAACGGAGCTGACAGCGGCCTCAACCAGCTCAACATCAACGTCGGCTACGCGTTCTGAGTAGATCATGAGACACGGGCCGTTCGCGCGGCAGGCTGCACGACGATGCATCATCGGCACGCTTGTCGTGTGGCTTGCCGCTGCGGCCGGCCGTGCATCGGCGCAATCGGGCATCGTGTCGCGCGACGAGGCCCTAGCCGCCGTCTTCCCGGACGCGACGGTCGCCTTGGACCTCGTCTACCTGACGCCCGAGCAGGTCAAGCGGGTCGCCAAGCTGTCGCGCGATAAGGTGCGGTCCAGGATCTACGCCCGGTACATCGCAACGCGCGACAGCGTCATCGTCGGCCGGGCCTACGTCGATACACACGTCGTGCGAACGAAGCGCGAGAGCTTGCTCGTCTCGCTCGACGTCTCTGGCCGCGTCCGGCGGATCGACGTAACGGCGTTCCTCGAACCAGCGGAGTACCTCGCGCCCGAACCGTGGATGCGCCAGTACTACGAGAAGCCGCTGAGCGACGACCTCGCCGTACAGCGCGCCATTCGACCCATCGCGGGCGCAACGCTGACGGTGCGTGCAGTTAACGCCGCGGTACGGAGACTGCTCGCACTCGACCAGGTGCTCGAGTCCGAAGCGGAAGGGCGAGTGTCGCCGTGACCCGGTGGGAGCGCTGGGGCTTCAACGCGTTCCACAGCGTCGTTGCCGTGACCGGCGTCGCCTACTTCTACATGAAGTACGTCATGGCGTCCGGCGACCCGTTCGCGATCATCAACCACCCGTGGCAGCCGGCGATGCTGTCGATTCATTTGATCGCGGCGCCGTTCTTCATCGCCTTCTTCGGTATGCTCTTCCGGTCGCACTCCATCCGGAAGATCCTCTCTCCCAACCGAGCGAACCGGCGCACCGGCTGGACGTCGCTGATCAGCTTCTCGGCGATGGTCCTGTCAGGCTATCTCATCCAGATAGCGGCGGCGCCTGCGTTGATCACCATCCTCATCTGGACGCACATAGCGACCAGCACGTTGTTCGTCGTCGGCTACGGCATCCACATCGTCATCGGCTATCGGGTCAACAAGCTCCCGACCGAAACGCCCGACGCCGCTCTTCCAGAACTCGCGCGCTCGTCGCTGTGAAGGCGCTCGCCACGCTAGGAGTCCATGGTGAAAGTCGCGCCTAGCACCGAGACCCCGCTGAATCTAAGCCGCATTCGGCCACGGCTATGCGCGACGAGGAGCATACCGGAGATCTGTGACCCCGCTGATGCAAGGCCCAGCGCCGGCCTCTACGGGAGGCATCGCTGGTCGAATGCCGCGTGACTTGCACCACCGATCCCTAGCCACCCTTCTGTGCCTCAGCGCGGCCGCGTGCGACAGCCCGCTCCCCACCGCCGTTCGTGTCGAGCGATCGGTGTATCTGATGGGAACTCTCGCCAGGTTCGTCGCCGAGGCGGAAGACCGAGAGAGCGGCCTCGCGCAGCTCGAACGCATGGTGCTAATCATCGAACAGACTGAGGCCGAGCTCAGCACGTGGCGCGACGACAGCACGCTGAGCGAGGTGAACCGACAGCCGCTCGATGTGGCGCGCCCGGTCCCTCCAGCCGTCTGCGACCTGCTCGATCAGCTAGCGGCGTGGCACCGCGCGACCGACGCCGCGTTCGATCCGGCCATTGGCAGTCTCATCAATGCCTGGGGGCTGCGGAAGGCTGGACGCCGTCCCGACGACGACACGCTCAAAGCGGCCATCGCTCGCGCCGGATTCCGGCACGTGGAGTTCGACCGTGAAGCCTGCACGATCACGCGCCGAGCCGACGTGACATTCGACGCCGGGGGATTCGGCAAGGGGGCAGCGCTGCAGCGTGTGGGACACGCCGAGCGCGACCAGCCGGGTGCCTGGCTGATCGATTTCGGCGGTCAAGTTGCCGTCTCAGGGGAACCGGCCGACGGCGCCTGGCCCACAGCCATGGCTCATCCCGAGCTGCGCGACATACCGGTGGTCGAGCTTCACCTCACAGAGGGGTCGCTTGCCACAAGCGGCGGCTCCCAGCGCGACCTCATTCTGGCCGATGACCCCCGGATCGGTCACATCATCGATCCGCGTACCGGGCAACCCGTCAGCCGGACCGCGTCAGTCACCGTCTGGCACCACGACGCACTCGCCGCCGACGTGCTTTCCACGGCGCTCTACGTCATGGGGCCGGATGAAGGCCTCGCGTGGGCGGAGGCGCTACAGGTCGCGGTGTGTTTCATCAGCGCGGACGCCGTGTCGGGTGATGTCACCTACCGAGTAACACCGGCCTTCGAGGCGCGATTCGAACTGCCGCCGGGGTAGAGAGGCCACACATCTAGCTCGAGACGAGCCGCTCGATGGCGAGATCCTCAAGATGCGGCTGGAAACGAAAAAGGCGGAACCGCTCACGGGAGAAGCTCTACCTTTCGACCTCTCTGGCGGGGCAGACGGGACTCGAACCCGCGACCTACGGCGTGACAGGCCGTCACTCTAACCAACTGAGCTACTGCCCCGCGCAATGAAATATAAGCCGCGCGCCGTGCCACCGCCAATTGCCTATTGGCCGACATCGACGCCCAGATTTGCCAGCTCCCGAACCGCCTCGGCCACGAGTTTCGGATGTTCGCGCATCAGGCGCTCACCGGTCGCCCGCGTGCGCCTAACGTCGGCTTTAGAAAGAGAGCCGGCGGCGTACGCTCGCTCCAATTCGTCGGCGTCAAGTAGCGTGGCGCGCCCGGCGGCTTCTACCCACACGTCGAGCAGCAGGTCTCGCCAGCTCACCCCTTCAGCCTCGATCCTCACCTCGTCGCAGACATCGAACTTATGACCGATGAGCACGCCGTCAGGCCCGATCATACGCCAGAGCGTATGCGTCCGGTCGTGCCAGTAGAAGGCGTAGGTCACGGTGCCCACAGGGAAGGTCACGCCCCACATGTGGAATTCGCGGTCTGAAACGTAGCGTAGCACGCAGCGCTTCGGGGAAAGCGCGAGCGCCTCGCACTCGAAGGTCTGCACCCGCCCGTCGGCGAATCGTTTGGTCTCCGTCACCCTCGGTAGCACGAGCCTACCCCCCGTCCATCATCGTCGCCACAGGACCCATCATGTCGTCCGCGCGGCGGTGGTAAGCGGGGAGGATGCCCTCCCGAGGCCCGTGGCCACCCCCAGCCGTTCACCGGTGCAACCATCCCATGACAGGCCCGTATAAGAAAGGTGATCCCTCCGCAACCGGGCCCTACATGAGATCAGGAGCCATGCGCGTGAAGACCTTCCACCGGACCCACAGAGCCATGAGCGCGATCATCGTCTTGGCTGCGCTCATCCTGCTCCCGGGACATCCCGCCGCCCTCGGCGAGGACACTTACGCCAGCCTCAGCAAAAACATCGACGTCTTCGGCAATGTCTACAAGAAGATCGTTTCCGACTACGTGCGCGACGTGGACCCGACTGTGACGATGAATGCCGGCATCCACGCCATGCTCGGCCAACTCGACCCGCACAGCCAGCTCTTCGAGGCTCATCGCCTAGACGACCTCAAACAGAAGACGACCGGGAAATATGGCGGCTTAGGCATCACCATCTATCCCTCCGTCATCGACCGCATCCCCACGGTCCTCTCGCCCATCGAGGGCACCCCGGCCGAGTTGGTGGGACTCCGGCCAGGCGATCGCATCGTCAAGATCGAGGACGAGCCGACCCTCGGTATGTCGATGGACGAAATCCTGGTCAAGCTCCGCGGCGAACCTGGCTCGGCGGTGACCATCTCCATCGGGCGAGAAGGTGAGACGGCCACCGTCGACTATACGATCATCCGCGGTAAAATCGACATCAAAAGCGTCACTTATGCAGAACTGATTGAAGACGGCATCGGCTACGTTCGCCTCGTGCGCTTCTCCGAGGCGACGACCCAGGAACTGGCCAATGCCCTCGCCGCTCTCATCGGACGCGGCATGACCCACCTCATCCTCGATGTGAGAGGCAACCCCGGCGGGCTTCTCAGCCAAGCCGTCGCCGTCGCCGACCTGTTCCTGCCGCGCGGCCAGCCCATCGTCGCCATTCGCGGACGCGAGCCCAACGGCGTCCAGCAGCTCGCCGCGCAGAAATCCCCGTCCTTCGGCGACGGCCCCATGATCGTCCTTGCGGACGAGGGGTCGGCCAGCGCCTCCGAGATTGTCGCGGGTGCGGTTCAGGACGCAGATCGGGGCCTCATCGTCGGGCAAACCACCTTCGGCAAGGGCTCGGTCCAGACGGTCTTCCCAGTCGGTGACCAGATCGCGCTCAAGCTCACCACCGCGTATTATCACACGCCTAGTGGACGGAACATCCACCGGATGGAGGAAAGGGCTGACGAGAGGGACGAGCTCGCCCTGGCTCAGCCCGATACCGCCAGTGAGGAGACGGCTCACGAGTTTCGCACTGCCCGAGGGCGAATCGTTTATGGCGGCGGCGGAGTCACTCCCGATGTCGAGGTAGCGCCGCCAAAACAGACGCGGCTGGTGCGCGATCTCCTGCGTACGCGAATGTTCTTCTCGTTCGCCGTGGCTTATGGAGCCCGGCACCCCCAGATCGAGGAGGCCGAAGTGAACGACACCTTGATCGGTGAGTTCCGGGCCTTCCTGGCCGATTCGACCCACGGCTTCGACTATAAGGGCGAGGGCGAAAACCACGTGGAAGCCCTCGAAAGGCTGGCCGAGGAAAATCATTATGGCTCCGACGTTCACAACCGTATCGCGTCGCTACGCGAGGCGTTGAGCGGAGCATTCGACGCCGAATTCCGTCAAAGCCTGCCCGCCATCAAGATGAACCTCCGCACATGGCTGGCCTTTCGAGACGGAGGCGATAAGGCGCGCACCGTAGCGCGTTTCCCCGAGGACGCGCAGTTACAGGAGGCCCTGCGCATCATGCGCGACCCCCATCACTACGCCGAAGCCATGACCATCGGACCGTCCATTGCCACGCCTTGAACTGGACCTGCCGCTCCCTCCCGGGGCTCCCGTGCAGGTTCTCACCGACTTCGACGGCACCGCCGCTGCTCGGGACGTCGGCCACACGCTTTTCGTCACCTTCAGTGGAGAAGACCCGGCGCTCGTGGACGTCTGGCACGAGACCCTGGATCGCTGGCGGCGCGGCGAGGTGTCGTCCGCTCGCTGCATCGAAGCCGCTTGCCGAGCCACACAGGCCACACGCGAGGAACTCGAGGCCTTTGCCGATGGTGAAACCCTCGATCCCAACTTTCCGAGCTTCGCGCGGTGGTGCGCCCAGCGCCAGATCCCGCTCGTCATCCTCAGCGACGGGGCGGATTTCTACATCGAGCGCATCCTTGCACGTGAGGGGCTCGCGCACATCCCCTTCCATGCGAACCATCTGGAAATCCATGGCCGAACGCTCATCCCGTCGTTCCCGCACGCTGACGGCACCTGCCCCCACTGCGCCAACTGCAAGGGCGTTCAGATCCGCCGCATGAGACAGCCGGAAGTGCCCGTCGTCTACATCGGTGATGGGCGCTCGGATCAATGCGCCGCCGAAGCGGCCGATTTCGTCTTCGCCAAGCGGGGACGGCATCTGCTGCCCTATTGCCGCGAGCAGAATATTCCTCACCTGGCCTTCACCGACTTCTCGGATATCCTGACCACCATGGCGGGCGAGGCGTCCGCACACTGAGCGTCCATGCGCCTTCACAAAAACTCAGGCTGGCACGACGGACACAGGTGAGTGCCCCTGCCAGCGACTTTAACCTTGACGACCTGCGCCCCGCAACAGGTGCAAGTCGCTCCGGCGCGCCCGACCACCCGCAAGACGCTCGTCGCACTGTCGCGCCGTCTATCGCCCCATTCGAGGGAGAGGGGCATGGCACCGCTCGCCTCGTACCAGGCGATCACCTCACGCACGACGGCCGGAATGGCCCATTCCAGTCTATCCCAGGCGGCACCGCCAAGGCTCTCCGCCGGACGCGCCGGGTGCAAGCCCGCTCGGAAGCAGGCTTCGTCGGCGTAGCGGTTACCCATCCCGGCCACGGTTGAGCCGTCCAGCAGCACGGTTTTGAGCGGCCGGCGCGTCCGCCCGACGCGGTCGCGCAGCCAACCGGCCGCGAGATCATCGTTCAGAGGATCGGGCCCGAGCCTGGCGACCCCGGGAGCATCCGCGAGCGCTCCCGCCGGAAGAAGCCGTTGAAAGCCGAGGGAGACGTAGAACAAGCCCAGCCGCCGTGCGTCCTCGAACGAGAGCAGGAGATGAGCGCGGTCGCGATCCACATCGTCACCCGGATCGAAGAGAGCGAAGTGCCCGATGAGCATCAAGTGCAAGAGCAGGATGCGGTCGCGGTCGAAATCGAAGGCCAGAAGCTTGCCATACCGCCGAATATCACGGAGGCTCCGACCACGCAGTTGCTCCCGAGCATCGGGCGGCAACCCGTTTCGTTTGCGAGGGAAGATCTCGAGGTCGCCTACCCTTGCGCCGCGCAACTCGCCCAGCAGAACGCGGCGCGCCACCTCCACCTCAGGAAGCTCAGGCATGGGCGGACATTCAACCCTAAGGCGCGCCCCACCAGGCGAAGGGCGACGGCACTGGTTCCAGCTCGGCGAAGGTTCCAGCGAGCTCGTCCACTAGGTCCCCGGCCACCAGGCTTCGCTCGCCTAACCGCTCGCGCGCACGGTCTCCCGCCCGCCCGTGCAGCGCAGATGCCACGATAGCGGCCCGGTCGGCGGGCATTCCCTGCGCCAGCAGGGTCCCCAGGACGCCGCTGAGCACGTCGCCTGTACCGCCCGTCGCCATGCCCGCGTTGCCGGTCGGGTTGACCCAGATGTCGCCGTCGGGCGTCGCAATGAGCGAAGGCGCTCCCTTGAGCAGGAGCACAACTCCGTAGGTTTCGGAGAACGCGCGGGCACTGGTCACCCTCTCATCGAGGGACGATCCGGTGCTCTCTCCCACAAGCCTATCGAACTCGCCCGTGTGGGGCGTGAGCACGCAGGGAACGCGTATATCGCGCAGGACATCCAGGCGCCCCGCGAGCGCCCATAGTGCATCAGCATCCACGACCAGCGGGCGTTCGGCTGACGCCACCAGACGCCGCACCACCTCGCTCGTCTCTCGATGGCGGCCCAGCCCCGGTCCAAGGACGGCCGCATCGGACCAGCGGATCAGCTCCCGCGCAGTTCCCATTGCGCGAAGCGCCAGGCAACGCTTCCGCCGAAGTTCCGGAAGCGGGCGCGTGATGACCTCGGTCAGCTTCACCTCCATCGGATCGTTGAGCGAGGCGGGAAGCCCCAGAACAACCAGCCCAGCGCCCGTGCGCAGCGCCGCCTCCGATGCGAGGGCCGCCGCACCCGTCAAGCCCATCGAACCGGCGATCACTGCCACGCGTCCGCAGGTTCCCTTATGGGCGTCGGGCGCGCGCGCTGGGAGCCACGAGGCTGCTTCCCACGGGCTTACGGCTTCCAGAGCGACCTCGGCGGCCTCGGTGATGTCCGCCGGAAAGCCAATATCCGCCAAAACCAAGACCCCGGAAAGCGCTCTGCCGGGCTGGCACAGGTGGCCCACCTTGGGCAGCCCGAAGGTGACCGTCTTCTTCGCGGAGACGCACGCGCCCGGCGCGCCCCCATCCTCGGCGCTCACACCCGAGGGCACGTCCACTGCGTAGACCGGAAGGCCGATCCGGGCCAGAGCCTCGATTCCCTTCGCCACCAGGCCTCTCGGCGATCCCGAAAAGCCCGTCCCGAGGATGGCATCCACGGCGAAGTCGTAGCTCCGGGCCCACGCATGAGGATCTAGGGCGTCTTCGTTCGCCACTGACCGCACCACCACCCCGGCATCCCGGGCCTTGGCGAGGTGAAGGGCAGCATCTCCCCGCACCGCGTCGGGGGCAACCAGAAGATGGACGTGGGCGCCCGCACCGTGCTCGCGAAGAAAGCGGGCCACGACGAACCCATCGCCGCCGTTGTTGCCCCCGCCCGCGACGACCAGGCCGATTCGGCCCTCAAGATCGCCCAGGTCGCGCGCAATGGCCGCAGCCACCGCCCTCCCAGCCCGCTCCATCAAGATGGCGCCGGGCACATGTCCGCCCTCGATGGTCGCATGGTCGATCCGCGCCATTTCGGCACCCGTGGGGAGCTTCACCGGGAGCACCCGCGGCGGAGACGGCGCATAGGATAGGTCAGAAGCGGGGATGAACTAACGGGACGCGAGAGGTGGAACTTCGGCCTCTGCCACGTTGAGCCGGTCGATGATCTCGACCACATGGGCGATGTCGTCGATCTCGAAATCCGCGCCCGACGGGACCTCAGCGCCGGTATCACCGTAGCGGGCGTACACGGTGTGGATTCCCATGCGCCGCGCGCCGGCCACGTCGCGCTCTGGCCAGTCGCCGATCATCACGGTCTCATCCGGGGCGAGGCCTAGCTCGTCAAGCACCTTCTGAAACGGCGCCGCCGCCGGTTTGCACTCGCCCGTGTCGTCGAAGGTGACCACTGCGTCAAACAGGTGATGGACCCCCACCCCGCAGAGCCGCAGCCAGGCTTGAAGCACCGGTGCATCGGTGAGCACCGCGAGGCGCAGTCCCAGCCTGATCAGCTCGACCAGCGTCCAGTGCGCATGCGGGTAGAGCACCAGCCGCCCCTCGCGGGCGCGGCGGTAGGCCACGATCCCGCTGGCCAGCATTTTATAGTCGATCCGCCCGAGCGTCTCCTCGAGAAAGTGGTCGAAAACACGCTGAAATTCGATCCCCTCCCGTTCGTATATCGAATAGAGCCGCGCCGTGGCCTCCGCCCTGTCGAGTCCCAGGCCCGCGTCGAGCATGGCGTCCACCGCAGCCTCCACCGCGGCATCCTTCATCGCCGTGAAGTCCACGAGCGTGTTGTCGAGGTCGAACAGCACAGCCTTGATCATGGGATCTCCGTCGACCGGATGGAGCGGGGGGCTAGAGGCGGATCGCCTCAAGCTCGGCATCACCCATCGGCGCGGCCTCCAGGACGAACTCATCCCCCTCCGTATCCGTCCAGCCCCGCACCGATACCGAGTTCACATCGCGATGCCGGCTGTAGCGAGCGGCGATCTGCGCGGCCGTCTGACGTGGGACCTCGCCATCTCCATCGAGGAGGAAGACAAGGCTTCCCTTGCTATCGGCGATCTGGAAGCGCCGCCCTTCGTTGCGCAGCATGAGCTCCAGCCGGCCATTCTCCTCCTGGTTTCGACCCGAGATGATCTTCTCGCCGGTGGTCAGGCGGAAGTGGCGGCCGAACTTGAGGCTGACGACACGGCGCATGCTCATCTGATCGTGATCGAACAGGTCCTGCAGCTTCGCCGAAAAGGCGGCATCCGTCAACAGGCACCCGCCCGCAGGGCTTGGATATGGACCGATGTCCAGCGCCTCCGCTAGGGCCATCTGCGGCTTACGGGAACGACCTCGAATGTCGCTGAGATTTTCGCGATCCACCAGACCCTCTCGCTCAGGCTCCGTCTCGGGCAAAAGTTTGGCCGAGAGCGGCCGCAGGAGCTTGCCCTCCAGACCCGCCTCGCGTTCGATCAGCCCAAGCGCGTCCCGGTGCTGGCTCATCGGTCGCTCGCCGACGACCTCGCCAGTGACGATGAAGTCAGCGCCCTCCTGCTCCATCATGGTCTTGGCCTTCTCCAGCATATAGATGCGGCAATCGATGCACATGTTCATGTGGCGGCCCCGGCCATGCTTGGGATTGCGGACCAACTCGATGTAGTCCCCACCGACCGGGACGTGCCGCACCTCGACGCCAAGCTGCTCGGAAGCCTTCGCCGAATCGCAGTTCCCCTTCCCGCAGGAGCAGAAGGGCGTCATGAAGTTGACGGCGACCACGTCGACGTCCTGATCCGCCATCATCTTCGTTGCCAACATGCTATCCAGCCCACCTGAGAGCAGGGCGATCGCCTTCGGTTTCCGATCCGTCATAACCCCTCCTTCAGAGTTTCTAGAACCATCACAACGCCCAAAGTAGACGAATCGCACGCCCGGGGCAAGTGGAGGTCTCTCACGGTCCCGAGGGCTCAAGCCAGAGGGACGATCCAAGCCGAAGGTGCCGGCCAGAGGCCGGCGGGATGGAGAATCGATGGGGACGAGGCGGGGATACCGAACGGGTAGAGGCCGATCACATTCTGGTCATCGTGATGCTGATCGCGCGTTGACCCTCAGGACCGAGCTTATCGCGGACAGCCTCCAGAAGCGCGACCACGTCCGCGCCGGTACAGCCCACCATCTCGGCGATTCCAGCGCACGAATGGCCGGCCAGCACTAGACCGAGGAGCGCGTTCTCCTCCTCGGAAAGCCCCGCGAGGCCATCAGCGTCAACCACGACCCATCGGGCGTGAAACTCGGCATCCCGACGCGCCACCCCGGCGTCGTACGCCGCCATCTCAGTCTTCCAGTTGGGGTCCGCTCCTCCGGCGGATTCACAAGATGTGCTCATAGCGCTCTCATGCTCCTTCGTTCGGTCCTTCCTATCATAGCGTCGGACGATGCCTCTGACAACTCCTTTCTGCGCTTGCCATGAACCAAAGCACGACACGCTTGCCTGCGTGCCCCCTAGGGCATATATTAGCCACGGGTTAAAAGAGCGAACTTCCTGTTCACCGGAGCGTCTCTGTGGTGAGGGTTGATCGAGGACACATGCTCTGGAGCCCACAGAAGAGTCCCTTCACGAGACGAGGACTGAGCCCACATGGCTGAATACGAGTTCGAGCGCCGTCCGCAACTCGACATCAAGGTCGATAGTCGGGTCGTTTGGGGGGTCCTCGCGGGCGTCGTCCTTCTCTGGCTCGCCAGCGGCATCTACATCGTCGATCCCGAGGAGGCGGGCGTCGTCACCCGGTTCGGGAAGCTCCAGAGCGTCGTCGGGCCCGGTCCGCACTGGCACATTCCCCGGCCCTTCGAGGCGGTCAAGACGCCGAAGGTCACCGAGGTCAAGCGCGTCGAGATCGGCTTCCGCACCATAAGCCCCGGCCCACCCGCGCGCTACCAGCACGTGCCCGAAGAAGCCTTGATGCTCACGGGCGACGAGAACATCCTCGACGCAGAGATCATCGTCCAGTACCAGATCAACGACCCCGTCAAATATCTCTTCCGCGTCCGCGAGCAGCATGGCACCGTCAAGGACGCCGCCGAGGCGGCTTTGCGCCAGGTCGTCGGCAGCCACGGCATTGACGAGGCGCTCACCGTCGGTAAAGAGATCATCCAGGACAAGGTGCGCCGGAACCTCCAGCAGATCCTCGAGGTCTATGAGTTGGGCTTGATGGTCCTCCCGAATGGAGTCAAGCTCCAGACGGTGACCGCGCCGCAGGAGGTGGATGCCGCGTTCAAAGACGTCGCCAGCGCCCGGGAGGATCGCGAGCGGCTGATCAAGGAAGCGGAGGGCTACCGCAACGACGTCATTCCCAAAGCGCGCGGCACGGCCGAAAAGCAGATCAAGGGAGCCGAGGCGTACAAAGTCGAGCGGGTCAAGCGTTCCAGCGGCGATGTCGAACGGTTCAAGCGCATCCTGGCCGAGTACCGGAAAGCCCCTGAGGTCACCAGGACGCGGCTTCTCATAGAGACGATGGAGACGGTGCTCCCCCGGTTTGGCAAATACCTGATGGATACCAACGGCACGCCGCTCTTGCCCATCCTGCAACTCCAACCTCCCCAGGCGAAGGAAGTACCCTGATGCGCGCAGCAGTCATCTCAGGCATCGCGCTGGTGGCGCTCCTGATAGCGGTCAGCACAGTGACGTTCACCCTGAACGAGATGGAGATCGCCGTCGTCACCCAGCTCGGCAGAGCCATCGAGCCCGCGGTGACTCAGTCCGGCTTGTATCTCAAATGGCCATTCCCCTTCCAGAAAGTCCGCCGTTTCGATAAGCGGCTATTGGAGTACGACTCCAAGCCCTCGCAGATTCTCACCCGCGACAAGAAATTCCTGATCGTCGATAATTACGCCAAGTGGCGCATCGTTGACCCACTGCGCTTCATGGTCACCGTTCGCACCGAGGGCAGCGCCCAGGCCCGACTGGATGACGTCATCTTCAGTGTGCTGCGCGAGAGGCTCGGTGCGCACGACCTCTCGGAAGTCATCTCCGGCGACCGCGAGCCCATCATGCGCGCCGTCACCGGGCAGGCAAACGCCGTGGCTGGAGCCTATGGGATCGAGATCCGCGATGTTCGCATCAAGCGAGCGGACCTGCCCAGCGAAAACGAGCGCTACGTTTTCGACCGCATGCGCGCCGAGCGCAAGCGCCAGGCGAACCAGTACCGCTCCGAAGGCGAAGAAGAAGCTCTGAAGATCCGAGCCAACACCGACCTGGAGCGAGCGACCATCCTCGCCGAGGCTTACGAGCAAGCCGAACGCATACGCGGCGAAGGTGACGCCGAAGCCGCCGGTATCTACGCCGAGGCGTACGAGAGAGCCCCCAAGTTCTACAAGTATATGCGCACGCTCCAGGCCTACGAGACCACACTCGATGAGAAGACCACCGTGGTCCTTTCGCCCAACTCCGGGTTCCTCAAGTACCTTTACGGCGACTGAGCTCCCTGAAGACCGGGCTTTCCCGATCCCCGCAAGACGATGACCGCCGCGCATCTGGCCCTAGCGGCGCTGGTCACTTCACCGCCGATGGTCGGCGCTGGCTACGACACCCTGCAAACTTCCCGCGCCGTCGTCGTCTATCCCACCGACAGAAAGGCCAGAGGGCAGACCTTGGCACGAACGCTGGATTACCGTTATGACCTCGTGGCAAGCGACCTCGGTTACGGCGGCGGTGCGCGTGTGACCGTCATTCTCCCGGCTTCGTCCGTTGAATTTGATCGCCTAGCGGGTTCCCGCGCGCCTGAGTGGGTCGGTGCCCTTGCCTGGCCCGAGAGCCGCTTGATTCTTCTCGGTCACAAGTGGAACGACGCCGGTCATGTAAGCCGGACCCTCGCGCACGAGCTCTCTCACGTCCTGCTCGCCCAAGAGCTCGCGGCGCCGATGAGCCGCGTCCCCCGCTGGTTCGGTGAGGGCGTGGCCGGATGGCAGGCGGGCGAGGGGCTCTCGCGTGGCCGATGGCGCATGACGTGGGCAACCCTCACCGGACGACTGATGCCCCTCGAGGAGATCAACCGTGTCCTGACCTTCGAGGCTGACCGCGCTATGCTGGCCTACGCGCAGTCGGTCGCGGCGATCAGCTTCATGACCCAGCTAGCGGGGCCCGAAGGGGTCCGCCGCGTTGTATCCGGCCTCAACCGAGGCCGGCCTTTCCCGGAGGCGTTCCAGATAGCGACGGGCCTGAACCTAATGGTTTTCGAGGACCGTTGGAAGCGCTGGATGCGTGATCGCTACGGGCTCATGGCCTTGCTCGGGAACCAGACCCTCATCTGGATCGGCATCCTGTGTCTGGCCGCCGTCTCCTTCCTCGCCGTCCGGCTTCGCGCCCACCGCACCCGCCAACGCTGGGAAGACGAGGACGAAACGACCGATCTGCCCTACCTCGTGCCGCCGGGACCCGACGAAGAGTTGTAAGCACCGAGCCCATGGACCACCCGCCGCTCAAGCGCCTGCGCTACCTTGCCGAGTACGCCGGAGCGCGAGGATTTCACGCCGCGGCGAAGCGTCTTCCCGAAAGCTGGGTCGAGGCGGTCGGGGCCGGCATCGGCGACGCCGTCTACGCCGCGCTCCGGGTGCGTCGCGATGTCGTCCTGAGCAACCTCCGGCAGGCGAGCCTGCCCGGTCTCGACGGCAATGCTGAATCCATCGCCCGTGCCACCTACAGGCACTTCTCCCGCGTTCTCATCGAGTTCGCGCGGCTGCCGCAACAGGCCCGTGTCGTCGAGTTCTCCACCACCGAACCTTTCGACCGGGCCATCGCCCGCGGACGAGGGGCCGTGATCCTGTCCGCCCACCTCGGTAACTGGGAACTGCTTGGCAGCGCCATCGCGCAGCGGGGCTATCCGACCCATGTCGTTGTCGCTCGGCACCACAACCCGCAAGTAGGTGCGCTGATGGACCGCATCAGGCGGGCTGGGGGGATGAACCCGGTCCCTGCGGGCGCCGGCACGAGCGAAATCGTCAGGGTACTGCGCCGCAACGAGTTCATAGGCCTCGTCGCCGATCAACACGCGGGCGATAGCGGCGTGCGGATGGAATTTCTCGGCCGACCCGTCATGGCCTGGACGGGTCCTGCACGCCTGGCGCTTCGCTTCGGCGCGCCGATCATCCTGTGCTTCACGTACCGCACGCCGGGAGGCGGTTACCGGGCCGAGATCGAGGAGCTGCCCCTACAGCCGCCCCCCGATGAGACCGACCCCGTGCGCTGGATCACGCGGCAGTACCTCGTTCGCCTCGAGGAGGCCATCGCCCGGAGGCCCGACCACTGGCTCTGGCTCCACCGTCGCTGGCGGGATTCGGGGGCGTGAAGCACCGCCGCCCCCTCGTGATCGGAGTCACCGGCGCCCCCGGGGCCGGCAAGAGCAGTCTTGCTGCCATCTTCGCCGAACTCGGTGCCACGGTGGTTGACGCCGACGTCATCGGCCGCCTAGTCGTCGAGACGGACCCCACGCTCCTGCACCAGCTTGCCGAGGCCTTTGGACCCGACATCTTGGCATCCGATGGTTCGCTCCAAAGGCGCGAACTGGCGCAGCGCGCCTTCGCATCCCCGGAGGCCACCGCCCGGCTCAACGCTCTGGTTCATCCCCCGCTCCTAGAGCGGGTCCGGAGAGAGCTTGAAGGGGCTGGGACCACACCCATCCCTGCAGTCGTGCTGGATGCCGCGCTGATCCTGGAGTGGGACGCGCGCGACTTGGTGAATGCGCTTGTAGTCGTCACCGCCCCCGAGGCCTCGCGCCTGGCGCGCACGATGAGCGCGCGCGGTCTTTCGGAGACGGAGGCCCTGGAGCGAACGGCGGCGCAGTGGCCCCAGGAGCGCAAGATAAGCGCGGCGGACTACGTGATCACGAACGACGGATGCCCCGACGCGCTTCGGGCGCGCGCCCTAGACGTCTGGCATGCCATCATCGGCTAAAATGCCACCTAGTCCCTCCGCCCGAGTTCGGCGAGGACTCGCCTCGCTCGCCGCCGGACCAGCGGGTGGCGGTCGGCCGCTAGCGCGTCGAGTCGTTCCCGAACTTCGACATCACCGGGACGCCGAACTATCCCCTCGATGGTACGGAGCCGAACGACCCAATCCTCGGCCGTTGCGGCCATCAGGAGCGGCTTGAGCGCCAACTCCGCGTCGCACCGCGCCAGCGTCCCGACCGCTGCGCGCCTAGCAAGCGGAGACACCGAGGGATCGTCCAAGACGGCTGCCAGAGCCCCGACCGCATCAGGGCTCATGGCTGCCAGCGACGCCTGAGCTCCATCGCGCACGGCGTAGTATGGATCGCCTAGGGCACACACCAGCGCTCCGACCGCCGCCGAGTCACGGACGTGCTCGAAGGAGGCCGCCGCCTCACCACGCACCACGGCCACGGAATCGGCCAGAAGGGCCAGGAGCGAGGGGCTAGCGCGCTGGTCACCGATCCGGCCCAACGCGTAGGCGACCTGAGCCCGCATCTGCCAGTCCTCGTGGCCGACGAGCCCAAGCAACTGCTTCAGGGCCTCCGGCGCTCCGATGCGTCCTATGATGCGCGCCGCCAGGCGCGGCGCACGTCGGGCCGTATCGGTCAAGGCTGCCACCAGATAGGGCACCGCTGGCGACCCGATCTTAACGAGGATCTCACGCAGCGTGACGCGCTCGCGCGAACGCTCGGTGTCCAGGTAGACGGCGAGCCGCGCGGCGGCAGGCGCGCCAAGCGCAACGAGCGAATCCCACGCGGCCTCGCGCATCTCGGCGTAGCGCCATTCTCCCCTTGCCGCGACCGCGAAGAGGGTATCAACCCGCGCAGCTATGGCATCGGGTGGCGCCGGTTGCGCCCGAGCGCTCCCCGCCAGGAGGATGACTACCCCCAGGAACGCTCTACCGATCAAGCCCGATCCCATGCCTGCCGGCTCCCCAAAGCGACGTGTCGGCGCCAGCGCCCGCATAGCTGTCCCGTCCACCCAGATCGAGCAGAAGCCCGATGGAGCCGCGTTCGCGTCGGAAGTTCCCGTAGCCCTGGGCGCGCTCGGGCTCGCGCACGAGGTAGGCGTCATTGCCCGCACGATCCAGGAGCAGCCCATGACCGTTGGCGTTTCCTGCGCCCTGCGAGAGCGCGCGCGCCACGTAGCTATCGTCCCCCGCCTCGTCTAGAAGCAGCCCAAACGACCGATCGTGCCCGCAACCCTGGGAGACACCTACCGCCCGGTAGGTGTCGTCGCCGGCACGGTCGGCCAGCGCCCCCACGGCAAGGTGCACACCGGCGCCCTGAGCGTATGTGCTGGCGATGTAGGCATCCTCGCCTGCACCATCGGCAAGTGCGCCGAAGGCATACCAGTAGGCGCTGCCCTGGCCGTAAACGTCCGCCTCATAGATGTCGTTTCCGCTCGCGTCGTAAAGCCAGCCAACGCCTCCCGAAAAGCGCGGCCTGTGCCCGAAGCCGAAGCCCTGGCTCATGCTCAGAGCGTGGCCCGCCTCGCGCAGATCATCCTCGCGCGCGGGCAGGATGCGATACAGGTCGTCACCTCCACCGTCGAGGAGCGCCCCGAGACCTCCCACGAATCCGGCCCCCTGTGCAAAGAAGCCCGCCCGGTAGGTGTCGTCACCCGCGCGATCGACCAGAAGCCCAACGCCCAGGTAGCCCATTCCCTGCGCGCCACTGCCCCCCGCATAGCGGTCGTCGCCCGCCTCATCAAGCAAGAGACCGACGCCCATCAGCCCGACGCCACAGCCCAAATCGCCGCCCAGATACGCGTCATCTCCCACCCGGTCCACCAGGAGGCCAACGCCAAACCATCCCGCGCCGGGGCCGCCTCCATCGGAGCCATCATAGTGATCGTCGCCGCTGAGATCGAGCACCGTCGTCACCCCGCCCGCCCGGCCAGCCGCGACGTGATATCGATCGTCACCGCCGAGGTCCACGATGCACATCAAGGACCTCGCGTAGACGGTCGGCCCCGGGCCGCCGATGGCCCAGGCACCCTCTCCGGATCCACCGGCAGCGATGACATCGCCCGACACGCCGAGCGATGCGGGACCCACGACCGCCTTCGGCACAGAGGGTACGCCTTTCATGCCCTCGACGGCGGCGAGGAACGCTTCCACACCGAGGGCGACCTCGAGCCCCGCGGCGGACAGGAGCTCCCGCCTAGCGCGCCCCGCCAGCGCAAAAAGCTGCGCGGCCCGGTCACCCTCGGCCAGCCGAAGCGCCCGCAGCTCGACCGGGTGGGTATCCCCAGGGTCCACGCCGTCATCCAAGAGAAGCGGTGCGAGTTCCTCCCGCAGCTCCGCCAACTCCGCCTCGGTCAGCCCCGCAAAGGCATCCGCGACCTTCTCGCGCGCGGAGGCGAGCGCCCGAAGAAGCCGGCCGTGAGCGGTCCAGAAATCCCCAGAAGACCCCTCAGGCTCTTGCGGTAGCCCTTGCTCCTGACGCGCCAAGCCAAGCTGATCCATAGCGGCCTCCAAGAGTGCCGAGAGGGGCCGATCGGGCGCGAGCTTCGCCCTCAAGTGCGCTACGACCGAATCGGCGGTAAGCGGCCTCGTGAGCAGCGCTTCCACCAGGGGTAGTCGAAAGGCGTCGCGCGGCTCGTAATCGGTCCGCTGCCCCAGATCAGAAGGGGTGAGCGCCGCAGTGGCCAGCGCCTCTTCAACCGCAGGGTCCGCGCCAAGATCAGCTTCCGCCCCTCGCGCTATGGAAAGCGCGAACACAAGCACCCAGACGCCCGACAAGGGGGAACGGCGTTCAGTACAGGTACAGGAGTTGCCCAAAACATCGCCTCCCGGAGCCGGTGGAGAGAGCTACGGGGATTTTCCCCAACCTCTTGCGGTGCCGACCTCGGGGCAGCCCTCGTGACGGGACCTCGCCCGAGAACATAGCGCATCGCGGCAGAATTGACTACCATCTGCACATCGTCGAACGGACCGATCACCAACGCTGCGTCCCTTTGCACCGTCGGCGAGATGGCCGGGGTGCTCTGACCAGCGCGCATCCGCCCCGCCGGCAGCTGTACTCGCGAAGCCGCGGGCGAGCGCTTCTAGGCGTCGCATCAACGCACGAATCCATCAACGTATAAGGAGACCCGCATGGAAGTCCTTCACCTCACCGAAGCCGACGTGGACCAGCTTTTGACCATGGACGACGCCCTCCGCGTCACCGAGGGCACCCTGCGCGATCAGGCAAGCGGCGCGGCCTTCAATCTTCCCCGCGCGCGCGTCCCCGGCCAGGGCGGCAAGCTTCATCTGATGGCCGGCGGCACTTCGGGGATGCTCGGCTACAAGGCCTATACCACCTTTCCGGCCGCAGGCGGCGTGAAGTTTCTGGTTCTGCTGTACGATGCGCAGAACGGCACCCTCGAAGCGGTCATCGAGGCCGACCGCCTGGGCCAACTCCGCACGGGTGCGGCCACGGGTGTTGCGACCAAGTTCATGGCGCGCCCTGATGCACGAACCGTCGGCATTTACGGCACAGGCCTCCAGGCCCGGACGCAACTTGGGGCCGTCGCCGGGGTCCGAGAGCTGACGCGCGTCATGGCCTATGGCCGGAACCCCGACCGCCGCAGGGCATACTGCGATGAGATGAGCCGGGAACTGAACGTGGAGGTGGTCCCCGCTGAGACGCCCGAAAAGGCAGCCGAGGGCGCGGACATCGTCGTGACGGTCACGACGAGCGCTTCGCCCGTGCTCAGGGGCGAATGGCTGGCTCGGGGGACGCACGTCAACGCCGCAGGCTCCAACTCCATTGCAAAGGCGGAGATCGACGTCGAGGTCGTCCGCCGCTCGGGCAGGATCGCGGTGGACTCGATCGAGCAGGCCAAGCTCGAATGCGGCGACCTGCTAGCGCCCATCGAGATGGGGGTCACCCATTGGGGCGCAATCCATGAGTTGGCCGAGGTGGTCGCCGCTCAGGTACCGGGCCGCGCCGACGCCGAGGAGATCACCCTCTTTGAGTCGCACGGCCTAGCCATCGAGGATGTGGCGCTCGGTGCTGAAGCCGTGCACCGGGCCAGGGAGAGCGGCGTGGGGCGTGTGCTGACGCTCTGGTGAAGCCGCGCACTAGGCCGCAGAGCGCGCGACGGCGATCTCGCTCTCGGAGAGCAACTGCCGTCGCCATAGCCGGCTCTTGACGTCATCCACGATCGAGTAGATCGCGGGGATCACGAACAACGTCAGCAAGGTCGCGAAGGCCAGCCCCGATGAGAGAGCGACGGCCATCGTCTGCCAGAACTGATAGCCGCCGCTGATCCCCGTTGCCATCGGCAGGAGCCCCACGACGGTCGTGATCGAGGTCAAAAGGATCGGGCGCATACGCGCGCAGCCTGCCTCCACTATCGACCGCCATCGGCCGACGCCGCCCGCCCGCCCGTGGTTGATGAAGTCCACCAAGATCAGCGAGTCGTTGACCACCACACCCGCGAGCGCGACGATGGCGATCATCGACATGATGCTAAAGGGGAACCCGACGGTGTAAAGGCCGATGACGACTCCGATGAACGAGAACGGCACGGTGAACATCACCACCAAGGGCTGTATGAACGACTTGAACTGCGCGGATAGGATGGTGTAGATGAGCGCCAGCGCGATGAAGAACGCCTGGAAAAGCGACGTCATCGAGTCCTGAATCTCCTGGTATTCGCCGCCGAACTCCAGCGAGTGGCCGGGGTAGCGCATTTCAAACCCTTCGAGCCCCGCCAAAAGCGCGTCGTTGGCCGCCTTCGCTGTCGTCACCGCCTCGTCCACATCCGCGGTCACGGTCACGGCGCGCTCACCGTCTCGGTGCTTGATCTCGCCCAGACCCTGCCCCTTCTTGACGCGCGCCACCGAAGCCAGCCGCACTCGCTGACCCGAGCGCGTGCGCAGTTCGATGTTCCCCACATCCTCTAGCGTCGCCACCCACCGCTCGTCGAACTTCACCAGGATCTCGACGACGTCCTGGCCCCCGCGCTTAATCTCCGTCGCCCGCAAGCCGGCAACCGCCGTCCGCACCGTAAGCGCCACCTGCTCTAGGTCCAGGCCATAAAGCGCCGCCCGCTCATGGTCGGGTATGACGCGCAGCTCGTGCTTTCCCGGCTCGAAGTCATCGGCAATGTCCACGACGCCCGGCGTTTCCGAAAGCCGCGCTTTCACCTCATCCGCCAGCGCCATGGATCGCTCGAGGTGCGGCCCACGCACGCGCACCTCCACCGGCTTGCCGGTGGGCGGACCGCCCTGTGGGTCCACAATGTGGAGGGAGACGATCCCGGGAATGGGCGCTATCCGCTCACGAATGGCCGCCTTGATCTCGCCCGACGACTTCTTGCGAGTGTCCTTGTCCGCAAGATCTATGAAGAACTCGGCGTAGTGCGAGCGCTGTCTGGGCCTATAGTTGACCACGACCTGCCCGACGATCGAGAGCACCGCCTTCACCTCGTCAGGCGGCAACGAACCGATGGCCTCTTCGATTTCCCGCGCCACGCGGTCGGTCTCCTCGAGCCGAGTCCCTACAGGCAGCTTCACCTGCACCTGCAAAAGCCCCATGTCCTCGCCGGGGAAAAGGACGAACGGCAACTGCGTTGCCGCCGCACCGCTCAATGCCGCCACGACGATCACAGCCGCCACCACCGCGTAGCGATAGCGCAGGGCAAGGCCCAAGACCCGGCGATACCAACGCAAAAGGTGCGTGAAGAGCCCTCGCGTCCGGCGCACCACCCGCGCGCGCGGCCCAAATTCTGCCATATGCACCGGCAGGACGATCAACACCTCGACGAGCGAAGCCAAGAGGGCGATGGATACCGTCATGGGGATCACGCCGAGGAACTTGCCCATCATGCCTTCCATGATGAGCATCGGGAGATATGCCGCCACTGTCGTCAACACCGCCGCGATCACAGGCCACATGACCTCGCGCGCACCGTCGATGGCCGCCTGCACCCGTGGCTTGCCCCGCTCCAGATGCCGGTGGACGTTCTCGATCACGATGATCGCGTCATCCACCACCAGACCCAGCACCAGGATCAACGAAAAGAGCGAGATCATGTTGAGCGTGATTCCGAGCGTGTGCATGATCACAAACGCGCACAGAAACGTGAAGGGGATGCCGACGATGGCGAAGATGGCGTTGCGCAGTCCGATGAAGCCCGTCAGACACACGGCCACCAGGACGATGCCGAAGATTCCGTTGATCTCCAGCGTGCGAAGCCTTTCCCTCAGGAAGATCGAGGTGTCGCCGCGAAACGCGTATTCCACGTCAAGGGGCAGTCCCGCCATGAAGACGCGGGTCCGTCGCTTCACCTCATCGGTGATATCGAGAACATCCCCACCCTCTTTCTTCGAGATGTTCAGCGCGATGGCCGGCTGACCATCGAGGCGCGTGATGGTAGTAACGCTCTTGAGGGTGTCGCTCACCGTTGCCACGTCTCGAAGCAGAATCTCGCGCCCGCCCGGCCGTGAGCCCAAGACCACCCCTTCGATGTCTTCGGGCCCTTTGAACTGGCCCAGCATGCGAACCAGGTATTCGTTCCTGCCCTCGTCTACGGTGCCGCCGGGGATGTTGACGTTCTGGGCCTGGACCTTTCGGATCACGTCCGATGGCGCCAGGCCAACCGCGCGCAGTTTGCCCGGATCCAGCTCCACCCAGATCTCCCGCTCCCGCGCGCCGGCCATGACCACGTTGGCCACCCCAGGGATCTTTTCCATGATGTCCCGGAGGTCCTCGGCCACGTCGCGCAGGACCAGCGGCGGCAGATCGGCGCCAAGGGTGACCGCAATGACGGGACTGAACTCGTCGCTCGTGATCTCGAAGAGGTAGGGGTCATCGGCCCCGTCGGGTAGTTTCCCCGAGTCGTCGATGGCCGCGCGCAGGTCGTTCATGATGTCGCGGTTCTCGCGCCGTGTATCGGGGTCGAACCTGATCCAGATGACGCTGCGCCCGTCCTCGGAGCGCGATTCGACGAAGTCTAGACCCTCGACATCGAGGACCTTCTCCTCGATCGGGTCGGTGACGAGCTCTTCCACTTCTTCTGGCGAGGTGCCTAGGTAGGTGGTGGTGATGTAGGCTTCGTCGGTGGAGATCTTCGGGAAAAAGTTGAAGGGCATCAAAAACAGGTAAGCATACAGGCCCGCCACCACGACCGCGATGGTGAGCAGGTTCATTAAGACGCGCTGCTTGACCGAAAATTCGGGAAGCGTCACGGAACCCCGTCCCCTCGGCGCACGACGACGTTCCCCAATGCCCGGCTAACGGACGGTGATGCTGATCGGCTGTCCATCCCGCAAAGCTTCCTGCCCGACGACGACCACGAGATCCCCTGCGCCTACGCCCGACGTCACCAGTGCACCGCCCGAGCGCCGCTCTCCGACCGTCACGCGCCGCAACTGCGCCCGACCGTCGAGCGCGACGAACACCACCTCCTGGCCGTGAACGGTCAGGATCGCCGGTTCGGGAATCACGATCTGGTCGGGCCGTTCGTCCAGGATCACGGCGACGCGCGCCACCATCCCTGCCCGCAGCCGCTCTCCGGAATTGGACACGACGATCTCCACGTCGAAGAGTCCGGACCCCTCCGTCGCTTTCGACGCCACTCCGCGAACGGTTCCGCCGAAGACCGCGCCCGGGTACGGCTCCACTTCAACGCGCGCACGATCACCTCGCTCGACGCGCACGACCTCCGCCTCCGTTAAGCCAACCGTGACCACGAGTGTGTCCATGCTGACCACCGTGGCGATGGGCGCCCCGGGCGTGATCAGCTCGCCCACCTCGGCCGCGACGCGCGCGATCTCGCCGGCGATAGGGCTACGAATCTGGGCATCCTCCAACGCCTTGCGCGCGAGCGCCAACGCCACCTCCGCGGCCCGCACCTGCGCCTGAGTGCTTTTGACCAGCACGCGCCCCTGCCTGTAGGCTTCTTCGGAAATACTATCGTCGCGGTACAGACGCTCCTTGCGGCCCAGATCCGCCTGCGCCTTCTCATGCGCGGATTGAGCCGCCGCCAGATGCGCCTCGCGTTCCTCGACCACCAGCCGCTGGGTGGTCGGGTCCACCATTGCCAGGGGTGCCTCCGCTTCGACGCGCCGCCCCAACTGGATCGGCACCGAGACCAGTCGCCCGGAGGTCTCGGCGCTGACCAGCACGTCGTGCTCCGGCTCAAGGATGCCAATGGTGCGGATGGCACGCTCGACCGCGCGCGGTGTCACGCGCTCGACGACGACCGGCGCCGCCTGTGGCGTCTCCGGCACTTTACTCGCGCCCGTTTCGTCGGTGCTGCAGCCGCTGACGAACACGAGCGCCCATACGGCTATCGGAGCCGCGATCGGCCATCCCAAGGACCCGCACATGCCGTGCGTCCCGACCCTCATTTCGCCCCTGCCGTGACGACCTCAGCCGACACGGGTGCGCCCACGGCCCATTCCAGAGCCGCCCGCGCGCTCGCATAGGCGTAAGTGGCCTGGATGCGCTCGACCCGTGCTGCGGTTAGGACCGTCTCCGCATCCAGCCGATCCAGCCCCGAGGCCAGGCCTTGCTCGTACGCACCCCGCACGACACGGAAGTTCTCAGCGGCACTCGCCTCACGCCGCTCCGCCAGCTTAAACCGCCGGGCCGCTTCCTGCACGGCGAGGTAAGCCTGGCGCGCCTGGAGCTTCACGGTCCGCTCAAGATCCTCCAGGCGTGCGTTCGTACCGCTGCGCAGTGCCCGCGCCTCGCGCAGCTTGGCGATGTCCGCACCGCCGTTGAATACGTTAAAGTTCACCACCCCCAGAGCCTGCCAGTCATCCTGCTGCCGCGAAAGGCTCAACGACGGATTCTGCAAGCCGTAAGAGCCCCGCACCTCGAACCTGGGCAATAGCGAACCCGTCGCCTCGTTCACGCCTTGCCCGGCCGCGCGCAGCCTCGCCCGCGCCGCGAGCAGGTCCGGCCTCCGCCCGAGCGCCCTCTCTTGAAATTCCGCGAGGGACCGGCCCAGAGGCTTCGGGGTCTCGGTCGCCGAGGCCAGAGTGATCTCGGTCTCCAGATCGCGGGCGAGCAGCGCGTTCAGGACGCCTTTACCGATCTCCAGCGCGTTCGCTGCCTCCAGCAGCCGCTGTTCCCCAGCGGCCTCCTGCACCTCCGCTCGCAGTACCTCCGCCCTAGGGCTCATGCCTTCGGCCAGAAGCCGCTCCGCCACCCGCAGCGCCTCCCGCGCGCGCCGGAGCGAATCGCGCGTCTCGATGATCAGCGCTTCGGCACCCAGCACGGTGTAGTACTGCTCTCTCACGCGCCGTACCAAAAGCTGCGTCGTCGCTTCCAAGTCGTAGCTGGCCGCCTCGGTGTCCGCCCGGCTGCGACGGATGCGCGCGAGCGTCCGTCCACCACCGAAGATCGTCTGCGACGCATCCAGGCGCGCAGCGTAGTGGTTGCTGACCGGGATCTGAAAGAGCCGCGTCTCGCCCGTGAGGAAATCGCGAAACTCAAAGGCGCGACGACCGTCCTGATAGGTCCACGTCAGGTCCACGCGCGGCAAATAGGCCGCCACCGCGCCGTCAGCACGGAACTCGGCCGCGCGCATCCTCTCACGCGCCTGGCTCAGCTCCGGATTGGCCCCCAGCGCGATCCGCACCGCACGCTCAAGCGTCAGCGGCTCCACCGCCATCGCCTGTGCGCAGGTGAAGACAGCCCAAGCGGACAGGACGATTCGACAAAAGTTTAGCATTAAGCATTGGTTCGACGCTCTGGCAGATCGCTCGGTTCCATCTTGAAAGCCGAATCTCTCCACAACAGCCCCTTGACAGAAGCGCTACAATGCGCCTTATTTGTATACTATACCCGAAAGGTGATCAACCATGACGGCTCTCCGATTCTCCTGCAGCTATTATGACTGGGTCTGGCCCCCAATGGAGGGCGGTGCCGAGCGCTGACGCTACACACACGAGGTGATCGTTGTCGGCCGGGGACACCGAGGGTTGTTCCTGGCCTTTTTGATTGATGACTGCGTCAACGAAGGAGACCTGATGTGGCGATCCCCGCCCTGGCGGAGGTAGAAGCTCGGGCCCACGAGGGCAGACTGTTCCCGATCACCGAGGAGTTGCTGCTCGACACCGAGACGCCCGTCTCCACAGCCCTCAAGCTCCGAACGCTGGGCGAGCCAAGCTTCCTCTTGGAGAGCATCGAAGGCGGCGAACGCATCGCGCGCTATTCCTTCCTGGGCGTCGAGCCTTTCCTGGAGTTCCGCGCCCGAGGCCGCCGTGTCACCGTGCGCGACCTGCGCACAGGCGAGGTCCGCCGTAGCGAAGGCGATCCCCTGGGCGAGCTGAGACGGCTTCTCGCTGCCCACCGTGCTCCCCTACGGCACGGACTGCCGCGCTTTCGGGGCGGTGCCGTCGGCTACATCGGCTACGACGCCGTCCGCTTACTCGAAGCCATCCCCGACACGACCGACGACGACCTCGGCGTGGACGACATCGCTCTCTCCTTCTTCGACCGCGTCCTGGCTTTCGACAATCTGACGCATAAAGCGGTGCTCATAGCCAACGTGCATACCGATGGGACCGACGGGCCCCCGCGCATCGCCCTCGACCGCGCCGTTGAACGGCTGGACGCACTGCGCGCCACCCTCGAGACATCAGCGCCCGATGCGCCGTCACCGGCATTCCCGATACCTCAGATCCGTAGCAACATGGAGCGCACACAGTACGAGGCGATGGTCCGCCGGGCAAAGGAGTACATTGTGGCGGGCGACATCTTCCAGGTCGTCCTTGCACAACGCTTCGCTGCCCGCGTGCCCGCGCGTCCTTTCGACATCTACCGCGCCCTACGCGTCGTCAACCCCTCACCGTACATGTTCGCGATCCACCTGGGCGATCTCGACCTCGTCGGCGCCTCCCCGGAGCTCCTGGTACGCGTCGAGGACAGGGTCGTCGGCGTCCGCCCCATTGCGGGCACGCGTCGTCGGGGGGCGACGCCGGAGGAGGACGACGCGCTGGCGCGCGAACTTTCCGCCGATGAAAAGGAACTGGCGGAGCACCTGATGCTCCTCGACCTCGGGCGAAACGACGTGGGGCGCGTAAGCGAGTATGGCAGCGTCCGCGTCAACGAGCGGATGATCGTCGAGCACTACTCCCACGTCATGCACCTGGTCTCGGATGTCACGGGTCGGCTCGCACCCGACTGCACGCCCATCGAAGCGCTCTGGGCCGGCTTTCCGGCAGGCACGGTCTCCGGTGCACCGAAGGTCCGAGCCATGGAGATCATCGACGAGCTGGAGCCGACCCGCAGGGGGCCGTATGCGGGCGCGGTGGGCTACATCGATTTCTCCGGCAACCTCGATACCTGCATCGCTATCCGCACGATGGTCTTCAAGGACGGCGTGGCCTACATCACCGCCGGCGCCGGCATTGTGGCCGATTCCGACCCCGCTCGCGAGCATGAGGAGTGCGTCAACAAGGCGCGGGCGCTCTTCCGCGCCATCAAGATCGCCGCCACCGGAGCGCTTCGCCCCGCTGGACGCCGAAGCCCCGAAATCGGGGTTGCACAATGATCCTGATGATTGACAACTACGACTCGTTCACCTACAATCTCGTCCAGTACCTGGGCGAGATCGGGGCCGAGCTCGTCGTCCATCGCAATGATCGGATCACACTTGACGACATTGCCGCGCTGGGACCCGAGCGCATCGTCATTTCACCCGGACCGGGCACGCCCGACGACGCCGGCATCTCGGTGGCCCTCATCCAGCGGTTCGCACCTCGGATCCCGATCCTGGGCGTTTGCCTGGGTCATCAAGCCATCGGTCAGGCCTTCGGCGGGCGCATCACCCGTGCATCGGTCATCATGCACGGCAAGACTTCGGAGATTCGCCATCACGGCGGAGGCATCTTCGATGGCGTGGAGAACCCCTTCACCGCCACGCGTTACCATTCGCTCGTTGTCGTGCGCGATTCGCTGCCCAATTGCCTGCGCATCACAGCCGAGACGGCCGATGGGGTCATCATGGGCCTGGAGCACGTTGAACACCCGACCGTCGGCGTCCAGTTCCACCCCGAATCCATCATGACCGGAGAAGGCAAGCGGCTACTCGCCAACTTTCTGGGAGTGCCCTGGCCGCGCACAGCCGTCTTGGAAGGGAGGACGGGGTGAGCGCATCCGGAACGCGCGCGATCGTGTTCGATCTGGACGGGACGCTCGCGGATACCGCGGCCGACATCCTCTTCGCCCTGAACGGCGCCTTGGACGAACTCGGCTTCCCAGCCGTCAGCATGGAGCAGGCGCTTCCGGGGATCGGTCCCGGAACGGAAGTGCTCTGTCAACTGGCCCTGCCCGACGACGAAGTGCACCGCGCAGACGATTTCCTGGCCGTGTATCGCGCCCACTATCTGACGCGCCCGGTCGCTGAGACGGCCCTTTATCCGGGGGTCATGCAACTCCTCGATCAACTGGGCGCCTACCGACTGGCCGTCGCATCGAACAAGCTCGTGACCGTAACCGACCAAGTCCTTGACGGCCTGGGCATTCACGATTATTTCGCCTGCGTCGTCGGGCCCGAGGATGTCGAGCGTCCCAAGCCCGATGGCGAGATGCTGGAGCTCGCCATGACGCGCCTGGGCGTCGAGCCGGCCCGGACGCTCATGGTCGGCGATTCCAAGAATGACTTCATGGCTGCGAGATCCGCTGGCATTCGCTGTTGCGCGGTGACTTATGGTTACGGTAGCGCGATGGAGCTTGCATCGTTCGAGCCTGACGTGACGATTACAAGCCCTCTTGAGCTTCTGGCGGTATTGGATGACGATCACGTCGGACTCACCCGGAGGGATCACAATGCGCGAGTGGATTGAGCCGTTACTGCGTGGCGAGAACCTCACGACCGGGGGGGCGAGTGAGGCGATGGCGACCATGATGAGCGGCGAGGCCACGCCCGCCCAGGTCGCCGGTTTTCTGGTCGCGCTCCGGGCCAAGGGCGAGAGGACCGAGGAGATCGTGGGGCTTGCGCGCGTCATGCGCGATCGCGCCGCTCGGGTGACCACCTCGCGCAGTCCACTCGTGGATACCTGCGGTACGGGCGGCGATGGTTCTGGGATCTTCAACATCTCGACAGCAGCGGCATTCGTGGCGGCGGGGGCTGAGATGAACGTCGCCAAACACGGCAACCGATCCGCATCCAGCCAGTGCGGTTCGGCCGATGTCCTCGAAGCCCTGGGCGTCCGGATCGACATCAGTCCCGAGGCCGTGGGCCGCTGCCTCGATGAGATTGGCATCGGCTTCTGCTTCGCCCAAACACACCACGCGTCCATGCGTCACGTCGCGGGACCGAGGCGCGAGCTAGGCGTGCGCACCGTCTTCAATGTGCTGGGACCGCTCACCAACCCCGCAGGCACCACGCGCCAGGTACTCGGCGTCTTTGAGCCGGGACTGACGGAACTGCTCGCACGGGTGCTTCGCGACCTGGGAAGCGAGCACGTCATGGTCGTCGCTTCGGGCGACGGGCTAGACAAGGTGAGCCCACGGGGCCGCACTCGGGTCACGGAGTTGCGCGACGATGCGGTTCGGACCTATGAGGTGAGCCCAGCGGACTTTGGGTTGCCCGAGGGCGATCCGTCGGAGCTAGTGGGTGGCAAGGCGGAACAGAACGCACGAATGCTGAAGAACGTGTTGGACGGTGCGAAGGGCACAACGCGCGATGCGGTCCTGATGAACGCGGGCTGTGCCATCGTCGTTGGCGGCGGCGCAACGACTCTGCGCGAGGGCGCGGCGCTCGCGGCGGAAGCGGTAGACAGTGGCCGGGCGGCGGCGGCTCTGGAGGCTTTGATCGAGGCGTCCCGGCGCCATGCGGAGGCGGCCGCATAGTGACCGGTGTCCTGGACGAGATCATCGCGGCTAAGCGCACCTGGATCGAGACCAGGCGGCGCGTGCGGACCCTGGCAGATCTTCGCGCGGAAACCGAAGCGGCTGGCTCACACCCAGATGCGCGCGCCATTCTGTGCCAGGCGGACCGTGTGACCCTGGTGGCCGAGATCAAGCGCCGTGCGCCCTCGTCAGGGACGCTCGCCGCGGCTTGCGATCCGGCCGTCCAGGTTCGGTCCTATGCCGATGGCGGCGCGCGTGCGGTCTCCATTCTGACTGACGCCACATACTTCGGCGGGAGCGATGACGATCTATCCGCCGTACGCGCGGCGGTACAGCTCCCCATTCTGCGCAAGGATTTCATCATCGACGCCTACCAGGTCTACGAGACGGCGGCGCTGGGCGCGACGTTTCTCCTGCTCATCGCCGAGGCGTTGCCCGACGGCCGCCTGGATGAGTTCGCCGCGCTCGCACCGGAGGTGGGTCTCGTCGCCTGGGCCGAAGCGCACGAACCGGAGGCCCTGGAGCGCGCGATCGCCTGCGGCGCTCCCGTCGTCGGTGTCAACAATCGTGATTTGCAGATGCTCGATGTGGACCTCTCGACCAGCCGGCATCTTCTTCCGTTCATCCCGGCGGATCGCGTCCGGGTGAGCGAGAGCGCGATTGCGTCCGCGGCCGATGTAACTCAGGTCGCGGCGTGGGGCGCGGACGCCGTACTGGTGGGTTCGGCGCTCATGCGCGAGGGCGATCCCGAAGCCAAGGCGCGCGAGCTGAGTTCGGTCGCTAAACCCACAGAGGTGCGAGTATGATCCGGGTCAAAGTTTGCGGGATCATGGGGCCCGAGGACGCGCTCACCGCAGCTACAGCGGGCGCAGACGCGATCGGCCTCATCTTCGCGCCCGAGAGCCGAAGGCGCGTCACGACTGAGAGTGCCCGCGCCATCACTGCCGCACTACCACCTTTCGTCACGCCCGTGGGCGTCTTCGTGAACGAGCCCCGAGAGCGCATCACGCAGATCGCCGAGGCCTGCGGGTTGGGCGCACTCCAGTTCCACGGCGAGGAGCCTCCGGAAGCCTGCCGGGGCTGGGCGCTCCCGGTCGTCAAGGCCTTCCGTGTGGGGGCCGATTTCGACCCCGAGGTCCTATCGCGGTATCACGGCTGCGCCTTCCTACTCGATGCTGCTCTTCCTGGTGCCAGAGGCGGGACTGGAACAACGTGCGATTGGGACCGAGCCGCGGATGCGGTGGCCCACGGCCCCGTTATCCTCTCCGGCGGACTCGGACCCGAGAACGTCGGAGAGGCCATCGCGCGGGTGGGACCCTATGGGGTGGACGCATCGAGCGGCCTCGAGCGGGCGCCCGGCGTCAAAGACCCCGATAAAGTGCGTGCGTTCGTCACGCACGCGAAAGGATGGGAGCTAGATGGCAGTTCGTGCGGCAGGGGCCTTCCGCGCCACGCAGCCTGACGAGAGCGGGCACTTCGGCATCTACGGGGGCAGGTACGCCCCGGAGACGCTGATGTCGGCTCTGATCGTGCTGGAAGCTGCTCATCACGAAGCACAGGCCGACCCGGCCTTCAAGGAGGAGCTGGATTGGCGCCTGCGCGAATACGCCGGACGCCCTACGCCACTCTACCCCGCACGGCGGCTCGCCGAACACCTGGGAGGCGCCCAGATCTGGCTCAAGCGCGAGGACCTAGCGCACACCGGCGCGCACAAGATCAACAACACGCTCGGCCAGGGGCTCCTCACCAAGCGCATGGGCAAAAAGCGCATCATCGCCGAGACCGGCGCGGGCCAACACGGCGTGGCAGCGGCGACCGTCGCGGCACTTCTGGGTCTCGAATGTCAGGTCTACATGGGCACGGAGGACATCGAGCGCCAGGTGCTCAACGTCTTCCGGATGCGGCTTCTGGGCGCGACGGTCACGGGTGTGGATTCCGGAAGCCGCACGCTCAAGGACGCCATTAATGAGGCGATGCGCGACTGGGCGGGTACCGTGGACACGACGCACTACCTCCTGGGGTCAGTGCTCGGCCCGCACCCTTTCCCAATGATCGTGCGCGATTTCCAGAGCGTCATCGGCCGCGAGGCCCGCGCGCAGTGTCTGGAGCACATCGGGCGGCTGCCGGACCGCTTGGTCGCTTGCGTGGGCGGAGGCTCTAACGCCATCGGGCTTTTCTATCCATTTTTGGAAGACGAGGGCGTCGCTATGACCGGCGTGGAGGCCGGTGGTTATGGCATCGAACCGGGGCAGCACGCCGCGCGCTTCGCAGGGGGGTCGCTCGGCGTCCTGCACGGCACGAGGACGCTCATCCTCCAAGACGAGGGTGGCCAGGCCGAGCTCACCCACTCGATCTCGGCGGGGCTGGACTACACGGCGGTGGGGCCCGAGCACGCCCGGCTGGGTGAAATAGGCCGCGTTCACTACACCTATGCGACGGATGACGAGGCGCTGGAGGCCTTCAAGCTCCTCGCCCAGACCGAGGGCATCATCCCGGCGCTTGAGAGCGCCCACGCCGTCGCGGAGGTGACGAAGCTCGCCCCAACGCTTGGCCCCGACGCCGTCATCGTCATGAATCTCTCCGGACGCGGCGACAAGGACGCCGAGAGCACCATGAAGCGAGGCCTGGCATGACGCGCATCGGAGCTCGCTTTGCGGAACTGGCTGCGGGGGGCCGAACCGGATTCATCACCTACATCACGGCGGGCGACCCGAGCCTGGAGGCCACGCTCGCTCTCGTTCTGGAGTTCGAGCGGCGCGGCGTGGACATCGTCGAGTTGGGTGTCCCCTTCTCCGACCCCATCGCCGACGGTCCGGCGAACCAGGCGGGGGCCGAGCGCGCGCTCCGGAACGGTATGACGCTCAGGGGCGTGCTCGACCTCGTCCGGCGACTGAGGGAGTGTAGCGAGATCCCGATCGTGCTCTTCACCTACACGAACCCGGTACACAAGCTGGGAGCCGAAGCTTTCGCCGCCGAAGCGCGCGATGCCGGCGTGGACGGTGTTCTCTTCACCGACCTGCCACCCGAGGAAGCCGACGCGTACGCTGCCCCGCTGAAGGCGGTGGGGCTGGACACCATTTTCCTCATCGCGCCCACGAGCCCCGCCGACCGCATCACGCGCATCGCCGAGCGCTCGCGCGGGTTCATCTATCTCATTTCGCGCCTCGGGGTCACGGGCGAGCGAGAGCATCTAGACCGTGCCATCAGCCCGATGCTGGCTAGAATCCGCGAGGTGACGGACAAGCCTGTGGCGGTCGGCTTTGGGGTCTCGCGGCCGGAGCACGTGCGGGAACTGTCAGGAGTCGCAGACGCGGTGATCGTCGGCAGCGCCATCGTCTCCCGGATTGGCGAGTGGGGCGCGGAGCCGGATCTGGTTGCGCGCACGGGAGAATTCGTTGGAGGCCTCATGGCGCCGCTCCAGGAGAGCGCGTCCGTGGAGCGAACGGGGAGCGGAGCATGACACGTGGCCGGGGCACGCTCCGATGGCGAAGGGCCGCTTTGGAATTCGGGAGGGCGTATGGACATCAATGACTGGCGCACGCAGATCGACGAAATTGACAAGAGGCTCGTGGACCTTTTGAACCACCGTGCCAACTGCGCGATCGAGATCGGTAAGGTGAAAAAAAACGCCAGTCTTGAAGCTTATGACCCGGCGCGGGAGCGGTGGATCTTTGAGCGCATTCGCACGCACAACAGCGGCCCGCTGGGCGGCGATGCGCTCGTTCGTCTGTTCGAGCGCATCATCGACGAATCGCGCCGGCTGGAGCGCGAGATCATCGAAAACTCTTGAGCATACACAGCAGGAGAGGAGTGAGGACCCCATGGTCATTGTGATGGAGACTAGTGCCACAGAGGAACAGATCCAGGATGTGATCGCACGGCTTGGGCAACTGGGGTTCAACGTTCACCGCTCGACGGGCACAATGCGGACGGTCCTGGGTGCAATCGGCGACAAGGCCGACGTGGACCTTGAAAGCCTGGCGGTCCTGCCGGGTGTGCACGAGGTCACGCCCATCTCGCGCCCCTACAAGCTCGCTAGCCGTGAATCGCGCCAGGAGGCCACGCAGGTCACCGTCAGTGATGTCACCATCGGGGGCGACGAGGTGGTCGTCATGGCGGGACCGTGCTCGGTTGAGTCCGAGTCGCAACTGCTGGAGACGGCCTACGCCGTCCGGGAAGCCGGGGCAAAGATCTTACGCGGCGGTGCCTTCAAGCCCCGGACATCGCCCTACTCGTTCCGTGGCATGGGCCGCGAGGGCCTAGAGATCTTGGCTCGGGCCCGCGAAGCCACCGGCCTCGCGGTCATCACCGAAGTGATGAGCGCGAACGATGTCGACATGGTGGGCGATTTCACGGATATTTACCAGGTCGGCACGCGTAACATGTACAACTACGTGCTGCTAGACGCTCTAGGCAAAACCCGCAAGCCGGTCCTCCTCAAACGCGGGCTTTCGGCGACGCTCGAAGAGTGGATCCTGGCCGGCGAGTACCTCCTGGCCGGCGGCAATCCCGACGTTATGCTCTGCGAGCGCGGGATCCGAACGTTTGAGACCTATACGCGCAACACGTTCGACATCAGTGCTTTCCCAGCACTCAAGCGCGAAAGCCACTTGCCCACCATCGCTGACCCCAGCCAGGGCACGGGCAGAGCATTCCTGGTTGAGCCCGCGAGCATGGCAGCCGTCGCTGCGGGCGCGGATGGTCTCCTGGTCGAGGTCCATCCCGACCCCGCCAAGGCGCTCTCCGACGGTGCCCAGTCGCTCAATTTCCGCCAATTCGAGCAGTTTATGGAGCGGGTGCGCGCGATCGCGGAGGCCTGCGGTCGGGTCATCGCTCCCGCTGCTGCGCCGATTGCATGAGGTGAGTCGTTTTCTTTGAGCGGATCGCAATCGTCGGCCTGGGCCTCATCGGCGGTTCCCTGGCCCTTGCTCTCAAGCGCAAGCAACCCCGTCTCCACGTTCTCGGGGTTTCAAGACCACGGACGCTGGACCAGGCGGCTCAACTCGGCGCCATCGACGCGCGCGCAGGTTACGACGAGCTACCCGATGCCATTACGAGCTGCGACGCGGTCATCCTCGCGACGCCCATCAGCCGGATTCTAGAGCTAATCCCCGTCGTCGGCCCTGCGCTCAAGCCGGGAGCCGTCCTCTCCGATGTCGGAAGCACCAAGGCCATCATCACCGACGACGCGACGCGCGCGGTCCGCCCCGGGGCGTGGTGGATCGGCGGGCACCCGTTGGCTGGTAGCGAAAGTCGCGGTCTGGCCGCCTCGGACCCTTTCCTGTTCCAGAACGCCATCTACGCCCTCACGCCGGCTCCCAGCGTGCCCCCGGCGACGCTCGCAGCCTTCCGCAACCTCCTGGAGACGACCGGGGCGCGCACGCTGCTCCTCGAAAGCGGCCAGCATGATCGTATCGTCGCCGCGACAAGCCACCTCCCGCAGCTCGTCGCCGTGGCGCTCATGCAAGTCGTGGGTGCCCGTGCATCGGACGATCCTACCACCTTCCAGCTCGCCGCCGGGGGCTTCCGCGACATGACACGCATCGCCTCCAGCCCGTTCGACATCTGGCGGAACATCTGTACCACCAATCGTGACGCCATCGTCGGAGCTATCGACGAGTGCATCACCGCCTTGCGCGAGATCAGCCAAGAGGTGGGAACCGAGGCGCTCGGCGAGGCGTTCGAGGCGGCGGGACGGGCCCGTGCGACCATCCCGCGCGACACCAAAGGGTGGCTCAGTCCGCTCCACCAACTCCTGGTCACGCTCGAAGACCGACCCGGCGCACTAGTGAGCGTTCTGGTGCCCCTAGCCAAGCGCGGCATCAACGTCAGCGACGTTGAGGTGCTCAAGGTTCGCGAGCATGAAGGCGGCACGATCCTCCTGGGCTTCACATCCGCCGACGACGCCCGCCAGGCTGAAGAGATCATCGGGGCAACGGGTGCGACCGTGCGTCTGCGCGCGTGAATTGATCAGCCGGACACCCGATGCCTCCAGCCATTGATGGCGCGACCCGGATCGCCTGCGTGATGGGCGATCCCATCGGCCATACGCTCTCGCCCGTCATGCAGAACGCCGCCTTCCGTGAACGTGGGCTTAACTGGTGTTTCGTCGCCTTCAGCGTGCGACAGGCGGGCTTGGCCGACGCCATCGCCGGCATGCGCGGCCTTGACATCCGCGGCGCCACTGTTACCGCCCCTAATAAGCGAGCGGTCATCGCTTTGCTCGACCGTCTCAGCCCGGAGGCGAAGCTTTTGGGTGCCGCCAACACCGTCCATAACGACGACGGCACGCTCTGGGGGTACAACACGGACGTGCCCGGTTTCGCCCGGTCGCTTCGAGAGGGTGCGGGACCCGATTTCGCACCAAGGACGGCTGCCCTGCTTGGCGCAGGTGGCGCTGCCCAGGCGGCCCTGCGCGCCTTGGCGGACCTCGAGTCGCTCGAACGCATCGCCGTCCTCAACCGCACGGTCGAGCGCGCCGAGGCAACCATCGATAAACTCCAGGGCGCCGTGCCCGAATTACCCCAGCTCGCTGCGATGCCGCTGGAGCGGGCGGCCCTCGAGTGCGAGGTGCGAGCGAGTGATCTGGTCATCAACGTCACATCGCTGGGCATGACCCCGCTTGAAGACTGCTCGCCCACCGATGGGGCGGAGCCCTTCAGACCGGGCCAGGTCGCTTTCGACATCGTCTATAACCCCCGCGAGACGCGCTTTCTCGCCCAGGCGCGCACGAGCGGTGCCCGGTCCATCTCCGGCATCTCGATGCTCGCCTACCAGGGCGCGGCGGCTTTCGGGATATGGACCGGCGTCGAGGCGCCCGTGGACGTTATGCTCCGCGCGATGGGAGCCTGAGCGGTGGCCGCCCAGGCCATCGACGGCCATACGGTGCTCGTCGGCATCATCGGCGATCCCGTGGAGCACTCGCGCTCGCCCGCCATGCACAATGCCGCCTTCACATCGCTCGGGATGAACTGGCGCTACCTACCCTTCCGCGTGGCTGGTGGCGAACTGGCGCGGGCTTTGAGCGGGATTCGCGGTCTGGGGATCAGGGGGCTCAACGTCACGATCCCCCACAAGCAGGCGGTCGTGAGGCATCTGGATGAGTTGGCGCCCGAGGCAGCGCTCCTGGGTGCCGTGAACACGATCATCCATACCGACGGCCGTCTGGTTGGCGACAACACCGATGTCGAAGGCTTTCGCCGGGCACTGAGCGAGGGCGCGGGGTGCGGCTTTACCCCCGTGCGGGCGATGGTGCTCGGCGCCGGAGGTGCGGGGCTGGCGGTGATGCGCGCGCTGCTCGACATCACGAGCCTGAAGCGGATCCATCTCCTCAACCGCACGCCGGCCAGGGCCGACGCCATCGTCAAAAGGCTTGAGGACGCACCCGACCTCGAAGTCAAGGCCGAGCTCGTGCCGGGACCACTGGAGACGCGCTCTATGGCCGACGCACTCTCCGCCGCGGACCTCGTCGTGAATGCAACCTCCGTCGGCATGCACCCCAAAGAGGACGCATCGCCCTTGGGTGATTGCGACGGTTTCCGGGCCGGGCAGGTGGTCTACGACCTCATCTACAATCCCCGCGAGACGCGCTTGCTCAACAGGGCTAAAGCGCAGGGGGCACAAGCGCTTTCGGGGCTTTCCATGCTCGTCCACCAGGGGGCGCGCGGTTTTGAGCTCTGGACCGGTCGCCCCGCACCCGTAGAGGTCATGGCCCACGCCATCGGTGCAGACTATGTTGCGTAAATACCATAACACCAGTTGGATAGGTGTGCACTGGACTGAACAACTCCTCACTTACGGCCGGATGATCAAGTTCTCGCACTCGATCTTCGCCTTGCCCTTCGCGCTCTCCGCCATCGTCCTGGCCTGGGATGCGCGGTCGGGAAACGGATGGGACCAGCTTGGCTGGATCGTCGTCGCGATGGTCGCCGCCCGCAGCGCAGCCATGGGCATGAACCGCATCGCCGACCGTGAGTCCGACGCGCGGAACCCCCGCACCGAGATGCGCGAGCTGCCCCAGGGCATCATCTCGGTCCGCGCTGCAACGTGGTTCGTTATCGTGTCCGTAGCCATCTTCATCTGCGCTGCCGGTATGTTGAACCGGCTCTGTCTCATGCTTTCCCCCATCGCATTGACGATCCTTCTGGGCTATCCCTACACCAAGCGCTGGACGTGGGCATCGCACCTCGCGCTAGGCATCGCCCTGGGCATGGCCCCGCCGGCCGCCTGGATTGCGCTTACAGGGACGCTCGATGTGAGCGCGCTGCTGTTGACCGGCGTCGTGATGACGTGGGTTGCCGGCTTCGACATCCTCTACAGCCTTCTGGACATGGACTTCGACCGCACGATGGGGCTCCACTCGATCCCCGCTCGCTTCGGTGTGCAGCCAGCGTTCTGGACCGCGCGCGTCCTTCACCTGGCGACTCTGCTGACGCTCGTGGCTCTCAAATTCGCCTTTGGCCTGGGTTCAGCCTATCTTCTAGCTGTGGTGGTGGTTGCAGCGGCTTTGGTGTACGAGCACCGTCTGGTGGGACCCGACGATTTCTCGCGCATGGACCTAGCGTTTTTCACGATGAACGGCGTCATCTCGGTCGTCTTCCTTCTTGGCGTACTGGCGGATAGCCTCCTAGGCGTAGGAGGGATGCCATAAGCGACGCGCCCCGAATCATCGTGGCGATGACTGGCGCCTCGGCCGCGATCTACGGCGTCAGGCTCCTGGCCCACCTGGTCGCCCAGGCTTGTGAGGTCGCTCTGGTCGTTTCGCGCCACGGCCGCCTGGTGCTCAACGCGGAGGTAGGCGTCAGCCACGAGGGTCCCGAGCTATGGTCCTTCATTGCAAGGGAGTACGGCGTGGTCGTTGGACCCGAAGCGATCCAGACCTATCGCAACGAGGACATCACCGCACCGATCGCATCGGGATCGAGGACGACCGAGGCCATGGTGGTCATCCCCTGCTCGATGGGGACCCTGGCGCGGCTGGCCTCAGGTGCCTCGACCTGCCTGATCGAGCGCGCCTTCGACGTCATCCTGAAGGAACGCCAGAAGGCCATCGTTGTCCCACGCGAAACGCCGGTATCGGTCATCCACCTGGAGAACATGCTCAGACTGGCGCGCGCGGGCGCGTGCATCCTGCCGCCGGACCCGGCGTTCTACCAGGGACCGGAGACCCTCGCCGATCAGGTGGATTTCATCGTCGGTAAGGTCTCGGAACAACTCGGTGTCGCGCACGACCTCTATCCGCGCTACCGCGCCCCGGCTGAGTTGCGCGAGGCGATGGAAGAATGAACCCCGGAGGTGAGCGCAACCGCATCCGCGCGATCTTCGACCTGATCGCGCCACGCTACGACCTGGCCAATCGCCTGCTCTCAGCCGGTATCGACCAGCGCTGGCGGGCGCGCTTGGTGGGAGAGATCGCCATCGCCCCCGGCGGCCGCGCGCTCGACCTCTGCTGCGGCACGGGCGACCTGGCACTGGCCCTGGCGCGGCGCGGCGTGCCCGTCGTCGGCGTCGATCTCTCGCGGCGCATGCTCGCTCTTGCACGCGACCGGATCGCTCGCAACAACATGGAGGCGCCGGTGGCGCTCGTCTGCGGCGACGCCGAAGCGCTGCCGTTCTCCGATGGCGTCTTCGCCGCCGTGACCATTGGCTTCGGCATCCGCAATGTCGTCGATCCGGTGCGCGGGTTGAGCGAGATCGCCCGGGCGCTTGCGTCGTCGGGCACGGTCAAGGTCCTCGAGTTCGCTTTGCCCCAGCGCTGGCCCTTGCGGCCTTTATACCGCTTCTACCTCGACCATATACTCCCCGTCCTGGGCGGGCTGATCGCCGGTAGCCTGGCGTCATACCGGTACTTACGGGATTCGATCCACACCTTCCCCAAGGACGAGGCCTTCCTGCAGCATCTCGCCACCGCGGGTCTGGCTCAGGGGTCGTATGTGCCTCTATCAGGCGGTATTGCAGCCATTTACTCGGCGACCAAGTAGCGAGGAGGGAACAGGTGCGTTGGTTAACGGCGGGAGAATCGCACGGCCAGGCGCTTGTGGGCACCCTCGAGGGCGTGCCCGCAGGCTTACGGCTCGGCGCCGACGACATTAACCGCGATCTCGCCCGCCGCCAGCAGGGATACGGTCGCGGCGGCCGGATGAAGATCGAGCGCGATCAGGCCCGCATCCTCAGCGGCCTGCGCGGGGGCTTGACGCTCGGGAGCCCCATCGCACTCCTGATCGAGAACCGCGACTGGGCCAACTGGACCGAGCGTATGGCACCCGAAGGCGACCTCAGCGCCGTCGAGCGCGTCGTCGTCCCGAGGCCCGGCCATGCCGATCTAGCCGGCGTCATCAAGTACCAGCACGAGGACATCCGCAACGTCCTGGAGCGTTCCAGCGCCCGTGAGACAACCATGCGTGTTGCCCTTGCCGGGATCGCCAAGCGGCTGCTGGGCGAGTTCAACGTCCGGATCGCCAGCCACATCGTGCAATTGGGACCGGTCAAGGCGGGGCCGGTTGATCCGCTGGAAGTGACCAACGAACGTTCGGACGCCTCGCCGGTTCGCTGTGCGGACCCGGAAGCCGAAGCGCGGATGGTTGCTGAGATCGACGCCGCCCGCGAGCGTGGGGATACCCTCGGTGGGGTCTTCGAGGTCGTGGTCACCGGCCTACCCATCGGCCTGGGCAGCTACGTCCATTGGGACCGCAAGCTCGACGCCCGCCTGGCGCAGGCCATCCTGAGCATCAACGCCTTCAAGGGCGTCGAATTCGGCGGCGGTTTCGAGGCTTGCAGTCGGCCAGGCTCCGCTTTTCACGATGAGATGATGCTCGAGGGCCAGGGTATTGGCAGGCGCTCGAACACCGCGGGCGGCCTCGAGGGCGGCATGACCAACGGAGAGCCCGTGATCGTCCGCGGCGCCATGAAGCCCCTCTCGACGCTCCGCAGGCCCCTCGAATCGGTCGACCTCTCACAGATGAAGGGCACCAAGGCTCACTACGAGCGCTCTGACGTTTGCGCTCTGCCCGCGGCGGGCGTCATCGGTGAGACGATGGTCGCGCTCGTCATGGCCGACGCCTTCCTAGAGCGCTACGGCAGCGACAGCATGGCGCAGATACGCGCCGCCTTCGAGGCCGATCCCCAGGCGCCACCTCCGAGCATCCAGCGGGTCGAGACGGCGGACGCGTCTGCCCCGGGGACCTAGCCTCAAAACGCTCAACCGATGCCCCTTCCAGCCTTGGCGTACTGGGGTTTAGAGTCCGACGCGCCCTTGTTCCTCGTCGGCTTCATGGGTTCAGGCAAGACGGCCGTCGGCCAGGAACTCGCCCAGCACCTGGGCCGTCGCTTCGTGGACACCGACGACTTGATCATCACCAAAGCGGGTAAGTCCATTCCACGCATCTTCGAGGATGATGGCGAGGAGCAGTTCCGCACCATCGAAGCCGAGTGCGTCGCAGAGGCCGTTGCTCAGTCCGAGACGGTGATCGCCCTGGGAGGCGGCGCTCTCATCCGACCGGAGAACCGGGCGGTCCTGCGCGAGACGGGTGTATCCTGCTACCTGCGGGCAGCGCCGGAGATCATCTTCGAGCGGGTGCGGGATGATCCGAACCGGCCACTGCTCGCCGGGCTTTCGGACGAAGCAAAGCTGGACAGCATCCGGCGCATGCTCGCCGAGCGTGAGCCGGCATACGCCGCCAGCGATCTCGTCTTTGACACCAAGGCGCTGACCAGCCCCCAGTCGGCCGCCGAGGCTCTAGAGTGCGCCCTGGCCAGCCCTCTGGAACGAAAGATCCGCGTCCCACTGGGCGAGCGGAGTTACGACGTCATCGTGGGCGCGGGTATCGCCGATCGTTTCGGCGAGGCATGTGCATCATTGGGACTGGGGCGGCAGACCGTACTATTGGCATCGCCTTCGGTAGTGGCGAGCTTGGTGCCGAAGCTGGCGAGGTCGCTGCGTGGGACCGGGTTCGCGGTCCAGACACTGGCCATCCCCGACGGCGAGGAGCAGAAGACGTTCGCAGCGCTCGAGCCCATCTACGACATGCTGGTCAGCGGCCGTTACGACCGCGACTGCACGCTGGTTGCCGTGGGCGGGGGCGTGATCGGGGATACAGTCGGCTTCGCCGCCGCTACCTTCCTGCGCGGCGTTCAGCTCATCCAGGTGCCGACGACAGTCCTCGCGCAAGTGGACGCGAGTATCGGCGGGAAGACCGGGGTGAACCACCCGGAGGCTAAGAACATGATCGGAGCCTTTTACCAGCCACGTCTCGTCTTCACCGACGTAGATGCACTTATAACGCTGCCTGCCAGTCAGATGTGCTCTGGAGCCGTCGAGATGGTCAAGCACGCGATGATCGCCGACGCGGGCCTCCTCTCGCTCCTGGAGACGCATCTGGACGCCTTCGGGACGCACCAGTTGCCGCCCGCGCGTCTGGTGGACCTCATCGCCCGCAACTGCAGCATCAAAGCGTCGGTCGTCGCGGCTGACGAACGCGAAGGCGAACGCCGCCAGATCCTGAACTACGGCCACACCATCGGGCACGCGCTGGAGGCGGCTACGAGCTACAGCCGCTTCACGCACGGCGAGGCTGTGGCGCTCGGCATGGTCGCCAACGGAGCCATCGCGCTGGCAAAGGGTCTTTTAGCGGCGGAGCATGTGGAGCGCCAGAACGCGCTGCTCGCCCGTTTGGGCCCTTTCCCCGCTTTCGACGATGTGGCGGGCGAAGCCCTGTGGGAGACCATGCATTCGGACAAGAAGGTGCGCGCGGGGCAACTCACCTTCGTCCTGGCCGAGGCGGTGGGCCGGGTGCAGATTGTCCGCGACGTTTCGCGCGAAGAGGCGTTAAGAGGGATCGAAGCCGCGCGCACCTGGATGCAAAAAAGAGCCGTATGAACCTCCGTGACCCTCTCGCTCGACGCATCCGCGAACTGGCCTACCGCGAGGGCGATTTTACCTTGAGCTCGGGGCGCAAATCGGGCTATCTCATCGACAAGTACCAGTTCGAGACCGCGCCCGAGGTCCTGCGGGAGGTCGCCCGACGCCTAGCGGAACGATTGCCAGAAGGGATCGAGCGGCTGGCGGGCGTGGAGCTGGGTGCCGTCCCGCTGGTGACTGCCGTGGCGCTAGAGACGGGCCTACCGTTTTTAATCGTACGTCGCCAGGCAAAGGCGTACGGGACCAGAACCCAAGTCGAGGGGACATGGAGCCTTGGCGAGCGCGTTGCGCTCCTCGAAGATGTGGTGACGACAGGGGCGCAGTTGCACCGGGCCGCGGAGGGTTTACGCGAACTTGGACTCGAGGTGGGGGCCGTCATAGCCGTCGTTGACCGGGGAGAGGGTGGCGCCGAAGCGTTGAGCGGAGCGGGCTTCACGTTCACACCTCTCTTCACGAAAGCCGACCTTGGCATCACGCTCACCTGAGCGCACGATCCGCACCGCATCACCGGTCCCGAGCCTAGACGACCTCGAAGGGTTGCGAGCGCTCTTCCCAGTCACACAGGGACATATCTTCCTTAATCACGCGGGTGTAAGCCCCATCTCGCTGCCCGCCGCCGACGCGATGCGCCGTTGTATTGCGCGGCTCATGGCCGAGGGCGGCCTTCACTGGCAAGCCGCAAGCCACGAGGCCGTCGCCCAGGCGCGCGCCGCCGCCGCGTGCATCATCGATGCCGAGCCCGGCGAGATCGCCTTCACCAAGAATGTGACTGAAGGGATCACACAAATCGCCCAAGGACTACGGTGGCAGCCCGGCGACAACGTCGTCACTGCGGACGCCGAGTACCCCGCTAACGTCTTTCCCTGGCGTGTCCTCGAGCGGGATGGTGTAGAGCTTCGGTTGGTGCACGAGCGAGATGGACGGATCGCGCTTGACGACCTCCGGTCGGCGATGGACGCGCGAACGCGTGTACTGGCGCTGAGCTTCGTCGAGTTCGCCTCGGGCTTCCGAAATAACTTGGCGGCTGTGGGCGAGTTGTGCCGCAAGCACGGGGCGCTTTTTGTCGTAGATGCGGTCCAGGGCCTTGGGGTGATGCGACTTAACGCCCGCGCGATGGGCATCGCTGCGCTCGTGACCGGAGGGCATAAGTGGCTCCTGGCACCCGAGGGGACGGGCTTTCTCTACATTGCGCGCGAAGTGATGGATCAGGTTGGCGTTGTGCAGTTTGGAGCGGACAGCGTGGTCGGTGCGGACGCCTACCTCGAAGGACCGCCATCGGCCTACGGGCGCGATCTCTTGCCCGATGCGCGCCGCTACGAAGGAGGCACGCTCAATACCACCGGCATCCACGGGCTGGGCGCGGCCCTGGATCTGCTTGGGGTGCTGGGAGCTGACACTATTGAGGCGCGCGTCCTGGCGCTCACCGATATCCTGGCCGAAGGCCTCGCCGCCAGGGGTTATCAGGTGGTCTCGCCGCGAGCCATCCCCAGAGAACGCTCTGGCATCGTGTCATTTAGGTCGGAAAAAGCGGAGGCAAAGGAGCTATGCAGGCGATGCGAGGCGGCGGGCATCGTCGTGACCCCGCGAGCGGGTTGCGTGCGCGCCTCGCCCCACGCGTATAACAGCGAAGCGGAGATCGAAGCGCTGCTCGACGCGCTTCCCTGACGGCGCGAACCGCCCTGAACCAGCCTCATCCACGGCTGACTCGGTCCCTAAAAACACAAAAGCCGACGGCGTCTCCACCGTCGGCCCCTTCTCAGCCTAACTCGCCCGCCTACTTCACCACCCGAAGCTCATCCCACGACCAACTCGCCCCGCTCGTAGGCCTCGCGCCCGGCTGGAGGCAGGATGGCGATGCAGTCCTTAATGCAGACCTCCTCACAGAGCCGGCAGCCCACGCATTCCTTGAGCTTGGTGACTTTGGCGACGGGGCTGAACGAGTCTTCGTGCTCGATCATCTCGATGCAGTCGAATGGACAGGCATCCACGCAGAAGGTGCAGCCGGTGCAGTCCTCGACATGGACACCGGCCTTGGGTATCTCCCTAGGGGGGATGCGCTCGATGAACTCGCCGGTCTCATTGGTGATGCAGCTCACCGGACAGTACACCCCGCAGACGCCGCAGTCGATGCACCAGGTCGGGTCGATGACGTAGAGCTGTTTCGACTCGCCGCTGATGCAGTCAACGGGGCACGCTTTCCTGCAGGCGTCACAACCTATGCAGGTATCATGGATGAAATGAGCCATGCCCCAAGTCCCTCGCCGTTCGACAACTCACACTAGATTAGAATCCGCTCCAATATAGCCACCACGGCCGACCTGTCAAATCTTACCATCCCCTGGGATGAACCCATTGATCGACGGGCGCGAACTTCGTACTCTCCTGCTACGATCACGTCCATGCACTGGACCCAGTTCCATTAAACGATGAGGAACTCAACCATGACCCGCATTCAGACCATCACCGCCAGAGAGATCCTCGATAGCAGGGGCAACCCCACCATCGAGGTGGATGTCCGTTTCGAGAGGGGCGCGCTAGGACGCGCTGCGGTCCCTTCGGGTGCCTCCACGGGCGAACACGAGGCGTTAGAGATGCGCGACGGCGACCATACCCGCTATGGTGGCAAGGGCGTCCTCGGTGCCGTCCGCAACATCCGAGAGGTCATCGTGCCTGCGCTTCTGAGCACTGATGGTGCAGATCAGACGGCGGTCGACACCAGGCTAAGAGAGTTGGATGGAACGCCCAACAAGTCCAGACTGGGCGCTAACGCCATGCTCGGCGTCTCGCTTGCAACTGCCCATGCAGCAGCAGCAGCAGCGAGCATGCCCCTGTACCGCCATCTGGGCGGCGTCGAGGCCTACCTGCTTCCGACACCGATGCTCAATGTGCTCAACGGTGGCGCACACGCAGCCAACAGCGTGGATTTCCAGGAATTCATGCTCATGCCCCTGGGCGCGCCCAGCTTCGGCGAAGCGCTGCGCATGGCTGCCGAGACCTTCGTCGTGCTCAGGACCGTGCTGACGGAACGGAACCTAGCGACCGGCGTTGGTGACGAGGGCGGCTTCGCGCCGGATCTGGGCTCGGACGTCGAGGCCCTGGACCTACTACTCACCGCCATCGAGCGGGCGGGCTATCGCGCCGGCGAGGAGATCGCCATTGCCCTGGACCCCGCCGCCAGCGAGCTCTTCCGAGATGACGGCCAGTACCACTTCGCCAAGTCGAGTGCAAGCACACGCACGCCTTCGGAGCTAGCCGGGTTGCTCGACGACTGGGTGGACCGCTACCCCATCGTCTCGATCGAGGATGGCATGGCCGAGGATGACTGGGAAGGCTGGAAGACGCTGACCGACCGCCTGGGCGAACACTGTCAGCTCGTCGGTGACGACCTGTTCGTCACGAACACCGAGCGCCTCGGCCGGGGCATGGCGGAGGGAGTTGCGAACGCCATCCTCATTAAGCCCAACCAGATCGGCACGCTGACCGAGACCCTGGAAGCCATCGAGATGGCACACAACTCAGGCTATGCTGCCATTCTCTCTCACCGCTCTGGCGAGACCGAGGACACCACCATCGCCGACCTCGCCGTCGCGACCGGCTGCGGGCAGATCAAGACGGGCTCGATCTGCCGTTCCGAGCGGGTCGCCAAGTACAACCGTTTGCTCCGGATCGAGGAGGAACTCGGCGCAGCCGCCGAGTTCGCCGGTCGGCGGACGCTGCGGGGCAGCTAGAGCATGAACCTGCGCCGCAGGGGCCCCAGGGGTTCGCCCACCAGCTCGATCTCGTCGAGAGCGATCGGGCCCAGACGGCGCTCACCGGCCGTACGCAAGACATCCAGGCGATGAGGTTCGAGCCCCATAAGCCCGCATCCTACGGCGTCCGTCGCGATGACATTCGTCCCGAACAGCGTCACATCCAAGCGGGCGGGCAGGACTCGGCCGCTCTTGTCCAGACCGTAGGTGCCGTCTATGACCGCCAGCGGCGGCATCAGAGAAGCTGCCAGATCCAGAACCGGTTCCGGGAAGCGGACGTGAAACTTGCGTCGCTCCTGGGGCGGCGCTGCCAGGGCCGTGAGCGCGGCGGTGCACAGCGGCGCGATATACCGGGGTCCCGTACGGACCACCGCCAGAGGCACGACAGCCTGCGCCTCAGCGACGGCCTCTGCCAGCCTCAGGTTTGGGAGGCTCTCCGCACCGCGGAGCGCAACCTCGACGGGTAGCTCTCCATCGAGGTCAACCCAGCCTATACGCAGCCGCCGTGCGAGTCTCTCCAACCCCAGAGCTTCGGCCACGCGCGATCCACCCGCTACTGCGAGCACAAGCCGCCGGCAACGCGCCCCGCGCAGCGCTCTCACCAAGCCTTCGAGCGTCCCGGCCTGAGGCACAACCTCCGTACGGCGGAGTTCGACGAAGGACCGTGCGTCTATCAGGAGCACGGTGGGCCCTGTGCGCGGAGGGGCGGGGGCGCCTAGCTGTTCCCATGCGATGCGCACCCGTTCCGCTGGATCGGGGCCCGTGGTGATCGAGACGCGGGGGTGGTTGGCGACGCTCACCCCCGGCACCGCAACTTTCACGTCGCTTGCACGCGGAGATCAATCAGCGGCGCCGTGCCCCACTCAACCATGGGCTTCACTCCTCGTCGAGCTGCCGCATCTCCTGATCCACTTTCAGCGGCTCGACGTCCTGGGCTTGCATCCGCACGATGTAGCCCTGCACCGGCTCGCCGCGAACAACGACCGTCTTCTCCTCCGTGCTCAGCACCTGGCGACCTCGAATGATACGCTCGCACTCCTTGCCGAGCGTGCGACAGAAGATCGCCTCGACGCCGAACTCCTTGACACCCGACGGCGCCCCCGTGTCCGACCTCAAGTCGTCACCGGAAGGTTCACCAGACTGCGTCATGATTCACACCATCCGTGCCTGCGGAGATACGCCTCATGTGTGCCACAGGGGTTGCAATGTGCGATCCCAACCTACCGGGCTCCTAGTCAAAAGTCAAGCCACGGACGGGAGTTCGGTCGCCGCGTGGACCAGCCGCACAACCACCTCGACGTGCGGGGTGTGCGGAAAGAGATCCAGCGGCTGAATGGTCTCCACTCGATACCCGCCGCTAAGTAGGTGCGTCAGATCGGTCGCCAGGGCACGCACGTTGCATGAGACGTAGACGAGCGTCCTCGGCCACAGGTCGCACAGCGCACGGATCGCCTTGGGTGGCATACCCGCGCGCGGGGGATCAACCACGGCCGCGTCAATCCGTGCGCCCTCCGCCCGCAGATCGTTAAGGAAAGCGCGCGCATCGGCCGCGTGGAAAGTACAGTTGTGAATGCCGTTCTGTTCGGCGTTGTGGGTAGCGTCGAGGGTGGCATCGGGGTTCATCTCCACGCCGATGACACGAGCGGATTGCTCGGCAAGCGTGAGTCCGAAAAGACCGGTCCCGCAGTAGCAGTCCAGGACCGTCTCGCCGCCCTCGAGCCGGGCGAATTTCTCCACGACCTGCGCCAACAGCGCCGCGCCACGGCTGTTCGTCTGGAAGAAGGACCCAGGCGAGATGCGCAGGCGCAGACGCCCCACCTTCTCCTCCAGGATCGGTTCGCCCGCCAGCACTTCCTGCTTCACACCGGCGGCCGTCTGGCCGGGGCGAGGGTTCTCAGCAAGGATCACGCCGTCCAGGTGCGCCGCCTCCGCCAGCGCCTCCGCCAGCGTGTCGACGCCGGGGACGCGCTCGGTAAGCACGACGGTTGCCATCCGCTGACCGGTCGTCTTCCCCTCGCGCACGACAAGGTATCGGACCAACCCCTCGTGCGTCCGCGGATGATACGGGGGCCAGCCGTCTGCGCGGAAAACCTCGCGCGCCCGCCCTACCAGCGCATTCGCCGCCTCCGACTGCAAGTGGCAGGCCGCGAGATCGAACACCGCGTCGAACCGCCCCCAACGGTGCAGGCCGAGCACCAGCCGCCCGTCCTCGCCGATCCCTGCCGAATACTCCATTTTGTTCCTGTAAAAGAACAGCTCTGGCGAAGGGAGCGGATCGGACACGAGCTCGGGATCGAGCCCCGGAACGCCCGCAAGCTCCGCGCGCACCAACGCCGCCTTCGCGCGGAGTTGGGCAGGATAGGCCAGGTGCTGAAAGCGGCAGCCGCCGCAGACGTCGGTGTGACCGCAGCGCGGCTCCACACGGTCGGGCGAAGGGACCTCGATCGCAGCGATGTGGCAGCGCACACCGTCACGCCTGACGCGAACCGCCTCGGCGCTCACGACGTCGCCCGGTACTGCACCAGCGACATGGAAGACGACGTCACCGTCTACCCCCATGCCCCAGCCCCGGGCGTCGATGGCACTGATTTCAACGGTGCGCACGTCGCCGCGCTTGGGCCGGCTCATCGCCGTCGGTACCGCTGCCCGCTACCGGGCGAGGTCGGCTGCTCGGCGGGGGCTCCGAAGAGACCTTCTGCAAGTGCCACGAGGTAGCCCGGCTGCATTGCCATGCTGTCGTACGAGAACAGGCAGAAGCCCGCGACCCCGAGCGGACGCAACATCGTCACACGCCTCGCCAGTTCGTCGCTACTCAGCTTGTATGCGGGCAGGCCGGCGTACACCAGGCCACCGTCCACGATGTCCACGGCGCGGCTCACCTGGTGAAATGCCGTCACGGGGTTGTCCGTATAGACCATCGGCACGACGAAGTCCAGGAGGCCCTCCGCGAGCCATCGGGCCCAGTCCTGACCGTAGTGACGCCGCGCCAGGGGTGCATCAGGCATGACGGCCGCCGAAAGCTTCACATCCGACGAAACGTCCGCCAGCGCTTCGCGCACCTCGCGCACGAAAGCCGTCACCTGCTCCGCACGCCATTCCTCCCAGCGCGCACGAACGTCCGGCATCGATAGCGCGTCGCCGAGCTCCCTCGGCGTGCGAATCCAGGAATCGGCGTCGGTCGCTGCCGCGAAGCGCTCGATGGCCACTGGGTGGAAGCCAAAGGCCTCGCCGGGATAGCGCACGTAGTCCAGGTGGATGCCGTCCACCGGGTATCGCTCGACCAACTCGCGGATCACTCCGACCAAGTGGGCACGTACGGCCGGGATCCCCGGCGACAGGAACCGGGCATCGACACCCACGGAGCCGAGTTCAGCGGCGTTGCAGCGCGCAAGGTCAAAGCCTTCGGCGGTGCGGCAGAACCATTCGGGATGGGCGCGCAAGACGTGGGCCGAATCCATCGCAGGCTGGGGCGCCGACCAAGCGATGAACGCGTTGATCCAGGCATGAACCTCAAGGTCGGCATCGCGAGCCTCGGTGAGCGCCAGGCGAAGCGGGTCGTACGATGGGGCCTGCTCAGCGAGGCTCTCTGCGCGAGGCACCAAGTTGCTCCAGTAGTAAGCGTCGCCGCGATGGCGCGCCTGGACGAGGATCAGGTTAAGGCCTGTGGACTTCGCCGCCGCAACTGACTCACCCGCCGCACTGGGCGAGCGCTGCGTCTGGTACGTGACCCAGGCGCCGCGGCCCTCGATCATTGGAGCAAGCTGCGCTAGTACGGAATAGGGCCCCAGCACCAACCCGATCATGGACACCCAGAACCGCCAGCACCCTCTCCAACTGAAGAGGGGCTGCTGACCGCACCTAGCCAAACGCCCCCTCACGCAATGCGCTCGGCTCGGGGTTGTTCCAGCGCCGTCACCTCCAGTAGGCCCAAAGCTCTGAGTTTGTCAAGCTCGCGCCAAGGAGTGGGTGAATGCGTCTACCCGCCCGTTTCAGCAGCGGACCCGGAGGCAGGGGCTGCCGCCGCAACCTCTTTGCCTTCTCGCGCACGGCGCCTTGGCTCGCGAGGGCTTTCGCCGAGGAACTGGATGAGGGAAACCGGCGCTGCATCGCCGTGTCGCTCACCGATCTTGATGATGCGCGTGTAGCCACCGGGTCGGTCTTCGAAGCGCTCAGCGAGATCCGTGAACAGCTTGTGAACAGCCGCCTTGTCGCTGACGAAGCGCAACACCTGCCGGCGGGCGTGGAGATCCCCGCGCTTGCCGAGCGTCACTAGCCGTTCCACCAGTGGACGAACGGCCTTGGCCTTTGCATCGGTCGTGCGGACGGCGCCGTGGGTGATCAGGCTCGCCGCGAGGTTGCGCAACATCGCCCGCCTGTGGCTGGGCGAGCGCCCAAGCTTACGGCCCCGTTTCCTATGTCGCATCGTCGTTCGGCCTCGACACCGCTGAGACCCCGCTCCCGCTCCTGTCCTTGCCAAGCTTGTACTTCGAGAGGTCCATCCCGAAATAGAGGCCCAGCCCTTCGAGGATCCCCGAAAGCTCACTGAGCGATTTCTTGCCGAAGTTCCGGTACTTGAGCATCTCCTGCTCGGTGCGCTGCACCAAGTCTTCGAGCTTGGTGATCCCCGCCGCGCGCAGGCAGTTCGCCGAGCGGACGGATAGCTCCAACTCGTCAATGGAGAGGTTCAAGAGGTTACGGATGCGGACGGCCTCGAAATCGACATCTTCGTCCTCGAGCTCGATTCGCTCGTCCTCGAAGTTGATGAACAGGTCCAGGTGATCCTTCAGAACCTTAGCCGCGAACGCCACCGCGTCGTCGGGCCGGATCGCGCCGTTGGTCCACACCTCGAGGGTCAGCTTGTCGTAGTCCGTCCTGCGCCCCACGCGCGCATCCCCGACCGTGAAGTTCACCTTCGTCACGGGCGAGAAGATGGAATCCATGACGACCGTTCCGACCGGCTGATCGGGGAGGCGGTTCTCCTCGCTGGGCACGTATCCCCGGCCGTCGCGGAAGGTAATCTCCGCCTCAATGCGGCCGTCCTCCGCCAGCGTGGCGATGTGATGGTCCTTGTTCAGGATCTCCACCTCGGGGTCTACCTCAAGGTCGCCGCCGACCCACTCGCCCGAGCCCCGCTTCTCGAATAGGATGACCTTGGGGGCGTCGGCGTAGAGCTTACAGTAGATCTCCTTCAGATTCATCACGATCTCGGGCACATCCTCGACGACGCCTTCGATGGTCGAGAATTCGTGCTGGATCCCGTCCAACTTCACGGCGCAGATGGCCGCGCCCTGGATCGAGGAGAGCAGCGCCCGTCTAAGGGCGTTGCCCAAGGTCGTACCGAAGCCCCGTTCCAGGGGCTCGACGAGGAACTTGCCATACTGTTCGGTGAAGGTATCTTCGTCCAACTCCACCGCCTTAGGCATATGCAGGCTCTTCCACTTCATATGAGCTCAAGCTCCACCAGATGGGCCTAGCACCGCGCGGCGCCAGGTCTACTTCGAGTACAGCTCGATGATCAACTGCTCTTCCACGGGCGTCGGTATCACCTCGCGCGCTGGGACATCGAGCACGTGCCCAGCGAGGCCGACTTTATCGATCTCCAGCCAGGGGACATCCCGGCCACGGATCGCTCGCTGGAGCGACAAGTGAATCCTCTCTAGTTCGCGGCTCTTCTGCCGGACCTTCACTGTATCACCCTTGCGCAACTGATAGGACGGAACGTTCACTATCCGATCGTTGACATCGATGTGGCGGTGGCGCACTAGCTGCCTCGCAGCACTACGCGACGGCGCAAGGCCCAGACGGTACACGACGTTGTCCAGCCGCATCTCAAGCTGCTGCATGAGCAGGTCGCCTGTGACGCCCTCCTTATGCGCGGCGCGTTGATAGTAAGTGCGGAACTGGCCTTCGAGTACCCCGTAAGCCCGCTTCGCCTTCTGCTTCATGCGCAACTGCCGTTCGTAGTCCGACCGCGTGCGCCGCATGCGCTGGCCGTGCTGCCCGGGCACATAGCTTCGTCGGTCAAACGAGCATTTCTCCGTCTGGCAGCGTTCGCCCTTCAGGAAGAGCTTCGCCCCCTCGCGCCTGCACAGCTTACATACCGGGTCAACGTATCTTGCCACGATCGCGTCTCCTCCGTCCTACCCACACCCCGGACTATACACGCCGACGCTTTGGTGGGCGGCAGCCGTTATGCGGGATGGGCGTCACGTCCCGGATCGCCGAGATCTCCAAGCCAGCCGCCTGCAGCGCGCGCACCGCAGCCTCGCGTCCCACGCCGGGCCCTTTAACTCGCACTTCCACGCGCCTGAGACCCAACACCATGGCTTCCCTCGCCGACGCCTCAGCCGTAAGCTGCGCCGCGAAGGGCGTGCTCTTACGGGAGCCCTTGAAACCAACCTTGCCGGCGGTGGCCCAGGAGATCACGTTGCCCTGGGTATCGGCCAGTGTGACGATGGTGTTGTTGAACGTCGCCCGGACGTGTGCGATCCCGTTCGCATCCACCTTCTTGTCTTTGCGTCTGACCCGACTACGACCTCGCGATCGGTTCACCGCATCCCTCCTCTATCGGACATCTTTCAGATCCCCATGGGCGAGATTACGCCCTCCAGGGGCCAAAAACCGGCTACTACTTTCGGCTACCGATGGCGTGCCTGGTAGGGCCTTTGCGCGTTCGCGCATTGGTGGCCGTGCGCTGACCCCTCACCGGCAACCCTCGGCGGTGGCGCAGGCCCCTGTACGAGCCAATGTCCATCAGCCGCTTGATGTTCATCTGCACCTCGGCGCGCAGCGAGCCCTCCACCTTGAGATCGCCCTCGATCACCTGGCGCAGCTTGGCGACATCCGCCTCCGTCAGATCCTTCACGCGCGTGGCCGGATCCACGCCCGTCTGCTTGAGGACCCGCTGCGACAGTGCGATTCCAACGCCGTAAACATAGGTTAACCCTATCTCAACCCGCTTTTCGCGCGGGACGTCCACACCCGCAATGCGTGCCACGGCACCACTCCTTTTGTCCACTCGGGCCGGTCGATCAGCCCTGGCGCTGTTTATGTCGCGGGTTCTGCGAACAGATGACCCGCACCACACCCTTACGGCGCACGATCTTGCAATGCACGCAAAGCTTCTTAACCGAGGCGCGCACTTTCATTCGGTGCCCCTCCCGCAAGCATCGCCATAAGCCCTACCACCCTCGTCAGAGCCCAGCCCGGTCATCTGTAACGCCAGACGATCCGGCCTCGCGTCAGGTCGTAAGGCGACAACTCCAGGGAAACCCTGTCGCCCGGCACGGGGCGGACGTAGTTCATCCGCATCTTGCCCGAGACGTGTGCCAAGACCTCGTGGCCGTTGTCAAGTTGCACCTTGAACGACGCGTTGGGCAGCGCCTTAACGACTGTCCCCTCAACCGGAATACCTTCCTCTTTCGCCACAGCGTCAACGCGACGGCACAAGCCGCTCGCTCACCTCCTTATTGAACAGGCCCGGGGTTCATCACTTCGCCGTCTTCAGCTCTTCAGCGGTGAGTACGTGCGGACCCGATTCCGTCACGGCGACCGTATGCTCGAAATGGGCCGAGTCAGACCGGTCCGCCGTCACCACTGTCCATCGGTCCGGGAGCCACTTCACCTCCGGCCCACCAACGTTCACCATGGGTTCAATGGCCAGGACCATGCCTGGCGCGAGCCGAGGTCCTGTGCCTGGCCGCCCATAGTTGGGCACCTGAGGCTCCTCGTGCAAGCTCTGGCCCACGCCGTGGCCCACCAACTGGCGTACGACGGTGAAGCCCAGGCTCTCCACGTGCTCTTGAATCGCATGTGAGATATCACCTACGCGTTTACCCGGCGCCGCCTGGGCGATCCCCGCCTCCAGCGCCGAGCGCGTTCCCGCCATGAGCACCTCGCGCTCGGCCGACACGCGACCGACGGCATAGGTGCGGGCGCTATCGGCGTAGTAGCCATCGCAGGCCACCCCCACATCCACAGAGACGATTTCGCCCTCCTGGAGAACCCGTTCGCCCGGGATGCCGTGGACGACCTCATGGTTGACAGACGCGCACACGGACGCCGGATACCCGCGGTAGCCCTTAAACGCCGGGCGCCCGCCCCTCTTGCGGATGAGCGCATCCAGAGCAGCGTCGATCTCCTCGGTAGTCACGCCGGGCGCAACCAGTTCTCCCGCGAGGTCGAGAGCCTCACGCACGATCTGAGCGCTGCGCGCGATCAATGCGATCTCCTCGGGGGAACGCAGCGCGATCTCAGGCGATTCGTTCCTGGAGGCTCGCCGATAGCCGCTCGAAGACCGCCTCTTTTGAGCTTTCGCCATCCACCTCTCGCAGTATGCCTCGCGTCTCGTAGAACGCTAGTAGCGGCGCCTTTAACTGCTGATACACATCCAGACGCACCCTAACCGCGTCAGGAGCATCGTCCGCGCGATGAATGAGCGCGTTACCGCAAACGTCGCACACCTCCGGCATCACCGACGGCGCCGTGTACATGTTGTATTGCCGGTCACAGTCCATACACTCCCGCCGTCCGCTCACCCGGCGCTCCAGCTCCGCGCGGCTCACCTCAATCCACAACGCCATATCAACCGCAGCATTTCGCGCCGCAAGTAAGGTCTCCAGCGCTTCCGCCTGTTGTAGCGTGCGCGGGAACCCATCGAATAGCACACCCCCCTGGGGCAATTTCTCATCCAACGCCCGCTCCACCATCTGCACGACGATCCCATCGGGGGCCAGTTTACCCCCTTGAATGGCCTCGCGGACCTCGCGCGCCAGCGTATGGTCGTCGTCCATCGCAGCTCGGAAGAGGTGTCCAGTACAGAGATGTTGAATGCGGTAACGTTCGGCGAGCAAAAGGGCCTGGGTTCCCTTCCCCGAACCCGGGGGCCCCAGCAACACAAGATACACAGAAAACTCGCTTATCCTTAGACTCGAAGCCGTCCGCGAAGTTTCCCGCGCTTCATGAACCCATCGTAATGGCGCATCAGGAGATGCCCCTCGATCTGCTGGAGCGTGTCGAGGGCGACGCCCACCACGATCAGAAGCCCGGTGCCACCGAAGAAATCGCTGAGCTGTACCGAAACGTCGAAATACGTCACAACGAGAAACGGAAAGAGCGTGATGAGCGCAAGGAAGATGGCGCCGGGCAGCGTGATACGAGTCAGAATCCTATCAATGTAGTCACTCGTGCGCTTACCGGGGCGGATACCGGGGATGAAGCCCCCGTACTTTTTCATGTTGTCGGCCAGGTCAACGGGGTTGAAGACAATCGCAGTGTAGAAGTAGGCGAAAAAGACGATCATGGTCATATAGAGGCCCCAGTAGACCACCGATTGGGTCGAGAACAGTGCCGCGAAGTCCTGCATGGCCTCGTTATTCGGGAAAAACGTGGCGAAGGTCGAAGGCACGAACATGATCGCCTGGGCGAAGATGATGGGGATCACGCCCGCCGTGTTCACACGCAAGGGGATGTGCGTGCTCTGTCCCCCGTAGACTTTGCGTCCCGCCACGCGCTTGGCGTACTGGACCGGGATGCGCCTCTGCCCCTGGGTGATGAGCACGACCACTGCTGTCGTCGCGACCATCAGGACGAGGATGAACAACTCCGGGATGATGTGGCGCACGCCGGTGCGGACGGCCTCCACTTCGGTGAGGATGGCCGTAGGCAATCGCGCGACGATTCCGATAAAGATCAGTAGCGAAATCCCGTTCCCGATCCCGTACTCGGTGATCTGCTCCCCCAGCCACATGATGAAGATGGTGCCGGTGGTAATCGTGAGCATGGCCATCAGACGGAAGTCCCAGCCGGCGTCGAAGATGACCGGAACCCCGCGTGGCGAGCTCAGGCTTTCCAGCCAGACGGCCACACCATAAGACTGAAGCGCTGCGAGAACGACCGTCCCGTAGCGGGTGTACTGGTTGATCTTTTTCTGCCCCTCCTGCCCCTCCTTCTGAAGCTTCTGGAAGTAAGGGATCACCGAGCCCAGGAGCTGGAAGATGATCGAGGCGGAGATGTAGGGCATGATGCCCAGGGCGAAGATCGTCACCTTGCGGAACGCACCGCCCACGAAAAGGTCGTAGAGGCCGAAGAGCGTGTTGCGGGCGTTCTCCATGTACTCCGCGAGCGCCGCGGTATCGACTCCAGGCGTCGGGATGTGTCCGCCGATTCGGTAGACGACCAGGATCCCCAGCGTAAACAGGATCCGCCGCCGAAGCTCTGGAATTCGCCAAGTGCCCTGGAAGCTACGAATCATGTCGTCTCGTTCGCGGGCGTCGCCTCTACCGTGCCGCCCGCCGCTTCAATCTTCTCGCGCGCGCTAGCGCTTGTCGCCACGCCCCGAACCGTCAACTTAAGCGAGAGTTCTCCCACGCCCAAGAGCTTCACCGGGCGCTGCTTTCGTCGCACGAGGCGCGCCTTCTGCAACACCTCGGGCGTGATCTCGCCCTCGAGGCCTCGCGCTTCGATCTCGCCCACGTTCACGACCTCGTACTCGATTCGGAAGACATTTGTGAACCCGCGTTTCGGCACGCGCATGAACAGCGGGGTCTGGCCTCCCTCGAAACCGGGACGCCGCGTGGACCCGCTGCGCGAGAACTGACCCTTCTGACCTCGCCCGGCGCGCTTGCCGTGGCCCGAACCCGGACCTCGTCCGACGCGCTTACGCACCTTGCGCGCACCGGGAATCGCCCCAAGTTCACCGATCTTCATGACGCCCTACAGCTCTCCCGTTTATATCCAGATTCTGTAGGATCGCGCTACGCCGACGCCTCGGTCACCTCGACCAGATGGGCCACGCGCGCGATCATACCACGGATCTGCGGCGTGTCCGTATGGACAACCTCCGCGCCCGGATGCCTCAGGCCAAGCGCCCGCACGGTGCGCTTTTGCACCTTGTGGCGCCCGATCGTGCTGCGCACCTGTTTGATGTGCAGTCGGCGCGCCGATTCCTGCTTCGCTCGCTCATTCATCGTGCTCACCCCCGAAGGAGGCGGCGATCCGATGCTCGATCTGGGTCGACACAGGTTCGGGAGCAGCGACACCACGCTCCTGCCGCGCCGTTCGTGGATCGCGCAGCGATGTGAGCGCCCGCATCGTCGCCTTGACGACGTTGTGTGGGTTCGACGAGCCCAGAGACTTCGTCAAGATGTTCTGCACACCCGCGGTCTCAAGCACCGCCTTGACCCCGCACTTGCCGCCGGCGATGAGGCCCGTGCCCGGTGCTGCGGGCTTAAGGAGCACTCTCGCCGCGCCAAAGCGACCCACCACCTGATGTGGGATCGTGCCCTCCCGGAGCACGATGCGCGTCATATTCTTCTTCGCGGCCTCAGTGCCCTTGCGGACACATTCGGACACCTCGCGCGCTTTGCCCAACCCCACGCCAACGCGCCCATGCCCGTCGCCCACGACCACGATGGCGTTGAACCTGAAATCCCTGCCGCCCTTGCGGACCTTTGCTACACGCCGGATGTCGATGACGTTCTCGATAAACTCCGAATCGCCCGCCCCGCGACGGTCACCGCCTCGATTCACACCTGACGCCCTTCCTCTTAGCACGGCCAGACCATCCTCAGAACTTCAAGCCCGCTTCACGCGCGCCTTCAGCGCAGGCCTTAACACGGCCGTGGTACCGGTATCCCGAGCGATCGAAGACCGCTGTCTCGATCCCGCCCTCGCGGGCCCGCTTTGCCAACTCGCGGCCCACTTCGCGCGCGACCTCTTGCTTGCCTCGCCCCGGCTCGCGTAGCCCCGCAAATGTCGGTGCTACCGATGAGACGCCCAAGACCACGCGGCCGGCGTCGTCGTCCACGAGCTGGGCATGGAAGTGCCGCAGCGAGCGATAGATGCACAGCCGAGGACACGATGCCCCTCCGGAGATGCGCTTGCGGACGCGCAGATGCCGCCTCTTGCGGCCTACGGTTCGCCGATCCATCGCTTTGCCCACCCTACGTGCTCCTATAACCCTCAAGCCGCATCATGCCACTCACCTTAGCGCGCCGTCTTACCCTGCTTCCGGCGGACGCGTTCGCCATCATAACGAATGCCCTTGCCCTTGTAGACCTCGGGCGGCCTGACAGCGCGGATATCCGCCGCCATCTGACCGACGAGTTGGCGATCAATGCCGCGCACCAAGATCCGCGTGGGCGAATCCAGGCCAATTTCCACACCCTCGGGCGGCTCGATGACGACCGGGTGCGAATAGCCGACTAAAAGACGCAATCCTTCGCCTTCCATGTCTGCCCGATACCCGACGCCCACGATCTCGAGGCGCTTCTCGAAACCCTGGGTCACCCCCATGACGGCGTTGGCCACGAGCGCCCGCACCAAACCGTGAAACGCCCGCGTCTGGCGCGCCTCATCCAGGCGTTGGACCCGAACGGTGCCATCATTGACCACCACGTCCAGGCTACCCACGACGCCGACGGTCAATTCGCCCTTGGGACCCTTGACCGTCACCACGCTGTCCGTACACGCGACGTCGACCCCATCGGGCAACGTGATGGGCTTTCGTCCGATTCGCGACACCCCAGCTCACCTACCAAACGTAGCAGAGGACTTCGCCGCCGACGCCCACGCGGCGCGCCATGCGGTCGGTCATCACGCCTCTTGATGTGGACAGGATCGTCACACCCAGTCCGCCAAAAACGCGCGGGACGCGGTCCCGGTTCACGTAGCGGCGCCTGCCGGGTGTGCTCGCGCGCTTGATTCCCACAATTACACTTTTCTCTCTGGGACCATAGCGCAAGTGGATGCGCAAAATGCCCTGCTTGCCGTCCTCGAAGAAGGCGTAGTCGCGAATGAACTTCTCTTCGAGCAAAATCCGCGCGATTTCGCGTTTAATGCCTGACCCGGGCACGTCCACCCGTCGGTGTTTGGCATGGAGCGCATTGCGAATCTTCGTCAGCATATCCGCGATGGGATCGGTGATGCTCATGGTCCGATTACCAACTCGCTTTCGTCACGCCGGGGATCTCTCCCAAGAGCGCCAGCTCCCGGAAACAGATACGGCAGATAGCAAATTTGCGCATGAAGCCGCGGGCGCGACCGCACCGATGACAACGGTTGTACTTGCGCACCTTGTACTTCGGCTCCCGCGCCGCCCTGATCACCAAAGCCTTCCGCGCCACATTCCCCCCTTAAGCGGCCGCCACCGCGGGCACCGACCGCAGGTCGGCGAACGGCATGCCGAAACCCAGAAGGAGTGCCCGCGCCTCCTCGTCGGTGACCGCCGAGGTGACGACCGTCACGTCCAGGCCCCGAACCTTCTCGATGCGGTCATAATTCACCTCCGGGAAGATGATATGCTCGCGAATGCCCATGGAATAGTTGCCCCGCCCGTCAAACGAATCGGAGGGCAAACCCCGGAAGTCTCGCACGCGCGGCAACGCGAAGTTCAGGAAACGGTCGAAAAACTCGTACATGCGGTCGCCACGGAGCGTCGCCACGAGGCCAATCGGCATCCCGGCTCGCAGGTGAAAATTGCTCACCGACTTCCTCGCGCGCCGCACCGCCGGCCTCTGGCCCGCAATCATGCCCAGCTCTATCTGCGCGGCTTCCAGGATGCGCGCATTGCCGATGGCATCGCCGCAGCCCATGTTGAGCACCACCTTCACCAATCGCGGCACCTGCATCCGGTTCCGATAACTGAACTGCCGTATCAACTCGGGGACGACCGTCTCCTGGTAGACCTCACGCAGGCGCGGGCGCTCGGATGGTGCAACCGCCTTTTCGGTCTTCTTGGTCCGCCGGGACCGTTTTGCCGTCTTCGCCTCAGCCATCGCTTGTGCCCTACGACACGTCCTCCACCGTCAGCCCACCGCGGGAGACCAGACGCACGTTCGAGATATGGACCGGCGCCTCTTTTTCCAAGATTCCCCCCTGCTGGCCGACGCTACGGGGCTTGGTGTGCCGCTTGACCATGTTGATACCTTCGACCCAGACGCGGCTCTTCTTGGGCAAGGCCCGGAGCACCTTACCCCGTTTACCGCGGTCATCGCCGGCGATGATTTCGACGACATCGTCCATTCTGATCCCGACGCCCACGCCCTAGTAGACCTCCTGAGCCAGCGAGACGATCCGCATGAACCGCTTCTCCCGCAGCTCCCGTGCAACAGGCCCAAAGATCCGCGTTCCGCGCGGCTCGTTGCGGAGATCCACCAGCACGACGGCGTTGTCGTCGAAGCGGATGTAAGAACCGTCCCGTCGACGCGTCTCCTTCTTGGTGCGCACGACCACCGCGCGCGCCACCTCGCCCTTTCTCACGCTGCTCCCGGGCATCGCGTCCTTGATGGAGACGACCACCACGTCGCCCACGCCAGCGTAACGGCGGCGCGTGCCGCCCAGCACCCGGATGCACATCGCTCGACGGGCACCGCTGTTGTCCGCGACGCGACACCGCGTCTGTTCTCGGATCATCGCCCCAGGTCCCTACGAAATGGCCTGCGTGATGACGCGCACGAGCCGCCACCGCTTGGTCCTCGACAGAGGCCGCGTTTCCATCACTTCGACGACGTCACCCACGCTCGCACGGTTCTCCGGATCGTGCGCCACCAGCCTGCCGCGACGCCTGTAGACCCTCTCATAAAGCGGATGTCGCAACAGCCGCTCCACCATCACTACGACGGTCTTGTCCATCTTGTCGCTCACGACGCGACCCATCCGCGTCTTTCGCCGACCGCGTTCGCCCTCGGACACCTCGTCTATCCTTCCACCGTCTCAGGCGGGCTTTCCGCCTCTTCCCGCCTAGTGGCCCCCGCCAAGGGTCTCAGACCCAGCGCGTCCTCGCGCAGGATCGTCCGCAGGCGCGCCACCTGGCGCCGCGCGTGGCGCACTCGCAACGGATCGTCGAGTTGACGCGTCGCGAGTTGCAGCTTGAGATGACCCAACGCCTCCAGACCATCGTGGAGATCGCGCTCAACCTCATCGCGCGACCTCTGTCTCAACTCATGGGATTTGGGTTCAGGCACCGCTTAGCGCTCCTCTATCTCCCCAATACCATCACCCTAAAAACGCTCTACGCGGAATCGCGCTCAAGGCAGCGGGTCCTCATGGGCAGCTTATGTCCCGCCAGCCGAATCCCCTGTTGCGCGAACTCGCGCGAGACACCCTCCACCTCGAAGATGACGTGCCCAGGCTTGACGACGCAGACCCACTGCTCGGGCGCACCCTTGCCCTTGCCCATCCGCGTCTCCGCGGGCTTCTTGCTCACTGGCTTGTGCGGGAAGACCCGGATCCAGACTTTCCCGCCGCGTCGGATATGACGCGTCAGGGCGACCCGCGCCGCCTCGAGTTGGCGGTTCGTGATCCAGCCCGGATCGAGGACCTGTAGGGCATATTCACCGAAGACGACGGTGCTCCCGCGCCAGGCGGTGCCCTTGGTTCGGCCGCGGCTTTCCTTGCGATGCTTGACCCTTCTCGGCATCAACATGGCGACACAACTCCCCTACAACCCGGCTTTCACTTGCTGATGTTCCGTCTATCCAGAATCTCACCGTTGCAGATCCAGACCTTCACGCCAACCGTGCCGCTGCCAGTGAAGGCCGTCAACCGCGCGAAATCGATGTCCGCCCGCAATGTGTGCAAGGGCACCCGACCGTCGCGCTGCTGCTGTACACGCGCCATCTCCGCGCCGCCCAGCCTGCCGCCACAGCGAACGCGGATGCCCTCGGCGCCCGCGCGCATGGTCGAACTGACCACCTTGCGCATCGCCCGGCGCGTGCTCACCCGCTGCTCGAGTTGGCGGACGACGTTCTCCGCAACCAAGTAGGCGTCCAACTCCGGGCGCTTGATCTCCTGGATGTTGACCTGGACGTCCTTGTTCGTCAGCCGTTTAAGTTCTTCGCGCAGCCGATCCACCTCCACGCCCCGGCGACCGATGACAATGCCGGGCCGCGCCGTGTGGATGTTGATCGTCACTCGCTCGGACGCCCGCTCGATCGTCACATCGCTGATCGCGGCCCGCAGCAGTCGCTCTCGGATGTACCGCCGCAGCATGACGTCTTCTTTGAGCAGGTTCCGGAAGTCCTTTTCGGCGAACCACCGCGACTTCCAGCCCTTCACCACGCCCAAGCGAAACCCTAATGGATGCGTCTTCTGGCCCACGTATACTCCCTCGCCGCTGACTAAGTCAGCGCCTCGTCGGAGACCACGATGTGCACGTGGCAACTCCGTTTGCGGATGCGGCTCGCGCGTCCGTATGCCCTCGGGCGAAAACGCCGCATCGTGCGCCCCTCATCCACGCGCGCCTCAACGATGCGGAACGCCTCCGGTGAGACTTGAGCGCTCGTCTCCGCCGACAGGGCATTGGCCACGGCCGATCGTAGCGTCTTCTGCACCGGACGCATCGCGCCCTTCGTCGAGAACGTGAGGATGCCCAGTGCCTCCTCTACGGACTTGCCTCGGATCTGGTCCACCACCAGGCGCACTTTGCGGGGCGACGAACGGAGATGCCGCAAGATCGCTCGACCGCGCATCGCTCGTCCTCCTAGCGCACGCTCACGCGGGTTCCGCGCTCGGTGAGCCGGCCGCCGTGAGATCGGAAAGTACGCGTCGGCGCGAACTCCCCGAGCTTGTGCCCCACCATGTTCTCGGAGACATAGACCGGGATGAATTTGTTCCCGTTGTGGACCGCGAGCGTGTGGCCCACGAAGTCGGGCGCGATGGTCGAGCGCCGCGCCCAGGTGCGGAGCACGCGTTTCTCTCCCGTCCGATTGAGATCGGCAATCTTAGCCGCGAGCTTGGGCTCCACGTACGGCCCTTTTTTCAACGATCGTGCCATCGCCTATCGCCCCCTGGGACCCCTCTAAGACCGCCGACGCCGCATAATGAGCCGATTCGACTTGGAACGCTTGCGCGTCTTGGCACCCTTGGTGGGCTTGCCCCAGGGCGTGGTAGGGTGCCGCCCGCCGGAACTCTTCCCCTCGCCGCCGCCGAGGGGATGATCCACGGGGTTCATCGCCACACCGCGCACGTGGGGGCGCCGCCCCAGCCAGCGCGCTCGCCCGGCTTTGCCCATGCTGGTGCTGCGGTGATCACTGTTCGAGACAGCCCCCACCGTCGCGCGGCATTCCTGCCGCACCAGCCGTATCTCACCCGAGGGCAATCGGAGCTGAGCGTAACCCCTCTCACGGCCCATCAACTGCGCCTCACCGCCCGCGCTACGGACAAGCTGACCGCCACGACCGGGAATCAACTCGATGTTATGGACCGGCACACCCGGCGGGATGCGCAAAAGCGGCATGCAGTTGCCCACCCGCACATCGGCCTCCAGGCCCGAGGCCACCCTGTCATCCACCTTGAGACCATCGGGGGCCAGGATGTAACGTCGTTCGCCATCGACGTAAACCAAAAGCGCGATATGCGCGGAACGATTGGGGTCGTACTCGATGGAAACCACGCGCGCCGGCACGCCATCCTTGTTCCGTCGAAAGTCCACCTCCCGAATCCGGCGCTTGTGCCCACCGCCTCGGTGGCGTGCTGTCATACGACCCAGATTGTTGCGCCCACCGCTTTTCGCCTTGCCCTTGGTGAGCGACCTCTGGGGCGAACTCGATGTGATGTCACTGAAGTCCGGCGTCACCGTGGTGCGCAACGACGGCGTCTTCGGTTTATAACCCTTCACGGCCATATGTTCGGTCTTCCTCCGAAATCTCGTAGTTCGTCCCCGGACCTATGCGCCTTCGAAGAAATCTAGACTATCCCCTTCGCGCAGCGTCACGATAGCGCGCTTTCGGTCGGGGCGTGTGCCGGTAAATCGGCCCAAACGCTTGGGCTTACCATGGATTTTCAGCGTACGGACCTCCACCACGCCGACGCTGAAAAGCCGCTCCACGGCCCGTCTGATCTCGTGCTTGTTCGCGCCCGTCGCCACCTCGAAGACATACCGGTTGCCATCGTTCTTGAGGCGCGTCGTCTTCTCGGTCACCACCGGCTTGTGGATGATCTGCTGGGCGGACTTCCTCATGGCGCCCCCAACCGTGCATCCAGCGACGCCAGCCCCGAACGCGTGAAGATCACCAGTTCGTGCATGAGCACATCGTACGCCGAAGCGCCGGTCGCAAGCGCCGTACGGACGTTCGGCAGGTTGCGGGCAGACTTGACCACGTTGGGCTGACCCTCCTCCAAGTAAAGGATCGCCCGGCGCCGCCCCACACCCCATGCTCCGAGCAGCTCGACCATGCGCTTCGTCCTCGGCTCGGCGAAATCCAGATCCTCCACGACCACTACCGCGCCCTCACGCGCACGCACCGAAAGCGCCGACCGCGCTGCGAGCTTCCGCACCTTTGGCGACAAGCGCTTCACCCTGTGGAGTCCGTGCGGGCCGTGGGCAACCCCACCGCCCACGCGCACCGGTGAGCGAACACTCCCCATCCTCGCGCGGCCCGTGCCCTTCTGCCTGAACATCTTGGCTGTGGACCCTCTGACTTCACCGCGCGTCTTCACGCGCTTGGTGTGCTGGGCGCGCCGATCCCAGTGGGTCACGACAGCGCTATGCATGGCCGCCGCCGAGGGCTCGATGCCAAAGATCCCCGCGGGGAGGGTCATCTCTCCCGCAGACACCCCGTCGCCGCCCAGAACCTGAACCGTCGGTCCTTCGTTCGCGCTCATAGCCGCCCGCGACCTCATCCCGACTCTTGCTTCACGATGCGCACGAGGCCTCCGCGAGCACCGGGGATCGCGCCCCGCACCATGACGATCCCAGGGCCCGGTTCCACGCGCACGATAGACAGGCCCCGCACCGTCCGCCGAACGCCGCCCATGCGCCCGGCCATCTTCTGACCTTTCCACACCCGGGCCGGGCTCGCACTCTGGCCGATGGAACCGGGTAGCCGCTGCGTCTCGGCCCCGTGGGTCTGCTTGCTGCCAGCGAACCCGTGGCGCTTGACCGTGCCTGCGAAGCCCCGGCCCTTGGTCTCGCCGATCACCCTGACGATGTCGCCCACCTCGAAGACATCCGCACCCAGCGCCTGGCCAGGCTTATACTGCTCGGGCTCATCCACGCGAAACTCCGCCAGAACCGGTTTGCGCGTCCGGCCGCGGCGCCCTCGTTGGCTCGACTCGGCGCTGCCGACGTGCCCCAAGGCCATCACAACCGCACCATACCCGTCCCGTCCGTGCGATTTGACCCGCGCCACATGGTTGGTGCGCACATCAATGAGCGTAACGGGCGTGAGCGCGCCCTCGCCACTGAAGATCGCGGCCATGCCCAGTTTCCGGCCCAAAAGACCTATCATTCCCTGACGCTCCGTGCACCTAAGTCTTGATCTCGACGTCAACACCCGCGGGCAGGTCGAGCTTCATGAGCGCGTCCATCGTCTGCGGCGTCGATTCGTAGATGTCGACCAGGCGCTTGTGGATCCGAGTCTCGAACTGTTCCCGCGATTCCTTGTCGATGTGCGGGCCGCGCAGCACCGTGTAAACCGACCGCTGCGTCGGCAAGGGCACCGGCCCGACGATCCGTGCGCCCGTGCGCCGCGCCGTCCGCGTGATCTCGTCGGTGGAGCGGTCCAGCGTGGCGTGGTCGTACGCCTTGAGGCGGATCCGGATTCTCTGCGCCGCCATCTATTCCAGGATCTCCGTTACAACCCCGGCGCCAACGGTCAAGCCGCCCTCGCGGACGGCGAAGCGCACTTCCTGCTCCATGGCGATCGGCTTTTCCTCCAGGTTAACGGTCATGATCACGTTGTCCCCTGGCATGACCATCTCGACGCCCTCTTCCAGCGTCACCGTGCCGGTCACATCCGTCGTCCGGAAGTAGAACTGGGGGCGATAGCCCGTGAAGAACGGCTTGTGCCGTCCCCCCTCGTCCTTGGTTAAGATGTAGACCTGCGCCTTGAAATTCGTGTGGGGCGTGATCGATCCGGGCGCCGCAACGACCATCCCGCGGTCGAGCTCGTCCCTCTCGACGCCCCTCAAGAGCAGTCCGACGTTATCCCCGGCCTGGCCCTCATCCATGATCTTGCGGAACATCTCGACGCCGGTGACCACGGTCTCGCGGGTCTCCCCGAGGCCCACAAGCTGCACCCTCTCTCCGACCTTGATCTTACCGCGCTCAATCCGCCCCGTGCCCACGGTGCCTCGCCCCGTGATGGTGAAGACGTCCTCGACCGGCATCAGGAAGGGCTGGTCCACGATGCGCTCAGGCGTCGGGATGTAGCTGTCCACCGACTCCATGAGCTCGAGGATCGCCGCTTCCGATTCCGCATCGCCGCCTACCGCCTTGAGAGCGGAGCCGCGGATGACGGGCGTGTCGTCGCCGGGGAAATCGTAATCGCTCAACAGCTCACGGATCTCGAGATCCACCAGCTCGAGCAACTCGGGATCGTCCACCTGGTCGGTCTTGTTGAGGAAGACCACGATGTAGGGCACATTGACCTGCCTGGCAAGCAGGATGTGCTCCCGGGTCTGTGGCATGGGGCCGTCCGCCGCGCTGACCACCAGGATCGCGCCATCCATCTGCGCCGCACCGGTGATCATGTTCTTGATGTAGTCGCGATGACCGGGGCAATCCACGTGAGCGTAATGCCGGAGCTCCGTCTCGTACTCGGCGTGAAACACATTGATGGTCAGCCCACGCTCACGCTCCTCGGGCGCCTTATCGATCTCTTCGTACTCCGTCGCCTGGGCCATCCCCTTCTTAGACAGGACTTTCGTGATCGCCGAGGTAAGGGTGGTCTTGCCATGGTCCACGTGCCCAATCGTGCCTACGTTGACGTGGGTCTTGGTTCGCTCGAACCTCTCCTTAGCCATGTTGCATCCCGCCTCCTCGAACCTTAGAGCACACCCACACCAGCCCGCTCGGACGCATGCGGGCCAGAGGCTCACACCCTCTCATCCGACGGCCCTTACGCCCCACCGCGGACCCTACGGATGAACGCCTCCGCTTGCTCCGGAGGCATCCCCGCGTATCGGGCAAACTGCATCGTATAAATAGCGCGGCCCTGGGTCAGCGACCGCAACTGCGTTGTGTAGCCGAACATCTCCGCGAGCGGCACCATTGCATTCACCACCTGGGCATCGGAGCGTGCCATGATGCCTTCCACCTTGCCGCGGCGGGCGTTCAAATCGCCTACGATGTCCCCGACGTACTGCTCGGGCATAACGATCTCGATTTCCATCAGCGGCTCGAGCAGCACCGGCCTGGCCCGAGACGCGCCCTCGCGCAGCGCCATGGAGCCCGCCACCTTGAACGCCATCTCCGATGAATCCACATCGTGGTACGATCCGTCGATCAAAACCGCCCGCAGATCTACGAGCGGGTAACCCGCCACGACTCCGGCCCCCATGGCCTCTTGGATGCCCAGCGCGACAGCGGAGATGAACTCCTTGGGCACGACGCCGCCCTTCGTCCCGTCCTCGAACCGGAACCCGCTGCCTGGCTCGCCCGGCTCGAAGCGAACCTTAACGTGGCCGTACTGCCCGCGCCCTCCGGTCTGGCGGATGAACCGACCCTCGGCCTCCACGGCGCGGCGGATCGTCTCCTTATAGGCGACCTCCGGCCGGCCGATATTCGCCCCCACTCGGAACTCCCGGCGCAGCCGATCGATGATGATCTCCATGTGCAACTCGCCCATCCCCGAGACCAGCGTCTGCCCTGTCTCCTCCTGCGTCGTCACGCGGAAAGTGGGGTCCTCGTCCGCGAGCCTGTTCAAGGCGGTGGCGAGCCTATCCTGATCCGCCTTCGTCTTCGGTTCGATGGCCACGCTGATGACCGGTTCGGGGAAGCTCATCGCCTCCAGCTCGATCGGATTTGCGGGGTCGCACAGCGTGTCACCCGTGGTCGTTTGCTTGAGCCCAACGACCGCGGCAATGTTGCCCACCTCCAGACCCTCGGCCTCTTCGCGCTTGTTGGCGTGCATCCAGAGGATACGGTTGATTCGCTCCGTCTTCCCCAGCCTCGGGTTGAGCACCCGCACGCCCGCATCGAGCCTGCCCGAGTAGACGCGGACGTACGTCAGCCGCCCCACGAACGGGTCCGCCGCGACCTTGAACGCCAGTGCCGCAAATGGGGCCCGATCCATTGGCGGCCGCGAGTGGGTCTGACCCGTCTTGGGGTTGACGCCACTCTCATCGGGCAAATCAAGCGGTGACGGGAGATAGTGAACGACCGCATCGAGCAGACTCTGGATACCCTTATTGCGGAAGGCGGCACCGCAGAGCACCGGAAAGACCTTGGCAGTGAGTGTCGCGCGTCGAATGGCCCTGCGGAGCAAGTCGGTCGGGATCTCGTCACCGGCGAGGAAACGCTCCAAGAGCTCGTCGTCGCATTCGGCCACCGCCTCGAGAAGCATCTCGCGGGCGCGCTCAGCCGTGGGCCGCAGGTCGTCGGGGATGGGGCCATCGTCGAAGGTGGCGCCCAGGCTCTCCTCGTGGAAGATGCGCGCCTCCATCGTGACCAGGTCCATGTGCCCGACGTGCAGGTCGCCCGAACCGATGGGAAGCTGGACCGGGACGAAGGTGTTGCCCAGGCGCTCGCGCATCATCGCCACCACGCCATCAAAATCAGCGCCCGTGCGGTCCAGCTTGTTCACAAAAGCCAGCCTCGGCACGTTGTAGCGGTTCGCCTGACGCCAGACCGTCTCCGATTGCGGCTCCACACCGCCGACTCCGCAGAAAATACCGATCGCCCCGTCGAGCACTCGGAGCGATCGCTGCACTTCGGCCGTAAAGTCTACGTGGCCTGGCGTGTCGATGATGTTGATTCGGTAGTCCTTCCAGAAGCAGGTCGTCGCGGCTGCGGTGATTGTGATGCCGCGCTCCTTCTCCTGATCCATCCAGTCCATCGTCGCCGCGCCTTCGTGCACTTCGCCCATCCGATGCACGCGGCCCGTATAATACAGGATGCGCTCGGTCGTCGTGGTCTTGCCCGCATCGATGTGGGCCATGATCCCGATGTTCCGAGCGCTGAGGAGCCGCGACCGGATCGCCGAGTCAGCCTGTGTAGATACATCAAGATCTGGGGCCAGCGTCTCCACATCAACCCTCATCTGGGAAGGCGTATCTACCATCGGTAGTGCGCGAAGGCGCGGTTCGCCTCCGCCATGCGATGGGTGTCCTCGCGGCGTTTGTACGCCGAGCCATCCCGACGCGCCGCGTCCATGAGTTCGTTGGCCAACCTCTCAGCCATCGTCTTGTCAATCCGGCCTTTAGCGGCGTTGATCAGCCACCGGATCGCCAACGCCTGTCGCCGCCCCGACCGCACCTCGATGGGTACCTGGTAGGTCGCCCCACCCACGCGCCGCGAGCGGACCTCCACCACAGGCTTGACGTTCTCGACCGCGCGCTGGAAGGTCTCCAATGCTTCTTTACTCGTGCGGTCTTCCATAATGTTCATCGCGCCATAGAAGATGGCTTCCGCCACGCTCTTCTTACCCTGCCGCATCAGATTGTTGACAAACGCCGTCGCCAGCACGCTTCCGTACCGGGGATCGGGCAGCAACTCCCGCTTCTCAACCCGTCGCCTTCGTGGCATCGCTCAAACGCCCTAGCCCTGCGGCTTCTTGGTCCCGTACTTGGACCGCCCGTTCCTTCTATCTCCTACCCCCGTGGCGTCCAGAACGCCCCGGACGATGTGGTAGCGAACCGACGGCAAATCTTTGACGCGGCCGCCTCGGACGAGCACGATCGAATGCTCCTGAAGGCTGTGGCCCTCACCGGGGATGTAAGCGGTCACCTCGTAACCTGTGGTCAGCCGGACGCGCGCGACCTTCCGCAATGCGCTGTTGGGCTTCTTAGGGGTCATGGTCCACACGCGCGTGCATACGCCCCGCCGCTGCGGACACTGGTTAAGCTGCCGCACCTTGCTCTTTTTCACGGCTTTCTTACGACCCCTGCGTATCAACTGATTAATGGTCGGCACATCCCCCCCTACCTCAGCGCGCCATTTACCGCGCAGACTAATAGGATACCCTTCAAATACCTCTCTGTCAATATGCCAGTTCTAAAGGGAGATCCCGTAGGCCTCCAGCCGCTCCTCCACCTCAGGCGTGATTGCCAACTTCTCGGGGGTCATCTCGACCGCCCGTTCCTCTTCGGGCACCTCAGACTCGATGGCGCTCACCTGCCGATAGTGCAAGGAGCCAGTCCCCGCTGGGATGAGGTGGCCGATGATGACGTTCTCCTTGAGGCCATTCAACCGATCGATCTTCCCGCTGACGGCCGCTTCGGTCAGCACCCGGGTCGTCTCCTGGAATGACGCCGCGGAGATGAAGCTCTCGGTGGTGAGTGACGCGCGAGAGATGCCCAGAAGGATCGGCTCGCTGGTGGCGGGGAGCCCGCCCGCGGATAGAGTGCGCTCGTTCTCCTGTGCGAACCGCCGCCTGTCCACCTGTTCCCCCTCGAGGAAGCCCGTATCTCCAGGATCGACGATGCGCACCTTTTCAAGCATCTGGCGCGCGATGACCTCGATGTGCTTGTCGTTGATCTGCACGCCCTGGAGCCGGTAGACCTCCTGGATCTCGTTGACCAGGTACTCCTGGACCTTGTAGACGCCGAGGATCCCCAGGATGTCGTGCGGGTTGACGGAGCCCTCGCACAGCCGCTCGCCGCTGGCCACGTGATCGCCGTCATGCACTCGCAGGTGTTTGCCGTAGGGGATCAGGTACTTGCGCTCGTCCCCATCGTCGCCCACTACGGAAATCTCGCGCGAGCCGCGGACGATCCCACCCAGCTTCACGATGCCGTCGATCTCGGTGACGACCGCAGGGTCCTTCGGCTTCCGCGCCTCGAAGAGCTCCACCACGCGCGGTAGACCGCCGGTGATGTCGCGCGTCTTGGCCGCCTCCCGCGGCACCTTGGCCAGTGTGTCGCCCAGAGCTAGCTCCTGCCCATCGTTCACCAAGAGGTACGCGCCAACGGGAATGAGATAGCGACGGACGGCTCCCTGGTCATCAAGCACTTCCATCAAAGGCGAGAGCGCCCGGTTGCGCTGCTCGACGATGACCCGCTGCCTGAGGCCCGTCGTCTCGTCTAGCTCCTCCCGCATCGTCACGCCTTCGATAATGTCACGGAACCGGATGATGCCGGCGTACTCGGTCAGGATCGTGTGGTTCCAAAGGTCCCATTCGTAGAGAACATCGTCAGCCTCGACCTCCTGACCGTCGTCGACCTGCAAGACCGCAGCGTAGGGCACTTCGAAGCGGCTGAGCGCACGACCGTGCTCATCTTCCACGCGGATCGCGCCGCGGCGGCTTGTGACGATCCGTCGACCGTCGGGTTGGACGACCCACTCCACGGGGACTTCATCCTCGAAAAGCCGCACGACGCCCGGCCGCGTTGCCTGAATACGTGACTGCTGGGTGATGCGGCTCGCCGTCCCCCCGATGTGGAAGGTGCGCAGTGTGAGCTGCGTGCCCGGTTCACCGATGGACTGAGCCGCGACGACGCCCACGGCCTCGCCGATGTTAACGAGCTTGCCCGTGCCCAGGTTGCGGCCATAGCACAACGTGCACACGCCCCGCGGTGCCTCGCAGGTCAGCACTGAGCGAATGCGAACGGTTTCGATGCCCGCCTTCTCAATGCTCTCGGAGATCTCCTCGTCGATCTCGCTTCCCGCCTCGATGATCAGCTCGTCGGTGACGGGATCGTACACGTCCTCCAGGGTCACCCGGCCCAGAATACGATCCCGCAGGGGCTCGACGATCTCCTCGCCCTCTTTGAGCGCGCCGACCTCGAGACTACGGACCGTCCCGCAGTCGAATATGTCCACGATAACGTCCTGCGCCACGTCCACGAGCCGCCGCGTAAGGTAGCCGGCATCGGCCGTCTTGAGAGCAGTATCGGCGAGGCCCTTGCGTGCGCCGTGTGTAGAGATGAAGTACTCCAGGACGGACAGCCCCTCCTTGAGCGAGGAGAGGATGGGCATTTCGATAATCTCGCCCACACCACCGGTGATCTTCCGCTTCGGCTTATGCATCAGCCCGCGCATCCCGGCGAGCTGGCGAATCTGTTCGACTGAACCTCTCGCCCCCGAGTCCTGCATCGCGTGGACCGGGTTGAAGCCGCCCTGGTCCTCTCGGAGCTGCTCGCGCATCGCCTCGGTGACCTCGGTCGTCGCGTGCTCCCAAATGTCAATCACCTTGTTGTAGCGCTCGCCATCGGTGATCAGGCCCCGCTCGTACTGTTCGAGAACCTTATGTACCTCCGCATGCGCTCTATCGATGATCTCCGTTTTGTTGGGCGGCACGATCACAGCGTCCAGGCCAACGGAGCAACCCGACAGCGTCGCGTGCTTGAACCCCAGGTCCTTGAGATTGTCCAAGAACTGGACCGTCGGGACATTACCCAGGTTGCGGTGCATGGTCGTCACGATCTCACGCATCTTGTCGTGATCGATCACCTCGTTGACGAAAGGCATCTCCGGCGGCAGGATCTGGTTGAACAGGAGCCTTCCGACCGTCGTTTCGACCACCTGGCCGTTGGTCCGAACCCCAACGGGCGCCTTGAGACCGACGCGCTTGTGTTCGTACGCCAGGAGCGCCTCCTCGGGGTTGGCGAAGCGCCGCTTGGCACCACTTTTGTCAGCGTGGTCCGCCTTAGTCAACCAGTAGCAGCCCAGGACGATCTCTTGGGGCTTATCGACGACGACGGGCTTGCCGCTGGCGGGCGAGAGGATGTTGTTCGCCGAAAGCATGAGCACCTTCGCCTCCACCTGCGCCTCGAACGAAAGCGGGACGTGCACGGCCATCGCGTCGCCATCAAAATCAGCGTTGAAGGCCGCGCAGACCAGCGGATGGATGCGGATCGCCTTGCCTTCGACCAGGGCCGGTTCGAAGGCCTGAATGCCCAAGCGGTGCAACGTGGGCGGCCGGTTGAGCAGGACGACGTGGTCCCGGATCACTTCCTCGAGGATGTCCCAGACCTCGGGCCTCTCTCGCTCGACCAGTTTCTTGGCACTCTTGACCGTCTGGACGAAGCCCCGGTCCTCCAGTTTCTTGATGACGAAGGGCTTGAAGAGCTCCAGCGCCATCGCCTTGGGCAAGCCGCACTGGTGCAGGCGCAACTCCGGACCGACGACGATGACCGAACGGCCCGAGTAGTCCACTCGCTTGCCCAACAGATTCTGCCGGAACCGCCCCTGCTTGCCCTTCAGCAGGTCCGACAGCGACTTCAGTGCACGGTCACTGTCCCCACGGACGGCCCGGGTGCGCCGCCCGTTGTCGAACAGCGCGTCCACCGCCTCCTGGAGCATCCTTTTTTCGTTCCGCAGGATGACATCGGGCGCCCGGATGTCGACGAGTTTCTTGAGCCGGTTATTGCGGTTAATCACGCGGCGGTAGAGGTCATTGAGGTCGCTTGTGGCAAAGCGCCCGCCTTCCAGCGGCACCAAGGGCCTCAGATCAGGCGGAATCACGGGGACGACGTCCATGATCATCCAGTCCGGCCGGTTGCCCGACTGGCGGAACGCCTCGACGACCTTCAATCGTTTGAGCGCCTCTTGCTTACGCTGGACGCTGGTTTCGACCCTCGCCTGGGTGCGCAGCTCAATGGAGACCTGCTCCACGTCCACTGCGCGCAACAGTTGACAAACTGCGCCCGCACCCATGTCAGCCACGAACTTTTTGCCCTCGTCCTCGAGCTCGGCCACCTCGTGTTCGGTGAGCAGCGTGTTGGGTTCCAGTCCCGTATCGCCAGGGTCGATGAGAGCGTACGACTCGTAGTAGATCACCCGCTCCAGATCTCGGACCGTCAGGTCCAGGAGGTGCCCGATCCGCGAGGGGACCGACTTGACGTACCATATGTGGGCAACGGGCACGGCCAACTCGATGTGAGCTAGCCTCTCCCGCCGCACCTTCGATTGGATCACCTCCACGCCGCATCGGTCGCAGATGACCCCCCGGTAACGGATGCGCTTGTACTTGCCGCAGTAGCATTCCCAGTCCTTCGTCGGACCGAAGATGCGTTCGCAAAACAGCCCGTCCCGCTCGGGCTTGAATGAACGGTAGTTGATGGTCTCAGGCTTGGTGACCTCGCCGTGTGACCACTCTCGGATGCGCTCCGGCGAGGCGAGCATGATCTGAATCGCTTCAAAGTCGGTCGGCCTTTGCATCGCGAACGTGAGCACAGGGTCAAGCACTGAGATTCCTCCTCAGGGGGCTGGGCAGCCGAACGCTCCCGGCTGCCTCGCGTTGCGCTACCGCATCCAAGGACCCTCTAAACATCATCGTTCCAAAGGACCATCTCTTTCCACTGAGGACAGGCGCCCCGACCCTCACGCCATTTCCTCCTCGACTTCCGCCCGTAGTACCTCCGGCAGAACCGGCAACGGGACCTCCTCCTCGCCATCCTTGAGGAGCCGCACATCGAGCCCCAGGCTCTGAAGCTCCTTGACCAACACGTTAAACGACTCGGGGATGCCTGGATCGGGCGTGTTGTCCCCTTTGACGATCGCCTCGTAAATGCGCGACCGGCCCTGCACGTCGTCCGACTTGACGGTGAGCATCTCGCGCAAGAGATAAGCGGCGCCGTATGCCTCCAGCGCCCATACCTCCATCTCGCCGAAACGCTGCCCGCCGAATTGCGCCTTGCCCCCCAAGGGCTGCTGAGTGACGAGCGAGTACGGCCCGATGGACCGCGAGTGGATCTTATCGGACACCAGATGGTGCAGCTTCATCAGGTAGATGTAGCCCACGGTGGCCGGTTTCTCGAACGGATCGCCGGTGCGGCCATCGTAGAGCGTCACCTGGCCGCTTTCGGGAAGCCCCGCGCCGCGCAGCTCCGCCTTGACTTCCTCCAGCGAGGCGCCCTCGAACACCGGCGTCGCCGTGTACTCGTTCAACAGCTTTGCCGCCCAGCCCATATGGGTTTCCAGCACCTGGCCCAGGTTCATCCGAGCGGGCACGCCCAAAGGATTGAGCACGACATCGACCGGGGTTCCGTCCGGCAGAAACGGCATGTCCTCTTCGGGGACGACCCTGGCCACCACGCCCTTGTTGCCATGGCGACCGGCCATCTTGTCGCCCACTTGGAGCCTACGCTTGCGAGCGATCCCCACCTTGACGAGCTGAATCACCCCGGGCGAGAGCTCGTCACCACGCTGGAGCTTCTCGATCTCGCGGCCCAGCCGCTCCCGCGTCGCGTCCACGAGCTCATCGGTGAACGACATGATCCGCTTGACCTCGTCATTGAGCTTCTCATCGTCGGTCCACCGACGCTCACCGTCATCTCCCTCGAACCCGTCGCCATTGACCTCGTCCAGCGGATGGAACTTCAAGCCACGCTCCTCGAACAGCTCGGCCAGCTTGCGGTCGCGCGCATCCTTGATGCGCCCGATCTCGCTCCCCGCCTCCGCCTGAAGCGTCTTGACTCGTTCCTCCTCCTGCTGTCGGGCTTCAGCGTCTCGTCCTTTGCGGCTGAAAAGCCGCGTGTCGATCACGATCCCATCCATTCCAGGCGGAGCGTAAAGTGCCGCGTCGCGCACGTCCCCGGCCTTCTCACCGAAGATCGCCCGAAGCAGTCTTTCCTCCGCGGAGAGCTCCGTCTCGCCCTTGGGCGTGACCTTGCCCACAAGGATGTCCCGTGGCTTAACCTCCGCTCCCGTGCGGATGATCCCCTGCTCGTTGAGGTTGCGAACGGCCTCCTCGCTGACGTTGGGGATCTCGGGCGTCAGTTCCTCGGGGCCGCGCTTGGTGTCGCGCACCTGGAGCTGAAACCCCTCGATGTGCAGCGACGTGAACCCGTCCCGCTTGAGCAATCCCTCGCTGACGACGATGGCATCTTCGAAGTTGTACCCGTACCAGGGGACGAACGCCACCAGCACGTTCCCGCCCAGCGCTAGATCCCCGCGGTCGGTTGCAGGACCATCGGCGATGGGCTGGCCGGCGGTCACGCGGTCGCCCACACTCACGATCGGGCGCTGGTTGACGCACGTGTCGTTGTTGGTGCGTCTGAACTTGGTGAGGTGGTAGTTCTGGACCCGGCCCAGACCCAAGAGGTCGGGGGCTCCGTTCGATGTGATCTCAGCCTCGATGACGATCTTATCCGAGGAGACGTAGACGACGACGCCGTCGGAGCGCGCCGTCACCACCGCCCCCGAATCGACGGCGATCCGCCCTTCTAGGCCCGTGCCCACGCGAGGGGCGTCGGTTTTGAGCACCGGCACCGCCTGGCGCTGCATGTTCGAGCCCATGAGCGCCCGGTTGGCATCATCATGCTCCAGGAAAGGGATGAGGGCCGCCGCGGCCGAGACGAGCTGCATAGGTGAGACGTCCATGTACTGCACTTCCCCGGGGCGGACCACGGGGAAATCGCCGCGGTGACGGGCCTGGACGGTCTCGTTGGCAAAGGCCCCATCGGGGTTGAGAGGCGCGTTGGCTTGCGCGATGACGTAGCGGTCTTCCTGGTCCGCCGTCAGGTACTCGACGCGGTCGGTGACCCGGCCGTTCTCGACACACCTGTAAGGCGTCTCGAGAAACCCGAACGCGTTGACACGCGTGTGGGCCGCGAGCGACGAAATAAGCCCGATATTAGCGCCCTCGGGCGTCTCTATCGGGCAAAGGCGGCCGTAGTGGGTGTAGTGAACGTCGCGCACCTCGAAACCCGCGCGATCGCGCGTCAGCCCTCCTGGCCCCAGCGCGGAAAGTCTGCGCTTGTGGGTAAGCTCCGCTAGCGGGTTGATCTGGTCCATGAACTGCGAGAGCTGGCTGGAACCGAAGAACGAGGCGATCACCGTCGAGACGGTCCGGGCATTGACGAGCTCCTGCGGCGTAATGGATTCGGCGTCGCGCAGGCTCATCCGCTCGCGGATGATGCGCGCCATGCGCGAAAGGCCGGTCGAGAACTGGTTACCCAGAAGTTCCCCGACCGTCCGCGTGCGGCGATTGCCCAGGTGGTCGATGTCGTCGGTGTAACCCCCTCCACCGCGCAGAAGCAGTACATAAAGGACGATCGCAACGAAGTCTTCGGCCACGAGCGTCGTCTGCTCCATGCCTAGACCGAGTTGAAGGCGCTGGTTCATGCGGAAGCGCCCCACGGCGCCCAGGTCATACCGCTTGGGATTGAAGAAGAGTCGATCCAAAAGTTGCCGGGCCGTCTCCACGTTGGGCGGGTCGCCGGGCCGAAGCACGTTGTAGATCCGGCATAGGGCTTCCTCCTCGGACGTGGTCGTATCGCGCTTGAGCGTATTCTCCATGACGAAGGCGTCGTCGGTGTCCTCGCTCGCATACACTTCAACGCTCTTGATGCCACCCTCGGTAAGGGCCTCGACCGCCTCGGGCGTGAGCGCCTGCGGTGCGGTCAGATCGGCGGTGTCGCGCGCGAGCCACTTGCCCACCAACTCTGGGCCGACGGTCTCGGTCGTCAACTCGCGGAACGTGTCCAGGATGTCCGTATTGGTCGGGTAGCCCATGGCCCGCAAGAGAACTGTCACCGGAAGCTTCCGCTTGCGGTCGATGTAGGCGTAGAGAACGTCGTTGATGTCGATGGCAAACTCTAGCCACGCCCCCAAGCTAGGGATGACCCTGGCGCTGAATAGGCGCTTACCGTTAGGGTGGATCGTCTCATCAAAGAAGACCCCGGGGGAGCGGTGGAGCTGGCTAACGATCACGCGCTCCGAGCCATTGATGACGAACGTGCCGTTCTGGGTCATCAGCGGCAACTCACCCAGGTAGACGGACTGCTCGATGACGTCCTTCACCTCGCGGGTTTTGCTGTCCGGATCGTGGACCACAAGGCGTAGGGTCGCCCGCAGCGAGGCCGAATAGGTCATGTCCCGCTCCTGGCACTCCCAGACCTCGTACCGCGGTCTCCCGATGTTGTATTCGACGAATTCCAGGGAGTAGATCTCGTGGACGTCCGTGACGGGGAAGATGGCCTCGAAGACCGCCTGCAACCCTTGACGCCGACGCTCCTTGGGCACCGTATCCGCCTGCAGGAATGCACCAAACGACCGTAGCTGCACGTCCAGCAGGTTGGGGATGTCAATGACGGGCGCTACCTTCCCAAAGGACTTCCTATCGATCCGATCGATCGTACTCAAGGGCATCACGCTCCTTATCAACAGGATGTCTTCACGAACGAACTGTCCTCACCGCTCTATCGCGCACTGAGAGAGGCCTATTTGACCTCGACCTTGGCCCCTGCCTCAAGAAGCTTCGATTGAACGTCCTCTGCCTCCTCCTTGGAGACGGCCTCCTTGACCGGCTTGGGGATGCTGTCTACCAGGCCCTTCGCTTCCTTCAGCCCCAGACCGGTGATGGCGCGCACCACCTTGATCACGTTAATACGTTTCTCACCAGCCTCGGTGAGAACCACGTCAAACTCAGTCTTCTCCTCTTGCACCTCTCCAGCCGGTGCTTCGGTCGCCGCAGGCGCTGCGGCCGCTACGGGCGCCGCCGCCGTCACGCCAAACCGATCCTCCAGCGCTTTCACGGCGTCGGCCAACTCCACCACCGTCAGGCCGCCGATAGCCTCGATCAGCTCATCTACCGTCAGTTTCTTCGCCTTCGAGGCCGTCTTCGTCCTCGTGGTCTTCGCCGCCTTTGCCTTTGTCGTCGTCTCCGCCATCGCGATGGCTCCTCATCCTCCCATCAAGCAGCGTCTTCACGCTTCTGCGTTTCAAGCGCCGCAAGCGTTCCCACCAACTGTTGCAAAAGACCCCTGAATACCCCGGCCAACCCGGCCACTGGACCCTTAAGTCCACCGAGTAGTTGGGCCACGAGCACGTCGCGGTCCGGCAGTGACGCCAGTCGCCCCACCGTCTCCTCGCCGAACAGGCGGCCATCAACCCAGCCACACTTGATCCGCGGGAGGCCGCGTTGCTGCGCGAACCTCCCCAGGACCCGCGCGGGAGCCATGACTTCATCGCTGACCGCAAGTGCCGTCGCCCCCTCAAGGTAAGGAGCAAGCGCTTCCAGTCCTGCCTCTTCGGCCGCGCGCTTGGCGAGCGTGTTCTTCACGACCCGATAGGTCACGTTCGCCTGGCGCAGTTCGCGCCGCAACTCGACCATGCCCATGACGTTGAGCCCGCGGAAATCGGTCAGGTAGACGCCGTTCCTCTCCAGGAGCTCGGCCACCTCCGCCACCTGGGCCGCTTTCTCATCGCGAGTCCTCGCCACGTCGATCACCTCACGCGTTCACTGCACCAATTGCGCGCAGTCCATAGCGTCCTGCCTGTCCACAGGAATGCCCGGACTCATTGTGCTCGATAGCGTCACAGTGCGCACGTACTGCCCCTTCGCCGCTGGAGGACGCGCGCGCAGCACGTTGTCCATAAAAGCCGCGAAGTTCCCCCTGAGCCGCTCCACATCGAATGACAGCCGCCCCAGCGGAACGTGCAAGCTGCCGCCCCGATCCACGCGGAACTCGACCCGACCTCCCTTCGCTTCGCGTACCGAACGGCCGATGTCGGTGGTCACCGTCCCGCTCCGGGGATTGGGCATCAGGCCCCGCGGTCCCAGAAGACGCCCCAAGCGCCCCACCTGACCCATCATGTCCGGCGTAGCGATTGCCACGTCGAAGGCGGTCCAACCCTCACTCACACGGGCGACCAGTTCCTCGGCGCCGACGAAATCCGCCCCCGCCTCCTGCGCTTCAGCTTCCCGATCGTCCTTGGCGAACACCAAGACGCGCACGGCCTTACCCGTCCCATGGGGCAACATCACCGAACCGCGGACAAGCTGATCCGCGTGCCTGGAGTCAACGCCGAGCCGGACGGCGCCTTCGACCGCCTCGTCGAACCGGCCCACAGGCCACACGGCCAAAAGCCCTAGGGCATCGTCGACCGTGTAGAGCTTCTCCCGGTCGAACCGCTCCAGAAAAGCCCGATATCGCTTTCCGCGCTTCACGACGCGCTCTCTTCAACCACCCTAGACCCCTCTCCCTCGACCGCGATCCCCATGCTCTGGGCAGTGCCCTCGATCATGCGCATGGCGCCCTCCAGGTCACTGGCGTTGAGGTCGGGGAGTTTCATCTCCGCGATCTCGCGCACCTGGGCACGGCTGACCGAGCCCACCGTCTCCCGGTTGGGCGTACCCGAAGCCTTCTCCAATCCAGCCGCGCGCTTGAGCAGGATCGCAGCGGGCGGTGTCTTGGTAATGAAGGTGAAACTCCGATCGGCGTAGATAGTGATCACTGCGGGGATCACCAAGCCCTGCTTTTCTTGGGTCTGCGCGTTGAAAGCCTTGCAGAACTCCATGATATTGACCCCGTGCTGGCCGAGCGCAGGGCCCACCGGCGGCGCGGGTGTGGCGCCCCCAGCGGGAATCTGAAGCCTCACCATTGCATTGACTTTCTTAGCCACAACCGCCTCACCCCGCCGCGTCCCTTACGGGCGCGGGGTTGCACTCTCCACTTGGAGAACATCCAGCTCCACAGGGGTGGGTCGCCCGAAGATAGAGACCATCACCCGCACCTTGCTCTTATCAGGGTTGACATCATCCACCAAGCCAGAGAAATCCTTGAAGGGCCCATCGACGACCTTCACCGCCTCGCCGACCTGGAAGGGCACGTCCGGCGCCTCGACCGACTGGCGCCGGTCGATCTGACCTAGGATGCGATTCACCTCGGCCTCGCGCAGCGCCTCCGGCCTGCGCCCGGGCCCGACGAACCCCGTGACGCCCGGTGCATCCTGGACGAAGTGGCGCGTGTCGTCCGCCATCTCCATCTCCACCAGAACGTAGCTGGGCAGGAATTTCCGCACCGAGGTGGTCTTACGACCGTCCTTCATCTCGACGACCTCCTCGGTGGGCACAATCACGCGCCCGATGCGATCTTCCATGAGGCTTTTCTTAAGGTTCACCGGGCTCTCGAGAAACTGCTTGACGCGGTTCTCCTGGCCGGAGTAGGTGTGCACGACGAACCAGCGCTTATCCAAGGCTACGCCTCCCGGCGGTCCCGGCCGATCAGCCAAGCAACTGCCCCATCAGAAAGGACAGAAGCGTGTCGAACAACCCTACGAAAACGGCGAAGAAAAGCGACAGGGCGATGACGACCCCGGTGGCTTGAATGAGCTCGGCTCGGCTCGGCCAAGTCACTTTGGCCAATTCCCCACGCACCTCACGCACAAAGACCGAAGCTCTTTCCCACATTGTCCCTATGACCCGGCGGTGCCTGGCAGGCGTGGAGGGATTCGAACCCCCAACCCCCGGATTTGGAGTCCGGTGCTCTAGCCGTTCGAGCTACACGCCTGTGCGGCCGCTACCGTTGCTCGCGATGCGGCGTGTGTCTGCGGCAAAAACGACAATACTTCTTGTACTCGACGCGCTCCGGATGCTCGCGGCGGTTCTTCGTCGCCACATAATTGCGGTGCCGACACTCGTTACAGGTCAAAACCACTTGATCTCGCGGCATCAGAAACCCCGCCGTCTCAAGTCAAGCCGCACGAAGTTCGGTCGTGCAAATGGAGCCCACGACCGGAGTCGAACCGGTGACCTCATCCTTACCAAGGATGCGCTCTAACCTCCTGAGCTACGTGGGCCATCTCCCAACCTCTTGGAGCGGGAAACGGGATTCGAACCCGCGACCCTCAGCTTGGAAGGCTGACGCTCTACCACCTGAGCTATTCCCGCCCCGGCGCCCCTCCCGACCTAATGGTGGGGAGGGTAGGATTCGAACCTACGTAGGCAAGAGCCAGCAGATTTACAGTCTGCCCCCGTTGGCCACTTGGGTACCTCCCCGCATGACTCTTGGAGCCGATGAAGGGATTCGAACCCCCGACCGGCGCATTACAAGTGCGCTGCTCTACCCCTGAGCTACATCGGCATAGCTCACAGACTATAGAAGATACTGCGCGCCCCTCCAGACGTCAAGCAATAACCTTACCAGTTACCCAACGACCGGTCCACGATCTCCCGGACCAGCATGTCAACTGCGGCGTCGATCGCGCCCTTCCGCGTCGCTACGCCATCCGGATCGGCACCCTCGGAGTTGAAAGTCCCCCAGCCCAGCATCCGCTCCTGGGACCAGAGCACTTCGTTCTCCCGCAGATCTTTGAACGCGACATCCACCAACACCTGTATGCGGAACTGGCTGGCCTCCTCCGACTCACCGTAGGTGAAGGGGGCCTCCCGCACCTCGACGATCGTGCCCTTGATGACTGCATCGGCCTCGTGCACGCTGGAGATCACGCGCAACACGTTGTCCGCGATGAACGCGCTGAGCAGCGCGTCGGTCAGCGCCTCTTTGACGTCGAACGTCACCGTCTGGTTCTCAAAGAGCGGGATGGCCACCGTCCGGATATGCCTCGGCAACGACGTTGACGTCGAATAGTGGCTACACCCCCATGCGAGTGCCACAGCCCACACGACGCCCCACGCTCTCATCGGTCGACGCGATGTCCGCACAGCCGTTCCAACTCCGCTTCCGCCAGCCGGATGTCGAAGTGGGCGCGCAGCCGATCCGCCTTCGCCCGCGTGAAATCCGTCCGGGCGGTGAGCTGCTCGAGGAGCGTCCCGGCGCCGAGGCGGTAACGCTCCTGCGCCAGGACCAGGTCCTCCTCCGAGACTCGGACCTGCTCGCGGGCAACTTCCAACCGGTCCTGCGCCACGCGAAGGTTCAGATACGCCTGCTGGAGCCCCAGGATCAATTGGCGCTCACCTTCTCGCCTGGCTTCCTCCGTCTTTTGTAAGCGCGCCCGTGCGCGAGCCACGTCCGCCCGCGTCTGCAGGCCATCGAACAGGTTGAAATCCATCGAGGCGGTGTAGCCTACCGCGTAGTTCTCGTCGATGCGGGAGAAGACGCGAGACAGGTCGGGATTATCCCGGCCGTAGCTGATGCGTAGAGCCAAGGACGGCAACCGGCCGCTTTCCGCGCTCTTGACCGCGAGGCGGTTCGCTTCGACACGCTGCGCCGCTTGCTTCAACAACGGATTTTCCCGCACCGCCACGGCGGTCTCTCGGGCTAAGTTCACCTCCCGGGCAGGATGCTCCAGCTCGCTCCCAGCCACCACGAGCCTGTCGGTCACCGCACGGCCCATCGCGTGGTTGAGGTTAGACTTTGCAAGGGCCACCCGATTCCGAGCGTCGAGCAGTTCCAGCCGCTCGTTGCCGAGAGCCACCTTCGACCTGAGAACATCCGCCCGCGGCGCCGCGCCCAGCGCGTGCAGTTCCTCAGCCTGTTTCACCTGCTCCCGAGCCACCACCACGGCCCCCTCGCGAACCTCCAAAAGCGCCTCGGCCAAGAGCAGCTCGAAGTAACGGCGATTGACCTCGTAGACGATCTCCAGTTCCGTCGCTTCGACACCAAGGGCGACGGCCACGCGTTCGGCTTTCGCTTGACCGTACCCGTGCCAGCGCCGACCACCATCGTACAGGCTCTGGCTAAGGCTGAAGCCCAAGCTGTGGTTGTCACGGGAGAAGCTATCCTGGGTAATCGACCGCTGCTCGTAGATCGTCTGCCCACTCGTCGGATCGCGTCCCACGGGCACATCCAAAAGCGTCACCCGCGGTCCCTGGGAGAAGCGGCTCGTGCCCACGTCGGCCGAGAGCTGTGGTAAGAGACCTGCGCGGGCACGACGCACGTCGTCGTGAGCGATATCATGGTCCAGACGTGCCTGGCGCAACTGTGCGTTGTCCTCAAGCGCAAGCCGGATGCAGTCAGAGAGCGACAACTCGCCGGACTCCGCGCCTGCCGCAGGACCAGCCGCTATACCCCCGGCGACGACAACCTGAAGCCAGAGCCTCATCCACGACCGTGTCATCGGTCCCTCCTTCCGTTGGGGCCAGGTCACCTTCACATCCATCTCTAGGGAGCCACGGGCGCCCAAACAAAAGGGGCCCCTGTCGGAGGCCCCTGTGACGTCCCGGACTCGGGCTCCCTCACGTTCCCGGCGCGCTTCTTGCGTTCTGGTCAGCAAAGATCGCGGGCTGGTCGATCCAGAGGGTCGCGCTTTCCGACGGGTCGACGAACCGGCCCAGTCGCTCATCGAAGTAGCGGATGCCGTTGTTGGCCGAGACTCCGAAGAAGAAGACTCCGGGGCCGATCAACTGCACCAACTGCGCCAACCGAATCTGCGCGCGTGGCACCAGAACCTGATCGAACAGACGCAAGCGGACGGGGCTTCGCTGGCCCGTATTGCCGTCGAGCGGCGACACCCAGCCCCGAAACGCGTTAATCGCCGTGGAACTGCCCGGGACCCAGGCGATCTCAACGAACGGTGTCCCATCGTTAGCGCCCCCCCCCTGCACCTGCACAGACTGGGGCGGCAGTGCCCTGCGCGGCAGGTCCGGCGAGAAGAACGATGTGCCGTTACCGACGAAGAAATTGTACTCGCGAACGGGTCCGTAGCCATCCACCGCCGCACTGTCTCTGAAAGCGACGGCTGTATAGACCCCCGAGGGCACGTCTGCGATTTGATAGCGCCCCTGAAAGTCCGTCTCCTCGCTCAGAGTCACGTCGGCTCCGACCAGCATGACCGTCACACCGCCAGCGGAGACATCGGTTCGCCTCTGGCTGGATACGATCAGGTCCTCCCAGATCTCCACCTGGCCTCCGACGGTGCCAAAGGCGACTGTCCCCGGTGGTCCTGCCGGGCCCTGTGCACCATCCTCCCCGCTGCAGCCGGCGAGAGCGAGCACCGCCACCACACCCATCCCTCTGACGACGCGCCGATGCAAGGTATCCCACACGTTCATCACAGCCCCCTCCTTTTGCTTTCCAAGCTCCACGGTTCAGATGCGGATCCCGAAATAGTACCGCCGTGGGTCGGTCGAGATCGTATGGGAGATCCCAGGATCGTTCAGATCGACGCGCTTGAGGTCGCGCAACCGCCAGGCCATGCCGAAGTACGCGCTGATGGGGAACCGATACGCGGTCACGAAGCGCCACCGCGCCTCGAAGCCCACGTCCTGCATGAAATGCTCCTCGCCAAAGAAGCCCCCTTCGGTGAGACTGCGCGTTGAGAGCTTCGCGAAATCCCAGGTCCGACCGCCCTCCCAGTAGACGTTGAGATACGCCGCATCGAGATTCCAGGTGTACAAGTGTTCGAGAAAATTCCCAAGAACCGGGACAGCGAGCGCCGGAAGCAGGTAGAAAGGAGTCAGACGGGGCAACCACCGGCTCGACGTTATCGGTTTTGCCGGATCGCCCGAAGCCGCCCAGAGCCCGGCCGCCCACACCCCGGGGGCGATGATCCACCGCCGCAAGGGCTCAGGCAAGTGGGTCCACCTTAACGGCAAGTCCACCATATCGACCGGCCAGACCACTCGCTGCCCGACGACGGGCCAGAGCGGGACCGTGTACGATCCACGCAGGAGCACCGCCTTCGTCCCGCTGAGCGAGAAGTAGGGGTAGCCTCGCAAGCTTCCCTCTCCGCCCAGGAAGTAACGCAGCGGCCAGTAGAACTGGCCTTTAACGGTGCCCGAACGCGGGATCTGCTTATCGCGGTAGCCCAGGAACGTCCACCAGCCCAACGTCGTCCGCTTGGGTAAACCAAACCGCTCCCGCCAACTGAAGGTGTACTCGTTCAGCCCGACGCGCTGGTTCACCGAGGTTTCGAAGTTGCCCGATCGGTCCGCGGGCGTCTCAATCCACCGGTTCGGATCGGTCGGGTCAGGGAAATTCCTGTTAAGATCGCGGATCAGGCTGTCGGAAACCGTGGACTGAACGCGGCGGTACCGCAGAAAAATGAACCGGCCACCCGAGGGGTGAATCCTCTCATCCCTACGCGGGTAGCGCGAGCCCCTTCTGTACGACCAGGACATGCCGAACGACTTCGAATTGTAGTACTTCAGGCGGTCGTAGGCCCTGCCTTTGGAGGTGATCTCGAAGGGTATCGCCTGTATGAAATCCGCCCGCGCGGAACTGTCCACGAAGACCGAGTCAATCCCCGCCGCCCGGATGTCCTCCGTCTCCGTGCGGAAAAAGCGCAGAAGCCCCAAATCGAGCGAAAGCCTATGGCCCCGAGCCGGGGACACCTCCACACCTGTGCCCAGGATCTGGTACTCGTTCTCCGATTCGAATTCGGCGCTCGTCGTGTCCTCGACGACATCCACCCGCATCCGGCCCTCGAGGCCGCTGTTTGGGCCGAAGGGACTGGGCGGGGGCTGAAAACGCCGGATGACTCTCGGCTCACGGAGGTTATTGATCGTGAGCCTCCGCGCGCCGAACCAGAACCGTGGAACGAAGCTGCGCGTCTCTCCGGCCACAGGTCGGAAGTTCTTCTCGTAGAAAACGGAGAGGTCCGTGTTCAGGTCCAGGGCCTGGCGGAAGTTCCGCCCGACGATACCCTGAAAAATCAGGCGATTGGACGCCAAGAGGTCGCCCACTTCCACCGCAAGCCCCAAGCGCAGTTCCTCAAGGCCGAACTCATTGCCGATGAAGCTCGGCCCGATCTCCATGATCGGGATGATGAACCCTAGAGTGGGGCGACGGGAGTAGCGGCCGATGTAATACCGCTCGCCGACCCCATCGCCGTTGTAGACCGTCCAGAAGTCCCGTTCACGTACGGGGGACCATACGGCCAAGTCGCTGTGGCTCTCGCGTTCAATGCCATAGACGCTGTAGTTCGCCGCGTGGTAGCCAGCGTAGTAGATCGTGCGTCCGTCGGGCGACAAGGATGGACTGAAAGCGCCGCCGGCGACATTGGTGATCTGCCGCGTCTGGCCCGTCGCCAGGGAGTACTCGCACAGGTTGAAGACACCGCCCGCGTCCGTGGTGAAGATGAAGCCGTTGCCGTCGGGGAGCCAGACGGCGTCGCGCTCGTCCGCGGGCGAGTAGACCAGCGGAACGAAGCCCGAGCTATCTGCGGCGAACGCGAGGCTATCGCTGAACGCGATGCTATCGGGGAAGCTCTTCTTCTTGAGAGACAGGAACGACCTCGGATAGGCCGGGGCCTTCGCGTCTAGGAGCGCGATATCGCGGTCCTCTCCACGGAAGATGCCGAAAAGGAGCTTCTCGCCATCGGGCGACCACCGCGGGTTGTAGTACTGGGTCGCATCATTGTTATTCGTCAAGAGCCTGACCTTCGCCCCATCGGGGTCCATCAGCCCGACGTTGTTCGTTCCGTCCCAGTTGTTGACGAAGGCGATGGCCTTCCCGTCGGGCGACCATGATGGGTCCTTCGCCCGCAGGCGGCTGGAGATACGCCTGAACTCTTCCTTCTCGAGGTCGTAGATGAACAGGTCGTTGAACCCCCGGCGGCGGCGAGTCATCGCCAGCTTCTTGCCATCGGGCGACCACGACGGGCGCGAACTGAGGATCGCGTCCACTTCCTTGTCTTTGCCCGTCGCGAGGTCGAGGATGTGAAGCCGTGTAAGCCTGAAATCGCTGCCTTGGTTCGAGAGGTAAGCTAGTTTCGTCCCGTCGGGCGAGACGGCCGGATAGAAATCCATGCTTCCGCGATCGATCACCTGCCGACCCTCGACCGGCGTCTCGATCTTCTCGCTCAGGACGCCCTGGTAGTGGTCGGTGATGTGCGCCTTCCAGAGGCGGTACAGCTCGTAGCCGTCTATCTCCAGCGCCTTCTTGATCGAGCCCTCGAAGCTCATCTCATGGTTGTAGTTGTTGATCTCTTCGACCTTGCCGGGTCCGAATGTCTCCTTGATGTACTTGCAAAGCGAGTAGCCCTGGTTGTAGACCATCTCACCGTGGATGCCGTCCTTCGTGAAGTAGCCCATCTCGTCGTAGCCGAGGAGATCGTCCTCGAGCACGGCCATCCGCAGGAGCATATCGCGGTGGGTGTCCCACGATTCGTAGCCCAACTCGTCGTCCACGTACTGCGCGATGCCCTCGGAGAACCAGCTTGGCATCGAGAGCGACATAAGCGGTAAAAGCGTGCTGAAATCGGGGTTTTTATTGCGCTGCTCGATGTTGACGAGACCCACAAAAAAAGGCCACTTGCGCGCTTTTTTGAGCGAAATGATGTGGGTGAGCTCATGGGTGAGGACGTTGCGGATCCAGTGATGCGTGCCTCGCAACTCGAAATCCAGGTTCGTCGCCCAGAGGACGATTCGGTTCTCGAAGTAGTTCGCCAAGCCGTTGGAGAAATCCGAGCCGTCGGTCAGGATGATGTGGATGGGGGTGAGATCCTCGTAGTAGTCGAACGCCCTGACGATGGGGTTGTAGACCTCCTCCGCGATCTCGGCCACCAGGCGCGCGGTCCCCTTCGTACTGCCGCCGAAGTAAACCCGAAAATGCTCCGTCGCTAGCACCCCGCCCCCAACACCGGTGCCCCCCCCTTCCTGTGCGCGGGCCTCCGGCGCCGCCAAACCCACCCATAACAGCACCACGCCGACCAGATGCCGCCAGCCCACCGTGCGGATTCCGTTCAACGCCTGATACATGCCACCCAATGCCCTCCTGCAACATCCTTGAGAAAAGGCACCTCGCGCGCGCACTCAGGTATCGCCTCCGGGCAGCGAGGGTGGAAAGGACAGCCCGAGGGCACGGCCGCTGGGCTGGGGACATCGCCCTTTAGGATGGTACGCTGCCGCTTCGCATGGGGATCGGGGACGGGCACGGCCGAGAGCAGCGCCTGCGTGTACGGATGGCTGGGCGAGGTGTACAGCGTCCGCACGTCGGCTAGCTCGACGATCCGACCAAGGTACATCACGGCGACCCGATCGGAGATGTGGCGCACGACGGAGAGGTTGTGCGCGATGAAGAGATAGGTCAGCCCGAGCCGTTCACGCAGGTCCCCGAGCAGATTGAGGATCTGCGCCTGGATGGAGACGTCCAGGGCACTCACGGGCTCGTCAGCGACGATGAAGTCCGGAGCCACCGCCAGGGCGCGAGCGATCCCAATCCTTTGCCTCTGTCCTCCCGAGAACTCGTGGGGGTAACGCGTCGCGTGCAAAGGGTCCAGACCCACCTCACGAAGGAGATCGGCCACCCGGTCGCGCAGGGCCTTGCCCCGAGCGAGGCGATGGACCTTGAGCGCCTCCCCGATCATCGCGCCGACGGTCATTCGGGGGTTGAGCGAGCTGTACGGGTCCTGGAAGATAATCTGCATCCGCCGCCTGAGCGCGCGCAGCTCCCCGCGTCCGAGACTGAGCACGTCGAGCCCGTCGAAGGTGACCCGCCCGTCGGTGGCATCCAGTAACCTCAAGAGCACGCGCCCACAGGTTGTCTTGCCGCAGCCCGATTCGCCCACAAGCCCTAGCGTCTCCCCCCGTCGGACCTCGAACGACACGCCGTCGAGCGCCTTCACGTGACCCACGACGCGAGAGAAGACCCCACGCCGGATCGGAAAGTACTTCCTCAACCCTTCGACCGCGACGAGCGGTCCGTCGTCCGCCACGCCGCGCACCTGTCTCCCAACGGCGTGGGCTGGCTCCACGGACTCAACCACCGGGAGCCTCCGCCACAACTGATTCGCCGGCCAACTCGGCCTCGCGGACCCAACAGCGCACCGCGTGAGCGGGTTTGAGCTCGACGAGCCGGGGCTCCTCGATGGGACAGCGGTCGATGGCCTCGGAGCAGCGAGGATGGAACTTGCAACCCGAAGGCAGGTACGCCGCGTCCGGAACGATCCCCTGGATGGGCACAAGCCGCCCCTGGTCCCCCTCGAGCTGCGGCAGGGAGTGCAGGAGCCCCCGCGTGTAGGGATGCAACGGCTCGTTGAAGAGCACGTCCACCGGAGCCTTCTCGACGATCTTCGACGCATACATCACGGCCACCTCGTCCACGACCTCGGCGATCACTCCCAGATCGTGCGTGATGAGCAGAATCGCCATCCCGAACTGCTCTTGCAACTCTTTGAGGAGGTCCAGGATCTGCGCCTGGATCGTCACGTCCAGCGCGGTCGTCGGCTCATCGGCAATCAGCAGCGACGGCGTGCACGCGAGCGCCATCGCGATCATCACCCGCTGGCGCATCCCGCCCGAGAGCTGGTGGGGATACTCCCCCATTCGCTGCTCGGGCGCCGGGATGCCCACGAGCCTCAGCATTTCCACGGCCCTCTCTTTGGCCTCGCGCTTGGAGACATCCTGGTGGAGGAGCACCGCCTCCGCTACCTGGAAACCGCAGGTGAACACGGGGTTGAGGCTCGTCATCGGCTCCTGAAAGACCATCGAAATCTGGTTGCCGCGTATCTTCCGCATTTCACGCTCGGGGAGCCTCAACAGATCCTGCCCTTTGAACAGGATCTCACCCCCCTCGATCCGGCCTGGTGGATCGGGCACCAGCCGCATGATCGAAAGCGACGTGACGCTCTTGCCACAGCCCGATTCGCCCACCAGCCCCAGCGTCCGTCCGCGCTGGAGCGTGAAGCTCACGCCATCCACGGCGCGGGCCAAGCCGCCTTCGACGTGAAAATAGGTCCGCAGGTCACGGACCTCGAGAAGGGGCTCAGCGCCGCTCACGCTCGCTCCGCCCGGAAGCTCTTGGGATCGAGGGCGTCGCGCAGGCCGTCACCCAGGAAGTTGTACGCCAACACGGCCGTAAAGATAAAGGCACCGGGCGCAAGAATCCAAGGGAAGGACGTGAGCACGCGGATGCTTTGTGCCTGCCTCAGCATATTGCCCCAACTCGCCTGCGGTTCCGTAATCCCCACGCCCAGAAAACTTAAAGCCACTTCGCCCAGAATATAATAGGGGACGCTAATCGTGGCAGCAACTATGACATAGCTCACGGTGTTCGGCAGGACGTGCCGGACGATCACTCTGAACGGAGATGCGCCCAGTGCACGCGCCGCTGCAACGAACTCCCGCTCCCTCAGGCTGAGCACCATCCCGCGCACCACGCGCGCCAGGCCCGCCCAGCCTACCAGGCTGTAAACCAGCACGATCACCAGGTACACATGGTGGGAGGGCATGGTGATCGGAAAGATCGCGCGTAGTGCCAGGATCAAGTACAGGTCGGGGATGGACATCACGAGCTCCACCAACCGCATGATGGCGCTATCCACCCAGCCGCCCATGTAACCCGAAATCCCACCCATCAAAAGCCCCAGGAACGTCACGACTGAGATCCCCACGACGCCAACCGACAGCGAGATCCGGCTCCCGTAGAGGATGCGGCTGAAAACGCACCGCCCGAACCGATCGGTCCCGAACGGAAAGATGAGCCCACCCGGATCGACGCCGAACAGATGGCGATCGGTCCAAAACAGGCCCCAAAACCTGTAAGGGTCACCGCGGACCCAGAAGCGCAAGGGGTAGCGGCACGAGCGGTCTTCCTCGTAACGCGTCCACGCCGGATCAACGAGCCGTACTCCGTGGACGAACGGGCGAAGATGAAGGCGGCCCTCGTCATCGAAGATGTGGAGGCGCACCGGAGGACGGAGGAAGGCATCCCGCCGCTGGTGATCGGGCCCATACGGCGCGAGGAAGCCGGCGAAGATGGCGCCCAGATAGAGCAGGGCCAGCGCCGCGCCGCCGATGAGCGCAAGGCGATTGCGCCGGAGCCTTCGCCAGAAGAGCACTCGCGGAGACTGCAGGGTCACGCCAGCGACCGCCCGGTTCATCGCCTCAACACCACGCGCGGGTCCGTCCAGGCCAAAAGCAAATCCGCGACGAGGTTGCCCAGCACAAGGAGCACCGACGACATGAGCACCGAACCCATGACCAGGTATAGGTCGCGAGCAAACAGCGCATCCAGCACCAGCCTTGCGAGCCCCGGCCACGACATGACCACCTCCACCAGGAACGAGCCCGAAAGCAGGCTCGCTACAGTGTAGCCGAAGAGTGTGATCAGCGGGTTGATCGCGTTGCGCAGGGCATGGACGTAAACGGTCGCCTGCTCGGAGAGGCCCTTGGCGCGGGCGGTGGTGACGTAGTCCGCGCGCAGGACGTCCAGAAGGTTCCCGCGCATCTGGCGCATGAGGCCCGCCATCTGGGTGGTGCCCAGCACGATCGCGGGCAGTGCCAGGTGGTGCGCCAGGTCACCCACCTTACCCAGCAGGGACAGATCCTCGTACTGGAGGCTCCGCATCCCACCCACGGGGAACCAGCCCGTGCGAGCGGCAAAGGCGATCATCAGGAGCGCAAAGAAGACCCGCGGGATCGAAAGCCCGAGGAACGCGCCCATCGAACTTAGCCTGTCCCAGGACGTGTTCTGATGCGTTGCGGCGACTACGCCCAGGGGAATCGCTAGGGTCCACGCTATCAGACTGGAGGCGAAGGCGAGGATGAAGGTGGCCAGGAGCCGGGCGCGGATGAGCGTGAAGACGGGGGCGTGGCTCGAGAAAGCATATCCAAAATCCAGGTGGAGGATGTTCCAAAGCCAGTAGCCGTACTGGACGTACCAGGGCCGGTCGAGGCGGAATTTGGCGCGCAATTGTTCGATGGTCGCGGCGTCTACCTGAGGGTTGAGCGCCATCTGGGTCAGGAAATCTCCGGGCGCCAGGTTGATGATGAAAAACGAAAGCAGGCTGATCCCCATAAGGAGCGGAATCAGCGCCAGAAGTCTCTGGAGGACGTAAGTGCGCACGCCGTCAGGACGACGACGGGCGCGAGAGGGTTCCCGCGGGCGACAGAGCCATCAGGAAGCGGGGACGGCGACGTAAATCTCGTCCGCGTTCCATAGGGTGTGGTGGCGCAGAATTGTGGGGCGGAGGTTCCGGAAGCGGTCGCGCACGGCGATCAGCACGTGACCGCGGACCAAGAAGAGGTAGGGCGCATGCTGGGCAATCAGCCGCTGCACCTCGTTGTACATCGTCCGCCGCGCCGCGACGTCCAGGGTCTTCACCTGGGCCTCCATGAGCGAGTCGATTCGCGCTTCCCAGGAGGTCGCGGGCTCCGGCTGGCGGGGATACCACTGGTGCATCCGGCCCGAGGAGAGCCAGACGCTCATCCCGCTGGCCGGGTCGAGGTCCCCACCGGTCAGGCCCAAGAGGCAGGCCTCGTAGTCGTAGGTCTCGTCGATCTTGGTGACCACAAGGTTGAACTCGACGGGCCGGATGTTCACCTCCACGCCCACTTTGGCCCAATCGGCGCGCAGGATGCTGGCGATGGCCTCACGGACCGTATTACCGGTGTTGGTGATCAGCGTAAAACTCACGCGGTGGCCCTCGGGTCCCTCGCGTACGCCGTCGCCGTCGCGGTCGACCAGGCCGATGGAGCGCAAGAGACGGTCCGCTGCCACGAGATCGAAAGGGTAACGGGGCACGTCGGGATCGTACCACAGCGCGTTGCCGGGGCTTTCGTTGCCCCACTGAGGTTCCGCTAGGCCCAGATAGACCGTCTCGATGATCCCCCGCTTATCGATGGCGTGAGCCATCGCCCGGCGAAAGACATCCTGGCGGAACCAGGCCTGCTTGACCGGATCGACGAGGGGATCGCCGGTCACGGGGTTCGTCCCTGGATTGAGGTTGAACCAGACGAAGAGTTGGCCCAGCGAAGGGCCCCGGTTGTGCACCGCGTAATCGCCCGCCGCCTCGCCCGCTACGAGCAGCGCGTAGTCCTCGGACCGAACGCCATCGAGCACGTCCGTCTCCCCCGCCTGAAACTTCAGAAGCTGGGCGTCCATATCCCGGACGATCAAAAAAACGATCCGCTCCAGGTACGGCAGCCGCGTCCCAGTCGAGTCGGCCCGCCAATAGTACGGATTGCGCCCGAGCACCGTCCGCTCGCCCGCGCGGAACGTCTCGAGCACGAACGGCCCCGAACAGACGAGTTGCGCCGGCGGCGTCCCGACGCCGTAAGCCGACTCGAAATCGCCCGAGGTGACGAAGCCGCGCAAGGTGTGTGCGGGCACAATGGATACACCCCCGAAGAAGGTCAAAAAAGGCGCGTAGACGCCCGGCAACTCGACCTGAACCGTCAAGCTATCGGTCTTTGTCACGGCGAACGGGGCACCGCCCACCTTGAGGATATCGGAGATGTCGGTCGGGATGTCCGGATTGTAGACGACATCCCTGAACGTGAAGACCACGTCGTCTGCGGTCAGGGGATGTCCGTCGGACCAGCGGAGTCCACGCCGCAGGTGGAAGGTCCAGGCCAGTCCATCGGGCGAATGCTCCCAGGTCTTGGCCAGCGCCGGTCTGACTTCCTGCGTCTCGTTATCCATCGTCACTAGACTGTCGAACATCCGGCCTAGGATGTCGGTGGAGGAGGTCTCGCGCGCAACCAGCGGGTTGAACGTCTTAGGGCCGGAAATCGTCGCCAGGACCAGCGCGCCGCCGCTTTGACCAACGGGCGCTCGGGAGGTGTCGACGTCGGCAGGCAGGGGAATTTCACCCACCGCTTCGCTCGACCGCTCGGCCGGCTCCGAGCACGCTACCAGGGAAAAAGCGGCAACGGCCAAAAGGGAGACGCGATCAATCGGACGACTGCCGGGTAACACCCTCAAAAGACAGTCACACCGGGCAATTGGGGCACCTGTTCCGCCGCATCGACGACGTTGCGCTCGAAGCTCCCGAGAAGCTCCTGCAACGCCTCCGACCCGGCCCGCCCCAGAACGCCCTCCATCGCGCGACGCACTTCGGCCACGCCGGGCTGGTCGAACGGATTGACCCCGAAGAGATGGCCCAGGACCGCTATCTCCGCCTCAAGCATGAAGAGGAGTTGCCCGATGGTGAAGGCGTTGATCTCGGGTAGGACGACCGCGAAGGCCGGTCGCTCCGCGCGAGCCAGCGCCCAGCGCGCCCCTCGGTAGCCGGCGCGCATGACATTCTCCAGCCGGCCACCGTCGAGGAAGTCGAAACCCTCCAGCGCCTTGAGATCCTCACCTAGGGCCCCGGCGACATCGAGCGACGGGTCGGTGGCCTCATCGCCCTCGGGAACTAGCCGTTCGACCACCAAGAAGGTCACGAGCTTGTCCGGAAGCCCCTGGAGATAGAGCTGAAGCTGCGAATGTTGGTCGGTAGTCCCCAGAGCCGGCGCGGGCGTCGGCCCAACGGTCCTCAGCTTGCGCGACCGCCCGAGCTTGCCCAGGCTCTCGGCGACGAGCTGACACCACCAGTCGGCCACACCCTTTAACTGACGGGCGTACGGCATGAGCACCCAGATGCGCTCGTCGAACCGCGTGTAGGCCACATGGTGGAGCAGGGCCATCAAGGTCGCGATGTCGCGCCCAGCAAGCTTGGCGAAGATGCGCTCGCGCATGTACGCGGCCCCTGCTAGAAGCCCGGCCACATCGCATCCGCCGAAGCTCGCGGCTACGAGGCCGACGGGGGTGAGCACCGAATAGCGTCCGCCCACGTACTCCGGAATCTCGAAGCTCACGAGTCCCCAGCGGTTCACGAGCTGCCGCAGCGAGCCGTAGCGCGGATCGGTCGTGACGACCAGATGATCGCGCCAACTCTCGGGGCACCCCTCCCGCAGCCAGACGAGCACACGCACGATCGTCGCGTTCGTCTCGACCGTGTGGCCGCTCTTGGAGACGAGATGAAAGAGCGTCCTGCGCGGGTCCAGTCGTGCCAGAAGGTCAGCGGTTTCTATGGGATCGACGTTGTCCAGGACGAAGACGCGGCCGCCTCTCTGGGGACCCAGATTGTGGTAGGGCGGCAAAAGCGCATCGCAGAGCGCGGTGGTTCCAAGGGCGGAGCCGCCGATCCCCAGCACCACCATCGTATCCATTCCCGCACCCCGTACACTCGCGCAGAAATCCTCGATCGGCTTGGGGTCCGTATCCGGCGTGCCCATGAAGGCATAGCCATCCTGGTGCTGGTGCTGCCAGATCGTCCGCTTGACCCCAGCCGCGCGCTCCCAGGCACCCTCCAGGTGGTTGGGTGCGATGCCGTACGCCGGTCCCGCGATAGAGGAGAGAGCACCGCCCACCTCAAGCCTGAGCTGCATCCGCGCGCACCAGGCCGGGTCGTTCCAGTTCCCGTTACTCATCGGTCCCCCCGCAAGCCATCCCCACCAGTTCTCCGCTCTCAAGCGTCCGCGCCGCCGCGCCCGCCGTCGCTGCGGCCCGTTCAGCTTCCGCCAGTTCCCTTTCGACCAGGCGGACACCGAGCCGCCCCTCGAAGCCCAGCGCCAACGCACCCGCCATCTCAGAAAACGTCACAGATCGCCCGAGCGCCTCATGGACCGAGATCGTCGCCCGCTCCAATATGAGCCGCGCACGCTTCCGGCCGGACGCATCGAGCGGTAGCACGTCCGCGATCGCCAGATGAGCCGGACCTATCAGCACCGAACCGTGCTGCAAGACCCCACGGGCGGTCCGCCGCTGTGCGCTGCCGACCAGCTTGCGGCTCGCGACCAGAACCTCATGGCGACCCGCGCTCGCAAAGCACGGCGCAGCACCCGCGGCCGTCGGACTGAGCCGCCCCCCTGCCTTGGAACGGGAGAGGACCGCGCCAAGCCCCACGCGTCCGAGCCCCGCGACCAGACACTCGGCGATCACCCGGTAGGTCGTCATCACGTCGCTGCCGAAAAGCGCCGCCTGCGTCCGGTCCTTCGGGCTAAAGGCAACCGCGTAGGTCAGTTCCTCCCAGTGCAACACGGCGCGCCCCCCGGTAGGTCGTCGCGCCAGACCCCAGGCCCGTGCGGCCACGGCCTCGGCGTCCACCGCTCGCGCCGGAGGCTGTGCGTAGCCTAGGGAGACCGTCGGCCGTTCCCAAGCGAAAAAGCGAACCACCGGCGGGGCACCGCTCTCAACACCCCCGAGCAGCGCTGCGTCCAACGCCATGTTCCAGCCGCCGGAGGCGGGCGGGGTGACGAGCAGCCGCAACATCACCGGGGCGATGCGATGCGTTCTAAGGCCTGCCGAGCGGCCCCCTGCTCGGCCTCCTTTTTCGTTCGCCCCTGGCCGACACCCACGGGCTTCCCCGAGACCCTCACCTCCACGGTGAAGAGCTTCGCGTGGTCCGGTCCCTCGGAGGTCTTCAGCACGTATATCGGATGGCCTTTGCCGATGCCCTGGGCGTACTCGAGTAGCGCGCTCTTGTGGTTCTTGGGTGAGGGCTGGCCCACGAGATCGGACGTATCGGTCACGCCCAGGTCCTCGAGGAACACGCGTGCAGCCTCGAGTCCCCCATCGAGGTGGATGGCGCCGATCAACGCCTCGAACGCATCGCCGAGGATCGAGTCTCGGTCCTCACCGCCCGCAGCCTTCTCGGCATCGCTCAGTCCCAGGTACGGACCCAGGCCCAGGTCCCGCGCGACCTCCGCCAGGACGCTACCCGCAACGAGCCGCGCCTTGATCTCGGTCATCTCACCCTCAGTTCGGTCAGGATGGGCCTCGAGCAGATTCTGGCGGACGACTAACTCCAGGACCGCGTCGCCCAGGAACTCCATTCGCTCGTTTGAATCCACCACGCTGCCCCCGTTAGCGAAGGCGCACGAACGATGAGTCAGCGCCATTCGCAAGAGCTCAACGTCGGAAAACCGGTAGCCGAGGAGGTCCTGCAACTCCGCAAGCTTGGCCATCTCACGATCGGAGCGGCGCGCCCATAACGCGCGCTCGATCCACCCGCTGAGATGATACCGAAGCCTGCCGATCATGACGCACCCTCACCCAAGGGACCGAACCACTGCAAGGACGGCACGGCCGCAGCCCTCACGGTCGGAAACGCGGTTGGAAGGACAGCCTCACGACATGGGATGGATGACCACGATACTGGCGTTATGGCCTCCAAAGCCGAAGGAGTTCGAGAGCGCGACGCGCCCCTTGCGCTTGACCGCTCGGTTGGGGGTCGGCGAGATGTCGCACTCGGGATCGGCGGAATCGTAGTTGATCGTCGGCGGAATCGTCCCGGTGCGGATCGCCAGGATCGCCGCGATCAGCTCCAGGGGTCCCGCCGCGCCCAGGAGGTGCCCCGTTGTCCCCTTCGTGGAGCTCACCGCAATTCGGTCCAGCCCGTCGCCGAAGACCGCGCGCATAGCCTTCACCTCGCGCTCGTCGCCGCCGGCCGTCGAGGTGGCATGAGCGTTGATATAATCCACGTCTTCGGGTGAGACCCTCGCGTCGCGCAAGGCCAGTTCCATGGCACGGCGAGCCCCGTCTCCGTCGGGCGGAGGCATCGTCTCGTCGAAGGCATCGGCGGTGTAACCGACGCCCGCGATCTCGGCGTAGATACGGGCGCCGCGCGCACGAGCGAATTCGGCGTCCTCCAAAACCAACATGCCGGCGCCCTCGGCGATGACGAACCCATCCCGTTTAGCGTCGAAGGGACGCGAGGCCCGCTCAGGCTCGTCATTGCGGCGCGAGAGCGCTCGCATCGAGGCGAAGCCGCTGACCGCCATCGGCGTGATGGGCGCCTCAGCGCCCCCGGCGAGCATAACGTCGGCGTCGCCCCGCTCGATGAGCATCATCGCGTCGCCGATGGCGTGCGCGCCCGAAGCACAGGCGGATACCGTGGTGTAGTTCGGTCCCTTGGCGCAGGCCCGGATGGAGATCAATCCGCTCGACATATCGGGAATCATCATCGGGATGAAAAAGGGGCTTACCCACCTCGGTCCCCGCTCCAGAAGGGTCGTATGCTGCTGCTCGATGGTCCAGAATCCGCCGATCCCCGAGCCGCAGATTACCCCGAGGCGTTCGGGATCGCACGCCCCGTTCAACTGCGCATCCGCCAGCACCTGATCCGAAGCGCCGATGGCATACTGCGAAAAGAGGTCCATCCGACGGACTTCCTTGCGCGACAGATAGTCCTCGCCGTCGAAGCCTTTGACCTCGCCTGCGATCTTGCTGGCATAGTTGGTGGTATCAAAGCGCGTGATCGGGCCGACCCCACTACGTCCCTCGACCAGATTCGCCCAGAACGCCTCCAGGTTTAGGCCGCAGGGCGAAATGACGCCCATGCCGGTCACCACGACGCGCGGGCGATCTTCCCGATCCCGTGCTATGGACATCTTACGCGTTCTACCCGCTCCGTTGCCGATCGAGGTACTGGATCGCGTCGCCGACCGTGGTGAGTTTCTCCGCGTCCTCGTCTGGAATCTCGACGTCGAACTGCTCCTCGAACGCCATCACCAACTCGACCGTGTCCAGCGAATCGGCCCCCAGGTCCTCAATGAACGAAGCGTTTTCCGTCACCTGCTCCGGGTTGACCCCGAGCCGCTCCACGATCAGATCTCTCACTTGCTGGGTGATCTCACTCATCGTCATTCAAACCTCCGCGTACGGCCACCGCTTCACGCCGTTAGCCCTCCGTCCACGCACACCACTTGACCTGTAATATACGCAGAACCCTCATCCGCAAGGAAGAGCACCGCATGGGCGACGTCCTCGGGGCAACCCGGTCGGCCGAGGGGAATGCGTTCACACCATGCCGAGCGGGCCTCTTCGTGCATAGCCTCGGTCATCGCCGTCTCGATGTAGCCGGGCGCGACCGCGTTCGCTGTGATCCCCCTCGATGCTCCCTCGCGCGCAACGCTCTTGGTGAACGCCACAAGCCCACCTTTCGCTGCCGCATAGTTCGCCTGACCGGCGTTGCCCACGAGCCCCACCACAGAGCTGATGGTGATGATCCGCCCGAAGCGCGCGCGCAGCATCGGGCGCATAGCAGCCCGGGTCACGTAGAATGCTCCCGTCAGGTTCGTCGCCAAAACCGCGTGCCAATCCTCCGGGCGCATCCGCACCAAGAGCGCATCGCGTGCGATGCCCGCGTTATTCACCAAGATGTCCAGCCGACCGAAGGCATCGCGCGTCTCCTTCACGGCGGCCGCCGCCTCGTTCGCCTCGGCGATATCGTGCAGCGCCCACATGGCTTCGCCGCCAGCGTTCCTGATCGCGCCAACCGTCCCCTCCAGCCCGACCCGACTCGTGCGCGAGCAGCACATCACTCTCGCTCCGGCACGACCCAGCGTCAGCGCCACAGCGCGCCCAATCCCGCGCGAAGCCCCCGTCACCAGCGCGGCGCGACCGCACACACCCGCCATCGACTGCTGCTAAGCCTCCTCCACGCGTACCGCCACGCCCGCCGCCTCCAGCGCATCGAGGTCTCCCAACGCCACCGCCGATAGATCAGCCCGGATGCGTCGGACTAGGTTGGTCAGCACCTTCCCCGGGCCAACCTCGGCGAAGGTCCCGACCCCCAGAGCTGCCAGCCGCTCGACCGACGCGCCCCACAAGACCGGCTCGGTGATCTGACGGACTAGAAGCTCTCGGATCGCCTCCGGCTCCTCGGCGAGCTCGCCTGTGACGTTGGCGACGAAAGCGACGCAGGGTCTACGAATCGCTACCTCGCGTAACACCCCGACCATGCGGACCGCCGCCGGTGCCATCAAGGAAGAGTGAAACGCGCCTCCCACTGAAAGAGGGACGATGCGTCGCGCTCCGGCCTCGCGCGCGAGCTCTCCTGCCCGCTCAACCCCGGCATGGCTCCCGGAAAGGATGATTTGCCCCGGCGCATTGATGTTCGCCACCTCCACAGGGCCAGCTTCGGTCGCCTCCAGGCAGATCGTCTCTAGTCGCTCCATCTCAAGTCCCAGCACGGCGGCCATTGTGCCCGGCAGAGCGTCGCAGGCCGCCTGCATCGCGGCACCGCGCTCGGCGACCGCCCGAAGCGCATCGGGGAACGACATGGCGCCTGCCGCGGCTAGCGCCGTGTACTCGCCAAGGCTGTGGCCCGCGACTGCGATGGAGCGCCAACCCTCCGCCTCGAGGGCGCGCCAGATTGCAAAGGAGAGAACAAAGATCGCCGGCTGCGCTGCGGCCGTCTGCACGAGCGCCGCATCGGGACCTTCGAAGGAGACGGGTCGCAGGTCCCGGCCGAGGGTACTGGCCGCCTCCTCATAGGTCTCGCGCACGATGGGAAGGGCTTCATGGAGGGCGCGGCCCATTCCGACGAACTGGGATCCCTGGCCCGGGTAGAGAGCCGCCACAGGGCCTGCAAACGAAGGGGAAAAGCTATTCGGTATCATGCGAATCAGAAGCGCACCAACACGGCTCCCCAGGTCAGGCCGCCACCGAAGGCCACCATCCCGACCAGGCTGCCGGGCCCCACCCGTCCTGCCTTTTTGGCCTCGTAGAGGGCGATGGGGATCGTGGCCGCGGAGGTGTTCCCGTACCGGTCGAGATTCACCAGGACCTTCTCCATTGGCAAGCCCATCCGTCTTGCCGTGGCGCGGATGATGCGCAGGTTTGCCTGGTGGGGAATCAAGAGGTCCATCTCCTGCTTCCGGTAGCCGCCTATCTCCAAGACGCGCGCGACGGCCTCATCCATCATGAGCGCCGCTTCCTTGAACAGCCCACGGCCCTCCATCTTAATGTGGTGGAGCCGAGCCTCGACCGTCTCGGGCGTCGCTGGGCAGCGGGAGCCACCCCCGGGCATGTACAAGAGCCGCGCTCCGCCTCCATCGCTACGCATATAGCTGGCGAGGATGCCCCGTTCGCCGTCGTCGCTCCGCTCCAGCACCACCGCCCCCGCGCCGTCGCCGAAGAGCACGCACGTCGCGCGGTCGCTCCAGTCCACGATCTTCGAGAGCGTCTCCGATCCGATGATCAGCGCCCGTTCCACACTTCCGGTGCGGATGAGCGCGTCGGCCAACGAGAGACCATAAAGAAAGCCCGAGCAGGCCGCGTTTAGATCCATCGCCGCCGCGCGCGACGCGCCCAGCATGTCCTGCACAAAGCAGGCCGTTGCGGGGAATGGCATTTCCGGGGTGACCGTCGCGACGATGATGAGGTCCACCGCCTCGGGCCCGACTCCGGCCTCGGTCAATGCTCCTTGTGCTGCCTCCACGGCCAAAGTCGCCGTCGTCTCGCCGTCGGTGGCGATGCGCCGCTCCCGGATCCCCGTCCGCCCCCAGATCCATTCGTCGGACGTGTCAACCATCTGCTCGAGCTTGGCGTTCGTCCAGACGGTCGCAGGCACCGCCATGCCCGTGCCTACGATAGCCGAACGACGCTCAACCGACTCAGCGGTCATGCTGTCCACCGCTCCACCATCTGCGTGCTCACAAGGTCCCGAATGCCGGCTCGTGCACCCAAGCATCGCCTACTATCCGAAGCCACGAGGAACAACCAGTTCTCGAGCGCACCTAGACTTCGCTCGGGGCGATCACTTGGCGGCCAGCGTAGTAGCCGCAGTTACCGCAGGCGCGGTGAGCCAGCTTAGGCTGACCGCACTGCGCGCACTTCGTCAAAAGGCGCGCCCGCGCCTTCTGGTGCGTCCGCCTCTTATCCCGGCGCGACCTCGCAACCTTTCTCTTGGGAACGCCCACTTCACGGTCCTCCTAGCATCTTGTCGAGTTCATGATGGAGTCAGAAACTTGCGCAGCGGTTCCCACCTCGGATCAACCTGGTCCTCCGCACATCCGCACGGCCCGGCGTTGAGGTCCGCGCCACACTGCGGGCACAGACCCTGGCAATCATCGCGGCACAGCGCCACGAACGGTATAGCCAGGATCACGGCCTCGCGCAGCCGCTCGGTCAGATCCACCAGATGCTCCTCCGGCGGCACGATCACCAGGTCCGCGTCATCTTGTGCCTCGTCCTGGGCGTGGAGACCGGGTTCGCCCACCGCCAGGCGCCGAATCACAAGATACAGTTCCTCGGACAGCTCCGACTGAAACTCTCCCATACACCGTGCGCAAACCAGCCTCACCACCACCCGCGCATCGCCGCGTACGGTGTAAAGCTCCTCGGTCTTGTTCACGACGAGCCCGACGCGTACGGGCCCCTCGGGGACAAGCGTGTCAGCGGAGAGACCCAGGGTCTGCGCGCTCACGTTTCCTTCGATGCGCCTAACCCCCGGATTCAGCGTCTCGAGGTCGAGTTTCATGACTTGCGCCCTTTGGCTCCTCACGCCCCCCGGCTCAAGCTCATGCCCGTACCAGCGCCAAAATCTCGGCCAGAGCCTGACCAATCCCCGCAGGGCTGCGCGCCACCCGCACCCCAGCCGCTTCTAGCGCCTCGATCTTCTCCTCCGCCGTGCCCACACCGCCCGAGATGACGGCGCCTGCATGACCCATGCGCCGGCCCGGCGGCGCAGTGACGCCGGACACGTACGCGGCGACCGGCTTGGTCACGCGCTCGGCGATGAATCGCGCCGCCCGCTCCTCTTCCTGGCCACCAATCTCGCCGATGAGTACGACGGCCTCGGTTTGTGGATCCGCCTCGAAGAGCTCGAGGCAGTCCACGAAACCAGTGCCAGGGATCGGATCGCCGCCGATGCCGATGCAGGTCGACTGCCCCAGACCCAGTGCCGTGAGCTGCTGCACCGCCTCGTAGGTCAGCGTACCGCTGCGCGAGACGACGCCGACCGGACCCGGCTTGTGGATGGCTCCGGGCATGATGCCCAGCTTGGCAACCCCGGGCGTGATGACACCGGGGCAATTGGGCCCTATGAGCCGCGTCGACATCCCCTGTAGATGGGCCTTGACCAGCGCCATGTCCAGCGTCGGGATGCCCTCGGTGATGCATACGACCAGCGCCAGTCCCGCAGCGGCGGCTTCCAGGATCGCGTCGGCCGCGAAGGGCGCCGGCACAAAGATCGCCGAACTATTCGCCCCGGTCTCCGCGACCGCCTCGCGGACCGAGTCGAAGACGGGCACCCCCTCGAAGCGCTCGCCGCCCTTCCCTGGCGTCACCCCCGCGACAACCGGCGTGCCGTAGTCGAGCATCTGACGCGCGTGAAATGAACCCTCCGAGCCCGTGATTCCCTGCACCAGGACCCGTGTCTCGGAACCCACCAGGATGCTCACGCAGCGACCTCACCGAGCGCCGCGATCACCAGCTTGGCCGCATCAGCTAGCTCCGTCGCCACGCGGAAGTTCAAGCCCGAGGCGCGCAGAATTTCGCCGCCCTCCTCGGCGTTGGTTCCCACCAGCCGCACGACGATGGGCGCCGAGCTCCCGAGCTCCCGCAGGCCGTCCACGACACCCCGCGCCACCTGATCGCAGCGGACGATGCCCCCGAAGATGTTGATCAAGACGACCGTGACCGCGGGATCGGACAGCAGAATCCGCATCGCTTCGACGACGCGCTCGGCACGGGCCCCGCCTCCAATGTCCAAAAAATTGGCCGGCGCCTGCCCGGCGAATTTCACCATGTCCATCGTCGCCATCGCCAGCCCCGCGCCGTTGACCAGACAACCCACCGCACCATCCATCTTCACGTAGGAGAACCCCGCCTCCGACGCTCGCACCTCCTGGGGCTCCTCCTCTTCGATGTCACGCAGCGCGGCCAGGTCCGGGTGGCGGTATAGGGCGTTGTCATCCAGTTCCAGCTTGGCGTCGAGCGCCACCACCTCGCCTTGGACCGTCACGGTGAGGGGATTGATCTCGGCCAAGCTCGCGTCGCAAGCGGCGTAGACCTCATAGAGCTTCGTCACAACGTCGCCCACAGTCCGCGCCGCCCCCGGCGCCACCGTCGCCAGACGGCGAGCCTGAAACGCCCGAAGGCCGATCCGAGGGTCCACCGCCTCGCGCACGATCGCCTCAGGGGAACGCGCCGCCATCTGCTCGATCTCGACACCGCCCTCCCTCGATGCCAGAATCGTCGGCCGACCCGCCGTACGGTCGAGCGTGACCCCCAGGTACAGCTCCTGCGCTATGTCCACTGCTTTCTCGACGAGCACCTTATGCACCGGACGGCCTCCACCGCCCGTCTGCGCCGTCACGAGCCGCATTCCAAGGATCTCGGCCGCCGCCTCGCGGACCGCCTCAGCGCTCTCCACAACTCGAATACCGCCACCCTTACCGCGACCTCCCGCCTGGACCTGAGCCTTGACAGCCAAGCGCCCGTTTCCGATCGCCTGTGCTGCGGCGTAGGCCTCGTCCGCCGAGGACACCACGCGCCCGTCAGGCACGGGCAGACGATGTTGCCGGAAGATGTCCTTGGCTTGATACTCGTGGAGTTTCACGTGCGTTCCCGCAATCGCACATTGGGCGGCGCTCACACCTCAGCAAAACCCAGGAAAGATAGAAACATATGCCCATCACGTCAACTCTCAGCCGCTCCGGGACCCCAGAAATTATGGCGCTTTCGCGCTACAGGCGGGCCTCGCTGTGAAGCCCCACCTCGCCCGCGGGCGAGCGGCCCCGCCGCCATATCCCCCGCACCTTGCCGACCACCTCGAGCCAGCCCAACCGGCGGCCCAGTACCACGTAGGCCCTGAAGCCCCTGCCCACCAGCGCCCGCGCGAAGCTCCGGCCGGGCAGGTCGCCTTCGACCTCGTACGGCGCCGCATCCAGGTTCGGGCCGTCGAATGCCGCGATTCGCGCCGCTACCCTGCTCCGCCCACGCCACGATCGCGTCCAGTCCAAGTGAGCCAGCCAGCCGATGCTTCTCTCCCGAGCGGGAGACTCGCGCTCGCCCCGCAGCCCCTCCAGACGACCGCGCCAGCGGCCGTGTTCCACCTGAGCGCGCACCCGCATGCGCCGCCGGAACTCGCGAAAAGCCCCCGGTGGCGGTACAGGTCGAGCGCCTAACTCGCGCCATTCCCGCAAGCGATCCCGAGCGTCGAGTGTGGCACGCCATGCCCCCTTCGGACGCACCTTAACGACGACGCCGACCGTTCGTCCCGTTTCGGGGCCGACCGCGCTCTTCCGGCCTAGCGGGTGTCTGAACAGGTCACCGTAGGTCTGGGTGACCACCCTTGCCCCCGGCCTCCAACGCGCTACCCACGCGATCCCCGTCTCCCGCGCCTCCGTGTCGTGCGCCAGCGGAGCGCCATGTATGCTGCGGAACCCCTGAGAAAAACGACGCGCCTGTAACGCAAACCGTGCCCGCTGCGCGGTCCAGTCGATGCCCCCGACAGCGGCCCATCAATCCCCCACCCCACGCGCCGTCTCACCGAAGACGGTGGTCCTCCCGAGGCTAAGATTCCAGGTCGCGCTTACAAGGTTCGCCCCTCTATGGCTCCCAGTGGCCGGCTCCTCGTCAGCCCTCACGTTCGGGGCGAGCGCCGGCACAAATGCACTCCGGCCTACGAGGAGCGCCGCATCGCCAATCCCCCCCAACTGCCAGCCGACCCGACCGACTATAAGCCGCTCGTGCAGGGCATTTTCGCGTTCCAGATCGAGCGGGGTGACGTGCGTGCCTTCAGCGATAACTCGCTCCGTCAAGCCGGCCGAACTCGTCGCCGCGTCGTATCGCGTCGACGAACCGAAGAGCGTGACGACGACGGGTCCCCTAACCGTTTCGACGTAGAGGCCCCTTAGTGCACGGTTCTCTGAGACCGAGCGGTAGCCCACTGCTTCCGATTCGCGCAGCTTGAAAAACGTGGGGCCTCGCAGCGCACGTGGATAGCGCCCGAAGAGCAGGCCCTGGCCCACGTCGATCAGATAGTCTCCGACCACCAGGCGCCGGACGGAGTTCGTGCCGGACCATGCGGCGTAGCCGGAGAGAAAGTCGAACGGCGCCGTCTCTCCGGCATCCTTCTCGGACACGAGGTGACTCTGCCCCCACCGGCCCGCATCGAAGTCGATCCGCCAGAGGGTTTTCCAGGGGTTCAGGCCAGTACCCTCCACCGCCCTAGACGAGCGGATAGCCTGCGAACGGACGCGTAACCGCCAGGGCAGCGGCAGGTCCGTCGTCCCGATAGCTCGTCGCGGCGCTTCGATGTCGGCGAGAGGATCCGCGAGGTCGAAGGTGTCGGTCAGGGCCAGGACATCGAGCCCTTGGGACTGCGCCCGTGATACGACGGGGACCGTGCTCAGAATGCACACACCGAGGACCGGAAGAAGGGTCACGGCGCCCCGAGCGACGAGGACCTTTGCAGCCGCCGAGCGCGTGGGAGCGGTCAACGTCGAGCTGGCTCTGATGGGGTCCTAGCGAAGCGGGCCAGAGGCTCGAAGCGTTCCCGGGTGATGCGCAAGAAGTGGACGTCGCCGTTGGCGCGACCGTAACCCTTAAAGGAGACTTGACCGGTGACGCCATCGTAGCCCGCAACCTCGGCGAGAGCGCTCGCCAGCGCCTCCCCCGTGCTCGCTCCACCCCGGTAGGCCTTGGCCAGGAGCGAAAAGGCGTCATAGCCGAAGGCTGCGACCGTGGTCGGAGTACGGCCATACCGCTGTCTATAACTGTTGACGAAGCCGCGCAGTGCACTGTTGCCAGGGTCGTCGAAGTAACCGGCCACGACCACAGCACCGTTCACGTAGCTTCCACCTTCAACTGCCACTTCGTCGTAGGCCCAGCGGTGACCAGCGAGAATCTGCGTCTCGATTCCGTGGAAGGTCATCTGCGAGGCAATCTGGAGTGCGTCCTCGGCCGTCGCGGCGATGAGGATGCCATCAATAGTCGTGACGAAAGCCTCCGCCCCTTCCGGTTCGGCTTCGCTTGCAGCCTCCTCTGCGGTGATATCCGGCTCCACTATCGCCAGGCCCGCCTCTCGGATGCGGGTAAACTGGCCTCTGAAATCCGTCGCGCCGAGCTCGTACCACTCCGTCGCCACGACTTGGCCGCCCAGCTCCGAGGCACGCTCGGAGAAATTCGTCGCCATCGCCTCGCCCCAAGCGTCTAGCGACGCCAGCACCGCGAAGGCCCTAAGTCCAAGATCCTCCACCGCATACTCTGCTAAACGCGCCGCCTCCGTGTGCGCGGAAGCGTTGAGCTGGAAAACCTCTGCGCCCACCGCCGTGATGCCGTCCTGCGTCGCCGTCGGCGCCACAAGCGGCACGCCATGGCATGTGACGACGCCCGCTGCGGCAATTGTCTCGGGACTGGCCACGGGCCCTATCACGGTCACCAGCCCCTGAGTCACCGCCAGCTTCTGAGCCGCCAGGACGGCCCCGACAAGCTCGCTCTGCGTATCGCCCACCGCCAGGCTAACGCCCTCGCGTTCATCGCCGAACCAGTGCCGGTACGCCAGCCGCACTCCATCCAGAAGTTCCGCCCCGAGCTCTGCGTCGACGCCGCTCAGAGGGGCCAGTACCCCGACGACCGCAACGCCCTCACCAGGGGGCGATGGCAGCGGCACAGTGGGTTCGGGCTTCGGCGGCTCGGCTGTCGGCGAATGCCCCGAGCTGGATGCAGGCGCGGGCACCATCGCCTGGGCAAGCGTCAGCGCCCTCCGCACTCGGTCGCCCGTCATCCGCTCCAGGGCGTCGCGAGTTTGAGCGTCGAGGACCTCGTAAGCGACGGCGAAGTGCCGGGAGGCCATGGCCTCGAGATCGAGCCCAAGGCCGATGCCTACGAGCCCCAAATAGCGCTCGGCCGCTTCTTCAGTCCGCTCCAGACGCAGGGCTGCGTCCGCCCAGACCAGCCACCCAAACGGCAGGTAGCGGCTGCCCGGAAAGTCCTCACCCAGGCGGGTGACAATGTCCATCGCACGCTCGTACTCGCCGAGCTTGTAGAGCGCCTTGGCCAACATCAGGTGGCTGGCCGAGGAACTCTGGTTGAGCGGATAGCGCTCCAGGACGTCGGAGAAGTCGAGCCGGGCGCTCACGTACTGCCCACGACGGTAACGTTCGACGCCCTGCCCGAAGACGGTTCCCGCGTCGGCATTATACGCGGCTCTGGCGAGCCAGTCAGCCTCCTCACTCGCCGCGGGCAAGGCAACGAGCACGGCAGCCACCAGGGCGGTGACCGGCGCGTAGCGGCTCGCTCTCATCGGGTTCTGGACCAGCCTACGGATAACAAAAAGGCCACCCCGCAAGGGTGGCCAAAACCTCCACATCGCTCTGGGACGTGAAAGCAGGTGCGCGCCCCGCCTTCAGGAACCCAGATCGCCGAGCCTGAAGGAGCCGAAGTCCTCGGGGTTGATTCGTTGGAGCCGCTCGCGCAGGTCCTCTGTCCGCTCCTCCGCATCCTTGAGATCCACGTTCATACTGGTCGCGTCCATCACCTTCTCGGAAGCGAAGATGGGCGCCTTTGCCTTGAGCGCCAGCGCGATTGAATCGCTCGGCCGCGCGTCCAGCTCGATCACATCCCCGTCCACCTCGAACTCGACGACCGCGTAGTAAGTCTTCTTGAGCAGGTCGGTGATCGCCACGCGAAGGATCTTCCCCTCCACGCCGTCGAAGATGGTCTTGAGCAGGTCATGCGTCATGGGCCGGTCAAGTCGGATCCCGGCCAACTCGAACGCAATCGCGCTCGCCTCAGCAGGCCCGATCCAGATCGGAAGCACACGGTCGCCCTCGACTTCCTTCACTAGCACCACAGGGTGACTCGTGCCCGTATCAACCGCCAGTCCCGAAACGGTGACCGGCACCTGCCCACCGTCGTTCATCCCGCCATCTTGTCCCATCTCGCCTGCGCCAAGTGCCACCTCATCGGGAGCACGGCTGTGCTCCCGCATCAGCATTCAGCGTCCTTCACAACAGCCAATATACGGCCCGGCGTTCGGAGCCGTCAAATCAAAATGCCGCCTCGGCCCTACTCCTTGACGACCCACAGCCTGACCTGCGCCTCCACCTCGGGGTGCAGCCGCACGGGGACCGTGTATACGCCTAGCGCGCGGATCGGCTCTTCGAGCATGATCCTGCGGCGATCGACTTCGTAGCCCTTCTCGGCGAAGAGCTGAGCGATGTCTCGCGCCGTCACGGAGCCGAACATACGATCCTCCTCGCCAACCTGGGCCGTCACCGCGAACGATTCCTGCTCAAGCGCCTCCGCTAGCGCTCCCGCCGAATGCTGCGCCCTCTCTCGCCGGACCGTGCGTTGTTTCCTCTCCTCTTCGTAAACCCTCATATTGGCAGGCGAGGCCGGAAGCGCTAGTTTCTTGGGAATTAAATAGTTGCGCGCGTATCCGTTGGCCGCCTCAACGACCTCACCCGCGTCGCCCAGCGCCGGCACCTCGCGCATCAGGATGACCTTCATTGCCCCATCTCCTCAGGCGACGACGCCGACATCTCCACTTTCCGGCTCAAGCCGCGCACGTCCACCCACGTGTCCACCACACCCAGTGCCAGGAGCAACCCCAAAGACATCAGCCCCCCCACGATGAAAAGGATGCATACGACCAGTCGACCGAGCCAGCTCACGCGCCACCGCCCCATCGCCCACGCGACGATCGCCAGGCCCTGCACCGCGTAGGGTACCCCGGACAACACCGCCAGGTTCAGGCCCAACTGCCCCGACCATCCGGCTCCGAAGAACGCCAGCCCCAGGCTGACGATGAAGACCCAGATGAATTCGTCCCATAGCCGCCATGAACGGAACGTCGGGAAGACCGGAATGGCTATCCCAAGCCGTCGCCCCAGGGGCGCCGCGAGGGCCATGGCGATCACGACGTCTGCCAGAGCCGAAAGCAGCGCCAGGCTCGGGAAGAGCGCGACGAGCGCCGTGACCGCTGGCTCCAGCGCCCCCGCCCTCCCAGCTTCCGAAAGCCCCAGTGCCGCCAGCGTCCCCTCCATCGCCTGCCCCGAACGCAAGAGTTCCGCGCGAACCGTCTCCGCCGAACTCGCCCCTAGCGTCACCACGAGCGCCGTGGGCACCATCGCCGTCGCCACGGCCACGGTCGGCCGCCATCCTTGGCGCACCGCCCAGCCCACTAACCCCATCGTCCCTAGTGTCTTCCCGGCCAAAAGCAAGCTCAGCGGCCACGGCCAGGCCGCGGCGAACGCGAAGATCCCGGCGGCGGCCCCCCAACCTAGGACAACCGGTGCCTCAGCCTTCGTCGCTAGAAGGATGACACCCACCAGAGCCGCCACGTCGAAGATGCCGCCGGAGCGAGGACCCCAAAACCCGACCAACAACCCGATGGCGACACTCAAGGCTATGAGCTTGGCGCGCCCGCCGTCCGCGAAAGACATCATCAGGGGCTATGGCCTACTTGACCATCTCCGCTTGGAATGGCAGGAGAGCCATGTGCCGCGCTCGTTTGATCACCCGGCGTAGCTGCCGCTGATGCCGCGCGCAGGCGCCCGAGGTCCGCCGCGGAATGATCTTCCCTCGCTCGTTGATGTACCGTCGCAGGAGCCGCTCATTGCGGTAATCGAGGCCCTCGCCTTTGTCCTCGCAAATGCGGCAGACTTTCCTGCGGCCACGTCGTCCGTTCATGCCTTCTCCTCCGCGTTAGCCTCGCCACCGGCCTCCGTCGTCCCAGGCTCGGGAGAGGGCACCTCCGCATCGGGTGCCGGCGTTTCTTCCTGCACCGACTCGCTCCCGGTTTCGGCCACACCCGCCGACTCGCGTGCCTCCTCCGTCCCGGCAGACACCTCGGCATGCATTTCGGCCGGAGCCGCCTCAGCGGTGGGCTTGCGCGGTCGGTTGAGGCGAATCGTCAAGTGGCGGAGGATGGCCTCGTCCACCCGATACGTCCGCTCCAGTTCGGCCACCGTCGCAGGGGGTGCATCGAAGCCTACGAAAACGTACTGGCCCTGCCGGTGCCCCTTGATCGTGTACGCCAGCCTGCGCGTACCCCAGCGCTCCACGTCGACCACCGCGCCGCCCTGGGTCGCAACCAGGTCCTGAACCCGGCTCACGCGCTCCTCGAGCGCCCCCTCGTCTTGGTCAGGCGCAAGAATGATCCCCGTCTCGTAGTGCGGCATCCTCTTTCTCCTCGTCTAGTCCCTAGTTCGGCTCCAGCGCACCCTACCGCGGAAACAGGGGCGCCAGAACGAGCGAAATGACCGACATCAGCTTAATAAGGATGTTCATCGAAGGTCCGGAAGTATCCTTGAAAGGATCGCCGATCGTATCCCCCGTCACCGCCGCCTTATGCGCCTCTGACCCCTTACCACCCATGTGACCCATCTCAATGTACTTCTTGGCGTTATCCCATGCCCCGCCGCCGTTGGACATCGTCAGCGCGATGAGCACGCCCGTCAGGGTCGCCCCCGCGAGCATCCCGCCCACCGCCTCGGCTCCGAGCACGAACCCCACGACGACGGGAGCCAAGATCGCAACCAGCCCAGGCGTCACCATCTCCTTGAGCGCGGCACGCGCACTGATGTCCACGCAGCGCTTCGTATCCGGCTGCGCGCGCCCTTCCATCAGGCCCTCGATCTCACGGAACTGCCGGCGCACCTCCTCGACCATCAAGAACGCCGCGCGTCCCACAGACGTCATCGTCAGCGCCGCTACCATGAAAGGGACGGCGCCGCCGACCAAAAGGCCGATGATGACACGCGAGTGGATAAGGTTGATGCTCTCCAGCCCGACGGAACTCGTGTAGGCCGAAAACAGCGCCAGCGCAGTCAAAGCCGCCGAGCCGACGGCGAAGCCCTTGCCGATGGCCGCTGTCGTGTTCCCAAGGCTGTCTAGCCGGTCGGTGATCGCACGGGTCTCGGGGCCCAGGCCGCTCATCTCCGAGATCCCGCCAGCGTTGTCGGCGATGGGCCCGTATGCGTCCACCGCCATCGTGATCCCAACGGTCGCCAGCATGCCTACCGCGGCGATCCCGATCCCGTAGAGGCCGGCCATGGTATGCGCGAAGTAAATGCCGCCGCAGATAGCCAATATCGGTAGGGTCGTGCTCTCCATCGCCACCGCCAGCCCCGTGATGACGTTCGTCGCCGCGCCCGTCCGGCTGGCCTCCGCGATGCGCACGATGGGCGAGCCCGACGTGTAGAACTCCGTCAGACGGCCAATGGCGACGCCCGCCGCCGCCCCGGCCAAGATCGCCCAGAAGATCGACCGCGCCATGCCGAAGCTCTCTATGGCAACGTAGGTCCCGGCGAGCATCAGGACGGTGGACACATAGGTGACAACGCGCAGCGTCACTTCCGGCTCGAGACGACCGAAGCCGCGCACGACAAAGACGCCGACCACAGACGCGACCAAGCCCAGAGCCGCGACGGTAATGGGCAGCGCCATGTACGTCAGGCGCACCGAGACGCCCAGACCGAACAGCGAGGCGCCGATGGCGATGGTGGCCACGATCGAGCCCACGTACGACTCGAATAAGTCCGCCCCCATTCCCGCGACATCGCCCACGTTGTCCCCCACGTTGTCCGCGATGACCGCTGGGTTGCGCGGATCGTCCTCGGGAATGCCCGCCTCCACCTTGCCGACCAGATCGGCGCCGATGTCCGCTGTCTTAGTGTAGATGCCGCCTCCGACGCGCGCGAAAAGCGCAATTGAACTGGCGCCCATAGCGAACCCCGAGATCGTCGCCACGCTCGAGGCGTTCGCCGGGTCGCGCCCGAACAGCAGGAAGCAGACGCTGACCCCTAATAGCCCCAGGCTCGCCACCGAAAGCCCCATGACCGAGCCGCCGCTAAAAGCGATCAGGAGCGCTTGACGCTGCCCGCCCTCATTCGCCGCAGCCGAGGTGCGCACGTTCGCCCTAGTCGCCGCCTTCATGCCGGCGAGCCCGCAAGCCATCGAACTGAGCGCCCCAGCGACGAAAAGGACCCCCGTCCAGAGGCCAATCGTCACCGCTAACAGGCCGAAGATCACAGCGATGAAGACCGCCAGAATCTGATACTCGCGTCGCAAGAAGGCCATCGCACCATCGTGAATGGCCCTCGCGACCTCGTTCATCCGCGCATTGCCGCTCGGCCAGCGCCCGATGGACGCGTAAATGAGCCCGGCCACAGCTAGGCCTCCGAGCGCGAGGACTGGCACGTACTGCTCTATTCCCACTCTAGATCCCTCAGAGCAGGGGGCGCTCCCCACTCAAAGCGTGAGACGGCCTTCTCGAGACCATCGATCAGCACCTGACGAATCAACGCTGCCGCCTGTTCGATCATGTAGTCCAAGACCGGCCGCTCCTCCGGTGCGAACTCGCTCAACACATAGCCCTCGAGATCAGCGTGAGCGGGGACGGGACCTACGCCGAGCCTCAAGCGTACGAAGTCCGTACTGTCGAGCGCTCGCGCCACCGATTCGAGTCCGCGATGGCCGCCGCTCGACCCGCGCATCCGCAGCCGACCTTCCCCCAAGGACAAATAGACATCATCGCACACGACCAAGATATCCTCGCGCGCAGCGCCGCCGGAGTCCTCGATCGCAGCCACCGCCTCGCCCGATGCATTCATGTACGTCTGGGGCTTGATCAGGAGGGCGCGCACACCCGCCGCCTCGACGGCCGCCATCATGTGGGTTGGCCAACTCGCCCAGCGACCGCCGTGCGCCGAGGCCAGCGCATCCACCACCATGAATCCGATGTTGTGCCGGGTCCTAGCATACCGACTGCTGGGATTGCCCAGGCCGATGATGGCGCGCACGGGCCGACCGTCACGCCCCGGCGGACGCCTCCGCTTCCGACTCGCCCTCCTCCGCCTCGGCCCCCTCCGCCTCCTCGAGCATTTCCTCTTCCTCGACCTCGGTGGGCTCCAAAACTGGCACCGTCGGGGGCGAGACCGTGAGAACCGCCAGCCGCTGCTCGGTGACGATCTCCCCCACCGTGATCCGGAGGTCCTCGACGTGCAACGTGTCGCCAATCTCCAGCTCCGAGACGTCCACAACCACGTGCTCGGGGATCTCCATCGGCAGGCAGCGCAGCTCCACCTCATAGAGCAGGTGTTCCAGGATTCCGTCATCGCGCTGCACACCCACAGGGGAACCCTCGACCTCGATGGGCACCTCGACGACGACCAACTCGGTCAGCGAAATGTGCTGAAAATCGACGTGGAGCAGATTCAGCTCAACCGGATGAAGCTGGACCTCCTTGATCAACGCCTTGAGGGGCTCTCCGTCCTCGCCAGCAATGGTGATGTCGATCACGCCGTGGCGCGCACCTGCGTGCAAGAGCTGCCGAAGCTGGTGACCGTCCGCTGTCACGGGCACCGTCTGTCGATCGTGCCCGTAAAGCACGCCCGGCACCCGACCCAAGGCGCGCAGCCTCCTAGCGGCGCCCTTGCCTCTCTCCTCCCGGAGCTTCACTTCCAAAACCATCTCCGCCACTCTCACGCTCTCCAATCAACCCGCGCAAAGACTAGCTTCCGCGCGCGGGGCGTCCTTCGCCATCCCGATCCCCCAGAACCCCGATCCCCCAGAACGATGTCCTCCAACACCTCCTACACACGAGCCCCCAACTGGCTGGGGCGGGAGGACTCGAACCTCCATTGCAGGATCCAAAGTCCTGTGTCTTGCCAATTTGACGACGCCCCATCTCCTTGGCGCGATGCGCCACCTACCAGCGGCGCGTCGCAAATGAGCAAACGCGATAGTATAGTCCACTATCCCGCTTTCGTCAACGCTCGCTATGGTCCCGCCGGCTCCCAACTCGAGCAGTGGACGGCTCGGTGGCCTTGCGCCGCCAGCCGTTCTCGTGCGAGCCTCGCAAGCCGGGCGTCCTCGAAGATTCCGAAGACGGCGCCCCCACTTCCGGTCATTGCCGCGCCCATAGCGCCTGCGGCCAGCAGCGCCTCCTTGAGGCTCGCGACCACCGGGTGCGCCACCACCACCGGCGTCTCTAGGTCGTTCTCAAGGATCGGTGCCAGGCACGCCAGGTCAAGTTCATTCTCCAACGCCCCCAGCATCTCCAAGTAGGGCGAGGCCGAACACCGTCCGTCACCTAGCTGGCGGTCGTACGCCGCGTAGGCCCAGGCCGTCGCCACCTGCACCGGTGGTACGACGATCACAAACTCACCCGGCGCACGCAGGCCTAGCGGCATGAGCCGGTCCCCTCGGCCATGAGCGAGCGCCGTGCCTGGCGATAGAAAAAAGGGCACGTCGGCGCCCAGCCCCGAGGCGACCGCATCGAGATCGGAGACCCCAAGACCCAGCTTCACGTGTGCATTCAACGCGGCCAGCGCGCAGCCCGCGTTGGAACTGCCGCCGCCGAGGCCCGCGCCCGCCGGGATCACCTTCGCGATGTGGATTTCAACATCGAGCTTATACCCGCTGGCATCTTCGAGAGCGGCGATCGCTCGATGGACGAGGTTCTCCGGCCCATCGGCAACCGCTGGGTCCGAAGTCGTCACGCGAGGGCCTACGCCACCGAAAACGCATCGCAGATGGTCGCACCAGCCCACTGCATGCAGGACCGTGCGCACCTCGTGGTATCCGTCGTCGCCCCGACCGATAATCGCCAGCCCCAGGTTGAGCTTTGCCGGCGTCTGGACGACGAGATCGGTGGACATCACCTCGTTGATCGCAATGCCCCAAGGCCCGACTCAGCCAGCACCGCCTCCAGGCGCTGACGAAGCTGCTCGGGCGCCAGGTTGCGCCGGAGCCGGGTTCCCTCTGCTAGTGAGATCGCCCGCGTCTCTTCCGATACGACCACGACGACGGCATCGGTCTGCTCCGCCAGCCCCAGTCCCGCTCGATGCCGAGCGCCGAGCGAGCGATCGAGCGTCGGGCTCTGGGACACGGGCAGAAGGCAGTTGGCCGCCTGGACGACGTTTCCGCGCACGACAACCGCCAGGTCGTGCAGCGGCGACCGAGGCGTGAAGATCGTAACCAAAAGCGATGCCGAGACCTCGGCCTCGAGGCGGATGCCGCTCTGCACGATGGGCTGGAGGCTCGACTCACGTTCAATGGCGATCAACGCACCGTAGCCCCGCTCGGATAGCTGCCGCGCCGCCTCCGTGATCTCATCGAGGGCCCTCGCCTTGCCCCCGGAGTAGAAAAAGCGCACCAAGCGCATTTGCCCCAAAAGCACCAAGATGCGCCGCAGCTCGGGCTGGAACAGGATGACGAATGCGATCACCCAGACGGTCTGCACTTTCGATATCAGCCAGAGCAGCGCGTTCATCTCAGCCCACAGTGCCACCGCCCACGCGACGACCAACAAGAGAAGCCCCATCATCATCTCGGGCGCGTGGGTGCCCTGGAGAATCCGGTTGAGCTTGTAAAAGATCGCCGCGACGATCAGGATGTCGAGGAGGTCCATCAACCCCACGGACAAAAAACCGATCTTGAAAAGTTCGAAATCCATCGCTCACGCCTTCCCACGATCCCGGACGATAGCGTCGCTCATGCGCGCCACCTGAACCGCCGCCTTCACGTCGTGCACCCGCACTATCGCCGCTCCTCCGGCGACGCAGTGAGCGAGAGCGGCCAGGGTCCCCTCCAGCCGCTTCCCCGGATCATCGAGCCCCAGGACCCTCCCGATGAACGATTTGCGCGAAGGCCCCACGAGCACCGGGTAGCCGAGATCAACCAGCGCATCGAGCCGACCCAGAAGCGCAAGGCTATGCGCGGCGGTCTTGCCGAACCCGATGCCCGGGTCCAAGATGATCGCATCCTTCGCCACACCCAGCCCCTCGGCGGCCCAAGCCCGCTCAGCCAGAAAGGCGCGTACCTCGCCCACGACGTTTCGGTACTGCGGCGCCGTTTGCATCGTCTGGGGCGTACCCTGCATGTGCATGAGCACCACCGCCGCACCTCGCTCCGCCACCAGGGGAGCCATCTCAGGGTCGAAGTGCAACGCGCTGATGTCGTTGACGATGTCCGCCCCGCGGTCGAGCGCCCCAGCGGCCACCGCCGCCTTGGTGGTGTCCACCGAGATCGGCACACCGCTCTCGCGGCGAATCGCCTCGATCACTGGCCAGACGCGGCGCGCTTCCTCCTCCACAGGAACCGGCGCTGAGACGGGACGGGACGACTCACCGCCCACATCGATCAGATCGGCGCCCTCGGCGACCATCTCCAGCGCGTGCCCGGCCGCACGAGAGGGGTCAAAATAGCGCCCTCCATCGAAGAAGGAATCGGGGGTGACGTTGAGAATTCCCATCACGAGAGTGCGCTGGCCCAGAGAAAGAGCCCGCGTCCCTAGCCGCAAGGCGCGGCTCACTTCGCTCATGGGACCTAGGAGGCTTGGGCCAACCTTCCGCAATGCGGGGCCAGCCGCGAAGTCACTTGCCGCGTGCGGTATGACCGACGGCGACCTCTGGGGCGGTAGGACGCGGCTCCCCGACTGCCGGAGTGCTCTCCTTGGCGGGAGCTTCACCTCGAGCGGGCCTCGATGCCTTCCGACGCCTTGGGCGCCGCTTGGTGGGTATCACGCCTGACCCGAGAACGCGGTCGATCTGGTCACTATCGAGCACTTCATGTTCGAGTAGGGCGTTGGCCAATGCTTCCAGCTTGTCACTGTTCTCGCGCAGGAGCTGCTCCGCCCGCTTCTGCGCTCCAATGACGATCTTCTTGACCTCCTCGTCGATCAGGACAGCCGTCCGCTCGCTGTAATCGCGATGCACTGCCAGCTCCCGCCCTAGGAAGACCTCCTCGTCCTTGTGCCCGTATGCCAACGGGCCCAGCCGCTCGCTCATGCCCCACTCGCAAACCATCTTCCGCGCCAACTGTGTCGCTTTTTCCAGATCGTCCGCGGCGCCTGTGGATGTTTGCCCCAGGACGATCATCTCGGCCGCGCGCCCGCCGAGTGCGGTCGCTAGGTAACCCTCCAGCCACGTCTTCGAATAGAGATGACGGTCGTCGATCGGCAGCGAAAGCGTCACACCCAGCGCCCGCCCCCGAGGGACGATCATCACCTTGTAGACGGGGTCCGCCTCGGGAACCAGCTTGCCGACGAGTGCGTGGCCCCCCTCGTGATAGGCCAGGCTGCGCCGCTCCTCATCATTGATGACGAGGCTGCGCCGCTCCGCACCCATCATCACCTTGTCCTTCGCCTCCTCGAAGTCCTTCATCGAGATCACCCGCCGCTTTCTCCGGCTGGCGATCAGTGCCGCTTCGTTCACCATGTTCGCAAGGTCCGCCCCGGTCAACCCCGGCGTGCCACGGGCCAGGACATCCAGCCGGACCGCGCGCGCCAGTGGCATCTCCCGCGTGTGGATGCGGAGGATCTGTTCCCGGCCACGGACATCGGGCCGCTCGACGACGATCTGCCTATCGAACCGCCCGGGCCTGAGCAGCGCCGGGTCAAGCACATCGGGCCGGTTCGTTGCCGCCAGCATGATGACGCCCTCATTGGATTCGAAGCCGTCCATCTCCACCAGAAGCTGGTTGAGTGTCTGCTCGCGTTCGTCGTGGCCGCCGCCGATCCCCGCGCCCCGAAGCCGCCCTACGGCGTCAATCTCGTCGACGAGGACCAGACACGGCGCTTGCTGCTTGGCCTGGACGAACAGGTCGCGGACCCGCGAGGCCCCCACCCCCACGAACATCTCGACGAAGTCCGACCCGCTGATGAAAAAGAACGGAACGTCGGCCTCGCCCGCGACGGCTCGTGCGAGATGGGTCTTACCCGTGCCCGGTGGCCCCACCAGAAGCACACCCTTGGGGATGCGGCCACCCAACTTCTGGAAACGCGCAGGGTCCTTCAGAAACTCGATGATCTCTTCGAGCTCTTGCTTCGCCTCATCGACACCGCCGCAGTCAGTGAAGGACACCTTGGGGCGCTCCTCAGTCAGAAGCCGCGCACGACTCTTGCCGAACGAGAAAACCCCTTTGGGGCCGCTCTGGACCTGTCGCAGAATGAAGAGCCAGATCGCCGCGATGAGGATCCAGGGCAGAAAGGAGAACACCATCCCGCCCCAGTTCACCTTCTTCTGGAAACGAAAGTCGACCCCCGCTTCCGTCCACTCCCTCTTGTCTTCCGCGTCGATACTCCCCACGTTCACCACGAAGCGATCTGAGAGGATCCCCGAACCCAACTCTAGCTCTTCGGGGAGATCGAGAGTCCCGCGGAACGTCGTGTCCACGACCTCCGCATCAACGATCCTGCCCGCTTCGAGAAGTTCCTGGAAACGCTTGTACGAGATCACCGGCGCAGAGCGGACACTGTCGAAAAAGCGCGGGACGAATACCGCGACGAGCAAGATGAAAAACGCCCAGAACGCCAGCGTCTTCGACGCGCGTCGCCAGCGGGGTCCACCCGAGCTCGGCTCACGCCGGCCCAAGCGCAGACCGAGCCGACGCCGCGCGCCGCCCGGCGGATCCCGACCGTCCTGAGGCTCCTGTGACGGGCCCCGCTCGCTTCTTTTCTCCTCGCTCACGGTCTCCTCAAACTCAAAGCCCCGGCTGGCACCACCTTCAAAGCCATCAAATTGCCCCTCGAAGGGACGCCCGGATCACGCTTTTCGTTGCAGACGTCGGCTGACAGCGTGTGTCCACGGCATGGCCGGCCATCCACACAATGCCCCGGCGATCCGTCAGAAGTGGCACTTCGTCCCGCAGGAGAACGGGCACGCCGCGCCGCGCGAGAAAGCTCCGGACCGCGCGGTCACTGGATCGCCCGGCAGGACAGAACGTATCCCCTGGCCTAGGCGACCGCACCTCCAGGGGGGTCATAACCGTCGCAGCGTCCAGGTACGCAGTCGCCTCACTATCGGACCGCAATTCCCCACCGGTCCCCTGCTCCACGCGTAACTCCAGCCCCAAGTCGCGGAGCTTGACCGACCCGGGAAGGGGCACCTTTCGACAGAAGGCGATCCGCCCCCTGACGATCACCAACCGCCCGCCCGCCACCTGAGCCCGGACGTCAGGACCCAACGAAACCGGCCGTTCTCCCGAAGACAACTTTTCGAGCCGCTCGACGACCCGCAGCGGCCAGCCGCCCTCCGGCATCGACAGGGCAGCCAGGGCCGAATGGAGCACACGCCTGCGCACGGCCACATGATACGACGCCAGAACCTCAACATCAAATTGTATTTTGCGCGCGCTGCGCGCCGCACAGGCTCGCCCGTGCGCGCTCTCGGTCACTTCCTCGAGGAACGCCTCCTCGGCCCGGACGATGCCCGCCTGACGAGCGATCACACCCGCCACGGCCGGACCAAAACGCTCGCCCAGCCGCGACATGACCTCGTGACGGAGCCAGTTGCGCGTGTATGCCAGATCGGCGTTGGTGGGGTCTTCGCGCCAGGAGATGCCGCGGTCACGGCAGAAACGCCGCACATCCTCGCGGCCCACGCACAGAAGGGGTCGCACAACGCCCTCGGCCGTGCGTGGGGCCATGCCCCCTGAACCGGCCCGTCCCGTCCCTCGGAAAAGCTGCAAAAGCACCGTCTCAGCTTGGTCATCCTGGGTATGGCCGAGGGCGATCGAACGCGCCCCCACGGCGGCCGCCGCACGCCGAAGGAAGCCATAGCGACAGGCGCGCGCCGCTTCCTCCAGCGACCGCCCTTCCCGCTTCGCCAGAGCTGGCACGTCGGTGCGTTCTATCTGCACCCGAAATCCCCGCGCCTTGGCCAGTTCCCGTACGAAGGCGGCATCGTCCGCACCCCCTGCGCCCCGCGTACCGTGGTCCAAGTGGGCCACCACCAGCCGCAGACCCCAGAGGGGCGCGAGCTGCTCTAATACGTTCAGCAGCACGACCGAATCCGCGCCGCCCGAGACGGCCACGACCACCGTCTCCCCATGGACGAACAGCGCCTGGTCCCGAACGAACGCGCTAACCTGCGCCACCAACCCTGAGGGGTCCGCTCCCATGTCCGCTCACCGCCCGGGGGCGCCCGGCCTGAATAATTGCTTCACGGTCGCCCATGCCGTTGTCTCGACCGGTTGAGGCAGAGATAGCGTCTCGGTCAGGATGTAGTCCCCCCATCGTCCATCGTCGCTCCCGACGCCGTAGAGTTGCCACTGGCCGCCGAAGTCGAACTGACCGCCGTCGGAGTCGGAGTGAATGAGGGAAAAGCCTACGCGAACCCCGGCCCTGGGGAAGAACGCGGGATCGGTGAGGTTGAACGTATCGGTGAAAGGTACGAGAGCTTCAATGACGTAACTCCGCTGGTCGTCGGGGTCGAATCGAACGGCGACCGCTGCCGATCTCGAAAGCGTAAGTTCCTGCGCTCCAGAGCTCTCACCGAGGCGCCACCAGACGCTGCCAGACCGCCCGCTGGGATCCGCCACGAAGACGAAAATGTGGTCGCCGTCCCGATAACGGTTACCGTCACCGTCGTGGCGCGAATCAAACGCGAAGGCGACCGAATCGCGCTGCTGCCATTCCGCTGGGCTGCCCGACGGGCTGCTGATGTCGTGTACGTTGTCGACAGCCCGAACACCGAAGAACATGCCGATGGCGTGCCACGCCAGGAAGTATTCGGCCGAAAGATCCTCGGCGGTGAAGGGTGTGCCCGGCGGTTCTCCGCCGCTGTCCAGGAGAGTCGATGACGAGGTAGTATAGGCCTGAGCCTGCACGCGCGCCAGATCCCAGGTGCCATCCGTCCAGGCAAAGTCCTCCCACTCGGAGAGATCGCCATCGATGAGCACAGTCTCTAAGAGCTCGGGTACGTCGATCTCCGGACCCAGGTGAGCGTCACCGCCTCGCGGAAGCAGTACAAGAACAGTGGCCATGGCAATCCCGCACAGGCGTTGCAGCTTCGCGGCACGCGACGCAAGATAGCTCCAATCCCGACCCCCGACGGCGGCACCAACCATCGCGTCGCCCCCGGAACCTTCCCTTCGAGCCGGTCGTCCAATGGGCGCACACCGCGCCAGCTTCGACGACCCCATGGCACCTTCACGCACCGCTCACCTTCCTTTCCGACTCCGGTTCACTCTTCCGGTGTTGGGGGCCGCTCTCTACATGCTTCTGGTTGCGGCGATCTATCTCGGCTTTCACCCCCGCTTCGCACCCAGTCTAAGCGCGCTCCTCGCCGTGCCGTGGGTCGTGACCCTGCGCGCGCTCGGAACGGTTGTGCTCCTTTGGCTCGCAGCCACCGCTTACGGAGCACCCATCGTCTCCCGCCTCTGGAGCGGTGCTTCCGATCCCCTAGCGACCCTGCTCACAAGCGCCGCCGTCGGCTTCGGAGCACTGGCCTATGGTACCTTTTTTGTGGGGATTGCGCACTGGCTCATTCCAGAGGCCGCATTCGCCCTGATACTCGCGCCGCTGGCTTTGTGGCACCGCCACCTGTGGAGAACGCTGCGCGCCGTGTGGGCAAGCGCACCCGAGCCGCATACCAGGCGTCAACCTTCGGCAAGCCCCGATTTCGGCGAACTCGGTCGTACCATCGGGCCCCTAGCGAAAGCTGCGCTCATCGGCATCGTCGCGTACGCGCTGTGGCGAAGCTTCGTGGCCGCTCTCGTGCTACCGATCGAGTTCGACGCTCTCATGTATCACCTCGGAGTCCCCCAAAAGTTCATCGAAGCGCGCGCGGTGGTCTTCCTGCCCGATGTCCAGGGGGCCAATCTGCGTCTCAACGTGGACATGCTGTACGTCGTGGCGATGCTTCTCGATGGCGTGATGGCGGCGAAGCTGCTCAACTGGTCGCTCGGCGTTGCGCTGGGCGCGACGGTGTGGGCCCTGGGGCGGACACACTTCGGCAGAGACGTGGCGCTCCTGGCAGCCGCGCTCTACGCGACGATGCCCATCATCGCGGACGAGCTGGCCGTTCGTGTCCACGCTGATCTGGGCGTTGCCTGGTTCGTGACTCTGGCGGTGCTCGTCTTCCTGGGGTGGCAGAGGGCCATGACGCAGGCCGAACCCGGGGGTTCGGCGCGCGGCGTGTTGGCGCTCACGGCGATCCTGTTCGGGATCGCGGTCGGCTCCAAGCTCAATGGGTGGGTCTGGCTGGGCGGGGCCACGCTGGCGGTTGCCGCTGTATCCTGGCGACTCAGAGGGCCCGCTGCTGCGCTGCGCCAGGCGGCCGCGCTGTTCGTGCTGGCGGCGGTCTTCGATCTGCCGTGGCTCGTGCGTAACCTGATCAACATCGGCACACCGTTCGATTTTTTCCTCACCTCCATCTTCGGCCAAGGAACTTATTACACCGACCACGATCTCAAGCGCTTTGGGCTTGCGGCTGCTTTACAGGGTGAGGACTCATGGATCAAGGTGCTCCGCTTCCCCTGGGACGTGACCATGAACGCCCTCACCATGTACCGAGCTAAAGCACCACTGGGGCCCGCTCCGCTGGCGCTTCTACCCGTTCTGGCCGTCGTCTGGTGGCTCAGGCGGACCGCCTCGGGTCGTGCACCTGTGGCGCTATTGTGGATACTCGGCTTCGTAGTTTTCTATGTACCTTTCTGGCTCGTGCAGTCACCGGGGCTGCGCTACCTCATCGGCTATGGCCTCTTGGCCCTGGGAGGCGCCTATGCCGTCGTGGCCGTGGCACGCGCCGCGCCGCGCGCTATCTCCTGGGTTCCCTATCTGGGTGCGGCAGGCGTGCTGATCGCCTCGCTTCTGACCTGGAAGCCCCTCGACGCGCGGGCGACGCTCGGTGCCCGTAATCCCGACGCCTTTTACCGTTTTCGCCGGTTCCCCGGCGACGGCTATCTCCAGACCTACGAGGTTTGGAAGCTCATCGACATCCATCTACCGTCGGACGCCGTCGTCTACCACCATCTTGACGAGGCGATGACCCTCTTCCGGACGCGCAAGACCATAGGGGGCAACTTTGGGCCGCGGGGCAAATCGCTTCACCTGATCGATCCGGCGCTTGAGGACTACCGGTCGGGGGAGGAGATCCTTCGTAACCTGCGTCGGCTGGGCGCCACGCATCTCCTGATCAACGCAAACCGCGCCTACAGACTCAAGCGCCCGGTGCCCGACGACTCCTACTGGCGCGACAACGTACGCGTGCTCTATGCGGACCGAGGGGTCATGCTCTACGATCTTTGGCCCGACGGGCGCCCGTGAGCGCTGAGCGTATGGACACCGCGCGCCCTCCCACTGGAGGCGCTTGGCGGCTCGTGCAGCGGCTTGGTCCGCTATCGCTGTTCGTCGGTTTCCTCGCATGGGCCGGGTGGTACCTCTGGACACATGTGGACCAGCTCCGGGACCTGAGCCTCCTCAGCACCCAGGATGCCGCCGTGGTCCTCGGTCTGAACATCCTGAGCACAGTGATCGAGGGCGTCCTGCTTCGCCTGGTCGTCAGAGCCTATGGGATCAAACTGAGCTTCGGCGAATCGGCGGCGCTTTTTTTCGTCTCCAGGCTCGCCAACCACCTCACTCCGTTGCGCGGCGGGGGGATAGGCGTCCGCGCCGTTCACCTCAAGCACAGGCATGGCCTGTCTTACGAGCATTTCGCCAGCATGACGGCCGGCCAATACGTGATCGCCTATCTGGCTTACGCAGCCATGGGGCTAGCCGAACTTGCCGCTATCCATTGGGTCCACGACATCGCGAGTCGTCCTCTGGCCGTCGCCTTCGCCCTCGGCTTCGCCGCACTGATCATCATCACCGCGCCAAGCGTCGTCCCCCAGGTAAAGGCGCGGTGGTTTCGGCCCTTCGCCAAGGTCCTCGAAGGTTGGCAGAGACTCCGCCGTGACCGTGGGGTTCTTTTGGGCATCGCAACCCTGAGCGTTGCGGCGTCCCTGACGCGCATAGCGGGCCTGTACGTCTGCTTTCGGGCCTCGGGAATCACGCTTCCCATCCTAGGCGCCGCCCTTGCATCGACCATGGCGGACACCTTCGCCGTGATCGCCGTGACGCCTGGGGGCTTTGGCATTACCGAGGCCGGCATCGTCCTCGGAACGCAACCCTTTGGCGTGGGGATCGCCCACACGGTGGCCGCAAGCTTCATCTACCGCCTGACGATCTATGCGGCCGCGCTCCCCACGGGCCTGTTGGCCAGCTACCTCCTGTGGGGACGCGGCGCCCTGCGCCGCCTGTTCGAAACCGACAGCGGATACGACGCTTATCATCCCCACCGATCCAGTTGACACCGCTCGGGCGGAAGACATTTTCTTCCCCGATGCGACGTTCCATGGCGTGCGCGTCGTGCCCCATATTTCCGCCAACCTCCGTCCGAGGCACGCCGGGAGCTTGGACCCTTGATCCGCTTGACGGACCTCCGCCTGGGCGCCATGGAATTGGCTGCTCTACACGACGTTTGCGCCTCGGGTGCTCTCGCTCAGGGCCAGCGTGTAGCCGCCTTCGAGCGCGCAGTCGCCGACTACCTGCACCTCCCGCACGCCGCCGCGGTCTCATCGGGCACGGCTGCCTTACACCTGGCACTGTTGGCGCTGGGCGTGGGCCCGGGCGACGACGTCCTGGTGCCAGCTTTCGCCTTTCCTGGAACGGGGAATGCGGTCGAGCAGGTCGGAGCCCGGACCGTACTGACCGACGTCCTGCCCGACACGTACAACGTGGACCCCACTGACCTCGGCGCGCGCGTGACGCCGCGAACGCGGGCGATCGTACCCGTCCACCTCTTCGGCCAGGCATGCGCCATGGACGAGGTGGTGGCTCTCGCACAGCGCTACAACCTTGCAATAGTGGAAGATGCAGCCTCCGCCCTTGGGGCGACCTGGGATCGAACTTTCTGCGGTGGCTTTGGCGACGCCTCAACCTATAACTTCCGTTCCTGCAACGTGATAACGACGGGGGAGGGAGGGATGGTGGTGGCGTGCGAGGCCGCCCTCGATCACAGTGTGCGGAGCCTGCGAAACGACGGCCTCCCACCCGATGTCTCCGATCTCCACCCGGACGACGATCCCGCACCGGACGTCATCGCCTTCGGGCTCAACTACAGGATGACTGACCTTCAGGCCGCGATGGGCTGCATCCAGCTCGCTCAGATCGAGGGATTCATCGGTCGGCGGCGGATGCTCGCAGCCCGCTACGATGAGGCTTTGGTGGACCTGGACTGGCTGAAGACACCCGTCGTGGCAGCCAAGGCCGGCCCCACCTATCAGGCTTACGTTGTGCGGCTCAGCGATGGCGTGGATCGAGCGCGGCTTCTCGCGTACCTGCGCGAAAAGGACATCGAGGCAAACCGTGGATCGTACGCCCTGCACACGCTCACAGCCTTCCGCGAACGCTACCGGGTTTCCGCTGCCGACTACCCGGTCGCCGATGCACTCGCGCGCCAGACCGTTGCCCTGCCGCTACATCCATGGCTTTACGACGAAGATATTGACCGCGTGATCGAAACGCTCTTCGCTTTCGTGCCTTAAGCGCTTGGGGTGGAGGAATGACACCCCCCTAAGTACCATTATGGCAACGCGATGAGGGCCTTTTGAGCAAAACCGCCCCCCCGTATGCGGGCTCAGGGGCTGGGATGCGCGATGACGAGCTCGGAGCCGTCGATCGTAGGGATGGCGATATGCTCGGACTTGGGAAACCGTTCGAAGGGCACCCGGTAGGCGACGGCTCGCGGGTCTTCGTAAATCTTCTCTCCGCCCAGCACCTTCTCGACGAAGGCGAGCACCTGCGGGATGTCCTCCGGCTCGACGTGATAGGCCCTCGCCTGATCCTCGATGAGGACATCTGTGTGCACGACGACGTACTTGACGCGAAAGAACCCGAGGACATCGGGTACGATACCGCGCGCTCGCTCGGCGTAGGCATCGATGTCGAGTGCGATAATGTTGGCGGGGAAGCTCGTGAGGCTGATGACCGGTATGGATTCGAAGTACCCCGCGAAGTACCTGGCGGGGATGCGGTCTAGCATACCCCCCAAGATGGGCTTGTGGTGGATGGACTGGCTGAACTGATTCCGGTAATGCCAGCGGTAGGTGGGGATCTCCAAGACCGTGCATTCGGTCGGGTCCCGGGCAATCTCCGAGTAGACCTTGGGCGCTTCGCCGTAGGGGTCGGAAATGGGCAGAGGGAACCCGCGCCAGTTCTCCATCCACATGAGCGCTAGAAGCGCCAGGAAAACCGCCTTTCTTGGGCGGACGCTCCAGCCTCTACGCGTCTGCCAATCCTCTAGAGCCCGCATCCCGAATCCGGCCAACACGCCCAGCGCCAGCACCACTATGATGAGCAGGCGCACCGACTGGCGGATGCCGCCCATGAAGGGCAAATGGTGGAAAGCGATGAAGGGTAAATTGGGCAGGACGAAGGTCAGGTCATCAACGGTGAACTCCGCGCGGCCAAACAGACGCAGAAGCGGTCCTTGGGCGAGGATGAAAAAGCCCACCGCACTCCAGGCCCAGACTCGCGCATGAGGGAAGCTTCGGCTTTCCGAGCTCTCCGCTCGGCGGAACCAGCCCCAGAGCGCCAGGCCCATCAGTACGAAGCCAGGACCCAGAGCACCGTAGCTCGTGGGAAAAAAGACGCTCGTGGGCCCGGGAAGGAAAAAGCGCTCGAGACTGGCGTCAGCGCTGTTGAAGTAGGCGATTTTCTTCAAGTTGGTGTACGCCTTGTCGATGGCCGGGTCGATGGTCAGAAGCTCGGCGAAGAACGGGATCAGATACCAGAGGGTCAGCGCCAGGATCACACCCACCATAAGGCCGAAGCGCTTCAAGAACGGTGCCGCCAGTGCGGCCTTTCGCTCGGTCAGGACCCGCTGCGCGAGGATCAGCAGCGCCACGAGGCCGGCGAAGGTGGCGTAGACGAGGTTGGAAAGGACCATCGCGGCCATACAGATTGCCGCAGCGACGGGTGCTTTGCGTCCCGGTTCATCGAATGTCCGCAGGACATACAGAAGGAAAAGCGGGATCCAACCGGCGAGCGCGAGTGAGAAGCTGGAACCGGGGCGTCCCAGGAGGTAGGGCTGAAAGGCGAAGGCGAAGCCGGCGAGGAAGGCGCCAGAGTGGCTACCGGTGACGTGACGCACCAGAAGATAGGCGCCCATCGCGCTGAGGGGAAAACAGGTGAAGGCCAGAAGATTGAAGGCGGTCGGCAGGTCGAACAAAAGCTGCAAGGGCACCGAGAGCAGGCCGTAGAGCAAGATGAAGTCCTGACGGAGCATACTCACGCCTTCGGGGTAGAAAATCGTGCGGTTGGTGAGAAGGTCGACGCCAGGGGTGGTGACCGCGTGCTTGACCCACCAGAAATCCCACATAAACGAGTACCAGTCTTTGCCTTTGCCCACCACCTTGCCGTCGAACAGGTGAAAAACGAGCGGATGGCTATAGAGCAGGCTCCATGCGAGAAAGGCGACAAAGGCGATGGAGGTCTCCCGTCGCCAGGGGAGGCGGTCCAGCCAGGCGAAGATCCCCGGGCGTGTGGGGTCAGAAGGTGTATGGGCGGGCATGAGACCTCATGGAGGCGGGGTGCCCCGCTAGATGCCCGTGAGGAGACGGGTTTTCCCCGGGGCCTCAGGAGCTCTCTTTCCGGAAGTTGAGGCAGTAGTGGTGGAACGTGTTACTCACCCAGGCGTTGCCCAAGCCGTACGGGGCGAGGCGTTGGTTGTCCTGGCACCAAAGTTTCTCATCCTTGAGCGCGTAGATGTGCGAAAGCCGGCCTGCGAGGTCCCACGCCAGGGGATAGATCCGCCCCCGCTTCTTGACGTTCTTGACGATCACCGTGAGATAACCGCCCGGCCGAAGCAGGCGGTGCACTTTCTCGAAGATCCTGCAAAGCCGGCGAAGGAACTCGTCGTAGTCGCCGATGTTGCCCAGGTCGCGCGGGTTGTCCGAATAGACGCGCGGAAGCCCCGATGTGGCGCGCTCGCGCTGTGTCCAGGCGCCGGAAGCGTGAAGCATGTCCCAGTAGGGCGGGCTGGTGATGCAGTAGTCCACCTGCGGAAGACGGAGCCAGCCCAGGCGCGTCGCATCGCCCAGCCGCACCTCCGCGTGCGGCGGATCGTCCTGCCCAAGGCCAAGCTCGGTGCGCTCCTGCGCAACCGCCTGGCGCGCCATGGCACCATACTCGTGCGAAAGCTCGACCCCGATCCCATCGCGACCCGTGCGCAGGCAGGCCACTAGCGTGCTTCCCACACCGACCATGGGATCGAGCACCGTCTGACCCCGCTTGGTGAAGAACGTGATGAACTCCGCCGCCAGTGTCTCGGGGAACTTCGCCGGGTGCCGCAAGTCCTCGCCGCGCCGGGGCGGCGGATTGTGCACGAACCAGCTTTTCTGGAAGCGGAGCCACTCTTTCGGTGAGAGGTCGTTGAGCCGATTGCGCCTCGCTCGCCGGGTTCTCGCCGGAGCGACCGCCCGTCCCGAAGCCGCATGGTCGCGGACCTTGCGCACCTCGACTGACGTCGAGCGCGAATGCTGAGCCATAACCTTAGATGGAGTAATCAATAATCAACCTACTGTCAAGGGGCAATTACCCCGTCTAATGTATGCATTCAGGGGCTGGGGCCAGCTCACAGAGGGGGTGTCCTTCGCAACGGCCTCGATGGCGCGACCTCTCAGATGTCATGGCCCGCCTGCTGATGCGGCTTCACCGGGACGCCGCAGGATGGCGGTACTGCTCCAGAGCGCCCCTGTATTCGAGGCCGAGCAGCTCGCGCGCTCGCCGCGCGTTACAGGTGGCATCCGCTTCGGGTGTGCCGACAATGTGGAGAACGTCGAAACCAAGATCGGAGGATTCCACAGCGAGCCGACACGCTTCAGCCAGATCGTGGCGACAGACCCAGCCGCTGCGATAGGGAATCCCAGGCGACCCGAGTTTCTCTCGACGGGCGTCCATTCCCAATCGGCTGTCGACGATGTAATCCGCCCGCAGCACGATGATGCGCAGCCCGAAAGCCTCATAGTACTGCCGGCACATCTCCTCCTGCAGGCGCTTGGTGACTGCATAGAGGCTGCCGTCGGGTCGCCGCACATCGGAGCCGAAGAAGACCCCCTCGGGGTGCATGGTCTGGCACGAGCCCACGTGCACTACCCGTCGAACACAGTGCCGCCGCGCGGCCTCCAGCACGTTCCACAGTCCTTTCAGATTGACCAGGAACGGGGCATCATCGTCCACGCTGTAGGTGGAGGGTTCACCGGATGGGGATACGGCCGTGTGAACAATAGCGCCCATGCCGGCCACGGCCCGGTCTACGGCATGGAAATCCACGATGTCACCAGAGACGACCTTGCCGCCGATCCACGCTCCATCAACGTCGTTCCACTTCTTCCAGGCCGCGGTGTTGTAATCGAAAGCGCGGATGTGATGTTTGCCGGTGAGGTTGGTCAACACGGCCCTCCCCAGCCAGTCGGCAGCTCCGAATACGGCCACTTTCATGGGGCCCCTCGCTTTCTTTATCCCGTGACCAGAAAGGTTGCGAAGACTTCGCCGCCGGGCAACTTATCTCTAAGCTTCCCGATGTTCTGCGCGACGTCCTGGTAGCGTCTACACATCTCGATCCCCTTCCCCAACGTCCCTTTCATCCGTCTGTTGACGTACCGACCGGACCCGTCGGAGGGACACGAAGGCGACGATGATCCGCGCATATTTGCCGAACCGCACTGGAAAGGGAATCCGAGAGGCCGATGGACATTTTGTGACTACACCATCGGGGTGTTATATTATGAGGAACGTGTGAAATCTCTGACACAACCAGAAAGAAGCGCTTAGGCGGCCGGAGAAGTCCCCAGAGATGAAGAGGCGATTGGGAACCGGATAAGGAAATGACATCATGCGGAGAGAACTTTCGGGACAGATTGTTTCTGGGGAGGCTGCGTCTTGTTAAGTTAAGGGTGCCTGATCTACGTCAGCCGGTTACCTTAAAGGATCGTCCAAAGACCCGACTTATGAAGACTATATTCGTGGAGCACTGGACGTTCTGAAGTCATAGAAGTGGGAACGGAGATTGCACCCGCATCTCGGTTCTACCGGACAGAAGATTATCATCAGCCGCATTTGGAAAGGTAGGGACGAGCGTGCCGCGAAACATAAGGCCGATGCAGACTCAAGTGACATCGGAAGGTAAAACAGAGTATGTTTTCCCCACCAACCAAGCCGCTAGGTAGCGCGAGGGTATGTTCTCATTCATCCATGATTTTCTGATCTATCGAGGCTTGACCGATAAGCAGGCCGAGATGGCAATGACCGGAATCAAGATTGCGATCGTGATTCTCACCATCATGCTAACCAATGTAGTGACGCGCCGGTATCTGTTGGCACCTTTGACATCTTTTGTCAAGAAGAGCAAGACTCATTGGGATAACATCCTGTTGAAACACAAGGTCTTCAACCGCCTCTCCAACCTGTCACCGGCGCTAGTGGTTTACCTGTTTGCACCGACCTTTGGCCCATACGTGGCACAGTCTCTTCAAAAGGTGGCGTTGGTCTCCATGATTCTCATCGCGGTGCTGGTGGTCGATAGGTTTCTAAGTGCCCTGGTAGACATCTACCGTTCTTATGAGGTGTCGCGCCATAAACCCATCAAAGGCTACGTCCAAGTGACGAAGATTGCTTTGTATGTGTTAGGGGCCCTATTTATCCTGGCTACGCTTATGGATAAAGACCCCTGGGGCCTCTTGGTTGGTTTAGGCGCCTTGACCGCGGTCATAATGTTGGTGTTCAAGGACTCGATTATTGGACTTGTATCTAGTGTTCAACTGACCAGTAATAACATGGTGCGAATTGGGGATTGGATTGAGATGCCAAAATATGGCGCGGATGGGGATGTGATCGACGTATCACTCCACACGGTCAAGGTTCAAAACTGGGACAAAACGGTGAGCTCTGTTCCAACTTACGCGCTGATGACCGACTCATTCAAAAACTGGCGGGGAATGGAGGAATCCGGAGGTCGGAGAATCAAACGCTCGATGTATATTGATATTAACAGCATAAAGTTCTGTACAGAGGAGATGCTTGAACGGTTCAAGAAGGTTCATTATATTGCTGACTATGTGGCTCAAAAATTCGATGAAATATATAAATTCAACGTGGAAAATGAGGTCGATGAATCGCTGCTCATCAATGGTCGACATTTGACTAATATTGGTACTTTTAGAGCTTATGTATGTGCCTATCTACGTCAGCACCCCAAAATACGTAACGATATGACTTTTATCGTTAGGCATATGCCACCCAGTGAATATGGATTACCCATCGAGATTTATGTCTTTAGTAGTGACCAGGTCTGGGCCAACTACGAAGCCATACAGGCTGATATCTTTGACCATATCCTGGCTGTGCTACCTGAATTTGATCTTAGGGTTTACCAAAGTCCTAGCGGCCACGATATTCAGACAGGACTGGCGGCATTGGGCGGCGTGAGAGATTAGAGGCCTTTGCAGGATCTCATGATGCTGGAGTATTAGGGTTAACCCGCTCCCCGGCGTCGCACGGCATGCCAGGTTTGTCCCAAGTGTCCATCCGCAGGATCGCTTCCGGAACGGATGAGCCGCCGGGCAGCAAGCTGTGAGCCCGGGACGGATTGTATTGACGGCACTACCCTTGATCAGTATCTTTGTTTCTAGTGGTATCTTGCAGCTTTCTCCGCCGGGCAGTTCATTCCTGAGCTTTCCGATGGACCATTAGGTATAACCGTTCTCCCGTGGGTCTTCGGGTTCGAGATACAGCGCCGTGAGGCCCACGCTAGTCCGCCGGACGGCGGTCAGGGACTGTTTCTGCCCTTTGAGGTTTCGATAGGTTGTTTTCAAAATCACTGGATGTGGGAGCCTCACTTTCTAATCTTTGACTTTCATCTCTTCTGGAAATGGCTCGGTCCGGACAAACCGATCAGCCGAAATCGGTCTAATCGGAGGTTTACAATATGCCAACGATGACAGGTTACCAGTACTTTGCCGAGGCGATGCGAGCCAAAGGTGTGACCCATGTTTTCTTCGTTCCCGTGATCCTGACACCCGCCCTAGCGAAGATGGAAGAAATGGGTATCACACCCGTGACGACGCATAGCGAGAAGGCTGCGGTCTATATGGCAGATGGATACGCCCGCGTTACGGGGCGGCCGGGCATTTGCTTGTCGCAAACCGTAGGCAACGCAAATCTGGCGGCCGGTCTGCGCGATCCCTACCTGGCTCGCTCGCCCGTCATCGCCATCACCGGGGGACGCTCGCCCGAAAGCAAGTACCGCCATGTTTATCAGGAAATCGAAGACTATCCACTCTTTGAGCCGGTCACCAAATTCAACGCGCAGATAGACACCGTCGAGCGGTTACCGGACCTGCTACGACAAGCCTTCCGATCGGCTATCACTGGCTGTCCGCAACCGGTTCATCTGGAAATCGCGGGCCTCATCGGACAGGCGATCGAAGGGGAGGCGGACCTCGACCCTGTCTTCGAGGAACAATTCACTGCAGTTCCCGCCTTCCGGCCTATGGTGAACCCCGAAGAGGTGCGGGAAGCCGCCCGTGTGCTAACCCACGCCAAGCGTCCCGTCATCGTTGCTGGGGGCGGGGTGGTTGCCTCCGGCGCGCAGGCCGAGGTCGTAGAATTGGCGAAGATGCTCTCGATACCCGTTGCGACCTCTCTCAACGCCAAGGGAACTATCCCCGAGAACCATCCGCTATCCGTAGGTGTCGTGGGTTTATATTCGCGAACGTGCGCCAACCGGGCGGTGGCTGAGGCGGACCTGGTCTTTTACATCGGGAGTCTCACCGGCAGCCAGGTGACTAACCACTGGTGTATCCCGCGCAAAGGGACGCCCGTCATGCAACTGGATATCGACCCTGATGGGCTAGGCCGCAACTACCCTAACATCGTCTCGCTATGCGGCGACGGCAAAGCGACGTTACGCCAGCTCATCGAGGTACTGAAGCCGGGGGATGCGGACGAGAAGTGGCTCAATCGAGTGGACCAGCTTGTGGGTGAGTGGCGAGCTGATGCCGAGCCCTTGCGCAGTTCCGACGATGTGCCCATGCGTCCGGAGCGCATCTGTAAGGAGCTTAGCGAGTTTCTGCCGAAGGACGCTGTGCTCGTTTCGGACACGGGACACTCGGGTATATGGACGGCGCAGCACGTAGAACTTCATCACCCGACGCAAACCTACATCCGTGCTGCGGGCTCTCTCGGATGGGCGCTCCCAGCGTCTATCGGCGCCAAATGCGCCCAGCCCCATCGCCCGGTCATCTGCTTTACCGGGGATGGGGGCTTCTACTACCACATGGCTGAACTGGAAACTGCCCTCCGATACGGGGTCAACGTCGTCATCGTGATCAACAATAACGGTTCTCTTAGCATGGAGCGGGAGATCTTTGCCAGCGCCTACGGTGGAGAACAGAAAACTGGCTTTGAGATGTGGCAGTTCCGGGAGATGAACTTCGCCAAGGTTGCCGAGGGAATGGGCTGCTTTGGTGTCAGAGCGGAGCGGCCGGAGGAGATCCAGCCCGCGCTTTCGCAGGCGCTGGCCTGCGGTCGACCGGCGGTTGTCGACATCGTCAGCGACATCATGATCATGGCACCGTTGGGCCAGACCTGATTGCGCATCGGAGCCGATGTCAGGAAGGTGCCGAGCTTTTCGTATGTTGAACGCGTTCGCGCGCGCATCATTCCAGAAGCGGAATCCGCCGATTCGATAGCGGAAGCTCAAGACGATGCGCCGATGGCCTAGACGCTGACGGAGACCGAGACGTTCGATGAGGAGGAGATGAGGCATCCGTTTCAGTATCCACTCGAGGCCAATGTACTCCAGCCTCTTCATGGTACGGCCAATCGGGGAATTGGCGAACTCCACGTGCCACTGACGTCCACAGACGGAAAGGAATAGAGATGTCATCTTACCTTTATGTTTCACTCGCGGGGGAGGACAAGATCTCCATCTTCACGATGGATCCTGGAACGGGACAGCTCCTGTTGCAGGAGGATGTCGCGGTGGGCGGAGGTCCCGCACCACTCGCGGTCGATCCCCAGAGCAGGTTCCTCTATGCTGGCCTTCGATCCATCCGTAAAATTTCCAGTTTCCGCATCGATCAAACCACGGGGGGGCTGTCGCTTATCGGGACAGTCTCGCTCGATGCGGATCCTTGCTACCTCAGCACGGATCGGAAGGGCGGTTTCTTGCTATCCTCCTACTATGGAGCCGGGAGGGCGGCAGTACATCCCATCGGTGCGGACGGAGCCGTGAGTGGTTCACCCGTCGAGTGGCTTTCCACGGCTGATAAAGCGCATTCCATCCAGACGGACCCATCCAACAGGTTCGCATTCGTGCCTCACGTTGCGGGCCCCAACCTCATTTTCCAGTTCGAGTTCGATGAGACTACAGGTGCTCTCAAACCCAACGCGGTGCCCGTGGTCGTTCCTGAAAAGGGAGCAGGTCCCCGTCACTTCCGCTTTCATCCGAGTAAGGACATCGCCTACTTCGTGAACGAACAGGGATGCAGTGTGACGGCCTACCACTTCGACCCATCGGCCGGCACGCTTGCAGCTTTTCAAACGATCTCGACGCAGCCCAAGGGTTTTGATGGAGAGAACAGTTGCGCCCAGATTCAGATCGCGCCTTCAGGGAGATTCCTCTATGCCCCAAATCGTGGTCACGATAGCATTGCCTGTTTCTCAGTCGACGCATCCACGGGTGAGCTCACTGCTATCGGACACCAACCCACGGAAAAGACCCCGAGAGCTTTCACCCTCGATCCCGAGGGCCACTTCCTTTTTGCCGCCGGTCTGGATTCGGGGGTGCTTGCCGCATACCGGATCGATCCCCAAAGCGGGGTCCTAAAGCCCTTGGAGACCTATGCTGTTGGCAAGCAGCCCATGTGGGTGCTCGGTGTGAGGCTGGCAGATTAGCCTCAAAATGGGCTTGTGCGTCGGTCGCGTCGCTCCATGGCTATGTCCGCCGCCCGGCGGATAAGACTCTGGGGCGATCATAGGGTCTGGCACGACCGATCGGAGCATGTCACGCCGAACCCGGTCGCTGCCATGAGCGTCCATTCGTACGGCTCGGACGGGTGTCGTCATGCGATTCAACCCTTCCGGCCTTAGGATGCGATCAGCCCGAGACTTCGTGCGGCAGGCCCGCGTCGCGCGGGATGCGAATCTCCTCGACGAGTTCCTGGATCTCGCTCGGTGGCGCGGGCGTCGCCAGAGACACGGTGACGGCCACCAGGAAGTTCAGCAACATGCCTAGAGTCCCAATACCCTCAGGCGATATACCCAACCACCAGTGCTCGACCGAGTTAAGCTCAGGATGGATGAACTTGAAGTTGACGATGTAACCCGCAGTGAAGACAATCCCAACCATCATCCCACTGATGGCGCCGTATTGGTTCACGCGTTTCGAGAAAATCCCCATGATGATGACGGGGAAAAAAGAAGCCGCCGCCAGACCGAATGCGAACGCGACGACCTGTCCGACGAAGCCGGGCGGGTTCATACCGAAATAGCCGGCTATACATACAGCTACGCCCGCCGACACCCGTGCGGCAATCAGTTCTCCCCTCTCACTGATCCGTGGCTTGAAACCTCGCTTCAGCAGGTCGTGTGCGATAGACGTGGAGATCACCAGCAGCAGTCCTGCGGCGGTCGAGAGAGCCGCAGCCAGTCCACCCGCTGCGACAAGGCCGACCACCCAATTGGGGAGTTGGGCGATTTCGGGATTCGCCAACACCATGATATCCCGATCGACCGTCAGTTCATTTGCGATGTCCGATTCGGACCCGCGGTACTGGATGATGCCGTCACCGTTCTTGTCCTCGAACCGGATCAAGCCCGTCCTCTCCCACGTTGCAAACCAGTTCGGGACGTCCTCGTAACGCGTATTGGAGATTGTTGTGAGGAAATTCGTCCGCGCGAAGGCCGCCACTGCGGGCGCGGTGGTGTACAAGAGCGCGATGAACAAGAGCGCCCAGCCCGCCGAGCTGCGCGCCGAGGCAACTTTCGGCACCGTGTAGAAGCGCACGATGACGTGGGGCAGACCGGCCGTTCCGACCATCAGCGCTGCGGTAATGCACAGGACGTCGATCGTCCCCTTCCGCCCATCGGTGTATGCACCGAAGCCCAACTCTTGGCTGAGCCCGTTGAGCTTGTCGAGCAGGTACTCGCCCGAACCGTCGGCCAGCGACCCACCGAAACCGACTTGCGGGATGACCTCTCCCGTCAGAAGAAGCGAGATGAAGATAGCCGGGACGAGGTAGGCAAAGATCAAGACGCAGTACTGCACGACCTGGGTATAAGTGATGCCTTTCATGCCCCCAAGCACAGCATAGAAGAACACGATCCCCATGCCGACCAGCACACCCTCGGTGACACCCACGTCCAAGAACCGCGAGAAGACGATCCCGACACCACGCATCTGCCCGGATACATACGTGAAGGAGACGAAAATGGCGCAGACCACGGCCACCTGGCGCGCCGCCTGCGAGGCATACCGATCGCCGACGAAATCGGGCACCGTGTACTTGCCGAACTTACGCAGATACGGAGCCAAGAGCAGCGCCAGCAGAACGTAGCCGCCGGTCCAGCCCATGAGATAGACGGAGCCGTCACGGCCCATGAACGAAATGAGACCGGCCATCGAGATGAACGATGCGGCGCTCATCCAGTCGGCGGCGGTCGCCATGCCGTTCATGACCGGCCGTACGCCCTTGCCGGCTACGTAGAATTCGCCCGTCGTGCGGGCCTTCGACCAGATCGCCACGCCGATGTACAGCGCAAACGAAAGGCTGACGATGACGAACGTCCAGGCCTGCACGTTCATGTCTGGTCAGGCTCCCGCTCGCCCATGCCGGACTTTCTGTCGAGGCGGTTCATGAGCAAGACATAGATGAAGATCAGCGCGACGAAGACGTAAATCGAGCCTTGCTGCGCGAACCAGAAGCCGAGGCCGAAGCCGCCGATCCTAATCCGATCGAGGTAGTCCACGAACAGAATAGCGCAGCCGTAAGACACGATGAACCATACCACCAGCAGGATGCACAGGTAAAGGAGGTTCCGCCTCCAGTACGCGTGCCTAGCGTCATTCATCGCCACGATGCGTCCCGGTCAGTCTTGAGGGCCCATGTGCAGATCAGTCCGCCCCCGCATAGCGGAAAGGCCTAGCTGGGGACGGCGCAGACATCGGAAAGTGAAAGAATACGGAGCGTTCGTGGCATCCGGCAAGCGGAATCTCAGTTCTTTGGACTTAGGCTGGACCAGCGTGCGGCATGTCCGATGCTCCGAGGCGCCCCGCTTCCCGAATGCTGCAACCACCGTCTCACCCGTGGCCAACTCGACGTCAGCTTCTCTCAGTATACGGATGATCCGCTCGGCGCCGCGCCACAGCCTGCTCATTGCCCATCCTTGTCGTCGTTGCTTATCTTATCAGTCGATTCACACAGCGGGTGGACTGGTTGATGGAGGTCGGGGCCGCCCACCGCTAAATCTGACTGGACATGCGGTGGCCATATCACTATAGTTCTAGCGTCTGACCGAAACGGCACGGAGTTCACTCACCCATCGCGGTTCAGAAGGGCGTCGCACGCGGCCCGTGGCCCCTCTCTAAGGGTCACTCGGACTGTCTTGAAGCCTCAGGCTGCCGCGAAGTCTTGAACCAGGGGCGCCGGACGCAAGCAGTTCTTCGGGGTCTTGAGGAGGAGTGACATGGACGCACAGGACTACAAATTCTTCGAGGAGCATGGCTATCTGGAACTGGGCAAACTGCTCACCGACGAGGAAGTACAGCACTACCTCGAGGTCTACGACCGCGACCGCGCGAGCAACCAGTGTTGCTGGCACCGCACACCGGGCCTAACGGGACTAGCCGATACTCCGTCGGGGAGCTCGAACATATCCATCAACCTCGACGTGCTGGTGAGCTCGCCCGAGTTTGACACCCTCGTCCGCCATCCCAAGGTCCTGCCGATAGCGGAGGCGCTCATGGGCGGGCCTATCTGTTTCTCAGAGATTCTTCTCCGCCACGTGGTTCCGTACGATGGCGAGCACTCCACTGGATGGCATCGGGACAAGCCCCACTGGATCGATCATCCGCTGCGGACGGCCTTCCTCCAGCTCACTGTCTACCTGACGGACGTGGATGAGAGCACCCACTGCTTGACGCTCTCGCCGGAATCGGCCCACGAGCCTATCTTGGATAGAGAAGCGCAGCTCGAGAGGAGCGGAAGCCATGACGTGTACGGACCGGCCGGTACTGCCACCATCTGGAACGTTTCAATGTTTCACGGGGTCACGGTGAAGCCGACCCAGCGGGAACGCAAGAGCGCCCAGATCTATTACGGCCACCGCGACCGCCCCTACCTGAGCCAGCAATCCATCATCCCTGCCACCCTCTGGCGGGATCACCCTGATCCGGAGGTCCGGGCCTTCTACGGCAACCTGAACGACAGGACCCGCATCTACATGGCAGCGGCGGGAGTGGACGCTGTACCATCGTTCGCCATGGCACCGCATAGATGAACCTCACTGGCCGGGAAGGGACCGGAACGCATTAAGCCCGTTTTGGGAAATCCACATCCGGGGGCAGTTCGACCTGGCTGACACACGAAGTTGGCTGGCGAGTTTCTCAGGTTTCGCGCGGCGCTCGGTTTAGCGGGCTTGGCTCGGAACGGTGAATGTGCCCCTGTACGTCTGATCTCAGTCCACCAGCAGGGAACGACGGCTTTCAGCCCCTCGTGGTAGTGCGGTTCCGGGGCTAGGACGCGATCCGGCACGGGAAAGGCCTCGCCTACGTCATTCCCAGCGCCGACGGCTCCTCGGCCAACGCCTTGAGGCGCCCTAGGAACTGCGCTGCGATCACGCCGTCCACGATGCGGTGATCGCAAGAAAGGGTTAGCGCCATGCGTTTGGCAGGGACGATCTTGTCTTCCACAACGGCCGGCTTCTCCAGGATGGCGCCAACGGCGAGGATGGCGGCTTCGGGCGGGTGGATGATGGCCTGAAAGGTCTCGACTCCGTACATTCCAAGGTTAGTGATGGTGAACCCCGCGTCCGAAACCTCCTCAGCCGAAAGCCTTCCCGAGCGCGCCTTCTCCACCAGTGAGCGCGTCGTGTCGGCGATCTCGGCAAGCGAGCGCTGATCCGCATCGCGTATCACGGGAACGAGCAGACCGTCATCCACCGCTGTAATCAACCCGATGTTCACCGTGCGAGGGATCGCGAATGCCTCGCCCTGAAGCCGCGCACACATTTGGGGAAACTCGCGCAACGCTAACCCCGCTGCCTTGACCAAACAGTGGGTGATCGAGATGCCCTCGGGGCGACGGGCCAGAAGCGGTTCCGCATTGGCTTCGGCGGTGAGGTAGAAATGTGGCGCCTGCTGAAAGCTCTCTTGTGTCGTGCGGGCGATAGCGCGGCGCATCGAACTCATCGGCACGAGCTCGACGTTCTCCGGCGTTCCGCTGATCTTGACGGCGCGCTCCACATCCGCAGTTGTGATCGCACCGCCGGGGCCGCTACCCGAGAGCGCCGCCAGATCAACCCCGCCCTCGGCCGCGAGCTTGCGCGCCGCAGGCGAGGCGCGCACCCGGCCCGCCCCTGCCCGACGCGGTCCCGCAGGTGCGCTCGTGGTGGTGGTCTGCACGGTCTCAGCCGTCGCGGCCGCAACCGCCTCGGCCTCGGGGATTGGCTCATCCTCCTCACCGATCCAGCCCAGAGTCACGCCCACCGGCCGCGTCTCGCCTTCACTGATGAGCACCTTGCGAAGGAGCCCCGCCGCAGGTGCGGTCACCTCGACGGTGGCCTTTTCGGTCTCGGCCTCGCAGAGGAGCTGGCCCGCTTCGACGCGCTCGCCCTCCGCCACGCACCACCGGGTGAGCGTTGCTTCTTCGCTGGTGAGGCCCGACTTGGGAAGCACGATGGGGGTCATGCCTTCATTACCTCGCGGATCGTCGCTACGACCCGCTCTTCGGAGGGGATGTAGGCGCCTTCCAGTGTCGGACTAAAGGGTACGGGCGTGTGCGGTGCGGTGACGCACTTGATCGGAGCTTCAAGGCTGTAAAACGCCTCATCCGCCGCCAGCGCCGCGATGTCCGTGGCCAGGCTGCACCGCGGTGTGTCTTCGTCCACGATCACGAGGCGACCCGTCTTCTCCACCGAATCCAGGATCGTCCGCGCATCCATCGGGCTCAGCGAGCGCGGGTCGATCACTTCAACGCTCACTCCCTCTCCGGCAAGCACCTCTGCCGAGGCGAGCGCCACCCCGACCATCTTTGCGATGGCGACGACGGTGATGTCGCTCCCCTCGCGCCGGACCATCGCCTGACCCAGAGGAACGGTATAGGGCGCCTCCGGTACGGGGCCGGCATCGTCGTACATCGTCTTGTGCTCTAAGAAGTAGACGAGGTCGTCGTCGCGAATGGCGGAGATCAAAAGACCCTTGGCATCGTACGGCGTGGAGGGGATGACGACCTTCAGGCCCGGAATGTGCGTGAAGATGGCGTAGAGGCTCTGAGAGTGCTGGGCCGCCGCTCCGAGCCCCGCACCGATCATCGAACGGATGACCATGGGTACCTTCGCCTTGCCGCCGAACATGTAGCGCAGCTTCGCTCCCTGGTTGTAAATCTGATCCATGGCGACGCCAAAGAAATCCACGAACATCAGTTCCGCCACGGGTCTGAGACCCATCGTGGCAGCACCTACGGCGGCGCCGACGAAGCCCGCTTCGCTGATGGGCGTATCACGCACGCGCTCGCGCCCGAATTCAGCCACCAGACCTTTGGTAATGCCCATCGGCCCGCCCCAGGCGTCCTCGGCACCCGGCTCGTCCGATCCCGCACCCCCGACGATGTCCTCGCCCATGATGATGACCGTGGGGTCGCTCGCCATCTCCTGGCGCAGGGCCTCGCCGATGGCCTCCCGCATGGTGAGTGTGCGTTCGTCGCTCATGTTCCGGCCCCCTCGTAGCTCACATAGACGTCGGCCGTCACCTCCGAGGGATCAGGCCACGGGCTCTCGGCCGCAAAGGCAATCGCTGCGTCGATGGCGGCTGTAACCTGTGAATCGGTGGCATCCAGCTCATCCGTGGCCAGCCACCCCTGCTGGATGACGCGTTCGCGGAAGTGACGGATGGCGCAGTACTCGCCCCTAAAGCGCTCGATCTCCTCTTTGGAGCGGTAGGTCTGCGTGTCGCCCTCATAATGGCCGTAGAGGCGGTAGGTCTTGCACTCCAGGAGCGTAGGACCATCGCCCGCGCGAGCCGCGGCAATGGCCGCTCCCGCCTTCGCGTAGACGTCAAAGACGTCCAGGCCGTCGGCAATGACACCGGGGATGCCGTAGGAACGCGCCCGCTCGGCAATATCACCGACGCTCGTGGCATACTTTGCGCTGGTCGACTCGGCATAGCCGTTGTTCTCGACGACGAATAGCACGGGGAGCTTCCAGATGGCCGCCAGGTTCAACCCCTCGTGGAAGGCTCCCTGGTTGGAGCCGCCGTCTCCGAAGAAGCTGACGGCAACCTGCCGGGTACCGCGTACCTGCGCACTGAGCGCCGCGCCGCAGGCGAGCGGCACGCCGGCACCGACGATCCCATTGGCACCGAGCATACCCCGGTCTACGTCGGCGATGTGCATGGAACCGCCCTTGCCCTTGCAGGCGCCGGTGGCTCGGCCGTAGAGCTCCGCCATCATCGCCCCCAAGTCCACCCCCTTGGCGATGCAGTGACCATGACCCCGGTGGGTGCTCGTGATGGCGTCGTCGTCGTCCAGATGCGCGCATACCCCGACGGCTACGGCCTCCTCTCCCGCATAGAGGTGGACGAAGCCCGGAATGTGCCCGGCGGCGTACTCGTCGTGCGTCCGGTCCTCGAACTGGCGGATGGTGACCATCCGCTCATACATTTCAAGCAGCTTTTCCCTCGGAATGTCCATACGCCTCTCTCGTGCGCCGTACCGCGATTGATAGCGCCTCTTATGAATCTCTCCCTGGGTGAATGAGCCTCTTGCGCGCGACCTTTTCAAGCCCCCCTGGCGATAGCTCTAGCGTAAAGCGCATCGTACCGTCGGGCTCTCATCAAGTCAAGTCGGTTGGCGAGATGTGGTTGACAGTCTGCAAGGTAGAGCCGTACCTGTGCGAGAGGGACGGCTCCCACGCGAGCAAGCATAGCCTCCCATGCTAAGGGTGTGAACATCGCGGTATCACAAGGGAAGGTGATCATGGAGCAGAACCGCAGATGAAGGAGGAGACGCCCATCGGTTACAATGATACGCCCATGCTGCCCGGTTCAAGGTGGAGGGTGCACGACGGCACGCGACCCCAACCGCCGGTCGTGGACCCCGGCACCCCCAGTTCGCAGGAGGCGCCTGGCCGGCCGCCATCGGATGCGACCGTGCTCTTCGATGGGCTCGATGTCTCGAAGTGGATCGGGCGTGACGGTGAAATCCGGTGGAAGGTCGAAAACGGCACCCTGGAGGTCACCCGGAGCGGGAACATCGAGACCATAGAGCATTTCGGGGACTGCCAACTGCACGTCGAATGGGCGGCACCTGCGGGGGTGACGGGTGAGAGTCAGGGCCGCGGCAACAGCGGCGTGTTCCTGATGGGCCGCTACGAGATCCAGGTGCTCGACGGCTACGAGAACAGGACCTACGCAGACGGGCATACCGCTGCGGTCTACGGTCAGGTCCCACCGCTGGTCAACGCCTGCCGCAAGCCCGGCGAATGGCAGACCTACGATATCTTCTTCATGGCTCCGCGTTTCGATGGAGGAAAGCTTGTCAGCCCCGCGTACGTCACCGTCGTTCACAACGGCGTGTTGGTCCACCACCATACGGAACTCCTCGGTGCTACGGGCCACAAGATCGTCGGCTCCTATGTTGCACACCCTCCTAAGGGTCCGCTCATGCTCCAAGACCACGGTGACCCCGTCCGCTACCGCAACATCTGGATTCGGGCCCTTCAGGACGACGATCGAGCGTGAACGCGTTCGGGTCCCGTGGGGCTCAGGCCCAAGTGGGCATGATGTGACGATCGGCTCTCTAACGCATGAGTGCCATCAGGAATTGCGGGTGGGTCGCCATGTGGACGGTGAACTGATTCGTTGGCCGCAAGGCCCCCCTTCACGGGGCTCACACGGCGCGCTTGACGCTGCCCGCCGGAGCCTGTACTTCAGAGGCAGAATCGCCAAGCCGCAAACTGCTGCTGGCTCAGCCCTACCCCATCACGTCCGACTATCGGTGTGAGAGGCCTCACGGCAGGTTGCTCGGTGATTCGGATGCCCTGATGCCGTTCATACCAACTGGCTCGGCGCAGCTCAGGGTTTTTCAGGGAACTCGACGCTTCGAGTCAGCGTCATTTTTCTCCGCAGAGCCCGTTCTCCGCAGGCAAAGGAGGCTGAGAGGATGGCCGTCGACGTTAAGCAAATCGGTGAGACGGTAGAAAAGCAGAGCGAAGTCATTGGCAGGGTCCGGAATGAGATCAGGAAGGTCATCGTCGGACAACAGTACCTTATCGACAGGTTGTTGATCGGGCTTCTTTGCAACAACCACATCCTCATCGAGGGCGTACCCGGCCTCGCGAAGACGCTCTCCGTCACCACGCTGGCCAGAACCATCCAGGCCTCGTTCCAACGCATTCAGTTCACGCCCGATCTATTGCCCGCGGACGTCGTCGGAACGTTGATCTACGATCCGAAAACGGGCGGCTTCACGACGAAAAAGGGGCCGATCTTCGCCAACACCATTCTTGCCGACGAGATCAACCGCGCTCCGGCCAAGGTGCAGAGTGCGCTACTCGAAGCCATGCAGGAGAAGCAGGTCACCATCGGTGACGAAACGTACAAACTGGACGACCCCTTCATGGTGCTGGCTACGCAGAATCCCATCGAGCAGGAAGGCACCTATCCACTCCCTGAGGCACAGGTCGACCGCTTCATGCTGAAGCTCAAAGTGACCTATCCGAGCAAGGAAGAAGAGCGGGAAATCTTGCGGGCGATGGCGAATTCTTCGCCCAAGCTCGATGTCGAGCCTGTCATCGAGCCCGCAGACATCGTTGGGCTGCGGAAACTCGCCGACGAAATCTACATGGACGAGAAGATCGAGGATTACATCGTGAATATCGTTCAGGCAACCCGCACCCCGACGGAATACAAACTCGACATCGAGGACCTGATTCTGTACGGCGCATCACCGCGTGCGACTATCTTCCTGACGATGGCGGCGAAGGCCAACGCTCTGCTCGAAGGACGGGGGTACGTGACACCGCAGGACGTGAAGACCATCGGGATGGACGTGCTGCGTCATCGCGTGATCGTCAGTTACGAGGCCGAGGCGGAGGAAAAGACCTCCGAGGACATCGTGCGGCAGGTCTTCGACGCCGTGGAAGTGCCATGATCCCGAAGGAACTCGCCAAAAAGATTCGCTATCTTCAGATCCGAACGAGCAAGGCCGTGAACGACGTGCTCGCGGGCCAGTACGAGAGCGTCTTCAAGGGCCGCGGGATGGAGTTCGAGGAGGTTCGTGAGTACCAGCCGGGCGATGAGATCCGGACCATCGATTGGAACGTGACGGCGAGAATGGGCCGCCCGTACGTCAAGCGGTTCGTCGAGGAAAGGGAACTCACGGTGATTTTTCTGGTGGACCTTTCGGCATCGGGAACCTTCGGAAGCGTTCGGCAGACGAAGAACGAGGTCGCCGCCGAGCTGTGCGCCCTTCTGGCATTCTCAGCAGTCAAGAACAACGACAAGGTCGGGCTGATCGTCTTCACCAATGCCGTGGAGATGTTCATTCCGCCCAAGAAGGGCGTCACTCACGTGCTCCGGGTCATCCGGGCATTGCTCTACTTCAGGCCTCAGCAGGTGCGGACGAACATCGCCGAAGGGCTGGACTATCTAGGGCACGTCACCTCCAATCGCTGTGTCGTCTTCCTCATTTCCGATTTCCAGGGCGAGGACTTTGAAAAGCCCATGCGCGTGCTCGGCAAACGGCATGACCTCGTCGCGATGACGGTCGTCGATCCGCGTGAGGTCCGTATGCCGAACGTCGGACTGCTCGAACTGGAAGACGTGGAAAGCGGCGAGATCATCACCGTCGATACGGGCAGCCCGAAGATCCGTAGGCAATACGAACAACTCGGCCGGGAGCGAGCGAGCCGGCTCAAGGAGCTCTTCGCTTCGATGGGTGTCGACCAGATCAAGATCTCGACCGGCGAAGATTACGTTCGCGACCTCGTGCGGTTCTTTCTGGCTCGCGAACGAAGATGGTAACGAACGGAGCCATGCCCAGGACGATGGTCCTGCCTTTTGCCCCACGACTGCGTTTGCCGGGCCTACGCCCGCCGACATAGGTCTCGTCCACCTCAACCGTTCCGGTGAATGGGTTGAGGCCTTCGGGTCAGCGTCGGTCAGCCAAATAACGAAGGCAGGTGGCTTTGTCGGGAAAGTCTCGGCGAAAATGCTGGATGGTGTAGGGACAAATACCTTAGACGTTATCCAACCACTGCGGGCAGGTCACCCGGCGAGCACACGCCCGCGGTACGAGGGGCGGCAACTGACGCTCTTGTGAAGTCCCTGGCAGGAGCTAACCCTCACTTCCAGAGCAGGTATGGATCAGGGTTGTTACTGACCTCGTGCAGCAGCCCGTCCACATACGCTTGAATTCGGAAGAGGCGGCATTGCGCAGCGCCCACAAAGCCCCTGCTCAAGTTGCCAGCCTGATCCCAGAACCCCCCGAGCGCCGGTCGCTTGAAGTATGCTGGAAATCGGAAGAGGCCAGGGTCCTTCGTTCGCGAGTCTTGATCGAGCAGCTCATTCCAATAGACGACTTCCACAAAATGGATGTAGGTGGAGGACTGATAGTCCACGCCGAGCATGAGGAGTTTCCCGTCGGCCCGGTACGCCTTGACCATGGGAGAATGTGAGCCGAAGGTCCTGCCCCACGGCTCGCGGTCCCACGGGGATCCGTAACCTTCGCTGCTGAGATGGTCGGCGACGAACGCCCTCGCGCCCTTCCCCCGAGCCGCCACGGAGTGGGAGTAGTGGTCGGACCGATGCGTACCGGGCATTTGTCGGAAGAATTCTGTGAGCCACCCTACCGTCGAGGGCGCAGTCTCGATGTTCCAGGCTTTAGCCCGCTTATCCTTGTCCCGTGACACAAGGTTGAACGAGGGCATCAGGATGAGCCCCTCCGGGCCAACAGCCGCTTCCAGGGCGCTCACCACGGTCTCCGCTCCTCCCTCAACGGGCCCGAGGCTCTTGAAGGATGAGTGCACGAAGAGGATGTCTCCTGGCTCGACGCCGAGGGCCCTGAGATCGTGCAGAAGCTTTTCTCGTGTATGGGGCGTTGTCATAACGACTGTCGTAGTGATCGTAGTTCGCGGGGCGGGGCGGACAAATCCCAGTGTGCGCCGTGGAAGGCCAACTGCGAGGGCTCGAAAAGCACACAACTGATGAGACCCATCACATAGCTTTGCACAACGTTCCAGCCGTATCTGAAGTCGCGGCGGACGATCTAGGCAAGAGCGTAAGCCGACTGATCATACGACACAATGCGGAGCACCGCAGGTCTTTCCTAGTACGCCACCCCTACGCGCAGGCGTCCGTCCATCTAAGGGGCACCGATCACCTCGATGAAGAAACGGTTGAACCCTTCATCACGTAAGCGACTGTCCCCATCACGAAACTCGCTTCGCCGGCGAGCGAGGCCGACCGAGGTTGTCACATTGTAGCCGAAGTACTGCGATCTGTTCTGAACCATGAGGACCATGTCACTTGAGCTGAACGACTCCCGCGGGTTGCCCTTGTCCCGGAACTGGAACGCGAGGGTGTTCCGCGCTCGCTCCTTGTGAAGGCCCAGGTTGTCGAAGTACTGGTTCAGCCACGGCACCCGCACGCCTTGCTGCGCGAAGCGGATGACCGTCTTGGGCGTGGCGTGGAAATCCACCTTCAGGATCGGCGCCGTCCACGACTGGCTTCGTCGGATGACTTTCGAGCCAGCCTTGGGGTTCTCCTGTTCGACGAGCGTCAAACGTTTGAACTGCGGCCAGATGCTCCAGCGGCCGGACCTCAGCCTGTAGTCCGCCCTGTTGACCATCATGAACGAGGTCACGCGCGAGTCGCTCTGCTCGGTGCCATCCCTAAAGCGCTCGGCCAACTTATGGTTCTGCAACACCTTGAAGTTGTTCTCGATGTGCAGGTTCAGCACCTGATTGTACCGCGTGCCAAGGAAGGCCGTGTGGACTAGGGAATTGCGCATCTGAAGCGTATCATAACCCGAATCAAACGGCCGCGGCCCGAAGAAATTGGGTGTCTCCCCAAACGTGTACACGCTGTTCCGGATCGAGTCGCGCACCCGCTTGGTGTCGTGATACCACTCGGCCATTCCAATGTCGCCCCGATCGAAGACGTATGAGCTGCGAAGATAGCGCCCTTCGTTCTCGCCTCCGCCCGCGATCTCCTGCGTGTCGAACAGGCCCAAGGAGAACTTCAGGCCTCGGGTCGGCTTGTACTCCACGAAGTAATGCGGTCCTTCCAGGTCCTTGTCGTGGGGGTAGTCGGGACGCTCGTCATCCTCCCATTGATCGATCCACAGGTTGTTGTTGTTGTCGAGGCCATAGGTGAACTCCAGGGGATCGCTGTAATAGAGGAGGAAAGGTTCGGTCCAGTCGGGGATGAAGTTCCTATTCTGATCGTCGTCGATATGGCCATCGAAATCCTCATCGCGGCCGGGATAGACACCCTGGTCCAGTGCGCGGTTGTCGGAGCCGACGATTTCGGGGAAGATGTCATCGTCAGACCACTGATCGCCGTCATCGTTGTCGTCCACCCAGGGGAACTCGATCGTCTGAGGAACCGCATTGCTGATGCCTGCCTTGTCGGTGTAAAGCGTGGGACCGCCGCGCGTCCCCATGTACGACGCATACTTGGGCCCGATGTGGAAATACTCGAACCCAAGGTTGAGCGGCCCCGCCTCTTTGAGAATGTCGATGAAGTAGGCCGCACCGCTTAAGGGCGAGAGGTGGTCACCCCCCAGCGTCGGAAACTGTAAGTACGTAGAGGAGAGCGCGATTTCGCCCTTCGCCTTCAGCCCGGCGAAGTCGGCGGAGAAGTTCGAACCGTAAATGGTCTGGCCTGTGGTAAACCCATAGCGGAACCGGATGGAGCCCCTGTTCGAGAAGTCCTGCACGTTGCCCGGCGCCCGCGTGATGATGTAGGGCTCCGTGCTGCGTTCCTCGAACGGGAGCGGATTCCCGAACTCGTCGAGGTGCTTGCTCAGTATAGGGTTGACGCCGAACTTGTGCTTCTGGTGGACCAGGATTCTGTAGTCGTTGGCGACCGCGGCCTCGACGATCATGGCGACGGGCGTCGGCGAGATGGGCATGTCGTAGGTGAAGGTGACCTCGTCGAACCCGTTCGCCTCCAGGTGGTCGCCCACCACCACGCCGCCGAACACCGTAGGCCTGAACCGCGTCAGGATGCTATCGGCCCCAGCGATGACTATCACCTTCGGCGCCCCAAAGATGGCCGCCCCATCACGACCATCCGTGGGCGAGTCATCGGCAAAGGTCAGGACGATCTGGGTCGGCGGCAGCATGGGATAGGGAACGCCGCCGCGGAGGCTGAAGATGCCCTCGTTGCTGGTCACGTCCTCGGAGTGCTGGTTGACGAACGTGGCCCCAACTTCCACAGCGTCGCCCACATGTGTACGCCAATGCGCGCCGAAAAACGGGACAACACCGACCGTGGCCTTCTTTTTGAAGGGATCGAGGAACAGCGGCACCAAGGTCGATGAGCCCCAGAAACGGTCGAAGTCCGAGCGCCAGTTCGCTCTGCCGAGGGTGAAAAGCAACGTCAACCTTTGCTTCGATGAGCTCACGTCATAGCGGATGCCCGGGAAGCGTGGGACGCTGAACGTCAAGTCCGTGAAGTGGGTCCGCATGAACTCCCCCAGCGACAGGGTCCAGCGGTAATCTCGAAAGGAGTCCTCGAATTGCATCAAGAAGTCGAACCACCATCGCCAGTGGCCGTGCAGTGCACGAAGGCTCCCGTCGTGGCGCTCACCGAAAAACGGGACACCTGCTCCCAGGCCCGGACGCTGCTCCTCTAACCGATACGCCACAACCCCCTCAGTCATGTAGTTCCCGAGGATGTCGAACCGTTTAAAGCTGTCCAGCGGAAGTTGGTAGGGGCTGTACTTGTCCTTGGCGTAGTTGAGATAGCCTTCAGGATCAGGACGGCGCAGAAATGGGCGGACAAACTTCCCCTGGTGGGTGAACTGAGCCCTCGCCGCCCCCCCCCATCCGGCCCAGACGGCAGCCACAAGACCAAGTGCGACCAGTGCGCACCGTTGTCTTTTGCCCGAACGCCTCATCACGGTTCAGTAGCCGGTCACCACTTCGACGAAGAGCCGACGGAAGCGCTTGTTCCGTACCGCCGCCTCGTCCGGATTGTCGAACTCCAGAGTGTGACTGAGCAGGCCGATATTGGCATACACGGGATAGCCCCAATAGTTCGACCCATTGCTGAACATGACCAGAAAGTCGGTCGTCGAACGACTCTCCAGCCCCCTGGTCTTGTCTTTGATCTTGGCCGCGAAGAGGTTCCGGAACGTTCGATTGTCCGACTGCATGCGCCACCCTTGCTGAGCGAAACGCAGCGTCGTCCGCTTCGTGACACGCAGGTCTGCACGAATGATAGGAGCAGTACGGACCTCGTGGAGCAGCCGCTCGAAACCCCTATCACCGCCCTGACCCGCCTTGGGGTTCCGGGTGATGATGCGCGTGAGCACCTTGAACTGCGGTGTGATGTCCAGCATGCCCAACCGCCAACGGTAGTCCGCCTTGTTGCTCAGGGTGTACTCGTTCAGCCAGGCATCGGCCTGCTCGCTCTCGCTCAGAAATGGCGTCCGCAACGGCCCCCGGAACTGACGGTTGAGGATCGTCTTGAAGTTGTTGGTGATGTGGAATCCCCGCAGAGGCTCATTGCGCACGCTCAGCCAGGAACTATGCACGAGGCTGTTCTGGCGGGTGAGTTGATCGAAGAGCCGGTCTCCGGGCTGCGGCCCCAGATCGCTCGGGATCGGTCGATCGCGGGTCGATCTCTGTACCGGATCATAGACGTGATTCGGGATGTCATCCCGCACGCGCTTGGTGTCGTGCCTGAACTCGAGCGTGCCAAAGCTGCGGATGTCGGCATCGTAGGTCAGCTTGAAATACCGCATTTGGGTCTTGCCGCCGCGGCCAGGCTCTTCAAGGTCCATCAGGCCAGCGGTCACCCCCACGTCGCGGAAGGGTACCGCCGAGACGAACCAGTGCGGCCCTTCCAGGTCCTTGTCGTAAGGGAAGTCCGCCTTCTCGTCGTTCTCCCGGTCGTCGATGACGCCGTTGTTGTTGAAGTCGTCCCCGTAGATGAACGGCAAAGGGTCCGAGTAGTAGAGCAGGAAGGGCTCCTCCCAGTCCGGGATGCCATCGAAATCGCGGTCGTCGTCCGGCACGCCGTCCTGGTCCTCGTCCACTCCGGGGAAGACCCCGGCATCGGGACGGAACTGAAGCTGCCGGAAAATGGGTTCCTCGATTCGCGCGTCATCGGGCCACTGGTCGCCGTCGTCGTTATCGTCCACCAGCGGGAATTCCACCGCCAGCGAAGCCGTCCGGACGTCAGGATCAGGAAGGAAGCCGCCTTGATCGGTCTGGAGCGTGACCCCGCCGCGACGGCTGTTGTAGCTGGTATAATTGGGGGCGATGTGGAAATACTCGAAGCCTGCGGTCAAAGGCCCGATCTGTTTGAGCACGTTGACGAACCAGCCCGTCTCGCGCGACGCCTTGATCTGCTGCCCCGGGGTGGTAGGAAACTGGCTGAACACCCAGTTGTTGCTGACCTCGCCTTCGATCTTAACGCCCAGGAGGTTGAGCGACCAGTCGAAGCTCAGAAGCGACTGACCGGTCAGGAACCCGTAGTCGATTCGGATGCGCCGCTTGTTGGAGCCGTCGGTGACGTTGCCGGGGGCTCGATCGTAGACGATGTTCTGCGTCTCCCGATCCACGAACTCGCCCCGGTCGCCCTGGGAGCGATCGAAGAACGGGTGCATCTGACGGATCTCTATCCGGTAGTCGTTGGCCACCACCGCCTCCACCACAGCCCGTTTGGGCGTCCCCAACTCGACCGCGGTCGGGATGGTGAAGGCGTATTCGATGACATCGGAGCCGTTCGCCTGCCGGAAACCCGCTCCGACCTCCGTCCCCGGACTCCGGACCTCGCCGCCGTTCCCCACCGTGAAGACGACCGTTGTGTCAGAACCGCCAGACCGGCCGAACATGACCGTCAACAGAACGGATGAATCCCCGACCAGGGCACCGCCGCGTCCGTCTTCGGGCGAATCGTCACTGAAGACGACGACAAGCTTTTCGGGAGGCTGCTGGGTGGATGAGATGGTGCCCCTGAGGGGATTGAGGCGGGCGCTCTTGGTCACGTCCTCAGCGTGTTGATTGACGAAGGTGCTACCCAGCCGAACAGCACCGTCAAACAGCTTGGATTCCCACCTCCCGCCGAAGTTCTGCACGGGGAACCTCTCAAACCTCTTCCGTCCCGTCACCGGATCGCCCGCAGCGGGGTCGGTCTTGAGTTCGAAGGGAATGGAAAACACCTGATCGATTCCAAACTTGAACTCGTTGGTGCCCCGCCACTGCACAAGCGTGAACTTGTGGTGGCGCGGGGACGCAACATCGAACCGCATGCCCGTCATCCGGACGAGGTTCAGCGTGAGCGGCGTGAACCTCGTCCGGATGTCGTCGCCGACGGTGAAGCGTGCCTCCCAGCCTGCGATGCTGTCCTGGAAGATGGCTAGCTCAAGAAACGAGCTCAGCCAGAGGGTGTCCTTAAGTTGGACGCTACCTATCTCACTCAGGTCTTTCCTTTGGACGTCGACTACGAAAGGCTTCCCGGGACGAGCCTCGTTGTAACCGAGCAGCCGGAATCCCTCAAGCAGGAAGTTGCCCAGCGGGTCGAAGCGCTTGTCCGCGTCCAACTCGCGCTTGTATGAGATGTAGTTCTTATCACCGTAGTTGAGGAATCCTTCGCGCTGTTCGCGCGACAGGAAAGGCTTGGCGGGCCGGCGCCACTCGCGCAGCACGCCATCCTCCCCCCAGGCCGGCCATACCGGACCCAACACGACGACCAGCGCCAAGAGGAACGGCCGTACGAAGGATGGGAGGCGATGCATCAAGGCATTGATCCTGTCATCGACCGGCAAAGCCTACGATCTCGACGAAGAACCGATTGATCTTTTCGTCTCGGAAGCGGCTGTCTCTGTCACGGAACTCGCTCCGACGACGATGGAAGCCCAAGGAGGTGACCAGGCTGGTACCAAAGTATGCCGACGTATTCTGGATCATCAGAACCATGTCGCTTGCGCTGAACGACTCCCGAGGGCTGCCCTTGTCTCGGAACTGGAAGGCGAAGAAGTTCCGCGCTCGCTCCTGCATGGCCTCGACCATCATGGCAACCGGGGTGGGTGAGACGGGCATGTCATAGCTGAAGGAGATCGTCTCGAAGCCGTTCGCCTCGATGTGGTCGCCCACCACGACGCCGCCGGCGCTGCTGGACACGAACCGCGTGATGACGCTGTCACCCTCGGTGACCCAAAGATGGCCGCTTCGCCGCGGAGGCTGGTGATGCCTTCGTCGCGGGTCACGTCCTCAGCATGCTGGTTGACGAACGTGGCTCCAAGCTCTATCGCATCGCCCACCTGTGTGCGCCAGTGTGCGTCGAAAAACGGGACAGACCCGACGGAGACCACGGCGGGGCTTCCCCTAGCAACATCGCCGTCAGGCGTTCTGAATGGTCTATACGAGGGTCGTGCGCATGTATGCGCCCGGTTCGCGCCCTGTCAAGCGCTGGTTCATGTGGAAAGCCCGAACTGCCCTGGAACTCCGGGCCACTAGGGGCTCGGCGGGCCAGAAGTGAGAAGGCCGGAGACCTCGACGAGACCCCCGGCCTTCCGGGACCCTAGGTCGGTGAAACCTACTTCAAGAGCTGCTTCACCTGGCCCCAGCTCGCCGTCTCGACGGCTACCGGCCCCCCGGGGGCAAGGGACGTCCAACTGGCGTTTTCAGGGTCGCCGCCTCCCTCGCCGCCATGGACAAAGAACTGGCCGTTAAACCCCGAGCCGTCCGCGTCGATTACGAGAAAGGCCCAGCCCAACTCACGTCCCTCGAACGGAGCCACGAACGCCGGGTCCTGGGCAGTGAAGCCATCCCAGGACACGAAGGTCTCCAACTTCCAGTTCGAGCCCGAGGCGCCGGCTACGACTTCAGTGGGATCGACGGTCGTCTCCGCAAGAGCCTCGGGGACGTCGGTGCCGAAGAAATGCGCGGTACTACCCGGATTGGCCGGATCCTGGGAGATGCGTCGAACCAAATCCTGGCTCCCCTGACCGGGAGCGGCGCGCCACCAGTAGCTTAACCAGCCCGGGTCGCTTCTCGTGCCAGAGCCGCCTTTAGTATCGAGGTAGAGCGACGCAACGTCCGAGTTCGCGTAGGACATGCCCGTGCCAACGCTGTGAATGTCCCAGATGTTGTCGGTCGCATCGAAGAGGACGTAGATCCCGTTATCGTCCCACGCGGAGTAGAACTCGAACGAGAAATCTTCGGAGGTCCCGCCTTCCGCCCCCTCGAACTGCGTCGGCGGAGGGAAAAGTGAGAACGTGTCGGCCAGGAACCAGGGCTGCGCTATGATGCGTTCCCAGTCCCATACACCGTCGGTATACGCCGAGTCGATCCACTCGGACCCATCACCGTCGATGACCGGCGTCAAGCCGGCAGGGAGCTTGGGGGTTTCCCAGTTGACGTCAAGCCGGGCGGTCGCCGTATTGACCGCGAGAGTGGAAGCGAGTAGGACGACGGCCAGCCCTACGATCCATTTGTGACGGCCCATGATGTCCCCTCTTTGATGTGGCTTGAACAAGACAGTCTCTTCTACTGAGGGGTCCGGCATCCCCCTATCGGATTCTCAAGTTGCGGTCCATCCTCTCTCTAGCGATCCCAAGTCTCCCGTTTCACCCTCCGGCCGGAGCAGAGTCTTAAGGAATAACTCATACAATAATATAAGGATCTTCCGAAATCATGTCAAGACCCCTCTGGAGAAAAACATCAGCAGGCGGCAGCGCCCTTTCCGGGGTGATCTGCCCCCCAAACATACAACCGGTTATGTTAGTCGCGTAACGGGCCGGGTGGGGTATTGCGATCGTCATCAGAAGTCAGATATATGGTACGCCCTGCCGCAACCCCTCTAAAATCAACGGTTTTCGGGTTGCCGGTCACCGGGATCTCAGGTGCACGTACGGGCTGAGAGGGGGCGTCAAGATGATGAGCGAGGGAGTCGATGGGATAAGGGACGGCTTCCCGGGCACACCGTGCAATGTGCGATCGGTGCTGGACAAGATCAGGCTGATTGCGATGTACCTCAGCGATACGACGGGAGCACACGCCCTCTGGAGCAATGAGTCGCAGAATTAGTCCTCTGGTAGCGGGGAGGTCGCCGTCTAGGAGGTGTGTCGATGAGCTTGATTTGTGCAGTGCTGATCGGAAGGCTAAGCACCGCGTACTCTTAGCCATAACGTACTATCTTGACGAAAGCCGCTCCTAGCTGTATCCATCGTCATTAGAGGGCGTGTGCACAGCGTTAGGGATACGCCCTTAGAGGAGAAGCACCACCGCATGAAGCGCGTCCGTGCGAAGGTCAATATGCGCGGACTTTCGCGCGCCGAAGGCCTCGCATGTGCTCGACAGCCTGGTGAGGGTTGCCACGCACGTGGAGCAAGTGACACCCTTCGAGCGACCCACCCTGGAACCGATGATCGAGTCGGGTGTGATTCGTGCCGCAAAGTCGAGCGCTCGTCAAGCGCACCGTGGCGAGCGGTGACTAGAGCGTTCGCAAGCCTCCTCGAGGGCGGGTAAGCCACCGGCAACGATGATGGCCCGCTAGGCTATAGCAGGCCACGTGGAATCCCATCCAGCTTGCGGGCATCGCCGGTCCGAAAGTCGATCTTAGCAGACAAACCGAGCTCTTCAGCCTTCGCCACACATCGCGTAACATACTCATCAGCAAGATCGACAGCCGTGATCTGATAGCCATGCTCGGCTAGGGCAAAGGTGTAGAACCCAGTGCCGAAGCCGATCTCAAGAAGCTTTCCGCGAGGTGGCAGGTAATTCTCCAGATAACGCAAAGTGATATCAGCTTCAAGTTGGTGGCGCTCCAACCTGTTTGCCTCGACATCCCAGCCAGTATTGTACATCTTGCGTGTATCGCTTAGGTCGTCCATGGTAATGCCAGTAGATTGGGAACTGTTCGATTTCTCGACCACGGTTGCATATAACGTCTTCCGGTTGCCGAATCCGCGAACGCAGTTGCGCGAAGGGCCGTATGGTCCGAAGCCGGGGGCACGGTATTAGACGCAGTCTTGGGCCAATTGTTCAAGTTCACCCAGGGTGAATACTGAACTCAGGAAACTTCCGATTTCGCGTAGATTCCCCGAAGCTCCTTGCTGACGATCGATTACACAAATGGCATGATGGACTTTCAAGCCAATTTTCCTCATCTCTAAAGTTGATTCACGGATCTGTCCTGCAGTCGTTGCCACATCCTCTACGACGACCACAGTTTCACCTTCATGAAAACCTCCTTCAACCAGATTACATGTTCCATATGTCTTAGGTTACTTTCGAACGTACAAGCTTGGCTTTCCAATCCTCAGAGAAAGGCCTGTTGCCAACAGAATACCACCCAACTCAAGACCGGCTAACTTATCGAAATCTTTCGGTAGAAGCTTCTCCAATTTGTCAACAATTGCGCCCAAAAGAACAGGATTACTTTCGAATCTATACTTGTCCCAATAAACCCCACTGGTTTTGTCTGACCTTAATCTAAACTCTCCGCTTAGATACGAAGCGGCCTTTATGCCTCTGGCGAGTTGAGCTCGTGTCAATGAAGAAGGTTTCCTATCCAAGATTGCGTGTAACGTTTACCAGTTGCCGAATCCGCGAAGCGGGTTGCCGAAGGCCAAGGCGGCGAATGGCGGCGTAGTGCAGGCCAAGTGTCATGTGTAGTGGACGAAGCACTAGGATGCCAAAGTAAGAAGTCCATAATACAAGCAGCGTTACCTCAGAAAGCATTAAAACGATTTGATATAATGCCGCCACTCCACTTCTACTTCTTCTATCTTTTGGCCATATATTTGATAAAAGTGATCGGCAATCTCTGGGTCTTCGTACTGAGAAAGTAAGAATAAGGATTTGAGCTTACCCCACCCCCATTTCTCTATCAAGAAATGGATCCAAATACCACTTATCGTATATAGGCGCTCACGCTTCCAAAAATTTTCTGTTATGGCTATCTCAGATAAGAGTGGAATTTGCTCGACATCTATGGATGTCGAATTCAAAAAATCATTGCGATTGGCGTCAGGGCTCGACATATGTTCAGCATAAACCCCAACTCCTTCCTGAAAGAGAGGAGGAGCCTCTCCATAAAAGCGACCCCATATCATATGGGCTATTTCGTGGCGAAATCGCTGCATATAATTAGGATCCTGTCGTGTATCTAAAAAATAGAACAGAACAAATGGGTCTGTTAGTGAACCGAAAGATCTATCCGTCTTTGTATGGACGATAAAGCAAATAAATCTCGTCTGTAATGCCACTTTTTCTTGTTTTGATCGTGGCTTGATATGGAAAAATTGCAATAACTGTTTATGTATTTCCTCAAATTCACTGAGGAAGATATCAGGCATATTGTCATCGATATCCTGGACATCATTGTGATAATGTACCAAGAAATGAGGCAGTAAACGAGATTCCCATGAGAGCGAGGAGACGAGGGAAGGCAGTCTAATATGCATATCTTGTATATTTTCAAACCATGATGGGGACGACACTGCGTTTTTTAGATCATCTAAATTCTTGATGACATATAGATCGGATGCATTAGACATATTATTTAACCCTAGAATAATTGTGATGGAAAAGAGAAGGCAATACACATTTGTCTCCTTATGCCTTATCCATTACATATAAGGGTCCTCTTGTCGATATCCAACACTACGGAAGAATCGCGCTTTTGTTCGACCTACGGAATGCACGTCAGAAAGCAGATATTGATCGACTTCCTGAGTCGGTATCAGCGCATTTCATCTGTCAGCCAACTTCATGGGACCAGTACCTTAGAATTAGCTCCACTTCTCATGCCATGGCCCATTGACCTGCGTCCAGTGGTTGTACAGTATCAGTAATCAGGCTGTATCTGTCAATAGAGTTTCGGGAGCTGGTGGTCGGTATCCCAGGGCGCTGTGAGGTCGGAACCGGTTGTACGGCTGGCGCCAGAACTCGATCGACACCTTGGCTTCCGGCAGTGTTTCGAATAGCTCTCCGTTGAGCAACGCGTCCCTGAGCTTGCCGATGAACGACTCAATATAACCGTTTTCCCCTGGACTGCCGGGTTCAATCTACAGAGTCTTGACGCCCACGTGGGCCAGCCGCGCACGCACGGCCCACCTCTGGCGGCGCCTGCGGTGGCATAGCGGCCACGGAGGATCCGATGTCCGTGCGGTCCGGGTCAGGGGTCATGGACATCACAGGGTGCAGTCATTCGCAACCAAAGCTTTGCGTATTCGGGTATAACGTAGCCATTGTGGGCGCAAGGCGCATCTGTTTTTCGTGTGGGTGAGACCTACTTTGGAGAGAAGTTTCGGGACGGGGGAACCATGTACGCGGAGTCAGGACGTGAGCCAATGTCTAAAGCATGGGTCGGGGGTAGCTCGGGGCATAGCAGTGGTTAAATTCGCTCAGCCGGAGGGATGGCATGATTAACGTAATGGCGGATGTAGTAATCGGGGCGTTCGTTGGAACTGTGGTATTCCTGATCAGCCCGGCGGCGCGCCTGGGCATTGAGGAGGCCATAGTCGAGGCGGAATATCCTTAGGCGGTACCCTCAGGCGGGCGAGTTTCTCTGAGAAATCGTTACGAAGGCTTGACAACGATCGACGCTGGGGTATGATGATCGACAGTAGGGACCGGAGAGGATTCTACGGGGCTGAAATGGGAAATTACGCCCCATACCATCGTGCCGCGCGAAGCGAAGCCTGGGAAGCTCGCCAGCTATCCTCATGTTTCAGAGCCGCATCGAACTGCCTCTTGACGCTGACGCCTCAAAACTGGCCTGATATAGTCCGTGCTCTTCTAGGCCAGTGAGGTTCATCTATGCGGTGCCATGGCGAACGATGGTACAGCGTCCACTCCCGCCGCTGCCATGTAGATGCGGGTCCTGTCGTTCAGGTTGCCGTAGAAGGCCCGGACCTCCGGATCAGGGTCATCCCGCCAGAGGGTGGCAGGGATGATGGATTGCTGGCTCATGTAGGGGCGGTCGCGGTGGCCGTAGATGATCTGGACGGTCTTGCGTTCCCGTTGGGTTGGCTTCACCGTGAGCCCGTGCCACATTGAGCTGTTCCAGAGGGCAGCGGTGCCGGCCGGTCCATACACTTCGTGGCTGCCGGCCCGCTCGAGTTGAGCGTCTTTGTCCAGCAAGGGGTAGCGGACGGACTCCGGCGAGAGCGTCAAGCAGTGGGTGCTCTCATCCACGTCCGTCAGGTAGGCGGTGAGCTGCATGAAGTCCATCCGCAGCGGATGATCGGGCCAGTGAGGCTTGTCCCGATGCCATCCAGTGGAGTGCTCGCCATCGTACGGAACCACGTGGCGGAGAAGAATCTCTGAGAGACAGATCGGCCCGCCCATCAACGCCTCCACCAGCGGCAGGACTTTGGGATGGCGGACGAGAGCGTCAAACTCGGGCGAGCTCACCAGCACGTCGAGGTTGATGGATATGTTCGAGGGCTCCGACGGAGTGTTTGCTGGTCCCCCCAGGCCCGGCTTGCGGTGCCAGCAACACTGGTTGTCCGCGCGGTCGCGATCGTAGACCTCGAGGTAGTGCTGTACTTCCTCGTCGGTGAGCAGTTTGCCCAGTTCCAGATAGCCATGCTCCTCGAAGAATTCGTAGTCTTGTTTGTTCATGTCACTTCCCCTCAAGGCCCCGAAGGACCGATTTCGTCCGGTGCCCCTGGTTCGAGGACCTCGCGCAGTCTGCGGCTTGGGGACCATCCAACCGCAGGGACGACCTATCACAAATCCCAAACCTCGCTGACGATTTATGTGTTCTCTTCTTGGTCATGATGCCCGATCCTCGGAACGCCGGTTGTGGCCATGATGGACCTCCCGCCCAGAAAGTGCAGAGGGCAAGATACGCACCCGCTATCTGCTGTAAAGGGATAGTTGCCTAACGTTCCCGCCACTTGCGAACCCGCCGCAGGTGGGTTGTCGTCAGGCCAAGGAGCGTAAGCGACGCAGCGCAAGTGGACGTGTGTTACACGGCCGTGTCCGCCTTTGTATCTTCGAACTTTAGTCCAGCTTCGTCTTTAGCCAAGCTCGGAGCTTCTCGCTGTAGGGCTTACGCTCTTCTGGGGTCGTGGAGCGACGGCGTTCGAGGTAAAGCTGATCCCCTTTCCACCGAGGAAATACGTGCAGGTGGTAGTGCCAGACATCCTGGTTGCCGGCGGGTTCATTGTGCTGACGCGATGAAACGCCATCGCAATCGTAGAGGTCTTTGAAACCAATAGAAATCTCTCTTGCCACCTCCTGGATTCTAGCCAGCAAGTGGGTCGGCATCGTGTAGATATTCTCGATGTGCTCGTTGGGGATAACGAGAACGTGTCCGCGATTCCTAGGCCACCATGCTGAAGAAATGAAAGCCGTAACAGTTTCATCCCGAAAGACAACGTCGTCTTGCATGGTGCTCACATGCTCGTTCTCGACCCCTTCCACCACTAGGCAGAATGGACACGTATATTCTTCAGGGGCGTGCGGGTACGTTTCCATTGGCGACTACTTCCAAGGGCGGACATGCTGTATAACGTTCTCGCCACTTGCGAACCCGCGCAGCGGGTTGCCGAAGGCCAAGGAGCGACAGCGACGCAGCGCAAGTGGACGTGTTAGCTGCTGCTCCCTCTCACCTTGAGGCGGGGAAGCACATCTTCTACCTTGCCTTCCAAGAATAGATCCTCTTGATGCAGGAATTCGGGCCTATTCGGCGAGATGGCCGTAATCAGAGTCCCCCGGTCACGGCAATAACTGATCAAGCCATGCTCATCTCTGCCCAAGCCAATGGCGAGGAGCATCCTTCCCTCCTTCAACCAATCCCATCCCTCGCCGGCAGGTCCAAAGTGCGCTTGGCTTTTCAGATGCACGCTCTTGGATCCTGCACGTTCATGGAGTTTGTCACCATTTCCAGTGATGATGTGACGGACTATACCGATTTCTTCGAGACGTGCCAGGGTTTTGTGCGCAACATTCGGCTCTGCCTGAATGAACGCAGCCTGAAACTTCGTCAGTATCTGAGCCAGTCTACGCGGATCCTCAACCATCAGACTCGCGACTGCACCTGGGAATGGTTCCTGCAGAGGGAAATGCTGTTCCAATCCTGTGTCCCCCTGAAAGCTTGGAATGCCACTTCCCGCTGAGATGCCTGCGCCAGTGATCGCGATTGCAGAACTTGGAGAGAGGAGGCAGGAGAGTTCTTCCAGTGACACCTGCCTCGCTTCAGCAGGATTTGCCTTCTGACTCACAGGATAGTAATGGTTTCTCGCCAAAAGGGGATCACCTGAGGCGTCGGGTTTTGGCCAGACCCGTTCAAGATGAAGAGCCCTAAGGTCATCTGCGTTTCCGTATGTCAGCACAAGATGACTATCTGTGGTCCCACGACGGGTCGCCTTGGATTTGAAATCGACCCGAAATTGATGCCGTTCCTCATGTTTGAAACAAGCCGATCGAGAGCGACGAAGTGCCTCTCTGAGTGTCAAAACCTTAGAGGACGATTCGTCCTCTGAATGCTCTCCAGAGCATGCGACACACAGATCGAGAAGATCTATCGATCCAGCTTCGTCTACTCCCAACCTTCCATAGAACCCAAATGTCCTTCTTCGGCCAGTGAAAGTCCAGTCGAAGTTCGTGAAGCTTCCCCAGATGGATCGGTAGGTCTGAAGCTGGGAGGAAGTGAGATCCGTCACGTGCATCGTATCTTGCATCCATCACTATGGGAGGGAGCTGCAGCTAACGTCTCAGGGTTTGCGAACCCCGAGCTCGTCGAGGGGCTGCCGAAGGGCCAAGGCTCGATAGCGCCGCTCTGAACCGCCACAGGTGAATGAACGGCATGCTGTTTTGCCGACTTCGGGAATATGATGACATCACCACGACGGGTCAAGGTCGGATTGGGCATTGTGCCTCGCGAGCTAACACCTTACGACACGCCGTGAGAATCGGCGGCCGCCCCGATTCGGGCGAGACCTCGCTCCATCACGCGCTAGCGAAGCGGGTGATGGACCCTGAGCACGTCGAGTGCGTTCGCCTCCTGCTCGAGGCCGGAGCTGACGCAAACCGCAGGACGGAGATGCGTGTCACGTCGATCAACTTCGGCGGGGGCGTTCCCACCGTCGGTGAAACACCGCTCATGTGGGCCGGCAGGCACCTGCGCGAGGTCCCCATCCTGAGGCTCCTGTAATAGGCCAGCCTCGACGGCGCTACCATCCGGAGACGGATAGCCTTATCTTTCGGCTACCGCTAGGACGTCCATCGAACCCGACCGGGACAGGGTCTCCACCATCCCAAGGGAGCGGGGAGCATGCGCGTAGGACAGGGTGAATATCAGTACGACGTTGTCCACGACTGGGGATGGAACGGAGAGATCGAGGCCTTCGGTCTGGCCTGTGGCGTGGCCTGCGATTCCGAGGACCGGGTCTACGTGTACGTCCGATCGCCCAGGGCGGAGGTACTGGTCTTCGAGTCCGACGGCCGCCTCTTGAACCGCTGGGGGAGCGATTTTCTCACCACGCCGCACAGCATCTGGATCAGTCCGAACGACCGGGTGTACCTGACTGACATGGGCGACCACACCGTCCGGAAGACGACGCTGGACGGTGAGCTCCTCATGACGCTGGGAACCTCGGGGAAGACCGGCGCGCCCTTCAACATGCCGACGCACGTGGCGGAGGCGCCATCGGGAGACCTCTTCGTCTCCGACGGCTACGGACAGCCCCGCGTACACCGCTTTACGGCCTCCGGCGAGCTGGTGCTCTCGTGGGGCGAGGAGGGCTCCGGCCCCGGGCAGTTCCTCTTGCCGCACGACGTCCGGCTGGACACCGAGGAGCGCGTCTACGTCATGGACCGCACGAACCTGCGCTGCCAGATCTTCGACGCCGAGGGGAAGTATCAGGGAGAGTGGGGCGGTCTCCTCGACCCCAACCACCAGTACATCGCCTCCGACGGCACCCGTTACGTCACCGAGTGCGGCGAGCGTGCGCCGGGGTTTCAGCTCGAGCCTGCGCTCAGCCGATGGCTGGCCGGGCGGATCAGCGTGATGAGCGAAGACTGGAAAGTCCTGGCGCGGTGGGGAATGAAGGGTGATGAGCCCTGGCAGTTCAAGGGCGTGCCGCACGGAATCTGGGTAGATTCCAGTGGCGACATCTACTGCACTGAGGTCATCGCCGAGGATGGCGTCAGAAAGTTCGTGCGCGTGTAGACGTTCCTGCCGAGTCGTTCTGCCCCTTCGTCAGAACCGCGCCCGCGCGATCTTGACGGTTCTGTGCAGAGCCGTCCGAATTTTATGGCACGGGAGCTATGCGTCATCTGCTTGGGGGGGAGTCACGGAACCGAACGCGAAGGAAACAGGCGCGGAGGGTGAGAGGGAAGACATCCGGATCGGTTAAGAGGTGGCGGGGATATGGGCAACGCACCACTCGCAATGTGTTCTCTTCTTGGTCATGATGCCCGATCCCCGGAACGCCGGTTGCGGCCATGATGGACCTCCCGTCCAGAAAGTGTAGAGGGCAAGATACGCACCCGCTACCTGCCGTAAAGGGATAGTTGCCTAGAAGAATGCTAGCCACGGCGGCTATCACCGCCCTCATGGTCGCCTCTGCGTTGCTTTCGTGTACCGGAGAAAAGACCCCCAAACTCGACGAGACCCAGTTCGAGATCGAGGAACGTTACGAGCGTGGGCCGATCACGGTGGAACTGGGGATTGACCGCGGGGAAATCACCATTGCCGAACGGATCACGCTGGTCCTTCGGGCGACGGTCGACGAGGACTATGAAGTTGAGCTTCCGAAGTTCGGCGAGAAGCTGGAGCAGTTTGGTATCGTCGATTACGAAAGCCCGCCATCCCGATTGACCGACGCCGGGCGCGTGCTCACGCAGAAATCCTACGTGCTCGAGCCCTTCCTTTCCGGCGACTATCGTATCCCGCCGGTGGCGATCACGTTCTGGAAGAAGGACGAGGCGGAACCTAAGCGACACGAAATCGAAACCGAAGAACTAACGATCAAGGTCGAGTCGCTACTGCCCGAGAATATCACGGAACTGAAGATCAGAGACATCGCCGGTCCCGTCGAGCTTCCAAAGCCGAAACGAGGCTGGATCTATGCCCTTGTGCTCGGTGGACTTGCCCTTGTGGCCGCGCTGGTGGGCGTTGTGCTCTGGGTGAAGCACCGCAAGAGGGCTGCGGCATTCGTACCGCAAATTCCTTCACACGAACTGGCGTACTACGCGCTGGAGAAACTTCTCGCCGAGAAGCTACTCGAAAAAGGCCAAGTCAAACTGTTCTACACGCGGGTTTCAGACATTCTCCGCCACTACATCGAGAACCGCTTCGGGCTGCATGCGCCTGGACGGACCACCGAAGAGTTTCTAAAGGAGCTTCGCGGGCACGATGTACTGCGCCCGGAGCACAAGGCGTTGCTGAGGGAATACCTCGGTCACTGCGATCTCGTGAAATTCGCCGAGCTTCAACCGACAAATACCGAGATCCAGAAGACGTTCGACGCCTGTAAACAGTTCATCATCGAGACGGAGTCGGAGGAGGCAAAGGTGCCGATGGCTTCCGGAGTGTGACGAGGTAGGCGAGAGAGCACGCCGTGAAGTTTCAAGCACCCTGGGCATTTCTGATTCTGCTGGCGGTGCCGGTCGTCGTCTGGCTCCATTTGCGCCGACGCGGCCGGGGGAGCCTGCGGTTTTCATCGACCGGCCACGCTGGGCGTTCCGGCCGGTCGCTGCGACAAAGGTTGTCCGCGCTGCCGCTGGCGCTCCGCATTCTGGTCCTCGTGCTTTTAGCTTCTGCGCTTGCTCGGCCACAACAAGGTAAAGAGCAGGTCCGTGATATAAGCAGGGGCGTGGCGATTGAAATGGTCGTCGACCGCTCCGGCAGCATGGGCGTGGAAATGAAATACGGCGGCGAACGGCTGACCCGGCTCGAGGCGGTGAAGCGCGTCTTCGAAGAGTTCATCTACGGAAACAAGGACGATTTGCCCGGCAGACCCAACGACCTCGTAGGGATGGTGGCGTTCGCCAGATACGCGGATACAGCTTGCCCGCTGACGCTGGCTCACGGTGCGCTGGCAAGGTTCCTCGAAGGCGTGCATCTGGTCGAGCGGCGGAGCGAGGACGGCACCGCCATCGGCGACGCTTTAGCACTGGCTGCGGCACGCCTCAAAACCGCAGAAGAGACGCTAGCGCAGCAGATGGAAAACCAGGACAAAAGTTACGAGATCAAGAGCAAAGTGGTCATTCTCTTGACCGATGGCCAGAACAACTACGGAGAACGCACACCTGAACAAGCGGCGCAGCTTGCGAAGGAATGGGGGATCAAAATTTACGCGATCGGCGTGGGCGGAGACGAAGGAGTCACCACGATTCGAACGCTCTTCGGGGACTATAAGGTGCCGGTGGGGCCGGGCGTGGACGTCGGGGCGTTGAAGGCCGTGGCCAAGGCGACCGGGGGGTTATTCTGGCTTGCCGAGGACGCGGAATCGCTCCGCAAGGTCTACAAGGAGATCGATCAGCTCGAAAAAACCGAGATCGAATCCGTCCGGTACGTGGACTACCGGGAGCTTTTTACCCCATTTGCCCTCTTGGCGCTCGTCACGATCGCCATCGAGACAGTCCTTTCCTGCACCGTTTTCAGGAGGATACCGTGAGCAAGGTGCATCTGGTGAATGTGGAGATGCTCTACCTCCTGTGGGCGGTTGCGCCGTTGCTCGCGGTCTACCTCTACGCAGCGCACAGGCGCCGTCAGGCGCTCGAGCGTTTCGCCGAGGCGGACCTCTTGCACCGCATCAACGTGAACGCCAGCCCGGGGCGGCGGCGGTGGAAGGCAACTCTTGTCATGGCGGCTTTTGTGCTGATCGTCATCGCGCTGACGCGGCCGGGATGGAATCCGGAGCCCAGAGCGCTTGAGCGGCGCGGCCGGGATGTCGTGTTTCTTCTCGATGTCTCGAAGAGCATGCTGGCCGAAGACCTCAAGCCCAACCGGCTTGAACATGCGAAGCTCGCCATCTGGGATTGCGCGGAACGAATCGAGGGTGATCGTGTGGCGCTCGTGGCCTTTGCAGGCTTTGCTGCCGTCGAATGTCCGCTGACGCTCGATTACGGCTTCTTTCGGATGATGCTCGACGGCGTGTCTATCGACGGTATCCCTCGAGGCGGAACCATGATCGGCGACGCGGTACGGAAAACCTTGGACGAAGTGTTCGATGACCAGCAGAAGCAATACAAGGATATCATTCTGATCACGGACGGCGAGGATCACGACAGCTTCCCCATCGAGGCGGCGAGGGAGGCCGGCGAACGTGGCATCCGTATCATCGCCGTTGGGCTCGGAGACCAGGAGCAGGGAAAGCGCATCCCGATCACAGACGAGAGCGGCCGCCGAGTTTTCCTGAAATACGGGGGTCGGGAGGTTTGGACGAAACTCGACGCGGATACGTTGCGGAAGATGGTGAACGCGACGCCAGGCGGCAAATACCTCAACGTTGCTACCGGCACGATTGACCTCGGCGACGTGTATCAAAAGCTCATCGCCAGCGCCGAAAAGCGAGAGCTGGAAGCCATGACAGTGAAACGCTATGAAGAAAAGTTCCAGATCTTCATTGCCCTGGCTTACATCCTACTGTGCATTGAGGCCGCCGTCGGCATCAGGAAGCGGAGACCAGAGAGATGATGTCGTCTTTGGGGCTGTTCATCTCCGTTGCCATACATCTTGCATGGCTTGCTGTGCCGCAGGCGGCGTTTGCAAGATCCGCGGGGACGCTCGTGGGTGAGGGCAACGTTGCCTATGAAAAGGAGGAATACGACCAGGCTCTGGCCGCGTACGAGGAGGCCTCCGTCGAAAAGCCCGAATCGCCATACATCTACTTGAACCGGGGTAACGTCTACTACCGTAAAGGTGACTATGGCAAGGCCACGGAAATGTTCGAGAAGGCGGCTCTCAAGAGCATGGACCTGCGCCTTGAGGCTAAAGCCAGGTATAACCTGGGCAATTGCGCCTTCCGCGAGGGCAAACGCCAAACCGACAGCAATCTACAGAAAGCGCTCGAAGCCTGCCAGACGAGCGTGAGCCATTACCAGAGCGCTCTGAAGCTCGCCCCGGACCTTCACGCCGCGGCGCACAACATTGAAGTCGTACGCCTCACGATGAAGGACATCCTAGACAAGCTCAAGAGACAAGAGGAAGAAGCCGCCGGAGACGAGGGGAGAGCACAGGAAATCGCCGAGAGGCTCGGCCAACTCATCGACCGCCAAAAGCGAGGGCTGGAGCAGAGCGAGAAGCTAGCCGACGAAAAAGCACAGCGGGGCGATTCGGAAGAGATGAAGAACCAGAGCAGCGAACTGGCCGAGGAGCAAGAGGCGATCAAGGAGGAGACCAAGGCGCTTTCGCAAGAGTTGGAGGAGCAGCAAAAAGCGCAGCCGGACGCGGCTCCTTCACCGCTTGACGAGGCCGGAGAGCATCTTGACCGCTCGGCCACCGAGCAGGCCGTCGCCGAAGAGCGATTGCGAAAAGGGCAGCCCGATAACGCGAAACCGTCCCAACAGATGGCGCTGGACGAACTGGAGAAAGCTCTAGAGGCGCTGGCCGGCGAGCAACCGCAGGACCAACCGCAGCAGGAGGAGGATCAGTCTCGGCAACAAACGGAACAAGAGAAGCAGCAAGGGGTCACCCGGCAGAACAAGACCGCCCGCGAGATCCTGGACGAAGAGAAGGAAAACCGCGAGCGTCGGCAACTGAGCAGTGCCGGCAGCTATCGGCCCGTGGACAAGGATTGGTGATGGTGAAACGTATCAGCGGAGGGCGCCGGGGTCCTGGCGTGTTGCTTGCGAACCTCTGGCTTCTTCTGGTGGCGGTCCAGGCGGCGACGGGCCAGGAGCTCTCGACTGTCGCCAAGGTCGAAAGAGGAGAGGTCTTTCTAGGTGAATCGCTGGTGTTTCAAATCGAAGTCCGCGGGGACGACAGCCCTGAAGAGCCTGATCTATCGGCGCTCGCTGATTTCCGCGTCCAGTCCCTCGGCGGACAGACGCGTAACAGTGAGTCCGTCACGATCGTCGGTGGCCAGATAAGCCGGGTTGCCCACCGAGGTTACCTGTTTTCCTACCGCCTCACACCGAAGAGGGTGGGAGCGGCAACAATCCCTTCGATCGAGGTCAGCGCCGGAGGGCAGAGGCTTCGGACAAGGCCGGTCGTTGTGCAGGTGAGAGAACCAGCCGAAACGGACGACTTCAAGCTCCGGTTGACTCTTTCTAAAGCACAGGGCTATGTAGGCGAACCCGTCACGCTCACAGCGACCTGGTACATTGGCAAAGACGTCCGTGGCTTCCAATTCACTTTGCCGGTGCTCGACGATGAACGGTTCAGCGTTCACGATCCAAAGGTGCAGATCGACCCCACAAAGCAGTACTATCGGGTGCCGCTTGGAATCGGTGAGGTCGTTGCGGAAAAGGGGCAGGGAAACCTCGGCGGCAAGACGTATGCCACGCTAAGCTTCAGCAAAGTTCTGGTCCCGAGGGAATCGGGGGCGTTTCAGATTTCTGGGGCGACCGTGACCTGCGAGGCGCTCGTCGGGCACCGAGAAAGCCGTGACCTCTTCGAACGTTTTTTCTCGGAGGAGTTCTTCGGACGGGGCCGCCGTGGGGTCTACCAGAAGTTCGTCACGCCGTCAAACGATTTGACCCTGCACGTGGCTGGGCTACCGGAGAAAGGCAGACCCCCGAACTTCGCTGGGCACGTCGGGCTCCATCTGATCGAAGCGGCCGCTACACCGACCGAGGCCAATGTAGGCGATCCCATTACGCTTACCATCAAGCTGAGCGGGCCGGAGGTCCTCAGGGACGTCGAGTTGCCACCTCTCAAAAACCAGCCTGCCCTCACCCGCGATTTCAAGATTCCAGACGAAATGGCATCGGGGGTAGTTGACGGAAAAGTCAAGACTTTCAGCCAGACCGTCCGCGCAATGCACGCGGAGGTGAAGCAAATCCCGCCCATCGAGCTACCTTATTTTGATACCGAAAGCAGAAGCTACAGCGTCGCGCGGACGCAGCCGATCCCCATCGCCATACGCGGCACTCGGGTCGTCACCGCGCGCGACGCCGAAGGCCGTGAGCTGACCGCACTGAAGAGTGAACTCACCGAGTGGAGCAAAGGCATCGCCCACAACTACGAGGATATAAGCGTTCTAGAGGATCAACATTACGAGTTGGCGACGCTGATTCGGACTCCCTTCTGGATGGGGGTCACCCTGGGGCCGCTGGTCATCTACGTCATGTTACTCCTCTCGACGGCCGTGATCCGCCGTGCTCAGGCCGACCCGGAAGGACGGGACGCCAAGAAGGCATACGGTAGGCTGCGACGGAGCCTCGAGAGCCTGCGAAACGGTGATGATAGCTCCCACATGTATCGGCAGGTGCTAGAAGCATTCAGGGACTATTTTGGAAGGAAGCTCCGTCTCAGGTCGCGCGCTCTCACCTATCGTGACGTGGAAGGGGCACTGGAGACGGGCGGTGTGCGAACGAAAACGCTCGAAGATTTGAGGAAGCTGTTCGAGGAATGTGAAGCTGGGCATTACGCTGGCGGCGACGGCGTTCCGGGCGATGCCGCATCGATTCGGAATCGGGCGCTGGGACTGGCGAAGGACTTGGAACAGAGCCTGGGATGAGGGGACATCTCCGAAGGATGGCGAGCGGGTTCTTGTGTTCGGCGGCCGCTCTTGTCACCGCTTCCCAGTCGTCGGCTGCGACCCTCAGCGCCGAAGAGATGGCCGACCTCTTCAGCCAGGGAAAGGAACTCTTCCGCCGAGCGAATGATCTGGCCGTCCAAGACCCTCCAGAAGCCAAAGACCTCTATCACAAAGCGTTAATGCGATTCGAGCGCATCGCTCACGATGGTCAAATCCACAACGGCAAGCTCTATTATAACATCGGCAACACCTACTTCCGCCTGGGCAATATCGGGCGCGCCATCCTGTACTATCGCCGGGCGGAGCTCTTCATTCGCAACGATCCCATCCTCCAGCAGAACCTCCACTACGCCCGCAGCAAACGCGTGGACAAGGTCGGGGAAAAACAGAAGGCCAAAGTACTCAAGACGCTTTTCTTCTGGCACTACGATTTTTCCGCAAAGGTCCGTCTGGCGCTGTTCGCGCTCTTCTTCGCGGCCATCTGCATCGGCGCCTCCATCAGGCTTTTCGCCATCAAGGCGAGCTTGGGGTGGGGTATCGCTGCTTGCGGCGTGCTGGCCGCGCTGTTCTTCGGATCGCTGGTTACAGAAGTCTTGGAGAGAGAGACTTCGGGCGTCATTCTCGCTCCCGAAGTCGTTGCCCGGAAAGGGGACGGAGAAACCTATCAACCGAGCTTCAAAGAGCCCCTACACGCCGGGACCGAATTTGTGCTCATCGAGGATCGCGGAGATTGGCACCGCATAGAGATGTCCGATGGACGAACGTGCTGGGTTCCGGTCAAGGCCGTAGGCATCGTCCAGCGGTTGAGCGCAGCCGTCTAGGGAGTTCTGCGATGTCCCTCTGACTGCAAACCGTCGGGATCGTCCGCTCTGCGGGCCTCACGCTGCAATCTCCCTGCGGGGAGCGGGTCAGCATCCAATGCCCGTCGTCGCAGGTGGCCCGATCGAGATGTAGGACATAACAAGACGATGCCTGCAAGCATGCGGCAGGAAATCACAGTGGAGACAGGAGGGGAGACATGAAAGAGGTTCCGGAGATGCAATATCGAACGCTGGGCCGAACCGGGTTGCGCGTATCGCGAATCGGTTTAGGCGCAGGAGGGCCATCTCTGCTAGGCTTGGCTCGTGGGGCTGATGCTGCTGGTGCCGAACGCGTGATCAAGCAAGCCGTGGATTTGGGCGTCAACATCATTGACACGTCACCTTCATACGGCACAGAACAGCACATAGGCCCGGCTTTGCGTTCAGTCACCGAGCCAGTCTACGTGGCGACAAAGATCCGATGCCATAGAGAATCCGGGCATCGAGACCAAGCTCCCATTACAGATCCGCAGCACGTTTTTGCCTCCGTGGAGCGAAGTCTTGGGGCGCTTCACCGCGATGTGATCGATATCCTGCAGCTTCACGGTATTCCAGCGGCTCATGTGGATAGACTGATCGAGACGCTCGTTCCAGCCATGCAGCGCTTGCAGGAGCAAGGGAAAGTCCGCTTTCTGGGCCTCTCGGAGTTTGCCATAGGCGATGCAAAGCACGACGCTGCAGTTCCCGTGTGTGCATCGGGCGCCTTTGACACACTCATGCTTCACTACGGTATCCTAAACCAGGAGGCCGAACGCCGCGCTTTCCAACTCACCCGGGAAAACAACATAGGTGTGTTCTGCATGAGCCCGGTGCGCAATGCTTTCCGTTCTCCCCAAGACCTGCAGAACGTACTCGACCAACTTTTCCCTGGAGAGGACGCGTCATTGGAGTTTCTTCTTCAAGGGTCCGTTCGGAGTTATGCGGATGCGGCCTACAAGTTCGCTGCAGCTCAAGAGAACATCCATACGATACTGGTGGGAACCGGCAATCCTCAGCACTTGATCGAAAACACCCGAGCCATCCTTGGGGACCCGCTCCCACAAGAGCACATGAAGATCCTTAAACAGGAGTTCGGTCATGTGAACGGAACCGTCATGTTTACCTATAAGCTCCGATGAAGCTGCTGTCTTCGATCAGAACGAGAATGGGCTTTACACTCCCTCAGGGTCTTCGATAACGCGGAGAGAAGTGCGATGCCTCAGATGAAAGATCACCGCCCCAATCTCCTCTACATCCATTCGGATGAGCATAACGCGGCGGTGACTGGATGTTACGGCGATCCTCTGGTCAAGACGCCGCACCTGGACACGCTGGCACAGCGGGGTGTCGTCCTGGAGAACGTCTACTGCCCTTCACCCCTCTGCGTGCCGTCCCGTATGTCCATGCTGACGGGGCGCTTCCCGTACGAGAATGAAGTCTGGGCCAACGAGCACATCCTGGATTCCTCGATCCCCACCTTCGCCCACGCCATGGGCGCTGGTGGCTACCGTCCAATCTTGATCGGGCGGCTGCACTCGCGAGGTCCGGATCAGCTTCTCGGCTATGCTGAACGGCTGGTGGGTGATCACAGCCCCAACCATCCGGGCGCACTACCCCCCGATCACGGGGCGCTGACGGGAACGCAGGGATCGGACCGTCGAGGCATCGACATCTCCGGTGTGGGTCAGAGCGCGTACCAGGTGCACGACGAGTTCGTCACCGCCGCGACGGTGGATCTGCTGAACCAGTTGGGCGTTCGCAAGCGCGCCACTGGTATGACGGCCGAGCCCTTCTGTATCACCGCAGGGTTTATGCTCCCTCACGCGCCGTTTGTGGCCCGACGGAAGGACTACGAGGTGTACAAGGACATGATGACGATGCCGCGCGTGACTCAGCCGCCGGTGGAATCTCAGCACCCGTATGTCCGCTGGTACCGAGAAAAGTGCGGCCTATTGGACGTCTCGCCGGAGCTGGTTCTGCGGTGCCGAGCCGCGTACTGGGGGCTTGTGACAGCGATGGACAGCATGATCGGTGAGATCCTGAGAGCACTGCAACGCAACGATTTGGAAGAGAATACCCTGGTGATTTACATGTCGGATCACGGCGACATGGTCGGCGAACAGGGGCTGTGGTGGAAGCGAACCCCGTACGAGGGTGCGGTGAAGGTGCCGGCGATTGTGTCCTGGCCGGGCGTTCTGCCCGAAGGGGCGCGTTGCGATCGGGTGATCAGTTCACTGGATCTGAACGCCACGATGCTGGATGCGCTAGAAGTGCCCCCGCTACCTCATTCGCATGGAAGGAGCATCTTGGAGCTTCTGCGCTCACCGGGCGCGGAATGGGACGACGTGGCATTCAGTGAGCACTGCTCCCTTGAGTGCCACACCGAGGAGGGTTGCTACCTCCGGACGATACGGCGCGGCGATTGGAAGCTCAACTACTATCACGGCATGGAGTCCGAGCTCTTCAACTTGAGAGAAGACCCCGACGAACTGGACGATCGAGTGGGAGACCCGGCGTGCCGGGATGTGCGCGAGAAACTGACCCAGGAGGTGCTGCAGGGGTGGAACCCGGAAGCCATAGCGCAGAAGATGGCGGCCAAAAACGAAGAACTAGAGATCCTCAAGGCTTGGGCGTGCCACACTAAGCCGGAGGAGCAATACCGCTGGAACTTGCTCCCGGAGATGGACCATCTGAACGGGTAACCTGAGCGCTCAGTTCGTTAACCTGTGTAGCCACTAGCGCCATTTTGCTCGCGGTCTCGGCGGTAGGGTAGTCGTTCGGGCTTTCCCCCGAGATTCAAGCGAGAGCTTCGGCGAGGATCGGGGTCAGGCGGCGCAGGAGATCGCGGCGATCGGCTCGGATGTCTCCCAGAAGGGGGTCCATTTCTTTCCTAGGTCTTCGCTCCTATAGAGGGTTCCCTCGGCCGCGGCCCAAGCCGTTCCGGCGGATGAGAACGCAATGTGGAACGTGTCGATGTTGCCCCGGGTGGTGGCCGGGAAGCCCTCTGCGGCATGGGTCCACGCCCGGCCCGCGTCCTCCGAGCGGTAAAGCTTCCCCTCGGCGTTACGGCCCGGCCCCGTGCTGACGCTTGTCAGCAGACAGTCGGGGTCCTCCGGGTGTACGGCGATGGCGCGACCATAGCGTGCGCTCAGGCCGACCGCACGGTGCTCCCAGGACCCGCCCCGGTCCTCGCTGATGTACACAGCATTGGCGGTGTTGGCGTACACCCGTTTCTCCTGGCGCGGCGATGTGGCAACCTGGTGCACATCCTCGTGAAGGTCGGGGGTGACGGGCGCCCAGGATTCGCCCCCGTCCGAGGAGCGCATGATGCTGCCCACGTGGATGTCGGCGTAGACCCAGTCCTCGCTATGCGCCAGACTGCGGACGGCGGCCGGTCCACCCCACGGGGTGTACCAGTCGTCGCGGCACTCCAGTTCATCGAAAGCGGCCAAGCGCTGCGCCGGTCCACCTTCGCCGGTGAGCCGGTAGATGTGGGGTCCCTCGGTGCCGATCAGCAGGCCCAGAGGGTCTTCGTTCATCACAGTGCAGCACGTGAGAGGCGCTTCGATGCCCGTCGAAATGCGCCGTGATTCCCCGTCACTGAACAGCACGATCTCGCCGCTTGCCAGGCCGATAGCCGAGGTGTGTCGACCTTCCGCCAGGCAGCGGATCATACCCTCCTCAAATCGCAGCGCAGGTGAAGCAGCCTCGCCGCTCTCCGTGGAGGCATAAACTCTCGCGGTTGTTGCGATCAGCATGGCCGTTCTCCCAGGTGCGGTCGTGAGGGAGTAGACACAATGTAAACCCCAGCCGGGACCGCTCCTTTGTCACCCAAGATAGAACGCAAGCGACGCCGAGACCAGGATGAAGACCCGAGGCCGTCGGGGTGCTGCCATCAGCCCCTCGGTACCTCCCCGACGGCAGCCAGACGCCTCGTGGCCTCCTCGTAGACGCCCGCTGGAAGGGGACCCGCCTTCGCGGCGGCGACGTTGGCCGCGAGGTGATCGGGGTTGACGGTGCCCGCGATGACCGTGTGGCAGGCTGGGTGCGTTAGAGTGAAGCGGAGCATGAACTCGTAGCGATTCATCCCATCGAGCAATTCATCGAGTCCGGCATCGTCCCACTTGTACCAATGCCCCCTTAAGTCCGTGTGCCCCTGCGCGACGCCGCCACGGATGATGATCCCGGCGCCCGTATCGTCTGCCCGCTGGATCATGCGCTCCTCGCCGCGTTCGAGCGCCGAGTAGGGGATTTGAAACGCATCGAAAACGCCCATCTCCACGAAGGCGGCGAGGCTCGACGGCGTCGGGTGTGACGCTGTCGAGGTGGAAGAGACGCCGATGAAACGGGCCTTGCCTTCATCCCGGATCTGCTGAAGGGTTGCGACGAGCCGGTTCGTCCGCACGTCCTCGGCTGGCGGATTGTGCATCTGGAGCACGTCCACGTGGTCGGTCTTCATGCGTTCCAGGCTGCGGTCGACGTTCCTCGTGAGTTGATCGGGCGTCCAGACGTGGGGTGGATCGCCGCGATCAACGCCGTCGGGGCTCACGTTGCATCCACACTTGGTCGCCAGGTAAAACGCCTCCCGCCGGTCGCTGATATACTTGCCAATGCGGTCTTCGCTCCAGCCGTAGTCCGGGGAGGTATCGATGAAGTTGATGCCCGCCTCCAGAACGCCGTTCAGCACGCACTCGACCCGCTCCTCGCTGGCCTCCCTGCCCCCGAGGGGTCCGCGCGCCGGTCCGCGCAGCTCCATCGCTCCGAAACCGAGTTGCGTGACCTCCAGCCCCGTCCGCCCAAGCGTCCGAGTCGGTAGCTTTGTCTGCATCATCACCTCCATGTCCAGATGCTCCAGGAATGCGCTCGTCCTTCGACAAGCTCAGAACCATGAGAAGGCAACATGAGCACGGGACGGCTGCGCATCATTTAAGAGGATAGTGGCGAGAAGGCAAGCCCAGTACATCAACGGCACGGTGCAGACCTGGGGGGAAAACCTGAACCGGGTGTGGCGTTCAACCCGGGGGCCACAGCATTTCGGGCAAAGACGCCGCTACTGGCTCATCGTTCGACCAGGACATTTGCGTTCGGATGCAGATGGGGCTATTTTCACGTCCCCGAGGGGATTACCTGCCATTATGCCCGATCTTGTCCGCTTCGGCATCACGGTCCCGGCAGAGCTCCGAGACCGGTTCGACGCCGCCATCACCCGTCACCAGTACGCCAACCGCTCCGAAGCGCTACGGGACCTGATGCGCGGCTACCTCATCGAGACCGCGTGGGGGGAGGGGAAAGAGACCGTCGGCGCTGTCGCCATCGTCTATGACCATCACCAGCGCGAGCTGTCCCAGCGGCTCACTCACCTGCAGCACGACCACACCAACGAGGTCATCAGCAGCATGCACGTCCACCTCGACCACGAGAACTGCCTGGAGGTCATCGTGCTCCGCGGTGATGCTGCCAACATCCGCCGCCTCGCGGACCAACTCATCAGCGCCAAGGGCGTCAAGCATGGCCGGTTGATCGGCACAGGGACGGGCGCCGAGGGCTGAACCGCAGCGGTCGCTAGCTACTCAGCGGCTCCGGTCTCGCGAATGGCCTTTGAGTCTCCCAGGCGCGCGGGCGCGATCCGTCTGTATACGATGCGCGCCAGCCCCACCATCGCCGCTGTGGAGGAGACGGCGTGGTTAATGAGTCGCCCGGGCGAACGCCGCCTCGACTGCCTCGAGGGAGGTCTCGACGGATACGAAGAGCGGTCCGGGGTCGTAGTGGTCACTTTCGAGACGCCAGGTACGCAGGCCCACCACCGGCCGCTTCGCGTTGAGTGCAAGCGCGATCTCGCTGAGGGTGCCGACGCCGCCGGCGATGGCGATCATCACGTCGCACGAGAGGGCGTTGATGGCGTTGCGGGCGTCCCGCAGCCCGGTGATGATCTCGATGTCGATATAGGGGTTGGACTCGCCGCGCTCCACCCCGGAGAGCACCCCGACAGTCAGCCCACCCACACCCTTAGCGCCCCTGGCCGCCGCCTCCATCACGCCCCCGTAGCCGCCACAGACCAAGACGCCTCCCCGCTCGGCGATCCCCGCGCCTACCTCGAACGCAAGCTGCGCGACCGCCTCGTCACACGTCGAGCCGCCCATCACGCCGATCTGAAGGCATCGGTTCATCCTACTGACTCGTGGGTTGGCTACGATGTCCTCGATCTCGTAGGTTCAGAATCTCCAGCAGCCCGGTCAGGTCCGCTGATACGTGATCGGGGACCTCGCCATCGGAAGGCACCTGCTTCTTCCGTCTATTGATCCACAGCACCGGGATGCCCAGTGCCTTCGCACCGCGCACATCGCAACTGAATGAGTCGCCGATGTGGAGCACCTCGTCTGGCTCCAGGGCAAGCAAGGAGAGCGCCTTCTCGAACATCTCCGGCCGCGGCTTGTACGCCCGAGAGTCCTCACTGGTCACGACCCGGTTGAAGTGCAGGCTGTGATGTTCCAACGCCGCGCTCAATTCGGCGTTATCGATATTGGAAACCAGGCAAATGGGCACCTTGCACTCCGCCAGCACATCTCGACTCTCGGGGTAGATCTTCGGATGAGCCCAGTATTCGCACAGGCTCCGGCATCGGACATCAGCATCGAGAGCAACATCGAAGTGCTCGAGGACGTTCCGAAGCGAGATGCGCATCAGCTCCCTCTGAGATCGAAATGCGGCTCCATGACTTGGGTTGAACGTCTCCGGGAACAGGCTTCGCCAGTAGGAATCCACCCCCTCAGTCGTCACATCCAGAGGAGAAATCCTTGAAATCTCATCGCATATCTCCGCGATGAGGACATCGTCATCCTCGACGACCGTACCGTAGAAATCCAGCAGTAGTGCTGATGGCCAGCGTTCTCGCTCCGCCATCAGCGGCTCGTCCACGAACAGCACGTTGCCGGCATCGAAGAAAATGCAGCGGATCACGTTGCATGCAGGAATGGTGAAGCCTCAAGTTGTCCCAAAATACGTTGCGGCTTGCGCCCGCGCCACCCCAGGTTGTAAGCTAGTGGCGCGTCAGGAGGGTCCTCGAATGCGCGACGTGATCGCGAAGGTCGTCATGATCATGCTCGTCTACATCGCGGTCGCCGGGCTGTTCTCGCCCCTGCCCGCGCCGCCGGAATTGGCCTACACCGTGGGCTGGCGGCGGATGGCATCGTTAGTCTTCGCTGGGCTCTTCCTGCTATTAGCCTACAAACCGCGCCGCTACCCCGGTGTCTGGGAGCTTTGCCTCTTCCATCGAGCGGCGCTAGCGCTTTACGCGGCGTACCTGACCGCCGGAGGACAGAACGAGCGCCCCGCCATCGCGATCAACGCGATCATCCTTGCGTTGCTGCTGATCGCCTACATCCTGACAGGAGCGTACGCCTGGCGTGCGGTCCGTACCGAGCCGGAAGCCAAAGCCCACGGAGCGTCCACTTGAGCAAGCCTCCACCGGCGTTTATATTCGGGCGTCGTTCTAACCCACACCCATGATCGAACGCCTACGCCACACGCGGCCCACCCAGCGGAGCATCCCGTCCATCTGTCTCCTCCTCGCCGTCGCCGCCATCGGTGAGATCAACCTCTTCCCATGAGCGTCTTGGTCGGCGTTGACGTTGGCGGGACGTTCACCGATTTCGTCGTCCTGAGCAACGGGAGCGCACGCGCGCACAAGGTCCCATCGACGCCGGATGATTATGGTCGGGCAGTGGAGCGGGGCCTGCGCGAGTTGGGGCTTGAGGCGGGCTACTCCCTCGTTCACAGTTCCACTGTCGCCACCAATACGCTCCTGGAACGCACGGGTGCCAAGGTGGCTCTGGTGACGACGCGGGGCTTCCGCGACGTCTTGGAAATCGGTCGCCAGACCCGACCCGATCTCTATGCCCTCGTCGTCGAAAAACCGGAGCCCTTGGTGCCTCGCGTGCGGCGGTTCGAGGTGGCCGAAAGGATCGGTCCCGAGGGCGAGGTCGTCGTCCCGCTGGACGCTGAAGCGCTCGACCGCGTCATGCGTCAGATCGAGGCGACCGAAAGCGAGGCGGTCGCCATCGTGTTCCTATTCAGCTTCGCCAACCCGGTGCACGAACACCAGGCGGCTCAACGCCTCGGGAAGCTCGGTCTCCCTGTGACCGTCTCGCACGAAGTCCTGCCCGAGTTCCGCGAAGTGGTGCGCACCAGCACCGCCGTCGCCGACGCCTATCTGGCGCCCAAGGTCGGCGCCTATCTACGTACTCTGGGCGAGCGCGCGGCCCGCTGTGGTGCCGGGGGCATGCACATACTCCGTTCCGACGGATCCATCCTGGACGCAGCGGCCGCCGCGGCGCGTCCCATCACCACGGTTCTCTCTGGCCCTGCGGGCGGCGTGGTAGGTGCATGGACGGCCGCACGCGAGGCTGGGTTTGAGCGCATCATCTCCTTCGACATGGGAGGGACCTCAACCGACGTCAGCCTTTGCGACGGGGGCACGAGGCTCTCGACGGAGACGGAGGTGGGCGGCGTGCCCGTGGGCCTCTCGATGGTGGATGTCCATACTATCGGCGCGGGCGGAGGTTCGATCGCGTGGGTCGATTCCGGCGGGGCGCTGCGTGTCGGACCCAAGAGCGCCGGCGCTGACCCTGGTCCCGCCTGCTACGGGGTAGGTGACGTGCCCACCGTCACCGACGCGAACCTGCTCCTGGGGCGGCTGGATGCGGGGCGCTTTCTCGGCGGCGCCATGACCCTGGATATCGAACGCGCCAAGGCCGCTCTGGAGCGTCTGGGCGGCAAACTCGGGGGCGATGCCGAGAGCGCGGCCAAGGGCATCCTCGCCGTAGTGAACGCCAACATGGCCCGCGCGCTCCACCGCGTCTCGTCGCATCGCGGGTACGATTCGGTAGATTTCGCGCTGGTGGCCCTGGGTGGCGCAGGAGGCCTCCACGCGGCCGCTTTGGCGAAGGCTTTGGGGATGGGGAAAGTCATCATTCCGAGGCTCACCGGGGTGCTCTCGGCTTACGGCTCGGCCGTCGCGGAGCCCGCCGTCGAGCGCTCCCGCACGGTCATGCTTCGCTCCGCTGGGCCCGAGCAACTGCTGGAGGCCTTCGAGGCCCTGGAGAATGAGTCCCTGCGCGCTCTGGCCGAGGGTGCAGTCGATGGCGCAGAACCGATTCTCAGCCGCTTCGCTGATTTGCGCTATCAGGGTCAGTCCTACGAGGTCCGCGTCCGGTCCGAACGCGATGACGATGCGGCAGGTCTGCGCGCCCGCTTCGAGGCGGAGTACGAGAGGCTCTTCGGCCACGTCCACGCGGATGAGCCGATCGAAGTCGTCACCGTGCGTGTACGCACAAGCCTCCCTTCTGGCTTATCCGGGCTGGGCCCTGCACCCCTGAGCGTGCGGGGGGCAAGCTCGGCCTGCCTGGACGAACGGAGCGTCATCTTCGACGAGCCCTGCGAAGCCGAGATCTATGACCGCGATCTCCTGGAGCCGGGCATGGCGTTCCCCGGTCCGGCACTGGTCGTCGAGGCGCACGCCACAACACTCGTACCCGACGGCATCTGGTGCCGCCTGGATGGCTTTGGTCATCTGATCCTGGATCTTGATGCGTAACCGGAGGGACGGCCCCACCACGGCGGAGAATCCGTCCGACGGAAGTTCCGCGGCTTGGATCGGTGAGACGAAGCTTGGGCGCGCCCTGGAATGGCTCATGCGCTTCGAGCGGAGCTTCGACGCGCTCGTAGGGGCAGGCATTGGTCTGTTGGGCGGCCTTGGCGCCGTGGGCTTCCGCGCGTTGGTGGATGGCTGCCAGAGGCTCTTCTTCGGCGAGTCGGCCGGCTTGATCGCTCTAGGCATGGGGACCCCCTGGTACCAACGCATCGCCATACCCGTGATCGGCGGGGCTATCGTCGGGCCGCTGGTCTATTTCTTCGCGCGGGAGGCCAAGGGCCACGGCGTCCCCGAGGTCATGGAAGCCGTGGCGTTGCGGGGCGGTCGAATTCGGAAGCGCGTTGTCGCCATCAAGGCGCTTGCGTCGGCCATCTGCATGGGCTCGGGTGGCTCCGTCGGCCGCGAGGGACCCATCGTTCAGATCGGCTCGGCCATCGCTTCGACCGTCGGTCAATTCCTGCGCGTCTCGCAGGACCGGCTCCGACTCCTGGTGGCTTGCGGTGCCGCCGCTGGGATAGCTGCGACCTTCAACGCACCATTGGCGGGCGCCATGTTCAGCGTCGAACTGATCCTTGGGGATTTCGCTCTGCGCACCTTCAGCCCCATCCTCATCAGTTCGGTCCTCGCCACGGCGGTTTCACGTGAGATGTTGGGCGATTTCCCGGCCTTCCCCGTGCCGCCCTACGCCCTCGAGAATCCCGTGGAGCTAGGCTTCTACCTGATCCTGGGCTGCCTGGCAGCGCTGGTGGCCCTCGTCTTCGTCACGGTGCTGTACAGGTTCGAGGACCTTTTCGAGTTGATCCCACTGCCGGAGCCCACGAAGGCGGCGTTGGGCGGCGCACTCGTCGGCGCGATAGCGCTTGGGTATCCACACGTGTTCGGTATCGGCTACGGCACGATTGAAGCGACGCTCGGTAACGGCATGGCCTGGCGGCTCCTGCTCGCTCTCTTGATCTTCAAGATCCTGGCCGTCTCGATCACCATCGGCTCGGGCGGTTCCGGCGGCATCTTCGCACCGTCGCTGTTTCTGGGGGCGGTGCTCGGCGGCGCCTTCGGGACCGGGGTCCACGCTCTCTTTCCGACGATCACGGCACTTCCGGGAGCCTACGCCCTGGTCGCCATGGGTGCCGTCGTCGCTGCCACCACCCACGGGCCGGTCACCGCGATCTTGATCCTCTTCGAGTTAACGGGTGACTACCGGATCATCCTGCCTTTGATGATCGCCTGCACCACCAGCGCGCTCCTGGCGACGGCCCTCAGGCGTGAATCCATCTACACGCTCAAGCTACTGCGCCGGGGCGTGGAGATCCACCGCGGTGCCGAGGTCCACATCCTCAGTTCGTTGCGCGTCCGGGATATCGTGGATCGGGACGTGCCGCGCATTCTCTCTGACATGACCTTCAACCGGATGCTCACATTCGTCGGCACATCGACCCATACGACTTTCCCCGTCGTCAGCCGCTCAGGCGAGCTCGTCGGCACCGTCTCCCTCGAGGACCTCCGCGCGCTCCTGTCCGACCACGAGGGGCTGCCTCCCGATTTGATCCTCGTCCACGATCTGGCCCGCCACTTCCCACCGACGATCATTGAGGACGATAACTTGGCAACAGCACTCGAAAGCATGGCCCAGCAAGACGTCGGCGCGCTCGTCGTCGTCGATGGCGCCGACCGCCGCCGCGTCGTCGGTATCCTGACCCGTCGAGAATTGCTCGGCGCTTACAACCGTGTGCTCCTCCAGAGGGAGTTGGTGTGATCTCGGCGCGCGCCATCGCCTTCGACGTGGGCAACACGCTCCTGCTCAACCCCGAGCCGGAAACGGTCGCCCGCTGCGCTCCAGCCGTCGCCGCGCTCCTGGAGGCGCATGACTGCCCCTTCACCGAGGATGCCATCGCCCGCGACTGGCTCGCCGCTGATGCGCGGGTCAGCTATGCCTTTGCCTCTCATTTCCTCCAAGAGGAGCCGATTCTGCAGGGCTGGCTCCGGTCGGCGAACGTTCCGGGTACCGTTCGGGCCATCGTGGCTCCACACGTCGTCACGCTCTACCGCGAGGCCTTGCGCGAGCTTCTGACCGAGCGCGCCGACGAGGGCGCCTATGCCGATCTCGCCGATATGTTGAACGACTTCCGGGACCGAGGCTTGCGCGTTGGGATCCTGAGCAACGATCGTGAATTTGCCACCGACGCGATTCTGGGCTGGATGGGCCTTGCGGACGCGTTCGATTTCGTGGTCAACTCAGAGCGTGTCGGCGCCGAGAAGCCCGACCCGACCATCTTCGCGGAGCTGGTCGAGGCAGCGGGCAGCGCGCCCGGTGAGATCATCTACGTTGGTGACGACCTCTCGCGCGACGTGGCGGGGGGCAGAGCGGCAGGGCTGGTGGTTGTCCTCTACAAACCGCCCGAGGCGATGCGCGTGACCACCGCCTGGCAGGACTACACGACCGGCGCGGCGCCCGCCGCCGTGATCGAGGACCTGTTGGAGTTGCGCGAGATGGTGAGCCTCGGGGGAGAGTGATGCCTCAGCCAGAGGACCGCCGCCCCAACCTCCTCTACATCCATTCGGACCAACACAATCCGACCGTGACCGGCTGCTACGGCGATCCGCTGGTGAAGACGCCCCACCTCGATGCCCTCGCCGCCCGAGGCGTCCTCCTGGAGAACGTCTACTGCCCTTCGCCCCTGTGCGTGCCGTCGCGCATGTCGATGCTCACAGGCCGCCATCCCTTCGAGAATGAGGTCTGGACCAACGAGCATATCCTGGATTCCGCCATTCCCACCTCCGCCCACGCCATGGGCGCAGCCGGCTACCGTCCTCTCTTGATTGGACGGATGCATGCCATCGGCCCCGACCAACTCCACGGCTATGCCGAACGGCTGGTGGGCGATCACTGCCCCAACCATCCCGGCGGCTCGCCCGTGGACCACGGGATGCTGACGGGGACGCAAGGGCCTGAGCGCATCAGCCTGAAGGAATCGGGTCCCGGGCAGAGTGCCTACCAGGTGCACGATGAGTTCGTGACGGCGGCGACCGTGGACGTCCTGAATCGACTGGGCATCCGCAAGCGCGCCATCGGCATGAACGCGGAACCGTTCTCAATCACCGTCGGGTTCATGCTTCCGCACCAGCCCTTCGTTGCCCGCCGCGAGGACTACGACCTCTACCGTGACGCCATGACGATGCCCCGCGTCCATGAGCCCTTCGGCGAATCGCTGCATTCCCACATCCGTTGGTGGCGCAAAACGTGTGGGATCGAGGAGGTGTCGAGCGAGGAGACCCTCCGCGCTCGCGCGGCCTATTGGGGCCTGGTGACGGCGATGGACAGGATGATCGGTGAAATCCTCGATGCGCTGAGGCGCAACGATCTGGAGGAAAACACCCTGGTCGTCTACACGTCGGATCATGGCGAGCAGGTCGGCGAGCACGGCCTTTGGTGGAAGCAGACCTTCTATGAGAACTCGGTTAGGGTCCCCGCGATACTGGCCTGGCCCGGCGTCCTGCCCTCGGGGAGGCGGTGCGCCCGCGTCGTGAGCTCCCTCGACCTGAACGCCACCATGCTGGATGCCCTCGGGGCCCCGCCGCTGCCAAGCTCCCGAGGCCGGAGCGCCCTGGAGCTCCTATGCTCACCGGACGCCGCATGGGACGATGTCGCCACGAGCGAGTACTGCACGGACGAGGGCTGCATTCACAGGATGATTCGTCGCGGCGACTGGAAGCTGAACTATTACCACGGCCAGGAGCCCCAGCTTTTCAACCTGCGCGGAGACCGCCCGGAGATCGACGACCGGGCGGCCGACCCCGTGTGCCAGGAGGTCCGGGAGAGCTTGACCGCCGAGCTTCTGGATGGCTGGGATCCCGGGGCCATCGCGCAGAAGATGGCGGCCAAGCGCGCGGATCTGGAGGTCCTCACGGCCTGGGCGCGCGGGATCGATCCGCCCGACCAGTACCGCTGGGACCTGCGCCCGGAGATGGATTCTCTGGACTGAATGGGAGATTGGGATCGATGGCGTATTCAGAGGGCAAGAGACTCGCTGAGTTTTCGCGAGCGGTCAGGGAATCAAGCCTGAAGCGGCTTCGCCTTGTCCCTGCCGGGTTCGAGAACTGGAGACCCTCGCCGGACGCTATGACCTTCGCGGACCTGACGAAGCATCTGATCAATTCGGATCATTGGCTCTTCGAACTGCTGGAATCGGGGACGTTCGTGGATAACCAGGGTAGGCCGGGGCTAGTCGAGAGCGCCAGCCGCGAACGGTGTCGTCAGCTTCTCGATCAACTCGCAGATGTAGGCGAACTTCGCGCTTCCGTGCTGGAGGGCATGACGGAGCGCCAGCTTTCGGAGCGCATCTCTGACGACCGGCTTGGCGGGGAAGTCACCGCGTGGTGGGTTGTCGTGCGGGGCAATTTGGATCACGAGATACATCACCGGGGACAGATAGCCGCGTACCTGACGTATATCAACCGGCAAGTTGGGGCTTACACGGGCACATCTGCGCCTCGCGCTCCGTTTCAGGTTCTAGTTTTCCCATATCGTCTTCACCTGGGTGGTGAGATCGAGTACGCGGTGTTCAGGCGCGCTGATTTTCCTGGTGGCGTTTGGCAGGGCATCGCAGGTGGAGGGGAAGGTGAAGAGACGCCGCTGGCAGCCGCCAGGAGGGAAACGAACGAGGAGGCGGGGATACCCGACGACTCCTCATTCATTGCCCTGGATTCTGTGGCGACCATTCCAGTCGAACTTGTGGGAGGCTTTCTGTGGGGCGATGATGTATTGGTCGAGCCCGAATACTGCTTCGGTGTTCAGATTCAACAAAATCAAGCGCTTATGCTATCCTCTGAACACACGGAATTCGAGTGGGTTGACTATAACTCTGCATTGGACCTTTTGAAGTGGGACAGCAATCGGCACGCCTTATGGGAACTCAATTTGCGACTCCGGAGAACGTTTGGAGGCACTTAACGGGCGCGCGAGCGGCCACCAAGTCGCACGCGGAGCACTTGAGGCGCTGATCACGGCCAACGCCTCTCAGCACATAGGGGATGGAGATGCCTGACTTCGATCCCGTCCAGCTCACCCTCTGGAACCACTGGACGGCGGCGATCGCCGAGGAGATGGGTGAGGTGCTCATGCGCACCGCGTACTCGCCCAACATCAAGGAGCGGCGCGATTTCTCCTGCGCCGTCTTCGATCCGAGGGGCTGCCTCGTCGCCCAGGCGGCGCACATCCCGGTACACCTGGGCGCCATGCCCATGAGCCTTCAGGAGGCTATTGCGCGCTTCGAGTTGGGCCCCGATGATCTGGTGGTATCGAACGACCCCTTCGCCGGCGGCACGCACCTGCCCGACATCACCTTCGTGACACCGGTGACCATCGGCGGCTGCGTCGTCGCCTACGTCGCCTCGCGCGCGCACCATTCCGATGTGGGCGGTATCGCTCCCGGCTCGATGGGACTGGGGGCGGACATCTTCCAGGAGGGACTGCGCATCCCCCCAATGCGCTTTCGCCGTGGAGAGACCGAGGCCCTCTTCGAATGGGTGGCCGCCAACAGCCGCGCCCCCGACGAGCGACGCGGCGATCTGCGCGCCCAACTCGCCGCGAACGACCGCGGCGCCGCGAAGCTCGGGGCTTTGATCGAGCGTCACGGCGTCGAGGCCTGGCGGACCCACACGATCGAGATCCTCGCCTACGCCGAACGGCTGATGCGTGCGGCCATAGCCCGGATCCCCGATGGCAGCTACGGCTTCCAGGACGCCTTGGACGACAACGGTTTCGCAACCGAGCCCGTCCCCATTACCGCGACGATGACGGTCGAGGGCGACGCGGTGCGCGTGGACTTCACGGGAAGCGCGCCCCAGCAAGCCGGTCCGGTGAACTGCCCCCTGGCCGTGACGCTCTCGGCGACCCTCTACGTCTTTCTCTGCCTGCTGGAGGCCGATTCACCCCACAACGAAGGCGCCTTCGCGCCGCTCACGGTCGTCGCGCCCGAGGGCACCGCCGTCAACGCGCGCTTCCCGGCCGCCGTCGCCGCTGGGAACGTGGAGACCAGCCAACGCATCGTGGACGTGCTCTTCGGGTGTCTGGGGCAGGCGCTCCCCGACCGCATCCCCGCTGCCTCCAGCGGCACCATGAGCAACGTCTCCATCGGCGGGATCGATCCCCGCACGGGGCGCCGCTTTGCCTACTACGAGACGATCGCGGGCGGCGCCGGTGCGGCGGACGGTCATCCCGGCGCCCCGGCCGTTCAGACCCACATGACCAACACGCAGAACACCCCCGTCGAGGCCCTGGAGTACACCTACCCCTTGCGCGTCGAGCGCTACGAGATTGCCCTGGGGTCCGGCGGGGGTGGACGCTACCCCGGCGGCGAGGGCGTCGTGCGCGAGTTGACCATGCTGGTCGATAGCACGGTCTCGCTCCTCACCGACCGCCGCACGCGCGGCCCCTATGGTCTGGCCGGTGGCGGCGATGGAGGGGCCGGGGAGAACAACTATGTCCGGGAGGGGCGTCACTTCCGGCTGCGCCCCAAGGCTCAGGTGCAGATCTTCGCGGGCGAGGGGCTTTCGATCCGTACGCCCGGCGGCGGCGGCTGGGGAAGAGGCGAACCCGTCACCCTACAGCGTTGACGTTTGCGGGACGGCCTCCTGGGGAGTCCGACGCGTGGGTGAAGAGGCTGGAGGTCGCAGGGCTTGGCGCTGCGTAACGCCCGGCATCGGCGCCGAGGCCACGGGCACTCGGTAGGTGCCTTGGCGGAACTAGATAGGTCCTTCCCGGCGGCGGCGCGATGCTGCTACACTTATCCTTCCTACGTGGTGCCCCATTGGAATCGCAACGAGATGCGAAACGCCGTACTTGTCCTGCAGACACCTTATGACTTCGTCTGGCTTCTTACGGTCGATGTCACAATCAGCAAGCATGACCTCACGATAGGATGCCTCGAGCTTCTTCGGATCGCATAGTCCGTTGCACATACTGTGGACAAGTTCAGATTCCCGAAACTTGTCCACCCGAGGTGAGAGTGAGTTGATGCAAAGCTGACCCTCTTCGCCAAGAGTGAGGATCACGGCATCAAGCTGATTCCGCCACGTATAGAATGCGCTTTCATGAAAGTAGTAGCAGGTTACGGTGTACACTAGCTCATTAATCCAGAGCGTCTCAGTGCCAAACAAAGTCGAGTGGAAACGTTTCTCGTGAAGCCCCGGGTCTAGCCCAGTACAGTGTAGCCAGACCACCCTGAAAGTCTTGCCTTGCGGATCGTGCTCAATCAGTTGCTCAACCGCCTCCTTGATTCTCCCGGACAGTGTGTTACGAGAACCTAAGGGCGTGGACCTGCTGACGAGTTCACCCCGTGATAGCGCCTCGGAGTCTCTGGCTACCTCCTCAGCATCGTCGCCCTTGATCTTGAGCTCTATCGTATACTTGCTGTGCTTCCCGGCAACTTCGAAATCCGGCGTCTTGATTCCTTCCTGGAGCTCAATATCCGTGACTTCAAATCCAAACTGCCTGAGCCAATCCTTCGCTATCGGTTTGAACTCTGATTCGGTCGTCATGGCATACCACTCCCCTCTGCGCTTGGCCGTAACGGCCCGCCGCGCCTCTAGAACCGAAACGCTAACCATGCCCCAAATCGCCGGCTGCGGCTCACACCGCCTCCCGAGCGCAGACCTTCCCGGTGATCTCCAGGTGCCACGAGACCGCCTCTCCCGGCGCAATCTCCGACAGGGCCGAGCCATCCAGGGGCGGGTTGAGATCGTCCGAGCGGGCCGTCTGCGCCTCCATCGCGCAGCAGTAGGACTTGATCGGCGGCGAGAACTCCGACTCGGGGAACGGATAGCCCTGGTTGATCCATAGCCCCACGTACGGCACCCGCTCGACGGGGAAAGCGAGCTTCAGGCAATGACCCGTGGAGCGGTTGTAGTGGGCGCACCAGCCCTCGGAGAGCCGCTGCGGATAGGCCTTGAGCATTCGCCCCAGGCCGGGCGCCAGGTCCCTGGAGAGGTCCACACGGTTCCCCGCCCTGTCCGTCGCCACAGGCCAGCCCGCCTCTTCGCCGGGATCGCCCAGCCAATCGCTGTAGGTGGTGGTCATCATCACGCGGTCCACTTCGGAGGGGAAGATCAACTCGACCGACGGGCTGAGCGGCTTGATGAGGTGTCCCGCCCAGATGTACTTGAGCGCCGTATCGCCATCGCTGGTGAGCCGGTACGCCAGCCGCAGCGTTTCGGGTCCGCTGAAGGAGGCCTCGCGCTCCAGAGTGAACGGGAAGCGTGGATCGCGGGCACGGCACCAGAGCGCGTCACCGCGCACCTCCCAGTCCCAAGCCAGGCCCCAGAGCGATCCGTGGTCGGGCGCCGCTACCCCCTTGTGGGGGCCGTCGGGATAGACCACCTCGTTCACGGTCGGAAAGCACTCGTCCAGCCCCGACATGTCACGCAGCAGGTAGTTCTCGCCGTACGCCGCCTGGACCGTTCCCTTGCGCGGGTCCTGCCAGAAGTACTCGTGGCCATCGCGCTTGCTCGTGAGCGAGCGCACCTTCGCGCCGTTCCAGGGTTCGATCTGGACCGCGAGCGCGTCCGATTCCAGGAGCACCACGGGGTGTCCCGCCACCATCCGGGTCTCGATCTTGGGCATCGCAGGCTCCTTTCACCGTCCGTCAACATCCTCCGTCGAAATAGCGTCCCGATCGAGGCTCTTTTCTCCGCACAAAAAGCAAGGGCGACGAGAATCGCGCTGACCCCGCCGCCCTCCGAAAAGACGCTTGGATGCGTCTATCCGCTTCTACTTGAACATCGCCTTGATGGTGCCCCAGGACGAGGTCTCGACGGACACGATCTCCTCGGTCCGGACGAAAGTGAAGTCCGACCAGGTGCCGTCGTCGTCGCTCGCCATGTAGATGGCGAGTTGCTCGCGGCCAGAACTCCCCTCGCCATCGGAGCTGGTGACGAGGAAGCCCATGCCCATGGTCTTGCCTTCGATGGGCAGGACCTCGGGACTGAACTCGAACGCTGAGGCGAGCGCCAGGCGCGCCTCGATCGTGAAGTTCGCGCCGTAGGGGTCGTCGAAGTTGAACGCCGACGCGTCCGTGGGCGGACGCGCGTAGGCATACAGCCGCTCGGGCAGGTTGGGCAGCTCAGTCCAGACGTTCTCGCTCTCTCCCTCTCCGTGGCGAAACGGCATGGCCCGCGCGTCTTCGGTATCCCAGGCGGTGAACCAATAGTTGTAGTCTCCGCGAATGTAGGTGGCGCTGTCGCCATCGTGCGGCGCGTCGATGTACAGCCCGAACGTTTCGCGGGTCCAGGCGCCCAAAACCTCGTCACCCGAGGAGGAATTATCGACGGCGTTGTCGGTGGCTTCCATGCCGAAGTAGAGGAAGTTGTCATCCCAGGCCGCGTAAAACGTGGCGCCCAGGTCTTCGTCGGTCCCCGCCGTGCCCTCCGGCCCATGATCCACATCGGTGCCGAGGAAGGAGGCCGATGTACTGAGCCAGCCCCGATTCGCATCGAGCATCCGCGACAAGGTCCAGTGCCCTTCGGTGAACGCGAAATCCTTCCAGTCGCTCAGGTCACCATCGACTTCGACCCCGGATGAGATGTCCGGCGGCAGCGACGGGATGTCGAACTCGTCACCACTGTGGGCACCAGCGGTCGCTGCGAAACCAACGACCAAGGCCACCGCGGCCAATAGCGTTACGCTATTACGTAGCATGTTTCTCCCCTTCTTCGTGGTTGGGTGAACAAACACTTGACGCTTCCGAGCTTCTCACGTCGCGTCGAACACCTCCCCTCCGCCGGGCAGCGTGGCCGAGCGGTCCCTTGCTCTCCGCGCTACCGCTAAAGATGCTAACCGTGCAGCATCTCTCCTCCCCGACCCTCATGGATAACACTAAGAAATCTCAGGAAGACAAATGTACGCGGCCTAGCGTGGTCTGTCAAGCCCCAAGTACCCGGCGCGCCTTATCGATCGGCCCCAGGGCCTCCACGTTGAATATCTTCCCCTCGGTGTCGGAAAGGCTAACCCGCTTCCGATCATCGAGGTCCTCGCAGAGCTCTCCCCCTTGCGCTTGCCACCCAAAGGTTTCGAGCGTAACTTGCTCCGGCGTACAGTGCCACAACCGCGTCTCTCCGCACGGAGCAACTGATGATGCCCGGACTCACGCAAGAACAGGTCGACACGTTTTTCGAGCAGGGATACCTACACATCGAGGCCGCGCTGCGCCCCGAAGACCTCGATCCCGTTCAGCAGGAACTGGAGGGGATCGTGGACCGTGAAGCGAAGCGCCTCGTGGCCGAGGGCAAGCTTGATTCCGATTACGCTGAACTCCCTTTCGACAAGCGGCTCGTTCCGATCGCGAAGGCGGACCCCACCTGCCCCGACAAAGTCCGGGTGCCCAGCAACGTGGGGGAAGCCCTCTTCAACTTCCTGCACAACGACCGGCTGCTCGATCTGGTCGAATCCCTCATCGGTCCGGAGATCTATTGCAATTCCACGCTTCACGTCCGGCCCAAGATGCCGGCGACCGGAGACTACGAAGGTCCCCTTTCGAGACATGAATGGACGCAGTGGTCGCCCTTTCATCAGGACGCCGGCGTGCTCCTACCCGAGGCGGACGACACGCTCGTCGTGACGACCTGGATTCCGCTGGTGGACGCGGACGAGACGATGGGCGCCCTCAGTGTCTACCCTCGCCTGCACACCGGGCCGCTCCTCACACACGAGCACCCGACCGACGGGCCCGGCAACTGGAAGATCGTGGACGAGGAACTGCCCCCGGGCGGGCCGGTCACCGTCCCCGTCAAGCGCGGCGGGTTCCTCATCTTTCACCCCCGCACGCCGCACGGCAGCGGACCGAACAGGAGCGACCGGATTCGCTGGAGCATGGATTTGCGGTGGAGCGACGCCCGCAAGGCCAATGGGCGCCCGTACAGACCCGGACTGCTCGTGCGCAGCCAGGAGAACCCCGAGCTCATCCCGACTCGCGAGGAGTGGATCGCAGCCCACAAGGTCGCTCAGGTGTCATCGCGCGGCGTTAGGGCTTACCGCTGGCCCGATGCGGTGCGCGCCAAGGAGGTGGAGAACCCCGACGATCTCGTCCTCGTCGTCGCACCTCGGGGATAGGGGGATCAGATTCGGTTGGTTCCCCTCTACACCTTGTCGACGAACTCCTGGAACGCCGCGTAGTACCCCTCCACGAGTTGCTGCACCTGCTCCCGGATGGCTTCCGTGCCGAGCTCGGTCAACGAAGCGATGGGGATCGTCGTCGTGAACCGGAAGGCCGTGTCGAAGAAGTGATCCATCTCCGGCGGCTCTTCCAGCTCGACCACATCGGACATGCGATCGTCCAGAAACTCCGACGGGCTGTCCCCGGTATCGAGGATGCCCTGCTCGATCGATTCGTTCAACGGCCGGTTCTGAGTCGCGAAGCCGATCCGTACCCCGTCGCCCTGGGGCGTGATGGCCACCTCGTACCATGCACGGTCGCCCGATTCGAGCAGGACGGAGAAGCTCTCGTCTTCCTCGCTGCTCTCTTCCTGCACGGTGATGAAGCGCTCCTCACCTCCGAAGAGTTCGACCAGCCAGTCCCTGAAATCATCTAGCTGCCGGCGGTCGCTCGCTGTCCAACTCATAAGTGCTATCCCTTCTTACGCATCTTACGCAAAGCCTGTGGGTGGCAGTCGAAAACGTCGAAGTCGCCGTCATCCGGCTTCCCGAGTCGGTTTTCTCAAAGAGAGGTGCGGAACGATCCGGTGTCAAGCCTTGTTCGGGAGAGAGCGCAAGCAGGCCTGATTCTTGTCAGGATCAAAAAGACCTTGACAGACCGGGAGGACACGGCTATATTGTCCGCTCGACACAAAGGGCCACGTGTCCTTTGTCGTTCTTTGAAAACTGAATAACGCGCATGGATGCCCACCGCCAATTGGCGGTGAGGCTCTCCTCTCATCCCTTGAGCAGGAGAGAACCCAAGCGAAGACGGGCGATGGTGGAGATCTCTCTGCCGTCGTCTTCCGGGATTTCTCATACGGAGAGTATGATCCCGGCTCAGGACAAACGCTGGCGGCGCATCTCAGACATGCAAGTCGTACGCGCGGGGGGCTTCGGCCCCTTGCGAGTGGCGGACGGGTGAGTAACACGTGGGGAACCTACCTCCGAGTGGGGAATAACCCTCCGAAAGGAGGGCTAATACCGCATGATGCAGCGGACCCTCATGGGTATAGTTGTTAAAGGCGGCCTCTGTTTCAAGCTGCCGCTTGGAGACGGCCCCGCGTCCCATTAGCTTGTTGGTGAGGTAACGGCTCACCAAGGCGTCGATGGGTAGCCGGCCTGAGAGGGTGATCGGCCACACTGGGACTGAGACACGGCCCAGAGCCCTACGGGGTGCAGCAGTCTGGAATATTGCGCAATGGGCGAAAGTCTGACGCAGTGACGCCGCGTGGGCGATGAAGCTCTTCGGAGCGTAAAGCCCTGTCGGCGGGGAAGAACAGATCGGGGGTCAATAGCCCTCGGTCCTGACGGTACCCGCAGAGGAAGCTCCGGCTAACTCCGTGCCAGCAGCCGCGGTAATACGGGGGGAGCGAGCGTTGTCCGGATTTACTGGGCGTAAAGGGCACGCAGGCGGACCGGTCAGTCGGGCGTGAAAGCCCACGGCTCAACCGTGGGTCGCCGTCCGATACTGCCGGTCTTGAGTCCGGGAAAGGAAGGCGGAATTCCTGGTGTAGCGGTGAAATGCGTAGATATCAGGAAGAACACCGGTGGCGAAGGCGGCCTTCTGGCCCGCGACTGACGCTCAGGTGCGAAAGCGTGGGGAGCGAACAGGATTAGATACCCTGGTAGTCCACGCCGTAAACGATGGGCACTAAGTGTTGGAGGTATCGACCCCTTCAGTGCTGTAGCTAACGCGTTAAGTGCCCCGCCTGGGGAGTACGGCCGCAAGGCTGAAACTCAAGGGAATTGACGGGGGCCCGCACAAGCGGTGGAGCATGGGGTTTAATTGGATGCCACGCCAGGAACCTTACCCAGGCTTGACATGCAGTGGAAACCTCTGGAAACAGTGGCCCTCCCTTCGGGGAGCCGCTGCACAGGTGCTGCATGGCAGTCGTCAGCTCGTGTCGTGAGATATTGGGTTAAGTCCCGCAACGAGCGCAACCCCTGCCCCTAATTGCTACCAGGTCATGCTGGGCACTCTAGGGGGACTGCCGGCGACAAGTCGGAGGAAGGTGGGGATGACGTCATGTCCTCATGGCCCTTATGCCTGGGGCTACACCCGTGCTACAATGGCCGGTACAGCGGGTTGCTAAGCCGTGAGGTGGAGCTAATCCCAGAAAACCGGTCTCAGTTCGGATCGAAGTCTGCAACTCGACTTCGTGAAGCCGGAATCGCTAGTAATCGCGCATCAGCACGGCGCGGTGAATACGTTCCCGGGCCTTGTACACACCGCCCGTCAAGTGATGGAAGTCGGAGGCACCCTAAGTCGCGTCGCTAACCTTTCGGGGAGGCGCGTGCCCAAGGTGAAACCGGTGACTAGCACTAAGTCGTAACAAGGTAGCCGTACCGGAAGGTGCGGCTGGATCACCTCCTTTCTAAGGAGTTCATCTCCTAGGTCGACTCATCGCCCGAGGTTGGTGGCTCCGTGCGCGTTCTTCAGTTTTCGTGGGACGCCTCGACGTTCCCGGTGCTAGTGGGGCCTCGCGTGGGCCTATAGCTCAGGTGGTTAGAGCGCACGCCTGATAAGCGTGAGGTCGGTAGTTCGACTCTACCTAGGCCCACCAGCGTCGCTCGGGGACCGAGAGGACTTGGGGATATAGCTCAACTGGGAGAGCGCCGGCTTTGCAAGCCGGAGGTTGCCGGTTCGAGTCCGGTTGTCTCCACCAAGCTTTGACGCGTTCCGCGGTCCGGGGTCCAAGCGGGCTCCCGGCGGCATGAATTTCGCTGATCTGCGGCAGAGGTCCGGAGGTCGGCCGCTCTTTGACATCTCCAGAACGTAAGTCGAAGGATCGTCCTTCGCGAGTACCGAAGCTTTCCGACGTCTGTGTGTTGGGGTCGGGGGCTTGGGTGAAGTTACTCACGGCATGCGGTGGATGCCTTGGTACGGGAAGGCGATGAAGGACGTGGTAAGCTGCGATAAGCCCCGGAGAGGTGCAAACAACCGTCGACCCGGGGATTTCCGAATGGGGCAACCCGCCGCGGAGGAAATGCCGCGGCACGTCGGGCTGAATCCATAGGCCCGGCCGAGCGAACGGGGAGAACTGAAACATCTCAGTATCCCTAGGAGAAGAAAGCAACCGCGATTCCCCTAGTAGTGGCGAGCGAAAAGGGAACAGCCCAAACCGAGCGCTATGTTAAAGCCTGCGCGCGTTGTAGCGTCGGGGTAGAGGGACCCACGTGGAGGGAGGTGCAGCTCCCTCGGGCAGTTACAAAGTCAGCCGTTAGCCGAAGCGGATGGAAAGCCGCACCGCAGAGGGTGACAGGCCCGTAGGCGAAAGCGGACTGACCTGCCTGGCGAGGGCACCCAAGTACCGCAGGACCCGAGGAATCCGGCGGGAATCTGGGAGGTCCACCTCCTAAGGCTAAATACTCTCCCGTGACCGATAGTGAACCAGTACCGTGAGGGAAAGGTGAAAAGCACCCCTGGAGGGGAGTGAAAAGTACCTGAAACCGCGTGCCAACAAACAGTCGAAGGGGAAGGCCCATGCCTTGTGCGTGGGCTGGTACCTGACGGCGTACCTTTTGCATAATGGGCCGGCGAGTTACTGTGTGCGGCAAGGTTAAGCGGTCACGAGCCGCGGAGCCGCAGCGAAAGCGAGTCTGAATAGGGCGCCACAGTCGCACGTAGTAGACGCGAAACCGGGTGATCTAGCCTTGGCCAGGCTGAAGCTACGGTAAAACGTAGTGGAGGGCCGAACCCACCAGGGTTGAAAACCTGGGGGATGAGCTGAGGCTAGGGGTGAAAGGCCAATCAAACCCGGAGATAGCTCGTTCTCCTCGAAATCGCTTTAGGGCGAGCCTCACGTAGTAGAGTGCCGGAGGTAGAGCCACTGCTAGGGCTAGGGGCCTTACCGGGTTACCGAACCCTGGTAAACTCCGAATGCCGGACACTCGGTGCGTGGGAGTTAGGGCGCGGGGGATAAGCTTCGTGCCCGAGAGGGAAAGAACCCAGATCCGCAGCTAAGGCCCCTAAGTCCGCACTCAGTGACGAAGGATGTGAGGTCGCTGAGACAACCAGGATGTTGGCTTAGAAGCAGCCATCATTTAAAGAGTGCGTAACTGCTCACTGGTCAAGGGATCTTGCGCCGAAAATTCACGGGGCTAAGTGCGGCGCCGAAGCTCGGGGATGGTTGGAGGTTTCGGCCTCCGGCCATCGGTAGAGGAGCGTTCCGCAGACGGGTGAAGGTCGTCCGTGAGGACGACTGGACGGTGCGGAAGTGAGTATGCCGGCACGAGTAGCGATAAAGCGGGTGAGAAACCCGCTCACCGAAAGCCCAAGGTTTCCTGGGGAAGGTTCGTCCACCCAGGGTCAGTCGGCCCCTAAGCCGAGGCCGAAAGGCGTAGGCGATGGGAAACAGGTCAACATTCCTGTACCACCAGTACGGGTGTTTGAGCGATGGGGTGACGGAGAAGTGTAAGGCCAGCCGGTGAATGGTCGTACCGGTTCAAGCCCGTAGGAGGGGCCCTTAGGCAAATCCGGGGGCCCGTGACTCCGAGAGGCGAGTACGAGGGGCTTGCCCCGCAAAGTGGCCCCAAACATGCTTCCAAGAAAACCCTCTAAGCGAATCCGTCGGGTGACCGTACCGCAAACCGACACAGGTAGGCGGGGAGAGAATCCCAAGGTGCTCGGAAGAACCCTCGCTAAGGAACTCGGCAAACTGACCCCGTAACTTCGGGAGAAGGGGTGCCCTCAGGTACGTGACGGGCTAAGCGCCCCGAGCGGACGGGGGCCGCAGTGAAACGGCCTGGGCGACTGTTTACTAAAAACACAGGTCTCTGCGAAGTCGTAAGACGACGTATAGGGACTGACACCTGCCCGGTGCTGGGATGTTAAGAGGAGGGGTTAGCAACGGCTTCGGCCTGCGCGAAGCTCTGAATCGAAGCACCAGTAAACGGCGGCCGTAACTATAACGGTCCTAAGGTAGCGAAATTCCTTGTCGGGTAAGTTCCGACCTGCACGAATGGTGTAACGACTTGGGCGCTGTCTCGGCGAGGGATCCGGCGAAACTGAAGTGACGGTGAAGATGCCGTCTACCCGCGACAGGACGGAAAGACCCCGTGAACCTTTACTGCAGTCTTGGCATTGGGCCTTGGCCTCACATGTGTAGGATAGGTGGGAGGCTGTGAAACGGGGGCGCCAGCTCTCGTGGAGCCATCCTTGAAATACCACCCTTGTGGTGTTGGGGTCCTAACCCGAGCCCGTGAAGCCGGGTCGGGAACAGTGTCAGGCGGGCAGTTTGACTGGGGCGGTCGCCTCCCAAAAAGTAACGGAGGCGCCCAAAGGTCCCCTCAGCGCGGTTGGTAATCGCGTGTGGAGTGTAAACGCAGAAGGGGGCTTGACTGCGAGACGGACACGTCGAGCAGGTGCGAAAGCAGGGGTTAGTGACCCGACGGTGGCGTGTGGAAGCGCCGAAGATCAACGGATAAAAGGTACTCCGGGGATAACAGGCTAATAGGGCCCAAGCGCTCATAGCGACGGCCCTGTTTGGCACCTCGATGTCGGCTCATCGCATCCTGGGGCTGAAGAAGGTCCCAAGGGTTCGGCTGTTCGCCGATTAAAGCCGGTACGCGAGCTGGGTTTAGAACGTCGTAAGACAGTTCGGTCCTTATCCGTCGTGGGCGGAGGGGAATTGAGGAGAGCTGTCCCTAGTACGAGAGGACCGGGATGGACGGACCTCTAGTGTACCAGTTGTCGCGCCAGCGGCATGGCTGGGTAGCTATGTCCGGAAGGGATAACCGCTGAAGGCATCTAAGCGGGAAGCCCCCTCCAAGATGAGTTCCCCCGTGGGCGTAAAAGCCCCCTGAAGGCCCCTGGTAGATGACCAGGTTGATAGGGCGCAGGTGTAAGCGCGGTGACGCGTTCAGCCGAGCGCTACTAATAGGCCGTGCGGCTTCAATCCAAGCTCCCGATTCCATCACCACAGACGTCCTCAGCGAAGGCTTCTCCTTCGACTCGCGTTCTGGAGCCGAATTTCCCGGTGGCCATGGCGGTGGGGAAACACCTCTTCCCATTCCGAACAGAGCAGTTAAGCCCGCCAGCGCCGATGGTACTGCCCGGGTGACTGGGTGGGAGAGTAGGACGCCACCGGGTTAAAACATAGAACCCCCGCCTCTCGCAACGAGGGGCGGGGGTTTTGTATTGGGCTGTCGGCTAGTGCAGTTGCGCCTATGGGCGAGGTGGAATCCCGAACGCAACGGCCCCCCTTGACAGTCCAGTCTGACGCCCTTATGCTGCAACGTGCCGGGTGTATCGTTTTGCGGGGCATGGCTAACCGAGCCTAGTGGGATGTTGCGCTTAGCGGGTGCCTCCGGCATCTGACACCTTTCTGGAGGAGTACAACAGCATGACGCCTCAGAACGTGACCCTCCTAGTGTGCGGCTCCATACTCGCCATGCTCCTCGTGGGCATCATCAAGCGAACTCGTCGTGGTAAGATAGTCGCCCTTTTCCCAAATATGACCGTCTCGCTGGGTGTTCTGGGCACTTTCTCGGGAGTTCTACTGGGGCTTTACCGATTTGATGTCACAGATATTAGCAATAGCATTCCGGTACTACTTGGCGGACTGACAACAGCCTTCATCACCTCCATCGCCGGCTTGATCGCGTCCATCGTTCTGAAATGGGTGTATGCCCACGCAGACAGCCGGGCCGACTCTGAACGTGAAGCGCAAGACGAGGATGCTATTGAGCTACTAAGGAGGATCGCTGCAGGAATCGGGAGTCTAGAGCGGTCTTCGAAGCAGATTGAGAATACTATTGTCTCCTGCTTCCGGTCGGACGAGGAATACTCTCTGCTTTCACAACTCAAGCTGATTCGTCAAGAGATATCAGATGCGAAGCGCGATGTGACAAGGCAGCTGGAGTCCTTCGCACAGCAGCTGGCGGAACAAAGCACGAAGACTATAGCAGAAGCCCTGAAGAAGGTCGTTGAAGACTTCAACGCTCTTCTAAACGAACTCGTGAACGAGTCATTCCGTGAACTGAGCAGCGCCATGGTGAAGCTCACAGAGTGGCAGCAGAACTACCGAGAATCGATGGACGCTATGGAGGTCAATATCAACCACTTAATGTCAACCATGAAGGAGTCTGTTGGCATTCTGGAGCGAGCAGAGCGAAATATAGCACAGATTGACGACAGGCTCGAAAGTATTACGCGCTCCAGTACTGACTTGGCTGTAGTAGGCGTCGACCTGGCTACCATAGCGGAGAATCTTCGTGAGCAAAGCTCGGTGTTGAGAGAAAGTCTGGTCGCGATACAAAAGGTTGGGGTGGACGCGAGGACCGTCCTGCCTCACGTGAGCACCCATATAGACGCGCTCACTGGACAGCTGGAAAAAACCGTGCAACAAGCGACACAAAGACTGTCGAGTCAGAACGCGCGCGTGTTGGAGTTTGTGGAAGGTTCGATCGGAAGGATCGAGAGCGCTGATCAAAAGCAGGCGGAAGCGGTCAGTACGTCGCTTCGTGAACTTGACAGGCACCTCGAAGACCAGCTCACGAAGTCCTTGAACTCGTTAGCTGGGAGTATGGCGTCGTTGTCCGCGAAATTCGTCCAGGACTATGAGCCCCTTACGGCGAAGCTTCGAAAGGTAGTGCGTATAGCTGAGACGGTGCCTGCCAGAGATCGTACCTATGGTGGAGATAGGTGATGCTAAGTGGGTGGCTGCGACGCGATGAAGGGGAAAGTGACTGGATTTCTATCTCCGATCTCATGTCTGTGCTCATGCTGATCTTTCTTCTTATAGCGGTTAGTTACATGCACAACGTTGAGCAAGGGAAGATGGACGTCAAAAGGATAGCGGTAGCTTATCGCGATTTGCAGCTTGCCTTATATCAGGACCTGTCGGAGGAATTCAAGGATGATCTGCCTGCGTGGCAGGCCACCATTGAAAAGGAAACCCTAACCGTGAGATTTGAGGAGCCCGACGTGCTTTTTCACGTTGGGAGGGCGGATGTCTCAGAGAGGTTCAAGGAGATCCTGGACGACTTTTTTCCGAGATACGTGAGAATCCTCGCCACGCCTCGCTACAGGAAGAACATCGAAGAGATCCGCATTGAGGGTCACACGTCTTCGGAATGGTATCGCGAGTCGAACGAGGTGGACGCATACTTCCATAACATGAGGCTTTCACAGGATCGGACGCGATCCGTTCTGAGGTATTGTTTGGGCTTGATTGGCTCCACAGACACACACAATTGGGCTCGCAGATACGTCACTGCGAACGGACTCTCTTCGAGTCGACTTAGAACTGATACGATTGGGAGAGAGAACAAGCGAGCGTCGCGCAGAGTCGAGTTCCGCACTAGAACGAATGCAGAACAGCGTGTCGTAGAGATCATAGAGCGCATGGAGCCGTTGTGAATCTTCCTGACTACAGTCGCTGTATCGAGATCAATCAGTTGTTGGTCGCCATGGGCGTGACGAGGCTGCCGAAGTTGCCGGAAGTACGCTTCGAGAGAGAGATTGTGCAACGAACGACACGAGAGACCCTCGATCCCGCCGATGTCACGCTTGGGGAGCGGCTGCTCGACAGCGCCATACCAGTCAGTGGTTCTGAGATCGACATCGGCAGGGATGGATTACTCGAGTATGGGGGCAGAAAAGTTGTAGCGTACATAAGAGATCAGTGGACACCTGTCTACTTTAACCGTAGCGAATATAGATATCATCTTTGTAACTGCACTACGCTACAAACCATGAAGGATCATGGCAGAGAAAAACGGTATCTCGTGACGCGACGGTGGGATGGGCTGTTTGAGGTCAATTATGTCAAGGGTGGGTCTGTGAGAAAGAGGATCGTAGCTATGGACCTATGTCGTAACTGCATTCGTGAGTTGCGACTTGGGGGAATGTACTTCGAGCCATTCCACCTCAAGGACTTTTTTGATCGGTACGATTCCTACGTACCAAAGACTATTAGACGTATAGAGGAAGTAAAGCAGATTCAAACGTACACACCACAGCAGGGCGACTACTCCAGGAAGTATCGAGAAGCGTGTGGATATAAGTGCCAGCTATGCAAAGTGGACTGTAGCGAGCATACCGGACTTCTGCATCTTCACCACAGGGACGGTGATCCATCGAACAATGCAAGAGAGAACTTACACGTTCTTTGCGTGCGTTGCCATGCACGTCAACCAATGCATCAGCACATGCCTGGGAATCCAGATTTCAAGAGAAAGAGTACCAAGATCGAAGAACTGCGTAGAGAGCAAGACCTGCTAACTGTGACTTGAAGGGCCAGAGCGGTTTCACCCTACGTTGAATAGCGGGTTCAGTTCAACATCCCCATCACCCGGAAGTACGCCCGCTTGGCCAACTCGTACTCGGGCAGGATGTCCCAGGCCTTCTTGTACGCCGCGGTCGCATCGCGCCAGCGCCCCTTCAACTCCAGCACCCGCCCCATGTTGTAATGGGGGAACTGATAGCATTCGTAGCGCTTGGCGACCATCGCCCGCTCGAGGTAGGGGATGGCCGCGTCGGGCTGGCCAAGCTCGATGAGGTAGGCGCCGATGTCGTTGTAGGGGTTGCCGAAGTCGGGATCCACCTCGATGGCGCGCTGGCACTCTTCGATGGCGGTCTGGTAGTCGCCCTTGTGGCTGTGGGCCCAGCCGATGAAGGTGTGCGCTTCGGCCGTGGGGTAGAGCGCGATCGACTCCTCATAGAACTCGATGGCCTTATCCAGTTCGCCGCGGCGGTGATAGTCGTAGGCCGCTTCGAAAAGCTCGTGCGCCCGCGCCTTGTTCACGCTTCCCTCGCTTCTGGGATTCTTTTCCATGATCGTGTCTCTCGCGTTCCAACCTCAGTTGCTACCGAAGATGGCTTTCACTCTCGCTAGGTCGGCCTCGTCGAAGAACGGCGCCTCGGAGGCGCCGCAGTTCTCCGCCACCTGTTCGGGCGTCTTCGCCCCGGGGATCGCGGTGCTGACCGCCGGGTGGGCTAGGGCGAAGCGCAGCGCCGCCTGTACCAACGTGCGCTCACCGGGACGCTCGAGGACGGCGCGCAGCTTGTCCGCATAAGTGGAGCGGGCGGCGATCATCTGCGGCGGCCAGTTGCGCCGGATGTCGCCCGGCTCGAAGGTTGCACCGGGCGTATACTTCCCGGTCAGAAAGCCGTTTGCCAGAGGTTCTCGGGTGATAATCCCAACGCCCTGCTCGAGGGCGAGGGGGAAGAGTTCGGCGACCGGCTCGGTGCTGAAGAGGTTGAAGACGACCTGGATGGCGTCCACCTTGCCCGTCGTGATCGCAGCGACGCCCTCGGCGGGATCGAAGATCGAAACGCCGCCGAAGCGGATCTTGCCCGCGGCCTGAAGGTCGCCGAAGACGTCGAACACGCTGCCTTCGGTGATCATCTCGCCCGTCGGATTGTGAAGCTGGTAGAGATCGATGACGTCTGTCCCCAGCCGCTCCAAGCTCCTGTCACAGGCGGACTGCATATATTCGGGCGTAAAGTTCATGCGCGTGGCGCCTTCGTAGAAATCGCCGCCCACCTTCGTCGCGATGACCACCGCGTCCCGATGGCCCTCGAGGGCGGCACCGAGGATTTCCTCGCTGTGGCCGTGCCCGTAAACGTCCGCCGTATCAAAGAAGGTGCAGCCCATCTCCAGCGCGCTCTGGATGGCGCGGATCGAAACATCGTCTACGGTGGTGCCGTAACTGTTGCCGTGCTCGTTGCCCCCGATGGCCCAGGCACCGAAGCCGATCTCCGATACCTTTAGCTCCGTCCGACCCAGCGTACGATAGTTCATCAAGAGCTCCTAGCGCGCTCATCCGCCAGCCTGCATCGACACACCGCAACGGATATCGATCCGGGCTCCCGGTCCGGAATGCAAACTGAGGCCTTATGGCGAAAAGTCAAGCGAAAGCACCTTAGCGCCGCGCGCGGGTACAACTCATACGGCGTTCTCGTCCACGCGGTCTCTAGAGTCCCGATCTTGACGGATAGGCTCCACGTCCTCAAGTTACCTGATCGTCGCTTGGCTGTCATGACGCGCTGCACCCCAATGCTGCGCCCGTAGCTCAACCGGATAGAGCGACGGACTTCTAATCCGTAGGCTGCAGGTTCGAGTCCTGCCGGGCGCACCACACCTCTGCCGCGCGGGTAGTCGAGATGGGTGTGAGGAGGGATCGTGGTGGGATGGCGTGCGCTTGCGGTGAGTCTCTTGCTGACGGCGATCGGACCCCGATCCGCTGATGGGGCCGAGGGGAAAATATCGGGCCTGATGTTCGGGGACTACTACGCTGTGGTCAAAAGCGATGTGGACTTGGTCGGGGCACGCTATTTTGTTCGGGCTTTCCCCGACACCCACTGTCGCGGTCGTTCAAAATTTCTGGGGATATCGTTCTCTTCTGAAAAACCCTCTGATCCTACAGAAATTCGGCAGCACCAGGGATACCGGGATCGCTTTCAAAGGCACGAGCGACCCACAGAAAAGATTCTCCTACCACTTCATGTTTGGAAACGGCAGCGGCACGAGATCCGATGTTGGTGAGGAGAAAAAGTTTTACCTTTCGCTCGTAGCGAGGCCCGCTGGAGGGCTGATCATAGAGACTCACGGGGACTGGGAGACCCGGGACGACGCGGGCCGGTTCACCGGCCAGGGATTTGTAGGATATGGACGCGAGCGGTTCCGCGCCGGCGCGCACTTCGTCCGACAGACCCGCCGGAGACAAGGCCTAGATGGGGAGGATCCGAACCTCGAATTCCTGTCCCTTTTCGGTGTCGGGATGCTCGCGGAGAAGGTCTGGGCGGTGGCCCGGTTCGACCGGACCTTCGACCCGAACCCCAACGCGGCCGAGATCGACTACATCCCATTCGCTCCCGCAACAAGGGTGGCGTCGAACCTGCTGTTGGTCGGGATAGACTTCGTTCTATCCAAAGGTGTGCGTCTGATGCCCAACGCCGAGGTCGTGATCTTCGATGAGCCGAACGTTGACGAGAAGCCGGAAACCGTAGTCATGCCTCGCTTGACAGTCTTCTACGATTTCTAGCGCTGACCACCCGAACAAGCCAGGTGGATTAGCGCCCGCGCACCCACAGCTAGTGACCGGCGCTCCCAGCCTGTGTTTCCTTTCCCTCGATAGTCGCCTCGGCGCCCTCATGCCGATAAATCAGCGCCTCGTCTTCGGGCGGTCGTGCAAGGTCGGTGGTAAGCTTGCCGGAGGACAGGCGCGTTTCCCATGCTTCGCAGACCAAACGGGTGAGAGCCGGGGCGTCGCCGGTATAAAGGCTTGGATCGAGGACGATCTCTCGGTGGGTGGGCGAGAGCTGCTCCAAGAGTTGCTGGGCTTCGCTATCGGATTTCAGAAAACTCAGGAGATCTTCGCCGCCCTCTCTCGCCCTTAAGGTCAGAGAGCGTGACGCACCGTACGGATCAGCATGGCCATCGATGGCCAGGGCGATATAGAGGGGCTCCGCGATGGTCCACTGAGAGCTTTCTCTCAGATGCCGTTCTATGGCTACAGGGTTGATCTCTGTACTCCGGATAGCCTTACGCAGGCGACGCACAGCATAATCGAAACCCGCCACCAGTTCGTTGAAAAATCGCATCGACGCGCTACTCGTCAGGTCACGCTGATGCTCGCTGATCTGGTCCATGTACATGGTCACCATGCGCGGCATGAAGGCCTTCCAGAGACTCTTCACGTTTTCGAAATCCGTTGGATTCACCTTATGCGGCATCGTTGATGACCCAACGCGGTTGGCATCGGGTTTTTGTCCGATTTCTTCGATCTCGCTGCGCATGAGGTGACGGAGGTCATCCGCCATGTTCGCCAAGACGGAAAACGTCGAGACGAGGGCGTGTCCGAAATCAATGAGATACTCCGGGTTTACCGTCTGTGTTGAGACACAATGGTCGGACGGGCGCAAGCCCAAGCGATTTAGCAGTTGCCTTTCCATGACCGTAGGGTCGTCGGGCCACTTGACCGCGAGTGCGTTGTGCGCGCCAACCGCGCCTGAGAATTTCCCCCGGAGATCGGAGGCGGTCTTTGCAATCAACTCCGCACGCTGCCCCAAACGAGCGACATAGTTCGCCAGCCAGTATCCCACTGTGATGGGTTCCGCGTGCCGGCCATGCGTCCTGCCGATCTGCAGCGTCTCCGCGTACTGCTGCGCCAGGGAGATGATGTCCTTGATGAGATCGCGGAGGTCTGGAAAAAGTACTTCTCGGGTCACGTCTCGCATCGCCACGGCACGCGCCGTGTCCGTGATGTCATTTGAAGTCGCAAAGAGATGGACGTAACCGCGCATCTCCTCGGGGAGCCTCAGTTGAATCGAGTGCACCAACGCTCTAACGACGTGGCGAATGCGTTCTTCTTCCGCATAAATCTCGGCTGGACTGATCTGCTCCACCGCTTCAGCGACGAGGGCAGACATGCCGGATGGGGCAATACCCGAGGCTTCTAGCTCCGCTACGAGCGCTTGCTCCACCTTCAACTGGTAACGGAGGGTGGCCCCCTCCGAAAGAAAGGGGTGAAGCGCGCCAAAAACCTCCGCGTCGTTCCCGTAGTAGCGTGCGTCTAGCGGAGAGACGAAATCAAAGGCGGAGAAACTGTTATCCGGCATCAAGGGTTCACTCACTACCGTTTCGCCGCTTTCGCCAGCCGATCCACGATGGCCTTGGCGGCGCCCTCCACAAAGGTGTTGTACTTGAGCTTCGGCTCCTCGAGCATCCCCGGCCGCATGGGGCCCTCACGCCGGGTCACAGGCTCTGAGGTCCGGGTCTTGCGGTGCTCCAGGTCCACTTGCCAAACGATCGCTCCCGAGTGGGCGTCCACGACCGCAGCCTCGGCACCTGCACTTGTGGAGGTGCGCTTGTGGACGACGGCCCTTGCCTCCCCGCGCACTTCGACACCCCAGACGCCGCGAGTGCGCGTGCGCACGTCCGAGAGCGACGCCAGCCATAGATACCGAGCGCCCAGCGCCTCGCCGTACTCACGCCAGACATCGGGCGGTGTTTCGCCGATGGCGAGAGCGTCCGCAATCAGGTGCGCCTTCTCCAGCTTGTTGATCGTCTGGGTCCAGTCCAGTAGATGGACTGCCGGCAGCTTCTCTGCAATGCCCTGGGCGAGCTGGGTCGCGAACTCATAGTCGGACGGCAGTTCGAGTGGGGCAGCCGTCTCGACCCAGACCAGCGCTAGGCCACCGCTCTCCAAGGCCGCGACCGAGAAGTCTGCGGCGACAAAGGGTGAATCGCCCACGTCGGCGAATCGAGGTCCCGCACACGATACAAAAGCCAGGACCAGACCCCAACGAACCTCGCGTACGATCATCCGTCCAGCTTCTCCTCGCTGTCTTTTCTCTCCAGGCCGAGGATCTGCCGTGCCTCCTTCGCTGTGGCCACGGGACGGCCCAGGTCCCACGCCAGCCGCGCTACGCGGTTGACCAGCTCGCCGTTGCTTCGGGCCAAGACTCCAGGACGGTAGTAGATGTTGCCCTCGAAGCCGACCCGTACATGGCCGCCCATGGCGATGGCTGCCGCCGCCATCGGAAGTTCCGCGTCCCCGAAGCCCCAGGCCGTCCACGTCGCCTCGCGCGGGACCGTGGCTGCGAGCGTGACCAGGTTCTTGATAGAGCCGCCCATACCGCCATCGAGCCCCAACACCAGCGCGTAGTGGACCGGTTGAGGGATAAGGCCGCCGGCGATCAGGCGCTGGGCCCGCTCGGAGAGGCCCACGCTGAAGAGCTCCAACTCGGGCATGATGCCCAGCCGCTGTAACTCCGCCGCGACGAATTCGTAGGCCTCCGGCGGGTTGTCGTAGACGTCGTGCCCGATGTGGATGGTCCCCAGGGTCAGGCTCGCCATCTCGGGTTGCAACCGAAGGGGTGCGGTGCGCATCTCGATAGGTACGCCCGATGATCCCGTCGTGGAGAACTGGATGATCATGTCGCCCACGCTGCGGACGCGGTCCACGATCTCCTCCAGGACGTCGGGATCAAAGCTCGGATGGCCATCGGTGTTGCGACCGTGGATGTGCGCCATCACGGCCCCCTCACCGTACGCCGCGATCGTCTCCTGTGCGATGTCCTCAGGCGTCCATGGAACGTAGGGTGATGGCCGCTGGCCGGGCAATCCGCTCGTAGGAGAGACGCTAATGATCAGAGGCGCCCCGCTCGGGTACTCGCGCTCGTCGAGCGCCTCGGCTATCTCATCCGGCAGACCCTCATTGTCGTGGGCGCTGTGCTCTCGTTCGCTCACGCTAACGCCTCTCGCATCCGCCCCCTGCCCCGCCGGTATGCGCTAAGTGACTTGAGCCGCGATCTCCTTGACCAACTCCACAATGGGCACGTCGTACGGGCACATGGGCTCGCAGCGCCGACAACTGCTGCAATGTTCCGAGGCGGTCTTCGCTTTCTCGATCTGTTTGACGTACCATTCCTCCGCCGACGGCAAAAGCCCGTAACGCTCCCGATATCGCACCAGCGGTACGGCCCATCCGATGTTGAGCTCGTACGGGCACGAACAATGGTGGCACATCCGGCAGCCCGTAGGCTCGATCCGGGCGAACTCCGCTTGAATGTCGCGGATATCGTCGGGTGACCAGTCCCGCTCGACGACATCGCAGTTGTGGTCCACTTCCTCGACCGAGCACATGCCGCTCAGCGCTACATCCACTCCGCTGTAGAGCGACCAGACCAGCGCCTTGTCCGCGGGATGGAGCGCCCCGTGGCTGATGGCCCGGATACCCAGGGTGCCGATATTGTGCCGCCGCGCGTACGGGATGACCTCCCGGACGCCATAGGGCTGGATGACGTTCACGGGGAAGACGCAGACATCGAAGTAACCGCTCTTGATCGCGCACAAGATCATATCCGGCCGGTGGCTGGTCACCGAGAGAAACCGAATTTTGCCCGCCTCGCGCGCCTCTAACAGCGCATCCAGCGTTCCCTCGGCCTGAAAAGCCCACCCTCAGGCTCCGGTGGTTATCGACGGCATCCATCTCGTACACGTCGATGACATCAAACCCCAACATCCGTCGGCTCTCGTCGATGCCTCTCCGCACCTCCTCCGCCGGCAGGGTCCCGCACTTGCTGGAGATGATGAACTCGTCTCGCCTGTGCCGGATGGCGTCGCCCACCAGTTCCTGCGTGTCGCCGTAGCCGGTGTTGATGTAGTTCAGTCCGCGGTCGAGCAGGTGATTGAGAACGCGCGGGATTTCCTTCCGGTCCACAAGCTTCAGCCGATTCGTCCCCTGCCCCAGCCGCGAGACCCGCAGCCCCGTCCGTCCCAGCGTTGTGTAGCGCATCTCTTTCCCCCGTCGAGCTTGATACGGCGGAGCCCCTACCGCCTCCGCCTCGCCCTCGCAACGATACGCCTCCAGCTTGCAGGTGTCAATGCTCAGCGGGAACCCCAGCAGGCAAGGTCAACCCGTGCGCGCTATCGAGGCTAGCGTTGGTGATCCCCTCTCATAAGCACCGGGGCAGGATGCGACCTGACCGTGCTTCGAGCCGGGCATGATGATGCTCGCCGGGGCGGAACATTACTACGGCGCGGACCCGGAAGAGTCCCGCCGCATGAGGTATCCCGAAGCGTTGACCCACTGCCGGGAAAACGCCTCGTGCGTTACGTCAGTACAGTCTTCCGACAACGCCTCATGGCCATTGTTGACCAGGACGTCGAGCGGCCTATAGCCGCGACCGCCCCGGCGAAACCCGCTTCGAGCGACGCCGGTTCCATCTGATCCAGCATGACGCCGTGATGCCCGGCGCCGGTGACCGGCGAAACTTTTCCGGTCAGGTCGAACAACCGTCGAGCCGTCGGTTCGGCTGCCACCACCCGAGCTCCTTTCATCACAGCGCCTTTCCACCGTCATCGCATTCCCCGAGGCCCCCGGACGGCCTCGACTCTCGAACTGCACACAAGATACGGTGCGCCGCCGCCGCTGTCAGTGCTACATTATCGACACTAACTCCGGGGCGCCGACCGGCGGGCAAGGCTGTGGAGAGGGAACCCACCCCCCTACCCCTCCCCGGCGGAAGCTCCGCTGGCACAAGCAGGGAGGGGGCAAGAGAGGGAATCCCGCCAGCCGGCGGGGAGGGGGCGCCCACAAGAGGCGCCCCTACGATTGGGCTCACTCCGCCCGCGCAAGGCTCAGGGTTTCCAGTGCTGGCGGACGATGCCCCAGTGTGCCTTGGGGCCTGACCTGTTGGGGGGAATTTCACACCGCCAAAAGCCGGGGCCTATCCTTCACTCAAGAAGTCAACGGAGATCGCATCGCCATCCCCTACGGTGGCGAGATCAAGGGCACTCCCCTCCAGCCTACCCAGGATGTTCACCTTAGTCACCAGCCTGCATTCATTGCCTTGTGAGATGGGCGTGGGGCCGTAAGGGATAGCAAGGGAACTGCCCTCCACCCAGAAACAGACCGTTCCCGTCGGAACGACCTGCTGTGCGTCAGGCTCGAGGTCCGAGTCTACAGGAACGTGGAAGTAGACCTCTTCTCCCCACGTGTTGGCGTGTGAGCTGCAGGGCAGCGCTTCGAGCAACGCCCGACTTGTGGCGGTGTCTTTCAGAGCGGCGGTGGCTTCCCCCGAAGGCCACGTTATCCGGATACGCACCATTGCACCTCAGTTACGATATTGAGTTCATTACCCCCTCGGCATCATTCTCTCTCGGCAACGCATCGCCCCAAGGTTACTGACCCTGCGTTAGAAGCGCGGGGTGTCGAGGTGGGGAGGAAATGTTGCACCCATCCCATCCCTGATACCTCTCCCTCGACCCTGAGTTGGAGGCGTAGGCCGCCCTAGTTTGCCGCGATCATGCTGTACACTTCGTAAGCGCGCTCGCATGGATTGCCCCGGCTGATGTGCATACGGCCGGCAGAGGCTTCAATGATCACCGAGAAGACGCTGGTCCAGAAGCCATAGACAGGGTGATCGTTGGTGTGTCGACAGATCGATCTCGGGTAGTTGTCGTGGTCCCGCAGCACGCCCTTGAGTGTCTCCACGTCCGTCGGTCTCTCCAGGTCGGCGAACAGCCGGTCCACGCGGTGTTTTCGCGTATGAGACTCGATCATCTCGGGAAACTCGCCGTTGATGGCCTGGAGGTCCGAGTGGAGGCAATGGTTCGTGTGGGTGACGATACCGCTGCCGGCGTCCTCGAGGACGCGAACCCCGTCGAGCGTGATCTCCAAATCAGCGGGGCCCTGCGGGGTGGCGAGCATGACGTTGGCCGGAATGGCGCGTTCGGCACGGCGGACGGCTTCGACGGCTCTCTCCAGCGATTCGGCCTCGTAGATGCCGCGTACCTGGAAGTAGAACGGCACGCCGAGTCGCCGGCTGGGGGCAGGAAGCGTGTTCAGGCAGACACCGATGCCTCGATCGTTGAAGCCAATGTAAGCCATCAGACCGGCCTGCGTTATCGTCATCAGAGCAGGCTTGCCTGCCGGACGACGGGTTAGCACGAGGGTGAACGCATCCAGCGCGGGGTCGTTATCCCAGTTCTGGCCGACAACCGCGCATGCGTTGGCGTTGGCTCGGGCGACCGCGGAAAAGGACGTGCATCCGGCGTCCTCCTCCGGCTGCAACTGGTTGCGGATCTGGAGGAGCATCAACTCCTCGATGGGAACGCCCGAACTTTGCGCCATGCCGCGCATCTCCTCCAACATGTCCGGGCTGTAGGCTTCCACATAGTCAAAACTATCGGTGGCCACGGCCATTGCCCGCTTACGGGATATTGACGTCGTCCTGTTGAGGCGCTCCATGGCGACCTCGGCAAAGCCGCGGATCAGCTCGCGTGCGGCTTCGCCAATCTGCCGGCCCAACTCGAGCGGTGTTCCATTGACTTCGACTTCGAGGTATCGTCCAGGTGGCTTCATTTCACCCCACATTCCCATTTTTCGCCTAACGCCACGGCTGAGGCGCACAGCGTTCCGCGTCGCCTCGAACCTATTGCTAGCGGCTCCTTCATGACCGGAGACGCCCGTGCCGACCTACACATCCGGAGCATACTGCGGAACTGCTTTGATGATGTACTGGACGAACTCCAGAGTGAGCTTAAAGTCCTCGGGGTCGGAGGGTTGCCGGACCGAGAGAGCCGGGTTCGGACGTCCGTCCCACGCGTGATCAATCAGCCCCGCCCAAAACGGATTCAAGGTGACTTTAGCCCACTCCGCCCCAGTGCGCTTGGAGCCGATCCCCCCAGTATGAAGGGCATGCAACATACGGCAATAGCTCAAGACGATAAATGTTTGATAGAACCGGTTGTTGAAACGCTCCGGTTCGCCCAGGATCTGCTGTCCCCAGTCGCGGATGTCTGCCAGAATCTCCTGACGCAACGTCTCAACGGGTATTGGATCAACCAGTGATGCCGGATTTTGCCTGGTCAGGGCGACCCCATACTCACGCACGATCCACCGGACGGCTACCGTATTGCAGTGATCCGACCGCACGAGAGAGCGGCTGCCGTGATCGAGATACCAAAGTGGCTTGCCGCATTGTGAATGATCTTTCAGGATACCCTTCGGGAAATAGGATCCTTCCAGATGCTGCGCCCAGGCACAATCGAGGTGATAGAGACGCTCATGCATGGTCTGCAAAGCCTGGACTCGCTTATCCGACAATTCCTCCTCGACGACCACGATGAAGTCCACATCGCTGTGACGATCATAGTCGCCAACGGCGAACGAACCTTGCAGGCAGGCGGTGACGAAGCTACTGCCCAGGAGGGTTTGCACACTGTCAACCAACTCCTGCAAAAGAGAGTTGAGTTCTGGATAAGATGTTGGAATCAGCGTGCTCTCTTCCCTTCATTGGCGCGGCCTGATGCCGAAGCTCAGCGGCCCGTGCTTGCGCGGCGCCGATGAAGCGCTTTGTTCGGTGGCGGACTGGTCCATAGGGTCAACCGAGCGTCACCGGCACGCCATCCAGCAAACCGTTCTGGTGCATATCGACCCACTCGTCCATGAAGGTCTTGTTCCACTGCTCGGTGAGGGGGTGCTCCATCATGTCGCGGTAGACCGTCCACATGGTGACGAGCTCGTCAGCGCCATCACGGAAGGCGGCGTGGGCCGTCTCCACCGAGCGGACGAGCGCTGCCATGATATAAGGCCGCTGCTCCCAGCCGCTGAACATCTGTACGCACTCGCGTATCAGTTGGGTCGGATCGCCGCCCACTTGCTTGACCGGATCGCAGAACGGCAGGATATGGTCAACCCCGGCCTGGGCAACGGCGGCGGCCTGGGTCAGCGAGAAGACCGTCGTACAGAAGGTCTCGACCCCCTCCTTCTTGAGGATACCGAAGGCCTTGAGCCCATTAACCGAGCAGGGAACCTTCAGGATGATCTGGTCCGACAGGTTGGTGAATACCTTCCCGACCTCGAAGAGTTCCTCGACCGTGTGGCCGTCGATTTCCATAACCACGGGTTTGTCGGTTATATCCAAGTACTTCTTCATCAAGTCGATGACCGAACCGTAGGATTTGGCGTACTGATTGAGCACCACGGTGTTGGTGACGATTCCGGCAATCCCCAGCGGCATCCACTCTTTCAGCTCTTCGGGGGAGCCAGCGAGCCAGATCTTCGGTCCACGGCCCTCGGAACGGGTTTTCGGTACAGGTCCGTTTGCTGCCATCATCCGATTCCTCCTGTGTTAGTAAGTTGGTAGATATCCCACCACAGGGTGGCAAACGCGTCAGCAGGTGTTTATCACGAGCGCGGCCAGAGCCAGGGGCCGCTATACCTGTGGCCGCTCACTTCAACGCCTGCCATCCGATGATTCCAAAACGCAATCTCCCTCTTGCCATCGAATCGACGCTCCCACTCCAGAGGCTAGAGAAGTTCCAACAGTGTCAAATGCCCATGAAAAGCAAATCGTTAAAGAGGGTCCTTTACCATGACTTGGCGCCAGTGTCCTCGCCTGATCTCTACACGTTCATCTAACTTGAGCAAGGTTAGTCAAACACAAGCTGCTCTAGAACCCAATGGCCATTGAAATTCCACCGGAAAAGCCGAAGGCTTTCGAATACTCTATGCGCGCCAGATCATGGAGATCTCCGCTTGCAAAACTTTCCCCCAGGCTCGCATAGCGCATAACCGGAACATGAGCTATATATTCGATTCCGGTTATGCCCTGAAGAATTATGCTTTCAAGCTTGACTTTCAGTGACGTTTGAAAACTGGATGCGGCTGTAACACTCGAATCGCTTACTTTCAAATGGGCGCTGTAAAAATCTTGCACGGAACGTCGATGCGGATACCGACAATGCCGCCGTAATATGAGGCGTTCAGTTCCTCTCCCAGATTCATATTGTTAACCGTCGGCTCCCTGTTGGCCTCATAGGCAAAGATATCGAACTCCTGAGTCAATTTCTTGTAGCTCGGACCGATGAAAAGAGAGCTTCTGCTTCGTTCCTCCTGCCAGATGGAAACGCCGGTAACCAAATCGCCGCCCCAGAATCCCACATCCCTTTGCGTGCTTATGCGGATGGGGTCTCCCCAGGCAAAATTGGGGGTGGAGTGAGGTAGCGCATCTCCGTTTATCGCTCCAACCCAACCGAGAAGCCTAAGGTCCGAACGGCTTCCTATCACCTCCCCTAAACGCATCTCGTCTTCCGGCGACAAATTGAATGAATCGGTGTTTTCAATTCTAAACTCCCCCGCCACAGCATTCCAGCCTTCGCTCCTTCTTTCATATTCGTTGACATGATCCGTGCTGTGAAAATTGAGGAAACCCCGCACTTCGGTAAAAAGGCTACTCCCGAACGCGCCGTATTCACCGCCGACCGCAAGACCGAAGAGCGGCCCAGCCCGATAGGATGCGTCGTAGTGTTCAAGGAAACCGGTGGCCTCTTCGCGGGAATTCGTCTCGATGAACGGGCTCGCCTCCGGAAGGTCTAAGAAGAAAACGCCGAGGTCCGCTCCGGCGTAAAGCCTCTCTGCCTGATCGTCCGCCAATGCATCGCTTGTCTGAGCGCAGACGGACAGCAGGAGGAAAACGGAGAGCGCCGCCGAAAACGCACGGAATCGCCAAATGACTCTTTCCGGGGCTGACATCTCTATGGGGACTCTCCCCGCGTGATGCGAGGGGGTCGGTTGAACGGCGCACGGCGGCGCTTAAGGTCTTTGTACAGCGTCGGTTGCACTCTCGGTCATACGCACCTGTAGAGAAACAAGGAAGACTGTGCGCAAATATAGGACCGAAGTACGCCCCTCGTCAACAAACGGTCGATAACATGCTATATGTCCGCCTGGTCGAGCGCGGCGAACTCGAGCGACCTTGACAGCCTCGGTATTATCTTCTTATCTTTGCCCCTTCTAAAAAGGCATCGGCTACACTTTCGCCGAGTTCCCTAGGCTAGCGGGGTCCCTATCGGTCGATCCGGGATACGATACGCTCCCGATGCGCAACTTCACTGCCTTCCGGTTCAACGATAAGAGGGACCCTCTGGAAGAGTTCGCGACGAGCGATTCCGTCATCCTCTTCGAGACCCGTTCGCACCACTTTGGGAAATCACTGATCTCGATGGTGGGCTATCACCGACAGACGAAAGAATTCATGGACCAGAGTGCCTCTGCCCGCAATCAGCGCTTCAGCCGCCTCTTCATCGAACTCGTCTCCGGCGCCTAATGTCCCCTTCCCCGCCCTCCCCATGATCGCCCTGGTCTACGGCGTCATTTTCATCTCCGGTGCAGCCGCCCTGATTGACGAGGTCGCCTGGGTGCGCTTGCTCACCGGGGTCTTCGGCAACACCACGTACGCGGCGAGCACCGTGCTGGCCGCATTCATGGGTGGGCTGGCGCTGGGCAGCTACGGATTCGGACGCCGTGTGGACGCGAGGGGGGCCACGCTGCGCACCTACGCGGTGCTCGAACTGGGGATCGGCGCCTTTGCGCTCGCGACGCCCTGGGCTTTCTCCAATCTATCAGTCGTCTATGCTCCGATCTTTCGAGGGTTCGGCGCGCCTGGCTCGCTCCTGGTCGCCGTCCAGTTCGCTCTCGCCTCGGCGGTGCTCATCGTCCCGACGACGCTGATGGGCGCCACATTGCCTGTGCTCAGCAAAACGGTCGTTCGCCACGTCCGCGAGGCTGGAAGCCGTGTTGGCGGTCTCTACGGCATCAACACCCTCGGCGCGACGGTCGGCTGCGTACTCGCTGGTTTTCTCTTGCTCTTCACGCTCGGCGTCACGCGTTCCATCGTCCTCGCATCCCTCCTGAATTTCGCTGCAGCCCTCGGTGCGTTCCTTCTGAGCCGCCGGTTGGCGGCGGTGGAAGAGCCTGAGGAACTGAGCGTGAGACCCCATGTGGAGGCCGATGACGTGGCGTCCGATCCCAGGATACGCCTGGTCCTCATCGCGCTCGCAGTCTCCGGGTTCACCGCTCTGGCTTATGAGGTGCTCTGGACAAGGCTTTTGATCTTCGCCCTCGGTCAGCGAGGCTATGTCTTCGCGCTCATGCTGGGGACGTTCCTGACGGGGATAGCGCTCGGAAGTCTGCTGATGGCGCGCTGGCTCAGGTCCCGCGAAGCGCGGCTGGACATCCTGGGCGTGCTCGAGGTCGCGATCGGCGTCTGGGGAGTCTGTACCCTCGCTCTCTTCGGTCAGATCCCAGACGTTCTGGCGTGGCTGCGCAGGCTGATTGTCGTCGATGCTTGGGCGAACCTCGTGTTGCTCAAGGCACTGGTGGCCGCGCTGGTGATCCTGCCGCCGACCTTGCTCTTTGGGGCGACTTTTCCGCTCGCGACGCGCCTGGCTGCCCACCACGTCCGGCACGTTGGACGCGCGGTCGGGCGCGTTTACGCGTGGAACACCGTGGGCGGCATCGCCGGATCATGCGCCGTGGGGTTCGTCCTCGTCCCGGCGCTGGGCACCCACTGGACGATGATCACCATCGCGTTAGTGAACGTGGTGATTGGCGTCTGGGTGGCCGGCTCGCCTCTCGCAACACCTCGACGCCGGCCAACGGTGGTAGCGGTGGGCGTCTGCGTCGTCGCCTCGGTCGCGTTGACCATAGCGGTTCCGGGCAACAGCCTCGACAGTCTCTTCGGGATGAACGAGCCCGGGTCAAGGCTTGTCTACCTCAAGGAAGGCCCCGCCGGTACCGTCAGCGTGCACCAGTACGCGAACCACCGGGTGCTCTCCGCCGGTGGGGTCAACGTCGCCGGGTCATCGTTCAGCCTGCGGACGACCCAGAAGCTCCAGGCTCACGTGCCGATGCTGCTGCACCCGAACCCGCGGCGCGTCCTGCACATCGGTTTCGGCACCGGAGAGACCGCGCACGGGGCCAGTCTCTACCCGGTCGAGCGCATCGACGTCGTCGAGATCAACCCTAACGTGATCCATGCCGCCCTGCGCTTCTTCCCGGAGAACAACCGCAGCGTGCTCAACGACCCGCGCTTGCGGCAGTTCATCATGGACGGGAAGAACTATTTGGAGCTGACGGACCAGACCTACGACGTCATCTTAAACGATTCGATCTATCCAGGCTTCGTCGGCAGCTCAGGCCTCTATGGCGAGAACCACTTCCGGGCCGCCCGAGACCATTTGGCACCTCACGGCGTTATCTCGTCGTGGATTCCCCTCGACCTGACGCGCGAGGCCATCTCCACCATCCTCCGCAGCTTTCAGACCGTCTTTCCGCACACCTCGTTGTGGCTCGCTACCAACCACCTCAACAGGCACTTGCTCCTCGTCGGCACGCTCGACCCCGTGCATGTGGACCTCGAGGCTTTCGAAAAGCGCTTCTTCGCCCATGCTGAGGCAGACCTCGCCCCCGTCGGCCTGGGCGATCCGTATACATTGCTCGACAGCTACTTCCTAGGTGAGGAAGCTTGCCGCGAGTTCGCCGGCGACGGGCCTACCCACAGCGATGACCTGCCTATCCTCGAGTTTCTGGCCGGGCGGACGGTCACGGATCGGCGGGTGCTTTGGGCCAAAAACCTCGAGGAGTTGCTGCCCTTACACAGGCCCGTGACGACGCTCGTGGCCGACTCGGCACCGGGTGGACCGAGCGAAGGCCATGTGTATGCGGCACTGGTCAAGCGGACGACGGCGAGCGGTCATCTTCTGGAAGCGATGTGGCGCTCGCTCGCCATGAAGTCGGGCGTCGAGACGGCGGTGATGGAGGCACTGAAGATCGATCCCGAGCATCAGGGCGCACGACACTTCCTTCGGAACATGGTCCTCGCGAAGCGGGAAGCGCCCGGGCGCGCAGCCAATGCGACCGAACACGTCAAGCGCGGGATCCGATTCGCCCAGCTCGGTGAGCCGGACAAGGCCATCGCCGAGTTCGAGGCGGCGCTGCGCCTGGAGCCTGGCTTTGCTGATGCTCACAGCAACCTCGGCGTCATCTACCATCAGAAAGGGTGGACCGAGCGTGCGATCGCCGAGTTCGAGACGGCGATTGAGCTTCGGGGGCCTTTCCCTGAGGCGCTCTACAATCTCGGCCGAGCCTATGAGCGTCAGGGGATGGTGGAGGAGGCCGTCGCGGCTTACGAAGAAGCGGTGGCACTCCGCCCGGGTAACTGGGAGGCGTACGGAAACCTCGGCCTGCTCTTCGCGCGGACCGGAAGGCGTGAGCAGGCGATCGTCATGCTAGAGAAGGTCCTGGAGATCAAGCCCGGCAACCCGCTTGCCACGCGACATCTGCGGGAATTACGCGAGTAAGCGCCTCTTCGACAGCCGCGAAGAGAAAACCGCTCCACTCAGGGTTTACAGTTCTAGGTACTGTCATTCGTGCCGGCGGAAACCCGGTTTCTCGCCTGGCACAGGGGAATAATCGAAAGCACCCCGCTGGCGAATGGCCTGCTCGCCGCCGAAAGACCCTACCCTGGCTCTCTGGTCGCCACGGGCTTGCTCATCGATGGCTTCGGGGTCGAGAAGATCGCGAAGTTGCCGTTCGAAATTCAGGATTATGCTCCCGTGTTCGGGAGAGTTGGCGAGGTCATTGCACTCCTCGGGATCGTTCTCTAGATCGAACAATTGTGGAGGACCATCTACATAATAGATGTACTTATAGAGCCCGTTACTCAGCATGTAGGAGCCCCGCTGCGAGCCGACGGCGTGGTATTCGCTGAAGACAGTGCGCTCCCGGTCGGACTCGTTGGCGATCGCCCAGAGCGAGCGACCGGGCAGGTCCTCATCCTCGGGCATCAACTCGGCACCAACGGCTTCGACGGCAGTGGGGAAGCAGTCGACTAGGGAGACGGGGGTGCGGATAACCTTACCTTCGGGGATTTCGGCGCCGGCGAGAATGAGAGGCACGGCGGCGGACTCGTCGTAGAGAGTAAACTTGCCGAAGATGCCCCGGGCTCCCAGACACTCGCCGTGGTCCGAGGTATAGAGGACGCGGGTGCGGTCACTCAGGCCGTTATCTTCAAGGGCATCGAGGACGCGGCCAATCTGGCGGTCGAGGTAGGTACAGGCGCCCAGATAGGCGGCGGTAACGCGGCGCACAACCTCTTCGTCGTGGCCTCGGTGGACGGAGAAAAAGCGACGGAGATAGGCGATGGCCGGATGCTCGGGCCAGTCGTCGGGGCTCCACTGGGGTGGAAGGGGTAGCTGATCGAGGGGGTATAGGTCGTAGAGTTCGGGTGGGGCGATATAGGGGGGGTGGGGACAGACGAAGGAGACGAATGCGATCCAGGGCTTATCGTCGTTCCCATGCTCTCCGAGCCAGCGGACGGCGTTGTCTGCGTTGCTGGCGTCGTATCTCAGGTAGGTGGATTCGCCGGGGCCAGCCACGGTAAGTTGGCGGTGCTTGTCGCGGCGGGGCGGATCGTCCCGGATGCAGCCGAGGATGTCGCCAATGCCGTCGACCACGTGCAGCGGGTCGATCTCTTGCGAGAAGCCCTGGTCGTCGTCGGTGCTGCGGAAGTGAAGTTTGCCGATGGAGTCGATGCGGTGGCCCTGCTGGCGCAGGCGATGGTGCCAGGAGGGGATGCGACCTGCATAAGGGAAGGCGTTGTCCCAGTGGCCGATCTGATGGACGAAGCGGCCGGTGGCCAGGGAGGCGCGAGAGGGAACACAGATGGGACAGTTGGTGTAGGCGTTGGCGAAGCGGGTGCCGCGGGCCGCGAGGCGGTCGAGATTGGGGGTATGGGCAAGGGGATGGCCGTAGCAGCCGCTGGTGTTGCGATGGTGCTGGTCGGAGAGGATGAAGAGGAAGTTTTGCGGTTCCATTTTATGGTGGATCTCCTTGATGGTCGGTTTGGGTATGGCCCTCCGGAAAACTAAGGGTTTGCATTGCTGCTCCGATTGCGCTCGTCCGCCCGCATCTTCGTGGATGGAGTTGTCAGCAGAGACCTATCTTGGTGTCGGATCACCTCAGGAGTGGACAGACAAAAAAGCCCCTGTAAGCGGAACCATGAAGCAGTGTCATCATTGCACGGAACTGATCCGCGCCCCCACTGTGGCCGTGATTGCAGTCCCGAATAGGAGACGAGACTTACCCTGGTCGGACGTGGAGAAGAAACAAGCCGAACTGAGAGGTTTACTGCGAGGCTTATGGGCCACTAGAACGGGGCAGGCCGCTAAAGACCGTGACTAGGTTCGGTCATGAACATGGGACGGCTCGAAGCAAGGCGTGCCGAACGGCGAGTGACTGAAGTAAGCGTTGAAATAATAATAAGCAGCCGATCTACGGAATCACTAATCTGACGAAGGTCATTAGACTTTTTGCATTACAAAGTAGTGCCCAGGATTCCACGCCTGACAGACGAGGTAAAGCTGATCGTCATGGGTGTGCAAAACAACATTGTGTAAATGTTGAGCCAGTTCGATCCCCAAGTCCTCTTTCGGGCGAATCGTGGACAGAATTTCATAGGTATCTGGATCTATAATGTAGATAGGCGCGGGACGATTTTCCTCTGGGTCGCGGAGACAGCCGATCACGGCGTACCAGCGCCCTTGATACTCAAGATAACTGATCCCGCACAGGAATGCCCCTGGTTGGAATTTCTGTGATGAAACAAAATGTCCATCTCCGCGATGAACCTGAATACGTGCATTGGAACGGTCGGCGATATCCAGATGATGATGAATTGGGTTGAAATTGATGCCGTGGGCCTTCGCGAATTTACCATTTTCCTCGGGGTCATCGGTCATGCCACCAAAACAACCAAGCCACTGCTGGGTGTTTACATCCGCAGAGACAATATAGTTTGAACCATAACCGTCAGCAATGTAAAGTTGATTGTCTACCAGCACTGTGTCGGTAGGTTTGTAGAGCGTCTCTTCTTCTCGGTATTCATCGAAGACGGGTCGCGGCAAAATAAAATCGACTTCACCGTCCAAGCTAAGGACGATGACCATTTCATCATTGTTTGCGGGCAGAAAAAGTCGCCAATTGCCATCAAATTCGCCAATCTCCGTGCCATGAAAATTGAGCGGCCTCAACTCGCTTGGTAGAGTAATGATATCTTGCTTCTGCAGATCCGCATCGATACGCATAATGCCACAGCCTGGCATGCCATAATATATCTGGCCATAGCCATCGCGGGCATCAATGGCAAACCCACCGTGCAAATCGACCTCGTGATCCCGGGCTGTTGAGGGAAGATTACACAAATCTTCTCGATGCGTAAACACAAAGGGTTCTTGACCGCTCATCTTGCTTGCACTCGTCATTAGCTAGCCAACTCCTATCTATGATCCACTGACATTCCCGATGTGAAAGTGCAGGCGTCCAAAGAAGGCGATGGGGGCCTTACGCCAGAGCCGACAGGCGGTTTCTTAGTACCCCGTCACAATCTCGATGAAGAATCTGTTGAACGCCTGCTGCCGCAGCGCGTTAGTCTCTGGGTCATCGAACTGGATCCGTGTCCGGTGGAAACCGATATTCCCCGCGAGCTTATAGCCCCAATATTCCGTCACGTTGCTGAACATGATCAACGAGTCGGTCCGCGAGAGATTGTTCTCAGGGTTCACCTTATCCTTGAGCTTGTAGGCTAGTGCATCGCGCGTCGCTGGGGCATCTGAAAAGCCCAGACGGAAGCCCTGTTGACCCAGCCGAATAGCTGTGCGCGGGGTGATATGGTAGTCCACGCGCAGGATCGGCGCCACCCGAACCTCCTCAACCACCTTCTCGAACTTGCCGAAGTCCGTTTTCGGGTCACGCGTCAGCCGTCGCCATAGCATCTTGAACTGGGGCTTGATCACCAAGTTGCCCAGGTACCACGTATAGTCTATCCTGTGGCTCGTCGTCACATCGTTGACCACTGCGTCCGTCTGACTTTCAACCCCGAGAAACGAATCGCGGAACGTACCGGGAAGCTGGTGGTTGCGCGTCCACTTGAGGTTGTTGATGATATTGAGATTATCGATTCGATCAATCCTCGTTCCCAGCCACGAGGTGCTGATCAGCGAGTTGCGCCGCGAGAGTACATCGAACAGCGGAGCACTGGCGGCCGGGCCTCCGAGGTCCCGCAGTTCCTCGATGTCGTAGACGTGGTTGGGGATGTCATCGCGCACCCGCTTGGTGTCGTGCCTGACGTCAAGCTCGATCAGCCGAGGCAGGTCGTACATATACGTGCCCTTGAAATAGGCCATCTCGTTCTTGCCGCCGCGGGAAGGCTCACGCTGTCGGATGACCCCAAGCGTTAACTCCATGTTGTCGACAGGTACCCCGGCGACGAACCAGTGTGGCCCCTCGAGATCGCGGTCGTAGAGCATGTCCGGCTTCTCATCGTTTTCGCGAACGTCGATGACACCGTTGTTGTTGAAGTCGTCGCCGTAGATGAAGGGCAGCGGATCGGAGTAGTAGAGAAGGAAGGGCTCATCCCAGTCCACGATGCCATCGCCGTCGCGGTCATCGTCGCGCACCCCGTCCATATCCGCGTCCTGGCCGGGGAAGACGCCCGAGTCCTGGTTACCTTGCAGGCCGAAGGAGTCATTGTCGTCGTCATCCGCCCACTGGTCTAAGTCGTCGTTATCGTCAATGAGCGGGAAGGGCTGCGTGATGGGCGTATTACGCTCGTTGGGGTCCTCTTCTTTCCCGGCCTTGTCCGTGTAGAGTAACACACCAGCCCGGTGCTGTTTTAGATCGCGTCCTTCGCCGTTGTAGCCACCGCCGTAATTGGCCCCGATGTGGAAGTACTCGAACCCGGCCGTCACGAAACCCACCTGCTTCAGCACGTTCACGTACCATGCCGTCGACCGTTTATAGGTCAGTTTCTTCCCGTTGTTAATCGTCGGATACTGAGCGAAAACCCAGTTGTTGTTGAACTCACCTGTGATCTTCAGACCAACCAGGTTCATGTCCAAGTTCCAGCCTATGATACTCTGCCCTGTGGTGAACCCGTAATCGAAACGGACCTTGTTCTTGTTGGAGAGATCCTTGACGTTCCCCGGCGCGCGATCGATGACGTAAGGCCGGGTCTCCCGTTCCTCGAATTCACCCTCGCCCCGATTAGCCGCAGTGTTGAAGTAGCTATGTACCTGTGCGACCGAGATCCGGTAGTCGTTCGCGACGACCGCCTCCCACCGGGCGCGCACGACGTTGCCCAGGCTGTTGTCGATGGGGAAGCGATACTCGATGAAGGCGTTCTCGCCAGCAACCTGCCTCGCGCCATCGGCTTCGAAGACGTTCCCCACGTCGATGCGCCGTGCACCGGGGATAACGGTCACATTCCCCTCGGCGTCGAATACCTCGACGTCCATAGCCCGGATCACGACCGTCGTGTCGCTCTGTGTCGACGTTACCGCCTCATAATCCACCCTGAGGATGAACTGATCCTCGAAGACCGCGGCTCCGCCTTCGCCGTCCGCCTGGGAATCATCCTCGAACCGCACGATGAGGAACCTAGGTGGGTGCATGTCCGACGTGGGTAACGTCCCGCGCAACCCGTTGCGCCGCGACCCTAGCGTCACGTTCGCCTGATGCTGGTTGATGAACGTCCCGCCGATGCGGATCGCTTCGCCAGCGCCGAAGGTGCTCTCCCAGTGCAGACCGATGTTCTCGACGGGAGAGACTTCGAACCCAGAGGGCCGCACCGCCCCCGGGGCAGTGGGCCGCGCCTCTTGGATGGAAAACGGTTGGTTGCGGTCCACGGGCTGGTTTGTTCCCCGCCATTCGATAGCAGTGAACTTGTGGCGTTTGGAAGCGAGGTCCAACCGGACGCCCGCCATTCGGGTGAGATTGAGCGTCAGCGATGTGAACTTCGTCCGGATGTTGTCCCCGGCGGTCAGCCGCCCGGACCAACCACGGAAGCTGTCGCTGTTGATGATGACCCCGCCGAACAAGTCACCCTCGAATTCCCGGAAGGAGCCCGCAGGCTCGACAGGTTCATCCCCGCGCAAGAAGATCCGCCCCGGGCGGGCGTCGCTCTGGCGGTAGAACATAAAGCCTTCCATCAAGTAGTTGCCGAGGAAGTCGTATTGCTTCTCGAGTTGAATCTCGCGCTTGTAGTTCCTGTAAGCCTCTTCGCCGTAATTGGCGTAGGCTTCCTGCTGCAGGCGCCCCAGCCACGGGTTCTCCACTTGCTGCCAGAGTTTAGGCCCCATCTGCTGCGCTTCCGCTTGGGATACCGCGAGCATCGCCCATCCGGCCCAGAGTACGGCCACTGACCCGAGCCAGGCCATCGTCCGAAAATGTCCCGTGTTGTAGCGTCTCATCGCCATCTTAGTAGCCAGTCACCACCTCGAAGAAGAAGCGACTGAAGCGTCTGTTCCGAACGGCTGCCAACTCTTCGTCTTCAAACTCCAGGTGCCGCCTGAGGAAGCCGACGTTCGCAAAGAGCGGGTAACCCCAGTAGTTCGCATTGCTGCTCAGCATGACGAGAAAATCGGTGGTCGATCGCTTCTCAGACTCCAAGACCTTGTCTATGACCTTTGCCGCGAAGAAGTTCCGGAACCTCCGATTGTCCGATCCCATCCGCCAGCCCTGCTGAGCGAAACGCAGCGTCGTCCTCTCCGTCACGTGCAGGTCCGCGCGGATGATGGGCGCTGTGCGCACCTCGTAGAGGAGTAGTTCAGAGTCTTCGCCCTGGCCCGCCTTGGGGTTCCTTTTGATGATGCGCGTGAGCACCTTGAACTGTGGCATGATGTCAAGGATACCCAGCCGCCAACGGTAGTCCGCCTTGTTGCTCAGGGTGTACTCGTTCAGCCAGGCGTCGATCTGCTCCGTCTTGTCCAGAAACGGTGTTCGCAGCGGCCCCCGATACTGGCGGTTCAGGATCGTCTTGAAGTTGTTAGTGATGCCGATCCCGCGCAGGGGCTTGTTGCGCATACTAAACCACGACGTGTGCACTAGGCTGTTCTGGCGCGTGAGTTGGTCGAAGAACGGGTCTCCGGACTGCGGCCCATCATCGTTCGGAAGCTGTCGCACGTCATAAACGTGGTTCGGGATGTCATCCCGAACGCGCTTGGTGTCGTGCCTGAACTCGAGCGTACCAAAGCTGCGGATGTCGGCATCGTAGGTCAGCTTGAAATACCGCATTTGGGTTTTGCCGCCGCGGCCAGGCTCTTCAAGGTCCATCAGGCCGGCGGTCATCCCCACGTCGCGGAAGGGTACCGCCGAGACGAACCAGTGCGGCCCCTCCAGGTCCTTGTCGTAGGGGTAGTCCGCCTTCTCGTCGTTCTCCCGGTCGTCGATCACCCCATTGTTGTTGAAGTCGTCCCCGTAGATGAACGGCAGCGGGTCCGAGTAGTAGAGCAGGAATGGCTCTTCCCAGTCCGGGATGCCATCGAAATCGCGGTCGTCGTCCGGCACGCCGTCCTGGTCCTCATCCACCCCGGGGAAGACCCCGGCTTCAGGACGGATCCCCAGTACCGTAGGACCGGGCCAATCGTTAAAGGCATCGTCGGCCCACTGGTCGCGGTCGTCGTTGTCGTCTACCAGCGGGAATTCCATCCCCGCAACAAGCGTCCGAACGTTCGGGTCACGGTCCCACCCACCTTGATCAGTCTGGAGCGTGAGCCCGCCGCGACGGCTGTTGTAGCTGGTATAATTGGGGGCGATGTGGAAATACTCGAAGCCCGTGGTGAAGGGCCCGATCTGTTTGAGCACGTTGACGAACCAGGCCGTCTCGCGCTCGGCCGTTATCTCCTCACCGAAATTGATGGGGAACTGGCTGAACACCCAGTTGTTGCTGACCTCGCCTTCGATCTTGACGCCCAAGAGGTTGAGCGTCCAGTCAAAGCTCAAAAGCGACTGGCCGGTCAGGAACCCGTAGTCGATCCTGATCCGCTGCTTGTTGGAGCCATCGGCAGGGTTGCCCGGGGCTCGCGCATAGATGATGTTCTGCGTCTCCCGATCCACGAACTCGCCCCGATCGCCCTGCAAAGGATCGAAGAACGGGTGTCTTTGACGGATCTCCACCCGGTAGTCCTTGGCCACTACAGCATCAACCACCGCGCGCTTGGCCTTCCCCAACTCGACTGCCGTCGGAATCGTGAAGGCGTACTCGATGACATCCGTGCCATCCGCCTGCCGGAAGCCCGGGCCGATCTCTGCCCCCGGACTCCGGACCTCGCCGCCGCGGCCCACCGTTAACACGACCGTCGTATCGGGTAGGCCGGACCGTACGAACGTGACGCTCAAGGCGACCGATTCATCGCCGACCAGAGCGCCGCCCCGCCCGTCTTCGGGCGAGTCATCACCGAAGACCACGATGATCTCTTTGGGGGGCTGCTGCTCGGACGGGATCGTGCCCCTTATGGGATTGAAGCGGGCGCCTTTAGTGACGTCCTCGGTGTGCTGATTGACGAAGCTTCCACCGAGCCGAACGGCGTCGCCGAACAGCTTCGATTCCCACCTTGCGCCGGAGTTCTGTACGGGGAACTTCTCCCATCTGGCTGGTTCTCCCTCCGAGAAACCAACAGTGGGGTCAGGCCCGAACTCGAAGGGGACGGAGAAGGGAACATCGACCGCGCTGTTAAACTCATTCGTGCCCCGCCACTGCACGAGCGTGAACTTGTGGTAGCGCGGGGATGCAACATCGAACCGAATGCCGGTCATCCGCGTAAGGTTCAGCGTGAGGGGCGTGAACTTGGTCCGGATGTCATCGCCGAGCGTGAAGCGGAAGTCCCAACCTGAGTAGCTGTCGTTGAGGGCGAGCATCTCCTGAAACAGCGGCACGTAGATACCACTCTTGAGTTGAATGCTACCCACCGCATCCAGTCCCTTGCTGTCAAGCTGGTACACCCTACCCGGGCGTGCCTCGTTGTACTGCACTAGCCGGAATCCATCGAGCAGGAAGTTGCCCAGCGGGTCGAAGCGCTTGTCCACGTTGGCCTCGCCCTTGTACGAGATGTAGTCCTCATCACCATAGTTGAGAAATCCTTCGCGCTGTTCGCGCGACAGGAAAGGCTTTGCAGGCCGGCGCCACTCGCGCAGCATGCCGTCCTCGCCCCAGGCCGGCCATACCGGACTCAACACGACGACCAGCGCGAACGCGAAGAGGAACGCACGCACGAAGGATGGGAGGCGATGCATCAAGGCATTGATCCTGTCATCGACCTGCAAAGCCTACGATCTCGACGAAGAACCGATTGATCTTTTCGTCTCGGAAGCGGCTGTCTCTGTCACGGAACTCGCTCCGACGGCGATGGAAGCCCAAGGAGGTGACCAGGCTGGTGCCAAAGTATGCCGACGTATTCTGGATCATCAGGACCATGTCGCTTGCGCTGAACGACTCCCGAGGGCTGCCCTTGTCCCGGAACTGGAAGGCGAAGAAGTTCCGCGCCCGCTCCTGGTGAAGGCCCAGGTTGTCGAATAACCGGTGCAGCCGAGGCAACCGCAGTCCTTGTTGGCCGAAACGGAACACCGTTTTGGGCGTGGCGTGAAAATCGACCTTTAAGATCGGAGCCGTCCACGACTGACTCCGCCGGAGGACCTTCGCGCCAGCTTTGAGGTTCTCCTGTTCGACGAGCGTCAAACGTTTGAACTGGGGCCAGATGCTCCAGCGGCCGCGTCTGAACCGGTAGTCCGCCCTGTTGACCATCAAAAACGACGTCACGCGCGAGTCGCTCTGCTCGGTGCCGTCCTTGAAGCGGCTGGGCAACTTGTGGTTCTGCATGAACTTGAAATTGTTCTCGATGTGCAGATTCAGCACCTGTTTGTACTGGGTGCCAAGAAAGGCCGTGTGGACCAGAGAATTGAGCATTTCAAGATGGTCGTAGCCCCGGTCGAACGGCTGAGGTCCGAAGATGGTGGGCACGTCGCCAAAAACGTAGACGCTGTTGCGGACTGAATCGCGCACCCGCTTGGTGTCGTGACGCCACTCGACCACCCCGGCGTCGCCGCGGTCGAAGATGTACGAACTGCGAAAATAGCGCCCCGCGTTCTCACCGCCGCCCGCGATCTCCTGCGTGTCGAACTGGCCCACGGAGAACTTCAAGCCGCGAGTCGGCAAGACCTCCACGAAGTAATGGGGGCCCTCCAGATCCTTGTCGTAGGGATAGTCGGGACGCTCATCGTTCTCCCAGTGATCGATCCAGAAGTTGTTGTTGTTGTCGAAGCCGTAGGTGAACTCCAGCGGATCGCTGTAGTAGAGCAAGAAGGGTTCGGTCCAGTCGGGAACGTCGTTGCTGTTCTGGTCGTCGTCGATGTGGCCGTCGAAGTCTTCGTCACGACCGGGATAGACGCCCCTGTTCAACTCGATATTGGTGCGGCTGGCGTTCTCCTTGAGGATGTCATCGTCAGACCACATATCCCCGTCATCGTTGTCGTCCACCCACGGGAACTCGGTCGTTTGCTTGACCTCCTTGCTCGCGCCCGCTCTGTCGGTGTAAAGCGAGGGACCGCCGCGCGTACCCATGTATGACGCATACTTGGGCCCAATGTGGAAATACTCGAACCCAAGGTTGAGTGGCCCCGCCTCTTTGAGGACGTCGATGAAATAGGCCGCACCGCTTAAAGGTGAGAGCTGCACCCCCCGACCCGTCGGGAATTGAAAGTACGTGGAGGAAAGCGCGAATTCACCCCTTGCCTTCAGGCCCGCGAAGTCGGCAGTGAAATTGGAGCCGTAAATGGACTGCCCCGTCGTGAACCCATAGCGGAACTGGATGGGCGCTTTGTTCGAGAGATCCTGGATATTGCCCGGCGCCCGCGTGATGATGTAGGGGTCCGTCTCGCGATCTTCGAACGCCTTTTTGTTCCCGAATTCGTCGAGCTGCTTGGAGCGACCTTCGCCCTTCGCGTTATAGCCAATGAAATAGGTGTGGTTCTGGCTGATTTCGACCCTGTAATCGTTGGCGACCATAGCCTCGACCATCATGGCAACCGGGGTGGGTGAGACGGGCATATCATAGCTGAAGGAGATCGTCTCGAAGCCGTTCGCCTCGATGTGGTCGCCTACAACGACGCCACCGGCGCTGCTGGACACGAACCGCGTGATGACGCTGTCACCCTCGGCGACCAGGGTCACTCTCGGTGCCCCAAAGACGGCCGCGCCCCCGCGGCCATCCTCCGGGGAATCGTCGGAGAAGGTCACAACAACCTGCTGCGGCGGCAGCATCGGGTACGGGAGGCCGCCCCGGAGGCTGGTGATGCCTTCGTCGCGGGTCACGTCCTCAGCGTGCTGGTTGACGAACGTGGCTCCAAGCTCCAAGGCATCGCCCACTTGTGTGCGCCAGTGCGCGCCGAAAAACGGGACGGACCCGACTGAGGCCGCTCCCCGGATAGGCTTTCCAGCATGGAAATTGACGACTCTTCCACCCCAGTAGCTCTCGTAATTGGTGCGCCACGTCGTTCTACCGCTGGTATAGAGGAACGTCGCTTGGTGCTTCGTCGAGTTGATGTCGTAGCGGATGCCGGAGAACCGGGGGACCTTAAACGTCAGGTCCGTGAATTGGCTCCGTATCCAGTCCCCGGCGGACAGGCGCCACTGAAAGCCCTGGCCGGAATCCTGGATCTGTACCAGGGTGTTGAACCAGAACCTGTAATGGCCGTGAACCGCTCGGACGCTCCCGTCATGGAGATCACCGAATCGAGGAAGGCCTATCCCTATCCCCGGACGCTGTTCCTCGAACCGCCATACCGTCTGGCCCTCCACCATGTAGTTCCCGAGGATGTCGAACTTCTTGAAGCTGTCCAGCCCGAACTGATAGGGATTGTACTTCTCCCTGGCGTAGTTGAGGTAGCCATCGGGGTCCTCGCGGCGCAGGAAGGGGCGGACGAACTTGCCCTCGTGGGCGAACTGAGCTTTGACCGGAGACGGCCAGACGCTCCCGATGACGGCTGCAAGAGCTAGCGCCACCATGGACCCAAAGCGCCCTAGGCCTAAGCGTCTCGTGACGGCCGCAATAACTCGTTTCCAATCCTGTGAAGAATGGAAGAACGTGCCTGTGTTATGCCGCACCCTCATGAGGATACAACCCATTTTGAAGTGCCGCAACCCCTTTGGCATGAGCCATCCCGGCGCGCCGGAAGCTACAGCGCGCTCGTTAAGGCCCTGAACGCCGCGGCGTTCAGTAGCCCGCAGCGACGGCCCGCTGGGCGAGCGAACCCTCCTGCGTTAGTGCAAAGACAATGACGTTGATGGAAAACTCTAAAAACTGGCGCCTACCCGCATCCGGGAAATAGTGAACCATTGACCCCGAGGCTATGACGTCCTTGGTCCACTTTTCCATCAAATCGGTGAGAATGGCCATGACGCGGCCATCGTTCCCGACGTACCAGTTGATCCTACGCAACTGGCCGTCCCTAGCGTTGCGAAGACCGCCGCCTATACCATAGGCCCTAAATCTACCGCCAACGTCGTTGCCGCCGGGCGGGCCGTCAAAGTCGTAGAACGAGTGGTAGACGGGATGGTCGTTGGGAAGCTCCACGCGGTTGTAGTGCCGCCCCAGGCGAAAGTCCTGAGTCTCAAGGGCGTCCTTGAGCAATTGGCGCTTGAACTGGACCACCTCCGTATAGTCCGGAGAGATCTCGGGGGGGCCACCGGCCATGCTGTAATCCAGCCAGAGGAACCCACCGCTGGTCAGATACTGGCCGAGGTTTCTCAACTCCGCCCCGGAGGCGTCGAACTGATTGATCGTGTTGAAAACGGTCCACGGAACCTTGAGGAGTTCCGGGTCGTCCAGCGTCAGGTCGTCCAATACGTCCACATGAATATCCGTGTACTCGTTCACGGATTCGGCCAAGTGTGTAAGCCCCTGCGGATTGCTGTTGCGGCCGTAATGGTATTCCGCGCCCGTAAGCTTCGTCCCCCGCGCCTTGAAGCTTGCTGTGGACGAGTACGCTCTGGCGATGTGGAAGAAGCCCGTTATCCGGCGCTTGTCCTCGGCATCCTGGATGATGAACGCCCGGTCCTTTCCCGTATCGAGCGCTGAGATGTCTATCATCTCGAGCGACAGGTCCAGCCGTACGCCGGGCACCTTATTCACGCTCACCATCCCTGATTCGATCGTCGGCTCCAGCGCGGGACGCTCGAACTCCGCAGTCTGCTCCACCGCCGTGACCGGACGCACCAGGCTATCGAGCACGCGGCTGGCCTTCGGCGCGCGGCTGAGTCCCCGGGTATCCACCTTCGCGCGCACCCGCTTCATCCGACGCCGCATCTTACGACGCTTGGGCTTCGGCGCCTTGCGCAGTTCCAGCGGTTTGATCAGCCGAGGCTCCCGCTTGATGAACCGCGTCGTCAGCGGCTTCACCGCCTTTCGATCCGCCGAAACCTTCCAGACCGCCAGAGACCCGTGAAGCGCAACGGCAATCGCCAGGCTGATGAGCCGGATCTTTCGCACCTGGCGTCCGGCAACGGCCTCCAGATTGAGCCCCGCCGAGGGCGTATTAAAGCGCGATTCGTGCCTCATCTGTTCGTCCGCCATTTCACAACCCCTCCCTGCGTGGGGCCATTCTTCGGTTCAACTCTTCGCGCAAACCCCATATAAATATAGACCGAAAGGCGGCTAGAATCAAGCCTTTTTTCGCTGAGCGGAGCGCAGGCGCGTCAGAACCGCGTGAACCGACGATGAGAACGGCACTTCCTCCAGGCTGATGAGCCGGACTTTCCGCTGCCAATCGGCGGCCAGAGCCTTCAAGGTCGAGCTGCGCCGAGGGCGTATGACAGAGCGAACGACTCCCCTGTGTGGGGCCATCTCCGGTGCCCGCCTCAATCCATAGACCCTAATATCTCTCCTCCGCCGATTCCTCGATCCGAACCGCGCCGTCTTCGTCTACGGCGAGAAAGGGGACTCGACCCCGGTGATTGGAGTAGGGGCCGTACATGACGGCGCGCTGCGCTTCAGTCATGCCTTTCACGACTTCTTCACCCCACCAGATGTCGGGAGAGGCCAAGCCCCGTGCGGGACCGGTGCGAACGGAACTCTCCGACGCGTATTTGAAGAGGATGGACCGACGGGGCTCGTCGCTTCGCCAGGGATGTGTACCGTGCGTCTGAGCACCGTCCATAAAGAAGAGCACATCGCCGGCCTTCATCACCGGTTGTTCAACCACGCCCAAGTCGCCGTCGCACGTCCGCACACCGTGGGGCATGGGATACTTCGACTTGTGGCTTCCAGGTACGCACACAAATCCGCCATCGTCTTCGTTCACGTCGCTTAGTTGCCAAGTGACCGTAACGCCGCCGCAGTAGGGGATGCCGTTCTGGTGGTGATGAGCCACCCAGGGCTTGTGGACTTCTCCGCTACCATGAAGTACAAAGCCTTCGGTGCCTTTCACACCACCGATCATCTGTGGCCCTGAGTCCAGCCGAAATCCCCTTCCGCACATCACGTTCAGGCGCATGACAACCGCCGGATGCGCCAGCATATGGCGGAAGGGCTCGCAATACGGCTTCTCCGATTCCAGGAACCCATTCAGCGTGGGGCGTCCGGTACCCGGCAAGGATTGCGATTCCTTAGCCAGATTCTTTTCACTTATCTGAACCCGATCTTCGTAGTGATCGACCGCCTCGTTAGCGGCGGCAAGTTCGTCGGGCGTGAGCACGTTCCTGACGACCAGGTATCCGGTCAGGTCCCAGAAGTAGCGTTCTTGTTCATCCATCCCTATCTCCCTCGCCCCGGTTCGGCGGCTTCTTCAGGTTTTAGGGCTTCACGCCCACAGGCCACGGGAGGTTCCCTTGGCCCGGGATGGCCTCACGCGGAGGCTCCGCGATTGCCCCGGCGATGAAAGGTGCATCAAGCCTCGGGGTTAGCGTCATCGTCAGTAGTACCGGGAATGCCCCGGGATGAGCCCTCCTTCGCCCGGAGACAAGATGAGGCTGGCGATGACGTAGAGCGCGTACCCTGCGAGGTGGCCAACCACCAGCCCGATGAAGAAGGGCTTGCCCCGCTCGTAAAGGGACTGACCCCCGATCCTGATGAGGACCACCTTGGCGAGCCACGCAAGAAAGAAGGCGCCGGAATTGCATTTATTCCCATCCACGACCGGGCAGGTGAGGCCGATCGGGTGAAGCGGCCACCAGGGGAAGCGGTAGCGCGCGAAGATCAGAAAGCCCGTCACGGCCGCGCCGATGCCCATGAACCCCAATCTCTGAGGGTCGGGGCCGTGCGGGTTTTTCATCTTCGCGGTGATGTAATCGTAGCCGAAGCCGCCCTGATACACCCATCCCGCAAAGTTGTGAGCTCCAATCTGGTAAGCCGAATCGATGCGGTACCATAGCGCCACCGGAAAGGCGACCGCGAGGCCGAGGATCGTGGCGATGACAATGACCCGACCGTTCATCCTCAGCCAGTCCGCGAGCTTGGCGCCGTGCGCGGTGCCGGGCAGGAAGATGGTCCACAAATGCGTGATCCAACCGAAAGAGAACGCGATCCCCACCATGCTGGGCACCGACATGCCGGCCGATCCCAGCGTGTGCATCGTGAACGCCTGCGGTTCCAGCGTCGGCTTGACGTAGGGCAGACCGCTTTCGACGACGAGCCGCGTGGTCCCGAAGTAGGCCAGAACGGCTGCGGACAAAAAGACCAAGATCACAAGAGCCGACATCCCCGTCCGGGCCATGAAAGCGGCCGTGTACACGAGGCCTGCGGCAAGACAGATGACGGCAAGGCGCGGCGACATCAGTTCACGTTCATCGCTCTGTGTTCGGAGCCCCCGCCAGGCGCGGCGGAAGACGTCGGCCAGGTGGTGGCGTGCGGCCCAGACGCCGTAAAGGATGAAGACGCTGAAAGCGCCGTACGACTGCCAGGCCAAAGAAGCGTAGCCCTGACCATACTCGGCGACCTCGGCGCCGCCGGTCGCATAGCCGGTGCGGGTGAACAGAGCTTGCTGGAAGCGGACCAGAAACTGGAAGAACCAGAAACTGAACAGGATTTCGGGATTGACGAAGTAGCACAGTCCAATCATCCAGGGCGTAGCGGCGAAGATGATGGCGGGGAACGTCCTGCCGAGGTTGACCCACCCCCCGAACCGGATGAGGGGGAGTCCCGGCTTGAGAAACGTCACCGCGTTCCAAGCGAAGATGCCGAAGATTAGGAAGAAGGCTACGAGGAAGGCCGGCTTCTTGGCGACGGCGGGCAGGAGCGCGCGCGAGGCGCTGTCCTCCATCAACGCCATGGGCGCATTCATCAAGGGAAAGAGCAGCCGCTCGTTCTCCACCCACTGCTTGCGAAACAGCGCCACCAGCGCGATGCCGATCAGGAAGAACGCCGCCAGCAAGCCCAACCACCACAACAGCGGAGGGAGCCAGGCCATCCACGGGACGCTTTCGCCCCTAGGCAGACCCTGGAAAAACCAGGTGATGACCTTGCCCGTGTCGTCGGGCACCATCCAGCCCGGGATTTTGTCCAGAAAGAGATCGGCCCATTCATTCTCGGGCGAGGCGTAGTAGCGTGGCGCCGTCAGGGCGATGACCAGCCACATCACCACGCCCTGTGCGACCACCGCAACGAGCGCCATGACGAAGACGACGGTGATCTCCTGGGGCCGGAGCGCCCAGGCGCGGTTGGCGAGCTTGAAGGCTACGTTGACGACGAAGACGAAGAAAAACAGTACGAGGGCCGGCAGCCAGGGGAAATAGCCCATACCCAGCCCCCCGACGCGGTGTCCGAGGAGGAGGAACGGGAAGAGGTAGGCGGTGGCGCCCGCCGACAGGATACCCAGAACCAACGCGCGCACCGTGAGACCGGAGGCGCCGAGACCTAGCCGACGCTGCGGCTGGACGGCTTCTTCGGTACGCGGGGCACTCTCTTCAAAGGCCACGACGGGGATCCTCCCGGCGGCACCGCCGTCAGGCGCCACGAGGGCTCTGGACGAGGGTCCTGCACATGTACGTCCCTGCCCCGCGCTCTGTCAAGCGCGGTTGGTGCAGAAAACCCGAACTGCCCTGGATCTCCGGCCCGCTCATGGAGCGCGGCGGGCCGGAAATGAGAAGGCCGGAAACCTCAGAACGAGATCCCCGGCCTTCGGAGACGCTGGGTCCGTGAGACCTACTTGAAGAGCTGCTTGATCTGGCCCCAGCTCGACGTTTCGACGGCTGTCTCTTCATCAACGAACCGCGTCCAACTCCAGGCGTCCGGATAGCTCGTCGGCTCTCCCGAGTGAACCGTGAACGAGCCGTCACCCCTCGCGCCGTCCGCGTCCTTCAGACCGAACACGAAGCCCGGTTCTTTCCCCACGATGTTGCCGGGCGTATACGAGGGGTCAGCGCCGGAATGACGGATGCCCTCCCAGCCTATCCAGGCCTCACCTTGCCAACTCCCGCCCAAGGCCTCGGCATGGACGCCATCGTCGTGGATGATCGACCTTCCTTCGGCCCAGTCGTAGTCGTTGTGGTGCTGCATCGACACGCCGCCGAGCTTGTCGATGCTGCGCATCGTATCCCGGGGACCCATACCGTCGGTACTGCCCCCACCGGCGCGAAACTGGAAGCTTACGTAGCCCTCCTCCGTGTAGGAGCCAACGCCGCCTTTGGTGTCGACGCCCATACCATAGACATCCGAGTTGTTGTAGGACGGGCTGTCGGGGCCGACGCTGTGATTGTCCCAGATGTTATCGGTCACCATGAAGGCGACGTAGATCCCCGTATCGTCCCACGCGGAGAAGTGCTCCCACGAGAAGTCGTCGCTGGTCCCGGCCTCCGCGCCCTCGTGCGGGCCCGTCGCTCCCGGAGGTGACGAGGCCACGTCAGGAGTGTACCAGGCCTGCTGTGTGATGCGGTCCCAGTCCCATACACCGTCGGTGTAAGCGAAGTCCACCCACTCGGACGGATCGCCGTCGATGGTCACCATCGTGCCGGCGGGCAGCTTGGGAGTCTCCCACCATTCATCCTCAAGCCGAGCGCTCGCCGTGTTGGCCGCGACGACGGAAGCGAGTACGACGACAGCTAGGGCTAAGAGCCATTTGCCGTTCCTCATGATCCACCTCTCCATTGCTAAACTACGACGATGCAATGCTCCCTGACCGAGGGGTTCGGCGGTCCCTAGATAGGTTCGCCAATCCTTCCCTTGGCGACGCCGGGTCTCCGATCTGTCCCCTTCGCCTTAAGCAAAGGGTAGAGCCTCTAAGACTAATATAGTCTCTCTCTCGCACATGTCAAGAGCTATTTGACGCCTTCAACGCGGGCCCCAGCGCATCGCGAGGCGCTGCCTTGCATCAGCGCCATAGGACGGGGTTGGGGCGATCCGGAGGGCAAGCCAAGCGCTCGCCATGTTGATTGCAACGCCGCTCGTTGTCAGGAGGAGGGAGGGACGCTATGTGGGTCGTCGCCCCTGCGGTTGGCCAGAGAGCGGGGCGTCAGATCGAAGAGAGTCTGGTGGCCGCCAAAGAAGCGCTCCAGCTCGTCCACCATCAGCGTGAAGAGGCGTTGATGGCCGGCAGCGGTGACACCGGCAATGTGGGGGCTCAGGAAGACGTTGGGGAGGTGGATGGCCTCACACTCCGCTGGAATCGGTTCCGGATCGAAGACATCCAGCCCGGCGATGATGTCTCCACGCTTCAGCCGAGAAATCAGCGCACCTGAGTCGATGACGGCGCCCCTCGAGACGTTCACGAGCACGGCGCCCGAAGGAATGAGGTCTAGCTCACGTTGGCCAATCATCCCGCGGGTCATGGGTGTCAAGGGCGCGAGGCATACGATCACGTCGGACTGCGACAGTACATGGTCGAGCGATGTCCCCAGAAAGCCGAGCGCATCCGCCATTTCCCTGGGGAGATAGGGGTCGTACACACGGATATCGACCTTGAACGGCCGCAGGAACTCGATTAACCGCTGGCCGATATGGCCGCAGCCGATCAAACCAACGCGCTTGCCCGTGAGTTCGCCATGTAGATAGCCTGGATCATCCCGCGGGGGTTTGCTGCCGTCCCCAGCGATCATACGACGAAAATGGGCGCCGCCGTTACGCAACGAGATCAGGATCAACGCAAGTGCCCATTCAGCAACCGGGAAGGACGATCCATGGGTCGTATCCACAGTGCGGATACGTCGTTCCCAAGCTGCCTGGACATCGATACGGCTGGCAAAGCGATCTCCCTCTAAATCTCCAATAATACGCAGCTTAGGCGCCCGATCCATTATTTCGGCGCTGATCCGAGGCGCGCCGCGCAGGACGACGATGCCGTCGAAGTCGCCCACCCGATCGAGCAAGCGCGCTATGCTGGCTGGGTCTTCGTTCGCAGCAACGTCCGTCCCTCCCTCACAGACACACCTCTCCCAGTCGGCAAAGGTATTAAGCCGTTCCAGGTCCGACGGCATCATATAGGCTTCGCCAATCTTTTCATTGTGGACCAGGAGCACCCTCGGGCGAGAAGTTGACATGGGGCAGACCTCCGTTGCTCATCTCAGCCGACAACTCCCCCATCCAAGTGCGGGCGCCCAAAGAACGCTCCGCCATTGACGACGCTAACCCCATAGGTGCTCCTGAGCGCCGTCAATGTGGGTCCTCCAAGCGGCGTTCGGGTGCCAGTCGACCGCGTCTACGATGAAGCTTCAGTGACCACTGGCAGCAAGCTCATTTAAGGTCAACGCCGCCGTGCTCGCTCGACAAGCTGTCGAGGCGTGGGGACCTCAGCTCCTGCCGCAGCTCCTCCGCGAACAACTTCAGGGATGATGGGACGTGGTAAAAATCGGTCTTCACGGGAGAGGCCGCCAGGGGGTTATTCACGATGGTGCCCTTCAGGTCTCTGGCGGCGCATTCGGCGAGCACGGCATTGATCCTCTCCTCGGTCAGGGCGCCCAGCTTCATGTCCATATACATGTCCATGCCCATGCTCCAGAGGATCGCATCATCGATGTTCCCGCGAAGGAGACCCAGCACTTTCTCGTGAAGAGACCTCTCGATCTTGCCCTCAAGGCTCCGCCAGAGCGCCGTCGCTTCGGTAGCGAGCTTCACGGCCTCTTCCTTCTCCGACATCATTTCCGCCTTGAGTTCCCGCGTGATCGGCTGGGGCGTGAAAATCAAGCGGGTGCGCGGATTAGCGCGGATTTCCGTTTGCCGCTCGGCACTGTACATGCCCAGCGGCCAGGTCTGCCCCATCATGCCCTGATGTCGCGGGCTTTGGCGGCAGGGACCACAGAGCCGCGAGTCGAGATACGCCAGCGTCGGATAGCGGCTGTGAAGCTGCGTCCACAGCCCCCCGAACTCGAACACCCCCTGGGCGGCGCGGCTCATCTTGTCCACGACCTCTACGACACTGGCGGCAGCCTCCGCTCCAAAGGATTCGCGGGCCCAGTCCAGTGCGATTCGGTTCGGATCGGCCAGAGGATCTCGGATGAATCGGGAGATGGCGTACCAGTTGATCATGTTGAGCGGATGGTCCCAATCGTCGTAATGGACAATCGCCATGACCCACAGACCGGTCTGCCCGGTTCGCACCATGTCGCGCATCACAGCGCTCCACTCGCCCAGCATAGCCCACGGGAAGTCGTGCACGCCCCGGTACTCCCCAGCCAGTTGAATGCTGGTCATGTAGGGCGACTCGCCCTTCTCGTCAGGGGCGATGGTGTCAAAGAGCGGATGGCGGGGATAGCCGGGGTGGTAATCCCAGTAGTACAGCTTCATCACGATGCGCGCATTCTCGGGGAGCTCCCCACTCATGCCGTCAAAGTACATGGCCTCCTCATACTGGCCTCCGGGATCGTCCTGGCACGTCTCCCAGAAGAGGACGCCACCGTGCTCGGCCAATAGACCCGCCACCAGTCGGATGGCGTCGCGAGCCCGCTCCCGCTCGGTGTGCCGCCCGCAGACTTCGCAATCGCACATCCAAGGCGTTCCGTTAATGAAAACGTACCCCGTGCCGTTCATACGGTAGCCGAGCAGATCAGGAATCCGCTGGAAATCGCCGGCGATGCGCTGTTTCCAGTATTCCCTCGTCTCCGGCTGGTAGGGGCAGAGCTTCCTCGAGTGCCTTTTCACCGCCCACAATTCGGGCTCTCTCTGCGCCGGCCAGGACTTTTTCCCCTCGAGCTCGTACCAGTCGCGACGGATGATCAAGCCTAGCCCCTTGCCTCTCAGGTACTTCGCGAAAGCCCTTACAGCCTCCGGATTGTCTTCGGGATTCATGTAGATCGAAATCGCGTTGTATCCCCACCGGATGCAATCTTCCACAAACTCTACCGTCTTGGTGCCGGGCACCGGATTCTGCATCTCTTTCCACGTCAGGAAACTCTTGGTGGAGCTGAACACATTGATGCCGTCCGGTGCGTTCCACGGCTCAATGACGCGCCATTTGAAATTCTCAAACATGGCAGTGTCTCCCTTTTGTGATCGTTTGCTCGGGTGCGGGTCCCCGCACAGGTTCACCGACCTTCCCTCAGAGGTTCGCGCAGCATACTATCGGACAAAAACCAAGTTGCTAAAAGAAGCAGCAGGAACGGAAGAGAAGCGGCTGGAATATGACGCTTGCTACGAGGGAGAGTGTGTGGCAGGGAGAACTCTACAGTGCGCGATCCCTCACGTCTCACCCGCGATCATACCCGCGCGCGCAGTCGCTGCGACACCGCTGCTCCGCCTCATCGGGCTCGTAGCCAAGCTCCCGGACCAGCGCCTCGTGCATCGCATCTACGCGCCCGGATTGTTCCGCTACCGCCGCCACATTGTGGAACTCCTTCGGGTCCACCTCCAGGTTGTAAAGCTCCCGCTCTGCGCCGCGCCGTCCGTCAGCAGGCGTGTGGTAGACGTACTTCCACGGCCCACGACGGTACATGACGAACCCCGAGGCGATGTTGTGCCCGTAATACTCGCTGAGGGCCTCATCCTTCCAGGGTGCTGCTTCGGCGTCGAGCCACCGAAGCATCGAGTCGCCGTCCCAGTCGGCGGGCGCATTGCCTCCTGCCAGAGCGATGATCGTCTGCACCAGGTCCACGAGCGAACAGGCGCCCGCGCGCCTCTGGCCGCCTTTCCAGCGCTCCGGCCACCTCACGATGAGGGGGATACGCGCTGCGTGCTCGTACATGCTGCACTTCCACCACAGGCCGTGGTCACCCTTGTTCTCTCCGTGATCCGACGTGTAGATGACAACGGTGTTCTCCGCGGCGGCGCTGCGCTCGACGGCATCCACGACCGCTCCCACCTGCCTGTCGTACCACGCCACCAGCGCCCAGTAGAGCTCCCGACCCCGTCGAACCAGTTCGGGCTCCGCCCCATCCAGCCCGAACCCGTACCGCAGTTGCCGGTAGTTGGTCGGCAGCGATTCCAGAAGGCCCTCGGGAACCTCCGGCATCGGCACGCGCCCACGGTACTTGTCGTAGAGCTCCTGGGGCGCGGTCAGGGGAAAGTGGGGCGCAAGATGGCCGATGAACAGGAAGAACGGCGGAAGTTCCTTCTGCCAGTTGGTGAGAAACTCGCAGGCGCGCGCGGTCACCATGCGGTCATGCAGCATGGTCTTCGAATCTTCCCCAGGATGGAAATCGGCCGAGCGGTTCTGCCAGTCCCGCAGGTTGGAGGTCCTATCGTCCGGATGGCGGCGCTTGGCGACGCCTAGCTTGTGCCTCCGGTTGGCGCGCAACTCCGGCAGGATGTCCGTAAAGCCGTACCGGCGCGTGCGGTCGTAGTGTTGCTTGCCACACAGGTAGGTCTCGTAGCCCGCGCTCTGCAGGACGCGGGCGATGGAGGGATAGTCGTCCGAAGGCAGCCAGGAGCTATTGGCCCATGCGCCGCAGCGGCTGATGTACTTGCCGGCGGTGAAGCTCAGCCTCGCGGGGGCGCAAAGGGGCGATGTCGTGTAGCACGCATCGAAGGTAATGCCCTCGCGTGCCAGCCGGTCCAGGTGGGGCGTCTCGATGATCGGGTCGCCATAGCACCCCGTGACCCCCGGATCGTGCTCATCGGACATGATGAGGACGATGTTCGGCTGGCTGGCTGAGGCGCGTGCGGTCGTCCGCATTCTTTCATCCCTGCTAGGGTTTTGCGTCCGCCGAGGGGTCTCGCGAATGGCCCGCCGCCTTTGCAGCTAGCTTGGTCGCCCCTCCGTTCGCGGCGATGAAACCCCAATGCCTTAAGAAGTCTATCCAGCGCCGGCGAATCGGGCTGCCGTCGGGATTGGCTATCCAGTGTTGCGGGCGTTCGATCAATGGAAACGACTTGACGAGGCCAGCCTCCGCCGCCTTTATCTCGTCCATCGACGCCTCCTCCTCGGGCGTCTTCGGAGCGGCAAAGTAGTTGACGCTGCACATCCTCCGGTTAACTCCTCCGCCCCAACTGGCGTGCCAGATGCGGCTATCGAAGGCGACCACATCTCCAGGCTCCGACCTAGCAACATAGGCGGGCATCTCATCGACGTCGAGGCCGCCCTTGTCAACGACCCCCTCGTTGGACTCTTTGAAGGCAATCCTCTTGATGTCCGAGTGGAGGGGCTCCTTGTGGGAGCCGGATATTAAGCGGAGGGCGCCGGTCTTCTCATCCAGCGGCTGCAAGTAGGAGGCGAACTTGAGTCCGCGCCTGGCGGGGTTATCCGCATCGGGATGCCACTCCGTCCGGTCACCGTCGAAGGAGTTGGAGTTGCAGGTTCGCCCGATAACGTCCCTGCCCAAGAGTTGCTCGGCGGACCCCAGGAAGCGAGTATCTTCCAGGAGTGAGGCCAGGAACGGCGTATCGGGTCCCAGATTGGACCAGTTGAACTGCTTGCGGATGCCCCGACGCTCGGTATTGGCCGTGGCCCAGGCGAGGCCGAGATCGAACTCCGAGGTTATGGTCCTGAGCTCGTCCGAGGTAAAGACGCCCTCCAGAACCACGAAGCCAAAGACCTCGAACTGAATAATCTGGCTTTGTGTAAGCATAGCGTCCTCCGTCCATTGGATGATCGCCCCAGCGGCACCGAATGCCCGGCGTCCATGGGACGGGCGATCCGGTGCACCCATTATACCTAAACCGTCAAAGCAAAAAAAGCCTTGCACATGACTGTTGGGGAGAAACAGGAACGGTTTTTCCGGAACGGCACACCAGTGGAGAGGCCAAGATCACGTTCGGAGCGAGCGGATATGAATCGGGGCTTAACGGGCGATGCAGTGAAACTGCCGGGGGTAGGTCATTGGGGCTTAAGCTCCGTAAGTCTTTCCACCATACGCCGGATGCTCGGCCGATCGCTCTTCGCGAAGGATTCATGCGGTGGAAAGATGCCAGCATGACTGCCGTAGTAAAGGACGGAGGCGATCTGATCATCGGTAGTTGGATTCGCAGCGAATTTCAGGGCGATGAAGCAACGGCTGGTGCGGCCCCCCAGCACCGCGTGGAAAAGCGTCTGATTGAAGAAAAGCACGTCGCCCGGCTCCGATTCTACGGTAAGAGCCGGTAACGCATCTTCGTCAACGCCGAAGAGAACGCGGGCGAGATCGGTTTCCTCGGAGGCCTCGACCAGCCTCAGGTGCGTGACGAGCGGCTGCAGATCTCCGAAAAACGGGAGGCGATGCGAACCGGGAATCACCCGAAGGGCGCCCGAGTCCTTCGTCGTGGGATCGAGGTACATCATGACTTTGATCCGTGCGTAGTCGCACTCCTTCTCCCCACCGCGACGGACATCGGCATCCCACTCCCCGCTGCGGTCGGGATGCCAGCCGAATCCGGGGGCGTCGACTGCCAAGACCCCCTCGGAGCCACCCCAGAGGAAATCCGGTCCGAGTAGACTCTCGATCACCTTGTAGATGCGGTCATCCTCGACGAGCTGGGTCAGAAGCGGCCGCAGTTCGACAAAGGGTGCAACGCGCTGACGCTGTCCCCGCAAAGGCTGGCCTTCCCGGTCCTGTTCCAACAGCGCGTCGGCCTCGCGTTTAATGGCTTGGATCTCATCATCCGAGAAAACTTTCCGCATGGAGAGGAAGCCGAAAGTGTCGAAGTAGGCCTTGTGTTGAGGGGTCAACATAGTGCTCTCCTGCGCGCGCCGATCGCTACTGAGAAACGACTCGTGGTGATGAAAGAGACGCCTGTGATAGGACGGTTCCCCCTAGCGTCGCCCGTTCAACCGCGCCATACGGGTTGAAGCAGAACAGCGGGGGGCGGCATGTGCCCCTAAGCGCCGTTGTGACGCCGATCCCTCCCGGTTACCTCGCAATCGTGAGGATCACGAGAACAGATCCTGGTGATACAGAAACGCCATGCAGCAGGTACCCCATTCGGGGTGATCAATATCCATGACGGAATAGTCAACGGTTACGATGCTGCCATCTCCATAGCAGATTGTGCTGGGATAACCACAATCCGAGCAGTAACCGGTGTCGGAGAGGATGTACTCATGTTCCGTATCAAAGGTATTGCCCCCGTCGTGGCTGACAATGGCTCTCACTCCGAAAGGATAGGCGCGGTAGCCGTACGTGATGAGGACCTTCCCGTCGGGCAGAAGGGCGACGCTGCCCGGCGCCGGCCTCCTGACGCGTGAGTTCAAGGCTCTCCAATCTCCGGACTCGCTCCACTTGTCCCAGGTCTTCCCACCATCGAAAGAGTGCGCGACGCTGTTAGGCCTGTCGTTATGTCTCACGTAACCGACCCAGTGGTCCTGGTCCAGGGCAAGGAATCCAGTTTCGCTGGCTCCCGGTCCGATGAGGGTGGGTTGCTCCCACGTCAAGCCTCCATCCCCAGACCGGTAAAGGTAGCTGATGCGTTCCGGGAGGTCGGGGTTCTTTTCCCGCTCATTCAGATTGTAGAAGCCCCTGGCGTTGAAGACCAGAGTGCCATCCGCTAATTTCCGCATCTGGCCATGCGGGTGCAAGAGCGTTCCTTCAGGTGAGTAAACCCGGCGCGGCTCCGACCAAGTCTTACCGCCGTCGCTCGAACGAATCACGTCCATCCATTCCAGATATGAAACTGTTTCAGGCGGTTCCGCCCGCTTTGCATGAGCATCAAATCCAACGAGGGTGCCGTACACCAACACCAAGTGGCCATCCTCGGACTGCGCCAGGGCCGGATTCCTCGGGTCCAGCTTCTGGCCAGGGTCACCGCGCACGACCACCCGATAGTCCGACCAACTCTTTCCCCTGTCCTCGGAAAACGAAACGCTGATCTCTGAACCACTGCCCGCGTGAGGAGCACCCGTCCTCACCGCACAGCATAATCTTCCGTCGTTCATCAGGGTCAGGACCGGGAAAAAACCCCCGCCTTTGGCAAAGGGGGCGGGGAAATCTTTGACACTTCCAAAATCGTTGCGCCGGGGATCATCACGGCATTCGGGGAACATCCGGAAATAGTTTTCGGGTCCACCCTCTTCTCGTTCACGTATGTGTAGCCAGCGCTTACCGGTCGTCACGACAGGATAGGTCTCTACCCTGGAAGTGAGCGAAATCTCTTGACGCATCGGTACGATCTCCCCTCGTCGGTATAGGAACGGCCGTTCCAGGAATGGGCTGCATGGTAACCGTACCGCAGCACCCCGGCCGGCTGGACGATTCCTAACCTTTGAAGCCGGGCTTCAGATCACCCTTCGATAAGCTCGAGGATCTCAGGATGACGCCCCCTTGACCCAAAGGCCGGGTCCTCAGATCCAGCTCATTTCCTCGCCGCGGACCAGGAAGGATCGGATGTCGTAGCGGCCGGGCCGCTCGACGAGCAGGTGGCCCGATTCGACCATGAGGTCCAGCGGATAGGCGCGTGTTCCGAGGGGCATGCGGACGACCTCGTGCAGGCGGGCCGACTCGTAGATCGCCATCATGACCTCGATGGCTGCTCGCGCCTTTTGAGCTTCGCCGCGGTAATCCTCAGCGCGTCCTTCGATCCAGTCCACGACGCCTCTGGCCTGGCCCACCGATGCGTCGTTCTTCTCGTTTTCGACCTCCCGCCAGCCGTTCGTACCACCGTTCATATAACGGACGTCGTTGCCCTCGACGTGGAGCGTACCCTCGGTGCCGTACACCGTCGTGTTGAGTTCGCCGTAGGGCGTAAAATCGCTCATGACAACGCCTTGGGCGCCACCTTTGAACCCGATCAGCCCCATGCAGTGATCCTCGACGCGCATGGCGCGTTCATAGCGGTCGGTCTTCCGTTCAACCTGGCCCATGACCCACTCCGTTCGCGGTTCATCGAGCAGCCAGCGCATCAGGTCTACCAGATGTGTCGAGTAGTTCAAAAGGCCGGCAGCGCCAAGCGACCAGAGCCGCAAGGGCTCGCCGATGGCTCCCGCCTGCACCAGGCGCTTGGCCTCCTCCCAACCCGTCCAAAAGCGGAACTGGTGAGCGATGGCGAGCTTGACGCCGTTGCGCTCGCAGGCGATGATCATGTCGTCCGCCTCGCCCAAGCAGGCGGCCATCGGCTTCTCACAGAGGATGACCTTGGGCTTTCGCGCCGCGGCGGCGATGACCATCTCCGCGTGCTGGAGGTGCCACGAGCAGACGCTGACGATGTCCAAGTCCTCTTCGTCGAGCATCTCGCGGTAGTCAGTGTAGCGCCTGGAAATGCCGAACTCCTCCCCGAAGGCGCTCCGCGCACCTTCATGGCTGTCCGCCAGCGCCACCATTTCGACATCGTCCACGGCTTTCCAGCCCCCGGCGTGCCACCGCGCGATGTAACCGGTCGCGATCATGCCGACGCGATATTTCGCCATAAAATCCCTCTCCCTTGACCGGCCTTCAGATCATCCCATCAGCAAGTTCGGGATATACACTTCGACGGGCCGTCCTTTGGCAGGCTCAGGATGGGAGTTGACACAGAATGGCGACCACGCTCCGGTTCGAGGACTGGACTCTCAGATCCAGCTCATCACTTCGCCTCGGACCAGGAAGGATCGAATGTCGTAGCGCCCCGGCCGTTCGACGGGCAGATGCCCCGATTCGACCATCAGGTCGAGCGGTAAGACGCGCGTCTCAAGCGGCATGCGGACGATCTCGTGCAGGCGCGCCGATTCGAAGATCGCCATCATGATCTCAATCGCCGCACGCCCCTTCTGCGCCTCCAGCCGGAACTCCTCATCGCTGATACGGCCCTCGACCCAGTCCACAACGCCCTGCGCCTGACCGACGAAGGGATCGTTGTCCTCGTTTTCGACGTCCACCCAACCCTTCGTCGTCCCATTCATGTACCGCGCGGTGTTGTCCTCGACGAAGACCATGCCTTCGGAGCCGTAGACTGTGCCGCCGAGGACGGGTTTGAACGTGATGTCGTTCTCGACGAGGGCCTGGACACCGCCCTCGAACCCGATCAGCCCCACGCAACTGTCCTCGATGCGCATGGCGCGCTCGTAACGGTCGGTCTTCCGCTCGACGTTGCCGATGACCCACTCCGTCCTTGGCTCGTCCAGCACCCAGCGCATCCAGTCGATCAGGTGGGTCGAGAAGTTCAGAAGACCCTGGAACCCAACGCACCACAGGCGCTGCGGTTCACCGATGGCGCCCGATTGAACCAGCCGCTTGGCCCCTTCCCAGGCGGTGAAGAATCGGCGCATGTGCCCTATGGCGAGCTTGACGCCGTTGCGCTCGCAGGCGGTGATCATGTCGTCTGCCTCGCCCAGGCAGGTTGCCATCGGCTTCTCGCACAGGATGGCTTTGGGTTGACGCGCCGCAGCGGCGAGGGTCATCTCCGCGTGCTGCGGGTGCCAGGAGCAGACGCTGACGATGTCGAGCTTCTCTTTGTCCAGCATCTCGAGGTAGTCCGCGTAGCGCATCGAGATGCCGAATTCATCCCCGAACGCTCTGCGGGCCTCCTCATTGGTATCCGCCAAGGCCACCATCTCGACATCGGGGACGCCCTGCCAGCCTCTGGCTTGCGAGCGAGCGATGGAGCCTGTCGCGATCATGCCGACGCGATACTTCGCCACTCTGCTACTCCCCTCAGATCGGCATTTCCCATATGAAAGTGCTGGGGTCGAAAGAACGGCCCATCGTTGACGACGCTATGGGTGCGGCCTTCTCCAGCGCGGTCAATTCCAGCGGTACGACCTCGCCCCGCGGCTGGACACCTTAGCGAGCTTCCAGGCCGTCACCCACTCGGCGTGGTCGCGCACCACTAGCTCCGGGGTCTCTTGGCTGCGTACGAGCATCCCAGGCAGGTGCGGGCGACCGTTGGCCTTGCGGGCGTCGTTCCACCGCAGGTCCATGCTCCACCGGATCGTGTCGGCTCGGTTCGGTTGGCTCCCATGCGGTGTGCGGCAGTGCATCATCAGGAACCCACCTCGCTTGACAGCGACCTTGACCGGCTCCCCCTCGGGCATCTCATCTTCGGCGATCGCCCAGTTGGAGCCGCTGGATGGATGGAAGTGGGTGCGGAGCGGCTCCTTATGGCAGCGAGGGTAGACCATGAGCGTGCCGTTAGTCTCGTTCGTATCTACCAGGGGGATCCAGGTCGTCACGACCAGCGTGTCGTCAGCCTCGGGAAGGAGCACACCAGCGTCCTGATGGAACGACGTGAATGTCGCCCACTCGCTCGAAGAAACGCCGCCTTCGTAATCGCCGGTGGCCGGCAGCTTGGGTCGGATGTGTTGCGTAGAGTTGCAATAGATCTCAGGACCGATGATCGACTCCACCAGATCGAGCAGCCAGTCGTTGCATAAAAACTCGAAGATGGCAGTCCCCAGGTTACCGGGGATGTTGATCCCCTGTATGGCGCTGGCGTCCCCTTTTGCGAGCAGGACCAATCGCTCCTCAAACCCCAGTTCGGCGTAATCGGAATCAATCTTGCCCTCAGCCAAAAGGCGCTTTGCCGAGCGGTCTACGATCCCTTCCAACTCCTCCTGGACCGGATCCAAGTCTTCGGGGCGCAGGGCATCTTCCACATGCAGGTAGCCCTGCTCGTGAAAGGTCTCCACCTGTTCCTGAGTCAATCCAGACATCTTCGGTCTCCCGTACGAGAAGATCCATCCGTGGGGCAATTTGCCCGCAGAATAACGTAGACTCAAGGCTTTTGCAAGGCAAACACATCTCACAGGTGATCCGGGGCGGATGGCTGCCGCATGCTATCCATGCATGGATTATTGCGTGGACGGACTCGTACGGTTAGACTATGATGTTACTTCAAGGGGAAGAGCGCGTTTCATGGCGATTGGTTCAGCCGCGTCTTTGTCGGGTCCGTCTCGGGCCGCTATGTGGTTCGCCGCCGCCGTCTGTGGGATTGTCTCTGTCCTCCCGGTCGCCGCGCTGCCGGCGCCTCAGATTTCCTTCACTGAGGTCTCGGTCCAGGTCGGGCTGGGGGAGATAAAGGGCGACGGGCCAATACCCGCCGTTGGCGTCGTGTGGTTTGACTACGACGGCGATGGCTGGGACGACCTATTCATCGCCAACGGCGAGGTCCAACCCGACCGGATCGACCTGCCCAACGCGCTGCTCCGAAACCGGGGCGATAGCACCTTCGAAGACGTGACCGCCCACAGCGGTCTGGCCGACGACCGCGTCGCCACAGGCGCGGCGGCCGGCGATCTCGACGGTGACGGTGACCTGGATCTCTACGTCACCAACGACGGCCCCAATGCGCTGTTCCGCAACAACGGGGACGGGACCTTCACCGACATCGCGGCGGAGGCTGGGGTGGACGATCCTCGCTCGTCGTATGCCGTCGCCCTGAGCGACTATGATCTGGACGGCGACCTTGACCTTTACCTCGGCAACTGGGACCTCTCGTTCAAGGACGACCGCGATAAGCTGTACCGGAACGAAGGGGGCGGAGTCTTCACGGATGTGACGATCGAGGCCGGCATCAACGAGGATGGCGGGGCAACCCTGGCGGCCCTGTTCTTCGACTATGATAATGATGGCCGCCCCGACCTGTACGTCGCCGAAGATTTGAGTGACGACATCCTCTACCACAACGAGGGGGACGGGACGTTCCGCGACGTGACGGCCTTAGCTGGCGTGGGCGTCCACGCGATCAACGCCATGGGGATCGACGCCGCCGATGTCGACAACGACGGCGACCTCGACCTCTACATCACCGACAGCCCCGCCCGCGCCTCTGGCGCCTGGCAAGACCTTTCGCCGGGCAACGCCTACTACATCAACGGCGGTGACGGAACCTTCAAGAGCGCAGCTTTTGAAGCGAGAGTCGCGGCTGCGTTCTCATGGGGAACCGGCTTCGGCGATTTCGACAACGACGGCTTCGTCGACCTCTACGTCGCCACCCAACACCACATCCCCGACTTCCTCTACCGCAACGACGGGAACGGGCTCACGTTCTCCGAAGTGTCGGCCGAGGCCGGTATCAAGCATATCCTCGACAGCCGCGGGGTGGCCTTCTCCGACTACGATCACGACGGAGACCTGGACATCGCCGTAGTGGGACGAGGGGGGGCACCCACGTTGCTCTACAGGAACGACACGGCCGGCCTAGGTCACTGGCTCGGGGTGCGCCTGCGCGGGGTAGACTCACCTCAGGACGGGATCGGGGCATGGGTGATCGCCGAAGCGGACGGAAGTCGCTGGATGCGGGAGGTGCACGGGGGCGGGAGCACGAATTCGCAGCACAGCCTCTTGGTGCACCTGGGGCTAGGCGAAGCGACCATGGTGGACCGTCTCGAGGTGCGCTGGCCGAGCGGCCGCGTGTCGGAGTTAGAGGAGGTGGGCGTAGACCGGATCGTGGAGGTGGTCGAAGGTGTGCCCGTGGCAGTCGAGGAGGCGGAGGGAGCCCCATCGGGGCGACCCGCGCGTCTGTCACTGGGCCTTGCGGCGCCCAACCCCTTCAACGCGGCCACGTCATTCCTCCTGAAGTTGCCGCACCCCGGTCGTGTGATGGTGCGCGTGGTGGGGCCTTCAGGCCAAGTGGTGCGGACGCTGGTGGACGGCTTTCGGTCCGGTGACGCGGTGCGACTATTGTGGGATGGCCGGGACGAGGAAGGTGTATTCGTGTCGAGCGGTCCCTACTGGGTAGAGGCGACCGCTGACGGGGCTCGCGCCGTTCGTGCGCTGGCGTTCATCAAGTAGCTGAAGGACGAGGATTCAGTCCTGGTTCAGGGGACCGACCCGCCCGTAACTGCTGCTGCTAGATGGGCCGAAGGGCGTGGGTTCCTCACGAACTCACACGAACAACCTGTGTCAAGTGAGCGATACCCCTTCATTGATCTCAGAGCAGTCTTCAGGGACACCAGCCACTGGTGCCGTGCTCATCGGATCTGCGAAACTTTCTCTTCGTTTGGGTATACCCACAACTTCAATCCCTTTAAGGGCAGAGGTCGTGTCGGCAACAGAAGCACATCAAAGGGCATGCTCATCTCGCTAAGCCTTGACAGATCTATGTCCATGTATCCGTGTTTCTCACAATAACGTGCGACGATCTTCAGGTATCTTCGCAAGAGTAGAACGGAAGGGAAAATCCCTTTTTTGCGGTCCAAGCTAACATGTCCCGGCCATGCTTTGAGCTATTACAGGTGCGGCATGCCCAGATGAGATTGTCGGAGTCGTCCGAACCGCCGCGAATTCGTGGTATGAGATGATCAACGACTAAATTTTTTCCGCTGCCACAGTAATAACAGGCTTGAGGCATCGTCATCTTAAGCCGCTCATCGTCGTAAAGAGAACGCATGGACATTTCTCCAGATGTCAAGTCACGATAGAACCTGCTACGAATGCTGTAATGAACCGGACTGTATTCGCGCACGCCATGTTTCAAAGCGGCATGCGCGCACGCTAGGTTCGCATATGTCCATGCTATCTGCTGACGAACTGTCTTGAGTTCCGGCACAGCCCTGTTCCCCTATCAATCCCGACGTGTTTGGTTGCCGATGCTACAGCAAGTTCCTAACCTGGGACTGTAGCAGACGCCTCGTTTCCCCCTTTCCAACAGCGCGCGGTCCAGTTAGCTGGACGGAGTCTCTCTAGCTCGCGAGCGGCAGTTGGACGGGCATCCCCGTAACGTTGGCGCGGTAGATGGCCGTCAAGAGCTCTACGGCGCGGCGGCCGTCCTCGCCCGTGACAGCGGGTGGGCGCTCCTCCCGGATCGCGCACAGGAAGTCCTGGATCTGAAGCCTGTGGTAACGCGGATATTGGGGGGCGTTCTCCGGGCGCCAGTTGGCGATGTCTTCTTCGCCGGAGACGGTCCAGAACTCGTGGGTGTTGGCGTCCGGCCCTGAGAAGACGACGTTGGCAGCGGCACCGTTCGAGCCGTGGATGCCGACGCGAACGACGTCTAGTGCCTGCGTTGCGCTGGTGGTGAGGACTGTTCCCAGTGCGCCGCCCTGGAAGCGCAGGACGGCCACTGCGGCGTCGTCCACCTCCAGGTAGGGGTGGGCCAGGGTCGCCCAGGCCCCGAAGACGGTCTCGACGGGCACACCGACGAACCACAGGAGCAAGTCGAGATAGTGGATAGTCTGGTTGACCAGAACACCGCCGCCCTCGGTGTCCCAACGGCCGCGCCAGGCGTCCCGGCTGAAGTAGTCGCGTCCCCGCCAAGTGAACTCGACACAGTCGGCGAGGAGGATCTCGCCGAACTTACCCGCTTCCACCGCAGCTTTCAGGCGCTGCGCGGCTTCGAACCAACGTCTTTGGTGGATGACAGCGAGGCGAATCCCGGCACGGTCGGCGGCTTTGACAGCTAGGTCGGCGGCCTTGAACGTGGCGCCTAGAGGCTTCTCAACGAGTGCGTGAACGCCGCGCTCAGCGGCCTGAAGGACCAAGCGCGAATGCGTCGGGTGCGGTGTGCAGACGAGGACCGCCTCGGTCTCGGGGTCATCTAAGAGTTCTCGGGAATGGGTGGTCACCTTCGGGACGCCCCACCGGTTCGCGAGGTCGCGCGCTCTGTACGGGTCTTCGTCGCAGATAGCGATCAACCGGCCCTCCTCGAGGGACGCGAGAGCCTCTGCGTGGATCTGGCCGGCGTTACCGCAGCCGATGAGGCCGACGCCGACGGGATTCATGCCGCCTCCCACTGCGCGCGGACCCAAGCGACGGAGCGGCGGACGTCATCGAGGTCGGAGCCATCGTAGATGACGGACATCCAGTGACGGTAGCCCATGCGCTTGAGGATGGGGAAGGTGTCACCGTAGTCCAGCTCGCCATCGCCCAGGGCAAGAGAGAGATCCCAGCCGCCGCCCGGCATGTGGCGGAAATCGTTGAGGTGAAAGGAGCGGACGCGGGGACCAATGCGGGGGTCGTCCAGGAAGGTGACGGGATGTTCCCCCGCGAGGGTGGCGTTCTTGCAGTCGAGGTTGAGGCCTGCGCGAGGGCTATCGATCTGCTCAAAGAGGGTGGCAAGCCGGTCGCGCGTGAGCGTGAGCCCGGGCTGATTCTCGAACATGAACGTGAAGCTTGGGCAGCGCTCCAGGCAAGCGGAGGTGACATCGACGACGGCCGCGATGGCGTCGGCAGCGGGGACCTCGGGGCGGCGTTCATCCCAGCCCAACACCTGTACGCGCATGGTCGCGATGCCGAAGGCGTCCGCGACGAGGGCGCACTCCTCGACTCGATCCACTTCGTGCTCTTGGGCGGCAGGGTCGAGGCGGAAAAGGTTGTTGTGGATCGTGAGGATGGCGGGCTTGACCGGGCAGTCGGCCAGTTCGACGTGCAGGCGCCGGGCAACGGCTGGTTTGAAGGCGACACGGCGAAGCTCGTGCGAAGGTACATGGTCGTACGCGTTGAGAGTTTGCCCTTCGTCGTTGAGCCATGCGTCCATGAGGTCGAGCCCGTCCAGCCTATACTCTGCGGCGGCACGGAACCAGTCCGCAGTCGAAAGCTCGCCCACTTGAACCGTATGGTAGGGAAGCGCCGTCAGCAGCATCGTCTACGCCTCCCAGAGCCTCCGCAGGAGGTCCAGCGTCCGCTTCGCGGCTTCGAAGTCGCTGCCGGCCTCGATTGAAGTGCGACCTTCGAAGCCGATCTCGCGTAGCTCCGTCCCCAGACGAGCGTAAGCCGCGGGCATATTGTGGCATACGCCGTCGTCGAGAGCTGGGACGTGCAGGTAGACGAGGTCGGGTCCCGCCACACGCAGGTTTTCCAGAGGTTCGCCCTCGAAGAGCATGTGGTGGAGATCGGCCATCATCTTCACGTTGGGGTGATCGGCTTCGCGCATGACTTCGACGCCCTCGAGGATGTCCATCAGGTAGTTCGTGTAGACCGCACACTGAGGCTCGATGGCGACAGCGATCCCATACGGCTGTGCGGCATCGCCGAGCATCCGCAGGTAGGCGACCACCTGCTCGCGGGCGCGGGTCTCATTGAAGCCGACCGGGAGGTTGCGTGCTCCGCCCGAGCCGAAGTTGACCACCTCTAGACCGACATAAGCGGCGCGGTCCATCACCGTGCGAGCATAGCGTGCGAGTTCGGCATCGTTCACATCGGGCCCGACGCAGCGGAGTCGATCGTGCTGGAGACCGGCGGCGGCCTCGCCGCCAATGCCCGCCTCCCGGAGGGCGGAGCGGATTTCTTCGGCGCGCTCGGGGCCTTCATCGGGAGCAAGGCTGCCGGCGGCGCTGAGCTCGACGTAGTCGAAGCCCGCAGCTTTGACAGCCCCGAACATGTCGGGGGCAGTGGGTGTGCCGATGCGCATAAGAACTTCCGCGTTAAAGGTAGGTTGACAATCTATGGTGCTGGGTGCGGAAAGTCAATCCACCATGGGCTCCAGAACGCCTCAGTCCGTGCCCGTGCAACTCACTCCTCGCGGCGCTCGACCGGCCCGAGCGGGCCCACGAGCATCATCTCGCCCCAGTCGGCGTCGTCGCCCCCGCTGCCATAGATCAGCAGGTGACCGCCATACGCCCCGCCATCGGGGTCCGTATGGAGGATCTCGATTCCGTAGGTGTCCCCGACCTTCGGTGGGGTCCAGTCTGGATCGCTAACGCCCAGCGTAGCCGCCATGTCCACCCGGGCTTCGAGGATGAAATCCCCGTCGCTTCTCCCCCAAGGATTCATGCGGACCTCATAGTCGGCGGCGTCCGCCGGAATCGGCTCCTCAATCTCGCGCTCGCTCGGGGTCCCGTGCCGCCACCAGGCCCCGTATGAGGGCTTGCTCGCGTCTATGACGAAGCCGAACGAGTTGTCGCCCTGCGCGAACCACTCGGACTTCTCGTCCTGGGGCGCTTCGATGAACCAGGCGACGGCGTCCTTGAAGTACCAGCGACTGTCCGCGTGTTCCGGGTCGTGAACGTCGTTGACGTTGTCACGCGCCTCGACGCCTAAATACAGGTGCCGCTCGTCCCAGGCGATGTAGTAGCGGGCTTGCAGATCGTCCTCCGGCACTGGCTCGTCGCCGTGGTCGGTCAGGCGGTTGATCTCGGGGTCGAACCACGAGCTATACCTCACGCGGTGGATGTCCCAGACGCCGTCGGTGAAAGCCCGTCCCTTCCAGTCGGCCAGGTCGCCGTCAATCATGGGGGCTTCCTCCAGGTACGGAACGAGGATCTGGTCATCACCGGATCCCGACGCCGTCGGTGCGACTGGCACCTCGGACGAGGCGGCAGTGGCTTCTCCGGCTATCGCGAGGGCCAGGGAGCAGGTCAGACCAGCGTACCACTTGCGCATCATTTTCTCCTCCACGCGTGAGGTAGATTTACTTCAGTTCTTCCGCGTGTGCACGAACCCGAGTTCTCGGTCTCCTGCCCGCTTGGCGTAGAGGGCACCAGAGGACCGCCACCCCCTCGATCCTTCGACAAGCGGTTCCAGAACGCCGAGCCAACTCCGTATAGTATACCCTATCATGGACCTTGCCGCTCGCCCTATGACGGGAAGCCGGGCTGAGATGCGGTTACCCGGCACATGGGTGCACCGGAGTGAGAACGTACCCCGCCGCCGAGCAGTTGACAAGCCCGAAGCGGAGCCTGATTCTGTGATCGGCTATGTCACGCTTAGGTTTTCGTAGTCCTTCTCCGGTACGGATTGCCTTCCTCGGGCTCGGCTGGCGACTTCCTGATGGGTTCCGATCCATGGGATGCCGACGAACAGCCGGCCCTGACACCGCTCGCCTGACCGCTTTTGGCGCCGGGAGCGCGGTCATGAGCTTCCTGATCTTCATGCGCTACCGCTTCGCCTGGTGGCCCCTGCACCCCATCGGTTATACGGCGCCCTACACCATGGCCATGCGGGTCTCCTTCCTGTCGATCTTCCTGGCCTGGCTCTGCAAGTGGCTGGTCATCAAGCTGGGCGGCATCCTGCTCTACCGGAAGTCCCTGCCGCTTTTTTACGGCATGCTGATCGGCTACGTCACCGGCTGCTTCCTCGCCTTCATCGCCGATGCACTCTGGTTCCCCGGAGAGGGGCATCTCATCTACTGGGGCGGCGTCTAAGCCACCCGGCCCAACCTCAAAAAGGAAGGGGCCGCAACCCCTTCGATGGGTGACGACCCCTTGACGTCAGCCGGAAACCGAACGGCTACCGGAATAGCTGCTTGATCCGCGACCAGCTCGCCGTCTCGACAGCTACGGGCTGGCCCTCCACGGGCCCGATGAAGACCGCATCCCCGTACGTCTCATCAGTCGCACCTGCGCCCCAGACGACATTCTGACCGCCCCAGTCCTGAATGTCGCCGCCGTCAGACGTGGTGCCATCGGGGTCGGTGCTGACCACCACGAACCCGATGGTCACGCCTTCCGCCGGGCTAAAGTCCGGCGTGAGGGCGATCATGTTGTCCCAGGGCATGAACATTTCCATTTCGTAGTTAGCGTCGTACGGGCCGCCGCCGACTCTGGCCACGTGCACGACGTTATCCGGAGCCGCCACCTCGAGGTCGAACTGATCGCCCTCGCCGTGCCGCCACCATACGTGGCCATCGCGCACCTCTTCCTCGGCGATGAAGCTCCAGATGTGATCGCCCTGCTGCGTACCCTCCCCGCTGGCGTCGTGCGGGACGTCGATGAACCAACTGCAGGCGTCCTTCCAGGGCCACCTGCTGGGCAGCTCGTTCGAGGCACGGACATCATGCACGTTGTCGACCACCCTGGTCCCGGCCCACAGGCCGTCGTCGTCCCAGGCGACCCAGTACGAACTCGTAAGGTCGTCGGGGGTCAACGCGGTGCCCTCGGGCTCGTTGCTCTCGTTCGTTTGGTCGTTGACAGCATCCAGCAAGGCGGACCCGCCGGCGGCCCAGGGATTCGAATGAATGCGGTCCTGTTCCCATTCTCCATCCGTGAATGCGAAATCCTCCCACTCCGAGAAGTCGCCATCGAGAGTGGGCTTGAAAAGGAGCTTGGGGACTTCGATCACGGCACCGGAGTGTGCCCAGACGCCGCCCGCGAACATGACGATCAGGATCAGAGTTGCTAGCATACACAATCCGCGTCTCATCTCTCTCTCCCTGTCTACACGTTGGATCCACCGCATGTGCCCTTCCAGGCCTCCTCGAGGCCCGGACTCCTTTACTCGCCAACTCCTCCAATCTTCGCCGTTAGTCTCCCCCATTTCCTTCATTGAAGCGGAAAGCGCTCGGCCGGCAGAACGCTCACACTGCCCTTAACCCTCTTCAGCATCCTATCGGATACCAACAGATACAGCAAAATAGGCTGTCTGGCCTGGGCTTGTCAACCCCCTATCAGCACCTCGAGGAAAGTGATGGGACGGACGGCACACGCCAGCAGTCGCGTCCATCTAGTCGCCCCTGCTCGACACGGGCTCACCGCCCGTCGTCCCGGCCATCCCACAGACGGCGGCGACGAGCCTGCTAGAACCCCGAGACGCGCTCGACAAACAAACGGTTGAACCGGTCGCTGCGAAACGCGATCCGGCCAACCTCAAAAAGGAAAGGGCCGCAACCCCCTTCGATGGGCAGCGGCCCTTTGCCGTCGGCCGGAAATCGAACGGCTACTGGAACAGCCGCTTGATCTGCGACCAGCTTGAGGTCTCGACGGCCACAGGCTGACCCTCGATGGGCGCGGAGAGGGTAAAATCTCCGTTTTCGGCGCCACTGCCCCAGAGGACGTACTGACCGCCCCAGTCCTGGATGTCGCCGCCGTCGGGCGTCGTGCCATCGGGGTCGGTGCTGACCACCACAATCCCGATCACCCAACCTTCCGAAGGGTTGAAGCTCGGAGACAGAGCTACCATGTTGTCCCAGGGCATGAACATTTCGATTTCGTAGTCAGCGTCGAAGTTGCCGCCTCCGACTCTGGCCATGGACGCGACGTTAGGCGGAGCTCCCACTTCGAGGTTTTCCGCATCGGGCTCGCCGTGCCGCCACCAATGCGTACCTTCGCGTTGGGGATACTCGGCGACGAAGCTCCAGATGTGGTGGCCCACGACTTGGGGTTCAGTAGTTCCCTCGTGCAGGACGTCGACGAACCAACTGCAGGCGTCCCTCCACGGCCACCTGCTGGGGAGCTTGTTCGAGGCACCGACATCGTGCACGTTGTCCTGCGCCCTGACGCCACCCCACAGGCCTTCGTCGTCCCAGGCGAGCCAGTACTGAGTCGTGAGATCGTCGGGTCCCAACGCGCTGCCATCGGGCTCGTTGCTCTCGTTCGTTTGGTCGTTGACAGCATCCAGCAACCCGGTGGCCGTGCTGAACCAGGACTGCTCCGTAATGCGGTCGATGTCCCAAACCCCGTCGGTGAACGCAAATTCCTCCCACTCCGAGATATCACCATCGATCATGGGCTTGAAAAGGAGCTTGGGGACATCGCCCTCGGCACCCGAGTGCGCCCAGGCACCACCCGCGAACATAGCGACCAAGCTCAGGGCTACCACTACACCCAGTGTGTGTCTCATCTGATTCCCCCTGCCAATGCGTTGGATCCTGTGTGTGCTCTCCAGGCCTCCTCGAGGCCCAGATTTCTCTACAAGCCAACTCCTCCACCTTCGCCGATAGCTTCCCCCTTTTCGCTAGAATGCGGAGGAGAGCGCTCAGCCGACAGAACGCTCACGCTCCCTTAGCTCCCCTCAGCATCCCATCAGATGCACTTCAAGATAATACACTGCACTCCTAGGCGTGTCAACCCTACCAGCACCTTGACGAAAGCGCTGGAGCGGGCGGCGGCGATGAGCCGCCTAGAACCCTGAGACTAGCTCGACAAACAAGCGGTTGAACCGGTTACTCTGAAACCTCCTATCTTCGGACTCGAACTCCAGCGTGGTGCGGTGTATGCCGACCATGGCCCAGACGGACCGTCCCCAGTAACTAGAGAAGGTCTGCAACATCAAAACGGTGTCCGACCGCGCAAAGCTTTCGCTCGGGTTCGTGCGGTCACGGAACCGGAAGGCCAGAGCGTTGCGGTTGGCGAAGACATCCGCGAAGCCGAAGCGAAAACCCTGCTGCCCGAAGCGCACCTTGCTCCCTTTGCCCAGCGCGTAGTCGACTTTGAGGATGGGCGCTGAAAAGGACTGGCGGCGGCGCGCCAGGCTCGCGCTTCCCTTCAGGTTCTCCGTCTCCACGAGAGTCAACAACTTGTACTGAGGGGTCGCCGTCCATGGCCCCAACCTGAACGTGTAGTCGGCGCGGTTGACCATCGTGAAGACGTTGCGCCGCACGTCCGGCTGAGATGTGCCGTTGTTGAACACGGAGCTCAGTTGATGATTCTGGAAGAACCGGATGTTGTTCTCGACGTGAAGGTTCAAAACCTGAAGATATCGCGTGCTGACGAACATCGTGTGCACGATGGAGTCACGCATCTGGAGCGTATCGAAGCCGGGGTCGCCCGGCTGCGGCCCCACCGGCTTGGTGAATTCACCGAAGACGTAAACGTCGTTGCGGATGTCATCGCGCACCCGCTTCGAATCGTGGTACCACTCGATGCCCAAAATGTGCGGCGCCTCCCACACGAACTGCGACCGGAAATACCGGGACAGATTCTCGCCGCCCCTCGCGGGCTCCTCCTTGTCCAACCGCCCTACGGCAAAGTTGAGCGTGCGGTGCGGCGAGTACTGCACAAACAGGTGATCGCCTTCGGTGTCCTTGTCGTACGGGAAATCCGCCTTCTCGTCATTCTCACGCTGATCAATCCATCCGTTGTTGTTCCAGTCGTAGCCATAGGTGAATTCCAGGGGGTCGGAGTGGTAGAGCAGGAAAGGTTCGGTCCAGTCGGGAATCTGGTTGGAGTTCCGGTCGTCGTCGATGTGCTGGTCCAGGTCCTCGTCCCTGCCCGGGAAGACACCCTTGATCAGCTCTGACGAATCCCGGCCCGGGATTTCCACGGGATCGTCGTCCTCCCACGAGTCCCTGTCGTCGTTGTCCGCCACCCAAGCGAATTCAGTCGTCACCGGAATCACGCGCGAGGCCCCCGCCTTATCCGTATAGAGCGTCACCCCGCCGCGCGAACCCACGTACGAGCCGTAGTCGGGGCCGACGTGGAAGACCTCGGCGCCGACGCTGAAGGACCCAAGCTCCTTGAGGGCCGTCAGGTACCACGCCGATCCCTGCTGCGGGCTCAGCTTCTCACCGCGCACCGTGGGGAACTGCTGGTACGTGGATGTGATGGCGAACTCGCCGCCGACCTTCACGCCCGTGAAGTCTCCACGGAAGTTCATCCCGAAGAGCTGCTGGCCCGTGAAAAAACCGTACCGGAACCGAATGTGACGCTTGTTCGAGAGGTCCGTGACGTTGCCCTCCGCCCGATCGATGGTCCGCGGTTCGGTGCCGCGGTCCTCGAACTGAATTGGGTTGCCCCTTTCGTCCACCTGCTTTGAGCGCTTGTTGAAGAACTTGTGCTGCTGACTGATCTGGATGTTGTAATCGTTGGCGACGACCGCCTCGATCTCCATTTCCACAGGCACCGGCGAAAGCGGCATGTCGTAGGCGTAGGAGACCGTGTCAAACCCATTGGCCTCCAAGCGGTCGCCGACCCGGACGCCGCCGAGGACGATCGGGATGAAGCGGGTGAACTCGGTGCCGTCCTCGCCGATGACCTTGACATTGACCTCGAAGACCGCTGCGCCCCCTATGCCGTCGTGCGGTGAATCGTCGGCGAACGTGATGATCACGCGGTTCGGTGGAAAGATCTCGTAGGGGAGCGTACCGCGCAGGGTATTGACCCCCCGGTCCTTCTTCACGAACTCCTGGTGCTGGTTGACGTAGGTGCCCCCGATCGTCAGCGCGTCGCCAATGTCGGTCTCCCAGTGGGCACCCATCAGCGGCACAGGGCTCTCCTCCACGACGAAGACCCGGTCGCCGCTTTGATCCAGGCGCGTCGGCACACTGAACAGCGAGGAAAGCGCAAAGCGGTTGTTCCGGTAGTTCGCGTACCCGCGGCTGTACAGCAACGTGAACCGGTTCTTCTTTGTCTCAGCGTCGAACCGCACGCCGCTGAACAGGGGCAGATTGAACGTCAGCGGCGTAAACCTCGTGCGAACCTGATCGCCGACCGTCACGTGATAGTTCAGGCCTCTGTAGCTATCGTTCGCGATCATCAGCCACTGGAACCAGTTGCCCCAGGTCCGCATATCGCGCATCGAGAAGCTTCCATCGTTCCTCCTTGAGGTCAAGCGGCCCACGCCAGGCCGGCGATCCTCCATGAGATAGACCTGGTACCCGTACGTCTGGTAGTTGCCGAAATCGTCAAACTGCTTGTCAACCTTGGGATTGACGTTATACGATTCAGGCGGCTCTGTAACAAGGTTATTGTAACGATAGTGGAGGGCATTTGCCCGCCTGATGAAGGGGTTGATTAAACCCCTGCCTTTGGGCTGGTAAAGCTGCACCTGCCCATAAGTTACGGCGGGAATCAGAGCGGCGACGGCTCCAATCCAGCAGAGCCGGCGGGCGAACCTCTCTCGTCCTCGGGCAATATGGCCCCCTACCTGCTGAGCCAGGGCCATACGCATACCTCTACCCCCCTTCGCCGACTCTCACCAGCGGACGGACGCAAAGCGTGGTGATCACTGCTGAACGGCCATCAGCCGCTGCGCGATCGAGCCCTCTTGCGTCAGCGCCAAGACGATGGTGTTGACGCCGAACTGCAAATATCCACGCTTATCGTCGGGGTTCGGGTTCCAGGCGTCTTGAAAGTAGTGGCGCTGCCACAACGAGACATAGTTCTTGGACTCGATGAGAACCGCCAGCCGCCCGTCGACATGGATCCCCTCAAGGTAGTCCTTTCGCTCTACCGTATTCCCGCTCGTCCCGGTGTATATGCTCTGACTAAGCTTGTGGAAACGGGTGGGGTCCACCCCTGCCAGATGCCCATCGAAGTCGAAAAAACTGTGATAGAGCGGATGTTCATTCTTAAGCTTCTCGATGACCCACTGCCGGCCGTGCTTGTATCCAACCGACTCCAAGGCCTCTTTATAGGCATCTCGCATCGGAACGTCCCTACCGCCGGTCTCGGCAGAACTGTAGACAAAGCCCCCGGCAGCGAGGTACTTGCCGAGGCTCCGCCGCTCAGCCTCTGACGTCCTGAAGTCCGGAGCGCCGTAGACCCACGGGATGCCGAGCAACTCCTCAGAATCCGCGAAAACCTGACCGATCAACTTCACTTGGACATCCGTGAACTCGTTGACGGCTTCAGCCAGATGGCGCAACCCCATCCCTCCCTCGGACTCGGTATACCGCGTCGTTCTGATGGAATAACCAACACCGGGAAGAGCGGTCCCCCAGGCGAGGGCGGCGAGATGGAAGAATCCCTTGATGGCACGCTTGTCATCGGGATCCTGGATCACAGCGGCGTGGTACCGTCCGTAGTCGAGCGCACTGACGTCGACCATCTCGAGCGAGGTGTCGATGGTGGCGCCAGAGGCCTTCGCCACCGCCACCTTGTCCGACACTACCAGGGGCTCGAGCACTGGCCGCTCAAAAGCTGTGGTCCTGGCGACCTGCGTCGCGGGCTTCATCATGCTGCCGAGCACGTCGCTGGTCTTCGGCGCACGGCTGATGCCGCGCGTGTCCACCTTCGCCCGCACACGCTTCATCCGACGCCGCATCTGACGGCGCTTGGGCTTCGGCGCCTTGCGCAGCTCCAGCGGCTTAATCAGCCTCGGCTCGCGCTTGATGAACCGAGTCGTCAAAGGCTTCACCGCCCGCCGCTCCGCCGAGACCTTCCAGATCGCCAGAGACCCGTGCAGCGCGATGGCTACGGCCAGAGAGATGATACGAATTTTTCGCGTCTGCTTGGCCGCCACGGCACCGAGATCAAGCTCAGCGGCAGGCGTGTTGAAGCGCGACGTAGGTCTAAGTCCTTTGTCTGCCATGAAACGTACACCTCCTGCGCGAGCCAAAGGCGATCACGCTTCATCGAGCCAGTCCATAACCGCAGGCATCCATGGCCGCCCTCTGGGACGGCCATGCAACCGGCCTCGAATCTGCTTGCCCCATCATAATATAAGCTTCAGAGTCTGAGAGGACAACCTGAGCAGCCTTCTAAGGTCGCGCACTCACATTCGCGTCGGCAATAGGTCGTGACCCGACTTGGCGTCCTCGTTCAGGTAGTGAAGGGTGAACAAGGGGCTCTACCGAAGGAAGAGAAGCCAGCGAAAGGTGGCCCACCACGCATCACGCTGGAGCGGTTGCTTGTTACGTTGCCAGATACAGCTACTTCAACCCTATGAGCGCGCGGGACCTCCAGAGGGTTGATCCTAGCGCCGTCAGTTCCAGCGGTACGACATCGCCCCCCGGCTCGACACCTTGGCGAACTTCCAGGCCGTCAGCCACTCGGCGTGATCGGTGACCACCAACTCCGGGGTCTCCTCGCTGCGCACGAGCATTCCAGGGAAGAAGGGGCGACCGTTGGGCTTGCGGGCGTCGTTCCACCGGACGTCCATGCTCCAGCGGATCGTGCCGGCCTTGTTCGGCTGGCTGCCGTGCGGCGTGCGGCAGTGGAGCATGATCAGCCCACCGCGCTCGACGGGGATCGTGACGGGCTCCCCCTCGGGTTTCTCATCGTCGGTGATGGTCCAGCCGTCGGGCACCTTGACGTGGGTGCGGATGGGCCCTTTGTGGCAGTTGGGGTAGACCTGGAGCGTACCGTTGATCTCATCCGCATCCACCAGCGGGATCCAGGTCGTCACCACCAGGGAATCGTCGGCCTCGGGCAGGAGCACGGCGGCGTCCTGATGGAACGACGACCGCTGCGTCCAATGGAAGTAATCGCCGTCTTGCGGCAGCTTGGGACGGATATGCTGACAGGGGTTGGCGTAGATCTCGGAACTGATGATGGGTTCGACCAGATCGAGCAGCCGGTCGTTGTGCAGGAAATCGAAGATGGCGCTTCCCAGGTTGATGGGGAAGTTCATCGCGTTGGCGGTGGCGATGTCCGCCTCCGCGAGCGGGATCAGACGCCGCTCAAACCCGAGATCGGTGTGGTCGGAATCGAGCTTGCCCTCGGCCACGAGCCGCTTGGCCTCGCGGTCCACGATCCCTTCCAGCTCCTCCTGAACCGGATCGAGGTCCTCGGGCCCCAGGGCGTTCTCCACATGGAGGTATCCCTGCCTATGGAAAGTCTCCACCTGCTGTTGCGTCAGTCCTGGCATCGTTGCCCTCGCCCCACGATAATGCCCCCGAGCAGTGCTCCCGTCTGAGGGCGGCAAGATAGCCTCAACGGCGTTGAGGTGCAAGGACCATTCAGGTCAGGCTCGCGCCGGGGTGAAGGGCAGAATCTTCGCGATGAGGTGCTTGACCGAACTGGAGAAGACCTGCACCTTTAGCGTCGTCAACGATGGGCCGTTCTTTCGACCCCAGCCACTTTCATATGGGAGGTCGGGTACATGGAGAAAGCGCTTCGCGTCGGCGTCGTCGGTTGTGGGACCATGGGCCGGGGACACCTCGAGTACTACGCCCGCCTCGGGGCCGCCGCCGAGGTCGTCGCTGTGTGCGACCTGGACGCAGAGCGCCTCGCCGTTGCCAGCCAGCGCTGGCCCGGCGCTCGGACGGCGGAGGACTACCGCGCCCTGCTCGAGCCCGCCGACCTCGATCTCGTCAGCGTCTGCACGATGCCGGACACTCACCGCGATGTCACCGTCGCCGCGCTGGAAGCCGGCGCCCACGTCCTGTGTGAGAAGCCCTTCGCCATGGACCTCGCGCAAGCGGAAGATATGCTACGGGCCGCGAAACACGCAGGACGCCATGTCCAGGTCGGCACCAACATGCGTCACTCGCCCGAAGCCGGCGCCCTAAAAGACTTGGTGGCTTCCGGGGCGGTCGGCAGGCCGGTCTACACTCGGGCCTGGACGTACTACACCGATGTCCCCTGGTGGGGGCGGCACATGGTCAAGCGGGTCTCGTCCGGGGGCGCTCTCGCCTCGACCGCAATCCACATCCTCGATGCCGCCCTTTGGGTTGCCGGCAGTCCCGATCCGGTCGCCGTCTCGGGCTCGACCCACCGCCTCTTTCCTCTCAAGCGCGCGGAGACCGCACCTTCGCCCGAGGCTCGCGAGAGCTACGATGTGGAGGACATCGCCGTCGCGCATATTCGTCTCTCCGATGGCGGCACGCTCATCCTCGAAGGCACCTGGGCGCACGAGCGGCCCAAGAGCCACTATAGCTTCGAGATGATATGCGAGCGGGGGACGTTGACGCTCTGGCCGCTTTCCGTGCTCATGGACGAGGGCGGCGAAATCGTCGACCGAACGCCCACCGGCCACGTGGATGCTCCCGTCGCTGGGGCCGAAAACTCTTGGGGAGACAGCATCGCGACGGAAATCGCCCGGTTCGTCGCGGCGATCCGCACAGGCGAGGAGCCCTCTCAGAGCCCCCGCCAGATCCGCAACCTCCAGCGCGTCCAGGACGCCATCTACGAATCGGGCGCGACCGGGCGCGAGGTCCTGCTGAACGAATAGGCTCAGAATCGCCCGATGAAGACACACGGAGGATAAGAGACCTCGTTCGCGTTGGCCACATGGGCTGCGGCCAGCGTCTCGAAGAACTCACCGTTGAGCAGTTCGTCCCTGAGCTTCCCAATGGACGATCCAATGGTGCCATTCTCCCGAGGACTGCCGGGTTCGATATACATCGCAAGGGTCGCCACCTTAATCGTCAGGCACTCGCGCGCGCATTCTATCGATCATCGCCACCGACCGCTTCAGACGCGTATTTCCCTTCTCCAGAGCCGTAAACCGTTTGGCCTAGCTCACCCCCAGCCCTCCGTACGCCCTCCGCCAACGGTAGTACGTCTCCTCCACGATACCCAGCTTCGGGCACATACCAGCCACCGTTCTGCCACCACGCCGACAACACAGAATCTCACTGGGATAGACGCGAAATACTTAATGCTTTGTCATGTAGGGACGAAACATGGTCGGGGTGGGCGGATTTGAACCGCCGACCCCCTGCTCCCAAAGCAGGTGCGCTACCGGACTGCGCCACACCCCGACTTTGACTGGCGCTCGTTCACCAATGCCCAGAGCGCACGCAGAGCGCGTGCGCGGTGACTCCGGGCATTCTTTTCTGCGGGCTTCATCTCCGCGAGGGTCCGCGTCTCGCCCTCGGGCACGAAGATCGGATCATACCCAAACCCACGCACGCCACACGCCTCGGATGTGATGACCCCTTCCAGGGCGCCTTCGGTCCACACCTCGCGTCCACTTTGCCAGACGAGGACCACGACACACCTAAACCGAGCGGTCCGCCTCGCCGGCGGCACCCCCTCCAGGCACGCCAGAAGTTTCACGATGTTCCGAGCGTCATCGGCGTGCGCACCGGAGAAGCGCGCCGACTTCACGCCCGGCGCGCCGTCGAGCGCGTCCACCTCCAGGCCCGAATCGTCCGCTAGGGCAATCCGACTCACCGCACGAGCAACGTAACGGGCCTTGAGCAAAGCATTCTCTGCAAACGTGCTGCCGGTTTCCTCGGGTAGGGCTAGATCGGGAGCCACCTCGTCCAGCCCACAGCAGGTGACGCCGCTCAAGATGGCCCGAATTTCGCGCAGCTTGCCGGGATTGCGCGTTGCGACGACGACCGCGTCGAAAGCCATCATCCGTGCCTTAGCGATGTCGGTGGCCCGTGTCTAGCTCAGGACCGAGAGTGGACAGAGCTCCTTCTGAAGCTCGAAGATCTTGCGCAGGCCGCGCTCGCCCAGATCCACCAGTCCACTGAGCTGTTCCTTCGAGAAAGGCGCGCCCTCCGCCGTCCCCTGGATCTCGACGATCTTACCCGTGCCCGTCATCACAAGGTTCATATCTACCTCGGCCGTCGAGTCCTCTTCATAGCACAGGTCGAGAGCCGGGGTCGCCTCGACGATGCCGATGGAGACGGCGGCAATGTGATCGAGAAGCGGGTTGGCGGCGAGTTCCCGCCCCTTCAACAGACCGGCCACGGCGTCGTAAAGCGCGACGAAGCCGCCTGTGATAGCCGCTGTGCGAGTCCCTCCATCGGCCTGGATGACATCGCAGTCCACCGTGATGGTGCGCTCGCCCAACAGCGTTAGGTCCACCACCGCTCGTAGCGACCGGCCAATCAGGCGCTGGATCTCATGGGTGCGCCCCCGGATGCGTCCCGTCGCCGCCTCGCGGGCGATGCGCCGAGCGGACGATGCGGGCAACATGCCGTACTCCGCCGTCACCCAGCCCGTGCCACGGCCTCTCAGAAAGCCGGGGACACGCGCCTCGGCCGTGGCGCTGCATATGAGCCGTGTTTTGCCCAGCTCGATGAGGGCGGAGCCTTGCGCGTGAGCGAGGTAACGGCGGTGGATGCGCAACTCGCGCAGTTCCCAGGGTGTCCGACCGTCGGGGCGAGTAACCATCAAGAGACCGCTCCAGCCAGTGCAGCGCTCACTCACCCGCGCTGGAGAAGCGCTCGGTCAGTTCTCGGTCGCGCCGTTCCTTGAATGCGGCGACGGCGCGCAGGAGCGCCTCGGCGATTCCTTGCCGGAAGTCTCGACTACGCAGTTGTTTCTCCTCGAACCGGTTGGAGAGAAAGCCGATTTCCACGAGCACCGACGGCATGCTGGCGACCGTACCGAGCATGACATAGAAACCCGCCTGCTTGACGCCGCGATCAGCGAGGCTCGTCGTGGCGCGGAATTCGCCTTGGACGAGCCTCGCCAACTCCTGACTTTCCTTGAGATGCTGATCGGAGGCCATATCGGTCAGGATAGCCCGCACGTCGCGCAGGAGGAAATCCTCGGCGTCGAGCGCGCCCACCTTGGCTAGCGGCTCTTCGAACTCGAGCACCGCGTTCTCGCGCGCGGCGACGGCCTTGGCGGCTTCCGTCTTAGCCTCCGAAAGGAAGTAGGTCTCGGCGCCGGACGCACGTCGGCTCCTAGCGGCGTTGGCGTGGATGGAGATGAAGAGCTTGCCGCCGTTTCGCACTGCGATCTGCGAGCGGTCACGTAGCCGGACGAACTCGTCCGAATCGCGTGTCATGACAACCGCCACGCCCAGGCGCGACTCAAGGAGATTCCTCAGCCGCCGGGCGACATCGAGGACGACATCCTTCTCCGCTAGACCCGCGCGCCCTACCGTGCCGGGGTCTCGCCCGCCGTGACCCGCGTCGATGATCACGGTGTCGATGATCCACCGATCGACATCGGGAGCGACCGATGTTGTATCGGCCTCACGGGCCTCGTCGCGCCATAGGGAAAGCACGATGCCCCCGGGAGCCTCGCGCTGCTTGAGCTCATGGCGTAGCACGCTGGAGCTCAATAGAAAGGAAATCTGCGCTGAGTCCTCGTACTGATAGATCTCGATGGCGCGGACGTCGCCCCTGGGCTCGGTCGCTCCTAGAACCACCTGATTGGCACGAGCGCCGAGGATAGAGAGATGAAGCCAGTGCGGAGCGGTTTCCATCGTCTCGATTCGATCAAAGCGTCTGGTCGTCTCGAGGATGACGAGGGTCCCGTTGGCACGCGGCTCGATGCGCATTCCCGACACGTTGATGGGGCTGGACTCGACCGCCAACGTGCGCTGGGCAGGATCCCAGATCATGCGCCCGGAAATCATCCGCTCCAGAATAGCGGTGAACGGCTCAATGGGAATCCAAACGTCCGCACCGCGCCATAGCGGCGCAGTAGGCAAGTTTAGCGCACGGTCACCGAGGGTAACCAGCGGAGTCTCCGCGACCGCCTCAAGCTGCTGACCGCCCAGGCGGAGGACTAGCCGGTGCGCGGGCGCCTGCCAGAAGGCCTCGGCACCCAATCCCTCGGCCAGAGCACGCAGCGAACAGTAGATGACGCCATCGCGTTCCTCGGCTGGAAGCTCGGTGCCCGGTCGCCCGTCGATGAAGACGAGGTCAACATTGGCCGCTGAGAGCGAGGTTGTCGCCAGCATCAGCCCCAAGGCGATAGCGGCTATAACGCGCCCGATCCGTCGGCTCGCGAACGCTTTCAAAAGCGCTTCCACGATTCCCTCAGGGCGGCTTCCATCTCGCGCTCCTGTTCGCGCCTGGCGATGGCCTCGCGTTTATCGTAGAGCCTGCGTCCGCGGGCGAGCGCCAGTTCCACCTTGGCGACGCCGTCCTTGAAGTAGAGCTTGGTGGGCACCAGTGACAGCCCGCGCTCGACCACGCGCCCGACCAACCGCCGGATCTCCGCTTTGTGCAAAAGCAGCTTGCGCGTTCGCCTTGGATCATGGTTAGCGCGCGAGGCCTGCTCATAGGGGCCGATGTGCACGTTGAAAAGGTAGACCTCGCCACGTTCGATCATTGCGTAACCGTCACTCAGGTTGGCGCGGCTCTGACGCAGGGACTTCACTTCGGTGCCCACGAGCACGAGCCCGGCCTCGTACATCTCGATCATCTCATACTCGTGGAAGGCCTTGCGGTTCCTGACGACGATTCGAACGCGAGCGTCATGAGCGGCGTTCATGGTGTCACGGTTCACGGGTTGCCCGCTAATGTGGCGGAGAGGTCAAGGAGGCGAACCCCGATTCCTAGGGCGTTATAAGATAGACCCTAGCCGACAGCATCGCAAGCGGGTTCAGCAAAGCGGCGGATGGCTTGACTTTCGGCAGTGCCCTCCGTATTGTCCGCGCGACCGGGCACCCGGCTCGACTGTGGCCGAGGCATCCCGGTAAGCGGCGGAGCACCAAGGTGGAAACAGTCGGCTTTGGCGTGATTGGTCTCGGTGTGGGGGCATCGCGTGCCCGGTTGGTCGCCGAGACACCAGGGACGCGTCTCGCCGCCGTCTGCGACCTAAACGACCAGCGCGCACAGGCCGTCGCCGCTGAGCATGAGGTCCCGTGGCACCGCCACTACCACGAGCTCATCGCGCGCAATGACGTGAACGTCGTGCTCGTGATGACGCCATCGGGTCAGCACGCGACCGTGGGCGTCGAAGCCGCCAGAGCGGGCAAGCACGTGGTGACGACCAAACCCTTGGACGTCACCCTGACAACGGCGGATCGGCTGATATCGGCCTGCGAGACAGCGGGGGTCATGCTCGCCGTTGACTTCCAATACCGTTACACGTCAGATACCCAGTGTGTTAAGAGAGCCCTTGACGCTGGGGCGCTGGGGCGGCTGATCCTGGGCGAGTCACGGCTGAGGTGGTACCGGGAGCAGAGCTACTATGACGTCGGCTGGCGCGGCACGTGGGCACTCGACGGCGGAGGCGCGCTTATGAACCAGTCGGTGCACTTCATCGATCTGCTCGTCTGGTTCATGGGCCCAGCCAGGAGTGTGCGGGGACGGATCGGCACGTATGCACACGACATCGAGACGGAGGACCTGGGGACGGCGCTGGTGACTTTCGTCAGTGGAGCGCAGGGCATCATCGTCGGGACGACGACCTACCCCCAGAACCTGCCCGCAACCGTCGAGGTCCACGGCGATCGAGGTGGCGTGGGTTTGGAAAACGGCCGGCTTGCCCGCTGGGACTTTGTCGGCGAACCACCCAAGCGCGAGGCCTTTAGCTATGAGGGACCTCGCAACGTGATCGAGGATGTGGCCAGTGCGCTGCGCGATGGCCGAGCGCCTCTGGTGGACGGACGCGAGGCGCGAAAATCGTTGGAGATCATCCGCGCGGTCTATCGTTCAGCGCAGGAGGGCCGAGAGGTTAGGCTACCGCTGGAAGAGGGCACCTGAGAAGCGAGCGCTTCCCCGATGCCGATCTATGGTGCTGATACGGATGAGTTGGCCCGGGACTTCGACCCCGAGGGGATCCTCTTCCGCATCTACCTTCGTGAGGGCGAGACGTTCGCCGGCCACGTGAGGATGCTGTCGGCAGGGTTCTGCCGTCTGTGGGTCCTGGTGATCCGCTCTTTCGCGATCCTCATCGGGCGGGAGTTCATGTGGCTCATGTGGCGAATCCATTCCTTTTTTCAGGTCTGACGTCCTCGGCGGCCTGACGCTCGCCCACACCTACACACTCCCCGGCGAGCCGCGTGCGATGCCCAAGAGATTGCTCGATCCGGACAGAACGCGGACGATCACCATGCGCGTTGAGGCACTGCGTTCGCCGCTGGCCTTGCGTACACTTGGGCGCTAGATCGCCTAGCGATTCTGGTCGCCTTCGTCGCTGAGGGATGTGCCCAGCTTCCGTTGGCGGAGCTTGCCCGGAGTGTGAAACGTCGCGCCGACGATGCGGCCCGCGTAGGTGGCATCGTCTTCGGACGGCGTCAGGTTGACGCTGAAACCGAAAGGCCCGCGCGACTGGGTTACACGGACGAGGATGGCATTATCGCCCTTGATGAGCGCCACGGGGACGCGCTCGTTCGGCAGGTGGTGGTTCCGCTCTCCGTTGAAATCCGCGGCCTTCTGCCCATTGAACCAGACGCGCAAGCCTTCGTCGGAGCCCAGGTCAAGCGTGGCGGGACCGTCGTCGGAGACGCGGACCTGACAGAAAGCATAGGCGATACCGGCTTCGACCTTCCCGAATAGGAGGCTCAGGTCGAGCTTCTGGCCGGAAAAGCGGACGGGATCGCTCCATCCGCCCCGCCCGGGAACCGGCGTCAGCATCTCGGGCTGGATGTCCAGAGCGGCGTCATCGGCTTCCCCGAGCGGACCATAGACGGTCCAGACCTGGCTGCCCCCGGGACCGTCGGGGCGTTCTGACAGAGGGTCCTGCGGGTCTACGAAGACGAGGTCGCCCCAGGTGGATTCGCGGTCGTCTTCGCGCCACCAGTTGAGCTCGCTCGGCTTGACGGGTCCGCGCCCAACGGCCTGGGGACCGTCAACATCGAGCACGGCGAAAGCGAAGCCAATATGGCAACCCCGATGCGGCGGACCGAAGAGATCAGCACCGCCACCCAGACCACGCTCACCCAGCGGAACAGCGGCTTCGAGGACGTAGCCGTCGTAGGTGGGCCTCACGGCCAGGCGCACTTCCGGCGCCTCGCGCTCGGTCGCACCACCGTCACTGCCACGGAGCCATCGGCGCGCCCCGGGCGGTGCGTCGGGGTCAGCAGCGAGGAAGATGGCATGGTCACCGCCGGCGAATGTACTGTCAACGTCACCGTCGTGTTCCAGATCGAAGTAGAGCGCCAAGCCATCGAGAAGTCCTGGTCCCGTGTGGACGGTGTCGTCAGTCACCTCTGCCGCGATGTAGAGGTACTCCTCGTCCCACAGCGCGCGGATCACGGCCGCCAAGTCTGAACTGTCTCCGACATCGCCTCGTGCGCGGGCCTCGACCGCGGCGCGATGGAGCCGGACGAGGTCGGCGTCGAACCATTCATCAATATCTCCGTCCACGCGGATGGGCTGGCGCGTCTTGCGGCATTCGAGGGCGCGCTTGGGTGCGGGTGCCGCCACGGCCGCGCACGCCGACACGATAAGCACCAGGCAAGCGAGGGCCGCGCCGGTACGAGCGCTCACAGGATGCCGGATGGCAAGATGTCCCAATAGCGGTAGCCGCAACATAGCTATAGAATATGCCACGACATCCGCGCGGGCAACTCGGTTTGCGCTGAATGCGCAATCCAGCCCACCTTTCATTCCTGTGCAGGCGCGAGCGCTAGGCCGCGGCGGCAGCGAACCAAGGGGGCGCATAGGGCGTCTCTAAATACGCACACGTGGGCATGGGCTTTGTGACCGAGGCGGTGGACGCGTCGCACGACACGGTGGGGATGGAACAGCGTGCGAACGATGCAACGATCGTAACGGATGGAAGGGGGAAGAGGGCGGTGAGCCTTTGGGATCGGGTTAACGAGAGGTTGGGCGTGGCGCGCAAGATGGCCGCCGATCTGCTCGACATGGCAGAGGATCTTTCGCGCCGCGGACGCATGAAGCTGGAAATTTACAACTTGCACAGCGACGTGCGCGACGCGATGGCGGAACTGGGCGGCAGGATCTACGAACTGCACGTCGAACAAGGCCAGGCCGAGACACTGACGGACGAGGCGGTCCAGGCACTCTTCGATAAGGTCACCTCGCTCGGAAAGGCAATCGACCAGAAACAGAAGACGCTCGACGCCTTGACGGCTGAAACCCAGGCTGAGCCCGCAGGCTCCGGGGCCTCTGAGGCATAAGGACGAGGTCTCCAGACAGATCGGGATTGGTGGAGCGTCTATCGTCCTACAAAGACCCTCCGGGCACAGCATTCAGAGAGCCTCGGAAAGATATCACTGACAAGAGGAATCTTCCCATCCTATCGGAGCGGCTCTACAGGCGGCCCGATCTCTGTACGGAACACCTCCGGCGCTGCAGCCTCAACGCCTTCATCGGGCGTCTAGAGCCCACCTTGCACGCACCGGAGCGGTGAGCCCCCAGCCGGTGATCCGACGGCCGCTCCGGTTGCTGCGGCGGTGCGCTGAGCTTTGGAGCATCATCGTCGTGGCGCTCCTTATGGGGAGCACTACGTCCGCCTTGGGGCAACCCGCGACGGTGGAGGTCGGCGCCAACACGCTCGAGAATCGCACGTACAGCTTCGCCTCGGAGCTCTTCGGAGATGGCGCCTACGAGCTGGCTCTGAAGAAGCTCAACGATTTCCTGCGCGACTTCCCGCAGAGCGACAAGGTCCCCAAGGCGCGCTTCTTGATCGCCGAGACGCAGTTCGCGCTCGAGCGCTACCGCGAGGCTCTGGCCCGGTACCGCGCCTTCGAGGAGGATGTCCCGCGCGATCCTTTGACCGATGACGCGCTGTTTCGCCAGGGCGAATGCTGGTTCAAACTGAGCGACTTCTCCCGGGCCGTGGAGGCATTCGAGATGGTGCTGGCCCGCTACCCGAAATCGGACCTAGCCGGCGAGGCCGCATTCTGGCTGGGAGAGGCCCACTACAACCAGGATGATCCTATCGGCGCCATCGACGCCTATGCCCGCGCGACGCGCGACTACCCCACCAACCGCGTGGGGGACTACGTTTACTACTCGCTGGGATGGGCTCACCAGCTACAGGGCGAATACGAGGCGGCGGTGGAGGCCTATGCGAAGGTGCTGGAGCGCTATCCACATAGCCCGCTCCTGGTGGCCGCGCAATACAAGATGGGCGAGGTGCTCTACGAGCAGGGGCGGTACCGCGAAGCCGTCGCGACGATGCGCCGGGTCGTCAATGTGGTGGGCCAGAGGGAGCTGGTCGCCAAAGGCTACTTCCTGCTGGGCGAGGCACTCTACCAACTGGGGGAGTTCGCCGCCGCGCGGGGAGCCTATCGGGTTCTGACCCAGGAACTCCCGAGCAGCGCGCTGGCCCCGAAGGCCCATATCGCCACCGGCTGGGCATGGTTCGAGGAGGGGCAGTATGATGCCGCGGCGAGCACCTTCGATGCGTTCCCTGGGCACTTCCCCAAGAGCGAACTGTCCGGCGTCACCCTCTTCAAGCTGGGCCAGAGCCGCGCGCTTCTGGGACACACTCAGGCAGCCGGTACGGCGTTCAGCCAGCTTGTCCGCGACCATCCCGGTCATGACTACGCGGATGACGCGCTCTACGAGCTCGGCCTCCTGGCGCTCAACGCGCGCAGGGGCGATGAGGCCGAGGCGGCGTTCAGTCGGATCACCCACGAATATCCCCAGAGCCTCCTGGTCGCGGACGCGCTCTTCATGGTCGGCGAGACCGAGCTCCGCAGGGGACGATACGAACCCGCACGTTGGGCGTACGCGGAAGTCGTGGCGCACTTCGATGCATTCGCCCGTTTACCCGAGGCGCTCTATCAACTCGCCTGGAGCGAGCATGCCTTGGACCGGGAACGCGAGGCGATCGAGCACTGCCGGGCGCTGTTGGCCAGCCGAGCGACGCGGGAGCTCAAGCGTGACGGTCTCCTGCTCATGGCCGAGGCGACGTACGGAGCCGAGGACTATGCGGGGGCCATGGCGGCGTACGATCGGCTGCTGAGCGTCGCTGGGAGCGATGTCGCTGCGATCGATGCACTCTACGGCAAGGGATGGGCGGCCCTCAAGACGAGCGAGTACGAGACCAGCATCGAGGCCTTCGGCGAGTTGCTGATCCGCGCGCCCGACTCACCGCTGGCGCCGGACGCCGCCTTCCACATCGGGGACGCCTACTTCAACCTGCTCGCCTTCGACGATGCGGCCGCGGCCTACGAGCGCGTTTTCCAAATCTACCCCACGACCGCTTTCGCCCCGCGTGCTCTCTTCCAGGTCGGGCAGTGCCGCTTCAAGACGAGCGATTTCCTGCACGCCATCGCCGACTACAACCGGCTTTTGGGCGCCTACCCGTCCTCCCAGTACGCCGATGACGCGCAGTACATGATCGGCTGGGCTTACTTCCGCAGGAACGAGCTCCAGCGCGCGGTCGAGGCGTTCAGCAAGGTCGCGCTGGTCGAGCCGGGGAGCGCCTTCGCCGATGATGCCTTGTACCATACGGGCAATATCCACCACAACGCCGGTGACGTTCCCCAGGCGGTGGACGCCTATCGCGAGGTCCTGCGCCGGTTCCCCGAAAGCGAGCTCATACCCGAAGCGATCCATGGGATCATGCGTGCGCATCTGAAGGCCGGAGCCGTGGATTCGACGCTGGCGGCCGCGCAAAACTACGTCGTCGCTCACCCCGAGGCCCTGATCGCCCCGGACCTTTTCCGGCGAATGGGCGATATCCACTTCAAGCTCAAGCGCTACGACGAGGCCATCGCCCACTATGAGCAGATCGCCTACCGCTATCCGGATGGCAGCCTGGCGCCCGAGGCACTTTATCTTGCAGGTGCGGCGTACACAGCGATGGATAGCCTGGAGCTAAGCGTTGTACCCTATGAGCGGGTGCTGGCGGACTACGATACAACCGACGTGGCGCCGGAGGCCGGTCTGGCCCTGGCACGCGCGTATGCCGGCTTGGGAAGACAGCCCGAGGCGTTCGACGCCCTGAGAACGACGATCGCGAGCTACCCGGAGACGACTCCAGCGGACAGCGCACGCTTAGCGATGGCACGCAGGGCGACTGATTCCTCCGACCATGCCCTCGCCGATTCGCTCCTTCGCACCGTGATCGGCAGGCGAACCGATGCCCTCGCTGCGGAGGCTGTGCCGGCGGCTTCGGAAGAAGACCACCGAACATCCCTCGAGCTGCCGACTCTCACCATCTATGGTCCCCAAACGCTGGAGTTTCCGACCCTCGGAGAGAAGGCGGCCCTACTCGACGAGCGCGGCTTCACGATCGTTCGCGAGCCCCAGCCCCGCACTGCCGCCACCCTGCGCAAGTTCCACGCACGCGCAGCCAAAGCGATCCGTCCCGAGCCGGTGTGGCCGTGGAAGAGCAGCGTCGTCTTCGGACAGACCGAGGGAGGCTCACAAGGGCTGGCCGGAATCAGCGCGCAGGGTGGGTGGGTCGGCGAGCGCGTGGCGGTGGCCGGTGAGACCGCCTTCATCCGGGCCAATGGCCACCTCGACCGGGCGGAATGGTGGCGCGGTAGTGGACATCTCGATCTTGCCGCTTCCCTGGGCGCACGAGGGCTTCTGACCTTCGACTTCGATGCGGAGGACGACCACCGCGAGGCGTGGGGAGCTCCGACGATCGATCCGCTCGAACGCGAAGTGCATCGCCTGCGAGCGCTCTTGCAGCTGGAGGGCGCTGCGCGCCTGACGCATCGCTTCGGCCTCGCGATGGAAGCAAAGTCTATCGATGCGACGGATCAGGGGACACCTTTCGAGGTGGACGAGCGCATTCTTGCCTCGGACATCTTCGGTCGGACGCGTCGGGGCCCCCTCGTACTGGAGGGGCGGGGTGCAGCCCGGCGGGACATGATCGACACGACCAGGGCGGGTGACGATACGCGAGCGACGACGTTGTTGCGCGGGGCGTTCGTGGCACGCCTGCGCGCCGGAGAAAGGCTCGAGCTTCGGGGCGGTATCCGGGCCTGGCGGATCACGAGCGATTTCGAATCCAGAAGGCGAGAGGTCTTCGGCCTTGGCGGTCTGCGTTGGGCGCCCAACCCGTATATCGAACTGGATGTGGAATATGCGCCGGAGTTGCGGCTTTCCACACTCGATGGCCGCCGGGCCCACAACCCCTGGCTCGCGCTCACCTGGCAGCCGACGGCGGAGGTAGCCGATCAGGTCTTGAGCGGCAGCTTGCAGATCCGCTCGGCCGAGCGGCTGCACCTCAGATTCGGCGTGCGACGCGAGGGAGTGGAACGCTTTCACGTCTGGGATGGACCCGATCCTCAGTTCGGTCTGTGGCATAGCTATACGCAGTACGACATCGGGATGCTGACGGCGTCGGCGAGCGTCGATCTCGACCTAGGAGACGGCGTCCGGATCGAGGGGGAAGCCGACGCCATATCGGCGAAGTTCGAGAACTGCCCGGACGCTGGCCACGACGTGCCGTATGTGCCCGAGTGGCGAGGGTGGGGACGGCTTTCGGGGCCGCTCGCCGGCGGGATACACGCGGCCGTGAGGGTCGAGACGGTCGGGGAGCGTCTCGCCAGCGACGAGACCACAACCCTAGATGCTTTCAGTCCCCTGGAGCTGGCCCTGTGGCGGAACGTTGGTCCGCACCTGGTGGTGGAGCTTCGTGGGCGGAATCTCTTGAACGAAGGCTACGAAATCTGGCAGGGCTACCCCGAAGCGGACCGCACGCTCGGCCTTGGCGTGCGCGTTTCGCTGTGAGAGAAGACAGACGAGGGGGCCGCGACGGAACGGCTCACGCTCCAATCCTTCAACGGGTTCAGCGATCAAGACGTTCTTCGACTGGAGCTCGGAAACCTTCCTCGACCGAGGCTCGGGAACGTCCTCGCGGCGATTGGAGGCGTGCTCGCAGGCGCAGCCATCGCATCGGCCCAGATCGGAAGTGTGGCGCGGGAGCTCCCCATGCTGCCGGGGCTCGTGGGCGTGGAGGGGCGCGCTTACGTCCTAAATGCCAGCCGCGGCACGCTCTCACTGATGGATTTCGGGCAGCGGGCTTTCTACGAGGACGCCCTATATGTCGGCCAGGACCCGACGGCGCTGGCGATTGGCGGCGAAGTCATAATGGTCACCCTGGGCGCGGAGGATGTCCTCAAGCTCATCGCCCTCGATGACGGCAGGACGCTAGCGGTCGTGCCAACCGGGGCGCGGTCGTACCCGGTGGACATTGCCCTCGGGGACACGGAGACCGCTTACGTTACGACGTTCGTCAGCAACGAGTTGATCAGCGTGAACCTCAGCATCCCTATGGTCACGCGGCGTATTCCTGTGGGATCAGCGCCAGTGGTGCTCGTCGTGGCGCGGGAGAAGCTATATGTCATCAACTCGGGCGAGCGCCCCGACGCTGAGATCGAAAGCATCGACGCCGGGATGGGCAGCGTGACGGTGATTGACCGCTACTCGAACGATGTCGTCGCAACCGTGGAGTTGGGGATAGGGTCGAGGCCTTGGGACGCGGCCCTGGATCCCGAGGGCGAACTGAACGTGGTACTCGCGGGTGACGGCACGCTCCTTGTGATCGACACCCAATTCGATGACGTTGTGCACGTCGTGCCGCTCGGCGGAAGCCCGAGGCGCATCGCGGTTGATGCTCACGGCCTCGCCTACATCGCTGGCGACCCCGAGGGACTGTTCATCTACGATACCATCAGCGAACGCATCCTGCACGACGCGAGAGATCCCGTCTATGGCCTCGGCGTCGCGGACGACATCGCCGTGGACCAACGTGGATTTCTCTACCTGACCTTCGGGCGCCACGACGAGGAGCACGGGGCCCTGATGGTGGTGGAGCCGCGTCGGAGCAAGATCGTGGACCTATGGTGGACGCTGCCAGGTATCGGCCCGCTCGCTGTCGAGTGAACCGCTCTGCCACCGCCGGAGAAAAAGAAGAAGCCGCCAAGCAGGGGTAAACCCGCTCGGCGGCTCTGTTCTCTCGCACGCTCCAGGCGGCTACGCTCTATCCGTTCTACTTCATGAGACGCTTGATCTCGCCAAGCGTGGCCGACTCGACCGCCGCAGGCTTGGAACCGTCAATCAACGCCGCCGAAGAGATCGGCCCCAAATTGTTGCTGGCGTCCACAATTCGGCCGTACAAGTAGAGGTTTGCATTCACAGTGATCCCGCTGATCGAGGCAGTCTGCGTACCTGTTGCGCCGGCACTCGGCAACGTGCCGCCGAAGTTGGCGTTGGTCACCACGGATGCCGCGTCCCAACCCGCTTCATCCGTGATCCTACTTGACGCGTACTTGAAGATGTACTTGCCGCCCGCCTCCGCAGCGGGGGTCTCCCAAGTCATGGCCCCGGCTGAGCCGCCAGTACTCGTCAGCATCAGTGACCTGATCGCCGCTGGGGCCGACGTGTCCGACGCATTGATCGTCCCGCCGACGTTGTTCGTGTTGGCCGTGACGATGAAGTCCCTTTCCTGGTCAGAGTCGGCGAGGAAACTGCCATCGCCGAAGGAGATGTTGAGGTCTGCCGCCGAAGCGTCCGACAGAGCAAGAGCCAGGAGCGCTATCAGACCCGAGCCCTCCGGCGCCTGAGACTCCGTCACCGAGGCTGACAAGGCGATTGCAATCCTGACACCACCTGCGACAGTCGTTGTAAGCGGGGCAAGAGGAATCTCGGCTCCGGCGGATTCGAGAATGCTCGGCTCAACGGCCACGAAGTTCTCAGTGCGATCCTTCTCGGCCTTAGCGAGGGTCACGCCATCGGGCAGGTTCAACGTGAGGTCGGCCACCGCCAAGTTGGAAACGTTATGAACGTAGACGTGCGCCACAACGACGTCAGCCCCGTCGGCCGTCGTCATCTTCTGGTCCCCGACCGTTCCGCTAGCGAAATCGATCGAGATGCCCGCGCCCTCGTTGGGACCCGCGACCACAGGCCCGGCGACCAGCGCGAGCACGGCCCAGCCGGCCATTGCGAAAGCAACCCATCTCATTCTGATCATGCCCGCTCTCCTCTCCAACCATCTCTCGTCTCTAGCCGCCCTCGCGCCGCCTGATTCGACGAAAGGCCACGGCTAGTCAGTGCGCTTCACCGCGGCCTGCGCTAGCAGGGGGCCGTCATTGCCAGACGGCCCCCTACCATTCGTGCGACTCTGCCTCTACTTGATCAGTGACATCTTCTTTGTGGTCTTGAAGGACCCAGCCTCCATCCGCACGAAGTAGATGCCGCTCCCCGTTTCGATGCCGCGATCATCGCGCCCGTCCCACCGGACGGTGTAGCGGCCGCGCTTGAGCGACTTGTCCATCAACTGCCGGACGAGCTGGCCCGTCGCGTTGTAGATCGCCACGCGCACCAGACCGGCCTCGGGCACCGTGAAGCGCATCGTCGTCTCGGGGTTGAACGGGTTCGGGTGGTTCTGACTGAGCGAGTACACCGACGGCAGCAAGGTGATCAGCCCACCGCTAACGTTCCTCAGGGGGATCACTGCGCCGTCGTGTTCGCTATCCACGACCATCAGACCCTCGGGCACAACCGCTGATTCCGCGACGGACGGATGCACGCTGAACATGAGCCGGGCCAGGATGCCCTCGCCACTCACAGTGCTCTCAGCCCGGTCGACGCCAGCGATGGCACCGAACACCCGGATACGTCCCTCTTCGACCTCCTGGATGAACTGCAGCAGACCTTGCGAACCGTTCGAGCTCAGCCAGTCACCCAGCTCGCCCTCGCGGTAGGTCAGGTCCGATGAGTCGTAGACCAGATCGAAGGCGTAGGCACCGAGGTCCTCCGCATCGACGACCCGCACCTCCAGGAAGACCAGGACGCCGCTATCGTCCATGACCGGGAGGAACCGGAGCTTCGCATCCGAGAGCGAGTAACTGCTCTCAACCCGAGGCACGCTCTTGGCCGCCACGGACGACTTGCTGAACTCGTCCGCGAACTCGCTCAGGTCCAGACCGTCCACCTCACCATCACTGTTGAGGTCGAAGGCGTTCTGGAACATGCCGTAGTCATCCGGATCATCGTCCCGGGACGTGCCGAAGAAGACGGCGAACAGCGACAAGTCGATGCCGTCAACGGCCATGTCGCCGTTGAAGTTGCCGCGCTCGGTCTCCTTAACGGAGATGCTCGTCACAACGCCGCTGGGCTGCTCGTGGCCCTCCGTGCCGTCGACTACGTAGATCATGTAGTCAGAGAGCCGACCCAAGCCCACGCCCGTATCGGTGAACGATGTGACGCCGGGCCCAGCCGTGCCGATCAACTCGCCGTCGCGGTAGACCTCGTAGCCGGTCACGCCGTGGATCATGTATTCGCCGCCGTTGAACAGACCGCGGTACACGACCCGATCCGAAGGCGATCCCGTCCAAGTCAACAGGACGCCGGGCTCCGAGCCGGGCGCATCCTGCGCCGTGAAGAACGGCGCCGCCTCAGGCGCGATGTTGTCGATGGCCGCGGCCATTGCCGCCGGGCTGAACAGCGAGACGATGGGCCGCAATCCCTTGGCCGCCGAACCGTCGTCCAGCGTGGCGAGCACGGCAGAACCCTGCTTCGCCGCAGCAGCGTTCGAGGCAGCCGAGGCCATGCCGGGTGAAATCTCCGCCCGGACCGTGTACTCGGCGGAACTGCTATCGACGGTGGCCACCACGACCTGCATCATCGTCTGACCTTCCGCCGGAACAGCCGCCGGGACGCTTGCCCACGGCACGTTCATGCCGCTCAGCGGATGGTCCTCATCCATCACCATGCGGAAGATCCGATACAGGTTGATCGGATTGTCGCTGTACATCGCGTCGTCGCTCACGCCCGGATGGTTCATCGAGAAATCGAACGAGAGCAGGACGAACCCGCCGTTGTCGTTCGGGTAGTCCATAGCGGTCAACTCGTCCACCGCATCCACCATCGTGGCGCCCGCGCTCACCGTTATCTGCGGGATGATGTTCAGGACTTTCTCGACGCCTTCCTCCTCGACTGTCTCCACGAAGAGCGAATCGGCTTGGTTCTGCGACTTTCTGATGGTATCGCGCGTGCCGTTCGTGATCTTCGACATGTCGGCGACGACGCCGAGGGCGGAAAACTTGATCGTGCCCGTCAGATTCTCCGGCCACTCACCGACGGACGGCTGAGTCTCCATCCGGATGACGCCAGGTGTCACCTCGCCAATGGCGATCACGTTCTCCTGGCTGTTCTCCAGCGGCCCTCCTGCAGCGCCCATGTTCCAGACGAAGTCAGCGGTCGCAACCGTCCCGTCGTTCACATCCTCACTGAACATCGTCGTTATCGTCGTCGTGGACGTCGTCATCGCGGACATGATGGCCGGACCGGCGTTATCCGACGCGGACATCACGTTCGCCGAAACGCCCGGGACATCCGAGGCCGGGTCGGACGTGAACGTGTTGGGCTTGAAGTCCACCAGCGTCACGCCTTCAGCCACTGCGATGCCGGGGGCCGCGTGGGTATCGCCCTCGCCCGTAGACGGGTTGGACAGCCCCGATCCCTCGTCCACCATGAGGTAGAGGACATCATCGTCGGGCAGGTTGTCCGCGAATAGCGGCTGCCCATCGATGGCCGCCTGGGTCTTCATCTCGCCGCTGGGGCGGTCGAGAGTGGGGGCGACGCTGGAATCGTAGAGATTCCACATCTCCCCCGTATAGTCCGCGATATCCCAGACCGAGGATACAGGACCCGTGAGACTGTCCGCCGTGACGTATCCGGTCAAGGTCTCGTCGTCCACCGGCTCGGAGAACTGGAACCGGATGTGGTCGATCATGCCGTCGCCATCCACGTCCACCGTTCGGGCCGTGACGATATACGGCGCGATGGCGTCGTTGATGCTCACGATCACGCCGACACCGTTGGCGTTTCCTGCGGCCGCGTTGGGCTCGGCATTGGTGGTGGTGTCCGCGTCGTCATCGGCGAAGTCGTAGACGAGGTTGCCCGCGAGGATGAAGATGGAATCCTGCTCCACGTCCTCGACGAGCAAGGTGTTGTCCACCTGGATCACGAGCCTCGAATCGCTGCCATCACCGTCGGTGGGGGCGGCGGCGGCGATAGCGCCGGCGTTCTCCACACCGCTCGGCTTGTAGACGTTCATGTAGCCGAAGATGTCGTTGGCGTCTGCGTCGAAAGCCATGTCGGCTTCATCGAAGCGTATGGCCTTCTCATCACCTACCGGCTCCGAGAACCGGACGTTGACGTCCTTCCGGTCCACCACGCCCACAGCCTGCACGATGACCGGCTTCGCCCGGTCCCTCGCCTTGATCGTCTGGTCGGCCATCAGGTTCGCGTCGTCGTCGCCCGCCTTGTCCTCGATCTTGGCCGCGGCGGCGGCGTAAACGATCTCCGGCCTCTCGCCGGTGTCCCACTTCGCCGGCACCTTGCTGGAGGTGCCCAGGAACTCGATCTCGCTCTCGCCGTCCGCCTGAGCCGATTTGACGCTATCGATGGTCACCGTGCTGAACGCGTCATCGCCCTTCCTGGTCAGGAACGGCTGAATCCCCGTGAGCTCATTGTTGGGGATCTTGACGGGCTCGCTGGCCTTGATCATCAGCATGTCGATGAAGCCGTCGCCGTTGGCCTCGTCGGTCCCGCCGGGCACCACCGGCGCGTTGCTATCGCCCGTCTCCGCCGACATGATCACCGGCGCGGCGCGGTCCTTCTCAACGGCAAGGTCGTCGGCCTCGCCGTCGCTCGTGAACGCTTCCAGCTTGACATCATTCAGGTCCTGGATGCCACCTTCAGTCGGATCGTAAACGATAGCGGGAATCACCCCGGTGTCCCCGTTGTTGGTGGCATCCATGTCCAGGGCGTCTACCGAGGGCGCACCGCTCACGTCCGCCACGGCGTTGTCGCCCCTCTCAAACTCGCCGTCTCCATCGATATCTTTGACGCCATCGGTGAAGTCGTCATCGCCGCCTCGCGTGCTATCGACGCTCACCACGCCGCGCTCGGCGAAGCTGATCTCCAGCCTGGAGAGCCCGGCCAGCCCCGTGCCGGAATCCGTCTTGCGGATCCTGCGGTCCTGAGCCGGGTTCAGGTGGCCCTGCGTGCCGGTCGGGGTCTTCACCAGACGGTCGTCGGAGCCCTTATCAGCGTCGTAGTCCACCGCGAGGCCGTCGAGATAGTCCGTCGAATCCTTCTTGCTGGCAATCTTCTCACTGAAGATGAGCGTCACGCGATCAAGGAGGCCATCGGCATCCGCGTCGCTGAAGCCCGCCTCGACGATGTGAGGCGCCGCGCCGTCGGTGGCCGTGACACTGCTCGCCGCGCCCGCCACGAAGGCTCGAAGCTCGAAGCCACTGGCATCCCGGACGTTACCCGTGGACGGGCTATACAGGAAAAACGGCCTCGCCTCGGTATCGAACTGGGTCTTCTCGACGATGTCATACACCACTTCCGATTGGTTGAGTTCGAGCGTCGGCGTGCCTTCCACCGCGAAAGTGTTCCCGCGGTCATCCGCGAAGGAGACCCCGTTTCTGAGCGACTGGCCCGTCATCCTCTCGCTGAACTCGACGGTGATCTGGTCGATCTTGCCATCGCGGTCGTCGTCGTCCGTCACCGCCGAGATCACGTGCGGCGAGACACCATCCATCCGCTTGGCGAACGGAATCTCGATTGCGCCGGCGTTCTCTGCGGCGATGTCGTCTATGTTGGCGACGGTGTGATAGTCGGTGAGGTCTTCTTGCCACTGGTTGACCGCGGCAGCACCCGTCGCATCCTTCGCGAAGTCCTGGATGAGCACCAAGGCGGGAGAAGAACCGCTCAACCCGTTGTTCTCGTTATAGTTGAAGCTGGGAACCACGCCCGTGTTGACGCGGCCCGTCTCGTTCACGAGCAGGGTGAGCACGCCGTCGCTTGACGTGAACGTCGAGGCCTCACCGAACGACAGCCCCCCCTCCGTCATCATGAACACACCGCCCTTGGTGAAGTTATCGATGGGCTCCGAGAAGGTCAGCACGTACTGGTCGATCTCCCCGTTGTCGTTCGTATCCCGCGTCCTGGCGCTGAAGAGCACCGGGCGCGCCTTGTCCGCCTCCGTCGCCTGGTTCTCCGCGATGCTGCTGATGTCCGCCGAATTCGCCCTGTACTGAATGGGGGTGGTGTTGTCCTCGAAGGACGTGTAGATCACCTGCGGCCTCGCGTCGGTCTTATAGGTGTCGTCCTTCAGGAACAGCGTCACGCCGAAGGCCCCGGCGTTGCGCACGCCCGCGCCGCCGTTGTCCATACCGATCCTCGGCACCGTGCCCGCCGCGAAGACATTGGAGGCGCCGCCGACCCTGAATCCGTCGTAATCGCCAAGGCCATTGTCCTCCGTATCCAGAATGGCCTCGTTGAAGAAGATGGTGCAGCGGTCCAGGAAGCCGTTATGGTCGACGTCGTAGAACTCGACGCCGCGACCGACGAGCGCGCCGCTTCCGACGGCGTCGTCACCGCCGACCCCCACCGTCTGCGAGCCCTCCAGGCCCGACTCCGTATGTGTGGCGACGATGGTGATGTTCTGCTTTCCGACGGGGGAAAAGGAGGGATCTGAAGAAGATATGCCATTGCTCAGGTTGGCCGTACCACCGACCACGCCGTGCGTCGTGGCGTTTGCGCTCGTACCGGGGCTGGCATAGAGCACGGCGGTGTAGACCACACTCCCATTCAGCCCGCTATCGAGGTTGCCGTAGTCGTCCGTCGCCCGGATCACGGGGTCACCGGTTGTAACATCACCCGAGGGCTCACGTGTCTTATTAAACGTCGTGTTCTGTCCCTGCGGAAACGCGGACGCCGCGCTCGTGAACGAGAGCTTCGTCGCCGCGACATCCAGCCTTTTGGCGGCGGCGGCGATGGACACATCAGCATTCACCTCGCCATCTGCCGTCGCGGTGAACTCCACACCCACCGTGAAGTCAAATGGGCGGTTATCCTGCGGCGTAGTGCCGACCACGTCAACGTACGTGGCCATGCTGTCCACCACGACCATGTAAAAGCGCGTCTCGCCGGGGAACTCTGCCGCCGGCGGCGGCGTCCCCGGCCTCACCGGCGCCACGCCTGCGGCCAGGGTCTCGTCATCCAGCGTGAAAGAGAGTCTGTTGCTGAGGGTGCCGTCGTCGAGGCGGTCGAATTCCGTGCTGTCGGCCACGGTGTCGCCATCCTCATCCGTGAGGCCGAGACCGTTCCGCAACGACGCGATGCTCTCGTCGTTGAAATCGATGCGGCCGTTCGCGTTCAGGTCCTGGTAGACCGAGAGCTTCAGGATGATGTCGTCTTCGACAGAACCGCCAGTACCTACAACCGTGAATCTCTCGATCGTGCTGCCATCGCCGTCCGCTGTGACGCTGAACGGCACGACGACGAACGGCACCACGCCGGGGCGCGGCTGAACTGAGCCATCTTTGCCGTCGTCGTTGAAATCGCCGGTGCGCAGTGCCACTGCTGTCTGAGCCCATGCGTCGCCGTAGAACGCCACCGACCCCATCGTCAGGCCGAAAGCCAGAGCAAGCGCTACCGTCGCCAAAAACCCACGCTTCATGAAAGTGCCCCTTTCTGGACTCACTGTGGTCTTCCTTCCGCTAGGCTGCAACACACGATTCAAACGACGGCGCACAGAACCTCTTCGGCCGTTCCCTTTGCCAAGGAAGTTCGCTCTCGAGCACGCCATAGCTTCGTCCCCCTCTCGTAACGCCGTAAAGACCGGCGCAGGCCCCACTCATGGGGCCACTCCGGAACAACCTCGGAACCCCACGTCTCGTACACCCTACTCTTCGGCGGTATGACTAGCTCCGTCCCCATGACGAAGCCGAAAGCGCGGGCACATGGCACCGCGCCGTAAAGCGACCGCCAATATAGGCGCATCCTACGGGTGTTGTCAACACTTTTTTACGCCCAATCGCGTCCACCCGCTTCGGACGCCCCGACGATCCCCGAAAATCGGCGCCGGAGAATGGCGCACCGCGACCGCCATCACGGCGCCCGAGGCGCGATCCAGCGCACGCCCTCCGGCGTGACCGCGACGACGTGCGCCTCGCCGCCCGCGGCGCGCAGGGTGCCCGGCATGTCCCGCGCGAAACTGGTGAACGACGCGAGCCGGATGGTGCCACGGGCCGCGAAGTGGGCGAAGCTCGCCAGCGCCTCGATGGTCATGCGCTCCAGATCCATGTCGTACTGTTCAATCAACTCCTTCGCCCACCGGGTCGGCTTCGTGAACCGCACCACCACGGCGCTATCGGGCTGGACGGCCTCGATCCGGTCCGGGAGCTGGCAGTAGACCACCCGGGGCCCCGCACCCGCGCTATCGTAGCCGGCGACGTGGAAGCCGATGACCTGGGACGGGCCATAAGGGAGCTCCGGCCTCGGTTGGGCGAAGAAGGCGAGGAGCCCCCGGCCGATGGCCTTCAGCGGCACGGGCGCATCCGGGCCCCAGCCGCGCTCGGCCGCGAGGGCGCGGACGCCCTCGACGAACGAGGGCCCGGCGTCCGGGGCGGAGGCGTTGGGCTTGAAGTAGGCCATAGCGGTGAAGACGACGACGGCGTGAGAGCCCACCTGAGCGATTTTCCCGAAATCGTCGCGCTTGACATCGAAGGGCATGGCCTCCTGGAGATCGACGCGCATGCGGGTGTCAGCGCCGACGACGATGCCCCCCGGCGTCTTGAGGATGACGTTGACGCTGGCTCGCGCGGGGCCGGCCGCGAGGGCCCAGGCCAGCGCGAGGGGGGCCAGGCGGCTAAGCCTCGGACGTGACCGCAACCCCACCCCCGGCGATCCCACTGGAAACCCCACCCCCGACCCCTCCCCGGCGGAAGCTCCGCTGGCACAAGCAGGGAGGGGAGAAGATCGAGAGACGAGACCATGCTCCTCAAGACCCTCTCCGCACGCAGGGAGGGGAGCCAAGTGGCTAAGCCTCGGACGTGACCGCTGCATCGCAAAGCGCCTGGAAGCCGCAGGAGCGGCAGGCCCGGTAGCTAGGGACGGGATCGAAGCGCCGCGCGGCGATGCCGTCCAGCGCCTCGGCCATCACCCCGCGCGCGGCCTCGAGCGCCTCCGCATCGCACGGCACGGAGGTCTCCTGCCCTTCCTTCAGGATGTAATGGTAGGCCGCCCGGGCGGGTTCGAGGTTCCAGTCCTCGACGGCGCCCATCCAATAGGCGCACAACTGCACGTCATCCTTGAGCTGGCTTGCGCGGCGAGCGCTGCCGGTCTTGAAATCCACCAGACGGAGCGCGCCATCGGGGTCTCGCTCGACCAGGTCCACGCGACCCCGGACCCGGTGCCCCCCCACGTTAAAGGAGAAGGACCGCTCGACGTGAAGCGGACGCGCGCCGCGCTCACGGGCAGTCCGGCAGTAGTGCTCCAGGGGCGGGGCCACCCGCCGCCAGAGCTCCTCGAAGCGCGGGCCCGAGCCGAACCGGCGGCGCAACTCCGCCTCGAGGCGCCGCAAGACCTCGGGGGCCGCCTCCGGGTCCGCGTCCGCCTTATGAAAGACATCCAGCGCCCGATGGACCGCCGTGCCGAGACGTTGTTCGGCGCTCTCGGGCTCGACGATGCGGTAAACATCGGCGAACTGAAACTGGCGCGGACACCTCCGGTAGCGCTCGATGGCGGAAAGCGAAACGCTCACCCCGCCTTCGGGCGTTCGCGGGACGAGGTCCGGGAGCGATGTCTCCTCCGGAGATGCCGCCTCCTCGGCGGGGACGGGACCGCTCCGAGCGCCCTCGGCGGCGTCCAGGGCCGCTATCATTTCGTCTCTGGACGCGCCCGCGCGGATGCGCCCGGCCAACGCCCGGAACGCCTGAGAGAATGTGGGACCACCGGCCACAGGCTCCGCACGAGCGAGAGCCGCCGGGGGTCCGATGGGCGGGAGCGCTTCGCGCCAGCCCTCACCCAACGCCTCGCCCAGGAACTGGGAGGGGGCCGAAGGGCCGCGATTCCGCGCGTACCGCTCGGGCCAAAGAAGGTACAGCCTGCGCCTGGCGCGCGTCATGGCGACGTAAAAGGTGCGGCGCTCCTCGGCGACGTGGGCCTCTCTGGAATCGGCATCGGTCGGGGCACCCGCCGCCAGGGCCGAAGGCACAGCCAGCCGTTCCGAGCGCTTGCTGCCGGGCATCTTCGTCTGGACCGCGTCCACCACGAAGACGATATCGAACTCCAGCCCCTTGGCCTTGTGCACGGTCATGAGCGTCACGGGGGCCGGCGAGGGTTCGTCGTCGGGGACATCATCGCGCAGCCGGGCGCAGATGAGATAATCGCGGAAAGCGGCCAGGTCCAGTTCGCCGTTGGGAGCCACCGAGGCTGCTGCGTCCGCGAGTTGCGAGAAGCGCGCGATCCGCCGCCAGGCCTCGGCCGCCCCGCGCTCCGGGATCCCAGAGAGGCGGACGAGCTCGCGCACAAGCTCCCGCGCGTCGTGCTCCCGGGCGAAATCGGCCAGGCGCTGGCGCAGATCGAGGAAGGCGCGCGCACACTCGGCCAGCTCGCCCTCCTGGTGCTCGACGACGCACGTCAGAGCGTCGAAGAAGCTTCTGATGCCCGCCTGGCGTCCTTCGCCCATGACCCGGCGGACCTCGAGGTCGGAGAGCCCGCTCGGCGCCACCCAGGCGGCACGCACCAGGCTTGGGCTATCGCCCGGCTCGACGAGGGCGGTGATCCAGGCCATGAGGTCCTTGATCTCGGGCTGACCGAACAGAGGCGCCCCGCCCACCACGGCATGGTCGATCCCGGCACCTCTCAAGGCGCGAGCTACGGGTTCCGTTCGCCCCCGAACGCTGCGCATCAGGACCCCGACGGTGTCCTCGGGACCGAGGACACCCTCAGCACGCAACCTCCCGATCTCGTCGGCGACGAAGGCCGCCTGCGTCGCCTCGTCGGGGAAGCCGCGCGGGACGATGGCCTCGGGGACATCGCCCGAGACGGGGTGCAGACTCTTTGGCAGGCTGTCGGGGTTATGCGCGACGAGCGCAGCGCTCGCACTCAGGATGGTCGGCACCGAGCGGTAGCTCGCACGCAAGTCCACCACCCTTGCTTCGGGGTAACGCTCGCGGAAGCTGCGCAGGTTGATACTGGATGCGCCCCGGAAGCGGTAGATGCTCTGGTCGTCGTCCCCCACGACGCACAGGTTGCGGTTTCCGGCAACCAGGAAGTCCAGAAGGTCACTTTGTGCGGCGTCGGTATCCTGGTATTCGTCGCATACGACATGGCTGAAGCGTTCCTGAAAGGCGGAGATCACGCCGGGTCGCCGACGCAGGCCATCAAGCGCCCAGAGGATCAGGTCGCCGTAGTCGGCCAGGCCGCGCTCGGCACATAGCGCTTCGTAGCCCTCCCACAGGCGCAGGACATCGCGCAGGGCGGGATCGGGGCGGCTTTCGTCCTCGGGCGGCGCTTTCAGATAGGACCCAAGCGACGCAGGCGTCACGCTATCGTTCTTCGCCCGATCGATGAAGCCGGCGATGTCAGCGGCCAGGTTCTCCGGGCGGCCCCGGAACCCGATGTACTCCAGCGTCGTCCGCGCAATGACCTCGGTCAGGAGAGCTACGCGCCCCGCGTCATCGACGATGCGGAAATGCGGGTCGAGACCGAAATCGAGGGCGTGGTCGCCGCAGAGCTCAGCGCAGAAGCTGTGGATGGTGCCAATCCACGGGGCGGCGCCCTGCTGGGAGCCTGGATCGACGCCCGACAGGAGCGCGCTCACCCGAGCCCGCATCTCCTCGGCCGCTTTGTTGGTGAACGTCACGGCCAGGATGCCGTGCGCACTACCGGAGGCGACGAGATGCGCGACACGGTGGGTCACGACGCGCGTCTTACCGGTGCCGGGACCCGCGATCACCAGCAGAGGGCCATCGGCCTGCTCGACGGCCCGGCGCTGCTCAGCGTTGAGATCGGCGGCGAAGTCCGTGCTCCGTTCCTCCCCGGCGGCTTGACGCGCACATGCGTCTGGGTATCTTCATTCAGAGCCGTATCATTTAGTAATAGTAATATAAGGTACAGGGCCGGAGTCATGCCAGCACCAGCGATGCCCCCCGAACCGTACGACCTGATCCACACCGGCTTTTTCTCGGACCAGTACTTCCAGCGGGCCAGGGAAATCCTCCATCAATTGGGCTGTCACCCGACCGTCACCATGCAGATCTTCGCGCGCGAACCGGCGGTGGTCTGCGGCGTCCGTGCGGTCTTGCGCATCCTACGAGAATGCGCCGAGCGCCCCGAAGCGCTGACTGTGCGGGGTCTCGCGGACGGCGACCGGATCGAGCCTTGGGAGACGATCATGCACGTCGAGGGGGACTACGCCAGCTTCGCACACTTAGAGACGGTGTACCTGGGCATACTGGCGCGGATGACGCGCATCGCCACGGCAACGCGCGATGTGGTGGACGCCGCGACGGGGAGGCCGGTGCTCTTCTTCGGCGCGCGGTTCGACCACTACGCCGTACAGGGGACCGACGGCGAGGCGGCGAAAGTAGGCGGGGCACACGCGGCGGCGAGCGATGCGGCCGCTCGGGCCTGGGGAACGCCAGGTGTTGGGACCATCCCACATGCGCTGATCGCGGCCTGTGGCGGCGACACAGTGGCCGCGACGAAAGCCTTCGACGAGGTCATGCCGCCAGAGGTGCCCCGGGTCGCATTGGTGGACTTCCACAACGACTGCGTGCGCGATTCCCTGGCGGTCGCCCGGGCACTGGGGAAACGGCTTTGGGGTGTGCGGCTGGACACGGCGGGGGGTCTGCGCGATGTGTCCGTTGTGGGCACCGGCCCCGAGGCCTACGGTGTATCGGCAGAGCTCGTCCACAACGTCCGCCGCGCGCTTGATGCCGAGGGGTTCAAGAACATCAAGATCGTCGTTTCAGGAGGGTTCACCCCGGAGAAAGTGGCGGAGTTCGTTCGAGATGGCGTCCCCTTCGACGCCGTGGGGGTCGGCTCAACCCTGTTCAAGCGCCGGATCGACTTCACCGCCGACATCGTCCGCCTGAACGGTGAGCCCTGCGCCAAGGTCGGACGTGAGTACAAGCCGAACCCGCGGATGCGTCAGCTCTGGCCTTCCTGAGCGCGCGACCCAAGCGGATCGGCGAGCACGCCTCACGGCCTAGGCAAGGGGCCGGCCGTAATGCTTCTCGTAGAACGCCGCGAACTCGCCCGACTTGAGAGGCCGCCACCAGGCTTCGTTAGCGACGTACCAGCGAACGGTCTTCTCTAGCGCGGAACGGAAATCGTGCCGCGGTCGCCAGCCGAGCGCGCCCGCTTTGGTCGAATCGAGGCAATAGCGCTGGTCATGGCCCGGCCTGTCCCGGACGTGATCGATCAGATCGGGCGGCTTATCCAAAAGCTCCAAGATGGCGCCCGCGAGCTCGACGGTGTTGGCGTGATGATCAGTGCCGAGGTTGTAGACCTCGCCCGGTGCTCCCTTCTCCAGAACGGCCAAAAGCCCCTCGCAGTGGTCATCCACGTGAAGGTAATCCCGCACGGCGGTCCCCGGCCCGTAGATTGGGAGCGGGATGTCATCCATGGCGTTGGTAGTGAACAGCGGGATGACCTTCTCGACGTGCTGGTAAGGTCCGACGGTGTTCGCGCCCCGGGTCACGAGCACCGGGATGCCGTACGTCGTCCAGTAACTTCGGGCCAGGAGCTCACCGCCCGCCTTGGCCGCTGAGTAGGGGTTGCGCGGGGCGAGGGCGTCGGTCTCACGCGAAGCCCCCTCGGGCACCGAGCCGTAGACCTCGTCGGTGGAGACCTGGAGGAAGCGGCGCTCGCGGTCGTCCAACGCGCGGACCGCCTCCAGAAGAACGTGGACGCCCAGGACATTGGTGCGGATGAAAGCCGGATCGCCCGTGATGGAGCGGTCCACGTGGCTCTCGGCCGCGAAGTTGACAATCGCATCGGCCTCAGCGACGAGGGGGCGTACCATTTCGGGGTCGGCGATATCACCGTGGACGAAGCGGTAGCGCGGGTCGTCCGCGACGTCATCCAGGTTTCGGAGATTCGCGGCGTAGGTGAGCGCATCAAGGTTGGTGACCCGCCAAGGGTGTCCTGAGCTTTTCGAGGGGTCGCGCTCGCGCAGGACGGCCCGGATGAAGTTGGAGCCGATGAAGCCCGCGCCGCCAGTGACGAGGATGTGTTTCATAGATGCCTCATGTTACCGCACACCTAAAGAGGCTGTGGTCAAAAACGCGATGCCAGCGCACCCGAGGAGGCACGCTGGCATCATACGCTCGTCTATGGCGTCGCGGTCTATTCGTCTAGGCCTGGAACGAGTGGCCGCAGCCGCAACTCGACGTGGCGTTGGGGTTTTCGATCTTGAACCCGCCGCCCATCATCGTCGTGACGTAGTCGACCCTCGCACCATCCAGGTACTGGACGCTCATCGGGTCGACCACAATGTTGACGCCGAAGCACTCGAGCTTCTCGTCCGCGTCCGTGATGTCCTCCTCGATGCTCATCCCGTACGAGAGGCCGCTACAGCCGCCACCCTGGACGAACACGCGAAGCGCAGCACCCGGCTTGCCTTCCTTTTCGAGGATGGTCTTCACCTCACCGGCCGCAGCCTCGGTCATCTCTATAGCCATATCGCCATCATCCTTTCTTGAGCTGGCGCCCCAGCTCGCGTTCCGGGCCGCCGTTCGCGGACCCGGCTTCCACATATGGTTGGACTCAAAATACGCACTCCGCCCTTTCTGTCAAGTATAAAGCAACCATCACGCACGCGTCTCTTGGATGAATCAAGGCCCCGGAAGTTCCCGGCCATCGCGAGCCCCACCGGGCCTATCAGTGGCGCCTCGCTCCATCTGCGCCAGCGCCAGAGCGATCTCCTCGCGAGCGTCGGGATCTTCCTCTTGACCGAGGGCACGCTGAAGGGCCGCTCTGGCCTCTTCTCCACCCAGGCGCCCCAGGGCCCAGGCGACGTGGCCCCGCACCAGAGGCTCCGAATCGTCAAGCGCTCTGATGAGAGCACCAACGGCGCGCCGGTCGCCGCTGTTGCCCAAGGCCACGGCGACATTCCGCAAGAGTCCCCGTCTCTTCGTGCGCTTGACCGGGCTCTTGCGGAAGCGAGCGCGGAAGCTCTCATCATCCAGCCAGAGAAGCTCGATCAGGTCCGGGTGAGTGAAACCGGGACGAGACGCGAAAGCGGGCTCGGGAGAGATGGGCGCGCGGTGGTTCCAGGGGCAAACGTCCTGGCAATCGTCGCAGCCGAAGATGCGGTCGCCCATCTGCGGCCTGAGATCGCGCGGGATGGGGCCGCGGAGCTCGATGGTCAAGTAGCTGATGCAGCGGCGTGCATCGAGGACCCAGGGTTCTGGGAAGGCGTCGGTAGGACACGCCTCCAGGCAGCGGGTACAGGTCCCGCAGTGCTCGGTGGCGGGCGGATCGTAGGTGAGCTCACAGGTGAGGAGAATCTCGCCCAGAAACAGCCACGAGCCGAGGCGCTTATTGAGCAGCACCGTGTTCTTGCCGATCCAGCCCAGCCCTCCCAACATAGCGACGGCCCGCTCCAGAACGGGGCCCGTATCCACATAGATGCGGCCCCGGACGGGCTCGGAGGCCTCGCGCTGGACGAAGCTAAGAAGCTCGCGGAGCCTACGTTCCAGGACGTCGTGGTAGTCGTCACCCCAGGCGTAACGGGAGAGGGTACCCGATGGGCCCTCGGTCTGCGCGTTGGTGCCGCCGGGGCGCGCGTGGTAGTTCATGCCGCAGGTGACGACCGACCTCACCTCGGGGAGGATGCGGCGCGGATCGCCCCGCACCTGCTCCCTCCTGGTCATGTAGGCCATGGTCCCCTCATAGCCGGCGCGCGCCCAGCGGGCGTAGGCTTCCGCGTGGGCTCCGAGCGGTCCGGCCGGCCAGATGCCGACCAGGTCGAAGCCGAGCCGCCGGGCCTCAATCTTGACGCGCCGAGTCAGCGCAACGACGGTCGGGGGAGACGGAAGTGGGGCCTCCGGTGCTGGAGGCAACATGAGAAGATGGGCCGCGCCCTAGCCCTTGGAGCGGGGATTGGGCGTCATGAAAGACATGTAGACCAGTTCGCCCCCGCCAACATTCCGCAAACCGTGCTCGAGGCCCATCGGGATGTGGACGAACTGGTCCGGGCCCAAGGTGCCTGTCAGATGGCCGACGACCACCTCGCCAGCCCCCTCTACGACGTAGTAGATTTTCTCGCAGTCGTCGTGGACGTGGGGGGACTGCTCTTCCCCCGGCGCCAGACGACCGAGCTTCGAGCGGATGCGCCCGTCGGAAGGCAAATCGGCTCCCGGCTCCCTGATGTTGACGACCACCGGTTCGATGTCCCAGCCCGAGGGGGCAAAGCCCTCAGTGCGCCAACGATTGGCAAAGAGGTTGGGGCCGACGATGATGAAACACCACAACTCACCGGGCCCGGCGTTCAGAAGGTTGTGGGGCACGTCGGGAGGGAGATAGACGAACGTGCCGGGACCGAACTCGCGCTCGGTCCGGCCGATCTGGAAGCGGCAGCGCCCTCGCGGGAAATAGAAGACCTCCGCCGCGCCATCGTGAGCATGGAGCACCGGGCCGAGCGGGTCTCCGACGAAGCGTTCCCCACCCGCCTGCCACCACAGAGCGCCCGAGCGCTGAACCTTCGTCTGAGGTGTTCTTTGAGTGCTCCAGGCGGAACCGTCCACGTCTACCTCATCCCGGCAACCCCTTGGCCGGAAACATCCTCCGCTTGCGGACGGAGGGGCCGGCGCGCGCCTTCCCACACCCATCCACGGCGCAGCGTATCAACGATAGCTAGGTGTATCTATTCCTCGAAGAAGTCGTAGTTCTTCGGGATATAGTCCTTCCACTGCTCGGGGACGTCTTCCTCGGCGAAGATGGCCGTGACCGGGCACTCCGGCTCGCAGGCGGCGCAGTCGACGCACTCATCGGGATGGATGTAGAGCATGTCATCCCCCTCGTAGATGCAGTCGACCGGACAGACGTCCACGCACGCTTTATCCTTCACTCCAATGCAGGGCTCACAGATGATGTACGTCATGCTGACTTCCTTCCCTCCTAACGCGCACTACCAAGCGCGCGACATCGTGCTCATGCATCTTACCATCGACGACCGCGCTGCCCTAAGATCTGCAAGCACTTCAGGGAACCGCGGCCAAGACGTCCGAGCCTTCTACCTTCACCTCGTAGCAAGCGACGCGGATCTGATCGCTCATGACCGAGACGCCTGTTTTCACGTTGTACTGCCAGCCGTGCCAGGGGCACGTCACAGTCTCGCCTTCGATGAACCCTTCTCCGAGCGGACCCCCCTGGTGCAGACACGTATTGCTAAGAGCATAGAACGCGCCGTCGACGTTGTATAGGGCAATTTCGACGCCGTTCACCTCGACCACGCTCCCATCTCCCGGAGCGAGATCGCCGGCACTGGCAACCCTGGTGAACTCAGCCATAGCCATACCCCTTCTGTGGAGATAACCGGCAAGGTAGCGCTTAAAGCTGCTTTGTCAAGTAAAGCCTTTCAAAAGTTGGCTCGTCCGTCTTGCATCCTCGCTGCTCTATGGACGTAGGAGAACCCCGTACTGGACCCGGACTCTCACCCTGCACCTTGCTCACGGGGAAAATAGCCGCAGTCGTGTGGGTGGCAAGTTTTTGTTTTAGGCAGCCAGCCAAGCCCCGAGCAACGCCTCCGAGCACGAAATCAAGCAGCGCCGAGCCGCCGCCAATCCTGACGCCTGAGGCATCTTCCCGCTCTTTGATGCGTGTGGCTGGCTCGGTTGCGAATCCAAGGCAACGCCGGGACACCTTTGAGGAGCCGGGTTGCCGCGCGCGAGCTCAAGTCGGGCTCAGCGCGCCGCCTAGCCCTAGCGGCGGATCGGGGAGCGGGGCTAGCTCCAGGTCGCGGAGCTCGACGGCCTCTAGCGGCAGATCGGGCCGCTCGATGACGTAGACGTGGCCGCGGCTCGTCGGGAAAACGAGCGCCCTCCGATCCGAGGGTTCGACTACGACATCGCCCGTCGTCAGATCGCGCACGCGCGCAGGTACGTCTTTCCAGGGTACGACCATAATGCAGGGCTCTCCCGCCGTACTCTCGACTAGAACGTAGGGCACGACACCATTGCGGCGCTCGGCGCTCACCAGGAAAGCTCCCTCGGCCCTAAGCGTCCCGAATGCGACGTCCTCCCATGCCTTGGGTAGGCCCCCGAAGACGCGAATCACACCGCCGGAACTCTGCATCAGCATCTCGATGACCGCCGCCGCGTAACCGCCGCCCGCCTCGATCTGGAGTAGCTTGCGCCCCGCCATCCCCTTCCCGGTCTCCTTCCAATCGAAGATCATGCTGAAGCCATTGACGTTCACGTAGGTCTCGATGTACTCGCTGAGCATCCGGAGCGCCGTTTCCCCATCGCCGGCGTGAGCGGCGATGGCGGCAAGCCACGGAAAGGAAAAACCGGCGTACCCGGCGGAACCGCGGTCGAGGACGTTCTGGAGCGAGGCGCGCGCAAGGGCCATGCTCTCGGGATCGCCGCCGCCCATACCCAGAAGTCCCGCGGGGTAAATGGCGGAAAGGGCGCTCATGTGGCGATGGCTGTTGGCCCACTCACGGCCCTCGAGGTCGATCAGGTGGCCGTCCGCCCGGGGGAAGGGCGCGAGGCCATCGAGGACCTCCTGCCAGCGCTCGCGACGGTCCTCGTCAGCTTTCATGCGCGCACTGACGTCGAGGATGGCGCGATAGAGGACGCACAGGAACGCGAGGTCGATAGCGCTGTCGCGACCCCAGGCGGAGAGACGGTTGTCGTCTTGCTCGGGCGACGTAGTGGGGAAGACGTGATAGACACCCGCCTCGTCGCGCTCGAGGAGGCCGTCGTAGAAATCAACGCAGGCTCGCAGGAGCGGGTAGACGAAGTCGCGTCGAGCGGCGCGGTTGCGGGTGTAGAGCTCGTGCCACCAGAAATGATGCCCGATCCAGGCGCTGCTTCCCGCCCAGCGAGAGACCGCGATCCAGCCACCCATGTCACCGCCGCCCCTGTAGGTGGCGCAAGGCCACTTGGCGCCGCCCCAGCCGTAGAAGGCGCTCGTCTCTTCCTCGATCCTGGGGAGCATGGCCATACAGTTCAGGAGCAGAGGCATGGCGGCCTCGGGGTGGTTGCTGCTATAGGCGGGCCAGTAGGTCATCTGGACGTTGAGGTCGAAGTGGTAATCGCCGTGCCAAGCCGGGCGGTCCTCGTCGCACCACAGCCCTTGAAGACCGGGCATCTGCCGCCCAGGCCGCGAGCAGGAGCCAAGCTTGTATATCTCGAAATACCACAGGTTTTCAGCCAGCCGGTCGGGCACGTGGATGAAGGATTTCGCCCAGTAGTCGGCCCACCAGCCGATGTGCTCGTCGCGCAGCCCGCGATAGCCTCGATCGCGCGCGCCCGCCGCCACGGCCCGCGCGAAGCTCAGGGGGTCCAAGCCGTCGTTCGATGTCGCAAACGCGGCATAGAGCACACAGGCGCCCATGGGCTTAGGAGCGAGGCTCACGGAGAGCCCTCCATCGCGGATGGACGGTGAGGCCTCCACGCCGTCAAGGAGCAGGTAGACGACCGTCCGCAGGCCATCGGGGAAGACAAGCTCCATCCAGGCGCCCTCGTCGTCAGCGTCGAAGATGGGTGGGTCGAAACCCTCGGTGCTGACACGCCTCAGGCGAAGGGTGCGCTCGCAGATGCCAGAGGTCTCGCTGGCAATGTGCAGGGCGATGACGCTGTGCGTCGCGTGGGTGAAGAGCGTGAACTTCTGATGCAGCTCGCCGATCACCGATTTCATCGCTGAGAACGCTCCGGCCAGGCTCAGACGATGCTCGAAAGCGGTGACATCCCCGGGCGCGTGCGTCAGAAGCTCGAGTTCACCGACGGGCTGGAAGCTGGGGTAGGGAAACGCGTAGACGGCATCGTACGCTGCGGCAAGCTCCTTGTAGGCGGCCTCGTCCCGTTCGCGGACGATACGCGCCAACTCCTCGTAGTTGTTCCGAGGGTGCTCGATCGGCGCGTAGCGGTTGTCCCACACGTCGGCCTTGTTCAGGCCAATACGGAGTCTCCGGGGATCCCCGAAGACCATCGCGCCGATGTCACCATTGCCTAAGGGCAGGCCGTCGATCCACTCGCTTGCGGGCTCACGATGGACGATATCGTGCTGGGCGACCCAGGCCACGGGGTCGTACTGGAGGCGGCCACCGAAGGCGGTCGTTTCTCCGGAGGGGGGAGTTGCGGCGGCGGGGCGACGCACGGCCCTTAGTCAAGCCCAGCAGCGCTACGCTGCGGTGGCGAGCGCCTCGCGCTCGACGATGTCGGCGGTGGAGACGACGCGGACGCCGCGCCTGCGCCAGTCTGAAACGAGCTTCTCGGCTTCTTCGGCGACGATCGGCTTGGTCGCGTCCTCGACCAGCGTAATCGGACCTCTACCCTGGGCCAGAAAGCCCTCGATGGCGAACCGGTCACAGACGTCCAGGGCAACGCCGTAGACCACGATCCCCCCGGATGACAGGAGCTCCAGGACGGCGTCCACGTTGGGGTTGGTGAAAACGTCGAACCGCTGCTTGAGGAAATAGATCTCACCCCCGTGCACGCGGACACGCCGTTCAAGTTCGGCGCGGTCGAGTGGGGCCGATCCAATCCACAGAGGGTCGCGCGGCGCGGTCTCAAGGATCTTGCGCTGCCCCTCGGTACCGTGGAGGCAATGAGGTGGATAGGTCTCACGGTAGTCGGGGGAGTTCGAGAGCTCGGGGTCATCGGGACGGTGGTCGTCGGCTGATCCCAGAACCCGGATGCTCCGCTCGCGGGCGTAATGAGTGAGCCGTGCGAGGTTATCGATGATGGCCTCGGCATCGGGGACGTAAAGTTTACCGTGGCTCCGCATGAAATCCACCTGCGTGTCCACGTCCCAGAACACGATCTTGGACATTGCATCTACCTCCCTGGAGCTTAGGAAAAAAGGTGCGCCCAGCGTCAAGTCAAGTGGAGGCGTCCCCTTGAGCGGCCCACTTGCGACGCTCAGGAAGGCCTCGCACATTACCTTGTGGGGAATCATCATGGCGCAGGGGCTCGCGGTGCCAGGCTAGCAGCGCCCTAGCCTGAACGAGCGGTCTGCTTAGGATGAAGGGCACGGAGGCAAATCTGATGCAGCTAGAGGGCAAAACGGTGATCGTGACGGGCGCGGGTTCGGACCGTGGCATCGGCAGGAGCATCGCTCTTGGCTTCGCGCGCGAGGGCGCGGACATCGTGGTCGCCGACCTCAACGGCCAGGACGCCACACGCGTGGCCCATGAGATCGAAAATCTAGGCCGGAATGCGCTGGCGATCACCGTCGACGTTTCACGCCCGGCTGACGTCGGGCGCATGATGCAGGCGACGGTCGAGCGTTTCGGTGGTGTGGACATTCTTGTGAACAACGTGGGTGCCGTGAGGTTCGCACCGTTTCTGGAGACTACCGAGGAGTTATGGGACTGGAGCCATGCGGTCAACCTCAAAAGCCAGTTCCTTTGTTCGCAGGCGGCGGCGCGGCGGATGGTCGAGCAGGGATCCGGAGGCGTCATCCTGTGCATCACGTCGGTGGGAGCCGAGGCGGGCCACGAGGAGCAGGCGGCCTACTGTTCGGCCAAGGCGGGGGCGAAGAACCTGATGATGGGGATGGCAGTGGAGTTGGCGCGCCACAGGATCCGCGTCAACGCCATCGCGCCGGGCGGCGCCGATACCAACTTCATCAAGGAGCCCCGCAGGCAGAGGATGCGGGCACGGCCCGAGGCGGACGCCGCCATCCCCTGGGGCCGGCGAGGAACCCCGGAGGACATCGTCGGCACGACCGTCTTCCTCGCCTCGGACGCGGCCGAGTACATCACGGGCACCACCATCACGGTGGACGGCGGGACGACCGCGGGCCACATGCTGCCGTCGGAGTGGCGCGGGGAGGGAGAGCCCTCGCAGCCGCGCTAGTCTCCCACCTGTAAGCAGCGACGTTCCCGGCAGGCGGAAGCTCCCCTACGAGAGAGAACTCGCGCCACCCTATACCATGCGACGCACCGCAGACGCCGTCGTCATCGGCGGCGGGATCGTCGGATCGGCCATCGCTCACGCTCTAGCCGCCAAACGCCTGTGCGTCACGCTACTGGAGCGCGGCGAACCGGCATCGCGGGCCTCCGGCTCAACCTTCGCATGGATCAACGCGACAGGCACTTCGGCCGAGGCTTACCACCGCCTCAGGCGCCGCGCCGTCGAGGCCTTCGACAGCTTGGAGGAGACGCTCCGTCGTCCATTCGGTCTGCGGGACGGCGGCTCTCTCCATTGGGCGACGTACCCCGATGAGGCCGAGACGCTACGTCAGCGGGAAACGCGCCTCAGAGCATGGGGTTACCCCGTCCAATGGCTCGACGCTGAGGCGCTCTCCGAGTTGGAACCCCATCTTCAGTTGCTCGATCCACCGCTGGGGATCCTGTACGCCCCGATGGATAAGCGCGTGGATGCCCGCGCGCTGGTAGGCGCGTTCCTCGCCCGGGCGAAGGAACTGGGCGCAGAGGTTGTGAACCGCTGCCCCGTGATAGGGCTCAGGTTCAGCGGCGACCGTGTCACCGGCGTCGAGACGCCCCACGGCACGGTCGAGGCGCCGTGGGTGGTGTGTGCCGCCGGGGTCGAAGTCCCGAAGGTCGCGCGGATGGTTGGCCTGAAAGTGCCGGTTAAGCGCAGTCCGGGGCTTCTGGTTGTCACCGCGCCCGTCCGCGAGGGCATCGGACGCGTGCTGTATCCACCCGGGTTTCACATGCGGCCCACCGAGGACGGACGGCTGATCCTTGGCGCGGAGGACGTTGACGAGACGGCGTCCGAAGGCATGGCTCTCGACCCACCCCCAAAAGCGTGCCGGCAACTGTTCGAGCGCGCCGCGGCGCTGGTGCCGTCCTTACGCGGGCGGCGGATCGAGGCGGTACAGCTCGGAATCCGACCCATTCCCGCCGACGGTTACCCACTCATCGGTCCCGCACCGGGGCGACGGGGGATCTACATCGCCGTGATGCACAGCGGGATTACGCTGGCACCGTTGGTCGGAAAGCAGGTCGCTCGGGAGATCGTCGAAGGTGAAGCCGACCCGATGCTAGCGTTCTACCGGCTCGGCCGGCTCAGGGCCTGGAGGTGACGCGGTCGGTGCGTGGTTCAATGCCCAAGGCGAGCCTGAATGTCAAAATCAGCAAGAGCCCCGCGGTGAAGGATGCGAAGTGGAGTAGACCCGTCTTCATACTCTCGTGCTTGTTGATCTCGGGCACAAGGTCGGCGACGGCGATGTAGAGGAAGTTGCCCGCCGCCCGATAGACCACCGGGTAGATTTGGAGAGGAGAACCTAATGGCCGAAGAACTTCCTGCGACGCTCGCTGATTTCCAGAAGCGTTTTCCCGCTGTGTGGGAAGCGTACGCCGCACTGCGGGATGCCTGCGGCGGGGCGGGTCCGCTGGACCCGAAGACTGCCGAGCTCATCAAGATCGCTGTCGAGGTAGCCCGAGGCGCATCGGGCGGGCTGATCGCTCACGCCACCCGCGCGAGACGGGCCGGCGCGACGGATGAGGAGATCCTGCACGCGGTCGCGATCACGACCCCGCTGGTGGGCTTTCCCGCTGCGCTGGCGGCTACGGCAACGCTGCGCGACCACGGCTGGTAAAGCAAACAACTGGCTTGGCCGTCGACTGTATGGCCCCTAGGGAAGCTCCTGGCTGGAGCTATCAGCCACCATCATCTACGTTTTGTACCGTCTCTCGGGGGAGCTTCGTTCTCGTATATGATCTTCCCCTTTGGAGCCTGCGGCCTCTCTGGAGTCTGCGGCTTCTGGGGTTCAGGTTTCTGAGGCTTGGGCTTATCTTGAGGCATCTTCTTCACCTCCACCTTCGTTGATTAACTCCACCTTTTGCATTTTCGGAATCGAAGGGTATACCGCATAAAAAGCGACAGAACTCAAAATCAGAGCGCCGAGAGAAATCACAATCCAAGTCTTAGCCCTATGTAGATATTTCGATTTCTCATGGTTGTTCTGCAAATTCAGGGAGGGGGTACTTGACCCTGACGGCACTCCGTTGCATGCTCGGGGAGCGTGTCCGACGGAAGGAAGGAGTCTCACCATGCCCCGGAACCGGAAAAAGAAAAAGCCAGACCGCCCCGGTGATCTACAAGATGCCGGAGCGCATCGACACCTCTCCGGATGAGATCGCCGATGCAGTGCTCAGGACCAAGCCAAAGAGTGAGTGGCGGTACGAGCAGGAAGCCAAGCGGAAGCGAGAGCCGTAGGACTCTCACTCAGTGTACATACACAGGTATATAATCCCCAAAAAATGTGAAGCTATCTCAAAAACCTACCGGCCCTACCGAGAACACAGCATCGGCGGAGCCCCCTACCCACCTAATGTACCCCCACACGGGTGGCCCCGCCTCGGCTAGCTTCCTCTATATTCGGGCAGCCATTTTCTAACGCAGGCGGTACTCGATAGCCATATTGAAGCTCTGAGTGGGGTCCTGGCCGCGCTCCTTGGCGATCGTTCCGGTGACATTGAGGTTGATCTGATTCTCGATGAAGAAAATGAACCCCGACCGCACCTGCTCTACCACTGTTGCCTCGACGCTCGGCTCGCTGCGCGAGGCGGTTAAGATGTTACTGAGCGTAAAGTCGATGCGGTTAGTCAACTCATACAGATAGTTCAGCGAACTCGACAGCGTAAAGATGTTGGTGCCAAAATCGCCAGTGAATGGCGAGGAGTACTGGGCGCCGAAGTCGAACTGAGACTTCCAGCCCACAGGCCGCGAGTACCGCATTCGCAGAGACAGTCCCGGGTCCTGGGCTGAGGTGTCTGAGTCCTTCGTCAAAACCTCGAAGCGGACGCCCGTGCGCACGTCCCAGCCGATAAAGCGCTCGTTCACATGTTCTTGGAAGAGCACTTCATCGACGCGCAGCGAGCCGACGGCACCGAATCCTCCACGAACAAACAGTCCAGACTCGGCGATAATTTTCTCCATCGCTTCAAACCACTTAATCTTGTAACGGTCGCCAAATTCGGTCTCAAATTCGTCCTGGCGCTCGATCACCTGCGCAAGTGCAACCAGCGTCTTCTTCGGCAGAGATCCCTCGATCAATCCTTCACTCAGCAGGAATTCCTCAATACGCACCGCAAGGGCAAGCGGCGTGACGCGGATGAAGCGTCCGTACCCCACGCCCGGCGTAACGTCGATAGTCGGGCGATCGAACTCACTGTTGCCAGTGACGCGAAGTTCGCCGGAGTAGAAAACATTACCTTCCGGCTTGAAGTACTTCCTGATCCCTGGATCCGCCACGAAATTGTAGGAGCCTTCCTGCGTGTCGTCAGCCGTGCGATGTGTCGACCCGACGCCGTTGAAGTTGAGGTCCCAAGCGTAAGGCAAGGAGTTGAAATAACGGCGGTACACCAACGAAGCCGAGCCGTCGTTGGTTCCGGTGTCGCTTCCGCTGCCAGCGTAGGAGTACGTGCCTCCGAGGCGTAGCTGCTGGGCAGTGCTCACTGGAACATCGTAGTCCGCGGGAGAGACCGCCTGCAGTTGGGACGGTGCGACGAAGGCGACAGTGAGCAGAGCCAAAACTGTGCGCGTGTTTACCATTGCATTACTCCTTCGGGTTAGGGAATTATATACCTGTGTCCACGTGGAGTCCTACCTAATTAGAAGCTGTTCACGACAGCGTTGTAGGACGCCACGTCAATATATAATTCGCGCTAGAGAAATCAAGTGGTAGGGATGGGAGGGGTGAGACAAAGTTAAGTATATAAGTCCCGCCGGACATGATCGATTCCCAATATAAACAGTGAAGCGGTCTTTGGCTATTCGCTCTGATCCGTCTCCTCGCGCACCCACTCCAGGTACTCCCGGTCCCCGGCATCGATCCCGACGGCGACCGCCGAGAAGACCTCATAGCTGTGCAGGGGCCTGATCGCCTCGACGAGCCGATCCACCAGAGCAAGGCACGTCTTGGCGATCAACAGGAGCTCCTGAGCGTCCTGGATCGCGCCCTCCCAACGGTAGAACGAGCGAACTCCGGCTACGATATTGACGGCCGCCGCGAGCCTCTCGGCCACGAGATGGCGGGCGATGCGCTCGGCCTCGTCCTCCACCCCCACCGTGATCAAGACGATACAGAACTCGGATGCGCTTTCCCGCTCTCCCTGCGTTTTTTCCATCGCGCCCTCGCCGGGTCAGCGTCGAGACCCGTTTACGTGAAATGAAGATCGACGCCGTAAAGGATCAGCCCCAGCTTCTCGGCCACGCGCTGCGACGCGACGTTCTCCCACCATGTGTCGTAGAGAGGCACAAGGCCCAGTTCGCGGACCGTCAACGCCCAGCCCGCGACGGCACGCGCGGCGTATCCCCTACCCCGGTGCTCCTCCAGCGTCTCGACACCAGCCCCCGCCGCCCGGGATGAGGTGCGCGCGTTGCAGCAGATGGAGACCGCCCTCCCACCCTCGACTACGGCGAACACGAGAGTGTTATCCAACCCAAGCTCAGGAACCATATCCGCAAAACCCGGCCTCAAAAGATCCCCGTTATCAACGGTGATCCTCACCGCATCCCCGGGATGCGCGATCTCGTCGGGAAACCGATACACTGGCCCCATGTAGTCGCGCTGAATCTCGCCGTGGGTCGCCAACACATCCCTGTATGATTCGAGATGGACGGGCGGCATCCGCAGATCGGGCATTACCGGTTCCGATGCGCATAGTGCCTTCAGCTCAGCCACCACATCCACCGGCAGGTCGTGCCGGAAGCGCCAAAGGTTTCCTTCCGCGGTCCGGCCCAAGAAGAAGCGTGGCGCGGGAGGCTTTTCAAGCTTGTTGATGGACGCGAGGCGTCCGTTTTGGTCGTGGATGAAGAGCACCTCAACGTGGATTTCCATCAACTCAAGGTCGGTCATCTGGCGGCGTATCCCCCATCCGCACGAGCGCCTAGACCGGCGGCGTCCTCAGCGTGCCCACGGCGCGACGGGCCAGCGACGACCTTAGCCAACCCGATGCAGATGCGCCGTCAAGCGCTCGCGCGCCTCGAGGACGAGGCTGAAGAGGCTGGGGACCAAAAAGAGGGTGAAGACCGTCGAGAGGGCGAGTCCGCCCACGACGACGCTGCCCAACCCCCGGTAGAGCTCTGAGCCCGAGCCGGGCATGAGGATCAAGGGCAGCATCCCGAAGATGCTCGTGGTTGTGCTCATGAAGATGGGCCGGATGCGCACTCGGACCGATTCGCGAACCGCCTCCAGGGGTGCCATGCCCCCGCCCCGGAGATTGGCCAAGGCCTGGTGAACGATCAAAATGGCGTTATTGACGACGATCCCGATCAGGACCACGAACCCCAGCATCGTCAGGATGTCCAAGGGTTGGTAGGCAATCAACAGGTTCACCGCCCCCAGGCCCAGAAAACCCCCCAGCGCCGCGAGCGGCACGCTGAACAGGATGACAAACGGATACAGAAAGCTCTCAAACAGCGCTGCCATGAGCAGGTATGTGATCACCAGCGCGAGGACGAAATTCCACTGAAGAGCCTGGCGCGTCACCGTCAGCTTATCCGCTGTGCCTGCGAGGGTGATCCCGTAGGGCCCGGCGAGCTGACCCGATGCGTGCAAGGGCTCCAGGACCTCCGCCTCGACGCGTTCGATCGCGTCCTCCAGGGCCATCCGTTCGGGGGGCATGATCTGGATCACAACCGCCCGATCACGCTCGATATGGTTGATCTGTTCCGGCCCCGTAGTCACGGCCACCTGCCCGACCGAGCCCAGGGTCACCAGCCCTCCACCGGTAGCGGTGATGGGCAGCTCCTCCAGGTCCTGCGTTCTCCGGGCGTAGGTGCGGTCGCCCATGAGCGTGAGATCGATCTTCCGTCCGTCGTAATGATACTCGCTCACCTTCCTGCCGTCCACGAGCACATCCACGATCACGCCCAGATCGTAGCTGCTGAGTCCCAGTTCCGCCGCGCGCTCTCGATCGGGGACGAGCTGCACCTCGGGGTTGCCCAGGCCGAGGCTGGGAATAGGCCGCACCTGCGCCTCCGGCAGAACCTCGTGAACCCTGCCGAAGATCTGGCCGCCCAAGGCCATCAGGTGCTCAAGATCGGGACCATGAATCTCGACATCGATCGTTCGCCCCTGCGCGAGGCCGCGCTCGAAGAGGCTCGCCTGTTGCACGATGGGGAGCAGACCTGGCACGCCACCCAGAGGCCGCATGACGATTGGGATGAGCTCCTTGACGCGCTCAGGTTCCCTGCTCGTCATGCCCGTGAAGGCCATCCTGCCGCGCGCGACGAAGAAGAAATTGTCCACCGGTGGTCCTTCAAGCCGAGCTTCCTCGGGCGAACCGGGCTCCGCCCGATAGTAGGGCCGCAGGGTGCTATCCAACCGCTCGCCGATAGCCAACAACTCGCCCAGGTTATAGCCCGGCGGAGGAAGCAAAAGGCCGAAGATCAGGTTCCGGTTGCCTCCCGGCAGGTACTCGGTCTTGGGAGCAATCAGCCACGAAAGCCCGATGCTCACCGCCGTCATCCCGACCACGACAACAAGCCGCGCACGCACGCTGCCCAGGAGCCGCTCGATGATCGCCGTCACCGTCTCCTCGAAACGGTGCCCCAGCCGAGAAAGACGGCTGCCGTCGGAGGCGATTCCGCCCTGAGCGATGCGCAGGATCCTCGCCGCCATGGTGGGGATGACCGTGATCGAGACGACGAGGCTGAGCACGACTGCGCAGCTCACAGCGATGGCGATGTCCCTGAAGAGCTGGCCCGCCTCCTCCTGGATGTAGACGACGGGTAGAAAGACCGCAACGGTCGTCAGGGTGCTTGCCAGCACCGCTCCCCAGACCTGTGACGTCCCCTCGTATGCCGCCTCGGTTCGGGACCCGCCCAATTGCCTATGGCGGTAGATGTTCTCCAAGACGACGATGGCTGCATCCACCACTATCCCCACCGCGAACGCCAGCCCCGCAAGGCTCACCACGTTGAGGTTTCGGCCCAACAGCGTCATCGCCAGGAACGTGCCGACGGCGCTAATCGGGATAGCTGCGGCGATGATCAGGGTGCTTGTGATGCTCCGCAGGAAGACCAGAAGTACACCGATGGCGAGCAGCCCCCCGAGGACGATGTTCTGCTCCACCAGACCGATCGCGTCCTCGATGTACTCGGTCTCATCGTAGACTTGGACCAATCGCAAGCCCTGGCCCGGTAAGACATCGCGGCCCAGTTCTGCTACCGCCTCGCGCAGGCCCGCCATCGTCTCCAGCACGTTGGTCCCGGTCTGCCGCAACGCGTTGAGCGCGATCGCCTCCGTATCCTTGTGGCGAACGACGGCGTCCAGCTTCTTGAACCCCAGTTCCGCCCTCGCCACGTCGCGGACGTAGACGGGCGTCCCATTGCGCTGGGCGATGATGGTTCGCTCGACGTCCGCAGGGCTGTGGTACTCGCCAACGGTGCGCACCAGATAGCGCCTCTTGCCCTCGTCGAAGTCGCCGCCGGAAGTGTTTAGGTTCTCGCGGTCGAGCGCCGCTGCCATTTCCCCAAGGGTGATGCCCCGCGCGGCGAGCTTGTTGGGGTCCACGATGACCTGAAGCTCGCGCTCCCGCCCCCCGTAGACGTTGGACTGTGCCACGCCGGGCACCCGCTCGAACCGGGGTTTGATCACGTCCTCCGCGAAATCCCGCATCGTCGAGATGTCGCCCCCAACGCCAGGCCGGAACGAGAGGACAAACCACGCCATCGCGCCGCGTCCCACGTCCACGCTCGTGACCACAGGCTTTTCTGCGTCCTGCGGGTACTGGCGCACCTGTTCGAGCCGGTTCGATACCTTGAGCAGCGAGGCATCCTGCGGCGTGCCGACCTGGAACTCCAGGACCACGCGCCCCATGTTCTCGTGGCTTTCGCTAGTCATTCGGACCAAGCCGTCGAGTGCTTTAAGTTGCTCTTCCTGCTCCTCGACGATCTCGCGCTCGACCTCTTGCGGACTGGCCCCCGGCCAGATCGTCTCGACGGTGACCTGCGGACGCTCCACGTCGGGGGTGAGCTGCACCGGAATGCGGAAGAGCGAGATAAAACCGAAAAGGGCGATCAGGATGACCCCGACCGCCACGGTGATGGGATAGCGAATGGACGAATCGACCAGCTTCACGGCGCTGCCCCAGCGGGCCCCACCAGGCGAACGGTCTGACCGGGGCGCAACCGCTCATTGCCGCGAACCACGACCAGTTCACCGGACTGGAGCGGCCCCTGGACCTCCACCGAGGTGTCGTGCGCCACACCGAGTACCACGGGCACGAAGCGCACTGTGTCCGCCTCCACGACGTAGACAAAAACCCTTTCCCCGCGCGTCACCAGGGCGTCCTTGGGCACCAGCGTTGAGGTCCGACCTTCACCCACGCGCAAGGTCACCCGCGCCAGCATGCCGCCTTTAATCGCCAGCTTGGCGTTCGGAAGCTCGACCTTGACGGGAAAGGTGCGCGTAGTCTCATCCGCTTGTGGGATAACGGCGATCACAACGCCATCCCCGCCCCGGCCGGCCAGCGCATCGAAGGTCACGCTCGCCGCATCGCCGACCGTGACCGCGTTGATGTAGCGCTCGGGAACGTCCACGACGACGTGAACGCGGCTAAGGTTCACCAACTCGGCAATGGGCCCGCCTTCTCGAACCCATTCGCCGATCTCCGTGTGCAAGCTCACCACCGCACCCCCAAACGGCGCACGAATGCCGGTCCTTTCCAGGTCCACTTCCATCTTCTCCACCCGGGCAGCGAACTGCTCGGTGCGCTCAGCCCAGACGGCCCGCTCCGCCGCCGCATCCTGAAGCTCCTTGAGGGTACGGATGTCGTCCCCGAACAGTTGGCGCGCCCGTTCAAGATCGTGCTCCGCCAGCTCCAACTGCGCCTGACCCTCGGCGAGCACGGCGCGCGCCTCGCGCAGCTCCAGCTCCAGCGAACGCCCATCCAGTCGCGCCAAGACGGCCCCAGCTTCGACCAGGTCGCCCTCATCGGCCGGAACGCCCACAACCCGACCCTCGCACTCGCTGGCGACCAGGCTATGCATCCTGGGCTCGGTGGTCCCCACCAGCGTGATCCTCGGGCTCACGTCGCCCATCCTGACCGACGCCGCACGAACCGGTGGCACAAAGTCACCCATCTGTGCGGACGCTAGGGGTGGGTGGATCGCCAAGAGCCCCAGGACGCATAAGGCCCGCACCGGCGCACACCCCCGCAGACGGATCAAAGACATACACACAGCTTGTCGCCACTTTGAGCCATGAGTCCCTCCAAGGATCACAGGATGCGGAGATCCCAAGCGCGCCGGCGTTTCGAGTCCTCCGCCTTCAAAAGTGAAGCTGCGACGGATCGATGATAAGCGTCATCGCGTCCTGCACTATATGTCTATCCGCTCCCCGCGAGCGAGCTTGACCGCATTTTCCGTCGTCGCCAGCATCGACCGCCGCAACTTTTGCGCGGTAAGGTAGCGTGCGCCAGCCACCACTGCCCAGGCCGCATCGGGATGTGACCCCAGGAGCGCATGCTGGCGAAAGGCTGCTTCTACCATCTGGAAGGTGTGGAAATCTGAATCCTCCTTCAAGAGGGATCGCCCCAGCGCGGCCAGAAGCGGTGCCATTCGATAGCCTCGCTTCTGGTAGTGATGGACGATCAGTGCCGCCTCGTCCACCTGCTGGAACTCAGCGCAGTAGGCCAGACGCTCGCACAGCGCCTGGGGCTCGTCCGGCGCGTCGATCCCGCCGCTTGCGGCGTTGGGCAGCCGCGCCGCGGGGATGTTGAGGAAGTGAGTGAGGTAGACGAACATCGCGCCGTGGAAGACCCCGCGCCAAAGCGCTCGGTCCATCTCCGGGTCCCGCCCCGCCAACCACCGCACGAGATTATCGAGTCCGTTGGCGTAGCTCACGACGTGCAGCACCGTGTCCCAGTCGCCCTCGTTCTGGAGATGGAAGCGCAGAACGCGCCGGATACCCGCACGCGCCAGGACTGCACTCACCTGGCGGAGCGTCGCCCCCGACTTGATGGCCTCGCGTACCGCTTCGATGATGAGCAGCGGCCGCTCTCGCAGCATGCACGCCAGAAGCTCGTCCTCATCTCGCCAGGAAAGACCCTGCCCCTCAGCCAGAAGCTGCGGCAGTTCCTCGAATGTCTCGTGCAAGGGCCCGACCATCTCCTGCCAATCGACCGATTCTTCGTGCCGGAAGGCGCTCGCCATGAGCGGGATGAGGCTGGAGAGGACCGTTGCGGCCTGCGCCTCGCCCAAGTGCCCGACGAGCTCGAAGCCCTTGTTAACGAAATCCACCACATGGCCGATCGAAAGGAAAAAGTGATCCGTCGCAGCGGTGACGAGCATCTTCGCGATCCGCTCGGGCGGCTCGCCGGAAGCGATGGCGCTCCTGAGGCAGCGCTCGGCGCCCGCCGACTCGCGGTCCTCGATGAAGGATCGAAACCAGCTTAGAAGCTTAGAGAAATCCGCCGTTCCGGCTTCGGGCAGGGCCCGCTGCGGCCGGCGTGGCGGCTGATTGGCCGCATCACGCGCGACATGGGTTAGCCCGTGCACGAGGGCAAGGACGCGGTCGGAGGGATCTATATCTTTCAGAAGATTGGCCGTGCATGTGAGGGTCACAAGACCCCGTCCGAAGCCCTGCTGGCGGTACTCGATCCCTCGCAAGGCACCGAGGCGGATCATCTCCAGGGGCTCGACCCCCGCTCCATCCATCACGGCAACCGCTTTGGCGATCAGAAAACTGCTCCCCTCTCGGATCCCCTGCTCCAGGTCGGCGCGCCCCTTCTCGACGATGGCCGAGTGGAAACCCGCACGCGGTACGGGCGAGACCCAGATCTCGCCATCTCGCACCTCGACCCCGAAGGTCGCGACGTCATCACCGCCGGAAGTGAAGCAGCCGCCCGAACAGAGATCGAAGCGCCAGTGATGCCAATGGCAGCGCAAGATGCCGTCGGTGACCGTCCCCTCCGTGAGGGGGTAGGCCATGTGTGGACAGCGATTGTCCACGGCGTAGATGCGGCCGCCATCATTGAAGAGCGCGATGTGGCGACCGGCAACACTGATGGGTTTCGAGCCACCAGGGGGGACATCGGTCAAGCTCGCCACGCGGATGAATTCGCTAGCCTTGTCCATCTCCTCAGCCATCGGTCTTTCCCCCATTTCACCTAATACCCCAGCGTAACACGCCTAGACGGGCATCTCTTACTGGGTGGGAATCGCGGAGGCGGGGCGCTGACTGCCGGGCAGTCCACCACTGGTTCTGTCCCGTCATCGGAGGCCAAAGCGATAGCCACGTTAAGCGTCCCGTGGAACGCAGGGCGCTACCACCGCCAGCGCTCATGAATCGGTGGATACGCACCGGATGATCAGTCGAACAAATTCGAATCGCTTCGTGGTGAGCAGGCGCATCGATCAGCCGCTCCTGGCTTTGAGATCCTCCAGATCGGCGTATTCGGTGAGTCCCTCTCCTGCGCGGGCCTGTCGCAGCGCTTCGATGGTCTCCGTATTGGGAACCTTCACAGCGAACGGCAAACCGCGATGCAGGGTCACCTGTCTATAAAACAGCGTGATCGCCTCGGTTGACGATAGTCCGAGCTCCGAGAAGATCTCTTCGGCTTGGCACTTCAACTCCAGTTCAACGCGGGCGCGGATCATTTCGGTCTTAGCCATAGTTACCTCCTTCTCGCCTGAGTGTACCACAAATGGGGAACAAGTCAACCTTTGAAGGCATGGCCCGTCATCAGCACGGCTATTATCTGACCTCGGCTTTCCTGGATACAATCCTGGCTCAGGAATAAGGTCATTAAACGCGAAATGCCCGATCGCCGCGCCCGTTCCAGTGAAGCACAGGTGTAAACCAGTGTACCACGGAGGCCGCCCGAGGGCAATGCGCGTCGCGGCCCGAGAGGCGTTGCTAGTAGCCTGTGATGACTTCGACGAAGAGGCGGGAGTTGCGCTCGTCGAGGAAGCGGTTGGCGCTCTCGATGAACTCTTTGGAGGAGCGGTGGAAGCCCACTGAAGTGTGGAGTTTGCGCCCCCAGTAGTTCGTCCAGTTCTGGAACGCGATGATCTGATCGGTGGCACTGAAGCCCACCTCGGGGTCCGCCTTGTCGCGGAAGCGGAAGGCGAAGAAATTGCGGATAGGCGACCCTTTATCGGCCCAGCCCACGCGCACACCCTGCTGGCCGAACAGGAGCTTGGTGCGCCGGGTGAGCTGGTATTCCACCTTGAAGATGGGAGCCGTCCACGACTGGCTGCGCAACGTCACACCGGACCGCTCTTCGACCCTTTCCCGCTCGATCAGCGTCAGCCGTTTGAACTGCGGCCAGATCGTCCAGTGACCGAACCGCAGCCGGTAGTCGGCGCGGTTGACCATCGTGTACATCGTCCGCCGAGCTTCCACCTGGCCCTCTTCGCGCAACCGGTGATTCTGCAGCACCTTGAAGCTGTTGTCGACGGTCAGGTTGAGCACCCCGGTGAAGGCCGTGCCCAGCCAGGCCTGGTGCGCCATAGAGTTCCGGTACAACAGGAGATCGAAGCCGCGATCGCCGGGAATTGGACCACCGGGCTTGTTCGTATCCCGCTCGAACGCCGTCAGCCCGAAGACATAGACGCTGTTGGGGACCGTGTCCCGAACGCGCTTCGACTCGTGATCGAGCTCCACCGTGCCCCATCGCCTCGCTTCGTAACGGTACTCCGTACGTACGTACCGGCCCCGGTTGATCCCGCCACTCGCGGGCTCGTCCTGATCGAACCAGCCCAGGCCGACGTTCCCTTCGCCCCATCCGAACCGGTTTCGCAGGGGATTGAAGCGCACGAACGCGTGCTGCCCTTCGACGTCCTTGCCCCGCCGCCCCAGGTTCGAGTAGCGGTAATCCGCCCACTCGTCGTCCTCGCGCTGGTCCACGAACCCGTTGTTGTTGTTGTCCCAGCCGAAAACGAACTCGATGGGGTCGGAGTAGTAGAGGATGAACGGGTCCTTCCAGTCGGGGCGGCCGTTCTCGTTTCGATCTTCGTCGAAATTGCCGTCTAGGTCTTCGTCACGACCGGGGAAGACCCCCGCGTCCTGGATGGGCTCCGCCCGCCCATAGAGGGCTCCGAAGGAATCGAACGACGGATCATCGTCCGCATACTGGTCCCCGTCGTCGTTGTCCTCGACCCAGGGGAACTCCGTCGTGACCTGGGCCGTGCGATTTCCCCCACCGTTGTCGGTGTAGAGCAGAGGCCCGCTACGCGTGGTCTGGTAGCCCGCGTATTTCGGTCCGATCCGGAAGAACTCCACGCCCACATCCACGAACCCTTTGGCGAAGGGCCGCTCCGCCGTCAGGAACCACGCCGAGTCCCGCAGAGGCGACAGCTTCTGACCGGGCCGCGTGGAGAACTGCTGATAGACGGAACTGAGCGCGAACTCTCCCTCGATGTGCGCCCCAGCGACATTGGCCCGCAAGTCCGCACCGTAAACCGATTGCCCCGTGTTGAACCCATAGCGAAACTTTACTAGGGCCTTGTTCGAGAAGTCCCGCACGTTTCCTTCAGAACGCGTGATGACCACGGGCGTCGAGGCGCGATCCACGAATTCCACCCTGTTCCCCTCGGCGTCAACTTGCTTGCTCGAGCGACCCTCGTAAAACTTGTGGGCCTGGCTCACGGCGATCCGGTAGTCGTTGGCGACGACCGCTTCCACCTCCATAGCCACAGGGAGCGGTGAAATCGGCATGTCGTAGGCGAAGGACAACTCGTCGTTGCCGTTCGCCTCCCAGTGGTCACCCACGACCTCCCCACCGAGGATGCTCGGGATGAAGCGCGTGAACACGCTGTCCCCTTCGGCAATCACGCGGACCCGCACGTCGAACACCGCCGCGCCGCCACCGTTTTCGGGCGTGTCGTCGGTAAAGTGGATGATGATCCGCCCCGGCGGCAGCATCGGGTACGGCAAGGACCCGCGCGCCGAGAAGATGCGCTCTTTAAGGGTCACGTCCTGTTGATGCTGGTTGACGAACGTCGATCCGAGCGTCACAGCGTCCCCGATGTCCGTCTCCCATCGCAGGGCGAAAAACGGCACCGGCGTGACGTTGATCTCCGCCTTGAAACCAGGACCCGCCCCGAAGCCTGGGAAGGGTCCTCCGCCCGGCTTCTGAACGATGTCGGACCGTTGCTGCGTCCAGCCCTTGGTGGCAAGGAATGTCCCCCGGTTCTTCTCCGAGGCCACATCAAACCGCACACCGGCGAACCGAGGCAGGCTGAGGGTCAGAGACGTGAAATGCGTACGCATGCGGTCCGAGACGTTCAGCCGATAGTGCCAGCCCCGGCTTGTATCCCCGGCCTCCATGAGGAGGTCGTAAACACTCTTGTACCGGAATTGGTTCTGGCGAAAGCTCCCGTCCTCGGACCCAATAAGGCCCCTGCCAGCGCCGGGACGGCGCTCCTCCCAGAACCAGACCGGATAGCCCTCGACCAGGTAATTGCCGAAGTCATCGTACATTTTGAAAATTCCGGACATGGCCCCGTAGTTGCGCGTGGGGTCGCGGGCGTAGTTCAGGTAGCCCTCTTCCTCCGCACGGCCGAGGAATGGCTTGCTGCGGCGGCCTATCAACGCCGCTTGTCCCCAAACCGGACCCGCCAGGCCGAGGAGAACGGCAAGCGCGAGCAAGCCCAGACCCATTTGCGCCACAGCCCTAGGCGCGAGAGACATCACCGGCCCCTCCTATTGGCTCGTATTTTCAGACTGGACGTGGTGCCACCGGAACCGCCGCACGACCTAGCTGGATGCTCGGCACCCCGTGGCGACGGAAGGCCCCGCGACGGCGTTTCACCTACCCGCCAGCCCTCACGTACCGAGCGGCGAGCGAGCCCTCCTGCGTCAGGGCGAAGACGACCATGTTGATCCCGTACTCCAGTTGGCTACGGTCCGGGGGAGTGCCGTACACCCCGGCGTGGCGCTTCCAGGTCCACACGGCGACCTCCAGAAGCCCAACCAGCCGGCCGGCGTATTCGACGCCCTCGGCTTTTTCACTCGAGCGTATAGCCTCGGAATTGAGTCCGCGCGCCCCTCGGTCCGTGGAACTGGCCCCCGGCGTTCCGTGCATGCGAGGGTAGCCCGCCATGTCGTAAAAGGAATGGAAGAGGGCATGGTCGTTCTCCAGCGCGACGAAAGCCCAGTGGCGGCCCTCTCGTAGGCCCTTGGCGGCGAAGGCGTCCTGGAACATCCCCCGCTGAACGAAGTAGTTCTCATACCGGTGCCGGTCGCTCCAATAGACGACGTCTATAATCGTGAAACCGCCGATCGTCAGGTATTCCCCCAGGTTGCGCGCCTCCGCTTTCGTGAGCACGAAGGGCCCGCGAGGCAGTACCGCCGCCCAGGGACACTTTAAGAGCAGCTTCGACGACATCGCGACGTCCGGCACGATCTCGACGTCGATGTCGGTGTACTCGTTGATGGCTTCCGCGAGGTAGGCCAACTCCTTGTGGAACATCGACCCCCAAGCGCGGCCCAGGCCCTCCAGCCGCAGCGCCGGCTGCCCCGCCGCGCCCAGACTGACCCGCGCGAGCTTGAAGAAGCCTGAAATCTCGCGCTTGTCCTCCGGATCCTGCACCACAGCGGCCTGGTACTGACCGTAGTCCAGGGTCTTGAGATCCACCATCTCGAGGTTGACATCCAGACGCGCCCCACCGGTCCTGGCGATCTCGACTCTGCTCGATTCGATCATGGGCTCGAGCCGGGGGCGCTCGAAACTCGCAGTCTGACTTATCGTCGTCGCGGGCCTCACCAGGCTGTCGAGCACCTGGCTGGCCTTCGGCGCTCGCGAGAGCCCGCGCGTGTCCACTTTCGCCCGCACGCGCTTCATGCGCCGGCGCATCTGACGACGCTTGGGCTTGGGCGCTTTGCGCAGTTCCAACGGCTTGATCAGCCGCGGCTCACGCTTGATGAACCGCGTCGTCAGCGGCTTGACAGCCCGCCTTTCCGCCGAAACCTTCCAGATCGCGAGCGACCCATGAAGTGCGATGGCTATCGCCAGGCTGATGATCCGGATCTTACGCGTCTGCCGCGATGCGACCGCTTCCAGATTCAGCTGCGACGACGGGGTATCAAACCGTGATGAGTGCTGAGGAAGATCCGTCATCTGGTCCACCTCCAGACGTGCGAAGCTCACTTAAAACCAATACTCACGAATGTGATAATATCGCCTGCATTCGCGACGGTGTCAACACTCCTAGGTGCCGCTTCGGCGAACCGCGTTACGTCCGCGAAGCCCGGCGCAACTCCAAAGCCCCGGCCGCCGGGGCCCTGCTAGTAACCGGTGACAACTTCGACGAAGAGGCGGGAGTTGCGCTCGTCGAGGAAGCGGTTGGCGCTTTCGATGAACTCCTTGGAGGAGCGGTGGAAGCCCACCGAAGCGTGGAGTCTGCGTCCCCAGTAGTTCGTCCAGTTCTGGAACGCGATGATCTGATCGGTGGCACTGAAGCCCACCTCGGGGTCCGCCTTGTCGCGGAAGCGGAAGGCGAAGAAATTGCGGATAGGCGACCCTTTATCGGCCCAGCCCACGCGCACACCCTGCTGGCCGAACAGGAGCTTGGTGCGCCGGGTGAGCTGGTATTCCACCTTGAAGATGGGAGCCGTCCACGACTGGCTGCGCAACGTCACACCGGACCGCCCTTTGACCCTTTCCCGCTCGATCAGCGTCAGCCGTTTGAACTGCGGCCAGATCGTCCAGTGACCGAACCGCAGCCGGTAGTCGGCGCGGTTGACCATTGTGTACATCGTCAGCCGAGCTTCCACCTGGCCATCTAAGGGCAATTGGTGATTCTGCAGCACCTTGAAGCTGTTGTCGACGGTCAGGTTGAGCACCCCGGTGAAGGCCGTGCCCAGCCAGGCCTGGTGTGCCATGGAGTTCCGGTACAACAGGTTGTCAAACCGCGGTCCCCGGGGATCGGGCCGGAGGGCTTCGTCGTATCCCGCTCGAACGCCGTCAGCCCGAAGACATAGACGCTGTTGGGGACCGTGTCCCGAACGCGCTTCGACTCGTGATCGAGCTCCACCGTGCCCCATCGCCTCGCTTCGTAACGGTACTCCGTACGTACGTACCGGCCCCGGTTGATCCCGCCACTCGCGGGCTCGTCCTGATCGAACCAGCCCAGGCTGATGCTCCCTTCGCCCCATCCGAACCGGTTTCGCAGGGGATTGAAGCGCACGAACGCGTGCTGCCCTTCGACGTCCTTGCCCCGCCGCCCCAGGTTCGAGTAGCGGTAATCCGCCCACTCGTCGTCCTCGCGCTGGTCCACGAACCCGTTGTTGTTGTTGTCCCAGCCGAAAACGAACTCGATGGGGTCGGAGTAGTAGAGGATGAACGGGTCCTTCCAGTCGGGGCGGCCGTTCTCGTTCCGGTCTTCGTCGAAATTACCGTCCAAGTCTTCGTCACGACCGGGGAAGACCCCCGCGTCCTGGATGGGCTGAGCCCGCTGATAGAGGGCTCCGAAGGACTCGAACGACGGATCATCGTCCGCATACTGGTCCCCGTCGTCGTTGTCCTCGACCCAGGGGAACTCCGTCGTGACCTGGGCCGTGCGATTTCCCCCACCGTTGTCGGTGTAGAGCAGAGGCCCGCTACGCGTGGTCTGGTAGCCCGCGTATTTCGGTCCGATCCGGAAGAACTCCACGCCCACATCCACGAACCCTTTGGCGAAGGGCCGCTCCGCCGTCAGGAACCACGCCGAGTCCCGCAGAGGCGACAGCTTCTGACCGGGCCGCGTGGAGAACTGCTGATAGACGGAACTGAGCGCGAACTCTCCCTCGATGTGCGCCCCAGCGACATTGGCCCGCAAGTCCGCACCGTAAACCGATTGCCCCGTGTTGAACCCATAGCGAAACTTTACTAGGGCCTTGTTCGAGAAGTCCCGCACGTTTCCTTCAGAACGCGTGATGACCACGGGCGTCGAGGCGCGATCCACGAATTCCACCCTGTTCCCCTCGGCGTCAACTTGCTTGCTCGAGCGACCCTCGTAAAACTTGTGGGCCTGGCTCACGGCGATCCGGTAGTCGTTGGCGACGACCGCTTCCACCTCCATAGCCACAGGGAGCGGTGAAATCGGCATGTCGTAGGCGAAGGACAACTCGTCGTTGCCGTTCGCCTCCCAGTGGTCACCCACGACCTCCCCACCGAGGATGCTCGGGATGAAGCGCGTGAACACGCTGTCCCCTTCGGCAATCACGCGGACCCGCACGTCGAACACCGCCGCGCCGCCACCGTTTTCGGGCGTGTCGTCGGTAAAGTGGATGATGATCCGCCCCGGCGGCAGCATCGGGTACGGCAAGGACCCGCGCGCCGAGAAGATGCGCTCTTTAAGGGTCACGTCCTGTTGATGCTGGTTGACGAACGTCGATCCGAGCGTCACAGCGTCCCCGATGTCCGTCTCCCATCGCAGGGCGAAAAGTGGCACCGGCGTGACGTTGATGTCCGACTTGAGACCCGTACCCTGCGAGGGGTAGTTTGGGAAGGGTCCTCCGCCCGGCTTCTGAATGATGTCGGACCGTTGCTGGGTCCAGCCCTTGGTGGCAAGGAATGTCCCCCGGTTCTTCTCCGAGGCCACTTCGAACCGCACACCGGCGAACCGAGGCAGGCTGAGGGTCAGAGACGTGAAATGCGTACGCATGCGGTCCGAGACGTTCAGCCGATAGTGCCAGCCCCGGCTTGTATCCCCGGCCTCCATGAGGAGGTCGTAAACATTTTCGTACCGCCTTCGGATCTGGCGAAAGCTCCCGTCCTCGGACCCAATAAGGCCCCTGCCAATGCCGGGACGGCGCTCCTCCCAGAACCAGACCGGAAAGCCCTCGACCAGGTAGTTGCCGAAGTCATCGTACATTTTGAGTATTCCGGGCATGGCCCCGTAGCTGCGCGTGGGGTCGCGGGCGTAGTTCAGGTAGCCCTCTTCCTCCGCACGGCCGAGGAATGGCTTGCTGCGGCGGCCTATCAACGCCGCTTGTCCCCAAACCGGACCCGCCAGGCCGAGGAGAACGGCAAGCGCGAGCAAGCCCAGACCCATTTGCGCCACAGCCCTAGGCGCGAGAGGCATCACCGGCCCCTCCTATTGGCTCGTATTTTCAGACTGGACGTGGTGCCACCGGAACCGCCGCACGACCTAGCTGGATGCTCGGCACCCCGTGGCGACGGAAGGCCCCGCGACGGCGTTTCACCTACCCGCCAGCCCTCACGTACCGAGCGGCGAGCGAGCCCTCCTGCGTCAGGGCGAAGACGACCATGTTGATCCCGTACTCCAGTTGGCTACGGTCCGCGGGAGTTTCGTGGCGCCCGGCGTCATTCACCCAGCTAAACACGGCGACCTCCAGAAGCCCAACCAGCCGGCCGGCGTATTCGACGCCCTCGGGTTTTTCACTCGAGCGCAGAGCCTGGGTACTGAGGCCGCGCGCCGCTCCGCTCGCGTTGCCGGCCCCGCCCTGCGTCAGTCTGATTGTGCGAGGGTGGCCCTCCATGTCGTAAAAGGAATGGAAGAGGGGATGGTCGTCCTCCAGCGTGACGAAATTCCAGTGGCGGCCCTCTCGTAGGTCCTTGGCTGCGAAGGCGTCCTGGAACATCCCCCGCTGCATGAAGTAGTTGTTAAACTGCTGCCGGTCGTTAGAGTATCGGCCGGCTGTAATCGCGAAACCGCCGATCGTCAGGTATTCCCCCAGGTTGCGCGCCTCCGCCTTCGTGAGCACGAAGGGCCCGCGAGGCAGTACCGCCGCCCACGGACACTCTAAGAGAAGGTTCGACGACATCGCGACGTCCGGCACGATCTTGACGTCGATGTCGGTGTACTCGTTGATGGCTTCCGCGAGGTTGGACAACTCCTTGGCGTTTTGTGTCCTGTGGAACCAGCCATTGTAACCCTCGCGCGTGCTGGTTACCTTGTACATGCCGCCTTCGGCATAGACCCGCGCGAGCTTGAAGTAGCCTGAAATCTTGCGCTTGTCCTCCGGATCCTGCACCACAGCGGCCTGGTACTGACCGTAGTCCAGGGTCTTGAGATCCACCATCTCGAGGTTGACGTCCAGACGCGCCCCACCGGTCCTGGCGATCTCGACTCTGCTCGATTCGATCATGGGCTCGAGCTGGGGGCGTTCGAACGTCGCAACCTGGCTTACGGTCGTCGCGGGCCTCACCAGGCTGTCGAGCACCTGGCTGATCTTCGGCGCTCGCGAGAGCCCGCGCGTGTCCACTTTCGCCCGCACGCGCTTCATGCGCCGGCGCATCTGACGACGCTTGGGCTTGGGCGCTTTGCGCAGTTCCAACGGCTTGATCAGCCGCGGCTCACGCTTGATGAACCGCGTCGTCAGCGGCTTGACAGCCCGCCTTTCCGCCGAAACCTTCCAGATCGCGAGCGACCCGTGAAGTGCGATGGCTATCGCCAGGCTGATGATCCGGATCTTACGCGTCTGCCGCGATGCGACCGCTTCCAGATTCAGCTGCGACGACGGGGTATCAAACCGTGATGAGTGCTGAGGAAGATCCGTCATCTGGTCCACCTCCAGACGTGCGAAGCTCACTTAAAACCAATGCCACAAGTAAAACAATATAGACTGCATCCGCGACGTTTGTCAATACTCCTATGGCCCTTTTCGGCAAACCGGCTCACACCCGCGAAGCCAAGCGGGCCTCAGAGACAGAACCGGCAGACGAGGCTCGTATACGCCTCGACCGAACGCTCCAGTTGAGCCAGGTCAATCCACTCATTTACGGTGTGTGCCTGCGCGATGTCCCCTGGTCCCAAGACGACCTGGTCCAGGTAAGGCGCGAAGACCGCCCCATCGGTTCCGTAGGGGACGCTCGTGGCCCGCTCCGCATCGACCACCCGCAGCGCGTCCCGCACCACGGGGGCATCGGGGTCGGTGGCCATGCCCTCGCCGTGCTCCCGTCCCCGGATGGCCAACTCGAGGCCGTGCCGTTCCGCGGAAACGCTGATCTCATCGTAGATGGCCTCAGCATCGAGTCCGGGATAAGGGCGAAAGTACAGGGTGACCTCGCTTCGTGGAGCGGTGACGTTCAGAGGCGTGTTCCCATCGTTGATGCCGATGTTGAAGCCGGGGTAAGGCGGATCAAAGCGCTCGTCGCGGTACTGGGGTTCGCTCACCAAACGCTCATGCAGCTCAACCATCTCCGCGGCGAAAAGGATGGCCCTGAGGTTGGCGTTGTCGCCCTTATCGGTACTGCTGTGCGCCGCGACGCCGTGGGCCACCGCCCGAATGTTGACGGTCCCCTTGTGAGCATGAACGACCTCTAGCCCCGTCGGCTCGGTGATGACCCCGCAAATCGGTGGCCCGGATAGAAACCGCTCGAGGCTCTCGACTACAGCTTGGGCCCCGCCGTAGCCAATCTCCTCGTCCGCCGTGACGATGCACCACAACGGCGAGGCCAGAGCTGCGTCCTCGAAGGCTGCGCATGCGCACAGTGCAGCCGCTAGAGGCCCCTTCATATCGCACGCGCCGCGACCGTAAAGCTTGCCGTCGCGCACAGTGCCCTCGAACGGATCTTGCGTCCACCCCTCATGCGGCGCGGGAACCGTGTCGGAATGGGACAGGAAAGCGAAGCCGCCAGGGCCCTCGCCGCGGACGGCGACGAGACTGCGCTTGGCCAGGCCCCGTTCATCGGTGTAGTCCACCCGCTCTACGTCGAAGCCCAGCCCACCCAACAGCCCCTCGAGGTGGTCCGAAATGGGTACGTTGGAGCGTTCGACGCTCACCGAGTTGAAAGCGATCAATGCCTTTGCGGTTTCCACGACGTCCATCGCACGCCCCCTGCCATTGAAGTCACGCACGGATCGCTGTCCGTTTGCCCCAGCCTCCTGCTTCAAAAACGTCACCGGCCGGACGAACGGTTCCTTTGACGCTCCCACCCCCGAGCGCCTGCGCCCCTTTAACTAGATGCCTGAACGGTGAAGGTGAAAGCCTAACGGCTTCCGAGGAGCCTCAGGCCGTTGGCGACGACGAGCAGCGTGCTGCCCTCGTGGCCTATGACGGCTAGCGGCAGCGGCAGTCCGAAGAGCAGCGTCACAACGACGAGACTCAGGGCCACACCCGTCGCGAAGAAGAGGTTTTGAAGGATGATGCGCCGCGCCCGGCGTCCCAGAGCGATGACCTCGGGCAAACGCGCCAGGTCATCGGTCATGAGTACCACGTCCGCCGCTTCCATGGCGACATCGGCTCCCGCCGCGCCCATCGCGATGCCCACCGTCGCGCTCGCCAGCGCGGGGGCGTCGTTGACACCATCGCCCACCATAGCGACGCCACGGCCCTCAGCCGAAAGCTCAGATAGCAGCGCCTGTTTATCCTGCGGTAACAACTCCGCGTGGACCGCATCGAGCGCCAGACGCTCCCCCAGAGCGCGGGCGACGCGACCGCTGTCCCCCGTGAGCATAGCCAACCGGCGGACCCCCAGCGGACGCAGCCGCGCGAGCGCCTCCGCCGCACCCCAACGCAGCGTGTCCGCCATGACGATGGCACCAGCGAGCACTTCATCCAAGGAGACGTACACGACCGTTTCTCCCGCGGCCTCTCGCAGCCGCGCCAGAGCCTGAAGCGACGGCGACGGAGCCACACCCTGCGAGGCCAGCCACCGCTCCGAGCCGACCCGCACGAGCCGACCGTGGACGACACCGTGCGCGCCGCCTCCGGGATGGGACTCGAACTCGGCGCACAGGGGAAGCTCCAGGCCTCGCGCCCGGGCCGCCGCGACCACGGCCACAGCCAGAGGGTGCTCCGACTGCACCTCGACTGATGCGGCGAGCTCAAGCACCTCTCGCCCTTCGAGGCCCGCCACCGGCAGCACGTCGGCTACGCGCAGCGCTCCGGTCGTCAGCGTGCCGGTCTTATCGAGCGCGATGGTCTCTACCGTCCCCAGCGCCTCGAGCGGGTGGCCGCCTTTGATCAGCGCACCGCGTCGCGCGCCGAGGGACGTCGCCGCTAGCACCGCTACGGGTGTGGCCAGCACGAGCGCACACGGTGAAGCCACGACCAACAGCGTGATTGCCCTGTACCACGTGGGACCCGGAGGCGCGCCCAACAGCAGCGGCACAAGCGCTGTGAGCCCCGCTGCTGCGATCACCAAGGGTGCATAGACGCGCGTCAGCCGCTCGACCAGCCGCTCGGCCCGGGCCTTCCGGAGGTGCGCCGCCTCCACCAGCGCTACGATCTTCGAGAGCGTATCCTCACCCGGCGGCGTCGTGATCCGCACCTCCACCGCTCCATGACCGTTGAGCGTTCCCGCCAACACCGCTGCACCGGCCGTTTTCTCGACGGGCCGCGCCTCACCGGTCACCGCCGACTCGTCTACCGTCGAATGGCCGCTGATGACGACCCCATCGAGCGGCACCCTCGCCCCCGGACGAACCAGGACCAGGTCGCCGACCTCAAGAACATCCACCGGCACCCGTTCCGTCATCTCGCCCCGCAGACGCACCGCCTCGCCGGGGTTCAATTCCAAGAGAGCGCTGATCGAGCGGCGCGTGCGTCCCAGAGCGAAACCCTCGAGCGCATTGGAGAGGGAGAAGAGGAACAAGAGCACCGCGCCCTCGGCCCACTCATCCAGCGCCGCCGCGCCCAGCGCCGCGATCAACATCAGCGCGTTCACATCAAGCCGCCCCTCCCGGAGCGTCGCGATCATCTCGCGCAGCCCCACAGCACCGCCCGCAACGTAGGCGGCGAGATAGAGCACCATGGGCACCCTATACGACAACGCCGCCCAGGTCTCCAGCGCGAAGCCCACGGCAAGCGTCAAGCCGCAGACCAGCGCTAGGCTCAATGCCGGATCGCGCCACCATGCGGCGCAGCGCGCTCGTTCGGATGGGAGGTCCTTGGCGGCCAAGTCGCGCTCCACCGAGGCCCTCGGTGCAACACCATGGACGCCGGGGCCGTTGGGGATCACGAGGGGCATCGGGCAAGCCGGGCACTCTTCAAGCGCAAGGGCGATGCCGCACGTCGCCATTCGTTCGCGCAGAGCTTGCGCCAAGCGGTCGGCCACCTGGGATGCACGTGGAGAGGAGATCAGGGCGGGGTCGTACTCCACCCGGACCCGGTTAGAGGCCCGGTCCAAGCGGGCCGCGACGACGCCCCGCTGCACCCCGGTGGCCTCGGCGAGAAGGTCAGCGCACGAGGGCACCGGGCATGGTTCAGCCATGACGCCCCCCAAATATGAGAATGAGAATCATTATCTCTTTAGGCCCATATAAAAACGCTGGGCCCACTCATGCAACTCCTGATGCCGCGCAGGCATCGCACAGACCCACGACCTCGATGCGGTAGTCCGCTGGCCGCAGACCGTCCACGTGAAAAAGGCGACCTAATAGGATGTCGTCATAGGCCAACGGGATGTCCCACAGCTTGCCGCAACGCGTGCATCGCGCATGGTAGTGGGGATCGGTGCGCCAATCGAAACGGGCCGGTCCATCACCGGCGTTCCACTTCGTCGCTATACCGCACGCAACGAGCGTCTCCAGCGTCTTGTAGACCGTCGCCAGGCTCACGTCGGGCAGCGCGGGCTTGACGCCAGCGTACACATCGTCGGCGGTCGGATGCCCATCGCCGGCGGCCTGGAGCTTCGCATAGATGGCGCGACGCTGTGGCGTCACCCGCAGGCTATGAGCCTCCAGGCAAGCACACAGGGCCCGCTCGGCCGTTCTGCCGAGGACGATGGGTGCCGCACCTTGGACCATGATATAACTAAACTGAGGTTTCAGATCTCGAATGTCAAGAACAATTCTTGTTAATGGCCCATACTCGGCCATCGTGCCTTCAGGTAGAGAGCTGCCGTACGATCCCCCTCCACGGTCTCGAACTGCACGCGCTCTAAGCTCTCCCACGTCCAGTTACCTGCCAAGGCCCGCCCTGTTTTGATAGCAGCGAGGCTGCGGCTATATTGGCGTTTACCTGACGTGCCGATGTACGGCGGGGATGGTGGATAGCCGCATGATCCTCTGTGGCACCATCCCCGCTGCACTGCCAGCCATCCCACTCGATTTTCTCCTGGAGCATGCCGGACGATCCCTGGATACCGGGGCGCGGGGCAGGTGACATGAAGCTCAAGGTGTGGAGCATCACACTCGGCCTGACCTGTGCACTGACCCTAGGCTGCGGCAGACCCTCGCGTCCGATGCTCGTCGTCGGCTCGAAGACCTCCACCGAGCAGGTGATCCTGGGGGAACTGGTGGCCCAGTTCATCGAGGTGAACACGCTCCTCTCCGTCGACCGAAAGCTGAACCTGGGCGGGACGTTCACCTGCTTCAGTGCTCTCCGGCGGGGAGATATTGACCTGTACGTAGAGTATACGGGCACGGGGCTCGCCGCCATCCTGAACGAGCCGCCGGATACTGATCCGGGGACGGTGCTCCGGAAGGTGCGGCGGGCGTTTCGCGAGCGATATGACCTAGAATGGCTTGAGCCCCTGGGGTTCAACAACACGTACGCGTTCGCCATGCCTCGAGAGCGCGCGCAGGCGCTGCTCGTGGCGCGGACCACGGACCTGGGGCTTCTCCTCAACGGCCTCGTTCTGGGCGTAACCAGCGAGTTCGCCGAGCGGCCCGATGGACTCACCGCGCTCTTGAACCACTATGGTTTCGACAGACCCCAGGACGTGCGCGAGATGGACCCCGAGCCGATGTACCGTGCGATAGGGGAAGGCGATGTGGACCTGATCTGCGCCTCCTCCACCGACGGCCGCATCCGAGGCCTCGACCTCGTGCTCCTCGAGGACGATCGGCGTTTCTTCCCCCCGTACGAGGCCGCGCCGCTGATTCGCGGGGAGGTGATCGATCGCCATCCCGACGTTGGTCCGCTTCTTCGGCGCCTTGGCGGGACGATTGACGACGCCAAGATGCAGGAGCTAAACTACCAGGTGGACGAGGGAGGCCGGCCCGCCCGCGAGGCGGCGCGCGCGTTCCTGAGCGCCCGGGGCCTGATCCCCGAGACGAGCAGCGCAGTGAGTTCAGCCCTCCAGCGGTCCAATCTCTGACGCGGGCGGTGCCCCACGAGACCTCTGCCATGAGCACGAGCACAGGCAATCTACCCCTCTGGCAACCTTCCGCCGAAGATATCGAGCGCACCCAATTGACGCGCTTCTGGCAGCTCGCGGAGGAGCGGACCGGTCGGAAGTTCCCCGACTACTCGGCGCTGCACGCCTGGTCCGTCGAGGATACGGCGGCGTTCTGGGACCTATACACCGAGTTCGCCCGGATCCGGTTCGAGCGCCCGCCGGACGCCGTGAAGGGCCCCGACCGGATGCCGGGAACCGAATGGTTTCCCGGAGCCCGACTCAACTACACCGAAAACATGCTGCGCCGACGCAACGACCACCCGGCGCTCATCGCACGCACGGAGGCCGGCGCTACCCAAACCCTTACCTATGCCAAGCTTTACCGAGAGGTCGCGCGCTGCGCGGGCGTCCTGCGCGAGATGGGTGTCGGGCCGGGTGACCGTGTGGCGGGAGTCCTCGTCAACGGGCCTGAGGCGGTCATCGCGTTCCTAGCCAGCGCCGCGATCGGTGCCATCTGGAGCGCGTGCTCGCCCGACTTCGGGGCCCGCGCCGCGACGGATCGCCTCGCACAGATCGATCCCAGGATCCTCATCGCGAGCGACCGCTACCAGTACGCCGGGCGAGCGTTCGATTGCATCCCTACGGTGCGCGAGCTCGCGCGAGCGCTCCCGATGGTGGAGGGTGTGATCATCGCGCCCTACGACCCGAGCGAAGAACCGGCACTGGAACCCGATTGGCTGAGCTGGCGCGAGTTCCTCGCCCGTGCGACCGATCAAGAAATGGTCTATGAAAGCCTTCCGTTCGACCATCCCCTCTACATCTTGTACTCGTCCGGCACCACGGGTGTACCCAAGTGCATCGTTCACGGGGCCGGTGGGAGCCTCTTGCAGCACCGCAAAGAACATCAGTTGCACACCGATCTGCGGCCGGACGATGTGCTCATCTACTACGCAACCACAAGCTGGATGATGTGGAACTGGCTGGTATCGGCATTGGCCGGCGGGAGCACCCTTGTGCTCTTCGACGGCAATCCCGGCTATCCGGACCTGACGGCGGCGTGGCGCATGGCGGCGGAGTTGGGCGTCACCGCTTTCGGCACCAGTGCCGCGTTCATCGAGGCCTGCATGAAGGCGGATGTGGTGCCGCAGAAAGTCACCGATCTCTCACGGTTGCGCGTTCTGCTCTCGACCGGCTCACCGCTCTCGCCCGCGGGCTTCCGCTGGGTCCACGAGCGGGTGGGGGCCGATGTTCGCCTCTCCTCGATTTCGGGCGGGACGGACATCGTCTCCTGCTTCGTGCTCGGTAACCCCGCGTTGCCGGTCTATGCGGGCGAGATTCAGTGCATCGGGTTGGGTATGGACGTGGCGGCCTTCGACGATGATGGACATCCGGTAGTCGGCGCGAAGGGAGAGCTCGTTTGCCGTCGCCCGTTCCCCTCTATGCCCGTGCGTTTCTGGAACGATCCCGACGGGCGGAAGTATCACGACGCCTATTTCAACGTTTATGCCGGTCTCTGGCGCCACGGCGATTTTATCGAGATCACCCCGCGCGGCGGCGTCATCGTGTACGGTCGCAGCGATGCCACGCTCAAACCCGGCGGTGTCCGCACCGGCACGGCGGAAATCTACCGGCCGTTGGATGCGCTGCCTTGGATCGTCGGAAGCCTGGCGGCGGGATTCCCCCGCGATGCGACCGAGGAGGTCGTCCTCTTCGTGGTCTTGCGGCCCCCAACCCGGCTCACGGACGACCGCGTCGAAGAAATCCGCCGAGCGATCCGACGCGACGCATCGCCGCGTCACGTGCCCCGCCACGTCTTCGCGGTTCCCGACATCCCGCGTACTCGCAACGGTAAGCTAGCAGAACTCGCCGTCACGCACATTCTGCGAGGCGAGGCGGTGCCGAATCGCGACGCGCTGGCCAACCCGCAATGCCTCTCCGCGATCGAGGATGCGAGAGCGGCCCTGACGGAAAGCTCCGCACCATGATGACGCCCGTTGACCCGACCCGCGACCTCGCCGACCGGCTCGCCAAGTGTTCCCTCGGCGTTACGACATAAGCTCCCTCACCCTTCGCCCGAACGGACCACACGCATGAACGACCCACGGCTGAACCCGCTCCTCTCACCTCACGAGCCGGCGAAATTGCGCACGGTGGCCAATCACATCGCGGCACGCCTGGTGGAGACAGACGGGGTGATCGGCGTGACCCTGGCGGGATCCTTGGCGGAAGGGCGCGCGGGGCCGAGATCGGATGTGGACCTCGTCGCCATCGGGGTAAGCGGCGAGGCGAGCTCCTGGCCGATGGAGCACCGGCTGCTGGCCGGGGTGCGGGTAGATGTGGAATGGTGCGCGATGGACGCGCTCGAGGCTCTGGCTCTGGCGCGGAGGATCGACGCAGTACACCTGCGCTCGCGGCACGGCGTGAGCCCTGGGCTCCTCGTGGCGCTCGTACGCTCATCGTCGCCCCCACCCCTGGCGGATCCCACGGGCGCCCTGAGCGGTGTGCGAGAAGCACTGCAAGAGCGGCTGACGGTTGCCCAGATCGTCGCCCCGAGGCTCGCCGCCCACGCGGAGGCGCTGGGAACCGGCGCCCTCATGGCGGCGCGGACAGCCCTCATGGACCGAGGTCCTGGTCCCGCCCTGATCCGTGTCGGCTGGGCGATCGAGCAATTCGCTACGGTGCTGCGGGCTTTCCCGGATGAGAGAGAGATAGGGGAAGAAGATCACATCGCGGCTCTGCACGACATCGACCTCGGGGTCAGACCCCGCATCGAGGCCGCTCGGGCCTACTGGCAGAGGGCGCTGGCGCTGGGCGCGGTGCTCCTGGGTGACCGGCTCCGAGCGATCGGCATCGAGAACCCGTCGGGGCTTTGCCTCGTTGGAGAACCCCTCTTCTACGAGGCGCACGAGCCGACGGAAATCGGCCGCGCTCTGACGGATACGGACCTCGCCCTTGCCTGGGCGCATGACGAGCTAGAAGCCAGGCAGCCCTGGCGAGCGCTGCGCCGCCTCTGGTTCGCTGGGTTCCCCACGCCTTTCCCGAGCGAAGGCAGTTTCCCCCAGCTCGTGACGGAGCGCTGGCCGGCGCTGGGACGCGCGCTCGCGGCATCTGGCTGTGATGTGGGGACTACCATCCACCGGGTGACCGAGGACCCCGAACTCGCCGCCCTGGGCGAGACGATGGCCGCCCGCGGGACGGCGGTGCCGCGCGCGTCGGCGACGGCCGCCCAACTGGCCATCGGCACGGCTGAGCGCCTCTTCATACGCGCCCGGCAACGCGCCGTCCGAGCCGTTCTTGGATGACTAAGGCTCAAAGCAATGAGGCTTGACCCGGGTGCTGCAGTAGTGGCCGTTGTGGCGGCTGTCGCAGACATGGGATCGAGATGTGGACCCATCGTTCCGGAGTCACATTCGGGGAGGACTGGACTGGGAAACCGCGTCTACCTCTACTGTTTCGATGCGGCGGACTTCAGCCAAAGCCGGCGTATCGCCTCGTCCTCCCGCCGGGCGATCGCATCGGAAGGCCACTGCGCGTCAGGTTCCCTGTGACATTCGGCTGAGAGGTAATCCTCGTAGCCCCGTTGGTGGAGATGCCTGAACAGGGGCCCATAGTCGAGGTCCCCCTCGCCGAAAAGCTCGAAGCGGTGACGCCCGTCGGCGCCCCAGCTCTGATCGCGGACGTGAACGATGTGGACGCGGTCGGCGGCCCTATCGAACGCGTCGGGACCCCACGGGCTACGCATGGTGGTGAGGTTGCCGGGATCGTACGTGATGCCCACATTGGGCTGTCCGACCGCCTCCACGTGCCGCAAGGTGGAATCCACCGACTCGAACAGACTGCCGCCGTGGATCTCGCAGATGACCGTCACGCCCTGCGGCTGCGCGTCTAGCGCTAGATCACGGAACTGAGCGACGTCATGGTCCCATATATCAGGCGGGACGTCTGCGGGCGGCATCCCCGAGGGCCAGGCGCGGATGCGGGGGCAACTGAAGATAGCGGCCACCTCGAGCCAGCGCCTGAACGTTTCGCGCGTCGCTTCGGCCTCACGCCTAGACGCATGACCCGAGACGCGCAGGTACGTGGCGAGATTACACACACCGATGCCCTCGTCGGACGCCTGACGGGCGAGATCGCGGAGCGCGATGTCAGGGATGTCCGGCGAGAGGTGCGGCGCTCCGATGAGCTCGATCGCGTCGTAGCCGGCATCGGCGGCGATATGGATGGCCTCGCTGATGGAACGGTCCTTCACCACCTTGCTGAACAGACTGATGCGCATGGCAGACATTCCCCCGTTGGACTTCAGACGATCCGGCCCGTCTCCCAGAGACCAAACAGGCCTGGACGCAGCATAGTGCCTTCAATATACTGCCGTCCGTCAGGAGCCGCGCCACGCTGAACGCTGAGGCCGAAACGGCTCGCCTCGTGCCGGACTGCGGGCATTGATACCGCCGCCGGAGCCCGACACTCTATGGCTTCCATCAACCCGTGTGACTTAAGGAGGGTGCGATGAAGCGCTACCGCTTTTCTGACCTATCGGGGCCGACCACGGGCCATTTTCTCGGCGAATGGCTGTCCGGTGAGCGGCTCTACGCTGGAGGCCTGAGCTTCCATCCGCCGGGCCACAGGACGCACAGCGAGGGCCATCACACGCACGAGGATCAGGAGTCTTTCTGCATCCTACAGGGTCGGGGCATTCTGGAACTGGAGGGCGAGCGCATCCCCGTCCGCGCGGGTGATGTGATCATCATCGAGCCGGGAGAAAACCACCATCTCGTGAGCGACAGGCGGGACCCCATCATCAACCTTTGGCTCCACGCGAACGCCGAAGGCCATCCCAACCAGCGGCCGGAAGAGTCGCCATCCTGAGTTTGTCGAAGGGCGTGCGACATCCGCAGACCCGAAACAGCTAGCTCCCCTATTTCGCCTCCCACAGCCTGTTGACAGATAGCCCCCCGTGCAGTGGTAGCCTATAGCACACATATCTCTTGACATCCGGCGGAATTTGGTTAAGATTTGGCGCTCGCTTGATCCCAGACGTCTCACATGAAAGGCGCGACCTAAGGCGGAATCATGGGGTTTCCAGAGGACATTTCTCCACACGGCTATGCGATTGACGATCTCTTCTATCTCACGACGTACCTGACTGGCATCTCATTTGTCCTTGTGGTCATCGTCCTCGTTTACTTCCTCATCCGTTACCGCGAGCGAGAGGGGCGCACCGCCTACTACACACATGGCGAGAACCGGGGAGCCATGACGTTCCACTTGGCGCTAGGGGCGCTGGTCTTCGTCATGGACGTGGCCGTCATCTATAAGGAATTCTCCGCGTGGGACGCCCTCTGGGGCGATCCGCCCGCCGAAGAGGAGGCGTTTCACGTCCGGGTGGTCTCCGAACGGTTCGCCTGGAACGTCCATTATCCAGGCGCCGACGGGGTTTACGGTGCGACCGATCCGGCGTTATTCGCCGAGGACAACTTGATCGGCCTGGATGAATGGGACCCGAACGCCGAAGACGACTTGGTCACCATCAATAATCTCCACGTCCCCGTGAACCGAGACGTGATCGTGGAACTGGTGTCCAAGGATGTCCTCCATAGCTTCTTCTTGCCCAACCTCCGCATCAAGCAGGACTCGGTGCCTGGATTGACGACCAAGCTCTGGTTTGAGGCGACGAAGACGGGCAGGTTCGAGATCGCTTGCGCCGAGTTGTGCGGTCTGGGCCATTATCGGATGCGGGGTTTCTTGACGGTCGATACGCCCGAGGGGCTTGACGCTTGGATGCAAGAAGAGATGGCGTACTAGTGAAGGTGGCACAGCGAACCGGTTCCGGACGAGTGACGCGATGAGTGACGAAACGGCGGCGGCGACAGGCATGGGGGCCAGCCACCACCACCCTGCGCCCACGAGCTTCATCTGGAAGTACATCTTCAGTACCGATCACAAGGTGATCGCGAAGCAGTACCTCTTCAACGGGCTCTTCTTCCTGCTCTTGGCGGGAATATTCGCCCTGCTCATCCGCTGGCAGTTGGCCTATCCATTCGAGCCCATTCCGCTCGTCGGCGGGCTGTTCTCCGACGACGGCGCGATGCTGCCGGAGCATTACACCAAGCTCTTCACCAATCACGGGGCGCTGATGATCTTTTTCGCCATCACGCCCATCGTCATCGGCGCCTTCGGAAACTTCGCCATCCCACTCCAGATCGGTGCACCCGACATGGCGTTCCCCAGGCTCAATATGTACTCGTACTGGGTGCTGTTCACCGGCAGCGTCATCATGATTGTCTCGTGGTTTGTGCCCGGCGGCGCCGCCGATTCGGGCTGGACCGCTTACGCGCCGCTCTCATCCAGTCCGGAGGCCACGCTGGGATGGGGTCAGACGCTCTGGGCCCTGGGGATCATCGCTGCGGGTACCTCCAGCCTCATGGGGGGAATCAACTATGTCACGACGACGCTGAACCTGCGCAGCCCGGGCATGACCCTCATGCGCATGCCCCAGACGATCTGGGGGCTCTTCTGCACCTCGGTATTGAACGTCCTGTGGGTCCCCGTTGTCGCCGCGGCCATGTTCATGATCATCCTCGATCGCGTCGCGGGGACGAGCTTCTTCGTCGCGGGGCCGCTGGCGCCCAACGATGGCGGTCAGGCACTCCTCTACCAGCACCTCTTCTGGGGTTTCGGCCACCCCGAAGTCTATATCCTCATTTTCCCGGTTTGGGGGCTTATGGGAGACCTGCTGAGCGTCTTCTCGCGCAAGCCCGCCTTCGCCTACAAGTCCACGGTGATCTGCATGATCGCTATCGTGATCCAGAGCATGACTGTCTACGGACACCACATGTTCACGGCGGGCATAAACCCGCTTCTGGGCAGGGCCTTCATGATCATGACGATCTTCATCAGCATCCCGACCGCCGTTTTCTTCCTCAACTGGCTGGGGACGATTTGGCGCGGCTCATTGAGGCTGACGCCCCCGATGCTCTTTTCTCTTAGCATCATCTTTGTGTTCGGCATCGGCGGGCTCACCGGGCTGTTCAACGCTGCTCAGGCACTCGATGTCTATCTCCACGACACCTACTTCGTTGTCGGCCACTTCCATTATGTCTTGGCGGCGGGCGTCTTCCTCGGCAGCTTCGCCGGCATCTACTACTGGTTCCCCAAGATGTTCGGCCGCCAGATGAACCAGACCCTCGGCAAAATCCACTTCTGGCTGTCCTTCGTCTTCTTCAATTTCGTCTTCTTCCCCATGTTCCTCATGGGGATGGGGGGCCACATGCGCAGGATCGCGGATCCCTCCCTCTACGAGTTTCTTCAGCCTTTCCAGAACTGGAACATTCACATGGGATGGAGCGCTATCGCCTTGGGTGCCGCGCAGCTTCTGTTCATATACAACTTTATCCACAGCTTCTTCTGGGGACCCAAGGCATCGGAGAATCCCTGGGACGCCGCGACCCTGGAGTGGACTCTCCCCTCACCGCCCCCGCACTACAATTTCGAAGAAATCCCCACCGTCTACAGGGGGCCGTACGAGTACAACCCGCCCTACCTCATCAAAAACGGCGTCAGCATCAACGGTCGCGACTGGATTGGCCAGCATGAGCCCGAACCCGCGGCCGGAAGCGCGTAGGGGACGACTGCAATGAACCAGACCGCTGCACCTAGCCATGCCGTAGAACCGCAGGCGATGGGTGTCCCATCGGGCAAGCTGGGTATGTGGCTCTTCCTGGCTTCGGAGGTCATGTTCTTCACTGGCTTCATCGGCAGCTACATCGTGCTCCGACTGGGAAGCTCGAGCTGGCCCGACCCGACTCAGCTCCTGGACACGCCTCTTCTCGCCGTCAACACCTTCGTTCTGATCTGTTCAAGCGGCACCATGGTTTACGCCCTTCAGGCGATCCAGAACGGCGATCAAAAGCGCCTGCAGATGTTCCTCCTGTTCACAATCCTCTTGGGCTTCACGTTTCTGGGGATCAAGGCCTACGACTATAACCACATGATTCACCAGGGCTTCACCATCAGCTCAAGTCTGTTTTTCTCCTGCTATTACATGCTCACCGGCTTTCACGGCCTCCACGTGACCGGGGGCGTCGTCGCCCTCATCACCCTTCTGGTGCGCGCGAAGCAAGGGGCCTTCACCCCGGAGCATCACACCTACGTCGAATACGTCGGCCTCTACTGGCACTTCGTGGACCTCGTCTGGATCGTCCTCTTCGCCATTCTCTGTCTCATGTAAGGAGGGATGATGAACGAAAAGACGGCATCCCCCAACTACCTGATGGTCCTCATATGGCTCACCATCGTCACGGCCATCGAGGTGGGAGCCGTCTTCTTCGACATGCCCAGGTCGGTGCTCATCGCCTTCCTTCTCATCACGGCGTTCATCAAGGCGCTTCTCGTCGCGCTCTACTTCATGCACCTCAGGTTCGAAGGCTGGCTCATGTGGACCGTGATCCTCTCGCCCCTGGTCATCGCGCCCCTCTACCTCCTGCTCCTCTTCCCCGACATCGTGATCGGCTACTGGCACTAGCCTCGCCCCACCTCGGCACGGTCGTTCGCACGGCCCTTCAGGCTCGCTTCGGAGAGATCGACGCTTTTAGCCCACTGCCCGCCGCCCGATGCCCCTTGCCTCGTCTCGCCCGGACTTGCCCCGCCTCGCTTCCCGCGCGATCTTGGTGGGGCCCACAGCACGCGACACCGAAAGGAGCTTCCGATGGCTGACCTGGACCTCACCATGGGGCACTGGCGCGCTCGCTTCGGCGCGTCGGGCGCACTCCTCTCGCTCTCCGATGGGCGCCACGAGTTGGTCCACCGTGACTTGGGCACGGGTCACCTGCGGGTGCGCGTCGGGCGGGTTACGACAACTCTCCGCCGCCCGGTGAGGGTGCGGCGCGAGGAAAACGCACTCGTCTTCGAGCACCCGCCGGGCCGTGGGCGGCCCGTGGCGGTCGAGCATCGCATCGGGCTTGATCCGCTGGAGGACGGCACCGTCCTGCACCACGCCGTCACGGTGAACCCCTCCCGGCCGCTGCGCGAGGATGTGACCGTCTGGCTGCCTTGGCACTGGCGGCTCCCCTCGGAGGGGCGCCGGTTTTTCATCCCGCGCAAGGACGGTCTCGGCGAGGACTGGGGAGTGCGCAATCTGGGCCGCGCCTGGGCCTTCCATCACTCGGGGATCTTCCGAGGCGAGACGCCCGATGCGCTCGCCATCCCGCTGATGGACGAGTGGGCGCCGGATGTACCCTGGCGCGCGGCGGTCATCGCCGATCCGTACTTCGGGACGCACTACCGCGTACCCACGAATTGGGAAGGCGGCGCGCTGCATTGGGGTTACAGAGGTGAGGTGGGCCTCGCCGAGATGGAACGGCGCGACATCTGGCTGGCACTCCACACCGGGGGCCCCGAGGATGCCATGCGCGCTTTCTACGACACGGCGATGGCCGATGTCCCGCCGGGACCCGACTGGCTGCACGACACCGCCCTGATCGTCTACGACTTCCTGAGCGAGGGTGGGCGGGGCTGGTTCCGCGACATCGACCGTCTGGCCGCCGCGATCGCCCCCGCCGACCGGGCCAAGGTCGCCCTGGCGCTCCACGGGTGGTATGACATGGTGGGGCGCTACAGCTATGACATCCGAAGCGGCGCCCTGGATCGTGAGTGGACGGCGTTTCCCCGCGCCGCCGAGTTCGCCGCCCAGATGCCCGGCGCGCGCAGCACCCCGATGACCATCGAAGCCATGCACCAGCGCATCCGCTACGCCACCGATCGCGGCTTTCGCGTCGTTCTCTACTTCGCCGACGGCCTTGGGCTATCCGAAGGGGCAACCGACCTCTTCAGCCCCGACAAGGTGCTCTCCTGGGGCGGCTGGAGAGGCCCCGACAGCGTGGGCCAGACGTGCCAGCAGAACCCGTGTCACCCCGAGGTGCAGGCGTTCTACCTGGGCTACCTGGATGCGTTGCTGGAGACCTTCGGCGATCTGATCCACGGGCTGAACTGGGACGAGACCTTCTTCATGGACCCCGGGGCCATAGGGCCGGACGGCGCGCCGGGCTACGTCCCCCGCGCAATGATGGCGCTCGTCAAGGAATGCACCGCCAGAACCCGCGCGCACAGGGCCGACCTGGCCTTCCTGGCTTCCGACAACCTGGGACTGCCCCACCGTAAGCTCGCCGTCCCTTACGCCCTCGTCGCCGACGGTTGCTGGCAGGATAGCCATTGCGCCCCCGTCGCCTGGCCCTACGGGCTCTTCCCGAACCTGCGTAACGTGCTCTGGTCGTGCAACTGGCGGCCCATGACGCGCTGGGCGTGGACGCGTCACGGCGTGGAACGCTACGGGGCTCCGATCATCCTGTCCCACGGCTCCTCGAGCGAGCCCGGCCCTGCCGACATGGACGACGCCAGCTTCGCCCGCGCGATGGACCTGTTCGAGATACGAAAAAACCGTCCGCAGCACCTTCGATGGCTCCGGCGAAACTCGATGGAGGCCTGCGACCATGCCGTTCTCTTCGGTCCGGACAAAACGGTGATCCCTTCTTCTCCCGATGACGCAGCGTACCCCGGATAGCGGCGCACCACGTTCAATCCTCCGCCTCGGCCCCCAGCGCCGTCGTCGTCGCCCGATTGACCAGCGTGTCCACCGCCAGTCGCGTGATCGAGCCCGGCTGCGTGAGGGCGTAGACCAGAAGGTTGACCCCAAACTTCCTCGAACTGTACGCGAAGGAGAGTTCATGGCGGAACCGCCCGCCGACGAAGCCAAGCAGCGCCCTGGGGTCGATAGCGAGCAGTTCCCAGCCGCGGATGTAGCCCCAGTCGGTGAGCAGCACCGCCAGGTGGCCGTTCATCTCCACCCCCCGAAACGGAACGTCGTGCGTCTGAAAGAACCCGCCCCCCGTGCGCACGGGTAGAATGCCCGCGCGGGTGGAATCGGTGCCCTTCAGGTTGTACCTGAGGGTCATCGCCCGTATGTAGGTCAAGGGCGGTCCGACTAGGTCGAAGCAGCAGGACAGAAGCGGATGATCGTCCCCCAGGGGTACGAACGACCAGTGACGCCCCTCGGCGAGCCCGGCGCTCTCGAGGCTGACACGGATCAGGCTGTCGATGGGCTCTAACGGGAGCCCCGCGCTGTCGCCAAAGAGGAAGCCGCCGCTCTGCAGGTAGCGGCCGAGCTGCTCGCGCTCGATGCGCGTCGGTTCAAAGGGCACCGAGCCCACCAGCGCCACGAAGGGCACCTTGAAAAGCTCCCGCGAGTCGAGGGTGATCCTCCCCAAGAAGTCGGCTTTGATGTCCGTCATCTCGTTCACGGTTTGCACGAGACCGGGCAGCGCGAGCCGGGCCCCACGCGCCACCAGCGTGTCGGGCATCATCCGAACGGCCGCCCCCATCCGCGCCAGTTCCTGGGTTTCGAGCTCCACCACGGCCACGTGATAGAAACCCCTCACGCGCCGCTTGTCCTTGGGGTCCTGGAAGACGAGGGCCTGGTGATGGCCGGTGTCGAGGTCATCTAGATTCAGCAAATCCAGGTCTAGGCGGATCTTGTGTCCCTCCGGCAGACGCTCGATGACGATCGCTCCCGGCGTCAGCTCAGGCTCCATCGGCGCCCGCTCGAACCTCACGGTATCAGGTTCCGCGAGCTGGGCATCCTCCCCCCGCTCGCCAGAGGGGGATAGCGGTTGCGCCGCTGCGGCCGTCGCCACGAGCGCCCCAACGACAAGGACTGGGCCCGCCAGGTTCGCGAGCCCTGGCCGAACGGACCCGAAATGCCCCCACTTTCTTCGCATCACAGGCGTCAAACGCTGGCCATCCTGTACGGTACCTCCTCCGCTCAAGCGTATCGGTTGTCCGATTCATTGAGCATACGCTTGAGCACACTCCAATGTTTCAATCCCAAGGACCAAACGACGAGCCCTTGGCCGTGCAAGAGAATGGCCGGTGCGCGATTCGAGGGCATTCGGATCACCGCATACTGGCGTGAGCGCCCGAGGCGTCGTAACTTGCGTCCCGCGAAAGGAAGGAGGCACGATGAGTGCTGAACGCTTTGACCGGCTGCGTGCCGCACTCGCGGCGCGAGACGCGGATGCCTATCTCACCGCGAGCTGGCCCAATCACATCTACTTCACGGGATGCCTGGATGGCCACGGTCCTCTCCTGGTGCTGCGCGACGGGCCACCTCAACTCTGGGTGGATGCCATGACTGCGACCAGTGCGCGAGAGGAGGCAGAGGGCTGCGAGGTGCGCGAGGTAAGCCGGACCGAGGGCTTCGAGGGTCCTCTGATCCAAGAGCTACGCAGTGCAAAGGCCCGCCGGCTGATCGTCGAAGAGGCGCCCCAAGCCGATGCGCTGCGAGAGGCCCTCTCCGATTGCACGATCGAGGACGCACCCCTGGCGAAGATGGAACTCCGGCGTCGAAAGGAGCCCCGCGAACTGGAGCTTTTGCGGACGGTAGCGGGGATCGTCCAGGAGGGTGCCCAGGCCGCCCGAGAGGCCCTACGCGTTGGGGCGACGGAACTGGATGCCGTCGCGGCCGGGCAGGCGGCGGTGCGGCGCCGTGGCTCGGAGAGCGACGCCTTCACATGGGTCTGTTCGAGCGGACCGCGCTCCTACTATGCCGACGCACGCGTGGGCCATAGGCGACTCGAAGCCGGCGACATCGGTTTCTACGATTTCGGTATCCGGTATCACGGCTATATCGGCGACATCTGCTGGCCCTTCGTCCTGGGCGAACCCACCGCACAGCAGCGCGAGATCCTCGAAGCCGTGGCGGAGGCGCAGGAGCGGACGCTGGCGGTCTTGCGGCCCGGCGTCTCCGCACGCGAGGTGCACGCAACGGCTGCGGCGGCCTTCGCCGAGCGAGGATGGGAAGCCTACTTCCCGCACCACGCAGGACACGGCCTGGGTCTAGACGCGGACCCGCCCATGCTCGTGCCCGAGAGCGACGAGACCGTCGAAGCTGGCGACGTCCTGACGTTGGAACCCGGCGTCTACATCCCTGGGCGGGGCGGGGCGCGGCTGGAGCACACCTATCACGTGACCGACGACGGGGTCGAGCGCTGGACGACGGCCCCGAGTGACCCCGCCATCGAGCTTTGATGGGGCGGCGGCTAACGGATGAAGAACACCGAAGTTGAGGTTGTCGAGGTCCCCGGACATACGTGCTGGTGCCGAGTGATCTTGCGGACGGACGAGGGCCTGGACGGCCTGGGGAAGTTCAACCGGTGACACCACCGAGCCCGAAAAGATTGCTGTCATGACACATAGCTACGGGACCATGCTGTCGCCGGGCGGTTCGGGGCCGGCCACGACCTTCGCCAGATGTTACCTGATGTCCCATCCTCCCAACGCTTTGCACATGGAGCTCTCCAGCGCGACCTCGAGCCGCTCATGACGGACGAAGACAGGCTCTACACGCTCGGTCCGAAGGAGCGGGGACTTTCGTGGGCCATCGAGCGGGCGTGGTGGCTGTTTGGCGCGCTGGCGTGCTTGGCCAGCATGGGGATTACGTCGCTGGTAAAATGGTTTGGCGCGCCACCCGTGGCGACTGCCGCGGTAGGACTGCTCTCGTTCTTCGGTTTCGGGGCGGTGGTGTTCTACTGCGATAATGCAAGAGAGATGGGGCTCAAGGGGTTCTTCATCACCGCCGGGCTGATCTTCCTCGCAGTGGCCGCACGCCTGGTCGTGAGGCTGTGAGGCATGGCCGAGCAGCGGCCGTCGACGACGAGCCCCGCGGCAATGCTGCCCGGCTTTGGGCCGAGTGCGCTTTTGGTCGTAACACTCGTGGTGCCCGACGCCGTGGCGCGCATGGCGAGTCCGCTCTGGGGGCTCATCGCCATCCTGGCGCTCGTTCTTCCGGCGCGGCTTCTGCATGTGCCGCTGTGGGGCTTCGAGGCGCTGGCATGCCTATTCGCCGGGCGAATGATCGCCACGGAGCTTCACCTGCCCTACCCCTTGACGATACTCGTGCCGCTGACCTTGCTCATCGCCTGGGCGGTGCTACGGAAGTTCAGCCTGCGTGAGGGGTTGTGGGCGAGGGGCGGGTTCACGACGCACTGGCGGCTGGCGGTGGGGATCGCCGCCGCGAGCATCGCGGTCCTGGGGTGCTGGTTGGTCTGGCATTTTCCGGTCCGGGGTTGGGCGCTGATTCCAGCATGGCCTCCGGCCGCGCTGGTGCCTTTGGGGATCGCGTTCGCGGTTTTCAACGCGACCGTCGAAGAGCTGGTCTTCCGGAGCATGCTTCTGACGGGGCTTTCGCGCAGCTTCGGTGCGTTTCGGGGGCAGTTCGCTCAGGCGTGGTTCTTCGGCCTTTTTCACGTGAGCGGTGGTGTCCCCGACGACGCATCGGGCTTTGTCCTGGCGATGGCTTTCGGGATAGCGATGGGTTATCTCCTCGTGCGCACACGCAGCTTGCTCTCGCCCATAGTCTCGCACGCGATCGTGGACCTCTTCATCTTCTGGATACTGGTCGCGAGCCGACCGCCCATTTGACGGTGTGAGGGCAGCCCTTCGGGCATCCGTCTCGAACCATGACGCTGGTCGTCTTCTGCCCCAACCCCGCGTGTCGTGCGCGCCGCCGCTTCGATGACGCGCGCGATGGGACGCCGTTCACATGCGAAGTATGCGGGTCGGAGGGGACCGTTCAGCAATTCCACTACTGCCCCCGCTGCGGCGGTCGCCTGGCGTGGCACGAGAAAGAAGGACGCCCGCGGCGCGTGTGCGCCCGGTGTGGGTTCATCTTTTACCGGGACCAGCGGGCGGTCGTGGGGGTCATCATCCTGGAGAGTGACCAGATCCTTCTCGTCAAGCGTGGGCCCCAAGTGTTCAAGCCGGGCCTATGGTGCATCCCCTGCGGCAATCTGGAGTGGGGCGAGGAGGTGCGGGAGGCCGCCGCCCGGGAGGTGCGGGAGGAAACAGGGCTCGAGGTGACGATCGGCGATGTGGTGGCCGTGCGGAGCAACTTCCACTCGCCGTGGAACCACAACGTCGGCATCTGGTTCCGCGGACAGGTCACGGGAGGAACGCTGTGCCCCGGCGACGATGCCAGCGAGGCGCGGTTTTTTCCGCTGAACGCCTTGCCCCCCGACATGGCGTTCGAAGCCGACCGCGAGGTGCTAGCGCCGTCGCAGGCGCGGAGCTCGGCCGCCAAGCGGGGCTAAGCTTCCTGCTAGCGGCGGTAGAGGAGACGCACGGCATTCTCCCGCTCCTCAAGTTGCCGGAACGCCAGAACCCTCCGCTCCGTCTAGAACCACTGCCGTTTATCCACGACGTTGCGCAGGGGGTCACCGCGAGCAAAACGCCCGCAATTGTCCAGAAAAACCGCCGTGCGCCGATGGGCGATGTAGGGACCGGCTGCGCCCATATGGGGCGTGATGATGACGTTGGGTAGGGTCCACAGCGGGTGATCGGCGGGAAGCGGCTCCACCTCGAAGACGTCCAGCCCCGCGCCTCCCACCTGACCGCTTTCGAGCGACGGCACCAGGTCGTCCAGCACCGCACAGGCGCCCCGGCTGATATTGATGAAAATGGCGCCGCGCTTCATCAGGCCGAAGGTCCGCCGGTTGAACATACGGCGTGTGGCAGGTGTTTCGGGCGCGGTCATGATGACGAAATCAGCCTGTCCTAGCGCCTCGTCCAGCCGCTCGGGCGGCCACAGCTCAGCCACGCCCAAAGGACGATCGGTCCGGCGGGGGTCAATCCCGATGACGCGGATTCCAAAGGGGACGCAGAGCCGCGCGGTCTCCGCGCCGATGCCGCCGACGCCGACGATGACGGCCGTCGCTTCTCTCAGGTGGATGACGCGCGCATCGCTCGGGCCCCACTGGCGCTGCTGCTGCTGCGCCCAGTACTGAGGCAGCCCCCGAGCGAAGGCCAAGACCATCGCCATGATCTGGTTGGCCAGGTGATCGTTGTAAATCTCGCGCATGTTGGTGACGATGACATCGCTCTCGACGAGATCTTTGTGAAAGTAACCGCCTCCCAGGCCGGCAAAATCCGCCTGAATCCAGCGCAGCTTGCGCGCGCGGCGGAAGACCTCGGCCGGGATGTCGCCGAAGGCCGCGTCGGCGTTCGTGATGGCCTCAGCCGCCTCTTCTACCGAATCGCACCAGACGACCTCGCAATCGGGAACTACCCCGCGGATCTTATCAGGCCACGACGGGTCGGTCCATGACGAGTGGATGATCAGTTTGAAGCTCACCCTATGCCCCTTCGTTCACCGAACGCTCGGTGATGGTTGACAGGTCTCGCGTTCTCCTTCATTCATCATGGAAGATACGCATCTTCTCCCTGGTGAAAAGCAAATCGAGGCGGCGCGTCCGTACGGCGTCGCAGGAGGTCGTCAACATGCTTGCCACCACCACCCTGGGCCGCACGGGCCTGGTCGTGACCCGCATGGCAATCGGCGGCGGCTACAACGCGACACCGGGGGCGTTTCGCGCCGCGCTCGACGCGGGCGTCACCCACATTGATACCGCCCGCAGCTATTCGGACGGCAACGATGAGCGCCGCATCGGGGAGGCCATCATAGGCCGTCGCGGCGAGGTGACCATCGCGACCAAGAGCATAGAGCGCGACGACGCCGGGGCCATGGCCGAACTGGAAACCTCGCTGCGCGAACTAGGCACCGATTACGTGGACATCTGGAACATGCACGGCGTCACGGCCGACGACCTGGACCCCATCATGGGCCCCGAAGGCTCGCTGGAGGCCGCGCGCCGCGCCAAGGAAGGGGGCAAGACACGTTTCATCGGGATCACCAGCCACGAGTTCGACACGATGGCAAAAGCCCTGGAAACCGATGCCTTCGACACGGCTCTCTTGTGGTACAACCCCGCCTTCCGCGAGCCGGAGGAGATCGTCTTTCCCATCGCAGAGCGACATAACGTCGGCATCTTCATCATGAACGCGACGCGCTGGGGCAGGCTCCTGGAGCCGCGCAAGGGCGCCCCGCCCCCGCCCGACAAGGCGGCACTCTACCGCTTCGCGCTGAGCCACCGGGCGGTCCACTGCGTCGTCAGCCGCCTGGAAGACCCCGACGAGTTCATAGAGCGCTTGCCCGCTGCGGACCCGTTCGAGCCGCTCAGTGAGACGGACCTGGCAGCGCTTCGACGTTACGGCGATTCGCGAAGGGCCCTGGGCGGCCTGGATGAAGCTTGACAGGTAAAACCAAGAGGAGTTATCGCGGATGCGAAGACATACGTTTACGAAACTAAGAAGCTGGAAGAGGCGCACTACGTTTGTGGGATACTAAATGCACCGTGGGTCGATGATGCTATCAAAACAAGCCAACTTTGTGGCTTATACGGCCCGCGTGACATCCACCGCCGCCCGCTTGAGGTAGGATCCATCCCCGAATTCAATCCTCAGAATCCTTTGCACCTGCGGATGGCGGAACTGAGCGAGGCCAGCCACGCCAAGGTGGCAGCGATGGTTCCCAGCCTAAAGGGCAAGAGTATCGGACGATTACGAAGACAGGTGCGCGAGGCGCTAGCACCGGAACTTGAGGACATTGACGCAGCCTTGAAGCAGGTACTCGAACGCACTAATAAAGGCGACAAAGCAAGGTCATAGCCGCAACCCAAGATTCCGCTTGCGAGAGGGCGCGTTTTGTGGTATTGAGGGGAGTGCGCAGTTCAGGGCGACCCGTTGAATCTTTTCCGCTATTCCGTCTCTGGTAAAGCCACGAGCGTTTCCGATGTCAGAAGATAAAGTAGCCAGCTTCCAGAAGCTTCTGGAAAGCCGGCCTGACGAGCCGCTGGTGCTCTACGGTCTCGGCCGGGAGCTGATACGGCTCGAGCGCTTCGACGAAGCCGCCCGGGCGCTCGGGCACGCTGTAGAGGTGAATCCGGACTATACGGCCTGCTACCGGGAGCTAGGCCGCGCCCTGGTCGGCGCGGGGCGCGATGAGGAGGCCGATGGCGTCTATCGCAAGGGGATCGAAACCGCCGAGCGCACCGGTGACCTCCAGGCCGGCAAGGAGATGGGCGTGTTCCTGAAGCGGCTGAAAAAGCCCGGTTCCAAGCGAGCCTAAGAGCGGCCCAGAGCGTATGGCCGAAGAACTGCCGCAAGAGACCCCCAAAGCTCCGGAGGCGGGTTCGGTACCCCTGGGCAGGCTAGCGCCGCTCAAGCTGGCGGCGGTGCCGACCTTCATGGGGACGCTCGCCTACCTGGGCCCCGGCCTCGTCTGGGCCGGGCTCGCTCAGGGCAGCGGCGAGTTGATCTGGTGGCCGTACCTGACGACCAAGTACGGTCCAACTTTCCTCTGGCTCCTGATCCCCGCCTCACTGCTCCAGTTCTGGGTGAACCTGGAGATCATCCGGTACACGGCCGCAACCGGCGAGACGATTCTAACCGGCTTCAGCCGCCTCTCCAAGACGTACGCCTGGGTCATCTGGGTCGGCATCTTCATCGAGAATATCTGGTTCGGCGCTTACGCGGTCGCGGGCGGGACGGCGCTCGCAGCGTTGACCGGCTTCCCCGGCGGCTGGTCGGTGCGGGGGCAATCGCTGTTTTGGGGCTACGCGACGATCTTGATCTACCTGGCGGTCCTCCTGTTTGGGCGCGTCGTTTACCGCGCCATCGAGAAGTTCACCATCGGGGTCGTGGTGATCACCCTGAGCGGGGTGGTCGCGGCGGTCTTTCAGCAGCCCGTGCTCGACGCCGCGGGGGCGTTCTTCGGCGCCCTATTGCTCCCGACGGGTCAGGCGATCCGAGAGGCGTTGGGTCCGGTTTTGGGCACGGGAACGGTGCCCAGCGGATGGGACCCTTCCGATCGCAAGATCATTCTCACGTCCCTGGCTTTCGCGGGCGCGGGCGGCTTCGGCCAGTTCTTCCTCGGCTACTGGATGCGCGACAAAGGGGTCGGCATGGCGCGCTACATCGGCCGCATCACGAGCCCCATCACGGGCGAAGCAGAGACCATCCCCGCGACCGGCTACGCCTTCAGTGACACCCCCGAAAACCGATCGCAGTACCGCCGCTTCGTTCGCTACATCACGTTCGAGAACGGCGTGGGAGTCACACTGAACCTTATCACGACAGTGCTGATGTGCTGGCTCGCGTGGGCGTTGCTCAGGCCGAAAGGGCTGGTGCCCGAGGGCTATGAGATCGCCGTTGTGCAGTCGGTCTTCTTCGGGGAGACATGGGGGGCCGTGGGGCGGGCGGTCTTCCTGGTGGTCGCGGCGGCCTTTTTATGCGATGCCTGGCTCCAAGCCACCGACGGCTTTTCGCGCGTACAGGCGGACTTCGTATACGCCAACTTCCCCAAAGCGCGGAAGCGCAACTTCCGGTGGTGGTATTATCTGTTCGTCGCGATTTTCACGACGCTGACGGTGTCGACCATGCCTCTGGACCAGCCAGGCCAGATCATCGCACTGCGGGGCGTCATCGCTTTCCTAGCGATGGGCGTTTTCTGCCCGGGGCTCATCCTGCTGAGCACCTTCCTGCTGCCCAAGGCTTTCCCGAATTGGGTCAAGCCGCATCCGATCACACGCGGCCTGATGCTGTTGGCGACCGCTTTTTACGTCGGACTCGGGCTTTGGTACGTGGGGCTACTGATCAGCGGATAAGACAGGCGACCTACGCTTCCTCTCCGGGCAGGACGCGAGTGGTCGCCGTCGCCTCGGCTTCCAGGGCCTCGTCGTTGAGCGGAACGCGCTGCAGTTCACCCCGTCGCCACGCGGGGAACTCAGCCCCGTAGTTGGCGTCGCCGGGGTGGCCGGCGTTTCCCGTCGGGCTGATCGACCAGAGGCCGTCCGGCGAGGCGAGGTCCATCACCAGCCGATGCCCCGCACCGATGGTACAGCCGAAAGGCTCGACACTGAGGCTGTGGGCCGCCTGGACCGTGACGTACGTCCCGCGGAAGGGTTCGGGGCCAAGCCGCCACCGTTCGGCCAGTAGGCCCGGCGGCGCGCTGGCGTGGACGATCGTCACCTGATGGAGACGGTCCCACCGCCAGCTTGAAACCTCGGGCCCCAGCCGCTCCGTCAGCCACGCCAGAGCGGCTTCGAAGGCATGATGGACCGCCTCACGCCGGGCGTTGTCATCGCTGAACCAACCCGCTGGGTCGGCCCGGACGAGGTTCGACGCCAGACCCGAGACGTGATTGCGCAGTTCGTCCAAGAGCGCCTCGGGAAAACGCGCCTGGACGATGGCCAGTTCCCACTTCCAGAACCAGGTCTGAAAGATCGTAGCGGCGACGGAATCGCCTTCGTAGTTGAAATCCCACGCGCGAAGCCGTCCCACCGCCTCGCGGGCGCGTTCACTCTCCGGCTCGCCGAGCAGGCCGAGCAGGCCGGGGCAGGTATCCGCCGCTCGAAGCGAGCGCACGTCCACCAGCATCTTGCGGCAAGCCTCGACATCTAGCGCGCCCCCGGCCTCGATCATCTCGCGGATGCGCCGGGCGCGGTGGTCGTTCGTCCACGTACCGCTCATCGGGTAGGCGTAGTCGTCGGCCACGACGCGGTTGTTGGCCGAGGCGAGCCATCCGCGCTCGGGGTCGGTGGCCGCCGGCAGCTTGTCGTACGGGATCAAACCGAGCCAGCGGTCGCTCGGGTCAGGCCCACGGCGGATGCCGCGCTCGGGGCGACCGCGCACCGGGATACCGCCGACGCACTGGTAGCCGATGTGCCCATCGGTGTCGGCGAGGAGGAAGTTGAACGTGGGGCACATCCAGCCGCGCAGTGCCTCGCGTGCGGCGGCCACCGAGCCCGCGCGACAAAGCTCGAGAATGCACCCGGGCTCGTCACCGGCCTCCGCGCCCATCCAGCGCAGCGAGATGGGGTTGCCGCTGCGCAGGGGCTCGGGCAGGATGCGGTTGACGACCGGCCCGCGGGTCGTCGAACAGCGCTCCAGCGCCACGGGTGCCGCGCCACGGACGTGAATGACCTCCGTGCGGCAGCGCATCGGACGGAAGTCGTCGCCCTCGTAATAGCGGGTTGGGTCGTCGGGGTGGACCTGCTCCTCGTAGAGATCGCGCTGGAGGCAGATGTTGTTGGTGATACTCCAGGCCAAGCGCCGATTGCGCCCCATCCACAGGTTGGGAAAGCCGACGTAGGCGTGGCCCGCAGCGTCGTACTCGCCCCCCAGCCAGCGCATCTCGTAGCAAACCGAGGGGACCTGCAGCGGCAGGTGCGGGTCTGTGGCCATGAGCGGGGCACCCGTAGCGCTGCGTTCGGGCGCAATGACCCAGTTGTTGCTGCCGCCGGCGCTTTCGGTGCCGCTGGCGACCTCGCCCACCGGATCGAGCCCCCCGTCCGACCGCGTCGGGTACGAGCCCTTAGGGACGATGACTTCGTCGCCACCCTCCGGTGCGAGGAATGCCCGGTAGAGCGGAGTCTCACCCAGGATGCGCCTAGCGAGCTCCGGTGCCGTCAGCACGGGGAGCCTTCCGGTAAGCTGCCACGAGATGGCGCGCGCGATGGCCATTGAATCGACGGGCTCCCATGGCTCCGGCTCATCCTCGTAAAGCTCGAACTCGGGCGGAAGGCTGCCATCGAGGCCGTCGATTACGGCGTTGACGCCCGCGCTGAAGGCGACGAGTGCCTGGAGGCCATCCCGGCTCAGACGCGACATATCCCGTTCAGCGATCCCACGGATCCCGACCAAGCGGTGGGTCACATCCTCCTCCAGCGCACGGGGGCCAAGGACCTCCGCAAGCGTTCCGCGCGCGTGGCGGCGCATGACGTGCATCTGCCACAGTCGATCCTGCGCCATGGCGATGCCGACGCCCGTGAACAGGTCGCGAGCGCTCTCGGCTCGGATGTGCGGGACGCCGCGCGCGTCGCGTGTGATCGTCACCTGAGCGCCAATCCGGGCGCGCAGTTCACCGTCGTACGCCGGGAGAGATCGACGGTGCCAGTCATCCAGCCAGGCACGAGCCTCCGCCTCGGCGAGGCCGTGCTCTCGACAGAAGGCCTCCAGTGCGCCCCCGTCTCTCAAAGCATCAAGGAAAGCGCGCTCCTCGTGAGTGTTCATCGTGAGCCTCCCCGTGACCTCAGCCGGCATCGATTCCCAAGTCCAACCCGATACGGATGGCGCGTCCCTCGTGCCCCGCGTGCAAGCCCTCGTTGACTTCTTCGAAGGGGTAGATGTCGCTGACGATACGGTCGAAGGGGTACCGGTCGCGGCGGCGGTCGAGCAGGTCCAGCGCGCGGGGCATGATCCATGAACGAAAGCCCACGATGGCCACGACCGATATGGATGGCCGCAAGGCGAGAGCGGGGTCGAACGGCACCTCCTTGCCTAAGGCGATGTTGCCAATCCACAGATAGCGGCCGCCATCGCGCAGCATGGCGAAGCCCTCCGGCAGAACGGCGGGGCTCCCCACAAACTCGCCGACGACATCCGCGCCACGGCCAGCCGTGAGTTCCCTGACGCGAGCGATACGCTCCTCGGAGGGAACCTCGCCCACGTTAATCGTCTCGGTCGCGCCGAAAGCCCGGGCCAGCTCCAGTCGTGAAGGTACGCGGTCGATGGCGATGACCTGCCCCGCGCCCATCTCCTGGGCTATCGCCGACGCGTAGAGGCCCAGTCCGCCGGCGCCTTGGACGACGACCGTGTCGCCGACTGTGATCCCGACGCGGTGGAGCCCATCGAACACCTGCGACAGGGCGCAGTTGGTGGGTGAGGCGAGCTGATCGGGAAGGCCGTCGGGGACCTTGAAGATCCAGTGACGCCCGTCCATGTAGAAGTAATCACCGAAGGCGCCGTGAAAGTGCGGAGGTTGATCGGCGGAGACGTTGATCCAGTGGCTGCAGGAGGTCGGGCAGCGCGCGTAGCCCGTCAGGCACGTCCAGCATCGGCCGCAGGGACGGTAGAACGAGCAGACGACTCTGTCGCCCTCACGCAAGGGATCGCCCAAGGTATCGGCCCGAAGCTCGGAGCCCAGCTTGTCAATGTGGCCGATCATCTCGTGGCCCATGACCATCGGGATCTTCGGGTCGAGAGCCTTGACCGAGCCGTTCCACATGTGCAGGTCGCTCCCGCAGATATTGGCCATGTGCGTGCGGACGACGGCATCGCGGGGTGCAGGATCGGGCACGGTGTACTCGCGGAGTTCCAGGGCCTCTTCGGGTCCTTTGAAGACAGCGACGCGGCCAGTCATGGAAGATCCTCCTCATTCAAGCATAGCGGTCACTGCCGCAGGTGCAAGTGCGCCGGGTGAACATCACTGGATCGTTACTCAGCCCGACGCGATCCGTCACGTCCTCGCTCGGATTCGGCGCGATCAAACCCCACGGCTAACCCAAGGCTCCCCAGCCCCACGAGGCACAGAAGCGCCACCAGCACCGTCGTGCCTATCGAGAGTCCGCCTGTAAGCACACGCATCACCACCTCGACGACCCCGAGGGCAAATCCGGCGGCGGTCAACAGGAAGCCACCGGCATACAGGAAGATCACGGGGTGGAAATCGCGCACCAGGTAGCGCTGGACGAGACGCCGCCAGAAGCCCTTCCACAGGAGCCATACGATCTTCGGTCCGTGGAGCGGCCAGATCACGCCCGACTGGATGTGGTCGCCGTAAATGGGTTCAATGGGCACGTCGGCGACGGAAGCGCCGACCTCACTCAACCGGAGCAGGAGGTCGTTGGGGACACCGTAGCGCGGATAGATGCGGCCCAGCGGCAACAGCGCCAGCGCCCCGCGTCCGATGACCGTGTAGCCGCACTGGGAATCCCCGACGCCCCAGTAACCGGTGGCGAGCTTAGTGAGAAGCGAGAGGAATTGTATGCCGAAGAACCGCACGCGCGGCATGATTTGCCACGCCTTGCCGCTCTGGAAGCGATTGCCCTTGACGTATTCGACGCCCGGCCCGACGCTCCTCAGGAGCGCCGGTAGGTCATCGGGGTTCATCTGACCGTCACCGCCCATCACGGCCACAAGGTCGTAGCCACGGTCCAGCGCGTGCTCGTATCCGATGGCAATCGCCGCGCCAACGCCCCGATTTCGAGGATGGGAGAGCACGACTGTCCTGGCCGCGAGCGATCCGTCATCGCGCAGGAGATCGCCCACAATCCGCGATGTCCCGTCCGTGCTCGCGTCGTCCACGAGTATTACAGCGTCCACGAACCCGGGCATCGTCTCCAGGACGCGCCCGATGTGATCCTCTTCGTTGTGGGCGGGAACGACAACGGCCACACTCCGCTCACCGAACGCCATTATGCTAGCCTTCGCACATGACGTGTATGACCCAGACGGCCCATCGTTTGTGTGCTCTCTGCTTCAGGATGCTTGCGCCATCAATGCACGCGCCGCAAGAGCCAGATGTACGTCGGGCAGAGCCAGTACGCCCTTCGCGCTACCCACAGCGCCATTTTCTGCTTTAGGCTCCCATCCGCGATCATGTCCGTTGCGTGAAAGCGCCGCAGGTCCTGGAGGATTGTCAGCGTGTAGTCGATCACGTCGAACTGCGCGACGAGGGCCCGCAAGCTCCAGAGCGTCAGGTGCGTCTCGTAGTAGGAGTTGCCCCGGCCAAGCGCGCGGAGAACCAGGCTGGAGAGCCGCTTGGGAACGACCGATAAGAGCGGCAAATGGTAGTGGGCCTCCACCCACTGCAAGCGGTTCGCCGCGGCGAAATAGCAAACCCCGCCCGGCCTCAGCACTCTGTGAATCTCTGCCACGAGCCGGTGGGCATCAGGGACGTGTTCATAGACTTGCGCGCAAATCACAACGTCAAAGCTCTGCGCCGGGAACTGGAGGTTCATGGAGTCTCCGACGAAAAACCGGCACGTGTCAGAACCATGTTCCATTTGCGCATAGCGAATCGCTGGCTCATCGATGTCCACGCCGACGACGCTGCCAAACCTCTCCGCCAGGCGTCCGGCGATGATCCCGGTGGAACAGCCGACGTCCAGGGCACGAAGCGCCGAAAGCTAGCCGCCATAGTAGTCATCCAACACCGTGAGCATCTTGTCCGCCTTCTTCCGGCGCATCTCCTCATCGTACATGTCGTCGGCGTGAGCGTTCGAGAAGCCAAATTGATACTGATATTCCGCCACTAGCGCGGGTCTACCTCCATCAATTCCTCAGAAGCTGCTGGTAGAGCCCCAACGTCCGGTCCAGGATCAGGTCCCTATCGAAACCGAACTCCCTGAGCGCCGCCATCGCGTTGCCCACCAGCCGCGCCCGCAGGTCCGCATCGTCCAGGACGTCCTCGATGGCAGCGGCCAACGCCTCGGCGTCACGAGGTGGAAACAGCCGGGCAGCCCATCCATCGGGAAAGCACTCCGGCGTGTCGCCCGCGCTGGACAGGACGGATGGAACGCCAGCTATCATGGCCTCCAGGACCGAGTTTGCGAAGCAGTTTTCAATGGGGCTACTCGCCACGAAGACATCGCTCGCCGCCAGGATATCCTCCACATCCGTGCGGTGACCGAGGAGATGGACGGAGCGCTCGATGCCAGGAGAAACCAGCGCCCGTACGCGACCCTCCAAGGGCCCGCTACCGACGACGAGGAAATGGACGGCGTTGCGGCGACCGAGGATGATGGCCGCCGCACGGACGAACGTCTCGGGGTCACGGAACGGAAGGAGACGTCCAACGAACGTCACAACGGGCGCTCCACCGAGGCCCAGCGCCTCGCGGACACGGGCGCCATCACCGGAAATGAAGCGGTTGAAATCGATCAAGTATTTGATCTCATGGACACCCTCGGTGCGCCCTAAGGAGGTGAGGATGGCCGTCAGGTGGGGATGGGGCGAGATGACCGCATCGGCGGCGCCAACGGCCGGGCGGAGAAGCCACGGGGGGAACTTCTTAAGACCCGCCGGGCCTCCGCTGCCATGAACGGTCAGGACAACGGGCTTTTTCCAGAGCCGTTTGGCCGGTAGCCCCGCCAGCATTGCCGGAGCCCAGTTGATGTGAACGAGGTCGCACTGGCGCGCGACGGCGGTGGCCTTGGCGATGAACGCTGCCAGGAACGCCGGGAGTTGTAATTTGGCCGCCCAGCTCTCCCTGAGGTTCTCCAGAATACCATGACCGCCGGCGACACGCTGGGCCGACGGCGGCCACCAGTACGAAAAGCGGTGGACCGTCACGCCGGGGAGTGGCTCCCGTTCGGCCTCATCTCCGTAGTCAGGTGCCACGACGTCGACCGAGACGCCGCGTTCGGCGATTCCACGCGCGTGCTGAACGATCCACTCACCAGCCGATAAGCCGCGGCTGGAGAAACTGGTCGAAACCATGCAGACACGCACGTTCAGGACCTCCAGCGGTCGCGCATCACCGACGGGCGGTTATCGAAGCGTGTGTCCAGAGGGCGGTCCCATCATTCCGCCGCCCGAGCCCCACCTGCCGCCAGGGCAACGCAGTCGATCACACAGGATCTCTTGAGGTGTGGAACTGCCGCTCCATGGCCCGGAAGCGCGCCAAGTCCACAACCTCTTGGAACTCGCGCAGGTTCACCATGCGTTCGGTGGCGCCTCCGGTCGTGCCTCGCTCGCGGAGCTCGCGATAGGTCTCGGCGATGGCGCGGGTGGCGGCGAAAAGGCCGCTGAGAGGGTAGACGACCAGCTTGTAGCCCAGCGTCTCCAGTTCATCCTTGGCCAGGAAGGGCGTTACCCCACCCTCGATCATGTTGGCGAAGAGTGGGATATCATCGAAGGCCGACGCTATGGCCCGCAGTTCATCCACCGAGCGGGGCGCCTCGATGAAGATGACGTCAGCGCCAGCCTCGCGGTAGAGGTGACCGCGGCGGATGGCCTCGTCCAAGCCCAGGGGGGCGCGCGCATCGGTCCGTGCGATCAGGACCAGCCCCGAATCGCCCCTCGCCTCGACGGCCGCGCGAAGCTTCTGGACGTGTTCCTCGGCCTCGACGACGCGCTTGCCCTCGAAGTGGCCGCACTTCTTGGGCCACTCCTGGTCTTCCAGGATGATGCCGGCGACGCCCATCGCGGCGCACTCGCCGACCGTGCGGATGACGTTGAGCGGGTTACCGTAGCCGGTATCGCAGTCGGCGACGAGCGGCAGCCGCGTGGCGCCCGAGATGTGGCGAACGCGGTCGAGCGTTTCGGTGGCGGTCAACAGTCCGATATCAGGTACGCCGAGGGTCGCGGCGGAGATCCCGAAGCCAGTGGTGAACACGACCTCGAAGCCGGCGCGAGCGATCAGGCGCGCGCTCAACGCATCGTACGCGCCGGGCAGGACGACGATCCCGGGGCGCGCGAGCAGCTCACGCAGGGCATTCGCTGCCGGGCTCACAGTCACAACGTTTGCAGCCATGGTAACATTGGCAAAATACGGGTCGGGCTTGAATCGTCAAGCGGCGTCAAAAGATGGGCACCCGAAACCTGGAGAGACCAGTCCCATTCACACGATCGTGGCCCCGCGTGATACGGTTAAGCTCCAAGAAGGCGTTTACCCGACGGGCGGGGTCGATCCGACGACGAGCCCAGGGTAGCGCCGGAGCAGACCTCCGAAAGGCTGGAGGCTACTTGATGCTGAAGCCGCCGTCGATCAGAAGCGCGGCTCCGGTCATGAAGTCGCTGTCATCCGAGGCGAGATAGAGTGCAGCCCTGGCCATCTCCTCAGGGGTACCCAGGCGGCCAACCGGCTGCCGGTCCACCAAAGCCCGGTGCGCGGCGGCGGGATCGTCCGCTTCGGCCAGTATGGACTGAATCCAGGGCGAATCCACCGTTCCGGGGCACAGGCAGTTGACGCGGATGTTGCGCTGAGCGTAGTCCATGGCCATCGCCTTGGTCATAGCGATCACCGCGCCCTTCGTGGCCGAGTAGACGGCGCGCGTGGCCAGGCCCTTGAAGGGCGCAGCGCTAGCGGTGTTGACGATGACCCCTCCGCCCCGGTCGAGCATGTGCGGGATCGCGTACTTGGAGCCGAGAAAGACGCCACGGAGGTTGGTCGCCACACACGCGTCGAAATCCGCCTCGTCGACATCGTGGATCTCGCCGTAGCAGCCGACCCCAGCATTGTTGCACAGGATATCGATGCGGCCGTAGGCGGCCAGCGTTGCTGCCACCATACGCTGGGTGTCCTCGCTCACCGAGACGTCCGCGCGCACGAAGAGCGCCTCGCCACCGTCCTGGCGGATCCGTTCAAGGGTCTCTTCTCCGGCGGCGGTGTTGCGGTCGACAATGGCGATGCCGCTGGCTCCTTCACGGGCAAAGAGCTCAGCCATCGCCCGGCCGATGCCCGAGCCCGAGCCCGTCACCAGGCAGACCTTATCCCGAAGTTTCATTGCGGGACGAGCCGCTATCCCTGAAGCTGCTTCACAGCCGCGATGGCGGCGTCATAGTCCGGGTGGTCGGTGATCTCCGGCACGTACTCAACGTAGCGCACAGCGCCCTGACCATCGACGACGAAAATGGCGCGCGCATGCAAGCGGAGCCCCTGGATGAGCACACCGTACGCCTCGCCAAAGCTCGCCGTCTGATAGTCGCTCAGCGTCTTGACCCTGTCCACTCCTGCGTCGCCGCACCAGCGCTTCTGCGCGAAGGGGAGGTCCATGCTGAGCGTCAGGATCTCGACGCCGGAGCCGAGGCCCGCCGCCTCTTCGTTGAAACGCCGGGTCTGCGCATCGCATACGGGCGTGTCCACCGAAACGATCACATTGAGCACGCGCACCTTTCCCGCCGAATCGGAGAGATCGACGGCCCCCAAGTCGTTGTCCACAGCCGTGAAATCGGGTGCCACATCACCCGCCTTGATCTCGGGGCCCACCAGCGTAACGGGGTTGCCCCGCATGGTCACTGCACCACTGCGCTCTTCGGGCATCGAAGGAACTCCTTTCCGATCTATCAAGGGGTCATCGCGCTTTGGGCTTCAGTTCCGCTCCGCGGATCAGGAAGCCACGCGAGCAGACAATACCCGATCTAGCCCGCCGCGTCAAGAGCCTCCCTACTATCCTGATCCCCACTGCAGGCCATCGGACTTGCGCGCGGGCGGCCGCGCCATTAGCCTCAGAAGTGGAGCGCGAACCCAAGGAGAATCGCTATGCCTGTACCCGATGATTCTCGCCTCGGCAAGATCGCCATCTTGCTCGACCACACCTACGCTCTAGCGATAGGCCCCGCGGACGCGCGATGAGCGGGGAGAAGGAAATCAAGGGGCGCGTCTACCGCGTGGACACGGGCGAGGGGCTCGGGGGCGTCGCCGTCTCCGATGGGACAACCGTCGCGGCGACGGACCAGGATGGACGCTACACGCTCTCGCTTGCTGAGGAAACCGGTCTCATCTGGGTCTCGATGCCCTCGGGCTTCCGGCCGACAGGGCCGTGGTACCGGGGCGCAGCGGAGGTGGGCGTGCGCGGGGGCGATTTCGGCTGCAGACCCCAGCCGCAGCCTCCGGCGTTCACCTTCGTCCACCTGACCGACCCGCACCTGAACATCGGAATCCGCTCGTGGGACCGGTTTGGTCAGGCGATTGAAGAGATCAACGCCCTCGCCTCAGCGCCCGCTTTCGTCGTCTGCTCAGGAGACCTGACGCACGACGGGCGGACGGCGGACGGCTTCCGCAACTTGCTGGGGCGGCTCCAAATGCCGGCTTATGTGACCCTTGGCAACCACGACGTGCTGGTGGACGATGTCGATCCCAAGGCGCTCTACAAGACGCTCTTCGGGCCGACCTATTATTCCCTCAACTGGGGCGGAGTGCACCTGGTCATTCTCGACGGACAGCGGCCGAATCCGGGCCAGAGCGGTCCCGGGGCCGTGAGCGGAGTCGTCTCGGATGCGGAGTTGGATTGGCTAGCGGCCGATCTCGCGCACGCTGGCGCCGAGACGACCACTCTCCTCTTCACGCACCTCCCGTTAGCATCCACCTACCGCGAGCGGCGAGGCGGAGCGACCGGCGGGGCGCCCCAAGGGTGGATCGCCAACGCCGAGTCGGTCTTCGAGGTCCTCTCCCGTTTCAAGGTCCGCCTGATCCTCCAGGCTCACCTACACGAGAACGCGCGGTTGGAGGTGAACGGCATCCCCTGCATGAGCTCGGGAGCGATCTGCGGGTGGTTCTGGCGCGAGGACGGGCTGGGCCCTGACAACGCCGATGGCAGCCCGCGCGGCTACCGGATCGTTGCCGTCACGCCGGAGAGCGTTACCAGCCGTTACAAGGCCTTCGGTCGGCCAGCGGGACAGGGACTGCGGATCGAGCAACCCCACCGAGGCGGGATCGCAAGCGAGGATACTGAGATCGTGGTGAACGTCTACGACGGTGGACCCGGAACAACGGTTTCAGCCCGCGTGGATGATGGGCCGTGGCGACCCCTGGAGCGCATGCGTCGTATCTTGAACCCTGCGGCCAGGGCCGATCTGCAGTGCGATCACGTCTGGGCCGGGCCCCTTGAGGTTACAAACCTTGCGCCGGGGACTCACCTGCTCCACGCCCGCGCGGACGACGCCGCTTGGGGCGCAGCGACCGATGTCGGTACATTCACCATTGCGGGTTGATGATGCGCCCGCGTCATGCTGTCAAGAGGACGTATCTCAAGGCTAAAGGAGGCCAGCAATGGCTGGTCGAGTTCAGGATAAGGTCGCGGTCGTCACGGGCGCCGGAAGCGGTATGGGCCGAGCGTCCGCTCTTTTGCTCGGCGAGGAAGGTGCGCTTCTCGCCATTCACGATGTCAACGAAAAGCGTCTCCATGAGACGGCCGCCAAGCTTCCCGCCGACCGCGTCGTGAGCGATGTCGGCGACATCTCGAAGGAGCCGGACGTCCAGCGATTCGTTGGGAAGGCGGTGGAAAAGTGGGGCCGCGTGGACGTGCTGGCCAACGTCGCGGGGAAGTGGACCTACGGCGACCCTCCGGACTTCACGTTGGAGGCGTGGCACGACATCATCGACACGAATCTGACCAGCCAGTTTTTGTGCTGCAAGTATGCCCTGCCGCACATGCAGAAACAAAAGAAGGGATCGATCATCAACTTCGCTTCGATCTCAAGCTACATCGGCCAGGAGTTCGATGGCATGAGCACCTTCGCGTACAACATCACCAAGGCGGGCGCCCGGCAGCTCACGACATCGCTCGCGACGCGCTACGGTCCCGAGGGCATCCGCGTCAACTGTATCTGCCCGGGTGCGGTCCGCACCAACATCCTCGAGGAGCACTTCGGCGAACGCGGCACGGAAACGAGCGACATGTGGGACCTCCAGGCCCCCGACCACGCGCTCAAGCGCGTCGCTGACGCCAGCGAGATCGCCCGATGCGTGCTCTTCCTGGCATCGGACGAATCGTCCTTCGTCACCGGACTACCGATGTGGGTGGACGGGGGATACCTGTCGATCTAGCGTGAGAGGGCCATCCTCCGATGGGCTCAGGGTGGCCCCCTTGACGGGTTCAGGATAGCACGAGGGCTACTTCAGCCTGACCTCCTTGCCCACCCTTGCGCTCTCGTAGATGGCGTCGGCGATGCGCTGCACGATCAAGGATTCGCGGTGAGCCATGCCCAAGGGCTTTCTCGCTAGAAGGCGCTCGATGATGTCGGTGTTCTGCGGGACCTTATTGTTCTCCAGGCTGTCCATAGCCTCGCGGCCCGGCGGCGTCCTGTTGACGGGCACCCCTTCCGCATCCTCCCAGATCTCGAAGGGCTTCTGCCGGACGGTTCCCTTCTCGAAGACGATCTCGAAGGCGTGGGTATCCACCTTCGCGTCGAGGCACCAATTGCTGTAGGCCAGCATCATGATGCCGCCTTCGAACCGGACATGGGCGGCGACGAGGTCCTCGACGTCATAGGCTTCACGGGCGCCCTCGGGGAAAATAGCACCCCGCTTGCCGGGGAATAGCTTGGCGATCTGAGCACTGACGGAGATCGGCTCAGGGTGACCCGCCACGTAGAGCGAGCTGTCGATGGTGTGGACCAGGGTCGAGGCCAGAGCACCACCGCTTGAGACGGCCTTGGTGTAGTGAGGCCCCCACGCAGGCGGGTTGATGTGCGTGGTCCAAGGACGGAGAAGGACCGGCCTTCCCAACGCGCCTGAGGCGGCCACCTGACGAATGTACTGAACGTTCGGCAAGTAGCGCATGTAGGTGCCAACCTGCACCATGAGGCCCAGACGCTCCGCCGTATCCACGATCTGTTTGGCCTCATCGTAGTTCATCGCGAAGGGCTTCTCGCACATGAGGTGCGCGCCCGCTTCGAGCGCGAGGATGGACAGTTCTTTGTGCGTCTCCGGCATCGTGCAGACATAGACCAAGTCGAGATCGCCGGGCGCGACCATCTCGTTGGGGTCGTCGGTAGCACGCGCTTTCGGGTAACGCTCGGCGGCCAGGCGTCGCCGCTCCCCGTCGCGCTCCAAAAGCGCAACGACCCGAACCTTCTCGGGGCCAAGTCTATCGAAGGAGCCGAAGTGGACGCGGGAAACGCTGCCGCAGCCCATGAGGCCAATGCGAACGGGACCTTTCATCCTTTTGGGTTCCTCCTCAGGCCGTTTCCGGCCTACCGGTCCACCTGAATCTCACGGCCGGTCGCCGCCCGCGGGCCGGCATATCATCCGCCGTAATGCCAGGGCGTGTCACCCAAGAGAAGATTGGGCTCTTCCTCCCGCACCACCGCATCGACGACCTCGCCAATGAACACCTCGTGGTCGCCCACATCCGATGAGGCGACGACCTTGCATTCGATGTAAGCCAACGCAGCGTCGAGAACAGGAAGCCCTATGGCGCTCTCGGAAAAAGGATAGCCCGAGAGTCTCCCGTCGGCGACCTCGGCAGGCTTGAAGAAGGTTTTGGCGACCGCCCGCTGGTCCTTGCGCAGAAACTGGATGCTGAAAAGCCCACCGGCCTTGATGAGCGGATAGGTCGTCGAATCCTTCTGGCAGGCGATGGCGACAAGCGGCGGATCGAACGAGGTCTGGGTGAGCCAGGTGCCGGTGAAGGCCGTGACCTCATCCTTGTGCTTGCTCGTGACGATGAAGAGCGCATACGGAATCATGCGCAGGGCCGCCCTCTTCGCCCGTCGGTCGAGCGCCATGTTCCCTTACTCCCTCGCTGGACGTTCGTATGGCCTGCCCCGCATGCGGTCGCGACCAGGCCGGCAACCTTGACACACCTCAATATTCCCTCTGTCAGCCGTCCGCGCAAGCGACCGGGTGCTTGTTGTGCGCCTATCCATCCTTTAACTTCATCGGGGAGCACGACGTGAACGGTGGATGGCGTCTGATCGGCGTGTGCGCTGACCGCTCGGGGATTGCATCCCCGCGCCGGTGCAAGACGCGCGAAAAAGAGAGATGGCGGTTCGGGCGAAAGGGGAGGCTTTGATGGGTGTCCTGGACGGCAAGGTGGCGGTGGTCACGGGTGCGTCGAGCGGGATAGGCCGTGCGACGGCGATCCTCTTCGCGGCCGAAGGAGCCGCCGTGGCGCTCGCCGCACGACGCGCAGACTCGCTTGGAGAGGCGGTGGGAGAGATCGAGGCTTCCGGCGGGAGGGCGTTGGCGATCCCAACCGACGTCACCGACCGCGCGCAGACCGAGCAACTCGCGGCACGAACCGTCGAGCGCTTCGGGCGGCTCGACCTCCTCGTCAACCCCGCCGGGACGAATATCCCCGGAAGATCGCTTCGGGTTCTTTCCGACGAAGACTGGGCGATGATGCTGGCCACGAACCTGACGGGGAGCTACTACCTCACCCAGGCGGTCCTCCCGCGGATGCGTGAGGCGGGCGACGGAGTCATCATTCATATCTCGTCGGTATCCGTCCAGCGGCCGGATGTCTCGGGCGTAGCCTACCAAGCCACAAAGCACGGTCAGGTGGGCTTGACGCACGGCACGATGCAGGAGGAGAAGAAGAACGGCGTCCGCGTGACGGTCATCTTCCCCGGGCTGACGGATACGCCCATCCTCGAGAAGCGGCCCGCGCCTACCCCGGCGGAGATGCTGGCGGTGGCGCTCAAGCCCGAGGACATTGCCCGGGCCTGCCTCTTCGTCGCGAGCCTGCCGCCCCGCGCATACGTACCTGAACTCCAGATCCTGCCCAGCGGCCTGGCCTAGAACGCCCGCAACGCCTCGCTCGATCGTCGGCCACAGGGCCCCGAGGGCACGGAGATCCATGCGGCCGCGCCGGACCCAGGGCCCGACCGGCTCAACCCACTTCGGGGACGATACCCCGATCCGCTACAAAACAACCGCCTTCGGAGACCAGGCCCGCAGGACGCAGCCAGACGCGCCTCTGCACATCAGCGACGGCATGGCCCAGGCGCCAGGCATCGAGCCGGTGCTGTCCCGCCACGGCGAGGGCGCGGTCAGCGTCGCATTCGGGAACCACGGCGCACATACCCACGCCCATGTTGAAGGTGCGGTACATCTCAGTGGGTTCGACCCGGCCATAACGCCGGACCAGCGCGAAGATCGCAGGCGGTTCGGGGAGATCGAGGATCTCGAATCCGACCGGAGCACGGACGCGGGACAGGTTCAGGAAACCACCTCCGGTGATGTTGACCAGCGCGCGCACCTCGATCCCGGCATCCCAGAGCGCGCTCGTGAAGGAGACGTAGCAGCGTGTGGGTTCTAGGAGCGTATCACCGAGCGGGCCACCGAGCTCGGGGATATCGGACCCCAGATGCAGACGCGCCCGATCAAGCAAGGCCCGGCGCACTAGAGAGAAGCCGTTGGTGTGCAGACCGCTTGAAGCGAGGCCCACGATGATGTCGCCGGGCTGGACTGCCTCGCCGGTCAATAGCCTTCCCGAGGGCACAAGACCGAGCGCCGTCCCCACCATGTCGAAGTGCCAGCGGCCGGGATCGCCGCTCAAGAGCTCGCCCACCTGGGCAGTCTCGCCGGCAGGGATCGTAATGCGCGCTTCCTCCGCACCCGTGTATAGGCCCCTGGCGATGGCTTCCAGGGCATCCGGATCAGGCGAGGCAACGGCCAGATAATCGACGAGCGCGATAGGCTCGGCGCCGACGCAGAGCAGGTCGTTGACGTTGAGGGCGACCAGATCCTGGCCGAGGGACTCGTAGCGCCGCGCTCGCTGGCCGATGATGACTTTGGTGCCCACGCTGTCCACCGAGATGGCGAGATGGACGCCACTCCCCAGGTCCAGGACGCTGGCGAAGTACCCGCTCCCGACGAGATCGCGCCCGACCTGGGGCCGGAAGGCATACGTCTTTGCGAGCCAACGGGCGGCGTGCTCGAACGCGGCCTCCTTGGCTATGTCGTCAACGCCGGAGGATGCATAGGTAAGACCCTGCGGCTCTTGCGTCATGACGGACGGCTCCTTTCTCAGGGCGCTGGCGCGAGACTGGGGGCGCGCGAGGAGATGCGCCGCGCATGGCGCATGGCCAAGGCAAACCAACCGATGCCGGCAGCGCCCGTGGCGATGCTCGAAAGCGAGACGGCGAGCCATACCCCCGCCGGGCCCAGACCAGCGACGACGCCGAACAGATAGGCGAACGGGATCGAGACGCCCACGACGCGGAGCGCAGTCAGCATCAGCGCCGGTAGACCGCGACCGAAGCCCTGAAAACAGCTCCCGACCACCATGGCCGCACCGGCGCAACCCACCGCCGGGCCGACGACCTGAACGTACCGCCGCGCCAGAGCCAGCACCTCGGGGTCGTCCGTAAAAAGCCGGGCAAGAGGAGCAGCCCCCAAGGCGATGCCCACCCCTAGCAGCGTCATGCCGCCCAGGGTCACGAAGATGGCCATCCACGACGCACGCCGCGCCTGCCGAAAGATGCCCCCTCCCGTGAGGTGGCCGACGAGTGTGAGGGCCGCTTGCGAGAGACCCATGGCGGGGATGAAGAGCATCGTGACCAGCCGGAAGCCGATGCCGTACGCGGCGGAAGCCTCAGGACCGAAGTGGGCCACGATGACCGTCAGGGCGGCGATACCCACGGTCATCGTCCCGTACGCGCAGAAGGCCGGGGCCCCGACGCGGACGATCTCGCCGAGGACCCCCGCGTCGAATCGGAGGCCGCGCCACACCAGAGGCACACGGACCTTGGAGGCAAAAGCCCGGTGGACGATCACAAGCGCCCCTGCCACGCCGCCGGCGGCCTGCGACAGGGCGATCCCACGCAAGCCCAAGGGCGCACCGGTGAACCAGCCCAGGGCCAGAAGCGGAGCGCTGGTCAAGTGGACGAGGGCCGCGACGGCGGCGCCGAGCATGGGCGTGAGCATGTCGCCGCCACCGCGAAGGATGGCGGAACATAGAATGGCGGAGAACGTGATGGCGCTCGCACCGAAGAGAACGCGCGTATAGGCCCTGACGTGGGGCAACGTGCTCTCTCTCGCTCCAGCGATCCGGAACAGGCCGTCGGGCACCAGTACGGCGAGCAGCGTGAAGCCCACGACGAACACGGCACCCAAACCCAGACCGTGAATAGCGGCCGAGCGAGCACGTTCGACATCACCGGCACCGAGAGCACGGGCAATTGCGGCGGTGACGCCAGTGCCCATACCCGTTGCCATCGCGAAAACGGTGATGACGAGCGGAAAGGCAATCGCCAGACCGGCGAGAGGGGCTGGTCCGAGCCGACCGGCAATGATGGCCTCGAAGAGCATCAAGAAGATGTTCGACGACGATGCCGCGGCTGCGGGGACGGCCAGCCGGACGAGGGTCCGCCCGACGGCGGGGCTTGCCAGATCGCTGGCTTCGGGGCGAAGCCAGGTGCGCCAGTGCTCCAGGAGCACCTCAAGCCTGGGGGGGTGGGATCACAGGGACCCAGCCGCGGACGTCGTTCGAGCGCAGGACGGCGGCGATGGCGCGCTGGGTCGCCAGGCCGTCGTCGAAGGTAGGTTCGGTGATCTCACCCGCCCCGATACAGTCAAGGAAGTGACGGGCGACGCCCTTGAAGCGGAAACGCGTAACAGGCCCACGCTCCGGCCCGGGGTAACCCTCGATGAGCCGAGCGGGCATCTCGACCGGTTGTAGGGTGAACTCCTCGATGGGCGCGCCTCGCAGGTCGCTCGCATAGACCAGGCGCGCGCGGCTGCCGAAGAGCTCTATCTTGAGCATGGGATCACCGGGGGCGATACGGGAAAGGTGCAGCACGCCGATAGCGCCGTTCTCGTACTCCACCGTGACGGCAGCGACATCGTCAGTGTCCACGCCAACGGTCGCGCCGGTGTCCGGGTCGGTGCGCTCGGGGATCAGGGTGGCGAGGTGGCCACAGAGCCTGGCGAACTCGCCGCCATACCAGCGCATCAGGTCGAGCACGTGGCTGCCTATGTCGCCCAGGACACCGCTTCCGGCCACACTTTTGGCGTAACGCCACGCGTAGTCGGGGCGCGTCCGCCCGAAGTACTGCTCGTCGAGATGTACCATCCAATTGACGTTGATGTGGTAGAGATCACCTAGCCAGCCTTGGTCGATCAGCTCCTTGATCCGCCGGCAGTGAGGATCGAATCGGTAGCTGAATGCGACCATGTCGACAACTCCGCGAGCGCGAGCGGCCTCCACCATCTCCTGGGCATCTTCGACGGTGTTGGCCAGGGGCTTTTCGCACAGGATGGCGAGCCCGGCACGGATGGCGTCCACGACGATCGGGTGGTGAACGTCATTGGGGGCGAGCACGACGACGCCCTCGAGCCCGTCGTGCCTCAGGAGCTCCCTGTAGTCGTCATAGACGTAGGGGATGTGATACTTGCCGGCCAAGGCTTCTGCCCGCTCTCGCGTGCGGCTGGCGATGGCGATGACTTCCGCATCGGGGTGGCGCAGGAAGCTGGGGATGTGGGCGCGATCGGCCCAAAGCCCCGCGCCAATGATCCCGATACGTTTGTGCTCGGGCATGCTGTCTCCATGCGAAAAGACGCTCGCCAAGATGCCCTCGCGCCCAGCGAACGTCAAGCCCGACGGCCTTTCCCCTCGAAGTGTGCGGATGGCGCGGTGTTCCGCCCGGGTGTGTGGTGGCTTGACAGTGGGTGCAAGGCCGGATAAATTGCAATTTTGCAGGTCTCCGAAGGTCACGCGATGAGCGTCGGGTGCGCTCCAGCGCGGGTATTACCGTCGGCTCGAGGAGGTTGATCGGTGAATACGTATTCGGCAACGGACATTCGGAACGTCGTGCTCGTGGGACACGGGGGCAGCGGGAAGACGTCCCTGTGCGAAGCTCTGCTTTACACGTCGGGCGCAACGGGCCGCCTGGGGAAGGTCGAAGAGGGAACGACGCACTCGGATTTCCTGGACGAAGAGAAAGCGCGGCAGATCTCGATTTCGACGGCGCTCTTGAGTGCTGAGTGGCGGAACGCCAAGCTCAACTTGCTCGACACGCCCGGTTACCAGGATTTCCTCGGCGAGGCGGTCAGTGGGCTAGCGGCGGCGGAGTCGGCGCTCTTCGTCCTACGCTCGGCGGCGGGCGTGGAGGTGGCCTCCCAGCAGCTCTGGGAACGGTCGAAGGCGCACGATCAGAGCCGGTTTCTGGTGGTCAACCAGCTCTCGCACGAGCAGGCTAATTTTGACGCGTGCCTGAGCGATTCCCAGGAGCACCTCGGCCGTGAGGTGACCCCACTGCATCTGCCGGTCAACCCTGGCGTCGGCTTCAATGGCATCGTCGATCTCGTACGGATGAAAGCGTATACGTACGAGCCCGGCGGCAACGGCAAGGGACAGGAGGGGTCCATCCCGGAGGAACTGATCGAGGAGGCGGAGGCGCTCCGGGAGAACCTGATCGACCAGATCGCCGAGTCCGACGATGCCCTGATGGAAAAGTACCTGGACGAAGGCGAGCTCTCCGACGACGACTTCCGCGCCGGCTTACGCGCGGCTATCCGAGCGAGCACGCTGTACCCGCTCCTTTGCACCGACGCCGCATCGAACGTCGGCAGCGATCTCGTGATGGATGCACTCGTGGCCTTCGCGCCTTCGCCCGCAGACACCACCGGCGCAGTGGGGGCGGTGCCCGGCAACGGTGAGCAGGTCATCCATCCACCCGCGGAAGGAGCACCCACCGCGCTCCAAATCTTCAAGATCCGCTGGGTGCCGATCTTGGGCGAGATGTTCTTTTTCCGGCTGTACTCGGGGATGCTCCGCTCAGGCACCGATCTCGTGAATGCCTCGGCGGGCGGTAGCGAACGCATCGGCCAAATTTACCAGCTCAACGGCGACGAGCGGAACGAGGTGGGCACGGTGGGACCGGGCGACATGGGCGGGCTGGTCAAGCTCAAAGGGGTCCACACCGGGGACACCCTGTGTGACAAGAATCGATCGATCGTCCTTCCACGGCTGGAGTTCCCCGAGCCGGCGATCCGTATGGCTGTCGTGCCCAGGGCCAAGGGCGACGAGGAGAAGATCTCGACGGGGCTTCACCGGCTCCAGGAGGAGGACCCGAGCTTCAGCGTGGAGCACAACGCCGAGCTCCGTCAGACTATCATCAGCGGCCAGGGCGAACTGCACCTGGAGGTGGTGGTGAACCGGCTGCACGACAAGTTCGGCGTCGAGGTGGACACGGCCGAGCCGCGCGTCCCCTACCGCGAGACGATCCGCACCGACGCTGAGGGCTACCACAGGCACAAGAAGCAGACCGGCGGCCGTGGCCAGTTTGGCGAGGTGTACCTCAGGCTGCACCCGCTCAAGCGCGGCGCCGGCTTCGAGTTCGTACACAAGATCGTCGGCGGGGCCATCCCCAGCCAGTACATCCCCGCGATCGAAAAGGGTATCAATGAAACGTTGGCGTCGGGGATCCTGGCCAACTGCCCCGTGGTGGACGTCCAAGTCGATGTCTATGACGGCAGCTACCACGCGGTGGACTCATCGGAGATGGCCTTCAAGCTCGCGGCGTCAATGGCGTTCAAGGATGGCTTCATGAAGGCCAAGCCGGCGCTCCTGGAGCCCGTCTACGACATCGAGATCCTCGTCCCCGAAACCTTCGCCGGCGACGTCATGAGCGATCTCTCCTCCCGACGCGGCAAGATTCAGGGTATGGAGCGCAACGGCGCTTTCGAGGTCGTCCGGGCGCAAGTGCCCCTGGCCGAGATGTATCGGTACTCGACGACTCTGCGTTCGATGACCCGCGGCCAAGGGACGCACCGCCGCCGGTTCTCGCACTACCAAGAGGTCCCGACCGAGGAGATGGAGAAGGCGCTGGTCAAGGCGAAGCCGCTCGAAGAATAAGCGTAAACGCGAGACCCGCTTTCAGACTGCGAGCGGTGAGGGATGCAAGCGGGGGAGTGATGGTTCTCGTTCCCCGCCTGTGCCATGCGGGCAACCACGGGGCTCCGAAAGGTAAGGCGGTATGTCGGGTCACTCGAAGTGGAGCACGATCAAGCGCAAGAAGGGTAAGGCCGACAAGGAACGCGGCAAGCTTTTCTCGCGGCTCATCAAGGATATCACCGTCGCGGCGAGAGAGAGCGGAGGCGATCCGGACGGCAACCCACACCTGCGGACCGCCATCGCCGTTGCGCGTGCGGCCAATATGCCGGCTCAGAACATCGATCGGGCCGTCAAGAAGGGCACGGGCGAGCTGGAGGGCGTTCGCTACGAACCGATCACCTTCGAGGGTTACGGTCCCGCCGGTGTGGCGATCCTGGTGGAAGGCACGACGGACAACCGCAACCGGATCGTCGCGGACGTACGCCACATCTTCAGCCACAATGGCGGGAACCTAGCCGAGGGCGGCGCAGTGGCCTGGCAATTCTCGCCCAAGGGGCTCTTCGTCGTCCCGCGCGATCAGATCGCCGAAGATGCTCTGCTGGATATCGCCCTCGAAGGTGACGCCGAGGATGTCCGCACTGAAGAGGACGACTACGAGCTCGAGTGTGCTCTCGGGGATTTCGACGCCCTGCGAACGACACTGGAAGACGCGGGACTCCAGCCCTCGCAGGCAGTGACGACCCAGGTTCCGACAACCCAGATCCAGGTCGATGGCAAGGAGGCTGAGCGGGTGCTACGCCTGATCGAGGCGCTCGAGGAGCACGATGACATCGAGAAGGTCTACGCGAACTTCGACATCGACGAGGCGATCCTGGAGCAGGTAAGCTAAGCCGGTGATCCTCGGCGTTGATCCGGGGCTGGTGGCGACCGGTTACGGCCTCATCACGCTCCAAAACGGTGGCGTCGCGCTGGTCGAGGCCGGTGTGATCCGCACGACCGCCAAGGATCCCCTGGAGACGAGGCTTCTGACCCTGGCAGAGGGGCTCGACGCCGTTCTCGCGGAGTTTCGACCCGATGCCGTGGCCGTCGAAGCGCTCTTCAGCCATTATCAACACCCCCGGACAGCGGTGATCATGGGCCATGCGCGCGGCGTGATCCTCCTGTGCGCTGCGCGAGTTAAAGTGTCCGTCTACAGCTATTCGGCCACGCGAATCAAGAAAGCCGTGGTCGGCGACGGCCGTGCACCCAAGGCGCAGGTCCGGGCCATGCTCCAGCAGATGCTGAGCGCTCCCGCTCTCGCTGAGGGACCCGATCATCTCTCCGACGCCCTCGCGGCGGCATGCTGCCACCTGGGTGCCCAGGGAGCCGGTGTATGATCGCGCGGCTCAAGGGAGCACTCATCGAGGTCGCCGCGGAGAAGGCCGTCGTCGAAGCGGGGCCCATAGCCTATGAGGTGCTCATCCCCGCGTACCTCGCCATCGAACTACGCCCCGCCGCAACCCGTCAGGAGTCGGTCACGTTCCACATCCTTCACTATGTCGAGGCGGCGCCGACAGGAGGTATGCAGAAGCCCCGGCTGGTCGGGTTCGCTTCGGCGTCGGACCGCGCTTGTTTCGATCTGCTCTTGGGGGTGCCGGGCCTCGGGGTGCGCAAGGCGCTCGCGGCGCTCGTGGCTCCCCTGGACGAGGTCGCTCGCGCCATCGAGGGAGAGGATATGGCGGCCCTGGCTTCACTTCCGGGTATCGGCAGGCGGATGGCGGAGAAGATGACCGCGGAACTCCGCGGGAAATTGGCGCCGTTCGCGCTTGCGGCGGCCGCAGCACCCGGTGTAGAGGAACTCCCTCCCGATGCCGCCGCCGAGGCGCTTGCCATCCTCAGTCAGCTCGACTACTCTCCTCAGGAGGCGCATCGCCTGATCGCCGAGGCTTTGCGCGCGGACCCAGCCCTCGAAAGTGCGGACGCCATCGTCCGGTGGATCCTGCAGCGCCGCGGTGTGCCGGCGACAACGGTGGCCCCGCCAGGGCAGGAGCGATAAGATCGCCCGGGTGAGCTCGAAAGGGGTAAGAGCATGAGCCGGGAGCGTGTCGTCAGTGGCGCCCCTCTGGGTGCCGAAGACGAGGGTTTCGTCCAGACCCTGCGACCCCAGCGGCTGGATGAGCTTGTGGGCCAGCGTGCCCTCGTGGAAAAGCTCTCCATCTCCGTCGAGGCGGCCCAGGCGCGAGGCGAGCCCACGGAGCACATCCTCTTCGACGGTCCGCCAGGGCTGGGCAAGACGACTCTCGCCCACATCGTCGCAAACGAGATGGGCACTAAATTGGTCTTGGCCTCGGGACCGGCGCTGGGGCGCGCGGCGGATTTACTGGGCATCCTGACCAACCTGGAGCGGGGGAACGTCTTCTTCATCGACGAGGTTCATCGGCTGGCGACGGGCCTCGAGGAGTACATCTATCCCGCGATGGAGGATTTCCGAGTTGAGTTCGTGGTGGGCAAAGGGCCATTCGCCAAGGTCATCCCGGTACCTCTACAGCACTTCACGCTAGTCGGCGCGACGACGCGCGCTGGCCTCCTCTCCCCACCTCTACGCAACCGCTTCGGGATGCACTACCACGTGGATTTTTACACCGATGACGAGATCCTCGCGGTCGTCCAGAGGGCGGCGGTCATCCTGGAGGTGCCGATCGATGCTGGCGGCGCACGGGAGATTGCGGTGCGCGCCAGAGGGACACCCCGGATCGCCAACAGGCTCCTTCGGCGCGTGCGCGACTACGCACAGGTCCGCAGCGACGGGACGATCACCGCCAGTTTGGCGGGGGAGGCGCTGGCGCTGGAAGGTGTGGATGGGCGGGGGCTTGACGATCTCGACAGGCGCTTTCTGCGCGTTCTGATCGAACATTACGACGGCGGGCCCGCGGGGATCGAAGCCCTGGCCGCGACGTTGGGCGAGGAGACCGGGACGCTTGAGGACGTCGTCGAGCCGTACCTTCTGAAGATCGGGTTCGTGCGCCGCACCCGGCAAGGCCGCGTGGCATCCGCCGCAGCGCACGAGGCCCTCGGCGCGAAAGTGCCCCGGAGCGCGCGACAGGCCCAGCTTTTCGCCAACCCCGAATCCTCCTGAAGCTCACTTCGGCGTGCCTGGGGGTAAGCAGATGACGACAGGATCTCACCCAGCGCGAAGCGCACTTATCACGGCAGCCGTCGGACTTTTGGGCCTTGCGTTCTTCGCTGCCTTCTACGATGCCGCTTTCCCCACCGCCTCCATTGACCTGCGCGTCTCGCGGTCCCGCGCGCAGGAGATCGCTCAAACCGAGTTGGAGACCCGAGGCTTCGACGTCACGGGCTACAAACGGGCCACAGTCTTTGGTGCGGACGGCCTTGCAGCGGTCTTCTTGCAGCGGACCCACACCATGGAAGAGGCCAACCGGCTGATGCGCGAGGCGTTCCCCGTCTGGCACTGGCGCGCGCGCTGGTTCAAGCCACTCCAGAAGGAAGAATACAATGTCTTCGTTAGTCCGAGCGGTGGGATGGTGCACTTCGACCAACGGCTTCCGGAGGATGCGCCCGGCGCCGATCTGGCGCAGGAAGATGCCCTGGTCCTGACTGAGGAGTTCGCGGCCTCCAAGGGGCTAGACCTGAGCACATACGAGCACGTTGAGGCCATGAGCGAGAAACAGAAGAACCGGACGGACCACCGGTTTGTCTGGGAACGGAAGGACATCGCGATCCCCTGGCGGGTAGAAGGCAACACGGCCGCAAGCGAGGCGACGCTGCGGCTGGAGGTTCAGGTCTTGGGAGATCACGTCGGTGGCTACCGCGAGTTCCTGAAGGTCCCGGAGACATTCGAACGGGCGCATAGTGAAACCGTTTCACAAGGCATGCTGCTGACGATCCTGAGCTTCGTGTTCATGGTCCTACTCATCCTGGCGAGCCTCGTTGTGCTGGTCCTCGCAGTGCGTCGGGGTGAGGCACTTCAGTGGAAGCTGGGCGGGATTCTGGCAGCAGCGGTCTTCGCGCTCGGAGTCGTGCAATTGCTCAACACCGTGCCGCTGCTCAAGGACCATTACCAGACTGAGATGGGCTACGGCACCTTCTGGGGCATGATGCTGGCCGGCCAGGTCATGACGGGGCTTGTATTCGGCGCGGTCATCTTTCTGACTTTCACAACGGGGACAGGGTTGGCCCGCGCGTCGTATCCGAATAGCCTCACGCCTCTGGAAGGGAGGGGTCTCGGCTGGGCCACGCTTCGCGGCTACGGGCTGGGGGCCGCTTTCATCGGATATGTGACCCTGTTCTATGTCGTGGGCCGCCGCTTCCTTGACGTCTGGCTGCCAGCGGAGAGCCCTTACTCGAACATCCTAGCGACGAGCGTCCCCACTCTGTTCCCCTTGACGGCCGGGCTTGTGGCAGCATCATGGGAGGAGTGCACCTTTCGGCTCTTCGCGGTCTCGCTGCTCAAGCGCTATGCGCGCTGGACGCCCGTGGCCCTCGTGGTTCCCGCCATCATTTGGGCCTTCGGGCATTCGAGCTATCCGATCTTTCCCGTGTACGTACGGGGGATTGAGCTGACGATCGCTGGCGTGATCTTCGGTCTCTTTTTCATCAAGTTCGACCTCGTCACGGTGCTGATTGCCCACTACGTCATCAATGCCCTGGTGGTCAGCGTTCCTCTCCTACGTGCAGGCGAGTTGAGCTTCCAGATTTCGGGCGGCGCGGTCATCCTGCTCGCGGCGGCGCCTGCGGTCGTCGCTGCGCTGGTGCGCCGCCGGGAGTGAGCGCGGGCGTGGGGCGGACTTTCGTCATCGGCATCGGGGGCGGAAGCGGCGCGGGGAAGACGTTTCTGGCCGAGCGTATCGTCGCTGGACTGGGGTCCGAGTGCGCAGTCCTGGTCGCTCAGGACGCCTATTACCGCGACCGGTCCGAACTACGGCCCTCCATGCGCTCCGAACTGAACTTCGACCACCCCGACGCGCTCGATCTCGATCTTTTCGCCGCCCACCTCCGAGCGCTCCGGGCGTATGAAGCGGTGCCGCGGCTGGTTTACGACTTCACCGAGCACGTGCGGCGGTCCGGCGACGAGTTGATCGCACCTCTCCCCGTCGTCGTCGTGGAGGGCCTCCATCCGTGGGTGCGAGAGGAACTGAGGGCGCTATATGACGTGAAACTCTACATCGAACTCGACGCTGAGCTTCGGTTGCTGCGCCGCGTTCGGCGGGACGTGGCCGAGCGAGGCCGGACGGCGGAATCGGTCCTCTGTCAGTATGAGGCGACGGTCCGGCCAATGCACGAACAGTTCGTTGCGCCCCAGCGCCGATATGCGGACTGGATCGTTAGCGGCGCCGGTGATCCTGGGCAAGTGGTGCACGCGTTGAGCGCACTGGCTATGGCACACGAAGCCGAAAAGTGAGGGGACGTGGCATCGGACGCCAACGCATTTCTCCGACGGGTTGAAGAACTCGCGGAGCAGGACAACCGCTACAAGAAAGAGGTGTTCTTCTTCGTCTACGCCTCGCTGGAATATACCGTGTCCAATCTCGAAAAGCGGCGTCACGTCTCGGGCCCGGAGCTGTTGCGGGGCATCAGTGAGTTCGGCCGCAAGCAGTTCGGCCCCCTGACCAGGACCGTTTTCGAGCACTGGGGCACGCGCACAACCCTTGATTTCGGCAATATCGTCTTCCTGCTTGTGGACGCCGGTCTGATGGGCAAGACGCCCGAGGACCGGCTGGAAGACTTCACGGACGTCTACGATTTCGACGAGGAGTTCGACTGGAAGAAGCGCCGTGGAGACCGCAAGCTTCCCAAAAAATTCTAGCACTCACCCAAATCATGATGGCCCAACAACCATCGCCAGGACGGGGTGAACCGCACAACAGCTAGACACTTCACGAACCCGGGCGAGCCCGCCTGACTGGCCCATGCAGACATCGGTGACCGGCGCTGGCCGTCAAATCTGGCGCCCGCCCTGCATGAGGAAAGCACCCCGTATCCCGCAGGCTCTGTGGGGCGATGGCCGGAGCTGCCGGCGGCTCCAGTCATGGATGGGTTCGCGAGGCTGGAATAGCCGCTACGGCTCCCGCCCCGCGTAGATGCGGTCGACCAGTTCCATGGACCCAACCGCGTCGGCGAAACTCGTCAGAGGCTCCCGGGCATTCAGCAGGCAATCGAGGAAGTGATGATGCTCGTCGAAGAAGCCGTAGGTCTTGATACGGTCGCCGCTGCCCGCTAGGTCGGCGCCGTGAAGGATTTCCGGCTTTCCCCTGTCATGCGTGTGGATTTCGACGACCTTGGGTACGCGGGCGTAGGCGGCAATGCCGTTACCATGCAGCCCGTGCCGCTCATAGCGGGAGCCGGAAGCGCGATTGGCCGAAATGAGCCCGACACCGCCCTCATCGAAGCGCATCAGGGCGTTGTACGTGTTGTCCTGATTGCTCGTGAAGCCATCCACGTAGCTCGTCACCTCCCGCACCTCGCCGCCGACCCACCGAAGCCAATCCAGCGCGTGGATGACGTCGGTGACAAGTTGGTTCAGACCGTAATAGTCCCGCCTTGGCTCGTGCTTGTGGAATTCGGCCACCGCCTGCGTCACTGGACCCCGCCTCTCCACGCGCGCTTTGGCTTCGACGAGCACACGCGAAAAGCGGCGGTTGAACCCAACCATCGTGCGCACACCGCACTCCGCCGCCAGCTCGGCCCAGGCGCGCGTCTGAGCGGCGCTCACGCCCGGCGGCTTCTCCGTGAATACATGCTTCCCGCGGGCGAGACAATCCCGCACGATCGGGTCAAGCCACTGGGGTGGCATGATGACGTAGACGGCATCGATTGCCTCCCGGTCGAGCATCTCGCGGTAGTCCGCGTAGGCTTTACCTCTGTGGGCCTCGACGGCCGCGGTACGTCTCGTCTCGTCCAAGTCGCAGAAGGCAACGATTCGGGCCTCGGGTAGCTCTGCCACGCACCAATGATGCACCCGCGATGCTAACGAACCACAACCGATGAAGGCAACCTGGATCTCAGCCATTCTCCCCTCCCTATCCCATCTCCTTGCGCACGACCAGGCAAGCAGCTCAGATCAGCCTGCGATAGATCATGCTATGTATTGAAAGTCGCGGTCCCGGAGGGGGGAAAGCGTCGCGTTGAGAGCGCCACTTTCGCGGTGATCGGCCGGGACCTATCTTGCCCACATCGCATTGGACGCACCCTGACGCACCGGACCTAGCCAAGGAGCCGCCTGTGGCCCCGATCCCTCGAGTCGGCGTCATCGGGACGAGTTGGTTCGCAAATCGCGTGCATCTGCCCGCAGTGGCGGGTCACCCCCCAGGCACGACTTGCTGCCGTCTGCGGCCGTAACCGTGAATGCGCCGAGGCCACGCACGGCTGGTGTGCCGACCGTTCGCTCGCGGGTAGCGGCGCCCCCTCGGTAACCTGGGCGCGCATGCGATCGACTTCTGCAGGTGGGTTGGGAGCGAGATCCGCCGGGTCATCGACGCCGTCCTTCACTCCCATGCCGAAGGCCGCTGGATCACGGTCGGATGAGCCACACCACTCCGGCTAGAGGGTGGGACTGGATCTGATGGCAGCGATCCTCAGATCTGCTCAAGAACAAGCGGCGCACGATATCGCCCTGGCGGCCATCGCCGCTCAGCACTACAGCGACCCGGCCTGGGAGGTCCGGACGAATCCCGGCGATGAGCGGACCTTCATCCTGGGTGAGCACGCGCCCGACCTGGTGGTTCTCGAACGCGAGAGCGGCGGCGTCATCCTTCTGGGCGAAGTGGAGACGGCGAGCACGGTGACGGTCCACGAGGCAGTCCAGTGGGCGCAGTTCGCCAGGATCGCTCCGCTAGACCTCTTCGTGCCCTTCGATGCGGTGACCTCAGCGCATGAACTGGCCACCGAAAGCGGAATCTCGCTGCATGAACTCCGCCGCTACCGGCTGCTGTGCGGCCTCGTGCAGATTTTGCGTGTACCCCCAGGCGTGAGCTAGCCGCTCTTACCTGGGGTACTGCGCCAGAAGCTCACGCAGGCGTTGCGTCAGCGCCAGCGCCTCCTCGCGGGGCCGCTGCCAGAGGTTGCGCCCGAAGATGAGGCCCGTCGCGCCAGCGTCCATGCAGGTGCGGGCGCCCTCCGTTAGCTTGTCCGCAGACACGCGGCCGCCTCCCGAGATGAGCACCAGCGTCCGCCCGGCGCTGGTGACGACATGGCCGAGGCGCTCGGCGTCGCTCGCCTCCTCCAGTTCCAGGTAGGCCTCGCCGCCGTGCGCCTCGAGGTACGCCCGGTAGCGCGTGAGAGCCTCGCTCTGTGGGTCTAGCCGCTTGGGGATGTTGACCTTGACAACGTCGGCGCCCATCTCACAGGCAACGCGCGCCGCGTAGGCGATGGCGTAGAGTGTATTCCTGCCGCCCTTGGCCTCAATGAACTCGCCGCGCGGATAGCCCCACAGGATCAGAGGCATCCCGAAGCGCTCGCACTCGGCGCGGACCCGCGCACATTGCGACAGGTCTCTCTCCTGTGCGGGCGAGCCGACGTAAAGGGTGTAGCCTACGGCATCCGCTCCCAGCCGCACGGCGTCTTCGACCGTAGCGTCGCAGGTGCTGAAGGCCGCCGTCTCGGGGGGGACGTTCGTGCGCCCGTTGATCTTGAGGATGAGCGGCACGCGGCCCGCGTACTCGCCCAGGTATTTCTCGGCCAAGCCGATGTGCACGGCGATCCCCGAATACTCCCCCTCCAGGGCCAGCTTGAACTGATAGGCGGGGTCGCCCGCAGGCGGGTTCGGAAAGAAGTCGATCGGCCCGTGCTCGAAGCCCTGATCAATCGGCAGGATCAGGAGCGTGCCGTTTCCCGCACCATGCCCGTAAGCCAGGCGATGGAGCCGCGCCCTTTTGCCGACGCTCAGCGCCAGATCGCCGAGGCCCAGACGCGAGAGTGTGCTAGCTCCAACCGCCGGCGGCGCGGCGAGGACAGCTTTCTCGGATTTCGGTGACATTGCAAGCTCCTCACGCCTTAAGATAGAAGGATCATAGCAAAGATAGAGGCGCTTGCCGCTTGAGCCAAAGGCTCTGGCACGGCTTAAATTGCGTCGCGCGAGAAAAGTCATATCTTAGAGAATCCACTTCTTGTGAAGTTTAGACTAGAGCTCAATACGAAAGCGAGGTCTGCTCGTGGTCCAAGCGCTTCTGACCGTCGGTGGGGTGGAGAGTCGTTCTCGGCCCAAAACGTTGCCGCGCACTCTGCGGATCTATCTCATCAAGCCATCGAAGTACCATGACGACGGCTACGTCCTCGAGTTCTGGCGCGGGGTGCAGCCCGCCAACACGCTGACTGTCCTCAACGCGCTTTTCGACCAGTGGAACGCCGTGGCACCCGATGACATCCCCACGAAAGTGGAAACGGTGATGTGGGAGGAGATGCTCTACGGCGTCGTGGACGAGAGCTACATCAGGCGCGTCAAGGCCGAGTGCAGCGCGCCGGGCGTCGAGGCGCTCATCTGCATCTGCGGGGTCCAGACGAACCAGTACCCCCGGGCCCGCGACATTGCGCTGCTCTTCAAGGCTGCTGGGTTCGACGTCATCGTCGGAGGCTTCCACATCTCCGGCCACGAGCCATCGCGCGCTTTCCTGCAGGCAAATGGCATCTCGACCGTCGTCGGCGAGGTCGAGACGAACTGGACCGAGATCGTACTCGACGCCATCAACGGGGCGCTCCAACCCAACTACGCGATCGACGAGGGGATCCGCTCCAAGACGGGCAAGGACGACATCTGGGTGCCCGACATCGAAGGCGCCGCGCCGCCCAGACTCGACCGCAAGTACCTCGGGAAGTTTATCAACGAGAACATGACGACGCTCGACACCTCGCGCGGCTGCCCGTTCACCTGCTCATATTGCAGCGTCAAGAACGTCATGGGGCGCACGATGCGCTCACGCGAGCCGGGGATCATCCTGGATTGGGTCCGCCACGCCGTAGACGAGCACGGGATTCGCTGGTTATTTCTGGTGGACGACAATTTCTACCGCAACCCGCGCTGGGAGGAGATCCTGAACGGGTTCATCGCCCTACGTAAGGAGGGCCGTGAACTGGGCTTCATGATGCAGGTGGACTGCGAAGCTTCGGGGGGCATGAGCGACGCTGCCGGATCGAGAAAGACCGAGAGCGAGAAATTCGTCCAGCTCGCCGCCGAAGCGGGCTGCTTTGAGGTCTTCGTCGGCTTCGAGACCTTCGACCCCATCAATCTCAATGACTTCAGCAAGCACCAGAACCGCGTCAGGACCTTCGACAGGCGTGACGAATCGGAGGAGGCGCGCAACGCCGTCGTCGAAAAATACCGCAGGGCCGTCACCAACTGGCACAACGTCGGCGTCTCCGTTCATTCGGGCTGCATGATCGGCTTCCCGCATGACGACTCTACCGTCGGCAAGCGCACCGCGCAAGACCTAGTGGACATCGGCGTGGACATCGTGTCGTTCTTTATCGTCACCCCACTGCCCGGTACCGAAGATTTCGACAGTGCCCTGGAGGCCGGGACGATATTCGACTGGGACTTCAACAGCTATGAGACGACGGTGCCCACAACGCACCACCCCAAGATGACACCGGAACAACTGCTGAAGACCTACTGGGACGCCTGGAAGACCTTTTACAGCACGTCGCGGCTCGCCAAGACGTTGCTCACCGGCGGCAGTTCCTACTTGCACGCCGAGGCGCGGACTACCGTCTTGCGGCAGTTCATCTGGTATTACTACTCCCGCATGGTGCGCATCCATCCGATGATGGGGGGCTTCTGGCGCAAGCGCACCCCCAGTACGCGACGGGACCGCGTGACGGCCGCGGTCCGCCAGCTCAACGTCCAGGCCACCCCGACCTTGACCCCCATCGTCCGCGAGGTAAAAGGCTGGGAGCCGATCAAGGTCTTCAGCGTCGAGAACCTGGAGCGCGGAGCGCGGGAGTTGAGGGGTCGCCTGGAGGAGATTGTCCACGAGGTCCGCAGCTGGTCGCTCATGGAGGACCGTCACAGCGTGCGCGTTCTGCGAGATGGTGCCGGTGAGTTGGCGCGCCGGCTCGAGCGCATCGTGGGCGAGGTACACCCCTGGGCACTCCCGGAAGTGGGTGCGGTGGACATTCGCCGAAGTGCGGAGCGCATCCTGAGCGAACTGCGAGAATGGGCGGCGATTGATGACTTCCGCGAGCTCAGAGCGCTGGAGATGGGCACGGCCGAGTTGGCTCGAGCGCTGGAGGGCGTCTTCGGTGAAATTCGCCGCTGGGCGTCGGAAGCACCGAGCAGCCTGAACCCCTTGCCGGAGAGCGCGTAACCCAGGTGTCCCCGCGATCCGCCAAGGCGCGACTTCAGGGGACACTCGAGACGCAGCCTCAGGGGATTGATGGCCCGGCCGTGCTTTTGGTGGCGTGGAAACTACGAGGTACGCCCTCTTCCATCGCTGACCGGCTTATCTGCACTACCGTTGGCGATGACGCGCGTTTCGCCCGCGGGGCCGATGGCCGGTGGCGCTTTACCCCGTCCGACGACCCAGATCACCTGACGCGTGCCGCGTTCACCGTCGTCGATCTTGAAACCACCGGCATCAAACCGCCCGAACACCGGATCACCGAGCTTGCGGCGGTGCGTGTACGGGGCGGCGAGCTCGCCGAGCGCTTCGTGACGTTGGTCAACCCCGAGCGTGTGATCCCGTTCGAGATCGTCACCTTCAACGGCATCACGGATGCCATGGTGGCAGAAGCTCCACCCTCAAGTGAGATCCTCCCGGCCTTCCTGGAGTTTTTGGGTGATTCTGCCCTCGTCGCGCACAACCTTCCCTTCGACCAGCGGTTTCTGCGCCACGAGGTCGCCCAGGCCACAGGTGACCGGCTAACCAACCCGCGCCTGTGCACCGTGCGCCTTGCACGTAAACTCTTCCCCGGTCTACGCTCCCGCGAGCTGGGCCGGCTGTGCCGTCATCTGGGAATCCGAATCTACAGGCGCCACCGCGCAGAAGGGGACGCCGAGGCAACGGCGCGGCTTCTGCGCGTAGAGATCGAGATGCTCCTAGCCCGCGGCATCGCAACCCTCGACGAAGCTCAGGCGTTCATCCGCCCCCAACGGCTGTCACTCAAGCGGGGGCGACGGGCCCGGCGAGTCGTGCTCGACCCGCCCGAAGTCGATCAGGAACCGTCCGTGAGAAGCGTGCGCAGGTAGGCCCGGAAATCGGGTGCAATGTCAGGGCGTGCCAACGCAAAGGCGATGGTCGCGGCCAGAAAACTCTGCGGATCACCCACGGTGTGCCACTGCCCGTCGATCGGCAGCGCCCACACCGGCTCCTCGCGGCTCAGAGCCAAGATCGCATCCGTCAGGTAGACCTCGCCGTTTGGCTGAGGTGCGGTCGCGTGCAGGTAGGTGAAGATCGCGGGATCGAAGACGTACCGGCCGAGCAATGCCAGGTCCGACGGCGCCTCGTCGGTCTCGGGCTTCTCCACCACGTCTCGTACGCGCCACAGGCCCTCTTCCGTTGGGTCGCCGGCAATGACGCCGAAGCGGCTCAACTGCCCCCGCGGGACGCGGTGTACAGCCAAGATCGAACCTCCGACTCTCGATCGCGCCTCCAGTAACTGCGCCAGCGCGGGCACCGGGCCCAGCACCAGGTCGTCGCCGAAAAGCACAGCGACGGCCTCCCCACCAGCGTGAACCTCCGCGCGAAGGAGCGCGTGACCGGTACCCAACGGCTCCACCTGGCGGATGAAGTGCACCTCGGCGAGGCGATGCAGCCGCTCAAGGTCTTGCAGAAGCGGTGTCTTGCCGCTCTCCGACAGCGCCTGGTGGATCTCGGGCACGTCGTCAAAGTAATCTTCGATCGCGGTCTTTCGCCTTCCAGTAACGACCAGGATGTCGGTGATGCCGCTCTGGATGATCTCATCCACCACGTAATGCATCGCCGGACGGTCGACGATGGGGACCATCTCCTTGGGGATCGCCTTGGTGGCGGGCAAAAGTCGCGTCCCGATTCCAGCGGCGAACACCACAGCCTTGCGCACGGCGGAAGGCTCTCGCTCAGCCATCGGTTCCACTCTTTTCATCTGGAGGCTTGACGATCCCGCTCGATCCATTCACATTGAACTGGACGAAAGGAGGTTCCAAATCGTGCGAAGTCACCCGACGTGGGGATGGCAAGTGGGGCTGGCGGTGGGGCTGACATTCGCCCTTGCTTGCGGGAAAGACGACGCGACGTGGACTCATTTCACGACTGTGGACGGCCTGGCCGGCGACTGGGTTCGGGCCATCGAGATCGGACCCGATGGCGCTATGTGGTTTGGCACCAACCACGGGCTTTCTCGCTACGATGGTCAGTCCTGGACCACCTACAAGACGGCCGACGGGTTGGCGGACGATGCCGTCTATGCGCTCGAATTTGCGGACGATGGGAAGCTCTGGATCGGCACCAAGGGGGGGCTCAGCCGCTTCGACGGTCAATCGTGGCTGACGTACACGAGCCACGACGGTCTTGCGGAAGACTGGATTCGCACACTCGCCTTTGACAGTAATGGCCACCTGTGGGCAGGAACCCGCTACAGCGGCGTCTCCTGTCTGGCAGACACCGCTTGGGTGACCTTCACCAGCCTGGACGGAGTACCTCACAACGCTGTGGAAAGCATAACCCTCGGCCCTGACGGCGTGCTATGGTGCGGGACGAAACAGGCTGGCATCGGCATCTTCGAGGGGGGTGGCTGGTCGGCGTATCGGGAGCGGAAAGACCTCAACGATCGGTCGATCGTCGCCATCGTCGTTGACCATCAGAATCGACTCTGGTTCGGGACCGAGAGAGTCGGGGTCGCCGTCTTCGATGGAGAGACATGGGCGCGCTACACCAATCTCGACGGCCTCACCCACAACCAGATCCAGTGCTTGACCGTAGCGCCGAGCGGCGACGTGTGGGTCGGCACTGTGCAGGGGGCCAGTCGATGGGAAGGGAAAAAATGGCAAAACATCACCCAGGAGGAGGGCCTTCCGAGCCCCGGCGTCTTTGCCATCGCCGTTGACACCTCTGGCAACGTCTGGTTCGGCACCGCGCGCGGCGTAAGCCGATACGCACCATCTCGCACCTGAGCTCGCCACGGCCCGTCCTTCAACCGTACAAGCGAAGGGCGCCGACACACGCTCGCTCTGCGTCGACGCCCTCACATTTCTAAGGAGATGTTGGCAGGCCTAGTAGCTCCCGCCAGCCGTCGTGCGTTCCACCATGGCGGTGACAGCCTTCTCGCGAATCCCCTGCATGATGTTGAACGTGAAGGGGATGTCGACGGACTCGACGGGATCGCCAAAGACATCGAACTTCAAGGCGACATCGTAGAGGGTGACCGTCACCTGACGGACCCGGCTGTCAACGGGGTCAAAGACCAGGAAGCCCTGATAACGGTCGTTCTTGAAGACGGGCTCGTTGTTCCGGTAGAGAGAACTCCGCACGATCCCCATGCGTTCCTCGAACTGGATACGCGAGACACCGCTGGAAGCCCCCTTGCCACCTCCGCGCTCGGCGTAGTAGCGCTCGAAGCTACGCTCAGGATTGTCCGCCTCGTTGATGTCGTAGGTCTCCGCGCGCCCTCCCCGATCGGACTTCAAGAGAACGTCCTGAGGCTGGATCCGGATTTTCGCGAAGGGAAAGTTGAATACACCGATATCGCAAACCGTGAAGCGCGGCGGCGTGTACCCCAGGTTCGGATCCACCCAGATGCCGTGCGTGTACGGGTTGGTGGAATTCTTCCCTTCTTTATACGATTCCTCGGGATATTTCTCGTTCAACTCCCTATCGTTCATGGGCCGCACAGAGATTTGCAAGCCCTCCAAGTCGTACACGAGGGTGACCCCGTCCCCGCCAACGCTATAGCGCCCCGGGTCGCTCTCGACCAACGCTGCGTCGGGCTCCCAGATCTGGAAGAATTCCTTCTCCGGGGGAATAAGGCCGCAACTCATGGAGACGGCCGCCACCGTGAACAAAGCCAACCCAACGCTCAACCGGTGCATCACCCTCTCCCCCTCCTGCTTTCGAGGTCGGACACCAATGTTCCCGCGCCCAATCCTACGCTGATGCCGTTCCACTCTTCGAGAAAAGGCCTAGCCGCCCTCTCGCTGTTTTTCCGTCGCTAAGTTGATCTTTTCGATGCCCGCCAAACGTGCTGCGAACATAGCGTCCACAACGAGCCCATGCGGCGTCTCTTTGTCCGCCTTGATGACCACGCTGTTGGTCGCCGTGCGCGTCCTCTCGCTAGAGAGACGGCTCACCAGTCCGCTGAAAGGCACGAGCATCCCATTCACGTCCACCTCGCCCTCTGCGGAAATGATGAGCTTCAGCTTCTTTTCCTTGAGCTTATCGTAGTTAACCGCCGCGGGAAGCTCCACTTTTAGAAGCTCCGTCTCCGGGAAAATGGTCGTCACCATGAAGAAGATCAAGATGAGAAAGACGCAGTCGATCATCGGCGTCAGGTTAAACCGCTGCGCCTCGGTATCGTAATGCGACGTCCTGTACTGAGCGCCTGCTTCTTTCGTCTGGACTGCCATAACAGTTCCCTCCGAGACCCCCTTGCCCCACATCCGCACCTAAAGCACGGGTGTGGGTCTCTAGCCTCAGAAGTGCTCTTTCACCCGCGTGGCGAACGCCACGCCCTCGATCCCTTGCTGGCGCAAGACGTCCATGACGTTGATGACCAGATCGTGCCCGACCTTCCTATCTGCTTCTAGGATCGCGTTCTTGGACAGGTCGCGCTTTTTGATCTCAGCCACAGCCGAGCCGAGCCCGTCCAAGGGCGTCTGCTCTCCATTGACCTCGATGGTATTGTCAGAGTTGATGATGACGTTGACGTCCTTGCTCGCCTGCTGCTGCTCCGCCTTGCGCGAGGATGGCAGATCCACGCTGATCCCCTTCGATACAATGAAGACCGTCGTGATCATGAAGAAAATCAGCAGGAGAAAGACGCAATCGATCAACGGCGTCAGGTCCGTCTCCTCCTCGGCAACCAAGAACTTAGGCAGTTTGGGCATACCCACCCCTCCCGACAGAACGGGATCATACAAGCCGTACTACGACGGCTCTTCGCTTAGGCAGCGGCCTCCTGCTGCTCGACATCGCGCCCGTGATGCAACAAAGTGGTCGCGAACGCGTGTGTGAGCAACTCGATCCTCTCAGCCGAGGCATCTGCCCGCAGCGCCAGGAACCGATACAGGATCAGCACAGGCACGGCGACAATCAGACCCGTTGCCGTCGTGATAAGCGCTTCCGAGATACCACCTGCCACGACCGCCGGGTCACCGACGCCCGACTGCGCGATCGATGCGAAAGCCTTGATCATTCCGAGCACGGTGCCCAGAAGACCTAAGAGCGGCGACACCTGTGCGATGGTGGAGAGCACGTGTAGGAACTTGCCCACGTAGGTGTGGGTGGCCTCATCGGCGGCGACGAGCAACTCGCGGCGCATATCCTCGAAATCTCGCTCCTCCAGCAACAGCGCGTCGTAGCGCTTGAGCAGGAAGCCAAAGACGTAGGCCAAGACGCCACCTCTTTCACCGACCTTCTCCACCGCTGCAGGACGTCCCCCTGATCTGAGAGAATCCTCGACCTCGTTCAGATAGCTCTCTCCCATCTCCACCGTTGGGACGCGCGCCATAGCGATGATGCGCTCGACGATGAACATGAGCGCGATGAGTGATCCGATCAGCAGCGGCCACATCACAGGCCCGCCCTTCTCGAACTGCTCGATGAAGAAACTTTGCTCCATCTCCTCCTCCTCCCATCGGCTCCGGGGCTACCCCCACCGGGACCACGAGCCTAGGTTCTACCTTCCCTACAGGCGGTTCTCCACGATCCAATCGCGATGCTGCTCGGCGAACCGCTTTGCATCGATGTGCTCAATCTCGTTGCCGATGACCTCCAGCGTCTGGTTGTAAGCCTCCACCGCCTCACGCCAGCGGCGGAGGTGCTCGTATGACATACCGAGGTTACAGAGCGCCGCCACCTGACTGTCGGTACCCGGATACTTCCCCGATATCTCCATGAAACCCTCGGCTGCAGCCGCCCACTGCTGCGCATCGAACAACTCCATGACCTCGACATAGGCTAGATGGGAGTTGATCTCGCTGAGTTCCTTAATCAACGCTCTTGCACGCTTGGATTCCGTCGATTCGGGATAACGGTCGATCACCTCCTGATACTCGCGCGCGGCCTCCTCGTATTGCCGTGTGTTGTAATAGTAGTCCCCGATCGTGAACTGGGCGCGCGGACCGAATTCGCTGTCCGGATACCGCTCCTGGAGGGTCTCCAGCGCTTCAAGAGCCTTATCGCTGTCCTTCAACTCAAACCAGGACCAGGCGATGGCATCCTGTGCGGTCGCCGAAAATTGTCCATCGGGGAACCGCTTCAGGAACGACTGGTACGCTTCCAGCGCCTCGTCGAACGTCTTGTTGTTGAAATGGTTCTCCCCGATGAGAAACATCGACTCTTCAGTGAACTCGGTATTCGGGAAGCGCCTGATGAGCCCAGTGAACGCACTTGCAGCCTTGGTGAACGCGCTCACGGCCTGGTGGCTGTGTCCGAGGTAGTACGTGGCCCGACCCATGTTATCGTCGCCAGGGAATTTACGCGTGAATGTCCCGAACAAGCGCGCCGAGTCGTCGAAGAACTGCGCCTGGAAGGCAGCCACCCCTGCCGCGTAGAGCATACGGCTCGAATAAGCCGAGTCGGGGTACTTCTTGTAAGCCGCCTCGAGCGCATCAAGGGCATCCTCGTACCAGCCCTGACGCATGAGCGCATCGCCGACGATGTACAGGGCTTTCTCCTTGAGCGAGTAGCCCTGCTCCTCGACGTCATCGGGAAACTCCCACTCGCTGACCTGCTTCGCCGCCGCAATAGCTTCATCGAACTGGCGCATATCGTAGTACAGCTCGGTCAATAGCAACTGGAAACGGGCCTTCTCACCCAGGTCGTCGGTGTTCTCGATGATGACGCGGTAGGACTTGATCGCCCCTTCCGCGCGCCCCAGGTTGATGTTCGAGATCCCCAACATCCGGAAGGCGGTGTCCTTGACGTCACGCTGGACATCGGGGTTGGCGACGACCCTCTCAAGGTCGCGCCTAGCCCACTCGTAGTAGCGATTCTCCTTCGAGGCTTCGCCCAACTGGAAGTAGGAGACCGCTCGGGCGTAATACGCGCTTTCCACGAGTTCGGGCTTGTGACCGCCATCGATCACCCTCGTGAGGTCGTCCACGGTTCCCGTGTGGTCGCCCTGGCTGAAGCGAGCCATTCCTCGCTGGTAGTACAACTCCGCCTTGACGTTGACTTCCGTGACCTGGTCGATGACCTCCTCTACCAGCCGCTCGGCCTCGGCGAAGTTGCCTCGTCCCATCTCAAGCTCACTCATTTTGATGCGCGCACGGCCGATCTTCGGTGAATCCAGGGTCACCTTAGCCAAGGTCTCAAGCGCTTCATCGGCGCGCCCCGCCCGATCATAGGTGATGCCAAGCTCAATGTAGGCCTTGTTGTCCAGAAGCCCCGACTGAGGATAGCGCTCAACCAGCTTCTCGTACTCCGCGATGGCATCGTCGTACCGTTGCTGGTACAACCGGACCCGCCCTGCCTGCAGAAGTGAGGCTGGCGCTAGGCTGTGGCTGCGGTGCTTATCCGCCAGAAGGCTAAAGATGTCGCCGGCCTCGTCAATATCCTTCGGAGTGCCCAACGTCTGCTTCACATAAGCCAAACCGAAGAGGCTATACGGCACGACGTCGCTCAACGAGTAGCGGTCGAGAACCTTCTGATATTCCTGGCTCGCCCGGTTCAGAAGGGTCTGACTCTCTTGTGTCATCTCGCCTGCAGTGGAAATCGCCACGCGCGCCTGATCCTTGTAGCATTCGGCCAGCCGGAAGACAGCGCGGTCCATCCCGAAGCCAATGCGATCAGCAACCTCGGGATAGGCTCGAATATAGAGCTCATACTCGCGCGCGGCTTGCTCGTAATCCCCGCTTTCGTAATAAATGCGCATCACCTGGGTCTGCATCTGTGCCTGGAAGAGGGGATCGTTGATAGCGGTGATCGCAGCCTTGTATGCCTTGATCCCCGCCTCAGTGCCACGCTCAGCCAACTCAAGCTCCGCGATCCGCTTGTAACAGGTCCGCACCAGATCCCGCTCGGCCGTGTACTGGCCGATCACCATCCGGTAGGCGTTGATGGCATCATCGACCCTTCCCTGATTGGCATACGTCTCGCCGATCTTGATCTGAGCCTTGGCGGCCAACTCGCGAGCCGTTTCCTGGACCACGCCGCGCGTCTTCTCCGATTCCATCTGGCGCAACTGCTCGCGCGTGAGCTTGCTGAAGTCGTACTTGGTAGCGATGACGTCGTACGCGGTGCGCGCCTCGTCATAATCGCCCTTTTCGAAATAGCTCTCACCGATCTGATACTGCGCGCGGTCAGCGTTGATCTCGCCGGGGAAACGGTTGACCATCTCCCGAAGGGCATCGATTGACTTGTCGTACCGCCTCAGATTGAAGTACGACCATCCCATCGTATACAGAGCATCGTCCACATACTCGCTGCCCGGGAAGCGCTCAAGCAAGAGCTGCGCCTGGCTCACCGCCTCCTCGAACTCGCCGGCATCGTAGTTCGATTCTACGATCTGGAACTGTGCCTGTGTACGCACCTCGGGGAAGACGTTGGGGTCATTCGTCACGTTGGTGAAGAACTCGACCGCGGTGAGCAGAGCCTCGATGCCCTCGTCGGTCAACTCCTCCGCCCTGAGCTCCTGCTCTTGATCGGCAAATTTTTCCGCACGCTTGAGCAAGTCGCTCCCCAGCTTCTTGTAGGAATTGCCGAGCTGATAGGCTGCCGCCATCTTGACTGGAATGTAGAAGTCGGCAATGTTCGTCTCCACGCGCCCACTGTCCATCAAGAGGCTGTCTTTGACCTCTAGCACTTCCTGGTACTTCTCGATGGCCTGCTCGTAGTCGCCCGTGCCATACATCCGCTGGGCGTGCTCGAACGTGGTCTTGAGCTCTTTCGGACTGACGTACTGCGTCCCGAGCCCAATGGCCGCGACCAGCGCAAGCGCCACTGCTATCCCTGCTGCTGGCATCCCGGCCTCACCTCCACTCGGTTAGTATCGCCTAAATCCCGATCGCTCGCGGACACTAGTACCCGGTCACGATCTCGACGAAAAACCGGCTGAACGCCTCCTCTTTCACCAAGTTGATCTCCGGATCATCGAACTCGATCCGTACGCGGTGGAAGCCGACGTTCGCCGCGATCTTGTAACCCCAGTAGTCGGACGTGTTGCTGAACATGATCAATGAGTCGGTCTGAGAGTTGCTCTCCTCGGGGTTCACCTTATCCTTGAACTTGAAAGCCAGCGCGTTTCGCGTCCCCGCGTTATCCGCGAAGCCCATACGGAAGCCCTGCTGGCCGAGGCGAATGGTCGTGCGCGGCGTGATGTGATAGTCCACACGCAGGATCGGCGCCACCCGCACCTCCTCCAAGAGCTTGTCCAACTCGCCGAGCTCCACCTGGGGATTGCGCGTTATCCGCCGCCACAGGACCTTGATCTGGGGCATGACCACCACGTTGCCCAACTGCCACGTGTAGTCCGCCCTGTGGCTCGTCGTCACCTCGCTCACAATCGCATCGTCCTGCTCGCTGGCTCCCAGGAACGGGTCGCGGAACGTGCCGGGGAGCTGGTGGTTGCGCGTCCACTTGAAGTTGTTGATAATATTTAGATTATCGATCCGCTTAATCCTCGTTCCCAGCCACGAGGTGCTGATCAGCGAGTTGCGTCGCGTCAGCGCGTCGAACAGAGGGTCGCCAGCTCCCGGGCCGTCGGAATTCGGTGTATTTCTGATATCGTAGACATGGTTGGGGATGCTGTCGCGCACACGCTTGGTATCGTGCTTAAGGTCGAGCTCTGCGAACCGAGGCATGTCATACAGGTAGGTGCCCTTGAAGTAGGCCATCTCGTTCTTGCCACCGCGGGAGGGCTCCCTTTGCTGGATGACCCCGGCTGTCAACTCCATGTTATCGGTAGGCACCCCGGCGACGAACCAGTGCGGCCCCTCGAGGTCACGGTCATAGATCATATCCGGTTTCTCATCGTTCTCCCGGACATCAATGACGCCGTTGTTGTTGAAATCGTCCCCGTAGATGAACGGCAGCGGGTCGGAGTAGTAAAGCAGGAAGGGCTCTTCCCAGTCCACGGTGCCGTCGCCATCACGGTCGTCGTCGGGCACGCCATCCTTATCCTCGTCCTGATCGGGGAAGACGCCCGCGTCCTGGTTGATGCGCCCTTCGAAGTCGTTCTCGTTGTCATCCGGCCACTGATCGAGGTCATCATTATCATCGATCAACTGGAATTCTTTCGTCACGGCCCTGTTGCGGTCGTTGGGTTCCTCCTCGATGCCACCTTTGTCCGTATATAGCGTGATGCCGGCACGATGCTGTTTCAGATCCCGCCCGTGGCCGTTGTAACCGCCACCGTAGTTGGCCCCGATGTGGAAGTACTCGAACCCCGTGGTCAAGAAGCCCACCTGCTTTAGCACGTTGACATACCAGGCCGTGCTCCGCTTAAAGGTGAGATCGTTGCCGTTCAGCGTCGGATATTGGGCGAAAACCCAGTTATTGTTGAACTCGCCCTGAATCTTCAAACCGATCAGGTTCAATTCCCAGTCCCAGCCCAGAATCGTCTGGCCAGTGGTGAATCCGTAATCAAAACGGACCTTGTTCTTGTTGGAAAAGTCCTTGATGTTGCCCGGAGAACGGTCGACGACATAATCCTCGGTCTCGCGCTCGGTAAAGCCGTCCCGCGACGTATCGAAGAAATCGTGAACCTGCGAGATCGAGATCCGGTAGTCGTTGGCGACGACCACCTCCCACCGCGCACGCTCGACATTCCCCAAAGAGTTGTCAATGGGGAAACGGTACTCGATGGAGGCGTTCTCGCCGGCGACCTGTACCGCGCCAGCCTCTTCGAAGACGTTGCCCTGATCGATGCGCTGCGCGCCGGCCTGGAGGACGACCTCGTTCCCTTGGGCGTCCAGCCCTCTGATCTCGACGGCGCTCAAAACGACCGTCGTGTCGGTCTGGGCCGCCGTGGCTGCCGTGTAGTCTACCCGCAAGATGAACTGTTCCTCGAAGACCGCCGCACCAGCCACGCCGTCCTCCGGCGAATCGTCCTCGAATCGCACGACGAGAACACTCGGTGGCTGCATATCCGCTGTGGGCAGGGTCCCGCGCAGCGGGTTGCGGCGTGAACCGAGCGTGATATTCTCCTGATGCTGATTGACGAACGTCCCGCCGATACGGATCGCGTCACCGGCTCCGAACGTACTCTCCCAGTGCATCCCCAAGTTTTGAACGGGAGAGGTCTCGAAGCGGAACTCAGGCTCGGCGGCGTTGGCACGCAATTCGAGGGGAATGGAGAATTTCTCCTCGGACACGTCGCGGAACTGGTTCGTCCCGCGCCACTGAGCGACAGTGAACTTATGGCGCCGAGAAGCGAGGTCGAACCGAACGCCGGTCATGCGCGTGAGGTTGAGCGTCAGCGACGTGAACTTCGTTCGGATGTTGTCCCCGACCGTCAGTCGGGCGGACCAGCCCCGGAAGTTGTCGCTGGAGATCATTAGTTCGTTGAACCACGCGGCGAAGAAGTCGTGTTTCTCTTGGTACGAGCCGGAGCCCTCGATGGGCTGATCCTGTCGCACGAAGATCTGCCCCGGGCGGGCCTCGTTCTGGCGGTACATGAGGTAGCCTTCCATCAGGAAGTTACCCAGAAAGTCGTACCGCTTATCGATGTCTAGCTCGCGCTTATAACTCTTGTACGGTTCCTCGCCGTAGTTGAGATATGCCTCCTGCTGCACGCGTCCCAGCCAGGGATTTTCCACTTGTCGCCAAGGCTTAACCCCAAGCTGCTGGCCGCTCACCTGAGAGGCCCCGAGAACCGTGCACAGCACCGCTGCGACAATGGCGCCAACTTTTCCTCGCGTCATAGCGGCCTCCCAAAGAGCGCCATCAGTTTTTGGTGCGCTGGGATACTCTCGGTCAGATGCCCTAAACGTGCCCACGCTAGAACTCGATGCCCACGCTCACGCGCTGGTTTCTGCCCAGATCTTCGGGGCCGACCGGAAGAATCAGAGCATAGTCCACCCTGAGATTCTCGATGACGACGCCCAAGCCCAGATCGATGTCGCCGCCGCCTCCGTCATCACTGATCATGCCGCCTGCGCCCCCTCGAATGGCCAGCATCGCCGGTCCACCGGTGCCGGAGGTCACTTCCAGACCACCGCGCAACTCCACTTCGTCGCCGAACCCTTCGGCAGCTATCAGCACCGCGTTGTTGCCCATATCGAAGACAAACCCTGCGCCCCACTCGCGGAGGAGATTGCCGCCGCCGCCTTCCATCGCCGCGCCGAGGGTGTCCTCGCGGCCACCATCGTCTGCGATGGTCGAGCCGAGCAGGTTGCGAAGCGCGAAGCCGAATCGCAGTTCCTCAACGGCGCGGAAGGCGCCCAGGCTCACGCTCAGGCCCGCATCGAAGTCAATGGCCGTCCCCGAGCGACTGTCGAGCACCGCGTTCCCGAAAGTCTCGCCGGTGCGCGGATTGAGCCGTGATTCGGCGCTTGCGGGCTCCGACTGCCACCGGAAGAACTTACCGCTCACGCCGATGTCCAGCCGCTCGCTGACCGGAAAGGCAATGCTGCCCAGGAAGACCATTTCGTTGTAGAATTCCCCGCCATCCACAAGCGACAGGGCGCCGCCAATGCCCCAGCCGCGGGCGATATGGCCGATGAACCCCGCGGACCTCTGGGAGATGTCCTCTGTCAGCCCCGGAAAGATGCGCGGCGCGGCGCTGACGTACACCTCGCGCTTCTTTTCAACGACGATCCCTGCAGGATTGTACCAGAGGGCATTGACATCGTGACCGCCGGCCACGTATGCGCCACCCAAGCTCATCGGGCGCGCTCCCTCGCCCGTCACCTCGAAGGCGGCCTCGCTCGAGGCGCCCCCAAACGCCAGGCTCGCCACCGCGACCCACGGCCACAACCGCTTGCCCACAACCCGCATTCCGTCCTCCTTTGCGTGTCCTTCGCCCAAGGGGCTCAGCCAGCGAAGACGCCGCATCGCTCCTTCCGAGCTAGTAGGAGATAACGAACGATCTCTTCTCTACGTCAACGATGTCGCTGGCCAGCCGGATCTCCATAACGTAGATCCCCGGCGGCACCAAAGCTCCATCGTTATCCAAGCCGTCCCACGCGATTGACCAGCTTCCCACCGTCCTGTCTACCGCCGTGTTCCACACCCGCCGGCCCGCGAGATTGAAAACCGTTACGCGCACCTGGCGCTCCCCGGTGATCTTCCCAATGTCGAAGAAGAAATTCGCCGGGCCCGCCGTGATGTCCACAGGGTTGGGCCGTGCGAGCACCGACTCCGCAGGAATCGGGTCCTGGAGGACGTTGATGACCCCGGGCGCCAACTCCACCGCAGGCGCTCGTAGCGACCACGTCCGTAACTCACGAACATCCTCTTTAGTGTTCTGGAAGTTCCTCGAGGCATCATCCGAGTCGAGCAGTCGGGAGCGGACGGTGTTAATTTCCTTGAAGAACACCCCGTTGAAATCGATGAACAGCCCACCGGTCTCGGTGATCTTGTTTTCCAACTCGATCAGTTGGTCCTCGCCCTCGACATCATCTGGCGGCGTGAAACTCACGGGAACCTCAGCCCCATCGTCGCCGGCTCGGAAGCGGACGGCGGAGATGCGCGCTCCCTGAGCACCCAAAGCCACCTGGTCGAAGCCACGGTCATCACTTCCCACCGTGACTTCAATCCGGTACTCAAAGTTCTGCCGGACGCCGACGGCCACCGTGTCAGCCGAAAGCAGCCGCCGCACGCCATCCACCTCCGTATACGGGCGGACGGAGGCCTGAGCGTTCGTCACCACAAGCCCGGGATCGTTCTCGATGCCCACGCTGAGCAGACGAGGAGTCCGTCGCGGGTCGGTGGTGCGCAAGTTTGCCTGATACTGAAAGACGCTATTGGGCTCATCCACCTGGATGGCAACGGTGTCCGCCCCGGTGGACGTCGAAATCCCCGCCCGCTCATCCTCGCTGACGATGAAGGGCGTCAGGCGCACAGGTGTTGGCCCCATCTCGGGAGGTATGATCGCGACCGGCTCGCTGAACGACGCAGCCGCAATGCCTCCCGCACTCTCGGCCGAGCGGAACGCGATGTCGATCTCGGTGCCCTCGGGGATTTCGGCGACGACGAACGCGCGGCCAAAATTGACGTCCTCGCCGAAATCGATGGCCTGCGACGTGAAAGTCCCAGCCTCGACTAAGCCCGTCCCCAAGACCTCCATCTCGCCGATGGCGACCCAGTTCGTCCCGTCGATTTTGGTGATCTCGAACTTGACGAAGCGCGCCAACACGGGCAACGGGTTGCCCAGCAAGTCGGTCCGCGTCCACGAGCCCTCAAGGAACGTGTCGATGTCCTTGTTGACGACCTCGGGGTTGTTGGCGACCTCGATGAACTCGTCCGGTGCGTCGTCGGTCGCCACCTTAATGCTGTAACCTCTGGGGAAGAACAGCGGATTCTGCCCAAGGATGTCGCTGGACTGCATCCTGACCTGGTTGATCGCGCGATTCTTCACCAGGTCAGCCGTGACGAACCAGCCCAGGATGTTGGGGCTCCGGGTGTTCCAGGACGAGCGGGCGCCGGTGTCCTCGTCGTTGAGCGGCAACTCGCCGCCCGTTTGCCCGTCTTCAATGCGGGCGTTCGCCTCTAAATCTTTCGAGATGAAGTTGACGTCCTCTGCGGACGAGAGCTGGAGTGTATCAAGCGCACCTTCAGTGCCTCTGATGACCACAAGCTGATCACCATTGTCAACGACGTTATCCAGGCCCGTCGAAATGTCCGCGCTGCGATTTGTGAAATCACCCTCTTCGACACGCTGCGCCCCGGCGCCCGTCGCACCGAAGACACAGATCAATCCCGCAAGCGCCCACCATTTCACAGCTCTCATGCGTTCTCCTCCCCGTCGGCTACGTCACGTCCGAAGCCGCCCCTGACCCTCCCGGTCAGGGGATACATCAGCGCTGGACGGCGCGGACGTACGAAAAATAGGGCGCTGCTCAGAGATGTCAACCCCTTTTTACAGACACTTTACAAACGCGCCCTTGAGCCTCCCAGCGACAAACCGTCTATTCGCTGTGCCATTACAGCGGACGACGCCTGGTTCGACACTTCACCACCGCTATCCCAGTCTAACGAAAAAGCTCTTTGATCTTGCCCCAGGTGGATTCGTCGATATCCAGGCGCTTGAGAGCGGCCCGCATCGAGATCGGCGCCCGATGCGCCCTCGACGTGTCCGGTACGACAGCCTGCCTGCCCACCTTGGCTTCATCGACCGGGCCAGCCCCGGCGTCGGTCACCGGCGCCCCCGTCGCAGACCCCAGCACGATTGCCCAAATCAAGGCCTTTGACCACCCTCTCTCAGCACGCGCCCAACTATTCCGCCCGCACCAGGTCATGCGCCTTGATCTGCCCCTCTCCCTCGATGATTTTCGCTTTCGAGAGCTGCGGCGACTTGATCTCAACCACCTGAACGATGCCCAAGAGCAACTCGTCCGACTCCCCAATCACCTCGCCGGAGACCGGATCGGTCAACTCCACTACCTCCGAATATACGGCAAACTTGTCCCCGATGGCAACTCGGCTGGCGCTGCCCACGTTGACGTAGGCCTCGTCACCGGCCACGCGCAACACGATCGCTTTGCGCACCGGCGGCGGGGGAGGGACCGTATTCTCGATCATCACGCGCACTTCATCGGCGAGCTCGCTGACCGCCAGGCCAATCACCGTCTCGTGGAACTCGTCGGAGCCGAACTCGATCTCGTCCAGACCATAAAACGCCATGTCCTTCTGGTCCCGCCTCGCCAGAACGTCAACGGAGACCAGGTCGCGGTCTTTGGCGTTGCCCTCGCTCTCCCAGGCGTCCAGCAGCTCCCCGTCGAGGGTGCGGACCAGATGCAGCTTCACGGCCGCCTTCCCCGAATATGACGCGGCCCGCCCGATCACAGGCACCGCCAGCCGCTGGCCGCGGATCTTATCGCCGCCCGGCTGCGAAAGCGAAGTGAACCCCGCACCGAAAGGCGCGGAGAGCCCCAGCCGCGACGTGTTGAACTCCTTGATCGTCCCCAACATCACGATGTCCGCGCCCATCTTCCGCCCCAGCTCCGCCAGCTCTTCGGGATCCTTCGTCGGCCACAGATCACCCTCCAAGGCCAACTCGACCGAGTCCGCCGGCATGACCACATAGTAAGGGTTCTCGGCCAACCGCTGGCCCAGATACGAGGGCACGAGGCGGCTGATTTCCCACAGACCCGAGAAGTTCGACATGTCTTCGAAAGGCAGGAACGCAACCTGCTGCGTCACCGTCTGCCTGGCAGCCGAGGGTGCAACAAAGTGTCCCACGCTAAGCGCAAGCCCCAAGCCGAGGCCAAGCCCATGCAGGGCGCGTCGGCGCACGTCCATTCCGCTTTTCTTTCGCTCCATAACTCGTCCTCCTTCGCGGCGCGGACTCAGTCGCGCACGTCGAAGAGCGACGTGAAGAAGCCGCTTATCACCAGCCAAGCCCCCGCTGTAGCATATAAGGCGTAGAGCTTTTTCGATCGCCAGACCGAATGCCGCTGGCGCTGCACCGCTTGACGCTGTCCATTCCAACGCCCACGCTCGAACGCCTCTCGCGGCAGGTTCTGGAAGTAGAAATCGTAGACGAGTTGCGAGGTGTTCTCGCCCCCGTCGAAGAGCGCCACGCCGGGAAGCTCAACGTGAAGCCCCGGCTCGGCTACCTCCGGCTCCACCAGAGGGAAAGCCACAAGACCCTGCTTCACCACACCGGGGTAGACGCGCTTCTCGCCGAAGAGGTATTCCTCCGCAAGCGTTCCATCGGTTCCCCACTCGCCCGTACCCGCCAGAGCCTGGGGGCCGGCCGGGAGGTCGGGCACCGCTGCCAGGAGCGCGGGGTTATGAGCCTGCCAATACGCGGACCCCGCACCCAGTGACGCCTCTCGATGACCTCCGGCGCCCATGAGCAACGCCTTGCCGCCGTCCACCATCACCTCATCGCCGCGATCGTTGCTCACCTTGAGCTGAAAGATCGTCGCGATCGGATGCCAGCCTTCATCGAGGAACGGGTTGTCACGCGCCTCCTGGTACTCGGTCCCAGCCGACCCCGCGTAGGGCCCGGAGAAAGGACCGACAGGGTACGGGGGCACCCATTCGCCATATTCGGGATCATAAGCACCACCAAAAGTCCTCCCGTAACCCGGAGCCAGGGCGGCGCGCCCAAACTTCGGCGCCGTCGGCGCATAGACCTCGAGGTCGTATGCGTCCATGAAGCGCAGCGTGATCCTGACGCCATGCTGCTCAACGCTCACCGAACGGGGGTCGTCCACCCGAACGGCCGCACCGGGAACGTCAGGGACGGGAGTCGGGTTGCGCGCCGATGAAGGAGCAAGGGCCGTGGAACTGCACCCCGCCAGCGCCGCGAGCAAGGCGCACCCGCAAAAGGAGCCCCGAACGGCCGTGGAAGCCCAAAAGACTGGCACAAGGCGACACAACATCGAGAAGCCATCTCCCTATCCATAATAAGAAAAAGGACCTGGAGGTGCCAAGACAATGCTTTTCACGCCCCAGACATCCCAACGGCTTCCCGGTCTTCCAGATGCGCGCCGGCGGCCGGCTCAAGCCCGAGGACCAGCGTCGCGCCCGCCTCCACGAGCGGCTCTTTCAGCGCCTGGGGTTCTGGGTGCAAGGCGATGATAGTCCCCCCGCCCCCGGCGCCAGCCAGCTTCGCGCCCCACGCTCCCCGCCCTCGGCAGAGCACGATCAGCTCGTCGTTCTTGGGCGCCGAACCGCCCAACTCGCTCTGGATGGCGTGGTTTTCGTCCATCAGCGCTCCCAGCACTTCCCACCGCCGCTCCACAAGGGCCAGCTTACCGAGCCGCCCCAGCTCCGCGATACGCCGCTGCCCCTCGACCACCGCGCGCTCGCCAGCCAGCCACCGCTCCCGGATCGGCCCGTGGATAGCCCCGCTGACCCGCTGCACACCCGTATGCGCCAACACAAACGGTAACCCCTCGGCCCAAGGGTCGAGCCGCTCAACCGTGCCGTAAGGCTCCCGGTCCAGGCCCCGCCAGCTCGCCTTGCCGCGGAAATCGAGATAACACAAGCCACCGAAAGTCGTCATGTAGGCATCCTGGTAGCCGCAACTGACGCCCATCACGTCCAGTTCCGCCGCGCGGACCATTTCCGCCAGCCGGTATGGCCCTACCTCCCGGCCGCTCCACGCTAAAAGCGCCATCATCGTCGCTGCTAAAAGCGCCGTCGAGCCCCCGAGCCCCGCTTGCATCGGGATCATCGTCGTCTGCTCGATACGCAGCGGCGGCGCATCCAGCTCCAGCGCCCATAGTGCTGCCTTCGCGATGTCAAAGACACCGCCATCCAGCGCCAACGCCTCCGCTGACTCGACCGCTAGCCGCTCGCCAGCCACCCGGACCTCACAGCCCGGTGCCGGGCTGAGGGCCACTCGTGCGCGCGCAGGGAGCGTGCAGGAAATGACGCTCCCGCCATACATGTCCGATGGGTTACCGATGATGCCGGCGCGGCCCGGGGCCGTGGCGGAGATGACCGCCTCGACGCTCACGCCTCACTCGGTGCGATAGGTGGCATGCCCCGCCCAGCGGATAGGTGCGCGCGCAGGATGGGGCCCAGCTCGGGGTCGGCGAGAGCCAGATCGGCGAAGGCCGTGGTATAGGAGGCGAAGGACCCGATGTCGTAACGGCGCTCTTCATATCGCAGGGGGACGGCATACACGGGCGCACCTTCGCGCAACAGCAGGCGAATAGCGTCGGTGAGCTGGATCTCGCCACCGACCCCGGGTGGCGTTCGGGAGATGGCAACGAAGATCGGCGGGGTGAAGCTGTAGCGGCCGGCGATGGCGTAGCGGCTGGGCGCCTCAGCGGGCGAGGGCTTCTCCACCAGGTCCGACAGGCGCATCCACGGGTCCCCCAAGCTGGCGGGAGCTACGATCCCGTAGCGGCTCACATCGCCCTCAGCCACCTCCTCGACCGCAATGGCGCAGACCGCGTCCGTCTCACTCAGGCAGCGACCGAGCCGCGCCCACAAAGGGTCCTCACCGCCGCTCGCCACCACGGTATCCCCCAGCGCGACCCCAAAGGGTGCCTCGCCCACGAAGGCGCGCGCGCAACCGACCGCGTCGCCCAACCCGCGCGGCGGGTCCTGCGGCACCGTGATAACCCGTACGCCAGGCGCAGACCAGGGCGCATCCGGAGGGCCACCCGGCGCAAAGTACTCGGCGATGGCCGCCTTCTCCGGCCCGGTGACCAGGCAAATTTCGCGGATGCCAGCGCCGAGAAGCTCCTCGGCCACATGGTGCACCACCGGCTTGCGCCCGAGCGGTAGAAGTGCCTTGGGCACCGCGCGCGAAAGCGGGCGCAGGCGCTTTCCCAGGCCCGCCACGGGGACGACTGCTTTGGTGAGTTGCACTAGTTCCTCGTTCCGTCGCTAAACTGTCCCGGCCCTGGTCCTGGGTCAAGCCGTTCGAGCGAGCGTGAGAACGGGTCGCGCTTTTGCGCACGCCGCTCCAATGCTATACTGATTGGCCACAGGCATCACGAATGACGGCACTTGAATCGAAGGGCCGCTTCAGGAGAGCACAGGCCCGCCTGGCGCAGGGCGAAGCGTGGAGGAGTGAATGATGGCGACCGAAGATGCTGAGGGCCGCTTCGGCTATACGTGCACCGAGCGCCGGGCGCTGTTCGATGACTTTCGGAAGCTGTACGATGCGGTGAACGTCCGCCTCGCCGGCGAGGGCAGCGTGACGTCGCTGGACGGACTTGACGCCCGGTCGCGCGAGTATCATCGCCTGATCGGCGACGTCCACCGCGAACTGCGCCAGCGCTGGGAGATCACTCCCGACCAACTGGAGGCCATCATCCGTGAGGGCATCCGGGAGGACTGGTGAGGTCCGCTGCCTCCGTCGGCACCCTAGGCGCGCCGCAGTACCAGGCGCGCGACCTCGGGCGGGCAATTGACCCTGAGCGGGAACCAGGCACCCAGGCCGCTCGAGACGTACAGGTGACTCTCCCCCTCCCGGTAATAGCCTCGAGGCCACGGGGTGATCAGGGAGCCGAAGACGTTGAACGGCCCCGCCAGGGTCGGCACGATGATCTGCCCGCCGTGCGTGTGGCCCGCCAGGGTGAGCGCGATGCCCTCTTTCTGCGCCGACGCAAAGGTCGTCGGGTGGTGGGCCAAAAGCACCGTCGGTGCGGGTCCCTCCGCTCCGGCCAACGCCCCTGCGAGCGAAACCCCCATCGGGCGGCGGCGGCCGCTTCTCCGCGCCCAGAAGGGATAGTCCACGCACGCCACGCGCAGGGTCGCCCCGTTCACATCGAGGTTCGTGTGCGCGTCGATGAGCACCTCGACGCCCGCCTCTCTCATGCCGTGGAAAAGCGCCGGGCCGTCATCGATGTAGTCGTGGTTGCCGGGACAAGCGATCACGCCATACGGTGCCCGCAGCCGCCCGAGCGCGCGCTGGCAATAAGGGAGGTAGGCGTTCGAGTTGTTGACGACATCGCCCGTGACAGCCACAAGATCGCCCGCCAGATCGTTGGCCAGGTCGACGGCGCGGTCGAGATCGCGCACACTGAAAAAGCGCCCGACGTGGAGGTCCGAGAGTTGAATGATGGTGAAGCCATCCAACTTGGGCGGCAGGTCCGCGATGGGGATGTCCTGCTCGTTGATCTCCCAGTTGCCCTGGGAGGTGAACATGCCGGCGCCCGTCGCCGCGAAGAGCGCCGGTGGTAAGCCGTAGGCCGCGCGCCGCAGGAACGCTCTGCGCTCTATGACCGCGGGTGCGCCCGGGCGCTCTGGAACCGGAGACGATGTCCCCTCAGGCGTCAGCCAGCGGACCAGCCAGACGCCACCGCGCCAGAGGTATTGAATGATGGTGCCGACCGCAAGGGCGATGGCGGTGAGTAGGATCGTCACTTGCCAGGCGTAGACGACGATGCCTGGGATGGACAGCGAGATCTCGGGTGGCTCGGGGATACGAGCGCCCGCGAGGATCATCGCACCGTTGTACACGTTCATGGACGCGCCTAGCCCGATCACGACGCCACGGGCGATGCGCTTGAGGCGTGGGCTCAGCCGCGTCCGGCCGATGAATCGCCAGTAGACGCGCAGGACCGCGACGTTAACCAAGACGAGCCAGAGGACGAGCACTCGAAACACGATGGCAGTCCACCAGGGCATGATGTCCGCGCAATATAACGGTTTTGGTTACCTCTCCAACTCTCTACAAACGGTTACGGGGTCCACCGAGTCCCGGGAGATGATCAGATGAGCGAAACGCGGGCACGCATCGTAGTTTCCGTCAAGGAAGTCAAAGCATGCGCGGGCGACGAGCGCGTGGCGCTGCGCGCTCAGGTCCTCAAGACGTGGACCTTCCAGGACGGCCGTGAAAAGGGCCATGCTGCCTGCCTGGTCGGCGACCTCTCGGGCGTCATGCACATCGACATCCCCCAGGAGGAAGATGTGACCGTCGGCATGAGCTACCTTTTTGACGGCCTCCGCGTCCTGGTTTACCCCGGCGGCTGGCACAGCCTCGATGCCGATACGGAGACCCGGATCCTCCCCCTCGACGAGGCCGTTCCCGTCTCGGCCGAGCCGGCGTACGTCGAACAAGTCTACAAGATCCTCACGGGCGTCAGGCGCAAGCGGGCGCGCCGTGAGGCTCAGTCAGCCGGGGAAGCGAAATCCTAACAGGCGCTGCCGTTCCTCACTGCATCTTCGCATCCGGGCAGCCTCTGCCGGGACGCGGTTTGACACCGGGCGCGGGGGCATAGCGGCCATCGTACGGTGTGCGTCCATCACCAAAGCGGTAGCTCTCCTCTTGGGTGAGGACCGTCGTCGTCGGATGCGCCGCACGCCACGCTCCCCAGGAGGTCCTAACCCCCTCTACAGGCTCCAGCCGCACCGCCGCTGGTCCCGCGACGCGCTCGCCATTTCGCTGCGCGAACCAGGCGTCCCCCGGCTGCGCCTCCAGGAGCGCATTGTACTGAGCTAGGCCCGCGAAGCGTAGGCCTCCCGTTTCCGCCTCGAAGGCCCGCGCGCAATCGCGCAGAGGGCAGTACGTCACCGCCAATGCCCGACCGCCCAGCCGATCGTTGGCGACTTGGTGCCACGCCAAAAGCGTCAGGGGATAAGCCCTCACCTCGGTCCCAACCACCAGCCCCAGGACCGGCGTCCCATCCGGCCACGATGACGCTTCCGCCGCGACGTGTGAGGGCTGCTCCACGGGCGGGAAGAGACGCGCCGGTGCCCAGCGCCGTTCGGCCGACGCAATGCCCACGACCACCAGGCCCACCACCACCGGTGTGACAAGCCGCCATCGAGACCCCCGGCGCCGCAGGATCAACGCTCCAACCACAGCCGCGAGCGCCGACAGGGTAAACACGGTCTGCGCGTGACTCAGCCAGTAGGTCAGCCATAGCGGTACGACGGGGAAGATGTGTGAGGTGAATCCACCGAGCGACGGAGCGATTGCCAGCGCCAGCGCGCAAAGGCTCAGAAGCGCCCCCACGAGCGGACCCAGCGATGGCGGCGGACTGACGTCCTCTGAAGCCGCCGGGACCTTCGGCGAATCGGCCATCACTCGGGCGCCAAGAGAGCGATGGGCTTGAGCGCGTAGCCGCCCCCAAATTTCTCGATGATCAGACGCTCGCCCGAGATCGTGAAGCGGCCCGCGAAGTTATCCAACTCACGAGGGAAGCCACTGAAGACCAATGTGTCGCCGCGCGTCCCGTAATGCCCGGAACTGGTCACGTCCACGCTCGGCCGCACCGCCAGATCGGGCAGGAGTAGCCACCGTCTGCGTTCGGACCGGTCCCTAGCACCGAAGCGAAGCGTCTGGCCGTAGAGCAGGCGCCGTCGGAGGGGATCGGTTGCCTCGGGATCATCGCCCTCCAGATGTACGCGCCACTCGCCGCCGAGTCCGACGCCCCTCCCGGTTCTACGCCAGAAGAACTGGGCATCTTCCGCACGGCCCGCTTCGGGATGGAGGGCCAGGATGGTGATGCTCACTTTCGCCGTCGCGCTCACGTACCGCACCAAGGCCACCGCGGGACCCGCCACGAGGGCCGTCCCCACCTCGACCACACCCTCCTCCCGGCTGAGCCATTGCCGGACGAAATGCCCACCATCGAGAAGCCACAGGCGCCACGCGGGTCCAGTAGCTGGCGTCAACTCCCACGCACCCACGAGCGGCGTCGGTTCAGGCGCGAGGGGCTCCTCCCCGCAGCCCACGAGCCCCCCGGCCAAAGCGAGCACCGGGACGATGGCGGCATAGCCAACCCTTGGGTCGAAGAGCACGCGCCGCCTCCAGGCCACCTACCCAGGAACGCCACCGACCGGACGAGCCGTTGCCGTAGGGCCTTCACCGCTAACGCCCGCGACTAGGACGATCGTGCCCGGCTCCCTAGGCCACCGCGGTTGATGTGAAGGGCCAGAGGGCCGCCGTCATCACTGCTGCGCTGGCCGCGCGCCTTCAGAGACTTGCTCGATGAGCCATCATCCTTCTCCCCTCAGCTACCGCCGATCCACAGGGTTGCGATGGCTCACCGTATCTCGTATGATGGGGCGGGCTCGCTCAGAGCTCATAGCGAAGGAAAGGAGTCGAACGCGATGGCGCAAGATGATCTGCCCCTGCTTCCGACGAGCGTCATCGGGAGTTATGCCATTCCCAGTTGGCTCTGGACGGCGCTCGACGAGATCGAAGCGGGCCGCTATGGCAGGACCGACGTCCGCGAGACGATGGACGATGCCTGCGCCATGGCCCTCACTGACCAGGAGCGCGCGGGCGTGGACGTCATCACCGATGGCGAGATGCGCCGCTGGTACTTCGTCCAGAGTTTCTACGGCAAGATGAAGGGCCTCGAACGCATCGATGACCTGCGCAAAGTCGGTGTCTACGGCTACGACAGCGTGCCGCGCTACTGGCCCACTGAGCGCGTTGTAGTACCCGAGGGGCTCGGGGTCGTCGAGGAGTTCGAGTGGACGAAAGCGCATACCCAAAAGCGCCTCAAGGCCACCTGCCCCGGCCCCCTGACGTTGACCATCCACATCCAGCTCCGCGATAAGAGCATCTACAAGGACCGGCTGGAGATGGCCCACGAGTTCGCCGGGGTTGTCAATCGGGAGCTCAAGCGCCTCGTCGAGGCCGGCGCAGAATGGGTCCAACTCGACGAGCCCAGCTACGCCGTCATCCCCGGCACGGTTGACGACTGGATCGAGCTGTTCAACCGATCGGTCGAGGGCGTCCGCGCCAAGATCGGCCTGCACGTCTGCTTCGGCAACCTGGCCAGCCGCCCCCGCGGCAAGCGCGCCTACGGCTGGATGTTTCCCGAACTTCTGGAGGCGAAGGCGGACCAGTTCTGCCTCGAGTTCGCCAACCGCGAGATGAGGGAGATCGAGGTCTGGAAGGCCGAAGGCGACGAGCGTGAGTTCGCCGCCGGGCTCGTGGACGTGAAATCTTTCTATGTCGAGACGCCCGAGGACGTGGCCGAGCGCGTCCGCACGACGCTCCAATACGTGGAGGCTGAAAAACTCTCGATCACGCCCGATTGCGGCTTCTTCCAGCTTCCGCGCTGGCTAGCGTTTCTGAAGCTCCAGAACATGGTCAGGGGTACCGAGATCGTGCGCCGTGAGTTGGCGGGATAGGCGAAGGGCGCGAACGGCCACGGCGACCTTCATTCACCGTCAATACGAGCAAGCAGCTCACCGAAAAGAGAGAGAGGACATGCCGTGAAATCCGGATTCGCTGCCGACATCGAAGGCGAGGCGACGCTCACCGTCCGCGAGCCCGTGACCATCACCCTGGGCAGCGGCGCCCGAGAGATCACCGTCTTCATGACTCCGGCGCTCGTCTGGCTAATCGAGGAAGCGGCCAGGCAAGCGCTCGTGCCCTACTACGACGACGGGGAGGACTCCGTGGGCATGACCGTGAACGTCCAGCATCTCGCGCCGACGCCCGTCGGGATGCGAGTGACGGCGAAGGCCCGCCTGGACGCCATTGACAGGCGCAGGTGCTCGTTCGCGGTCGAAGTCTTCGACGAGGTCGAGAAGATTGGCGAGGCGACTCACGACCGCTTCGTCATCGATGTGGCCAAGTTCGCGGCTGGCGTACGCGAGAAGTCGAAGGATCGCGCTTGAGCAGGAGCGCCGTGGCGGTGCCTCCGCCCCCTACCTTCGAATCCCTGGAGGTCGGCCGAACCTTCGCGGGGGCGATGACGGTGACCCCCGAGCACCTGACCGCAGGCGCGCGCTGGTTCGGTGACGCCAACCCCGTCCACACCGAGCCCGATTACGCCGCGCGCACACGCTTCGAGGGTCTCATAGCCCATGGTGCGATGACCGCCGGGATCATGGTGGGCGTGCTCGGGACGCAGCTTGACGCGGGAGCCGTCGCTCTCGTGGAGCAGAGCCTGCGTTTCCTCGAACCCGTGCGCCCCGGCGACACACTCACGACCGCATGGCAGGTGACCGAACGGGCGGCAAAGCCTCGCGCGGGCGGCGGGATCGTCAGCTTTGCAGGGAAGGCGCACAACCAGCGCGGCGAGCGCGTCGCAGAAGGGGCCTGCCGCTTCCTGATCGCCTCGCGTTCGGGCGCAGATGCGCCTTGAAGCGGCGCTTACCCCCTCAGGGTACGATCAGAGGCGTTCGAAGAAGGACGGGGAGGCCGTGACCCGCTGGACCCTTGGCGATCTGTTGCGCAACGCCGCGCGGCCCGCCAATTTCGGCGCTAAGCCAGCCGTCTACTTCGAGGACGGTTGCCGCACCTACGGCCAGCTCAACGCCGAGGTTAACCGGCTGGCCAACGGCCTTCTAACTCAGAGTATCGCCAAGGGCGACCGCGTGGCGATCCTGGGACGCAACAGCCTGGACTACATCGTCATCTATTTCGCCCTGGCCAAGGTAGGCGCCATCATGGTGCCGGTGAACTACCGCTATAAGCCGGGCGAGATCGCCTACACCCTGGCCCAGTCGGAGAGCTGCGCGCTGATCCTGGAGAACTGCTTTCGAGACATCGCGCAACCCGCTCTCGCACAAGCGCCGGGGGTACATCACGTGTGGCACTTCGGATGCGGGGCGCCGGAGAATGCTCGGACGCTCGGCGAAGTCGCCGCGGACGCCTCGGAGACGGAGCCGCCCACTAAGGTCCTCCCCGATGACCCGCACATCATCCTCTACACCAGCGGTACGACCGGCTTCCCCAAGGGAGCGATCCTGACCCATCACAATCACGTTGTCCACGCGCTGGCCGTGGCGCTCCAGACCCAGATGAGCGAGCGGGAGATCGCGCCGATCCTCTATCCGCTCTTCCATACCGGTGGACCTGATTGCGTCCTCTTGCCCCACGTGCTCATGGGTGGGACCGTAGTCGTCCTCGAGCGCCCCGATCCCGAGTGCATCGTCGAGGCGGTGACGCGCCACCGCTGCACCAGCCTCTTTTGTGTGCCCACCCTCTGGAAGCGACTGCTCGCCCACCTCGATTCACCTAACGTCACAGCGGATCTCTCCTCCGTCACGAAATGTCTTGGCTCATCCGATGTGTTCAGCGAAGAGCTTCTCGACGCTCTCCTGCGTCACTTTGACGCCACGGTCCAGGTGACCTACGGGCTCACGGAGGCCGGATGCATCCTCACATTCTCGCGCCTCACGCGGGACGACCGCCTCCAGATAGCCTCCGTCGGCAGGCCGCACCCGCTGGTCGAAGTCCGCGTTGCGGACGAGAGGGGCCGAGAGGTCGAAATCGGTGCGGCGGGAGAGGTGCAGGCGCGCGGCCCGACCCTCATGACGGGCTACTGGAACATGCCCGGACAGACTGCCGAAGCTTTCCGTGACGGCTGGCTCAAGAGCGGCGACCTCGCGCGGCGCAACGAAGACGGCACGCTTTCCATCGTTGGCCGGATGAAGGACCTCATCATCTCCGGGGGCGAGAACATCTATCCCGTCGAGATCGAGAAGCTGCTGCGGGACCATCCTGCGGTCCGCGATTGCGCCGTGATCGGGGTGCCCGATCCAGAATGGAGCGAATCCGTCCTGGCAGTCGTCGTGCCCGAGGATGGGACCGAACCGGACCCAGCGGCCATCCGCAATTTTGTCGCGGACCGCTTGGCGGGCTACAAGAAACCGCGCTACGTGGAGTTCGTGGAGGAACTGCCGGTGACCTCCGCCACCGAGAAGGTACAGAAAGCCGTCCTGCGCAAGCGGTTCGGCCCCAAATACGCCGCCCTCGCGTCCGGAGAGCGCGAGGGCGAATTAACCCCCTAGTTCCAATCGGCCCCGTGGCGCTAGATCGCACGAACACTCCTCCACCGACGGCGCCTCAGCACCCGTCCTATACGCCCGTGGCCAAGTGAGTCAGCCATGAGATGGGGGGACCGATCACCGCCCAAAGGATTGGAAACCCCAGCATCCCGGCCATGACAATCACAACCAAGATCATGGCGCCCTGCCGCTCCCATGCCTCGACCCGTGCCGCCTGTTGCGGGGGTAAAAGCCCAACGAGCACTCTCGAGCCATCCAGCGGCGCTAACGGCAAGAGGTTGAATACCGCTAGCATGGCGTTGATTCCTGCCGTCGCATGGATCATTGGCGCGAAGACCCGGCCGGTATTCGTCCACGCCATCGCCTGGTACAGTCCGCCGAAGACCAGGCATCCCACCACATTCACGACCGGCCCCGCAGCCGCAATCCAGAGCATGTCGCGCCGCGGCCGGCTCAGGTTGCGGACGTCCACGGGCACGGGCTTCGCCCAACCAAAGCCTGCCAAGAACAACATCGCCGTTCCCATGAAATCCAGATGCGCCAGCGGGTTCAGCGTCAAGCGCCCCAGAAAACGCGCCGTCGGGTCGCCCAGCCTCTGCGCCATCCACGCATGCGCGAACTCGTGGACCGTGAGCGAGAAGAAGATCGGCGGAGCTATATAAAGCTTGCTCGCAAGCCAATCGAGATCCACACTCCCACCCTTCTGCTAGATTTCGATAGATTTAACCCGTGCAAAAAGTGTATCTCAACCCCATCCGGCGTCAAGCCCTTTCTACCGACGCCTGAGAGCGCCCCGAGGATGCATCCGCCGGTGCATCTCCAGGAGCCGCCTGCGGTCCACGTGCGTGTAAATCTCCGTCGTCCCGATGTCCTGATGCCCCAGGAGTTCCTGGACGATCCGCAGGTCTGCCCCTCCCTCCAAAAGGTGCGTGGCGAACGAATGGCGCAGGACGTGCGGGTGGGCACGCTCCCCGAGCCCGGCCCCAATCGCGTGCGACCGCACCATTTTCCACGCACCCATCCGCCCGAGTCGCCCGCCCCTTTGGTTGAGGAAGACGGCGTCGCCAGGCCCCGGCGCGCCCGGTCGGGACGAACGGCGCTTCGCCAGGTGCGGCCGCCCTTCGCGTAGGTACGCACCGAGCGCCAATGCCGCAGGCGCACCTATGGGTACCAGACGCTCGCGGCCTCCCTTACCCAGGACGCGCACCCAGTGCTCAAGCAGATCGAGCTGCCCAATCCCCACTGCCAGCGCCTCGGAAATCCGCAGCCCCGCCGCATACAGCAGCTCCAGGAGCGCCCGGTCTCGCAGCCCCGAAGGCGTCGAGGGGTCCGGCGTCTCTAGTAGCCTCGCCACTTCCTCGGGCGTCAGCACCTTCGGTAGACGCCGCCACTGCCGCGGCCGCCCCACGCCGTCGGTCGGATCGGTCTGAGCGAGCCCCTCGGCGACCAGGAAGCGGTAGAACGTCCTGAGCGCCGAAAGCCGTCGCGACACGCTCGCCGAAGAAAGGCCCAAGTCGCCGGTCAGAACGTAGACCCACCTGCGCACGTCGCGCTCATCGGCGGCCTCCGGCGGCTTCCTAACCCACTCTAGGAAGGTCCCCACGTCGTGCGCGTAGGCTTCGACCGTCAAGGGCGAAAGCGCCCGTTCGGCCGCAAGATACCGGGTGAAAGCGCCGACCGCGGGCGGGATCTTCGCGGGAGACGTGGGGGATGAGGCGCTCACCTGAGAGCGCGTCTCTTTTGCCGATCCAACTATCCGGACGCGCCTCCACTGGCGGCATCACTTCCAACGTCGGACGAGCCGTCAGCCCCCAGCGTGGCGGCGATCGCCCCAGCCAAGCGCGGACCGATGCCCTCCACCCCGGCGATGGCCTCGGGCGACGCCTCCCGCAGCCCACGCACCGAGCCGAACGCCCGTAGAAGCGCCTTCTTTCTCGCTGCCCCCACCCCGGGGATGGCGTCCAGGTCGCTCGTCAGCGTGCGCCGCTGACGTAATTTACGGTGGTAGGTCACGGCGAAGCGGTGAGCCTCATCACGGACCGCCTGAAAAAGTCGGAGCGTCGAGGAGGTTTTAGGAATGGTCTGCGGATCGGAGAGATCGGGCAGGAAAACCTCTTCGAGCCGCTTGGCCAGAGCCGCGACAGCCTGATCGGGATGGCCTGCGGCCTCCAAGGCCGATTCCACCGCGCGCAACTGTCCCACGCCGCCGTCCACGAGCAAGAGGTCGGGCGGCTCGGCGCCGTTTTCGGTCAGCCGCGTGTAGTGGCGCACCACCACCTCGCGCAGCATGGCGAAGTCGTCTTGTCCCGCCACGGTGCGGATGCGGAAGTGACGGTACTCGCTCTTGCGCGGCTTTCCGTCCACGAAGGTCACGAGTGAGCCCACGGCGTCAGCGCCCTGAATCGTCGAAATATCCACGCAACTGACCCGCCGCACCGGCTCGGCCAAGTGCAAGTCCCGCGCCACCGCCCGCGCTAGGTGGGGCACCCGATCCCTGCGGCGCTCGCGCTTGAATTTCCACTCGATGAAGAGCGATTCGGCGTTCCTCGCCGCTAAAGACCCCATGCGCGCCTTGATGCCCCGCTTCGGCGCGCGCAAGTGCACTGGCCGCCCGCGCATCTCGGAAAGCCAGTGCTCGACGAGCTCGGCGTCGGGCACCTCGCAAGGCAGGACGATCTCGCCGGGGGGGCGCATGGCGCCGACGTAGAACTGCGTGACGAAGCTCCGAACCACCTCGTCCGGCTCCGACGAGAGCACCCCGCTCAAGAAGTGATGCTTCCGGCCCAGGAGCTTCCCGCCACGCACCTCCAGCACCACACCGCAGGCGCTGTCATCCTCCTGGTAAAGGCCGACGACATCCCAGTCGTCTTCGGAGAGCGTCACGACCCGCTGCTTGTGCAGGACGGCGTGGACATCCTGCAGCCGGTCGCGTAGGACCGCCGCCTCCTCGAAGTGCTCCTCCTCCGCGGCGTCATGCATCCGCGCATCGAGCGTATGAACCAGCTCGCGGCTCCTGCCCGAAAGGAACAGCACTGCCTGGTCGATCATACGATTGTACCCCTCCTGGGAAACGTAGCCCACGCACGGGGCCTCGCACCGCTTGATGTGGTAATCCAGGCAGGGGCGGTCGATGCTCTTGGCCGGCAGCGGCGGTCTGCATGAGCGAATGGGGAAAACGCGCCGCAGGGTCTCGAGCGTCCGGCGCATACTCTTAACGTCCGTGTAGGGGCCAAAGGTGCGCCCACTGTCCCGGCTCGGCCTGCGCGTGATGGTCACGCGCGGGAAGGGTTCGTCCGTGATTTCGATGTAAGGGTACTTCTTATCATCCTTGAGATGGATGTTGTAGCGGGGCTTGTGCTCCTTGACCAGAGTCGCTTCCAGGATCAGGGCCTCGACCTCGGAATCGGTGACGATGGTCTCGAAGTCGCGAGCCTTGTCCACCATGATATCCACGATGATCCGCTCGTTCGGGCGCGTCGTCCCGAAGTACTGCTGAAGGCGCTTGCGCAGGGCCTTCGCCTTGCCAACGTAGATGAACCTGCCCTCGGCGTCCTTCATCATGTAGACGCCGGGGCGGAGCGGCACGCTCGGCAGCTTCTCCGCGAGCGGATGGGGTGGTTTCGGACCGCTCATGGCCATAGGTCGTGATCCGTCGCCGGATCAGCCATCCCCTAATTCGACGACCTCCACCTCCAGCGTCGCCGGGTCGAGCAGTGCCACCGTTGCGCGCCCGCCCACCCAGCCGTAAGCCTCCCCGGGGTTCAGAATCAGGTCGGCGCGGACGCCGTTCAGATCAGCCCGCTCCCCACGGCGGATGTCGAGCGCGTGCGTATGGCCGTAGAGCAGGATGTCCGGCGGCTCCGGCACACTATCGAGCGTGAAGCGCCACGGCTCGTGCCCCACCAGAATGGAACGCCCGGCCCACTCGAAGCGATGCAACCCCTCGTGGAGTGTCCCGATGCCTTCGTACCGCTGGTGCAAGAGTGCGTGGTCCCCGTCGTTATTCCCGAAAACCCCCACGAGCGGGACACTTAGAGGCTTGAAGTCATCGGCCGTGAACGGCGCGACGAAGTCACCCGCATGTACCACGATCCCAACGGAGTTCGCGCGAAAGACCTCGACCGCTTCTCGGATGTGCGGTCTGTGGTCGTGCGTATCTGTGATAATGCCAAGGCGTTCCGCCACGCGCGCCCTCCAGGACAAGTTATGACTATGGGGGTGGCTCTTGCTAGCTCACCGGCATTGATGGGAATCTACGCCGACAGAGCGCCGGCGGCAACCGGAGAGGCCCAGGTGCCTGGCCAAGGCGCGGACCCTGTGCCGGTAGGTGTGCTCGGCGAGGACGCGCACCCGTGCGTTGGCGGCCAGGCGCGTACGCCTCGGCGGATCGGCCATGATCTCCTGCGCGCGCTCGCGTAGCTCCTCCACCGAGCTGTACGCGACCACTTCGCAACCCTCGTCGAAGTAGCGATCGAGGACACGGCGCCGGTCCACCAACTGCGCGCAACCGCAAGCCGCCCAGGCGAAAAGATGTGGGTTGACGTAGTCGGCGTCGAGGACCAATCCGTCGTCGGTGATGGAACTGTGAATGTTCAGAGCCAGATCCGTCGCGGCGGCGATGCGGGCATAGAGCCGGTCGGCCACCCAGCGGCCTCGACCGCGGACTCTCTCTCTAAGTGCCGTCTCCACAGGGAAATCCACGCCCCACAGTGGAACCTCTTCGAGCCAGCCGTGACCCCAAATGGCTATATCCCAGTCGAGTAGCGCGCGCAGGATCGAGACGCGGTTGCGCGTCGGCTTTCCGATGAAAGAGATGGCAGCACGCGAGTCCCTCACCTCATCGGGCGCAAGCGGCACGGGCCCAAGCCTGTCATCGGGGGCAGCGGTGGGCAGCACATGCACTTCCCTTGCTCCCGCCTCGCGAAAGGCGCGAACACCCTCTCGCTCCCCCATAGCGAAGACGGCGTCGTAGGCGGCCCCCTCGGCCACGCGCTCGGGAAAGAGCGCCACGTCCTCGACGAACCAGAGCGCGGTAAGTGCGCCCATCGCCCTCGCGGAGGCGATCACGTTGACGTCCAAGGGGCTCAGGGAGAAAGTCAGCAGGACATCGGGCCGATGATCCCGGACGACGGCGAGAGCCATTTCGTCCGCGCGGGTGCGTCGGGCGGCTTCGTCACGGGCGTACCAGGGTGAGGCGGACGGCTGCCGTCCCATGATCCTCGCCCCGTCAACGATGCGAACGTCTGCCCCCTCGGCGCGCAGGGCCCTGCTCGTGTGGACAGCAACGACGCGCGAGCCGCCACGCACGGGTAGGCCGACGAGCCATCGACCGGGAAGGGCCTTCACGTCACGTCGCCGAGCGGTAGCATACACGCGGGCCGCGTCGAGTCTCGCCCCCTAGTGCCGGTCCCGTTCGGCCTCCTGTGCCGCGGTGGTGATCGCCGCGACCTGATCCGCGAACCGGATGGAGCTATTGTCCTCGGGCGCGTAGCCGATCACTTTGCGCGCGTTGGCGATGCTCCAGAAGTTGTGAGTATTCCCGCTGACACCATAAAAGATCTGGAAGGGCACGCCGTTAGGGTCCTCAATGTTCTCGGTCTCGATGCTCGCGATGACGAGCTGTACCTGGTCGCGCACGCTCAGGTAAGCCCCCAGCGCCCTGTGCACCTTCTTGAGATCGTCAGGACCGCACCTGTCGATGTCGGCCTCCCGAGGGCCGCCGATCCTCAGATGTACGTTCTCCAGCACCTTGCCTCCGAGCCCTCCTCCTGACGCGAATACGAAACCCAAGAGCTCATAGGATGCCTTCGACCAGCCATAGAAATTGTCGGACAGAGGGTACATGTCGGGGGTCACGAACTCCATCTTGTCGTCCCAGATGAGCCGCTCGTAGTAGTCGGCCGCATGGTTGGAGCTAAGGATCACGGCGCGGCGGACGCCCTCCTCCAGAGAGGTCTGGCAGACGTTATGCGCCATGTTGATGTTATCGGCCTCGGCCCAGTAGCTGTCCTCCGACGCCTCGGACCTCACGAACCCGCAATGGACCACAGCGTCGGCGCCTCGGAAATGTTCGCGGTAGGCATCGCGATTCCGGCCCAGCAGGTCCGCTATGATGACGCCCTCCACCGCCTGCCCCTCACGGTTCGTCATCCTGACGTCGAGCAGGGTCAGGTCGTAGCGCTCGCGAAGGGCGGGCAGCATCCGGCCGGCAACGTACCCCGCAGCGCCCGTGACGACGACTTTGCGTTTGGCCATCTCATCGCTCCTCTCGACGTACGGATACTCTAGACAGCTTGCTTCGGCGCTCGAGCCCACGAACCCGCGGCACACGCCTCCGAACCCCGCTCGAATCGGCGCTTTAGCGCTCGGAGGTTCGCCCCTCGGGTAGATTGACGGACTCAGGCAGCAGGAGAGAGTGCTGTACCCATCCGGCCGGCGCCCGCGCCAGAAGCTGCCATAGCCCCAATGGATCCAATCCACGAAACCGTCATCGACCGGGTGGCTTCAGATCATAAACAAAGCAGTCCAACAAAGCGGCCCGCATCCAACAGATCGTTTCTTCGCGTGCATCCTCCGGAGCCGGTTCACGGAACCAGGTTTGGGCGTATATTGCTTCCAGAAGGCGCCCGTAGTTATTCGGTGTTCCCAATGTGCTTCTTGCAAGGCCGAAGAAGTCTGCCAGCCCCGCATTCGATGCGTTATTCAACGATACGAAGCGGTCCGGCCTTGCAAGCGCCAGCAGCCGGGTTGCCCTACCCGGCCCGATTCCATTGAAACGCACAAGTTCCTCATAGGCTGCGATTGCCACGTCCAGAAAACCGCCATCTTTGGCGGTGACAACACGTCGAACGGCATTTTGAATTTCCTCGCGGTTACCACCAAATACGGCGTTCAGGGCAGGTTGTCGCATGTCACCGAGCAATGCCCAGCCCCCCTCTCCGGTCAGACCGAGCAGGCGCTTCTTGTCGTAATCACCAAGCGTGCGCCAGTTTTCCTGTTTAACGACATCGTGCAAAACCTGAATGGTTTCACTCCAGCTACACGGCTCCCCCAGAACCGACCATGCGTGACGCTCGCTCCACCACCGGTCGCATTGCTCCAAGGCTGCGACATAGCTTCTCCAGCCATCGACTTCTTCCAGCAACTTTCTGGGCGTCGAATCGACCGTCACTGGGAGCCGCAACGGAGGCCGGGGAGGGTTCTCTTTCCTTGACTCGGCATAGTTATTGATGGCGCATTCGTCGAGTGGACCACACTGTTCCCACAGCCGATCAAACCAACTCTCCACAGCTTCCGTGTCCGAAGTCTCAAACAGTGCCTCTTCGTTCATCCCGAAACCGCCAGACGTGAAATTCGCGCTTCCGATCCAAGCAACAGAGCTGCCCTCACCTTGGAACACGTAAACTTTCGGATGAAAACGCCGGCTTTCGTCAGCCACGCGCAGTTCGCCCATATCGGCTAGTATCCTCAGCGCGACCGGGTCGGTGAGGTTGCCCCAAAGACCGACGACCGCGCGAATTTCAAGGGACGCAGTTCGGCCCTGCACCGTACGGAGACCTTCGTTGCTGGTCGCCCAGGCCGTCGCAAGATCGATTCCGGTTGCCCACACGAGGTTTTCGGAAAACCGGCTTAGTATATTCTCTCGGTTGATCAGCATCGCGTCGCTCCGGATCGGTCGATGGGGTCCACACTACCATGGGGAAGCGCCGCGCATTTGCATGCCGCGCGCCGATTTGTTACCTCTGCTACCCGGAAGGTGATGCGGAACGCGTTCGGAGACTGCGGCCCGGTCGTCTCGCTCAATCGCCGCAACGGCTACAACCCCTTGCGTCATCGGCCCTCAATCGGACGCCAGCCGGCGTTTAATTGTCACACCCCACGCACAAGCGGCATCTCCTATTAGTGCCCGTTGCCCCAAAGGTACTGGAGTGGGTGCACTGAGGCGAATCTTTGTATACTCTGGCGCGACTGAATGGACGATGACGTGAGGAGGGACTACCCATGGCGCGTGAGAGAATTGCCTACATCAATGGTGAGATCGTCCCGGAGAGCCAGGCGAAGGTATCGATCAGCGACCTGGGTTTCCTTTATGGCGACGCGGCCTTCGACACGACCCGCACGTTTGGTCACAGGATATTCAAGCTTCAGGAGCATCTCGATCGGTTCTATGAGTCGCTGAAATACATGCGCATTGAAATCGAACTCAAGAAGAGCGACCTGGCTGACCTCACCATGCAAGTCCTGGAGGCCAACCTTGAGCTCCTGGACAAAGACGATGACTACTGGGTGACCCAGCGCGCCACCCGGGGAATCCGAGGCGGAGGGGGGCCGACCATCGTGGTGGAGTGCTGGCCGCTGCCGTTCGCCGAACGCGCCAAGTTCTTCAGAGACGGCGTGCCTGTGGTCACGCCATCGATCAGGCGGGTGCCGCCCGAGGCCCTGAGTCCCAGAGTCAAGACGCACAACTACCTCAATCTGGTCCACGGCATCCTGGAGGCCCAGGCGCAGAACCCGGATGCCCTGTCGATCCTGCTCGACACGAACGGCAACCTCTGCGAGGGCTCCGGGGCGAATATCTTTGTCGTCAAGAAAGGCGCGTTGCTCACTCCCAAGGAGCGTTACGTCCTCGCCGGCATCAGCCGCCAGACCACGATTGAGCTGGCCCATGAGCTAGGCACGGAGGTCAGAGAGGAGGACATCGACCCGTTCGACGCCTACACCGCCGATGAGGTGTTCATCACGTCCACGAGCTGGTGCATCTGCCCCGTATCCACCCTGAACGGGGCGACCATCGGTGACGGGAGCGTTCCCGGTCCCGTCACCGACCGCCTCCAGAAGGCGTACAGCGACCTCGTCGGAATCGACATCGTGGGCCAGTACCTGGCGCGGCTGTAGAGCGTATCGACGACACCCGCGATCCGATCCGGGTCTCGCCTAGAAGCTGCTCCCCAGCCGCATCTCTTCTGAGCGTCACCAGTCGAGTGTGCGGGGTGTCTCTTAAAGCCGGTATGTCACAAGGGCGAGCGGTATGGCGGGAGCGTGTGGGAATCGAACCCACCCGGGCCGGGATCACCGACCCGCGCCGGATTTGAAGTCCGGGAGGCCCACCAGGCGCCCTTTCACTCCCGCATCGTACTTCCGGGGTCTCAGGAGACGAGGGGCGGCGACGTCAGATTTCCTGGGACTGGAGCCCGCCCCGGCCCTTCGGCTACGGTCGGCCTCGCCGCGGGAGCCTCAGAGGCGGACCGCCCCCATCCCGTTGCGCCGGTACGCCCTGAATAGAAGAACCCCAACCAGCGTCATCACAATGAGCGATGTGCTCACGATGGCGATGGTGCTCCAGAAGATGCCGTCGGCGAGCCTCGCGCCGCCATCCGATCCGCCCGCGGAGGCCAGCGCCGTCTTGCACAGCGCGCACTGGGCGGAGGCCGATGCCCGATAGAGCAACACCGCGAGCAGCGTCAAAACGCCACAGGCCCAGAGACTCCAGCCATGCGTTCGGGCGGTTACTATGCGGCGTTCCTTGCTCCAGCGCACTCCATCCCCTCCAGGGAAGCGGTCCACTGCAAAGACCGACCCCAAATCAGCGACTCCTGATGATATATCGACCTCAATCCCCGTGTCAAGGTTCCCCTCGCGCGCCCAGCTAGCGCGCGGGGTAGAGGTGGTAGAGCATCGCGTACACCACGACGCCCGTGACCGAGACGTAGAGCCAAATGGGCAGTGTCCAGCGAGCGATCCTGACGTGGCGCTCGAACTGGCCTCTGAGCGCATGATAGAGCGTCGCGAGCGCCAGCGGTAGGATCGCAGTGGCGAGGACGATGTGGGAGAGCAGGATGACGAAGTAGAAGGACCGCACCCACCCCCCGCCCGTGAAAGACGTAGCGCCGTGATAGTAGTGGTAGATGAGGTACGAAGCGAGAAAGAGGACCGAGACGCCGAAGGCCGAAAGCATACAGACCTTGTGGGCCGCGATGCGCCTTGCCCGGATGAAGAGATAGCCGATGGTGAGCAGGATGCCGCTAGTCCCGTTCAGCATGGCGTTGAGAGCCGGCAAATCCGATACCGAGATCACCCCTCCCGCTCCCTGCGCAGGAGGGCCACGTCCGTCGCGAGCTGCCTGAGGGCTTCTGGGGCAGTACTATCGTAGTAGCCTCTGATCCGGGCCTCGCGGTCCACGAGGACGAACTTCAGGCTGTGGGGGATGTCGTCCTCCGCCGCATCCACACCTCCCCCAGGACCGGGTCCGGCGGATAGGTGAAAACCTTCTCCCGCAAGATGGTAGATGGCCTCACGCTTGCCGGTCAGGAAGAACCAGCGGTCGGATTCGGCGCCGTAGTTGTCGGCGTACCGGGAGAGAACCTCAGGCGTGTCGCGGTCCGGATCGACGGTGAAAGAGACCAGGCGAACGTCGTCCGCCTCCGTCAAGGAGGCTTGGAGTCGCGCCATGCGGGCGGTCATCATGGGACACTGACCGGGACAGTTCGTGAAGATGAAATCTCCGACCCAGACCCGATCCCGGAGTTCCTCAAGCCCCATAGGTCGGCCACTGCGCTCGATCAGGGAGAAATCGGGGACCTGGCCGTAGACAGGAAGCGTAGACGCCCTCGAGGGACGGAGATTGCGCCAGACCCAGAGCTGTACCATGCCCGCCGCCAAGAGCACGGCCGCCAATGCGCCCAGGATGAAGAGACGCCGCTTCAGAGCCGCCTGCATCACCGCAGCCGTTCGCCCGCGCTGCCGGCAGACGGCCAGCCGTGCGCCGTTCCCAACGCCGCCGCGAAGGTGAGCGCGCAAAAGAGGGCGGTCACGATCAACGAAAGGAACATCGAAGGCACATCAGCGCCGAGCGCGGGCCCTCCCAGATAGAGGCCCCTTCGCAAAGCGGCCACGCCGTAGGTTAGCGGGTTGACCTCAATGGCCCAGCGGAGCCAGAACGGGGCGCCCGAAGCGGGGAAGACCGCCCCCGAAAGCAGCCACATGGGCATCAGCCCGAGGTTCATGATGGTGTGGAAACCCTGGGTTGAATCCATCCGCCAGGCGATCAGGAAGCCTAAACCGGTCAACCCGAAGGCGATCACGAAAAGGATGCCCGCGAGCACAAGCCCCCTCATGAATCCGATGGCAATCCCCAGCATGGGAGCGACCAGAAGGAAGATGAGGCCCTGGAAGAGGGCCAGGCTCGCGCCACCCAGGATCTTTCCCAGAACCAGCCCGGACCGGCCGATGGGAGCCACCAGAACGCCCTGGAGAAAGCCCTCGCGGCGGTCCTCGATGATGGAGATCGTCGAGAAGATCGAGGTGAAAAGCAAAACGAGGATCACCGTCCCCGGGAAGAAGTACTCGAGGTAGCCCGTCTCCCCGACAACGAAGGGCGCGCGGAACGAGGTCCCGAAGCCCGAGCCGATCAGAAGCCAGAAGACCAGGGGCGATCCCAGCGCGCCGAGCACGCGGCTCCGCTGCCTGTAAAACCGCACCACTTCGCGCCACCAGAGGGTCCAGACGGGGAGGAAAAAGCCCGCGCCCATCCGCCCACGGTCATCGTTCGGTGGGTTCACGATCTTCCCAAAACTGATGGCCCGTCCGCTGGATGAAGACGTCCTCGAGAGTGGGCTTGCCCAGAGTGACGGCGTCGATTTCGGCTGTGAAGGCCTCCATCAACTCGGCGATAAACGCGCCCCCTCGCTGGCGGTGGATGCGGACCGTACCGTTGAGCACGGTTGGCTCGCCACCCAAGCGCTCCCGAATCAGGTCCCGGAGCTTCTGGGGCACCGGGGTCTCGACGGTGATCACGTCACCGCCGATCTCTTCCTTGAGTCCATCCGGCGTACCCAGTGCGACGATCTCCCCCCCGTCCAGGATGCCCAGTCTGTCGCATCCCTCCGCTTCATCGAGGATGTGGGTGGTCAGGAGGATCGTCACACCATCCTCGCGGCGGAGCTCCCCGAGGTAGTCCCACAGATCGCGGCGGGCCCCCGGATCGAGCCCCGCACTCGGCTCGTCAAGGAGAAGGAGATCGGGATGGTGCAGGAGACCCTTGGCCAGCTCGACCCGGCGGCGAAGGCCACCCGAGAGCGTCTCGACCAGATCGTCCGCACGATCGCGGAAGCCAAAACGGTCCAGCATCTCGCCGATTCGCTCGCGCAGCCTCCTGCCGTGCAGAGCGTAGAGATGGCCTTGATGCCTAAGGTTCTCGACGACGGTCAGCTTGCCATCGAGGCCCGACGACTGGAAGACGACGCCGGTGCGCCATCGGATCGTGCGGGAATGGCGCGCGGCATCCAGGCCGAAGACCCGGGTGCTCCCGCGCATCGCGGGGAGAAGCGTGGCGAGGATTCGAAAGACGGTGGTCTTGCCGCTACCGTTAGGCCCTAGAAGCCCGAAGATTTCACCTCGGGCGACGGTGAATTCCACGCCTCTGAGGACCGTCCGCCGCCCGTAAGCGTAGCTTAGACCTTCGACTTCAACGGCGGGGTCTGGGCTCATCGGAAACGAGTGCGCGGCTGCGTTTAGCGCCGTCACCATGCCCAAAGGATGGGGCCTAAAGTGAGGGCTTGTCCAGCATCATCAGCGCCAAGAGGGCGGGGAGATAGACCAGCGATGCGTGCAAGAGGCGCCTCGCGTGCGACCGAGAAAGGGCAAATCGAACGGCAAAGACCAGAAAGCCCAGGCCAAGCGCCAGCGCTCCAATGGTGTACAGCGTCCCCGCCAAGCCCAGGAAGGTGGGTGCGAGGCTCACCGGCAAGAGCACCAGGCACCCCATCGCGAGCTGGAAATTCAAGATTCTGCCCCCGGGATCGAGGGTTGGTAACATGCGGTACCCGGCGCCGATATACTCTTCTCTGTACAGCCAGGCGATCGCAAGAAAATGGGGAAACTGCCACAGGAACAGGATCGCGAAAAGGATCCAGGCCTCGAAGCTCAAGGCGCCGCGGGCGGCGGTCCAGCCCATCATTGGAGGGATCGCGCCCGAAACGGCGCCCACCGCGACGCACAGGGGAGTCACCTTCTTGAGCGGCGTATACAGGAACACGTAGACGCCCAGAGCTACCGCTCCAAGGGCGCTGGTCAGAAGGCCCACGGCCAGAGCGAGATAGACGAGCCCCAGAGCCGAGGCCGCAATCCCGAAGAACAGGGCGGCCCCCGGGCGCATACGCCCGGCGGGCAGAGGCCGGTCCTGCGTTCGGCGCATCCTGGCGTCGGATTCCCGCTCAAGGAACTGGTTGAGCGCGATGGTGCCGCCCCCAACGAGCGCCGTCCCCGCGAGCGCGTGGACGAGGATAGCCAGATCGAGCGACCCGTCCGAGCCGAGGCAGAACCCAACGAAGGCCGTGATCAGGACCAGGAGAACGATGCGGGGTCTGGTAAGTTCAAGGTAATCGGAGATACCGGTCCACACCAAGGTCAGACGCGACGCTACGGTCCCCATACCGGCCACCTCCGAGGTCAACGCAGTCCCGCCACCGGGGCCAGGGAGACGAGAGGTTTGTAGGACCGCAAGGTCAGCACCAGGCTGGTCCCAAGCACGAGAGCACCGATCGCCACGTGCGCGGTGGTCGGGGCGACGGCCTTACCCGTCCAGACGGTGAGAGCACCCAAGATGATCTGCACGAGGACAAGCCCACCGAGGAGAAGCGCCGGCCATAGGAATTCGGGGTGATCGCGCAGCTTCCTCAGCACCCGCACAGCCGCCCAGACGACGCAGGCAGCAACGGCCACGGCCCCCAGCCGGTGAGCGAAGTGGATCAAGACTCTCTGGCGGAGGACTTCAGGGGGCACGGGGAAAGGCGCATTCGGATCGTGCGGCAAGCTGGACAACGGGGGAACGATGTGGCCGAAAGCCATCGGGAAATCGGGGATGGCGAGACCGGCCTCAGTATGCCGCATCACGGCGCCGAGGACCAGTTGAACGAAGATAACGGCTGTCGTGGCAACGCAAAGGCCCCGAAAAGAGGGCTTTCCGCCGGTCTCCGCCCTGGGTCCGTGCGCCTTCCACTCCGGCGAGGTGAAGAGAGCCAGGCTGATGACGAGACAGAAGAAAATCTGCGCCAGACAGGCGTGGCCGACGGAGATCGGGGTCGGCAACAGGTACAGGACCGTGAGCCCTCCGAGGATGCCCTGGGCACACACCGCCGTGAGGGCTCCCAAGCCGAGCCATCGCACCCACCGCCGCGGCTCCTTCAACACGAGCCACACGGTGAGGACCGTCGTGAGGAGCCCGACGAAGGCACCGACCATCCGATGGCCGTGTTCATAGAGGATCCCCCCGACCATCGGTGGAAAAAGTCCACCGTACGAGAGCGGCCAGTCGGGCACCGCAAGAGCCGAGCCCGTGCTGGTGACAAGCCCTCCTGCGATGATAAGGATGAAGGTGGCGCCCGCCGTCAGCACGGCGAATCGGTGGAGCCAGACCGCCGCTGGGCGATTCTCGGCCGAGGGGGCCACCGTTCCGACCGACGCGCTCACGTCTTCGCCCCGAGTGCGAACGGCAGCGCGAGAGTGATGCCTCGGACAAGCCGGTTGCCATCCACAGCGTGCGGGCCATTCATGCGGACCCTACGACGAACCGGGCGACTCTCACATCACCTGGGAGGTGAACACCGGCTTTCGGTCCTCACCGATCTTCACGCCCAGGAAGAGTTCCTTCGCATCGCCATCGGCGACCGTAACCGCCTGCGTCACCGTCCCGAACTTCTCGTGCCAGGCCTCGATCACGTAGTCCCCGGCAGGGAGGCCCGCGATCTCGAACGTCCCGTCTTCTCCGCTAACGCTGAAGAACGGGTGGGGCAAGATGGCGACGTAGGCGGACATCCACGCGTGAATCTCGCACTTGACCTTGGCCACGACGTTCGGTTCCGCCTTCCTGAACTTCTTGGTCAACGACCAGGGCTCCTCCTTGGCCGGCATGCCGATATTGAAGCTTCCAGCCTTGGCGAGGGAGCGGATGTTGTGGGTCGTCGGGTCGCTATTGAAGATCTCGAGCGGCTGCTTGACCTGGATACCGAAGACATGAGGATAGTACTCGCAGCCCTTCTGATCGAGGACGACGGGTTCGGTGGGCGTCTCGAATTTCTGGCCTTCGAGCCCCTCCTTGACGTAGACGAGAACGTTCTGCAGCTCTCCTGCTTCGCCGACGAGCAGGGTCTCGAAGAGAGCAGGCGTATCGCCATGTATCTCCATGCACTTGGGGTCCGCGCTCATCTTGATTTTCTTCGGTTTGGGTGCTTTCCCCTCGAAGACCACTTTGCCTTTGATCACAGCCGAGCCGCCCTCGCCTGCGGGCGTGACCTCATTGGCCGCAGCGAACAGCATAAGGAAGAGCGTTGAAACCGAGATAACCCCGTGCTTTGTCATGGTCGTCCATCCTCTGGCGTAACGTCCTCGGTGATAGCCGCCGCGCCATCCCCGGATCATTCTGATCCCAAGCGGAATCTCAGGACGGCGAGAGCACACCCGGCTCATCAGGGCAGCCACAAGACCAGCCTAAGAACATAGAAACGGGACCGCTGAATGTCAAGCGCGAGTCACGGCCCGAGCAGGGGGATCTACCCTAGCACGTCAAAGCCTCGGCGAAATGACGGCGGGTTCAGTTTCGGGACCCCGGTTGCGGCCCGGAACACTCAGCGCTAACTTGCGTGCTCGGGGGAACATCCAAGGTCGACGGCGGGGAGGAGATCATGCGTGAGACGGCTGACGTTGTGGTCATCGGTGGGGGCATCATCGGATGTGCCATCGCGTACGAGTTCGCCAGGGCCGGGCGGAGCGTCGTCGTTCTGGAGCGTGGCAGGATCGGGGGAGAAGCGTCGTCGGCATCGGGCGGCATTCTCGTCCCGCTGCACGACGCCGAGGAAGGCGAGCGCACGCCGCAGTACGACCTGGACCGGGCGTCGCAACTGTTGTTCCCCGACTTGGTTTCCGATCTGGAAGGTGCGACCGGGATGGACCTCCAGTTCGAGCGGACCGGCTCATTGCGCGTCGCCCGAAGCGAAGACGAGGCCGAGCTTTTACGCGAGCAGTTCGAGGGCTGGCGGAGCGAACTCGACATCGGTGTGGAGTGGGTTGACGAGAAGGGCACCCGCGAGATGGAGCCTCATTTGGGGCCAGAGGTCCAGAGCAGCGTCTACTGCGCCGAGGAGTGGAGCATCAGCTCCACGCGGATGGTGCGGGCGCTCGCGCGGGCGGCGGACCAGCTCGGTGCGGTCTTCTATGAGGACACGCCGGTGTTCGGAGCACGGTGCTCAGGCGGGGAGTGCAAAGCGCTCCTGACGCCCGAAGGCGAAGTCTCAGCCGGAGAGTTCGTCATCGCGGCGGGGGCTTGGAGCCGCGTCCCCTGCGGCTGGTTCGGCGTGGAGGTGCCCATCTCGCCCGCGCGAGGCCAGATGGCCGCTGTGCGGTCAGTCGAGCGGTTGCTCAGGCACATCATCTTGTGCTCATCCGGGGGGATCAGCCCGAAACAGAACGGTCAGGTATGGGTAGGCTCAACGGTCGAGCTCGTCGGCTTTCAGAAGCGGAACACCCCCGAAGGACTGCTCCAGATCCTGGCCCCCATGGCGGAACTCGTGCCGGAGGCCGCGACTGCCGCCATGGAGCAAACCTGGTCCGGTCTCCGGCCCTTTTGCGAGGACGGCCTCCACGCCATCGGTCGGCTGCCCGGCGTCGATGGGGTGACCATCGCCTCGGGCCACTTCAAGATGGGCATCATCGGGGCGCCGATGACCGCCCTTGCCGTGCGCGACCTGGTCGAAGAGGGCCACGTTCATCCCGTCATCGAACCCTTCTCCCCGGCCCGCTTCGCTGCGGGATATGACGCATGAGCCGTCCGTCGATCCGCATCAGTCGCAGCTTCGAGCTGGACCAGCCGCTAGAGGAGGTGTGGTCCTTCCTGCGCGACCCGGACAAGCTGGCAAGTTGCATTCCAGGCGTCGAGGAAGTGGAGGCGCTCGACGAACGCACGTTTCGCGCTGTCATGGGCGTCTCGCTGGCCCAGTTTCGACCGCGTTTCACGGTCCGGTTGGTCATCACCGAGGAGACGCCGCCGCACCACCTCGCGGCGCAAATGGCGGGCGATGATTCGTCGCTGGCGAGCGGCCTGGAGATAACGAACACAGTGGACCTGAGAGCGCTCGAGGGTTCGCGAACCGAAGTGGCCTACGCGATTGAAGGCAGGCTCAAAGGGAAGCTCGCGGCTCTGGGCGGCGGGATCGCCGTGAAGCTCAAGGCGCGCCAGATGGCCCGCGAGTTCGCCGAGACGGTCAGGCGGCATATCGAGGGAGCAGCGTAACGCTCCAGCCTTCCAGACAGCCTCTCCCCCTCCGATTCTTCGATCACTCCCCCCACGGTCCGTATAAACGGGTGTGACTTGACAAAAAAGAGTTGACAGCCCCTTGCGCACGCATATCTTGGGCCGTATATGCAATTGAGACTCATTCTCAATGAGGGGCCGGCGCGCGGATCAGCGACGGGCCGAGAATGGACGGAGCGGGCGGAGGAGGCCCATTGGTTAAGGTACGAGCGCAGCACTGCGCGGGCAAGTGAACCTACATCTCCCATTGCCCCGTACCCAGCTATGGGTCTCCACCGCCGCCCCTGCGCAGCCCGCCACCCTCAAGAACGTCGTGGAGCGGTTCATCGCCGTCCTCGGGTGAGCAGCGCTGCTCACCCGTCCCGCCATAGGTGCGGGACGCGATCCAGCTTGCCTACGAGCGCAACGATCTCAAGGAGAGCTCGGCCCTCCTCTTCCCCGAAGTGCCCGATGAGAACACCGCCGGCGTCGTCTTCGGAATGGCTTTCGGGTGCTGAGGCCCGAGGCACTGACGCACGAGATGATTGTGGACCCCCTCGATTCAAACCTAGAGGTGAAACCAGATGCTGGACGTGACAGTAGATTGCTGTGGCGGCGTGTGGCCGCGAACGGAATCCGAGTTGATTGGCTACCTGCGATGCCTGCTGTGCCAGTTTGACCGACGCATGATAGCCGCTGGAAAGGATGGGTCGTTGGCGCGCCATGATGCTGCCACCGAGACGCTCTGGAGGGCCGCCACCGCGACTATGAACCTGACGGCTACGTGTGTGGGCGCAACGGGTGTGCAGGCCAGGATTGCAGGCCATCTGCTCTCCGACTCGGTCGTTGAGATCAACGCCCGCGCCCAGCAGCGGACCCTCGGAAGAGTTGGGGAGACCGGGCCGCACGCGGTGACTCTGTGGCGCGACATCGCCTTGCTAGCCTCGGTCGAGGAGGTCCGGACTTGACCCGCTAGTCGTAGCGCCCGGGAATCACTTTTTACGGGTGGTCGATGCAGCGGTCGGATAGGTCCGTGTGCATCGCCTCAGCCGCTCGCTGGGACCGCTGGTCGCCACGGCATCAGTCCTGCGCCAGAGCTTCGAGGTCGTGCCCCAGACTCCGGGCCGTCTCGGCGATCTGGCGCCACGTCTCGTCGTCGACCTGGACGCCCTCGCGCTCGCGCACCCGGCGGTTGCGGGCTTCGAACTCGCCGGGGACGAGGATCTCGTCGAAGCCGGGGGCCTTGCGGCTCGACTTGATGTAGTCGATCAGCGCATCTACGTCGGCGACGAACGCCTCCAGAGGCCGAAGTGCATCGATGCGGACAGCCATCATGAAGACGCCGTTACAGCCGTACCGCCAGGGCTCGGTTTCGACCTGCGAAGTGCCGGCGAGGGCCCCCGCCATCACCTCGACCATGAAGCCCATGCCAAAGCCCTTATGTCCAACGCCGCCACCGAAAGGCAAGAGCGCACCGCCATCATAGTAGGCGCCCGGATCGGTCGTCGGGTTGCCCTCCTTGTCGATCACCCAGCCCTCAGGGATGGGCTTACCCAGGTTGCGATAGACCCTGAGCTTACCCTCTGCCGCGGCGCTCGTGGCCACGTCGAGAACGAGCGGAAAACCCACCCCCGTAGGAACAGCATAGGCGATGGGGTTGGTACCAAGCCGCCTGTCGATGCCGCCCCAAGGCACCACCTGCTCGATCACGTTGTGGCCGTTCGCGGCACACATGCCCAGCATACCGCCGGCTGCAGCCCGCTCCGTGTAGTAGCCCAGCCGCCCAATGTGGCCGGCTTTCCGAAGTCCTACGGATGCCGTACCGTGCCGCTGAGCCTTTTCTAGCAGACACTCCAACGCGCGCGTCGCCTGCACCTGACCCATTCCCCAGCCACCGTCATAAACCGCAGTGGTCTCGCTCTCGGCAACGATCTCAAAGGACGCCCCAGGGACATAGATCCCGTCGCGAATCCTCTGAACGTAGTCAGGCACGCGCCGGATGCCGTGCGAATCGTGGCCAACGAGGTTGGCGTCAGCTAGGTGCTGTGCGACGATGGCAGCCTCGTCATCCGGCACGCCCGCGGCGACGAAAAGCGTTTCACTTATGTGGTTGAGAACCCTAGCAGACAGGACCGGCATGGCTTCATCCTCCAGGTCAAAAAATCGGTGGCACAAGATAGGCCGTCAGCGAGCAACGCGAAGGAGTGATCTTCTCTTGGAGCGTCCGAAACCAGGTTCTTCTGATCCATCCCTCAGCAAGCGTAGGATGGCCTGTGCGACCCCACCCCCCGACCCCCTCCCCCGCAAGCAGGGAGGGGAAGAAAAAAGAACCCCTCTCCTCCAGCCCCCGGCTTGCGGAGAGAGGAACACTTTCGACCCTTCGACAAGCTCAGGATGGCGATGGGTACGGGCTCGTCAAGTATGCCCCTGAACCGGCGAGCGGCCTATCAGACACAGCCTAGCTTTGGGCGTGCGCTTCGGCATCCACACCCAAGCCTTCGGCCGCCTCGACGATCTGGCTCCACGTGCCGTCGTCGAAGAGGACGCCGTCCTGCTCGCGGGCCCGGCGTGTGCGAGCCTCGAACTCGCCGGGAACGAGGATCTCTTTGAAGCCGGGAGCGAGACGGCTGGACTTGACGTGGTCGATCAAAGCGTCCACCTCGGCGATGAATTCTTCGAGGGGTCTAAGCGCCTCGATGTGGATGGCCATCATAAAAACGCCGTTACAGGCATAATGCCAGGGCTCCGTCTCGGCCGCTTGCCACGATCCTCCGAGTCCCGATGCCAGCACCTCCACCATGACGGATAGGCCGTAGCCCTTGTGCCCGGCGACCTCACCGAAGGGCAGGATGGCACCGCCCTCATAGTAGTCGTTGGGGTCGGTGGTGGGATTGCCGTCTTTATCGATGATCCAACCTTCGGGGACGGATGACCCCTGGTTGTGGTGAAGCTTGACCTTCCCCTGCGCGACGACGCTGGTGGCGGCATCGTAGACCATCACAAAGCCTTTACCCGTGGGCACACCGTAAGCGATAGGGTTGGTACCAAGCCGCTTATCGATCCCGCCCCAGGGCGCCACCTCCTCGACCGACCCGCTGACGAGGCAAACGCCGAGCATTCCGGCGGCAGCGGCCCGTTCCACGTAATCGCCCAGCCGCCCGATGTGGCCCGTCCTGCGAAGCCCCGCCGATGCGAAGCCCTGCTGGGCGGCCAACTCCAAAAGCCGCTCGAGAGCGCGCCCCGCTTGCACCTGACCCATGCCCCAGCCGCCGTCGTAGAGCCCCGTCGTTTCGCTCTCACTGACGACCTCGAAGGGCGCGCCGGGGACGAACATACCTTCAGATATGAACCTGACGTAGCCGGGCAATAGCGAGAGGCCGTGAGAATCGTGGCCGACGAGGTTCGCACCGGCCAAGTGGCGCGCGACGATGGCAGCCTCATCATCGGGCACGCCCGCAGCGACAAGAACGGTCGCGCCGAGGCGATCAATGGCCCCAGCGGTAAGGATCGGCATGGCTGGATCCTCCTAGTGTGTAGCACAATATAGGATGCCAGCGCCGGGAGACGCAAAGCAGCCTGGCCGCTCGCTTGACGCTCTTTCCGAGCACGGGTATCTTGGACTTGATGGAGCCATGGAGCCACCGCGATACTGACTTCACCGACGTCTGGGCCATCGTGCTGGCGGCGGGGCGTTCGACCCGGATGGAGGCGTTCAAGCAGTTGCTCCCTTTCGGCGGGCGGACGGTCGTCGAGGCGGCCGTCTGGAGCCTAGTGAGGGCGGGCGTCGGGGTCGAGCGCGTCATTGTGGTCGTTGGGCATCGGGCCGAGGAGGTGGCGCGGGTCGTGCAGCCGCTGGGTGCGAGGATCGCGACGAACCGCGAGCACGACCGCGGGATGCTTTCGTCCGTTCAGACAGGCCTGGCTTCGGTGCCGGAGGGAGCACGAGCGGTCCTGATCGCCCTGGGGGACCAGCCCTTCGGAGAACCGGAGGTCGCGCGGGCTGTGGTGCGGTCGTGGCGGAACTCCGGTCGGGGGCTGATCGTCCCCTCGCACGACGGGCGGCGAGGGCATCCGCTTTTGATCGATCTGAAATACAGGGATGCGGTAGCGAAGCTCTCGCCCGATGTGGGCCTGCGAGAGATTTTGTTGGAACATCCTGACGACCTTCAACATGTGGTGGTGGAAGTTGACAGCATCGCGCGCGACATGGACACGCGCGCCGATTACGAGCGCGAGGTGGCGCGCCTCAAAGGGGAACGATAGATGGAAGACGTTTGGCGATCCGTGCAGGAGGTACTGAAGGAGAACGAGCGCGCCGCCCTGGCGACCCTGGTTCAGAAAAAGGGCTCGGCCCCGATGGCGGGAGACGCCAAGATCCTGGTGAAGGAGGACGGGAGCGCTGTCGGCACCATCGGAGGCGGCTGCCTGGAGGCGTCCGTCTGGGCGGAGGCAGGGGATGTGATCGAGACGGGCGTCCCAAAGCTCCTGAGCTTCGAACTGACGGAGAAGGAAGCGGCCGAATCGGGCCTGATCTGCGGCGGGCAGGCGGTCATTCTAGTCGAGGCGGCCTGGCCCGAGCCGGACCTGGAGCTCTACGCGGCGCTCAGAGACCTGCGCGATCGCGAAGGCCGCGGGGTGGTGTGTACGCTGCTTCCGCCCGAAGACGCCCCCGATACCCCCAAGGGCAAGCTGTTGGTCGTCGAAGGCGGCAGGGTGCCCAAGGATTACGGTACGATGCTCGAGCCGGAGCGGAGCGATGTGATCGAGCGCTGCGCGGACGTTCTCGGCGACGAGGAGCAGAGCATCATTCGCCTCTCGACCGGCCGGGAGCTGTTGTTCGAACCCATCGGTCCCAGACCGACAATCTACCTATTCGGCGGGGGCCACGTCTGCCTGGCCGCCGCGCAGGCGGCGTCCATCTGCGGGTTCAGGATCATCGTGGTGGACGACCGGGAGCAGTTCGCGAACTCCGACCGTTTCCCGATGGCGGAGCGGTGCGTCGTCGGGGATTTTCGGGATGTCTTCGATCAGCTCGACATCGATGAATACAGCTACATCGTGAGCTCGACGCGCGGCCACCAGTTCGACGAGGTGGTGGTCGAGGGGGCGGTGAAAACCCAAGCGGCGTACATTGGGATGATTGGCTCGAAGGGGAAGGTCGCCGCGACCTGGCGCAACCTGGAAGCGAGAGGCGTACCGCGCGAGAAGCTGGAGAGGGTGTACGCGCCCATCGGGCTTGAGATCGAGGCGGACACGCCGCAGGAGATCGGCATCGCCATCGTCGCCGAGATCATCAAGGTGCGTCGGACCGCGATGAAAGCCAAAGCGGCACGCCGCATGGCCGAGCGAAGGGAGAAAGCGCCCGCAGCGGCCTGAGCACGGACCCTGCGTCAAGTTTCTCGTCCAGCCTCAGACGCAAGCGTTGTCTCCCTTCGTTGAGGGGCGGCACCCGCTATTCTGCTGCGCTTGGCCTGGGGACATCCCACGCACGGAGACAAGCGATGGACACTGTCACCGCCGAGCGCCTGGCCTATACGGAGTACACCTACCTGGTCGATCCCGCGTATGTGCGACAGACCGCGTTCGGCCCCTTCTACCACCACCCGGATTTCCCCACCCGACACGATGCGAACCAACTGTTCAAGTGTCGCTGCGGCAAGGATGACGCCGATGACCTGCTTGAACATCTGGAGGAGCTGTACGCACCCACAGGTCTCCCTTTTCGGAAGATCTCGGGGCATGATCGGACGACCTTCGAGACACTGCGCGGTCCTCTGACCCAGCGAGGTTGGAAGTTATCTGTCACGTGGATGATGGTCTTTGACAGAAGTCCTGAAAGACCTATCAATCCGGACATCGAAATTCGAGCGTTTGACGCTACCCAACCGAGCCTACCGGACATCGACCGACTTCGCACGCTGGAAGACGGGTCCGTGACATCGGGACATCGCTTCCATCGTTCGCAGGATGCGCGCGTCGGCGGGGAGTGGCTCGTGGGATACCTCGACGGGGAGCCTGTATCCTCGACGGGCTGGTACGTCGTCGGGGGCGTGGCGAGGTTCCGTCGCGTGATGACGATGCCCGAGGTGCAGGGACAGGACGCGGCAACGACACTGATCCGCTACGTACAGGAGCACCCGATCGTGCGCGAGCAGGATGCACTCACAATCCACTGCGGTGAGGACGGACCGGTGCGTCTGTACGAGCAGCTCGGTTTCACGAAGCGCGCAAAGATGTTCGAATTCCTGAAACTCCTCGAGTCGGGTTGAAGCCGACGACCCACCTTCGCGGTTGGCGCATCGATCACATGCGCGTTCCGACCCCACTGTTCCCGGTAATCGCCCTCGCGGCCACAGTGCCCATCGTCTTGGCGACAGATCTCACGTACCGGATCACGGCGGAGCGTGTTTACGTCGACATCGCTGCCGGTGTTACCCATGACGTGGCCTCTATGACGGCCGCACAACTCGCCCAATGGATCACGTCCCCACTGATCGCCGACGAGGCGCGGCTCGACGAATTCACAAAGGCGACCTTCGGCGGGCTGGGCGAGGTGATCATCGTTGACCGGCGGAGCGGACGGCTGTTCCTTGGGGACAACGTGACCTAGCCCAGCGCGGGCCGGCCCGCGTGCGGCGACTGAGGAGGCTCGCGAGGCTAATCGCCGTGCAGGCGTCGGAACGACTCATGCCGATCACATCCTGGGACCCAGGAGATTACCCGCACGCTCACTGGCGGGGCGGCAGGGCGGTGATGTGGCTCTCTGACGAGGAGTTGGAGTCGATACGGGAGGCGCTCCGCGCACACAAGGATGTGCTGTTCGCCTATCTGTTCGGGTCGTGGGCCAGACGGACGGCCATGCAAGCAAGTGACATCGACCTGGCCGTTTACTTCCGTGATGAACTGACACCAAGCGAACGCTTCGACCTCCGTCTGAACCTCATGGACGGCGTCTCGCCGCCCGCGCCACCGCGCGAGTGGGATGTCGTCGCGCTCAATGACGTGTCGGTGACGTTCGCCTACGAGATTCTGGAACGCGGGGAGCCGCTGGTGACCAAAGATCGAGCGGCGCTCGTTGACTTTCGTTTCCGCACGTACCGTGATTACTATGATGGAGCGTATCACCGCAGGCTGATTGAGGATGCCCGAAACCGACGTATCGAGGACGGCGGCTTTGCCGATCTCCCGGCGCTCCGTGAACGCCCGGGTTGAGCGGATCGAGACTGAACTGGGGCGATTGCCCGACCCGCGCCAGGTCAGCCGCGAAACCTACCACAGCGACGACCGGATGAAGGCGCTGGCTGAGCGAGGTTGGCAGATCTGCGCCCAGGCGGCACTGGATATCGCGTTCCACATCATAGCGGAGTTGGGGCTACCCAGTCCCGGAGACAACAAGCGGGCTTTCTTAAGGCTGGCCGAAGCAGGTGTGTTGCCCCGAGTCTTCGCTGAGGGCTTCCAGCATGTCGGTGGTCTGCGGAACGTGCTGGTGCACCTCTATCTTGAGGTCGACGACGACCGGATGTACGATTTGCTTGCCAGCGAGCCCGATCCATTCCGGGCGTTCGTCTACCACATCCGCCGCTTCATGGATAACCATCCCGAACTGACGGGGCCTTAGACGAGGAGGCCGCCACGGCCCGCCCGCCACCCGCCCGCGTGGTCATCATCGTCTGGGATGGCTTCCGGCCGGACTTTCTGACGCCGGGGCTGACGCGGACGTTGCTTAGCCAGGCCGAGCGCGGCGTCCGTTGCACTAACGCCCGCGCCGAATACCCGACCGAGACGCGCGTCGAAGCCGCTTCCTACGCCTCCGGCTCGCACCCGGGTACGCACGGGGTGATGGGCAACGCCCTGTATATCCCCGGGGTCTACCCCGATAAGGCCGCGAACACGGGTGACCCCGCCGACCTCGCGCGCATTGAGGCCGCCACCGAAGGGCATCTTTTCAGTGTCCCCACAGCGGGAGAGGTTCTTGCCGAGCAAGGGGGGATGCTGGCGGTCGTCAGCGCGGCCTCGAGCGGCTCGTGCCTGCTCCAGAACCACAAGATCGACGCGCCCATGATCAACTGGGGCGTCTTCCGGCCGAAAGAGCTCGAAGAGCGCACGCTAGAGCGGATCGGCCCGCCGCCACAGGAGGACAAACCCGATGCCGGCCGATGCAACTGGGCGGTGGAAGCACTCACCCGGGTCGTCTGGCCGGACTACCAGCCCCAGGTCACGAGCCTCTGGCTCTCCGATCCCGACAAGACCCAGCACATCCACGGCTTGGGATCACAACTCTCGCGGCGGGCCATTCACCAGAACGATGAGCGGCTGGGGCAAGTCCTCGGCGCGCTGGACGATCTCGGCTGGACGGCCTCGACCAACGTCATCGTCTGCTCCGATCACGGCTTCTCGACCGCGAAAGGTCGGGAGCGCATGTCGGACCTGCTCGGGCACGAAGGCCTCTACGATCCCGAAGGCGCGCCGACCGATGTCGTGCTCGCCGGAAGCGGCATCTACGTCAACCGCGGGGGGCGAGAGAAAGTGGGAGCCATCGTGGAAGTTCTGCGCGCGCAGGAGTGGATGGGACCGATCTTCGTGAAGTCCAAGGAGGACCTTCAGGACGGGCTGCTCCTGTGCGAGCAGGCCTTCGTCACTCACCCCCGGACGGCGGAGATCATCTGGTCTCCGGGATGGGACGACGGGCTCAATGAAGAAGGGGTCCGGGGCCGCGTCCGCCAGCGAAACGTCGCGGCCCACGGAACCCTGAGTCCGTTCGACATCCGCAATTTCCTGGCGGCGTGGGGTCCCGCCTTCAAGCAGGGAGTGACCAGCGATGTGCCCTGCGGGATCATCGACGTGATGCCCACCGCACTCCACCTCTTGGGCATCGAGGCACCAAAGGTGTGGGATGGCCGCGTCCTTGAGGAGCTCTTGCGCGAGGGGCCCGACCCCACCGACGTTCAATGGGCCCGGGAGGCGGTCATCTCCGAGCGCGGTGCGGACGGCCGACAGCAGGGCATCCACATCAACCGGCTGGGGCCGCACCGGTATCTGGAGCGCGGCTGGGCCTCGTAGTCCACGCTACCTCTCCGCAACGAGACCTCAGTTCAGGCGACGCCAGCGGTCCCGGCGAGCGCGATGAGCGCCAGGTCGGCTTGATCCTGGTCCAGTTCACCACTCTGCGCGACCTCGGATAGCCGATCGAAGACATCGAGAGCGAGCGCCGCGTCGGGTCCCAGCGCCGGGCGTAACTCTTTGGCCAAGCGCATGAGGCCGCGGACAGCGTCGATGCGGGCGCCCTGCTGATAGGCGATTTCGGCGGTTTCGAGGGCGGCGCCTGCGGTATCGCGGTCACGCTCGGGGAGCGGTGAAGCACGGCCTTCCAGATGATGGCGCAGCTCGCGCAAGAAGCCCGTGACGTTGGCATCGCGCGCGTAGGGCTCCTGGCCCACGAGGCGGTAGTAGGTGGGGTGGACGCCCAAGACCTCACTTACCGAGCAGAGAAGCTGCCGACGGATGATGGGGGAGACGAACTCGGGATAAGCGTCGAGCGCGATTTCGATCGCCTCGGGTTCGCGGAGTTTGGCCAGGGCGTCGATGGAGGCGGCGAACAGGTAGTGATTGCGGGTAAGGGTACCCGCCATCTCGATCAGCGCTTGCGTGGCCTCGGTACCGCCGATCCTGCCCAGAGCGGCCATGCTGGAGATGCGCACTTGCCAGTCGGGGTCGCGCAGGAGCCGGATGAGGTGGGGCACGGCCTCCGCCGACCCCACCCGGCCCAAGGCGCGGATCACCTCGGGCCGGGTGTCCACCTCCGGATCGTCCAGCTCACTGAGGAGCGCGGCTGTGGCAGCAGGATCGCGGCTTTCACCGATCGAGATAGCGGCCTGACGGCGCACATCGGGGTTGGGATCGTCGAGGGCACGGACGAGCGCATCGGTAGCCAGGGGACTCGCTAAGACCCCCAGGTCGCGGACGGCGGCCGCGCGGTCGGACGCAGAGCGGGCACGGCGAAGGCGGAATAGTCGATAGGCGGTGGCCAGCGGATGCCTCCGCGAAACGGCTCGTAAAACATCCCGAGCCCGAGCATCCTTCTCAGCGCCGAAGCGGAAGAGGAAGACGAGAGCCAAAACAACCAGGGCGCCGCTGCAGAGAAAGAGGCCGCGCAGATGCCCCGGGGAAGCGCCCGCCAGGCCCTCGAACAGGTGGGCAAAGGCGGTGCCGCTAACGGGAAAGCGCTCAGCGAGGACGCCGCCCACGAGCGGGGCAGCTACGGATGGGAAAGCTGTCAGGAAGCGGTGGATGGCGGGGTAGACCGCCCGATGCTGCTCGGGCATCGTTCCCAGGAGGACATTGGTGGTGCCGAGATTAAAGGCGCTCATGGAGACGCCCATCAGCAGATGAACGATCCCCAATGGGATGAGATGGCCCGGTGTAGCGCTGACCCACAAGAGCGGCGTAGCGGCAATCCCGATGGCACCGAGCCTGAGGACCGTGGCGTGGCCGAAGCGGTCGGAGAGATAGCCCCACAAGGGATACGTGAGGATCATCGCCAAGATGTTGACGCCTTGTAGGATCGCGATTGTGGAGTAGCTGATGCGCAGCTCTTCGAGCATAAAAACGGCGTAGAAGGGCCCGGCGATGCCCTGGGCGAAGGTCCAGGCACAGACGAAGGCCGTGAACCACATGAACCGTGTGTGGCCGAAGGGAAGCTTCCACAGCCGGCGAAAGTTCACGCGCTTTGCCGGGCGGCGGCGGCCCGGCTCGGGGACGCGGGACCATGCCCAGGCCTCAACGGCGAGGATACATAGAGCCAACGCATAGATGACCAGAAAGCCATTGTAATCCGGCGGAAAGCCCTGAGGTGCGCCGGTGACGCGGTCGAGGATTTGGCCGGCGAGGAGCGCAGCGACCATACCCACCAGGCCGATCACGGCGGAGCGTCTGCCGAAGAAGCGGCCGCGCATTTCGCCCGGGACGAGATCGCCCATGAGCGTCATCCAGCCGGGCTGACCCAGGGCCATGAGCAAAACGCTTAAGAACGAGAACCCGAGAAGCCCCCAAACCCACCAGTCGACCGGGAGCAGGAACGGCACGAGAACGCGCAAGGAGCGGATGAGCCTCGAACTGAGCATCATGAAAGCAGCATAGTCCCTTGGGCGGCCCAGCCGCTCGATGATGAGCGCGGCCAGGGGGGAAAGCAGGAAGCTCAGAGAGATGATGCTGAACATGAGGCCAACCTGGAAACGGGTGGCGCCCAGGGCCAGTGCAAGACCGATAAAGAAGGGCCCGCCGATCATTCGTATGCAGGTCGACCCGCAGACGCCCTGGAGGATGGAGGCTCTAAGACCACGGAGGATCTGAACGCGGGTGAGGCGGCTCGGAGCCGACTCGGCCGCGGGCGTGTGCGGGGGTGGGTCGTGAGAGCGGCGTTCGGATATAGGCGGCATCGACAGCACCAAACTAAATTGGGTTCGCGGTGAGTGTCAACGTCGCTGGACTGCTCACAGGGCGTTGACTTTTTTCGAGCGCTACCCTACTTTTCGCGAGCCTGTCCGCTCGGATCGTGGGCAGCAAAGGGGAGGAGATGGGCTGTGCTCGTCACCAAGGCATTCACGTTCGATGCTGCGCACAACCTGATCCACTACCCCGGCGGGCCCGAGCCGCTGCACGGACACACGTTTCGCCTCAAGGTGACCGTCGACGGTGAGGCCCGGCCCCCGGAGTACATGGTTGTGGATTTCGTCGATCTCGACCGGCTCGTCCGCGAGCGCGTGGTCGCCCGGCTCGACCACACCTACCTGAACGACATCGTCGAACAGGCATCAGCGGAGCGCATGGCGCTGTGGATCTGGGAGCAGTTGGACGGACAGTTCAACGGCGCATCTTTGTACGAGATCAAGTTCTACGAAGCCTCCGATAGTTACGTGAGCTACAGAGGCCCGCGCACGTGAGCGCAGAGGGGCCTTGGGTCACATCTGGAGCGGAGGCAAGCTGCTCTCTTAAGGGGAGTCCAGCATTTGGGACGCCGCGCCCGGTCGTGCTGGTCCGGGAGCGAATAGGATCAATGGATGCCGAGGCACTGGACTGGCGCTATAGGGTAGCGCAGAACACCCCTCGGTAACGCTGGGCTAGGTGTTCTGGCAAGGAGAGGGGCGGGACCATGAAGGTGCTTCTCATTAGCCCAGCCCTACATGTTAAGCGTTGTGGAACGACCAAGTGATGGGGAGCATGATGAGTGACGATTGTGCACTGTTCGTGGATCACGAGGATCTGTGGTTGAACCTGCTGGAGCAAGACCGCACCGTGTCCGACGAGTTGACGCCCGGTGACCTGGCCCAAGGGCTTTGGCAGGCCGCCGAACGGTTCGGGCAGGTGCAGTTCGCCTGGGCAACGGCGGACTGGGACCAGACGGAGTTGCACGGCCACGCGAGAGCCTACCGCGCCACGGGCTTCGACGTGCACTACCGTGACATGGACCGGTCCCGCGCCGACGCGGAACTGGCTCAGCAAGTGGAAGGGCTGTTGACCCAGATGAGCGATGGGGCACCGGGGACAGTGGTCCTGGCAACGTCAGACGGCGCGTACTTCTCGCTGATCGAGAACCTCCTGGAACGGGGCAAGCGCGTGGTCCTCTGGAGCATCGAAGGGGTAACCAGCCGCTTTCTTTTGTCCCATCCGCGCGTGGAGAAGCGGTTCTTGCGCGATGTCGTGTCCGTTTTCTCTGCCTCCCCCTTGGAGGCGGACGCAGAGGTGTCAATCGCTCCGGATGCGGCGCCCGAACCCATCGAAACCCTGGAGGCGGACGCCTCACAGCCGGATGAGATCACAGTCCCGGAACCCGCCGTGACCGTTCCGGAGATCGAGGTCCTGACTTACCGCGTGAACCGGCTCCTGGCGCAACGGCACTGGACGTTCGTGACCTACAACCAGCTCATCAATTACCTGGCGGAGGAGCCCCGGCTGGGCGAGACGCCGGCCGAGCGTGGCGAGTGGTTCACGGCCGCTCAGGAGGCGGGATGCTTTCTAGCGGAGCAGGCGACAGCGCCCGATGGGAACGAGATCCTCCAGTACCGCCTCAACGGCGACAACGCCCATGTGCGGCGCGTCAAGGCGGTGCTCGAAGCGATCATGACGCTCGCGGGACCGACTTTGACCTCCGCGTACCAACCGGACCAAGCCATGGTCCAGCGGCAGCTTGCCGAGGCGGTCGATGAGCTAGACGAGGCGCTGGCAGGAGCCTGGCTGGCGTACGCACTGGAGGTAGACTGGCTAGTCACTTCGGCGGGGGACGACGAGCACGTTCGGGGGCCATCGGCGCGTGTAATCGTACTCAACCCTGAGGACCCTCTGGTGCGTGCGGAGCGCGAGCAGCGGCCTCTCGCGGAGATCCTGGCGGAGCTCATCCTGGAGGCGGATCGGCTTCTGACCGAACGGAGCATCCCTTGGGTAGCGGCTTCGATCCTGCTGCGCGTTCTGGCGAGCCGCAGCGTACAACATGGGGTCTCGGAGGCGGAGGCGTGGCGCGGAGCGCGAAGGGCCCTCAGCGAGGCACGCGAGCGTGGGATCGTCGAGATCCGTAAGGACGACTCGCCCTCGATGGGCGAATTGCCCAGGGCCTCCGAAGTCTACCTAGCGCGGGATGTCCCATCCGTGCGGGAGACGCTGAAGGTGCGGGATATCCTTCTACGCAAACTGCACGACCGGATGGAGACTCAGCCCTGGGTGCTGCGCACAACCTTCTTACGGGAGGTGGGGGAGCTTGTTCCCGAGGGGGAGCTGGAGGCGTCGTTGTGGGTCGATCTCCTGGTCCGGCTCGAACTTCTCAACCAGGGCGCCAGGCCTCATCCAGAGCACGATGACGAACCCGCGTCGTCTCTCACGTTGAATCTGCGCAGTCCAGCCGTCCGTGAACTCTTGGGACTCAACCCAGGGACCGACGCCCGTGGGGCATCTGACGCCGAAGACCGAATGGAGCGGGCGAGTGCTCATCTGGCACAGGGAGAGTACGCCGAAGAGAATTCGAGGCGTATCTTCGGGCTGCGCCTGCCCAGCTTCCGGCGAAGCCCCACGAACGAAACTTGATGCATCGAGTCACGACCATCGAAGGGGTTCCCGGCGCGAGGGAGCCCCTTTCATTTTGCCCATATCCGAGGTAGAAAGGACCCACTGATGAGTGAAGAGCATCCGACGATCCTGTTCATCGGCGCGCACGACATGGATTTCCTCGTCCGCGCTGGCGGGACGATGGCCAACTACCAGAGCCGCGGAAGTCGAGTGGTGGCGCTGTCCATGAGCATGGGGGAGCGACAGGAGTCAGCGCGGCTGTGGCGGGAGCAAGAGGGGTTGACGATCGAGGAATGCAAGAAGATCAAGGAGAAGGAATCTCAACAGTGCGCGGATGTCCTCGGTGCCGAGACCGTCTTCTACGATTGGGAGGACTCCCCGCTGGTCATCGACCGGGAGAGGCTGAACGAACTGGCGCGCGTGATCCGCGAGGTGCGCCCCGAGATTCTGATCACGCACTATCCATGGGAAAAGCACGCATTTGCCGACCACAGGATAGCGGGCGAAGCTGCGGTGCGCGCGGCTGGGATCGCCGGTGCAGCGGGCGCGCTGCGGGAGACGGGGCTGGAGACCTGGGGACCTCGGGCCATCTACTACGCAGAACCGGCCTTCCCAGGCTTCGCCATGCACAACTTTGACCCGAACGTCTTCGTCGATATCACCGAGTCGTGGGAGAGAAAGCTCTCCGGCCTGCAAGTTTCCTGGAGCCACGGAGTCCTGGTGGAGTCCTACACGAACTGCGCGCTCCTGCGCGGTTACCAGGCCAAGCGCACCGGAGGCGCCGAGGACTGCAAGTACGGCGAGGCGTTCGTCGTCGAGTACAACTACGCGGGCAAGCTACTTCCCTTCCCCGTGTCGCGAGGCGTGGTGTCCTGAGGGCGCCTCGTTTCGGTCGCGTCCAGACCGTAGAGACAGCGTAGACGTGAGCGGGGAACATCCCACAGTCCTGTTCATCGGCGCACACGACATGGATTTCGCTCTCCGGGCAGGCGGAACGATATGCAACTACCGAAGGCGTGGGAGCCGGACAGTGGGGCTCAGTATGAGCATGGGGGAACGGCGATATTCCTCGCAGGTGTGGCGCGGACGCGAGGGTCTGACGTTAGAGGCGTGCAAGAAGATCAAGGAAGATGAATCCCGCTGGTGCGGGGAGGTCATCGGCTGCGAGACGATCTTCTACGACTGGAAGGATGCCCCGCTGGTCATGGACCGGGAGCGGCTGGGCGAACTGGCGCGAGTGATCCGCGAGGTCCGGCCGGAGATTCTGATCACTCACTGGCCCCACGAGAAGCACCACCCTGAAGATCACCTGGAGGACCACAAGATCGCGGGCGAGGCGGCTGTGCGAGCGACGGGTATCGCTGCTGCACCCAGTGCACTCCGGGAGACGGACCTTGAGCCCTGGGCCGTCGGGGCCATCTACTATGCGGAACCGGGCTACCCCCACTTCGCCACCCACGGCTTTGCGCCCAACGTCTTGATCGACATCACCGGTGCATGGGAGCAGAAGTGCAAAGTGCTTCAGGTCTCATGGTGCCGCGGGTTTCTAGAGGAATCTTACACCAACTGCGCACTTTTGCGCGGCTATCAGGGCAAGCGCATCACAGGGGACCCGGATTTCAAGTACGGCGAGGCATTCGCCATCGAGTACCACCACGCGGGGGAGATGCTCCCCTACCCGGTGGCGCGAGGCGCGGTGTCCTGAGCACGCAGCGAACCCTAGCACGCGGGAGAGAGCCATGACACTGGACAACCCGTACGAGAAGCCGGGCCATTGGTACAAGGGCCAGTTCCACTGCCACAGTACCGAGTCGGACGGAGGTCTATCTCCCGAGAAGGTCGTCTCGTACTACCGGACGCGGGGCTACGATTTCCTGGGGCTTTCCGACCACAGCGTCATGACGGATACGACCCGTTTCTCCTCGTCAGACTTCCTGACCCTGGGCGCTGAGGAGCTCTCGCACCCCCACATGGTCGGCCTGGGGCTAGGGGAGACCATCGAGGACGGACTGGATTTTCAGGGCCAGGTGGATGCCATCCGCGCGCAGGGAGCGCTGCCGTGCCTGGTGCATCCGCACTGGATGGGGTTGCATCCCGAGGACGTGGCGAAGATCGATGGCCTGTGGGCGATCGAAGTCTACAACGATGTCTGCCAGGAGCTGATCGGCAAGGGCACGGCCACCTACCTGTGGGACGACCTGCTGATGCGCGGGGTTCGGATCTGTGGCGTCGCCAACGACGACGCGCACCTGACGGAGAATCACCCGACCGCCAACAAGGCGTGGACCGTCGTCAAGGCGGAGGCGTTGACGCACGATGCTCTCCTGGAGGCGCTGAGCCGCGGCGCCTGTTACGGGACACGAGGGCCACAGATCCACCGGATCGCAGTGGAAGACAATGAACTGGTCGTCGAGTGCTCGGCGGCCGCCGCGATCCGCTTCATTGGCCCCGCATCGCGCGGCTTTTCGCGCTTCCCCACCGGCCATGGCTCCGAGCTGGAAAGCTCGCGCGTTTCCATAGACGAGTTCGCCCGGCGGCAGCACCACGGTTATATCCGCGTGGAGGTGGAAGACCGCTGGGGCCGGATCGCCTGGGCTAACCCAATCTGGGTCGAGAGCTAGCTGTCACCCCGCTCCCCTCTCCGCTATGCTGGGAGGGGGTGAAAGACAAGCTGACTCTTAAGGACGAACGGGAATCTCCTACCCCGGCGGCCAGCGCATGACCCGACCCCCGAGCAGGTGCAGGTGGAGGTGCGCGACGCTCTGGCCGGCTTGAGATCCGGTATTGATGACCAAGCGATAACCGCTGGGGTCTAGGCCGCGCTCGCGGGCGATGTCGCGGGCCAGCGCGACCAACTGACCGACCAGGAGGATATCGTCGTCCTCGAGATCGGCGACGGAAGCGATGTGGCGCTTGGGGATGATCAGGACATGTGTGGGCGCTTGCGGGTTGAGGTCCTCGAAGGCGAGCGCTCCGGGCGCGTCGCGGACGACGGTTGAAGAGACCTCACCGCGCGCGATCCGGCAGAAGAGGCAATCGCTATCCATCGGCTGAAGCTCCCCGTTTTAGAATCGGCAACGATACATCAAGCATGCCTCAAGATCGCCACAGCGGGCGTCTGGCGAAAGGCCATCCTTCGACAGGCTCAGGGTGGTCTCATTAGCGCGAAGACCTGCGGGCGACCACACAACACCACTCGTCCCGAGTCGTAACCGATTCCGGAGCGAGGTCCATAGCGTTAAGCTCATGCTCGAACGCACACTGCTCGGTGACGAGCAACCCCGAAAGGACCAGCCACCCGCCGGGTTTCAAAAGGTGCTTGAAGACGCCAAGATGGGCTGTGATCACGCTGCGGGTGATGTTCGCGGCCAAGCCGTCGTACGCGGGTCGCAGCGGAATCGATCCGACGGAAGCGCCACTCGCGATGATGCTGCCAGCCAGGCCATTGACCCGGGCGTTGTCGTGGGCCTCGGCGACCGCCTGCGGATCAACGTCAAGCGCGAGGACCTCACGGGCGCAGAGCCTAGCCATGGCCAGCGCCAGGATGCCCGTGCCCGTCCCCACGTCCAAGACCCGGTCACCCGATTCGATCAGGCCTTCCAGGGCGGCCAAGCAGAGTTGCGTCGTCGGATGCGTTCCTGTGCCAAAAGCCTGCCGGGGTTCAAGCACCAGGATGTGGCCATCCGGCGGTGCCGGCGGGACCTCCCATGGCGGAGCGATCATGAAGCGCGGTGACGCCTGAACCGGCCGCACGTTCCGTCGCCACTCATCAAGCCAATCAGCGTCGGGGAAGGGCTCGACGATAGGGGCTAGCCTTCCGACCAGAAGACGGGAGGCGGCGTCTCCCAACCTGTTCGCCGCGCGGAGGGCCGAGGAGCGGTCTCGATAGTAGGCGCGAAATTCGATGGTGCCATCATCGAGTGCGAGGACCTCCGCGCCCCGGCAGGGCGGCTCGGCAAGGATACCGGAGATAGGGTCCTCTGCGGCGGTGGAGCAGGTCACGCGCAGGCACCACATCGAGGTGGCTGGCGGCTCGCTTAGAGCGTCACGTGCCGAAGGCGTCGCGGACCTTCTCGAAAAAGCCGCGGTCCCGCTTGGGCGGCTGGAGGTTCGGGCTCTCAGCCAGTTCGGCGAAGAGTTTCTCCTCTTGGCGGGAGAGGTTCGTGGGGATCCAGACCGTGACGCGCACCAACTGGTCGCCCCGAACGGTGGGGTGATCCAGATCGGGGATGCCTTTGCCCCGCAAACGCAAGAGCTTTCCCGACTGCGTGCCCGTGGGAATCTTGACGCGAGCGTGGCCCTCCAGCGTGGGCACATCCACCTCGGTGCCGAGGGCGGCCTCGGTAACGCTGATGACAAGCTCGTGGACGATGTCGCTGTCGTGGCGCTCAAAGTGCTCGTGCGAGAGCTCCTCGATGAAGACGAGAGCGTCTCCCGGAGGGCCGCCGCGAGGACCCGCGTCGCCCTGGCCGCGGAGGGTGATGTAGTTGCCCGTAGAGACGCCCGGGGGAATGTGAACGTTGATGGTATGCGTGGACCTGTCTCGCCCGTCACCGCTGCAAGTGGGACAGGGATCGCTCATGACATACCCCTCGCCGCCACATGCCGGGCAGGCGCTGACGTTGACGAACGAGCCGAAGACCGACCGCGCCGCGCGGCGCACCTCGCCGTGACCGCCGCAAGTGGGGCAGGCCTGACGCCGGGCGCCGCGCCTGCTACCGTTGCCCTCGCACTCTCCGCAGGGCCCGAGGCGCGTCAGACGGATCTTCTTATCGGCCCCGGCGGCGATTTCCTCGAGCGTGAGCTTGAGCGTGAGACGCAGATCGGAGCCGCTCCGAGGTCCAGCACGGCGCGCCGCCCGCCGAGCCCCGAAGAGGTCCCCGAACAACCCGCCACTGAAGAGGTTCTCGAAGATGTCCTCGAAATCGGTGGTGTGGGAGAAGTCGGACCACTGGAAGCCGCCCTGGCCGAAGGCGCTGCTGAGCCCATCGTGGCCGTACTGATCGTAGAGCCGACGTTTATCGGCATCGCTGAGGATCTCATAGGCCTCCGCGGACTCCTTGAAGCGCTCCTCCGCAGCCTGGTCACCCGGGTTGTGGTCCGGATGGTAGCGCATCGCCTGCTTACGATAGGCGCGCTTGATCTCCTCGGGCCTCGCCTCGCGGCTTACACCGAGGACTTCATAGTAGTCGCGCTTGGTCACCTGTGCCACGGCTCAGCTCCAACATCACGCTCAGGAAAGGGTCATTTCTTATCGTCGTCCACCACCTCGAAGTCGGCATCCACGGCGCCCTCCTCACCGCCCGCGGCCTTGGCGCTCTCCTGGGCACCGCTTTCCCCAGCCTTAGCGGCTTGCTCCTCGGCGACCTTCTTGTACATCTGCTCGGCGAGCTTGTGGCTGGCCTGGTTCAACGCCTCGATCGCGCCGCGTATCGCTGCAACATCAGAGCTCTCCATGACCGAGCGCAGCTTCTCGACCGCCGCGTCGATCGCCTTACGGTCGGCATCGGAGAGCTGGTCGCCGTAGTCTCGAAGCGATTTCTCCGTCTGGTAGATGAGTTGATCAGCCTCGTTGCGGACATCGATTCCCTCACGCCTTTCCTTGTCTTCTTCGGCGTGTGATTCGGCGTCGGTGACCATCCGCTCGATCTCCACCTCCGAGAGACTGCTGGAGGCCTGGATGCGTATGGATTGTTCCTTGCCCGTGGCCAGGTCCTTCGCGGAGACGTGCACAATGCCGTTGGCGTCGATGTCGAAGCCGACCTCAATCTGCGGCATACCGCGGGGCGCGGACGGGATGCCCACCAGGTCGAAACGACCCAGCGTGCGGTTGTCGACGGCCATCGACCGCTCGCCCTGCAGCACGTGGACGCTCACGGCGGGCTGGTTGTCCGCGGCGGTGGAGAAGATCTGGCTCTTTCGGGTGGGTATCGTCGTGTTGCGCTCGATGAGCGGCGTCATCACGCTACCGAGCGTCTCGATCCCCAGCGAGAGCGGCGTCACATCCAGAAGCACCACGTCCTTGAGCTCACCGGCCAAGACGCCCGCCTGGATCGCCGCCCCTACGGCCACGACCTCGTCGGGGTTGACCCCTCTGTGCGGCTCCTTACCGAACACCTCCTTGACCCTCTGCTGAACGGCTGGCATCCGGGTCGCACCGCCCACCAGGACGATCTCATCGATCTCCTCCGGCCCCACCTTCGCGTCTTCGAGCGCTTGGCGGCAGGGTCGCACCGTCCGTTCGACCAGACCCTCCACCAGTTGCTCCATCCTGGCCCGAGTGAGGGTCACCTCCAAGTGCTTGGGCCCCGAGGCATCGGCCGTGACGAAGGGCAGGTTGATCGTCGTCTCCATCGTCGTGGAGAGCTCACACTTGGCCTTCTCCGCTGCATCCTTGAGACGTTGGAGCGCCATCCGGTCCGCCCGCAGATCGATCCCGTGCTCCTTCTTGAACTCGTCGGCCAAGTGGTTGATGACCACCTCGTCGAAGTCATCGCCGCCCAGGTGCGTGTCCCCGTTGGTGCTAAGCACCTCGAACACCCCCTCGCCGACATCGAGGATCGAGATGTCAAAGGTGCCCCCACCCAGGTCGAAGACGGCGATCCGCTCATTGGCCTTTTTCTCCAAGCCATAGGCCAGCGAGGCCGCCGTTGGTTCATTGATGATGCGCAGGACCTCCAGGCCGGCGATCCGCCCAGCGTCCGCAGTTGCCTGCCGCTGGCTGTCGTTGAAGTACGCGGGCACTGTGATGACGGCCTGCGTGACCTCCTCGCCCAGATAGTCCTCCGCCGTCTTCTTCATGGCCCCCAGGATCATGGCCGAGAGCTGCGGTGGTGCGTACTCCTCGTCGCCGATCTTCACGCGAATGTCGGCGCCCGCGACCTCGATCACCTCGAAGGGCATGCGTTTACGCTCCTGGGGCACCTCATTGAAACGGCGGCCTATGAAACGCTTGATGCTGAAGACGGTGTTCTCGGGGTTGGTGATGGCCTGGCGTTTGGCCACCTGGCCCACCAGCCGTTCGCCCTTCTTCGTGAACCCGACCACTGACGGCGTGGTCCGATCGCCCTCGGCGTTGGCGATCACCGTCGGCTGGCCGCCTTCGAGCATAGCCACACACGAATTGGTCGTCCCCAAGTCCATCCCTATCACTTTCCCCATGCCATCCACTCCTTATTAGGCGGTACGAACACCCATACCCGTGCAAAACCCTTGCAGTCTCACGGTGCCATAGGGGGAAGCAACATGGGTGCCAAAACAAAGCGGTGAAAGGAACTTCATGTCGCAAAACAGGTTACACACCAGACCGTCGGGATGTGAGTGCATCGTGTGGGCCGCCAAATACTGCCAGATTGACATAAGGCCAGGGCTTATGCTGCCACTGGCCTGTCAGAACGACAGACCCCGCAGGCGGTCATGGCCGAAACGCTCTATCCTTCGATGGGATCAGGATCGTGACGGAGCGATGATCGGAATACGCGTGCCATCTTCGGTCCTGTATCCTATGCCCTATTTACTGACGATGACCTTCGCGGGGCGCAAAACCTTGCCTTGCAGGGTATATCCTACCTCCACCTCGCTCACGATCGTCTCCGGGGCGGCACTATCGGAATCGGTCTGCATCAAAGCCTCATGGACGTGCGGGTCGAATTTGTGTCCCACTGCCTCAATGGGAACGAGGCCGGCCTTGGCCAGCACCTCCTCCAGTTGCCGGCGGATCATGGCGACGCCCTCGTGCACGGCCTCGGAATCCGCGCCGCTCCCTTTCTCGAGCGCCCGGTCGAAGTTGTCGAGGACAGGTAAAAGCTCGCCAATGAGGCCGGCATTGGCCGAAGCGGTCAGCTCCCGGAAGTGCCTGTCGGTCCGCTTCTTGTAGTTGTCGAACTCGGCGGCCAAGCGCAGGAGCTGATCGTGCTTCTCGGCAAGCTGGGCGCGCAACGCTTCCACCTCCTCACGAAGCTTCGGACGCCGCTTACCGGTGCTGCGCTTCCTAGATTTAGACTTGGCTCCCGAAGCTTTCCGAGGGGGCGCGCTCTTGCCTGACGTAGTCTCCTCAAGAGTCTCCGCGCCGTCATCGGACGCTGCTTCCCCATCCTGAGATAGTGTCGTAGGTTCCTCGGGCATCACCGAACTTCATTCCTCCAAGAAAGCGTGTGGGGCCGAAGGGGTCGAGCGACGTCCAGACCGCGCGGTCATGCGCCGGGGCATCGTTCTACTGAGGGTCTGGACGAGTTGGGCGGGCCGTTGACGAACGTCCGGTGCCCCCTACTCAACTCAGGCGTTGATCATCGAGCCGGCGACCTCGGCGACGTAGCTGACGAGAGCGGCAACGCGAGGATAGGGCATCCGAGTGGGTCCGACGACGCCCAGGGCGCCCTGAAGATCCCCGACGGCGTAGGTGGCGACGACGACCGCTAGCGGACGCAGCCGCTCACTGGTGTGTTCGGCGCCGATGGTAATCGAAAGTCCCGAGGGACGCGGGCGAAGCGCCTCAGCCAGAACGTTGCGCTCTTCGATGAGGTCCACCAACGCCCCGAGCCGGTCCGGATCGCTGAATTCGGGCTGGGTGAAGATGTGCGTCGCCTTCCCCACGAAGACCGACGCCTGGGGGGCATCGAACGCAAACAGTCCCTTAGCCCTGTCCACGATGATCTGTAGAAGGCTGGAGTCGCCACTCGAAGCGTCGCGGACCCGCTCGCGGATCGAGCGCCGGATCTCGCCGACGGTCAGACCCGCCAAGCGGAGGTTGAGAGTGCGGGACGTCTCGACGAGCGCGCGCTCGGAGATGGAATGGTCAACCTGCATGACGATCGTCTTAACCAGGCCACTGCGCAAAGCCAGAGCCAGTATCACTTTCTGTGAAGTGAGCCGGACGAGCTCCAGGCGCTCGAGGACGCCAACATCGAATTGCGGCGTCAAGACGATGCCGAGCTGGTGGCTGATCTCGCCAAGCACTTTAGCCACCTGGGTCAGGATCGCTTCGATGTCCCCTTCCCGAGCGGTCTCGCGCAACCGCGAGGCCACTCCCCTCTTCTCGGCGGACGCCAGCGATTCCGGGGCCATCAGATGGTCCACATAGAACCGATAGCCTGTATCGGTAGGGATACGTCCCGCAGAGGTGTGAGGCTGGCGGATGTAGCCCTGCCCCTCGAGGCCCACCATCGTGTTGCGAATGGTGGCCGACGACACGCCCAGCCGGGACTCCTGTGAGATCGTCCGGCTACCGACGGGCTCGCCGTCGCGGATGTAGACATCCACGAGAGTGTCGAGGACCTCGCGTTCGCGCACGCCAAGGGCATCCATCTTTTAGCTCATCCGTGCCAGGGGCCGGACCCAGATCGCGGACCCAAGCCCTAGTCCAGCCTTCCCATCCCGACGCTCTTTCAACTCCCAAAGAATAGAAGCCATTAGCTTCACTGTCAAGCACCCTCGGGAGATAGGACCGTCCTCTGCACCAGCCCGGCCACCCCCTCGACGGCCGCTTCCAAGAGGGCACGGCCTTTCGCCTCCGTCGCCAACTCTGCGTCGTCGTATTCGAGATCGTCGGCTCGGATGCGCTCCGGCCAAAGGGCCATGCAAAGCGACGTCTCGAACTCGCCGGCATGCCCGGGGCTTCTTCCACCCTCCACGTTCTGTTCAACGGCCTCCGGGGGAATCGTGTCCCAGTACGAGGCGAAGTGAACCCTAGCACGAAGCCTATCGCACCAGTACGGGGCGATGGTGCGCAAAGCCCGATCGTTGCCGCCATGGCCGTTGAGGATGAGAATATTCTTGAGACCGTGGCGGACGAGGCTTTCGCACACGTCGTAGACGGCCGCGAGGAAGGTTTCCGGCTTGAAGGTCAACGTGCCTTTGTGCATCATCCAGTGCTCACTGATGCCGACGGGCATAGGCGTCGTGACGACCACCTCGGGCCTGAGGCGCTCCGCGACGAGCTCCGCCACACGCGTAACAGCGGCGGTATCGAAAATCATCGCCAGGTGTTCGTGGTGCTGCTCGGTGCTGCCCACAGGCACGATGGCAGCGCGCAGGATCCCATCCTCAAGCCGGGACCGGAACTCCTTGCGCGTCAGTTCCCACAGGCGCACCTCATGCTGGTCCGACGTCATGGCTTCGCTCCCTGAATGGCGGTATGCGAGGTTCAGTCCCCGAAGATACCCAGCCGTGTGCGGCGATGTCAAGACCGCACATACGTCATCCAGTGCCGCGGCTCGAGATCAAGCACATCGGATGTCGACGTGATGTGACCGTTGACACGGCGCCCGGTTGCGTCCATCCTATCTTTAGCTGTGCCTCTCAAGTTGGGGAAGGTGCCTATCCCCCAATTCTTTGCCTCGTCACTGGGAGCGTCCTGGAAACGCAAGCTTCGCCGAGTGAAACGGGACGGGACACCGAATCAGGTGCTGGGAGTGGCCTGCTCTCACACAGAGACTTGTCGTGAATCAACCGCTTGACGCGGCGCAGCCCGTCCGCCAGCAGGTCCTTGGCCTGATCCGTAAAGATCCAGCGTACGAGACGTTGTCCGAAGGACTTGCCAAGCTGGCCGTCGAAGAGGGAGAGGTCGTTTATGCCCATGCGCTTGAGATCCTGACCGACCTCCAAATGGGTTCGGACGAGGCGCGCATGGCGTGGGAGCGCATGGTTGCGCATGGCCGAAGCCTGAATGAGGCACTAGGCCGACCCGTGGCGCTGGCGACCGCAGCCCTGGACTATTTCACCAGCGAGGAACCCGCCGTAAAGTGTCCGCGATGGAGCGAGCTTGAGAGCTACGAACGCATCGCACATTCAGCGGTGACCGATCCGCTGACAGGCCTATGCAATAACCAATACTTCCGCGATCACGCGCAGGTGGAACTGGAGAAGGCCCGGCGCTACGGTACGCCCTTTTCGATAGGACTCTTCGACCTCGACCACTTCAAGAGCGTCAACGATACCTACGGCCATCTCGTGGGGGACGCCGTCCTGATCGAGTTTGCCAGATGTCTACGTCAGGCCTTGCGTGAGGTGGACCTGGCCGCACGTTATGGCGGCGAGGAGTTCGCCATGCTGCTTCCGAACACGAAGCAGGCTGGAGCCTTCGCTGTCGCTGAGCGGCTTCGGAGACGGACGGAGGAGATGGAGGTACGGACGGACGACGATCAAACCGTGCGCGTGACCGTCAGCGGTGGTGTGGCAAGCTACGATGACGCCATCGTTACCGTCGAGGATCTGATTGCGAAAGCCGATAAAACAACATACGCAGCAAAGGAGAATGGGCGAAACCGAATCCAGATGGACGTCTCGGAGCAACGGGAATTCGTGCGCGTTCCCACATCGGTACAGGTGCGATACAGGCCGGTGGAAGCCGACGAGCGGCAAGCGAATCCTGCGTCGAGCGAGAATATCAGTAAAGGCGGTATCTATCTCGTCGCCAGGGAGCCGGTGCTGCCCAAGACGGTGGTGCGTGTGGAGATCGAACTGCCGGGCGGCTACGGGACTGTGGAGGCTATCGCGCAGGTCGTGCACAACCAGAAATCAGACGGCGGCGGTTTCGCAATCGGTGTGCGCTTCCTTTCGGTGGAATCGGAGGACCGGACGCGGATCAACCGCTTCGTCTGGGACCAACTCCGGGAGCTTCGCGCCCTGGACGCGACCGTGAGAAGGGAAGGGCCGGGAGACGAAACGTGAACGCGGGCACCACGACCGTCGGGGCCAGCAGAGGAAGAGGCCGTGAGGCGCCACAACAGGCGGCCCGGCAGCCCTCCGACGGGCTCAGGGTGGCTTGTTGAGTCCCGTTCCGGGCGGGACGTACCCGAGCCCGCATCGGAGCGAGGCGCCGGCAATTCAGGGATCGCCGACGCCTCAGCGGAGACGTGGAGATGTACACCTACAAGAACTGTAGGGGCGTCATGAAGGCTGTGAGCCAACCTACAGAAACGCCACCGCTTGACCCTTAGCGAGCGTGCCACCATATTCCTTCCTGGCAGAGATTGGAGACGTTCATGAGTCGTGTGGTGCTTTCAGAGGAGGTAAGAACGTGATGCGGCAGCATTTTGTGAAGTTTGGGGTGATCTTCGGCATGCTCTTGGCCCTTTTGGCGGTGGACCTGGACACGGCCGAGGCCAAGAAGAAAAAGCGCAGACGCCGGAAGAAGAAGGAGGCGGTGGCCGAAGAGATTCAGAAGGCGTCTTTCACGGCGCAGGATGCCGATAGCCTGCGTAAGGGCAAGATTCACGCAGAGGTCTTCGCGGACGCCATGGACAAGCGGGAGACCTCCGGACATTTCGACATCTATCGCATCGAGATCGAGTCGCTCGGCCGCGAACGGGAGCGGATCGGCGCGCAGGCGAGCACGGGCGGGGCGGCGGGCCAAGGGGTGCTCGCGCCGCCGACGTCGGGGCGCAATCCGCACCCGCAAGCCCTGCCTCAACTCATGAGGGCGTTGAACGAGTATACCAAGATCGAGGCGAAAATGGTGGGCTCGAAGCTCGACCTGATGAGCAACGAACTCTTCGCCGCGCCGTTCATCCTGGCGAACACGGACGCGCCTTTCACGCTCACCCGCAGGGAAGCGGTGCGGTTGGGCGCGTACTTGCTCAACGGCGGGTTCGTATACTCGGATGACGCGCGCGTCGTCAAGGGCGGCGGCTCGGACAAGTCGCTGCGGAAGATGTTCGCTGATGCGCTGGAGACGCAGGGCCTGCGCCCCAATCGGCACTGGATGTTCGAGCGCTTGGACAACGACCATCCCCTCTACCACAGCTATTTCGACTTCAGCGGCCCGCCCTCGGGCTGGGACAATCTGGTGGCCACGACGATGACCACCGAAAGGGAACTGGGCGCTGAAGACGAACCGCGCAGCGCCCAGCGCTCGCGCTCGCGCAACGTCATCCCCGTGGAGTACATCGAAGGGGTCGTACACGAGGGGCGGCTTATAGGCATCCACTCGATGAAGAACTTCCCCGGGGTCTGGAGCATGACGGGTCAGGGTTTTTCGGGCGAGGAGGGCCGCCAGAGCGGGCTGACAAACGTGGACCGGCAGCGGCAGTTCGCCATCAACGTCGTGGTCTTCGCGCTGACGCAACCGGGCTCAATCACCGACAAGGTGCGGCGGGAGAAGGCCGAGGAAGCCGAGAAAAAGGAAAGGGATGCTGAGCTGGAGCAGATCGAGATCAAGCCCTTTGAAGGCAGCCCGGCTGAGATACCGGCTGAGATAGAGGAGTTAGAGGAGAAGCAGTGATGAGGGCCTGAGGTCGTTCATGGCTATCACGAGGGCGCAGGACATCCCGCGCGAGCCCGGGCCGCAGCCGCCGACACTACCGGACGAGCCGCTCGGGCCGGAGGGAAAGGTTGCGTTCTGCGTCGAGGCGCTAGAGAGCGCCTTCGGCGTGCCCAAACCGCGGGCGCGGGGCAACCCTCTGGGCAGCCTGATCCTGACGCTCCTCTCTCAGAGCACAAACGACCGTAACCGGGACCAGGCGTACCAGACCCTCAAAGAGCGCTTTCCCACTTGGGAGCGAGTCATGGAGGCGTCCACCAAGGCGGTGGCGGACGCCATTCGTGTCGGGGGCTTGGCGAACCAGAAGAGCGAGCGCCTTCAGGCGATTCTTCGGTGGGTCAAGGGACGCTTCGGGGAGCTTTCCCTCGACGCGGTGCACGAGATGTCGAACGAGGACGTTTTCGCGCTTTTGGAGTCCCAGAAGGGCGTGGGGCGCAAGACCGCGTGTTGCGTCCTGATGTTCGCGTGCGGGCGGGACGTCTTCCCCGTGGATACGCACGTGCACCGGATCGCCCGACGGCTGGGCCTGGTCCCCGAGAAGGCCAGTGCTGACAAGACCTACGACATCATCCAGCCCCTCATCGGGGCGGGCAAGTCCTACTCCTTCCACATCAACCTCCTGACGCTCGGGCGGAGCATCTGCAACGCACGCGCGCCCCAGTGCTCGGGCTGCCCGCTTGAGCCCGTCTGCGAGTACGCAGCGAACCCTTCTTCTTAAGTCCGCGCGCGGCGGCGCGCCATCCTTCGACAGGTTTAGGGCGGCGATGGGAACCGAGGCCCCTGAGCGCCTCGAAGGGATCATTGGCCTAGGGCCTCTTCCGGACTACCAAAGGGTTTGGACGTAACGGGTGAGAGCCGAGATTTCTTCGTCGCTCCGAAAGACGGGCTGCATCTCCGAGGTAGGGTTGAACTGTCTGGGGTTCTTGATCTGCCGGAAGATACGCTCACCGGAGTGGCGCAAGGCCGCGCCCCACAGGTCCGGCGCGTCGTAACGCTTACCTCCCGCGCCCCTGAGAGTGTGGCAGTAGAGACACTCCTCCTCCTCGAAGATCTCACGGCCGAGCTGGATCGAGACGGCGAGCGTGTCAGAGATCGCCTCAGGCGGAGGCGCTGAGGGCGCCTGCGGTGCGCCTTCGACATCCGGTTGGCCCTGTTCGGGCGGAGGCCGGTCGGCGGCGCCCAGTGCGGTCAAAAGGACGACCAGAGCGGTGACGCAAAACCCGGCGGTGAGGGCGGCCACGCGCTCGCGGGGGAAACGGCTGGGGTTGCGGTCCAAGAAGGGCAGGAGCGCCAGCAGCGCGACGCCAAGGCCTGGGATCACGATGGTGCCGACGACCTCCAGCGGCCCGGCGAAGTACTTGAGAAGCTGGAAGAGGCCCAGGAAGTACCAGTCGGGTCGGGGCACGTAATCGGTGTCGGTGGGGTCGGCCACGGCTTCGAGCGGAGCGCCCCAGATGGCGGCGGCGCCGATGAGCAAGAGCAAGACCGCGAAAGCGACGAGTGAATCGCGGAAGACTTGGTCGGGGAAGAAGGGCGCGCGCTTGCGATGTGGCGCGTCAGCCACCTCATCCTCTCGCCAGGAGCCGGAGATGCCCACCCGCCGCTGAAGGAAGAGGTGCACGACGACGAGCGGGAGGATCAAGGCGGGCAGGACGAGGGCGTGGATGGCGAAAAAACGCGAAAGGGTGAGTGCACCGAGCGTATCACCGCCCTGGAGGACCTTCTGGAGCCAGGGCCCGATGAGGGGCATTGTCCCGACGATGTTGACACCGACAACAGTAGCCCAGTATGCCTTCTGATCCCAGGGCAGGAGGTAGCCCGTGAACGCGAAAGCCAGGACCAGCAGGAAGATCCCGACACCGGATAGCCAGACGAGCTCCCTCGGCGGCTTGTAGGCCCCGTAAACGAAGACGCGGAGGAGATGCAGAACCAGCACCACGACCATAAAGGACGCGCCCCAGTAGTGCAGGCCGCGCATCCATCGGCCGAAGGCGATTTCCCCCTCAAGATAGGTCAGGCTATCGTGGGCATGGTCGGGCGTGGGGACGTAGTAGAAGGCCAGGAAGACCCCGGTGACCGCTTGGAGGATGAGCACCAGAAGGAGCACGGAGCCGAGGGTGAAAAGCCAGGTCGCGCTTGGGGGCAAGGGAGCAAAGAGGAAAGCGCGCAGAGGCCCGGCGATGCGTACGCGTGATTCGATCCACGACCACAGTCTCTCCATCGGCTAAGCCTGCTCGACCAGGAGCATTCCACCCTCGACCCGAGTCGGGAGCCGGATCAGCGAGTTGGGGGGCGGACCGGCGATGACGACTCCGCTCTCATCGTAGACGCCGCCATGGCAGGGACAGCGGAAGCGGCGGCCTTCGGGGACCCAGCGGACGCGGCAGCCGAGGTGGGTGCAGGTCGACGAGTAAACGGTGAAGGTGCCATCGGAGCGACGCATGACGTAGACGAGAGTCTCCACCTCCTGTTCGAGCCAGCCGTCGCGCTTGGTGTAGCGGACGACAGCCTTGGTCGGCTCGCCGACGCGGTAGTCGCGCAACTTGCCGAGGCTGACCCACTGGCGCTCGCGCTGACCCAAGGCTGGTGCAACCAGCCCGCCCACGAAGGGCACGGCAATCAAGGCCGCGATGCACGCCTGGATCAGTACGACGCACGCAGCCAGGAACTTGCGGCGCGGCGTCAAGGGTGGCGTCTCGTTCATAGCACAGGACTTGACGAGGCCGGTCGAATCGAGGTTCCGAAGATTTCGGCTGAGTCAGCGTTTAGAAGTAGACATGCAGGACCGACAGCAGGTCGTTGTTAGGCGCAGCGCGAGGACCGTCCTCATCGCGTATCCGGAAGAGGAGTTGGACGGAAGTGTTCTGCACCACGTCGTGCTTGATCTCGAAGGTCATCCAGCGCTCGCTGTCGTCCTTGACGTCGGTGTCGGGATCGAAAAAGTCGTACTGCGCGGATAGACGCACGCGCGGGGTGACGTCGTAGGATACGCGATGGTAGGAGCCTCCCGAATCCACGTCGCGTCGCGGGGTGAGCTGGCCCTGGATGTCGCGCGTTCGCAGCTTGTCGAAGCCCAGGACGCCCAGGCCCTGATAGAGCCAGCTCCGGTAGGCGAAGGTGCCGAAGACCCCCCCACGGCGGTGACGTGCGGCGCGTGCGGCGTCGGTATCCAGGAAGAAGGTCCCGCCGACGCGCAAAGGCCCGTAACGGATCCCGACATTGCCGCTGGCGCCCGGCTCCTTGTTGTTCCGGAATTCAGCGACCGGAGGCTGAACGGGATTGCGAAAGCCGCCGGTGAAGAGGGCTAGGTCGTAGAACAGGACGGAATGGGCTCCACCGATCTCCAGACCGGTGTCTCGCTTGTTGGAGCCGACGTTATAAGCGGCCAGCACCAGGGTGTTGTGGTCGCGAAGCTTGATGCCGAAGGGAATCTCCAGGAGCCCCACCTTGACGAACAACTCGTCCCCTTCCCCGTACGGGTGACGGAAGAGGGCATAGAGGTCGCGCGTGCGGCCCAGATCGTTGGAGTATACGGCCGAGATGCGGTCGCTGATCCTGGCATGGACCTGAAGCTCGCCCTGCATCACCAGGAGCTTGCCATCGGGCGCACGCGCAGGCGGCTGAAGCGAGCCGGGCTCGATGGTGGCGTGACAGGCCGTGCAGTCGCGGCCCTGGACGGCACGGGAGCTGTCGTCGCCTTCGCTAGTCGAGAAGGCCATGCGAAGGTCGCCGGAAAACTGGAAGGCCATTCCGCCGATCTCCGCCAGGCCGGCCTGCATGATGGCCGCCTCGTCGAAGCCCTCGAAGGAATAGCCGTGCTCCTCGTACCAGTTACCGCGAGGGTTGCGCGGCCCGCCGCCCGCTGGATCGATGTGGCAGTACGCGCACTCTTTCGCCTCGCGCGCGGCGAAGGTGGGCATCGCCATAGAGAAACCGGCGTGCCCAAGAATAGTCAGGAAGGCGATAAGCGAGGTCTGGCGGTGCATCGTGATTCAGGCGCGGCGTTTGAGCGCTCCAGAGGTTACAATCATACGCCAGTTTACCGAGCCCCCGACGCCTTGTCAAGCCGCAGCGATGTGGATGTGCGACTGAGGTCACACTCTGCGCCTTCGTCGCAAACCTTCCTGCATCCCGGCGGAGATTTTCATATCCATGCCTCTCCTCGTTGCTCCCTTACAGGATCGGATGAGCCCCGCCTTGACTTTCCGAGCTCACTCCGCTATACAGGGCCCTGATCGGACGTATCGGATGAGCCCCGCCGCAGGAAAGACGCTACGACCGGAGTCGGGAAGCGCCAGCCTCCCTGGGGTAACGCTTGACGTGACCGCGGCCGCGAAATACCGAGTGAGCTTACGCCATGCCAAACGCTGAAGTTGTCGTCGGACTGGTGGGCGCGGGGTTCGCGGCGTCGTTCCACGTCGAGAACTACAAGCGCGTCGCAGGGGTCGCCGTGCGCGTCAAGGGTGCCGCATCGAGGGACCCCGCCAACGCAAGGGCTTTCGCCGAAAGACATGGCCTGGAACGCGCCTACCCCTCGGTGGAAGCGCTTCTAGCGGACCCCGAGATCAACCTCGTGGACCTCTGCGTGCCCAATAGCCTCCACGCTCCCCTGGCGATACAGGTTGCGGAAGCCGAAAAGCACGTCTTCTGCGAGAAACCACTGACGGGCTACTTCGGCGCCGGAGGCCCCTCAGGCGCGAAGGCTCCCCACGCGGCGTGGGAGAGGGCGGTCGGGAGTGCGGACGCCATCCTGGACGCCTGCGCGCGGAACGGTGTGATGCTCTGCTACGGCGAGAACTGGGTCTACTCGCCTCCGCTCCAGAAGGCAAACGCACTTCTGGCCGAATCGAACACGACCATTCTACGGATAGTGGCAGAGGAATCGCACTCGGGCTCGCATTCGCCGTATGCAAAACAGTGGCACACCTCCGGGGGCGGTGCGCTCTACAACAAAGGTTGCCACCCGCTGGGCGCGGCGATCTACCTCAAGCGCGAGGAAGCCAGGCGCAAGGGCGTTGGACCGATTCACCCGGCGAGCGTCGTCGCTTCGGTTGCCAACTTGACGCACATCGAGAGCTTCGTACGCGAATCACCCAAGTGGATCAAGGAAGGGTGGCTCGACTGCGAAGACTGGGGCACCATGCTCTTAGAGTTCAGCGACGGCACGGTTGCCGAGATCACAGCGGCGGACATCACTCTGGGCGGCATCAGAAACCAGATGACGGTCTACGCCAGCCAGGCCGTCATCGAGTGCAATCTCAACCCGAACACGGGCGTGGTGACGTACGCGCCAGCACACGAGATCTTCGGCGGGGCGTACCTGCGCGAGAAGGTCGAAACGCACGCCGGTTGGCAGTTCGCCAATCCCGATGAGGACTGGATGAACGGCTTCCCACACGAGTGCCAGGACGTGTGCGAAGCTGTGGCGAGGGGCCACACGCCCAAGAGCGACGGTGAGCTGGCTCGGGCGGTGGTAGTGGCCGGTTACGGCGCCTACACCGCATCCGTGACCGGGAAGCGGGTGGATTTGCAGCCGTACTGGGAGAATAGGGGGTGAGGTGACGAAAGACCGCGTGGTCGTCGGGATCGTAGGGGCGCGCTTCGCCGCAAGCTTCCACTTGGCCAATTACCGCCGCGTCACGGGTGTGGACGTCCAGATCAAGGGCGTCACGTCGCTACGCCCCGAGAGCGCCCGAGCCTTCACCGAGCGACACGGCATTCCGGAGGTCTACGGCTCGTACGAGGAGCTTCTGGCGGACCCGGAGATCAACCTAGTGGACCTGTGCGTGCCCAATAGCCTACATGCGCCCATGACGATCCAGGCGGCGCGCGCGGGCAAGCATGTCCTCTGCGAAAAACCGCTGACAGGGTACTTCGGGGATGACGACGATCAGGGGCCCATCGGCAACACTTTCTCGCGCAAGACGATGCTCGAGGAGGCCGCCCGGAGCGCCGACGACGCCATCGGGGCCGTCCGGGAGGCGGGGACGATCCTCTGCTACGCGGAATGCTGGGTGTATGCACCGAGCGTACAGAAGGCGAACGAGCTCCTGTCACAGTCGGACACGACGATTCTGCGCATCGTGGGTGAGGGATCGCATTCGGGGTCACACTCCCCCTACGCGAAGCAGTGGCGCACCTCCGGGGGTGGAGCACTCTACAACAAGGGTTGCCACCCGCTTGGGGTGGCGCTCTACCTCAAAGCTCAGGAGGGGGTACGCAAAGGGATCGGGCCCATCCGGCCACAGAGCGTCGTGGCTTCGGTCGCTAATCTCACGCACCTGGAGAGCTTTGTGCGCGAAGCCGACAAGTGGATCCAGGAGGGATGGGTGGACTGCGAGGACTGGGGCGCGATGGTCGTGACCTTCGACGATGGGACAGTCGCGCAGATCAGCGCTGCGGACATCACTCTGGGCGGCATCCATAGCGTCATCACGGTCTACGCCTCCAAGGCCGTCGTCCAGTGCAACATCAACCCCAGCACGGGGGTCCTCTGTTATGCCCCCGCTCCAGAGGTCTTCGGCGAGGCCTACGTGCGCGAGAAGGTGGAAACGAAGGCCGGATGGCACTTCGCCAATCCCGATGAGGACTGGGCGAATGGGTTCCCGGCCCAGATGCAGGATTTCTGCGAGGCGGTCGCCCTGAGCCGCGAACCCGAGAGCGGCGCCGCTTTGGCCCGCGACGTCGTCATCACCAGCTACGGTGCTTACCTGGCCGCCGAGACGGGCGAGCGCGTCGACCTCGATCCCTGGAGATGAGGCTAGGGTGTCCGACACATCCGAACCAATGTCCAATTCGTCCGATGCCCTGCGCGTCATGGCACGGGCCACAGCCGCCTGGGAACGGGCGCAGGCCGATGCCACAGCCAGACGCTTAGTTCGCTGGCTGGACCAAGGGGCCCTCGACGCGTCTGACGTAGGCCACGAGGTCGCGACGCTCGCACGACTCCACCAAGCGGGCTTCCCCATTCCGCCGGGTTTCGCTCTCACCGCCGAGGCCTTCGATCTCTGGCTTGAGGAAGGTCCAGAGCCACCGGTGATCCCCCCGCCCGAAGCGGCCGGCGATCCTCGCTTCCTCGATCACCTGAACGTCCTCAGCGAACGCCATCGCGCCCGGCTTGCGGCACACGCGGTGGGGCGGCAGATCGCGGCGGTGATTCACGCGACCTACGGCACACTGGGCGAGGCGCTGGGCGAGCGCGAGCCCTCCGTCGCCGTCCGCCCTTCGGTGATCGTCGAGGGTCCACAAAGCGCGAGCTTCGCGGAAGTGCACGAACTGGTCACCGACGTACGCGGCGCCGAGGCGCTGACCGATGCCGTCCGCCGCGCATGGGCTTCGCTCTGGCAACCGGCCGCGGTTCAGGCCCGAATGCGCCGGGGGTTAGACCCGCGCCGTGCCCGCATGGCCGTGCTCGTTCAGGCGATGGTTCCGACTCAGACGAGCGGTGTCGTTCATTCAGTGGAGCCAGCGGGCACGCGTCCCGATCTTGTCAGCGTCGAAGTCGCGTCGGGTGGCGCACGGGCGGGAACAGCGACGGAACGGATCATCGTTGATGTGGTCGAGGAGGACGTGTTCGAACGACAGACCTCCGCCGAGGGCGGGGAGCAGTTACTCTCCGACGACGAAGCGCTCGAGGTCGCGCGGGCGGCCGATGCAGTTCAGTCCGCGCTGGGTGTGCCGCAGACGCTCGAATGGATCCGAGCGGACGAGATGCTATGGATCGTCGGAGCACGACCGGTTGACAGTGTGCCGGCGCGGCTTGCACACCCCGAGGCGCTGGCTCCACCCGGCGAGGCGACGCTCGAAGCGCTCTTGGCCCCCGATGCCGGCTCGCGCTACGCGCTGCGGGGGAACCGAATTGTGGTGAGAGAGATGGCCGGTGGCCTCTCGGCATTCCGGGAATGGGTGGCGCGCCGAAAGAGCGGTCGCGCGCACGAGGCGGCGCGAAAGGTAGACTCTCTTGATGCGCAGACGCTGGCGGGGGCGCTCGCGGCCAGCGTGGCCGCTCATCTGGCGGGCGCCGATATAGAAGGATCGGAGCGCCTTCTGGCCAGCCTGGGGGAGCATCTGGTGAGAATAGGGCTAGTGGAAGCGCCCGGTGACGGCACCTACCTGACCTACGATGAGCTTCGCCGGATCGCCGGGCGCAAAGCCATCGCAGGGGCATCACTCTTCAAGGCAGCGGCCCGGCGGCGGCGGCGGGCGCGACGGCGGCGGACCCTCATCGGCCACGATGAGTCGGCTGAACGATGACGCTCAGGCTCACGTTTCTGGGCACGGGTACCTCGCACGGCGTCCCTTCCATCGACTGCATGATCCAGGGCTACGCGAACTGCCCGCTGGATGTCTGCTGCGAGGCCGTGCACGATCGCAAGCACGTCCGCACCCGCGCCTCGCTGCTCGTGGAGTACGACGACAAGACGATCCTGGTGGACACCTCCCAGGACTTCCGCGAGCAGATGCTGCGCGAGCGCGTCGCTCACTTAGACGCCGTCGTCTTCACGCACGGCCACGCCGACCATATTTATGGTTTCCCCGACCTGCGGTCATACTCGACTCAGCAGCGCGCACCGGTGGACTGCTACGCATCCGCGGCGACACGACGCATGCTGGAAGATTCTTTCAGCTACGTCTTCCACCCCCCCGCTAACCCCGGCGGCGGTGTCGCTGACATACGCATGCGCGACATCACCGTCCCTTTCGACCTCCTCGGCGTGCGCTGGAGCCCCTTCGAGATCTTCCACAGTAGCGTCGAGACGCTCGCTTACCGCCTGGGCAACATCGTCTACATGCCCGACGTCAAGAGCGTTCCGCCGGATGTGGAACGGGAGCACCTGCGGGACGTGGAGCTCCTGATCGTGGACGGCCTGCGCGAAAGGCCACACGGGACGCACATGCACATCGAGGAAAGCCTCGCTCTTGTGGCGAGGGTCCGTCCCCAGAGGGCCCTCTTCACCCACATGACTCACGACGTGCACTACATCGAGACCAGGGAGAAACTGGGGTTCCCCGAGCACGTCGACTTCGCGTACGATGGGCTAGTAGTTGAGCTTGGGCGGTGAACGGGACGTGCGGGCAGTATGAAAGGGTGCTCTCCGGGGCCGACCGGGACCTGATCCCTGCGCCGTTTGTCTCTTTCGGGGAGCGGCTCCTCTCCGTGGAAGGAGAAGCGTCCGTTAAGCCAGAGCCACGCGCTTGGCCCACAGGATGTGAGGAGCCTGACTAATCTCAGCGAGGACGTGATCGGAGATGGGGCCGTCGATGTTGATGACGGTGAGAGCGATGGCGCCTGGCGCGTCGCGGCCCCAGGTGGTCTTGGCGATGTTGACGCCGTGGTCGCCCAGAAGCGTGCCAATAGTGCCGATGACCCCTGGCACGTCCCGATTAGCACAAATCAGAAGATGGCCCTCAGGGATCGCGTCGATCCCGAAGCCATCGCCAATCTCCACGATACGCGGGCCACTTTTGGCGAAGACCGTCCCCGAGACGGCCCAAGCACCCTGGTCCGTCTCGTAGCGCACCGTGACGAGGCTGGCGAAGTCCTCGCGATCGGTGCGCCGCTCCTCGGTGATCCCAATGCCGCGATCGCGCGCGATCACCGGCGCATTGACGTAGTTGACCGCTGACTCGCGGCTGGTATTCTGCAAGACGCCCTTGAGAACCGCTGAGGTGATCGGCCAAGTGGGGTTCTCGACCAAGTCGCCACGGAAGACGATATGAACCCGGACCAAACGCCCGGCCGCCACCTGGGCCGTGAAGCTTCCCAATCGCTCGGCCAGGTCCAGGTACGGTGCCAGACGCCGCAATTCGCCCGCGTCGATGGGCGGGACGTTCACAGCGTTGTGTACCACGCCGTGAACCAGGGCATCGATAACCTGTCTGACCGTCTGCTGTGCGACCAAGTCCTGTGCTTCGGTGGTGCTAGCCCCCAGATGGGGAGTGCACACCGCCCTTGGATGTTCGATGAGCGCCCAGGCTGAGGTCGGCTCCTGGGCGTACACGTCGAGCGCTGCGGCGGCAACCTTGCCTCCTTCGAGCGCCTCCAGAAGCGCTGTCTCATCTACGATCCCGCCGCGCGCAGTGTTGGCGATGACGACGCCGTCCTTGCACTGCGACAGCTCCCGGGCGCCGATCATCCCCAGGGTGTTGTCGGACAGCGGAGCGTGAACCGTTATGATGTCCGCGCGTCGGAGCAAGGTCGGAAGATCGGTCAGCTCGATGCCCAGCTTGGCCGCTCGCTCGGGGGCTAGAAACGGGTCCACGCCGATGAGCTGGACGTCGAAGGCGCGGGCGCGCTCGGCCACAGCCCGGCCCACACGGCCCAGACCGATGATCCCCAGCGTCTTACCACACATCTCGGTGCCTACGTACGCTTGGCGATCCCACTTCCCCCCCTTGAGGGCACCCACGGCTTCGGGAATGCGCCGCAATGTCGCCAGGATCAGTGCCAGTGTGTGCTCCGCCACTGAGGCCCTATTCGCACCGGGGACGTTCATCACCGGGATACCGCGCTTAGTGGCCGAGGCGATGTCGATATTGTCCACGCCCGTGCCGGCGCGGGCAATGACCTTGAGCCGATCCGCCCGCGCGATGACCTGAGGGGTCACCCGCGTCCCGCTGCGGACGATCAAGGCGTCGTAGTCGGCGATCCGCTCGCTCAGAGCCGCCTCATCGAGGCCCACCTCGAGGTCCACAGTCAGCCCCTGCGTCTGACGCAAGCGCTCCAGAGCACTGAACGAGATGGGGTCAGCTACCAGGATGCGCCGCAGCGTCACCCCTGCGCTGGATGGATCCGCGGGAGCGGTTAGCTCAGGAGCGGCCTCGAGGGCGCCCACGCAGCAGTCCTACGCGCGTTGGCGACTGGGCACCTGGCGGAACTCGTAATGCGGGGCCGAGTGCTTGCGCACCACATCTCGGTGGATGGCGCACTTGGCGATCTCCTCACGCGAGGGCACCTCATACATGATGTCGATCATGGTGTCTTCCAGGACCGCGCGCAGCCCCCGCGCGCCCGTGCCGCGTTCGCCGCTCTGCCGCACCACCTCGCGCAGTGCCGCCTCCTCGAACTCCAGCTCCACACCGTCGAGCTCGAAGAGCTTCTGGTACTGCTTGACGAGGGCGTTCTTCGGCTCCGTCAGGATCGCCAGGAGCGCGTCCTCGTCAAGGTCGTCGAGGACCGCGATCAGGGGCAACCGGCCGATCAACTCGGGGATGAGCCCGTACTTGAGGAGGTCTTCGGGCTCGATGTGGCGCAGGACCTCACCCACGCGCCGCACCTTTCTCGGCTTGATGTCGGCGCCAAAGCCAATGGCCTTCTGGCCAATCCGCTCCTGGACAATCTCCTCGAGGCCCTCGAACGCGCCCCCGCAGATGAACAGGATATTGCCGGTGTCCATCTGGATAAGCGGCTGCTCGGGATGCTTGCGGCCGCCCTTGGGTGGGATCGCGGCAACCGTACCTTCCAGGATCTTCAAGAGCGCCTGCTGGACGCCCTCGCCCGAGACATCGCGCGTGATGGAGGGGTTGGCCGATTTGCGCGAGACCTTATCGATCTCGTCCAGGTAGACGACCCCGATCTGCGCCTTGGCCAGGTCGTAGTCGGCAGTCTGGAGAAGCCGCACCAGAATGTTCTCGACGTCCTCGCCGACGTAGCCGGCCTCGGTAAGAATGGTCGCGTCGGCGATGGTGAAGGGAACGCGGAGGATTCGTGCCAGCGTCTGGGCCAAAAGCGTCTTGCCCGTTCCTGTCGGGCCCACCAGCAGGATGTTGGTCTTCTCCAGGACGCTGGTTTCATGCGTCGCCCCGTAACGGATGCGCTTGTAGTGGTTGTAGACGGCGACAGCGAGGACACGCTTGGCCCGCTCCTGACCGATGACGTACTCATCCAGCTCGGCCTTGATCTCGTCCGGCGCCGGGAGCGACTCCTCTGCAGGCATGGGACGGTCGCGCGTGTCCTCCAAGAGGATCTCGTTGCACATCCGCACACAGTCGCCGCAGATATGCACGGAGGCGCCCGTCACCAGCTTGTCCACCTGGCTGGCGTCCTTGCCGCAGAACGAACAGTGCAGGTCTGTCCGCGAATACCGCCGTTTCATGGGAGCACCCTCACGTCGGGGTGCGCCAGTCCGACCTGAAAGCTCATAAGCTCAAGTGCCCGCCACTTTCTGTTTTTGGATGATCTGGTCGATGATGCCGTATTCTTTCGCTTCCTCGCTCGTCAGAAAGAAGTTGCGGTCGGTATCCTGCTCAATCCTCTCCTCTTCCCGCCCAGTGTGACGGGCGAGAATGGTGTTGATCCGCTGCTTGTTCTCGATGAATTCCTGGGTCATGATCTCCACGTCGGAGACCTGCCCGCTCACACCACCACCGACCCAAGGCTGATGAATCATGATCTTGCTGTTGGGCAAGGCCGTCCGCTTGCCCTTGGCCCCAGCCGCAAGCATCACCGCTGCGGCGCTGATGGCCGAGCCCACGCACGTCGTCGACACGTCGCAGCGGACATACTGCATCGCGTCGTAGATCGCAAAGAGCGAGTACACCGACCCGCCGGGCGAGTTGATGTAGAGGTGGACGTCTTTCTCCGGTTCATCCGCTTCCAGGAAAAGGAACTGGGCAATGATCAGGTTGGCGATCTGATCGTCGATGGGCGTGCCGATGAAGATAATCCGGTCCTTCAAGAGCCGAGAGTAGATGTCGTACGCGCGTTCCCCGCGCCCCGTCTGCTCGATGACAATCGGTACTAGCGCCACGCTAATCCTTCCTTCCAGTCCCCATACCGTTTACGCCCTCGCCGCCACGGCGGCCTCCTCGATGTGTGCCCGCTCCTTGAGAAACGCCAGCGTCTTGCGCTCCTCCAGCCGCGTCCGGAACGACTCAAGCTGACCGGTGCGCCGCAACCGCCCGCGCAGTTCCGTGACGCTCAACCCGCGGCCCTCAGCCTGCTCTCGGATGGCCTCGTCCAGATCCGCATCGCTGACGACGATCCCCTCCTGCTGCGCAAGCCGTTCCATCAAAAGGTGCGCTTGCACCTCGCGCAGCGCGCTGGGCCGCGCCCGTTCACTGAACGCCTCAGCATCGAACCCTTCGCCCGCGCTACGATTCGCATCCTCCGTCACGGCCGCGAGTAAACGCTCTACCATAGACGCCGGAGGCTCGAACGGGTTCTCCCTGAGCAACGCATCGATCAGTTGGTCCCGGACCCGCCGGTCCGCCTCGGCTTCAGCCTGGGCTCGCAGATCCGCATCCACGCGTTCCCGCAGTGCGTCCACAGTCTCGACATTTGCAATCCGCTTGGCGAATGCGTCGCCCAGTTCCGGGAGCTGTCTCTCACGCACCTCACGGATCGCCGCCTCGTAGTGGGTCTCGGCCTCACCGGTCACGCGCCGTTCCGTATCGGATACAGGCACGCGAAGGCGTCGCACGTCTCCTGCACGTGCGCCACCGAGCTGCTCGTCGAACCCCAGTTCCCGAGCTCCGGGGGAACCCAGTTGGATCGCCCGCTGGAGCGTTTTTTCTCCCACCAGCGGCAGGCCGGTCTTATCGATCTTCCTCAGATCCAGGACGAGAACATCCTCGGCCTTGGCCGGCCGATCCACGACCGATTCCTCCGCCTCGCGCAGCCGCAAGGATTCCAGCGCGCTCTCGACGTCCTCGGCGGTCACCTCGTGCACATCGCGCGTCGCCCGCAGCCCGTCCAGGCCGGTGACGGTGAACGCCGGCTTGATTTCGAGCCAAGCGCTTAGACGCAGCCCTCCCTCGTCCGTGCGCTCCACCTGATTGACCTGCGGCGACGCCACTGACTCGAAGCCTTCGCGGTCGGCCGCCTCCTGCACGACCTGTGGGATGAGGTCCTGCACCGCGCCCGACTCGATCGCATCGCCATGGACGCGCCTGACCATGTCCAACGGCGCCTTGCCCTTACGAAAGCCCCGAAGTTGCGCCCGCCGTGCATACCGGTGCAGGGCACCATCCACGGCCGCATTCACGCGCTCAGCGGGGACTAGGATCGCAAGTTCGCGCTGCCAGTCGTTATGTGCTGTGACCGTGATCTCCATCTGGGGCCATCACTCGTGCTACTGCGAGAGGGGGGACTCGAACCCCCACGGGATGTTTCCCATCAGATCCTAAGTCTGACGCGTCTGCCGGTTCCGCCACTCTCGCGCGACGCTAACCCGCTTGCTACCACGCGAGCGAGCAGACAGCAATAATACACCCCTACACAATGCTTGTCAAAAGCCACTCACTGCACAGCGTTACGCTACTCGACACGCCCAACCGCGCCCGGCCCGGGTAGCGTCCGCTGGCCACAGAACGCTCCTAGGCATCGATCTCCTCCGAGCATAACGGAGCGTGGCAGCTCGACGAGCGAGAAGGCGTCGGGTGCTTCGTCGACCCTGATGGGCGGGCCTTGCGCGCCAGTCGACAGGCCCAGCAAGGACGCGACGGTGCTACGCCCCCGGATCGACCAAAACACGCACGTCCCCTCGGCGGACGGTCAAACCGCGGCTATCGAAGTGGTTCAAAAGCGGGACGACAAACCTCCGCGAAGCCCCCAAGGCCTCCCGCAATGTGCTGACCGTCAGCTCCTCCCCGCCGCCGAAGGCCGCGCGGATCGTCCGCTCCGCCCAGGCCACCTCCTGGGCGCGCAGCACCATGTCCTTCTCCAGCCACACCAGGCGCCGAAGGTTGACGAGCGCTTCCACTACGGGCAAGAGCTTCGGTTTCTCAACGGACAGCGTATCCGCCAGATCGGCCAGCCGCGGCGGGCTCAGGCCGTGGCGACCGAGCTCCGCCTCCAACCGCTCGGCCAGTACCCTCCCCTCGGCCGTGAGCCGGACCATGTGCTCCGCGAGTCGCAGGATCCCCCCCTCGGCTACGACGGTACCTGCGCCGATGGCCCGCTCCAGTGCCTCTTCAGTGACCTCTTCCGGCAAACGGCCCGCGACGCGCCGAAGGACCTCCGCTCGACTCAAACCCTGCTGGTACCGATGGCGCGCGTGGTGTCGCGCCAGAAGCGCCTCAATCGCCTGAACCACCGTGGCAACCGCCTCGACCTCCACCACGAAGGGGTTCTCCGCCCCGCCCGCCGTCACCGCAACGCCCTCGGCGACGAGCGCATCCACCAGCGTGCGCACACGTTCGGCCCGCAGCCCGAGCGCGCCCGCGAGGTGCGAAAGAGATTTCGCCGAACCGCGCGCCACTCGCAGATGTTGGATGAGCGCCTCCTGTGGCGTTGCCGTTCTGAGTACGCGCAGGGCCTCCACCACCGCCCGTGCGTCGCGCGCCCGGTGCCTGACCGGGTGAGGGTCCAGGATGGCCCCACCACCGGTGGTCAGTGGCGGCGAGTAGCGGCGGATGACGAATCGGTCCCCCCGCACGCCCACGGCCGGTCCTTCGAGACGGAGCTGCGCGAAGGCCCTTCCCCCGGGCGCCACCTCCTCCCCCTCCAGGAGCGTCACGCGCGCCAGGACCTCCCGCGTCCCCAAGTGCACCCGGACGCGCGTCCGCATCCCAAGCGGCCCCGGTGCCGAGGCCAACAGTCGGAGCTCGGTGTCAAGCTTCCACGAAGGCAGGAACGCTCCGGGCTCGGCGACCACATCCCCCCGCTCCACCTGTGCTTTCTCCACCCCGGCGAGGTTGAGCGCCGCCCGATCACCCGCCCCAACGCGCGGGACCTCATGGCCGTGCGTCTCGAGCCCTCGCACCCGGGCGACGACGCCCTGCGGGAGAACCTCGACCCGCTCACCCACCTCCAAGTGACCGTCGGCCACCGTTCCTGTCACGACAGTCCCGAAGCCCCGCATGACGAAAGCGCGGTCGACGGGGAGTCGGAAGATCTCTCCCGCCCGCCGCTCGCCTATTGCCCCGAGCTTCGTCTCGATCTCGGTTCTCAGCGCGTCTATGCCGCGGCCGTCTGCGGTGCTCGTGAGATGAATCGGTGCGCCCTCGAGGAACGTGTTCTTGACGAGGCCCCGCACATCATCGGTCACGAGCTCCAGCCACTCCTCGTCAGCTAGGTCGGCTTTGGTAAGGACGATGATCCCATCGCACACGCCCAGCAGTTCAAGGATATCCAGGTGCTCGCGCGTCTGCGGCATCACGCCGTCGTCCACTGCCACAACGAAGAGCACGAGATCGATGGAATTCACCCCCGCCACCATCGTCTTGATGAAGCGCTCGTGCCCGGGCACGTCGATGATCGTCGCGCGCTCGCCCATGTGCGCGAAGCCGAGCTCAATCGTGATCCCCCGCTCCTTCTCCTCTCGCAGACGGTCGGTGTCCACGCCCGTGAGAGCTTTGACGAGTTGGGTCTTCCCATGGTCAATGTGCCCCGCCGTCCCAAGCACGACTTGCCGCATCAGCTTAGCCCTTCCGCAGCGTTCAGGACCGCAGCCAACGCGCGTGCAAGATCGGACACCTCGTCGTCTCCCACCGTGCGCAGGTTGCAGTGGACGGCGTCATCGGTGACGTAGACGTAGACGGGCGGATCGCCCAGGCGCAGGCGGCGCGCCAACTCCTGCGGACGCAAGGAGGGATCGCGCACGATCAGCGCCGCACTCGGGATCACTTCCAGCGGCAGCGCCCCCGATCCCATTTCCGCGGGCGCCTCGACGACCTCCAGAGAGCCCCGAATTGCACCCGCTTCAACGGCCAGGGACCGCGTCCGCTTCGCGCGCGCGCGGACGGCATCCAGCGGCTCGGCCAACATCCGCAGGACCGGATGGCTCTCGGGAAGCCGCTCGGGGTCGAGGAAGAGCTTGAGAGTGGCTTCGAGCGCAGCGAGCGTCAGCTTGTCGCAACGCAACGCCCGCATGAGCGGGTTCCTCCGCATCTCGGCGATGAGGTCCCCGCGACCTACGACGATCCCCGCCTGGGGGCCTCCGAGCACCTTGTCGCCGCTGAAGGTCACCACATCCGCCCCGTCGCGCAGGCTCTCCCGCACCACGGGCTCATACGGTAAACCGTACTGACGCAGGTCCACGAGGGCACCGCCCCCCAGATCGTGCAGAACGGGGACGCCCTCGGTATGCGCAATGCGGGCCACCTCCCTCAGCGGCACATCCATCGTAAAGCCCAGGACCTTGTAGTTGCTGGCATGCACAACGACGACGCAGCCCGTCTCGGAGCCCAGCGCGCTTTCGTAGTCCCGGGAGTGCGTCCGGTTCGTGGTACCCACCTCCACCATTCGCGAGCCAGCGCGTGACATGATGTCCGGCATCCGGAAGGCGCCGCCAATCTCGATGAGCTGTCCCCGAGAGATGACCGCCTCGCGTCCGGCGGCGAGGGTGCCCAGTGCCAGGAGCACCGCCGCGGCGTTGTTGTTGACGACCAGTGCCGCCTCCGCACCGGTCAACTCACGCAGCAACCCTTCCACGTGTACAAGCCGCGAGCCGCGCCCCCCTCTCTGAGGGTCCACCTCGAGCACCGCATAGCCCGCTGCCCGGAAAATCGCCTCTCGTGCCTCGGAGGCCAGCGGGGCCCGTCCCAGACCCGTGTGCACGATCACGCCCGTGGCGTTGATCACCCGGATCAAGCTCGGCGCGAACTTCCGCATCAACCACACCTCTGCCCGCTCAGCTAAGAGAGCGTCGAGCGCGTCCGCATCACCGGAGACCCCAGCGGGATCCTCTCGCAGGGCCCCCGTGACCGCGCGTGCGGCAGCGACCACCTGCGGCCTAGGATACCGTTCCACGAGCGGCGCGAAGATCGCCGAACGGACGAGTCGGTCGATGGGGGGGATACGAGCGAGGGCCTCGCGTGAGTCGGACATGGCCATCCTATGATGCGGCGAGCAGAGACGGTTGTCCAGCGGTAGCTCACGCATGGAGCGCTCGGACAGTCAAAACACTGGCCGGGCGATGCCCTCCTCGCGCTCCAAAAGAACGAAGCCGGGTGAGCCCCCGGGGAGAGGACCCGCACCCGGCTTCTCCAGCGCGAAAGGGGGACGGTTATTTCGCGCCTGGATCTCTCGTCAACAACACGTCTTGCGTCACCACTGTCCCGCCGGGCTGCGGCTCGATGAAAACCGACCCCGCCCGGTACCCGGGATGCTCAACGTTCAACCGAAACCGGTAGTTCGGCGGTACGCTTCGAAGTGTATAACGCCCGTCCCCCTCGGAAGCTCCATATCGCGCGTTGCAAATGACACCCGCGCAAAGTGCCCCCAAAAGCGCGCCCTCCACGGGCTCGCCGGTTTCAGCATCCATGACGCGGCCCACGACATCCACGCCGCCCTCGATGTCGATTCCGGTCAGGAGCAGCACGTCGGGCACCGTGCTCACCTCAGCCCCACGCACGCGCACATGCCCCGGGAATCTCAGTGGCAGGAAACCCTCAGCATCGAAGGAGAGGCGGTAAAGGCCCTCGGGAAGATCGGAGAGTGCGAAGAAGCCCAGGTCATCCGCTCTCGACTGCCAGACCCTGCCGTTGGCCCCTTGGGCTTCCACACGGGCAAAGCTCCCCTCAGGGTATACCCGACCGCTCAACGCGCCCGGTGCTTCCTGGACGCGAACCGGATCGCTGCTGCATGCCACCACCACTACGGCAAGCATAAGGCCCATTGCCAGAGCTCCGAGATTCCCCCGCAAGACATCCAGACCCACTGACCTTATCATCCTTCCTCCCGCTCGGCTCACGAGACCGTCTCTTCGGTGCCGCACGTCACGATCAAGGTAAATAGAGGCCCTCATCCGCACTGCAACCCGGGTTACGCGAGGGATGCTTCCGGCGGGGCTATCGCCCTCTTGCAGGCGAACGCCGTCACGCGTCCCAGAAGCGGGGCAAGCACCGCATAAGTGGCCGGCGCCCAGCCCTCCTCCAGCGTAGCGCCCGAGGCCAGAAGCGCCCTGAGGTGGCTCCCCAGCCATAAGAGGTCTTCCGGCTCATCCACATCGTGCCATGGCGGCAGAAGCGCCAGAGATGCCCCAACGCGCTCGGTGCGCTCAACGGTCTGCGCCAGCACCTCGGAGGTGCTCCATGCGACCCCCTCGAAGAGTTCTGGCCTAGGTTGCCGTAGTCCTACGCAGTAGTAGCCGCCATCGGTGCTCGGCCCCAGCACGACATCCGCATCGCCAAGATGAGCGAAGGCCGTCTCGATCGTCGCGATCGGCAGGGTGGGCAGGTCGCTTCCGATGACGACGACCCGCTGCGCGCCCCCGGCGAACGCCGCAGCGAAGAAGTGCGCCATCCTTTCTCCGAGGTCCGCGCCCACCTGAGAGGCGCACGCGCCCCCCCGGCCCAACGCCGCCACCGCCGGGTCTTTCTTGGCACTGCCCTGCCAAACGAGCACGACCCGAGCGCCTTCGAGGCCCCGGAGGCGGGCAGTGAGATCGCGCAAGAATGCCGTGGCGACGGCCATCGACTCCTGGTCCACCAGGGGCGGGCACAACCGCGTCTTGACTGTCCCCGGAGCGGGCGCCTTCGCGAAGATGCCCAGGACCCGAGAGGCAGTAGCATCACCTGCCAACGGCCAGCCCTCTTCGAGAGTGAGTTCGCCGTCGGCTAGAGCGGCCATCTGGTTCCCGTCCGCAAGCACAATCCGCCGCCGGCTGAACTCGATCAAACCTTTGCGCCTAAAGCGGTTGAGCACGCCCTCGATGCCGTGCCGCCATTCAGAGGCATATGGACGCCTGGCGGGCGATGGGGTCCCGTTTGGATGGCGGTCACCCTCAGCGCACCAGGCTCGATGCTGCCACCACGTCGTACCCTTGCCTCTCAAGCATGGGCAAGCACTGATCGAGCGCCTGCCATGTATTGGGCCGGTCGTGACCCAGGAATAGCGCGCTCCCCGAATCCGGCAGTGCTTCCACCAGACGAAGCACCTGATCAAGGACCAGTTGCGGGTCGTCCTCGGGATCAATGTAGCCCCTGATTGCCCGCGACGGTATGCCCAGCTCACGCGCCACGTCGAGCGCCACCGAGCGGTCAGTCGTACGGCTGTCCACGAAGAAGAGACGCTGCCGCTTCGCCTCCTTAAGCACCACGCGCATCACCCTCGGGCTCCGCGTCGCCCGCGACCCCATGTGGTTGTTCATTCCCGTCGCCCCTGGGATGCTCTCGATCGCCGCCCGGGTCCCGAGGGCGACCTCCTCGTCCGACTGCGACACGAAAATCGCCCCCTTGCCGGGGTCAATCTCCGGATAGCTGTCCGGCTCCATCGGAAGGTGTACCATCACCGGGTGGCCGTGCTCCAGAGCCAGCCGGGCAATCTCGGCCGACCAGCGTTGGTGGGGTAAGATCGAGAGCGTCACCTGCTGCGGGAGCTCGGCGAAATCGGGCATCTCCTCGGGCGCCCTGTAGCCGCAGTCATCGATGATGATCGCCACGCGCCCGACCCGTCGGCGCTTGTGGGGGTTCTCCCACAGCGTCAACTCGGCGACCGGCTGGCCCTCGAAGCCGATCGTCATCTCAACGGCCCGGCCCCGCTCGATTTCCGTGGCGGCCAGCACGTCTCCACCCCAACTCCGCGCCAGCCGCGTGACTTCCAGATTGACCAAGAGCAGAGGCAGGTTCCAGGGGACAGCGATGCGCCTGCGAGGAAGCGCGCCAAAGGCCCCTTCGGGCGCGACGTCCTCGGGTTCCAGACCCAGTTCGGCCAGCGTCGGCGCTACGAGTGAATCGAATCGCGCGGCGAACGTGGCGGACGAAACCGGCAACGCGACGGTAAGAGGTTCCTTGGGCAACTCCACCGAGCCCGAACACGCCGTCAGGAGAACGAACAGCGCAAGAGGGGACCATCGGTTCGAGGGCCGAACCGCGCCGGCTTCGGGGTCTAGTTCGTGATGACGTCCTCCCACTCGCGCACGCGCCACAGTCGGGTCTCGGGGTCCTGTCGGAGGCGGAAAATCATATCCTGTAAAACGTTGAAGCCGTCGACGCCGTCGTTGTCGAGCAAAGAGATGTGTACAGGGCGCTGGAAGACCTCCCAGTCCTCGTCCGGGTGGTCGGGAAATTCATCGCCGCGCTCGGTGTAGCGCTGTCCGGTTCCCCGGAAGGTCAGTTCAATCGAATCAAACGTCTCAAAGGCCCGGCGGATACCCTGCTCGTCAAAACTCAGTCTCCACTGCGCATCGGGTCCGCTCCTGGTAGACGGGCTTATGTAGACGAAATCCGGCTCCAGGAGTTCCCGGTACGCGCCAATGTCTTTGTTTTGAAAGGCAAGGACCAGATTGTGGAACACAGCTCCGGGCGTCGTCAACTCTTCCAGCCCGCTTCCGCCCATTGGCTGAAGCGCCTCAGGCCCAGACGGACTAGAGCAGCCCAGCGCGCCCAACGTCACCAAGCCACCGAACACTACCCGCAGCTTCGCGCACATCATGGCGGCCGCACCTCCAGAAAAAGAACCTCCACCAAACCAAGCCCGCAGTTCACGCCCGAAAGAGCATGGGCTTCGGGGTCTAGTTCGTGATGACGTCCTCCCACTCGCGCACGCGCCACAGTCGGGTCTCGGGGTCCTGTCGGAGGCGGAAAATCATATCCTGTAAAACGTTGAAGCCGTCGACGCCGTCGTTGTTGAGCAAAGAGATGTGTACAGGGCGCTGGAAGACCTCCCAGTCCTCGTCCGGGTGGTCGGGAAATTCATCGCCGCGCTCGGTGTAGCGCTGCCCGGTTCCCTGAAAGTTCAAATCAATGTCCTCAAAACCCTCGAATATCCTGCCGAGGATCCGCACATCTTCCGTGCGGTTCAGGCGCAAGTCGAGATCATCGGTGCGCGAGGGGCTGAAGTAGACGTAATCGGGGTCCAACAGGTTCTCGTAGGCATCGATATCCTTGTTCCTGAAGGCGAAAATCATGTTGCCGAAGAGGGCATTGGGCGTCGTCTGCTCTTTCAACTCACCTTCGACAACGCCAGTCGGCTTAATCGTCTTGGGCGCGAACGGGTTCGAACAAGCCAACGCAACCGCGAGGAAGGCGCTCAGCATCGTCCAAAGCCGCAGGCACGGTACCACAGACATTTGCGATCACTCCCCCCGTTCAGACACAGGCCACCGGATCAAACGTCCACCATCTCCGACGTCAAAACTACTCACCTTGCGTCGTGTTGGCAAACCTAGCGCGTTGCACGCAAGCCTCCGAAGGAAGGCAGGCGGTCCATCGTCCGCTCGTCCTCCCACCGGAAGATCTCCCAGAACTGCTCGTCGGGATCCTGACGCGTGTAGAGCTCCGTGTGACCTACCACTGTGTCCGGAGGCGCGCCCGCCGACTGGATCACCAGCGTATAACGATACTCGTAGACATCGGCCTCCTGGCTCTGTTCGAGAAGTGTGAAGGGCGAACGCCCCGGACCCGGCGTCAGGAATTCGAGCGTCGTGTCGCCCGATTCGAGGAGTCGCTGCGCGAAAGCCTGCTCCTGATCGAAACGCCAGGGCTCGCTCAACTCCCCCGGGAAGCTCCCCCTATCGATCGGATCGGGCACGAACTCGAAGTCTTCCTCCGACAGGCTCTCCAGATACCGATCGGACAGCCCCGCCTCCCAGGCCAACTCGATGTTCTCGACGACAATCTGGGATGTCGTCGGGTCGGGCAGTTCGACGCGACCCAGCACCGGCGTCTCGGGCGTGCGCGTGCTGAAGGGGTTGGTGCAGCGCGCCGCGAGCGCAGCGGCCACCAGGGCGGCCAGCGCTAGGCAAACGGTTCGCCGGTTCATCCCTCGAAGCGCAAAGGCTCGGGCATGAAGCACAACAGGAAGATCACGAGCGTGAACGCACCCAGGAGCTTGCGGGGCCGGTTCAGACCCGTATAGGGTTCAAGCGGTGGAGGGTGCCGCCGACCGGCGAGAATCAGGATCAGCAGCAGAAAGAAGAGCCACCCCGGCCAATAGCGAAGACCAAGGAACAACAGCGCCACGGTGGCGATGATCCCGACGGCCCCAAAGCGCCGCCCGAAGAGCGCGTAGGCCACGTGGCCCCCATCGAGCTGGCTGACGGGGAAGAGGTTGATCGCCGTAACGAAGAGCCCAGCCCAACCCGCGGCGGCCACCGGATGGAGCAATAATCCGTCCGTCGAGGCGCCACCGGTGGCCAACGAGGACATCAGCATGAAGGCAAGCGAATCACCGAGATGGAGCACGGTGCCCTCCCCCTCGAATCCTCCGGGTGGCGGCCAGGAGGATGAATTCACCGAGAGCTTCACACCCACGTACGACGCTGCAAGCGCTAGAATGAACCCGGCTATCGGCCCCGAGGCCCCGATGTCAACGAGCGCCCTGCGGTTGGGGATGTGTGAGCGAATCTTGATGAACGCCCCCCAAGTTCCGAACAGGAACGGTGGTGGGACCGGGATGAAGTAGGGCAACGTCACCAGAACGCCCCAGCCCCTCGCCGCGAAGTAGTGGCCGAATTCGTGCGCGACTAGGATCGCCAGGAGCGTCACCGAGAACGGGAGCCCGCTGGCGAAGCTTGCCGGAGATTCCAGCGCGTCTCTTCCCGCGAAAGCCGCCCCCGCAAACGTCGTGCTCAAGAGCGTCAGGAGGAAAAGAGCCAGGTGCAGCAGCGGCCGCGAGGGTTGCGGCGGCGGGGGCGCCCAGAAGGTCATCCACGACGGGATGCTGCCGGGCGATGGCCGGCCATTGGGGCGAAAGCGTCGAAGAAAGGCGGGAAGAGAGGACACGAGACCGCGTGTCAAGGCGCCACAGGGACCGATGCGCTCAAGGCGCTGAACTTGAGCGCGACATGGTGAGCGGCACCCAGCCCAAGCCTCAGGGGCACCAGCGCGTAATCGAGGCCCCACAGCCCGCGCCGGACGCCGACGCCATAGCGCATCCTCACCGTCTCCGAACCGGAACAGAAACCCGCCCGCAACGCCAGCGCGTCCCACAACCGGTATTCCGTGCTCACGGTCATCTCCGGGTCCTTATCGTTCGGCACGCGCACCGCGCCGGCCAAAACCAGTCCGCTCGCGCTGCCCTCGCGCTCCAGTTCGTACGCGGCACCCAGCAGAAAATCCGTCGGGAGATCCACCCGCTCGGCTGCCATACGGCCCGAGCGCCCCAGTTGTCGGACCGCCAGGCCCAGCCGTGCCATCCCGCGGCCGAGCCGTCGTTCCACCAGAAAACCCACGTCCACGGCGCCGGCTGAGGCACTTCGGATGTCAATTTTCTCGTAGAGCGCCTTCACGCTCATGCCGACGACGATGTGCCCGCTGAACACCCGTGCGAACGTCGCCCGAACGACAACGTCGTACACGCCGAACGTCCCCAGCGGTTCCGCGGAGGGACCCGTTCGGCGCTCGATCCCCGTCACTGAGCCAAGCGTGCCAGCCAGGCCCAGGGCCGACCGCTTCGACCGCCACGCGGCAGCCACATACTCGTAGCGCACGCCCTCGAACCACTCCAGGTGCGCCAGGGACACCTCGCGCGATGCACCCGTCCAAAGCGTCGCAGGGTTGAAGTGCGCCGCTCCCTCGTCGCCGCCCACCGCGACGGAGGCGCCTCCCAGCGTCCACGCGCGCGGACTGGGCGCCAGCTTCACGACACCGAACCCCGTTCGGCCCGCATCCTCGTCGATCCCCGCCGCCGTCGCCTGCGTCGCGAGGAAGGCCAGACCCAGCGCCATCCAGCGCACGCCTCAGAACCTCAGCCTGAGCGCCACCAGATGGCCGCGCCGCGCACCCAGTTCGTCCCCCACATTAGCGTACTCGACGCCCACACGCCAGCGGGCGACACCGCCCCCGATCATGAGGCCGAAGGTGCTTTGAGGCTCTCCCTCGTCCGCATTGAGCGCGATCCCCTCCAGTCCACCGCGCAAGGTGAGCGTCCTCATCACAACGAGCTCCCCGCCCAAAGAGACCTCACCCGAGCCGGTCGCGCGGCCATATTCGACCGAGATAAGAAGCGGCAGCGGCAGAAGCAGCGGTTCGTAGCTCGCGCCCGCGTGGACGGCGATGGGGAAATCATCGTCGCTCGTACGCTCGCGCCCGCCCACAGTTGGAACGCTCCAGGAATACGACGCCGCCAGGTTCCGCACAGCCGCCGCCATGATCAGGCCAGGAACGACCTCACCGTACACGCCGACGTCCAAGCCAACGGCGCTCGCATCAGCGGAGGCGAGGTCGGCGCGGAAAACAGTGGCCGCGAAGCCCACCCCGATCTGGTCGCCCAGTAAACGCCAAGCCAAAGCCCCACGAAAGGCGTTCTGGCTGTTGTCCACTTTGCCCGCGGGCCGGCCCTGAAGGTCCCGCGTCATGACCTCGTCCACGCCGGCATTGATCCACCCAAACCCGAGCACGGCGCTGGGGCCGAGGGTCTGCGCGTAGGCTACCAGGGTCTGCCGTCGCCCCAACGAGAGCGAGCGCTGCGCGAACGCCACCTGGTAGCCAAACAGGTCCGCCAACGCAGCGGGATTCCAGAAGGCGGCGTGCGGGTCGCCAACGACGGCGACCGTCGCTCGGCCCATCCCCGCCGCTCGCGCGCCGGCACCGAGAGCGAAGAAGGCGTCGGCAGTGCCCCCCGGTTGTGCCTGCGCGTGCAGAGGCAAAAACGCCAGCGCGGTGGCCCAGCCCAGCGCCTGCCTTCGCATCAATCGAGCACCACCACGTTGCCAAAAGCAGGCGGAGCATCGCTGGCTTCAATGCGGTAAAAGTAGACCCCGTTGGCGACGACCTCGCCCTGATCGTCCCGGCCGTCCCAGTTCTCGCCGTGGTCGGCAGGCCCCTCGCGCACGGCGTCCTCGATGAGAGTACGGACCCGCCGGCTGGCGAAGTCGTAGATGCGGACCGTCACACGCGCGGGTGTGCTCAAGCTGTACTGAATGCGAGTCATCCGGCCCTGGCTGGGCGCGAAGGGGCTCGGGTAGGCGTAAGTGCTCTCCTCGCCAGCCAGACCTGCCTCCTGGATGTACTCGCCCACGTCCAGCGAGCGCGTCAAAACGAAGGTCTTGAGTATCTCCCACGGCCGGCCGCCGTCCCGCGAGCGCACGAGCCCCAGCTCCGAGCCCGCCCAGACCGTGCCATCCACCACGGCGACGTCAATGACGTTCCCCCCCGCGATCTCGTCGCGACGCATCACGTCCACAAAGGCGAGTGGCTCCCACGTCTCCCCCGCGTCCGGGCTGTGGAACAGGCTGTCCGCCGTTCCGACCCAGACCTCGGGACCGTCGAAGGCGAAGTTCCACGCCGTCCGCCTAATGCCCGTGTCGATCCAGCTAAGACCGCCGTCGTCCGAGTAGACGATCCCCTCGCGCTCGCCCGGACGGGAGAAGGGCATCGTGCCGGCCCAGATACGGGTGCGACCATCCAGCTTCTGTGCTGCGAGCGACGGGATGAAATTACCCGTGAGGGTCCGAGGGAGGTGTCGCTCGGCCTCGCTGATGAAGCCGTCTCCCTGGTCCTCACGCACCGTCTCAAACTGCGCCTGGAAGTTACGCCAGGTCCGCCCACCATCGCGGCTGACGTTGACCCCGGCGAACGTACCGACCCACAGCTCGCCGTCGACGGCAATAACGGACGAGACCTGGTGGTTGGGGTTCTGGAAATCGATGATGCCCGACTCATCGGGCGCCTGAGCCCTCCACGAGCGCCCAAAATCGCTCGTCGAAACCAGGGCACCCAGGCTGAACGCGATCCACATCACATCGCCGTCCCACGCGAAGTCGAAAGCCGTGGTGAACCGCTCCGGGCGGCGAAAATCGATGCGATCAGGGAAGATGTCCGCAATCGAGAAGTACTCCCATGATAAGCCGCCGTCGAGAGTGCGGAAGATGCCGTCCCCCGAGGGCGCCTCGTCGTCCGGAAAGGTAAAGCTCATGGCCACCCAGACAGTGTCGTGCCTCGCCCAGACGGCGCTGATGCTCTCGTGACCCCGCGTCGGCAGCCGGTGGAAGGTCTGCCAGTCCTCCGGCCGGGCACCATCGCCCAGCAGGACTGAGAGACCCGTTTCCGTTCCCACCCAGAGGTTCGCCCCACTCCAGGCGAGGACCTGAATGACATTGCCCGCCAGCCCCGCCACTGCCTCCGCCCGCTCCGGGGGTAAGGGCTCGCCACGGCTGGTCTGAGGAGCGCTCACGGACAGACTTACGGCCAGAAGCAGGAACGCCCGAGCAGCGTGTGAACGGCCCCGCGTACGGACGCGGGCTGGGTCAGGGTGACGGTCGCGCGTTCCCGCGCCGGGTTCGGGAAAGCCAGGAAACCGTGCAGAGCTAGCTCCGCCGCCACGCGGAAAGACACCTCCGCGGCGCCGTGCGCCGTCCACGAAGAGCGCCGGAGTGTCGGCAAGCGAAGGCATCCCCCCGTGGACGCGCGCCCCCAGTTCCGCGTTCCCGCTGGGTAGTCACCGCCGAGAAGCGGCCGTCCGGCAGCAAACCGCTGATCACGGAGCCAGTCCACTTGCCCCAGCCGCGCCACCTCCGAGGGATAGGCAGCGCCGCACCCGCAGATCGCGGGGTCGGGCGCTCCGGTCAAAACCCGTGGGTCGCGCGGTGGCCCAGCCGCCGGAGGGACGCACCGCAGATTGCGGCCAGCCGGAGGCTGTGGGTTCCCCGAAGCGTTCGATGCGTCCCGGGGTTCACGACGACCTCGCAGCGACCTCCGTGACGAGCGCGTCAATATCGGCGACGACGCGATCCCATGCGAAGCGCTCCGCGTGCTCCCGGCCTGCGGCGCCCATCTGAGCCGCCAGGGAGGGTTCGGTCAGAAGGCGCACCGCCGCACCTGCAACGGCCTCCACGTCCTCGGGGTCCACAACTAGACCCGTTTCCCCGTCGACGACCGCATCCAGCACCCCGCCCGAGCGCCCCGCCACCACGGGTTTTCCCGTAGCGCCAGCTTCAAGGTAGACCACGCCGAAGGTCTCGACACCGCGCCGTTCGAGCTCGCCGGGTATCTCACGGCTCGTCATGACATAGACATCGCAAAGCCTGTAATAAGCGTTTATGGCTTCATGCGAGATCGCCCCCGCAAACCGCACACCATCCGCCACCCCCAGATCGTGCGTCAGCGCCATCAGCCGGTCGCGCTCGGGGCCGTCGCCGACGATGAGGTAAACGACATCCGGCTCGCGCGCACGGATCCGTGGCAGCGCACGGATCACCGTGTCGATCCCCTTACGCGGGTCTAGCCGCGCCGCCGTCATCAGCACCGGCCTGCCCGCGACGCCCAGGTGTGCCGCAAGCTCGGGATCGCGCGGCCCCGGCGTGAACGCACGGATGTCCACCCCCCGGCAGAGCACGGCGATCTTCCCGGGCGGGACGCCCATCTCCAGAAGAAGCGATCGCGTATAGCGGCTGATGGTGATCACCCGAGCCGCCTCAGAGAAGATGCGGTTGATCAACAGACGCAATGCCGGCGACGCTCGTTGCTTCGCGCGCGCCTTGAGGTTGTCCACGCCCATCGTGTAGACGACGTAGGGCACACCGGCCAATCGCTTGAGGATCAAGCCCATATACCCCATCGGCAGCACGGTGCCGCACTGAATAACGCCCACGCCCTCCCTGCGAACCAGCCGGGCCAAGCCCGCGCACCAGGCAAGGTTGTAACCGAAGACTTTCGCTCGCCGATGCTCGAAAGGCGCGCGTACGATCTGGAAGGGGAGATTCCGGTCGAACGCCTCCGCGTCGGTGCAGGGCGTCGCCGCCACGATCATGCGACCAGGGTCGAAGTGGCTGGCGATGTTGAAAAAGATGGTGGCGATCCCACCCAGCATCGGAGGGAAATCCTGCGTCACCAGAAGCGTTCTTGGGCCGCTCATGCGGCGATCCTCGGGACGGCCATCAACCGTTGCACCAACCCCCGCCACCGCATTGCCGCCCTTAGAGATCGACGAACGCTGGTACGGCCAAGGTCGACGAGGATTAGATTGGAAGGCGCTTCTTTGATTAGAATATTCCCCCAATAGAAATCTCCGTGATCCACGCCCGCGTCATGGACTCGCCGCGCAAATTGGCCCGAGGCTTCACCGGCTGTGCGCCGCTCAGCATCCCCGCATCGCCCAGCCACCACTGCGTAGGATTCGCGCGCCTGGTACCAGGGCCATGGGGACGAGGCCCCCTCAGGGGCCAATCTGGTCAAAGCCGCAGATCGAGGCGACGGGCTCGGGCAGGACGACGCTTCCGTCGGCGCGCTGGCCGTTTTCGAGCAAGGCAATGAGCATTCGTCCGAGTGCTATTGCCGTGCCATTGAGCGTGTGGACGAATCGGAGCCGTCCGGTCTTGGGGTCGCGGTAGCGGATGTTCAGGCGCCGCGCCTGGAAATCCGTGCAGTTGGAAGTAGAGTGGGTCTCCCGGTAGCGACTCTGGCCTGGCATCCAGGCCTCCATGTCGTACTTCTTCGCCGTGGGTACCCCCAATTCCCCCGTGCACCCCATCACCAGTTGGTAGGGGAGTCCGAGCGCCTGCAGGATCGTCTCCTCGCTCTCACGTAGGAACTCGTGCTCGTCGTGGCTGCCCTCGGGCTGCGCGAAGCTGAACATCTCCACCTTGTCGAAGTGGTGGACGCGTAAAATCCCCCGCGTATCGCGCCCGTACGCACCCGCCTCGCGCCGAAAGCAGGAGGAATAGCCACAGTAGCGTAGGGGGAGTTCCTGAACGTCCAGCACTTCGTCGCGGTGCATGGGGCCAAGGGTTTGCTCGCTCGTAGCAGCCAGGACGAGATCGTCCCGCTCAAGAGCGTACATGTCGTCCGCCATCCACGGCAGGTATCCCATCGCCTCGAAGACTTCGCTTCGCGCGAGCACGGGCGGCAGGACCGGCCGGAAGCCGCGCTCGGTCAGAAAGCGGAGGGTGAACTGGATCAGGGCGAACTGAACGAGCACGAGCTCACCCTTGAGGTACCACGACCGCGCCCCGGCCACCTTCGCCGCCCGCTTCATGTCGATCAGGTCAAGCTGCTCGCCCAGCGCCAGGTGGTCCAGGGGCTCGAAGTCGAACGACGGTGGCTCGCCCCACGTGCGCAGGACGACGTTCCCGCTCTCGTCAGGGCCCTCGGGCACACCGTCTTCGGGCAGATTGGGCAGCGATAGCAAGGCATCGTTCAGTCCGATCTCCAACTCACGGAGGCGTCCCTCCTGTTCTTTGATCGTCGCTGAAAGCTCTCGCAGTTCTTCGCGCCGCAACTCTCGCTGAGCCGGGTCTTTGGCCACCGCCTGGCTTGCGGCATTGCGCTTCCCCCGCAGCCCATCCAGCTCCGATACCAGGGCCCGGCGCTCCGCATCCAGTCTCAGGACTTCATCCACGCGATCCGGCCCACCCTTGGCCACCACACCCCGGCGGACCCGTTCCGGTTCTTCTCGGATCAGACGGATGTCAAGCACAATGTTCGGGCAGTCCTACGCTGCCAACCTGGACACGAGCGCATCTACGACGAGGAAACCCCTTCCTGTCGCACGCACGGTCTGCGATGCGATTTCCAGCCAACCCTCATCCTTGAAAATCCGTGCTCTATCGATCAGCGCCATCGTCCGCTGCCGACCCCAAGCCCGTTCGACCTCATTCAGATCGAGCCCCTCCACGCGGCGCAAGCCAAGCATCACCGTCTCGAAGAACCGCGTCTGGGAATCAAGCGTCTCGCTTCCCTCCACAGGCGATCGGCCCGACTCCAGCGCAGCGACGTACGCCCGAAAGTCGCGAGTGTTCCACCATCGCCGCTCCTCCACAAAGCTGTGCGCTCCCAGGCCCGCGCCAAGGTAGGCGGCACCGCTCCAGTACGCGAGGTTGTGGCGACACCGATGCCCCACCCGTGCGAAATTGGACACTTCGTACCGAGCGTAGCCCGCCGCATCCAGGGTCCGGGCAATGCACTCGTACTCCGAGGCTGCGATCCCCTCATCGGGCAAGATGAGCCGCCCGCGGCGCAACTTGCGCCGCATGGGCACGTCGCCCTCCAGCGTTAGGTGGTAGGCGGAGACATGGGTCGGCTCGAGGGCTGTAGCTTCGGCCAGGTCGGCCCGCACGTCCTCAAGCCCTGCACCCGGAACGCCGAAGAGCAGGTCCAGCGAGAGCTCCTCAAAGCCCGCATTGCGCGCCGCCCGTAGCGCGGACCGGGCTTCGGCGGCGGAATGGTCCCGCCCCAGTGTGCGCAGGAGCCGGTCCTGGAACGACTGCACGCCGACGGATAGCCGCGTCACGCCCGACGCGCGCAGGATCTCCAGCGCCGCTGCGTCCACCGTCCCCGGATTGGCCTCCACGGTGACCTCCGCAGCGCACGAGAGGCCGAAACGTCCGGTGATTCCCTCCAAAATACGCGCCAACGTCCGGGGAGGGAGCATCGTCGGAGTGCCGCCGCCAAAACATACGGTCGCAAGACCCTCTCTGGGCCGCCCAAATCGTGCCGAGAGCCGCTCCAGCTCGCGCTCAAGGGCCGAGAGGTACGGCTCGACTTCCGGCCGACGCGCCACGACAATCGGGAAATCGCAATAGTGGCACCACCTCCGACAGAAGGGGATGTGGACATAGAGATGGCGCGGTGAGGCGCCCTCACCTACCGGATGATGTCGGCCAGCCGTTCCCACCGGACCCGCTTCGGAAAACGAATGATGTTGTAGACCAGCATGTAGGGCAGGGACAAGGGACTCGCATACCGCGGCGCGCGCATATCGGGACGCCACGACCAGTAGAGGATCATCGCTCTGCCCTTAACGAAACGCATGTGTAGCTCGCCCCAGTAACGCGAGTCGCGCGAGTTGTCCCGATTATCCCCCATCATGAACAGATGCTCGGGGCGAATCGTGATCGGGCCGAAGTTGTCACGTGGACTGTCAGCCAAACCGAAGACACGGGCATCGGTATATTTCACCTTCGGGGGATTGAGGAACGGTTGTCCGTCCACGTATAGCCTCTTGTCGCGGATCTCCACTGTCTGCCCCTCGACGGCCACGCACCGCTTGATGAAGTCCTTGGAGGAATCTTCAGGGTAGGCGAAAATCATGATGTCGCCTGGCTGCATGTCGCGCAGGCCCGGCAGCCGCCCATCGGTGAAGGGGATTTTGGGACCGTACAGGAACTTGTTCGCCAGAAGGAAATCACCGACCAGGAGCGTGTCCTCCATCGAGCCCGAAGGGATGCGGAACGCCTGCACAATGAAGTGGCGGATGCCCAGCGCCAATAACAGCGCGACCCCGATCGCCTCGATGTACTCGCGCAGATGCGACTTCGGGCGGCGCGGCGTCTCCGTCTGCGCGCGAGCCTCGACTTCGGGGACGACTCGGCTCTCGCGCCGCAGCATACGAAGGGCACCGTTCCAAAGACGGCGCGTTCCCGCCGTGACCGCCCCCATCATCCCTAAGTCCCTAGCACGGCCAGGAAGGCTTCCTGAGGTATTTCGACGGTGCCGACCAGCTTGAGCCGTTTTCGGCCTTCCTTCTGCCGCTCGAGGAGCTTGCGCTTGCGGGTAATGTCCCCGCCGTAGCACTTGGCCGTCACGTTCTTGCGCAAGGGAGAGATGGTCTCACGTGCGATCACCTTGCTGCCCAACGCACCCTGGATGATGACGGGGAAAAGCTGGCGCGGGATCTCCTGCCGCAGCTTCTGGCAAAGCACCAGCGCCCGCTCCCGCGCCCTATCGCGGTGCAAGATAACGCTCAGGGCATCCACGGGCTCACCGTTGAGTAAAATGTCGAGCTTCTGAACGGCCGCCGTACGATGTGCCAGGTACTCGTAGTCGAAGGAAGCATAGCCCCGCGTGGCCGACTTCAACTTGTCATAGAAATCGTAGACGATCTCGGCGAGCGGGACCTCGCAGACGAAGCTAACGCGCTTGGCGCCTATCGCATGCGTCCCCGTTACCTGGCCGCGCCGATTGTGCACGAGCCTCATCACATTTCCCAAGTATTCGGAGGGCGTGATCAACTCCAGCGTAAGCCACGGCTCTTCGATCCGCTCAATCAGAGCCGGGTTAGGAAATTTGGCGGGATTGTCCACCATCACGACCTCGCCCCCACGCAGAACGGCGCGATACGCCACTGACGGCGCCGTGGTGATGATCTCCATGCCGAACTCCCGAGCCAGCCGCTCCTGCACGATCTCTCTGTGTAAGAGACCCAGAAACCCGCACCGGAAGCCGAACCCCAGCGCCTGCGAGGTCTCCGGTCCGTAGGTGAACGCCCAGTCGTTCAGCCTCAGCCGTTCCAGCGCCGCCTTCAATTCGTCGTACTCGTCGGGATCAACGGGGTAGAGCCCCGCGAAGACCATAGGTTTGACCTCGCGGTAGCCTGGAAGCGCCGCACTTGCGGGCGTTCCACCATCGGTCAAGGTATCGCCGACGCGCGCCTCGGTCACCTCCTTCACCCCAGCGATGACGTAGCCCACGTCGCCCGCGACGAGCGCCGCAGTCGGCGTCTTTTGCCCGAAGGTCAACAGCCCGACCTCCTGGACCTCCCGCACCTGCCCCGTGGACATATAGAGCGCCTGCATGCCTCGCCGCAACGTCCCGTCCACCACCCGCACGTAAGCGACCGTTCCCCGGTAGGCATCGAAGAAGGCATCGAAGATCAATGCCCGCAGCGGCGCCGACGGGTCCCCACCGGGTGGCGGAACTCGCTCGACGATGGCTTCCAGGACCTCCCGCGTCCCCAGACCCTCCTTGGCGCTCGCTCGGATCACCTCGCGCGGATCGATGCCGACGAGACCGCCGATCTCCTCGGCCGCGGCATCCGGCTGTGCGTGAGAGAGGTCCACCTTGTTGACGACCGGGATGAGAGCCAGTTCGTGCTCCAGCGCCAGGAGCACGTTCGAGACCGTCTGCGCCTCCACGCCCTGCGAGGCATCTACGAGCAAGAGTGCTCCCTCGCACGCGGCTAGACTTCGGCTCACCTCGTAGGTAAAATCCACATGGCCCGGAGTATCGATCAGGTTGAGGACGTACTCCGCGCCGTCCGGCGCGCTGTAGACCATGCGCACCGGGTGCGATTTGATCGTGATCCCCCGCTCCCGTTCCAGGTCCATGGCATCGAGGACCTGCTTGACCATCTTGCTGGGCGCCACGCTGCCGGTGGCCTCCAAGAGCCGATCAGCGAGGGTGGATTTGCCATGATCGATGTGCGCAATGATACAGAAATTACGCAAGCTGGCGGCCTTGGGAACACCAAGCTGCGCAAGGGCTTGTTCAGTCGCAAGACTCACGAGTACCTCAAAGTTGGGAAAATAGGCTCAACGCTCGGTCCGGTCAAATGGCTCCAACGCTGTTGAGCACACTGAGAGAAATCCCAGGGTTTCCACCCGCGAGGACGTCTTTCAATGTATGGGAGAATCCATGTCCAGAACGCCGCGATCGCACGGTGCTCCCTAAGGACGCATGTGCCGCCGAAGTTGCTGCAAGTTTTGCCGCGCGTTGATGTGGCCAGGGGCTACCTCGACCGCTTTCTGCCAGTACTCTCGCGCGCGTATCAAATCCCCCATCTGCGCATAGGCCACCCCCAGCGCGTTGTAGCCCGAGGCAAACGCCGGATCGCTCCGAACGCTCCGCATGTACCACGAAAGCGCCTCCTCCATTCGCCCCTGCTCCAAGGCCACCTCGCCTCGGCCATAGAGGGCCCGAACGAAGAAGGGATCGACCTCCAGCGCCCGCTCGAACGCCGCCGCCGAGCGGTCCAGGTCGCCATGCAACAGATGCGTTCTCCCCAGGTTGTATTGCACGCTCACGGCGCCAGCAGCCACGTTGGCGACGCGCGCGTAAACCGAATCGGCGGCGGCTTTCGCACCACGGCTATACAGGGCCTCTGCCCGCGCGAAGGTGTAGTGAGCCAGGATGCGCTCGAGCCACAGGTCCTGCCCCCAGCCCGCCGCGATGAAGGAATCGGGGTCCGAAAGCCGCCACTGCACCGCCAGATCGCCCGAGTTGGCCGAATCGGCATCCGGAACGATTCGGTAGGTCAACCCGTAAGGCTCCCACCGGTATCCGGGGATGCCCCACTGGTTCTCCCCCCGCACGTCGAAGACGGGCCGCCCTCGTCGCAGAAGTCGCTCCTCCGCTAGCGCCATTCGCCGAGCCCGAGGGGCCTTTTGGAGCCGCGACAGGTCCTTCCCGTAGACGCCCGGCGAGAGGTGTCCACCACGGCAGGAGAGCTGTACGTCCGGCCGCCGCCCCTCGATGAGATGGAGGTAGCACAGGATGAAAGTCGCGTCGTCTCCCTCGGCCAGGAGCGCAGCGCCTCGCGGCAGAGGTCCCAGGATGTCCAGCCCATAGCGGTAGGCGAGCCAGTTGTCGTGCAGGTCCACAGCCTGCCAGTTGGCCGCAAGCGGCACAGCCGGAAGAATGAACGCCAAAGCCCAACCCCATCCGCGCGCCACCGCCACGCGCCTCCAGGCTCCTAGCCGCCGGCCCACTCCAGCCAACCCGAAGCCGATCCACAGCGCCGCCACGAGGAAGGTCGGCATGTAGAAGACGTGGATGTCGGTGATATCGTAATTGACCGCGTAGAGCAGATTCACGGCGGCGATCATCACGAGCGGACCGGCCAGAGGCCGCGCTAGATGGAAGCTCTCTATGAGGCCCAGCACCACGAAGGGGAGTGATAGCAGCGTCCCCTGCTCGACCAGGATCGCCGCGAAGCGTCCCAGGTTGCGAATAATGGCACCCAGCGGCATCTGTCCAAGGAAGTGGCGGTACTGCTGAGCGGTGATGTGATCCCAGAAATCGCCCATCGTGCGCAAGGGCACCCACTGGATCGCAGGCCCGAGCTCCGCGCGCACCCACAGGCTCAGATAGGGTGATAACCCCACTAGCCCGAGGCCAATCCCCCAGGCCAGCCACCAGGGTCGCTCCCGCACCCAGGAGCGCTTCAACCAGAGCACCCACGCGAGCGCAGGCCAGATCAGGACGACCGTCAAGTGGTGCGCGAGCCCAAGACCCATCACGTAGGTCAATCCGAAGAAGGCCCGCCCGTCCCCACAGAACCATCGGGCGGCCAGAAGCAGCGTCGCGGCCAGAAGCGCCACGTGCAGCGTGTAGACCTCGGCCGTCACGGCCTGCGACCAGAAGGTCCCCGACCAAGCGAGCCACAGGGCGCCTGCCAACGCCGAGGGCCGAGGCAAGGCGAGAGTGCGGCCGCATAGATAGACGAGAGCGCACGCCCAGGCGCCGCATAGCGCCGTGAAGAAGTTGACCCTCATCGGGACGGAAAGCCACGGTGTGAGCAACGAGACGGCGCGCCCGGCCAGGACGAACAACGGATAGCCCGGTGGATGCGCGATACCAGCGGTGTGCACCGCCGCGATCAACTCCCCCGAGCCGACGACATGAACGGTCGGAGAAAGCGTGGCGAGGAAGGCCGCCAGGGAGAGTGTCCCCGCAGTCAGCGCGAGGGCGGCATCGCCCCGGGCGAGGGGCACCGAAGCGAAGGGCATGGGCATGGGGAAACGCGACGAGGCTAGTAGAGATCCACGGTCGGGCGAAACAGGAATTCGACGTCTCCATCCCATCCGGCACTGGGATCATACACCCGCCGCTTCTCCCATAGGAATCCGGTGCGAAGGCGTATGGCGCGCACATGAGACCAGCCCACCGGGAAGCGCTTGCCGATCAGGAAGCTCTGCCTTGAAACCAGAGACCGCACCCCGCCGGGGTTTCGGATGGGGAACTGCGTTTCGAGCGCGACCTGCGAGTTACGAAACCAGATGGAGCCCTCCCCCCGCCCATCGTTGCGCTGTCGCCTGAAGCCGACAACCAGCACGTCCACAACTTCCCTGTGGCTATGAAACTTAGGCCCCACCTCGAAGGTCCAATCGAGCCACGACCCATCGCGCTCGACTCTGCCCTTCACCCGCCAGGCCAATTCCAGCGCGACATCGCGAACGATATCGTCAACGATGTCGGCGTCTCTGTTGCGGCGTTTCACGATACGGTGCCAACTCACCGTCCCCACGATGCCCATGATGGCTGCGCTCGTCTGCCGTCCTGACGTTCCTTTCTGCACGAAAGGTACAATGTCCCCAACGAAGAGCGAAAGGGCATAGGGTTCCTCGGCACCGGAGGCGAGAACGCGCACGAGATTCAAGCCGTCCTTGACCTCAAAGCGCCGATAGAAGTCGGGGAAGTTCGCATTCAGGTAAGGCGGCAAGGTCGGCAGAGGGTAGACTGAGAACTGGATAAGCGTGCACCGGGGTATGATCGAAGGAACCAGAAGCCGCCGGTAGAGGCTCAACGCCTCGCGCGGCGTACGCTCCACCTTGAAGTCATAGAACAGGCTCGAATAGCTATCGTACGGGCCCAGCCGCAGTGTGTGCTCGATTCTGTGGCTGTGCCGGAACCAGTGTCGCGCCGTCGTGTACGCCTCGATGGGAGGCGCGGCTAGAAGCAAGCCCACGTAGGCCGCCAAGCTACACGAGATGACGCGACGGGCGTCCATCCGATGCATCGCCCCCAATGGCAAGCGTGTGCTGAATCGAGCCCCAGCGTAACCCACGCCTAAGGCTCTCTCTCTGGGGCCAGGAACTGAGACAGCGCATCCACCACGGCCTGCACTGCGGGGTCGTCGGCCGCACGCTCCTGGTACAGGGCAACAAGCGCACCGGGGTCGAATCCCAACCCCCGCCAGCGGGCGATGGCTCCGACGGACCGATAGCGCGTCACCGCCACGATGGCTCGGTTGTACGCGTCGAAATCAGCCGTCATCGTCGCCAGATGACCGTTCATGATGGAGAGCGGATCATGCACGTGCACGGCTCCCAGGATGTGGCCCAGCTCATGCACCAAGGTCAGCCCTTCGTTGATGATCCCCCAGTCCGCGTCGGGTGAGCCCAGGTCGCGAATCAGCAAGTGGTCGCCCAGAAGATACGCCAGCCCGGCCTTGTCGCGCTCTTCCCCGAAAGCTTCCAGGGTCTCTTGAGCCGTGAAACCCACGACGATCGTTGAATCCGCCGGGACCGCCTCACGCAGCCGCTTCAAAAGCCCATCCATGGTCGTCACGTCATCATCGGAGAACCACAGCCCCGCCGAGGCAACCCGCAACCGAATGCCGAACTGCCGCGCGAAGGCCGCCGAGGCGAAGGCCACCCGCTGGCGCACCCTGGCACCCCACCTGTGATCTTCCGTGAATTCCTCGTCTCCGACCACGACTAGCGGGAGCACCCGAGGCGCCGCGCCCTGCGGCAGCTTAACTTCCTCCTCGCCCACGGCGAAAGCCCGCAACGGTCCGGTCGGCAGCGGCCCAAGCGCCCGCGCAATGCCTCGCTCCACCAAAAACGTGCTGCTCTCCACTCTGTATCGACGAATGCCGCTCCGGCTCTCGGCCGGTGGCGAAGGGATGGGCCAAGTGAGCGCCCCCTCGGCGAAGCGGTGGGAGAACACTTCCCCAAGACCCGGCACCCCACGCATCCGGAACCCCAACTCCCCACGCGGCAGGGCGTGCCGCGTCCCCCTCGACCAGCGGCAGTCCACCACCAGGAGCGCCTGCGCCCCCGCCGCCTGCGCCGCCCGGGCCAGAAGCCGATCCTTCGTCCCCTCCGGCATCGTAGGGTCACCGACGGCGTCGCGTAGGTCGCTCACGCGGTACCCCTTGAGCTCCAGGTACGCCCGAGTCAGGTTGGGCACCTCCGATTCGCATGTCACGTCGCCCACGTGAAAGGGGTTGGCGTAAAGCCCGATGTGCTCGACCTCGCTCCCGAAGGCCTCCAGCGTGATGCGCTCACGGCCTCCGGGGTCCACGGTAGCGCAGGCCACAGCCGAAAGCGCTGCCAGGGCGAAGAACCATGAAAGAGACCACCTAGCGCTCATCGTTCGCCTGAGCCTCACAAACATCCGGGGTACCCCGCAAACGTGAAGACCGCCCAGTAAGTCGGATGGGGGAACCGCTCACGGACCGTGTTCCCCGCACACGCGGGGATGATCCGCGCGAGGCTGGCGCTAGAAGGATCGACCGCTCCGCATCTACGGCACCAGCACCACCTTGCCGATCGATCTCCGCTCTTCGATCAGGCGGTGTGCCGCAGCCGCGTCCTCGAACCGGTGGACGTGGCGCACGACCGGCCGAAGCTCACCCGCCTCGGCGAGCGCGATCAGCTCCTCCATGATCTCGGGCGCGCGCGCCCCGACGTTGCTGATGCCGCCCCATCCGATCAGCTTCAGGTTCTTCATCCAGAACGGCAGGAAATCGATCTGGCCCGCACCTGTGAAGGAGTTCGAGCCGAAGCTCACCATTCGGCCGCCCTCGGCCATGGATTCGAGGCTTCGGGTGAAAACCTCCCCGCCCACCGATTCCCACACCACGTCCACGCCGCGCCCGCTCGTGGCCTCAAGTGCGAGAGCCACGAAATCATCGGTCCGATAGTTGATCGCCAGGTCGGCGCCCAACTCGCGGGCAAGCGCGAGCTTCTCCGGGCTGCCCGCTGTCGCGATGACCCGCGCACCGAAGGCTTTTGCGAGCTGGACCGCTAAGACGCCCGTTCCGCCCGAGGCGGCGTGAATGAGCGCAGTCTCACCCGCGCTCAGGCGCGCCGCAATCCTCAACGTGTGATACGCCACCGGCGCATAGTCGAAGCCGGCCGCCTGCTCCGGCGTGAACGATGGTGGATAGGCTGTGGTGCCCGGCCTGCCATCGGGGCGCGGCCGCAGGCTCTCCGCATCAACCACGCCCAACTCGACGCATGAACCGGGTCGCACGTCGCGGACCAGATGGCGCGTGCCGAGTGCGACGCCTTCGACGCCCGCCCCTAGCGCCACGGCCTCCACGCAGGCCATGCCGCCGGGAAAGTTCGGCCTCCCGCTGCTGTCGGCGCTCGGCCCCGGCGGAGCCCCGATGCGGCCGCTGCCGCCGCGTCGGATGTGGAGTTGGATGTAGTCGATGGCGACGGCCAGCACCTTGACCAGTACCTCGCCGGGGCCCGGCTCAGGCGTCGGAACGTCCTCGTAGCGCAGAACCTCCGGCCCTCCGAGTTCGTAGTGTACGACGGCTTTCATTGCATCACGCCCCCTTCGCACGGATGCCGGGTTCTTCGCTCTCCTCCACGTACGGCTTGAGACGATTGGCCGGGAGGGCTCCCCAATCCTTCGTGTCGTTAGCCCGCATGGTCTCCTCCACCTGTCAAGAGGAATATCGGATGGGCTGAGCACGCGGGCGTCGGCCTTAACGAGACCCCGCCTGGGCGAACTGCTCGTACGAGTCCTCGATCCTCGCCCCGGCGGCATCGCCCTGGTGAATGAGGATGCGGTAGCGCAGCGTCAGCCGCTCCTTGTGGGGGAGCTTGTACTTCTCTCGCAGGGTCAAACTCGCCAGCATTGTCCCATAATCGCGGGTGAAGAAGGGCGTTGGCGGATTCGACGGATGGACCATCAACGTGACGCCGACTTTTTCTCCCGCAACCTCCCCGCTGTAGTCCACCCAGCGGGCAACCTGGTCCATAGTCTGCGCCTCGTTGCGCTCTCCGTTCGAGTTCAGAATCATGCCGCTGTCTTCCACATCCATCGTATCCGCGACCCGTACGCCCAAAAGCCCGTGGATGTCCTGCCCAAACGTCAGGTCCGTCCGGCTCGCAATCAGCGTAGACTTGAGGTCAATGATGTGAGCCTCTCCGCCGGGAACGACCGTGAAGTCCCGCTCCTCGTCCAGCAGCCGAACGTCGTCTTTCGTGATCCAGCCATTGTGCGTCGTGATCTCGATGCCGCCGCCCCGGATCTCGTGCCGGCAGCTTTCCAGGACGATATCCCCCAGGTTCGGGCGCGTCGGGTCGTTGTCGTGGAAGAAGTTGGCTCCATTCACGTTCGCGTGCCCGATGAAGATCGACTTGTGGTGGTTGAAGCGATACGCGCAGGTGCATGTGACCTCCCGTCCGCTCGGAGAGTAGACCGGGTAAAAATCGGGGCGGGACTTGTACATGTCGCCGTAGGTCGTGCATCCTTTGTTATAGGCGAGGAAGAACCTGTCGCCCCGGTAGAACTTCAGGCGCAGTTCCTCCTCGACGACGTGCGGTCTTCCTGCCATTGGGTGCCTCCTGCCGGTATGGAGCAAGTGGAATCAAGCTACCTCAGTGGCACTCTACGTCAACCGTCCCATGACCTATCGCGGTGCCGCGGCGATCTTCACCGCCGGCCCACTCCGTTCGTCGCTATAATGAATGGCGGAGGCGCGTCGAGCAACCGAGCGGCGGAGAGATGAGAGGAGCCGGACATGCCCGATATGCAAGCGTTAGCGCAGATCGACCCAAAATCGTTGGGCGACTACCTCGAGGTCATGAGCAAGGGGATCTTCAGTAGCGGCATGTCGTGGCGCGTCGTCGAGTCGAAGTGGCCGAGCACCCGCGAAGCGTTCATGGGGTTTGACGCCGAGGCGGTGGCCACCCTGAGCCAGCTCGACATCGATGAGCTAGTCGAGGACACGCGCGTCATCCGCAACCGCCGCAAGCTCGAAGCCATCGTCTCCAACGCCGGCAGAATGTTGGAGCTCGAAAGGGAACACGGCTCGTTCCGGGCCTACCTGCGTTCTCACGGGAACTACGAAACCACGGTCGCCGCCCTTAAAAAGGACTTCAAGTTCCTCGGCGACACGGGCTGCTACTATTTCCTCTACGTCAGCGGCGAGGAAGTGCCGCCGCACGAGGAATGGGAGGCTATGCGGCGGCGCTAAGAGCAAGGCGGTGACCCGATCCGCTCGACATCCTCAGTGCGGCACCGTGAGCACTGTCCGCACACGAAAAGGCCCAGGCGTGCTGCAGCGCGGCGCACCCCTAACCTGGGGTCACATAAGACGTGTCCCAGTCGCCCAGCTTGCGGATGGGGTGGACCGGGTCGGCCAGGCTCGGTTTTCCGGCCCTGACCCAGGCCTCGATCTCCTCCCGGTGGCCGAGCCGTCGCAGAGCAGTCCAGGACGCTCCGTAGTTGGCGTTCCCCACGTCGCCCCACCAGAAGAATAGGTGTTCGGCGCCCTTTCCGTAGAGTTCGGCCGCCATGCGTCTGTACTCCTCGGGGCTGATGTCCGCCGGGTTGATATTGGGTGCCAACCGGCACGACGTACCTTGGGTGAGCGAGACGAAGTAATCGAGCTTGCTCACCTCAGCCCAGGCCTCAGCCTGGTGGTTCAAGTTCGGCAGTGACGTGTAGGGGATCAAGGTGTCGATCAGCCCCTCGTCGATCCAGGCCTTCACGTCCATGCCGTTGACCAGGTTCTCTTCTTCGCCGCTCATGACGATGGCCGAGACCTCGATCCGCCTCGGACGCCCCTGCGCCTCACCCGCCTCATCCATCGCCTCACGCACCTCCCGCATGAACTGGGTGAGGGCGCGGGCGCGGTACGACAGCCAACGGCGATCCTTCTCATCGAGGTCTCGCGGGTCCTGCCCATATTCGGCCTTGAAGCCTTCGATGAGAGGCGGCTCGTACTCCACCAGTGGCGGACGGCGGTTGTACAGGAGACAGATGCCGTCGATCGGGTAGCCGGCCATCTCCTTGAGCAGCGACACGACCCACCGGCGCGCCTCGGGGTAGGTGTACGCCACGTGGGGCGTCGGGTTGCCGTACCGGTCCATGCCGCGCCACTCGGGGTGGCCGTCGTAAACGAAACCCCCGTGGTCCCAATGGTCGTGGGAGAGTGGGGTGTGGAAGCCCGAAACGCGATAGCAGGCGTGAAATTCCAGCCCGATGTCGTGGGTGTGCTCGATTGCGACCTCGAAGGGATCGATGCTGCGTTCCTCGAAACGGCGCCAGTTCTCCGCCGAGCTTCGGGCCTCCGCGTGGAAGAAGTCATCTAGGCCGTCGTGCGTGCCCACTCTGCCTATCTTGCTGAAGTAGAAGGCGAGATCGCCCATCGCGCCCTCCCAGTAGATCCGTGAGAAGTCGGAATCTCGGAATGGCTCGATGTGGCGTCGGATCTCCTCCGGGGTCCTCAGACGAAAGAACTCCACGTCGTTGTGCGTGTACAGGCGGCGGGTGTCGGACCGCTCCCGGTCGGCCAGGAGGTCGGCCACCTGCCAGAAGCTCTCGCCGAGATCCTCCCCTCCCGTCCACCGATCCCACCCTGCGACCGGATCCTCCAACGGCTGCGGGAGAACGGGCAATGCCATAACGGAGAAAGTATCATCCCCGCTGAGCTTGATCCGCAGCTCAGGGGAATTTCCCTGGGTCAGGTACCAGCCTTTCAGTTTCCATGTGCCGATGGAGATGGCGTGCCAGCCCCTGACGCCCGGGCTGTACGTGATCTCAGGCGCGCCGGTCTCCGGTCCCGCCAGCAGAATGACGCCCCGGAACGTCTCCGTTTCGTACTCGATCATCCGCCAATGGCCGCCAGGGTCTCGGTCCCCGTATCGCCCATCCTGTCCGTCTCCATTCATCGATTCGTGATGCTGTCGAACCCGCCGGGGTCTGGGTGATGCACCATCCCGTCGCTAGGGCGATCTCAGGGGGAAGGGCCTCTTATGCCCCTCGTGATTCCCATCGGGGTCCTCGCCGCGCACCAGGACGCCGTTGTATTTCCGCCCCAGCGAGCTTTCGCTGACCACCTTGACCGAGGTGGGCACGTACCGGATGGTCATTCCGCGGCGCCGGCGCGTCGAGCGGTTGGGGAGGCTGCCATGGATCAGGGCACCGTGGTGCAGCGAAATCTCTCCGGCTTTCACGATGAAGTCCACGGCGCTCTCCTCCTCCGCCTCGGTGACGGGAACCTCCTGATCGATGCTCAGAAGGTTCGCCTCGTCGCCGGACTTGCCGTGCTCCCGAATCCCGTCTATGTGCGTTCCCGGGATCACTCGCATGCAGCCGTTTTCGCGGTCGCTGTCGTCGATGGCGTACCACGCCGTCATGGCGAAGGGGGGTTCCAGTCCCCAATACGTCACGTCCTGGTGCCACGCGACGAACTTCCCGTCCCCCCCGTACTTGCAAAAGCAATGGGTCGCCAGAATGGCGATGTCCGGTCCAATCAACGCTTCGACGCAATCCAGGATCTTCGGGTGCGTCGCCACCTCCCAGAGGAATTCCTGGTCGAAGTGTCGATCGAGCAGCCCGATGCGGCATTTCTCCTGTCCTTCGGCCGCCTCGAGCGCATCGAACAGGCTTCGGCATCGCTCCGCCCCCACCTCGTCGACTATGGGGACCGGCACCACGAAGCCGTCCCGCTCGTACGCCTCAACTTGCGCTTTGCTAAGCGACATGTCTCTACCCCTCAACCGTCTCGGCTCGATATGGCATCGAAGTTCGATAGTCGTTTCAAAATCGGCCTCGCGCGGGCATGACCGGTGGTCTTCTGGTTCACGGCTAAAGCGATTGCAGCGGGAAAGGCATCGGGTGTTCCGAGTAGTTCCCGTCAGGGTCCTCGCCCCGGACGAGCACCCCGGTGAAAGGCACCCCCAGCGAGCTCGCCGAGGCCACCTTGACCCCCGTCGGAAGGTAAGGGACCGTCAACCCGCAGCGGCGGCGCGTCGAGCGATTGGGGAGACTGCCGTGGACCACCGTGCCGTGGTGCAGCGACATCTCCCCGGCCCTCAGAATGAGGTCTGCGGCGCTCCCCTCCTCCGCTTCGGTGACGGGGATCTCCTGGTTGATGCTCAAGAGGTTCCCGTCCTGGTCGGCCTTGCCGTGCTCTCGAATCCCGTCCTGATGCGTTCCGGGGATCACGCGCATGCAGCCGTTTTCGCGGTCGCTGTCGTCGATGGCGAGCCACGCCGACACCGCGAACGGCGGCTCCAGTCCCCAGTACGTCACGTCCTGGTGCCACGCCACGAACTTCTCCTGCTGGCCGTACTTGCAGAAGAAGTGGGATGCCAGCAGTGCGATATCCGGTCCGATGAGGGCTTCCATGCAGTCCAGGACCTTCGGGTGGGTCGCCAACTCCCAGATGAAGGATTCCTTGAAGTGATAATCCGTCAGGCTGTTGGAAGCCGTCTCCCGCCCAAGCCGCGCCTCCAGTTCATCGAAGAGGTTCCGGTAGCGCGCCACCTCCGCTTCCGCCAGCACCGGGATCGGCGCCAGGAAGCCGTCCCTCTCGAACCTCTCGACCTGCTCCGGGGTCAGCGGCATGTCATCCCCTTCTCAATCGTTCAGACTCGGCATGGAATCGAACCCCAGAAGCCGCTTCAACGTCGGCGTCGCGCGGGCGATGACCTCCCCGGAGATCAGCCGGGAGTGGTCCTGCTGCGGCTTGATGATCGCGCGGCAGAAGAAGCCCAGGAGCCCCACGCGCACGCGGTCGGTGCGGTTGGGCGCAGCGGCGTGCCACAACGCACCGTTCATGATGGACACGGAGCCTTTGGGGCCCGTGAGCCGCGCCTCGCCGTCGTAGTGGGCGTCGCACTCCGGCAGTTCAACGAGGCGCCTGTGGCTGCCGGGAACGACGCGCGTCGCGCCGTTTTCGAGCGTGAAGTCATCGAGAAACCAGATGCTGTTGACGACGATCGGAAAGGCGGGGCGCGGCGTCGGCAATTGGGGTATGTGCTGGTCCACGTGCATGCTGCTGTCGATTCCACCGGCCTTGATGATGTTCGCGGTGAATGAGCTGAGCGTGCAGTTCGCCCCGAGCAGGTACTCCATGGCCGCCAGGATTCGCGGATGCTGGATGGCCCGCTCGAACGGCTCGCCCTTGTTCACCAGATTCCAGACGCGCTGGCTCCCGACGGTAGGGCGATGGGCCCACTCGCGCCCCAGAGCCCGATCCTTCTCTGCCAGGGAAAGCGAGAGCTCCCGCAGCTCGTCGATTTCCTCCGGCATGATGACGTCTTCGAACAGGACAAAACCCCGTTCATCGAGCTCGGATTTCTCCCATTCCGTCAGCATCGGCCCCTCTTGCTCCAGTCACGCCCTGATCGCACCCTGGCTTTTCTGCAGGTTGTCCGCGGCCTTTGCCGCCCATCCTGCTCGAATTTGAGGCCCGGAGAGGTCCGGCGCAAGAGGGTTGCATCCGGAACGCACACCGAACGCCCGGAGGCCTTGTCATACCCTCCGCCGCGTGAGCGGGAAGATCAGGGCCAGCCAGGCACCCGCTGCCAGAAGCGCGATGTGCGCGTAGGCGCCCGCCACGGCGAGACCGAGCATCTCCGCAAGCTTGATGAACCCACCTGTGCCGCCTTTGCTGAACCGGTAGCCGGCGAAATCGATGATCTGCTTCGCGCGGTAGCGCGCATCGAAGGAGAGGGGAATGTACAGGAGCTCCTTGGCGATGCGGAAGATCGAGTAGTCGAACGCCTTGAAGAGCAGGAGAGCGAGCCCGGCCGCCGCGAGCGAGGGCAGGGCGATGAACGCCGCGCAGGCGCCGATGTGGATCAGTGGGATGATCGCGTGGATGACCCGGACGGGCACGAGCCGGAGTACGAACGGGGCAACGACGAACTGCAAGAACAGGGCGGCGCTGTTGAGCTTCGCATAGAATCGCCCGGAGTAAGCCGTCTGGGCGTCGTTCTCGGGGATGACGTCGTACAGGATCGTCTGAAAGTTCAGGCTGAGGGCGGTCGAAACCACCTGCGTCGCGATCACGAGCCCGAGAAGCGTCGGGAGAAGGCGGTTCGCCTTGAACAGCTTGAGGCCCAGATGCCCCGATCTCCCGCCCTCTTCCTGCGGCGCGGGCCGAGGTTCGCCGGAGCGGGCGTAGGCGAGGTCGGATAGAAGCGCCGCCGGCACCATTGACCCCGCTGCAAACAGGAGCATCGTCTCGGTCCCTAAAGGCTCGGCCAGGGCCCCCACCAACAGGCCTCCCGCGATGGCCCCCAGGGTCGCAATGCCCAGGAGCAGGCCCTCGAGCTTCTTGGCGGAGGTTTCGCTCAGGCTGCTGTTCACAAACGACCAGTACTGCTCGATCAACAGGACCACATACACCTCCCGAACGACGTAGAGCACCCCCGTGGCGAGTTTCGAACCGCTGCGTACCGCCAGATAGCAACCCCCGATGGCGAGCGCCGAAAGGAGCATCGTGACCAGGAGCGAGCGGCGGGGTCCGATCCGCGAGAGCAGCCTGCCGTAGAAGATGACAGCCACGATCACACCGACGGGCACCGCGGCCATGACCACGGGCAGATTCTCGGGGCCGTATGCGGCCTTGAAGAGCGTATTCGATGCGCTGCGGATGAACTCGTATCCGCACAAGAGCGCGCTCGCCGAACCCGCGATGGGTAGCACGGCCCAGAAGTGTTGTCGCGGAATATTCATGCCCGGGGTTCCCGGAGGCTGTGCTGTAACGGCGCCCGGAGGTCTGTGACAACCTCAAGGATGATGGTGCCGATGATGTGCTCCCCGGCGAGACCGCCTTGGGTGCGCAAGGAAAGTAGAACGCGCCGATCTAATTGTCAGCCCCCGTGAGGTTGAAAACTGCCCTCTCAGCTCGTACACCGGTGCATTGACACCGGTGGCGACGCCGCGTTATTCTATAATATCCGCGTTGACTATGCACCAGCATTGGAGGATAGACTCCTGGGGCCAACGACGGAACGCTCAGGATGGGAACAAAATAGGAGCTTCCCCTTGATGTTCTGCGGATCAACGTTGATCCAGGGGTCGATTCCATGCCGATAGAAAATGAAGCAAGGAGGCCGTGAGAATGTCGGGAACGAACGGTCGGAAGACGGTCCGCTTGACCATGGCTCAGGCGGTGGTCAAGTACCTGCAAGTCCAGCACAGCGAACGCGACGGTGTGACGCGCCGCCTCATCCCCGCCATATTCGGGATCTTTGGCCACGGCAATGTGGCCGGGCTGGGCCAGGCGCTCCATGAAGTTGGCCGCGACCTGCCCTACTACCAACCGTGCAATGAGCAATCGATGGTCCATACCGCAAGCGGCTTTGCCAGGGCGAACTTCCGGCTGGCTACCCTGGCTTGCACCTCGTCCATAGGCCCCGGCGCTACGAATATGATCACCGGCGCTGCGACGGCGACCATTAATCGCCTGCCAGTGCTTTTATTGCCATCGGATCACTACGCGTCACGGCGCCAGGACCCCGTGTTGCAGCAACTGGAGCACCCGATCTCCGGGGACGTGAGCGTCACCGATTGCTTCCGTCCGGTCAGCCGTTTCTTCGACCGCATCTCACGTCCCGAACAATTGCTCACCGCCTTGCCCGAAGCCATGCGCGTGCTGACGGACCCGGCCGAGACCGGTGTCGTGACCCTGGCGTTGCCGCAGGATGTGCAGGCGGAGGCCTACGACTATCCGGCCCATCTCTTCGAGCGGCGCATCTGGCATGTGGAGCGCCGGTTACCGGATCCGAAGCGCGTTGACGCGGCGGTAACCCTGCTCAAGGAGGCGGAGCGCCCTGCGATCATCGCCGGCGGCGGCGTGCATCACGCCGAGGCGTGGGAGGCGCTTGAGACCTTCTCCGAGGCGTTCGGCATTCCAGTGGGCGAGACCTTCGTCGGCAGGGGTTCGATCCGTAACGGCTCGCCGCTCCTGCTAGGCGGGCATGGCGTCACCGGCTCACCTTCCGCGGCAAAGATCATGAGTCAGGCCGACCTGGTGATCTGCGTGGGGACGCGGCTGACCGATTTCACCACGGGTTCCCATTCGGCCTTTCAGCATCCGGACGTGAAATTCATCAGCATCAACGTGTGCGGGCACGATGCCCACAAGCAGGGCGCCACCCCGATCATCGCCGACGCTCGTGAGGCATTGCGAGCCCTCACGGGTGCGGCGAAAGCGGCTGGATTGAAGCCGGACGCCCGTTATCTGGACGAGATTTCTGCGGCCAGGAGGGAGTGGGAAACGCAGCTCGCCCAGGAAGTGTACCGCCAGATCCCCGAAGAGGCGATGAGCCAGGGACAGGTCATCGGCGTGCTCAATGACGAGGCGCAGGCGGGGGACACCATCATCGCGGCCGCCGGCGGCCCCCCCGGAGACCTTCACAAGCTGTGGGATGCGAGCCGCGGCCGGGCCTGTCACATCGAGTTCGGTTTTTCGTGTATGGGCTACGAACTGCCGGCTGGACTGGGCGTGCGCATGGCTCAGCCGGGGGGCGAGGTCGTCGTGTACATCGGCGACGGCACGTATCTGATGAACCCGATGGAGTTGGTCACCGCCATGCAGGAAAACCTGAAAATCACCGTCGTGGTCTCGGAGAATCACGGCTATCAGGTGATCCGGCAGCTTCAGATGTTTCGCTCCGGACGCAGCTTTGGCAACGAGTTTCGAGCGCGCGACGAGAGCACGAACCGCCTCGAAGGCGACTACCTGCCGATCGATTTCGTCAAGAACGCCGAGAGCATGGGCGCCAGGGCATGGCATGTCACCGCACCGGAAGGGCTGCGCCGCGCTTTGCATGAAGCGCGCGAGGAGGAGCGGTCGTGCGTCATCGTGACGGAAGTGGAAAAGCACCGCTATCTGCCGGGGTCGGGCGTCTGGTGGGACATCGCCGCCGCGGAGGCGTCCGATGACCCCCTGACGCAAGAGTTGCGGACCGCTTATGAAGGTGAGCGGGAGAAACTGCAGCGCTTCTATTATTGACCGGGGGCGCATTCAGGGGGAACTACGGGTGATGGGCGCGCCCCGATGGCCATAGCGGCACGCGCCGCCGCCACTCTTGCTCCCCTCCCTGCATGTGCCAGCGGAGCTTCCGCTGCCAGCGGAGCTTCCGCCGGGGAGGGGTCGGGGGTGGGGTCTCTTTAGGGTGGGGTTAGTGTCACTTTTTCAGCACTGACTTTTGCCCCAAAAATGACGATCTTCCCCCTCGCGCCCGAAGAGAGCAGCGACCAAAGAGGAGAGCGACGCCATGACCCGAATGAAGCTCACGCCACAGCAACTGGCCTTCATCGACACCTTTGGATTCCTTCACTTTCCGGGGCTTCTGAGGGACTGCATCGATGAGATCATCGGTGCATTCGAAGCCGTCTGGGCGGCCCACGGCGGCGGGCACGACGACAAGGCGCACGACGGCACGGAGCGCTCCTGCATCGTCCCTTTCGTCGATCAGAGCGAATACCTCTGTGGGCTTCTGGACGATCCTCGCATTGACGGCATCATCGCAAGCCTGCTCGGCGACGACTACAACTACCTGGCCAGCGACGGCAATTACTACGTGGGAGATACCCGCTGGCATTCCGATGGGGGCTGGCAGCGGCCCATCGTCTACTACAAGATGGCCTTTTATCTCGACCCATTGACGCGTGATACGGGCGCCTTGCGCGTTATACCCGGCAGTCACAGGCACGAGGATGCGTATGCGGAGAGCCTGCAGCGGGGTCTACCTGGCTCCGAGGAGGCCTGGGGCGTCCACGGTAGCCAGGTGCCGGCCGTGGCCCTGGAGACCGAGCCGGGCGATGTCGCCGTCTTTCATCAAGGTACCAAGCACAGCAGTTGGGGCGGCGGTGCGAGACGACGGATGTTCACCCTCAACTTTTCAGCCCGGTATACCCCCGAACAGTTGCCTATGCTGCGCGGCGAGATCAGTAAGCTCGCCCGGTTCTGGATGGATTCGGTCTATGGCGAGACGATGCTTCGCACCGCTGGCCCCGAGCGTATGCGCCACCTCGAACAGGCCCTGGCCAACCAGGATCATCTGCCGGAACTCTCCCGTGCGGCGCGCGAAGAGATGAACGAGCCCTCGCGCGGGTGATCATCGCCCGCAGCGTCCAGGCGCCGCTATGGGATCGTCCCAGGCCATGATCGTCGATGCGCACGTCCACATCTTCCCCGAGGTCCGGGGCCTGGTGGGCGCTGGTCCCACGCGCGGTCTGGGCTATGGCCGTATCGCCATTGGCGACGGGGAGATGCAACTGCTCCCGCCCTATGGCGAGAAAACCGTCTTCACGGCTGAAATGCTCCTCGCGAACATGGATTGGGCCGGAGTGGACAAGGCGGTCATGCTCCAGGGGCCGTTCTACGGAGCGTGCAATCCGTACGTGCTGGAGGCCCAAAGCCGTCATCCCGAGCGTCTATTGGGCGCCGCTTTCCTCGATCCGTGGGCCCCCGACAATCGCACAGCCTTCGACGCCATCGCCGCTTCATCCGGCTTTCGGGCGGTCAAACTCGAGTGTTCCGTGTCGGCCGGACTGTGCGGCATCCACCCCGAGGCCAGGCTCGATGCGCCCGAGATCGCCTGGCTGTGGGCCGAGCTCGAAGAGCGCGGATGGGTCCTGGTCCTCGATCTGGGTGCCGTGGGCAGTCGCTCCTATCAGACGAGCGCCGTGCGCGCCATCGCCGAAGAGCATCCCGGCCTCCGGATCGTCGTAGCGCATCTGGGCCAACCGACCCCCCAGGCGGAGGCCGACCCGGCCCTGTGGCGTCTGTGGCTCGATCAGATCGATCTTGGCCGTCTGCCCAACGTGTGGTTTGACACGGCCGCTCTTCCGCACTACGTGCCGGACGAGGACTACCCCTACCCCAGCGCGGGACGGTACTTGCGCCTGGCTGCCGAACGCATCGGCCCGGCCAAGATCATGTGGGGCACGGATCAGCCGGGGCTTCTCGGTTACGCGAACTATCCGCAACTGGTGAAGCTGGCCGCCTTGCACACCGGGTTTCTGTCATCCGATGAACGAGCCCTCATTCTCGGTGGAAACGCCCTGCACGTTTACCGCTGGTCGTCGCGTTCAGTGATTCGCGAGGGGAAAGATTGAGCGCCCCTGAGCCTCGGGAATCCCGGCTTCGTTCCCTGCGCATCCGGGCCAACCGCCCCCCAGGCGGAGGCCGACCTTACTCCCCTCCCTGCAAGCGGGGAGGGGCTGGGGGTGGGGTTCTCTTGCTCCCCTCCCTGCATGTGCCAGCGGAGCTTCCGCTGCCAGCGGAGCTTCCGCCGGGGAGGGGGTTAGTGTCACGAATCTAGCACTGACTTAGCCCCTCCGATGCATTATCTTCCCACCCGTGATGACCGAGAGCGCTTGGACACAGCAAGAGGAGGCCTTCGCCACCGCCTTGGCCGATGGGCTGACCGAAGCCGAATCCGCCCAGGCGGCCGGCTGCGCAGTGGGAAAAGAAAAGGCCCCCGCGCGGGCTGGGCACGGGGGCCGCATCGTAAAGCGATGGCCAGAGAAGGGCCTACCGCAGGAACGCCGCCTTGACCGCCCTCCACGTGGCCGCTTCCACCGCCACCGAGTCGTTTTGGTTTTCCCCATCGGGTCCAATGATGGGCGCGCCCGAAGTTACCAGCGCTTCGATTTCTTCGAGCTGTTCGAGCAGGGACAGGTTGGGATCGACCTCCACCCAGTGGCCGGTGCTGATCTTCGCGAAATAGCCGGTGTGCGGAATCAACGGATCCGGCACGATCAGCGCCCCATCCACAACGCGGTAGAAATACCCGCCTATCTGTGATAGGTTAGCACCGACCTTGATGCGGACATCCGTGCCGCCTGGACCTTCTCCCATGAGAGTAGTCCCGCCGTGGAAGTCGAGTTGATCCCAGCCGCCCAAGGCTTCTGCAATGGCCTTGAGCTCGTCGAACCTGCCTGCAACGTTGTCGGGATCGATCTCCACTTCGTCGCCGGACGTCGTGCCGATCGTGACCCCCGTGAAAGAGGGGTCGGAGCGGTCTATCTCCACAAGTTGGCCGTCCACAAGGCGGAAGAGACGCCCTTCTGCACTGCTGGAACCCACCGTGAAAACGAGCAATACAGCGGCCAGAACGCAGGCCCCAAGACAAAAAACGGAGCGCTTTGACATGGCTCAACTCCTCCTTGAAATAAAAGATAGAGGCCCCGCCCTTGTAGACGGGGACTCTATCTATCCTAGATCGAATCGGTGCTTCACCAGCGTGAGGTTTTTGGACGCCTTAGAAGTCACCAACGGTGATAGGTTGATATGTAGGTTCCAGCAGCAACGGCGTTACCGCTCTCATCCAGCCCATTTCACACGATGCTGTACTTCATGCACCAAGGTCCGCACGCACGGTCTGGGCCAGAGCTTCTCGGCAACCGGGAGCGCACTATCGGAACAACATCTTGATGGCGTCCCAACTCGACTCCACAGGGGCCGCGCCCGTGCCTTGATGCCCCGCTGTTGGGGGGCTTGTTGTAGGTGGTGAAACGCAAGTAAAACAGGGGCTTCGTCTATGGGATGGAATATAACCAACCTACGGCGCAATAAAAGCTTCCGATATCTGTTTGTCAAGAGAAAAATGATGGAGGAGATTTCATTTATGTGTTGTTGGGAAAAAACGATCTATGAGCGGAAAGCCGCGCGCAGGGCCTCGATGCTGACCCTAGCCACGGTCCCGGGGTCTGGGCCGATCTGGACCGGCGTCGCCGATGGTCTTCGGGTCACTCCCTACTCCGCTAACGATCTCCTCGCCCGTGACCGATGTAGTGTCACACATCCAGCACTGACTTGGCCCCTCCAATGTATTATCTTTCCACCCGTGATGACCGAGAGCACTTGGATACCGCAGGAGAAGGCCTTCGCCACCGCCTTGGCCAATGGGCTGACCGAAGCCGAATCCGCTCAAGCGGCCGGCTGCACCCCCGAAGCCGCCTTGCAACTCTTGAGCGACGCGACTTTCCGCACCCATCTGGACGCGCTCACGCTACAGCGGTGCCGCGCGGCGCGCGCCGAAGCCTTGAGAGTCGCCCGGCGCAAGCTGCGCGAAGCGATGAACGCCCCCTCGAAGAAGGACCCGCTCGACTGGGTCAAGCTCGTGTGGACGCTATCCAACGACGTCGCCGCCGGAGATCCCTTCCCCCCTCCTCACGCGGGGCCTTCCTTTATCTCCCCTCCCTGCCTGCCCGCGGAGCTTCCGCCGCCCGCGGAGCTTCCGCCGGGGAGGGGGTTAGGGGGTGGAGTTAGTGTCACTCATCCAGCACTGACTTTCATCCCGAAAATGACGATCTTACCACTCGCGCCCGATGAGAGCAGCCGCCGATGACACAGACGAGAGGAGTGCACCCATGAAGGCCGCAGTGGTTCATGAACTGAATGCCCCCTTCGTCATCGAGGACGTAACGCTCGAAGAGCCCGGTCCGGGTGAAGTGCGGGTCCGCATGGCTGCCAGCGGCGTCTGTCATTCCGATTGGCATGTGCTCACCGGTGCGTTCCCCCGTCGTCCGATGCCCGTCGTGTTGGGGCACGAGGGGGCCGGCGTTGTGGAAGCCACCGGGCGCGGGGTGGCCCATGTCGAGCCCGGCGACCATGTCATCCTGTCCTGGGCACCGGCGTGCGGCGCATGCTTCTACTGCCTGCGCGACAGGGCCGGACTCTGCGAAACCTTCCTGGGGCCGAGGCGGGAGGGCACCATGCTCGACGGCACCACCCGCATGCGGATTCATGACGAAAGGGTGCACCAGTTCAACGCGGTATCCACGTTTGCCGAGCGGACGGTTGTCCCCGAACAGGCGTGCGTCCCGGTGGGTAAGGAGTTGCCGCTGAAAATCGCGGCCCTGATCGGCTGTGCCGTCACGACGGGTGTGGGAGCGACCATGTACACCGTTCAGATACGGCCCGGTGACAGCGTCGTCGTTTATGGTTGCGGTGGCGTGGGATTGAACGTCTTGCAGGGGGCCGCCCTGCACGGCGCTGAACCCATCATCGCCATCGATCAAATGCCGGCGAAAATGGAGCTCGCCAGGACCTTCGGCGCGACGCACGCCGTGGTGGCCGACGAGGGGACGACCGACGCCATCCGGGACCTCACGGGGGGACGCGGCGCGGATTATGTCTTCGAAGCCATCGGTATCCCGGCGGTGCAGGAGGCGGCGTTTGATGCGTTGCACCCGGGCGGGACGCTGGTGCTGGTCGGCGCTGCGCCCGTGGGCTCTTCCATCAGCCTGCCCCCTCTCACGATCACCTTGCACGAAAAGAGAGTGATAGGAAGCCTCTACGGCTCTTCCAATCCGCGCCGGGACTTTCCCCTGCTCCTGGATCTCTACGCGGCGGGCAAGCTCAAGCTCGATGAACTGATCTCCCGCGAGTATCGTCTGGACGAGATCAACGCAGCTTTCGAGGCCATGCTGGGCGGCGAGGTGGCCCGCGGTTTGATCGTCTTCGACTAGGCGATGGGTGTCGGTATGCACGAGCGACGGACGTTGGTCCTCAGTGGAGATTTCGCATGGAGATGGTCCGAGTAGCCACCTTTGAAGGTCCCGGAGCCGGGCCCCGGATCAGGACCGTGCCCCGGCCGAACGTGCCGGATGTGGCCGCATTGATTCAGATCGGCGCCTGCGGCGTGTGCGGCACCGACCTCCATATCCTCGAGGGCCACTGGCCCAAGCCCCTGCCCTGGCCCTTCACGCTGGGCCATGAGTTGGCCGGCATCGTCGTCGAAAAGGGCCCCGCCCTAAAAGCCGATTTCATGGGCCAACCCCTCTCCGTCGGCTCGAAGGTCATGCTGCCGCCGCTCATGCCTTGCGGGGAGTGCGACTACTGCGTGCACTACCCGGCGAACGCCAACAAATGTCTCAATCCGACCTACTATGGCCGGTATCTTCCCTTCGATAAACCCCCGCACCTCTGGGGCGGATGGGCCGAGATGGTCTATGTGGACCTGGAGATGCTGCCGGCCACCAAGATCTACCGTCTGCCGGATAGCATGTCACTGATGCTCGGGTCGTTGGCCGAGCCGCTCACCTCCTGCGTTCGCGCGCTCAACCGGGCGGTGGGTGTCGGCGGCTTCCGGGTCGGCGATGCGGTAGTCGTTCAGGGCTCGGGGCCCATCGGCCTTCTAACGATGGTCGCGGCCAGGGAGATGGGCGCCGGCCGCGTCGTGGTGGTGGGCGCCCCCGATCAGCCGCGACTGGCTCTGTGCCGCGAATTCGGCGCCGACGCCACCGTGTCCATCGAGACCCACACGACAGCGCAGGCGCGGATCGACGCCGTCCGGGAGATCGTCGGCGGTTACGGAGCCGATCTCGTCGTTGAGTGCAGCGGCCATCCCTCGGCCGGCCCGGAGGGGATCGAGATGCTGCGCGACGGCGGGACCTACGTCGAGATGGGCCAGTTCACCGACGCGGGCTCCATCGAAACCAACTGGCACCGCATCTGCACCAAGGACATCAACCTCCTGGGAAGCTGGGCCTTCACCGCCAACGACATCCCCCTGGCCATCGACATGCTCGACCGCGCCCGCGACCGCTACCCGTGGCACCGAATGCAGACGCGGTTCCCCTTCACCGAGGAGGGCGTCGCGGAGGCGACCGAAAGCGCCATGGCCATGCGCTGCCTCAAGGCCACCATCATACCGAACGAGGGGATCGGCTGATAGCGCCGGATGGGAGCGCGCTCATGATCGTGGCCCGGTCGTCTACAAGGTAGATCGGCTCAGCCGGTCGCTTCTGGAGGGCGCCCATGACCTCTACCCTCACACCTCGGACCTCGAATACTCCGAAGTGAGAGCGGATCCGTTCACCTTGCGAATGGGCAACCGGGCGAACCGCGTACTCGGACAAGGATCGCTCCACGGCATATGCGCCCGATTCGTCCGTCTGCAAGTCGATGTCATGGACCTCCACAGGAACGCCCTGGAGAGCGTGTCCCAGACTGCCCGTCAGGGCCCACACGACATCCGTCGAGTCGAGACGCGAGCTGATGAGCAGGAGGGCGTCCAGCACCGTTTCGCTGTCATCCCAGTGAACTTCGCTCATCGGCCTCTGTTATGCCCTGCATTCACCGGATCGACTGGTACAACTGCACGCTCCAACCCCGAAAGCCGTCGCGCTCGTAGAACTGTAGAATTTGGTGCAAATCCTTCGTGCCGCTAAAGACATGCAAGTGCGTGAAGCCGTCGCGCTTGGCGCGCTCCTTGACTCGCTCGAGGAGCAGAGAGCCGATGCCACGAGACCGATGATCCGGGATGACGTAAATGTCGTCAATTTCGAAATATTTCGTCCCTTCAGGGATCACGGCCAGACCGTCGCTCATGCGCTCACTGGCGGTGACGAACCCAACGACGGTCCCTTCGAGTTCCGCGACGAGGAAATACCCCTGGAACGCCGCTCGTATCTGTTCCTCGCTCGCCGGAACGAAGCCGTAGGTAATGTCCTCATGAGCCCATTGAACCTGAAGATGGCGAACGCGCGGCACGTCGGCCTCGGTTTGCCTTCCTGACAGTAGCTGCGGGTTCCATTCGCCGGACTTGATGAGGCATAATGGACTTGAGCTCAAAGACTACGGTTTATCCGAGATTCATCGGAGCGAATAGTTATGTAACGGTCTCCGTAGTCATTCGACATCCCGTTTAATGCGATGGTAAGCCAAGACGCTCAACGTAGGCTGCTACTCGACCCCGAGCGTGGCCAGCCTCTGCAACGCGCCTTCCAATTCCTCAAGCGACCTAATTTCCGTGTATCGTGTCGATTTGATGTCCGGGTTCATAACCTTACCACGGTTGATGAGAACCGCCCACATGCCAGCCGCGAGTGCACCGCCGATGTCATCGTCAGGATTGTCACCGATATGTACTGCGTGGTTCGGCGGTACGTCCAGCTCTTGGAGCGTCGAATCGAAGATTTGCCGGTCCGGCTTCCCACAGCCGAGTTCCTCCGACACAGATATCACGTCGAAATAATGGGACAGTCGCGTGACGGCAAGTTTCTCAAGCTGGATTTGCCGCGTCCCGTTCGTAATCACCGCCATCCTGCATTGGCCACGCAACCGGTGGAGTGTGTGCTCAGCGTCCTCGAATGCCATGTAGCCGATCGTACGGCGAGCTTCACCGTAGGTCCGAGCAGCAAAATGCGCTGCTTCTGGGCTGTCGACGCCACTGGCAGTCAACGCAAGGCTCCAAACCTCGACTCTGATTTCGTCTCCCGACTTCTGTGGATCTCCCATGCTCGGAATCTTTCCAAGACTAGACCACATCTGCTTGCTGGCATGCAGGTAATTCGTCATAAGGCACTGGGCGTCGACACTCGGATAGGTGTCCACGATCTTTCGAGTCGTGTGCTCTGCCGCCATCCCAGCCCCCCGTTCATCATCTAGCAGAGTTTCGTCGAGGTCGAAACAGATGGCTTGAAATCCATACACAGTCATGGCGTAAAGTTGGGTTTCAGTCCTCTCGATACTGTGAGCCACATAACGAGCCGCGAGTCATGAGCCAGCGCCGACAGCACCGGAGTAAGACCTGGGCAGCGGGAAATCAACTCTCGAAGGCCACGAGCTGAAGCCGGTCCCGTGGAACCGCGTGCTAGCCCCGTCAAGGAACGAATGACGACAGAGTGCGTCACGACGAGTACGCGTTGCCGCTTTCGATACTTGCTGAGGGCACCCAATAGGACTGACGGAAAACGGGCAGGTCAACCGTGCGGACGCGCCTCCACTGGCCGCTGCTATTTCCGCTCGGTGTAATCCCGCCCGGCTTTTGAGATGGCTTGCTTACGGAGCGCCATGAGCTCGTGCCGCTTGTCAGCGGACCACTCTTGGGAAGCTTTCAGGCTCACCAGAGAGCCCTGGAAGTGGGGCATCACGTACCGTGCGATGAGCTCGTAGCTATGCAGGACCTGCTCGCGGGTGGCGAATTCCGTGGCCTGAACCAATAGCCCGCCGAAGCCTCCGGTTTGACCGTCCAGCCGCTCTATGGCGGCGATCAGATCGTCCGGCGTTCCGATGCACCACTGGCCCTTGTCCACCATGACGTCGATGATGTTCTCGGCGGGGCCGTCATCCATCACGGGATCGAAGCCCATAGTGCCCTCGAAGTAATCGCGCTGGTAACGCGCAGCACCCCAGCGAGCTCCTTCGATGGCCTCCTCGCGGCTCTCCGCCAGATGCACGAGAAGCACGAGCCGCCAGTCCTCCCGCTTCACGGTCTTGCCGTGCTCGGCGGCCGTCTCTTCGGCGATCTTCCAGTAGTCATTCAGCGTTGACGTATAGCTCTCTTTCGTGATGATGCTGACCGACAGCACCCCCGCTCCGTGCTTGCCCGCCAGCCTCATCCCCGTAGGCGACTGGGAGGCCGCCACCGCGATGGGAAAGTGGGGCTGCGTATAGGGCCGCAGGTGGAGCCGGGCCTCCCTGAGGGTGAACCACTCGGACTCGTGGGTGATAGGCTCCGTCTCGGTCAAGAGCCGCATGATGATTTCGAGGGCCTCGTCCATGCGCTGCCGCTGAACCAAGTGGTCTATCCCCAGCATGTACGCATCCGTGGTCAGGGCGCCCGGCCCCACGCCCATCATGACCCGGCCCCTGGTCAGGTGGTCCAGGAGCACCATCCGGTCCGCCACCATCAGGGGATGGTGGTAGGGCAGGCTGACGACGCCGGTGCCGAACTTGATGTGTCTGGTGCGTTCGGCGGCGGCGGCGATGAAGACCTCCGGCGATGCGATCGTCTCCCAGCCGGCGCTGTGGTGTTCGCCGATCCACGCCTCGTCAAAGCCGAGGGTATCGAGCCACTGTATGAGCTCCAGGTCCCGCTCCAGTCCCAGCGTGGGGTTCTCGCCCAGCCGGTGGAACGGCCCCAGGAAGATGCCGAATTTCATACGTGCGGGTAACGCCATGCCACGATCCTTTCGTCTTTACCGCCGCTCCGGTGCATCACCATCCACACCAACATCATCGACGCCGCAGCAATCCGAAGGGTCCTATACTATACCCCCTCTATCCGAAGGAGGCACACTTTTTCACGCCGGGCTACTTTTCACGCCGGGCTACCCGCCCAGAGGCGCACCGCCGGCGGTCTCCGCCCGGCGTGTGGATCGACACCGGCTGGCCTCGGGGTAGGGTTTCTACCAGTTGGTGTAGGAGCCATCGCGCCTGTGCAGGTGAGGTCCTTCCCAGAACCTGAACGACTCCTCCACCCTCTCTTCGTTGAACTCGACGCCCAGGCCGGGTTCCGTCGGCAGGGGATAGCGCGTACCCTCGAGCCGATGCTGAAGCGGAAAGGCCTCCGTCCTGAAGGCGGATTCCCGACAGCGGTCTTCCAGCCAGGCGAAGTTAGGCACCGCAGCGCCGAAGTGAATGTGCGCGGCGGTGCTGATCGGACCCAACGGATTGTGCGGCATCATGTCGATGTAGTGGGCCTCGCACCAGCCGGCCACCTTCATGGCCTCGGTGAACCCTCCCACGTTGCAGACGTCGATCCTCGCGAAGTTGGTCAGGCCCCGCTCGATGTAGGGCAAAAAGGCCCACTTGCTCGAAAACTCCTCGCCGATGGCCATCGGCACCGGCGTCATCCGGCGGAGCGCAGCGTAGGCTTCGGGCGCCTCATCGCGGATCGGTTCCTCGAGAAAATCCAGGGTGCCAGGCGGCATCATCTGGCAGAAGGACGCCGCTTCCGCGACGTTCAGGCGGTGGTGGTAGTCGATCCCGAGCACCGGCGCCCGACCCAGCGCTTCCCGCACCCGGGTCATCCATTCCGCGGTCACCGCCGTGGACTCGCGGGGCTCGTGCAGGCACTCGTCTCCGGGCGGATGATGCCAGGCGGGGACAAACCGGATGACATCCCAGCCCTCCCCGACGAGGCGCCTGGCGTCTTCGATGACTTGCGGGCCATCGAGCTCCCGGGCGGTGACGAAACAGGGAACAGCGTCGCGCTGGGCGCCCCCCAAGAGCTGATACACCGGCACGCCCAGTTTTTTTGCGACGAGGTCGTGCAGCGCGATGTCGATGGCGGAGATGGCCCCCGTGAGGATGCGTCCACCCTCGAAGTACTGGCCGCGGTACATCTCCTGCCACAGCGCACCGATCCGCATGGGGTCCTTGCCGATCAAGAATTCGCGGAAGTGCGCCACGGCACCCTGGACCGCCAGCTCCCGACCCGAGACGCCCGCTTCACCCCAGCCGCAGAAGCCCTCGTCGGTCTCGATCTTCAGCACGAACTGGTTCCTGAACTCGACCCAGACCGGATAGGTCTTTATCTCCGTGATCTTCATAGCTCCCTCTCCAGCATCTGCGAGTTCATGCGCGTCCCTTCCCTTCTATGGAGAAACCCCACCCCCGGCTCCTCGTTCGGCGCGGGTGGGAAGATCGTCATTTTCGGGGTGAAAGTCAGTGCTGGATTGGTGACACTAACCCCACCCCCGGCCCCTCCCCGCATGCAGGGAGGGGAGCAAGATCAAGTTCAAAGGCAACGGGAACGTGCAGAGGGGCCACACATGCAGGGAGGGGAGTAAGAGCAAGGGCCAGCGTCCACGTCCAGAGGCCGAACCCTCCCCAAGCCATGCTCAGTACGGCAACAGTCCGCCGGATGCGTTATAGGTCTGGCCGGTGACATAGCTCGCGTCCGACGACGCCAGAAAAGCGACGACGTTGGCGACGTCCTCCGGCTTCTGAATGCGCCCCAACGGTACGCTCGCGACCGCCCGCGCCTTCACCGAACCCACCGGCGCGCCCTCCAGTTTGGCGATCTCGCGGTCGATCAACTCCCACATCGGGGTGTCCACGATCCCGGCGCACACGCAGTTGACGAGAATGCCGTGCGACGACAGCTCCAGGCCCATCTGCCTGGTCAGCCCGACGACGGCGTGCTTGCTGGCAGCATACGCGCCCAGCGGCACGCCCTTGCCGGGCGCGATCTTGCCCGCACCGGAGGCGTTGTTGATGATCCGGCCGCCCTCGCCCTGGGCGATCATCCGCCGCGCCGCCGCCTGCGAGCAGAGAAACACTCCCTTGGCGTTCACGTCCATCAGCCGGTCCCAGACCGCTTCGTCGGTATCCAACAGCGGCGCGACGGCTCCAATACCCGCGTTGTTGACCAGGATGTCAAGCCGACCGAATCGCGCCGCAGCCGCGCGAACCATTCCCTCAGCATCGTCTTTGTGCGTCACGTCCACCCTGAGGGGGAGGGCCACGCCGCCAGCCGCACCTATCTCCCCGGCCACCTCCACCGCGTTTCCCTCGTCGATATCCGCGACGGCCACGCTCGCACCTTCGCGGGCCAGCCTGAGCGCGATGGCCCGCCCGATTCCGCGTCCGCCGCCCGTCACGATGGCGGCCTGTCCCTCCAGATCGTACCTTGGCACCGTCGCTTTCCCTCGCCCGTCTAGTGCGCCGTCCCACGAATACCCTGGAGAAACCCCACCCCCCTACCCCCTCCCCGGCGGAAGCTCCGCTGGCGCAAGCAGGGAAAGGGCAAAAGAGGGAACCCCGCCAGCCAGTGGGGAGGGGGGCGCCCACAAGAGGCGCCCCTACGACTGGGCTCACTCCGCCCGCGCGGGGACAGGCGCCTTGCAGGTCGAGTGCCTCGGTACCACGATCCGCACCACAAACCCCACCCCCGGCCCCTCCCCGCATGCAGGGAGGGGAGCAAGATTGTGGCGTCTGCGGCCTGCCCGTCCAGATCGTACCTTGGCACCGTCGCTTTCCCTCGCCCGCCTAGCCCCTCGGCTCCCTAGTCTCGACCGGGGTCTCCATGAACTCGAGGACGTATCCATCGGGGTCCTTGAAGAAGGCGACGCGCACGATGCCCCATTCGAGATCGAAGCTGACCGGCTCGGACACGAACTCGACCCCCCTGGCACTCAGATCCCGATAGGCCGCCCGGATGTCCGGGACGCCGAAGCAGATGTGCGAGTGGCCGACATCGCCCAGTTCGGCATCCGAGACCCCGCCTTCGGGCGCGTGGTACTGTTGCAGATCGATCTCGATTCCCGGTGTCCCGGGGGCCACGATCCGCACCACGTCCATCACGACGTTGGGCTTGCCGGCCATCTTCGAGATGGTCTCGCCTTCGAGGCGGTGCCGCTCCACCTCCTTCAGTCCAAGGAGACCGCAGTAGAACGCCAGCGAGCGGTCCATATCGCTCACCGTGACCGAGACGTGGTCCAGGATGCTGACGGCGTCGTTCATGGTGACCTCCGGGTGTGTGGGCTCCACCAGAGCAGCGGCTCCTTCCTCCATCCCGACCTTCCGATGGGCGAGTCCAACCGCGCGGGTGGGAAGATCGTCAATATCGGGGTGAAAGTCAGTGCTGGAAAAGTGACACTAAGTGAACCCCGGCCCTAAAGAAACCCCACCCCCGACCCCTCCCCGGCGGAAGCTCCGCTGGCACATGCAGGGAGGGGAGTAAAGACAAGAGCCTGCGTCCACGTTCAGAGGCCGAACCCTCCCCGGGTGCAGGGAGGGGAGAAGGGCAAGGGCAGCCAGTGCGTCCAGTCCGACTCAGAAGCTGATGCGCGAGAGGAACTCGGGCACCCCTCGAATGCCGAAATTGACCCTGAAGAGCCCCCCTGCGCCGGGTCCATCCACCGCCTTGTTGTTTCCGCCGATCGTCGTCACGTAGATGTCGGTGAGGTCCGCCCCGCCCATCGTGACGCTGGAAACCAGCCTGGCGGGGAAATGGACGACCCTTTCCTCGACGCCGTCCGGCGCGTATCGGTGCAGCGACCCGTTTCCCGCGCGGGCGGACCAGACGTGTCCTTCGGCGTCAACGGTCATCCCATCGGGCAAGCCTTTGTCCACCGGCGTCTCCACGAAGGCCCTTCGGTTGGAGAGGCTCCCGGCGGCCTCGTCGTAATCGAACAGGCTGATCTCGCAGTCGATGGAGTCGGTGTAGTACATCCCCTTGCGGTCCGGCGTGAAGCCCATCCCGTTGGAGACGCCGATCCCCTCCAGAATCGGCGTGATCGAACCATCGGTGTCGAGGCGGTACAGCCTTCCCAGCCTCTCGTCGATTCGGTCGCCGTCCATCGGCATGGTGCCGCAGAAGACCCGCCCTGCGGGGTCGGCGATGACGTCGTTGAAGCGGTTCTCGCGCTCCTGGGGAATCTCGTCGATGAGGGGATGGAGCTCGCCACCCCGCAGAACGGCGACTCTCCCTCTCGCCATGAACAGGAGCAGCGCCCCGTCCTCCTGGATGGTGAAGCCTCCGATCACCTCGCCATCGTAGCACTGCTCATGCTCGCCCGTGGCCGGATCAAACCAGAAGATCCGGCCGGTGAGGATGTCCAGCCAGTAGAGACGCTTCTCCAGCGGATGCCACATGGGTCCTTCGCCCACGACGCACTCGTAATCGACGATCAGTTCGGGTTCCATCGCCCTTCTCCTCTCACCTGGCCCATGCCCGACATTCCGATGGGGAACTCCAACCGCGAACCCCACCCCCGACCCCTCCCCGGCGGAAGCTCCGCTGGCAGCGGAAGCTCCGCTGGCACAAGCAGGGAGGGGAGTAAGTCGGACACAGTCCAGCGCCCTGGTTTGCGCGTCCTCGGCGGCAGCCGGAGTTGCACAGTCAGCCCGGTTCAGCTAACCTGAGACACAAGGTACATCCAGTCAAGCACAAAAGGCGGAGCGGCTTCCCACTGCTGTCTTAGGTCAACAGACGTTTAGCGAGATTTCCATGATGGCGCGAACCATCGGCATCGGCGTGATCGGCATGGGCTGGATGGGCGCAGTCCACAGCCGCGCCTACCGGCAGACGGCGGACTACTTCCCCGAAAGCGGCGTCCGGCCGCGCCTCATCATCTGCGCTGACGATGTCGAGGCCCGAGCGCGCGAAGCGCATGAGCGATTCGGCTTCCTGCGCTACACGACGGACTGGAGGGAAGTGATCGCGGCCCCCGATGTCGAGGCCGTCAATATCGCCGCACCCAACAACATGCATCTGGAAGTGGCCAGGGAAGCCTCGGCGGCGGGAAAGCACATGCTCTGCGAGAAACCGGTCGGCCGGAACCGGGGGGAAACGGCCGAGATCGAGCGCGCCGCACGCCGGGCGAACATCTTGACGTGCGTGGGTTACAACTACCGTTGGGCGCCAGTCGTGCAATACGCCCGGCAACTGATCGGGGAGGGGCAATTAGGCAGACTGACGCACTACCGGGGCCGCTTCTTCGCCGGTTACGCATGCAATCCGCAGGGCGTGCTTTCGTGGCGCTTCCAGCGCGAACTCGCAGGACTGGGCGCTCTGGGCGACCTGATGTCACACGCGGTCGACATGGCGCATCTGATCGCGGGCCCCATCACGCGCGTCGTCGGCAACCGCGAGACGTTCATCGCACAGCGTCCCTTAGCGACAAAGGGCGTCGGCACGCATTTCTCGGTCAGCACGGGCGGCCCGATGGGTGAAGTGACCAATGAGGATTACGCCGGAGCGCTGGTGCACTTCGAGAACGGCGCGCACGGCACGCTCGAAGCGTGCCGCGTCATCCAGGGTCCTCAGAATCAGATGGCCTTCGATGCGCATGGGACGGAGGGCGCCGTCAGTTGGGACTTCGAGCGCATGAACGAGATCGGGTTGTACCGCGCCCATGACGATCCGCGACGAGGCGGGTACACGCGCATCCTGAGCGGACCATCCCACCCCTTTCACGCGAGCTTCAGTCCGGGGCCGGGCATCGGTCTGGACTACGAGGACCTGAAGGTCATCGAAGCCCACCAGTTCCTGCAGTCGATCGTGAATGGACAACAGGGCGAACCGGGCTTCGCCGAGGCCCTGGCGGCGGCCGATGTCCTAGCGGCGATGGAGCGATCGTGGAGGACCGGGGCGTGGGAAGCGGTGCGATCGTGAACCCCACCCCCGGTCCCTCCCCGGCGGAAGCTCCGCTGGCAGCGGAAGCTCCGCTGGCACATGCAGGGAGGGGAGAAGAACAAGGGCAAGGGCAACAAGAACGTGCGGGGCCCTTACCCGCGTGCGGGGAGGGGAGAAGGGCAAGGCCGGTGACCACCGGGTGAGAGGAAGGCCGCACTGAGATGAAAGAGATCCTGTTCGGTGACTTTCGGTACGAGGAGTATACTGCGCGGTACGCCCGTATCCAGCGGACGCTCGCGCAGCACGGGCTCGATGCTCTCTTCCTGACGCAGCGGCAGAACCTGCGCTATTTCGCCGGCCTGCGGGACGGCGCGTGGGACGCCTACCACTTTTACTTCCTGACCCTCCTGCCAGCCGAAGGCGATCCCGTCCTGTTCGCCGCACTCGGCTTCAACCACCTGGTGAAGCAGTGCTGGATCGAGGATGTGCGCTACTGGCCCCGCTCACAGGGCTCTTACATGTCCAAGGAATCGAACGCCGTGTCCCTGGTTCTCGACGTGTTGAGGGAAAAGCGGCTCGACCGCGGCGTCATCGGTATGGAAATCGGATCGGACATCCATGCGCACATGGCGCATTCCCACGTCGCCGCGATTCTGAAGGGCCTGCCCCATGCCGAGATCACCGACGGCAGCGAGGCGATATGGGAGGTGCGCAGCATCAAATCGCCCGCCGAGATCGCGCGCCTGCGGACCGCCGCCGATATCACGACCCAAGGCGTCAAAGCGGGGTTCAGTGCTCTCAGGCCCGGGATGACGGAGAGGCAGGTCGTGGACATCATGACCTCCACCATGTGCGCCGAGGGCGCCAGCGAGCAACGCTTCAATGCGCTTTACGCCGGGCCCCGGGCCATGTGGGCCGACAGCATGCCGACGGAGTACGTGATCGAGCCCGGTGATCTGGTGCAATACGACGGCGGCTGCATCTACGAGGGCTACTGGTGCGACTTCAAACGCATGGCCAGCATCGGGGAACCGCGACCCGAACAGCGGCGTTTCTATGAGCTCGCCAAAGAGGGGCTCTTCGCCGCCATCGATGCGATCAGACCCGGCGCGCCGTTCAACGCACCGCTGAAGGCCGCATTCGCCGTGAACGACAGGGCGGGCTTCGGCGCCTTTTCCAGGTGGTGTCTGGAGGCCGGCTGGACCGCGATCGGCCATAGCCTCGGGCTGGACTTGCACGAGCGGCCGGGGCTCACTGCGCACAACACCACTCTCTTCCAGGAGAACATGGTGCTGTCGGTCGAGCCCTACATCACGTTGAACGGCGTCTACCCGTACTACGAGGCGGAAGAGAAATTCGGCCTCGAGGATGTCGTCCTGGTCACCGCGGACGGGGCGGAGATTTTGACTTCGGATGAGATGATCACCCATGACCTATGGGTCGTATGAGGGAGAGACAAGGGTGAACACGAGAGAATTGAGGGGCATTTACCCCGCCATCATCACCCCCTTCGATGCCGAGGGGGCCTACGACGCCGGGGCGATGCGCCGGATCGTGCGGCATCAGCTCGATGCCGGCGTGGATGGATTCTATGTCTCTGGCGGGACGGGCGAAGGGCTGCTCCTGACCCCGGAAGAACGCCGCTCGGCGCTGGAAACCGTCCTGGACGAGGTGAAGGGCCGCGCCGGTGTCATCGCCCACGTGGGCGCCTTCCAGACGGCCGACACCCTGGCGCTCGCGAGCCATGCGGGCGAGGTCGGCGCCGACGCCATCGCCGCCCTGCCCCCGGCGTACTTCTACAGACCTGACACGCTGGGGCTCGTCCGGTACTACAGCGCCGTGGCCGAGGCCTCCAGCGTCCCGCTGTTGATTTACAACATCCCTCAGCGCGTCGGCATCACCATGACCCGCGACCTGTTCGATCGGCTGCTGGAGGTGCCCAACATCGTCGGCATGAAGGACTCCAGCGGCGATATCAGTTCACTGGGCCTTTTTCTCGCGGGGGAGAAGAGACCTCTCATCTTCAATGGAGAGGATCAGCTTCTATCGTACGGGCTCCTGGCCGGCGCCTGCGGCGGCATCGGGGCGACCTACAACATGATGCCGCAGCTCTTCGTCAAGCTCTGGCGGGCCTTCGAGGCCAAGGACCTGGAGGCTCTGGCCAGAACCCAGTTGCGCATCAACGAACTGATCAGCGCCGTGTCGGGGGTCGATGTCTTCCCCGGCCGCCTGAAGCAGACCCTGGCCTGGATGGGCCTCCCGTGCGGCGAACCGCGAACGCCCAATCGGCCGCTCACCGAAGCCGAGACGACGAAGCTGCGCCAGTTGCTGGAGAGCGCCGGGTTCTTCGGGGAGTGATCCGTTCCGTGTCACTGGAAAGTAGTCATGCTATTCGTACGGTACAACATCTCATGGGCTATAGTGATGTACGGACGCCCATGGGGAATGCGGGAGTTCGTAGTACAAGATATCAATGGACACCGCATGCGCATCGGACACGTTGATGAGTCCATCGCAGACTACAGCGGGTTCGCGGGTCCAGAACGCGGATCCAAAGGGGCTGAGGGGGAAACCGGTCATGAGAATCGAGCTATCCGAGGAGCACGTGGCTGCCGTCGGGCGGCGCCGCAGGATCATCAACCACTACGATCACAGTGCGAACACCTTCGCCTTCGGGGATTTCGATCTGGACCAGGTGGTGAAGACCAAGTTCGAATTCACCGACCATGAGGGCAACCAGATCGACAGCATCTGGTGGGACTGGGGCGGGAGCAATCGGGTCTGGTATCCCAGCCACATTCTACCTCAGTTGGATTCCCCCCAGTTCCAAAGGTGGTTTGAGGCCGGAATGGATCCGGTGCGCGTGTTCCTGGAGGCGACCAAGGAGCGGGGGCGTGAGGCCTTCTACACCTACCGGATCGACGGCAGCGATAACCAAGTCCCCGGGAAGACCGCAACCGTTCCGATGAAAGAGGCGCACCCCGAGTGGCTGGTTGACTGGAACCCGGGTGGGGAGCCGAATCGGGGGCATCCCTGGGATCCAGACGTCAATGGGTTCTGGAACTTCGCTATTCCGGAGGTGCGAGCGTATAAGCTCAGCATCCTGCGTGAGCTGGCGGAGAACTATGACTTCGACGGCATCAGCCTGGATTTCGCCAGGACGCCCTGCCTCTTACCATACGGTCGGAAGTGGGAACACAACGGTGCGCTCACGGAGTTCATGCGCAGCGTCCGTGCCATGCTCCTGGAGGTCGCCGAGAAACGTGGGCGGCCGTTTCTTCTGGCAGCTCGGGTGCCGGAGAATCTGCTCGGCTGCCACTTCGACGGCATGGACGTCGAGACCTGGGCGCGGGAGCGGCTGGTGGACCTCTTCGTGCTGGGCGTTCGGGCGGTCGATGTGGACATCGCGGCATTTCGCCGTATCACGGCCGGGACGCATATCAAGCTCTATCCCTGCCACGACGACTACCACGCCACCGACGGTTACATGTACGCGCCGATCGAGGTGCTGCGGGGTATCGCCGCCAACTGGTGGCAGCAGGAAGCCGACGGCATCACGGTCTTCAACTTCACAAACGTCAGCCTGGAAACCCTGCGCAGTGTGGGACTGATACCGGGCCAAGGGCGCAGTTTTGAATATGCTCGCGCGGACTGGGAGGGAGCCCGGCAGACGCTGGAAGAGATCGGCGATCTCCAGACGCTTCGGCACAAGGACAAAGTCTTCGTCGTCGAGCGCCGCGCCGGTGGGCACCCGGTGAACATCGGCTACCCGGAGGAAAGGCGGGTGCAGCACTGGATGTACTCCAACTCGAACGTGCTTGCGCCGCTACCGACGGCGCTGGCGGGCGACGGCTTCGAGACGCTCCTGACCGTGGCCGTGGGCGACGACGTGAACGCTGAGGCCGAGCACATCGATGAGCTCACACTGCGGGTCCTGCTCTCGGACCCCTCCGCGAAAGACCTGTCCGGAGAAGCGCGCATCGAAGCGGGCCTGATCCGGCCTGCCCCGTATCCCAACAAGGAGGACCTTCGCACCCTCCCGATGGCCAGAGGCACGCTGGAGCACCTGGAGATCCGGCTCAATGGCGCCCTTTTGGCGCCGTCTTCGGTGGAAGAAGGATGGCTCGTGTTCAGTGCGTCACCGCAACAGTTTGCGGTGGGCGAGAACCTGGTGGGGTTGCGCGTGCTCGAGCGGCCGCCGATAGTCAGAGACGCAATCTCGGTGGAAAAGCTGGAAGTGCACGTGAAGTACCTGTAGACCGTCAGTGAAAATGGGACACATTTAGGGGTTGGAGAACCCGAGAGTATGAGGGGATGGCGTGAGCTCCTGAGCTGAGGGTAGATTACCCTCGAGAAAGGAGCAGATGCGGCCTGAAGACTAACATTACACATTGTACAATCACTCGGGGCAGGTCAGTCGCTACAACGCGGCCACCGCGCTGGCGCATACCGAGCACCGGCTGCTTGCCGATGGCGCCGCGACCCGCATCCAACCGCTTGCGCTTGTGTTTGTTCGTTTCCTTTCCCCCCACGTAGGTCTCGTCGATTTCGACGATCCCGGACAGGGGTCCGTCGGTATCCTTACAGGCTTCCCTGAGCCGCTGTAGCCTGAACCAGGCCGAGGGCTGCGATATGCCAAGTTCCTTGGATAGCTGCACCGACGAGATGCCCTTGCGGGCCGTGACGAGCAGGTACATCCCGTAAAGCCACTTATGAAGCGGAATGTGCGAACGTTGCATGACGGTCTGGGTGCGAACGGTGAACATTTCCATACAGACGTTGCACCGGTAGTATCCGTCCTTGTAGGAACCGATGCGCGTCCGCTCTCCGCAGTGCGGACACCAGGCGCCGGCCGGCCATCTCTTTTGCTCCATGTAGGCTCTGGCGGTATCTTGATTGGGAAAACGCTCGAAGAGCTGGAGTAGGCTGATGGTGACTTTGCACATGGTGCGCGCCGCGTAAAGTCAAGTTGATAATTCCCACGGGGAAGGGGGTCAGGGATGAGCAGGCGACGTCATGGTGCTGAACAGACTATGGGTAAGCTGCGGGAGGGCAAGCGGTCGAGGTTCACGCGGTAAGGAGGCGGGAATGGGCATCGAGCTATCCGAGGAACACGTGGCGGCCGCGGAGCGGCGCCGCAGGATCATCAACCACTACGATCACGGTTCGGACACCTTCGCCTTCGAGGATTTCGATCTGGACCAGGTGGTGAAGACCAAGTTCGAGTTCACCGACCATGAGGGGAACCAGACCGACAGCATCTGGTGGGACTGGAGTGAGGGCAATCTGGCTTGCTATCCCAGCGAAATCGCTCCTCAGGTCGATTTTCCGCAGTACAAAAAATGGTTCGAGGCTGGGATCGACCCGGTGCGCGTGTTCCTGGAGGCGACCAAGGAGCGGGGCCTTGAGGTCTTCTACACCTACCGGATCAACGGCGGCGACAACGATGTCCAAGGGACGATCGCAACCGTTCCGATGAAAGAAGCGCACCCTGAGTGGCTGATCGACTGGAACCCGGGTGGGGAGCCGATTCGGGGGATTCCCTGGAATCCAGACGCCAACGGGTACTGGAACTTCGCCATCCCGGAGGTGCGAGCGTATAAGCTCAGCATCCTGCGTGAGCTAGCGGAGAACTATGACTTCGACGGCATCAGCCTGGATTTCGCCAGGACGCCCTGCCTCTTACCACACGGCCGGAAGTGGGAACACCACGGTGCGCTCACGGAGTTCATGCGCAGCGTCCGTGCCATGCTCCTGGAGGTCGCCGAGAAACGTGGGCGGCCGTTTCTTCTGGCAGCTCGGGTGCCGGAGAATCTGCCCGGCTGCCACTTCGACGGCATGGACGTCGAGACCTGGGCGCGGGAGCGGCTGGTGGACCTCTTCGTGCTGGGCATTCGGACGGTCGATGTGGACATCGCGGCATTTCGCCGTATCACGGCCGGGACGCACATCGGGCTCTATCCCTGCCACGACGACTACCACGCCACCGACGGTTACAAGTACGCGCCGATCGAGGTGCTGCGGGGTATCGCGGCCAACTGGTGGCAGCAGGGAGCCGACGGCATCACGGTGTTCAACTTCAACAGCGTCAGCCTGGAGACCCTGCGCAGTGTGGGACTGATACCGGGCCAAGGGCGCAGTTTTGAACATGCTCGCGCGGACTGGGAGGGAGCCCGGCAGACGATGGAAGAGATCGGCGATCCCCAGACGCTTCGGCACAAGGACAAAGTCTTCGTCGTCGAGCGCCGCGCCGGTGGGCTCCCGGTGAACATCGGCTACCCGGAGCAAAGATGGGTGCAGCACTGGATGTACTTCAACTCGAACGTGCTTGCGCCGCTACCGACGGCGCTGGCGGGCGACGGCTTCGAGACGCTCCTGACCGTGGCCGTGGGCGACGACGTGAACGCTGAGGCCGAGCACATCGATGAGCTCACACTGCGGGTCCTGCTCTCCGACCCCTCCGCGGAAGACCTGCCCGAAGAAGCGCGCATCGAAGCGGGCCTGATCCGGCCTGCCCCGTATCCCAACAAGGAGGATCTGCTCACCCTCCCGATTTCTAAAGGCACGCTGGAGCACCTGGAGATCCGGCTCAATGGCGCCCTTTTGGCGCCGTCTTCGGTGGAAGAAGGATGGCTCGTGTTCAGTGCGTCACCGCAACAGTTTGCGGTGGGCGAGAACCTGGTGGGGTTGCGCGTGCTCGAGCGGCCGCCGATAGTCAGAGACGCAATCTCGGTGGAAAAGCTGGAAGTGCACGTGAAGTACCTGTAGACCGTCAGTGAAAATGGGACACATTTAGGGGTTGGAGAACCCGAGAGTATGAGGGGATGGCGTGAGCTCCTGAGCTGAGGGTAGATTACCCTCGAGAAAGGAGCAGATGCGGCCTGAAGACTAACATTACACATTGTACAATCACTCGGGGCAGGTCAGTCGCTACAACGCGGCCACCGCGCTGGCGCATACCGAGCACCGGCTGCTTGCCGATGGCGCCGCGACCCGCAGACTACAGCGAGTTCGCGGGTCCAGAACGCGGATCCAAAGCCGTGTGAGGACAGTGGAACGCTCGAGCGCTTCGACCGTTGGCCCAAGCATAAGCATCATACAGAACATGAAGAACATTGATTTCGGTGATGTTATTGAGGCGATGCAAGGCGATGATCTCGAACGCATCCTATCGAATCTAAAAGGAGGCGGTATCTCGAAGTCATTGCTGAAGGGAAAGAACGAGACGCGTTACAGCAATTGGTTCTCCGGTAAAGGCGCAACACTGTTGCAACTTACGGCGTTTCTACGTCCAGCCCTAGCCCCTGCTCTTTTGGAAATAGGAGCAGAGATGGATCTTCACTCGGCCTGCGCGTTGGGTGATACGGATGAAATTGGCAAGTTTCTTGCCGCAGATCCGGGTGCATTGGATGAACAAATCGATACCTTCTACCCGATTCAATACGCCATTCGCAACTCGGATGCCCTCAGGTATTTGCTCGAGCATGGAGATGATGCTAATCGTCCGATTCAGAAAATGGCCTGGTATGACTGGGAAGACCAAGCCGCTGAACGGGGCCTATCGGACTGGCGGCTGATCCATATGGTTGCTCTTGTAGGACATGACGTAAAGAGCATAGAGACAGCGGAAATCCTGAATGAGTTTGGCGCCGATCTGAACGCTTTTTCATCTCCCTTTGGCCACACAGCCCTTCATATCGCCGCCATATATGATGGGCATCTACTCATCCGGTGGTTAGTGGAGCATGGTGTAGATGTTGACGTAGGCACCGTTGATAAAGGACAGACATCGGCGACAACAGATCTTTTTGACGGTTCAGCGTTTGCCCCATTCGATTCTTACGCTCAGACTCCTCTCATGCTGGCCCTTGGCGAAGGGGCGAATCAAGCCGTGGAAGCCTTGTTGGATGTTGGGGCTGATGCCAACGCCAGAGATTCCGCAGGTTTTACTCCCTTGTATTATGCGGCTGGCGCCTTCTGGAAAGAGAATGTTGGTCACGTGAAACTTCTGCTAAAACATGGCGCTTCGTTAAGTTCAACAGACGCACGAGGCAGACGGCCAATCGATTTGGCAAGGTGCAAGAAGTATCAAGAGACCGTCGAATTATTAGAGAACGGAGACCAAGGCAATCCATTGAGGACACCCGGTTCTCAAACTACTGATTAAGCAAGGAGTACAACGGGTGGTCATGGCGCGCTCGTACCCGCGCCGGTTGACAAGTGCGGGCCGCCTGCCTACCCTCATTCTTCGTGAAACCAGGTCAGCACGCTGAACTCCTGTTGCCGCTCCGAGCCCGTCGAAAGATGCGCATGGGACGTTGGCGCGGGACGATAGGGCTCGCCGCTCTGGCGCTTGCGCTGGGGGGTTGCACGCGCGAGGACATCACCTCCGTCGGCGGGGACCTGCCCGTCCGAGGCAGCTTCGGGGGCGCGCGCGAGGCCACGCTCGAGCTCACCGCTCCCGTCGGCCGATTCGTGCAACGGGTTCCCGTGGCGGTTGGCGGAGCGCCCCAACTCTACGTAGGTGCGTTCGGTGCGGCGCGCGCTCGCATGCTGGTGCGTTCGCCGCCCGCGACAGGCGCGCGCGAAGTCATCGAAGCACGGCTCGAATTCGACGTGGACGAGGCGCTGGGTCCCTCGGTCTCCACCCGGCTGGTCGTGCGGGAGGTTCTGGAGGGCTGGGAAGAAGCCTCGACCTTCGTGGACAGCCTCGGCAACTTCGACCCCCCTACCGTTGACGAGACGAGGTCCATAGGCGAGGTTGAATTGGCGCCCCAGAGCCTCCCGGGGACGATCTCGATCCCTCTCGACCCCGCCGCCGTCCAGCGGGTGATGGCCACCCTCGTCTCCGTCGGCACCACGGGCTTTTTGGTCGAAAGCGTTGGCGAGGGCCAGCTCTTCGGTGTGCACGCCCTGGAAGGCGAAGAGCCCGAGCGCGCCCCCCGGCTCTTCATCAGCTATTTCTCCACCACAGGCGAATCCGAGCCCTTCACCTTCACGCTGGCCTCGGAGGCGGACTCCTACTACTTCGTTCAAGCCCCGGAGGTGGCGCCCATCCCGTCGGTGGCCAACGGCCTAGTCTATGAGGGCGACATCACGGTGGACCTAGCGTCGGTCGGAGTCCCCCCCGAGGCCTCGCTCAGCGTGGGGACGTTCCATACCGAAGTGGACCCGACCCGCTCCTTCTTCGAGCAGATGGAGGTGCAGCTCGTGTGGGAGAGCAGGGATACGCGTGTGCTTGCAGGGACGATGACCTTCACCCCCGACGAGATGGAGGCGACGCTGGACATCAGCGACGCGGTCCTCCATCAACTGAGCGATGGCGTGGCGTCGCCGCAGAAGCTCATCGTCTCACCGGCCTCCCGAACGAGCAACTACGAGCGGATCGTCCTGGCCTCACCCCGGCTTTCGTTCATCTACACTTTCCCACCCTCTCTCGACTAGGGCCGATGATGCTTCGGTTCGGATCGTGCGCTTTTGTCCTGGCCATCGCGCTGGCACCCGTCCTGGCGGTGCAGCCTGCGAGAACGGATAGCGTCTTCTCCGCCAACGGCGTCGGGGTCGAAGTGGACCAGGCGAGCCTGCGTTCACGCGCCCTGGGCGGCGCGGAGATCGCCGCGCTCGACCCCGAGGGTTTTCCGGGGCGCAACCCGGCGGGCGTACTCGCCTCGGACGGACCCGGCGTGGCCACCTCCTACGTCGGTCAGTGGCGCGAGCTCAAGCCCGCGGCGGGCGAGCGGACCACGGTCACGGACGGGCGGATCGACTACCTGCGCCTGATCGTTCCCGTCTCTCCGAAGACCGGCCTGGCCTTTGGCCTGACGCCCCTTACACGCGTCAGCTTCGGCACACGCTACGACCAGACCGTTACCCTGGGGGGGATGCCGACCCACCTGGATATCCAGTGGCACCTGCACGGCGGCCTGAGCGAGGCGGCCCTGGATATCGCGCGTCGCCTGAGTCGCCGCCTGATCGTCGGACTGCGCGTGGGGAGCGTCTTCGGGCCTCTGAAGGAAAAGTGGGAGCTTTCCGCCTCTGGAGGCACCACGTTCACCTCGGCCGAAAGCGAGCTGTTGCGCGAGCACCTGGGGTTGCGGGTCAAGTTCGGCGCCATCGCGGAGCTGGCGAAAGGTCTGACCGCAGGAGCCATCTACGTGCCGCAGGTGGACATCAACCAGAGGCGGCGCATCAACAAGGTCGCCGGCGAACGCCTCCTGGCGAAGGGCACCTTCGAGATGCCAGCGGAGTGGGGTCTGGGCGCGGCGCTCGTTGCCGGGTTCTGGGAGGTGCGCGCGGACGTCTCCCAGACGCGCTGGGCCGGCGCCGAAAACCCCGAAAGCCAGCTTCGCTTCCGCAACACAATGGCTCTAGCGACGGGAATCCAGCGCCGCCTGCGGCAGCGCGGGCTGGTGGTGGGGATAGGGTACCGCCAGCGCGAGCTCTATGTGCTCCACCCGGGCGAGACCCGGCCACGGACCGAGCGCTTTATCACCTGGGGCGTGGGCTTCCGCAGCCCCGAGCGCGAGGGAAAGGGCCGGTTCGGCATCGACATCGCGGCCGAGTACGGCGTTCGGGACAACGAGGGCGGCCTGACCGAACGCGCGCTGCGTCCGGCCGTCTCGTTTGCGCTCTGGCCCTAACTATCTCCCAAGGGCCGCAACGCGATCCGCACCCTCGGCATCGCCGAACTGAAGCTCGTAGAGCTTCGCGTAGAGCCCGCCGCGTTCGATGAGCTCCCGGTGCGTCCCTTGCTCCCGGACACGCCCGCGCCCCAGCACGATGATCTTGTCCGCCGTGCGGATGGTCGAAAGCCGGTGCGCGATGACAAGTGACGTCCGCCCCGCCATCAACTTCGTCAGCGCGTCCTGGATCAACAACTCCGTCTCGGTGTCAACGCTGCTAGTCGCCTCGTCCAGGACCAGGATGCGCGGGTCGGCCGCCAGCGCCCGCGCGAAGGCGATGAGCTGCCGCTGCCCCACCGAAAGGAGCGCTCCCCGCTCGCCCAAGGGCGTGTCGTAGCCATCAGGGAGCGCCCGAATGAACCGATCGGCATTCACGTGGCGCGCCGCGGCCTCCACCCTTTCGCGGCTGATGGCGGGTTTTCCCAGCGTGATGTTGCGAAGGACCGTGTCGCTGAAGATGAACGGGTCCTGAAGCACGATGGCGAGCTGGGACCTCAGCGCCGGCTTGCTCAATTCGCTGATGTGGGTGCCATCCAACAGGATCGATCCGCGTTCGATCTCATAAAAGCGACCCAGAAGGCTCGTGATCGTCGTCTTGCCCACACCCGTCGGGCCGACGATGGCCAGCCGGTCGCCTGGCTCAGCGGCGAAGCTCACGCCCTCGAGGACGGGCTCACCGGGGCTGTAGCTGAAGTGCACGTCGCGGAACTCGATCCTCGCTCCGCCCCCATTCCCGCCCGAGATGGGCGTGAAGAGTCCGGGGCGGCCCTCGGCGCCGTCGCCTCCAGCCGCTCCGAGACCGGCTTCCTCCGGTTCGTCGAGCAGTGCGAAGATCCGCTCGCTGGCGGCCATCGCGGCCTGGATGACATTGTAGCGCTCGGTCAAGTTGCGGATGGGCCAGAAGAAGCGGCGCGAATAACCGATGAATGCCACCAGCACTCCCACCTGGAGGGTGTCCTCGATGGCTCGAAAACCGCCGTACCAGATAATCAGCGCTACGCCCACCGCCTGGAGCACATCCGCCATCGGGATGAACGCCGCGTAGTAGAAGACGCTGCGGATGAACGCATCGCGGTAGCCCGCGTTAATCGTCCGGTAGCGGTCCAGGTGGTGCCGTTCACGGCAGAAGAGTTGAACGACCCCGATGCCGGTGAGGGTCTCCTGGGCCAGCGCATTCATCTCAGCGAGCTTGACGCGCGTCTGGCGGTAAGCCACACGGACCAACCGTTTGAACTGCCACAGCGTGAGCGTGAGCAGCGGCAGAAGCGCCAAGACGACCAGCGCCAGCCGCCAATCGAGCAGGAACATGGCGACGGCGACGCCCACCACGATGAACAGATCTCCCAGGATGGTGACCACGCCCGTACTGAAGAGCTCATGCAGCGCCTGGACGTCGGACGTCACGCGCGTCATCACCTGACCAACGGGCCGCTTGTCGAAGAAGCGCTGCTCCATCCGCTGAACGTGCTCGAAGATTCCCGCGCGCACGTCGAACATGGCATTCTGTCCGGCCACCTGCGTGATGTAGTTGTGGGCGAAACGCAGCCCGAAGAACACCAGGCGCGTCCCCACGTAGATGAGCGCGATGACCCACAGGCCGCGGACATCGCCGTGGGCAATGTGATCGTCGATGGCGACCTTGATCAGGTACGGCCCCAACAGCTCCAGCGCCGACCCGGCGAACAGAAGCACAAGCGCGACACCCAACTGCGCCGAATACGGCCGCAAGTAGCGCAGGAGCCTCCACGCAAGCTGCGCGTCGTAGACCTTCTGCTCCTGATCGACCCCGGCGCCCTCGTTCATGCGTGCGCGATTTCCTCCGCCAGCAACTGTTTGCGGTAGAGCGCGGCGTAACGCCCGCCCTTCGCCAGAAGCTCCTCGTGCGTCCCCTGCTCGACGATCCGCCCTTCATCGAGGTAAACGATCAGGTCGCAATCCTTGATGGTGGAAATGCGGTGCGAGACGAAAAGACAGGTTTTGCCCCGGGTCGCTTCCACAAGCCCCGCCAGGATGCGTTCCTCCATCTCTGCGTCAACCTGGCTGAGCGCGTCGTCGAACAGGAAGATCTCCGGATTGACGAGCAGCGCCCGGGCAATGGCCACACGCTGCTTCTGGCCGCCCGAGAGCGTCACGCCCCGCTCGCCCACTACCTGATCGAGTCCATCGGCGAACTGGGCCAGGTCCGCCTCCAGTCCTGCCAGGCGCACGACCTTGTCCACGCGCTCGTCGGACGCCTCGTCAACGCCATAGGTCACGTTGCGGCGCACCGTGTCGCTGAAGAGGAACGCTTCCTGCGGAACCGCGCCGATGGAGTGCCGCAGCGCCCGGAGCGAAATCTGCCGCACCGGCGCCCCTCCGACGGCGATGCTCTCGCCGGCCGCGTCGTACAGGCGCGTCAAGAGCGACAATAGCGTGGACTTGCCCGAGCCCACCGGCCCCACGACCGCCACCCGCGCACCCTCGGGGAGATTCAGCGTGAGGTCGTGCAGGACGGGTCTGCCGTCATAAGCGAAGGAGAGGCCGCGCAGCGCGATGTCCCCGCGCACGCGTTCTCCGGACGCCTCCGGCTGCGAATCGGTGATGGTCGGCTCGGCCTCGATGACCTCCCGGATGCGCGCCCAAGAGGCCGCCCCGCGCTCGTAGAGATTCCACACCCACCCGATGGAGATCATGGGCCAGATGAGCATGACCAGGTAGCCGTCGAAGGCGACGAACTCTCCCAGGGTCAGCTCGCCCGCGATCACGCGCTGACCGCCCACGAGCAAGATCAACGCCGCACCCAGTCCACCGATCGTCATGAAAAGCGGCATGAAGATTCCCCGCGCTATCGCCAGTGAGATGCTCCGCTGCACATATTCCCGAGTTACTCCGCGGAACTCCTCGCCCTCGACCGCCTCCATGCCGTAAGCCTTCACCACACGGATGCCCGACAGGTTCTCCTGAACTTTGGTGTTGATCACGCTGAACTGCTCCTGGACGCGCCGGAACCGCTCGTGGATGGCCCTGCCCAACGTCTTCGCTGCGATGGGGAAAAGCACGAGCGGGATGAGCGAGATGACCGTCAGGCTCGGATCAATGACGAGCATGAACGAAAGCGCTGCGACGCCCACGACAATGCCCTCCGACGAGTACATGATCCCCGGACCCAGCATTTCGCGCACCGCGTCCATGTCATTGGTCAGCCGCGCCATCACGTCGCCCGTCCGCCACCGGTTGTAGAAGGGAGCGTCCAGCCGCAGCAGACGGTTGAAGAGCATGTTACGCAAGTCGAACTCGATCCGGCGGGAAGCGACGATGGTCGTACGCCGGACGAGGTAGAGGAAGACGCCGTAACCTATCATGGCGCAGACGAGCAGGACCGCGTAGTCCGCCAACACCGAGCGGTCGAGCCCGCCCTCCAACTCATCGATCGCGGCCCGCACGATCCATGGCACCAGCGCCATCAGTCCATGCGCGACGGCCGTCGCCGCGAACCCCGCGACGAGCACGCGCCTGTACCGCCAGACGAAGGGGGCCAGACCGCGCAGCTTACGTATCACGGGCGGCTCATCCCACCGCTTGCGTCCCGATGCGCGCGAACCCCTCGGCAAACCGGCAGTCATCCATCCCCGCCGTGATGTTCGCTTCGAGCGCCCGGTAGCGCGCCAGGACCCCGTAGCTCTCCGACAACTGAGGTTGCGCGGCCAGCGCCTTCATAGCCTCGACCTTCCTGTCGAAAACCGACGTGATGTCAACATAGAGGTGGGGCAGGAACTTCGTGACGGGCGCTGTTCCCAGATGCGCCTCGTAGCAGACCAGATCGGGCCGATCGAACGGCGGGTGCGAGGTCTCGATCCCCGGCGCGCCGCAGTAGCTGCGGGCCCAGAGGACAGCCTGGGTCGTCTCGAAGTGGTCGGGATGCGTAAAATCGTTGATCCAGTGGCTCAGCACCAGGTCGGGCCGGAATGCTCGGATCGTATCGAGAACCTGAAGCCGACGATCCGGCCCCAGTATCAGCGGACTGTCCCCGAAGTCGAAGCAATCGATCTCCGCCCCGAGAATCCCCGCCGCCGCCTCGATCTCCGCCTTGCGAATCGCTTTGATCTCATGGGGCGTCGGTCGAGGGTCTCTCGCCCAGAGCGTCGCGGATTCGCATCGCTCACCGTAGGTCATGTCGTACACCTGCACCGTCCCTCCAGCCTCGACGAACCGGATGATCGTGCCCCCGGCGCGAGAGCAGAAGTCGGCCGCGTGGGCGCTGAACACCAGCACCCGCATTCCTTCGCCGATCATCGCCGCTCCTTAGGTATGATGCCAGACAGAGAGTCAAGGCCACACGGCCTGCGCATACCGCCCCATGATAACCCGTAAGCCATACCCGGCGCCAATCGAAGCGCTCGGAAAGCAGGGCCGGCGAGACCGCGCTGAAGCCCGTCATCCAAGCGGCCATCGGAGACTTTTCACGTCTGGACGCGCCTCAGGGACGCTTGACACGCCGCGCGACCCGCCTTAATCATTCGGCGACGCCCATCCTTGACCCAGGAGGCACGCTTGGACCGCATTGCGAAGCTCCTCGCCTTACTGGCACGCCGCGCCGCGGGCGGTTACGTCACCGGCGTCCGCCAGCATCTTCACTACTTCACGGGCATCTACGATGTGGGCGGGGCCTTGCTCGTCGCCCCCGGCCGCCAACCGGTTCTGTGCGCCAGCTTCTATGACCGCTACAACGCTATGGATCAGGCCGAGGCCCTGGGCTGTGACGTCGAGATCACCCACCCCCCGGACCGCCTCGCGTCGATCGCGGGGCCGATCGCCGAGCGGATCGAGGCCTGGGGGCTGCGATCCGTCCTGCTCGACGGCGCGGGGCGACCGGAGGGCTTTGCGGAGGTTGCCCCGAGCACCGCGTTCGCTATGGACGACCACGCGGGCTTTGAGATCCGGCGCAAGAAAGAACCCGGGGAGTACGCGATGCTCCGCAGAGCCTGCAGTATCGCCGATGCGGCCATGGGTGCCATGTTCGCAGCCATCCGCCCCGGTGTTCGCGAGACCGACATCGTTGGCGAAGGGCAGTACGCGGCACGGCGGCTCGGCAGCGAGTGGGACGCCTTCACATTCCGCATGACGAGCGGGCCGCGTTCGGCCTACCCCGACGGCAACGCCACCGATCGCATCATCCAGCGAGGCGATATGGGCTTCATCGATGTCGGGATCCTCCACTACGGCTACCTTGGCGATTTCACGCGCAGTTTTGTCGTCGGCGAGCCGATCCCCCTCCAGACCGAGATCATCAGTGCCGCGACGAACGCCATGCTCGCCGCCCAAGAGGCCGCAAAGCCCGGGATGCCCGCCCGCGACCTGCATCGGGTCTGCGTGGACGCCCTCGCCGAAGCCGGCCTGGCCGAGCACTTCTTCCACCACGCCGGCCACGGCCTGGGCCTCGGCGTCGAGCCGCCCATGATCACGCCCGAATCGGAAGATGTGATGGCGGAGGGGGATTGCTTCACCATCGAGCCCGGTGTCTACATCCGGGGCTTCGGCGGCGCCCGCATGGAGAACGACCTGATCCTGTACGCCGACGGGGTCGAGAGCATGACGAAGTTCCCCCTCGACTTCGTTCTGGCCGTATGATTGTAGCTAGAGGAGCCGTATTGTGAGTGCCGCCACGACCTTCGACAGCACGAAGGACTACCTCTCTTTATTCCTCGCCGACATCGCGCAGGGCAAGACGCAGTTGCCCGACTTCCAGCGTGACTGGCTCTGGGATGACCAGCGCATCGTCAGCCTCCTTGCTAGCATTTCGCAGTCCTTCCCGATAGGCGTGGTGATGATGCTTGAGACGGGCAGCGATGCAGTTCGGTTCAAGCTCAGGCCCGTTGAGGGAGTTCCAGAAGAGTCTATCCGGGCGGAGCCCGAACGGCTCATCCTCGACGGTCAGCAGCGGCTGACGGCGCTGTTCCAGGCACTCCAGTCCGGTAAGGCGGTGGCCACCAGGGACACGCGGCGCCAGAAGACCTTACGCTGGTATTACCTCGACATGACCAAGGCGCTGAACCAAGACGACGAGCGCGAGAATGCCATCATCAGTCTTCCCAAGAATCGCCGGACACGCGATTTTCGTGGCAATGTCATTGACGACTACTCTTCGCCGGATAGCGAGTACGCTGCCTGCTTGTTTCCCCTCGCTAAGGTGTTCAACTACGCGGATTGGCGTTGGGGGTTCAACAAGTACTGGAACTACGCTCCTGAGAAGGGGGAGCTCTTCGATGCCTTCGAGCAGGAGATCGTCAAACGGTTCGAGCAATATCAGATCCCGCTCATCCTCCTGAAGAAGGGAACCCCGAAGAAAGCGGTCTGCCAGGTCTTTGAGAAGGTCAACACTGGCGGGGTGTCTCTGAGCGTCTTCGAGCTGCTCACTGCCACCTATGCTGCCGACAATTTCCGTTTGCGGGAGGACTGGGATGCCCGGCAGAAGCAGCTCGCCAAGCACCCTGTGCTGGAGGACATTCAGAGCAGCGACTTCCTGCAGGCCGTCACGTTGCTCACGACACGCGACCGACGTGAGAAAGCGCTCGGTCAAAGCGTTGCTGCGGACAGGGCTCCTGGGATCAATTGCAGGCGAGAGGCAATCCTGGACCTGGAGGACTACGAAGCCTGGGCCGACCACGCGACCGTCGGTTTCGAAAAAGCTGCGAAACTTCTCTTCAGTCAGAAGCTCTTCGATTCCCGCGATCTTCCCTATCGTACCCAACTCACACCCCTGGCCGCGATCCTAGCGACGCTTGGCGACCGATCAGAGAAAGATGGTGTGCGCGCGAAGCTCATCCGCTGGTACTGGTGCGGCGTCTTCGGCGAGTTGTACGGAGGGTCAATCGAAACGAGGTTTGCGAACGACCTTCCCGAGGTTCTCGACTGGATCGATGGCGGCCCAGAACCGGCGACGGTCGTTGACGCCAACTTTGCGGCCGTTCGCCTTCTCACGCTGCGGACACGCAATAGCGCCGCTTACAAGGGCTTGTACGCTCTCTTGCTGCGCAATGGCGCATGGGACTTCCTCTCCGGGGAAACGATCGACGTGCAGATGTACTCCGATGACAAGATCGATATCCACCACATTTTCCCGAGAGCCTGGTGTCTCGAGAAAGAGGTTGACGCGAACCGGTGCGACAGCATCGTCAACAAGACTCCTTTGTCCGCTAGAACCAACCGCATAATCGGCGGAAAGCCCCCCAGCATCTACCTGCCCCGCATACAGAGGCTCGCTGGCATTGACGAGAGCAGAATGAACCAGATCTTGCAGTCGCACGTGATCGACCCTGAAGCCCCGCGAGCGGACGACTTCGAGGCGTTCTGGAAGAAGCGAGAGGAAGCACTGCTTGACCGCATCGAGAAGGCGATTGGGAAACCCATCGCGCGGGATATGCCGGTGGCTGAAGCCGAGACAGGAGAAACAGAAGAAGATGAACCGGATGAGGACGCTGCTCAGGACGACTGATCTGCCACCTAAAGGCGTGGCCATAAAGGAGCGAATGCCATGAAAGCTGTTTACAAAATGCGCCCCGAGCCCGGCGCCATCGAGGTCCGCGAGGTGACCCCCAAGCCCTTGAGCCCCACCGAGATTCGCATCCAGCCCGTCGGCTCCAATATCTGCGGCTCCGACATCGGAGCCTACCACTACGCGCCCGCCTTCCACTACATCAAGCCGCCGTTCATCATGGGCCACGAGTTCGCGGGCACGGTCGTCGAGATCGGCGCCCGCGTCGAGCGCATCAAAGTCGGCGAGCGCGTCTACCCCGAAGCGGTCAAGTACTGCGGCCATTGCACCCAGTGTAAGCGCGGCAGGACCAACATCTGCCAGAACTTCGTCATCTTCGGGCTGCACACCGACGGCGGCATGTGCGAGCTGGCGACCTTCGACGAGAAATACGCCCACCGCGTTCCCGAGGGCATGACCCTGGAGCAGGCCACCTACATCGAGCCTACCTCCGTGGGCGTCCACGCCGTCACGGGCCACGACAATCGATTCGAGGCCCATGACCTCGTCGTCGTCGCCGGCGTGGGGCCCATCGCGCTTCTCGCCGCCCAGGTCGTCCGAGCCACGCGCACGCCCAATGTCATCACAACGGGACTCGACGTGGATGAGGCCATTCGCTTCCCCATCGCACGGCAGATTGGCCTGGAACCGGTCAACATCCAAAAGACCGACCTGGCCGAGCTGGTCAATGAGCGGACAGACGGACGCGGAGCCGACGTCTTCGTCGAAGCCTCGGGCGCACCCCGAGCGATGGTGCAGGGCGTCGAGATTCTCAAGAAGGGCGGCCTGTTCATCATGGTCGGCATCCAGGAGGGCGAGGCCACGATGGCGATGGCCCCGATGATCCGCAAGGAGATACGCATTCAGGGGACCATCAGCGGCCACTGGAAGGACTTCGAGGCAGCAGCTCAGCTTATCGCCAAGGGGGATGTCCGGGTGGACCCGCTCATGGCCCAGTTCCCGATGGAGCGCGTCGAGGACGCCTTTGCGGCCGTGCAGGACCGATCGGTCATCAAAGCGATGGTCGTCCCGGACTAGGGGCCCCGGCGCAAGCCTAAAGCGAGGAGAATCCGATGACCCCAGACGGCAACCCTCTGATCGTGCTGATGCACACCTCCCTCGTCACGATGAAGAGCATCGTCGAGGACACCATCGGGGAGATGATCCCCGAGGCGGTCGTCAAGAACGTGATGGATGATACGCTTCTCATGGATGTCATGGCCCACCCGGAGGGGCCGACCCATAACGTCAAGCGCCGCTGCGCCGAGTACGCCATGGCCGCTCAGGACGCGGGCGCCGACGTGATCTTCAACGTCTGTTCTTCGGTCAGGGAGGCGTACCACCTCGCCAAAGAGGTCGTGGACGTGCCGCTGCTCAACATCGACGAGCCGATGGCTGAGGCAGCCATTGGGCGCGGGACGAAGATCGGCATGGTCGCCACGGGCAGGAGCACGTTCGAGCCCACGACGCGCCTTCTCTACCGCAAGGCGGAGGCGGCGGGGGTGGAGATCACGGTCGAGCGGACGCTGCTTCAGGAGGCCTTCGACGCCCTGGTCGCGGGCGACGAGCAAAAGCACAACGACCTGCTGGTCGGCGAGATCACGCGCCTGGCGGGCATCTGCGACGTCGTCGTTCTGGCGCAGGGCTCGATGGCGCGCGTGGTGCCCTTGCTGCCACCCGAGGTGCAGCGGAAGACCATCACCAGCCCCCGGCTGTCGGTCGAGCGCGCCAGGGCGTTGCTCAAGGAGCGGCTGGCGGATGTGGCCGTAGCGGCGTGAGGCGGATCTCCACCCCAGGTGGAGTGCTCCGTGACCCACACCTGAACCACTGGAGGCAACAGCGTGTCCAAAGACCTTCTAGGCGTCGGCATCGTCGGCTGCGGCGGCATTGCGAATAACCATGCCAAGGGTGTGATCGATTCGGGCGAGGGGCGCCTCGCCGCGTTATGCGATACCTTGCCCGAGCGAACCTCCGACTACGCCGAGCGGTACGCGCCGGATGCGAAGCAGTACACCGATAGCCGCGAGTTGTGCGCCGATCCGAACGTGGACGCCATCCTCGTCTGTACGCCGCACGGCTCGCACTGCCGCGTTCTAGCCGAAGCGGCCGAGGCGGGGGTGCACGGCATGTGCGAGAAGCCCATGTCGAATGATCTGCGCGAGTGCGATAAGGCCATCGAGGCGCACAAGAAAGCGGGCACCAAGCTCGGCGTCATCCACCAGCGACGCTACTACAACGCCAGCCAGCGCCTTCGCCGCGCCATCGATGAGGGCAGGCTGGGGAAGCCCATCCTGGGCGACATCGTCGTCAAGTGGTGGCGCGGACCCGACTACTACGCCCGCGACTCCTGGCGCGGCAGGTGGGACACCGAAGGCGGCGGGGTTTTGGTCAACCAGACGCCCCATCAGCTCGACGCCCTCGGATGGTATATGGGGCCGGTCGAGTGGGTCCACGGGATGTGGTCGGCCAACAAGCCCTATATGGAGTGCGAGGACACCGCGGTCGCCACGGTGAAGTTCCGTTCCGGTGGACTGGGGATGATCCAGGTCTCCATCTCCCAAAACCCCAACCTCTTCGCCCGCGTCACCATTCACGGCGACAACGGCAAGTCGGCCAGCATCTACGAGCACGGGGAGGGCGCCGTCTTCACCAACGACATCTGGACCCTCCCCGGCGAGGAGGATCTGCCCCAGAAGTGGGCCGAGGAGGACTTCAAGACCGAGACCTTTCAGGGTAACCACGCCAAGCAGATCCGCGATTTCCTGGAGGCTATCAAGGAGGACCGCGAGCCGTACGTCGGAGGCGAAGAGGGGCGCAAGACCGTGGAGCTCATGGTCGCCATCCTGCTCTCGGGCAGGCTGGGCGAGACGGTCCACTTCCCCGTCGAGCCGATGAGCACCACGATGGCCGCCATCGACCGGGAGGCCACCAACTACGCGTGAATTCCCTTGGCGCCATGGACGATATCTGCCGCCGCGCTCAAGAATGCCCGCACGGCCTCAGCGCCGGTGGCCGTGCGGGGGGGCCGAAGCTAACCTCTTGGACCCCATAGGCGTCGGGATCGTCGGGGCGGGCCACATTGCGCCTCAGCACGCCGAGGCGCTCAGAGGTCTTGAGGAGGCCCGCTTGATCGCCGTCTGTGACATCGTCGAGGGGAAAGCCGAGACGCTCGCGGATCGCTTCGGTGCCCCCAAAGTCTACGATGACGTCGAGAAGCTCGTGCGTGATCCTGACATCGAGGCGATCTGCGTCACCACCCCCCACAAGTGGCACGCACCGCCGGTCGTCGCCGCCGCCGGGGCGGGCGTCCACGCGCTCTCCGAGAAGCCCATGGCCGCCGACCTCGCCGACTGCGACCGGATGATCGAGGCGCACCGGAAGGCGGGCACTAAGCTCGGCGTCATCTTCCAGCGGCGCTGGTCCCCGGGGGCGCGCCGCATCCGCGACGCCATCGACGCCGGCAAGTTCGGCGAGCGGCTGGTCCTCGGCGACTGCGTCTTCAAGGGCTGGCGCGGACCCGATTACTACGCCTTAGACCTATGGCGCGGCAGGTGGGACACCGAAGGCGGGGGCGTTCTGCTCAACCAGTCGATCCACTCTATCGACTTGCTACAATGGTACATGGGCCCGGTGAACGCGCTGTGGGGCCAGTGGGGCAACATGAACCACCCTTACGTCGAAGTCGAGGACACGGCGTGCGCCGTCCTGCGCTTCAAGTCGGGGGCCTTGGGCGTCATCGAGAACTCGGTGAGCCAGAACCCGCAGGTCTACGTCAAGGTGGCCGTCCACGGCTCCAACGGCGCCAGCGCCGACGTCGTCCTCGAAGGTCCCCACGCCGAGGAGGGCGCCAACGAAATCTGGACGATCCCTGGAGAAGAGGCACCGGGACGGGAGCCCGCGAAACCCATCGGCACCAGCCGGGCGGCAGTCGAGTACCACAGGGCTCAGATTCAGGACTTTCTCCAGGCCATCCGCGAGGATCGCCAGCCGGTCGTGAACGGCGAGGAAGGGCGCAAATCCATCGAGATCATCACGGCGATCTACCGCTCTCAGGCCACCGGCGAGGTCGTCCGCTTCCCCGTGCCTACCGATGACTTCAGGGGGTGAGGTGCGGCACTTGCCTCGGAAGCCGAAAAGTGCGAATCTAAAGGGTCTTGAAAAGGCACGCTGTGAGAAGGAGCGGCTCGCTCCCGGCCACAGCTATCAGTCCTATAGAACATAGCACTGTCAAGGGTCGTTTTTCATGCACGCGACTGGCGCTCTAGAACGCTATACTCAGGGGGCAATCCGATGAAAGCTGTCGTCAAATATGGCTACGGCCCTGGCAAGGTGGAACTCAGGGACACGCCGGAGCCCGAGGTCGGGCCGGGGCTGGTGAAGCTTCGCGTGAAGGCGGCGGGGATCTGCGGGAGCGATTTACACGCCTATCACGAGATGATCAAGTTCAACTTCAAGTACCCGGTGATCGTCGGCCACGAATTCGCCGGCGACGTGACCGAGGTTGGTGAGGGCGTCGAGGGCATCGAGGTCGGCGAGCGGGTGACGAGCGAGACGACGGCCATCAACTGCGGCGTCTGCGAGTACTGCCGCACCGGCTACTACAATATGTGCCTGAGCCGGTCCGTCGTCGGCTACGACTGGGATGGCGGGTTCACCAGCTACTGCGTCGTGCCCCAGAAGAACATCCACAAGCTCCCCGAGAACGTGGACTACATCGCCGGTGCGCTCACCGAGCCCTTGGCCTGCTGCATCCACGGCGTCACCGAGCAGACGGGCATCAACGCGGGCGATCTCGTCCTGATCGTCGGCCCCGGGCCGATTGGGCTTTTGACCCTTCAGGTCGCCCTAGCCGAGGGCGGGCAAATCGTCATCTGCGGGACAAGCCAGGATGCGGGGCGACTTAAGATCGCCGAGGATCTGGGCGCCGATTATGCCCTGAACGTCGAGGAGACCGACGTCGTCAAGTTTGTGGGGGACCTCACCGGCGGCTACGGGGCCGACATCGTCCTCGAATGCTCCGGCGCCGAGAAGGGCGCACAACTGGGCATCGAGGCCGCCCGCAAGCGCGGCAAGTACACGCAGATGGGCCTCTTCGGCAAGCCCATCACCCTTGATTTCGAGCGCATCGCTTACAAGGAGCTTCAAGTGACCGGCTTTCTCTCGCAGAAGCGGAGCGCCTGGCAGCGCGCGCTCAAGCTCGAAGCGCAGGGCAAGATCAGTCCCAGCAAAGTCGTCAGCCACCAGGTGCCGATAGACGAGTGGAAGCGCGGCTACGAAATGAGCGAGAACAAGGAAGCGCTCAAAGCGATCATCATCCCCGAATAGCCGGATACGTATGTGCCCACGTTACTCTGAAGGAATTTCTCCTTCACAATTGCCGATCCCCACTGAGGCGTTTACGGCTAAACCGGGTGATAGCACCTTAAGGCGCGCGGCGTTCGACGCAAAAGCGGCCTCCGGCAAGCACGTCATATACAACGTTGACGCTTTCGCATGGCTATCCGAGCAGCCATCGAACTCGGTTCAAGCGGTTGTGACTGATCCGCCGTACGGCCTCCTTGAATATCGACCCGAGGAACTCGAGAAAATGAAGCATGGCCGGGGAGGCGTCTGGCGCATCCCGCCGAGCTTCGATGGCGCCAAGCGCAGGCCGCTGCCCAGGTTCACTGTGCTAAGAGACCAGGATAAGGCTGAGCTTGAGGCGTTTTTCAGGCGATTCTCAGAGGCACTTCTACCGGTTCTTGTGCCTGGAGCCCACGTTTTCGTTGCGACGAACCCGCTTGTCTCGTATCTGGTCTACGGGCCTTTCATTGAGAACGGATTCGAGCCGCGCGGTGAGATCATCCGGGTTGTTCAACGGCTACGGGGAGGCGACAGGCCCAAAAACGCCCACAAGGAATTCGCTGGGGTAACGGTCCTACCGAAGTCTTGCTGGGAGCCTTGGGGATTGTTCCGCAAGCCGTGCGAGGGTCGTGTCCAGGACAACCTGCGTGAGTGGAAAACAGGAGGATTGCGGCGCATCTCGCCAGAGGAGCCTTTCAAGGACCTGATAGAGTCGTCTCCGACCAGACGTACCGAGTTCTCGATAGCTCCGCACCCGTCCCTGAAACCACAGCGCTTCATGCGCAAACTCGTCAGGGCCGCTCTGCCTCTAGGTGAGGGGATCATCCTTGATCCCTTCATGGGGTCGGGTTCTACAATCGCGGCGGCGGCGGCTGAGGGGGTACAGAGCGTCGGCCTGGAGATTAGCCCGGAGTACTTTCACCTGGCAGTTGAGGCCATACCGAAGCTGGCGGCGCTTGAAGTGTCGGAGCAGAACCGCAACGGCACGAACTCAGGACTTTAACCCAAGTGTACCGCTGCCCCCTATACTTAGAATCCGGGCCATTCGTTCGTCGATCGAATACATCGAGCGCGAGTTGAACGAACTTGTCGACATATACTTTGAACAGATGAATGTTTTTAGTGCCCTGGTGGGGATATTTGGGACTCGTGCCCTTGACCAACACAGCGTCTATGAGAAAGTCAGGCATACAGACATTGCCCAAACCCGATTTCCAGACCTCCGACGCAAGGGAAGTGGACTAAACCCACGGCCAAGTGAATGCCTGGAGTCCAAGGCGAGCAAGAGGCCCTGGCAACTTCAGTCGCACTACGACCACGAAGGATGGTACATTGTCTGGCGCTACCTGGTAGATGCAACGGCTTCAATTGAGTTGGAGAAGCACGTGATTGTATGGCGCGTCGATGTGGCCTACTTACGAGGTGAGGACTGGAAGTACGAAGGCAGCAGGGCTGGAATTGCCGGGGGCGGTCGCACGCATACCTTTGGCCTCAAGCAGCCAGCGAAGAGACTCCAGGGGTGTGCTGTCTATCGCCGCTCGGACATTGTGCTCTCTGGAGGCAAGCCCGTTCCGGCCAACAGCCACAACCATGCTCAGTGACGCCGGGACCACGATATGTCTCAAAAGAAAAAGCGTGAGGGCACGAGTTGGAAGCGCGGCTACGAGATGAGCGAGAACAAGGAAGCGCTCAAAGCGATCATCATCCCCGAATAGCCAAACCGGACGGGAGACAAAGAGCATGAGCCTGGAGGCACGACTGGGGTGGGAGGCGACGCACGCCCGCCGCCTGATCATCGAGATGACCACCAAAGCGGGTTCGGGGCATCCCACCAGCAGCATGTCGCAGACGGAAACCGGGATCGTTCTGTTCTACACACAGATGGTCCACGACATCGAGAACCCTGATAACCCGAACGCCGATGTGTTCGTCTGGTCCAAGGGCCACGCCGCGCCGCTGCTGTACGCGCTGATGGCCAAGACGGGTTACATCCCCGAAGAAGAGTTGGGGACGCTGCGCCAGACGGGGAGCCGCCTCGAAGGCCACCCGACGATGAAGCTCCCCGGGATCGTGTACCCCACGGGCTCGCTGGGCCAGGGCCTCTCTGTCGCCGTGGGCCAGGCCATCGCCGATAGGCTGAACGGTCTCGACCGCCGTGTTTTCGCTCTATTGGGCGACGGCGAATGCGACGAGGGCGCCATCTGGGAAGCCGCCATGAGCGCCCCGCATCACGCCCTCGACCGCCTTATCGTTGTCGTGGACCGTAACCGCATCCAGCAATCGGGCCGCGTGAACCAGATCATGGGCACCGACCCGCTCGACCGGAAGTTCGAGGCCTTCGGCTGGCTGACTCAGGTTTGCAACGGCCACGACATCGGCCAACTTCTGCGCGCGTTCGAGTGGGCCGTCGGCAACATCGGCACGGGCCAGCCTTCGGTCATCGTCGCCGAGACGAAGAAGGGCAGGGGCTTCTCGAAATCCGAGGACGCTCTGGGCCGCCACGGTAGGGCGCTGCCGCCCGAGGAGCGCGACGAGGCCCTCGAGAAAGATCTCGCCTTGGCCGACCCACCCCCTAGCGATCCCATCGAGCTCAAGCGCGCGAGGCCTGCGCCCTCGCAAGACGGCAGTCTCGGCTCTTTCGACATCCCGCCGCCCGCGTTCAAGGTGGGCGAGAAAGCCGCCGCGCGCGAAGGCTTCCGGGATGGGCTTGTGAAGCTGGGGGCCGTCAACCCCAAGGTGCTCTGCGTGACCGCGGACATGTCCAACTCGACCTTCAGTGATGCCTTCATGGAGAAGTATCCCGAGCGCTCGATCGAGTTCGGCATTGCCGAGCAGAATATGATCGGCGCTGCGCAGGCGCTGGCGCGTAGCGGCTTCATCCCCGTGGTCAACAGTTTCTGCCGCTTCATGGTGGAGCGACCCGTGGACCAGATCGAAGTTACCGCATACAGCGGCGTCGCCTTCCCGCTGGTCGGCAGCCACCCGGGGCTCTCCTCCAGCGATCAAGACGGCGTCACGCAGATGGGGCTGATGGACTGCGCCATCATGCGCTCGATCCACAACACGGTGGTCTGCAACGCTGCGGATGCCGTCGCGGGCGAGAAGCTCTTCATCGAGGTCGCCCGCTATCGAGGCGGGCTCGGCTACTTGCGCTGCTTCAAGAACCCGCAAGACGTTATCTATCCCGCCGAGACGGAGTTCCCCCTGGGTGGAGCACACGTCCTGCGGGAATCCGACGACGATGCCGTCACGGTAGCTGCGACGGGCTGGGTCGTGCACGAGGCGCTGGAAGCCTACGAGACGCTAAAGGCCGAGGGGATCGCCATTCGTGTCATCGACGCCTACTCCCTCAAGCCTGTCGCGCGGGACGTGCTGCTCGAAGCCGCTGAGGCCACGGGTGGGCGGATCATCACCGTCGAGGACCACAACATCACGGGCGGCCTGGGTGACGCGGTGCTGGAGGCTATGGCGGAGACGGATGTTCGGATCACGAAGATGGGCGTCACGCGCTTTCCCGAGTCCGGCCTCACGAAGGATCTCCTGCGCAAGTTCGGCTGTGGCGCCGATAACGTCGTGCAGCAGGTCAAGGCGCTCTTCGGAGAAGCGGTGACAGCATAAAGGGTGTGGAAGTGTTCAGCGTACTGATTGTAGGGGATGGAGGACCATGATCAATAAGGTTTTGATGCCCAAGCTGGAACAAACGCAGGACGAGGGCATCGTCGCCAAATGGCACAAGGAAGAGGGCGATCCCGTCGCGAAGGGCGAGGTGCTGCTGGAGGTCGAGACCGACAAAGCGGTCGTCGAGGTCGAGTCCGAGCATGAGGGTGTGCTCCGTAAGGTCGTGGTCCCCGAAGGCACGAAAGTGCCCGTCCTGAGTCTGATCGCATGGGTCGGCGATCCGGGGGACGAGATTCCCGAGGAGGATGCCGCACCATCGGCAACGCCAGCCCCCGAGCCCGCCTCCCATCCTGAAGCGCTCGAACCGACGCCCGCAGCACCGCCTGCTCCCGTGTCGTCGGCGCCTGCCGTGCCTCAGATCAAAATCTCACCCCGGGCCAGAACCCTCGCGCACGAGCTAGGCGTGGACCTGACGGCTCTCAAAGGGTCCGGTCCCGGAGGGAGGATCGAGGCGCGCGACGTGGAAGCCGTGGCTAAGGCAGCGCCAGCGTCTCCTCCGGCCGAGGCCCGGCCTGCGCGCCGCTTCTCCTCACCGCGCGCTCGGATGCGCGCCCGCAAACTGAGCGTGGACATCAGCGGGGTCCAGGGCACTGGTCCGCGCGGGAGAGTGGTTGAGAGGGATGTGCTGGCGTACGCGGAGACGATCAAGGCCGCGCCCGCCATGCCTGAGATCGCCCCTGCACCCACCGTGGCGCCTGCGGTGCCCCCGCCGACTCTAGCGCCTGCTCCCGTCCTCGAGGCCAGGCGCGTGCCTTACAGCGCGTTCCGGCGGGCGATGGTGCGCCAGCTTGTCGACGCGAAGCAATCTGCGCCGCACTTCTACGTCACGATGGACATCGACATGACCTGGGCAGTGACGATGCGGGGAAGCCTCCTCGACGAGTACGAGCGGATGCATGCCGTACGGCCGACCCTCAACGACGTTATCCTCAAGGCCTCGGCGCTGGCGCTTGAACGTTCACCCCAGGTCAACGCCACGACCGACGGCGAGGCCGTGGACTACCACGACCGCGTCAACATCGCCCTGGCCGTCGCGCTCGACGACGGCGTCATGATGCCCGTCATCCATGATGCCAACCGTAAGCCGCTCGTCGAGCTGGCGCGCACCAGCCGCGATCTGGCCGCTCGTGCCCGCGAACGCAAGCTCACGGGCGAGGAGATGGGCGGCGGGACCTTCGCCATCACGAACCTGGGCGCTTATGGTGTCAGCGAGTTCACCGGCGTTATCTATACACCGCAGGTGGCTATCCTCGCGGTAGGCGCCGTCGAAGAACGGCCCGTCGTCCTGCGCGGGGGTATCCACATACGCCAGATGCTCAGCGCGACGCTTTCCTGCGACCATCGCGTCGTGGACGGCGTCACGGGGGCCCAGTTCCTTCAGCAGCTCAAGGCCATCCTGGAAAGCCCCGGAGTGCTGTTCGATACGGGCGGGTAGCACCGACGCCCCTAGTCGCCGGGTCGTGCGCCCTATCCTGACGGTTTGCCTGGTCGTCATCGCTGCTTTCGTGGTGAGCGCGGCGATCACTCCGCCGGCCGCGTGGCTCCTTCCTTTTCCGGTCCACCGCATCTTCAAGCGCGCGCTCATGGTGACGCTCGTTGGGGGCGTGCTCCTGTTTCGGCGGGCGTTCGCCTTCGAATCGCTCGCGGCTTACGGTCTAGTTCGGGAGCCGGGCTGGCCGCGCCAGATGGCCGCAGGCCTCGCCGTGAGCCTTGGGGGGATCGCCCTCGGCATGGCGGCGCTCATTACGCTGGGTGCGCAGACCTTCGAGGTCATCGGTGATGGCGGCCTTTGGGCGCGCAAGATGGCCGGGGCTCTCGGCGCTGCGGCTGCGGTCGCGCTGATCGAGGAGCTGACTTTCCGGGGCTATCTTTTGCGCATCGCTCTGCGCAGGCTGCGGGTCGTCCCGGCGGTGATCACCACAAGCGTCCTGTACGCCCTGGCGCACTACGTGCGCGTCCCGCGAGACCTCGGCCTGATCGACAGGTTCCAGCCCTTGGCGGGCATCGAGGTCGTGGGGGGGACGGTCAACCGCATGATCGCCGAGGCGCCGACGGTTCTGGCGGGCACGATCGGGTTGACGCTTTTCGGTGCCATGCTCGCCTGGACGGTCTTACGGACGCGCAAGTTGTGGTACGCCATCGGGCTGCACGCCGGCGCCGTGCTCATCCTCAAGCTCTCGGGGCTCGCCGCGCACTGGAACCCCGAGCGCGCATCCTGGATCGTCGGCGCGGGTCACCTTTATGATGGCGCCGTGGGCTGGATTGTACTAGCCGGCATGTTCGGGGTCGTCGTCCTGCACTTACGCCGAAGGAGCCCGAGGCCACACCCTACGCCGTGATGGTGATCTCGCGGCCCTCTTCCGCCGAGACGTAGACCGCGTCGGTGATCCGCTGAACGTTCAGCGCCTCGTCGGCGGTCACCATAGGAGTCAGGTTCTCGCGGATGGCCCGGACGAAGTGGGCTAGCTCGTCGTAGAGGGTATCCGAGGACGGGAGCGCCGATGGCGTACGATCGATGACTTGCCCGTTGCGTTCCTCGTAGAATTTGAGGGGAGCGATCTGCGCGCCGCCGTGCTCACCGATGATCTCCATCTGGTCGTGGTGCGCGTCCGGCTCAGCGAGCCAGAAGGCATCGAGCTGAAGCGCCGCGCCGCCGGATAGGCGGATGAAAGCCGAGACGTGGTCCTCCGCGTCGAACGTCCCGTGGGCCGCCGCGTATTGCGGGTAATCGGAACCTACTTTCGCGAAGCGCGAATAGGCCGAGGCGAGGACGGAACGGGCCGTGGGATGGCCGATGATCCACAAGGCTAGGTCAAGATTGTGGCAGGCGCTGGAGGCCAGGACACCGCCCCCTGCGACGTCCTTGACCCAGTGCCGGCTCCAGATGGGAATGTCGCGGTGCCATCGGGCGCGCACGCGCGCAATCAGCGGTGCGCCGATGGCGCCGCTCTCGACGAAAGAGCGCAGCGCTTGCGCATCGGGGCCGAAGCGCTGGTTGAAGCCGACGGTCAGCCTCTTGCCCGCGATCCCGGCCGCTTCGATCATGCGCGAGGCCTCGGCGGCATTCATGGCGAAGGGCTTCTCGCACAGGACGTGCGCTCCCGCCATGAGAGCGTCGATCGTCACCTCACAGTGCGCGTTTGGCATCGTCGCCACCAGGACCAGATCGGGCTTCGTCTCAGCCAGCATCCGGCGGTGGTCGGTGTACGATCGTTCCAGTCCGAACTCGCGCGCGAACGCCTCGGCCCGCTCGGGGTCGGCATCCGCTCCGGCCGCAAGCTCAGTGCCCTCAACTCGCATCAATGCCGACGCGAGGGCCCCTCGGCCCTGGACGCCCAAACCCACAATTCCCACGCGTAACGTTTCCACGTCGTCACCCCTCTCGGTTGGCACCGAACGCCGCGCTTGACGGTCTAGGCCTCATTTAGATAACTACCCGTTGCGAATTTCGCCACAATGCAGAGGAAATCCCTGGGCATGATCGAGACGTTTCCCAATCAGTTCCCGGACCGCGACTACGAAATCGCCATCACATGCCCCGAGTTCACGTGCATCTCTCCGACTACGGGCGGGCCGACCTTCGCCGAAATTCGTATCACCTATGTCCCCGACCGCGCTTGCATCGAGCTCAAGGCCCTCAAGCTCTACCTTCACGGTTACCGCCATCAACGTGCCTCGGACGAAAGCGTCGTCAAGACCATCCTGGGCGACCTTGTGGACGCCTGTCTCCCAAGGCGCATGGAGGTGGTCGGCGCGTTCAAGTCCGGCGATGGCGTAGGAACCCTCATCACCGCGACACACCCTCAGGCCGGATAGGCGCCAGCACCCTCCGCCTCTTCCAGCGGGGTCAGCGATGCCGACACGCGCGCTAAACGCACAAGCTGGGCGATGCCCACAGCGACCAGTGCTGCAGACCCCACGAAGACCGGCGCGAACCCATAAGCGTCGATCAAGACACCCGCAGAGAACGGAACGATCGCTGAGAGCAGCACGCCGACCAAGAAGTGCACGCCGAAGAGCGCGGTCCGCTCCGCGTCAGTCGCCAAAGCGGAGATGAGCCCGAAGGCCCCCACATCCGCTCCCGACGTGAAAACGCCCGCGCAACACGCCGCGGTCGCAAAGCCGATGAGGCTCCCGCTCACCAGACTCGCGAGCAAACCGGCTGCCGCCATCGCCGCCGCCGCGGACAGAGCCCAAGGATAGCCCCGCCTGTCGCCCAGGTAGCCCAGCCCCGCTCCGCCTAGCGCCGTTCCGACGAAGAAGGCCGGTCCCAGAAGGGCCACCTCCGCTGTTCCTGCGTCCAGGCGATCCTGAGCGTAGACTGCGTAGAAGGCGAGAAGGACCGCTCCACCTGCCAGGGCCGGGCGCGCCCAGAGGTAGTGTATGAACAGCGGATGGCGACGTATGGCCGCGATCAGTTGCCGCAGATAGGCTCGGGCTGACGGCCTTTGGGGCGGTCGTGCAACCGACGGCTCGTGGATCGGAGCGAGAAAGGCGATACCCGTTGCACCCATGAGGGTGCTCAACGCGAAGCAGCAGGCAAAGCTTTGCGGAAAGGAAAGCCACTCGAGGGGAAATACGGCCACCGCACCGCCCGCAACCGCGCCTCCCGAGAAGCAGATGCCGAGCAGGCCGAAGCTGAAACCCCGCCGTCGCGGCGGTGCGGTCTGAGCCACGAAGCTCACCCACATCGGTAAAAGCAACCCAAGCAGAAAGCCTCGTATCCCGTAGGCGGCGAAGAAGACCCATAGCAAGATGGAATCGTCAAGGACCTTGGCGTAGAGCCAGATGAACGCTGCCAGCAAGAGGAAAGGCGATGCGGCCGCCACCGAACCACCGATCAGGAAAGGTTTGAGCCGCGACAGATAGCCGGTCACGTATCCCGCCGCCAAAAGGGGGAGGGCTCCCATGACCCCGGCGGTGGCGGGCGCCAGGCCGATGACCGTCTTGGATGTGCCCAGCGCCGCCAGAAAGAGCGGCACGATCGCCGTGTCCGAGGCGAGAGCGACCCCAAAGCCCCAGCCGAACTCGGACGCTGCGAGCCAGCCCAGCGCACGACGCCGAGAGGGAGCCGGCGGGCGCACCTCCGCTCCTACCGCTTCTATGGCCGCCCTCCGCTCTTCCACTCACGGTCAATGGGTGCAGACGTAACCGCGCCCTTCGACGAAGCCCGCGCCGTCGAGCGTCCGGCGGATGATCTTCCGCGCGCCCTTCTGGCCCACGGCCGCCAGGTTCAAGGCATCGCGGGCGCGTTCGATGTCACCCTCGGACCACACCGGCGCGCCGTGGATCGTCTGTCCGATCTTGCGCGGGTCCATCTCGATGAAGGCGCGCAAGGCGATTCCCGCCCCGATGAGCGCCCGCGCCAGCCGCTTGCCATCGGGTCCCGCGCCCCAGATAACTGCCTCGCGCGAGCGGTCGGCGAAGTGCTCCTCGGCGAGGTAGTGCACCTTGCACGCCAGGAAACGGTCGGGGGCATACGCCCCGTCGGTCTTCGAAAGGCGGCCCGGGCTCTCCCGCCAGTCGAGCAGAACCCGTTCCACCTTCCCAAAGCGCGTTCCGGCCCGGTGGGCGCGCAGCACCAAGTCATAGTCCTCGGGCCAGCGGTGGTCCTCGTAGCCGCCCAGCCGCTCGAAAAGCTCCCGCCGGATCACCATCGAAGGGTGTGCGAGGGGGCACTCGACGTAGAGTTCGCGCACGATAGCCCGGTGGTCGCGCAGGCCGTTGAGCCACCGCTCGTAGTAGCGCATGCCCGGCCCCACCGCCTCGCGCGGGAACAGCCGCACCAGGCTCCCCGCGAGTCCGACGTCCGGCCGCTCCGCTAAAAACCGTACCAGCCGCTCCGCTCGCTCGGGGTGGCAGCGGTCATCGGCGTCCATGCGCATGAAGAGGTCGCCGCGCGCCATCCGTGCGGCGGCATTCAAGACCTCCACAATCCCCCGGTGCGGCCCGCGAGAGATGCGGATGCGCCCATCCCGCGACGCGAAGGCCTCGGCGATGGAGGGGGAACCGTCCGTCGAGCCGTCGTCGACCAGGCAGACCTCCCACCGAGGATAGGTCTGCGCTATAAGCGTCTCCAGTGCCTCGGGGAGCGTGGCGCCGGCGTTGTACACGGGTAGGAGAACGCTGATCAGAGGCTGCGCTTCCGCCCGACGACCCATCAACTCATGCGGCTGCGATCAGCTCGATCTCCACCAGAAGCCCGTCCAGCACCAGGCCCGTGACGACCGTCGCCCGCGCCGGCGGATCGTTCGGGAAATACTCGCGGTACTCCTCGTTCATCGCTTGGTAGTTCGCGACGTCGGTGATGTAGACGGTCGTCTTGACCGCATTCTCCAACGACGAGCCCGCCCGTTCCAGCCCGGCCTTGAGGTTCTCCATGGTCTGACGCGTCTGCTCCCGAATGCCGCCATCGACGACCTTCCCCGTCTTAGGGTCGATGCCCGCCATGCCGGCAGTATAGAGCGAGTCGCCGGCTTTCACCACGTCCGAAAACGGTAGCCCTGGCATAAAGCCCGGCGCCATCACCTGCTTGGTTGCCATCTGATCTCCCTCCTTCTTCTTGGTCCTTGGCCTATGACGCTCGCCTAATGTCGTCCGCGCGCGCCGCGAGGGCAACAGTCTCCTCGGGTGCCCTCATGGGTTGAGCGCGAGGAACTCCGTCACCAGCCACCTGTCGTCGACGCGGCTCGCGGTGATCAGCACGTCGCGTGTAAAGGGCGCCGCCCTCGCGGGCTCGATCTTGAATCGGTAGAGGAACGCGACGACGTCTCCGCCCAGGTCTCGTCGCTTGCGCAGGTCCAGAGAGAGCTTCGGCCGAACGCCGGTGGGCACCACCGTCGTGTCCCCTACCAGGCCGATCTCCGCCTTGAGCAGAGCGCGCGCTTGCCCCGCCGTGAACCCGAGCGCCCGTCGGTGGTCCACTTTCACGTAGTACGCCTCGGCGAACTGCGCCACCACGCGTAAGGCCGGATCGGGTTTCTGACCGCAGACTGCCGAACCGAGCCAGACAGCGAGCAGACAGCCGCCCAGGATCGCTTGCCTACGCACCCCGATCGGTCTACCTTGTTGGTGCAGCCCCGACCGTACAAGGGAGGGGAGTGTCGCGATGCTCAAGACTTTTCCCAACGAATACGCCGACCGCGATTACGAGATCACCATCCGCTGCACGGAGTTTACGAGCGTCTGTCCGCGCACGGGTCAGCCGGATTTCGGTCAACTCCACATCACCTATGTCCCCGATAAGCTCTGCCTGGATCAGCAGTCGTTGAAATTCTACATCCAATCCTACCGCGAACAAGGCATCTTCTACGAGCACGTGACCAACAAGATCCTCGACGACCTCGTCGATGCCTGCGCTCCCCGGCGCACGAAGGTGGTCGGCGACTTCAGCGTTCGCGGCGGCATCAAGACGGTTGTGACCGTCACCTACGACCGGTTCGATGATGGACGCTAGGGGTCCCCTTCCCGTGCCGGATGTCGCCCGCGCCGCCGTCCTCGAGGGGGCGAACCGCATAGGCCTGCGGACCTACCCTGTCCCCAAGATACGCGACGATCAGATGCTCGTCGCCATCGGATTGTGCGGCATCTGTGGCAGCGATATCCATCGCTTCCATCACATCGACATCCCGTCGGTCGGAGCGCACTATAAGCTACCGCTACTCATGGGCCATGAGATCACGGGCCGGTTGGCCGCCATCGGCTCGCGGGCCCGAGAGGTCGTCAGGGCCGACGGCCCCCTAGCCATGGGCGACCGCGTCGTCGTCTGCGCCTCGGTGCCGGGATCGGACAATTACGGCTACAACTGCGCTGAGGATCCGCCTCACCTCACCGGTGGTTGGGCCGACTATCTGCTCCTCCAGCCCGGCAGCCGACTGTGGAAGATCCCCGACGAGGTATCCTTCGATGCCGCCGTGCTCACCGAACCCTTCGGCGTCGCCATCCGCAGCGTGGAGAAGGCTCTCGCGGCGACAGCAACCGATGTCGAGAACCGTTGGTTCCCCTTCGGCGGTGCGGTGGCCGTCCTGGGCGCGGGGGCGATCGGGCTATTGGTCGCGCTCGCCTGTCGGCTGGCAGGTGTGGCGAGGATCGTCGTCCTAGGCGCACCTCCGGCCGCGCTAGACCTCGCCCGTGACATAGGCGTCGCCGACGAGACGGCGAACATCCTGGAGACGACGCCCGATGAGCGCGTAAAAGCCGTCAGGGGGTTCTCACGCGACGGTGCGGGCGCCGATGCCGTCTTCGAGGCCGCCGGGCGCCCCGAGGCGTTCGTCCAGGGACTCGAGATGCTGCGTAGAAACGGCGTCTTCGTCGAACTGGGCTGCATGCACGACACCGGCGCTACGGTGCCGGTCAACGTCCCGCGCCATCTGACGAAGAAGGATACGATCTTCTTCACGATGGCCGGCGTGCGACAGGTTCATCTGGGCAAGGCGCTGGCCACGATGCGCCGCCTGACCGGGACCGTGGACCTGGGGCTCCTGGTCCGCATCGCCTCGCTCGACGATACGCAGGGGGCGCTCTTAGCCGCGAGTGACGAAGCCACCAAGAGCGTCAAGACGGCCTTCGCGGGGGCAGGCTATGCGGAGGGGGCGGCGGCTCCGTAGGCCGCACCCACGTCACTTCGTCGGCCCGCCTCATTTGCGCCCTTGGGCGACGCATCCTATCATGAATAGCCATGTTCTTCCAGCCGGCCAGGCAAGTGGGTTAGAGATTATCCCGTAGTCTCCGCGCGGGGCGCTCCTAGCGCATGGCTGGGAAAATCGTGGGAAGTTCGATGACCCGTGAAGAGCGGCGGATCGTCAATCTCGTGAATGACCCCGTCTGCCATTCAATTTGTGGCCTTAGGGCCAGGAGCAAGGAGGGCCGCCGCCAAGCCCATCGACAACACCTCCACACGCTCGCTCAGTGCCTCAAGGGCCCGGTCTACGAGAGCGAGGAGCCAGCCTCCTGAGCCCCCCCGACACCCCTGACCCTGCGGCACCCGATCGGGAGAACGTCGAGCGTCTCGTCCCTTCGGACGTCATCCCAAGCGACGTTCTTCCACCCCTCAGCTACCGCGATCTGCCACCGCCCATCGGGTGGAAGCGGATGATCGGTCCCTCGATCATTCTCTCGGGGGTCGCGCTCGGGTCGGGCGAGTACGTCCTGTGGCCTTCGATCACGGCCAAGTACGGCTTCGTGGTCTTCTGGGCGTGCCTTCTAGGCGTCATCACCCAGTACTTTCTCAACATGGAGATTGAGCGTTGGGCGCTGGCCACTGGCGAAAGCGCCATCACCGGATTCTGCCGCCTGTGGCGTGGATGGGCGCCGGTATTCCTGGCCTGCAACATCATCCCATGGGTCTGGCCTGGCTGGGCGTCGGCCGCGGGAGAAATCCTGAGTTGGGAGATCGGCGGGAGCCACCTCGCCTACGCGGTCGGCAGCCTCTTTCTGGTGGGCATCGTCCTCACGATAGGACCCGTGGTCTACACGACGGTCGAAAGGCTTGAGATGCTGCTTTGCGCGCTCATCGTCCTCTTTATGCTCGTCACGACCGTCGCGATGGCCCGCCTCGAGGGCCTTGAGGCAATGGCCCGTGGCGCGGTCAACATCGGCTACATCCCTGGGGATATGGATCTGCCGCTCCTTTTGGCCGCCATCGCCTTCGCGGGTGCAGGCGGCACGATGAACCTCGCCCAGGCCAACTACATCAAGGACAAGGGTTACGCCATGGGCAGTTACGTCGGCCGCATCACAAGCCCCATCACCGGCAAGGAGGAGGCCATCAGCAGCACCGGTTTCTTCTTCGAATTCACCGAAGAAAACCTGGACCGATGGCGCAAGTGGTGGCGCGCGGCCAGCATCGAGCACTTCTTTAGCTTCTTCCTCGTCTGCGCATTCAGCCTGGGGCTTCTCTCGCTGTTCGCCTACAGCACGCTCTACGGCCGGGAAGACCTGGGGATCGACCCCACCACAAGCATCGCCTTCGTGCGCGTGGAAGCCGAAATCCTCGCCGCCCGCTTCGGCGGACTGTTAGGCCACCTGTTCCTTTTGATGGGCATCGCCATCATGCTCACCACCGAGCTCGGCCTGGTGGATGCCGCCGCTAGGGTCTCCACCGACATCGTCCGCGTCAACTTCCTGCGCGAGAGCACCCGATGGACCGATAGCCGTCTCTACTTCACCTTTCTCTGGGGCCACCTGATCATCGGTGCGATCATCCTCCTGAGCGGCTTTACGCGCCCCTTGACGCTCCTGGTCCTCTCCGCCAGCCTCAACGCCGTCGTCATGTTCCTCTATGCGGCCCTCCTCTTATATCTCAACTGGCGGGTGCTCAAGCGACCCATCGGGATGGGGCCCTGGCGCATCCTCACGGCCGCCTGGGCGGTCTTCTTCTTCGGCTACTTCAGCCTGATGACCGCTCTCAAGATGGCGCCGAGGTTGTTTGGCTAAACCGGGGAATTGGCTCATGCAGAGGAAAGGAAAAGCTTAATGCTCAGCGATGACTATCTCGTGAAGGGTCTCACGGCGATGAGCAGGACGATGGACAGGGGCGAGAACTGGGCCTCAGCCCACATGGGCGCGGGCGCCATCGCGGCGTACTACTTCTGCCAAGACAATCGGCTGGATGATCGAACGGTGGTAGCCATCAAAGGGCAGTTCGATCAGATGATTGCCAAGCACGTGCCACTGTTTGAGCCCTTGGCCGCTCAACGTCCTGAGGCGAGGCTTCTAGACGAAATCCCTAAGCACCTCGAAGAGAATATCTCTATGCTGCCTATCCAGGGACACAACGTCATTTTCACAGCCCTGGCGATCAAGGCGCTACGCGAGGTGCCGGAGATGACCACGCCAGGCGTCATCGGGGGCATCTGCCGAGTGCTGGATCGCCTGACCGATAAGGGGACGGACCCGGCCCTGCGCTTTGGCGATGAGGTCATAGAGGTCAGCGATGTGGGCATCGAGGGCGACGGCACCATTCCAGAGTACACCGATTACAACGTGATCGCCGAGTTCACATTCGACGAGTTCCTGAAGTTCAGTCGCATCTACAATGGGATGCACGGACAGATGGGCCACTTGGTGACGCACGCACAGGCGCTGATCGAGCTATCGCGGCTCGGCTACGACGGGCTGGCGAGGAAGGGGCATGATGCCCACCGCCTGCACGCAAAGCGGCTGAGGAGGCTTCACGACTACGAGAATAATGTCCGGACGCTCGCGCGCCCCGCAAAAGACAGCCCTCTAACGCACGCTTACTGGCAGAGCGATTCGGACCGGCTGGCGCTGAGCAACTGGGCGTTCGGCCATACGTTCAAGTACTGCTACCACTTTTACGACTTGCTCAGATACGTCGGCGATACCGATAAGAGGCGCAAGGTCATTGAGCGGATGGCCTATATCCTTTGAGCCCGCATCATGCACACGGTGGGAACACCCGTTTGCACTGGCTCTAGCGAATAGTGATCGGCGGCTCGCGCTGGTCGCGGAAGCGGGGGTCATCGAAGAAATCGTGAGAGATGACCGTTAGCGCGTAGGTTTTCTTGCCGAACTTGCGTGGGATTGACGAGTCCTCCGCCACGACGGTGAAGTACGTCGTCCCAATTCTCTGATCGAAGGGCACCGCACGGGCCGTCCCACGGATGCGACCGTCAGTTTGTAGGAACATGCCCTCGGGTAGCCCGGTGCCGTTGGCCGGGTCGCGCGCCTCGTCGGGATCGATCGTGAAGCGAAAGGGCGGCTCACCACCGGAGGCTGAGAAGCGGACCCGGTAGATGCGCGAGACCTGGGCGATGGGCAGGATCGATGGCTGAAGACGGAGCAGGGGTCGGTCCACCTCGGTCGGCAAGATGATGATCTCGACGTGGCGGGTGGCGTTCGCCTCACCCGCCACGACGCGCACCTCGAAGCTGAACTCTCCCGCGCGATCGGGCGTGCCGCTGATAGCTCCATTCGTCGGGTCCAACTCCAGTCCTGGCGGCAGGAAGTTCGCCACAATGGCCCAGTTCTCCGCAGCGCGCGCCTCGTTCCCGATGGCGGTGAGCGTGTCCGCGTAGACGTCCCCCACCTTCCCCTCGGACAGGACATCGTTCAGGATGCTGATGGTCCTCAACTGCGCCTGAACCTCCACCCTCACCCGACCCAACTCGCCGCGCGCGAAATCCGCCTTCGCCACACCGCGGTAGAGTAACGCTCCACCTTCGTTGCGCAGCTCGGCCGTGACCGTTCGCTCCTCGCCCACACGAACGCCACCGAAGAGGAAGCTCAGAGTCCCCGCCGGCGCCACAGTGAACGTCCGCACCAAGACCCCCATGCCCGGCCCCCGGATGCTGATGGCGGCCAGACTCGGCGGACCCAGCGGGTCCTGGGGCGGCTCGCCCGTCAGTTCCAGTGTCACATCCACGTCCACGCGGTCTCCGGGATCGGACGATCCGCCGCATCCCAGGGAGCCAAGCCCCGCGAGCAGGAGCCCAAGCGCCATCAGTCCCAGGACCCGTAGCGCCAGGGTCAATGTGCCACACTTCCGCAAGACCATCATCGCATCTGCGACTCCCGCACCTCCGATAGCGCCCGCTCGAGCATACGCTGCGCCCGCGTGTCCTGGGGGTTAAGTGCGGCGCTGCGTCGAAACATCCCTAGCGCTGGCCCGAACGATCCCGCACGCTTCCAGACGATCAGCCCACGCACGTATTCCCTCGTCGCCGCCAGCGCCCGGTTGATCTCTTCGATCTTCGCGGCGCGCGCCATGTTGTCGCGGCTCACGTTCATCAGTAGCGTCTCCAGCGGTTCGGCCTGCTTTTGCACCAGCTCCAGGTTGGCCACTTCGATATCCGCTCGCGGGAGCTGGCGGGAGGCTTTCGGTCCCCGAAATTCGATGATGGGGTGGGCCCATGTGTTGAGCGGGCCCGTCCCCGCTAGACGCGCGGCGCCCTCGGGGCCTGCCACGAAGTGGGACAGAAGGATGGTCGAGCTATCGAAGCCGAAGCGCGCCAGGTCGCGCTCGACAGCGGGGTGGCGCATCCGCCGCGCCAGCCGTTCGTAGTCGATGGGCACCGGCCCATTGGTCCCGACCACCAGCAGAGTCTCGCTCCCGAAATTCCACAGCGTGGTCTCGGGAAAGACGCTGAGGAACGTACGTAAGACCATGCGGAAACAGGCCGTGGGCAGGTCGTAGGGCACCCACTGGCAAAGCATCCCGCCGGGTACCAGACGGTCGCGGCAGCGGCGATAGTACTCCTGGGAGTAGAAAACGGCGTTGCCAAAAGAGTCGGGTCCGAGCTTGGCGTCCGAAGAGATCAGATCGTAGTGGACCGGCGAGGTCAACAGGTGGTGGATGCCGTCGCCGGTCCTGATGCGCACCTTGGCGTTGCGCAGAACACCCCGGTTCTCCTGCGCGAACCACACCGCCGCACGCACCACGCCAGGCACGATCTCGACGACGTCAATCGTCCGGACCTCCTCATGGAGCGCGATTGCCCCCACCGTGGTCCCCGATCCCAGCCCGATCGCTAGCACTTTCTCCGCCCGCGGCGCCAGAATCACCGGCAGGTGAGCCAGCAGCTTTTCCCTCCGTTCGATGCCGTGTCGTGTGTCCCCAATAGCGTGGCCGTTCACGATCATCATTTTCTTGCCATCGGGTTTCTCGTAGACCTTCACCGTCGCGACGGGCCCCTCGTCGTAGAAGAGCGTCCGGCCGCCCGGTTTCTCGAATGCGGTGCGCAGCTCTTGGCCCGTCGGCATCACCAACGCTGCGAGGATGAAGAGCGCGGCCCCACCACCGGCCAGGGCGCCCGCTGGTTCCGGGATGCCCCGTGCAGTCAGGATACAGGCGATCCCCGCTGCCAGGTTGATCCCCGCTAGCACGATGATCCCTTTGGAGAGCCCCAAAAGCGGCACCAGGATGAAGCCGGTCAGGAGCGCACCCGCGATCGCGCCCAGCGTGTTCGCCAGCGCGACGTCCCCCAGGGCGCGAGGCATCCTTTCTCGCATCGTCGTGACGATTCGAACCGCCAACGGGAATGCCGCTCCGCCCAGCGCAGCAGGCACGACCATAACGCCACAAGAAACGAGCGCTGAGAGTCCGACCGAGCCGAGCCAACTCCGCTCACCCCCGATCGCGTCCCTCGCGCCGGGCAGGTCCAGAAGCCCCCAGATAACCGGGATGGTGAGCAGCGCAGTGAAGGCCATCGCGAGCATCACGACGCCCAAACCCAGCACGGGTGCCCTTGCGCGATCGGCGAACCGGCCCACCACCGCGCTGCCCAAGGCGATGCCCCAGAGGAACGCCGACAGCATGGTACTTAAGGCGTAGGTCGAGTTGCCTACGATGAACACGAGCGCGCGCGCCCAGATGACTTCATACCCCAGCGCCGAGAGTCCAGAGACCGCGATGGCACCATACACGATCCTGCGCTGCCAGGCGGCCGCATCTCCGGCGCCCACGCGCCGCGCCATCGGGCCTTCCGCGCGCCTCGGAGCAGGGGGGCGAACGCTGAGCATCCAGGCCCCCAGCCACGCCATCCCGTTGAGACACGCCGCGGCGGCCGAGGCACCCCACGTGCCGAAAGCCTCGATGAGCAGAAAGCCCGCCGCGATGGCGCCCACGACCGCTCCGAGGGTGTTGATCGCATAGAGCGCGCCCACGCCTCGGCCCACGCGGCTCATCTCGGTCACCGCGTACTTCGCGACCACCGGCAGTGTCGCGCCCATGCAAAGCGTCGGGATGACCAACAGCCCGAAGGCCAGCGCGACCCGCAGCGCCCCCCATGCCGCCGGGACGTCCCACAGGCTACGCTCCACTCCGGAGACCAGGCCATCCAATTGCCCTAGGAGCGCGGGCAGGACCAGGCCCACAATGCCGATCAAGGCTTCAAGCGTCGCGTAGACCGCGAGAGGGTGGTGCCGCCCGCGCACCAGGATACGCCCGCCCAGCGCGTTACCCAGTGCCAGCCCCACCATGAAGGCGCCCAGCACCGTACTCGTCGCGTAGGCGGTGCTCCCCAGCCCGAGTACCAGCATCCGCGCCCAGACGACCTCGTAGATGAGCCCCGCAGCGCCCGAGAGCGCGAACAGCAGGTAGACCCAGGCCACCGGCGCTCTCAGCTCTCGGCCTCCGCCCACTCGGCAATGCGTCGGCGCAGCGCTGGGTCCAGCCCGGGATCGGGGATCTCGTAGCGCTTGCCCGTCTCCATCTCCGTGTAGACGAACCGGCCCAAGCGCCCCTCGCCGAACGCTTCGATCTCCGCCAACTCCCCTCGCGCAACCCTGAGCGCCGCCCCGACGTACTGCCGCAGCGCCCCAAGATCGTGCGAGGGCCGCGCCACCTCGTGCATCACTGCGTGCACCCACGCCTCATCTTGCATTGGATCGGCCATCCTGTTCTCTTCCGGGCGCCTGTGCTCCGACGGGTTGTCGGCCTCGTTACCACCCACTTGAATAAAGTACGCCCCTCGCCCGCCTCCGCCAAGGCGCGCCAAAGAGAAGGCCCGACCCCTCCCGTGAGAGACCGGGCCGCAAAAAGGAAGAGCCCCCGGAACCGCGGTGCTCCGGGATCTCAAAGAGGGCTTAATGCGAGCCCCTATCTAAGGAGATTCTTGACCCGCACCCAACGGATAGCCGTGGGTTCTGGCAACGCGGCTCCCTCGTCGTCGGCACCCGTCACCGGAGACACAGATCTTGAGGAGCGCGCCGCCTTCGCCCCCGCTATCTGAGGCGGAGCATCCAGGAAGCAATCGGATTCCCGCATCTTTTCCGTCAGCTTCCGGAAAACGGTCCGTCCGCGATCACGCGGCGCTGGTCTCGGCGACGCCCCGGCGCAACTCCTTCACGATCCTGGCTAGCCCCAGCCGCTCACCGTCATTCAGCGGCAGGAGCGGATCGCGCGGCGGTCCACCCACTAGCCCCAGAAGCTCCATCGCGGCCTTCATCACCGCGACGTACGGAAGCCCTGATCCCATGCCAGAGGGCAAAAGACCCGTGCTCGGCCCATGTGCGGCTGCGATCTTGTCCACGAAGGCGAACAGCGGCCTGATCCGCTCCATACACGCGGCGACCTCATCGAAATCTCGGCGGGAAGCGGCCTCGTACATTGCGTAGGGCACATCGGGCAGAAAGTTGCCCACCCAGGTCACGAACCCCGGGCAACCGAACACCGCCTCGAACGAGAACATGAGTTCCCCTACGCCGCAGAGGATGGCCATGCGCGCGGGGTCCACCGCCTCGCGCATCCAGTAGTACTGCGCTGGCTCGGGCGTGTTCTCCTTGTCCGCGACGATCTGATCCACTTCGGCCAACTGGGCCATGACGTGCGGCGGGATCCATGCCTTGGAGACGCCGGGGTTGTTGTAGAGCATGACACCAATCTCCAGCGCCTCCGCCACCGTACGGAAGTGGGCCAGCATCCCGGCCTCGGTTGGTGCGACGTAGTAGGGCAGCACGAGCTGCACGCCGTCCGCCCCCATCGCCTGCGCCTCCAGGCACGCCGCCATCGTGTTGAGGGTCCCCGGGTTCGCCGCGCCCACGATCACAGGAAGCTCACCCGCCACCTCCTCAACGACGATCTCGATGACGCGGCGCCGCTCAGCCTCGGTGAGCGCGTAGAACTCGCCCGTCGAGCCCAGGGGCGTCAGGATGAAATCGCGCCCCCGGCATCGCTCGACCAGCCACCGCGCGTTCGACCGAAGTCCGGGTTCGTCCAGGCTCCCATCGGTGTTGAAGGGCGTCGCAGTGACGATCACGACGCCCTTCATACGTGCGTGCAGTTCGGAGGGCGTGAGGGGCATGGCTCGCTACCTGATGGCAATGGGCCGCATCGTGAAGCCCGCCGTCGTGCCCTGGATCTTATTCGTCGTCGCCATGTAGCAGAACTCGTAAACCTTATCCCGCGCCAGCCCTTCGAGATTGTGAAGCTCCGCGATGTGGACCCCCTGCTCGACCAGGAGGTACCGGTGCACCGGCACGAAGACGTCGCTGCCTCCGGGCACGGGCACCACCTCCATCCCCGAGGTGTCCGAGCCGATCATCATCGACCCGTGTTCTTCCACCAGCCACTTGGCTGCGGCCATCCCGATACCCGCTTTGTCGTGCATGTCGAGCTTGGCGTGGTCCGCACCCGTCTCGCCCCAGTATTGCGCCGTACCCGTGCGGAACAGGACGACATCGCCGGGGTGCAGCGTAGTCTTCTGCGCCTCGAGGGCCGCCTGCAGGTCGGCAACCGTAATCTCATAGCCGCTCTGGAGAGCCTCGACCCCCTTCTGGCCCGGCACGTCGATCATGACGCCTCGCGCTACGATGGGCGGGACGTTCTCGGCGCCGCAGCGGCGCGGACCCCAGTTGCCGCCCCAGTCCTCTTCCTTGAACCCGTTGTACCAGTGGTTGTCATCGCCGATGGTGATGTGTGCCAGGCCATCAATCTGCGTTGCCACGTTGTCATTGATGAAAAGCGCGTCCGAATGCCAGGCCATCCCGCCCGGATTACTCTCCGGCAGCGTGAAAGCCAGGTCCTTCTGCCTTTTCACGCCCTCCGGCGTCCGGAACGCGATGATCTCCCCCGGCGAGTGCCCCGGCCATTTGTAGGACGTCCGGTCGTAGAGCACCCCGAGGTCGTAGACCTTGCCATCGGTGATGAGCCCCGCCGCCGCCATGACGGACTGAGGGGTCATCTCGTTGAGAGCCCCGACCTCGTCCTCGGGACCCCAAACCCAGCCCCACCCGGTTCCCTTCTTCCACTGCTTCATGCCCATATCACCGGCTGACGCCGGAAGCGCCGCCCCAAGAAGCACCACGAGCACCATACCACTTGCTATTCTCCTCAACATCTTGCCGCTCCCCTTTCTATACCCGTAGGTGATGGGTTGTTTTGACCCACGCACGCCGCGAGCAGCCTCAAGCCTGAGCGAATTCGTAGAACGTCGCAGCCACGTGCTTGATCCCCAGGATGAAGCCCTCCAGGCTGATGTTCTCGTCCGGCCCGTGCAAGTTGGAACCGGCGTGGGCGATCCCGAACGAGACGGCTGGCACACCGAGGGTCTGACAGAGATTGTACATCGGGCCGCCGCCCGGCATGGTCGGGTGGACAGCGGGCTCGACGCCATAGACCGTCTCCGCGGCGCGCGTGCAGGCCCCGACGAACGGATCGTCCACCGGGGTCCTGGCCACCTCGTCCCTGAAGAGAGGTTCGATCTCGATATCCCCGAAGCCCTCGCGGTCGAGGTGTTCCCTGAGCTGCCGCAGCACGTCATCGACGCGCTGGTCGGGTACCAGGCGGATGTCCATCTTGACTGTCGCATGGCCCGGAACGATCGACGTGGACGCGCGACCGGTGCGCCCTCCCGAGAACCCATGAATGTTGATGGCACTTGCGAAATTGAGCCTCCCTTTTGCCTCAGTTGCCGATTCCCCGCCGACGAAGCCCTCGATGCCGAACCGTCTCCGCCAGGCCCCCGCATCGAAGGGCAACCGATCCAAGGCTCCGAGCTCGGCCCCGCTCGGCTGGCGGACATGATCCCCGAAGCCGGGCAGCAGGATGTTCTCCTCACCGTCTTTGATGCTCGCCAGCGCCCAGACCAGCCGCCACATCGGGTTGGGCAGGATGGCCCCCCACATGGAGTGGACATCTTCGGAGGGCCCCCGCGCATGAAGCTGAACGACGCAGATGCCCTTCAGCCCCAGGTAGATTTGAGGCCTGCCCGAGGGATCCCTGTCCCCGTATTCCCAGATGCAGCCATCGGCGCGTAGCCGCTCGGAGTGCCCCTGTGCGAAGGCCTTGGCGTTCGGGCTGCCGATCTCCTCCTCGCCCTCGAACACGAACTTCACGGTCACGGGCGGTCGGCCGTGTGCGCGCTTCCAGGCATCGGCGGCGAAGATGCGCGAGACCAGTTCGCCCTTGTCGTCGCCCGCCCCGCGCGCGTAAAGGTGCCCTTCTCTGATCTCCGCGCCCCAGGGGTCGCTCGTCCAGGCATCCAAAGGGTCGGGCGGCTGAACGTCGTAGTGGTTGTAGCAACAGACGATCTTAGGGCCCGAGCCAGCCAGTTCACCGCAGACGTACGGGTAGCCCGCCGTCGGCACCTGCGCGGTCCCCTCAGCGCCGAGATCCCGCAACATCGCCTCCACCCTATCGGCGGTTTCGGCCATACCGGTGCCGTGCACCGCGACGCTCGGCTGGCGGCAGAGCTCTTGGAGCTGGGCGATGTACACCTCTCGGTTCGCTTCGATCTGGTCGAACACGGCCTGGAGCATGGGCGCCTCGCCTCCGGTGCTGAGGGTGGTACAGGAGCACCCCCGTAGCGTTCCAGAATAACGCGGATCACCGCCCAAGACAACCCCGAGCGATCACCCGTTGACAGTGTCGTGCCGCGCGCCTATCTATCGCTCGTGGACAAGTGAATGGGACGAAGGCCGCTGGGACGCATCGGAGGGCAATAGCGTGAGGCTCGCGCTCGTTTTGCACCCGCTTTCCGAGGAACTGATGCGGCTCGCTGTGCAGATCGGCGTCACGGACATCGTCGCGTCGCTCCCTCCCGAGGAACAGGGGCCGATTTGGGAGCGTTCGGCGTTCGAACGGCTCCGCAAGCGCGTCGAAGGTGCCGGTCTCACCCTCTCCGTCATCGAATCCATTCTCATCACCGACCGCATCAAGCTCGGCCTGCCCGGCTCGGAGGAGGAACTCGAGAACTTCTGCCAGTCCTTGCGAAACATGGGCGCGGCCGGCATCCCCATCCTCTGCTACAACTGGATGGCCGTCATGGGCTGGATGCGGACGTCGTTCACGGTGCGGTCCCGCGGCGGCGCGCTGGTGAGCGCGTACAATCACCACCTCCTGAAGGACGCGCCCCTCACCGAGTACGGCGTCGTGACCGAGGAGCAGCTATGGGACAACTTCGAGGCCTTCCTTGGGCGCGTCGTTCCCGCCGCCGAGGAGGCCGGCGTCAAGCTGGCGCTGCATCCGGATGATCCGCCGCTCTCGCCCGTGCGTGGAATAGCCCGGATCATCACGAACCCCGATGCCTATGAGCGCGTCTTCGAGATGGTCCCCAGCGAGGTCAGCGGTATGACCTACTGCCAGGGCAACTTCGCCGCCATGGGCGAGAACCTTCCCGCCAACATCCGGGATTTCGGGGCTCGCGGTAAGATCCACTTCGCCCATTTCCGCGACGTCAGGGGGACGGTCCCCGTCTTCGAGGAGACGTTTCACGACGACGGTCCGACGGACATGGCCGAGTGCATCCGCGCGTACAGGGAGGTGAGCTTCGACGGCCCCTGCAGGCCCGATCACGTGCCGACCCTCGAGAGCGATTCGGACGAGGTGCCCGGCTACAGCATCATGGGTCGGCTCCATGCCATCGGCTACATGAAGGGCTTGATGCAAGGCACCGGCTGGGAGCCCACCAAGAGTTGAGGAACGCTGCAAGGCAAAGGAGGACGCTGCGATGAGACTAGCACTGGCAGTGACGCCGATCGACGACGAGCGCATGAAGATCGCCAGGCAGATCGGCGCGACGGACGTCGTGACGGTGCTGCCGGGGATGGAGCCTGAAGACGTGTGGGAGCTCATGCCGCTGGTACAGCTCCGCAAGCGGGTCGAGGATGCGGGGCTGAGGCTCTCCGTCATCGAGGGCATTCCCATCACCGACCGCATCAAGCTCGGCCTGCCCGGCCGTGATGAGGACCTGGAGATCTTCTGCCAGTCGGTGCGCAACATGGGTGCGGCGGGCATCCCCATCCTGTGCTACAACTGGATTGCCGTTCTGGGCGTCATACGCACGTCGTTCACCACGCGGTCGCGCGGCAATGCGCTCGTGAGTTCCTACGACCACGGCCAGCTCGAGGACGCGCCGCTGACCGAGTACGGCACAGTGAGCGAAGAGCAACTGTGGGACAGCCTGGAGGTCTTCCTAAAGCGCATCCTCCCCGTGGCGGAAGAGGCCGGCGTCAAGCTCGCCATGCATCCCGACGATCCACCGGTGATCTCGCCCATCCGCGGCATCGCCCGGATGATGGGGACCGTGGAGGCCTTCGACCGCCTGATCGAGATGGTCCCGAGCGAAGCCAACGGCATCACTTTCTGCCAGGGCAACTTCTCGCCCATGGGCGCCGATGTCCCCGCGACCATCCGCCACTTCGGACCGAGGATCTTCTTCGCGCACTTCCGGGACGTAAAAGGCGTCGTCCCCGTCTTCGAGGAGGCTTTCCACGACGACGGCCAGACCGACATGGCCGAGTGCGTCCGCGCGTACCGTGACATCGGCTTCGACGGCCCCATTCGGCCCGATCACTACCCCGTTCTTGAGGGCGAACCCCAAGATCGCCCCAACCAGGGCGTCATGGGGCGGCTGTTCGCCATCGGCTACATGAAAGGTCTGATCGACGGGATAGCCTGATGGTAAGCGGGATGCATCGCGGGTCCGTTGGAAGACGCCCGACCTCGCCCGTGATCCTTCCGAGCCATCGCGCGTTGAAGGGACTGCGCCGCCATCTGAGCCGGTCGAAGGGGGGACTCAGCGCGGGATGCCTCGCTGCCTGACGCAGGGGAGATCATCTGAATGAGGCTAGCGCTCGTTTTGAACCCGCTCTCCGAAAAGCTGATGCGGCTCGCTGTGCAGATCGGTGTCACGGACATCGTCGCGTCGCTCCCTCCCGAGCAACAGGGGCCGATCTGGGAGCGTTCGGCGTTCGAACGGCTCCGCAAGCGCGTTGAAGACGCCGGCCTCACCCTTTCGGTCATCGAGTCTATGGATGTCGAGGCCATTCCCGTCTCGGACCGCATCAAGCTTGGCCTGCCCGGCCGCGACGAGGACCTCGACAACTTCTGTCAGTCGGTTCGTAACATGGGCGCGGCCGGCGTCCCGATTCTCTGTTATGAGTGGATGGCCGTCGACAACTGGCTGCGCACCTCCGTCGACGTGCCATCGCGCGGCGGTGCCCTGGTGACCGCCTACGAACACAGGGCTACGGTGGATGAACCCCTCACGGAGTTCGGCGAGGTCGGCGAGGAACGGATGTGGGCCAATTTCGAGGTCTTCCTTAAGCGCGCCGTCCCCGCCGCCGAAGAAGCTGGTGTCAAGCTGGCGCTGCATCCGGACGATCCGCCGCTCTCGCCTATCCGCGGCATCGCTCGCATCATGCGGAGCGTGGATGCCTTCAAGCGGGTGATCGAGATGAACCCCAGCGAGGTCAACGGTATCACCTTCTGCCAGGGCAACTTCGCTGCCATGGGCGCGGACATACCGGGCAGCATCCGTTACTTCGGCGAAAGAGGTAGGATCCACTTCGTCCACTTCCGGGACGTGAGGGGCACGGTGCCGGCTTTTGAGGAGACCTTCCACGACGATGGAGACACCGACATGGCCGCCGCCATGCGCGCCTATCGCGACGTGGGCTTCGACGGCCCCTGCCGGCCCGACCATGTGCCGGCCCTCGAGGGCGATTCGGACGAGGTGCCCGGCTACACTCTCCTAGGTCGGCTCCATGCTATCGGCTACATGAAAGGCCTGATCGACGGCATCGCCTAATGGTTGAGGGGCTGCGCTACGGGTCAGCCGAGAGACGCCGGACGCCGCTCTGGGTTGTTTCGCTCTTTTTGCTCTGCGCTTGCGGAACGCTCTCGGGGTGCATAGGCAAAATCAACCTGGTCTCCGAACCCGAGGAGGTGGCGCTTGGCGACGACCTCGCTCGTCACCTCGCCCGGGAGATCAAGTTCTACCGCGACCCGGTCGTCTGGGCCTACGTAGATAGCCTCGGACAGATGCTAGCCCGGCATTCCCGCCGCACCCACATCCCCTACCACATCTACGTTGTGGATACGGACGACGTGAACGCCTTCGCTATTCCCGGGGGCCACCTGTACGTCAACCGCGGCCTGATCACCACCGCCGAGAACGAGAGCGAACTCGCGGGCGTCATGGGCCATGAGATTGGCCACGTCGTCGGCAGGCATGGCGCCAAGGCCCTGAGCAAGCAAGTCCTCTTCTCGGGACTGGCCGGCCTCGCCCTGGGCGGTGACCCCGGTGCGGTCGGGAAGCTCGCCGCGGGCATCGTCAGCACCGGCGCGCTGATGCACTACGGCCGCGCCGCCGAGAACGAGGCGGATTTCTTCGCCATCGAGGAGCTCTTCGGGGCGGGCATCAATCCCGAGGGACTGACGACCTTCTTCGAGAAGCTCCTAGCGCTGCACAAAAAGGAGCCCTCGGGCCTTGCGAAGCTCTTCAGCACGCATCCTCCCACCGACGAGCGCATCAAAAACGTCCGAGCTGCCATCGCCGACCTCCCGCCCCACCCTGACCTAAAGCGCGACTCCAACCGTTTCCACCATATCCGGGATCGTCTCCCTCCTCTCGCACGCGAGAAGCCTTCCCAGTGAGATTGTCCCTCGCAGAACAGGTCCCTCAACGGATAGCGGCTCTCCTCCGTCCTCGTTGACAGAATCCCCACCGCGGCCCATTTGATGGTAACGCAGGGCACTGAAACCTCAAAGCCAGTGGGAGGCGCGCATGAAGGTCAGTGAAGTCCGGGCTTTCCCGGTGCAGATTCCGAGGGAGGGGCCGCACCGGGGTCCCCAGGGAGCTGACAGCGAATCGGCCGCCGGCGGCCGCTATTTCCGGCGGCCGCACTACCGCGGCTTCTATGCTCGCGATGTCGAGACGCTCCTCGTCAAGATCACCACGGACGATGGCACCGTGGGCTGGGGCGAGGGTCAGTCACCCATTGGGCCCGAGGTAGTGCAGAAGGCGCTTGAGATCCTCGTGGCGCCGTTTCTGGTGGGACAGGACCCCTTCGACCTGGACGTCCTTTGGCATCGCGGGTACGACGGTGTGCGCGAGCGCGGCCATACCAAGAGCTTCGCGCTCACTGCGCTGGGGGCGTGTAACATCGCGCTCTGGGACATCCTCGGGCAGGCGACCGGGAAGCCGGTCTGGGCGCTACTGGGAGGCGCCTACCGCGATCGCGTTCCCTGCTACGTCTCGGGCCTCCAGGGCCCGACGATTCCCGAGCGCGCGGCGTTTGCACGCGAGTGGAAGGAGCGCGGGTTCGGGGCGGTGAAGCTATTTCTGGGTTACGGCATCGAGGTGGACGTCGCGAACGTCGCGGCCGTCCGCGAGGCCGTCGGAGACGAGGTGAAAATCCTCGTGGACGCACACTGGAACTACGATGTGCCCGACGCCATTCGGCTGGGGCGGGCCTTGGAGCGCCTCGGGGTCTGGGTTCTCGAAGCGCCCACAATCCCCGAGGATGTGCCGGGTCAGGTCGAAATCGCTCGTGCGCTCGACATGGCCGTCTCGACCGGAGAGGAGTGCCAGACGCGCTTCGAGTTTCGTGAGCGGCTCACCTCACGCGCGGCGGATGCCCTCCAGCCCGACGTGGGCCGTTGCGGGCTTTCGGAGGCCCGGCGCATCGCAGACATGGCGGCGGCCTTCGGCATCCCCGTGGCGCCGCACTGCGGCGCCGGCCTGGGCATTTACGTGGCGGCATCGCTCCACTTGGCTGCCGCGCTCCACAACTTCCTGACCTTCGAGTTTCAGCCGACCATGCTCGCCCCATCGCGCGAGGTCATCCCCGGCACACTCGAACCCGAGTCTGGAGCTTTCGCTGTGCCGACGGTGCCGGGCCTCGGGGTGACTGTGGACGAAGAGGCATTGAGCCAGTTCACCGCCTGAACCGGGGGAGGCCGTCGCCATGAAGATCGAGGACATCCGGGTCTATGCCGTGCAGGTTCCCAGGGAAAGGGCCCGTCCGCGCTCTCCGGAGGCTGGAACCGAGTGGTCCGCCGATGGCTGCTATTTCCGCCGCCTGCCCTATCGTTCTCTATACGGGTCCTCCGCTGAAACGCTCCTGGTCAAGATCACGACGGATGACAGCCTGACCGGCTGGGGCGAGGGTCAGTCGCCCATCGCGCCCGAGGTACCCCAGAAAGTGGTCGAGCAACTCGTGGCTCCCTTCTGGATCGGGGCTGATCCCTTCGACTTGGAAGTCCTCTGGCACCGCACCTACGACGGACTGAGGCAGCGCGGCCACGCCACGAGCTTCGCCGTAGATGCGCTTGCCGCGTGCAACATCGCGTTGTGGGACATCCTCGGCAAGGCGACCGGGAAGCCCGTCGCGGCACTCCTGGGCGGCGCCCATCGCGAGCGCGTCGCTTGCTATGCGGACGTGAGTCGGCCGACGATCTCCGAGCGGGCGGACCGCGCGCACGAGTGGAAAGAGAGAGGGTTTGGGGCGATGAAAGTGTCGCTGGGCTACGGCATGGACGAGGATATCGCCAGTATCGCCGCCGTGCGCGAGGCCGTGGGGGGTGAGGTGAAGCTCCTGGTGGACACCCACTGCCGCTACGACGTGCCCGACGCCATCCGCCTGGGGCGTGCGTTCGAGCGATACGGCGTCTGGGTCTTCGAGGAGCCCACGATCCCCGAGGATGTGCCGGGGCAAGCGACCATCGCCAAGGCGCTTGATGTGGCCGTCGCCTCGGGCGAGGAATTTCGGACCCGCTTCGAGTTTCGGGAGCGGCTCGTCTCCCGCGCGGCGGATGTCCTGCAACCGGACGTGGGGCGCTGCGGGCTTTCGGAGGCCCAGCGCATCGCGGACATGGCGGCGGCTTTTGGCGTGTCCATCGCTCCGCACTGTGGTCTCGGTTTCGGCATCTACGTCGTGGCGTCAGTCCATCTGGCCGCGGCGTTGCCGAACCTGCTGACGCTCGAATACGGACGCGATGGCCTCGACTATGCGCGCGAGCTCAACCCCGACGCCTTTGGACCCGAGGCGGGTGAATACACCCTGCCCGATAAGCCGGGTCTCGGGGTGAGCGTGGATGAAGAGGCGCTGGCGCGCTTCGTCATCTGAGCCGGCCCCCGGGCTCGACGTGCTGCATGGCAGGCGTCCATCCCCTCGCTTGAGTCCAGGCGAAGGGCTGCCTGAGGCTGCTGCACCAGTCCGCCTTGCCTTGTGCGCCGACCACTCTGACCCTCATCCCCGGCGACGGCATCGGACCCGAGGTCACAGGCGCTGCGGTGCGCGTGATCGATGCGACGGGCATGCGCGATGCCATCATCGCCGCCCTAGGGAGCATCGTCGCGCGAATGCCAGTGCGTCCTGGCGCGCCTCTCCCTGCATGGCTGAGAGGGGCCGGGGGTGAGGTCACCAAGTTGCAACGCCTCTAACGGAAACTTATCTTTTTCCTGCCTGTTAGGGGTGAAGATGAGTCCCCTCTACAATCGAACTGATGGCGCAAGCGTCTTCTGAAGCAGTTCATGCAGTGATGGGAGCTAACGACCATGAGCACCGAAAGCGCTCACCCGCCCACCTCTGTGGTGGCGGTGATCGACGACTTCTTCTTCGTCAGCAAGATCGAGGCGGCGCTCACCAGTCTGGGCCTCTGGGGCGCCAGAGCACGGAGCGTGGAGGAGCTGGATGAGCACCTCGGCACGGGCGATATTCGCCTCCTGATCGCGGATATCGGCGCGCGTTCGGTGGAACCTTCCGTAGCGATCCGGAAGGCGAAGGCGGTGAACCCTCCCTCCAGCGTCATCGCCTACGGAGGGCATACCGACATCGCAGGACTGGAGGCTGCCCGCGAAGCCGGCGCCGACCACGTGCTGATCAACTCGCAGCTCGCCGCCAACCTGGCACCCCTGATCGCGGAGACAGTGGGCGTTGCCATGGAGGGGCGATGAGCGCTGCATGAAGCGCCTTTTCACCATCGCAGGTTCGGATTCCAGCGGCGGGGCGGGCATCCAGGCCGACCTCAAGGCCTTCGCCGTGCTCGGGACCTTCGGCATGAGCGCGATCACCGCTCTCACGGCCCAGAACACCTTGGGCGTGCAGTCGATTCACGCGGTGCCCCCCGAGTTCGTCGGCGAGCAGATCGACAGCGTCTTCAGCGACATCGGCGTCGACGCCGTCAAGACGGGAATGTTGGCCAACAGCGCCATCATCGAAGTCGTGGCCGAGAGGCTGCGCCGCTACAAGCCACCCCACATCGTCGTGGACCCCGTCATGCGCGCCAAGGGCGGCAACAGGCTCCTCGAACCCGAGGCGGAGGCAGCGCTCACCGAACGGCTTCTCCCATTGGCTGAGGTCGTCACCCCCAATCTCCACGAGGCGGCGGCCTTGGCCGGCGAGCCTGTGGCCGATCTCGCGGAGATGCGTCGAGCGGCTGAGCGCATAGGAGCTCTGGGACCTCACTGGGTCCTGATCAAAGGCGGACACCTCACCGGGGATGCGACGGACCTGCTTTACGACGGTGAGACTTTCACCGAGTTCACCGCGGAGCGGATCGCCACGCCGAACACGCACGGTACCGGCTGCACCACCGCCTCCGCGATCGCGGCCCTGCTGGCGCAGGGTTTTGAGGTCCCCGAGGCCGTGCGGCGCGCCAAAGGCTTCATTACCGAGGCCATTCGCCATGCTCTGCCGCTCGGCGGCGGCCACGGGCCCACCAATCCTCTGGCATGGCTCAAAATCGGTACCGCTTCGCCATAAGCGTAGAGCTGCGAGGGAGATGGGGATGCCCCCGCCCGCCGGGCGCACCTCTTCATGTGCCCGCTCTACTGACATGCAGGCGATGGTGCTCAACCTGCAAGACCCGAGGAGTAGGGAGGACAGAACGTGGAGGTTTGCGACTACAGCCGCTCGTTCGTCACGTTCGTCGGCCACGAGCGGAGCAACAACGCCCGGTTACAGGTCGAGTCGGTCACCAAGCTCACCGACACGGAGGCGGGTACCTCGACGGACTACTGCTTCTTCGCATCCTGCAAGTCGGAGGATACGTTTGCGAAGAAGAACCTCTTCTACGAGGATAACTACGACTTCTGCGGCATCTTCTCGGCCGACGAGTACGCCATCTTCCGCACCTGCTCGACTCACACCGAGGAGTTCCGCGAGCAGGGCGCCTGGCGCGGTCGGTTTGAGGACGTGCACTGGCACATCGTCAGGAGCGAGGGCACCGAGTTGACCGAAGCGGTGCAGATCGTGCGCGCCTCGCTTGAGAACGTGCCGCTGGTCGGCAAGGTGGAGATCGCGAGTGCCGACGGGGCGTTGGGCGCCGAGATAGAGTTCCCGATCAAGACGATGAACGCCAACGACCTCAAGGACATTTACCAGGTGGACACTGGTCCGCTGGCGTTCCCCGACTTCGAGATGGCCGCCGGGCGGCACATCGAGCGGCTGTCCCCGGCTTACGTGGCGTACAACGCGCCGAACTTCGCCGACTTCGTCGTGCAGGTGCCGCACCCCATCGTCATCGGGAGCCGCGAGGCGGCCAAGGTGACCCACTACGCGAGGCTGGTGAGCCTGCCGGCGAGGACGCGCGTGACCGCCGTGGCGTGAGGCCAGGCGGGCCTGCGGCGGATCGACTGGACGATGCGTGTTCTCTACTCGCTCTGGCGTGACGAGGGCCCCTCTCAAGATGAGGTCTGAACCCGGTCTCGATGAGCACACGGCCTTCCTTGGGGGGATTGCCCACTTCAACGCCGGCGAGTTCTTCGAGGCTCACGAGGTGCTTGAGGACATCTGGATGCTCGAGGTGGGCCCGGACAAGCGCTTCCTGCAGGGGCTCATCCAGCTTGCGGTGGCCTTCCATCACGCGGGAAACGAGAATATGGTGGGTACCGAGGGCCTGCTCACGAAGGGCATCGAGAAGCTCGAAGCCTATCCGCCGCGACACTACGGCGTCCACCTGACCGAGCTCGTCGCAGCAGCCCGCCGCTGCCTGGAGGACGTTCGCGGCGTGCGCGGCGGTCATAAGCCCGCCTTCGACCTGGGCCTCATCCCACAGATCGTGCTCGACCCCGACGCGGGCCCTCCCCGGTGAATCCCGTTGCGCCCAAAGCCAGCGGAGCCCATATTCGAGCGTGTCGGGCGGTGGGCATCCAGACCCAGTCGCTCTGGGATGATGGTCATGACGTTGTTCCGTGGTCCATCTCATAGCTTCCGCTCCACTACCGGTAGAGTGGATCGTATGGCGTTACGTCTAGAGGTGACGGTTTCCCAGGCACTTAGTGGCCGCAGTGATACGCGGTCCGTCTGGGCCGAGGGAACGGAGAGCTGATGACCCCTCAAGGGCAGGAAGAAGGCCGGCGCTATCCCGTCGAAGGGCTGCGGGCGTTCACGTTCGCAGTCTTTTGTAAGGCCGGGCTCTGGGAGTCGCAGGCGCAGACGGTGACCGATTCCCTCATCGAGGCCAACCTGCGCGGCGTGGACACCCACGGCATCACCCGCATGTTGGGCATCTACGTCGAGCGGATCCAGCGGGGCATCATCAACACCGAGCCGAATCTTCGCGTTGTCCGCGAGGGGCCCAGTACGCTTCTCCTGGACGGTGATAACGGCATGGGCGCGGTGGTTGCGGAATGGGCGATGGAGCTCACCATCCATAAGGCGCGCAAAGCGGGGTCAGCGTGGGCCGCGGTCCAACACTCCAATCACTTTGGTGCCGTTGCGACCTGGACGATGATGGCCGCCACCGAGGGCATGGTCGGAATCGGCATGACCAACGGGCCGTCCAACATGGCGCCCTGGGGCGGCGTTACGCCGTACATGTCCACCAATCCCATCTCCTTCGCCCTGCCCACGAGCGGCGATCCCGTCGTCCTCGATATGGCCACGAGCGTCGCCGCCAAGGGTAACATCATCCTCGCAGCCGCCAAGGGCGAGCCTATTCCGCCGGGCTGGGCGATGGACAAGCGCGGACGGCCGACCACCGATGCACAGGAGGCCGTCGAGGGCCTGGTGATGCCGCTGGGGGGCCATAAGGGCTACGCGCTCTCGATGATCATCGATGCACTCTCGGGCATCCTGGCCGACACCGCCTTCGGACCCCACATCGGACGCCTCTACGACGAGTGGGAAAAGCCTCAGGACATCGGCCATCTCTTCGGCGCCATCGATGTCGGCCATTTCGTGCCGCATGCAACCTTCACCGAACGCATGGATCGGATGATCGACGAAATCCACGCCTCAGAACTCGCCGAGGGCTCGATGCGCATCTACGTTCCAGGTGAGATCGAAGCCGAAAAGACGCGCGCGCGCCGCGAAGAGGGCATCCCACTCCCCGAGGTGATCGCCGATCAGTTTCGCGAGCTCGGCGCGGAGCTCGGCGTCCCCTTCGATGTGGAGCCGGTGTCGTAGGCGCTAGCCCGATGGGAAAGGGAAAGAAAGCGCAATTTCTCCGGAGAGCCTACCCAACGCATCGCTCTCGGGCGGAAAGTTATCCTGAGGCTATCCGTCCTTAGTATCTTGAATGTTACCGACGTCTCCGGCACGCATACTTTAAGAGGGGGAAATCCCAAGCCATAGCCATGACGACGCCTCTGGGTCCCGGCGGACACCGGCGCGGGTTCGCCGCCACGCTCCGCCACGACCGCTGGTGGGTGGGGTCGACGCTCACGCTCTTGGGTCTGGGCGGCTTCGTGGTCTATTCCACGTGGGCGGCGTTCCAGGGTGCGCACTACTGGGCCTCGCCCTATCTGAGCCCTTTCTATTCGCCGACCCTGCTCGTCAAGGCCGGGGCCCCGGGCGCAGCGCCTCTGGATCATGCGTGGCTCGGGATGTGGCCCTCGTGGTGGCCAGCGTTCGTGCCGGCCTCGCCGGCGTTCCTCATCCTCATTTTTCCTCTCTCCTTCCGTTTCACCTGCTACTACTACCGCAAAGCTTACTACCGGTCATTTGCGGGCACGCCGCCGGCCTGCGCGGTGGGAGCGATCCCACAGGCGTACGAGGGTGAAACCGGACTTCTGGTTTTTCAGAACCTCCACCGTTACGCGCTCTATTTCGCGCTAGTCTTCATCGTGGTCCTCTACTACGATGCCTTCGCCGCTTTCTTTCGCGATAGCCGGTTCGGCATGGGCGTGGGGACCGTCGTGCTGCTGATCAACGCCACACTCCTGGCGATGTACGCGCTTGGCTGCCACTCTTTCAGGCACCTCGTGGGTGGCAGAATCGATTGCTTCAGTGCGGGTACTATGAGCAGCTTCAGCCACGGCATCTGGAAGCAGGTCTCCTGGCTCAACGAGCGTCATATGCAATTCGCCTGGATGAGCCTGTTCTGGGTCGGCTTCAGCGATGCCTACGTGCGTTTGGTCTCGATGAACGTGATTGCCGACCTAAATACCTGGAGCTAACGCATGTTGGATGTCTCCGAGATCCAGGCCATCGAGCACGACGTCGTCATCATCGGCGCCGGAGGCGCTGGCCTGCGCGCGGCCATCGAGTGTTCCGCCCAGGGGCTGAGCACATGCCTGGTCTGTAAGAGCCTTCTGGGCAAGGCCCACACGGTGATGGCCGAGGGAGGGGTTGCCGCTGCGTTGGGCACCGTGGACCGCCGCGACAACTGGAGGATTCATTTCCGCGACACGATGCGCGGCGGCAAGTTTCTCAATGACTGGCGCATGGCGGAGCTCCACGCTAAGGAGGCGCCCGACCGCGTCCGGGAGCTGGAGGAATGGGGCGCCGTCTTCGACCGCACGGCTGACGGCCTGATTCTCCAGCGGAATTTCGGCGGTCACCGCTATCCCAGGCTGGCCCACGTCGGTGACCGCACCGGGCTTGAGATGATCCGTACGTTGCAGGACCACGGCGTCCACGGTGGCGTGGATGTCTACATGGAGTGCACGGCGCTCGACCTGCTCAAAGACGGCGAGCGCATCGCCGGCGTCGTGGCCTACTGGCGGGAATCGGGCCGCTTCGTCATCTTTCGCGCCCCCGCCGTGATCCTGGCCACCGGTGGCGCCGGCAAGGCCTGGCCCGTGACCTCCAACTCCTGGGAATATACGGGCGATGGCCTGGCCATGGCCTACGATGGGGGCGCGGAGCTCGTGGATCTCGAGTTCACCCAGTTCCACCCCACCGGTATGGTCTGGCCGCCATCGGTCCGCGGCATCCTGGTGACCGAAGGGGTGCGCGGTGACGGTGGCGTACTCCTCAATAGCGAGGGCGAGCGCTTCATGTTCAACTACATCCCCGAGCGCTTCGCTCCCGAGACCGCCGCCACCGTCGAGGAGGCCGATCGCTGGCTCGCCGGTGACCCGGCGTCGCACCGTCCACCGGAGCTCTTGACGCGGGATGTCGTCGCCCGCGCGATCATGAGCGAGGTTGGAGAGGGTCGGGGTTCCCCACATGGCGGGGTCTTCCTCGACATCGCGTCGCGGCTTCCGGCCGAGGCCATCAAGCGTAAGCTGCCCTCCATGTACCACCAGTTCAAGGAACTGGCGGATGTCGACATTACCAAGGAAGCCATGGAGGTTGGCCCCACGCTCCACTACTTCATGGGCGGCATCCGGGTCGATCCCAACAGCCAGGAGACTTGCGTTCCGGGCCTCTTCGCCTGCGGCGAATGCGCGGGCGGTCTCCACGGCGCCACGCGTTTAGGGGGCAATTCGCTCTCCGACCTGCTCGTCTTCGGACGGCTGGCGGGGGTCGGCGCGGCCGAATACGTGGGGAGCCTGGGCGCATCGCCTACCATCGACGACGAGGAGGTCCGTGCGGTCGTGGCTCGCGCCACCGAGATTCTCAACCGAGAGTCGGGCCCCAATCCCTACCTCCTACACGAGCAGTTGCAGGAGATCATGGGAGAATACGTGGGGATCGTGCGAACGGAGGAGGGGCTGAAGAAGGGCCTGGAGGCACTGGAGGGGTTGAAAGCGGAGGCCGCCAGGGTGAAAGCCCACGGCACCAGCCAATACAACGCTGGCTGGCACGAAGCGCTGGACCTGCACGCGCTTTTGGTCGTCTCGGAGGCCGTGGCCCTCTCGGCGCTCACGCGCAGGGAGAGCCGTGGGGCACACACGCGGCTGGACCACGAGGAGGAGCGCGACGAATGGCTGGGGGTGAACGTCGTGGTGCGCAAGGGGCCTGGCGGTATGGAAGTCGCGAAGGTGCAGCGCCCCGATCCGCCTCCCGAGCTTGCGGCGATCGCGCATGCGACGCTCGAGGAACTGGAGGAGAGGAGCGTTGCCGCTGCAGCCTCCGGAGGAGCGGAGGGGGAAGGGCCTCATGGCTGAGCGCACGTTTCGCATCTGGCGAGGGAATGCGGAGGGCGGTGCGTTCGCCACCTACCGCGTCGAGGTGGATGAGGGCATGGTCGTCCTCGATGCCATCCATCGCATCCAGGCGCAGCAGGCGGGCGATCTGGCGGTGCGCTGGAACTGCAAGGCCGGCAAATGCGGTTCGTGCAGCACGGAGATCAACGGGCGCCCCCGCCTCGCCTGCATGACCCGGATGAGCACGTTCGCTCCCGAGGAGACCATCACCGTTCAGCCGCTCAAAGCGTTCGAGGTGATCAAGGATCTGGTCACCGATGTCTCGTGGAATTTCTCTCAGAACAAGCGCATCCCGGCTTTCAAGCCGAAGCCGCGCCGCGCTGACGGCGAGTACCGCATGCAACAGAAGGATGTGGACAGGGTCCAGGAGTACAAGAAGTGCATCGAGTGCTTCCTGTGCCAAGACGTCTGCCACGTGCTACGCGACCACGGCCGTGCCGACCGCTTCGTGGGCCCGGCCTTCATGGTCCGGCTGGCTGCCCTGGAGATGCACCCGCTCGACGATGCTGACCGCGTCTCTGAGATCCGGGACGAGCTCGGCTCGGGCATGTGTAACATCACCCGCTGCTGCGTCGAGGTTTGCCCCGAAAGCATCAACATCACCGATAATGCCATCATACCCCTTAAAGAGCGGGTGGTGGACCGCTACTATGATCCGATCATCTGGCTGGGCCGCAAGCTCTTCCGGAAGGGAGAGACAAAGGCCGAAGCCTGATCTGGCGCTTTCAGCCGAAGCTCAGCGGTCCTATGACCCAGCCCTCAAACGTAGCCTTGACGTGCGGCGTAGGTTCCTCCTAGAAAGGACATCCCGTTGCCGACACACCACTTTGAGCCCACGCACTACCACACGGCCATAGGCTCGCACAAGCCGGTGCTGCGCATCGCCGATGGCGACACCGTCATCACGACGACCGTGGACGCGCGGGGACAGGACGCCAGCAGTGAGAGGGTAACGCCCCGAGGCAATCCCCAGACAGGGCCCTTCTACGTCGAGGGCGCGGAGCAGGGCGATACGCTGGTGATCGAGCTCGACCGGCTCGTCCCCAGTCGCACCTATGGCTTCACCCGCACGATGGTTGCGCCGAACGTAGTCGATCCCGACTACGTTCCCCAGTTACCCTGGCCTCTCAGTGCGGATCAGGAGTTGGCGGAGTGGCACGTCGACGCCGAGGCCTGGAAGGCCACACTGGTTAAGCCTCAGACGAAACTGGGCAGGCTCGAACTGCCGCTAGACCCGATGATCGGTTGCTTCGGCGTCGCGCCACCGCGAGGGCAGGCCATCTCCTGCGGCACCTCCGCTGAGCACGGTGGCAACATGGACTATCGCGGGTTCGTGGAGGGCGTGACGGTCTACTTCCCGGTCTTCGTGCCAGGTGCGCTCTTCCATATCGGTGACGGCCACGCGGTGCAGGGAGATGGGGAGATCGTGGGCACCGGCATCGAAATCTCCTTCGACGTGCAGTTCACCGTCCGCCTGCTCAAGGCCAAGCGTACTCACTGGCCCCGGGGCGAGAACGCGGAGACGATCTTCACCGCCGGCAACGCTCGGCCCCTGGACCAGGCTGCCCAGCACGCGACGACCGAGATGCTGCGCTGGCTTACCGAGGACTACGGGCTGGATGCGGTCGGCGCGAACATCCTCATGGGCCAGTGCGTCGAGTACGACTTGGGCAACATGTTCGACCCGGCTTACACGATGGTGTGCAAGATGCGCAAGGCGTTGCTGAAGTGAGGGGGCTGGGCTGAAGAGGAGCTTGGGATCATGGGAGACACCGTCCGCAAGTCCGACACACAATGGCGCCAGAGGCTCACGCCCGGGCAGTTTGAGGTCTGTCGCCGCAAGGGCACCGAACGCGCCTTCACGGGTGAGTACTGGGATTCCAAAGATCCCGGCATCTACCGCTGCGTCTGCTGTGGCAACGAGCTCTTCAACTCGGAAGCCAAGTTCGATTCCGGCACGGGCTGGCCCAGCTTCTGGGACGCCACCGATCCGGATCAGGTCAAGCTGGCGGAGGATCTCAGCCACGGGATGCGCAGAGTCGAAGTCACCTGTAGCCGCTGCGACGCCCACCTAGGCCACGTCTTTGACGACGGGCCCGCGCCGACCGGGAAGCGCTACTGCATCAACTCCGTCGCCCTCGAGCTCGATGGCTGAGGGTGGCCGACAGGAGGTGAACGTCGATCCAAGGGCCGCTCCTGCAATCGCTGGCCGTCCGCGCTGAATCCGGCAACCCGCTAAGGGTGGGCCTGATCGGAGCGGGGAAATTCGGGACCATGTTCCTGAGCCAGGCCCGACACGTGCCGGGGCTGCATGTGTTGGGGATCGCCGACTTGTCGGTGGAGCGAGCGCGCCTGGCGCTGGGTCGTGCCGAATGGCCACAGGAGCAGTTCGGAGCGGCGAGCTTTGCCGAGGCCCGCCAATCCGGTTCCACCCACCTCACTGACAACAGCGCGGCGCTCATCGGGGCTGATGGCCTGGAGGTTCTGGTCGATGCGACGGGAGACGCAGCTAGCGGCATCGAGCATGTGCTGAAGGCGTTTGAACACGGTCGGCACGTGGTCATGGTCAACGTGGAGGCGGACGCTCTGGCCGGTCCGCTCCTGGCCGAAAAGGCTGAGGCGGCCGGCGTCGTTTACAGCCTGGCGTACGGCGATCAGCCGGCCCTGGTCTGCGAACTGGTCGAGTGGGCCCGGGCCAGCGGCTTTGAGGTGGTGTGCGCGGGCAAAGGGACCGAGTATTTGCCCATCTACCACGCTTCCACCCCCGATACCGTCTGGGAGCACCGCGGTTTCAGCGAGGAGACGGTCGCCGAACGCGGTCTCAATCCCCGCATGTACAACGCTTTCCTCGATGGTACGAAATCAGCCATTGAAATGGCGGCGGTGGCTAATGCCACCGGTTTGTTGCCCCAGCCGGAAGGGCTAAGCTTCCCGCCGTGCAGCGTCGATGCGCTGCCGAACGTCTGCCGGCCTAGCGCCGACGGTGGCCAGCTTGCGCACAAGGGCACGGTCGAGGTGGTCTCCAGCCTCGAGCGGGATGGGCGGCCGGTCGTCCGTGATCTACTCTGGGGCGTCTACGTCACCTTCGAGGCGCGGAGCGACTACACGAGACGCTGTTTCGCCGAATACGGCATCTTGACTGACACCACCGGACGCTATGCGGCCATGTATCGGCCCCACCACCTAGTCGGCATGGAGCTGACCATCAGCATCCTGAAGGCGGGCTTACGGGGCGAGGCGACGGGTTGTCCGAGCGGGTTCAGAGCCGATGTCGTCGCTACGGCCAAACGGCATCTGGCTCGGGGTGAGATCTTGGACGGAGAAGGCGGCTATTGCGTCTATGGCGCGCTGACGCCCGTCGGGGAGGCCCGGAAGGCCGATATACTCCCGATTGGCCTGGCGCACGGGGTGGAGTTGAAAAATGAGGTGGCGGAGGGTCAGCCCGTCCGTTGGTCCGACGTGGCGTATGATGAGACTGACCCGGCCGTGCGCATCCGTCGTGAGATGGAGCGGTGCGTCGGAAGGGAGAGACGATGACCTTTGAGACCGCTTTCACCATGGAATCGTCCAGGATCAAGTATGGTCCCGGCGTGACGCGCGAAGTGGGATACGACATGAAAGCGTTGGGTGCGCGCCGGGTGATGGTGGTGACCGACCCCAACCTAGCGGAGAGCGAACCCGTCTCCACGGTGCTCGAAGCCTTGCGTACCGAAGGGATCGATGGGGTCCTCTTCGACCGGGTGCGCGTCGAGCCGACGGACGTCTCCTTCAAGGAGGCCACGCGGTTCGCGACCGAGGGAAATTTCGACGGCTACGTCGCCATCGGAGGCGGCTCCAGCATGGACACCGCCAAAGCGGCGAACCTCTACGCCACCTACCCGGCGGATTTCCTGGACTACGTCAACCCTCCCATCGGCGGTGGCCGCTCGGTGCCGGGCCCCTTGAAACCGCTGATCGCTGTGCCAACGACGGCTGGCACGGGCAGCGAAACGACCAGCGTGGCCATCTTCGACTTCCTGGAGATGCGCGCTAAGACGGGCATCTCTCACCGTGTTCTGCGCCCGGTGATGGGCATCGTGGACCCGAATAACACCAGGACTCTCCCCCCGATGGTCGCGGCTTGCACTGGTCTGGACGTATTGAGCCACGCGCTCGAATCGCTGACCGCCCTGCCGTTCAACAAGCGAGCGACTCCCGAACATCCTGGCATACGCCCCGGGTACCAGGGGGCCAACCCGATCAGCCACGTTTGGTCGTCGCGGGCCGTCGAAATGGTCTGTCGGAACATCGTCCGTGCGATCGAAGACCCGACCGACGACGAAGCGCGCAGTGAGATGCTCTTGGCGGCCACCTACGCGGGGATTGGCTTCGGGAATGCGGGCTGTCACCTGCCGCATGGTATGTCTTACCCGGTGTCCGGGCTGGTGCGCGATTTCGCGCCCGATGGGTATCCCAAAGAACAGCCGATCATCCCCCACGGCATGTCGGTCATCCTTCACGCTCCCGCCGTCTTCCGCTTCACCGCGCCAACCAACCCCGAGCTCCACCTGTATGCAGCCGGATTGATGGGCGCGGACACTTCCGGCGTCGGACCCGAGGCCGCCGGCGAAACGCTCGCGGGTGCGATCATCGACATCATGCGGAAGACCGCAATGCCCAACGGCTTGAGCGCGATCGGCTTTGGACCGGACGACGTGGATCAACTGGTTGAGGGCACGCTGCCCCAGCATCGCGTGACCAAACTGTCGCCGCGTCCGGCTAGCGCCGAGGATCTCAAGGGGCTCTTCGAGGACTCGATGACGTGCTGGTAGCCTGTCCCGTGGACCACGACGGCTTTAGACCATCAAGCGGACCCTTGGTCGAACCCACTTTCGGTCGCTGCGACATCTCTCGGATGGATCTTCGGCGATGAGCCGGGGTCGACCGACGAACGCCGCCGCGATTACGCATGTTTTCACCCCACCAGAGCTTCACCGAAGCACAGTACCGGGCGTGCAAACGCATTTCCCGCGAGAAGCATCCCGACTGGGTACTGAGGGTTAACATCAAAGCGCGGGAAGCTGCGGATTGGCCGTGCGCTTCCTCCAGAGCCGAAGGAGGACCTTCCGCATGAAGTTCATCATGTTCACGAAGCATCTGGAGGATCTCGATCTGCCGGGCATCATGTCGGCGCTCAAATCCGTGGGAGTGGAGGGGGCGGACCTCTGTGTGCGGCCGGGGTATCCGGTGAATCCCCAGAACGCCGAGACGGTGCTCCCGGAGGCGGTCCGGCAGTTCGCCGATGAGGGCCTATCGGTGCCGCTCGTCACGACGCCATCGGAGTTTACCAGGCCCGATATCGACTACGCCGAGAGGCTGTATGCCGCTTGTGGCGAGGCGGGGGTCCGGCACATCAAGCTCGGCGACTGGGAGTGGAGCAGTGCGTCGAGCTACTGGGATGAAGTCGAGAAGATCAGGGGATACCTGGAGGGATTCCAGCGCCTCTCGGAGAGGCATGGTGTCCAGACGGTGCTGCACAATCACTCCGGAGCTCTGATGAGCCTCAACGCCTGTTCCATCATGAACTTAGTGAAGGGGTTCGACCCGAAGTACGTGGGGGTGTTCGCTGATCCGGGCCACTTCTCCATCTGCGGTGAGCCGATCGAGATGGCCCTCGATATCGTGCGGGCGCACCTGTCGTTGATGGCCTTCAAGGATATGGTGCGACACCGGGTAGTGCAGGATGGCAAGACCGCCTGGCAGCCCGACGTCGTCCCTCTGGGACACGGCCTCGTGGACTGGCGGGCCGTACTGAGGGCGCTGAAAGGGCTGGCGTTCGACGGCCTGGTCAGCATGCACGCCTTGTACGGCGGGGAACCGGCCGAGACGGTGATCGACCTCTCCCGGATCGATCTACGCTTCATCAAGGGGCTGCTGGACGAGATCTGATCGGCGAGCTACGACGCGAAGCACGTGGGGGTGTATATTGTGCGGGAGTACCTGTCCCTTTTGGCCTTCAAGGACATGGTGCGACAGCAGGTGGAGCAGGATGGCAAGACCGCTGTCTAGGGGGCTGAAATGGAAAATCCCGCTTGATATGGGAAATCCCCGCTCAGAGGTGCTTGATGGTAGATATTGAGTGCGAGCTGCTGCACCTTGGGCTTGACGGCTGGTGCGTTCTCGAAGGCGTTATCCCCGCCGAGAGAGTGGACGCCGTGCGCGAGAGCGTGGAGGTGACCGTCGCGGCGCACCGCCGCCCTGACGCGCCCCCAGGCATCGGGTTCGTCCCCGGCCTCATCGGCCTCGAACAGTCGTTCGCGCCGTATCTGGCGGACCGGCGCCTGTTGGCCATCGCCGAGGCGCTCCTGGGTCAGCACGTGCGGATTTCATACACCTCCGCCATCGTCAACCATCCGGGAAATGCGCGCGGCGGCTGGCACGCGGACTGGCCGTTCAACCAGAACAACGCCGGTCACATCACCGCACCCTATCCCGATGCGGTGATGCATCTTACGACGCTCTGGATGCTCTCCCCGTTCACCTTCGAAAACGGCGCCACGCTCATCGTACCGGGAAGCCACCGCTCGAAGGACAATCCGACCGGCCCAAACGGCGTTGACCCGCTGGCGCCCTACCCCACCGAGATGCAGATCACCGGCACGGCGGGTAGCGTGTTGGTCTTCGACAGCCGCCTGTGGCACACGAGCGCGCCCAACCACTCCGATCGCTCGCGCGTGGGGCTTGCAGTACGCTACGCGCCCTGGTGGCTCAACCTTGATGTGCTGATGCCAGGTTCGGACGAGCGCGCGCGGATGGTGGATGAGCCCGGCTTGAAGGACAACGCCGTGCCTCCCGTCCCGCCGGAGGTTTACGAGACGTTGCCTGACGATGTGAAGCCACTGTACCGTCATTGGGTGAGGGAAAGCGCTTAGCCGTTTCGCGCAGGGAGGACAAGAGATGACTGTCGCTAGCACATGGACGCCAGTCGAAGGCACGCTGGACGACATCCTAAGGAGGTACCCGCGTCCTTTGGAGGCGCTTGCGGCGGGAGAGATCCCGGGATATACTTGCCACCTGCATCCGCGATAAAGGCGACATAGGCCATAGATAATTAAGCACGAATCCTATAGCGAGCGCCGCCACGTAAATTGCTGGCGGCGGAATACGGATTCCAGGCCTTGATGATGCTTCCGCGTTCATATAGTTTCTGTGCTGGTGCACGCCTTAACGCTACGCGTCAGCCGCCGTGTCCTCGCAGTCGGCTGCACGCAGTTGTTCGACGATTCTACAATAAACAGTAGTTCTGCCTGTTTGAAACGGAGGTCGGTCGTCCTCCGAATTCACTGGACGAGTTGTTTCAGGTGTCACCGGAAAACACAGGTCCGTATCTGAAATCGAGGGATGTCCTAGGTGATTTCTGGGGCACACCAGTGCAGTACTCAATCACAAATGGCACTCATGAACTCAGGTCGGCAGGTCCCGACAAGAAGTTCGGTACACAGGACGACCTAGTCATAATGAAGAAAGGAGTATGAGACGTTGGACGCCAACCTGGTCTATCGGAACGAGGACTCTTACTGCGGCCCCATATCCATGCTGGCGAAACTCGTAAATGGCGAGATACTGCTGGTGTTTCGTGAGGCCAAGTGGCGGGGACGCAGAACGCACATGGACCCGACAACCCGCACGTCGCTTCTGCGCTCCCGGGACGGCGGGCGTTCGTGGTTCGGGCAGGAGACGCCCGATCCAGCGGGCGGGAATGGAACGGCCATCGCCCAACTCTCAGACGGCACTATCTTGGTGAACGCCTACCACCGGGTCTTCGCCCCTCTTGATGATCAGGAACGCCTTGCCGGACGACCACGGCACCATGAGTTGCAGTGGCTGAATATGGTCTCGGCGGGCGGGGGAGTATTCATGGTCCGCTCGCAGAACGACGGGTACACGTGGTCCGCTCCCCGTCATATCGGCGAACCGCCGGATTGGCCGGACATAAATTGCCATGGAGCCGTATGCGAACTGCCGGATGGGGATCTCCTGCTTCCGGTAACCGGGTATCGAGGCGAGCACGGTCAGGCCCACGGCATGGTGTTGCGCTCGCAGGACAGGGGGGAAAGCTGGAGTCAGCCTGTATGCATCACGGATGACGCCCCGGCCAGCGTCGATTTCCACGAAACCCGGCTGCTTCTGTACCCCACCGGGCGCATCCTGGCCATGCATCGGACGCCGGCAGGGAACTACTTCCGTAACACGTCCACGGACGGCGGGCGCACCTGGAGTGAGACGGCAGATACCTCCATCTGGTGCGGCGGAAGCAGCCCGCCCGACCTGCGGCTCCTGGCTGACGGGAGGACGCTCTTAAGCCGCGGCTACCGTCGGGAACCCTTCGGCATACGCGCTTACCTCAGTGAAGATGAGGGAAGCACCTGGCCCGCCGAGATTGTTCTCCGCGAGGATGGACTGGATAAAGACGTGGGCTACCCCACCACCGTGCAGCTTGATGATGAACGGGTCTTGACGGTTTACTACTGGCACGGCGAAGACCAGATCCGACACCTGCTGGGCACTATCTGGGAGTTGCCTTGAAGGACGCCCGTTGTGCCGCTAGTTCGTCGGGCCGAGGATTAGGCAGAACAAAGAATTGCAGGTACGGCGGGGAACCGGCCGAGACGGTGATCGATCTCTCCCGGATCGATCTGCGCTTCATCAAGGGGCTGCTGGAAGAGATCTGATCCGCAGACCCGACGCATCAAACTTCCAACGTTATGGATTTCCCCATCATCGAGGTCCCGGTCATCGGCGGGGGCTTCCTGATCGGCATCGTCGCCACGATCCACGTCTTGATCGCCAACTTCGTCGTGGGCGGGACCGTCTTCGCTCTGGCGCTGGAGGTCATCGGAATACGGCGGGCCGACCCGCGCTACGATGCCCTGGCGCGCCAGTTCGCGCGCATGCTCTTGATCATGATGGCCGTCATCGGGAGCGTCACGGGCGTCGGGATCTGGTTCGCCATCATGGGCGTCGCTCCCACGGCGACGGTGCTGCTTCTGAAGATCTTCTTCTGGCCGTTGGCGGTCGAGTACCTGATGTTCGTCGCCGAAATCGCGGCGATCACGATCTACTATTACCGCTGGGACCATTACGCCGGCGACAAGCGGCGCCATCTGGCCTGGGGCATCGTCGCTTGCGGGGCCGCCTGGGCGAGTATGGCGATCATCAATTGTCTGCTCACCTTTCAGCTCACCAGCGGCGACTGGCCCCAGACGCGCTCGCTCTGGGACGCCTGCTTCAACCCTTCGATGCTCCCCGCGCTGTTCCACCGGGCTCTGGGTTCTCTGGCGGTCACGGGCGTCTTCGCCCTGATCCTGGCGACGCGCCTCCGCGACGACGATTTCCGCAGCGAGGTGATCCGCTTCGCCGCGCTGTGGGTGATCGTCCCGACCGTTGCCAATGCGGGGCCGGGGCTCTGGTATCTGGCGAGCGTGAACGCCTTTTCACGCTACTGGATCCTCGGCGGGAGCATCACGCTCAGCATTCTATGGGTCGCGGCCATCGGCATCGCCGCTGCGATGGTCGTCTTCGTCTATCTGGGGGCGCGTAGGGACCCGGGCCGCTTTGGGACCTGGTCGGCGGCGGTCGTCCTGGCCATGATCCTGACGACGGTGGGGCTGATGGAATCCACGCGCGAGGCCATCCGCAGACCGTACGTGATCGACCGCTACCTCTACAGCAACGGAATCCTGGCCGACCGCGTGGAGAATTACAACCGCACGGGAATCCTGCCCCGCGCCAAGTGGGGCGGTCCGAAGGCCGTCACCGAGGCCAACCGCCTCGAAGCGGGACGTGCGCTGTTTCGTCTGCAGTGCGGGGCGTGCCATACGGTCGAGGGCATGGTGGGGATCAGCTACGTCGCCCGAGGCCGCAACGAGGAGGAACTGGACACCTTCCTGGCCCGCATCGACGCCTGGCATCCCTTCATGCCGCTTTTCATCGGCACGATTCAGGAGCGTCGGGCCCTGGCCGCCTGGCTCGCCGAGCACGCCGGAAAGCCTTTCGCGGTGGAGTTGGACTCATGACGGTGGACGACCTGCCCAACCCCCTGCATCCTGCGTTCGGCCGGTACGCCCTGCTCTTCTTCTTCACCCTGCACATCTTGGCGGTGAACGTTGCCATCGGCGGCCCCTGGCTCGCGCTCTGGAGCGCCCGTTGCGCCCGGGCACGCAGCGATCAGCGGCACGCCCTTCTGGCACGCCACCTCGCGTCCATCACCATCGTCGACCTGAGCGTCCTGGTGGTGATGGGCGTCGCGACGCTTCTGTTCATCACCATGCAGCATACGGTGCCCTTCGTAACGGCAGCGCTGTTGGTGTTCCCCGCGCTGTTCGCGGTCGTGCCGTTATTGATCGGCGCGTTCGGTTTGCTGTATGCCTACCGCTTCTGGTGGGACCGCTTTGCGTCGGTGCCCGGGCGCCACGCGAGCCTGGCCGCCATAGCGGGGCTGGTGACGTTGGGCGTTGGGCTCATCTTCACCGGCCTCGCCGCTCTAACGCTCCACCCCGAGAGCTGGCGGAGTTCCACAGGCTTCATCGCCACGATGACGTTCCCGACCTTCTGGCCCCGCTACCTCCATACGCTTCTGGCTTCGGTAGCCGTCACGGGTCTCGCGATCGTCGGCTACGCGCTGTGGGGCCGCTGGCGGGGACGCGAAGAGGATGCGCCTTACTACGCCTGGGCGCGTGGCTACGGTACGGCTTGGGCCTTCGGCGCGACTCTGGCGCAGGTCGTCGCGGGCCTATGGTACCTTCTGTCCCTGCCCGGTCCGGGCCGTGCGGCCATCCTGGGCGGCTCCCTGACTGCGCCCTTCGGGCTAGCGCTGCTGCTTGCTATAGCGGGATTGGTTCACCTGCATCTGGCGCGGCGCGGCGTTGGCAATCCCGACCGGCTGGCGCTCCTGGGCGGCGCGTTCCTGCTCGTCACGGTGGGGCTGATGGTCGCCACGCGGAACGGCGTCCGGGAGGCCGTCCTAGCAGCGGTCGGTACGGGATAGACAGAGTGGCCATCAGAACGATGGCCGTCCTGAGCCCGTCAAAGGGTGGCCCCTAGTCCACCTCCACGCGATGGGACATCTCGGCGATGATCTCAAAATCCGACGCCCGAGCGCGGGTGAGCTGGCGGTCGGTAACGGGCAGGAGATGATGGACTTCATGGCCCGGTGAGATGAAGGCTTCGGCGTAGGGGCAACCCGCCACCTTGCCGAACGTGCCGTCGGAAACCTCGATCCGCTTGCGAGCGTAAGCGCCGCTGTAGCCCTGGCTCACCAGACTGTTCAGAGTGGCCAGCTTCTTATCGATCACATCCGTGGTTTCGATGAAGACGTTGTTGTAGTAGCCCCCCTCGGCGTCCCACATCGAGCCGCGCGTCTGGGCCGCGGAGCCATAGTAGAAAGTTCGCGCGACGCGGTGCGGCGGATGGCGGTCGCCGGGGTCCACCGAGCTCGCTAGGCTCATCGCGTGGTGCACGATCTGCCCACAGACGGCATGCGCGTTAAGGCCATCGCCCACTTTGGGGAAGTGGGTCAGGATGATGTCGGGCTTGATCTCGCGCAGAAGCCGTGCCAGCCGCCTCACCGTCTCGTCGGTCACCAGGAGCACCGCATCGTCCAGCCCGAGGAAGATGACGTCCTCCACCCCCAGGATCCTGCAGGCGGCGCGCACTTCCTCGGCTTTGGCCTCCGAGCGTTCCGTCATGAGCGTGCTGAGTTCATCCGCGTTGGGAATCTCGCTTCGGTGGTGCATCTCTTCGCTGATCACGGCGTCATGGACCCGTGCTCCGTGCGTCAGGACGATGCACGCGACGTAATCGCCCTGTGTCGTGTGGTGGGCCATCGTGCCGCCGGAATGGTCAAACACGTCCGCGGGATGCGCTCCGATGGAAACGATGCGCAAAGGATCCGCCATCTCGGTCCTCCTGCTGGGATTCGAGCCTGAAAAAGGGGACGGCGCCCTCCGCTGGAGCATCCCCTGTGATTTCATCCGAATATACCTCAATGGGGCACGCCGGCGCTGACCCGAACGAGGCTCGCTGACGATGCGTAGGAAGAATGCGGCGGCGGCAAGCGCTAGTCCACCGGCACGCGGTACGAGTGCCGTGCCATCATCTCGCGCTCAGATGACCGAGCGTGCTCCAGCGCATTCCCGGTGAGCGGAAGGTAGTAGTGGGTCTCGGCGCTTGCCGAGATGAAGCCTTCGGCGTAGGCGCAGCCCGCCGCGCCGCCGAACGCGCCGTCGTTCGTCTCGATGCGCTTTCGGGCGTAAGCGCCTCCGTAACCCTGGCTGACCAGAGCGTCTAGTGACGCCAGTTTCTTATCCACCACGTCAGTGATGTCGATGAAGACGTCGTTGTAGTAGCCGCCTTCGGAGCTCCACACCGATCTAGGGATAGAGGCCGCGCCAGCGCCGAAGAAGAAGACGGCGGCGGTCTTATGCGGTGTGGTGCGGTCGCCGGGGTCCACGCTGGCGGCCAGGCCCAGCGCGTGGAGCACGATCTGTCCCGCGATGGCGTGTGAGTTGGCGACGCCGTCGCCTTCCTTGGGGAAGTGAGTCAAAACGATGTCGGGCCTGATCTCTCGCAGCAGCCGCGCCAGGCGCCTCACGGTCTCGTCGGTCACCAGAAGCACCGCATCGTCCAGTCCGAAAAAGGTGATGTCGTCGAAGCCCAGGATCTTGCACGCTCTCCGCACCTCTTCGGCTTTGACGTCGGAGCGCTCGGCCATGAGCGCGGTGAGTTCGGTCGCGTCGGGGACCTCGCTTCGGTGGTGCATCTCTTCGCTGATCACCTCGTCGTGAACCCGAGCGCCGTGGGTCAGGACGACGCAGGCGACGTAGTCACTCCTCGCTGCGTGGTGGGCCATCGTGCCGCCGGATTGGTCGAAGATATCGGCGGGGTGTGCCCCAATGGAGACGATGCGCAAAGGTTCAGCCACTTGTGGGCCTCCTTCTGGACTGGACGAGGGCGAAATGAGCACCGGCCTATCCGCTCACGGTGAGAAAAGACGCTGACCATCCTTCCACAGGCGCAGGATGGCGCGGGGTGCGAAACCGTCACGATCGGACGCGCAGCCGGGCGTTAGACCCCCATGATGTGGTAACCGCCGTCCACGTAAATGACCTCGCCGGTGATGCCGCGCGCTAGGTCGCTCGTGAGAAAGACGGCGGCGTCGGCGACCTCAGCGGGGTCGGTGTTGCGGCCGAGCGGGGCCTTTTCGCGGTGGTGAGCGAGCATCCCGGAAAAGCCCGCAATGCCGCGCGCAGCGAGGGTGCGGATGGGCCCCGCGGAAATGCCGTTGACGCGGATGTCATCGAGTCCGAGATCGGCGGCAAGGTAGCGGATGCCGCTCTCCAGGGCCGCCTTGCAGGTGCCCATGACGTTGTAGCGGGGCACCACGCGTTCACTGCCAAGGTAGGTTAGCGCGACGATGCTCCCACCGCTCTCGGCCAGGAGCGGTCGTGCCGCACGCGCCAGAGCCGTGAGGCTGAAGGCGCTGATCTCCTGCGCCAGGAGGAAGCCACCCCGCGAGGTGTCCACGTAGGCTCCGGCGAGGTCTTCGGGCAGCGCGTGGGCGATGGCGTGGACCAGGAAATCCAGCCCGCCGAGGGCTTCGCCGGCCGCATCCATGGCGGCGGAGATCTGGCCATCGTCCGTCACATCGCAGACCACAAGGTGCTCGATGCCGGCCGGATCGGCGAGCTGGCGCGCATTGCGCTCCAGCCGCTCGTTCTGGTAGGCCAGGGCCAGTTCGGCCCCTTCGCGTGCAGCCGCCTGCGCGATGGCCCAGGCGATGCTCCGTTTGTCGCGCACGCCGAAGATGAGGCCCCGCTTGCTTTCCAGGATCCGTGGCATCGTCCCTCTAACTTGCGCACTCCGTACCTGAGGCATCGCCCCCCGATGCCTCTCCCGATAACCCCTCGGGTTTCGCCAGCCCAATATGCGCGGCGGCTCGTTGGACTGTCAAGCCTTCGCGCCCGAGCGTCGTGCGCGGCTACTCGCTCTGTGGGACCGGCGAGGCGAAAATGGCCCGAACCGGCCTATGCGGCGACGCTCGCCACGCCCGCTCACCGGTGATCACTTTCGCCGACCCGGAAGTGTACTCAGCGGCGAGCGCAGGCGAACACAGGAGGTAGTCGTACCGCTGAGGCAGGTGTCGGGGGTCGCGCGGGTAGGAGGTGGCAGCGAAACCTGCCGAGTCGGCCGCGGGGCAGACGAAGAGCGTATCCGGTGCGCTGCCACGGAGATGCTTCAGCGTGCGCGACCCGGGCTCGCTGTTGAACGTGCCCGCCAAGACCAGGCGCGCATCGGGCGAGGCGGCCAGCCGCTCCTCGACAATCCTGCGGATTTCACGTGCTTCCCCCTCGCGCACGAGGCGCGCACGCTCCTCGTGCTCGGCCCCCCACAGGTCCGCCCGGTCCTTGAGATGTGCCACGTACAGGCTGAACCCCACCGGTTCGCCGGGGGCGATCTCCACCTCGAGCAGGTCGTATGCGAAGCGATGAAGCGAAACCTCTCGTTCGGTACCAAAGCGCAAGTGCTGGTGAGTCATCACCCGGCCCACGGAGAGCCGACTGAGCACCGCCACGTCCAGCCCCGCATGCTCGATGACCGTCGGACCGAAGAGTTCGGTCAGGTTGTCGTTGCCCTCGACCAGAACCACGTGCCGGTAGGCCAGGGGCGCCCAGACCGTGCGCGTCAACTGATCCAGCAGGCCCTTGTTCTCGACGCCTTGCAGTGCCAGGACATCCGCATCGAGATCGATCACGACGGCTGTGAGCGCTTCCAGGGCCCGATCGCCCGTTGAGCCGCGCTCGCGGTTGTACGGGTCGTCGTACTTGTCGTAGAGACCGCCCATGTTGTAGGTCGCAATGCTGAACCTGCTCTCACCGCCGGCCTGTACAGGTAACGAAACGCAGGCACACGCCGCGGCCCCGAGGCCGACGGCCCATGCGCACATCGCCCCGCCGAAACGCTCCTTCGGCTTGCTCGCGTCAGGGGCCCGGTGCATACTGTGATGGACTCGGGCGGTTTGGCGGGGGTATCAGCGGGAGGGCCGATTTCATGTCGCTCAAGGTCGTGACGTTCAAAGGCTCACCTTATGAGATGGGCACTGCCCACGGCGAGGCATTTCGCGACGGGGTGCACGAACTGACCGAGGAGCGCATCCGGCTCTCGCGCCAGTGCGCCCAGGATGCGGGTATTCCGCTCACACGCGAGGCCTGTCTGGCCATCGCCGGGGAGCACCTGGCGGTGCATCGGGATCACACTCCGAGGGCCTACGAGGAGCTCCTCGGCATCGCCTCCGGCGCTCAGATCTCGCCGGAGGCGCTGCTCGTCGGCAACGGCTACACGGATGTGCGGGATGTCCTGGTCCAGCGGACGTTCATGGCTCCGAACCCTCCGGTGGCGGCGGCTCAGGAGTGTACCGTTTTCGCCGTCGGAGGCGATGCGACCGAGGGCGGCCGCGCCATCATCGGACAGAACTGGGACATGCACCCCACGGCCGAGCCTCACATGATCCTCCAGAAGCGCTTTCCCGAAAGCGGCCCCGCCGCCCTGGTCGTGACCACCGCCGGCTGTCTTCCGCTCATCGGACTCAACGAGGCGGGGATCGGCCTCGGGAACAGCAATCTGGTTCCCACCGACGCGCGCGCCGGGGTGATCTACCTGGCGCTCATCGGTGGTGCGCTCGAGCAGGTGACCCTTGACGCCGCCACGCGGGCGATCACCCGCCCGCCGCGCGCCTCGGGCCACAACTACTATCTGACCGACGGAGCGCGGGTCCGCGACATCGAGACAACGGCGACCCTGCATGACATCCATGAGCCCCATGACCCCATCTACGTCCACGCCAACCACTACCTCGCCTCGCGCCTGCGCCCCCTAGAGGACCCGACTTACAACCCCGCCTCGTCCCACGAGCGCCTGGGGCGACTGGATGCCCGGCTGCGAGAGACCCCCAAGCCGCTGGGGGTCGAGAAGCTCCATGCCTGCATGGCCGACCACGAGGGGACCATCGCAACCGTCTGCCAGCATGACAGCGGGGCCACTTTCGGCAAGACCTGCGGGACGGTCATCATGTCGCCGGGGACGGGCGAGCTTTGGGCCGCGTCCGGCAACCCGTGCGCTCACCGGCTCATGCGGTACACGCTTAACTGATCCGGCTCGCCGGCATCGCGCCGAACGCCTTGGTACGCTGAAGACCGCCCCGAGGGGCAGACCGTGCGTCGGCCAAGCGCTGATTCCGATCGTGAAGCCCATGACCGCCTACCATGACCTTCTCCCATGCTGTCAAATAAGCGCCGGATAGTGGCACTCGAATACTCAAGAAACATGCAATCGGGCTGAAAGCGCGGGCACGGTCCGTTCAGTCCTGGCGCTACGTTGTTGCGGCGACCGCGAAGGGCAGTGCTGCGACCTCTCCCTCCATCTCGGTCTCGCCGATGGCGAGCCGCGTGCCGATCTTCCTGTAGGGATCCTTCACGATCGCGAGGCCGATGGGCTGTCCTAGCGCCGGCGAGGTCACGACGCTGGTGAGCGTCCCGACGCCTTTGCCTTTGGCGAGAAGCCGGCTCCTCACCTCAGGCGCCGTCCCCTCGGTGAAGACGATCCCGACCAGACCGCTCTTGAGCCTCTGACGCGCGATGATCCGCGCGATGACCTCTTGGCCCAGGTAGCAGCCCTTGGCCATGCTCACCGCCCCCTCTAGGCCCGCTTCGAGGGGGTGGAAATCCTCGCTCACCTCGTGGCCGTACGCCCCTAGCCCCGCCTCCACGCGCAGGACCTCCCAGGTCGAACAGCCGGCGGGGGCAAGGTCGTAGTCCGCCCCCTGGACGATTAGACGGGTCCACAGCTTCGCCATAGTGCCCACGGGCGCAGCGAGGATATAACTCTCCCCAGCTACGGGATCGGCGCGGGCCACCAGAACATCGGCGCTCCCGATGGGGACCGTCACGTGGCCCCACAGCGTCAGGTCCCGTGCGTCGGCGACACCGAGGTCCTCGAGGACCTCGGCGCTCCGGGGACCGGCCAGGCCCAGCATACCGAGCTCGTCGGTCAAGTCGATCAATTTCACTTCGTCACGGAAGAAGACGTACTTCCGCAGCCAGTCGATGACGGGCTTGGGCGCCGAAGGATTCGTGATCAGGAGCGCGTCCCCCTCGCGTTTGAGGACGGCCATGTAGTCGATGATCCGGCCTCTATTGTTCAGGAGCGCCGTCGTGGTACCGTCCCCAGGCACGAGATCATCGACCGCGTTGGTGCACAGCCGGTGGAGTAGCGCAAGACCATCTTTTCCGCCGAGCGCAACGCGGCCATGGTGCGAGCGGTCGAACAGCCCGACGGCCGTCATCGCAGAGCGGTACTCGGCCTCGATGCCTTCTGCGTACGAGAGCGGCATCTCCCAGCCACCGACATCACCGAAACTCGCTCCTAGTCCCTGATGAATCTCGTGTATCGGACCCTTTGTCATGGTTCGCTCACCTCCGCGAACTCGATGGCGACTCGACATGGCAAAAGGCCCGCCGCGTGCCCCCGGTCGAGGAAGGTCTCTACGGCCTCTCTGTCACCAGGCCCATAACCGAGCGTGTGCTCGTTGACGTACATGCTGATGAAGCGGTCGGCCAGCTCCGGCTCGATCCCCCTGCCGAAGCCGAGAGCGTACTCGAGCGCTTCGGCGCGATGGGCCAGCGCGTAGTGTATGCTACCGCGAAAGGCCCGCCCCAGCCGCGCGATCATAGCGGGGCCCAGGTTCTTGCGGATGACGTTTCCACCCAGCGGGAGCATCAGCCCCATCCGACCTCCCCACCATTCGCCCAGATCGGCGATCTTCACGAGCCCCTGCCGGGCGTAGGTGAGCTGGCCCTCGTGGATCAGAAGCCCAGCGGCGACATCCCCCGCCGCAACGGCATCGGGGATGCGGTCGAAGGGCACGACGACGTGCTCGTAGCCGCCTCCGAGATATAGCCCGAGCGCGAGGAAAGCCGAGGTCAGCGTACCGGGCACGGCGATTGTCTCACGGCGCAGGGCATTCGCCTCGATCGGCTCGCGGGCCACGACGATCGGGCCGTAGCCATCGCCCATGCTCGCGCCGAAGGGCAGGAGCGCGTAATGGTCGGTGATGTGGGCGTAAGCGTGAAAGCTGACGGCGCTGACCTCGATCTCCCCCGTCACCGCGCGGCGGTTGAGCGACTCGATGTCCTCGTACACCTGGACCAACTCAAGCCCATCGACCCTTACGGCTCCGCAGGCGAAGCCGTAAGCCATGAAGGCATCGTCGGGATCGGGACTGTGCCCGAAGCGGATGGCGCGCGGTGTTGCGGGCATGGCATCACCTCCGGTTCTCAAAATAGGGGGCGATGCCCTCGCCGCCAAGACGCGCGCTCATCGAAGGACGTTCCGGTCCGCGCTCTCGTCATCCCGTCATCGCCGCGGTCCTGACCTCTCGAAGGATGGCTCACGGCGAGCTGACCTCATCCCCGCCGTCTCCCCGCAAGCAGGGGAGGTAAAGGATAGGACTCAATACGGGAACCGCTTATCCAGCTCCGCCGTTGAGAGTTCGACCAGGAATCCCGCGATCCGCTCAGCCACGACCTCGAAGAAGCGCTCGCCCTTTTCGGCGGTTGCCAGGCGCGGGTCGCCATGACCGGAGTTGGTCGTCAGCAGGTGCCAGGGCCGCGTGATCTCCGCCCAGCCCTTTCCGATGGCTTCAATGTGGCTCACCGCCGGCTGACCGGCGTCGGCGGCGGGGAGATCCACCAGTTCAGGCGCCAGGTGCAGCATCAGGCTGGTCTCCATCTCATCCGCATGATCTCCTTCGGTGTGGGCAAAGGTCTCGCGCGCGACGTCCGCGCCGATCTTCCCGAACCACTCCACCACTGTCACGAAGGCTTCTGTCCGGCCATACAGGTCGCGCAAGAGCGGCTTGAACGCGTTGCCGCCATGGCCGTTGAGGATGACGATCTTGCGCAGGCCGTGTCGCTCTAGTGAGCGGACGATGTCGGTCAGAAGCCGGTTCAAAGTCGCCTGCGGGACATGGATGGCGAGCGGGAACCGCTCCATCATGCTGTCCACGCCGTAGGGGATCGTGGGGAGCAGCACGATCTTAGCGCCGCGATGGGTCGCGAGCTGGCAGGCACGGTCCGCGAACGCCTCGACCTCGTAGTTGTCGGTTCCGTAGGGCAGGTGCAGGTTGTGCGGCTCCGTTGCGCCGATGGGGATGACCGCCACCTCGAAATGGCGCTCCGTGAGTTGTTCATAACGGATCTCGGAGAGCTTCCAGTCTCGGCTCATTCCCCGCCCCCCAGTAGATCAAGCGGCGAGAGCAGCCCAGGCCGCGCCCGGGCGACGGGCCGGACGGCGTTGACGAGCGTCGCGGCGGTCGCTTCATCGCCGGCAACCCCGCCCTCGACGCGCACCTCCAAGGGCGGCGTTCCCCACACATGGACGGCGTCGTGAGGGTCCGCCTCCCCAACGGCCATCGTGAGGTCCCACAGGAGTACGACCTCCCTGTCGCGTCGCCCCTGCGCGATTTGGTGCACACCCGTAACCTGACCGGGCTCGACTCTGAGATAAGCCGTTTCGACGGCCTCCCGGGCGATGACGGGTTCGATCTCCTCCTCGATGTCTTCGAGCGGCCACCAGCCCAGCGCGTGAGCGGTGAAGGCGAGCGAGTCGGTCAGACCCACATGCCCCAGCCTCCCGGCCTCGACCTCGCGCCGGAATGCCCGGGGTGAGAGCCCCGCGCCTACCTTGCGCTGGAGCGGTTCCCGGCGCGTCCCCGCATCCACAACGCGGGTGGCCTCGATCCGCGTCACCTCCTGGCAAACGCCTGTCAGCACCGCGGGCAGGATGTCCATGACGAATCCCGGGTTGACGCCCGCGGCGGCGATCGAAACACTGTGCTTGCGTGCCAGCGCGTCTAGTTTCCCCGCGAGGGCTGCGTCGCGGTACGCGGGGAAAAGCAACTCCTCCGCCGATGAGACACACGAGACGCCCGCTTCGATCATCTGGCGTAAGGTCGGCGCAATGGCTGGAAGCCTCGATTGCGTCGTCAGGATCACGACATCGGTTTGAACGCTTCCCAAGAGCTTTCCCACCTCACCCGCGACCTTCACCCCCAAGGGATCCCGCTCGCCCAGCACTTCGCCCAGATCGCGGGCCGCGTGCTCGGGCGCTATGTCGCACGCGCCGACCAGCTCGAGCCCCGGCCGCCTCAGTACAAGCCGCGCAGCCGCGATTCCGATGGGCCCCAGCCCAATCTGCGCGACGCGAATGGGCTCCTCCCGCCCAGGTGTCATCTTCTCCTCCGATGCCTCTCCCTTGCCCGCAGCCCTTGATGCAGATCGCGAATCGCCTATATTCACGTGGCCCGCGACGCCACCAACACACGACGGACGCATTGGACCGAGAGTTGTGTCAGACCCGTAGCGCGGCCGGCTCCGATGGGTGCCGCCACGGCCAGAGTACGCCTCGCCGCCCGCAACGTCAACTCCGCTTAGCCCCGGCGGATGGGAATGGAGAGCACTTGTGATCTTCCTCGCGCTCGTCGTCCTGTTCAACACGGGGTTCTTGCTTCTCTGGCGAGCCTCGCAGCGAGAAGGCTGCGACGTCGTGGCGGTGGGCGCGATCAACTTCGCGGTGGGGGTGGGTCTGTACGCGGCGTTCTGGTTGTTCGGCGCGCACCCATCGCCGGCGGGGACGACGACACTATTGGGCTTGGCCGGAGGGACGTGCTACGCCGTCAGCTTTCTGCTCATGTCCGGTATCATGGCGTTCCGAGGGGCGGCGCTCACGCTGGTGGCATCGCGCGTCGGCTTCCTCGTCCCCGTGGCCGTCTCCATCATCGCCTGGAGCGAGCGGCCTTCGCAATGGCAGGGGGTCGGCATCATGTTCGCGTTAGCGGCGCTTCCGCTCGTGAGTCTGGCGCGCATCTCGACCGAGGAGAGGCACCCCAGACGGCGCACCCTGGGTCTGATGGCGGTGCTTCTGGTGACCAACGGAGGCGGATGGCTGGCGATCAAGGGTTTCCAGATGACGCATCTGCCGGCTGAGCGTGTCCTATACTGGCTCATCCACTTTGGCACGGCCGCGGTCGTCACCTGGGCGGGGTGGGGTCTGAACAAAAGGAGACTCGCGCACCGGGACCTGGTCTTTGGCCTCGGGCTCGGCCTGTGCAATGCCTTGGATGCCGGCGCCATGCTTCTGGCACTGGAGGCGCTTCCCGCCTCGGTCGTCTTCCCCGTCCGCAGCACGTTGACCCTGGCGGTGGTGGCGCTGTTCGCCACCTTCGTCTGGCGCGAGCCGCTGGGCCGGCTCGGGGCGCTCGGTGTGGGTCTGGTACTCGTCGCCAATGGGCTGATCCAGATCGGCTGAGCGCGCCGTGACCCTCCGGATGGATCTGCGACGGGGCTCACGGCCGACGGTCGCCCGTTGAGAGGGGATTCGTTTGCTCTTTCTCGCGCTTGCCATCCTGTTTCAGACGAGCTTCAGTTTACTGTCACGCACCGCGCAGCGGCACGGGCGGGACATCGTCGCGGTCGGTGCGATCCACCATGTCACAGCGGCGAGCCTGTTCCTGGCGCTTTGGGCGTTCGGCGGATGGGCCTCGCCGGGGCGGACGACGGTGCTTTTGGGCATGGCCGGAGGGATGTGTTTTTTGAGCGGGTTCCTTCTGTTGATGGTCGTCATGGCATCGCGCGGGGTGGCCCTCGCTTTCGGCGTGGCACGACTCAGCGTGATGATCCCCGCGGTGGCCTCCATCGCACTGTGGGGAGAGCGGCCTTCGATCCCCCAGACCGTCGGGATCGTCGTGGCAGTTGTGGCCTTAGTCCTCATGGGCCTCGCGCGCACCTCACAGGGGAGGGATGGCATCGGAGGGCACGCTATGGTCCTGGTGCCAGCGCTGTTCCTCATCAGCGGCGGGTCGATGCTCTCCGTGAAGGGCTTCCAGATGACCCATTTATCGGCCGACCGCGACGCCTTCTTCCTAATCCTCTTCTGCACGGCGGCGGTTGGCAGTTTGACCGCTCTGGGGTTCCGTTTGCACGTTCTCGGACGAGTTGATCTGCTCTTCGGTGCCGCGCTCGGCCTCGCGACCGGCCTGGGCAATCGCTCCGTGCTTCTGGCCTTAGAGAGGCTCCCGGCGTCGGTCGTCTTCCCCGTCGTCACCGCGCTGACGCTGGCGCTTATGACGCTTTTCGCGACTGTGGTCTGGCGGGAACGGCTGGGACGGCTGGGGGCTCTGGGAATCGGCCTGGCCGTCGTCGCGAGCGTGTTGATTCAGGGCGGTTGACCAGAGGCCCGCCTCACACCCCAGGGTGATTCGGTAGGGTTTCTCCAGATGGCTTTCCTTGCACTCACCGTCCTGTTTCAGACGGCCTTCAGTTTGGTGACGCGCAGCGCGCAGCGTCATGGTCGGAATGTCGTCGCCATCGGCGCGATCTTTCACCTCACGGCGACAGGCGCCTTCGTCGTGCTCTGGGCGATCGGGGGGTGGACTTCGCCAGCGCGGACGACAGCCCTCCTAGGCATGGGCGGAGGGGTGTGTTTCGCGGGAGTCTTCCTCTCGCTGATGACCTTCATGGCGTCGCGCGGGGTCGCTCTTGCATCCAGAGTGTCGCGGCTCGGCGTGATGGTCCCCGCGGTCGTTGCCATCATCGCCTGGGGTGAACGCCCTTCGGTCCCTCAGGCTGGCGGGACCGTGCTAGCCGTCGCCGCCCTATGGCTCATGAGCCTGTCGCGCACGGCACTAGACGAAGCGGTGCTCGGCCGACGGATCGCTATCCTCGCCGTCGCCATCTTCCTCATAAGCGGCGGAGCGATGCTCTCTCTCAAGGGCTTCCAGATGACCGATTTGCCCACCGAGCGCGACGCGTTCTTCCTCATTCTGTTCGGTGCGGGGTCAGCCGTGACCTGCACGGCGTGGGCGCTCCGTTCACGCGCGGTGGGCCGGGGTGAATGGCTCTCCGGCATCGCGCTCGGCCTCATCACAGGGTCAAACAACCGGTTCCTGCTCCTAGCCCTGGAAGAGCTCCCGGCGTCGGTCGTCTTCCCCATGGCCACCCCGCTGGTGCTGGTGTTCACGACTCTTTTTGCGAGCTTCGTATGGCGCGAGCCGCTCGGACGATTGGGGACCATCGGGATGAGCCTGGCCGTCATCGCCACCGTACTGATTGGTCTCGGTTCGTAGAGCGATGACCTTCCTTGCACTCGCCGTGCTATCGGGGACGGGCTTCGCTCTCGTGATGCGAGGCGCGCAAAGATGCGGCCGGAACGTCGTCGCCGTGGGTGCGATCAACTACGTCGTCGCGACGGGTCTGTACGCGGCTCTCTGGGCGCTCGGAGACAGGGTGCCTCTCAGTCGACCGACGCTCCTCATCGGTCTTGCGGGGGGCGCATGCTACGTCATGGGTTTTCTCATCCTGATGCGCGTCATGTCCGCTCGCGGCGTAGCGCTCGCAGCGGCGGCCGAGCGGATTGGCGTGCTCGTACCGGTTGTCATGTCGGTCGTGATCTGGGGCGAGCGGCCCACGGCGCCTCAGGTCATCGGGATCGTGCTGGCGGTTGCGGCCCTGCCGCTCGTGGGCCTGGCGCGTACTGCACCGACACAGAGAGGCGTCGGGAGAAGGGAGCTGGCGATGGTGCTCGCCCTCGTTATCACGGGGGGTGGCGCGGCGCTTGCGATCAAAGGCTTCCAGATGGCGCAGCTACCCGCCGAACGCGATGGGTACTTCCTGGTCCACTTCGGGACGGCGATGCTCTGTGCCTGGACCGCGTGGGGACTCCGCTGGCGAACCCTGAGGCGGATGGACCTGCCTTTCGGCGTCGCTCTCGGCATATTCAACGCTCTGGTCGGCATCACCCTGCTTCTGGCGCTCGAACGGCTACCCGGATCGGTCGTCTTTCCCGTCCTGAGTGCTTTGACTCTCGCGCTCGTGACGCTCCTCGCGACCTTGGTTTGGCGGGAACCGCTCGGGCGGCTGGGGGCTTTGGGATTAGGCCTGACGCTCGTCGCGACCGCGCTGATCGGGGGCGGATAGGCGCCGGTGGGCGTATTCCCCGATGCGCTCCGGCGGGGCTACGCTACGCCGCGCGCGGTAGTCCAGAGCTTCGACTTTGCGGATCGGCATCGCCAGGCCACCTCACCCACCAGCGTCAGGGATTCCGGAGCGCTCGGGGCGATGCGTCTTCGCGTAACGCAAGGCTTCCTCTTTCGTCGTGATGCGCCCCTCGAGCTGCGCATCGTGGGCGGCGCGCAGGATGCGCCCGAACTCCGGCCCGGGTTCGAGGCCCATGGCGATCAGGTCGTGACCGGTCAGCAGCCTGGGCGGCAGCGCGGGCTGGTCCACGAACTCGCACATTTTATCCCGCGCGAACTCCCAGACCGACAGGTTGCCATGGCTGGACAGGCAGTCGATCCTGTGGAGCTCGAGGTGCTCGTCGAACAGGGGATCGGCGAGCCATCGCCTCAGACGTGAGAGCCGCATATCGGGCAGGTCCTTGAAGCGCATGTGTTCGTTCACCAGGGACACCACGGCCTCGGTGAGCGCGTTCGGGAATCGCAGCCTCCGAGCGATCCCGCGCGCCATTTCCGCTCCAACCGGCGCATGATTGTGGAAGCGGATGCGGTCGGCCGCGCGCTCGAAGGTGGGCGGCTTGCCCACGTCGTGCAACAGAACGCCCCACGCCAGCGCCTCCGAGGGCGCCCGCAGGTGGCTCAGGCACAACAGCACGTGTGACCAGACGTCACCTTCGGGGTGGAACTCGGGCGGCTGGGGCACGTCCTTCATCGCCGCAGCCTCGGGCAGCACTTCGGGCAGAAGCGCCAGATCCTCCAGAGCGCTGAAGCTGCGATCAACACCCGGACCCCTCAGCATCGCCGCGAGCTCGTCCCGCAGCCGTTCGGCGCTGGTCTCGCGGACGTGGGCCGCCTCGGCGCGCACGGCCGTAGCCGTGGCAGGATCGATCTCGAAGCCGAGCCGCCCCGCGAAGCGCGCCGTCCGAACCAGTCGCAAGCGGTCCTCCTTGAAGCGAGCGGCCGGGTCGCCGATGGCGCGCACCACCCCCCGTTCGAGATCGTTCCGCCCATCCACGTAATCGAGCACCCGGCCCGCCCCCGGGTCGTAGAAAAGGCCGTTGATGGTGAAGTCGCGGCGCTCCGCATCGCTCTGCGCGTCGGCGAAGGTCACCGAGCTGGGATGACGCCCGTCGATGTAAGGCCCTTCGGTGCGAAACGCGGCGACCTCGACGTTCCCGCCCTCGGTCGGCACCACGACCACCCCGAACTGGATGCCCACGCCGATGGCGCTCGGGAACAGGCGTAGGACCTCCTCGGGTCGCGCGTTGGTGGCGACATCGTAATCGCTCGGCACCTGGCCCAGCAGGAGGTCACGCACGCAGCCACCGGCCAGGAGCGTCTGGTAGCCCGCGTCGGTCAGGGTCCTGACGACTCCAAGCGCATGAGCGCCGTGCGTGCGAAGGGCCTTGGCGATGGCCGGCAGGGTCGTCATGGGATTCCACCGCAAATCGAAGATCTCGGAGAGCAAGATAGCGGTAAGCCGGTGCGGGGGCAATGAGAGGGCGCGCACCCTCACAACCCTACCGCCCGCGTGCGGAGACCGCCTACCCCTCGCGGAGCCTGCAGTAGCTCCGGTAGCGGCGCTCGTCGATCGCGCCCTTACTCCACGCCTCGCGCACGGCGCACTCGGGCTCGTGGGCGTGCGAGCAATTCCGGAAGCGACAGCCGCCGAGGTACGCGCGGAATTCGGGGAAGCAATCGTCCAGCACCTCGGAGTCCACATCCAGAAAGGCCAGCGTCTTGATGCCCGGTGTATCGGCCAGATGGCCACCGAAGGGTAGCGGCACGAGCTGCGCGACGCTGGTCGTGTGGCGACCCATACCGGTCGCACTGCTGACCTGCCCCACGCGCAGCTTGGCCCCCGGCGCAAGGCGGTTGAGTAGAGCCGACTTCCCGACGCCCGAAGGGCCCACGAACGCGGAGATCCGTCCGCGCAGGACATCGGCCAGTTCGTCCAGGCCCGAGCCCGTCTCTGCGCTCGTCTCAACGAAGTGGTAGCCGATCCTGACGTACGCGTCGAACGCGTCGCGCACCGGGCGGGGGACGCCCAGGTCCAGTTTGTTGAGAACGAGCGCGGCGGGTACGCCGGCGGCCTCCGCAGCTATGAGGAAGCGATCGCAGAAGTTGGCGTCGAAGGTGGGCTCGACCGTCGCGAAGACCACGACAACCTGATCGAGGTTGGCCGCGATGGTCTGCGCTGTCCCCTGACTGCGCACCCGCCCGAGCGCCGACTCGCGCGGCAGCACCTCGATGATCGCAGCGGGTCGACCGCTCTCGGTGATCACCCGGACACGATCACCGGCGATGGGAAGCGCCCCCCCCTCGTAGCGCAGACGGCCGCGGAGAAGCGCCGGGACGACCATCCGCTCGGGGTTGGGGAGCTCGACCTGATAGGTCAGCCCCTCGACGGCGACGACGAGGCCGGACTCCGGCTCAGCCACGCAGGGTCACCTTGTGAAGGCGCAGACTTGTCCAAGCTAAGCAGCCAGCTCCTGCGCGTAAATCTCTCGCCGACTCCACGAGAGAGCGTTCATATCGTATTGTGCAAAGGCCCCAGTGATGTCCGAACTGATGTCTTTCTCTGTATCATTCAGGACGGCGTAGATGATCGAATCCCCGGGGCGTACTTTCCGGGTGTCTGTCCAAGCGAAGATAAGAGCAGTCGCATTCTCCCGATTAGGTTTGTTGATTGCCTGAATGACACGTTCTGGGCGGTCGCGTGAGGCGAGAATCACAAAATGGAACTTATGAACAAAGTCGCTTCGTCCTGTGAACTGCACAGATGGTGTAAACCGGACTTCATTCAGACGGAGAAATTGCTCAACGTCCTCCGAGAAGAGCCTCGTGACCGTCGGAGTGGCGATTAGAAACATATCGTTGACGGCTAGCATCGCCTGGAGTAATGCGTGCTTCTTCTGTGGGAAGTTGTATGACCTAGCCTCGACGATCAACTGATCACCCTCGTTGCGAACACCGAAACCATTGAGAATGTTTCTCAGAAGTTCTTGGCGCCTCTGAGATTTCAAGTCACAGCCGGACAGAAGCAGGTCACTGATGGTATAGCCATCATCGGTGAGTAACAACCCTGCGTCCGTCTTCTTGACGTAAATTTGCATGTGGTCGTTGTGCCGGTCGAGGAACGGCGTAGTGATCTCGCAGATGCCATCGAACTCAGCCACCGTGATCTTGGCTTTAAGCCACGCCAGATAGGCAGCTACGAGGTCAGTGCAGGTCTGAGCCATCAGAACAAAACCCCTGCAATGACAGGTATCTCATCAATGTTGCAGAACTTCAAGAAATCCACGAAGGACTGCTGCATGTTAGTGGGATTGGCAAACTTGTCAGCCGGTGCAGGGATTGCCCATCTATCAGCAAAGCCCTCGCGGTATAGATGCCGATGAGGACACGGGATCTCTTCACCATCGGGATTTGTATGTGGTCGGCCATCGACATCAAGACGCACTAGAATCTCCACGAGTCGGTAGCGCTCTTGATAGGTATACTTACTCAAGCGGATGCGGCTCTTCCGATTGATGTCTACCATGAGCTCGTCCCGCTCATCCAGTGAGACAATAGCGAGATGGCGAATCTCACCGGGTGTTGGGAACTGAATCGAGTCTTGGCTAGCGAGTTTCTTTGCCATTCGGATCAGAGCGTCCGCTTCAGCTTGCGTCAACATAGTGTAAGCGCCTCCAGCTTATGCCCGCACCATCGTCCGCTGTTCCCGGCTCTCGCTGAAGAGCTCCATGATGTCTTCGGCGATCCTTGGGACGCCGTAGCTCGTCCTCAATGTAGTGAACAGACCTGATGCCCGAAAAATCAACACTAACAATCTGTCACTCTCCACTCGAAATGTCCAATCAGTCGGTGAGGTTGTCCACTGCAAACAGCCGGTGTGTCGCAGAGGAGAGCATAGCTGACACCGCTGGCCAAGCGGTATTGTCGAATTCGCAGCCGACTCGATCAGGTTGTGGCCGGAACTGTTCATTGCGTTCTTCCGTTTTGTCCGTGGCCACTCGCAAGAGTTGCGGCCGCGTTACAGCCCTGAAGGTTCGGTGCGCCCGTCCGTCAACTCCCTGTCACAGTTCGGTAGAAGCAGCTCTGTGAGGACAGCGAGCCTGAACAGGTCGATGAAGCCAGAGCGGTTGTCCAGCTTACGCACATGCTCTTCGCAGCACTCTTCTCGTAGACCGCGTCCCGCCACTCGTCGGCGAATGCGGCGGCGCGGGCACGTACTTCGTTCCAGGACAGGCGCATGCCTAAAGGCCTTCCAAGTCGAAATAGTCCTCGTCAATCCGTTTGACATCGTACTGTATCTTCCGGCGCACGCCGATATTGTGTGTGACCATGAGGCGCGCGAGTTCTTCCCCGTCGATCAGGACGATGCGCTTCGGACTCAGCGCCACATAGTCCTTGGCGGCGCGCGTGAAACCGGCGGTGGTGACGAACACACCCTTGGTCGTGCCCGCCGTATCGATCGCGCCGGCAAAGTTGCGGAGGTCGTTTGCACCCACGGTTTGGCCGGCGGCGAATTTCTTGGTCTGAAGACAAACCTCGTCCAGGCCGAGCGCGTCTTCCCGGATCGTGCCGTCGATCCCGCCGTCGCCCGAGCGCCCGGTCACCCGTCCCCTCTCAGCATCGCCGCCGCCATAGCCAATGGCGATCAGCAAGTCCACTACCAACCGTTCGAGAAACTCGGGCGCAGCTTCGCGAACCCGGTCCAGAACGTCACCTTCTAGCGCACCGTGCAGTTGCCGAGCGGCGCGTTCCAACGCTTCCTCCGGCGTATCCGCCGAATCGTCAGGCGGCGCGGGCGCGGTATCCCTGTTCGGCGACCGAACGCTCTTCCTCGCCGACCACTCGACATACGCCGGGTAGTTGCGAAGAACATTTTTGTCGATCCGCGCCGGTGCTTGGGCCAGTAGCCGTTCGCCTCCCGCCGTCAGCCGATAGACGCCGCGCCGAACCTTTTCCACCAGACCGGCGCCCGCCACATATACCACCGCCCAACTGATCCGGTTTGTGAACACCGGCTGACCGCTGGAAAGCAGTTCCTGCATATCCTCGGGCGTCAGCCCTTCGGAAACGGAGACACGGGCGCGCACCTCGGAGAGAGGCATCCCCGCGCTCCCGGAAAGCGCCCTGAGGGCCGGGAGCATCAACGATTCAAAGTCGGGGACGGGCATGGGTGTCGTCCTTCGTTCGTTTCGTGCAGGATCGCCGCGACGCGGTTCACCGGGCGGATGCTTTGCACCACAGGTGCATGCCAGCGGCGCCCGTCACGGTCACGGCCAGCACATTGATGAAGGGCCACATGTTCATGTGAGCCTGGGCCGCCATGGGCGGCTCATGAGGATAGAAGGTGGCCAGCCAGTTCGCGAAGAACCATAGGGTCAGTATGACCGACCCGTAGAACGCCAGATTCACGCCCACATACCCGCGCGTGACCGGCCCGTTCTCATCGCCACCCAGATCGCGTTTGCGAAGAGAGTGCACGACGAGAGCAATGACGATCGCCACCGCCTGGAACCAGTTCAGGACCTCCCAGACCGGATAGGCTTCGGAGCCCGGCTCGTGATAGACGGCTACGATCATGTAGTTGACAGCCACGACTACCGCCAAACCGACCAGATAGACGGCAATCAGTTGCCTCAGCGCGTTCATATCCGTCCCTCCTTGACAGTCGTGTTGAGCGTTCGTTGACCTGGGTCCAGTCCGACATCAGGAGCGTCTCGTTGAGATGCCGGGCGTACTCCTAGCGCCGCCGCCCGGAAGCGGACCGCCGAGCCTCATGCGCTTCCGCCGTCCTCCATGCGGCCGGGATTACCCCCGCGCGTGGACATGCAGGCCGCACTCCTTCGTGTCGGGGTTCTCCCACCACCATCTACCGGCCCGCTCGTCTTCGCCGGGCTCGACGGCGCGGGTGCAGGGCTCGCAGCCGATACTTGGGAGGCCTCGATCGTGCAGAGCGTTGTAGGGGATGTCGTTCTCGCGGATGTACCCCCAGATGTCCTCGCCCGTCCAGTCCGTCAGCGGGTTGATCTTGTGCATCCCGTGGTGATCGAGGTCGACCTCGACTTTCTTCGTGTCCGACCGCGTCACATTCTGGTCGCGCCTGAGGCCGGTGATCCAGGCATCCAGCTCGCTCAGGGCACGGCCCAGCGGCTCCACTTTGCGGATGCCGCAGCACGCCTTGCGCATCTCCACCGACTGGTAGAAGCAGTTAAGCCCGTGCGTCCGCACCAACTCCTGGACTGACCCGGCCTCCGGGAACATCACCTCGATCTCGATGCCGTACCGCTCGCGGACGCGGTCCATCACGTCGTAGGTTTCCTGGTTGAGCCTGCCGGTATCCAGCGTGAAGACCCGCGCCTTTGGGTCGAGATTGACCATCATATCGATCAGCACGACGTCCTCCGCCCCGAAGCTCGAAGCCAGTGCGGCTCGCTCCCCGAACGTCTCGAACGTCCACGCCAGAGTGTCCTGGGGGCTCCACCCCTCGAGCGTCTCGTCTGCGGGGATGGTCACATGGGTGCGACTCATAAGCGTTCACTCCTCATCTTTGGTGCCTGTCGTTGGGGGGCTGCGGCATCGCCAACCCCGGGCTTGTCGAAGGGTCGTGGAACGGCTCCATCAAAGCCCCCGCCCCTCCGGTCCATCGCGTCCGAGAGGATAGGTGGCTCGATCACTGCGACGCGCCTGGGCGTAAAATGTTTCCGCACCCCGCCTTAGCCAAGCCCTGTCCGGTCGGTCACAGTTCGGGATAAAGCTGCTTGCCGGTCTTTGCGTCGTAGAGGCTGATCGCGGTGGTGGGGCACTCCTCCGCCGCCTCGTAGAGCGCATCGTCGTCATCGCCCGCGGGATCGGTGATGATCGCGATGCTCTCATCGTCGAGCGCGAAGGTGCTCGGTGCCGCATCCACGCAACAGCCCGCGCCGATGCACTTGTCGCGATCGATGACGATCTTCATGTTGTTCACGGTTTATGGCCTCCTCTATGGCTTCCCGACCTGCCTCGGGCGCTCATTCCACCTCGTGCATGAACGGGTCCCGGTCTAGCGCCCGGGCCACTCCCAATGCTTTGCGAGACCGCCATACCCCAACCACCATCAATGACCCAAGCCCCGGCGCAACGACCAGGACCAGCGCGATGAAGACGATCCGCTTGAGCATCACACCGGCTCCGGATGGGACTAGGCCCTAGTCGTCGTCCTCGATCCAGCGGGCCTCGATCTCACCCGCCTCGACCTGAGCGATCAGTTCGCGCAGGATCCGATCCATCTGATCGAGCGGGTGGGGTTCACCTTCGTAATAGAGGGTCGGAGGGCTGGCGAAGACCTCCGCCCACACCTCGTAGACGCCCCCGCCAGTGTCCACCTCCAACGTCTCGCCTTCGCGCAGGCGGGTCATCATCTCGTCGTGGCTGAGCTCTTCCATCTTCCCAAGGCCCGTGGGTCTCCCCTCGCTCCTCAATCCGAGCGGCCGTCGGGGCCCACCACGCGTCCGACGGCGTCGAAGATCTGCTCGTCGTTCCAGTCCGGATAATGGCCCCGCAGAACGTACGCGTAGACCGCCTCCTGCGGCCAGTCCGGGTGGCGCGCTCTGCAGGCCTCGTACGTCTGCTCGAGTGAGCGCCGTAGGGCCCAGCGCCGCCAGGTCCGGACGCCACACCATACGCCTGCGCCCATGACGCCGGCCAGAACGAGTGCGACCTTGAAGCGATCTCGGACCATGCTCACCCGCCTCCCGAGCATCAGGGAGACAGGAGCCACAAGAGCTCGTAGGAGTAAATGCCGGTGTCGTGACCGTCGCCCCAGGTGATCTGGATGGCGTAGCGGCCGACCTGCCGCACGTCGCGCACGGTGGCGTCCGCGCCCGGCACGCCGCCCGAGAGAATTTGCAGAGGGTTTTGAGCCGCCTTCTCTCGGAAATCGCGGCAGCCGGCGCATGGACACTCCCTACGCAAAAGCTCCAGCGGATAGACGCTCCGGTGGCCGTCCACCCACTCGATTGTCATCCGGCTCCCCTCGCGATCGACGACGATCGACGTGGGCCGGTGAGACGGTGCGTTCATCGGTGGAATGCCCTGTTGCCATCCTAAGCCTATCGCAAGATGAACCGAATGACGACTATTGCCGTTCACGTTCGCAGGGCTCCGCGCGGCTTGGCCCCTACCGTGCGAGTGTACTGCGTTGGCGCATGACAGGCAAATGTTTGCCGCGGGCTCAGGGCAAGGATTCGGCGCACAGCGGGCAGGCATGACAGCGTACGGGACCGCAGTACTCGCGCGCGACGTGGAGCAGGCCCTGCCCTCTGCGCGCGCCCCGCACGATCCGCCGCCGCCTCGCGTCGCCCCCGGCGAAGAAGCCCGTCACGGCCCGCGTCAGGACGTTAGGGGCCAACGGCGGACGACGAGCGTAGGCTTCCCGCGCAGTGCGGGCCAGCGCTCGATCCCCCCGCCGCACTGCCCAGAGGACGACCCATGGGATGAGCACGTTGACGGTGATGTCGTCGAGCCGCTCCTTCCCGATCGCCGGCGCATCGGGAGGTTCGCCGCGTGGGGTCCAGACCTCGCCTAGCGGCGTTTCCAGCGGCGCGCGGAGACACCTCAGGAACGCTTCGGGTTCATGCGGAACTCTCGTCAGGGGGGCCAAGAGGGCGGCAGCCGGTCCTTCGGCCAGAAGTCTTGGCAGCACGGCACCGAAGCCTGCGAGCCTGCGCGCGGGCTGATTCGCGGGGCGTACTCCGGCGCGGACCCAATCGCGGGCGCTCATGGGCTGGGTGGAGAGCGCACGCTTATGACGCGCCCAGTGCTCCACCACAAGGGCCGCCTCGGGACTGGAATCGGAGCCGGGCAGGAGCCCCGCTGTTCCCAGAAGGAGAGCCTGCGCGAGCCCCCCTGCCTCTGTGGGCGTCGCCGCGCGAAGGGGCCGGACCAGCCTCCTCACATCCAATCGCCAGGCCAGGGCCAGCATCGGCTTCCGGTTGCGGGCGTAGCCTAGGGCCTCGAGTAGTGCCGCGTAGACGACTTGGTCGGGGCCGCTCCCCGCAAGCCACGAGGCGTACCGCCTCACCTTCCCTCCGAGCCGCAGGTCGCCCGCCCGGTCGAGCGCCCTGCCGATCAGCCGCAGCGGCCGTTCTCGTAGCTCGCCCGACCTCGGGCATCGCGTCGGTAGGGGGGCGTCCGCGCGGCGGCGGAGCTTTCGGCGGAGGCGATCCCACCCCTCGGTGAGGTGTTCGATCAGGACAAACGTCGGAACCCTGTGGCCCTCATGGGTGAGCACATCTCGGGCGGCTCCGGGGGCTGTGAGGACAGCGTGGAGAATGACGCCATCGTAAGCGGGGTCGGCGTCGTGGCGATGCGCGCGCCAGTCCGAGGGCCGGGCGTGGACCTCGACGTCTCCAACGAACCTCCGCCCATCCAGCCAAAGACAGGCACCCAGGAAGTCCGGGCCGCCCGCAGCGTTGGGCCGCCCCGGATGCTCAATGACGAGGCGGCGACCGTCGGTGGTGCGCAGTTTGGAGGCAAGCGACCGTCCCTCGGCCCACAGCCGCACGATGAGCGCCTCCGGCACCGCACTTCGCGGCTTCATGGTTCAATAAATTACTGCTCATATGTGTCTGTGTCAATGCATTCGATATTGCCCTTGGCCTTCGAGGGCCAGGCGCCAGCGCGACGCGATTTTCCCATCCGTCGGGGTGGCGGTCACCGTGCGCGGCACGATCAGCGGCCCGGCACTCAAGACTGTGGGGAGAAGCCGGTGCTGCGCATTGCCGTTACGCCTCTCGCAGCCGTTCCAAGAGTGCGATCCCCTTCCGGACATCCTTAAATTGCCGCCTGCCGCTGATCTCTCGCTCGATCGTCAAAGGGCCCGTATAGCCCAGCGTCACAAGCTCGCGGACGAACGCCGGGATATTCACGTCCCCCTCGCCTAGGGGCACCTCGCGGCCCCAGGTCTCGCCCGGCCGGTCCGACCAGACGGCGTCCTTCATGTGGACGCTGCGAACGTGGGCGCCGAGCCGGCGCAGGGCCGAGAGAGGCTCGCCTATGCCGTAGAGAATCATGTTGGCGGGGTCGAAGTTCACCCCCAGGTTGGGTCGCTCCACGTCCTGAATGAAGCCAAGGAGCGCCTGGGCGGTCTCCTGTCCCGTCTCAAGGTGAAATTCCTGGCCGCGCGCGGTGCAATCGTCGCAGATGTTCCGCACGATCTCGACCAGCGGGGTGTAGTCCGGGTTGGCCGGGTCCTCCGGGACGAAGCCCAAGTGCATGGCGACGACCCCGACGCCCATGGCCTCGACGAACGCGGTAAGCTCGTGGGTCTGGGCGATCCTGATCCCGCGCGTCGCTTGCGGCACGAGCCCGACCGTCCGCCGCACCGTCGGGATGTCGCGATAGCTCTCGCCCTCGAAACGGGGGAAAACCGCCGTGACGGTGAGCCCCAGCCTCTCGCACTCGGCGGCGATGCGGTGCGCCTCATTGGCCGTCAGGCGGTCACGCGGCGGTGCGTGAAGATGGACGCTGGAGGCGCCCAACTCGGCTGCCCGGTCGACCTTCTCGACCGACGTCATGATGCCGATGGCCAACGGTTTCAGTTCCACGTCCCCTTCTCCTCGCATTTCCGTTTCAGTCGGCGCCCGGCGTGTAGCGTACGATGGGGCGCCTCGCAGCGCGCACATCGTCCAACCGGCGCACCGGGGTGGTGTGCGGAGCGGAGGTGACGAACTCGGGCTGGTTCTCCGCTTCGTCGGCAATCTCCAGCAGGGCCTGAGCGAAAGCATCCAGTGTCCGCAGGCTCTCGGTCTCGGTGGGCTCGATCATCAGCGCCTCGGGGACGGTCAGCGGGAAGTAGATCGTAGGCGCGTAGAAGCCCTTGTCGAGCAAGCGCTTGGCGATATCCGTCGCATGTACGCCCAGCTTCGCTTGCTCGGATGCCGAGAGCACGAACTCGTGCATCGCCCGCCGCCCGGAGGCGCGCGCGTAGCGCCCTTCGAGGCGCGCGAGCAGGTAGTTCGCGGCCAGTACCGCGTCCGAACTCGCTCCCTGCAGGCCGCCGAGGCCGCGCTGCCGGATGTACGCGTGGGCCCGGATCAGCATCCCGACGTTGCCCAGGAATGCACCGATGCGCCCGATGGACTGCGGCCTGTCCTCGTCGAGTGCGTAGGAACCGTCCTCTCGCCGGACGAGCAAAGGGACGGGCAACAGCGGCTCCAGTTCACGGACGACTCCGACGGGCCCCGCGCCGGGTCCGCCGCCGCCGTGCGGGGTGCTGAAGGTCTTGTGCAGGTTGAGATGCACGATGTCGAAGCCCATGTCGCCGGGCCGCGCTATCCCGCAGATGGCGTTGAGGTTGGCACCATCGTAGTAGAGCAAGCCCCCCGCGTCGTGCACGAGGTCGGCGATCTCCAGCGCGCGCCGGTCGAAAACGCCCAGGGTGTTGGGGTTCGTGAGCATGAGACAGGCGACCTGGTCGTTCAGTGCAGCGCGCAGCGAGTCGGGGTCCACCTGCCCGTCGATGTCCGATTTGAGCGAGACGACCTCGAACCCGTGGCGCGCCGCCGAGGCAGGGTTGGTGCCGTGCGCTGAATCCGGCACCAGGATCATCCGGCGGCGGGTCTCGCCCCTGGCCTCAAAGCAGGCGCGCACCAGCATCATGCCCAGAAGCTCGCCATGCGCCCCCGCCCGAGGCGCGAGCGTGAACCGCGTCACTCCGGTGAGGGCACTGAGCTCGCGCTCCAACTCATACAGCAGCCTCAGAAGCCCCTGGCACGCCTCGGCGGGCCACAGCGGGTGCGCCTCCGCGAAGCCGGAAAGGCGCGCGGCGTCCTCGTTTACCTTCGGGTTGTACTTCATGGTGCACGAACCGAGCGGCACGAACGTCGTGTCGATGGCGTAGTTGAGTTGCGAGAGGCGCGTATAGTGGCGAACGGCCGCAGGCTCACTGACCTCAGGCAGGTTGAGAGGCGTCTTTCTGCGCGCCTCCTGGGGCAGGAGCTCTTCGAGGGGCGGCGCACCGAAATCGGTCCTGGGCAGGATCGCCCCGCGCAAGCCCGGCTTCGAACGCTCCCCGATCAAGAGCTCGCTCATAGCGCCCGCTCCAGCGCCTGAGCAAAGCGCTCGATGTCCAACCCCGTCTTGGTCTCCGTTGCGCACACCAAGAGGCCGTCGGGCAACTCGGGGTAGTCCTTTCCCAGCGGCCAGCCACCGACGATATCCTGCGCCAGGAGCCGCTCCAAGACGGGCCCCGGATCGCGCCCCAGCCGCACGGCGCACTCGTTGAAGTGCGGCGCGCCGAAGGCCGCTTCCACTCCGTCGATCTCTACGAGCCGCCGGCGCAGGGCGGCCGTCGCAGCGACGTTGAGCGCACCCATCTCCCGCAGACCCTCCGGCCCCATCAGCGCTAGATAGATGGCCGCCCGCGTGGCGCATAAGCCCTGGTTGGTGCAGATGTTGCTCGTTGCGCGCTCCCTGCGGATGTGCTGCTCTCGCGTCTGGAGCGTCAGGACGAAGCCGCGCTTCCCCTTGACATCGACCGTCTCCCCCGCGATCCGCCCTGGGATCCGGCGCAGGTGCGCCTCCTTGGCAGCGAAGATGCCCAGGTAGGGGCCACCGAAGCTCAAGGGGATCCCCAGCGGTTGCCCCTCGCCCACGGCCACGTCCGTGCCCAAGGCGCCCGGCGACTCTAAGATGCCGAGGCTGATCGGGTTGGCGCAGACGACCGAGAGCGCACCGTGCTGGTGCGCCAGGTCCGCATGCTCAGCCACCGGCTCGATGCAGCCGAAGAAATTGGGCGACTGAGTCACCACGCACGCGGCGGAATCGTCCATGAGCCGGGCCAAGCCCTCGGGCTGGACGACCCCGTCAGTGTAAGGCGCTTCCACCAGGCGCGCGTCGGACCCGGCGCAGTAGGTCTCGAGCGTCCGCCTGTAGTGCGGGTGGAGCGTTCGCGGCACGACGACCGTTCTGCGTCCCGTCGCGCCCATTGCAAGGAAGACCGCCTCAGCTAGCGCCGACGCTCCCTCGTAGAGCGAGGCATTGGCCACATCCATCCCGTAGAGTTCGCAGATCATCGACTGGTACTCGAAGATGACCTGAAGCGTCCCCTGGCTGGCCTCGGCCTGATACGGCGTGTAAGCCGTCGCGAACTCGGCCCTGCCAGCCAGGTGGTCCACAGCCGCCGGAATCCAGTGTTCGTACGCCCCCGCGCCCACAAACGAGAGCGTCCGCGCCGCATCGCCGTCCTGCGCGGCGAGCTGACGCAGGTGCCGCATCAGTTCTAGCTCAGAAAGCGGCGGGTCGAGCTCAATCGGCGGGTCGCGAAGCGCCTTGGGGATATCTGCCCATAATGCCTCGACGGACCCCGCCCCGATCGTCCGCAGCATGTGCGCGCGGTCCGCATCCGAGAGCGCAGCGGTGGGTGCCGCGGACGCGTCCTGGTCTCGGGAGGGGGCCATGACCGAAGGCGGGTATCGGGGCCTAATGCGTGTGGTGGGTTGGTGCCCCGATTCGCAGGACATGCCCATCGGGGTCCTCGACGAGCATCTCGCGGTTGCCCCATGGCTTGTCGATGGGTGCCTGGACGATCTTCGCGCCGCTCAACTCATATTCCCGATGCAGTCTGTCGATGTCATCGGTCAAATGGATAGTGAGGTAGATCCACATGCCCGGACTGCCCTGCCCGCCTTGGCATAAGAACACGTTAACGTCGCCTCGGCTCACCGACGCAAAGTTGGGTTCGTCGTGGCCTTCGTCGGTCCAGTCCCAGTCTTTAGTGAAGCCGAGCGTCGTGCAGTAGTGCTCGATGCTCGCTGGGACGTTTCTGACGCTCAGGATCGGTATGCTGGATTCGAACCCGACCGGACCAGACGCTATCTTCTCCGACATAGGATAACTCCTTCTATGCAGGTTTCGACTGAACTGATGCCGTTGGTCCTCCGGACACGAAAAGGCTTGCGGCAAAGGCAGACGCGCCTTAATCTTCCCCGCTCTCTATCAGCGCCAGGTAGTCTACCTGCGAGAACAGGCCATCGAGCTGGCTGGGGTCCGCGACGCGGATTTTGATGAACCACGCCTCATAGGGCTTTTCGTTGATGGACTGGGGCTGATCGGTCAGCTCGGGGTTGATTTCGGCCACATCCCCGTCGCAAGGCGCGTAGAGATCGAAGACGCTCTTGACCGATTCGATCACGCCGCAGCTCTCCGCCCGTCGTGTCCGGGTCCCCACATCCGGCAATTCGACGTAGACGACATCGCCGATCTCGCGCTGCGCGTGATCGCTGATCCCCACGATCACGAGGTCGCCTTCCCGCCGGACCCATTCGTGCGTCTTCGCGTAGAGGAGTTCCGGTGGATGATGAGGCTCGCTCATGGGCCTCTTCTGAGCCGCTGTTCGTCGTAAAAAGGCGTCTTCACGACGCTGGACAGATGGCGCTTCCCGCGAATTTCGATCTCGATCGCCGTCCTTGGGGCCGCGCACACCGGCGGCACGTACCCAAGCCCGATGCGCCTGCCCGTGCTCGGCGAGACGTTGCCCGAGGTCACCCGGCCCACGGGCTCCCCATCCACGAAGATGGAGTAGCCCTCGCGCGGGATCGCGCCTCGATCCATCGTGAACCCCACAAGGCGTTTCCGGGCGCCCGCTTTACGCTGATCGGCCAGCGCCTTCGAGCCGACGAACGTGCGGCTCTTGAGCTTGACCGCGAAGCCGAGCCCCGCCTCCAGGGGCGTTGTCTCCTCGTCCAGCTCGTGGCCGTAGAGCGGGTAGGCCATCTCCAGCCGCAACGTATCGCGCGCGCCCAGCCCGATGGGATGGAGGCCGTACCACCGCCCCGATTCGATGAGCCCCTCCCACAGCCACTCAGCGTGCTCCGCCGCCACGTAGATCTCGAAGCCGTCCTCGCCGGTGTACCCGGTCCGCGCGATCACCGCTGGCACGGTTGCTTCTAGCTCCGTCTCCAGGCATTCCATGTACCGCAGGCTGATCGCCTCCACCGCCAGGCTCTGCACCACCGCCTCAGCCGCGGGACCCTGCGCCGCGACGAGCGCGATCTGGGCCGAACGGTTCTGCACCGTCGCCCCTTCGGCGTGCGCAGCGACCCATGCGAAGTCGCGCTCGGCGTTGGCCGCATTGACCACGAGCCAGAAACGCTCCGCGTCGAACCGGTAGATGATGAGGTCGTCCAGGGCGCCGCCGTGCTCGTTCGTCAGGAGCGCGTACATCGCTCGGCCGTCGCCGATCCGCCTGGGGTCGTTGGTCAAAAGCCCGTCCAGGCAGGCCAGTGCGCGCGGCCCCGTCACCTCGATTTCCCCCATGTGACTGAGGTCGAAGAGACCGACGTGCTCGCGCGTCGCACGGTGTTCGGCCAAGATGCCCGTATACTGGATGGGCATCGAGAAGCCGCCGAAGCCCCCCATTTGCGCCCCCAGCTTCTCGTGGGCGGCCGCAAGGGGCGTCGACTTGAGCAATTCTCCGGTCGTCTCGCCCATCGTGGGTCTGGTCCGGAGCACGGGCGGCTTGGGGAAGACAGTTGCGGCCGGTCGTCGTGCCGGGAGCTGATCTCCGTCTAGCGGCCCATCGGCACGGCAGCCTCGACACCCATGGTGGCGTCCGCCTCGCTGTAGACCCGTTCCGCCGCCGCAACGCCGGCCCCGTCGGGCAGCTTGACCCCTTCTTTGAGCAGCGCATCCTCCAGCGCACCCAGAAAGATGATGACGTTCTTACGCAGGGACGATTGGCCCATCAGGCCGACGCGCCAGACGACGCCACGGAGATCCCCCAGGCCCCCACCGATCTCGATCCTGAAGTCGTCCAGAAGGATGCGCCGCACGCGCGCGTCGGCGGCGCCCTCGGGGATCACGACGGTGTTGAGCACGGGCAACCGGTCCTCGCGTTTGACGAAGGGCGTAAGCCCCATCGCCTCAAAGCCGGCAATCAGCGCTAGGTGGTTGCACAGGTGCCGCTCCTGGCGCGCCTCGAGCCCCTCCTCAAGGAGCATTCGCAGCGCCTCGTGCAGGGCGTAGATCGAGCTGATCGGCGCCGTGTGGTGATAGAGGTGGTCGTCGCCCCAGTAGGAGCGCAAAAGAGACATGTCCAGATACCAGCTTCTTACCTTGTCCTTGCGCGCGTAGAGACGTTCGGCTGCCCGAGGGCCCAGCGTCAGGGGTGCCATCCCAGGCGGTGCCCCCAGACACTTCTGCGTCCCCGAGTACGCGACGTCCACACCCCACTCGTCGATCCGCAGGTCCACCCCGCCCAGGCTGGTCACGCAGTCCATCAAAAGAAGCGCCCCGGCACGGTGAGCGATCTCGGCGATCTCGGGTATCGGCTGCAGCACGCCCGTCGAGGTTTCGGCATGCACGATACAGACCATCTGCGGTTTCGCCCGCTCCACGGCCGCATCAACCCGATCCGGGCTGAACGTCGTCCCCCATTCGGCGTCAATGCGGTGCAGCTGGCCGCCGTAGCGCTCGACCATCTCGCAAATCCGCAGCCCGAAGTACCCCTTGACGCAGACGAGTACGTCGTCGCCCGGCCTGACCGTATTGGCGATCGCGGCCTCCATCCCCGCGCTCCCCGTCCCCGAGATCGGGATCACAAGTTCGTTCTCGGTCCGATACACGGCCCGCAGCATCGCCTGTACCTCGCTCATCGTCTCGAGAAAGTCCGGGTCGAGGTGGCCCTGCACGGGCAGGCCCTGAGCCTGGAGCACGCGCGGATGAACGTCGCTGGGACCGGGCCCCATCAGAATCTTCACGCGCGGCGACAGGGGCTTTGGAATGTTCACGCTTGCCTCTCCTTCATCCATTGTACGAGGATTCTACGCTCGGCCTTCCGGGGAACCTCGCAACTCAACTCCGCGATCACGGCACGCACGCGGAAAAGCGTCACCTCGGCGTCCCCCTCCTGAGGCGGACCTCCACCGCGCCGTTCTCATGGTCCGCTGCCGCACTGCGGACGGTCAGTCTAACTTTCGTCCTCAATTCCAGCCTTCGTCTCACCCTTTTCGAAGAGCCCCCGAAGCGCGCCCTTGCCGCTCCTCGCACCGTAAGGGGTTCGCACGATAACCGCTCTACCCCGGCCTGTCAAGGTTGCCTATCGCGCTGCCTGGAGGGTAAGGGCGCGTATAAATGCGGTGCCAATCTGACGCATCGTATGCCTCACCACCAACGGCCATTGGGGCGGCGAGCCGGTCGTCGTCACGTACTACCCTCCGACCGGCACCGGTATCGTTCTCAAGGGCAGCCCAGCGACGACGCGCGTTCTTTTGTAATTGATCTCTGGGGGCAGTACACAGTATAGTAGAAGCACGCAATGAGGCGCCCTCCGACGCTCTTCACAACCATCCGTGTCCTGCTGCTCGCACTTGGTGCAGCTTGCACCGACCGGGGAGACACTCCCTTCCCCGCTCCGCCGACGATGACCGGGGAGACCGTCATCGGGGCACATAAAGACAATACCCTCTATGAGAGCGACGATGGCTCCCTGAGTAGCGGCGCTGGCGCTCACCTATTCGTGGGCATGAATGGCAACGGGCAGATTCGACGCGGTCTCGTGGCATTTGACGTTGCTGGCAACCTTCCCCGAGGGGCCGTCGTCACGGGCGTGAGCCTGACCCTCCATATGTCCAAAACCATAGCCGGTCCGGCTCGCATCGAGCTGCGCCGGGTACTGGCGAACTGGGGTGAGGGCGCCTCGGACACCGGGGGAACGGAGACTTCGGGCGGTGGGCGCGGCGCGGCCTCAGCCGCTGGGGACGCCACCTGGCTGCACGCGTTCTTCGACACCGGCTTTTGGGAAACGCCCGGCGGCGACTTCGCCGATGCCGCCAGCGCCACGACCACCGTTGACGATGTGGAGTTCTACACTTGGAACTCAACCCCCGAGCTGGTGGCCGATGTCCAGGGCTGGATGGACGACCCGGCGCCCAACTTCGGTTGGATGCTGCTGGGGAATGAAGCAACGCTTACGACGGCCAAGCGGTTCGAGAGTCGCGATAGTCCCAACGCATCGCTGCGCCCGGTGCTGATCGTCAGGTTCGCGCCGGCGGAAGAGCCAACGGCCGCCAAAGCCCAGAGCCGGTGGGAGATCGAGCGGCTACTGAGCCCGTAATGCGATGCCGTACCGGAGGTGCCTGTGCGTTTGTCCAAGGGATCTCTCATCGCCGTCTTCACGAAGCAACCCTTAGCCACAGACAGCCCTCGCACCTTCTCGAACGCATCCCCGACGCTCTTGCCCGCGCGCGATGGCGGGCTTTTCTTTGAGGGTGCGCTGCCGGGATGACAGTGGTGTCAGCGCCAGCGAAGGGGGATAAGTGGGGATGGCGATGACGAGACCGTTCACGATCATCGGTGAGAACATTCACGCCTCGCGCGTGTTCCTACGCAAAGGCCGGCGCATCACCGAGAGTCCCGACGGGCGCGAAGCCGTTCGCTACCGTGATCCCGACGGCGCCTGGGCGCTTTTGCCCTTGCCCGAAGGCTACGAAGAGAGACAGGTGTACGACGAGGGACGCGTCAAGCACGTCATGGTGGCCATCGAGCAGGGCATGTCCGACGACGAGGCACTCAGCGCCGCTGGCGTCGCCTACCTCCACTACGAGGCGCGGCGGCAGATCAAGGCCGGGGCCGACTTCCTGGACGTCAACGTGGACGAGGTCTCCCCCTTCCCGGAGCGGCAGCTCGCAGCGATGTCGTGGTTGGTGCCGACGGTCCAGGCGGCGGTGGATGCCCCGCTCTCGATCGACTCCTCGAACCCCGAGATCATCGCTGCTGGGCTCGATGTCTACGATCGCCGCGCCGGGCGCCCCATCGTGAATTCGGCGTCGCTGGAGCGTCCCGAGACCCTGGGGATGGTCAAAGAGCGGGATGGCCGAGTCGTGGCCAGTGCCTTCGGCGCGACGGGCATGCCGAACAGCGCGCAGGAGCGCGTGGACAACGTCGCGCAACTGCTGGAGATAGCCTGGGCCGAGGACATCGCCCCCGACGACATCTACATCGATGCCCTGGTCTTCCCGATCGCCACCGACCCCGAATGCGGGAATTACTACCTGGACGCAGTGCGCTCCTTCCGGGACGAGTACGGGGAGGATGTGCACATCACGGGGGGGCTCTCCAACGTCTCTTTTGGCATCCCCGCCCGCAAGATCATCAACGAGGTCTTCATCTATCTGGCGCTGGAAGCGGGCATTGACTCGGGGATCATTGACCCGCTCTCGACAAAGCTGGACGAGATCGGCAACATGGACCCGGCGGACAAAGCTTTTGCCCTCGCCGCCGATGCACTCTCGGGGGCGGACCCTTACTGCATCGAGTACCTCACAGCTTACCGGGCCGGTGAGCTCGACTGAGCCGGACAACCGCGGCGCGCCTTTCACAGCCGGGTGGACGAACGCCGTCACGGGCGCACTTCTCCGCTGGTATCGATCTCACGGGCGCGACCTGCCCTGGCGCCGCACGCGAGACCCCTACCGCATCTGGATCGCGGAGGTGATGCTTCAGCAAACGCAGGCCCAGACCGTGATCCCCTACTACGAGCGTTGGCTGGACCGCTGGCCGACGCTGGAGGCGCTCGCGAGGGCGAACCTCGATGAGGTGCTCAAGCTCTGGGAGGGCCTGGGGTACTATGGCAGGGCCAGGCGCCTGCTTGTGGCCGCGCGCGCCATCGTCGCCGAGGGCGGTGGTCGGCTTCCATCTACGGCCGGGGTTCTGGCGCAGCTTCCGGGGATCGGACCCTACACGGCGGGCGCGATCGCCAGTATCGCCTTCGGTGAGGCCGTTCCCGCCCTCGATGGCAACGCCAAGCGCGTCTTCGCGAGGCTTTTGGCCATGGACGAGACGCTTACCTCACCCAAGGCAGTGGCACGGCTTGAGGATGCGGCGCGCTCCCTCGTGCCGGAGAACGAGTCCGGCGCTTTCAATCAGGCGGTGATGGACCTCGGGGCGACCATCTGTCGCCCGAGGACGCCGGACTGCCCCGCCTGCCCTCTGGGGGGCCTGTGCGAGGCGCGCCGTCTGGGTCTCGAGCGCGAGGTGCCCCGGGTGGTGCCACGCGGGCCCATCCCGAGCATCAAGGTGGCCGTCGGCGTCATCTGCCGAAACGATGCCATCTTCATCCAGAAGCGGCCCGAAGATGGGCTTCTGGGCGGCCTGTGGGAGTTTCCCGGAGGCAAGCTGGAGCCAGGCGAGACGCCGGGGGCCTGCCTTGCGCGCGAGCTTGAAGAAGAGCTGGGCATCTGCGTCGAGGTCGTCGGGCTGCTCATCGTGGTTGACCACGCCTACACGCACTTCCGCGTACGCATCCACGCCTTTTTGTGCCGGCTTCCCGATGGCTCTCCGGGGCCTTCCGAGGGAGACCGCATGCGATGGGTCCCGCATGAGCGTCTGGATGACTACGCCTTTCCCGCGGCCAACCGCCGCATCCTTGAGGCGCTGCCCGGCCTCCGGACTGAGCCCGTAGATGGATGAGCGCGGAGCAGGCGCTTCCGCTTTCACCCTAGAGTAGAGGACGGTTCTATGGACATTGGATTCTCCACCAGCGCGGGCGGAGACGCCTGGAGCCTCGAGGAATGCGCGGCCTGGGCGAGCGCGAACGATTTCGATACCGTGCGCCTGGTGAACACGGGCGTTGCCGATCCCGATCTGATCCTCGAGAGGGGTCCCAACGAGATCACCGAGACCCTCGCGGAGCACGGCTTGTACCTTTCGGCCCTGTCCGCGCATGAGCGCGACCCCAACGTCCTCGACGACGACCCTGAGAGGGCCGAGGTCGCCGCCGTGCGCGTGAGGAAGTCCATCGAGGCGGCGAGCCTCCTTGGGGCGCCCATCGTCGTGACCAATTCCGGCTCCGCCTCTTACAGGGGCTGGCTCGCGGGCCGTTTCTACGGCACGTACTCGCAGCCGCCGGGCAACCCGACTGACAAGCGGGACGAGCTCTTCGGGCGCTTCAAAAAGGTGTTCACGCCCATCGCCAAATTCGCTGAAGATAAGGGCGTGAAGATCGCCCTCGACCACGCCGTCCGCCAGGGCAACATTGCCTGCAATCCCGAAGGGTGGGAGCGAGCTCTCGACGCAGTGCCCTCGGACCACCTGGGCCTCTCCTGCGATCCTTCTCACTTGCTCTGGCTCATGATCACGCCCATCGAGGACGCCATCCGCGCCTTCGCGGGCAAGTGGTACTATGCCGACGTGAAGGACGCTGAGATCGACCGGCGCATGCTCTTCCGCCAGGGCGTCATCGGCAACTGGTGGTGGCAGTACCGCGTGCCCGGCCGCGGGCAACTCAACTGGGGCACGATTACCGGCGCTCTCCTCGAATCGGGCTACGACTACGTCCTCGACGTCGAGAACGAGGACCGAGGCATCCCGGGGCTCGCGGGATTTGCGCTGGGGTGCCGGCACTTGAGGCAGTTTCTGCCGCGGCGTGGTGATCCCTACGATCCAGCCGAAACCCACTTTTAGGCGCGAGCGCCTGTGTTCACTCTCATGGGAGGACGAACCCGTGGACATCAGCTTCTCCACCGGCGCAGGCGGTAATGCTTGGAGTCTCGAGGAGTGCGCGAAGTGGGCACGCGAGAACGATTTTGACTGCGTGCGCCTCTCTACTAGCGGCGTCGCCGACCCTGAGCAGGTCTTCGAGGTGGGGCCCGACGAGATCAAAGAGACCCTCGCCCGCCACGGCCTGTATCTTGCCGCGCTCTCCGCGCACCAGAACCTGCTTGTCGATGAAGAGGAGGACGCCGAAGCCGCCGCTGAGCGGATGAGGAAATCTATCGAGGCGGCGAGCCTACTGGGCGCGCCCGTGGTCATCACCCAAGCCGGCGTGCCGAAGGAGTTCGTGGGGCGCTTCGCGGGCCGCTTCTACGGCATGTACTCGGCCCCGCCCGGGGCAACTCGGACGACCGCTCCGTCGAGCTCGTCCAGCGCTTCAAGGAGCGCTACGCGCCCATCGTGAAGTTGGCCGAGGAGGTGGGCGTCAAGATTGGCCTCGACTGCGCCGTCCGCATGGGCAGCCTCGCCTGTAACCCCGAGATGTGGGAGCGCGTGCTCGATGCGGTGCCCTCCGACCATCTGGGCCTCTCCTGCGACCCCTCCCACTGGCTGTGGCTGATGCTCGGCCCTCCCAAGGACCTCATCCGCACCTTCGCGGGCAAGTGGGTCTACGCCGACGTGAAAGACGCTGAAATCGACCGGCGCATGCTCTCCCGCCAGGGCATCGTTGGCAACTGGTGGTGGCAGTACCGCGTGCCGGGGCGCGGAGAGATCAACTGGGGGACGACCATCGGCGCCCTCCTCGAATCGGGTTACGATTACGTCCTCTGCATCGAGAACGAGGACCGAGGCATACCGGGGCTCGCGGGCATCGCGTTGGGATGCCGGCATCTGAGGCGGTTTCTGCCGCGGCGCGGCGAGCCGTACGATCCGGCCGAGACGCACGATTAGGACGCCAGCACTCCCCTCGCCGCCTGCGGGGCGGGGATGCCATCCTGATCCCGTTGAAGGAGGGGTTGGCAGGAGGCCAGATCGCGGAATCCGTCGCAGGGCAGACAGGGAGGAACCATGAACCTGATCGTCATCGTTATCGACTCGCTCCGGCAGGACCACGTGAGCTGGTACGCCCCTGCTTCGCCCGTCGATACACCCAACCTCGACCGCTTCGCCGCCAGTTCGGTCGTCTTCGGGAACATGTATCCGGAGGCGCTCCCCACGATCCCCATCCGCACGCAGCTCATGACGGGCCAGCGCACCCTGCCCCATCGTCCCTGGCAGCCGCTGGCACTCGAGGACCGCACTATCGCGGAGATCCTGAGCCGCGAGGGCTACGTCTCCGGGCTTTTCACCGATTGCTACCACTACTTCAAGCCCGGTTACAACTTCCATAGGGGCTTTCGCGTCTGGCGCTGGATTCGCGGCCAGGAGTACGATCCCTACTGCTCGGGGCCGCTTCAGAAGCTTCGGCTGGAAGACCACGTCAAGGAGAGCTACGATGCGGTCTGGCGCAGGCTGGTCGAGGCTTGCCTGATCAACGTCGAACCCTTCGAGAAGGCGGAGGATCACTACTGCGCGCGGCTGGTCGCCGAAGCCACCCAATGGCTGGAGGCCAACCGCGACCACGATCGCATCTTCTGCTGGATCGATTCCTTCGATCCCCACGAGCCCTGGACGCCGCCCCCCGAGTTCGACCGCTACACTGACCCGGGCTGGACGGGCAAACGCCTGGTCATGCCACCCGGAGGCTGGGCACGGCACCACTTCGATGATGCCGAGATCGCCTACATCCGTGGCCTCTACGCGGGCGAAGTCGCCTATGTGGATCACTACATCGGACAGCTCCTGGGCGCGCTGGAACGGCTCGGCTATTTCGACGATTCCGTGATCCTCCTCATGTCCGACCACGGCCACCCCCTCGCCGATCACGGCAAGTTCCTCAAGGGCGGCGACCGCATGTACAACGAGTTGCTCAAGGTGCCCTTCATGCTCCGTTTCCCCGGCGGCGAGGGCGGCGGCACCCGGCTCGATGCGCTCGCGCAGTTCCATGACGTGACGCCGACTCTCCTCGATGCACTGGGGCAGGGGCACAACATCGACGCGATGGCGGGCAGGAACCTGATGCCGGTTATCCGTGGCGATGTTGCCTCGGTCCGCGACACCATCATCACCGGCTTTCACGCGGCACCCGACCGCTGCGTGCGGGACCAACGCTGGAGCTACATCTGCCGCCCCGAGGGTGAGCCGGACGAGCTCTACGATCTCCTACGTGATCCCGGCGAAGAGCACAACCTTGTGGACGAGCACCCCGACGAGGCGGTGCGGCTAGCGGGCGCCTTCGGGTCGCACTACGGTCTTGGCCTGGCCATGGGCCGCTTCGGCGACTATCGCGGCGAACTGGCGGCAACGGCCGTCAAAGGCGTACAGGGACGTTACGAGGTGGGTGGCACGCTCGCCTAGGGGCTTGACAAGCCAAAGGCGCGCACCTTCATACGAACTTGGGTCGGAAGAAGACGATTCTCAAGGAGGACACTTCGTGGCAAAGTATCGCGTGGGGATTATCGCAAGCGGCCGGATCGCCAATGCTCACGCCCGGGGCTGGCAGGGCGTCCCCGATGTCGAGATGGTGGCGCTGGCCGACACCAGCGGGGAGGCCCGCAGAGCGTTCGGGGATGAATTCGGCATCTCGATGCGCTACGCGGACTACCGCGAGATGCTGGACAAAGAGAAGCTCGACATCGTCAGCGTCTGCTCCTGGCATCCGCAGCACGCGGAGATGACCCTCGCCGCTGCGGCGCGTCAACCCCAAGCCATCCTGTGCGAGAAGCCAATGGCAACCTGCCTGGGCGAGGCGGACGAGATGATCGTGGCCTGCGAGCGTAATGACGTCAAGCTCGCGATCGGCCACCAGCGCCGCTTCTACACCGGCTGGGGGGAGGCCAGGCGGCTGGTTCAATCGGGCGCCATCGGCGAGCCGCAGCGGCTGTGGTCGGTGGTGCGGGATGGGCTTTTGAACTGGGCGACTCACACGATTGATTGCATGCGCTGGGTGCTGGATGAGCCGGCCACCGAGTGGGTCATGGGCCAGGTCGAGCGCAAAACCGACCGGTATGAGTTCGGTATGCGCTGCGAGGACGCCTGCTGCGGCCTCATCGGCTTCGAGGGCGGTGTCCAGGCCCTCGTCGAGAACGACATGACGCCATGGGGCTCCATCAACTGCACGATCTACGGCTCTGGGGGCATGCTACACATCGAGGAGAACACGGTCCGCTACATGAACGCCGGGACGAGCGGATGGACGGAAGTTGACAACGAGGAGAACAACGCTTTCGTCGACCAGGCGGTGGGCATCATCGACTGGATCGAGGGCCGCACCGAGGACTACCGCGGCGATGGCCGCAAGGCGCGCGCAGTCGTCGAGATCATGATGGCGCTGTACGAATCGGCGCGGCTGCACGAGGTGACCCGATTGCCTTTAGGGACGCGCGCCTACCCGCTGGACCTGGCGGTGGAGTCTGGAGGGCTGCCCGTCGAGCGGCCGGGGTGGTACGACATCCGGTCGTTCCTGGTCCGTGGCGAAGCGATGAGTTGGACTTGAGAGCGGGGCTCCCGCAAGAGGGTCTGAAGTCAGGTCAAAGAGGAGGAATGGTGTGGCCAAGTACCGTGTCGGAATCATCGCAAGCGGTGACATAGCACGGCGCCATGGCAGGGGCTGGAGTGGCGTGGGTGACGTCGAGATGGTGGCGCTGGCAGACACCTATGAAGGAGCGCGAAAAGCGTACGGCGAGGAGTTCAACATCTCCAAGCGCTACGAGGACTACCGCGAGATGCTGGATGCGGAGAATCTGGATATCGTCAGCGTCTGCTCGTGGCATCCTCAGCACGCGGAGATGGTGATCGCCGCCGCGGCCCGTCAACCTAAGGTCATCCTCTGCGAGAAACCGATGGCGACCAGCCTGGGTGAGGCGGACGAGATGATCGTCGCCTGCAAGCGCAACGGCGTCAAGCTCGCCATCGGTCACCAGCGCCGCTTCTACACGGGCTGGGAGGAGGCCAAGCGGCTGATCCAGGATGGCGCCATCGGCGAGCCCCAGCGCCTTTGGTCAGTGGGCCAGCAGGGGCTCTTGAACCAGTCGACGCACGCGATCGATATGATGCGCTGGCTACTCAATGAACCGCGAACGGAGTGGGTCATGGGGCAGGTCGAGCGGAAGACCGACCGCTACGAGCGCTCCACGCGCATCGAGGATTGCTGCATGGGGCTCATCGGCTTCGAGGGCGGCGTCCAGGCCCTGGTCTCGAACGACGTGGTGGTTCCTGAAGAGGCCGCCATCAACTGCACCGTTTATGGCTCCGAGGGCATGCTCCGCGTCCGGCACAACACGGTCCGCTACATGAACGGCGGCACGAACGGCTGGAAAGAACTCGACTATGAGGACGAAGTGGTCCACGAGTTCGTCAACCAGGCGAAGGGCCTCGTGGACTGGATCGAGGGCCGCGTGGATGACTACCGGGGTGACGGTGAGAAAGCGCGGGCGGTCGTGGAGATCATGATGGCGATCTTCGAATCGGCACGCATGCGCGAGGTCGTTCGTATGCCGTTGAGGACTCGAGCGTATCCCTTGGATCTCATGGTCGAATCGGGAGACCTACCCGTCGAGCGACCCGGGCGCTATGATATCCGGTCGATGCGCGTCCGCGGCGAAGGGATGAGGTGGTTTTAGAAGGGCGCGAACCGCTCAGGTGATCTGAAGGCCGGGCCCTCTCTCCCCGTCGTCGGGGAGGTACGGAGTGAGATCGAACGCGGCCGCGATTTCTTCGGCAACGGCTTGTGCGGTCTCTTTGGCGCTGCCAGGGCGTTCCTCCTCGGGGCCCCAGTCGTAGCCATCCAGGTATGCGTCGGTGCCGATCTTGCCTTGAACCATGGCCTCGGTGTCGATGGCGATCTGAAAATCATCGGGTAGGGGCGCGCTCACATCGCCCTCGTCATCCCGCGCTTTCACCTGCGCGGGGATGTTCTGCCAGTACAGGATCTGAACCTTTGCCACGCTGCGCTCCTTTTGCTCTGCGACCTTTTCGATTCTCCGCTCGCCCCCTCAGCCCGGCGTAGGACCCGGCGCCTCGACGGCAAGTTTGATGGGTGGCTTCACGAAACCCAAAAGCTCGTTGCGCCACGACGACGTGTGCCCCAGGCTCGGGTCCTTGGGTAGATGTAGCTTGAACAGTTCGTCCATCGTGCCCCCTACAAGCGCCCGCTCGATCACCTTCCCCCAGTAGCACTGACGCGTCGGGTCCACCTCACACATGCCATCAGCGGTCGAACCGCCGCAGGGGCCGTTGATCTGGCTCTTGAAGCAACCGTCGGTCGGTTCGGGGCAGAGGTATTCCAGATCGGCGATACGGCAGTCCCCGCACATCTCGCACCCCAAGGCCTGTCTCTTGATGACTTCCTCGGCCAACGTGAGAGCCCGACCGATCCCACGCCTGTCCGACCGCCGAAGACCGACCTCCATAAGCTTACTGCCGAGACTGCCGCGCTCGAAGAAGACGCGGTGGATGGCCCCCATGGCGCGGCTCGTACGCGCGTAACCCCGCCGGCCGGCCGACTGGAAGGGTCCGTCGGCCAGGAGGCCATCGCCGCCGTCTCTGAAGAGGTAGAACCTATCCTCGGGCGCGAACGCCATCTTCCGCTCCCCATCGCCATCACGGTAGGCTTCGTAGTTTTCGCGCCAGTCGCGCTGGGCCAACTCGCGGCGCAGCTCCAATAGCTCGGCGACGTCCTCCCAGGCGGCGAGCCCACCCAGGTGCGCCCCGGCGTAACCCAGCCCACGAATCAGCACATCGGCCAGAAGGGCGGTGCGGTGCAGGCTCTGCTCTCGGTCGAAGGCGGCGAGTTGCTCGAAGCTCATCCTGCGGATGACGTTCTTGTCCGCTTTCGTGACCAGCCGTCTTCTGTGCTTGTCGCGTACGTCGCCCGAGACGTAGGCGCCGGGGACGCGCCCGCGGTAGAAACCCAATACCGACTCCGGGCTCAGGACGAACGCGTTGCCCAGAACCGGCACGTCCGCCATGCCCGCCCTTGCCATGTAGAGCCGGAGTTCGTGGAACTTCTTGACGTCGAAGCCCACCTGCGTGATGAAGAAGCCCGCCCCCACGCGCCACTTCTTCCAGAGCTTCAGGCATTGACCCCAGATGTCCGCCTCTGTGTACTTGAAGGGCGAGACGGCAGCCCCGCAGAAGACATCGGCCATAGGCCCTATCTCTCGCGGCGTGAACTCCGGAAAATCCAGCCCCTGCTTGAATGCGCGTAAGGCCCACAAGAGCGCCACCGAATCCAGATCGAACGACGCGCGACCTCGCGGCGGGTAATCCCCTGTTACGACGAAAAGGTTCTGGAGCCCGTGGCTGTAAAGAGCCATGATCCGGCTTTCCAGCCCATCGCGGTCGTAGCCCTTACAGGAGACGTGGACCACGGGCTGACGGCCCATGATGCGCGCGACCTCGATGGCGACCCCGTCCGGCGCGGGCAGCGGCTCGCCCGCGGGGGCATCGGAGAGGCTCAGGATGACCTCGGAGCCGCGCGCGGCTTCCGCCAGCTCGTAGAGGGCCGCTAGGTCGCCCTCGTGCGGCGTCAGTTCGAGCGTGAACACGGGCTCGGTACGCGCGAGCAGCCTCTCGCGGAAGGGGTTGGGCTGGGGTTTCCGGGTCTGTGGGGTGCCCTTGGCAGCATGGGCCCCGATGTAGTCGCCGAACCGCTCCTTGAGCGCCTCGCCTGGCTTCTCGACGACGGCCCGCACCAGGCGTAGGATCTTGGGGTCCACCAGGTCCGCACCCGAGATCTGCGCTGCGTCGCAGATGGCGGCATCGACCCCATACTCGCCGGCGACGCGCACATAAGCTCGCTCCAGCGCCACTCGCCGGGGCAGCCCTTCGGAGATATCCGGTAGGGCAATGAGGATATGGGCACCCGCGATTGCCTCATCCTCCCCGATGCGCCTGGCGCCGTCGAGCACCTCTTTGGTGCGCCCCTCAGTGTCCGACCGCAGGGGCAGCGCGCCAAGGTCGAAGAACAACTCCTCCGCCTTGAAGCCCGACTTCCGGGCGCTCTCGAAGCGTTCGCGCGCCGTCTCGTGGAGAGTCTCTGCGCTGGGACCCCGCGGCGCGCTGCCATCCAAAGGGGGTTCGGCCAGGCGCGTGACCAGACCGAACGCGAACCGTCGCCGCCATGGCGTGATCTCGTTCGGGTCCGTGCCGAGGGGCATGATCAGCGGCGCACGTCCGCCGCCGGTTCCCAATTCAGCATACGTGCTCAGTCCCCCCTCCAGGAGCGATGGATCGGCGCTCGCCAGACACGGCGGGGCACCGCCACCACGCTCGCGCAAGAGCATCATAAGTGCCTGGACCGCGCTGGCCCCGGGGGCTGGCCCCTCGCGTTCAATCGCTTCGAGGTCTACCAGCACGTACTCGGCGCCGGCTCCCGTCTGCCGAGCGACGGCGGCCCCGAGCTGCTCCTGGGCCTCGAAGATGTCCAACGGGTCGTCGCTGGCAAGTTTGGCCACGGCCGCTCGGGTCAGCAGATCGCGGCAGGTGACGGCGCTACCGATACGAATCCAACTCATAGCACGAGAAAGTACGCGTTTTCGGGCCAAGCACAAGCCGATGTTGGAAGCTCGGGCTGAAGCTTCCAGCGCGGTGGGCGCCAGCCAGCCTCACCTTCCAGCTCACCTTTCATTCGGCCGCCCTGGCTGGTGGATGCCTCCAACCAGGCCTCATCTCTCCTCGACAACGGTTCCCTCGACGCCGCACAGGCCGTCCGGATAGGTATAGTAGTAGACCACCAGCACCTTGCCGTCCTCCAACTCCACCGCCCAGGGATAGCCGCAGTCCTCGAGCGGCTTTTCAATGCCGCCCTCGAGCTTCCTTCCCGTCGTGGAATCCGCTCTGATGACCAGGTCCGGCGCGGTGTCCAGGTCGCTGCCTTCGGGATCCAGGACCCGGGCGACGCAGCCGCTCTCCTCCTGCAGCCGCCGGCCCACGGTCGCAAAGATTCGACCGTCCCTCAGGCCCAACAGGTGCCCGGGACAACCCCGCATGGTGGTCTCCTCCCAACCCGACCAGCTCTCACCGCCATCGTCCGAGTAGACTCGTGCCAGGAAAGCACTGTAGGCTGCTTCGTAAGCCGTGGCGCGCTTGGGATGGCAGCGAAAGAGAATGAGAATCCGACCGCTGGGGGTCAGGTGGATGGCCGGTTCAGTGAAATGGGCAACTGGGTCTTCGCAGATCAGCCCGCCGTACGCCCAGGTCTCGCCCATATCGGACGAGAACCAGCACATGCCGTAATAGGGCCAGCCTCTGGGGTTGAGGCTTGGAGCCTTGCCCGGCAGGAGCAACCGTCCGTCCGAAAGCGGTAGAAGACCGCTTCGGCAGACGCCCGCGTGCGCGTCGTGATCCATCGCTAGAGTCTCCCACGCCTCGGTATCGGGCAAGGGCGGAAAACGGCGCGGGGCCGTCCACGTGCGCCCATCATCGCGCGAGCGGACCCAGAAGGGCTCGCCGGCACCGCCCACCCATTCGGAGACATGGCTGCCATCTTCTTTGGGCATCAGTCGGTTCGGGGCTGCATGCAGGAAGATGCTGCCGTCCGGCAGGGTGTGCGTGCCGGTATCCACGATCCCGCCGAGCGGGTCGCGGGTAACGAACTGCGGCGGACTCCACGTCTGCCCCTCGTCGGTGGAGCGGCAGGCGCGCATGTCGAAGAGCGGATGCCCGTGGTGGCTGTACCCCAGATAGGGGGACCGGCGGAAGAGGACCAGCAGGTCGCCACAAGGCGTGCGCACCAAATTGGGGAAGCCGGCGTACATCCCCTCTTCGCGATAGATGGTGATGTGATCTACAACCTGCCAGTTCACGGTTCTGCTCCGCGTGATCTTCATCGTCTGATCCCTCCGCCGCCTCCGCTCAGATCCTATACACCCAAAAGCGCGTTATACAACCCTGGACGCCTCAACGTCCATGGCCAGCGCTCGCTATCCTTTCTATCGGCCAGCGTGATCTCGCCCACCACGACGCTGTTGGTCCTGCCCTTTGCGACCACACGGGTTCGGTCCAGGGAGTTGTTTACAGACCCCGTCCAGCTCTGCGAGTCGAGAACATCCACGATCAGGCTCCGCCTCGGGTGGCAGAAGACGGTCGAAAGCCCGTTTTCCACGGCGCGCGCTATCGTCACGTGGTCGTTGAAGCCCCGGTAGTGGCCGTAGGAAGGGATGGCGATCATCTCCGCACCCTGGACCGCCTGAGCCCGCAGGACCTCAGGGAACAACCGGTCGTGGCAGATGGCGACGGCCACCTTGCCGAAGGGCGCCCGGATGGGCCGCAACTCCCCGCCGGGGCGGTTGAAAGTCCATGCGGGATCGTAGCCCTCACCCAGGTGCGTCTTGTGGTACTTCCCGGCGATCTCCCCCTCGGCGGTGATGAGGGCCGCACAGTTGAATGCCTCGTCGTTAATGCGCTCCGCCAGGCAGAACAACACGGCGATCCTCAGATCCCGCGCCTTCTGCTGGACTAACGAGACGCACGGCCCGTCCAGCGGCTCGGCAGCCTCCAGCATCCGCTCGCCCCAGCCGCGCTCGATGGCGTCCATCACGCAGTAGCCCTCTAGAACCCCCTCGGGTGTCAGGGCGAATTCGGCGCCGGCCGCGGCCGCGTCTTCCATGAAGCGCAGCACCTTCTCGGTGTTCTCCGCCTTTTTCCACTTCTTCGGCAAGATGGAAAGACTCGCTACTTTGAGCTTGCGCGCCATGGTCACTTCCTCGCTCAACTGGGCCGCTTGCGCAGGTACTCGACCGCCTCCGGGTTCTTGCGCATCGCGTGAATTCCGACCTGCGCCTACATCGCCCTGGGTCTAAAGCGCCGCACGGAGCTGCGCTGGCGGAGGTTCATGAAGGCAAGGGTCGTTGCCCTTTCAGCCCCGATGCTCGCAGGCGCACGCCCGGCAACGATTCAAGCAATAAGGTGCATTCCGCCATCTCATCTCCGTTCTACGCCGTGAGCCTAGCCCCTTCGCCGTCCTGAGCGCGCCAACTCCCTTCGCCGGCTGAAAGGCCAAAGGCTAGGAGCGTTCGACGACTGCCAGATACGGCAGGTTGCGGAAGCGTTCGTCGAGGTCGAGGCCGTAGCCAACCAGAAACGGTCCGTCGGGAATCTCAAAGCCCCAGTGATCCGCTGGCGGGACGTCGTCGTCACTCGTGAGGTGTTCGCGCACCAGAAGCGCGCACGTCGCCAGCGAGGCGGGCTTCTGTTCGCCCACCCACGCGCGCAACGCTGCAAGCGTCGCCCCGCTGTCCACGATGCCCTCCACGATGACCACGTGCTTATCCCGGAGCAACTCGGGCGGATCGAGCGTTTCGATCCGTGGAGTGCGGACGGGCTGCGTGCCGGCGTAGCTGGAGGCGCGCACCAGGCAGAATTCCGCGTGGCAGTCTATGGAGCGGACGAGATCCACTGTAAAGGTAAGCGCCCCCTTGAGTGCGATCAGCAGCACAAGCGGCCGGTCGGGCCCGAGACGCCCGGCGTACTCGTGCGTGAGCGCGATGCCCAACTCTGCGACGCGCTGCGCGATGCGAGATTCGGGGATCAGAGGCACCAGCCGGTAGCCTTCCGCCTCCGCCTGGGCGGCTAATCCCTCGGGCGAGCGTTCAGCGTCCTGCGACGGTGGTTCGGACATAGGCGGCTTCGACCTGTCGGTGGAGGTCCTCGAAAGAGCCGTTGTTGGTGATGACGGCGGCGAAGCCCGCGTCCGGCAGCGGGTCGAGCGCGGTTTCGGTGATGTGGTCCGGACCGTACTCGATCTGTTGGCCGGCTCGTACCACGCGCCACACGGCGCCTCCGCGCGACTCCGTGAGCTGTTTCTCGTTGGGAAAACGGCAGTCATCGATGATGATCTTGCGACCCTCGGCCACAAGCGCGTCCAGGCGCGGGGTCATCTGCCGGACCCAGTAGTCCGGGGCCACTTGCTCGCGGAACATCATGCCGATTCCCTGAAGGGTGCGTCGGCCGGCCGGCGTCTTTCGTTCCCCGATTTCGCCAGGCGAAAAACCGAAGTAGCGTTGCGCCAGGCGTTTGAGTGGATCGGCGAACGCCAGACGGACGAAGCCGTACTTCTGCCCAAGGTAATGCGAGATGGTCGTTTTCCCTGTGCCGGCGCGCCCCGCGAGCGCGACGATCACCGTTCCGCCCCTGTCTGTCGAGCTAGGGACCGTGGAGTCCATAGGTCAGGCGTACAGAAAATCGCTCGGGCATCGGCGCATCCGCAATTTAGAGTCAACGCTCGAACATACGAACGAGATGGGCGAAAACGCAAAATTTACCGCGACCGCTTCCCGGAGGGCAAGAGGGTTGACAAAAGCGCCATACTCCCCTACCATTTAGCAACTTAGGTGTTATCCGGCATCTGAAAGCACCTCGATCCTCAACGGATGAACCCATTTACGGAACAGATCGCCGAGCTCGTCGCTACTGAAGTCGGCGTGCCGCCCAACGATGTGGGCGCGCTTCTAGCTCCGCCTCCCGATCCAGAGCTAGGTGAATACGCCTTCCCCTGTTTCGAGGCGGCCCGGCACCTACGCAGGGCCCCTGGCCTGATCGCGCAGGACCTCGCCCACAAGCTCGAGCCCACCGGAGCGCTTCGCGCCTTCGAGGCGGCCGGACCGTACCTGAACGTCCGCGTGGACCGGGCGCACATGACCGAGTACGTGCTCAGGCGGATCGGCCGGGAGGGCATGAGCTACGGTAACTCAGGGGATCACGCCGGCCAGACCTTCGTGATCGACTTCTCGTCGCCCAACATCGCGCGGCGCATGGGAATCGCTCACCTGCGCTCGACGGCGATAGGTCGCAGCATTGCGGCGCTCGGCGAGGCGGTGGGTTACCGGGTCGTGCGTATCAACCATCTGGGGGACTGGGGGACCCAGTTTGGCAAGTTGATCGTTGCTTTCCGCCGCTGGGGCGACGAGGCGGCGCTCGCGTCTGACCCGATGGGTCATCTCTTCGATCTGTACGTGCGCTTCCACCGGGAGGCCGAGGCGGACCCCGCGCTGGATGACGAAGGCCGGGCGACGTTCCGAGCGTTGGAAGCCGGGGATCCGGATACGCGGGCGTTGTGGGAGCGTTTTCGGAGCCTGAGCATCGAGAGTTTCGGGCGCATCTACGCCATGACAGGCGTCGAGTTCGACAGCTTCGAGGGCGAGGCGGCCTATGCCGAACGCGCCAACCGGCTCGTGGACGATCTCCTGGAACGGGGAATCGCCATTGAGAGCCGGGGGGCGGTCGTCGTCCCGCTAGGCCAGCATGGGCTGACCGATTGCCTGTTGCGCAAGGCGGATGAGGGCACCGTCTACGCTGCGCGCGATCTTGCGGCGGTCGTGGATCGCCGGGAGCGCTACGGGTTCGATCGCATGGTCTACGTGGTGGGCACGGATCAGGCACTGCACTTTCAGCAGGTCTTCAAAATTCTTGAACTGATGGGGTTTGATTGGGTAGACAGGTGCGAACACGCCGGTTTTGGTCTGATGCACTTCGCGGAGGGCCGGATGAGCACGCGGCGCGGGGCCGTCATCTTCCTGGAGGATGTCTTCGGGGAGGCGACGGCGCGTACCCGCGCGATCATGGCCGAGCGCAACCCCGAACTGGGGAACCCGGAGGCGGTGGCGCAGCAGGTGGGCATCGGGGCTGTCATCTTCGCCGACCTCGGCCAGAGGCGATCCAAGGACGTCGAGTTCCGCTGGGATTCGGTGCTCAATTTCCAGGGGGGTACCGGGCCTTACATCCAGTACACCCACGCGCGGATGGCGAGCATCCTGCGCAAGGGCGGCGCTGAGCCCGATGCGGACGGCGTCGAATGGTCGCATCTGGTTGGGGACGCGCCATTTGGGGTGGTCCGAGAGCTTTTGCGGTTCCCCGACGTGGTGTGGGGAGCGGCCCAGAGGCTGGAGCCAACACTCGTGGCGCGCTACGCTGTGGAACTGGCCACGGTCGTTAACGTGTACTACACCGTGGATCGGGTGCTGGTCGGGGAGTGCGATGTGCGCGCCGCGCGCCTTCTTCTGGTGGGCGCCGCGCGGACGGCCTTGGCGCGCTGCCTGTCGCTATTGGGCATGGCCGCGCCCGAGGCAATGTGAGGGCGTGATGGGAGGCTTTCTCCGTCTTCTACTTTTGGGCATTGGCACGTCCATCGCCGTTCGAGCGGCCAAGGCCTTCTTCGAAGGATACTTCGAGGCAGAGCCGACCGTTTCCCGCGTCAAGGGGGTGCATCCTCGGCGTCCGCCCTTTGACGCGCGTGACGTCGAGGACGCCGAGTTCGAGGACCTGCCCGAGCACGGACCTCTATGGTCTAGAGAGTGAAAAAAGCGGACGTCATCGCAGAGGTCGCCCGTCGGTCGGGGCTTGACGGGAAGCGGGCGGCCCTGGGTGTCGAGGAGCTCCTTGAGGTAGTCAAGGGAGCTCTGGGTGATGGAGAGACGATTGAGCTTCGAGGGTTTGGCACGTTCAAGGCGGGCGCGAGTGGGAAGCGGCGGGCGCGAAACCCCAACACGGGGCAGGTCTTCCAAACTCCGCCGCGTATGGCCCCTCGTTTTCTTCCACATCAACGCTTCAAGACGCTAGTGGAGGAGCACTTGACGGACAAATCTCAGGACGAGGCGTCCCCGACCGTCCCCAGAGAGGCCGCCGGGACCTCGGGCACCCCCGAGGTTTCCGGAGCCGACGTTTCGACGCCGCCCGCCGCCGAAGCGGGGACGCACATGGCCTCGGCGGCGGATCTGGCCCATGCGGCGGCGGCTCGCGGTGCATGGCCGGAAGCCGTTCAGCACTACGAGGAAGCCATCATCGGAGCGCCTCAGGACACGGCGTTACGGAAAGAGTTGGGCGACGCGTACGCAGTGGTGGGCGAACACCCCAAGGCGGCGGAGCAGTTCCGGGTGGTGCTTGCGGCGAACTCTCGCGATGTGCAGGGCCGTACGCGGCTGGCTTCTACGCTCTGGGAGCTATGCGATTACAACGCGGCCGTGGGGGAAGCGCGCAGGGCCGTCGAGATCGGCCCCAACAACGCGGAGGCGCGTTTCCAGTACGGCCTGTTGCTTTACAGAAAGGGCCTCTACGCCAGGGCGGCCGAGGAACTGCAGCGCGTTGCACGGAGCGATGACCGAACCCGAACCCACTACATCCTCGGACAAACGTATAACCACCTGGGGCTATACGACCGGGCACAGCGGGCGCTAGAGCACGCTTTGGAGATCCAACCCGACGACGCGGACACCTGCTGGCAGTTGGGCATCATCTACGACAAGCTCAAGCGCCGCGAGGAAGCGCTGGCTATGTACCGTCGCGCCAATGCCTTGCGTGCGGGGACTGAGGACGACTAGCTCGGCCCGGCTGTACCCGGTCGATGCTGGAGGATCTTTGAGCGCACAGCCACCGGCGTCCACCTACGTCTTAACGGGCGAGGCCTTCCAGCGAGAGGAGGCGGTCCGGAGCCTCGTGGAAAACCTGCTGCCATCCCCCCAGGAGCGTGCGCTCGGGCTGGTGACGCTTTCGGCGCGTGGGATCGCAGCCGCCCGGCTTATCGATGCTCTCGTGCAGGTGCCCCTGGGTGGAGGTCGGCGCGTCGTCCTGATCCGAGATGCCGACCGCATTCCCCCAGACAAACGCCTGACCGCCTGTCTGGGGGGTGGAGTGCGCGGGCTGGTCGTCATCTGCATAGCGGAGAAAGCCATTGGCCGCAAGAAGCCGCCCCTTGGGGGATTGGGACCACCAACCTTGCGCGCCAAGCATTTTCGGGTCATGACCCGGTGGAGCGACCTCGCCGAGTGGGCGCAGAAACGCGCGCAGCGCGAACTGGGCAAAGCACTCACGCGGGGGGGAGCCTATCGGCTGGTCGAGGCGGTGGGGCGGGACCTGGCGCAGTTGGCGAGCGAGCTTGCAAAGATTGCGCTCTTCGTGGGGGAAAGAGAACGAATCGAGGAACGAGACATCGAGGCGGTGGGTGCGGCCGCTCAGCCGGCAACACTGAGCCGCTTCGAGGCCGCGCTTGGTCGGGGCGACGCCGCGGGTGCCATCGCTTTAGCGCACAGTTTCCAGAGCGGTGGGCAAGACGTGGGCCGCCTGTGGTATGGGATCAGGGAGACCTTCGCCAAGCTCGCTCGCGCGCAGGCTCTGGAAGACTGGAGCGCACCGAAGAAAACCTTGGCCGGTCACCTGGACGTTCCCGAGTACAGAGTAGACGACTATCGGACCTGGCGGGCCCGGCATTCGCCCGAGGCAGTTCGCCGCGCGCTGACGCTGATCGCCCGTGCGGAGGACGCCAGGCGCACGTCAGGCGCCCCCGAGGGGGCGGTACTGGGCGACTTGCTCCTGGTCGATCTGGTTCGCGACTGTGGAAACGCGAAGGACACCCAATATTCACGTGGAGTCGGAAGGAGGAAGAACCCATGGCGAAGCCCATCGAGGTGACGGACGCCACTTTCGAGAATGAGGTGCTCAAGTCAGATTTGCCGGTGCTGGTGGACTTCTGGGCAGTCTGGTGTGGCCCATGTCGTCGTGTGGCGCCGATCGTGGAAGAGATTGCGGAGGAGTACGACGGCAAGGCGAAGGTCTGCAAAATTGACGTGGACAGCGAGCAGCAGGCGGCGAGCCGCTTCGGCATTCGCAGCATACCGACGCTTCTGATCTTCAAGGGCGGCGAGGTGGCCGAGCAAGTGGTCGGGGCCGTGCCCAAGACGGAGCTTGTCTCGCGGCTCGACGGCGTGCTTGCCGGCGTGGCGTAGACTGTGGGGCCGCGCTGGATTGTGCGGGCCGTGCGCGAAATCCGTGGGCGCTCGTCGGAGCAGGCGGAGCCCGAACGCTAGCTCCGGCGAATCGGAGAGCAAAAGTGAGCGATGGGGATGGATGCACAAGGGGTTGACGCGAAGGCGGTGATGGCGGAGGCGGATCGGGAACTTGCCTCGTGGCGGCCCTTGGCGGAGGTGGACCCCGAGATCGCCCGTGTCATCGCGGGGGAGCTGGAGCGCGAGGAGGGCGGCCTGGAGCTGATCGCGTCGGAGAACTATACGTCGCGGGCGGTCCTGGAGACGATGGGTTCGCTCCTGACCAACAAGTACGCCGAGGGACTTCCGAAGGCGCGGTACTACGGCGGCTGCGAGTGGGTGGACGAGGCGGAGGAACTAGCGCGCGAGCGGGCGAAACGGCTCTTCGGCGCCGAGCACGCCAACGTGCAGCCTCACGCGGGGGCGCAGGCGAACATGGCGGCGTACTACGCGCTCCTGGAGCCCGGCGAGACGCTTTTGGGCATGGACCTCGGCTGTGGCGGCCACCTCACACACGGCCTGAGGGTCAACTTCTCGGCGGTCTACTACCGCGCGGCGCACTACCTAGTCGACCGCGAAACCGAGGTCATCACCGCCGACACGCTCCGTTCTGCGGCGCGCGAGGCCAAGCCCAAGCTCATCGTCGCCGGGGGCAGCGCCTACCCGCGCCAGATCGATTTCGAGCTGTTCCGGGACGTGGCCGATGAGGTCGGTGCCCACCTGATGGTGGACATGGCCCACTTCGCGGGGCTGGTCGCGGGCGGCGTCCACCCCAGTCCCGTGCCTCTGGCCGACATCGTGACGACGACGACGCACAAGACGCTGCGGGGTCCGCGAGCGGGGTTGATCCTCTCTAAACGGCAACACGCCAGAGCGGTCGATCGGGCGGTTTTTCCGGGGTTGCAGGGCGGGCCCTTGATGCACATGATCGCTGCCAAGGCGGTGTGCCTGCACGAGGCTGTCCAGCCGGCGTTTGGGAGCTACGCACAGCAGGTCGTCGAGAACGCGCGGGCAATGGCCGATGAGCTACTGTCGCTGGGCTTCCGACTCGTCTCAGGCGGGACGGACACGCACCTCATGCTGGCCGACGTGACGCCCTTGGGCATCGACGGGGCAACCGCCGAGACAGCGCTCGACCGCGCGGGCATCACGCTCAATAAGAACGCCATCCCCTTCGACCCCCGGCCGCCGCGCAAGCCGAGCGGTGTGCGCATCGGTACTCCCGCCGCTACCACGCGCGGGATGGGCCCCGACGAGATGCGCCGGATCGCCAGGCTCATCAAGCGTGTGCTGGATGCCCCCGAGGGCGAAGGGATCGCGGCGCTCGTACGCGGGGAGGTGCGCGAGCTATGCGAGCAGTTCCCTGTGTACGGCCTAAAGAGCCGATAGACCGATCTAGTAGCGGCGCCCCATGCGGTTCCCTGGGCGCTCATGGGGACGCCTGACGTACTGCCCTCTCTCGACTCAGCAGGTTGCAGCTCAACATCCTACTCGCCATAGACGTCCGGTGGTTCAACGCGACGGCGTACTACTGCCTGAGCCTAGCGGAGGCGTTAGCCGGCCGCGGCCACAGGGTGCGGCTCCTGGCGGCAGAGGGTTCACCCATCGCCGAGCGGGCGAAAGCGGCCGGACTCTTGACCCACGAGATCCCGTCGACCCGCAGGTTGGGGATGTTCCGGGCGTGGACGATTGCGCGCGGCGTGGGAGCGATGCTCGCGGGCGAGAAGGCGGACGTCATCCACGCCTTTCGGTCGGAGTCGCACGCGCTTTGCGCGCTCATCTGCCGCAAGCCTGGCTGGCGGGCACCCTTGGTCCGCACGCTGGCGGACCCCGATCCGCCACTGGTGCATCCGCTGAACGGCTGGCTGCATACACAGGCGACAGCGGGGCTGACCGCATCGTGCGAGAAGGTGAAGGTCACCTACATGCGGGCGTTCGGGCTGGATGATGAGGCCATCACGGTGATCCCAGCGGGGCTGGACGCGGCCCGTTGGCGAGAGGGCATAGAAAGAGGCGTCTACCGGGAACAGTGGGGCCTGGGCCAAGACGCGGCCCTCATCGGCCTCGTCAGCCGGTTCGATCCCATTAAGGGCATCGGGACCTTCCTGGGTGCCTGCGCTTTCTTGGGCGCGCACTTCGAGGATGCGCACTTCGTCCTGGCGGGCGAAGAGGCCGGGTACACGCGCGCAGAGATCGAGGAGACGGGTCGGAGACACGGGCTCGGCGAGCGGCTGCATGTGCTGGGCGTGCTCGACGACGTGCGGCCTTTAATCGCAGACCTGGACATCGGCGTGATCGCCTCGGAGGGCTCGGAGACCGTCTGCCGGATCGCGCTGGAGTATATGGCCTTCGGTGTTCCCGTCGTCGCCACAGTGGTGAACGCCATCCCCGAGACGGTGCTTCACGATCGGACCGGCATCATCGTCAACCCCGGTGAGACAGACGAGCTGGCGATGGCCATCGGTGCGCTTTTAGCGCGTCCCGACCGCGCGCGTGCCCTGGGTGAGGCGGGACGGCTACGGGTGGAGACCGAGCTCAGTGCGCAACTGTGCGCCGAGGCGACGGAGGCGGTCTACGAACGGGTACTGGGCCGGTAGGCTTGCGCTTCAAACGACGGTTTGCCATTGTACGGCTTGAAAGAGCGACATGACAACGGCTGGCGAGGGCGTGCGGGACGCGGCGGAAGCGAAACTGGGACGTCTTGTACCCAAAGGTGTGCGCGTGCCGATGGGCTTTGCGGCCGTCGCCGTGCTCGTCCTGGTGGCACAGCCGACGCCTTCCACGCTGGCCGTGGGCTGGATACTGGTTGTGTTGGGGGAGGGTGCCCGCGTGCTGTCGGCGGGGAGCCTCGTGAAGGCGAAGGCGCTGACGGAGTGGGGGATCTATGGGCACGCGAGGCATCCGCTGTACGTGGGTAGCGCGCTGATTGGGCTCGGCTTCGGAGTCATGGCGGGCTCCTGGCCATTCATCTCCGTTTTCTGCGCGGGCTTCCCTCTGCTCTACGGCTGGACTATCGCGCGGGAGGAGCGCGCATTGGCCCGCCGATACGGCGCTCTGTTTGAGGCCTACGCCGGGCGGGTGCCGAGGTTCTTGCCCAGGCGCTTCTCACCGCGGGCGCTTCTCGGGCCGTTCACGTGGCGGCGTGCCGTGGTGAACCGTGAGCACCGCACGATTGTGGGGATCGCCGCGCTGGCGTCAGCTCTGGTCCTCAAGTGGGCGATGGCCCAGACGCTGGCCGATGGCTAGGGATGGAGCGGCGGGGAACGGCTCGCTTTTGCTTTCGGCGGCCGTCATCGCAGGGGACGCGGCGCGTTCCCTGGGGCAGTGCCTTGAAAGCCTAGCCTTCTGCGACGAGGTGGTCGTCGTGGTGGACGCGGGCTCTCGGGACAAGACCCTGGAGATCGCGCGCCGGTATACGATGCACGTCCTAGAGGCGTCTTGGCACGGCTACGTCGTCCAGAAGAACCTGGCGCTCGAGCGGACCGAGGGCCGGTGGGTGCTCGCAGTGGACGCCGATGAGGTCGTCTCGGACGCGCTGCGACGGAGCATCAAGCGTGTGATCGCCTCCAACGATCTGGGGATCGTCGGCTACACGGTGCCGCGCCGCACGCGCTATCTGGGGCAGTGGATCGCACACTCGGGCTGGTACCCGGACCGCAAGCTGAGGCTGTTCCGGCGAGAGGCGGGCCGCTGGGAGGGCGAGGAGCTGCACGAGCGCATCGAGGTCAATGGCGGGCACGTCGAGACGATGGATGGGGACTTGCTGCACTACCCCTATGAAAGCCTGTCCGACCACCTGCAACGGATCGATAGGTACTCGACGCTGGCGGCCGAGGAACTCTGGCGTTCTGGCGTGCGCTTTCGGCTCCGGCACCTGCTCTTGCACCCGCCGTCACGGTTCGTACGCTCGTACATCCTGCGCGGTGGGGTTCTGGACGGTTTGGCAGGCTTGGCCATCGGGATGCTCAACGCCTTCTACGGCTTCTGCAAGTACGCGAAGCTATGGGAACTGAGCCTGAAGGGTCCGTCGAAGTGACGGGGGTATCCTCCGCCGTCCCGGAGCTCGAGCTCCTACTCGAGCTTGTAAAGCGCCACAACCTGGGGTCAGAACTGGATTTGATCCGCCGTGCGCATGCGTTCGCGCAGGGGGTGCACCAGGGTGAGATGCGTCGTTCGGGCGCCCCTTACATCCGCCACTGTCTCGAGGTGGCGGTCATCCTCGCGGAACAGGGGATGGACGTAACGACCATCGCTGCGGGCTTTTTGCACGATGTGCTGGAGACGGGCGACAAGACGCGCGACGAGCAGCAGCAGACTGGAACGCGGGAGCGGCAGATCAACTACGCGGAGGTCGAGGGCGCCTTCGGTCCCGAGATCGCGCGGATCGTGGACGGCGTGAGCCGCATCGGCGAACTGCATCTTCTGAGCCACGAGGTGCGGCAGGCGGAATATTTCCGCAAGATGCTGATTTTCATGACCGATGACATCCGTGTCATTCTGGTCAAGTTTGCCGACCGGCTGCACAACATGCGTACGCTCGAGTTCCTGCCAGAGGAGAAGCGGCAGCGTATTGCGCTGGAGACGCGCGATGTCTATGCACCGCTGGCGCACCGGTTGGGGATGGCGCGCGTAAAGTGGGAGCTCGAGGAGTTGTGCCTGAAGTTCATGGAGCCCGAGGTCTATCGGACGCTGGTGAAAAAGATTCACGCCAAGCGCACCGAGCGTGAGGCCTACATCGCCTCGATCCGCAAGCCTCTGGCGGAGCGGCTTGCGGCGGAGGGCATCGCGGCGACCATCGAAGGGCGTCCCAAGAGCTTCTACTCGATTTACCGTAAGATGCAGAACCGTGGGCTGCCTTTCGAGCAGATCTATGATCTTTTGGCGACCCGTGTCCTAGTGAACACCAAGGAGATGTGCTATCGGGTCATGGGCATCGTTCATGCCATCTACACGCCGGTGAGCGAGCGGTTCAAGGACTTCATTGCGCGGCCTAAGTCCAACGGTTATCAGTCGCTTCACACGACGGTCATCGGCCCCGGCGGGCGTGCGGTGGAGATACAGATCCGGACGTACACAATGCACCGCACCGCCGAGGCAGGCATCGCGGCCCATTGGCTTTACAAAGAAGGGCGGGGCCGGCCGGACAAGCTCGACCGTGCGATGGGCTATCTGCGCGAGCTGGCGGATAGTCAGCGAGAGACGCCTGAGCCGGACAAGTTCCTCGAAGAGCTCAAGGGGGACCTTTTCAGGGACGAGGTCTTCGTCTTCACGCCGCGCGGCGATCTCAAACGGCTGCCGCAGGGCGCGACGGCCCTGGATTTCGCCTTCGCGGTCCACACGGACGTCGGCCTGCACTGCCTGGGCGCGAAGGTTGACGACCGGATGGTGCCCCTGGATACAGCGCTTTCCAGCGGGGATGCGGTGGAGATCCTGACGATGCCGTCGCGGATGCCGAGCACGAACTGGTTGGGGATCGTCAAGACGGCCAAGGCGCGTAGCGCGATTAAGCGCTGGCTGCGCCAGGAGATGTACACTCAGAGCGTCGCACTGGGGGTGGAGTTGCTCAAAGGGGAGCTGCGCCGCTCGCGGCTGCATCCGACCGAGGGCGACTTGGCTGACCTGGCGCAGGCAGTGGGGCTGGGCAGCATTGAGCAACTCCACGCGCGCATTGGCTCGGGGGAGCTTCCGCTGAGCCGCGTTCTGACCAAGCTCATGCCGTCAGAGCCGCGCCAGCCCCGTGTACCGCGCGAGAAGGATGGGCTGATCCGGGTGCAGGGCATCGCGAACATGATGATCCGGATCGCCCAGTGCTGCCAACCCCTGCCCGGCGACGACATCGTCGGGTTCATTACCCGGGGGCACGGCATTGCGATCCACCGCGCCGATTGCCCGAACGTCGCTCCGTTGGTCACCGAGCGCGACCGACTTGTGGAGGTGACCTGGGATAGCCCCAGGGGTCAAGTGTTCACGGCGCGTATCGTCGTCATCGGCGAGGATCGCCCGGGGTTTTTGCGCGATATTTCCACGACAATATCGGAATTGGGAGCCAATATCCTCGATGTGGAGGCCAAGACAGAACGCCGCAGGATCCGCGACCGGTTCGTCGTGGAGGTGAAAAATCGGGGGCACCTCGGGCGGCTCATGACACAGCTTGAGGAGCTCGAGGGCGTCACGAGCGTCGAGCGACTGGACGAGCCCGAAGGCGTCCGGGGCGGCGGTATTGGCTCAGACACACGCCGTCCGACCGGGGCTCACGAACCTTCCGGGTGAGCATCTGGCAGGCCGCCCTGCTGGGGGCGCTCCAGGGCCTGACAGAGTTCCTCCCCATCTCTAGCTCGGGCCACCTCATCCTAGCCAGGCACCTGTGGGGTCTTGAGGGAGGCGGCCTCACGTTCGAGGTCGCCGTTCACGTGGGGACGCTGGGCTCGATCCTCACGGTGCTGGGGGGGCGGGCGGCGGCAGCGCTGCGGGAAGCGTGGGCGTGGGTCCGTGAGAGAGGTCCGGCATCGCCCCAGGCGCGGCTGGTCCCGCTCGTGCTCATAGGCACGATGCCCGCGGCAATCACCGGTCTGGCCGGCGGTAGCTGGATTGAGGACCACCTTGCGACGCCGGGGGTAGGGGCGGTCGGCCTCTTGTTCACGGGAGCGCTTCTTTGGTCGACCGGATCGTCCGGGGTAACGCGACGCGCGAAGGACTCGGGTCGACAGCTAGGGCCTAGACTGGCGCTGGCCATCGGCTGCGCGCAGGCGATCGCTGTTGTGCCGGGCGTATCGCGGTCGGGCGCGACGATCGGAGCGGCGCTTCTGGTCGGGGTCGAGCCCGAGCTAGCCTTCGTCTTCTCGTTCCTGTTGGCAATCCCCGCTGTGGCCGGGGCGGCGGTCTATAAGCTCCCCGATCTGGCAGGCGGCGGCGCGACGCTAGGTTGGCCCGCTCTGGCAGGCGGCATCGTGGCAGCGTACGCGACGGGTGTGGTCGCGGCGCGGCTGCTGCTCGGGGTCGTGCGACGCGGTCGGTTGGCAGCGTTCGCACCGTACTGCTGGGCCGTCGGGGGCTGTGGGCTCATCTGGGCTGTACTGAGGGGTTTTGTGTGAGCGCGCGGTGGATCGTGGGCATCGACGAGGCGGGACGAGGTCCGCTCGCGGGGCCCGTGGTGGTGGCGGCGGTGTTGCTGCAGGAGGGGTCCCGGCTGCCCGGCGTGACGGATTCAAAGCGGATGACGCCCCAGGGGCGTGAGGCGGCCCTCGAACTGATCCTCGAGCGCGCACCGGCGGTGGGCCTGGGGATCGCGGACCAGGAAGCAGTCGACACGTGGAACATCCTGGGCGCGACCTTGCGGGCGATGTCGGCGGCGTACCGGGCGCTCGGGCGGAGAGCAGACCTGATTCTCGTAGACGGAAACCGGCTGCCCCCGCTCCCCGCGCCTGCGCGCGCTATTGTCGGCGGTGACGGGCATCATGTGGAGATCAGCGCGGCGTCGGTTGTCGCGAAGGTGGTCCGCGATGCACTGATGCGCCACTACGACTCGGTCTACCCGGGCTACGGCTTCGCGGCGCACAAGGGCTATCCGACGCCGAGTCACCTGCGGGCTCTCGCCGCGCTGGGGCCGTGTCCCATCCACCGCCGCTCCTTTCGCCCCGTGGCCCAGCTCCTGCTTCCGCTCGATGGCGCGGCGTAGCGAACCGGCGCGATTGCCGGGTACGGGTTCCTCCCGAGGCGCCGAAGGCGAGGCGATCGCGGCGCGCTTTCTGGAGGCGCGGGACTTCCGAATCCTGCAACGGAACTACCGGCGCCGCGGCGGCGAGGTTGACCTCGTCGCGGAGGACAGGGACGCCTTGGTGTTCATCGAGGTCAAGAGCGGGCGGTCCGAGTCAAACTTCGGGGGGCCGGTGGGGCGTGTGACGCCCGAGAAGCGGCGACGGCTCGTCCGCACAGCGGAGCGCTACCTGGCCGATCATCCCCGCGAGGGCGGCGACGTGCGCTTCGACGTCGTGACTGTCGTCTTCAGGCGGGGTGGAAGCTTCCGGATCAGACACATGGCCGACGCCTTCCGGCCCGAGGCGGAGTGAGTGAACATCCGCGGTTGGCTGCACGCGATGGCCTTGCATCGCAGGGAAACCTTCAGTTGGGCCATGTATGACTGGGCCAATTCGGCGTTTGCTACGACCATCATGGCCGCCGTTCTGCCGATCTATTACGCCTCCGTGGCCGGAGCGGACCTGCCGGGCAACAAAGCTTTGGTCTACTGGGGCCGTACGTTATCGATCGCGCTGCTTTTGATTGCTGTGCTATCGCCCGTGCTGGGTGCGATGGCTGATTACATGGGAGCGAAAAAGCGTTTCATGGCTCTGTTCGCGGCATTGGGCATCCTCTTCACGGCTATGCTCTATTTCATCGGCCGGGGGGAGTGGCTTCTGGCATCGGCGCTTTTCATCGTAGCCAACATCGGGTTCGCCGGGGCCAACGTCTTTTACGATTCACTTTTACCTCACGTCGCGCGCGAGGGTGAAATCGACCGGCTATCGACGGCCGGCTACGCCCTCGGGTACCTTGGAGGCGGTATCCTCCTGGTCATCAACATGCTATGGATCCTGTATCCGGAGACCTTCGGGATCGCCGACAAGACGACGGCATCCCGCATCGCCATGTTCAGCGTGGCCGTCTGGTGGGCTCTTTTCTCGGTGCCCCTCTTGCGCGCCGTCCGAGAACCGCCCAGGCAGGTGTCGGATGCCGATGCGTTGGGGGGCAACCCGATCGCCGCCGGCTTTCATCGTCTGAGCGAGACGTTCGGAGAGATCCGCCGCTATCGGCAGCTCATGATATTCCTGATCGCTTTCTGGCTCTACAACGATGGCATCGGCACCATCTTCAAGATGGCCGTCATCTACGGCGCGGACATCGGCATCGGCCAGTCCGACCTGATCGGCGCTTTGATCATGACCCAGTTCATTGGCATCCCGTTCACCTTCGCTTTCGGTCGGCTGGCAGGACGCATTGGGGCTAAGCCAGCGATCTATATGGCCCTGGCCGTCTATACGCTCATCTCCGCCGCCGCTTATTTCATGACCGAGGCCTGGCATTTATGGGTCCTGGCCTTTTGTGTCGCCACAGTTCAGGGCGGCAGTCAGGCGCTGAGCCGGTCGCTTTATAGCAGCATGATTCCTCGCGCGCAATCCTCGGAGTTCTTCGGGTTCTTCAGCGCCAGCGCGAAGTTTGCCGGTATTCTGGGGCCTTTTCTCTTCGCTGAAGTCGGAAATTGGACGGGTAGCAGCCGGCTGGGCATCCTCTCGTTGGTGGTTTTTTTCATCGGTGGTCTACTGATTCTGACACGGGTGGACGTGACCGAGGGGCAGCGCATCGCCCGGCTGGAGGACGCCAAATATCACGAGGTGCACGGTTCGTGAGCGCAGGGTGGCCGAGCCCGGCGGCGCTTGTGCGGGCGGGGGCTCGGTTCTATATTGTCGCGCTCTTGGGGAGGGGGCTATGCGTCGGATGGCATTAGTTCGCGTGATGGGCGTTCTGATCTCGGCGGTGCTTCTTGGCGTGCTCGCGGGTGTCGACCGCACGGATGCCTGGGGTGAGAAGACCCATCGGCTGGTAAACGAGCGTGCGGCGACGGGGCTTGTGGCAGCGCACCCGGAGGCGTTGGGCTTCTTCGGCGAGCACGCGGCCGCGCTAGGTGAGCTCGCCTCCATGCCCGATGCCGCCAAGCGCGACGACCCCGCCGAGCGCATCCGGCACTACCTAGACGTCGACCTCCTCGACGAGCCACCTTTCGCGGAGATTCCGCACGGATGGGACGCGGTCCTGGCCAAGTACGGCGAAGAGACAGCACAGGATGCGGGGCGGCTCCCCTGGGCGATCGAGACGTGGGTCTGGCGGCTGGGGGGTGCGATGCGGGCGGGCGACGGCGCTCTGGTCTTGCGTGAGGCAGCTTGGCTTGGCCACTACGGGGCGGACCTTGCGGTGCCCCTGCACGCGACGGTGAACTATAACGGGCAGTTCACGGGGAACAAGGGCGTGCACAAGCGATTTGAAGTGGAGATGGTGGAACCACATCTTGACGGGATGCACTTCGACGTGCCGCCACTGGAAGTGATGGTGAGTCCGCTCGATTTCACCTTCGACGAGTTGGGGCGTAGCTGGATGCACGTTGGGGCAATCATGGACGCCGACACGGCGGCCTCGGATGCTGATCCCGAGTACGGCGATGCGTACTACACCGCCATGTGGGAGTGGACGGGAGATATGGCGAGGGAACGAATCGAGCGGGCGATCTGGGTAGTAGGGAGCCTGTGGCTTACCGCGTGGCACGTCGCGGGGAAGCCTAGCCTCCAAGACCTGTGGACGACGCCATGAGATTCCAGCGGCCACGCGGGACACAGGACCACATTGGACCGGAATCGGCTGCACGCGAACGGCTGAGGGCGAAATTCCGCGAGCTCTGTGCACTCTATGGTTACGCCAAGATTGAGACGCCGGTCTTCGAGGCGACGGCCCTGTTCGAGCGCTCCGTCGGCCAGGAGACGGACATCGTCTCGAAGGAGATGTACACCTTCGACGATGGCGGGGGGCGCATGGTCAGCCTGCGGCCGGAGGGCACTGCGACCGCGGTGCGCGCGTACCTGGAAAACGGACTGCAGGGGCGCGGTGCGGTGACCAAGCTCGCCTATTCGGGGACCTTCTATCGCAGAGAAGCCCCACAGAGGGGGCGCTATCGGGAGTTCGAACAGGTTGGGGTCGAGTGCCTGGGCGCGCAGGGGCCCGAGGCGGACGTGGAGGTCATCGCGCTTTTGATGCGCTTCCTTCGTGAGGCCCTACGAGGGGTTCAGGACGTGGCGGGCTCCCGCGATGTGACGCTGCGGCTGGGGAGCCTGGGGGATGATGCGTGCAGGCCGCAGTACCTCCGGACGCTGCGTGATGCGCTGGCACCGCATACCGACGAGATCTGCAAGGATTGCCGTAAGCGACTTGAGACCAACCCGATGCGTCTGTTCGACTGCAAGAAAAACGGATGCCGAGCGATTCTGGCTGATGCGCCGAAGATGCTCGACCACCTCTGCGATGCGTGCGGAGTGCACTGGAATACGTTGCGCCGGGGCCTGGACCGACTCGGGATCGCGTATGAGGTGGACCCGGGCTTGGCGCGGGGACTGGACTACTACACGCGGACGGTCTTCGAGGTCACATCACCCGGGCTGGGGGCGCAGGACGCGGTCGGCGGCGGGGGACGGTATGACGGCCTCGTTGAGCTTCTCGGAGGACCGCCTACGCCTGCGACGGGCTTCGCATCGGGTGTTGATCGCATCCTGCTCGCGGCGGAGGCGGAAGGGGCGGCCCTTGGAGGGGTTCAGGAACCGCTAGTTTACGTTGCGGCGTTGGACGTCGCGGGGCGGGAAAGAATGTCCGAGCTTCTTGAGCGGCTGCGGGATATGGGTCTCGCCGCCGTAGGGGATCTGGCGGGGCGGAGCCTCAAGGCGCAGATGCGGGCCGCGAACCGCGAGAGCGCCCAGTTCGCCGTGATCCTTGGCGGGGAGGAACTGGAACGCGGGCACTGTGTCGTCAGAACCATGGCCGACGGGATGCAGCGGGAGGCGGCGCTGGAATCGGTGGTGCAGGAAATCGCAGCGGAGCATCGGAGGCAACCGGAACCTGCGGTGGAACTGGCGTCGGAAACCGATGGCTGAGAGCGCGGGCGGACTGGAGCGGACGCACTCGTGCGGGGAGTTGGACCGCGAGGCGATCGGGCAGGATGTGATCCTGGCGGGCTGGGTGGCGCGGCGGCGGGACCACGGGGGTGTGATCTTCGCGGACCTACGCGACCGAGATGGGGTCACCCAAGTGGTCTTCAAGCCGGAGGTGGACGCCCAGGTGCACGCCAAGGCCGAGGCTATTCGGCCGGAATACGTCATCGCGGTGCGCGGCGTGGTCGAGGTTCGGCCTGAGGGGATGGCGAATCCGAAGCTCCCCACAGGCGAGATCGAAGTCCTGTCGCACCAGCTTCACGTACTCAACGGGGCGAGGACGCCGCCCTTCCCGATCGAAGACGACATCGACGTAAACGAGGAGTTACGGCTGCGCTACCGCTACATCGATCTCAGGCGGCCAAAGATGCAGCGCAACCTGCGCACCCGCCACGCGGCCTACCGCGCGACGCGCGCCTGCCTGGACGGCGAGGGCTTCATCGAAGTAGAGACGCCTTTTCTTATCAAGAGCACCCCCGAGGGCGCGCGGGATTACCTGGTGCCCTCGCGAGTCCAACCGGGGAAATTCTACGCGCTGCCGCAGTCGCCGCAGCAGTACAAACAGCTTTTGATGATGGGCGGGCTCGACCGCTATTACCAGATCGTCAAATGCTTCCGCGACGAGGATCTGCGCGCGGATCGTCAGCCGGAGTTCACGCAGATCGACGTGGAGATGGCGTTCGTCGGGGATGACGACGTCATGGCGATGGCTGAAGGTGTGATGGCAGCGATCTGGCGCGACGTGCTGGGCGAGTCGGTCGTTGATTCCTTCCCGCGACTGACCTACCAAGAGGCGATGGCGCTCTACGGCACGGACAAGCCCGATTTGCGCTACGGTCTGGAACAGACCGATCTGAGCGAGCCTTTACGGGAGAGCGGCTTCCGCGTTTTCCGCGATGCGCTGGCCGACGGTGGGGTGGTCAAAGGCATCCGTGTACGTGGCGGAGGATCGCTCAGCCGCAGCCAGATCGATGCGCTCGTCGCGCTCTCGCAGCGGCAGGGCCTGGGGGGGCTGGTGTGGATGCGCGTCGAGGCGGATGGAGGGATGGCTTCCCCAGTGGCGCGCTTTCTCAGCGAGGCGGAGCTGGACGCGGTCCGAGGGGGGCTCGGGGCCAAGCCCGGAGATCTCTTGCTGATGGCGGCGGGGCCCGCGACGAGGGTGGAACCGGCTCTGGGCACGCTTAGGCTGCACCTGGTGGAGCGGCTGGAGCTTGTGCCCGAATGGGCGTGGGCGTTCTGCTGGGTGACAGCGTTTCCGCTGCTGGAGTACAGCACCGAGGAGAAGCGACACGTCGCCGTTCACCATCCCTTCACAGCGCCTCTGCCCGAGGACGTGCCGCTACTGGCATCGGCGCCGGAGCGGGCGCGGTCTCAGCAGTATGACCTGGTGCTCAACGGGCGCGAGATCGCGACCGGGAGCATCCGCATCCACGATCGCGCGCTCCAGAAACGGATATTTGAGTTACTGGATATGCCATCCGATGAGGCGCAGGAACGCTTCGGGCATCTTCTGGAGGCGCTGGAGTACGGCGCGCCGCCGCACGGAGGGATCGCCTTCGGGTTCGACAGAATCGTGGCGCTTCTGTGCGGGGAGACGTTCATACGGGACGTGATCGCTTTCCCCAAGACCAACCAGGCGATCTCGCTCGTGGATGGTGCGCCGACGGAGGTGGACGCGACGCAACTCGCTGAGTTGGGGCTAGCAGTGAAGACCGAGCGGTTAACGGAGCGGGCTAGGGCTTGACAAGGCGCTAGAGTCGTGAGTATTTTGCGCTCCGAGCCTATATCGACTCACTGATGGAAAGGTCCGCCATGAGGGAGGCACACATGACCTGGATGAACAAACGCTGGGCCCGCTTTGGATCGGGTCTAGGCGCAGCGGCGCTGGCGGTGACGCTGGGCGCATCGGGGTGCACCAAGCACGCCTCGCAGGAGGATTTGCAGCAGCTCGAAGAGGCTCGGCGCGCCGCGGAATCGGCCGAGGAAGCGGTGGAGGCGAAGCGCCAGGAGAAGCAACAGCCTGAGGCGGAGCTGAACGAGGTGCGCGCGAGGTTAGAGAAGGCTGAGGCGGACCGGGACATGGTCAAGATGAAGACCGGGATGTAGGAAAGCGAGGTGGCGGCATGATTCCACGAAAGAACGGGACAATGAAGGGATCAGCGATCGCAGTCATCGCGATCCTAACCCTGGGGATGTCCGTATGGCCTTCGGGTGTGGCGGCTGAGGAGAAAATGACGTACGAGGAGTTTCAGTTGCAACTGGGGGCGTATCAGGCTCGGGAGCAGGCGGCGGCGGCACAACTGGCGCAACTGAATGAGGAGATCGCCGGGCTGCTCGGTGAGATCGAGGCGACCAAGGCACAGATCGAAGTGACCCGGAACGAGATGTTCATGTATGCTGGGACGGACGAAGCCGGTTTCCAGGCTTACTTGATGGAGATCGAGGCGCTCAGCAACGATGCCCGGGGGCTAGCGGCCCTGTCGGTCAAGGAGCTCTGGAAGCGGCGCGAGGAGGTGGAGCGTCTCGCGGGGCGGCTCGAAGAACTACAAGCCAGCCCTATTGGCTTCATCCCGGAGGCGGCGACCAAGCTCGAAGCGTTGGCCGGGATGGTGCAACGGGTGCAGGAGAACCTACCCAGTGTGTTCGTGGACAGTTACAGCGTGGTCCGCGGCGACTATTTGTGGAAGATCGCCAAGAAGGAAGACATTTACAACGACCCGTACATGTGGCCGCGCATATTCGTCTCCAATCGTGACCAGATCAAGCACCCGGACCTGATCTATCTTAAACAAGTGCTTGACATCCCTCAAGGTGTGGAGCGCAACCAGCATCTGGTCCAGGACGGCGAGTCGCTGGCGATGATCGCCGGCTATGCCAGCGTCTACGGAAGCCCCATCGGGTGGGTTCGCATCTACGAGGCCAACCGAGACCAGATCCTCGATTCCAATCGCATCTACCCCGCACAGGTTCTCATGATTCCTCCTGGCAATTAGCGGCTGGTTCTAGCGCTGGATCCGCCCGAACGCATGGGGGGTGAGTCCGAAGCCTGGTGAGCGCGCTTGAGGAAGGCGAGTTATCCCGCGTGGGTGCTTTAGTGTCTGCGCCCGCGTTTCCCCGCTCTGTGTGCCCCGTCGTGCCGGCCGTCTTGGGGCTTGTGCCCCGAAGTAACCCCCTATCCTTTGACGCCGTCTGAGAAGAAGGGGGGAGCGTCCACGGCACGTTACTCACAACGCATTGCTCTTCGCGATATTGATCCTCTGAGCCTGTTCGGCCAGTGGGATCGGCATCTCTCACAGCTTGAGAAGGAGTACGGCGTGCGGCTGACCGCGCGCGGCGGCGATGTAGTCGTCTTGGGCCAGAAAGAACGCGTCAAGCGAGCGGCGGCAGCGCTGAACCGGCTTGCGGCGGCCGTGGAGCGGGGCGATGACGAGGTGGTCCGGGAATGGGCGGCCTCCGGTGAAGAGCCGCGTCCAGATCTGCCCGAAGGGGCGAGGGCCATCGTCGTCGGGGCGAAGCGTACGGTGTACCCGAAGGGCGAGGGCCAGATGGCCTACGTTCAGGCCATCGAAGCGCACGACCTAGTGATCGGGATCGGGCCCGCGGGGACGGGCAAGACCTTTCTAGCGGTGGCAATGGCTGTTCGGGCACTCCTAGAGAAGCGCGCATCGCGGATCATCCTAGCGCGTCCCGCGGTCGAGGCCGGGGAGAGCCTTGGATTTTTGCCCGGTGACCTTCAGGAGAAGGTGGACCCCTACCTGCGCCCGCTTTACGATGCACTCTTCACACTTCTTGGACCGGACCGCATCACGAAGTATCTGACAACGAAAGTGGTGGAGGTCGTCCCACTGGCGTTCATGCGTGGGCGGACGCTCTCGGATGCGGTAGCAATCCTGGACGAGGCCCAGAATGCGACGCCGATGCAGATGAAGATGTTTCTGACCCGGCTTGGTATAGGGTCGAAGGCCATCGTTACAGGCGACATCACACAAGTGGACCTGCCGGCGGGGCAGCCTTCGGGGTTGGTCCAGGTCCAGGAGATCCTCTCGGGCCTGGACGATGTCTCTTTCATCTACCTCACTGAGCGCGACGTCGTCCGCCACCATCTTGTGCAGCGGGTGATCGAGGCTTACGACGCGTACGACCGGTCGGGGAACAACGGCCAGCAGCCCGCGACGCCCGTCGCGCCGGATCTGGCTGAGTAGCCCCTCCACCGGAGCGGCCAATGAACCTCCGACGGCGAGCCCCCCCTCCATTCGATAGTCAGCCCCACGGCGGCATACGCCCAAATTGGTGGCAGCTTCGCGTGGGATCGGTTGTCGTGCGGGTCCTTTTGGGCGCGGCGAGCTTGGGGGCGTTGACTTGGGCCTTCCCGACTATCCGGACGCTGGAATTCAGCGACCTGAAGGAGGGCATGATCGCCGACCTCGAGATCATCACGCCCTTTGACTTCCACGTGGAAAAAAGGCCCGAGGCGCTGGCTTGGGAACGGGAAAACCGGCGGGGGGAGATCCTGCCCGTGGTTCGCTACGACCCCAGCTTGGTCGAACGTAAGCTCGTAGCACTGGACAGCCTTCTGATGGCGGTGTCTCACCTCAACGGGAGCGACCTGGCCGACTCACTGCGCGTGCTGGCGCTCAAGGCTCAGGAGCCGCAGCTTCTGAGGGCAACCGCTAAATTTCTTCTCGATCTGGAGCGTCAGAAGACGCGATCGCGGAGGGCACGACAGCCCTTGGACCGCTTTGTGGCGGACGTGCAGGGGCTGCTTGTCGAGGCCTACACCCAGGGGGTGATCGCCGATCGTGGGGCGGTTGCGGTCGAGACGCCGGGGCCGGTGACGGTCCTGATCCCCGGGCAAAGCACACAAACCATTCCACTGGAACAGATTCAGGACCTGGACGACGTCATCACGGGCTTGCCGGTCAAGGCGCGGGTGCGACTTGGGATGGGCGAAGGGGAAGCGTCCGCATCTTTGCTAACGACTGTGAACCTAACGGGGGCGTTCCTGGAGCCGAATTACACCTACGATCCCGTTGACACAGAGCGAAGGCGTAAGGCGGCCGAAGATAAGGTGCCGATCTACAAACGGCTGATCCTGAAAGACGAGCGTGTTGTGGACGCGAACGAGAAGATCACGCCGGAAGTGATGGATGCGCTCAGCTCCCTGTCGAAGGAGAAGAGGGAGCGCGAATTCGGTGAGAGCGCTTGGCGGGAGAGGCTTTTCACGCTCGGGCGAGTGGCGGTTGTCGCAGCCGTCGTGAGTGTCTTCGTGATCTTTTTGATCCTCTTCCGGCCCGCGATCGCCGGTCACGGGCCCCACCTGTTCCTGTTCGCACTTGTGATCGTCGTGCCAGCGTGCCTGACGCCCTTTATGGCAGACCACTTCAGCAAGTTCCTCGTTCCCATCGCGCTGACCTCCATCCTGGTGACCGTGCTGTTCGACGCCGAGGTAGGCATCGCGGCGACCTTGACGCTGGCGCTGCTGGTCGGGAGTCTGGTGGGCTTTGATTTCCAGCTCACCTTCGTCGCCTTTATCTCCGGAGCCGTCGCAGCTTTTACCGTCCGCCGCGTGCGCGTGCGTCAGCAGTTCTATTTGGCGATCTTCCTCGTTCCCTTGGCTTACGGCGTGGCGATTACGGCGACAGATCTGTTGCGGGTGGTCCCATGGCAGGAGACGCTGAGGTCTGCGGCTTACGGCGCGCTCGGGGGGTTCTTGTGTCCGATTTTGGCGATGGGGTTCTTGCCCATCTTCGAATCGATCTTCAACATTACGACAGACATCACGCTCCTAGAGCTTTCCGACCTCAACCGGCCGCTCTTGCGAGACCTGGCCGTCCGCGCGCCGGGGACGTACAGCCACAGCGTAATGGTGGCCAACCTAGCGGAGACAGCGGCGGAGAAGATCGGAGCGAATCCGCTCCTGGTGCGGGTGGGTGCTTACTACCACGACATCGGAAAGATGGCCAAGCCCGAGTACTTCGTGGAGAATCAGCAGGGTGCCCCCAACCCCCACGACCGCCTGGCACCCTCGATGTCGGTCTTGATCATCACCTCCCACGTGCGGGAAGGTATCGAGATCGCACGGGAGCATGGGCTGCCGCGATCGATCATCGATATGATCCCCCAGCACCACGGGACGCAAGTGATCGAGCCGTTCTACAACAAGGCAGTCGAAAACCAGGAATCGGAAGGGACGGTTCGTGAGAGTGACTTCCGCTACCCTGGGCCCAGGCCTCAGACGAAGGAGGCGGGAATTCTGATGCTGGCGGACGGCGTCGAGAGCGCCTCGCGCACGATCAGGGAGCCGACGCCGGGACGGCTGCAGGATCTGATCCAAAGGATCATCCAGGGACGCTATGCAGCCCACGAGTTCGATGAGTGCGATCTGACGCTCAAGGACCTGGCAGGCATCGGGGAGGCTTTTCTTCCGGTGCTGGTAGGCCATCTGCACGGTCGAACCGAGTACCCCTGGCAGACGCTCGAGCGACACCACCGACGGGAGAGGGTCGGCGTCGATGTCAGTTGAGGATCCCGGAAATGTGCTGGGCCTCGAAGGGGTCCGGGCGCTTGAGGAACAGATCACGGGGCTATCGGTGCTCGTCGAGGCGGGTGAGGCAGAATGTGATGTGATCCTGACGACGGACGTCCGGCTGCGGGAGCTCAACCGGGTGTACCGTAACGTGGATGCGCCTACGGACGTGTTGGCTTTCTCGCTCGAGCTGGGCTTCGCCCACGAGGGCAGAAGTCTGGGCGAGGTTTATGTGTCGGTGGACCGGGCGCGCATTCAGGCGGGCGAGCGCGGGTGCGAGGTCTCTGAGGAGATAGCCCATCTTGCGTTACACGGGTTTTTGCACCTTCTGGGCTACGACCACCCAGGTGAGACAGATCTGGGGGTAATGGAGGCGCTAGTGGCGCGCGTTCTGAGCCCAGGTGCTCCACAGGCCGAGAGGTGAGATCGGTTTGGAAGACGGAATAGACGTCAACAGATGGGTCGGGATCGTTCTCCTGATAGCAGCCTTGGCGACGATCGCCATCGCCGCGGGCGCGGAGAGTGCCCTGGGGGCGATGTCGCGCTCAACGCTGGAGCGGTTGCAGGCGGAGGGCTACCGGTACGCGCGTCGGTTCTCACGTCTGGCGTACCCTCGGGCACGGCTACGCCTGGCAGCCATGTCGGTTCGGGCGCTTGCGGCCGTCGTTGCTGCCGTGGCCGCGGCCTGGGTGAGCGTTGAGTTGGCACAAGAGAGTGGGCTAAGCTGGTACGGCGCGCTTGTGTCAGCGGCGATTTGTGTAGCTGCGCTGATCGTACTCGCCGAGGCGGTCGGCGGTCGGCTCACGCTAAAGGAGGGCGACAGCGGCGAGACGCTACCGCGCTTCGGCTGGACGGCGGCGGGTTTGCTATGGGCGATGGTGCCTGTGGCGTCGTTGCTCGACCGGCTCGTGCGCGTCGTGACGGCCGATGCGGACTCGAAGGAGGCGCATGAGGAGGAGCTTTTGAGCCTTGTGGAGGAGCGGCGTGAAGAGGGGGTGATCGATCCACACGAGGGCCAGATGCTCAACCGGGTCGTCCGGTTCTATGACACGATGGCCAAGGAGGTGATGGTACCTCGCATCGACATGGTGTGCGTCGAGCAGGGGGCTTCGCTTGCCGACACGCTGGCGCTGATCGAGGAAAAGGGGCACTCCCGTATTCCGGTCTACGAGGAGACGGTGGACCATATCGACGGGGTGCTCTACGCGAAGGACCTGCTCGGGCTGGAGCGGGAGGCGTCCTCTGGGGCGCTGATAGGGATCATGCGCAAACCGTTCTTCGTCCCCGAGACCAAGAAAGTGGGCGAGTTGCTTCAGGAGTTCAAGGTGCGACGCACCCACCTGGCCATCGTCGTGGACGAGTACGGAGGCACGGCCGGTCTGGTGACGATGGAAGACCTGCTGGAGGAGATCGTCGGCGACATTCAGGACGAGTACGATGTCGAGGAGCAGGTCGTCTTCCGGTCGCCGGAAGGGGACCTGATCGTGGACGCTAAGCTAGACGTCCACGACGTCAACGTGCTGCTGAAGGCCAGCGAGCTGCCGCGCGACGACTTCGAGACCGTAGGGGGATTCATCTACGATCGACTGGGTCGTATCCCGCACCCAGGGGAGACTGTGGAGCACGGGCTCCTGAGACTTTCGATCGAGTCAGTGGACGGGCAGCGCATCACCAAGGTGCGCATCCACGAGGAAAGCCCGCCCCCGACCGAAGGCGAAGACACAGAAGACGGATCCGACTGAGAGGCAGCGAATCCTCAGGTTGCCTCACCTGCCCGGTGGATTTCGACGATCTGATTCTTGCTCAACAGCCGAATGCGTTCAGCGAAGGGAGTGAACGCCTCGGGACCGTTCATGAAGTCGAACAGGCGCGTGGCGTCGGACGTCCCCTTTCGTGACGGCGGATCGCGACGAGGCGGCGCTGGAATTCAGCGGCAGCTTCCAGATCAACAGCGAGGACCCCCACCGAGCAAGAGGCGAGCGCGTCCTGTGCAAGGGGGACGCCGTGCGGCCTCGTGGTGTCCGGTCAGAGACGGCCCCACCGGGCACCTTCAGCCAGTAGCTTTGCTGTTGCGAACTCTGTCAGCGAGCCGATAAAGCTCGCCTAGCTCGGGCCGACCGACCGAAAGGAATCGTCGCTCCGCTTCTTCGGCGGAAGCGAGGTCCACGCCGACCACACGCTCCCCGCCCTCGGGGTTCTCGGGCTGCCCGACGACCTCCACTTCGCCGTAGCCTACGAAGCGATAGGACTCGGGGTGCGGCAAGTGGGGACGGTAGGGCCTTGATCCGTTCGAGTGGCAGTGCCAGGCGCCCAGAGGCTTGAAGCTCACGAGGTGAGCGCCCGCCTCTTCGAGGAGTTCACGGCGAATGGCATCCAGATAGCGCCCACCCGGCTCCAACGTGCCTCCTGGAATATCCCAGGCCCCGTTTTCTAGATTAATGCTCAAGCACCGGTCGCCGATGAAAGGGACGAGGTTGACGTTGCTGATCAAGCTCGCTGGTGGCGGCGCGTCGCAGAGCTGGAATTTGTAGGACACCCGGGGGGTGCCCACTACCATTTCCTGAAACAGTTTGGGATAGTCCTGGGCGGATGGTTTCCCTGTCACCTCAGCGCCCCTTGCAGTGTTGCCCCGAGGGCGTCAGCGCCTGTCGGTGTCCGATGCTCACACACCGTTCGGAGGGTCCCGATTCTACGCCCTCAAGCCTCTTCTCCACTCGTAGTGGACCCCTTATCTCCGACCTTTCAGAAGCCGGTTATCCTAGGCATCCTTCCGACGGTCTCACCGCGCGGGGAATCTCAGCAGCAGGAGCCGTCCGGACCGCAGAAGGCGTCGCTAGCGGTGAGGATGATGGCCGTGCCGTCGGGCTCCAGGACGGTGAACAGGCCCGCGTACGGCGGGTTCTGGAGCTTGGCAGCGGTGTCGGTGCAGACCTCTACGGCCTCGCCTCGGGGGAACAGGTGCCCTTCTTCGTCGGTGATGGCCTTGAAGGGGCCGTGATAGACAGCGCGGTGGCCAGCGTAAACGCAACCCTGGGTCTTCTGGAACTTGTAGCCGCGGACGGTTAGCGAGTAGAACGCGACGCCCTCCACGCTTTTCCAGAAGCTCTTGCGCAGGACCGAGAGACCGTAGAAGCCCGCGCGCTCAAGGCCCGAAAGGAAGGCCTCTTCGGTTAACGCCCCGCCGATGCACTCACCCCAGAGGCGCTCGTCGTGACGCACCCCCGGCGGCACGGGTCGGTCGGCCACGATGTCGCTCAGGACGATGCGCCCGTGGTCCCGCAGGGCACGCCACATCTCCCGGAAGACGCCCGGCTTATCCGGCGAGAGGTTGATGACGCAGTTGCTCGTGATCACGTCGGCGCCCGCGTCCTCCAGCGGCAGCTCCTCGAGGTAGCCCTGGCGGAATTCGGCAACGTCGTAGCCGAGGTTCTCCGCCACCAGGATGCTGTTCTCCCGCGCGATTCTGAGCATCGGGTCGGTCATGTCCACGCCGATGACCCGTCCCGTCGGCCCTACGCGCTTGGCCGCGATGAAACAGTCGATCCCCCCGCCCGATCCCAGGTCCACCAACGTCTCACCCTCGCGCAGTTCCGCCAGCGTCACGGGGCTCCCGCAGCCGTAGAAGCGCTCCAGCACCGCCTGGGGGATGTGGGCCGTGTCCTCCGGCTCATGCTGAATGGTGCAGCAGATCTCCGGCTCCGGCGTCTCGGCGGCCTCGCCATAGATGTGCCGCACCGCCTCCCGCGAGCGGTCGGCCACGTCCGTCAGCGCGCAGTTGGAGTGCGAGGTCGCCACGTGGATGCCCTCGTGGCCATCGCGGAGGACGGGGTCGGTCGCGCAGCCCTGGCGCGATTCGCCCTTGGCGCGGTAGATCACGGGTGCATCGAAGCCGCTCCGTCGGTTGAGAGAGCGCACACCCTCGGCGGCAAGATCGAAGAGGATGTCGTCAATCATCGCCATGTGCAGTTCGCAGTAGGGATCGAGCGCCAGAACCGAGCCGATCCCAGCCATCGCCTTCGCGTAGAAAGCACTGTGCTCGATATCCCCGCCGCCGCAGAGGAATTTCAGATGGCACGAGTGACAGCGCTCTTTCTCCCCGACAGTAGCGCGACGGAACTCCTGCGCGACCTGCGCCTCCCGCCAGATCTCGTCCAGTGGCCGTTCCAGGACGCTCCCGCACGCCGTCCCCTCCATGTTGGCGAATGCGGCTGAGGGGTAGACGACGCCATCCGAGTAAACGCACAGGCTTTCCCAGCAGGCGCTGGAGAGATCGAACCGCGTGCCCGCCGGGGCATCGAGCCGGGCCTGCAAGGCAGCGTAGTTGTCCAGTTCGACCCCTGCCCCATCCGCAGCGTGCTTCGTCGCGCGGACCACCTCAATCAGCCGCTCGGTGGGCACGTGGTAGTCATTCAGATTGAAGAGGGCGCGGCCCCGATGGTGCAGCCAGAGCAGGTGCATGCGCTGGGCGCCCAGTTCCGATAGAAGCGCGGGCATCTTGAGCACATCCTCCGCGTTGCGCGCGGTGACCGTCGTCGTCACCGTCGGGTCCATGCCCGCTTTCGCCGCGTTCCGGATCCCCGCCGCGATCTTGGCGAAGCTCCCCCGCCCCCGCACCGGATCGTTCACCTCGGGCGTCGAGCCGTCGAGGCTGATCTGGACCGTCAGTTCGCCGTTACCTGCTGCGCGCAACTTCTGGAGGCGCACTCCATCGAGCAGGAGACCGTTGGTCAAGATGGTGAGCGGGGTGCGATCGGTGACCTGGCCGATGAGGTCGTGGATGTCAGGGCGGATGAGCGGCTCGCCGCCGGTGAAGTAGAACCTCTCTACGCCCAGGTCGAAGGCTTGGCGGATGATGCCCGCGAGCCTCTCGGTGTCCAGGCCCTTGTCGCCGTCGGGACCCGACGAGACCAGACAGTGATCGCAGGCCAGGTTGCACGAATTGTTGGTGTGGAGCCATAGCTCGTGAAGCCCCTCCAGTCTCAGGTGCTCGGCCCGGCCCCGGTACGGTACCCGGAAGAAGCCCGTCTCGGCGACCATGCCACTACGCGCAGCCTCGCGCAGGAAGTGTGTCGCGTGGACCCACGCTTTGGCCGTATCCAGCCCCGTTTGGGCGCGGTAGCGGGCGGTGATCTCCCCGAGCGTGGCGCGGCCGTCGCAGGCGCCCAGGAGAGCCGCGCCTCGGGCTTCGGTGACGATCCAGTTGGGCGCTTCGGGGTCAATCAGAAGGTGCAGCTCGCCCCGCTGTCCCGTGACGAGCGGAGGCGCGTGAAGGACGGTAAGATCATTGAGAGAGAACATGAGGACACACCCTCTTTTGTCTGTGGCTTCAATGTTGCCCGTGGTGGAAAGTCATTCCAGCGATTGATCTCAGTGGCGCGGGTTTTCCTCATCCGCTGGAGCCATGGGTTCTGCATCCGTCTCAAGGAGGATATGGACCTCATCCTCACCCAGCGGTTCAAAACGAGCCTTGAATAACTCAAATGCGGCCTCGTTGATCCACAGCGTTCCAGGCGGAAGCTCGTCAGTACGCTCCAGCACCCTGCGCCGCATCACCTCCTCCGAGCACTTGATGAAGTAGAGCTGGGCATCCGCTCCTTCTCGTTCCGCGCGGGACCTGGCATCATTCCGGGATGCCCGGCTCCAAAAGCCAAAATCAAGGATCACGTCCTGACCGAGTGCGAGCAGGCGAGTGGCTACGTCCCAAATCAACTCCGTGATCCGGTCGGTGTACTCTTGGAACTTCCCTGTGGGAGGAGCGACGCCGTAGAGCCTGGACATCCATTCGTCGAGCGTGAAGCGGACGGCTCCCACCTCACGCTCGAGCCGCTCCGCATAAGTCGTTTTACCCGAACCCACAAAACCGTACATCATGTGCACAGTCGGCACGGTGCAAGACCCCTCGGACGCCCCTTGCTTGGGGTATCCTTCTAAAGATAAGCGCCCCTGAAGATAACAGCGAGAGAAAGATAGGCCGTCATAGCGCCCACAAAGTTTGAGCAGTCTACGCTAGTGCGCATCAAGGAGGGATCATGCGTTGGGGCAGCGCCCGTCAGAGGGTTAGCGTGAGCTGCGTCCCAGGTCTAGGCGGTTTGGGCCGGGAGGCGAGCTCAATCGTGAAGCCGTGCCGCTCCTTGAGCGCTCCGACTCGCTCGGCGAGGGTCTTGCTGTATGCGTTGGTCTGGTAAGCCGAGTCTTTGTATACGGGCCAGTAGTCGCGCCACAGGTCCGGGAACTCGCGCCGGAGGAAGGGAAAGAAGCTCTTGCGGGATGCCGAATAGAGGTTGAGCGCGCCCGCCGTGATGAACTTCGCCCCCGCGTCACGCGCGGACGAGAAGAGGTCTTCGAGGTGGGCATCGTTGTCGGTGATGCCAGCGAGCACGGGCATGGCCATCACGCCAGCGTGGAGGCCCGCATCGGAGAGGGTGCGCAAGGTGCGGAGCCGCACCTCGGGCGTCGGGGCGACGGGTTCGAGCTTGCGGGCGAGAGGGCGATCCACCGTCGGCAGGGAGATGCCGACCGAGACGGGTACACGGGCGCTGAGCTCACTCAGAAGGTCCAGGTCGCGGCAGATAAGGCCGGACTTGGTGAGGATGCGCAAGGTGAGGTTGGGGTAGCGCCGCAGCACCTCCAAGACGCGCCGCGTGACCTCGAACTTTCGCTCGGCGGGCTGCCACGGATCGGTGGCACTGCCGAGGAGAACGGGGCGTCCGACCAGGTGGCGGTCGGCCACCGTCTCGGCGAGGACACGCGGCGCGTTGTGCTTGACGAAGATGCGCCGCTCGAAATCGCGCGGGTGGTGGAGATCGAAGAACGTGTGAGTGTAGCGCGCGAAGCAATAGACACACCCGAACTGACAGCCGCGATAGGGGTTAAGGGTCCAGAAGAACGTACGGTTGCGCTTGGAGGTGCTTTTGTTGAGGACCGTGCGGCACTCCAGAAGCTCGTAGATGGCCGGGCTTGCCAAAGGGTCGCCTCCTGTGACAGGGGTTTTCTCTCCGCCGATAACTGCACAAATGTACATGTTATCGGCCCCCGTGTCAAGCCCTTGTGAAGGCGAGGCGGAGGAGCACGCTCACCCGGCATTTAGAATTTCGCCCCTGGGGTTCTAGCTCGCGTGGAGCCTCAGAAGCCGAGCGATGTTGCCGCCGAGAATCTGGCCTTGCTCTGAACGGCTGAGCCCCAAATCTGAGAGGACCTCCCGCTGCTCGCAGAAGATGTCAAAGCGCCAGCCGCGCGGGAAGACGCTCGAATCGGTGCCGAAGAGGATGCGCTCGGAGCCCAGGGCGTAGAGGGCCTTCTGAAAGACGGTCCGCAGGTCGAGTGGATAGGGCAAGAGCGCCATCCAACCGTTGGAACTGGAGGTATCGAGGTGGATGTTGGGGCACTGAGCGCCCAGAAGAAGCGCCTCGCGTAGAAAGCCCGCACCAAAGTGGGGGATGATGAAGTTCACGTCGGGAAACTGAACGGCGGGTCTGGAGAGCGCCATCGGGTTACTGAAACGGCGGTCGAAGTTATCCGCTATGCCCAGTCGCTGACGGACCTTGACCTCCAGAACACCGCAGTGGACCAGCACCGGAGCGCCGTGACGCTGCGCTGCCCGGTAGATGGGCTCCGTCATGGCATCATCGGCGCCGTAGCCGTGCATGGCGGGAAAGAGCGTGATCCCGTACAAACCCAGTTCACTCAGAGCCTTCTCGGCGACGGCCTCGGCACCCTCCATGCGCGGATTGACCATGACGGTGCCGAACAGGCGATCGGGATGCGCCCCGCAGGCAGCGGCGACGGCCACATGGTCGCCCGGGGCGCTCGCGAAAAGGACGGTGCGGTTGACGCCGCGGCGATCGAGTTCATGAACCCACCGCGCCCCCATCTCGGCAGGGTCGGCGGGCGGCGGCTCGAGGCCCAGGCTCTCGACCAGCGGGGCGACCTCGTCGTCTCCGATCTCCGCGCGGCCCGGGCGCATGTTCGCCAGGGTCTTGAAGAAAGAGTGGCCGAAGAAATGCGCGTGGGCATCGAAGACGTCCCAGCCCGCCGCGGGGCTTTCCGCCTCGTGGGTAGCTGTCATTGCGGTATCTCCCTCACGAATCTAGCTCGGTCAGTTCCACGCTGACTTCCCACAGCCGCCGAGCGAGCGCGGGACCGTAAGAACGCTTGGACGACTTCACATCAGCTTTCTTCTTGAAATACCTCCCGGTCACGCCCTCCACCTCGGGCGAGGCGGCCAGGTAGATCACCGTCTCAGCGCCCTGCTCCGAACTCAGCATGAACGGGTGGTAGAGCGCCGTCAAAAGGCGCCTGAAGCCGGTGCGTTCGCGGAAGATGTCGGTCGCGACGATGCCGGGTTCAAGGGCGTTCGTCGTGACCTCCGTTCCATCGAGCCGCCGGGCCAGCTCGTAGGTGAACAGTACGTTGGCGAGCTTCGACTGGTAGTACGCCCGGCCCATGCTGTACTGCTTCCCTCCCCCAAGGTCGTCGAAATCGATATTGGCCCATCTGTGAGCGATCGAGGACACGTTGACGATCCGGGATGGCGCACTGACTTTCAGCAGGTCGAGCAGGAGGTTCGTGAGCAGGAAAGGCGCCAAGTAGTTCACGGCAAAGGTGGTTTCAAAGCCATCTACCGTCACGGAGCGATCCTTGAGGATCACCCCGGCGTTGTTGACCAGGACGTGGAGCGCGTCGTACCGCTCGGCGAACGCCTTCGCAAGCCCGCGTACGGCAACCTGCGAAGCGAGGTCGGCGACCAGCAGGTCAACAGCTTCGCTGCCGCTTGCGGCTCTGATCTCGTCTCTGGCGGCTTCACCCAGGCTCCGGTTGCGGCAGACCATCACGACCCTCGCGCCCATTCGTGCGAGCGCCAGGGCCGTCGCCTTGCCGATGCCACGGTTGGCGCCGGTGATCAGGCAGACTTTACCGGTCATCGATGTATGGCGACACTCATGAGCGTCAGCATGCACGCCGGCGTGAAATCCCTGGTCCCATCGGGAAGGGCGTGCAGGTGCCTATCCGGCAATGCCCGAAGTCGCCGATCCTGGGACGGTTTACGGGGACCTTCGGGGCTGCCATGATGTCATCTGCGCGGCGGCGGCCCACAGGTCGGCTCACCCCACGCCGGGGCCATCCGGGTACAGCACCATGTCCAAGATCAGGGGGAACCCGTCGCCAGCGAAATAGCCCATGGCCAGACCGAGAAAGAAGGGTTTTGCGCGTTCGTAAAGCGAGCCTCCGCCCAGACGCAGTATCACCAACTTGGAGAGCCAGGCCAGAAAGATGGCCAAGCAGGTATTGCGCAGGGGCCAGGTGGAGGCGACCGCCAGCCCAACGGGGTGCAGCGGCCACCAGGCGTACTGGTAACGCAAGAACGTGATGACCCCCATCATCGCGGCGCCGAGGCCCATGAAGCCCAACCTCGACCATTGGGTCGTCGTCTGGTCCTTGATCCTGTTCAGCACGTCGTCAAAGGCCGAAATCCCGCCGACGGAAAAACTCCAGGAACCGAAATTGAATGCGCCGCCGTGGTATCCGATCCAGAGGATGTACGCCGCAGTTGTGATGAGCCCCGCTATGGACGAGAGCAGGAGCGCCCAGGGAAGAATCCGCGCGCCCCGCCGGATCTGGTCGGTCAGCCGCGTCCCGGTCGCCGCGTGGCCCATGAAGACGGTCTGGACATCCGAATGCCAGATGTACTGGTAGCCCAGGCTGACGGCCGATTGCGGCGTCATGTTCGCGGTCCCCACAGCGTGGAAGAGGAACATCTCGCCAAGCATGGGCGGAGTAACGTAAAGGAGCCCCACCTGACAGAGTAAGCGCGTGAGGCCGAAGTAGATGATCATGATGCTGGCTGTGAATGCGAAGACGAGGGGCCACGAGAGGCCGCTGTAACGAAACCAGCCCATCATGAACAGGAGCCCGCCAACGAGGACCAGGACCGCCGCCCGATAGGACATGGGCTCCAGCGTATCGTCAATGGGCACCCGGTTGGGCCGGATCGCCTTGCGCAGGACGGTCCAGAGATGTCGTCTAGCGAGCCAGAACGAGGTCAGAACCAGGACCACGAACGCGCCCCAGCTCTGCCAGGCACTGGCCTCGACGCTCCAAACGAAGAAGCTGGAGGGTCCCAGCGAGAAGCCGAGGCGGCTATAGATTCCCTCCTGGATCGCCACCAACATGGTGAAGAACCACAGCGACAGGAGCACGTCCAGGTGGGCCAGAAACATGATCCCGAGGACCGGCGGGTAGATCCAGAGCATCAGCGGCGGGAAGCCGCGGGCGAGCGTTATTGGGATCCACCAGACCGGGATCTCCGGCAAAGCGGGGAAGTACTCGTGCGCAACCGACATCCACCAGACCAACGTGGTGATGCCGAATCCGATCCAGAAAGACCTCTCGCGCAGCAGCGCCGGGAGCAGTCTGGGGCCATCGGAATCCTCGATCAGCCGCTGGGGCAGCTCCACGATCGGGAAGGCCAGCCGTTCGTGCTCCACCCAGTGCCGTCGGAAGATGAGCACCAGACTGAAGCAGACGGCGTAGAACGCCACGATGAACGAAAACCACCAGAAAAGCGGCACGGTCCAAGCGGCCCAGGGGACCGATCCGTCGGGAGGCAACCCCTCGTAGAAGAGAGCCATGGCCCCGGTATCGTCCGAGGGCGTGAGCCACCCGGGGAGATAGGGCCACAAGTTCTCCATCCATCCGTTCTCCGGCGTCGCGAAATAGTAAGGCGAGCTCATGATCCCTATACCCATCCCGAGCAGGAAGATGGGGATGGAGGCGCCCGTAAGCGACATCACAAAGATCATCACCAACTCACCCGGCCGAAGCGCCCAGCTATGCTTCATCCACTTGAGGAGAGGGTTCACGATGAACACCAGGATGAGGAGGGGGAGCATCACGCAGGTGGGCAGGAAAGTTCGCGTGATCTCGGAGCGGTCCCCGACGGGAGTGAAGTATCGCCAGAGCATCGCTGGCGCCGAGATGTTGATCAGGACGACCAGGGCCAGACCGATCAACAGCGCCCATCCGATCCGCATGGGGCGAGCAGCGGGCGGTGGGGCCTGTGGCCCGGCGGCGGGCACGACGGCAGAGCGGTCTGCGTTCAGAGCCATGACGATTACAGAGTTCCGTGGCGATTGGGCGCGTCGGCGTCCACCCAAGCAGGTGCTATCGCTCGCGCGCAGGGTCTCGCGCGCCCAGGCATAACGTAGCCATTGTGATCGCTGAGCGCACCTGCTTTTTGATGTGAGCGGGCTGACGGGCACGAAAGGTTTCGCGCCGGTGCTGCCCAAGGGCGGTAGCGCGCCCACTCCGGCAACATCATCTTCAACTGGCCCGGGTGACTTGAGATGGGGTGTGCGAGCGGTTGATCTTCCGAAGCGCGCGTGACACGGTGCGTCTTAGCTCACCCAAGAGATTCTGATCCGGTACGCCGTCGATCACCCAGTAACCATCCTCGCTCAGTTGGCGGCGTTTGTCTAGCGCTTGCTCGTGAGTGAGGATGGAATTCCTCCCGGGCGGTCCTGACTTCCGCCCCTTCATCTGGGGCCTCGTCGGTTGGAACGCGGGGGCTTACGAGGTGTCCGTCGGCATCTTGAGCGTAGCGAGCAACTCTTCCGCCCTTTTGCGCTTGGCCGGGTCGGCGCCGCGCGAGATGATGCGCTGGAGTGCCGAAATGGCGCCCCCATCACCGCGTTCGGCCATCTCAAGTGCCATGTGGTCCCGCTTTTCGTAGTAGCTGTTATCAAACACCTTGGTCGTCATGCCGCACTCGCGCCAATAGTACTGCAAATCGCCCGGCGGCCAGTCGGCGTAGACCTCTTCCCAGGTAATCAGCCCTCCATGCGGCTCGAGGCTGCCCGGCGCGATCGGGTCGCTCACTTTCTGAAGCCTGGCGTCGACGGACATGCGCAGCCGGTCAGCGGTGCAGGGCAGGCCCTTGTGCACGGTCACACTGTGAAAGATGAGCACGTCCCCCTGCTTGAACGGATTGCACACCCAGTTGTCCTCGAGCAGATCGGTCACCTCCATACCGCCAGCGCCCATAGCAGGACGATACTCGTAGAGACCGTGATGGTGGGAGCCGGACGCAATTTGAAGACCGCCCATCTCCGGTGGCACGTCGCTCAGCGGTATCCATGCGGTGTAGGTATCGGCCGTTCCCTGGATCGGGATGAAATCCTGATGCGCCGGGGTCGTAAAGACCTCTCTCTGCGGGAACATCGTCCGCGAGATGATGCGGGGGTGTGGCATCACGGGTTCGCCTAGCATCCGCTCCAACAAGCCGATGAGGTTTGGATGGTGCTGGAGTGCGTGTAAGTCGGGGAGCTTGTACATGACGTGGTAGATGTCCATGTATTTCGGCTCCGGTTCGACGCAGAAGCCGTTCAGGTCCGCAACGGCGTCTCCGAGCGGCGCGTCGGTCTTGACCCAACCCCCCTCGCGCGCGATTTCAAGAAACTGCATCCGCAGGTTTTCCAAGGTGTCGGTGGGCAAGAGCCCGCGGATGAACAGGTACCCGTCTCGCTCCATGCGTCTCAAGAGTTCAGGACCGCTATCCAGGACGTCCGTCGAATCGAGAAAGGGTTGCATGCACTTCTCTCCGGTTGGGGGTTTCAGGCTTCGGCGCCCGTCGGGTGCCCATACCTTGACATCTCTCTAAGAAAAGCGCTTTGCCCATCGCGGCAAGGAAATTGACGGGGCCATCCTTCCAACGATGTCAGGATGGCGATGGGCGTCCACCGCCGCAAGTGCTTGACGCTGCGTGGACGCGAACCTTGATTGATCGTGACGCAGCCGAAGACCATGTGCAACGACTCTTTCCGGATGAAAGTGCGTGATGTGATCCAGCCCGAAGGTTCGCAATCCCCGGTTCCCTCCCAAGTGCCTGCTATGTCCCTGCCGTCGGGCTCGGAGGTCTGCCTCTGTCCGATCTGCGTCTTGCGCGCGATGGTGATCGAGGGCGTGTGGGGCCGGTGCCGCGCCTGTGGCTACCGGGAGCACTGCTGTGACCCGGCACGGTGAACGCAAAGCGGGCCGTGCGCGATCCCCTGCGTCCTCGCGAGCTAGTGGCCTGCCCGGCACGGCGTAGGCTTTTCCTCCGGCGCGGCGCCCTGCTCTTCGTCAACGGGTGTCCAGCACTATCAGGCGGCTGACACGCCCCCGCGAAGATGGATACGCCCTTCTCCACCTGGGCGGCGCTCCTGCCGCCGACTCTGGCCATCGGTCTCGCCTTCGCCACGCGGCGGGCGCTTTTGAGCCTGGGCGCCGGCGCCTGGGTGGGCGCGACGCTGCTCGCGGAGCACGACCCGTTGTTGGGACTGTGGCGGCTGGTGCAGGTGCACATCCTGGGGCAACTCACGGGACAGTTCCACCTCCTGGTGGTGCTTTTCATCGCAGGACTCTTGGGCATGGTGGGGATCATGATCGAAGGGGGTGGGATCAACGCCTTGGCGACGTACCTCGGACGACGGGCACGAGCTGCACGTGCGGCGCGCCTTGCGACGGCGGGCCTGGGGCTGGCGATCTTCTTCGACGACTACGCCAACACGGCCATCGTCGGGACGACGATGCGGCCTGTGGCGGATAGGGTGGGTATCTCGCGCGCGAAGCTCGCCTATTTGGTGGATTCCACTGCGGCGCCCGTCGCGGGGTTGGCGCTGCTCTCGACGTGGGTGGGCTATGAGGTCGGGCTCTTAGGCGAGGTGCTGTCGGGACTGGGCGTTACTGAGAACCCGTACGCGGTCTTCCTCGCGAGCCTGCCCTTCCGCTTTTACTCGATCTTCACGCTGGTGTTCGTCCTCCTAGTTGCCGCGCTCGGACGCGACTACGGTCCCATGCACGCCGCGGAGCGCGAGGCAGCGGAGAAGAGGTACGAAGCGTCAGAGGCCAGCGTGGCGGACATCGAAGACGGCGATCCTCCGGCGGCCCGCTGGCTTCTGGCCGTCGTGCCTGTGGGGCTCGTGGTAGCCGCGACACTAGTGGGTCTGTGGCTAGACGGCGGAGGATTGGGGCGGTTGACGACGGAGGGGTGGCGGGTGGCGCTCTCGGCTTCGGGATGGCGCGCGGCGCTGGCCGCGGCCGATTCGAGCCTGGTGTTAGCGGTCGCGGCGGGGGTGGGCTCGGCTTCAGCTGCTAGCCTGGCCCTGGCCTACGGTCGGGGCGCGAGGGCGGTGGGGCGCGCGTGGCTCCGAGGGATGGTGCCGATGGGCCCGGCGCTGGCCGTTTTGGTCCTCGCCTGGGCGATGAGTGACCTGTGCGGCGCGCTTGGGACGGCGGAGGTGCTGGTGCAACTCTTACGCGGTGCACTGCCGTCATGGCTTGTGCCGGTGTTGGTGTTCGGGCTGGCCTGCGCGGTGAGTTTCTCGACGGGCTCGTCCTGGGGGACGATGGCGCTGCTCTTGCCGACGACCATCCCGCTCGCCTTTCATCTTGGGGAGATGACCCTCACGCTTCTGGCCTTGGGTGCGGTGCTGGAGGGCTCGATTTTCGGCGACCACTGCTCACCCATCAGCGACACGACGGTACTTAGCGCGGTCTCTAGCGGCTGCGATCTGATGCTGCACGTGCGCACGCAACTCCCCTATGCACTGACGACGGCAGCGGCAGCGCTCGCGTTCGGTTATATTCCTGCAGCTTTGGGAGCCCCGCCCGTGCTTTTGATCCCGTCAGGCGTGGCGGTACTCGCCGCCGTGCTGTGGACGCGGGGAAGAACGGCGACTTCGTGACGACTGGATGGCCGGAGAAAAAGAAGGCATGGGACCGAACTGGCCTTTCCTGATGCGACTAGAGCTATCATTGCGGCCTTTGACACCTATACCATCAACCCCTCGATTACTGCCACCGCCAAGGCGCTGCGCGACACGGGTAATCGAGGATAAACGCGCCTAGTCGAAGGGGGAGTGAGGCTGTACTGAAACCCATTCGTACGTTCACGGTGAGCCCATCGCTACCGCCCGCGCTGGAGCGGCTGCGTGAACTGGCCTACAATCTGCGCTGGACGTGGAGCCATGCCACCATCGAGCTCTTCAGCAGGGTGGACCGCGACCTGTGGGATACGGCGCACCATAATCCGGTCCTCCTGCTGGGGATGGTGGACCAGGCAGCGCTCGAAGCCGCCAGCGCCGACGAGGGCTTTCTGGCACATCTGGAGGGCACCTCACAGTACTTCGATGCCTACATGGCCGCGAAGTCCATGTGGTTCCACAAGACTCACGGCGCCGTCGAAAGCCCCCTCGTTGCCTACTTCTCGGCCGAGTTCGGCCTGGCCGAGTGTCTGTCCATCTTCGCGGGCGGACTGGGGGTTCTGGCCGGAGACCACCTGAAGTCGGCCTCAGATCTAGGAGTGCCCTTGGTGGGCGTCGGGCTCCTGTACCAGCAGGGCTACTTCCGGCAATACCTCAATGAGGCCGGTTGGCAACAGGAGGCTTACGAGGACAATGATTTCTACAACCTGCCCCTGACGCTTGAGCACGGGCCGGACGGGAGGCCGCTCGCCGTTGAAGTGCCCTACCCCGGTCGGGAGGTTCTCGCGCAGATATGGCGCGCACAGGTGGGCCGCGTATCCCTCTACCTCCTGGACGCCAACGTGAGAGCCAACAGCCCTGAGGACCGGAACATCACCCATCAGCTCTACGGCGGCGATTTGGAAATGCGGATCAAGCAGGACGTGATGTTGGGGATCGGCGGCTTTCGTGCCCTGGAGACGCTAGGCATCCAGCCTGCCGTCTACCACATGAACGAAGGGCACTCGGCCTTCCTGGCCCTGGAGCGGGTGCGCTGCCTGATGGAGAGGGGCGGCCTCTCATTTGCCGAGGCGCGAGAGGCGGCATCGGCAGGGCTGATCTTCACCACCCACACTCCCGTGGCAGCCGGACACGATTACTTTTCCTCCGAGCAGATGGATCGCTATTTCGGGGGCTACGCCGAAGCCCTGGGCCTGAACCGGCAGGAGTTCCTGGCGCTGGGAAGGCAGGACCCCGGGGACGATAGCGAGCTCTTCAGCATGACGGTGCTCGCTCTGCGCCTGTCGGCTTATAGCAACGGGGTCAGCCGGCTGCACGGCAAGGTGAACCGGCGGATGTGGCAGAAGCTGTGGCCCGGGGTGACCCTGAGCGAAATGCCCATCGGTCACGTGACCAACGGCGTCCACTTCCAGACGTGGATCTCGCGGGAGATGGATCAGCTTTACGAGCGCTACCTGGGGCCGCGCTGGCGGGAGTCTCCGGGTGATCAAGCCGTCTGGCAGCGGACCGAGCGCATCTCGGCGGAGGAACTGTGGCGCGCTCGTGAGCGGAGCCGGGAGCGACTGGTGTCGTTCGTACGAAGTCGCCTGCGAGGCCAGCTCGTACGGCAGAGCGCACTCCGAAGAGAGATCGAGGCTGCCGATGAGGTGCTGGATTCGGAAGCGTTGACGATCGGCTTCGCGCGCCGTTTCGCGACATATAAACGCGCCACCCTCCTGATTAGGGATCCGGAGCGGCTCGCCCGCCTCGTGATCGACCCCGACTGTCCGGTGCAGATCGTCTACGCGGGTAAGGCGCACCCTAGGGACGACGCGGGCAAGGAGTTGATCCGGCAGATCGTGGAGCTGACCCGGCAGGAGCGGTTCCGCAGGCGGCTGGTCTTCCTCGAGGAGTACGACATGGCCGTGGCCCGCTACCTGGTGCAAGGCGTGGACGTCTGGCTCAACACACCGCTCCGGCCCCGCGAGGCCAGCGGCACGAGCGGCATGAAGGCGGCCGCCAATGGTGTGTTGAACCTCAGCGTTCTGGACGGTTGGTGGGACGAAGCCTGGCGTGACTCAGGCGCCGAGTCCGACACCATCGGTTGGGCCATCGGACGGGGAGAGACCTACGACGACCCCGACTACCAGGACAGGGTGGAGGCCGAGGCCCTTTACAACCTCTTGGAGCAGGATGTGGTCCCCACCTTCTACGACCGCGGTGCCGACGGGCTGCCCCGCCGTTGGATCGACCGCATGAAGACATCCATCGGGATTTTGTGCCACGCCTTCAATACGCACCGCATGGTTCGGGAATACACCGATCGGTTCTATGTGCCGGCGGCGGCTCGTCACGGTGATCTCGTGGCCGACGCGATGGCACGGGCACGAGACCTGGCGGCTTGGAAGGCTCGCGTCAAGAAAAGTTGGCCCATGGTCCGCATCCAGCCGGTGGGCATCGAATCGCGCGGCGAGGCGCAGGTCGGCGGCCTGATCCGTGCCAAGGCGCGCGTCCATCTGGGCGATCTGACGCCGAACGACGTGGCTGTAGAGCTCTACTTGGGGCGAGTAGACCCCAGCGGCGAGCTCACCGAAGCGGAGGCCAGCCCGATGGAGCTCGTCGATCAGGATGGGGATGGCACCTACCTCTTTGAGGCCGGTTCCACCACCTACCGCAAGAGCGGCCGATATGGCTACACGATGCGCGTCCTTCCGCGCCACCCCGACCTGTCCGCCCCGTTCCTGCCCGGGCTCATCGCCTGGGCGTAAGGCGCGGCGCCTCGCCTTTCGGTCGCCACTGGGATGTGCGCCATGCGGCCTCGACATGGGCTCTGACTTCGGGGTTGACGGGCCCCGGCTCGGGCCAGCGCCCCGAGAGCACCATACCGACTCTCTCGGCCAGCACCCCAGGGTGAAGCTTCTTTAGACGAGTTGACTCGGCGGCCATGTGCGGTGTCACGATGACGTTCGGCATCGCAAGAAGCGGGTTATCGGGCTCCGGCGGCTCCTTCTCGAACACGTCCAGCCCCGCGGCGGCGATGCGGCCCTCCCGGAGTGCGGCGATTAGCGCCGTCTCGTCCACCACCGGGCCGCGCCCCGTGTTGACGAAGACGGCGTGCGGTTTAGCGAGGGCGAAGTGCCTTGCCGTGATGAGGTGATAGGTCTCGGGATTCAACGGTGCGTGGCAGGAAATGTAGTCGCTCTGCCCGAAGAGGTCTTCCAGGGAAACGGGCTCGACCTGGTGCTCGGCGAAGACCTCGGGCGGGACGAGAGGATCATAGGCGATGACGCGCATCTCGAAGCCGTGGGCGATTCGTGCCATGACGCGCGCGATGTTGCCAAAGGCGATCAAGCCCAACGTCTCGCCATAGAGATGGCCGATGTGATCCCAGCCGTGCTCCCCGCGCCCGCGCCAGACCTCGTTCGCCTCGGGCAGGTGCCGGTTGACTGCGAGTAGGAGCGTCATCGCGTGCTGGGCTACCTCCCGGTGAAAGAGGAGGGGCACGTTCATGACGGGGATGCCTCGCTCGGTGGCGGCCGGCACGTCGGTGAAGTTGTAGCCAATACCGAGTGAACTGACGACCTTCAGTGCGGGCAGTGCATCCATGACGCGAGCGGTCACGCGCGGGCCTCCCTCGAGCACGGCATCGGCATCCTGTGCCATTGCGATCAGCTCGTCCTCGTCGTTGTAAGGCGCGAGGACCACCTGGCAGCCCCACTTCTCGAACTCAGTGACGTACGGGTGGGCCGGGACGTCCTCCACCCACATCTTGTCTTGGCGGTAGATCTTGAACCTGGATTCGGTCATTTGATGGCTCGGGCGAACGCATGCGCTCGCGGTTCAGGGACGATGTGGTGCCGCAGAAGGCGGTCTCTCATTTCCGGGACAGTGGCAACCTCAACACTCATAGCCGGTCCCCTCCTACGTTTTAGGCGGTTTGCTAAGCATTGACGCCGGGCCGCGCAACTGCTCCGCCCGGTCGCCACTGGGATGTGCGCCATGCAGCCTCGACATGGGCTCTGATCTCAGGGTTGACGGGCCCTGGTTCGGGCCAGCGCCCCGTGAGCACCATACCGACTCTCTCGGCTAGCGCCACAGGGCGGAGCTCGAGCGCGCGTGTGGAGTAGCCTGCCATATGCGGCGTCACGATGACGTTCGGCATCGCAAGAAGCGGGTGACCAGGCACCGGAGGCTCTTGCTCAAGCACGTCCAGTCCCGCGGCGGCGATTCGGCCCTCCTCGAGCGCGCTGATCAGTGCGGCCTCGACCACTACAGGGCCGCGCCCCGTGTTGACGAAGATGGCGTGCGGCCTGGCGAGGGCGAAGTGCTCCGCCGTGATGAGGCGGTGGGTCTGGGGATTCAACGGTGCGTGGCAGGAGATGTAGTCGCTTTGGCGGAAGAGGTCTTCCAGGGAGACGGAATCGACCTCGTGTTCGGCGAAGACTTCAGGTGGGACGAGAGGGTCATAGGCGACGACGCGCATCTCGAAGCCGTGGGCGATTTGCGCCATGACGCGCGCCGCGTTGCCGAAGGCGATCAGACCCAACGTCTCGCCATAGAGGTGGCCGATGTGGTCCCAGCCGCGCTCCCCGCGCCCGCGCCAGACCTCGTTCGCCTCGAGCAGGTGACGGTTTAGGGAGAGCAGGAGCGTCATCGCGTGGTGGGCCACCTCCCGGTGAAAGACGAGGGGCACGTTCATGACGGGGATACCGCGCTCGGTGGCGGCCGGCACGTCGGTGAAGTTGTAGCCGATGCCGAAAGCGCTGACGAGCTTGAGCGCGGGCAGGGCGTCCATGACGCGGGCGGTCACGCGCGGCCCTCCCTCGAGCACGACATCGGCGTCCCGTGCCATCGCGATCAGTTCGTCCTCGTCGTTGTACGGTGCACGGACCATCTCGAAGCCCCGCTTTTCGAGCTCGGCGACGTACGGGTCAGGCGGCGCATCGGGCCTGTGCGGCTCGCCATTGCGGTAGACCTTGAACCTGGCTTCGGACATCTCAGTACCCCAACGACCGCAAGTACTCGCGGTTGACGCGCATCATCGCCTCGGGCGTGCGGTCTTCCGTCCCCGGGACAGCGACCACCCAGCGTTCATAGCCGACCTCCTCCAGCGCCCTAAGCGCGGCGGGGAAGTCTAGCAGATCACCCTCGCCCAGGGCGACGAACCGATAGCTCTTCCAATCCTGTAGGTGGACGTAGACGAGTTGATCCCGGTACTGTCGGATGATCTCCGCCGGGCCGCTGCCCCAGAAGGCAGCGTGACTCACGTCGATGCATAGCTTGCACAGCGTAAGCCGTGCCATGAGCTTCGTCAATTCCTGCATCGAGTCCACCGTCGTGCTGGTGTGGATGTGGTAAGAGACGTCGAGGTGATACTGGCGGGCATAATCGGCGAATTCTTCGCCCAGCGCCGCCAGCCGCGCGAGTTCGTCATCCGCAGCGGGACGGCCGGGCGTCCGGCTCGCGCCCATGAACATGAAGCCATCGGCCTCAACCTCGGCGGCGAAGTCGATCCGCCGCTTGTTGCGCTCGCGCATGGCCCAGTCGCCGTCGAGGCTGATCCCAGTTCCCGTGACGCAGCAGACCGGCATCCCGGCGGCCTCGCTGATCGCCCGCACGCGGGACGGGGCGCCCAGCCAGTCCAGCGACGTACGCAGCTCCCAGCCATCCCAGCCGGCGGCGCGCATCTGGGCCAGGACGCGCTCGAGATCGGGAGTCTCCATGCGGATGCTCGAGTAGCCGAGCTTGAAGGCCATTGGTGCCCCGTCCTTCCCTAGCTTTCGGTGGTGGGTTCCTCGTACGGGCTCCAGAGCAGCGCTGGGTCGTCCTGCGCGTTCCGCAGATAGTGCACAACCGCCTCGACCAGCGGCTCCGGCGGGATCGAACTGGGCACGGGCTGGCCGCTATAGCGCGCGCTAAGAGAGGGGTGCGGTTCACGTATGCCGTCGAAGGCCCAGTGGCCACCGCTGGTCTCGAGCCGTTCGAGCTCGCTGGCCAGCGGCGCGAGGTCCACGCGAGGGGCGGGCCTACGGCTTTCGAGGGCGACCCAGCTCGTCGTTTTGTAGCTCAGATCGTAGCAGGGGCCTGCGGCCGTCTCGGAGATGATCAGAACACGGTCGTGTTCTGTCGCTGAGAAAGCCGCCACCCTGTGGAGCCACCCCGGCGTTCTAACTACACCCAGGTCTACATCCGGAAAGGCTTTCACGTGGCCGCGCGCGGCGACCGTCTCTCGCCCACGTTCGATGGCGTCGAACTCGTCGCGCCAGAGGGGAGCGTACTGTTCGGGCGAGATCAGAACGGCCTCCACCTCGGGCAGAAGAGCCTCGTAGAGGCGGCCAGGCAGGTTTTCATCGTCCAACTCCAAGAGTTCATCACCGATCGGAGAGAGGACGGGGTCGGCGTAGGTGCCAACGGTGCAGCCGAACTGAGCCGCTTCGGGCGTCGTCCAGGTCTGGAAAGCGATACAAACCGCCGATGCGATGATGACGTCCGCCAGCTCAAGCGCCCGCTCGGGATAGAGAAGCGCCCAGATCGCCAGTAGGCCGTCGCCGTCGAAGCCCTCGCACGTGACGAGCTCCTCACCGCGCCGGCGGCGCTCGCGGTCGGGCGCATGCAGGAAGTTGAGAGCGATTCCCGCCAGAGTGTCGGCGCGCAGGGACGGCGGCGTGCGGTTGCCCGGCCAGACGCTGAGGTTGAGTCCCGCATAGCCCCCGCCGCCAACGGCGATGACATCCTCCCGAGCGGCGAGTTCCGCGCGGAAGGGAACGAAGCGCACGGCCTAGCCTCCGAAGCCGATGTGTGACTCGGGCCCGCCACGGTGAACGATGCGGCGAATGCGCCCCAAGGGCACGGTGACCTGGACGCAGTCCCCAGAGCATCTCTCAGCGTCCTTCCTGTACTGTCCTTTGGCACGGCCGCTATATGCGAGAACGCTCACCCAGCCATCGGCCGCCTCGACGAGCTTCGCGACGTGAACCTCCGTTCCGTCGTCCAGGACAAACTCGACGATAGGCGGCTCTCCTTTGTGCTGCTTCGAGAAGGCAGTGGTCAGTTTACCAAAAGCTTCATCGAAGAAGCTCTTGTCGAAGAACTTCCCTTTCTCCATCTCTCTCTCCTGGGTCTGAGGCACTGGTTTTGAGCTTGCCATCACGGTGTCGCCACGCCCGCCGTCTTCATCCGCGCTGCAACCGCCACGGAGACGAGGGCGATCAGCGCGCCCCCGAGAAAGACGACCTGGTAGCCCAACGCCTGCCAGGCCAATCCGCCGACCAGCGGCACGGTCACGGCGGCGACGTGGTTCATGGTCGAACCGGTGGCGAGTGTCGGCCGCAAGTCCGCCCCACCCGCGATCTTCTCGACGTAGGTGGTGATGGCGATCATGAAGGCGAACATGGCGTTATCGAGTACGTAGAGGACCGAAAGCGCTGACAGGCTGCGCGCGGTGGCGTAGCCGAAGAAGACGGCCGACAGGGCCGCGTAGCTGGCCATCAGCACGCTGCGCTCGCCGATGCGGTCGATCCATCGGCCGATGCGCGGAGCCGCCAGGAAGTTGAGGGCGCCGTTGATGATCATGAGCCCCGCGATGTGGCCGACGGAGGCGCCGTAGGTTTTGACCAAAGCGAACACGGCGAACGTCATGAAGATCTGGCGCCGACACCCCTCCAGGAACATGAGTGCGTAGTAGAGGCGATAGCGCCTGCGAAAGACAAGTCTAGCCCCGGTGGCATGGCCGACCCCGCGGTCGATCAGGCGCACTGCCAACGCGGCTGCGACGATGGCGCCACCGGCGATCAGATACATCGTCCGGTAGCCGAGAGGCTCCGCCGCCAGATAGACCAGCACCATGCCGGCCAGAAGCCCCGCTGCGCCGACGGCGCTCAAGCGCCCCAGGGTCCGCGCCTTCTGTCCGCTTTCCCCGACGGCCAGGCCCAAACCGCTCGCGACGGGCATCCAGAGGTGGAAGCCGATGGAGGCGACGAACTGGCAGACGATGAGCATCGCCAGCGTATCGGTCTGCGCAAGCCCCCAGATCCCCAACGCCAAAAACAAAAGCGCGCCTCCGCCCAGCGTCTTCTCGGCCAGGTGCATGACGGCGGCCGCCATGAAGGCCGTGCAAAGCCCGGGGATCTCGCGGATGGATTCCATGATGCCGAGCTGGTGAGCTTCGATCCCAAGCCGCTCGACCATGAAGTTCGATGTGATGGAGAAGTAGATGCCCAACCCGACGTGCAGGCACCAGGTGGTCGTTGCCAGAAGCGTGAAGCTGCGCGTGCGGGAGGGTGCGCCGGTTGCTGCGACAGTCGAGGTGCGAGGTGACGTCATAACGGGTAGCCGAGCCATCCGAACCGGAGCGAAATCTACCCGCAGCGCGCCGGGGTGTCAACGGCGGGGGCTGGCCGCATCTTTCGTGAGCTCATCCTTCGAGGGCCCAAGAGGGCCTTCCGGAGGTTCACAATGGCGATGCCGCGGCAGAAGTCGTCGGTGTCACACTGATGCGGGCCGAGACGGCGACAAGCAGGAGCGTGACCACCATGCCGACGGCGAAAAGGGTTGGGTAGCCGAACGCCTCCCAGACCAGCCCACCCCCGAGCGCCAACAAGACGGCACCAGCGCGGCCGACCGTCTCACCCGCCGCGAGCGTGGGTCGCAGGTCCGGCGGTGAAACGGCCCGTTCCGCGTATGCGGTGATGGCGACGTTGGAGAATTGCCAGAGTGCCCCACCCGGAACGAGCAAGGCGGAAAGCAGCCACAGGTCGTGGGAGACGGCGTAGCCGAGGAAGATCGCCGCTGCTGTCAGGTAGCTCCCCACGAGCACTCGTCGGGGGCCATAGCGGTCGACCCAACGACCGACGCGGGACGCCGTCAGAAAAATGAGTGCCGTGGTGATCATCCCGAGCACCGCGATGTGACCGACGGAGGCGCCGTAGACCTTGACCAGCGCGAAGCGAGCGAAGGCCACGATCAGGACAAGCCGAAAGCCGTCGAGGAACATGATCGCGTAGTAGCGAACGTAGCGCCGTCGAAAGACGAGCCTGGCTTCCGTCTCATGCCCGACTCTGCGGTCAATCATACGCACCGCCAGCGCGCCCGCGCAGAAGGTAGCGCCCGCGAGCAGATACATCGCCGGAAAGCCAAGCCGCTCCGAGGCCAGATAGACGACAGCGGCGCCGGCCAGGAACCCGGTCGCGCCGATGGCACCCAGACGCCCCAATACCGCGCCCTGAGTACCGGTCTCGGCCACGGCCAGGCTCATACCTCTGGCCACCGGCACCCACAGGCGTATGCCAGCGAAGGCGATGAGGTAGAAGATCACGAAAGGGACGAACGTGGTCGTCCGTGAAAGAGCCGCCATGCCCACTGCCAGGAGAAGTAGAGCGCTCATTCCCACCGTCCGCTCAGCAATGCGCATGACCGCCGCGGCTATGAAGACGCTGCACAGCCCCGGGATTTCGATGATGGAGCGGACGATGCCGAGATCCTGCGCCCCAAGGCCTAGTTGCTCGACCATGAAGTTCACACCGATCGTGTTCTGGATCGAAAGCCCTACACTCGTGCACCAGGTGCCTGCGGCGAGCAGCAGGAAGCTGCGCGAGCGGGAGGGGCCGTCAGTTGTGATGGAGGGTGTGTCGGTCGAGGGGCGAGGTTGCGCCATCGGGGATGCCGGTATTGCAATTTACCCGACGCGCGTCGATGGGTCAACAGCGTCAAGCGGCGAAGCGGATCGAGCACGGGTCGGCTGATGCGTCAGGCCTCGGCAGCCGGCCGGTCCTGCGAGGGCGCAGTCGCCTAGACGGCACGCTGCTTCACCGGGGTCGATGGCGCGGTCGTGCGTCAGGGCATACCGCGTACCATGCCGCCATCGACGTTGAAGGATGCGCCGGTGGTGAAGCTGGCGCGCTCGGAAGCGAGGAAGACGATGAAGTCGGCAACTTCCTCGGGCTTGCCGTAGCGGCCTAGGGGAACGTTCCGCTCCGCGAGCTGCTCGATGACAGTCTCCATGGTCGTGCCCTGCTCTCGGGCGAGCCCGGTGGCTTTGCGAACCCAGAGTGGGGTTAAAATGGGCCCGGGGCAGATGATGTTGGCCAGGACGTTATCGGCGGCGTACTCGTTGGCGAGACACTTGGTCAGGTTGATGAGCGCCGCCTTGACCACGTTGTAATCGTGGACTTCGGGTCCTGGCTGGCGGCCATAGATGCTGGAGACGTTGATGATCCGGCCCCAGCGGCGCTCGCGCATTCCGGGGATGACGTGTCTACAGAGGCGCACGGCGGCCATAAGCATCATGTCCCACGAGTACTGCCACTCCTCGTCGGTGACCGCCAATAGCTCACTGCGGTGGGCACCGCCCGCGTTGTTCACCAGGATATCAATCGGGCCCAGCGCTTGGACACAACCCCCGGCAGCCGCCTCAAGCGCGGAGGGGTCGGTCACGTCCGCCGGTGCGGCATAGATATCACCGCCCGTCGCGCGTAGCCGCTGCGCGGCCTCATTTAGGGGCTCCGGTCGTCGCGCGCAGATGCCCACCTTGGCCCCCTCGCGAGCGAAGATCTCCGCCGCCGCATATCCGATGCCTTCGCTCGCTCCGGTGATGAACGCCACTTTGCCCTCAAGCCCTAGCTCCATCGCATCCCTCCAATGGCTCGTATCGGCGTGGTACGCCTGCCCGTCGCGCTAACGGCCCGCGCACGGCACGGTCGCTGATCGCCCCAGGATACGCGGTGGCCATGGGGGAAACAAGCCCGTGCCACGGCGAGGTCGCTGCACCTTCTGGATCGTCCTTGCGTCCGGTGGACGTGGCCGCCGCAGCCGGCATCCGGTCAAAGGCCCAGAGCCAAACCGCTCGCCTGCGCGAACCCGATGCCGAGACCGCCGAGCAAGCGGCGTAGGCGACCTCAGCCGATGATGCTATACTCGTACCGTCCGCGCACCAGTTCGCCCTGGGCGAAACGGCTCGCGCGTAGGGGCGAGATGTCCAGAGTCGTGGCCTGGCCCTCTGTTACCAACTCGGCCATGCACTCGCCGACCACGGGCGAGAGCTTGAAGCCGTGACCGCTGAAGCCCGTGGCGACGTACAGCCCCACCACCTGGGTGACATGGTCCAGGATGGGGTGCCAGTCCGGCGTCAGCGTGTAGAGCCCTGACCAGCCGCCCCCGGCGATGCTCTGCGCCATGATCGGTAGCCGCTTGGCCATCCGCTCGCGGCAGGCGGTGATGAAATCCGACTCGATCCCTTCGTCGTAGTCGTCGGGGTCGGCGCGGTTTTTCGCCTCGGCTGGATCGATGGATCCGACCTGTGTCTGCGCTCCTCCATGCGGCTTGAAGTAGATCTGGTGGATGAAATCGCCGTAGACCGCGTGCGGAGCACCGAAGTCGGGGGGACGGCGGTAGATCGCGGCCTGGACGCGGGCGACATCACAGGGAATATCCTCTCCGACCATCCCCATGACGCGCCGCGCCCAGGGTCCCGCGGCATTGACGACGACGCGCGTGCTAATTGTCCCCTTGGGGGTCTGGACGCCCCCGATGCGGTCGCCCTCGCGGACGATACCCACCAGCGGTGTCCCTTCGCAGATGATGGCGCCATGGCGCTGCGCCGCCTCCGCGAACGAGGCGGTGGTGAGAACGGGGTCGGCGTAACCGGCGTCGGGCTCGTAGCAGGCCGCGCCGACATCGGTTGCGGCGGCTTGGGGGTCGATGGCGCACAACTCATCGGGAGAGACCGAGCGCGTGTCGATACCCACACTGCGCTGGAGTTCCAGATTAACGGCGAGGCTATCGCGGTCCTCGGGGCTCACAACCGCGATGAAGCCCGTGCGCACGAAGCCGCAGTCTCCGCCGATGGCGTCGTCGAAGTTCGTAAAGATCTCCAGGCTGCGCTTGGCCATGGTTGCGGTGAGGACGTTCGAGTAGTGCTGGCGACAGATGGCGCCCGATTTCCCTGTGGATCCCGCTGCGAGGAAGCGTTTCTCCAGGAGCACCACCCGCCCGGCGCCGGCCCTGGCAAGGTGGTAAGCGATGCTTGCCCCCATGACCCCCCCGCCGACCACAACGGCATCGGCGGTAGGCGGGGGCGCTGTGGAATCGGGCACAACCAACTCTTTCGATCTTTCGACAGGCTCAGGACAGCCCGTACGACGCGATTGGAACCTGAGTGTCCTTAGGAGGTATAGTTAGAACGTTGCAGTCCCGTGTCAAGGGCCGAAGGACCGCTCGCGAGCCACGTTTTGCGGACCGGGCCGAGGTGACTTAATCCATATGAGGATGGAGAGACCCTATGAGAGTCCTATTCTTCGATTACATGGGCAACGTCGGCGACGGGATCGGAGGCCCGCACGTTTACATCAATCAGATCATCGCCGAATTGCGGGAGCATGGTCACGAGGTGGATTTCGTCGCCGCTTATGAGGACTTCCACAAGAAAGACATCAACGCATACGACGTCCTGCTCGCGCACCCTGGGGTCAAGTCCCAGCGGGAGGTACTCGAGCTGGGCGACCGGGTTCGCTTGGCCATCCTCAAGTACGGCTTCGGCGGGCTTGAGCCCCTGATCACAGACAACCTCATCCCCATCATCCCGATAGAGAACCTCGGGCTGCTGCTGCGCTTCGTTGAGGGTAAGCCCCTCAGCAGCGCATAGCATGGATGCCTATAGCCAGCCGCCCTTCTCGCGTTCCAACGTACGGCCAAGGCGGGCCAGTTCGGCGGTCTTGCCGGCGCCGGGTTGGCCAGCAAGCAAGAGATGCGGACTGCAGGGATTCCTTCCAGCGTCCCGGCGGATGTGGCATCGTTCGACTGGCTCAGCCCTTCGACCTAACTGCGCGCCGCCGGGACCCGAGGTGTCGCTCGGACGCCGATGCGCTTGAAATCCTCCCGCGTGAGCAGATCGAGGGATGCCGGTGGACCGACGGGGATGTTCTCGCCGGCGCGTAAGACCGCTGCGGGCACGAGCTTCTGCGTCCCTGCGCGCACTTCTCCCGTCGTGTCCTGGTACTGGTAGCGGCCCTCCTGGAGCTCGAAGACGGCGACATCGGCGACAGTGCCGGAGCGCAGCGTGCCCAGCCGGTCTTCCATGCCCATCGCGCGCGCCGGGGCGGTCGTGACCTTAGCGATGACGTCCGGGAGCGACAGGCCCAACAGGAAGAATTTCGCCGCGGTCGTCGCCAGATCGAAGACAGGCCCTTCGATGCTATAGACGTGCAGGTCGCTAGAGATGGAATCGGGCGGAAAGCCCTGATCCAAGGCGGCCTCGGCCACCTGAAAGCCGAAGCTCCCCGCACCGTGGCCGACGTCGAACCAGATCCCCTTATCCCGCGCGCGCCGCACCGCGTCGAACACGCGGCGCTCGTCGTCGACGATGCCGGTCTCCCGGCTGTGATAGCAATGGGTGACGATGTCCCCTGGCCGCATCATGTCGAGTACCTCAGCCGTGCTGAGGGAAGACATGTTGGGATGGACCATTAAGGGCTTATCGAGGGTTCTGGCAGCCTCGGCGGCGCAGCGTAGTCCTTCGGGACCGTTTGCGCCCACGAGCATGGTCGAAAGGCGAATCTTGATCCCGACGATCGTCTCGGGATAAAGCTCCGCGACGCGGACCGCGTCATCGACATCCGCCCATCTGATGTTCTCCAGATCCCCCACCTGCGGGGCGACGAGGCCCGCCACACAGATGTTCAGGAAGGCGTAGATGCGCGTGCGTACATCTCGTATGATGAAGCGCTCGAAGGCGGGGAAGCTTCTCGCGCCCGCCGAGCCCGCGTCGAAGACGGTGGTGACGCCTTTGGCCAGACAGTGCGGGTCCGCCTCGATGCCCCAGTGGGTCGCACCCCAATAGACATGGGTGTGCAGGTCCACGAGCCCGGGGGTGACGATGCGGTCGCCCGCGTCGATGACCTCAGCGCCGTCCGTGGGAAGCGACGGCTCAATGGCGGCTATGACCCCGCCCGAGACCCCCACGTCGCAGACGGCGTCGAGATCCTGGGAAGGATCAATGACCCGCCCACCGCGGATGATACAGTCGTAAGACATGGCACGCTCCTTCTCCTGAGCCTGATAGTGCTACCGAGAAGACAAGATACAGCTTCGCGCAATCCTTGTGCGATAGATATATTGCAGGAGACTGGATACAACTTTCCTGATGGTAAGATCTGATGGAGGACGCTGATGGACCCTCAGTATCTCATAAATAACCCTGACGCAATCCCTTCGCCCAGTCTGCTGGTCTACCGCCCGATTCTGGAGCGCAACATCCATAGGGCGCTCGAACTCGCTGAGGGTGATCCTTCACGCCTGAGACCGCACTGCAAGACCCACAAGACCCGGGAGATCGCCGAGATTGAGTTGGGGTTGGGCATCACCAAGCATAAGTGCGCGACGCTTGCCGAGGCCGCCATGCTAGCGGAGGCCGGCTTAACCGATGTTCTGATCGCCTATCCCCGGGTGGGTCCGGCCGTCGAAGGCTTCATCGAGATCATGGCGCGCTACCCAACCTGCGATTTCAAGGTGACCGTCGACCATTCCGAGTCCTTACACGCGCTCTCGGCCGCCCTCGCCGCCCGGGGGCTCGAGGCGTCTGTCTTGGTGGACCTCGACGTCGGGATGCATCGGACGGGCATCGCTCCCGGTGATGCGGCGTTATCCCTCTACCGGCTCCTGAGCGAACTTCCAGGCGTGCGCCCAGGAGGCATTCATGCGTACGACGGGCAGAACCATCAGCGGGACCCCGCAGAGCGTCAGCGCGCCGCGATGGCTTGCTTCGAGAAGGTCAGAGCGCTCAAGGAGGCAGCCGAGGCCGAGGGCCTGCCCGTCCCGAGCATCGTGATGGGCTGCACAGCCACCTTTCCGTTCTACGCGCGGCTCGAGGGTGTGGAGGCCTCGCCGGGGACATGCTTCTTGCAGGACTGGGGCTTTCAGCGAGCCTTTCCCGATCTTCCCTTCGAGCCCGCCGCCGTGCTGTTGAGCCGTGTCATCAGCATCCCCGCACCGGGACGGGTCACGCTCGATCTTGGTTACAAGGCCATTGCTTCCGACCAGCCGGGACCACGCGGGACGTTCCTGAACCTCCCCAAGGCGCGCAGCCGCGACCAGAACGAGGAGCATTGGATGCTGGGCGTCGCACTTGACGTCCCTGTCGTCCGTGGCGACGAGGTCTACGTCGTGCCGACGCACGTCTGCCCCACCTTCAATCTCCATAAGCGCGTCTACGTCATCGACGAGCGCGGCGAATGCACCGCCCGCTGGGAAGTGGCGGCCCGCGATCGAGAGCTGGCCCCCGCGGCCGTAACGGAGAGCTCATGATATCGCACGCCTCCCTGGGCCCCATGCTCAGTCCCGAAGTCGCCGACTACATCGAGGGTCTTCTGCCCAAGCGCGATCCGGTTCTTGCCCGGATGGAAGCCGCCGCGGAGGAACGGAGCATCCCCATCGTCGGACCCGTGATCGGGCGGCTGCTCTATCAGTTTGCGCGCTCGATGGGTGCGAAGCGCATCTTCGAGATGGGCTCGGCGATCGGGTATTCGACGATCTGGCTTGCGCGGGCGCTCCCGCCCGATGGGCGCATCGTGTACACCGATGGCAGTTCACACAACGCGGATGAGGCCACCGAAAACCTGCGGCAGGCGGGCGTCTTGGATCGGGTGGATATCAAAGTGGGAGACGCTCTCGAGATCCTGGATGGGACATCGGGGACGTTCGATCTGATCTTCAACGATGTGGACAAGCCCTGGTATCCCAAAGTATTTGACCTGGCCGTGCCCCGCGTGCGACCGGGTGGGCTTTTCATCACCGACAACGCTATTTGGATGAGTCAGGTGGCGGGCGACGACCAAAGCGAATCGACAGTAGCCATCCGTACCTTCAACGCGCTCTGCTACGAATCACCCGAGCTCTTTACCACGATCATCCCGCTGCGCGACGGCCTCACCGTCTGCCTCAAGCGGGAGCCCACCGAACGGGCGTAGCCCTGGAGAGGAGACGCGCATGGGCAAGAAGATTTATGCCTACGGGATGGACGGCTTAATCACCCCGATGATGAAGCATTTCGCCGCCGAAGGCGCTTTGCCCAATTTCAAGCGGATGCTGACAGAGGGCACGGTCAACCAGACCTTCCCCTCCTTTCCCGTCTGGACACCGACTAACTGGGCCACTCTCTCGACCGGTGCACACACGGGAACCCACGGTGTCACTCGCTGGAGCGTGGAGGTTGCCCCCGGGAAGCGCATCGACAGCTTCGACGGTCGAGCGGTCAATGCTGAGCGCATCTGGAACGCCCTGGAACGCGCCAGCCTAGATAGCGTTGCCGTGCACTACCCGGCGGCTTATCCCTCGGGGATCAAATCGGGGTATGTCGTAGACGGCTTCGGGCATCCCAGCCACGCCCGTACCGACTACGAGATCGCCGCCTGTCAGGCTTGCACCACTGCCGATACCGAGGCCACTGTCGAGATGGACCACGACGGCACGGCCGTTCGTCGGGCGCAGCGCAGCATCGTCTCCATCCCTCCCTTGCGTCCCGCCGAAGGCTGGTCCAATCTGCCCGCGAGCCACGCACCACCGCTGGAGACGACCCTCGAAATCCATGCCCGCCTCGGCGGCGACGTCACCTCTTTCGGTGTCCTGGCGGTCGATAGCCGCGGCCGTGGTTACGATAAGGTTGTCATTTGCCGGGAGAAGGACGGCGCCGCACGGGTCGCCGAAGCCGAAGTAGACGCTTGGAGTGACTGGGCGATCGAAACCTTCCAGATCGAGGGTAGGGACCAGCGGGCCTCGGTCCGCTTCAAGCTTCTCGAACTCTCGCCCGATGGCACGCAACTCAAGTTATACCGCACCCAGGCCACCTACGCCGATGGCTTCACCACCCCCGATGACCTGGCCGCCGAGCTGATCGAACGTTTCGGCCCTTATCAGGAACACGCCTCCATGGTCCCGTACACCTCCGGCATGGCCGATTTCGACACCGCCCTCGAGGAGTGCGAGTACCAGGGCATCTGGTTCGCTGATGTCGCCAACGCCATGCTTCGGGAGAAGGGGTGCAGCTTCTTCATGTGCCACTGGCACCTCTACGATTACCTGAACCACATCCACCTGAACGACGTTGACCCGGTCTGTCCGGGCTACGACTCGGCCACCGCAGATCTTGCGATGGACTATTTTCGTCGGGCCTATCAGGTGGGCGACCGCATCCTGGGCCGGATCTGGGAGGCCGCCGACGCCGAAACCTACGTCGGTGTCATAGCCGACCACGGCGCCTCCCCCGATGTCCGGATCGCCAACATCCGCAAGTTCCTTCACGACCAGGGTTTCACCGTCCTCGGAGATGGCGCTCGGGGCGTCGAGCGCGACGAGGTCCGCGAAGAGGACATCGATTGGAAAGAAACCCGGGCCTACCTGAGGGATGACAAAGGCTTTGACATCTTCATCAACGCCGAGCCGGGCGAGACGTTCGACCGGATCGAGCGGGAGCTTCTCCTGGCGCTGCGCACCTGGGTCGACGAGGGGACGGGTCGCACTCCCATCGCCATCGCTCTCCCCAAGCGCGACGCCTACATCTTCGGCCAGTGGGGCGATCAGTGCGGCGATGTCATCTTCGTCTGGGAGCACGGCTACGTGAGCGGCTACTACGGCCAGTGGAAGGGTATCGTCGGTGGCGGGGCCGTGGGGCCCCCCCAAGTCTACGGCGCGCACCACGGCGGCTTCCTCCCCACCCAGAGCGAAATCTCTTCAAGCTTCGGCTCGTTGCTCCTGGCCGGTCCCGGTCTCAAAAGGGGCTACGAGCGTCCTGCCGAGGCCCTCGGCTACATCCACGCGGCTGACGTCGTGCCCACCTTCTGCCACATCATGGGGGTATCGCCGCCCGCTCAGAGCCAGGGTGCAGTCGCTTACGATCTCTTCGAAGGGCATGAGATGCGCCGCCAGCGGGAACTGACCTGAGGCCGCGATGCCGGCGATCTTCCTGACGCATAAACGAATTAGTTCATTCTACCAGTGTCGAAATGAGGATAACTCCCAGATTTTGCGCATTTTTGTTCATACTTCAACATTTCCTAGCCCAACCAACTGGAATCCGTCATCAAACAGAATGCGGATTCGTTCAACTCAGAGACCCTCCTCGGCCCCATGTGACGCTCGTTGTCTAACCCACCCGAACCGGCGTTACTCACCGCACCTTGGCCCCCGACACTTGCTGCAGCGGGGCCTACGCAGCCGACTCGACGACCCAGACGACCTCTCACGGCCGCAATTGTCAACGCGCTATCTTGGCCGCCGCCGGTGCGCCTGTGTGCAGCGATGTTGAGCACTATGATCACGGCTTAGGCTACGCTGCTCACTCGATCGCACACACAGGCGGGGGCGCGACGACGTTTGCCAACTAGCCTCCAAAATGTAGGAGGGCGGATGGACATGGCGATTGAACCCTTTACGGAGTACATCCGTAGAGCTGTCGGCCAAACGCAGTTCAGAAATGTCTGGGGAAACCGTTTCGATTCGTCCGTGATGCATGAACTGTATGCCAGGAAGAGGAGGAGGGAGTACTGCCTGTCCAATACGGAGGCCATAAGCGTGCGTGAAACCGAACTGGCTGACATCGTGTCCGAGCTCACGCCAATGGTCGCGCGCTATAGCTCACACGAAACCGGTGCAGTAGGAAACGGCCTCTACAAGCTGATGGGGTCGTGGGCTTCGCCCCGCCTGCCGTCCGTCCAGGACTACGCAAAGATACTGATTCTCGCGGCCGCGCGACTGGGTCCAGAACGAGTCGCCGGCTTGTTCGCGGGATGGGTCGACGGTCGACCCGTCAGGGTCTGGCTGTGTGCCTTGCTCAAGGGAGCGATTACCGATGGACGGCTGAGCCCCATAGACGGCTTGTTCCTGGAGACACTGCCAAGGAACGGAGATGAGTTTCCCAGATCCCTCTACGTTCAAATTGACGAACACGATACCCGGCACGAGCAGTACGCCCAAAGGGTGATGCTTTCCCTCGAACACGAAGTAGGACCCGCCCTGTACTCCCCGGATGGCGATACAGACAGCAGGTTCCCTCAGCCACTGCTCCGCCCCACAATTCGCAACCCGGAACTTTCTTCGGTGTCGCCGGGTAGCCTTTGCCGAGCAATGTCGGTCGAGATCAACGGCTACGTAGACTGGTTCAGACAGTGGTGGGATTACGGAGACGTAGACGCATTTTTCCTTCACCCGGTGTTTTCGAGTGACTCTAGGGACATAAGTAACCCGCCACCGATTCTTGTCTCCGAGGAGCAGTTGCGCAGATGTCTGAAAGTGCATGGACTGCTGGAGAAGTACACAAGGTTGGATCTTTGCATCGCAAGGTGGCTCAGGTCGAAACGCGCGACCGTGAAAGAAGAGCAGTTGATCGAGCTGAGGATCGCGTTGGAATCTGTTCTGCTGGGCGATGATAAGGGGGTCGTTGGAGAAAAAAGGCATCGTCTGTCGGTGAGAGGGGCGTGGCTACTCGGTGAGACATTCGATCAGCGCAAGACCTATTTTCGCATGCTTCGGGAAGCCTACGGCTCTGCATCAAGCGTGCTGCATGCCGGCAGCCTCGAGAAGAAGGATACGGAAGCGCTAGCGAGGGTGATCGGTGAAGCCCAGGATCGTTGCCGGGAGGCGATACTGCGGATTGCGAATGCCAAGGGTATGCCAGATTGGTCTGACGTCGTTTTGGGCAAGGGGTTTCATCGTGGTCGAGAAGGCGATGCGAATTAGGACCCGCGTCGGCTATTGCCGGGGCCTGCGGAAACCAATCTGCGCATACCACCTCTGTACGCTCAGGTCATAACCAAATGGGCACATCATTTCTCACTCCCCAATCCTCATGAACGTTGTGATCTCTATTAACGGCTACGTGAGCGGCTACTACGGCCAGTGGAAGGGCATCGTCGGTGGCGGGGCCGTGGGAGCTCCCCAAGTCTACGGCGGGCACCACGGCGGCTTCCTCCCCACCCAGAGCGAAATCTCTTCAAGCTTCGGCTCGCTGCTCCTGGCCGGTCCCGGTCTCAAAAAGGGCTACGAGCGTCCTGCCGAGACCTTCGGCTACATCCATGCGGCTGACGTCGTGCCCACCTTCTGCCACATCATGGGGGTATCACCGCCCGCCCAGAGCCAGGGTGCGGTTGCTTACGATCTCTTCGAAGGACATGAGATGCGCCGGCGGCGGGAACTAACCTGAGAGGCCGCGATGCCGGCGATCTTCCTGACGTACCGCGGTAGATAACGCCGTTGGAGACGACCTTAGGGCAAAGACGGCGATGCGCCTGGGCCCGACGATTGTACGGCTGCCCCAGCCGCACAAGGATGCCGTTGTCCTGACGGCGGTTCTGGGGCTGACTTAACTCTTGCGGTCGACCCTCAGCCCCATCTTCTGCGCGTAGAGGGCGGGATCGCGCAGGATGCGCAACGCTTCCTGGAATTGCACATCCGAGGCGAATGAGGCCTCGGTGCGGGGGCGCTCGCCGCGCAAGCGCCCGGCGAACTCCTGGCCGAGCCGCGCCAGGATGAGATCGGCATGGGTCTGGAATTCGGCATCGATCCGCTTGCGCAGGAGGTCATCCAACGCCTCGACATGAGCGGCCAGGGCGCCGCTGTCGGGATGTGCGGCGGCTATCGCTCGCAACTGGGCAAGTGCCTGGGTGCCCTCCACCTCGATGCGGATGGCACGGGATGTGTCCGCCACGAAGGCCCGAAAATCCGCCAGGATATCCTCACCTGGAGTGAAGTCGGCCGGAAGCTCCGGGCGGTCACCGACGTAGGCCACAGCAAAGCTGAAGAAAGTGCGTTGCCGCTGGAGCGCGGCCAGCACGTGGCTCTCGACATCGTTGGAAAGGATGACATCGGGCGTAATGCCTCCACCGCCGTAGACGGTGCGCCCACTGTGGGTGCGGTAGCGGGGTCGCTCCTCGTCGGCTTCCTGCGGCTGGCGCTGGCCGGGCGTACGCCGTTGGTTGTAGGGTGACGAGCTCTCCTCATCGGGACCCCGGTCGCCGAGACTAGGATGCGGTTTGTGGATGTTGCGTCCCGAGGGCGTGAAGTAATACGCGGTCGTCATCTTCACTGCGGCGTCGCCCAACGGGAAGATCGTCTGGACGGAGCCCTTGCCGTAGGTGGTCTCCCCGATGATCAGCCCGCGGTCGGCGTCCTGAATGGCGCCGGCGACCACTTCGGAGGCACTGGCAGATTGCCCGTTGACGAGCACGATGAGAGGGATGTCGCCAGCAATGGGGTCCTCTTCGGCGACGAGGCGCGAACTCTCTCCGCCCTCGCGGCCGCGCGTCTCGACGATGAGCTGGCCCTTGGGCAGGACCTTGTCAGCGACGGAGAAAGCCTGGTAGAGAGGCCCGCCCGCGTTGCCTCGCAGGTCGAGGATGAGGCCCCGGAGCGGCGGACCCTCGGACTCGCGGGTCTCGCGGATGGCGTCGTGGAACTCGTCCGCCGAGCCTTCCGTGAAGTGCGATAGGCGTATGTAGCCGATCTCTCCCTCCAGCCGGTCGACGTACGTCACGCTCGGGACGTTGATCTCAGCGCGCGTGATGCTGAATTCGAGCCATGCCACGCGACCGGGCCGCTCGACGCGGATCTCCACTGACGTCCCGGGTCTTCCGCGCAGCCGGTCCAGGATTTTCTCCAACGGCTGATGCGCCGTACGCTCGCCATCCACCTCGACGATCCGATCTCCAATGATGAGCCCTGCCTGCTCGGCGGGTGTGTTCGCCAGGACGAGGAGGACGGTCGGCACACCATCGCGCAGCGCGGGCGTGATGCTGATGCCCAAGCCGCCGACCTTGCCGGTGGTGTCGATACGGAGCTCGGTCAAGGCCCCGGTGTCCATGTACATCGTGTAGGGGTCCAACTCCTCCAGCATAGCGCCGACGCCCCTTTCGACAAGGGCGTGGCTATCGACATCCCGGACGTAGCTGGAGAGGATGCGTTTGTAGATGTTGCCGAAGAGGTCCAGATCGGCGCCGGCCTCGGCGTAGGGATCGCCTCCGGCCACCAGGCGCACCCCGACCGCCAAAGCGATGACCAAGACGAAGGCGGCGATACCCTTGAGAGGCCTGCGGACCGGCGAAGGCCGGGTGAGCTGAGTCATGGGTTTCAAGAGGCGGCTAAAGACGATGTCAGCACCCGACGATAACCCGCTATCAGACGAGAAGTCAAGCCACAACTAGAAGATGTGACCGGGGGGCCATCCTTCGGCCCTCCGATAAGCTCAGGGTTCGGGATGACGTTCGGCAAGGTGTTGTAACGAGAGCCGCGCCTCTCATAGCCCGAGCTCATCGGCGACCCCCTTGAGGGCTTCGAGCACGACGCCGATATGCTCGTCCAGCGGCACGCCCAGAGCTTCGGTCCCCCGCTCGATATCCTCGCGGTTGACGCCTCTGGCGAAGGCTTTGTCTTTCCACTTCTTGTTGACGGATTTTACCGTCACATCGCCGATTTTTTTCGACGGACGCACCAGCGCGACCGCGACCAAAAGCCCCACCAACTCGTCGCAGGCGTACAGCGCCTTGGCCATGGGCGTCGTCCGGGGGATGTTCAGATAATCCGCGTGTGCCTTGATCGCCTCGATCATGTCCTCGGGCAGGCCGCGCTCGGCGAGGATGCGCGCGCCCATCATCGGGTGCTCTTCGGGGCTGGGGTGGCGCTCATAGTCGAAGTCGTGGAGCAGCCCCACGATGCCCCAGCGCTCGGGGTTCTCGCCGAAGCGCTCCGCGTAGGCGCGCATGGCTGCCTCGACACCGTAGGCGTGCGCCCGCAGGTTGACGCTGTGCGTGTGCTCGTGCAAGAGCTCCAGGGCCTCAACTCGGGTCATGTCATCCGCCTCTGGCATCGGACCGGCGAGCGGCCGCCGCCCGCTTCTTACTTGAGGACCTCGCGCCGCTTAAGGGCTTCCACGGCGAGGAAGGTCGAAAGCTCCTTGCGCTCGTCACCCCAAGAGCCGTCGGGGTTCTGGGAGCGCTCTAGCAATGGAAGGGCGCGTTCGAATATCGCATCGGTGACATCACTCTGGCTCCGTGCGGCGGTGTTGACGAAGTGATACAACGCTTCGGACGCATCCCAGGCGCCGTCGGGATGCTGGACGCTGGCCAGATGGCCCAGGGCCTCCTCGGTGACCGGGTGGTCTTCGGTATCGGGGTAGCAGACGAAGGCGCGCAGGACATTGTGCGAGCATGTGAGGTTCTCGCAGAAGCGCCCACCAGACTTCTGACAGATGCGCCCTAGCGTGCGGAAGGCGCGGCCGACGCGGCCTTCGATGTCGCGGTCGTAGACACCGGCGAAGTAGAGTGCTGCGGCCGTTTTGACGTGCGTCGGGCAGCCCGGCGTGAACGGCAGATCGCTCCCCTTCTGGAGGCGTTCAGCATCGGCATCGGAGACCTCGGAGAACAGGCCGACGGCGTAGGACTGACCGCCGCCGGCCTCCTGATAGAGTGTCACGGGTCTGTGGCGCTCCAGGAGCCAGTCCACGGCGTGCACGGCGGCGGGCTCGTCGGGGTCTCCGAGAAGCTCAAGGGTGACGAGCCCTCCGATGGTCTCGACGGCGGAGCCATTCCAACTGCCATCGGATGCCTGAGCATTGAGAGTGGCATCGAGGCGTTCGTCTATCCGTCGGTCGAGCGCGCTGCCCTCGCCGAGCCAATGACGCCGCGCGTAGAGTCCATAAGATGACGTGCTGCCGCGGAAGACGAGCAGCGGATCGCTTTGCAGTGGCATCATGATCTCCCTGATGTATGCCCGGTCATCCGTCACACTAAGGAAAGATGGCCCAAAGTCAACTTGTTGTGGGGAAAGATGCGAGCAAGGGCAGGCGCCAGGATCGCGTGCTTTCGGGCCGAGCGAGCTACTGATGAATGCCGCATGGTTCAGGGCGCATCCATCGGCGATCCAGTTTCAAGTGGATTCAAGATGACACTCGCGGGGCGGACGATGAGGGATAGGAGAGGCGGGATTCATACCACACCGTGGCCCATCGGGCTGTAAGCCTGGCTCGAATTTAAGGCGCGAGGCGACAGGGTCGTCTAGTGGATGGCATCGCGCTGCGCTTAGCCTTCACCCTCCTTCCGCTGTTCGGCGACCCACGCTTCCATCCTGCGATGCACGTCGGCGACGTCCTCCCTCTCAAGGGAGGTCTGGTGGTAGTCCATCGGCATTCGGGCGGTCAGGCCGCCATCCACGACGAAGTTGGCGCCCGTAATGAACTCGGCCTCACCGGAAGAGAGAAAGAGCGCGCAGTCGGCGATGTGCTTCGGCCTGCCGATCAGGGGCACCGGCTGGTAGTAGCGCTTCTGACGCTCGATATCGTCGCCGAACTCCCGGACGAACGCCTCGCGGTGCTCCTCGCCGACTCGTTCCACCCAAGAGTCCGCCGGGTCGTGTGACTGGATGTAGCCGGGTGAGATGGCGTTGACGCGGATGTTGTCGGGCCCGAGGTCCACGGCCAGAGCGCGCGTCATGCCGATAATGCCCGCCTTGGTCCCGGCGTAGACGCTGTCGGCACCGAAGCCGACGATGCCGTGGACGGAGCTGATGCTGATAATGCTGCCGCCGCCACGTTTACGCATCTCTGGCGCCACGAGCCGCGCGCCCAGCCAGGTCCCCCTGAGGTTGGTATCCATGACGCGATCGTAGGTTGCTTCGTCCAGCTTCTCGACGACACCGCCGTCGCCGATCCCCGCGTTATTGACCAGAACGTCCACGCCGCCGAACCGGTCGACGGCCGCATGGACCATCCCCTCGACCTCCGCCCATCGGCCCACGTCCGCCTCGTGCGCGGCGGCTGCCGCACCGGACGCTTCGATGGCTCGGGCCGTATCCTCCGCCCCTTCAAGGTTGATGTCCGCGACGAGCACGTGCGCACCCTCGGCCGCGAAGCGCTCCGCAATGGCGCGTCCGATGCCGTGCCCCGCACCCGTCACAACGGCCACCTTGTTCGCCAGTCGCATGATCGAATCTCCTCTCTCGCTACGCTTCGGGGCAGAATAGGGCGCTGTGAGCTCCCAGGCAAGCTGAAGGGTGGCCTCTTATCACCTGACCCACTCCCATCCTCTCCCCGCAAGCAGAGAGAGAGAAGCAGAGGCCGCTGCCCTTGGGCAGGCTCAGGGTGTGCCTTTCGCATTGAAGAGCTCGCAGAGCGGCCACTGAGACAGCCTCTAGCTGCCGGTCGAGCGGTAGTGGCGCACGCCGATCTTCCAGACCTGGAGCGAGAGCGCCAGAAATGCCACCCCGGCCAGCGGAGACGCCCATTGGAAAGCGAGGGGTGTCCCCAGAGGGTCGGCGCGGCCGAGGATGGCAAGGGCGGGGAAGTAGTTGAGGCAGGCGAGCGGGACGACGAAGGTGAAGAAGCGCCGGAACCAGGGGCGATAGATCACCAGGGGATATTGCGCGGTCTCGACCCCGCCGTAGGTCACCATGTTCATGATCTCAAGTGTCTCCGTGGTCCAGAACGCAAGGGTGGCCTGGAGGATCAGCAGCCCGAAGAAAAGGCACGCCCCGCCGAAGATGGCCGTGGTGGTGAGCGCGATTTTGGCTGGGGACCAGACGATCTCCAGCGCGGACGCTGCCCACAGCAGCACCGCAAGTCCCTGCAGCACACGTCCGATGCGCTTCAGGTCCAGTTCCTGCCCGGTGAGCTGGAGCACTGTACTCCTGGGCCGCAAGAGCAGTCGGTCGAACTCGCCGCCTTTGACCATGCGGCCGAAGACGTGGAACGCTCGGGCCGTCGCCTGAGCGAGCCCGAAGGCAATGCTGACGATGCCGTAGAAGAATGCCACTTCCGGCAGCGCCCAGCCCCGGAGGCTGCCGAAGCGGTCGAAGAGCGCCCAGATGGCGATGAACTCGATGACCGTGATGAGCAGGTGTCCCGCGGCCTGCATGAGGAACGAAGCGCGGTACTGCATCTGACCGCGGAACGAGATGCCGATATAGCGGACGTAAAGGTGCAAGGCGTCGGTCAACTCAGCCTCCCTGGACCACGAGGCGTCGCGTCCCCCGGCTCAGCAGCGAACGGCCGAGGGCGACCAGCGCGACGATCCACGCGATCTGATGCGAGAGCGCAGTGAGGGCCGCCTCGGGAGGGATGTGTCCCATGTAGAGGCGGGAAGGGACATCCACCAGGCCGCGGAACGGCAGGGCATCCAGAATGGGCTGGGCCCAATCTGGGAAGAGCGGCAGCGGGAGGACCATCCCCGAGAAGAGCAAGGCGGCCGGGGCTAGGATCACCCATCCATCGCCCGACACCATCCAGAGTAGGGAAATCGAGAGCAGGTTCGCGATGGCGCAGCTTAAGAGCAACGCGCACAGCATAGCCGAGATCCACGCCACGAAGGCCGAGGCCGAAGGCGGAGGTGCGAGCCCGAGGAAGAGTCCGGCGATGACAAACATCGGGACGGCACGCAGCACAGTGGGAGCTGTTCGCCCGGCGAGAGCGCGACTGAACCAGAGGGCGTAGAGATCGAGGGGGCGGACGAGCTCGTAGGCCACGGTGCCGTCGCGCACCATCGCCCGAACGTCCTGGTCAGGGTTAAGCTGGAGCATCCCGAACATGGCCTGGCTGAGCCAGACGTAGGTCACGACCTCGGGGTAGCTCATGGGCTGCGGGGCGGTGGAGGAGCGGTAGAAGGCATCGAAGATCATCACGCGGATCAGGCCCCAGAAGAGGTTCGTGCCCAGACCCGCGAGGGCTGCCGCGCGGTACTGGAGGAGCGTCCGGAAGCGCGCGCTGACGACGGCCCAGTACGCCCTCACCGAGTCTCCCTCCTGTAGAGGCGCGCGATGATCTCCTCGATGGGCGGGTTCTCGACAAAGAGATCGCGGATGGCGTGTTTCGCACTGATCCGTCCGATGAGCGTCGCCGCCGATATGCGGTCGGGGTCGAAGCTGAGCGTGACGCGCGCGCCATCGCGGGAGACCACCGCAGCGTCGGGATCGGATACCTCTCCGCCATCCTGGAACAGATCGACGATCAGCCTGCGTTCGGTGGTGACGCGGGCGCGCAGGTCCTCGAGCGTGCCGTCGGAGAGGATTTGCCCCCGACCGATCACCATCACGCGTCTACAGAGGGCCTCGATGTCGTCCATGTCGTGGGTGGTTAGGATGATGGTGACGCCGCGCTCACGGTTGAGCCTTTTGACGAAATCGCGGACGGCGAGCTTGCTGACGGCGTCGAGGCCGATGGTCGGCTCGTCGAGGAAGAGCAGGCGCGGCGCGTGCAGGAGGGCAGCGGCCAGGTCGCAGCGCATACGCTGCCCCAAGCTGAGTTGACGCACCGGGACGTCCAGAAGCAGCTCCAGGTCGAGCATGGCGATGAGTTCGTCGCGCGCCACGGCATAGGCCGAGCGGTCCACACGGTAGATATCGCGCAGCAAGTCGAACGACTCGGTGACGGGCAGGTCCCACCAGAGTTGCGTCCGCTGCCCGAAGACAACGCCGATCCCCCGCACGTGGGCGATGCGATCTTTCCACGGCACACGGTCCAGGACCTCGCAGCGCCCCGAATCGGGGACCAGGATGCCCGCGAGGACCTTGACGGTCGTGGACTTGCCGGCGCCGTTGGGGCCGATGTAGCCCACGAGCTCACCTGGCTCCAGGGAAAACGAGATGCCGTCCAGCGCTCGCACCGTGCGGTAGCGGCGGTGGATCACACCCCGAAGCGCACCCCACGTGCCCGGCCGCCGCTCGGCGATGCGGAAGGTCTTGACGAGGGATTCAGCGACGATCTGCGGCATCGATCACGGGCGTGCGAACGGAATCCCACCTAGCCCCTGACGGCGCGGCGTGCAGCATCGCACATCATCGCGGTCGTGCAGGTACTGGCGCCAGCGAGAGAGGGTCCGGAGCTTTGCAGCTTCGAGACGAGCGCGAAAAAAGTGTGATAGATTTGCATAATACTATCACGAAGCCATAAGTACCAAGTCTACCCGATCTGTGATCCCGAAGAGACGGCACCCTTGGGCGATCAGCCGAGCCGCTCGGCTGATCTCACGGCCTGCGCGATCGTATTATGGGTTGCCCGCGCGGCGGCAGGGATCATATTGTGTAGCGAGCGTTCAACAGCCACCCGGGTGTGATCACATGACGACTACTACCATCCTGACGATCTCCACGCCGGCGCGCTCGGCGTTCGTCAACATCACCGAGGAACTCCAGCGCGTCCTGGCGCAAAATGGCGTACGCCGGGGGCGCATGGTCGTGGCCGTGCTGCACACGACGGCGGGGGTCTTCGTGAACGAGCCCGAGGCCGGTCTGTTGGAAGACTTCAAGACATGGCTAGATGGCCTCGCGCCCCAGGGCGGCGACTACGCCCACCACAAGATCCCCGGTGAGCGCAACGCGGATAGCCACCTCAAGGCGCTTCTGGTGGGGCACGACGTCACGCTGGTGATCTCCGACGAGCGGTTGGCGTTGGGCAGGTGGCAGGCGGTCCACTTGGCGGAATTCGACGGCCCCCGCGAGCGGCGTATACAGGTACAGGTGATCGGAGACTGAAGGCGCTGAGCGACCGCCGCTCAGCCGTGTAGCCCCCGTTCACCACCGCAGTTTCATTTTTGTGACGGGAGGGTTCCCATGCGCCTGGCCCGCTGCGAGACGCCCGCAGGCCCACGCGATGGCGTCATCGAACGCGCGACGTTCTACGAGCTTCGCGGCGGTCATTTCGGTCCGCGCAAGGACATCGGCCGCGGCTGGCCGCTCTACGACTGCCGCCTCCTCGCCCCGGTTCAACCCACGAAGGTACTGGGCCTCATGATGAACTACCCCAACCCGCGACGCGACGTGCACCCCTCCGAGCCTCAGGTCTTCGGCAAGCTGCCCAGTTCCATCATCGGCCCCGAAGAGGCGATTGTCTTCCCGCCAGGTACTACCGGGGCGAACTATGAGGGCGAAATGGCCATCGTCATCGGCAAACCCGCGTCGCGCGTTGCCCCGGAGGAGGCGCTCGACTACGTCCTAGGCTACACTTGCTGCAACGACATCACCCTCGTCGAACCCCCTCTCGACCAGCCGACTCTCACGCTCAAGAAGGGCTGCGACACCTTCGCGCCCATGGGACCTCACATCGAGACCGACCTGGACCCATGGGACCTGGCCGTCGAGACCTTCGTCAACGGGAGGCGCCGTCAGTCCGACCGCACCAAGCACCTCATTTTCAACATCCCCGACGCCCTAAGCTTCATCTCGCGGTTCGTGACGCTGTTTCCGGGCGATGTTATCGCTATGGGCACCCCTCAGGGCTACGACAGACTGCGCCCCGGCGATGAGGTGGAGGTGCGCGTCGAAGGGATCGGGACGCTGAGGAACACGGTGCGCGCGGCTGAAACGCAGGCTTGACCGCCGGGAGCTACGTGACGCCGTCAAGCGTCGGGAGCACACTCTGCTGGATGCGATCCGCGCCGCGCCGGGCACGCCCCAACGGCCGGGCGCGTCCGCCTCAGCCACGCGGCTGACCTTGCTCAGATGACCGTCGAAACGCCGCCATCGATGACGACGGCGGTGCCGGTGATGTAGGCCGCGCGCGCGGAAACCAGGAAGGCGATCAGGTCGGCGACCTCCGCCGCCTCGCCCATGCGGCCCAAGGGCGCGGTCTGGCCTTCGAGATCGTAGAACGCGTCCAACGATAGGCCGCGCGGGTTCGCCTGCCAACGGCGGCTCCACTGGGCGCTCTTGATGCTGCCGACGCAGACCGTGTTCACGCAGATCCCGTGCCGCGCGTACTCCTTGGAGAGCACCTTCGTGAGCGCGATGCCCGCGGCCCGGCTCACCGACGAGGGGGCCGATTCGGGAGCGGGCGCCTTGCCTCCCGGATGGGTGACCGTGATGATCCTGCCGCCGCCGCGCGCCCGCATGTGCGGGATCGCCGCCCGCACGGCCCGGATGGTGCCGAAGAGCTTGAGATCGAGATCCGCCTGCCAGGTGCTATCGGTGAGGTTGTCGAACGGCCCCGAGGCCGCTCGGCCCGCGTTGGCGATCAGGATGTCGAGCCCGCCGAAATGCTCCGCCGTGCGGGCGATGAAGGCCTCGGCCTGCCCCGGAGCCGCCACGTCCGCGGGCACGCCGAGCACTTCGCCCCTGGTCCCCTCCCGAATCTCGCGGGCGGCGGCTTCGAGGACATCCCGCCTGCGCGAGCAGATGGCGACGTGAGCGCCCTCCCGGCAAAGCACGGCGGCCGTCGCCTTGCCGATGCCCTCACTGCCGCCCGTGATCGCGGCCACCTTGCCGTCCAAGCCCAGGTCCATGCCCCCGACCTCCTTTCGATGGCGCCCTCCGGAAAACTTCGTGGGCAATATAGCCGGCACGGGATCGTACGCAACCGACGACATGCGTCCGATCCACGCGCACGGTCGGTGCCCGTAGGCGAAGTTGAAGTAGACGCTCCGATTCTTGGACTCTTCCCCAAAGAAGCCGATCCCCGCGACGCTGATTCTCCCGTCCTAGCCACCGAAGTTCTCGGTGGAGGAGAAGGTGAGGAAGGCCGCCTTCGCGCAGAGGTGTTGGTCCAGGGTCCGGCGTAGGCCTCCTGGGCGAAACGGACGCTCATGGTGCCTATCGCCGGGCGACGCGAAGGTACGTGTGCCCGCGCGGGACTTTCGGCGGCGGGCTCCTCCAACGGAGCGCGAGGCTACCACAGGAACATCCGCTTGAGCATGCCCCAGGCGGCCTCCTCGACGGCGGTCGGCGCCGCGATGGGCGCAGGCGGCGGCAGCACCAGGACTTCGCCGGTGCGGCCATCGAAGTCAGACGCGGCCATGAAGATCTCGCCATCCAGGCCTTCGGTGATACCAAAGAGCTGACCGGAAGGGACGCCCGTCTCGAAGGTCCGAAGCAGTCTTCCATCGAGCGCGACCTCGCTGATGATCCCGGTGCCGTTGTCGCCGACGTAAAGGTTCCCGCGCCTATTGAGGGCGAGCCCGATCGGTGCGTTAAAGCCGTCGATCAGGGTGCTGACGCCGCCGTCGTCGGTCACCTGGGCGATGCGCTGGTTGCCGGTGTCGGCCACATAGAGGATGTCATCGGGGCCGAGCACGATGTGGTTGGGGTACGGCTCCGGCCCTCCGCTGAACCCCTCGGCGAAAACGTCGCTGCGGTTATCGTTCGCGCCCGGATCGAGCGCGTTGAACTCGATCACCGTGATGGTACCGCTCTGCTTGTTGAACACGAAGATCTCTTGATTACCCTTGACGGCGATGCCGCTGACGAAACCGGCGCCTTCGTAGGAGAAATCGAGCACTGCCAGCGAACTGCCGCTGATTTCCCGAACGGTGACGACACCCGTGTCGGACCTGAACCTAGCCAAGAGGCAAGCGAAGTACAGGACGCCATCGGCGTCCATGACCCCGCTCACCGCTGTGAGCAAGCTCCCGGCAAGGGCGTCCCGCGCCGGGTCCAAATTGTCGATCGAAGCGCCCGAAAGCCTTGTCAAATCGTTGCTGAGGAAATTGACGACGAAGAGGTCGCTTTCATGCGCCGTGCCAGGGGCGCCGAAGAACACAGCCATAGGAACGGCAAGGCCGGAGGCGACGGCGGTCGCGTCCTGCGCCTGCACCCTGCCGACCAAGAGCGCGCTGCCTAGCGCGATTCCCATCCATGCCGATATGCTGCACCTCATCCGCATCTTCCGCCTCCTTGCGCCGCCGCAAGTCCGGCCTTGCGGGCTGTTTGGGTCCGCCTCATCCACGGCGTGCCGGCCGCACCACGGTTCCGATGCTAGATCATCAATAATGACGATACCCGAAGCTCGGCAACCCTCCCGTCATACACCTCACATTTTCTCTCCGGATTCCTACGATTCCGCAGCCCGTGCATCCTCCCGAGGCGCACGACGAACTGTGTGTGCAACTCGTTTCCGAAGCGGTAGTCCCGCTCACCTTATCGGGCTGGCGGCGGTCTCCCAGGGTTGGTGCGGACTAGGGGGCCGGGGCCGCTCACCAGCGCAACCGTGAGCACCAACGTCAGAGTATGGTGAAGGTACATTGGGCTGAACGTCTTGTAAGTTGGTGGACGCTCGTCCGCTGCCGGGAGTTCCCCGAGAGCATTTCCGGGTTTTGATGCGGCTCGCGAAGCGTTATCTTGGGACTGGAGAGGGTGGTGCTGGTGATCCTTGCTCTCGCCCGCGAGCGGTGAAGGAGCCGCGCTTTGTCCCAGGATGCCCGCTTGACGCACATCGCGCTGAGGGTGCGCGACGTGGCCGAGTCCGCGACGTTCTACCGCGAGTTGGCCGGCCTGAAGGTCGTGCATGTGCGCGCCTCCGATAGTGGGAACAGCAGCGTCATCTGGCTCAGCGACCGCGGCCCGGATGCCGATTTCGTCGTTGTTCTTTTCGAGGGAGCGTACGAGGCGACGCCAGCGCCATCGGTGGATCACTTGGGGATCGCGCTATCCTCGCGAGAGGCCGTGGACGCCGTTGCTGAAGTGGCCCGCGCTCAGGACGCGCTCGTGGAGGGCCCGGTCGACGCGGGCCCCGTCGTCGGTTACCTGTGCATCGTGCGCGATCCCGATGGCAACCGGGTCGAGTTCAGCCACGGGCAGCCCATCGGCCCGGGTGCCGTCCCACCGGGGGAGAGCCAGCAAGACAGCGAGGTGGACCAGCGGTGAGGCCCTCGGTCGGTGAGGGATCATGGTCACGCTCGCGGACTTCGAACGGATGGTCGCCGACGCGACGGAGACGCTACCCGCATCCCTGAGAGTGCACCTCACCGGCGGCGTGATCGTGGATGGCCGCACGGTACGCGACCGGCCCGACCTCCGCGACGTCTACACCTTAGCCCACTACGTCCCCGATGCCGGGGGCCTGGGCCGCCGCGTGGTCGTCTACTATGGTTCGTTCGTCCGTGCGCTCGGCGATGTGCCTCCGTGGACGTGGCGCCGCGAGATAGAGACGACGCTGCGCCACGAGCTACATCACCACATGGACGACCTGGCGGGCATCATCGGGGAACCCGAGCGGGAGGATGATGAGCGCATGGCGGCCTGGGAGGCCGCGCGGGGCGGCGGCACGACGCTCGGCCGTGAGTGGGTCCGGACGCTGGGATGGGTGCTCGCCGGGTTTGCTCTGGCGCTGGCGCTGATCGGCCTGGGCCATCTCCTTGGGCGATCCCTTTGACTCTGCGGGATGGTGTGATCGGCTCTCTCATCGAATCCACGGGCGCGCCGCGCGCCCGGCGCCTTTCGGCGCTCCTGCGTGACGTCATCGGCGCAAAGGTTCCAGAGGCCGATCCCTTGATCCTGGGCCTTGAAGCCGACTCGGGCCGTGTGGAGCCTGGGGCCGCTTTCGTCGCCATCCATGGGACGCGGCTGGACGGTCACGCGTTCGTTCCCGAGGCGGTTGGGCGCGGTGCCCGCGCGGTCGTCGTCGAACGGGAGGTCCAGGCTGATGGTGCGGTCCTCGTCCAGGCGGCGGATACGCGACAGGCGCTGGCCGCCATGGCGAGCGCGTGGTACGGCCACCCCGCGTCGCACCTTTTGATGATCGGGGTGACGGGGACGAACGGGAAGACCACGGTGTGCCACCTGATCCGGGCGATCCTTGCACAGGCGGGCGAGCCGACAGCGCTTCTGGGGAACGTCCGCAACATCGTCGCGGGGCATGAGCTGATGCCAACACTGACGACCCCCGACGCTCTCACTCTCCACGGGTTCCTCGCGCGCGCTGGCGAGGGCGGCGACCGGGCCTGTGTCATGGAGGTGACCTCCCACGCCCTGGCGCTGGGGCGCGTGTGGGGCGTGCCCTATCGCGTAGCGGTTTTCACCAATCTCAGCCAGGACCATCTTGACTTCCACGGCGACCTGGACGCCTACCTTGAAACTAAGTGTGCACTCTTCCGGAGCTTGCCCGATGCACCTGGGACGTGGGCAGTGGTCAACGCGGATGACCCCCGCGGCAGGACCGTCGCGGCGGCGAGCTCGGCACCCGTGCTCGCGTACGGCCAAAGCGCCCAGGCCGAGGTGCGCGCGGAGAGCGTGACGATGCAGCCGGATGGCGCAGCGATGACGCTCCACCTTCGGGGGAGCGCCCGGCCAGTGCGCCTTCGGCTAGTGGGCCGGTGCAACGTGCAGAACGCGCTCGCGGCATCTGCGGCGGGGATCGCATGCGGTGTCGAGCCAGAGGCTATCGTCCATGCTCTGGAGGCGTTCGAAGGCGTGCCCGGCCGCTTCGAGCGCGTAGACTGCGGTCAGCCCTTCGATGTGTGGGTCGACTACGCGCATACGCCCGACAGCCTTGCCGCGGTCCTGCACACCGGGCGGGAGATGCGGCCGAGGCGCCTGGTGAGCGTCTTCGGATGCGGCGGCGACCGCGATAAAGCCAAGAGGCCTTTCATGGGGCGGATCAGCGGCGAGCTGGCTGATCTATCGATCCTCACATCCGACAACCCTCGGAGCGAGGCGCCCGAGGCCATCATCGCCGAGATCGAGCGTGGCCTGCGCCCAGGGGTAAGCTACGAGGTCGAGGCCGATCGCAGAGCGGCGATTGCTCGCGCGCTGGCCCTCGCTCGGCGGGGCGATCTGGTCATCATCGCTGGCAAGGGTCACGAGACCTACCAGGAGATCGGCGACCGCCGCATCGCCTTCAGCGACCGAAAGGTTGTGGAGGCGCTTCTGACGGGTGAGGGTGAACCGTGATGGCCGAGCACCCGCTGGCCCGCGTGCGCGAACCCCAGGCTCAGGTCACCGCTGCCCGGGACCGCAAGCCACCGACACCCAAGAAAGCGACGATGTGCGCGGGGATGCGGGGTGCTGCGTGACGGATAGCGTGGTTTTGGATGGGCTACTGATGGTCAATGGGACAGATCGCGGATGGGCGTTAAGATTTCCGTTGGATATGACGCTTGCGTATTATACATTCTAGTCGAGGTGGAGGCATGGCTGGTGCCGGCCTTAGCCAAGTTGTTGGCCGTGGTCACGGAGGCGCTGAAACTCAGTGGCCTCGATAGGAGGAAGAACCATGCGGCACTTCCGATTCGGCGACGACAGGGGCTTCACCCTGATCGAGCTGATGATTGTGGTGGTCATCATCGGTATCCTGGCGGCGATCGCTATTCCGAGGTTCGGCGCAGTGTCCGAGAAAGCGACGGAGACTGAGGCGACAGAGACCGAGATGACGGGCTCCGAAATGACAGGCTCTGAGATGACGGAGACTGAAATGACGGGCTCTGAAGCGGCGGGCTCTGAAATGACAGAGACCGAGATGGCGGGCTCCGAGATGATGGAAACCGAAATGACAGGCTCCGAGATGACGGAGACTGAAATGACGGGCTCTGAAGCGGCGGGCTCTGAGATGACGGAGACCGAGATGACGGGCTCCGAGATGAAGACCATGCCCGAGTAGATCTACTTGCCGGAGCGTTCATACGACGACGAGAAGGGCGTGTACTCGACCAGTACGAGCGGCACCGGCTTCGAGGGCGACGCCAATGCCAAGTACTGGAGCTTCGCCACCTCTCAGACGAGCGACGGCGATATGAACGACACCTGGTCGCTCACCGACACGACCCAAACGGCGATGTTCACCGACAGCTAAACCTCTGGGCGGGATTATGCGGTTGGCCGGCGGGAGAACAGCGCCTCCCGCCGGCCTTTTTCATCTGAGGCCTTACGGTGGCTTACCTCAGCGGCTCCGGGACCCCAGTTTCCTGCGGGGCGGACTGGCTATTCCTGTTTGCCCTTGGGATGACCCTCGGGAGCTTCCTGAATGTCGTCATCCACCGCCTGCCCAGAGGCGAATCGCTCATCCATCCGGGCTCGCGCTGCCCGGGGTGCAGCGCGTCGATCCGGCCCCTGGATAACATCCCCCTGATGAGCTTCCTGCTCCTGCGCGGTCGATGCCGCCGGTGCGGGACACGCATTTCGTGGCAGTACCCCGCTGTCGAGTTCATCACGGGCGTCGTCTTCATCGCCTTCTATCTCAAGCATGGGCTGACGGCTGAGTTCGCGCAGGCGATGGCGCTCTCGTGCGTCCTGATCGCCCAAAGCGCCATTGATCTACAAACCATGCGGCTTTCGGACGGCCTCACCCTTTTGCTGATCCCCCTGGGCCTGGGCTTTGCTGTAGGTGAGGGCTGGAGCGGGCTCGGAGCCTCTCTTTTGGGCGGACTCGTGGGCGCGGGCGCGCTCGCGTCGATTGGCTTGGTGGGCGAGACGGTGCTCAAGCGGGAGGCGATGGGCATGGGCGATATCAAGCTGGCGGGCGCCTGCGGTGCATCTTTGGGCTGGGTGGGTTCGCTGTTGAGCCTCTACCTGGCCTTTGTCTTCGGCGCGGTGGTGCTGCTACCGCTCATGGCCATCGGTCGAGTGGCCTTCGGGCGACGCGTGCCTTTCGGGCCGTTCATCTGTGCAGGGGTTCTCGTCTATCTTGCGGTGGGTGATGCGGCGCGCGAGTGGCTGGTTCGGATGTGAAGGTGGCCCCGGATCGTGCATGCCGGGTAGAGTGATGTAGGATCGAGGGCGCTTTGGAGTTTGACCGGAGGCCAAGAACTAGGTGACTTTTTTCTACTCTCACACCAAGACTGTTGCCGCCCATTCGAATAGGTGGGTGCCTCGGAGATTCCGGTACGTTGGAGGTGAGAGGCGATGCTTCCATCGAAAGTAAGTCTTTCTCTTGACGCGGGTTGAGGCACTTTGTATCATCTATCGTCATTCCGCCAGAACATTAGAGGCTGACGCGGATGCTATCCCCCGTTCAGATGTAGTGCTAGGAGGGGGATGTTGACATGCCGTTTTCGCTTCCGAAGCCACTAGCGAAGCTTCTCAATCCGCCTGTGACTCAAGTGGCCGCCGATATTGGCTTTTCGTCCGAGGGCATTTCTCAAGATCTGGAGGTATGCTGATGTCGCAACAAGGAGCTACCGCCCATGACCTCGGCGTCCTCCCCTGGCCGTCGATCCCCGCCGCTGTCCGCGCAAGCGCTGAACGTGTAGGCGAGCGCATCGCGCTCCGCAGTCGCAGCGCCTCACCCCCCTACGAAGCGCTCAGCTACGCAGACCTCTGGGGGCGTACCGAGCGTACCGCCCGCGCGCTCCGCGGCCTGGGCATCGGTCCTGGAGACCGCGTCGGTCTTTGGGGTGAAAACGCGCCGGAGTGGGTTATCGCCTACCTGGCGATCCAGGCCTCTGGCGCCGCGTGCGTCCCGCTGGACCCATCACTTCCGCCCCAAGAGGCGGGAGGGCTTCTGGAAGCGACGCGCACACGCACACTGATCGCTTCGAGCGCTGCGCTGCGAAAGCTGGGGGAACCCAAACCTGTGCCGATGCTCATCGCATATGGTGACGCGCCGCCGCCCGAAGCCACCGCCTTCTCTTCGCTGGCGGAGGGCGAGGGTGAGGCAGGTGCAGCCTTACCTGAGGTCGGGCCCGACGACCTTGCAGCGCTCTTGGCGACTTCCGGCACCACGGGCACCTCGAAAATCGTACCGCTGACGCATGGGAACATTCTGCACGACGTCACCGGCACTATGGCCAACGTGTCCGTTTACAAGGAGGACGTCTTCCTCTCCCTCCTGCCACTCTATCACACCTTCGAGTGTACCTGCGGGATGATCCTGCCGCTGGTTGGCGGCGCAACGATCGTTTACGGCGGTGGGCTTGCGCGCGCAAGCATCGTCGCCGACGTTCGCGACTATGGAGTCACGGTACTTCTGGGCGTGCCGCTTCTTTATGAAAAGCTTCTGACTGGTATCCAAAGCGGTGCCGCAGCGAAGGGAACGAAGACGCGCCTCATGTTTGCCGCTTTAAGCAGTCTTGCCCGTGGGCTTCAGAGGTCAACCGGCTGGCACGCAGGGAGGTGGCTGTTCCGTTCGATGCGGGCGCAGGCAGGGATGGGTTCGTTGAGGCTGTTCGTCTCGGGAGGGGCGCCACTTCCCGAGCACGTCTGGCGCGGACTGGAAGCGGTGGGCTTCACCCTCTCGCAAGGCTATGGGTTGACCGAAACGGCACCGGTCCTCGCCGTCACCCCGCCCGACCGCCGCAAGATCGGGTCTGTGGGCTCACTGTTGCCGGGCGTTGAACTACGGATCGAGCGGGAGCCGGGCGAGACCGATGGAGAGATTCTAGTGCGCGGCCCCATGGTAACCAGCGGCTACATGGATGACCCAGAGGCGAACCGGACGGCTTTTCGGGATGGATGGTTCCGTACTGGCGACGCCGGTTGGGTGGACCATGACGGATTCCTGTACATCTCGGGCCGGGTAAAGAACCTGATCGTCACCCCGGGCGGTAAGAACGTCTATCCCGAGATGGTGGAGGAGGTGGCTAACCAGGCCGATCTGGTCGCTGAGAGCGTCGTCTGCGGCAGACCGATCGTAGGCGGCGACGAGGTCGTCTGCGTCGTAGTGCCCGACCCGGACGCGGTAGCGGCGCTTGAAGCGGAGCGCGGCGCGGCGGTGGAGCCTCAGGAGTTGGAGACGGTCATCAAGGCACAGGTTCGTGCGGCGACGCGCGGGTTGCCGGCCTATGCGAGGCCGCGGGAGGTCCTGATACGGGAGGAGGAGCTTCCCAAGACCTCGACGCGGAAGGTACGCCGTCATCTGGTTCGGGAGCTCGTGGAGGCACGAGGAACCGCGGGCTAGGCCGGAAGCCCGCATCGGCCCCGCAGGTCTTCCCCCCCCATGATCCCGTGAAAGCCGTTTGCATCGTGAAGCCTTCTGGAGTAGATTTGCTAGGGCGCTGATGGGGGATGATAGGAGGGTTTATAGATGGTTGAGATGAAAGTCTACAGGGTCGCGGTCGAGGCGGGGACGAACGCGCCCTTGGTCATCCTTCGGGATCTGGAAGAGAAGACAGTACTGCCGATTCGGATCGGCAAGTTCGAGGCGTCGGCCATCTCGATGAAGCTGGAGCAGGTCAAGATTGATCGGCCGCTGACGCACGACCTGATACACGCCTTCATGGAAAGCGTGGACACGAAAGTGACCAAAGTGGTGGTGAACGCTCTCAAAGAGAATACGTACTACGCGGAGATCAGCGTTGAGCGCGGCGACAGGCGTCTCGTGATCGATGCTCGTCCTTCTGATGCGATCGTGCTGGCGCTGAAAGCGGAGGCGCCGATCTATGTGGCCGAGGAAGTCTTGATGGCATCGAGCATCGGAGCCAGCGCCGAAGACGGCCAGCTTAAGATCGCGCTCTCGGCCGAGGCGGCCCAGGGAGCGTCCGAGGAACCCGATGCACCGAAGAAGCGCAAGGCTGCGGGGCAGGCCCGGAGAAAGCCGAAGCTGAGCCCCGAAAGGGTGGAGCTGCAGAGGTTGGAGGTCGCTTTGCAGCGCGCTGTGGAGAAGGAGGCATTCGAGCAAGCCGCGGAGTTGCGGGACAAGATCCGTATGCTCAAGGGGCAGAAGCCAGGGCTGACCCCGGAGGCGGAACACGGCGCTGCGGAGTAGGTGCTCTGTGACCCTGAGCCTAGCGTCGGCCGAGGCGATGAGCGACCGCGCTGCGTGGGGAGGATGATGCAGCAGGCAGGTTTGACCAGCTATGCGCTGAAGGACTGGTACTACAATCTAGTCCGCCCCATTGTCGTTTTCTGCGTCCGCCTCGGGGCCAAGCCCAATGCTCTGACGATCGTGGGGCTAGTGGGCAATGGCCTAGCGGGCTATTTCTTCCATCTCGGATGGATTTTTCTGGCGGGGATCACGATCTGGATCGCGGGCACGTTCGACATCATCGACGGCCAGGTCGCCCGGGAATCGGGACAAACCACGCGCTACGGCGCGCTCTTTGACTCCACGATGGATCGCTACGCGGAGTTTCTGATCTTCTGCGGACTGGCCAGCTATTTCCGACACTCCTTCATGCTCTACGCAGTCATCGCGGCGCTTGCGGGCTCCATCCTCGTCAGCTACTCCCGCGCCCGTGGCGAGGGCCTGGGTGTTTCGTGTGGGATCGGCCTGATGCAGCGACCTGAGCGGTTCTCCCTTTTGGCTACGGGTGCCGTTGCCAGCGCCATCGCTGCCCTTATCCTAGATCCCTCCAACTCCGCTCCAGTCCACTACATCCTGGCTGTGACCGTGATCGTCATCGCCGTCATGGCTAACGTCACTGTTGTCCAGCGTCTGCTCTACCTCAAGGGAGAGCTCAGCGAGGCCAAGTAGGTTCGTCCCGGCCTCGAGTGCCGGATGGCCCCAACCTCTCTGTGCACCCGGAATCCACCTTGAACGGTCAGGCCAGGGGTATGGAGACGGCGGCGGAGGAAGTCGCGTGAACGCGTCGAACGTTTGGTCGACGACGGTCGCTCTGGCTGTCACGCTTTCAGGGGCCTTCCCAGTCCGGGGAGCCGATCGTGAGATCGGGGACCTGCGCATCTCGTATGGCGTGAGGGAAACGCGGCACGTCAACCGCGTTGACGGCTATCCCATCGCGCTGAGGGTCGGCGTCGATTCCGCGGGAGATGGCGCGTGGCCTGAGCTGGCCGCTCATGGGGTGGCGCGCACTTCCCGGCTGGATGAGCCCGGCTGGCGTCTGGGTCTCGCCAAGCGCTTGTGGAGGCGGTGGATAGAGTTCGAGGCCGTCTGGGAGAACACGACGGATACGAACGACCGCTGGCTCGTGGGCGACCTGGAGAATCTCTTTTTGTTTCTCATGAACAAGAAGGACTATCGGGATTACTACCAGAGGCAAGGCTTTCGGACCGGGCTGCGGCTGATGCCAAGCGCTACCTTAGCGTTTGACGTTGCCTACCACAATGCCCGCTACGCAAGCCTAAAGACGCGCTCGCCCGTCACGCCGGCGACACTTGTTGATGCGCTGACTGAATGGAGCTTCAGCGAGGGTGAGCGGTTGGCCCACAACCCCAGCATCACGGCAGGCCGTATCGCTGCGGTTGAGACGCGCCTTTGGGTTCAAACGCTGGGCCGGGGGAGCAATCCGCGCAGCGGATGGGTCTTCGACCTGCTCGGTGAATTCGCGGGCGGAGGCTTGGGCGGAGACTTGGAGTACATCTTGGGAGAGCTAGAGATCAGGCGCCATCAGGCGATCACCCCCCGCCATCAGCTCGACATGAATGGCCATTGGAGTCTGAGCTCGCGGAGCCTTCCGTCGCAGCGCCGGCGGTCGTTGGGCGGAATCGGCAGCATCAGGGGCGTGCAGAACCGCACGATGCACGGCGATCGCTATGCCCTCGGCGGGATCGATTACACCCTTTTCACCCCGTACATCACCGCTCACGCGTTCTTCGACATCGGTGCGACGTGGCTCAAGGGCGGGGAGCGGAACCTACGCAGGGGTTACGGCGTGGGGATCAGTATGCGTCCGTGGCCGTTCCGGCTCTATCTCGCCCACGGCAGCCGGGAGCCCGAAGTCATCTCGCGGGTCATCTTCCGCATGGATAGCTGGTCGCCCAAGCTCCGCTCGCGCGCTCGCCGTTGACACCCAAGCGCGCATATCACCCATCATCACTATCCGCCCAGACAGGATTCTAGATGACTTCTAGGCTCCCAGGCTATCGAGCACCCACGCGATGTCCCCTCGGATGCAGGTGAAGATGGGCGTGTCGCGCAGGGTGTATTTGCTCGATTCGGTCTCGCGCAGCGCCATCACCAGGTCGAGGAAGTGGGCGGGGTGATCGGTCTCGAAGGCGACGACGAACTCCTGGTCATCGAGGCCGAAAGAATAGGTCGTGTTGAGCTTGACGGTGGGGTACATGTGGCCGACGGCAATGTGTTCGTCCATGATCTTCTGGCGCTCGTCGTGGGATAGAGCGTACCATGCGCGCGTTTTGACGAAAGGGTAGACGAACAGGTACCTGGCTTGACCGGGGACAACCGTCAAGCGCGCACCCTCCTGACCCTCGTGGACGTGCTTGTCCACGTACAAGGAGCGCTTGGTCATCGCCAGGTAGGAGTAAGGCGAGGTCAGGTACTGGCCCATACCGGTGGCCAGAAGGCGCGAGGTCATCTCCTGGAAAGGTTCGAGGGCGTGGGCGATCCGCCAGAGCATGAAATCGACATCGCCGCGCATGCCTACGAGCGTGTAGGGATGAATGAGAATGTGCTGTCCGTATTCCTCGACAATCGCCCTGAAGGCGTCTTTGCCGGCTTGGCGCTCGGAAGGTGAGAGCCGCCGCCAGGCCGAATCGACCTTGAAGAAGCTGAAGTTGACGAACTGGCGGGCAGCTTCATGGTCGGCCTTGCCCCCCGCTTTCGCCTCGGGGGCGACGGTCGGCGTTCGGGACACGCTCAACTAACTCCTCCCTTCGTGATCTATCCGCTGCGACGCCCGCTCAAGATATGCGACCGGGTTCCAAGGAGCAACGGCTGGCCGCGTTCATGACGACACCGCTTATGTGCGGGGATTCATCCGAGGCCCAAGGCCAGGGGGCCTTTCGCCCTCCCTACCAGAAAGCCCCGGCGGTCTCGTGCACCCGGTCCCCATGCGCTTCAATCCGCTTGCGCTCCTCGTCGGTGAGTGCGCGCCAATCGTCGAGCAGAACCAGGTTTTCGTCGAGCTCCGCTCGGTCATTCGGCGCCATGAGCGCGACCCCCACCGAAGGGTTGGATAACGCGAACCGATAGCACTCGCGGGCCGGCGGCGGCATGGAGCCCGGCGGGTCGAGGGGCGTGGGCCGGATCAAGGCACTCCACCGAAGGCACGTGAAAGCGACGACGGAGACGCCTAGCGCGTCCGTCACGGGAAAAACCTCGCGCTCTGCTCCACGGTGGGCAGCGTTGTAACGCGCCATCACCATATCCAGAAGCCCCGTCCGAACCCACCGGGCTGCGAGGGGTCTCTGGTGGGTGGTCAGCCCAATCGCCCGTAAAAGACCCCGCTCTTTAGCCGCCTGGAGTCCCTCGAGCGCGCCCCCCCGCCCCGCAAGCCTCTCCCACTCGGCCTCCGACTCCACGTAGTAGAGCGTGCCCACGTCCAGCACGTCGGTGCCCAGCACCGCCAGCTTGTGATCCAGCTCGCGCAACACGCCGTCGCGGTCGGCGCTTTGAAGTTGTGTAACGACAACCACTTCACTCCGGCGCGTACCTAGTCCTCGGACGACGGCCGAGAGCCCATCATCGCATCCGCACCAGTTCAGGTAGTTGATCCCCCGCTCGATGGCGGAGGCGACATCCTCGGACAGGAGATGGGTGTCCGAGCGCGTGGCCAGCCCCAGTCGGCGGACAGGCGGCATCCCGTGCCCCAAGTCAGCGTACCGATTCATCCGTCTGGCCCGCTATGGCTTAGGATCAGACGGTGATGTCGACGACTTCCCGCTCAACATGCCCAGGTGCATGAGGGCAAAGTCATACTTCACGGGGTCGGCGGGATCGATCTTGGCGAGGTGTCCTGTGATCTCCTCCGCCATGCGCCAGTCGGCGGTGGCCCGCTCCGTGAGGCCGAGAGCCACGGCGGCGCGACGGATGTGCGTATCGATCGGCATGACGAGCTTGGCGGGGCTGATCGCCTTCCACAGACCCAGGTCCAGTCCGTCGTTGGGCCGGACCATCCAGCGCAGGTAGAGGTTCAGGCGCTTGCACGCGGAGCCGGTCTCGGGCGAGGGCAAAAAATCGCGCACGCCGCCTCCGGGCGATGGGAGTTGCCCACGGTAGAAGGGCCCGATGTCCAGGCCAAGGAGGCGTTCAATGAAGCGGGTCAGCGTCGAACGGATGTTCGGGGCCTCGGGAGCATAGCCCTCGGTGAAGAAGGCGCCGAGCGACCCTGTCGCCTCAATCGCCCCCCGCGCGAACCAGAGCAAGCAGGCGACATCCTCACCCTTGGACCAGCGGTGGTAGAAGCCCCTGAAGCGCTTGCGCAGTTCCACAGCATCCGCCGCCATGACGACGGCGAAGGGCCGACCGTCGAGTCGGTCGAGCGCACCCGCGACGCTCGCCTGGATCGACTTCACGTTTCCGTAGGCCAGCGCCGATGCGACGAGGCCGACGATCTCCTGGTCCTCGGGCGCGCTGAAGCGGTGGACGTGTGCGGCGGGGTCGCTATCGAGGTAGCGGGCGTCGTAAGTGCGATAGAGACGCTCCAGGTAGGGGCGCAGACGGTCGGGGTCGAATGGACCCTCCGGAGGAGGCTCGATCTCGGCGACAGCGGGATCCGGGGCGCCAGGCATCTCAGAAGGGAAGGGGCTTGGCGAAGGCTTCATCGTCCGGTGCTTCGACAACGGCGACCATGTCCTACCAACCGGTCGTCATATAAAACGCCTTCATCAGACCCTCCCACGGCCTGAGACGCTGACCTAGCCGCATCGTACCGGCTCGGGACTCCCCTTGATGCTCCGAAGCGCTTTCGACCCATGCGAAGACGGGGCAGTCTCGATGGAGCCGAACCGCCCGCCCCTTCATCAATGTGTGCTAGCGCTTCTTTTCGGTCAATAGCGCGCGCGGCGCATCCCCGTTGCGCGGGCACGAGCGCCAGCGTATACTCCCGTGAACTCCGCGTGGGCGGCGGCCTGAGCGTTCTGTACTGACATGGGTGGATCCTCTATCTGAGAAGGCTTGGGGCGCTCGGCACTGGGCCTTCGGCGGCCCTGCGACTCCGGCAGCGCCGAAGTGCAAGACCTGAAGGCGATAAGACCTCATGGACACCCCTATTGTCGACACGCACATGCACTTCTGGGACCTGGATCGCTTCGAGTACGAGTGGCTGGGGCCCGAATGGGGCATCCTCAATCGGAGTTACCTGCCCGACCAGTTCAAACGGGAACTGGAGGGTGCCGGCGTCGATCACGGCGTCTTTGTACAGGCGAATCATCTGCAAGCCGAGAACGACTGGGTTCTGGGTCTCGCCGAAGAGAACGATTGGATTGCAGGTGTCGTCGGCTGGGTCGACCTGACCGATCCGAACGTCGACGCAGTCCTTGACCGCTACTCGCACAACCCCCGATTCAAAGGCGTCCGGCACCTCATCCAGAACGAGGAGGACGACCGCTGGCTCCTGAGGCGCGATGTCCAGCCCGGACTGGCGGCACTCGCCGCGCGTGATCTTAGTTTCGACATCGTTGCGCTCCCCAAGCACCTGCCGCATATGCCCGAGTGCATCGGTCGTCATCCCGATCTGAGCTTCATCATCGACCACATGGGAAAGCCGCCCATCGCATCGGGCAACCTGGAGGCGTGGACGCGCGACCTGGAGAAGATCGCCCCCTTCTCGAACGTCTTCTGCAAAGTGTCGGGGCTGATCACCGAAGCGGTCCCGGATGCGTGGACGCCGGAGGATCTGAAGCCGGCCATCGGGGTGGCGATCGAGCTCTTCGGTTTCGATCGGCTCATGTTCGGCGGTGATTGGCCCGTCAGCCTGCTGGCGAGCTCCTACAAGGCGGTGGTGGACACCACGAAAGCAGCGCTTGGTGACATCACCAAGGAAAACGGCGCCAAGTTCTGGAGCCGGAACGCCGCGCGCTTCTACCGCCTCGATCTATAAGGAGTCGAGACATGAAAGCATTCGGGCTGACGCTCAACCTGAAGGACGATCCGGAGGTGATCGAAACCTATAAGGAATACCATCGAAATGTTTGGCCCGAGGTTGAACAGGCCGTAAAAGCCATCGGCATCACGTCGATGCGCATCTTCCTGCTGGGAAGGACGATGTTCATGGTGATACAAACGGTCGATGCGTTCGTGCCTGAGCGCGATTTCATGAAATACCCCGAACAGCATCCCCGGTGCAAGGAATGGGACGACCTCATGCGCACCTATCAGGAGAAGGTCCCGGAGGCAAGAGAAGACGAATGGTGGGCTATGATGGAGCAAGTCTACGGACTGGAGTGATGTTCGTCTTACGCATAAGATACGGGATCGCAGGAATGTACACGCTTATCTATCCTTAACGTGTCTACCCCTAACGAAAGGGCCCGACGCCCAATTTACAGGGTGCGCGGCAAAAGGCAACCCAACGCGGAGGCGTGCAATGCAGAAGTTCGGGGGGTTGGTCGCTATTTTCTTGATCGTGGTCGCTATCATAGATCTCAACCTCGAGGAAGCCCCCAAGCAAGCCCAGGCGCAACCGAAGGCGAAAGTGGCCCAGGTTGCATCAAAGCCGAAGCCAGCCAAGGCGAAACCCGTTGTGCGGAAGCAGGCGAAGCCTAAGCCTGCAAAACAGGCCAAGCCGAAGCGGACAGAAAGGCCCATCACGCGCGATGATATGATTTACGCCATGAAGGGGTACGGTCTATCCACGCCGTTGGACTTCGACCTTCCCCTTGAGGCTTGGGGCAGCGAGGCCATAAGAAGCGCCATCGTTGCCGAGGACGACGCCGCGCGCGTTCTGGCAAAAGTGGATGTAGCTGAATACGAAGCAATGCCCAATACCTTCTACCTGTTCGACTCCATGCTCGACGTGAGCCGGGCCACGTTTCACGCCGCACGGCTCGCTTACGTGACGGACGAAGCTATCGTAAACGAGTTGCTGGACTTCGCGGATGAAACGATTGAGCTATCCACGATTGCCGTTTCCGCCGAGGCCCAGCTTGACTTCCCAGCCCTGCACTCCGCGTCTCGACGCCTTGCGTCCCACTACGTGAAGGGTATTGAGCGCATTGCGGGCCTTGGCATTGAAAACGCGAATGCCAAGTGGGCGCGCAAGTATGAAGCAGAGACGCGTGATCCTGGCAAGAACCACTACGGAGCCGCTTTCGCTGCGAGTATGGCCGCCGCGCAGTACCAAAACGCCGTCGCAGCACTGAGGGGGCATTACGAACAACTGGCGGTGCAAGCGCTGTATCTAGCGCGGAAGCGCGGCGAGATCTAACGCGAGATCGCGGGCAGGCCGGGCCCTATACCCGGCCTGCCCCTTCATCCACCACCCGATAGGAGATGTGAGCGGTGAATAGGCCCATCATACGCTTCGAGACCGCCCCCGAAAGCGAGGGTCCTGAGCGCCCATCGGACATTCCCGATGACTGGAAGGCGTTCTACTTCTATACACCGGACGGCCAGCGCCTATTTGGCTGGGGTCGGATTGTCGAAACCCTAGACGCCAAAGGCGGCAAGAAGCTCACGGTCGAGGGGTTCATACCTGAGAGCTAGTTGCCACCTACCTTTGCTGTCGTCAGTCTTGAGTGGCCCTTTACCGGGGGGCCACTCAAAGACTCGCTTAATCCTCCTCTTCCCCATCATAAGATTGACTTCGATGCAACTCACTTCGCTTGCCTTAGCCATCGTTCCCCTCCTATCGTGTGTGCGCAGGCCGACTTGGCCGTCGCGCGGAAAGTCAAGTATGTAATTCCCTAACGAAAGGGAGGGTTCGGCATGACGGACGAAACAATGAACAGGGTCCGCGCCATACGCTGCAGCCACAAAGCATCTCAGGATGAGATCTACGAGAGGCTCAAGACCATCACGGCGCCGCTCGGCCGCTCCTGGGAGAAGATCGAGAAGGCCCGCAAGATCGGCATCAAGGCCAACATCGCCATGCGAGAGGACAACGTCACCCTTATGGCCGGGCGTCGTCAGGAACTGGTGGACGAGGACGTGGTGCACGCCGTCCTGCGCCTCTTGCGCGAGCGTACCGACGCAGACCTGTTCGTGATCGACACCAGCAGAGCACCCTACGGCCAGCGCCCCGGATCCGATTTCGGCATGCGCCCGGTCTTTGACGCGTTCGGCGTCCCCTATGTGGAGGCTGGCGATCCGCCTCAGGAGTGGTACAAGGTCCCCGGAGGCGGTCTGATGTTCACCGAATACCAGCTTTCCGGCGCCTTCGGCGAGGCCGACGCCTTCGTGTCAGTCGCCAAGATGAAGAGCCATGCCTTCATGGGCATCACACTCTGCCTGAAAAACCTCTTCGGCCTGACCCCTGAGCCACCGTTCGGCCGCGTCCGGCGGTACTTTCACCACCCCATTCGCCTCTCCTACGTGCTGCCCGACCTCGGCCAGATCATCCAGCCCTGCCTCAACATCATCGACGGCCTCACCGGACAGTCGAAGCGGGAGTGGGGCGGCGAGGGCCGCATCTGCGACGCTCTGGTCGCCGGTGATCACGTGATCGCCACCGACGCCTGCGGGAGTTACCTCATGGGCACCGATCCGCGCACCGACTGGCCGAACCCGCCCTTTCGCCGGGACCGCAGCCCCATCGCCGTGGCGACCGAGCACGGCTTCGGGACGGCGAACCTGGACGAGATCGACTTCGATGCGGGCGGTCTGGAGCCGCCTCTGGCGGAGTTCAACTCGCAGGAACTGGACCCCGAAGAGGATATCGCCAGCTTGCGCATGACGGCGTGTCAGCAAGGGATGTTCTACCGGGACAACCGGGACCTCCTCATGAAGCGGCACGCCGGCTCGTTCATCTACTTGCAGGATGGCGACGTGATCTGGAGCGGCGCCGATCCGTCCGAAGCAGCCTCCGTCATGGACCTCCGTGGAGAGCGGAGAGATCATGCCGTGTTCCTGAAGCTGGTCGATCCCGAGGAGAGGGAGGGCGAACATTGGGAGGTCTACGAGCGCCTCCTGGCCGCCTGAGTAGCTCGACTTCTCTCAGACGCTCCTAACGATAGCCCCCGCCCATCCAGCCGTTCGGCGCGTTCTTCATACAGCCTGCGTCACGGGCGATAGTCACTTAAGCGAGGGGCAACCGCAAAGCTGTCGAGTGCGTGTAAAGCCTCACCCGCACGGGGGCGATGCCGGCCACAGGATGCGAAACGTACGAGAGGGCTAAAGCCGATGACAGAAATCCCTGAAATGCAATATCGAACGCTTGGGCGAACCGGGCTGCGCGTCTCGCGGGTCGGCTTGGGTTCGGGAGGGCCCTCCAGGCTGGGGCTATGGCGCGGAGGGGATGATGCCCTCGTCGAACGCGTGATCAAACAAGCCGTAGACTTGGGGGTCAACCTCATTGACACGTCGCGGAACTACGGTACTGAGGAGGCCATCGGAGCGGCTTTGAGGTCGGTCGCCGAGGAAGTCTACGTCGCGACGAAGGTCTGGTGCTATCCAGAAGATGCGCACGGGGACCCCAAGCCGCTCATTACGGATCCTCAGCATGCGATCGATTCCGTGGAACTTAGCTTGCGGGCCTTGCGACGGGATGTCATAGACATCCTGCAGCTTCATGGCGTAACGGCGGGTGACCTCGACGTATTCATGGACACGGTCGTGCCAGTCATGCAGCGTCTTGTGGAGCAAGGGAAGGTCCGCTTTCTGGGCATCTCCGAGAATCCTACGACTGAACATGAGCAGGAAGTGGCGATCCGCACGTGTACCTCGGGCATCTTCGACACGCTCATGATTCATTACAGCATTTTCGACCAGGAGGCCGAACGCCGCACTTTCCCGCTCACCTGCGAGCACGATATAGGCGTCTTCTGCATGAGCGCGGTGCGGAATACGTTCCGTTCTTCCGAGAACGTACAGAAGACGCTTGATCACCTCTTCCCAGGGCAGGAGGAATCGTTGGCGTTTCTCCTCCAGGAGCCCGTCCGACACTACGCGGATGCGGCCTATAAGTTCGCGGCGGCCCAAGAGGACATTCACGTGATCCTAGTGGGCACGGGCAACCCTCAGCATCTGGTTGAAAGTACTGCGGCCATCCTTGGGGACCCGCTTCCGGTGGAGCACATGAAGATTCTCAAGGAACAGTTCGGGCACGTGGACGGATCCGTCATGTTTGCCGACGGATAGCGTCTATCGATACACCGCCTTGGGTGGGAAGCGGGCGGACCCTTCATAGGCAACAGCAGGGAGATTGCAGAGCCGGCGGTAAGATCCACCTGACCGTACGGCATGGGAAGGACTCGTCAACTGGCGGCCGCGGGACGCGCGCGCTGAGAAGCGAAGCCGGGGGCGCTGCCTGCGCCGCTTGCTACTGCGATAGATCATTCTTACGGAGTAACATCCTATGGATATAACGGAAGGAGGCGTGCGATGAACCTGCCCTTCTCGGCAATCAACCTGTGGGCCGTCCTCGCGGCGGCCATAGGCAACATGATCCTCGGAGGTCTGTGGTACTCTCCGCTGCTGCTAGGGAAAGCGTGGATGGCGGCGATGGGGACCACGCCCGAGGAGATCGCGGAGAAGAAGGCGGTGGCGACGAGGGGCTATGCGGTCAGTTCGGTAGGTTCCATCATCAAGGCGCTCGTGCTGGCCCTATTGATCGCGATGGTAGGCGCGAACGCAGCCGTCGCCGGGCTCGTGTTCGGCATCATAGCAGCTATCGGGCTCATTGCCACAACCCATGCGGCCAACTACGCCTTCGAAGACCGCTCGTTACGGCTCTACCTCATCAACGTGGGGTATCCGGTGGTAAGCTGCGCTGTGATGGGCGCCATCCTGGGGAGCTGGCAGTAGCCGAGAATGCGCGCAGCGGCAGCGGAACTGCTCCGGCAGGCTTATCCTTCGGCTCCAGATCGTTTTCACGCCTGGGCTCACCGTAGCCCTTGACCCGCGCCCAGCATCGTATGCCAACCGTCGGTGTGTTTGCCGCCGTCTTCGATGAAAGAAACCGTATTCTGTGCGTCAAGCGGAATTATGGCCCCAGGAACTGGACGCTTCCCGGCGGGCGGATGGAGAGCGGTGAATCTCCCATCGAGGCACTAGAGCGTGAGACCGAGGAAGAAACGGGCTACCGCATTGAGGTCAAGCAACTCATCGGCATCTATTCAGCGCCGTTCAAGGATGACGTGGTGCTGTTCTTCGCTGCAGAGACCGCCGACAGGAGAGCGTGGCAACCGGGCGAAGAAATCTCGGAATTGAGGTTCTTGGGTCGGGATGAACTGCCGCCGTCAATCACCCCGAGGACGCTAACGAGAATTCAGGACGCCTACGAGGGTAGGTGTGGCGTGGTCCGTGTGTTCGATCCGGAATGAGCCCTTACGTCATACCGCGCGCTGGCCGTGCAAGCAGACAAGCGACTGGTGCTGAAGCTTCCCGCAGGCGTCGGTCCGCAAGGCGAAGACGATGCGGTGGCAACGGGCTATCAGATGGAGGGGCCACCCGGATTCGAACCGGGGAATGAGGGCTTTGCAGGCCCTTGCCTTCCCACTTGGCGATGGCCCCAGGGTCATATACCCACCTGAAAAGCTAGAGTCCACAAGCAGGGCTGTCAAGCATATCGGGGATTCGAACCCACCCCTACAAGAGAGGAAAAGAACCCTCTCTCCCCGTAAGCAGGGAGAGAATCAAAAAGCGAAAGCCGCCGGAGGCTAGCCCCGACGGCTCTCGGAACTTGGAGCGGGAAACGGGTTTCGAACCCGCGACCTTCACGTTGGCAACGTGACGCTCTACCAGCTGAGCTATTCCCGCTGACGTGGGCAAAATAGCCAGCGGCGCCGCCAGCGTCAAGTCTCTGACCTCACGAGCCGGACGGACCGCTTTCGCGCTCGATGAGGTCGTGACAAGCAGGGCAGAGGACGGCGAGGTTAGCCGGCTCGTTTGTCCCGCCTCGGGCGAGGGATCGGAGGTGGTGGATCTGAAGTCCACTCCCAGCACCGCAGCGTTCGCAGCGGGAGACGTCGCGGCCCGCGTCCACTAGGAGCCGCCGAAGCTGCATAGTGGGCACACGACCTTGCAGCGGCACGCGGAGGTAGGGCGTGTCGTCGATGATGAGGCAGCGTTCGGCCACTGGCCGCTCCCTGGACATGGTATGCTAACTCGTCAGTGCGCAGGAGTAAGCCGATCCGGTCCTTTCAGGCAGCTCAGGAACCGGTGTTTCCGGTTTCAAGTAGGGCGACGCGGGATCGCTCGTCAAGTTGGGCCCGGCGTTTGGACGGGCTCATCCCTCGCCCTCCGGACAAGGTGACGGCTGGGGATGGCGAACTGGACTTGACGATATGGCCCCGAGAGGAGATTTTCGGTGACATGCTGCGGCTTCAGGGCTTCGAGGGGCTCATCCTTCGACAGGCTCAGGATGGCCGGTGCCTGGCTCAGGCCCTCTCGTTCAGCCTCCGACGATCGCCGATGCGATGGGCGTGAGAGCGACCCGGTACCCACCGGGGACTGATATTCCAGGAGAGCGACGAGTGTTGCGCGTGGGCGTCATCGGTGCGGGCGCCCGTGCGACGCGGATGCACTTGCCGGTTCTCGCGGCGGACCCACGCGCCCGGGTGGCGGCGATCTGTCGGCGGGACCGCGAGGCGCTTGAGGCGCTCGCCGCTCGGTTCGACGCCGAGGCGATCTACACCGACCCCCAGGCGCTCCTAGCAGAGGCGGACCTGGACGCGGTCATTCTCTCCACGCCGAACGCCCTGCACGCCAGCCAGACGGCCGCCGCGCTCGAAGCGGGGCTCGATGTCCTGGTGGACCCGCCCTTCGCGGTGCGCGTGCGGAATGCGCGAGCACTGCGTGAAATGGCGGCTATGCGCGGACACACGCTCATGATCGGCCACGAGAGGCCTCTGGACCCCTTGTGGCAGTGGGTGCACGATGCCCTACGCGAAGGGCGGATCGGGGAGGTGACCCACGTGAACGTCTTCGCGGTCTTCGACGCGCGGTGGCAGTTTTCGGGCGAGACGCTGCCTTCTTGGGTTGAACCGCCGCATACGGCTAGTTGGCGGCGAGACCCCGATCTCGCGGGGGGAGGTGTCCTGATGGACCGCGGGACGGCGCTGGTGGACTTGGTGCTGTGGCTCGTGGGGGAAACGCCCGAGGCCGTGCACGCGACGAACGAGCGAGGTGGATTGCCCCTGGAGATCCGGAGCTCGTTGGAGCTCACCTTCAAGGGAGGCGCGAGCTTCACCATGACCCTCGTCGGAGACGGGCCGCCGCGGTGCTTCGAGCGCGACGCCATTCTGGGAACCGACGGGGCGTTTTATATCGAGCTGGACGAGCCCGTCCGAGGTCCCGAGACGCAGCGCGTGATAGGCCGAACCCGCGAAGGCGAGTCGATCGCGTCTCCGACCTTCGGCCCAGCGACAACGGCTGCGGCGGCGTTTCTGGATTGCCTGTGCGGCCGGGGACCGAACCCTTCGCCGCCGGACGAGGCGACCACGGTTGTGGACGTGATCGAATCAGCGTACATGTCCGCGAAGCTGAAGCGCACCGTCGAACTCTAGCGCAAGCGCTCAAACGTCGCGCCCCTCGTCGAGCAGCCTTTCGAGGTGCGCGCAGACCTCGTCGGTGAGGACGCCCGGCAAGGCGCTCAGATCGGAGACCTGAACGATGTCCAGGAAGGCGGCCAGCGCGTCGCTCCCATTGCGACGAAGGACCTCTCGGACCGCGTGATGGCTGAGTCGCCGAAGCTGATCCGTCAGCCCGGCGTCGATTGCATCCAGACATGCTTCCACGGCCTTGCGAGGCGCTCCATCAGCGAAGGTAAGGCCGCACGCGGGACATGGGATGACAGCCTGGACAGCGTCGAACGGCTGGGTGCAGGGCGCGACCGAGGTCCGGAGCGTATCGAATTCAGGGAGGGTCTCCTCAGTCACGGCGGGCCCCAGAGCGCTCGTCGTGTTGAGCTTGCGCAGCGCTTCAGCCCGCTCGGCAGCACTGGTTAGAGTTGCGTGAAGCTGGGCCATCTCGGCCGTCACGGTCCCGTGGTGCGCGGCGTATCGGTCGGTCAGCGTCCGCTCGAAGGCTTCGCAATCGGCCAACAGCGCGGCGGAGGGGCTGAGCGAGGCCAATAGACTCGGCACGGTAAAGCGACTGCGGAGCGTCACCGCGCTCAGGGCAAGGGGATCGTCGGCAGGCAAAGCCACCTCCGTGAGGATGCGGTGGGTGCGGACCAGCGCTGGTACCCGCCCCGCAATGCGCTCGTATGAGGTCAGACGCTCGAGCGCTGTTTCCATACCCTTGGTGTCTCCGAAGAGGGTCCGTGCCGCCTCGTGGACGGCCTCATGAGGACTTTCGGCAAGTTCTAGGAGGTCGGCCAGAAGACGATCGGCTTCCGGCTGGGGGGCGGTGCTCAGGGCCAGGGCCAGCTCATCCAAGTTCTCGCGGATGGCGGACGCTTGCTCTCTAAGACGGCGTAAAGCCGATCTCAGATCCGGCGCGTCGGGGAAAGCGCGGCGGAGTGGGTCCACGAGCGTCGGGGGCGGCGCTTCGGCGCCGAGATCCCGGAAGGCCGGTTCGCCAGTACTCATGATGAGCTCTGGCGGCATTGGGAACGGTGAAGCCACGACGAGGGCCAAGTGCAGCCTCCGCGCAAGCTCAGCCAGCGCAGCCAACTCTTGCAGATCGGCATAGGCGGGGGCTGGCGCGACGACGGTGACGGCCAGAGCGCGAAAGCCACGGCTATAGCACAGAAGGTCGTGCAGGACTTCGAGTTGACCGACTATCGTGTGCGGCGCTCGCAACTCGAGGCCCACCTGGGATGCCCAGTCGGTCAGAGCCGAGGTGAGCGCCTCGCCGCGGCCGACCTGGATGAGCGCCTCGGGATCCGCACCTAGGGCCCGGCGAATGTGTTCCTTAGCACGTTCTTGCCAAAAGGACGGTAACTCGGCCAACCATGCTAGGGCTCTGGCGGTGGGATCGAGAGTCACCCAGTCAGCGAGGTCTTCGTCATCCACCGCGCGCTCGACGGCTGCTGGAATGGCCTGAGCAAGCGGCTGCGCTCCAAGGTTGACGCGGACGACGAAAAGACGCGATCCCGGGAAATCCTCGGGACGCTGGATCTCATCGAAGGCGTTGGAGAAAACCTCCTCCGGAGTGGAAGCCGTGACCCAATAGGCGCCCCCATCGCCTACCACGGCGAGGGTGATGACCCGCCGAAGGCACTGCGCGATTGGCAAAGGCATGGTGGAAAAATTGGATGGCCGATGGCGCGGCGTCAAGGCGGACGTAGCTTGACTCCCGAGGAAGCCGGGTGTACCGTGCAACTCGAAGTCTCGGCTAGGTCGTTCGGCAAGTTGACGATGAGAAAAAAGGCCATGATGAACCGAGGAGAAAGGGCGGCGTTAACCTGGAGGCGGCGTGGGCTGATCGCGGTCGTCCTCATGGTCGCCGGTTGCGCGACAACACCGGTCGGCCGCGTAGAGCGCGCGGCGCGCTACGCCAGTAAAGGTGAGTATGCGCGGGCCGAGCGCGAGTACCGAGCGGCGCTGATGGAGGCGCCTGGGCTGGTGCGGGCGCGCATCGGCCTCGGGACGCTATACAGAGACACGGGGTGGCCCGATAAGGCGGAGCGTGCCTTTCGCGAGGCGCTGGCACAGGCGCCCAACAACCCGGAGGCGCTGGCTGGCTTAGGTACAGTGCTGGGAATGCGCGGTGGGAGTGAGGTGGGGGTCGATCTCCTGAAGCGGGCCGTGGCTCTCAAGCCCGACTTCGCGGAGGCCTACAACAGCCTGGGGATCATCTATGAGAAGCTAGGGCGCGGCGAGGATGCACTCGCCGCCTATCTGTACGCGGTGGAACTGGCCCCGAACGAGCCGGCGACGCATCATCACCTCGGCACCTTGTATTACGCGCAGGGACGCAGCAAGGACGCCATCGCCGAGTGGCGCGAGGCGACGCGGCTCAACCCTGAGACGGAAGCCGCGTGGCGGCGTCTGGGCCAGGCCCATGCCGATCTCGGTGAGACCGAGGCGGCCGTCGAGGCGCTGGAGCATAGCCGTAAGCTCAAGCCTGATGATCTCGAAGTCCTAGTGCAACTCGGCGAGCTCTATCGAGAGCTGGAGCGCTGGTCCGAAGGCATCGAGGCGTATGAGGCGGCACTGGGACTGGACCCTCGGATACACGAGGTCCGCAGGAACCTGGGCTACCTTTACGCACACACCGGGCAGCTCGAAGCGGCGGTGCGTGCGTGGGAGTTAGCTTCAGTGGCCAGAGCGCAGGATGTCGGGCTGCACTACGGGCTTGCGCAGGCCTATCATCAGCTAGGCCATTATCAACAGGCGATAGAGACGTTCCAGATCGCGATCGATCTCTATCCCCAATATGCACCGCTGTACTTCGGCATCGGGATCTCCTACTACGAGGTGGGGCTTTGGATCGCCGCCGCGGAGGCGTATAAGGCCGTAATCAAGCTCGACCCGGACCATGCTCCCGCGGCCAATAACCTCGCCTGGCTCTATGCAGAGACGGGCCAGCGCCTCGATGAAGGCATTGAGCTCGCCGAGCAAGCCGTGGCACTCGCCCCCGAAGACCCGAGCTATCTGGACACGCTCGCGGAGCTCTATTTCAGGCGTGGGGACCTAGCCAAGGCGGTGGAGATGGAATCTCGCGCCCTCGCGCTCGACCCCGAAAACCGCGAGTACTTCGAGCAGCAACTCACCAGGTTCCTCGAGGCTCTGCCCAAGACGGCCCCATAGTTCACAGACGGAACGACATCGTTCAGAAGGCTCACAAAGGTCCCAGACGCCGGACCCGAGCGTGTTAGCCCGAGCCCTTGCCATCTAGCAAGCTCCGCAGGTAGGCGTCCACATCGTCTCCGCCTCTGAAGGGCTTGCGGATGACATCCAAAAAGCGCACGGGCGGCACCGTGGCGAGGACCCGGAGCATCTTGACTATGCCCAGGGCGTAGGGTACCTGCTCGTCGATGTCCATGGCCGCGAAGCGTCGAACCATCTCTTGAGAACGGAGGTTGCGGTCGACCACGTCGCGGACTTCGGGTGAGAACGCGAAGGGCAGGATGATGCCGTCGAATGCGAGGTGCTCACCGGTCACTTTGTTATAGATGAGAACCTCCTCGATGAGGTTTTTGGCGACCAGGTGCTCGAACTCGGGCCTGCCGGTGCGTTGGCCTGCCTTCATCAAGAGCTCATAGCTGATGGTGCAGGCGATGCCCTCCTGGGCCTGCCTGCCGTTGGCTACACCGCCGGTGAGCCTATCGACGATGTAATGGACGTTTTCGTGGAAGAGGGCATTGGCGTACTGAGCCAAACGACCGTCGGTATGGCTGCCGGAGAAAGGAAAGGCCAGGCCGTCGTTGAGGTCGTAAGGCTGGTCGGCGAGACCGCGACGGGCGTCGTCCAGGGCGATGGTAATGCCGTGGCGGCCGTGGTAACGCGAGGTGTGGCCGATGTTGAGCCGTCTCACCGAGGGAGGGCGGAGGCGCCGGAGAGCGCGGCGATCGCGTCTTCGGGCCTTGGTGATAAGGTGGTCGCGCACGGTCTCGAAGGCATGGGTGATGTCCTGATCGACGGAGCGCTCCAGCGAGCGCAAGTCAAGACCCGCTCGGGTAAACGAGGACAGCGGCTGCACGAAGGGGCCCTCACCGAGCCGCGACCAGCCGATCTTGAGCGCGAGCGGCACCAACAGCGACAGTGCCGCCAGGAACCAACGCCGATGCGTGGCGTTCACGGGATCGCTAGGGATCGATCGTGACCGCCAGCCCACCCAGTCGGTGTCGAAGCCGGCGGCGTCAGGCCCTGGGCGCAGGCGCACATGATGAGGTCGTACTCCCCTCGGTTGACGAGCCCATCTCGCAGTCCACTCAGGGCGTCCACCTCCGTCGGATAGTTCACCTGAAAGGCGCGGTAGAATGTGCTGGGATCGACGCGACGGCAGACCACAAATCGGCCCTCGGGTGTCCGGCCATCTCCCTGGTGTAACCTTCGCAACTCACCAAACAGGCAACCCAAGAACAAAATAGTACCCGCGGCCCGGTTCGCAACACGGACATCGGGAGGGGGGTCCGCAGGAGCCTTATGGCGGGCACCAGGGTGAGGGAACCTCTTCTGATACACGACGCACGCAGCCTCCTGGTACATAGTCACGCCGAGCCGGACACACGGCAGAAAAAGTTGACAGCGTAGGCCCTCAACCTGATAGTGTTCTCAGTTCTCAAAGCCCCAGATCGGGGATTGTCAAGACATTTTGACCTCTCTTTTTAGGAGATGATCAGCATGGCCGAGTCCGTAACCGAACAAGATATCCTGCGTGCTCTGACCACGGTTCAGGACCCCGAACTCCATCGCGACGTGGTCTCCGCCGGCATGATCAAGGACCTCAAGGTCCATGGCAGCCAGGTATCGTTCACCCTGGAGCTGACTTCGCCCGCCTGCCCCATGCGCGAAGAGATGGAGCGGACGACCCGGGAGGCCGTCATCAAGGTGCCAGGCGTGACCAAACTGGACCTCAACCTCACCGCCCGTGTCCCGGAGGGTCGCAGTAACGGAGATAAGCAGGGCATCCCTGGGGTGAAGCACGCGGTAGTGATCTCGAGCGGTAAGGGCGGTGTGGGCAAGACGACCGTCAGCGTGAACCTGGCCGTGGCGCTGGCGCAGACGGGAGCGAAAGTGGGGCTTCTGGACTGCGACATCTACGGACCGAACGTACCCATCATGGTGGGGATGGGGAAGGGTCCTGCCGCACCCATGCAGAAGCTGGAGACCATTGAACGCTACGGCGTCAAGGTGATGTCCATCGGGTTTCTCACCGACCCCGACCAGCCCATCATCTGGCGCGGTCCGATGCTGCACGGTGTCATCCAACAGTTCCTCAAAGACGTGAATTGGGGCGAGTTGGACTACCTGGTGATCGACATGCCGCCGGGGACGGGCGACGCACAGTTGACGATCACGCAACTGCTATCCCTTTCAGGCGGGATCATCGTCATCACGCCGCAGCCCGTGGCGCTCGGGGACGCGGTCAAGGGCGCCAACATGTTCGTGAAGATGGACGTTCCGCTATTGGGTATCATCGAGAACATGTCGTACTTCCTGTGCCCGCATTGCGACGGGCGGACGGAGGTCTTCGGTCACGGTGGAGCCAGGGAGATGTGCGAGAAGCGCGGCTGGAACTTCCTGGGCGAGGTGCCGCTGGTGCCTGAGGTCCGAGTGGGAGGCGACGAGGGGGTGCCGGTGGTCGTCTCGGATGCCGAGAGCGCCATCGCGGAGGTCTTCCGCGATCTGGCCAAGCGCATTGCGGGGCGCATCTCGGTGGAGGCGCTCACCGGTGCGGCGGCCGAGCCGCTCATCGAGATTCGTTGATAGGGTCCGAGCGCCGGTCGGTCACACCTCATCCCTAAGTCGCGCGTGTTGGAGGGCTCTTTTTCGGTCATCATAAGCCAAATACATGGCTTGTGATTCAATGTGTCAACCTATCAGGGGTACCATCCAAGAGTACCCTCCTTCCACGGTCTTAGGATGACAACTCGGCCATAGAGAAAGAGAGCACAACTTCGACCGCTGCGCCCGCTTTCGGTGTTGTTGCCGCGCCCTCAGCTAGTGGAAGATCACCATCTTCAGTTCCGTCATCTCCTCGACGGCGTACTTGGGGCCTTCCTTCCCCATCCCGCTCTCTTTGAGGCCGCCGTAGGGCATCAAATCGGCGCGCCACTGGGGTCCCCAGTTCACCATGAGGTTGCCCGAATGGACCTTGCGGACGAACTTCATGGCCCAGTTGATGTTCTCGGTGAATAGCGCCGCGCTCAGCCCATAGTTCGTATCGTTGGCCATCGCGATGGCCTCGTCAATCGAGTCGAACCGGGTGAGGGCAACCGCAGGCCCAAATAACTCGTCGCAGGAGATGCGCATCTTCGGGTCCACATCGGCGACGACCGTGGGCGCATGCATCGTGCCCACCCGGTCACCACCGGTCACCAGGCGAGCACCGGACTCGACGGCATCCTCGACCCACTGACTCACGCGGACGGCATCGGGTTCACGAATCATCGGCCCCATCTTGACGGTTTCATCAAGCGGATCGCCCGTCGCCAAGGCTTCCACTTTCGGCGTGAGAGCGTCGATGAAATCGCCATAGACCCCCCGGTTGACGAGGACGCGCTGGGCGGAGATACAGACCTGCCCGGCATTGGTAAACCCGGTCACCGCCGTGGCTGCGGCCACCTTTTCCAAGTCGGCATCAGGCATGACAATCAGGGGGGAGTTGGAGCCGAGCTCCATGGTCACCTTTTTCAATCCGGCGACGCGGCAGATATGCTCGCCCACGTCTCGGCTGCCGGTGAAGCTGATCTTTCTCACGCGGCGGTCACTGGAGATCAGATCCCCGATGACGCCTCCCGAGCCGGTGATGCACTGGAGAGCCTCGGGAGGTGTACCCGCCTCCAGCAGCACCTCGGTCAGCTTGAGGGCCGATAGGGGGGTATCCGTCGCCGGCTTCATGATGACCGAATTCCCCGCTGCCAGGGCTGGTCCCACCTTGTGGCAGACGAGATTGAGCGGGAAGTTGAATGGCGTGATCGCGGCGACAACGCCGCAGGGGACCCGCAAGGTGAAGCCGAACCTATCGCCAGCTCCCGGCGCACCGTCGAGGGGAATGGTCTCGCCGGAGAGCCGCTTGGCCTCTTCGGCCGATCCTGTGATCGTCTCCACCGCTCGGGACGCCTCGAACCGCGCCTCAGGGATGATCTTCCCCTCTTCGAGCGCAAGCGTCCGGGCGAAGTCCTCCTGCCGCTCCTCCAACAGCTCGGCGGCCTTGTGGAGGATCTTGTAGCGTTCGTACCCCGGTAGCTGGGCCATCGCATCCGACCCGCGTACCGCCGAGGCCAATGCTTGCTCAACGTCGTCTGCATCCGCCCTCGGCACCGTGTCGACGACCGACCCATCGTAAGGGTTGGTGACCTCTATCTTGTCCTCTTTGTCCAACCACCGACCGCTCATGTACATCTTCATGACGCTCAACCCCCTCCATGACGCTGCAGAGCTTCCTTACCTAGCGGTGTCATAGTCATTGTACCCTCACCTCGAACCGCCCGGCAAATCTTCGTGCCATCTACCGCCCAAATGCCCTTTCTGGCCGATACCAGGTCATCGAGAGTCAAGCGACGTCAGCCTGCGAACGCCTTCGCCGCCAGATCGGCGATATGCCGTCCGATCGCCAGGGAGGCGGTCGCTGCGGGAGAGGGGGCATTCAGGACGTGGATCGCGCCAGGGGTCTCGACGATCCGGAAGTCGTCGACGAGGGCGCCATGACTCTCGACTGCCTGGGCGCGAACCCCCGACCCGCCCGGTGCAATATCGTCCGTGGTGACGTCCGGGACCAAGCGCTTGAGCGCCCGAACGAAGGCCGCTTTGCTGAGCGACCGGTAGAACTCGTAGATCCCCATCCGCCAGTGATGCCACGCCATACACCAGAAGCCAGGGTAGGCCAGCATCCCGGCGATCTCTCCGAGCCGGACATCGCGGTAGGCATATCCCTCCCTGGCGAAGGCGAGGACGGCGTTGGGTCCCATCTCGACCTTCCCCTGGATCGTCCGTGTGAAGTGGACCCCGAGGAAGGGGAAGGCCGGATCGGGGACGGGATAGATGAGTCCGCGAACCAGATACTGCCGCTCGGGAGTCAGGTGATAGTACTCCCCCCGGAAGGGGATGATGCGGACCCGCGTCCTCGCGCCCAGCAGCTCGGCGACGCGGTCGGCATAAAGCCCGGCGCAGTTGATCAGGGTGCGGGTCCGGATAAGTCCGCGGATCGTCTCGAGAACGAGACCTCCGTCCACCCGGACGATCCCCTCGACGCGCGCCTCGGTGAGGATCTCGCCCCCCCGCTGCCGCAGGAGCTCCGCCATCGCCATCGCCACGGTGTTGAAATCAACGATGGCGGTGGATGGCGAGTGGATCGCCGCGAGCCCACTGGCGTGGGGCTCGATCTCCCGCAAGGGTTCGGGTCCGATCCGCTCCAGACCCGGCACACCGTTGGCCATCCCGCGTTCGTAAAGCCGCTCCAAGCGAGGCAGCTCCTCGGGGGAAATCGCAACAATCGTCTTGCCGCAGCGCTCGTACGGGACCCCGTGTTCGTCGCAGAAAGCCGTCAAGAGCTTCGCTCCCTCGACGCATAGACGTGCCTTGTACGAACCTGGCTTGTAGTAGATACCGCTGTGGATCACGCCGCTGTTATGGCTACTCTGATGGGCAGCCAGCCGCGCTTCCTTCTCCAGGACCACGAGCCGGAGCCTGGAATCACTCTCGGACAGCGATAGGGCAGTGGCAAGCCCAACGATCCCGCCGCCGATGATCGCGATGTCATATGGCCTATCGGTCATGCGACCTACCCCCCGCACCACGCCCAAGATGCGCCCCACTATGTGCACCGTCAATGTCTCAACTAGCCGCAATGGGAGTGGGGAACGCCTGCCCAGTATCCCTTGGCCAGTTCAGGTTCGCGACGCCATCCCAGCGCGGCTGAGGAGCGTTCGAGCAGAGCGCCGACGAAAATCTCCTTGCTTATCGGCTGCAATCGACGTTTCTTTGGAATCGAGTTTAGCATGATCGTGAGTTTTCAGCGGGTGATGCCCGCAGCACAAGGCCGAGCTCTTCTGTCAGAGCTTGGGACCTTGATGTTTATCATCGCGTCGTGTAGGGTCTTGCGGCGTGCACGCCCGGTCTGCCCGCTGCCCGCGGGTTGGGATGTGCCGTATCGCGGACCCGGCATGCGCAGAGAGTTTCCCTTCGATCGTGGTGGGCCAGGCCAGGACGCTCCACCGGAAATAAGTCCCACCACAGGCGCGCCGAGGCGCGAAACATGTGAGAAACGCGAAGCAAACGCGAGACTTTCACGACGTTCGCGCCAGCAGTCCGGTACGGCCCTTCGGCAAGCTCCGGGCTCACGACGAATCGGAATCACCCGGTTGAACGGGGTCGAAGCGTCCGTGCGCACACGAGGAAACCCGTCTACAGCGGGTAGTGCGTAGCATCACAGCAGCGCCAGCCGGCGCTGTATGGCACGATTTCATCGCAGGGGCAGCGTGGGGCCGCATTATGCGGTTAGCTGCTCCTGTTCGCTTGAGGGGGTAGCCGAGGACCGATATGACGGATGCGTTCGAGGCATTTTTGCCCTTCGTGATACGACCGAACCAGTATCTGGCGAATGAGCTTTATGTTGTCACCAAGGCTCCCGAGACGGTCGGCGTGCAGGTGGCACTGGCTTTTCCCGATGCGTACGAGCGGGGGCAGGCAGCGCTTATGACGCAGACGCTCTATCACGTCCTCAACCGTCAACCCAATGTCCTGGCCGAACGCGTCTTCGCCCCGTGGGAGGATATGGAGCGGGAACTGCGGGCGCGGCGGCTCGGGCTCGTGACGCTCGAATCGCACCGTCCGCTCAACGCTTTCGACGTCATCTGGTTCACACTCCCCTCCGCGATGACGTACACGAATGTGTTCACGATGCTTGACCTCGGGGATCTGCCGCTGCGCTCGGCAGAACGAGGTCCGGAGGCGCCTCTCATCATCGCCGGCGGACCCGCAGCGAGCAACCCGGAGCCGATGGCGGCCTTTGTGGATGCCTTCGCGATCGGCGATCCTGAGGCGGTGCTCCCGCCGGTGCTGGAGGTCATCGGCTCACTGCGTGCGGACCGCACGCCACGCCATGCCATCCTGCGCGCGCTTGCGGAGATCGATGGGGTCTACGTGCCGAGTTGTTATTTTCCGTGTGAGCGGCAGAACGGAGGCGGTTCGGTGGAGGCTCAGAATGGCTTCCCCGCCGTGGTGCGCGGGCACTACCTCGCCGAACTCGGGCCCGATCTGTACCCGGAGCGACCCATCGTCCCGACGTTGAAGACGATGCCCGACAGGCTACCGGTCGAGGTCGCGCGTGGCGGGGCCGCCATGGGCTGTGACGTGCCAACGCCCTTGGGGCCGCGGCGCGAGCGCTCGCCCGAGGCAGTGGTGGCCCAGGCGGAGAGGAACGTGTGTGCTGGCGGCTGGGAAGAGATCGCTCTGGTGGCGCCGGCCCCCTGCACTCATGGAGCGCTAGACGACCTCGTCGTGTGCCTATCGGAGACGCTCGCGACCAAGCGCGTGGCCGTGGCGCTGCCGCCGCTCTTACCCGGTACGTTCACGCCGAGGCTCGCGGAGGCACTGGCGCGCACACGCAAGACACCGCTGGCGCTGATGCTGCAAGCGGGGCCCGGTGCGGATCCCATAGAGGCCGATGTGGTTGTCCGTGCGGCACAGCTCGCGTTCGATCTTGTGTGGCCAGGGCTGACGCTTTATGCATCGCTGGGCAGACCGGGGGAGGACAGGGGAACCCTCGAAGGGCTGGTGCAGGTGACGCGCCGTACCGCCGAGATAGCGCGGCGCGCAGGCGGCAAGCTGGTACACCTGGTCGTGGAGCCCTCGGTGCCGCTGCCGTGCGATGCGCTCGAGCGAGAGCCACTCGTCGCCACCGACGAGCTCGAGAAGCGCGCCACAATGCTCAAGCGGCAGATCCGCGGACGAAACGTCCGGCTCAGGTGGCGCGGGACGGAGGCTTCGCGCGTGCATGCCCTGTTGGCACGCGGGGACCGGCGCGTCGGGGATGTCGCGCTCGCGGCCTGGCAAGACGGCGCGCGGTTCGACGGGTGGGCAACCCACTTCGAATTCTCGCGCTGGTGCGCGGCGTGGCGCACCGCCAACGTGGATCCCGAGCCCTATTGGGCAGGCCCTGGGCCGGAGGGGCCTCTGGGCTGGAGGCACATCGCCCTGGCACCGAGCGCACCAAAGACACAGCCTAAAGGGAAAGTTCATCCGTTACAGCAAGTACTCCCGAGGGGTGAAAGCGCTCGGGATGAGCGCTATGGCCGCGGTCGGAGGCAGCGGCGTAAAACCCTTCCCGAAGAGGTGCGGACGATGGTGCGGGTGGAGTACTCGAAGGCCGGGGCGCTGCGGTTCGTCTCCCACCTCGATCTCGTACGCCTCTTCGATCGGGCGACGCGGCGGGCGGGGCTGCCCATCCGTTACTCCCGGGGACATCACCCTCACCCAGAACTGGCGTTTGGTCCCCCACTGCCGCTGGGGATCGAGGGAGAGGCGGAGTACTTCGATATGACGCTGGAGGGCGCGTTGCCTCGCGGGCTCGTCGCACATCTGGATCGAGCGCTGCCCCCCGGCCTGAAGGTGACGCGCATGAAGTTACTGTACGGGAAAGTTCGCTCGCTGGACGCGGCGATCAATCTCGCCCACTACCAGGCGCAACTCGGGGAGGACCCCGACGAACTCGAGGCCCAGATCGCAGCCTTTCGCGCGCGGTCAGTCTGTCCAGTGGTACGCACGACGGACAATGGAGCCCGCGAGATTGACGTGCGCCCCCTAGTCAGCGACCTGGAAGTGGAGCCGGCAAAGACAGAGGAAGGAACAGCCCGAGTGGATATGTGGCTCGCGGTGGGGCAACGAGGGACGGCGCGACCGGACGATGTGCTGAGCGCAGCCTTCGGCTTGGATCGACGCGAGGCAGTAACAGTCATGGTGCGGCGCGTTGGTCTGTTCATCGAGCGCGATGGTCTGCGTGTGACGCCTATGGATGTCGTCTAGGACCACACCGGTCGTGCCCATCAGTGTCAAAAGTTTGAGAAGGTGTGAAACGTGAAAACGGAAATTGTCATCAACGAAGCAGTCCACGAGAACCGAATCGCGATCCTTGAGGATGGCCAACTTGTCGAGATCCTCGTCGAGCGGCCCGAAGAGGAACGCACGGTAGGCAACGTATACAAGGGCATCGTCGAGACAGTGCTGCCGGGCATGCAGGCGGCGTTCGTGAACATCGGCGGCGATAAGAACGCTTTCCTGCATGCCTCGGATGTGGCTCAGGCCGACGATGAGGAGATAGACGCTGACGATGCCGACGAGGATCGGTTCACCTCGCGGTCGAGACGGCGCCGCTATGCGCCAATCGAGACGGTCCTGTCCAAGAAACAGGAGATTTTGGTCCAGGTCACCAAGGAGCCGCTGGGGACCAAGGGTCCTCGGGTGACGACGGAGTTGTCGTTCGCGGGCCGGTTCACCGTGCTCATGCCTGGCTCGAAGCTCGTCGGGGTGTCACGCAAGATCGGCAACTGGAGCGAGAAGCGGCGGCTGAAAAAGATCGCACACGCGCTCAACACGGAAGGCTCTGGCCTGATCGTGCGCACCGTCGCCTCGGACCGCTCCGAGACGGAGCTGGAGGCGGATGTGCGGGGGCTGACGAAGGTCTGGACGAACACCCAGCGTCACTCGCAACGGGCGAAGGCGCCGGCGCTTGTGCACGAGGAATTGGGGATGACGTCCAGTCTCATCCGCGACCTGTTCACCGACGATGTTGCTCGCGTGGTGATCGACTCGCGTCGCGGCAACAAGGAGATCCTCCAGTACCTGCGATCGGTCTCGCCCCACCTCCAGAGCCGAGTGGAGCTCTACAAGGAGTCCACACCCACCTTCGATGCCTTCGGAATCGAGCGCGAGATCGAGCGGGCACAGTCGCGGACGGTGTGGCTCAAGCACGGGGGCTCGATAGTCATCGACCACACCGAAGCGCTGGTGACCATCGACGTCAACACGGGCAAGTTCGTGAATGGATCGGACCAGGAAGTGGCCATCTTGCAGACCAATCTGGAGGCGGCGCGGGAGATCGCACGGCAGATCCGGCTGCGGGACATCGGAGGGATCATCGTCATCGACTTCATCGACATGGCGCCGCACCGCAACCGGCGGCGGGTGTTCGAGGAGTTCGTGAAAGTGATCAAGCGCGACCGAGCCAAGACAACGGTGCTGCCGATCAATGATTTCGGTCTCCTGGACATGACCCGCCAAAGGACGCGCCCCGACCTGATGTACACTTTCAGCGAGGCGTGCCCTATCTGCGACGGGCTGGGCCGCGTGCAGGGGCGCGACACGACGCTGACCAAGATCGAACGATGGCTCAGGCGCGCCAAGCCTCATATCCGCGAGCGAGAGCTTGTATTGAGCGTCCACCCCAACATGGCCGACTACATCCTAGAGAACGACGGCGCCAGACTTAAGCCGCTAAACCGGACCGTCGGCGTGCATGTGGACGTGGCCAGGGACGTCAACCTCGCTCTGGACCAGTACAGGGTGATTTCCTGCCGGTCGCACGAGGACCTGACCGATGCCTTCAAAGAGTGAAGGCGAAGCGAGCATCCCCGCTAAGTTCGATGGGGTGCGCAGCATGACCGGCTTCGGACATGGCGAGGTGGAGGCCAACAGCACCCGGGTCACGGCGGAGATCCGATCCCTCAACGGCCGGTTCTGCGAGGTGTCGGTCCGGCTGCCCAGGGGAGTGGCGACCTTGGAGACGGGTGTGATCGAGGCCGTGCAGAAGCGGGTGAAGCGGGGCAGAGTGAATGTGAACATCGCGGCGCAGGAAGCGGCGAACGGAGCGGTCGCCTTGGTCGTGGACACCGACCTAGCGCGGCAGTACCGGAACCTGCTAGCCCGGCTGAAGGCGGAGCTGGGGTTGGCGGGTGAGGTGGATCTGAGCCTAGTCGCGGGCCTGTCGGACGTGGTGCGCCGCGACGCCGACGAGCGCGACCTCGAGGTTCAGCGGCCGCTGATCGAGGCGGCGGTCGAGGCAGCGCTGGATGAGATGATCTGCATGCGTGAGGCCGAAGGGACGCGGCTAGCACAGGACCTCGCCGAGCGGTGCGAGCGGCTGGTGCGGCTGGTGGAGACGATCGAGAGGGCGACGGCGGGGCGCGCGGATGCCCGCATGGAGCGGCTACGTGAGCGGCTCGCACAACTGGTGGGACCGGGTACGCCTCTGGACCCGCAGCGGCTGGAGTTGGAGGTAGCGCTACTAGCGGAGCGCAGCGACGTAGTCGAAGAACTGGTCCGCCTCCGAAGCCACATCGAAGGGTTCATGGCGACGCTGTCCGGTGGCGGCGACATGGGGCGGCGACTGGGCTTCCTGCTTCAGGAGATCCAGCGCGAGGTGAACACGATTGGAGCCAAGGCCGCCGATGTCGAGGTCTCCGGCCTGACGGTCGAAGTGAAGGAGGAAGTCGAGCGGCTACGCGAGCAGGTCCAGAACCTCGAATAGGACCTTGGAAGAGAACCTTTTGCAGGATGTAATCCAGCAGAACTTACGCAGGTATTCCCTCGAGGGCCATGCAGGCGTTTGAGGAGCGAGAGTGTTGTTCGGCGGAGTTCATCATCGGTTGCACTAGGGCGGCAACGGCCATGAGCGACAGCGCGGATCGAGAGAGCTCTCCGCAGGTCAGCGTCTCGGACGTCGGGCTGCTAGTCGTGCTCTCGGCGCCCTCAGGTGTCGGGAAGACCGCGACCCTCATGGATGTGGTGGCCCGCGAGCCCAAGGCCACGTTCAGCGTATCGGTGACGACGCGTCCGCCAAGACCGAATGAACGGTCGGGCAAGCATTACACTTTTGTCTCCCCCGAGACATTCGACCGGATGATCGAGGCAGGGGAACTCCTGGAGTGGACGGGGGTGTATGGGGCACGATACGGAACGCCCCGAGCACCCGTGCTGGAGGCACTGGAGCGGGGACAGATCGTCCTGCTAGACGTGGACGTCCAGGGGGCGACCCAAGTCAAGGCAGCGCTGCCTCAGTGCGTCTCGATATTTCTGGCACCGCCTTCACTAGAGATCCTCGAGAGGCGGCTGCGCGACCGCGGGACCGAATCAGAGGAGGGCATCCAGAACCGGCTACAACAGTCGATGACCGTGATTGCCACCGCCAGCAACTATGACTACTTCATCATCAACCACGACATAGCATCCAGCGCCACCTCGGTGCTCACCGCCATCAGGGCGGAGCAGGCGCGGACAGCACGTCTAGGAGGTGAAAAGTTTGTCGCCGATTTCTGCCGAAGACTTGCAGGTTAAGAGTGGGGCCAACATCTACGAGGTCGTGATAGCAGCAGCCTGGGCGGCGCGCAAGATCAACAATCGCCGGCGGGACCACCCGGACGCGACAGTCCGGTCGAATGACCGCGCCGTCCAAGACGCCATCGAGCGGATCGCCGGCGGGAAGATTCGCGTCATCTACCCGGTCGATCTGTCCGAGAGTGAAATGGAAGAGTAAGCCGGGCGGCGTGAGATGGCGATGAGCAGCCAGGGTCGCGACCTGGCGCGACGCTATATTCAACAGGCGCTCGAACTGGGTGACGGCGAGTGGCTGGTCGGCCGGCAATCCGCACCGTCGAGGCCGGAGACCCGCTCCGAAGGCGCGGACGAGGCTCGCGAAGGCAGCCCCTTGGAACCGCGTTCGCTCGCCGTGCTGGAGCAGGAGGCCTCGACTTGCACGCGGTGTCGCCTGGCGGAGGGGCGCGCGCAGGTCGTTTTCGGCAGCGGCCCGCCGCGTGCCGACGTGATGTTCATCGGGGAAGGGCCGGGGGCCGAGGAAGACCGTCAGGGCCTGCCCTTCGTCGGCCCCGCGGGCAAGCTCCTCACGCGAATCATTCAGTCGGTTGACCTGAAGCGGGAGGCGGTCTATATCGCAAACATCATCAAGTGCCGTCCCCCGCAAAACCGCGATCCGCTGACCGATGAGGCGGCCGCATGCCGTCCGTGGCTGGATGGGCAGATCGCGACCGTGGACCCCAAAATCATTGTGGCGCTAGGGAGGGTCGCGGCTCAGTACCTGCTAGGCACATCAGACGCGCTTTCCAAACTGCGCGGGGCCGTGCACGAGTGGCGAGGACGGAAGGTAATCGTAACTTACCACCCAGCTGCACTGTTACGCAATCCGAACTGGAAGCGCCCGGCGTGGGAGGACATGCAGGCCTTCATGCGGACCTACCAGGCGCTCACCAGAGATCACGGATAACAAGCCATGGCCGAGCAATCTCTAGTCCAAAGGCGCAATATCGAGGGGCCGACGCGCGTGCCGCCTCAGGCGGAGGAAGTGGAGCGCTACGTCCTGGGAGCGCTTCTGATCGACCCGGAAGCGATACCAAAGGCCATCGAGGTGCTCGACGACCCGAGTTGCTTCTATCACAGGGCCCATCAGAAGATCTACGAAGCCATCTGCCAAATGTTCAACCGGGACGATGAGGCTGTCGACCAGATCACCGTCGCCGAGGAGCTTCGCAAGAGGAGGGATCTCGAGGATGTCGGCGGCTCGCTGTATCTGGCGCAGCTAGCGGGAGAGGTACCCACGTCAGCGAACGTCGAGTACCATGCGCGCATCATCTTCGAGAAAGCACTCCTGAGGCGTCTGATCGACGTCAGTACGCAGACGGCTGCCGAATCGTACGATGCTGCCGCTGAGGTAGAAAACATCCTGGACCGTGCGGAGGAGCGGATCTTCAGCATCGCGCAGGGCCGCCTTCGGCGCGGATTCGTGGGCGCGGAGCAGCTGTTCCACCGCGCGTACGAAACCATCGAGCGCACGGAGACCGCACCGGGCTTCGTCACAGGCGTCCCGATGGGCTATCCGAGGCTGGACGAGCTTCTGGCGGGCTTGCAGCGCTCGGACCTGATCATCATCGCGGGGCGGCCCTCGATGGGGAAGACGGCCTTCGCGCTGGACATTGCGCGCCACGCTGCACTCTCCGATCCGCCGCGCACCGTCGCAATCTTCTCGATCGAGATGGCGGATGAGCAGGTCGCGCATCGCCTGTTGTGCGCCCAGGCGCGCGTGAACCTGCACAGACTGCGTACACGGCGCCTGTCCGACGAAAAATGGCGGGACCTGAGCCACGCGGTGGGCTACCTGGCGGAGGCACCGCTCTACGTGGACGATGCGCCCACCCCGACCGTCCTGGAAATCAAGGCGAAGGCTCGCAGGCTCAAGTCAGAGGTGGGCAAGCTCGACCTGGTGGTCGTGGATTACCTGCAGTTGATCGGTGCGACGGTCCAGTCGGACAGCAGAACGCAGGAGATCTCGGAGATCAGCCGGGCGCTCAAGGCCCTGGCGCGTGAGCTAGAGGTGCCTGTGATCGCCTGCTCGCAGCTCTCCCGTGCGCCAGAGATGCGCGGCGGCGACCACAGGCCGCAGCTCTCAGACCTGCGCGAATCGGGCGCCATCGAGCAGGACGCCGACGTGGTCATGTTCGTATATCGGCCCAAGGTCTACGGGGTGACCAAGGATCGCCACGGCGAGTTGCTGTCCAGCGAGAACGTCGCCGAAATCATGGTCGAAAAACAACGCAACGGGCCCACGGACACCATCCCGCTCCTATGGATACCCAGTTGCGCCAGCTTCGAGAATCTCGCCCCCGAACTGGAGCCTCCCCCCGCCTCGGCTCCCGAGGATGACGGCTTCGCCTAGTGCAGCGCCCTCCTGGGTCGCGCTACGGTCGTCTCGTCAGCCATGCAGTGGTCAGCCGCCAGTCATCCCGGCCTCGTGATTCGCGCGCTGGGCGCCGTGGGCGCGCACGTGATCGCCTTTTTAGCGGTGCTGGGTGGAATGATCACGCTCGGGGCCCGGACGCTGGCGGTGGCGCACGAAGTCGCGAAAAACCCTCGGCTGACGCTGTTGGAGATGCGCGAGATGGGGATCCGATCCCTGCCTCTCGTGGCGGTGATCTCGATCTTCGGCGGCGCGACGACGGCCTGGCAGGCGGACTACCAGCTATCGGAATACGTCCCTCCGCGCTTCATAGGGGGCGGCGTATTGCGGACGATCCTGATCGAGTTGGGGCCGGTGCTGACGGCGCTGGTGGTAGCAGGACGCGTGGGGGCGTCCATAGCGGCGGAGCTGGGGACGATGCGTGTGACCGAGCAGATCGATGCGCTAGCAGCGATGGGGATCAACCCCGTTCGCTACCTGGTGCTGCCTCGGATCGTCGCGGGCTTGGTGGTCCTACCGACCCTGATGATTTTCGCCGATATCTGCGGCGTGGGGGGAGGCTTCGTCGTCGCCACGAGCCTTCTGGACATCACGCCTGAGACCTTCATTTACGGTATGCGCAGTTTCTTCCATGGCCAAGACGTGAGCGTGGGCCTTTTCAAGAGCCTTCTCTTCGGCGGGGTCATCACGCTGGTGGGCTGCTACCACGGCTTCAACGCGCGTGGCGGAGCGGAAGGCGTGGGGGCAGCGGCGATCCGCGCTTTCGTAGACGCCTCGGTGGCCATCTTGATCTGCAACTACCTGGCCGCCTCGCTGTGGTTTTGATGAGCGAAGAGGGCGCGGAGCGAAAGGGAGCACCGCGGCTCCACCTCGAGGGCGTGTACAAGTGGCTCGGGGACCATCCAGTTCTGCAAGGCGTAGATCTGGAGATTCGGCCCCGGGAGATCCTGGTCGTCATCGGGCGTAGCGGTTGCGGCAAGAGCGTCCTACTCAAGCACATCATCGGCCTTATACGTCCCGACGAGGGCCACGTATGGGTGGATGGGCAGGACATCAGCCAACTCGATGAGGCGGAGTTGCTTCCGATCCGTCGCCGCTTCGGGATGGTCTTTCAAGGGGGAGCGTTGCTCGACTCGCTCACAGTGGCCGAGAACGTCGGCCTGGGGCTGGTAGAGAACTTTGACCTGCCACCCTCGGAGGTGGCGCGGCGCGTCAGTGGGAAGCTGGAGCTGGTGGGGCTGGCGGGGATTGAGCCCATGATGCCTGCGGCGTTGTCGGGCGGGATGCGCAAGCGGGTGGCCATTGCCCGCGCGCTGGCGATGGACCCCGACATCATCCTCTACGATGAGCCGACGACGGGCCTGGACCCCATCATGTCGGCGATCATCTGTGGCCTCATCATGGACCTCCGTTCGACGCTCGGCGTCACGTCCGTGGTGGTCACCCACGACATGGAAAGCGCCGTGCAGATCGGCGACTGCGTGGCCATGCTACACCGGGGCAACATCCGATTCGAAGGGGCGCCCCAGGAACTGCGGGAGGCGTCGGACCCCGCTGTGCGGCAGTTCGTGGAGGGACGCGCTGAAGGGCCTATCCAGCCCGGCGTGGCGGACCACTGGGAGGCCGGGCGTCGGCAGCATCGGATGTCGGTGCGTAGACAATACTCTTGACAGGCGCGCTATCATAACATATAATGTTGCGATCAAGACGTTAGGGCACGATGTTTTGGACGCGGGAATTCTGGTGGAGGGTCGTGAGTGCCCCCTGGGCCTTGCGACCCTTCTTTAGTGTCAGCGGAATCGGCGCCCAAAGCGCGCAGCAGTGGCCCTGAGGCGCAAGAGGAAGGATGCAGCAAGTCATGAGTGAACAGATCGAAGGTCGGGTGAAGTGGTTCAACGAGGCCAAGGGCTACGGTTTCATCGAGCGCGATGACGGGCCGGATGTCTTCGTTCATTACTCCGCTATCTCGGGCGAAGGCTTCAGAACCCTCGGGGAGGGCGAGGGAGTACAGTTCGATATCGTTCAGGGCCCCAAAGGTCCGCAGGCGGCCAACGTCATGAGAGTGTAGGCCCCTTCGGCTCCGGGAGTGCCTAGCGCTCCCGGAGCCCTCCTCAAACACCGCCTGATCGCCTACTGCACAGGGCGAGTTGTTGATCCGGGCGGCCACTCCCGGTCGGGTTGATGGCTGGTTCCATGTGGGGTCTAACGGCGTGCGTTGCCACCCAAGTACCCCAGCAAGCTGCCATACCCCACGCGGCATGTCTACCATCGGAGATGCCCTAGACAGCACATCCAAGCGTCCCACGTGGCGTAAGTAAAGGCCGAGAGTAGCGGTGAGCGGTGACATCGAAGATTCTCATACGACCGGCACGGAGGCACGGGAGACCGAGCAGATGAACCCGCGCGACGAAGGTCGGTACCGTCTCGTCCTCCAAAAGCGGGCGGAGCTCCGCCAGGTGGTGCAGGAACTCGACGAGGCAGCCCAGGCTCTCGAGGCACACGCCGTACGTGACAAGGAGCGGTTTGCCCATCGGGTCCACGAGCTTTCGATGCTCTGGGAAACCTCCTCTGCGCTCCAGGGGACGATGGAACTGGACCGCGTGCTGCGCATGATCCTGGTGGCGGTGACGGCGGGGCAAGGTCTGGGGTTCAACCGGGCGTTTCTCCTGCTCCTGCACGCAGAAACGGGCGTGCTGAACGCGGAGCTAGGCATTGGTCCCTCGGACGTCGAGGACGCCAATAAGATCTGGCACGAGCTTTTCCAGCGTAACCAGAGCCTGCGCGACATGTTGGAATCCTACGAGGCATCGGAAACGCTCGAGGAGAGCCGTACTCAACAGATTACGCAGCAGTTGAGGTTCAATCCCGATGAAAGACCGGCATGTGTGGCGCGAGCGCTGGAGACAGGGAGCACCATCAACGTGGCCGGGTGTCACGCTTGCGAAAACCATTGCGACGTTGAGACGCTCCTGGGCACGAATGACTTCGCGATTGTGCCGCTACGCATACACGGTAGACCGATTGGCGCGCTCTTGGTGGACAACTTTATCACAGGGAAACCCATCGCACAGGACGAGTTGCCGGTATTAGAGACGTTCGCCGGTCAGGCGAGCGCCGCTATCGAGAACTCACGATTGTTCAAGCGGCTAGGGGAGAAGGTGGCCGAGCTGGAGGAGATCAACCGGCAACTCAAAACGACGACCCAGCAGCTCCTGCGAGCCGAACGGCTCTCGGCCGTGGGCGCAGTCATGGCGAATATGGCGCACGAAGTCCGGACCCCGCTGGTGGCGGTAGGCGGGTTCGCCCGCGAGCTGTTGCGCGATGTAGACCTGAACGGTCAGCATCACGAAGCAGTGCACGTCATCGTCGAGGAGACGAAGCGGCTGGAGGGTATCGTCTCGGAGGCCCTAGATTTCGTGTGGCAGACGCTGCCCGACCGCGAGGCCACCGATATCAACGAGGCCGTCACGCACGTCTTAGGCCTGATCGAGCTGGAGGCGGAATTGACCCGCGTGGCGGTCGACGCGAGGCTGGCATCGGATTTGCCCCAACTCTTTGTCGATCCCAACCAGATTCACCAGGTGCTTCTCGATCTCTGCCGCAACGCCATCCAGGCGATGGTCGCGGGGGGCACGCTGCGCGTGGAGACAGCCGTCGAGGGAACGGACGTGCGGATCAGCGTCATTGACAATGGTGGTGGCATTTCCGACGAGACCCGTGAGCACATCTTCGATAGTTTCTTCACGACAAAAGCGATGGGGCCTGGACTGGGCCTTCCGATATCAGCGGATATCGCGCGCAACCACGGTGGCAAGCTGACGTTGCGTAAGACCGGGCCGATGGGCACGACCTTCGACCTCACCCTGCCTCTGAATCTTCCCGGCGAGCGAGGGGATCGGTTTTGAAGACCATCCTCGTGGTTGAGGATGAGGCCAACCTGCGCCTTTTGTACGGGCGGGAGCTAGAACGGGATGGCTACAACATACGCTGCGCCGGTGACGGCCGGGAGGCGGTGGAGGCGGTCAAACAGGAGAGGCCTGACCTGGTAGTGCTCGACATGCGAATGCCGAATATGGACGGAATCGAGGCACTGGGACGCATTCTGGGCGTGGACAACAAGATCCCCATCATTATCCACACGGCTTACCCCTATTATAAGGACAACTTCATGAGCTGGGCTGCCGATGCTTACGTCGTCAAGTCCAGTGACCTTTCAGAACTCAAGCGCGAGATGGCACGGCTGCTGGCGGAGCCGAGGTAACCTCAGATGACAGAACTTTAGCCAAGCGACGTCACTCAACGTGAACCCGCTTGTGATGCTCCTGGCGGGGGGCCTGGGCGAGCGGCTCTACCCCCTGACGCGCCACCGCTCCAAGCCGGCGATGCCCTTCGGCGGCACGTACCGCGTGATTGACTTCACGCTCTCCAACTGCGTGAACTCTGGTCTCCGGCGGATCTGCCTCCTGACGCAGCATTTATCGCACTCCCTGGTGCGCCACATCCGACAGGCGTGGTCGATCCTGCCCCGCGAACTGGATGAGTTCATCGACGCCATCCCACCCCAGCGCCGCAGCGTTGACAGGTGGTACCTGGGCACCGCCGACGCCATCTTCCAGAACATCTACACCCTCGAGCAAGAGCGCCCCGATCTCGTCGTGGTCCTCAGCGGCGATCACATCTACAAGATGGACTACCGGCCCATGATTGATGCGCACGTCCAGCGAGAGGCTGATCTGACCATCGCCGCGCTACCCATACCACGGCTCTCAGCACGCAACCTGGGGGTGATGACGACCGACGAGGGGGATCGTGTGGTCGCCTTCGTCGAGAAGCCGGACGATCCGCCCCCCTGGCCGGGAAGCCCCGACCTGGCGCTAGTCTCGATGGGCATCTACGTCTTCAATACCGAGAGCTTGGTGCGCGCCGTCGTCAGGGACGCCAAGCAGGACACCGAGCACGATTTCGGCAGGAACGTCATCCCACAGATGGTGGCGGAAAACGGCCGGGTCTTCGCCTACCGTTTCGTTGACGTTGACCGCAACCCGACGCCTTACTGGCGCGACATTGGCGCACTGGACTCCTACTTCGAATCGAACATGGATCTGCTACGCACCCCGCCGGTCCTAAGCCTGGACGACCCCAATTGGCCGATCCGCACCTACCAGGTGCAGAGGTCGCCCACGCGGCTTGCTCAGGCCAGTTCAAGCGGCGGCCTCTCGACGCGCGACAACTATGTCACGAGCTCCCTCATTTCGTCGGGTTGTCTCTTGCGCGGCGCGCGCGTCGAGCGCTGCGTCCTTTCGCCGGGGGTCGTCGTGGACGAGGCGGAGGTGTACGATTCGATCCTGATAGACGATGTGGAGGTTGGACGCGGCGCGCGCGTACGGCGGGCGATCCTGGACAAGGGGGTCCAGATCTCCGCAGGGGCGCGGATCGGGCTGGAACCGGGGCAGGACCGCAAGCATTACTTGGTGACCAAAGGCGGGGTGACGGTCTTGCCTAAAGAGATGATCGTGGAGGAATGATGAAACCATCGCGCATGGCTGGATGGGGACGGGCCGATGGCTGATCTGCGACGTGACCCCATCATCGGCCGGTGGGTGATCATCTCCACCGAGCGGGGCAATCGCCCAATGGGACTCCCCTCCGTCCCGCGGGAGCAATCGTCGCCGAACTGTCCGCTCTGTCCGGGCAACGAGGAGCGTACCCCACCTGAGATCTGGGCGGACCGGGATGGGAGCAGTGCGCCGAACACGCCCGGCTGGCGCGTGCGCATCGTGGCCAACAAGTTCCCGGCGCTGCGGGTCGAAGGGAACCTGGACCGCGAAGGTTTTGGAATGTACGACCGGATGAACGGGATCGGCGCGCACGAAGTCGTCATCGAGACGCCCGATCACGATAAGACGCTGCGCGAGCTAGATGTCGAACATGTCGAATCGGTGCTGCGCGGTTATCACAGCCGGATGACGGACCTCAAGCGCGATCGGCGGCTCCGCTACATCCTCATCTTCAAGAACGAAGGCTCCGAGGCGGGCGCTTCGCTCCCCCACCCGCACTCGCAACTGATAGCCCTACCGGTCACCCCCAAGCGGGTCAAGGAGGAGCTGACGGGCGCGCTCGAGTATTTCAAGTACAGAGAGAGATGCATCTTCTGCGATATGATCCGCGAGGAGCTCCGGGATGGCGGGCGGGTCATTCTAGAGACTCCCGACGTCGTGGTCTTCTGCCCGTTTGCCTCGCGCTTCCCCTTCGAGCTATGCCTAATCCCCAAAGTGCACGAGGCGGATTTCGCGCGCCTACCCATCGGAGCGCTGGGAGGGATCGCCTCCGCTCTCAGGACCGCCCTGGAGAAGCTAGCGGCTATATTGGACAACCCCGAGTACAACTTCGTCTTGCACACCGCCCCAGCGCGGATCGTCGGCCTAGACCCCATGTCGTCTCTCGACGAGGACTACCACTGGCACCTGGAGATCATGCCGCGGCTGACCAAGGTCGCTGGCTTCGAGTGGGGCAGCGGGTTCTACATCAATCCCACACCACCTGAGGCGGCAGCGCGAGCACTCAGAGACGGGCTCGACACGCTCCCCTGATACCGGCCGACTCGTGGCACATAGCCAACCGCTCTACGTAGCATTCATCTGGCACCTCCATCAGCCCTGCTACCGTGAGCCCGAGGGCGAGGGCTTCGCGATGCCGTGGGCCCGCCTGCACGCCACCAAAGGCTATAACGACATGGCCGCGTGGCTCGAGGCGGTACCGGAGATGCGCGTCACCTTCAACCTGGCGCCTTCGCTGGTCGAACAACTGGAGGCTTATGCCGCCGGGGCGACCGACGCGCTCCTGTGCACGGTCCAAACGCCCGCTGACACGCTGGACGAGGCGGCCAGGCTACGTCTTTTGGCCGATGGCTTCTCGGCAAACGTGTCGACGATGGTCAGCCCCCATCCGCGCTATGCAACGCTTCTGGCTAAGCGCGGGCCGGACGCCCGGCACGATGCGCTTACGGCGGCGCGCAGCGACTTCACCATCGGGGATTTCCGCGACCTCCAAGTGTGGTGCACCCTGGCATGGTGCGGCCGATCAGCCCTTGAAAACGAACCGCTTCTGGCGGAACTTATCGCGAAGGGCCAGGCGTTCACCGAGGACGACAAGGCGACGGCTCTGGCAGCGGTAGGACGCGTGGCCGCAGGGGTGGTCGGTCGGTACCGCTCGCTGGCCGAACGTGGCCAGGCGGAGCTTAGCACCTCGCCGTACTATCATCCGATCCTACCGCTCCTTTGCGACCTCGAAAGTGCCCGCGAGGCGCGCCCCGGGCTGTCCCTACCATCGGTTGAGACCGGGTGGGTGGAAGACGCGCGCGCTCAGATCGCGGATGCACGCGCTTTTCACGCCAGAACGTTCGGTGCATCACCCGAGGGTCTGTGGCCTTCGGAGGGGGCGATCAGCACGCGAGTCCTGGAGCTTATGGGCGAGGAAGGCGTGGGGTGGACCGCCTCGGACGAGGGCGTACTCGAGGCCTCGCTTGGAGGAGATTTCCGGCGCGCACATACCTACTCTCCACACCGCTTCGGTTCCGAAGGACCGGTTGTGCTCTTCCGCGACCACACGCTCGCAGATCGGATCGGTTTCGACTACCAGCGGATGCACGGCCCCGATGCCGTCGCGGAGTTCGTCTCCAGGCTGCACGCGATCCGGGAGGCGCTCGAGGGCGTGCCGGGACCGCATCTGGTGACCATCGTCCTCGACGGCGAAAACCCGTGGGAGCATTATCTCGAGGGGGGCAGCGAGTTCGTCCCAGCCCTCTATGCTGCGCTCGCCTCCAATCCCGCATTCGAGCCGACAACACCCTCGGCGTTTCTGGCTGAGCATCCTGCGCGGGAGAGGCTCACGCGGGTGCGCGCCGGTTCGTGGATCGACGCCGATCTGACGACATGGATCGGAAGCACCGAGGCGAACCGCGCATGGTCAGCACTGGTCCGCGCCCACGAGCGCGCCGAGACGGCTGTCGCGGGTAATAGCGGCGTCCAGACTGCTACGAGCGAGCACCTGGCCATTGTCCAGGGTTCAGACTGGTTCTGGTGGTACGGTGGGCGGCATAGTTCGCCGTACGACGCCACCTTCGATGGCCTCTTCCGAGGCCATCTCTCCGCCGTCTACGCGCACCTGGGAGAAGCGGCCCCTGCGGAGCTTGCGATGCCCTTTACGCGAACGGCACACCACCGCCTGACCGAGCCACCCGTGGGGCCCGTCCACCCGAGGATCGACGGACGGACGACGCACTATTACGAATGGGTTGGCGCAGGCAGAATCGTGGCCGCCGGGGGGAGCATGGCGAAGGGCGAGCGGGCGCTGTGCGATGTTCGCTTTGGCTACGACGCGGACGCCTTATATCTGCGCATCGGGTTCGCCGACCCTGCCTTCAGAAAAGCGCTCGATGCGACGATACGCTTGGGGTTTGATATCCCTGTTACAGAGGGGGGAAACGTCGAGGTCGTGGTGCCCCTGGCCGAGCCTTCGGCGGCACACGTGCAAGGTCGGGGTACAGGCAAGGTCGAGGCGGCGCTGGGGCCAGTGCTGGAAGTGCGCGTGGCGCAAGAGGTCCTAGCCACTGATAGCTGCAGTGAGCTGGGTCTGGTGATTCGCGCTTTTCGCGGCTCTACGGAGCTGGAGCGCTGGCCTGAAAGCGGTGTCCTGCTCCTTCCCCCCGCCGAGGAGGTGCTCTCGGAGTGGTTCGTTTAAGCGGGTACCGGGGGCGCTAGGGTGAGCGAGCCCCTGGCATTCGTCCTCTGCTTCCACTCGCACCAGCCGGTGGGCAACTTCCCCGAGGTGTTTGCCGAGGCGTACGCGCGCGCCTACGAACCGCTATTGCAAGCGTTGGAGGCGCACCCGGGTACCCGCGTCGCTCTGCACTACTCGGGGCCTCTTCTGGAATGGTTCGAGGCAGAGCATCCCGAATTCCTAGACCGCCTGGCCGAACGCGTTACCGCGGGACAGGTGGAGGTGCTGGGCGGCGGCTTCTATGAGCCCATCCTTGCGATCCTGCCCGAAGCCGATGCACGCGGTCAACTCGCGTATATGCGGGCGTGGCTCCAGCGACGGCTGGGCGCGCGTGCGCGCGGGATGTGGCTGGCTGAGCGAGCGTGGGAACCAGCGCTGCCAGGATTGGTGGGGCCCGTCGGTATCGAGTACACGCTCGTGGATGAATCGCACCTCGCGGCGTGCGGTCTCCCCCGCGAGCGCATCCGCGATGCCTATCTCACCGACGACCGCGGCCAGGCGCTTGTGCTCTTTCCCATCGACCACGCGCTTCGCTACATGATCCCGTTCAAAGAGCCGGGAGCGATCATCGAGCGACTGCGCGAACTACGGGCTCTGGGCGCGCAGGCGGTCACTTTCGGCGACGACGGCGAGAAACTGGGCATCTGGCCGGGGACATATGAATGGGTCTGGAAGAAGGGCTGGCTCAAGCGTTTCTTCGGAGCACTGGAAGCGGTTCGGGACGAGATCGTGCTACGTCACCCCTCGGAAATGGTGGACGAAGGGATCGCGGCCGAGCGGGTATATCTGCCGACGGCATCGTACGATGAAATGATGGAATGGGTGCTGCCGCCTGGGGCGCAGATCGAGCTTCTAGCCTTCAAGGATGAGCTGGAGGAGGCCGATCGCCTGGAGGCGGTCGCGCCTTTCGTGAAGGGCGGCTTCTGGCGCAACTTCTTCGCGCGCTACCCGGAGGCGCACTGGCTTTGCCGGCGTATGTGGCTCGCGAACGCGCGCGTTCGCGAGGCGCTGGGGCCTCGCGCAATGGACACCGAGCATCCGCCCGAGGCGCTGCGCTCGCTGTGGCGCGGGCAGACCAACGACCCCTACTGGCATGGCATCTTCGGTGGAATCTACCTCAACGCGCTACGCTTCGCCGCCTACCGCAACCTGATCGAGGCGGAGGTACTGGCGAACGATGCGGGTAAGGAATCGCCTGGGGCCGTGGAGAAGGATGTTGACTTGGACTTGAGACAGGAGGTCCTGCTATCGGATCGGGTGCTGGAAGCGTTCGTGGCGCCAGCACAGGGCGGGGCGCTCATCGAGCTTGACGTCAAGTCGATACGGGCCAACATTCTGGCGACCTTGGCCCGGCGGCCGGAGGCATACCACCGCGCTCTGCGCGATGCGGAAGTGGATGCGGTGACCGGCGACGGTACGCGCAGCATCCACGAGGGACTGCGGGTTAAGGAGGCCGGGCTGGGTGCCCACCTCATCTATGACAATGAGCCACGCTTCTCGCTTCTGGACCGCTTTCTCCCTCCCGGGGCGACGTTGGCGGCTTGGGTGTGCGGCGAGGTGCGCGACGGAGGTGACTTCGCCGGGGCGGTGTACAGGGCGGCCCTTGAGCTTGACGCAGCCGTGCGTCTTTCGCGAAGTGGGCACGCCGCCGATGGCCAGCGCGTGGAGGTCGAAAAGCACCTGGCGCTCGGCCCCGAGCCCGGGATTCTGACAGCCCGGTACGAACTCGCGGGCGCGGGCGCGCACCGCTTCAGCGTCGAGCTGAACTTCGGGTTCCTGACGGGGACGGCGGCTGACCGCTACTACATCTTCCCCGATCGCGAACTCACCGATCCCCTGCTAGGGAGCACCGGCGAGGAGCGCGAGGTGGAATCGCTGGCACTGGTGGACGAGTGGATGGGCGTCGAGGCCCGGCTGCATTTCGCACCGCCCGCCGTTGTGTGGCGCTTCCCGATAGAGACGGTATCTCAGTCGGAGGCCGGAGTGGAAAGGACCTACCAGGGTTCGGCGGTCCTGCCGCACTGGGACGTGGCGCTCGATGGAGCACCGTGGCGTATGACGCTGACGATGGAGATTCGCACCCGATGAACGAACCCGGCTCCTTTTGTCTAGTGCTGCACTGTCATCTGCCTTATGTGCTGGGGCACGGTCGCTGGCCCCATGGGGCGGACACGCTTTTCGAGGCGACAGCCGAGACCTACCTGCCGCTTCTCGCCACGATAGACGACCTAATCGCGGAGGGCATCAGTCCGAAGGCCACCATCGGGATCACGCCGGTGTTGGCCGAGCAACTCGCCCAACCGGTGTTCCCCGCGGCCTTCGAGAGCTACTGCGCGGAGAAGATCGCCGCCGCAGAGAGCGATGCCTCCGAGTTCACTGCAAAGGGGCAGCGGCGTCTGGCTGGGCTCGCCCAACGGTGGCGCAGCTTTTACGAGGCGCAGAGCGGGGCCTTTGTCGAGCGATACAGCCGCGACATCATCGGGGCCTTCCGGCGGCTGTGGGAGGACGGCCACATCGAGATCCTCACATCGGCGGCGACTCATGGCTACCTGCCGCTATTGGGCTACGACGCCTGCATCCGCGCCCAACTGGCGCAGGGCACCGCGACGCATGAAAGGCTCTTCGGCCAGAAGCCCCGAGGGCTTTGGCTTCCCGAGTGCGCGTACCGTCCGGCCTACCCGTGGCGTTCACCCGTTGGAGACCAAGATGCACCCGTCGCTCGCCAGGGGATCGAGGCGCTCGTGGCCGAGGCGGGACTGGAATACTTCGTGGTGGACACGCCGCTTTTGAAGGGGGGTAAAGCGATCGGCGTCTACCTGGAGCGGTTCGGCGGCCTGCGCGAACTGTGGGAGCAGTTCGCCAAGAGCTATACACCCCCGACAGAGGATGCGGAGAAATCACCCTACCAGCTCTATCTAGTCGGCGCGCCGCCGGCCACGACCGCGCCCGTGACGATCTTCACGCGCGACCCGCGCACGGGCCTTCAGGTCTGGAGCGGCGGGTGGGGCTACCCCGGCGATGGTAACTACCTCGACTTCCACAAGAAACACACGCCGGGCGGCTTGCGGTACTGGAAGGTGACCGCCGCCAATGCGGACCTGGCCGATAAGCTCGAATATGACCCGGACACCGTGGATGCAAGGCTGCGCGAGAACGCCGGGCACTTCGTGAGCCTGGCGCGAGAGCTTATGGAGGCGTCCACTGAGAAGGAACCCGTGCCCCTCGTCTGCGCCCCATACGACGCGGAGCTCTTCGGCCACTGGTGGTTCGAGGGTCCACGGTTTCTTTCGTACGTCTGGCGCTGGAGCGCTGCCGACCCCAGCCTCGTCCCAGCAACCATGGGCGAGCACCTCGACCGCGCGGGCGTCGGCGAGGTGGTGGAGCTACCGGAGGGCTCCTGGGGCGAGGGGGGCTTCCACTGGATCTGGTTCAACGACGACACGCGCTGGATGTGGGAGCGGCTGTACGATGCCGAGACGACGATGGTCGAAATGGCCGCATGGGCGCCCGACGCCGGGTCGGAGCTTGGGCGCGTCCTGCGGCAGATGGGGCGCGAGCTTCTGTTGATGGAGAGCTCCGACTGGCAGTTTTTGATCAGCACGAGGAGTGCGGCCGACTATAGCATCTCGCGCTTCAATGCCCATGCCGGGGCCTTCGAGGAATTAGCCGAGATCGCCCGGCACGTCCAGTCGGAGCGCTCTCTACCCGACCGCGCGGCGGAGCGGATTGCGGACATCGAGGCGCGTGACCCCCTCTTCAGCGACGTGGACACCGCCTGGTGGACACCCGACGGTGAGGCGCGAAGGTCGGCCCATTAGGGTCCTTGAGATCGCGTCGGAGGTTGCCCCCTTCGCCAAGACGGGCGGGCTGGCGGACGTCCTAGAGGGGTTGTCGGCGGCGCTGGCTCGGACGGGCGCAGATGTGCGGGTGGTACTGCCGCGCTACCGTTGTGTGGAGGCCGAGCGCTTCGGGTTCCGACGCCGGGACGAGACGGTCGATGTGAGGCTGGGGGAACGTGCTGTCTCGGCTTCACTCTGGGAGGGGCTCAACCCAACGGGCAACGTCACCACGTGGCTTCTGGACGCCCCAAGCCTGTTCGACCGCGATGGGCTTTACGTGAACCCCGTGGGGGCGGAGTTCCCCGACAACGCCACGCGGTTCGCTTTCCTGGCCCAAGGGGCGCTGGCAGCCGCTCGCGTATCCGGTTTCACGCCGGATGTCGTCCACGTCCACGACTGGCACGCGGCGCTCGTCCCGGCCTACCTGCACGACTGGAGTGCGGCCGGCGGCCAGCCTGCGACGCTGCTCACGATCCACAACCTCGCCTTCGGGGGATGGTTCCCGGCAAGCTGCGCCCCGGAACTGAGGCTCGCGCGGGAGATGCTGGCCCCGCCAAAGGACGAGAACCCGAATGCCATCTCGTTCATGCGAACGGGGCTGGAGCGAGCCGACCTGCTCAACACGGTGAGCGAGCGCTATGCCCGGGAGATCCTGACCCCCGAGTTCGGCTGTGGGCTTCACCCCGTGCTCCGCGGTCGGGAGACGGACCTGGCCGGCGTGGTCAACGGGATCGACGTCTCGGTATGGGACCCCGCGCATGATCCCGAGCTCCTCGCCCCGTACTCGGCGAAGGACTTGACGGGCAAGACGCGGAGTAACGAAGCGCTCACCGCGGAACTGGGCTTCACCGAGGCCAGCGGTCCCCTGTGCGGGATGGTCACGCGGCTCACTGAGCAGAAGGGGATCGACCTCGTGGTGGACGCTGCGGAGACGCTCAGGGAGATCGACGCTCGGCTCGTCGTCCTGGGCACGGGCGAGACGCGTTACGAGCGGGCGCTCGAGAGGCTGGCCCGTTCAAGCCCTGGGCGTATCGCGGCGGAGATTCGCTTCGACGAGGGGATCGCCCACCGCATCTACGCTGGCTCGGACGCCTTCCTGATGCCCAGCCGTTTCGAGCCCTGCGGCCTGGGCCAGATGATCGCTCTGCGCTACGGGACCGTGCCCGTCGTCGCCGAAACGGGAGGACTAGCGGACACGATCCGAGACATCCGCGAGGGCGGCTGGGGCATCGTCTTCGGGCGCAGCGACCTCACGGATTTCCGCAACGCACTGCACCGACTGCGCGCGCTGTACGACGACCGGGCGGAGTGGAAAGCCGTCGTTGAGCGAGGGATGGTACAAGACGTCTCCTGGAACGAGGCGGCTGCGTGCTACCTGAAGCTTTTCGAGCGAGCCCTAGCGCGGCGGCGCACCGACCCCTAAAACGAGAAGGGGCGGACTGCATGGGCCCGCCCCCCGTTGAAACGCCGCTCGACTAGCGGTCGAACTACGTAGCCGCCGCGTAGTTGGCCGCTACGTGGTCCCAGTCGATCACGTTCCACACCGCGGCGATGTAGTCGGGCCGCCGGTTCTGGTAATTCAAGTAATAGGCGTGCTCCCACACATCGATGCCGAAGATCGGCGTGCGCCCTTCCATGAGAGGGCTGTCCTGATTGGGCGTCGATTCGACGACCAGATTGCCGCCGTCAACGGAGAGCCACCCCCAGCCGCTCCCAAAGCGGGTTGTAGCGGCCTGTGATAGCTGATCTTTGAGAGCGGCAAAGCTCCCGAAGGCCGCATTGACCGCGTCAGCGAGGGCGCCCGAGGGCTCTCCACCGCCGCTTCCTGACAGCGTGGGCCAGAACAGTGAGTGGTTGGCGTGGCCGCCTCCGTTGTTACGGACCGCGGTTCGAATGGCTTCGGGGACGCTACTCAGGTCGCCGATGAGGTCCTCGGCGCTCTTGCCCTCAAGGGCAGCGTTCCCCTGAAGGGCGTTGTTGAGGTTGGTGACGTAAGTGTTATGATGCCTGTCGTGATGGATCTCCATCGTCTGCGCGTCGATATGCGGCTCGAGCGCGTCGAACGCGTAAGGTAGCGCGGGCAGTGAGTGTGCCATGGTGATCTCCCTCCTCGAAGTACGTCCTCCGTCCGATAGACACATGCCGCCGGTGCCCGGGAATGCCAGCGGAATCGTACGTTAACTTAAGCCGAGCGTTTTTGTTGTCAAGGCGCGTCGGGGGCGGTTTCGTCTTGCCTCCCGTCGGCCATTGTGAGCTCGCGCTCCTCCACTTGGAGGACCTCCAGATGCGCCTCCTCCTGCGCAGCCAAATGATTGAAGGCATCGCGCAGCTTGGGATCGGTGGCCGTGGCGCCGAGCTTTCGGTAGAGTTCGGCGACATGGTTCTCGTCCGCGAGCGCCATCTCCATCGCCGTCTGGCGCGAGGCCTTCGTGCGCGCGGCCGCGTTCACCCACTCCGCCTCGCCGCTGGCCACGTAGTCGCGCCCCGTGAGCCGGTGGTAGTGGTAACGTAACAGCTCAACGTGGTCGGCCTCGAGCACTGCGAGATCCTCAAAAGCCGCGCGACCCTCGAGCGTGTCAGCACTTTCGGCGATCAGCGTGTAAGCCTCGCGCGCTTGAGTCTCGACCGCGATGGCCAGTTCCAGCGCGCCAACGTCCTCCGTCGGCACCTCGCCCCGCAGCCGTTCCAGCGCCGACTTAGGCAGCGCCTCCTCTCTCACCTGACAGCGCTGACAGCGGCCAAAGAGCTGGATGCACCTAGTCGTCATCTGGAAGCCCGACATATCAGCAACGCGGCGAAAGGCCGCCTCGATTTGCGGCTCGGTGAACTCCTCGATGGCGCCGCATTCGACGCAAGTTAGATGGCCGTGCGGAAGCGCCTTGGCGACCGGCTCGAAGTAGGCCTGCCGCTCGCCAGCACCGCACACGGTGCGTACTAGCCCCACCTTGACCAGAAGGTCTAGCGTTCGATAGATGCTCGCCAGCGACACGCGCCGCCTAGCGCGCTTGAGCTGAGCGCGGACATCCTCAGCGGAAACGTGCACTCGCACGCCCAGCAGGATCTCCAAGACAGCGCGACGCTCGCCGGTAAGCTTGAGGCCATGCGCGTTGAGGTGCTGCCGAAAGTTCTCAGCGGCACGTTCAACCTGCGGGGCATTAGACCTGTATGTCGGAGGCGCGGGTTCACTGATGCGTTCCACGGTCTACCTCCCATCCTGACATGGGGGTGTCGCCTTCCGCCAAGCGTCAAGCAATTCGATCGGCTTGGGGCTCCTCAGCGCCTCGCGCGCCGCGGCGATGCCCTCTTCGATGGACCCCGCGCGCTCGGCAGCATAGAGCGCCAACCCTGCGTTGAGGACGGTCGTGTCAGAGAGGACGGGGTTACCGACGCCTTCGAGGATGGCCAGCGTTCTCTCGGCCTGATCCGCCGGACCGGGGGAAGTGATATCCTTCATGCTGCCCCCACCCAGACCGTACTCCGCGGGATCGAGCGTGAAATCCTCGACGGCGCCATCGGCGACCTTGAAGACCTGTGCCCTGCGAAAGATGGGCGTCTCCGGCGAGCCCCCGATCCCGCGGATCAAGATCCCCCGACGAATGCTTGAGCGTGCCATGATTCGCGGCACCTGTTCCTTGCTGCGCGGGTGGAAGAGACCGCGCATGTGATAGGGTGCGTCCAAGGGATTGAGGCTAATCTCCATGGTGTTGATGGGCGTGCGCAAGCCCACATCCTGCCGGATGCGGTCAAGATTCGGGTTGTTGAGCGCCCGGTTGACGTCGTGAGTGTTCACGTAGCCGACACCTACCTCCCCAAGCGTCCGAACCGCCGTCTCCAGGTCTCCTTGGGCGCCGATGCCCAGCGCGGCGAGGACGTCCTGGAGGAGGATGCGGTGCATGGTGTTGCAGTTGCGGGAATCACCGCCGGTGAGAACCACCCGCGCACCGGCTGCCACGGCCACCAGAGCGGTGGCGGGGCCGAAGTGCATCTCTCGCTCGCGGCCGTCGTAGAAGCCGGAATAATCCACCAGATCGTCGAAATGAGTGGGCGGCGACTGGTTATACTCCCGCAGGACGTCCAGCATGCCATAGCGCTCATCATCCGAGCTGCCCTTGATGCGTAAGGCCACTAGGAACGTGGCGGCCTGGGCCTCGCTGCATTTACCCTCGAAGATGTACGTTAGGGCTTCGTGCAGCTCATCAGGCTTCAGGTCCCGCGCGGTCCTGCGGCCGTTGCCGATCTCGTGGACGAGATAGCTCATGCGCCTGCGCTGTTCGTAGGCCGTCAGTGGTGCGCTCACTCCTGCTTACACCTCCTGCATGTTTTCCTTGGCCGGTTTCCGCTAAGCTCCATCCGCTCGTGAAGGCACTTCAAGACCATAAGCGCGGGCTAGGAGCTCGATGGGATGAACTACCTCGATGTCGATGCCTTCGCGGCGCGCGCCCCACTGGAGCTGAAGCACACAGCCCGGGTTGGACGCTGCGATGATCCGGGCATCCGTGGCACGGATATGGCCCATCTTGCGATCGAGCACGCGCGCCGATAGCGCCGGCTGAACCAGGTTGTAAATGCCTGCGCTGCCGCAACACGCGTCGGATTCGGTAAGCTCCACCAACTCCAGACCCTCGATGGCCGCCAACAGCTCCCGGGGCTCATCGCGGACGCCTTGGCCGTGGGCCAGGTGACAGGCGTCGTGATAGGTCGCCCTCACGCGGACGGGCAGCGGCGGCGGGGCCAACCCGCCGTCAGCCAAAAGTTCCGTCACGTCTCGCACCTTCTCAGCGAAAACGCGGGCGCGGTCGGCGTAGTCGGGATCATCCTCCAAGAGCCTTCCGTACGCCTTCATGTGCGCGCCGCAGCCGGCAGCGTTGACGACAACGGCGTCCACCCCTTCGAGATCGAAGGCATCGAGGTTCAGCCGAGCGAAGTGGACGGCGGCCTCGTGATCGCCGACGTGGGCGCTAAGCGCTCCACAGCAACGTTGGAAGCGCGGCACGATGACCTCCCAGCCATTGCGTGCGAGGACGCGTGCGGTCATCACGTTGACGTGGCCGAAGGCGGCATCCATCACACAGCCGACGAGAAGCGCGGCGCGGCCCACCCTTTCACCCACCGCGGGGAGGACCGTCGGCAGCATCGTGCGAGAGGTGCGCGCCGGCACCGGCGGCATGAGAACCAGCGGCGCGGTCAGACGCGAGGGTATCTCCCCAGGCGGGGCGAGCCGACCGACAACATTCGCCAGGCCCAGTGTCTGAGCTAGCCGCGTCACGGCGGCCCCCAGAGCCAGAAGCTGAGGCGAGCCCACAACCTTCGTGGCGACGTGTCCAACGAATCGTGCCAAGGGGCCTGAGCGCCTCATCTCGGTGAGACCTTCCGCCCGGGCCTTCTCGATCAGTTCCCCATAGCGCACGCCCGAAGGGCAAGCGGTCTCACAGGCGCGGCAACCCAGGCAGCGGTCGAGGTGCTCGACAACGCCGGGACCCGCTTCGAGCCTGCCCTCGGCGATGGCGCGCATATAGTGAATGCGGCCACGGGGGGAATCGGCCTCGATACCCAACTCTACATAGGTCGGGCAGTAGGGTAGGCACAGCCCGCAGTGGATGCAGTCGAGAAGCCGTTCGTCGAGCAGGCTGCCCTCGGGATCGGTCCGCGCGACCGTCTGCACGTCGTCATGCATCACTTTCACCAAGCCGTTGGGCATGAAGGGCCTTTCTGCTCGTCGCCTCAGAGTCCCGCCGCGAAGCGCCCTGGGCTCATAACGCCCGCAGGATCGACGCGCCTTTTGAGTGCGGCCATAAGCGAGGCGCTATCCCCCGGGTTGCCCCAGACGTCAAGGCTCTCTTTGACACCGAGCATCGCCCGCTCGACGAACAGATGCCCCCCGGAGGCATAAGCCAGCCGCCTCAACTCGCCAACCCAATCGGCTGCGGCTTCGTCGCCAGGTGCTCCCTCAGCCAAGCGAGCGACGACGGTGCCATCCTCCACGTGAACGAGGTAGGTGACCGGTGAAGCGGCCGATTCCAATGCCTCGCACAGGGGCGGCACAGCGGTCGGTAGGACGGAACCGCGCAAGACCAGATCTCCCGGCCCCGCTGTAAAATCGCAGACGGCCGCATAGACGGCATCCAGAGCCTCGGTCGGCACCGGAACCGCTCTGCCCTCAAGCTGCGCGGCCTGATCGGTCTGCCAGACCACATCCGCCTCGACACCGTTGAACCCCAAGAGTACGGCGTAGGCTGGCGGCTCGGCTCCATTGCCGGCCGTGCCCAGGATCTCCCGCGCGGCCAGCGGACTCAGGACCACGGCATAGGAGGGCGCCAGACCGGCCGCGCGGACGGTGCGCATGACATCCCAAGCTTCGTCGAACCCCGACGCGCGCACGAATAGCGCCGTCCGCGACGCGTACGCCGGTTCCAGCTTGAAGATGCACTCGACGATGATCCCCAACGTACCGAAGGAGCCGACGAAGAGCTTACCGAAATCGTAGCCCGTGACGTTCTTGACCACCTTTCCACCCGCGCGGAGAAAGCGCCCCGTAGCATCCACGGCAGCCAAGCCGATGATACGATCGCGCAGGGCGCCGTGCCTTGCCCGGCGCGGACCGTTGCTATTCGAGGCCGCGACACCACCCACGGTGGCCTGATCCTGTCGCGGCGGGTCCACCGGGACCGTCTGGCCGTGCGCCGCGAGCTCGGATTGCATCTCGGCCCATCGCCGGCCGGCGGGAACGCGCGCGACGAGGTCTTCGGGGTCATGGGCGATCTCACCTTCGAGGCGCGTCAGGTCTACCACGAGGTCGAGCGCTCGCGGCGGCATGCCGAACGCCATGCGCGTCCCACCTCCCCAGGGGATGATCGCGAGTTCCCGGGCGTTGGCCAGACGGACCACCTCCTGGACCTCGGAGACCGAGCGAGGGTAGACGACGGCGCGTGGCGTCATCCCGTCCACCGCGTAATCCGCGGGCTCGGTGAGTATGCCATCACCACCCACGATCCGGGCCAGAGCATCAATGGGGGCAGTGACCATCGATGGAGCCTCAGGCCACCTGGCGTTTGCGAGGCACGTAGGCCTCGCCGCAGGTCTTGCTGGTGGGAAAGACCTTGTCGGGATTGCACCGCCCGTCGGGGTTGAAGACCTCCTTGACGGCCCACATGAAGTCCATGTCGTCGGGACTGAAGATTTCGCTCATGAGGTTGCGCTTTTCGACGCCGATTCCATGTTCGCCCGTGATGCTGCCACCAACGGCGATGCACTCGCGCAGGATCTCCTCGCCCGCAGCGATGACCTTCTTGACCTGTTCGGGATCGCGCTCATCGAAGAGCAAAAGCGGGTGGAGATTGCCGTCACCCGCGTGGAAGACGTTGGCGATGCGCAATCCGTACCGTTCGCTGATCTCAAGGATTCTACCCAGCACGGCCGGCAGGGCCGAACGCGGGATGACGCCGTCCTGCGTCACGTAGCTCGCCGCCAGCCGTCCGATGGCACCGAAAGCTCGCTTGCGCGCGGCCCAAAGCTTCATACGCTCGCGGTCATCCTTCGCCATACGGATCTCGACCGCACCCGCCTCCCGCATGAGGCGCTGGACCGGCTCGACCTGGCTTTCGACGCCCGCCTCAATACCGTCCAGCTCGACGATCAGCACGGCCCCGGCGTCGAGAGGGAAGCCGAAGTGGAAAGCGGCCTCGACCGCCTGTGTAATGGGGTTGTCCATCATCTCCATGGCAGCGGGGATGATGCCTGCAGCGATGATGGCACTCACAGCGCGTGAAGCGTCCTCGGGCGAGCCGAAGATGCCCAAAAAGGTCTTGACATGCCGGGGCAGGGGCGTCAGTTGCACGACGGCGGTGGTGGCGATCCCCATAGTGCCCTCGCTGCCCACGAAGACGCCGCGCAGGTCGTAACCGGGGGCATCGGGGGTCTTGCCGCCCAGCCAGACGACTTCGCCATCGGGCAAGACCACTTCGACCCCTAGCACATGATATGAGGTGGCGCCATACTTGAGGCAGTGGGGTCCACCGGAGTTTTCCGAGAGATTGCCGCCGATAGTGCAAGCCTGCTGGCTGGAGGGATCGGGCGCGAAATGGAGACCCGTGGGCTTGACATGGTCGGAGAGTCTCAGGTTGATGCAGCCCGTTTCCACGACGGCCAGGCGGTTCTCCACATCCACCTCAAGGACATCCGTCATGCGGGTGGTGACGACGATGACCGCATCATCCACCGCCAGCGCCCCACCGGAGAGGCCCGTGCCGGCACCGCGCGGGACGAAGGGGATGTCACCATCGGATAGAACTTTCAGTACGCGACTCACCTGGTCGGTGCCTTTGGGCAGCACGACACAGCGCGGGATGGCGCGGCTGATCGTGTAGGCGTCGCACTCGTAGACGATCATCTCCTCGGGCCGCTCCAGGACCCACTCCGGTCCGACGATCTCACCGAGCTTGGCGCCGAGTTCAGTGGACATCGCCATTCCCCCTATGCTGAGGTTGCCAACCGGGCCGCGCGCGCAGCTTCCAGCGTCTCTAACACCGCGTCCTCGACGGGCGGCGAGCCGAGTTCATCCGTATCTCTCATGCCGTGAAAATCCGAGCCGCCCGTAGCGACCAAGCCGAAGTCGGTGGCGAGGGCGAGAAGCTCCACGACCGTCAAGGGATCGTGTCTGGGATGCCAGACTTCGATGCCGTCCAGGCCCGCGCGTACGAGGCGGGCGACGGTCCCACTATCGACTTCCAGGCCGGGATGCGCGAGCACGGCCAGCCCGCGTGCGCCGTGGATCAAGTCAATGGCCTGCTCGGAGGAGGGTATGTGCCGGGAGACATTGGCCTCGCGCCCGTCACCAATGTAGCGTGCGAAGGCTTCGCCCATCGTGGACACCAGCCCGCGTGCGACCAGCGCGGCAGCCAGATGGGGCCGCCCCACACTCTGGCCGTTCGCCTGGGCACGGACATCCGCCATGCCGACGGCAAGCCCCAGCGTCTGGCAGCGCTCGACCATGTTTGCCATCCGCAGTTCCCTATCCCGGCGCAGGTCGGCCAAGGCCACTGCAAACTGCGGCTCGCCTGCTTCGATGAAATAACCCAATAGGTGTACCTCGCAGCCCTCGTCGGTCGCACCCAACTCGACGCCAGCAACGACATCCACGCCCCACCGCGAGCTCTCCATCCGAGCAGGAGCCAGGCCCGCCGTGGTGTCGTGGTCGGTGAGCGCCACAGCGGTTAGGCCACGCTCAGCAGCGTAGGCTACAAGCGCAGCGGGGTCGAAGCGGCCATCGGAGGCCGTCGAATGTGTATGAAGATCAACCATAGATGAAATAGGATACCGCCGCCGCGCTCCCAGGTCAAGGACTCGCTCGGCCAGTGGGTTGGGACGAGGTCAGGTGTTTTATAACCTCTTACTAAAAAAAGTTGCCATGCCCTCGCGGGGGCACATATATTTTGACAGACACTTGAATAGAGGGGGGCGAGCGTGGCAGCTTCTACGCGCCAAGAGATTCTTGTTATGCTTAAGCGTAACAACGCAATGACGGTTGCAGCGTTGAGCAAAGCACTTGGGATCACAGCCGTGGGAGTGCGGCAGCACCTGGTGGGGCTGGAACGCGACGGCTACGTGAAAGCGACACCCATGCGCCAGAAGATTGGGCGGCCGGTCAACGTTTACCGTCTGACGGAGGCATCGGCCTCGCTGTTCCCATCCGACTACGAGGGGTTGCTCGTGGGTATCCTTTCCCACTTGAAGGAGCTCGACGGGTCAGGCAAGATCGCAAAGCTGCTTCGGGTCCGCGCTGAAGCGTACAAGCGCGCTCACCGCGCCGAGATCACCGTGTCGCCCGAGCTAGGCGAACGCGTGCGCCGGCTATGCGCGATCCGCGACAACGAAGGGTTCTACGCCGAGTGCCATCCCCAGCGCGACGGCAGCTTCCGGCTGGTCGAACATCATTGCCCGATTCACGCGGTGGCCAAGGACTGCCCCGAAGCGTGCGACTCGGAGCGCAAACTGTTCGAGGACCTCTTGGGCGCGAGGGTGGTGCGGGAATCGGCCGTGGCCTCGGGTGATGAGCAGTGTTGCTTCCACATCAAGGCCGAGGAGAAGTAGTTGACGCGCGAGGCGACTTTTGAAAGATTTTACTTGACAAAGTCGTTGCAGCTTTTACCTTTCTTAGGCCAAACGCGAAAAGCGAACCCTAGAGATGAAGCTGACAAGGTTGTGTCCAAGTTGGGTCGTTGGGGGAAGGGATAGCGCATGAAATTCCCGATCTACATGGATAACCACGCGACGACGCCGCTTGATCCGCGGGTCTTGGAGGCGATGACGCCGTATTTCCTGGACGACTTCGGCAACGCAGCGAGCCGCAACCACGCCTTCGGGTGGAAGGCGGAGGAGGCGGTCGAGCAGGGGCGTGAGACGATCGCTCGGCTGATCAACTGCGACCCGAAGGAGCTCATCTTCATGAGCGGGGCGACGGAGTCGGACAATCTGGCCATCAAGGGCGTTGCACACTTCTACGCGGAGAAGGGCAAGCACATCATCACGTGCGTGACTGAGCACAAGGCGGTGCTCGACACGTGCAAACACCTGGAAAACCAGGGCTTCGAGGTCACCTACCTCCAAGTGGACGAATACGGTCAGGTGGACCCGGACGATCTGAAGAAAGCGATTCGAGACGACACGATTCTGGTCTCGATCATGTTCGCCAACAATGAGATCGGGACGATCCACCGGATCTCCGAGATCGGGGCGATTGCGGCGGAAGCCGGAGCGCTGTTGCACTGTGACGCGACGCAGGCCGTGGGCAAGATCCCCGTGGACGTTCAGGCGATGAACATCCACCTGATGTCGTTCACAGCACACAAGATCTATGGCCCAAAGGGCATCGGGGCGCTCTACGTGCGCCGCAGGCGGCCACGCGTGCGGCTTTCGGCGCTGATTCACGGCGGTGGGCACGAGCGTGGGATGCGTTCGGGCACGTTGAACGTGCCGGGGGTCGTGGGCTTCGCCAAAGCGTGCGAACTCTGCGAACAGGAGATGGCCACCGAGGGCGTGCGGTTGGCGGGGATGCGTGACAGGCTCCATCAGGGTATCGCAAGCCAGGCGGAGCAGGTGCCGCTCAACGGACACCCGACGGAGCGGCTGCCGGGCAACCTGAATCTAAGCTTCGCGTACGTGGAGGGCGAGTCCCTGCTCATGGGCATCAGCGAGATCGCCGTCTCGTCGGGCTCGGCGTGCACATCGGCGTCGCTGGAGCCATCCTATGTGATTCAGGCGCTGGGCACGGACCCGGAGTTGGCCCATAGCTCCATCCGATTTGGCCTGGGGCGCTTCAATACCGAAGAAGAGGTCGACTACGCCACCGATCGACTGGTCGAGACCGTGGGCCGGCTACGCGAGATGTCGGCGCTTTGGGAACTGTTCGAGGAAGGCGTTGACCTCAAGACCATCGAGTGGTCGGAATAAGATAGAGCGCGTGCGCTAGAAGGAGAAGAGAAAGCATGGCATACTCGGACAAGGTCATTGATCACTACAAGAACCCGCGCAACCTGGGCAGCCTCTCCAAGGACGATCCGAACGTCGGCACGGGCTTGGTCGGCGCGCCGGAGTGCGGCGACGTGATGAAACTGCAGATCAAGGTCAGCGACGAGGGCGTCATCGAAGATGCCAAGTTCAAGACCTTCGGATGTGGCAGCGCGATTGCCGCTAGCAGCCTGGCAACCGAGTGGATGAAGGGCAAGACGGCCGAAGAAGCCATGGAAATCAAGAACACGCAGATCGTCGAGGAGTTGAAGCTCCCGCCCATTAAAATCCACTGTTCGGTCCTGGCGGAGGACGGGATCAAGGCGGCTCTCCGCGATTTGTATCAGAAGCAGGGCAAGGAAATCGACGACCCCAAGCTCCAGCCGGCGAAGCACTAGAGCAACTGCTTTCTTGAGGCGTCGGCAGTAGCTTGAGCCCGGCCTCTCTCGGTCCGCGCGGCGGGAGCGGGAGAGGCCGGTTTGCCGTCTGGCCGACCGGGTGAAGCATTGTGATGGGGGTTGAGTCCAGGGAGAGGCTCGAACGGATCCCAGCCGGAACGGACCACTTCACCGTCCTAGGGCTCGAGCGCCGTTTGAACCTGGACTTGGATGCACTGGAAGAGACCTACCACGCGCTCAGCCGCCAGTACCACCCCGACTACCATGCAACGGGCCCGGCCGCATCGCGTGCCATCGCCGAGTCGAACACCGCGGCCGTCACCGCGGCCTACAGGACGCTTCGCGAGCCCATCGGTCGGGTAGCCTACCTGATCGGGCTAGAGGGGGGAGTGAGCGACCCCTCAACCCAGACCGAGCAGGTGCCGCAAATGCTGTTGATGGAAGCCTTCGAGGCCCGTGAAACGCTGGAAGAATATGAGATGGCGGGCGACACGGAGATCGTGGGCCTAGCGGGTGCACTGCGTGAGGCGCTTAAGGAGTGGCAGGAGCGGGCGGAGGACGTCGATGCGCGGCTGAGCGTCAAGTTCGACGCCTGGGATGCGCTCGCCAGCAGCGGCGATGATCATGAACGGAAGGCGTTGATCCATGAGATGGAAGTGCTGCTGGGCGAACGGCGCTACGTGGTGAACTTAGCGCACGATTTGGAAACCGCTTTGGCCGGGGATGATCTCTTGAGCAAACGGGAAAAGGCCTGATGCCCCCGATCGTTGGCATTGACCTGGGGACGACCAACAGTCTGGTGGCGTACGTCCGCGACGGCGAGCCAGAGGTGGTCCCTGGTCCGAACGGGGATAAGATCGTACCGTCGGTCATCTTTATCGGGGAGGCCAACCGGCCGGTCGTCGGGGCAAACGCAAAGCGCTGGATGCTGTTCGATCCCCAGCATATCGTCTTCAGCGTCAAGCGCTTCATGGGACGCAGCCTCGAGGATGTCCGCACAGAGCAGGCATTTTTGCCCTTTCAGCTCACCGATGAAGGCGATGGAGTGGTGCGCTTCCTGATCGGCAGGCGTCGCTACACAGCGCACGAGCTCTCGGCGAACGTCCTGGCGGAGCTTAAGCATAGGGCCGAGGTCTACTTCGGCGAACCGGTGATCGATGCAGTCATCACCGTGCCAGCTTACTTCAACGACAGCCAGCGTCAGGCGACTAAAGATGCCGGCCGCATCGCGGGGCTGAACGTCCTGCGCATCATCAACGAGCCGACTGCGGCAGCGCTCGCCTACGGACTGCACAGACATGACGAAGGCATCGTGGCGGTCTACGACCTAGGCGGGGGCACGTTCGACATCTCGATCCTCAAGCTTAAAGATGGCATCTTTGAGGTCTTGGCCACGGGCGGCGACACGCGCCTGGGCGGCGACGACATCGACCAGCGGCTCATGAGCTGGATGGTTGAGGAGCTCCGGGCCGAGCATGGGTTCGATGCCAGCAACGACCCCGAGAGCCTCGGCGCTCTCCGGGAGGCGGCTGAAACGGCCAAGATCGAACTTTCGACCGCGTTGGAGACGACGATCCAGCTTGTGTTCCCGCAGGCGGGGGTGCACTACGAGCGGTGGCTCGAGCGTCACGAGTTCGACGAGCTCGTCGGTGATATCGTGAAACGGACGGCCGGGCCTTGCCTGAGGGCGCTGGACGACGCTGGCCTCTCGGAGGGGCATGTTGACGAAGTGGTGCTGGTGGGCGGCTCTACACGGATGCCGTTGGTGCAGCGATGGGTGGAAGGTATCTTCGGACGGACACCGCAGACCGAGATCAACCCCGAGGAGGTCGTGGCGCTGGGGGCGGCCATCCAGGCGGAGATCCTGGGCGGCAGGTCGCGACACATGCTTCTTTTGGACGTGACGCCGCTCTCGCTCGGCATCGAGACGATGGGCGGGATCATGAGCGTGCTGATTCCGCGCAACTCGACAGTCCCCACGAGTGTCGCCGAGATGTTCACGACCTACGCCGATGGTCAGACGGTCGTGGACATCCACGTGCTCCAGGGCGACCGTGATCTGGCCAAGGACTGCCGGAGCCTTGGGCGATTCGAGCTGCGCATTCCGCCGCAACCGGCGGGTCTGCCTCGCATCGAGGTCACCTTTCACATCGACACCAACGGCATCCTGCAAGTCGCCGCGCACGACCTGAAGACCGGCGTAGAGCAGTCGATCTCGGTGACGCCATCGCACGGCCTCGATGCCGGGACCATCGAGCGGATGGTCCAAGAAGCGGCGTCCCGGCGGGAGGAGGATCGCAAAGCGCGCGTGCTGATCGAGGTGCGGAATGACGCGGACTTCATCGTCCGAGCGACGGAAAGAGCGCTTGTCCAAGGGGAGGGCGTGATTGGCGCGGAGCGTCTAGAAGAGATTCAGCGTGGGTTAGCGGAGCTCAAAGCTGTCCGGAACGGCGAGGACCCTGAGCATATCCGCGCCGTGCTTAATGTCTTTAACGCGGCGACGACCGACCTTGCCTCGGCGCTGATGGACAGCGCGGTGAAGACCGCGCTGGTAAACCGACAGGTGAGCGATGTACTCTCCTCGTAGCCCGAGGGGTAGTGAACGAGGGGAACGGCCGTAACGAACCAGGTGATAGACGATGCCAAAGGTCACATTTTTGCCACTAGATGTCACGGTCGAGATCGACGAGGGCGAATCGATCCTGGATGCCGCCATCGACAACGACATCCTGCTCGAGCATGCGTGCGGGGGTAACTGCGCCTGCACGACCTGCCACGTGATCATCAAACAGGGAGAAGATGATCTCTCTGAGATGGAAGAAGAAGAAGAGGACATGCTAGATGAGGCCACGGATGTAACGATGCACTCGCGACTGGCCTGCCAGGCCAAGGTTTACGACGACGTGGTGGCGTTCATCCCGGCGTACTCGGGCAACTTCTATCCCAGCGGGGTGCCGCTAGAGCACTAAGCGGGAGACTGGATGCGCCCGAAGCCAGGGCCCTATGGGATCGAGGGAGAGCCCGCAACGATGAAGCTCACGTGGCAGGACATCGAGGAGATCGGCTATCAACTTTTCGAGCAGCGTCCCGATCTGGATCCACTGACCGTGCGCTTCACCGATCTCCACCAGTGGGTTTGCGAACTACCCGACTTCGACGACGACCCCAAAGTCTCTACTGAAGGCAGACTCGAAGCCATCCAAATGGCCTGGTTGGAGGAGTACAAGGACGCGCAGGATTAAGAGCGCAAGCCGCAGGAGACATCGCGTGGGTGCTCGATAGCCCGGGGAGCCAGAGCCGGTGCCCTCTCAGCGAGCCGCGCGCCTTCCGATCCACCAGCCGACACCGAAAATACCGCTGCCGACCAGGAAATGGCCGAGCTCGACCCACATGCTCCCCCCAGCGATGCCGTAGACCAAGCCGATTCCCACGTCCACCAGCCCGATCCCCTGCAGGATTTTCGCGACGGCCAGCACTCAAGTCGACTGGCGCGCCGACGCCTCACCCGGGGACCTCGCCGCCTCGTGAGCGGCGCCGCCTAAAAGATCGACCGCGTGCGGGATGGCCGGCCAGATGGTCTCCAGGTTCTCACGCGCACCCTTCGGGCTGCCGGGCAGGTTGACGATCAGCGTCCGGTCCCGAACGCCGCACACCGCACGCGAGAGCATCGCCCCCGGGGTCACCTTCAGGCTCTGTGCGCGCATTGCCTCCTCCAGACCCGGAACGCGCCGTTCGATCACTTCCAAGGTCGCCTCGGGGGTGACGTCGCGTGGGCTGAGCCCCGTGCCTCCCGTGGTGAGAATTAGGTCGCAACGCAGTTCATCAACGCATCGACGCAGCAAAGTGGCTAGCGCCTCCCGTTCGTCGGGCAGGATCTCTTGAAGGGCGATCTCTGCGCCGTGGGCATCGAGGAGCTCCCGCAGCGCTGCTCCCGAGAGATCGCGCCCCTCGCCGCGTGCGCGCCTGTCGCTAGCGGTGATGATGGCCGCTTTCATGTGTCCTCTCTTCGGCGGTAGTGCCCACTCCTGCCACCGTGCTTCTCAATGAGGCGGATGTCACCGATGGTCATGGACCGGTCGAGCGCCTTCGCCATGTCGTAGAGTGCCAATAGCGCGGCCGAGACTGCTGTGAGCGCCTCCATCTCCACGCCCGTCGGAGCGGTTGTCTTGACCCGGCTCTCAACCTCGATGCTGCGCCCATCGGGGCGAAAGTGGAAGGTCAGGTTAACGCTCGTGAGCGGAAGGGGGTGACACAGCGGGATCAACTCGCCGGTGCGCTTGGCGGCCATCATCCCGGCGATCTTCGCCACCGCCAGGGCATCCCCCTTGGCGAGATCGGCGGCGCGGATGCGCTCGACCACGTCAAGGGAGGCCACCAGCCGCCCGGCAGCAACGGCGACGCGCTCGGTCGCGGGCTTAGCTGAGACGTCCACCATGTGCGCCCGACCGGCGGCGTCCAGGTGCGTGAAGCCCGGTGCCTGTGCTTCCCGCTCTCCTTCGCTCACGATGCTCCCTCCACGCTCCGGCGGGCCTGTTCGTACTCGTCGGGCGTGTTGAGATTGATGAACGCATCCCCGCCCAGCCGCATCAGATCGGCCTCGGAGAGGTGCAGCGTCCTGGTGCGCATCGCGCCATGGAGCGCGACGACCCGCCGCTTGCCCCGCACCAGAAGCCGTTCGATCACCGGCGCGCATGCGCGAGCGTAGACGCCCAGAAGAGGCTCGGGGCCTCGCGGGCTCTCGGCCACGCAGATGTCCCAGTCGGCGCAGCCGTCGTTCGCACGCGCCTCCTCGTGAAACAGCCCCAGAACCCCGCGCGAGACGAACGGCAGGTCGCACGCGACCACGAAGTTGAGCGCTCCGCTCGCGACCAGAAGCCCCGCGTGGATGCCCGAGAGCGGCCCCTGGCCCAGGATGCGGTCTGAACACATCGTGACGCCCAGGTGCGCGTACTCCTCCGGCGCGTTCGTCACGATCAGCCGATCGTCGGTGAAGGGATCCAGGCTCTCCAGCACCCGCTCGATCAGCGGCCGCCCGTCGAGCTCCAGAAGCGCCTTGTTCCGGCCCATCCGGCTGCTCTTGCCGCCCGCAAGCACAATGCCCGTCACCGCGCCCTCCGCATCATGCAATGCCCGCTACTTCCTGCCACTCAGATCCTGCCCGAAGCAGAGGACGTAGCCATCCAGGTCCTCGATTTCGAACTCCCTCATGCCGTACGACTTGGTCTCCAGTGCTCGGACGATCTTCCCGCCTCTGGTCTTGATCTCATGGTAGAGTCCATCGACGTTGCTCACCCAGATGTAGGCATCCCAAGTTAGTTGACGAGTCGCGGTGGCGTTCGGGCGCGCCAAGCCAGAATGAAGGCCAAACAAGACCCAGGCACCATCGCGGTCGGCACAGCCAAAGGTGGGCGGCTCACCGTCGGCGGTCTCGACGTTGAAGCCCAGTGCCTCGCGGTAGTATTCCGCCGCTTTGACCACGTCGTCTACGAGGAAGTACGGGGCGCCATTCAGGAGCTTCGGGATGGTCTGGGTTGCTTCGGCAGGCATTGTGTCCCTCTTCAACAGAGCCGCTACCCCCCGCCACTCCAGTCCTGCCCGAAGCAGAGGACGTAGCCGTTGGGGTCCTCAAGATCGAAGTCCTTATTGCCGTACTCCTCGACGACCTCGGGGCCCCGGATGATCTTCACCCCCTTGGTCTTGAACTCCTCGTAGAGCGCGTCCACGTCGCGGACCCAGATGTAAGCGTCCCACGTGGAAGACCCGTACGCAATAGAATTGGGTCTAGCCAGGCCCGGGCACTGCTTCAACATGAAGCAGATGCCGTCCCGCCAGACCATGGCGAAGCTGGGCGGTTCCCCCCAGTAGCGATCGAAGCTGAAACCCAGTACGTCGCGGTAGTATTCGGCACTCTTGACCACGTCGTCGACGAAGAAGTACTGCGCGCGATGGATGAAGTTCTTCTCGGTCTGGGGCATCTCCGCAGACATTGTCCATCCGTCTCCTTCCGACAGGAAGCAATGGCTGTCTTGGTGCGCTGGCGGGCACCTCCGGCTTCCTGGGCAAAGAAGGTTCGCACCTCCGAGCTGTCAAGTGCCCGTCGAGACACTCGCCGCTTGCGCACGAACCGGCTTCGGTCGCAATATACGCTTGGTTAGATCATCGGCCCCACTTGTCCACCCCATGGATGGAGGACCGGCGTGCGGTTCATCGTCTACGGCGCCGGAGCTATCGGCAGTGTTCTCGGTGCAAGGCTCCATCTTGCCGGGCACGATGTCGCCCTGATCGCCCGCCCCAATCACGCGCAGGCCATCTCGGATGAAGGCCTCCTGCTGCGCACCTCCAAGGCACGAACGCGGGTGCCCATCCCCGCTTACATGCGGCTCACAGAGGCTTCACTTGGGGGTCTCAATGCCGTCTTTCTGACGACCAAGTCGTGCGTCACCATCGAAGCGGCGAACGAATTCGCAGCCCACCTGCCGCCGAGCACACCCGTCATCTGCTGCCAGAACGGCATACGCAACGAGGCACAAATGCTCCGCCGATGGCCTTCGGTCTACGGAGGCCTCGTCCTTTTCGACGCCACGTTGCTGGGGCCGGGCGACGTCATCTGGACCGGGGACGACAGGCTCGGAATCGGTCGCTACCCAGAGGGTGCGAACAGGACGGCGGAACGAATCACAGATGCCTTCGAGGGGACCGGCCTGCGCGCCCGCGCGATGGCCAATGTCATGGCCGGCAAGCGGCGCAAGCTCTTCAGCAATCTGAACAACGCCGTCTATACGCTTCTGGACATCCATGAGGACGAGGCCCTGCACGATGCCGAGGTCCGCGCGCTGCTCGCCGATGTCATGGAAGAAGGCTGGCGCGCATTATCGCCGATCTTGCCGCCGTTGGAGGAGGCGGACACCTTTGAGCAACCGTCCGTGCCGGATGCGGTGGCCAGCTTGCGCGCCCCCGATTTCGACCCTCCACCGCTCCATCCTCTGCCGGAGTTCCGCGTGAGAGCCAGTACCGCACAGGACTTCGACCACCGTCGTGGCTCTTGCGAGGCCCGGTGGTTCAACGGCGAGGCGGTCGCTGCCTCGGTCCTCACTGGAATACCCGTCCCCCTCAACGATGCGCTTTTGAGGCTCGTCGAAACCAGGGCCCACAAACGGGCGGACGCCGGGGGGTACCGTGTGGCCGACCTCCGCCGCCTGGCCGCGCAGAGCTAGGGTCGTACTCGTCTCCGCCGCGCTCAGCCTCGCGGGTCTTGCCGGCCCCACACGACCGATCGCCGCCGACTTCGATGCCCTCATTACGCTCGCGGTCGGTGCACGTGGAGGATGGGGCGCTTCGGCGAGGACATCGGGGAGGCGTCCGGCTGATGGGACCAACCGGACGCCTCCCGGAGGAGAGGATGCGAAAGCTCTGAATCTGCTACAGGACTAGCGAGACGGTGGTGCTGAGCGCCCAGCCCATCCATCCGATGGCCAAGGCGACCAGGGTCGCCAGAACGATCAGGTTCTTCATGTTGTACCACCTCCTTTGACTCAATAGACGATGTGCAAGTCCTCTTCATCTCTCGGTGCACCCCCGCTATTGCCACAGCGCTTTTCCTCGCGGGGACAAGCACAATGGGGCGCTTAACCGCGATCCCTGCGACCTTGTTTTTTCCTCTCCGAGGCCCTATTTTGAACCGTTGACTGTGTAGAAGACCCGGAGAAAGAAGCCCATCATGGACACGCCATCATTCACAGTACACGAGGGATCGTCGGTCCAGCTTACCGATTTCTCAATCCCCGACGAGCAGATCGTGGAAGGCGAGCCCGCCGCCAGAATCTGGGTCGCGGCGCAATCGTCCGACCTCAAGGTGACGCAAGGCGTCTGGGATTGTACAGCGGGCAAGTTCAGTTGGAACTACACGTGGGACGAGTTTGTGATGGTGCTCGAAGGCGAAGTGACTATCGAGGAAGAAGGCGGGGACCGGTACACCATGCGGGCGGGGGATTTTGTCCATTTCCCCTTGGGGCTGAAAGCCAAGTGGGAGATCCCCAGATACATCAAAAAGACGTTCACCCTCCGTACGCCTGAACCGCTTGAGCTGTAGGACAGGCGTCGTTACCCATTTTTCTCCTTCATTTCCTTCACTGTTCGAAGTCGAACGGGTGCTTTGCATGACCGCATGGACCTATGCGTTGGAACTGAACGCTGCACCTCCGGCTAAAGCTCCGACGCCCATTTCACCGGATCAGAGTGCGCTCAGCCCGACCGGATTGGAATCTCCGTTCGGATTCCGGTCATTCGAGTCACACCCCTAAAACCCACGGGTACTCGAAAAACCGATCCTTCAAACCAAGCGAGGAGGATTCACCATGAGGCGTAACAAAATCAGGGAGCTTCTCAACGCGGGTCAGCCCACCATCGGCACCCACCTCCATAGCTCCTGGCCATCCATCGTGGAAATCGTCGGTCATAGCGGCATGTTCGACTACGTCGAGTTCGTCTCCGAATACGCCCCGTCCGATCTATACTCGCTGGACAATTTCTGCCGAGCCGTCGAGTTGTTCGACATGTCGGCGATGATCAAGGTGGACCAGGAACCGCAGCGCTTCCTGGCCCAGAGAGCCATTGGTGCGGGTTTTCAGAGCGTTCTTTTCGTGGATAGCCGCACCGTCGAGGACGCCCGCGAATGCGTGCGCGCCGTGCGTCCCGAAACGCCTGAATCAGGCGGTGTCCACGGTGTTGGTCTGCGTCGCGCCACCTACATGGACCACGCGGGAAAACCCGAGTACGTCCAGGCTCTGAACGATGTCGTCGTCGCCCTGATGATCGAAAAGGGGACCGCAGTAGAACAGCTAGAGAACATTCTTTCGGTAGAAGGGGTCGATATGATCCAGTTTGGCCCGTCGGACTACTCCATGAGCATAGGCCGGCCCGGCACCGAGGACTCCAAGGAGATCAAGGCCGTCGAACGCCAGGTCATCGAGACCTGCCTGAAGAAGGGCGTGCCGCCGCGAGCCGAGATCGGCAGCGTGGACGATGCGAAATACTACTTGGACATGGGGGTGCGCCATTTCTGCATAGGTACGGATATCATGGTCCTCCACAACTGGATGAAGAAGGCGGGCGAAGGCTTACGGAAGGTGATTGCGGACGCCTAGAACTGGAACGCGCGACAAGGGAATTTCCCCCATAGCCCACGCTAACAGCGATGCGTCGCGATAATCCGGAGATAGGCGTCCTTTGCATGACTGGAACGGTCGACTGCGGAATCATCGACCTCTAGAAGATGAACGGCATTTGAAGCACCACCATGGAGGAGCGGCACGCTGCCGCCCTCTGAAGACTACGGTCTTCCGACATGACCTCTATGAACGCCTTCGGCTTCCCGCGTTCGTTTTTGACCTTCCGCTCTGACGCACTCAATAAAGCCTCCTGCGACCGGGAGAATCCCTGATGATCCGACAGGCCACCTACACCGATGGATCACGCTCGAGCGCATTGACACGTGGTTGGAAGTCACCGATTCGATCATCAACTTCCCCGGCCTAGTGGAACTGGAGGGCGGCCGCTTGTACATGACCTACCACTACGGTCGGCATGGCGGCCACGAGCCGCTCCACGCCGTGATCTCCGATGACGGCGGCGCGACCTGGCGGGAGGCTGCGGCTGACTTCCCGTTGATCGAGCCGAGTCCGGCCGGCCGTGGCAACGCGCTGGACTTCTCCTCGGGCATCATGGGGACTCTGCGCGACGGCACGACCTGTTGGATCGACCACGATACCGTAGAAGCCGCGCAGCGCTGGAAGGACCGCAGCTCAGGTCCGTACCACGAGGTCAATCAACAGGAGAACCCGACATTTCAGTGGCGTCGTTGGGCCTCGAACGGAGAGGTCTTCGAGAAATTCACATTCAAGGTGGATAGGCTGCCCTTTGGTAGGGTCTCCTACCAGTGCTACGCGTCGCTCCTGGAACTCGATGGCGGGGACTTCCTCACGGCGCTCGAATGGGCCTCGATGCTCCCCGAAAGTGAATGGAAGGTCGAACCGGGCGGGCGCGTCCGCAAGCTGGTCTTCGGCACGTTCATCGTGCGTTCGCCCGACCGCGGGCGCTCATGGGAATTCGTGACGGCGTTCGATCCGCGCGAGGTCAAGCCCACGTACGGAGTGTCCGACTACTCCGTTGACGAGGGCTTCGACGAGGCGGACCTCACCGTAGCGGCCGATGGCGGCATCCTGTGCGTGATGCGCACCGGATCGTACTCGCCGATGTATCAATCGCGCTCCGGTGACGTCGGCCGCACCTGGTCGGTGCCCCAACCGGTGGGCTGGCAGGGTGTCAAGCCGCGCCTGAGACTCCTGCCTTCCGGCGTTCTGGCCTGTGCTGCGGGCCGCGGTTCGTACGGTCACCCGCAAATCACCCACGTGATGCTGAGCCTGGACGGGACGGGGACCCACTGAGAGGCGCCCTTCGCCTTTCACACGGGGCCCGGCTGCTCGTACACATCGACGATGCTGCGGGACGGGAAGCTTCATGTGGTCTACTCGCACTCGGATTTCACGCGCGAACTGGGCTGGGGCAAGCTGCCCTCCCAGGCCATCAGGCGGGCGGTCCTGGACGTTCGGGTCGAGGACCTCTAGCGAACTCCCGGTCGTCATGAGATCCACAGGAGACGTTATGAACATTAGTGATAGGTACAATTGGGGACGGGAAGATCGGCGTGGTGATTGGTGGCACCCGAGACCTGGGCTACGATATGGCCGAAGCCCTCGCGGAAGTTGGCTGCGATCTCATCATCACATCCACAAAAAACGCCCCAAACACAAAAACGCCACAGCGCACAGGCATCTTCCTTGACAGCAGTTTAATGCAGCACTAAACATTAAAGCATGCTAAGGTCCCGAGGACACGTCAAGACGGCCCGCGTGACTGTCTATCTGGATGACCGCGCCTATTCAGCGTTACTGGCTATAACCGATCGCGAAGATGCCCCGGTCGCCCAGACTGCCCGTCGGACCATCATGGATTTTCTTGCTCGCAAGGAACTGTCTTTGAACCAATCCGTTTTGCCTCTGATTCGCTCCGCGGCTGCGCGAACCGAAGAGCAGTCTGAATGACCGTCAGCCCTGCCGATAACTTGCCGTCTCCCGCAGCCCGTTCGCTCGCCGGGATCGATTGGGATTTTCCGAAGCGCGTGGCGCATAGCGGTATCGAGGGCATTCATCCATATCCGGCAAAGTTTGTCGCCGAGCTGCCCCGAGCTCTGTTGAACGCTCTGCCTATACCATCTGGAACGGCAGTGCTTGATCCATTCTGCGGCAGTGGCACTACTCTGGTCGAATGCCAGCGGCGCGGACTGCCGTCGGTGGGTGTTGACCTAAACCCGATCGCTTGTTTGATGGCGCGGGTGAAAACTTCCCTTCAGCCGGCTGGTCTCAAGGAAGTGGCCGAGGCTGCCGTTGCTTTGGCCCGACGTGCGCGCGAGACCGTGATTCCCGAGATCCCGAGGCTCGATCATTGGTTCAACGGTGGGGTGCAAAACGCTCTCGCCGCAATGGCTGATACCCTCGCCGCAGTCCCTCCCGCCCATCAGGATGTGCTCCGGCTAGCTCTTTCAAGCATCATTGTCCGCGTCTCCAACCAAGAAAGCGATACCCGATACGCCGCGATCGAGAAGGGTGTCACCGCTGAAGATGTGTTTACGGGGTTCCTTCGCGCCGCCGGACGCATCCGCGACGTCCTCAGCGAGCGGAACTATTCCCTTGCATCCGCGACAGTCATTGAAGCAGACACGCTGGCTCTCGATCCCGCGCGCATCGGGAACCGGATCGGAATGATCATCACTTCGCCACCTTACCCGAACGCTTACGAATACTGGCTCTACCACAAATATCGCATGTATTGGCTCGGGTTTGATCCTGTTTCGGTGAAGGCGAGGGAGATTGGAGCACGCGCCCATTTCTTCAAGCGCAATCACCACACTGCAGACGATTTCGTCAAACAGATGGCACGGACATTCAACCTGATCCGGGAAGTGCTGGTGAGGGACGGGTACGCCTGCTTCGTCATTGGCCGTTCGCGCATCCATGGTCGTGTCGTCGACAATGCCAACATCATTGAAGAAGTTGCACGGACTGCCGGATTCGAGCGCGTCTTTACGACCGAACGGGTCCTCTCCGCCACGCGCAAATCCTTCAACCTTTCACACGCCAACATCAAGACGGAGAATGTGCTCGTACTGAAACGGAGGGCGGAGGCATGCGGCTGACCTGGCACGGTTACAGGTACTATCCCTACGAGCGGGAGCTCGCAGCGCGCGAAGTGGCCAGTCTGTTTCGGGATCCAATGTTGCGCGAGGTGCCGGATGGACTCGAACTAGTCGATGAGGTCGACAGCGAGCCTGCTAACCGCCTCACATACTTCTCCGGCATCGCCAACAGTAGCGGCACTGTCGAAACCTTGCAAAGCCGTCTCGAAAGTGCTGCGCGCTACGGAAAAACCCGTCAGGCAACCCGGTACTCGGTCCACGGCCTCCACGAGTATAAGGGAAAGTTCAATCCGCAGGTGGTCAGGGCAATTCTCAACATCTTCGGTGTTGTGCCCGGCCAGCGGGTTCTCGACCCGTTTTGCGGCAGTGGCACCACCCTGATCGAGTGCTCCCATATCGGGGCGCTGGGCCATGGCGTTGATTTCAACCCTTTCGCTATCTTTGTGGCCAATGCAAAACTGCAAGCGCTGACCACGCCAGCAGAAGAACTGTGGACCGTTCTGCGGAGGCTTTCGATCTCCCTGAAACGCACCAGCCGTTGGAGCACCTCCATCGCCGACAATCCCCGGGGTCTTTATCTTCGATCGTGGTTTGATCCGGAAACGCTGCAAACCATCGAGGTCATTCGGACAAGGATCAGGAATATCGCGGGAACCACTGCACCCATCTTTCTGGCTATTGCAAGCAACCTGCTCCGCAACTACTCGCTTCAGGATCCCAAGGATTTGCGCATTCGTCGCCGCAAGTCTCCGCTTCCGGACATGTTGTTCCCCAATGCGTTCCTCGCGGCTTGCGCCAAAACCGTCGAACGTATCGAAGCCGTCCAGTCGATCCTGGGCACCGACCTTCCATCGGGCCGGGCTTCCCTGTGTGACGCAGGCTCTCTTGATCTACCGGTAATGTTCGACGCGGCCATCACCAGCCCGCCTTACGCGATGGCGTTGCCGTACATCGATACGCAGCGGCTTTCTCTCGTCTGGCTAGATCTCCTTGAACCTAGGCGTATCCTTGGCCTTGAGGCGGAGTTGATCGGCAGCCGCGAGTTTCGTGGAGAAGCCCGCAAGAGGCTATCCTACGCTCTGGACAGCAACGATGATTGCTTACCGGAATCCGAAGCCATCTTCTGTCGTCGACTACAAGAAGCCCTGGGCAAAGACGACGGGTTTCGCCGCCAAGCCGTTCCGATGTTGCTCTACCGGTACTTTGCATCCATGCAGCGGAGCTTCCGGGCGATACGAAGTATCGTGCGTCCACGCGCGCCGTTTGCGCTTATTGTCGGTCACAATCACTCGGTACTAGGCGGGGTCCGATACGATATTGATACGCCGGCTCATTTGGCGAGTATCGCTTCGGGCGCTGGCTGGACGATAGAGGAACTCTTCTCCCTCCAGACGTACCGTCGTTACGGCTATCACATGAGCAATGCCGTCGGCGCGGAAACGCTCGTCATTCTGCGCAATTCATGAACGAGTTGACCGTCCATCCGAGCGTTTACGCGACCGGCCGAAGCAAAGGGCTGGTCTCAATTCTAGAGCGCGTCTGGCTTCGTGAGCACGAGATGGGAGACGGGACGCTCTATGTCGTTTCGGGCTTTGCCAACTACAACGGTGGGGTACGCTTCTTTCCCGTCTTTCGCCAGCATGTCGATCAAGGTGGCAAAGTGGTGGCCATATTCAGCGGCAGCACTCAGCAGAATCTGACCAGCAGGCAGATCGTACGCGGGATGCTGGAATGCGGGGCTGATGTCCATGTCATCAACCGCAAGCGGCTGATGCACGCTAAAAGTTACGGCTCGAAGACACGCAAAGGCGAGATGCTGGTTGTTACTAGCGGCAACTTCACCGGCCCGGGCATGGCCCAAAATGTTGAAATGTCTCTCCTGCTGGACTATCCGACAACCCTCAGCCTTGGCTTTTCTTGGGACAACATGGTTTCGAGCATGCTGTCCCAACGCTGGGATTTTTATCAGCCGAAGCTGAATGACATGTTGGCACCGGTATGGCAACTGCTCTATGACGAAGAGGCATCCACGATTGTTCTTGACGAGACGGACGAGGTCACGTTGATCCTTCGTTTGGGGCATGCTGATACTGTCCGAATCAACGCAATACCCGGCAGCAAGGAAGGAAAGGGGACACAGTATTTTTGGCTCAGCAGGGACTGCTATGACTTTTTCCCGGCTCTCACGATTCTTAACACGCGCGGATACAAGAAAACCTATTCGTGCTTGATTCGGATGAACTTTGCGGATCTTGGCCAGGAATCCGAGGTCCGGGTCACGTTCGAGGCTGAGAACAATCTCGACTTCCGCCTTGGTACCGGACCGCTCCGCTACACGGGTCTCGCCCAGTCCGGGGACATCGCCGCGATCTCCCGTGTGGACGAGACCCGTTACGAATTAAGCCTCTTCCGGCGGAATAACAAAATTGCCCGTACACTCGCTTACCACGCTGTCAATTTCATCGGCCATCAAGGTAAGAAATACGGCTTCATCTCGAATCAAGAATTCCAGGAGATGACAGGTGGGCGTATCGGGCGGCTTGATTCCTGAGCGTCAACTGAAAGAAGGTAAGCAATGGGGGGGCGCCTCCGACGGCATCGGAATGTGCCAAAGTTGCGGTGTCGAGCAACTGCTATGATGGAGGCGTCCATGGTTCAGAAAATTGCGGACGCGCGACGGGAAGGGGTGCGTGGACATCCCGATCGACAACGATCGACGCCTACAGCGATCGCACGCCGCTGGGGCGTGGTGTGTCCCAACTGCACCGGGGAGGGTTGGATGACGATCCAGGACGTGCTTCCCTGGGATCAGTTCACCGACGAGAATCTAAGCTTCTTCGCCGCCATCGGGATTGATTCGGTCTGCATCGATATCCGCGCGATGCACCGTTCCGACCCCGCGTTGGATCTGCGGGACGGCAGGGACAGGACGGAGCTTTTCAGAGCGGCCAAAGCGAAGACAGCATCCCACGGGATGGCGCTCGGAAGCGTCTTCATGGCCGGTTGGGACGAGATCACCCTGGGGCTTGCCGACCGCGAAGAAAAAATCGAGGCGTGGTGCACGATGCTTCGGAGTATTGGCGCGGCCGGCATCCGGGCGCTAGGGTATAACTTCAAACCGATGGGCAACTTCCGGACGACACCCAGCCCCGGACGGGGCGGCGCGCTCTACAGCACGTTCGACTACGAGGCGTTCTCGAAGGATCGCCCGAAGCCGCACGAGCCGTCCATCCCCGAGGACGAAATGTGGGAGCACATGGAGACCTTCCTGAAGCGCGTGATCCCGGTCGCCGAGGAGGCGGGAGTACGGATGGCGCTTCACCCGGATGACCCACCCATCCCCGAGCCGCTGGCGGGCGTGGCGCAGATCTGTTCGACGCTGGATCAGTACCGCCGCATCTTCGACCTTGCCCCAAGCGATGCCAACGCCATGCTGTTCTGCCAGGGGTGCGTGACCGAGATGGGCATCAACGTCTACGACGCCATCCGGGAGATGGGGAGGAAGAACAAAATAGTCTTCGTCCACTTTCGTAACGTCCGCGGGGTTCTGCCTAGCTTTCAGGAGGTTTTTCTGGATGAGGGGGGTGTGAACATGGCCCGGGCCATGGAGGCCTATCGAGACGTCGGGTTCAACGGGCCCTTCCTGATGGACCATACGCCGCAACTCCCCCAGAAAGGCGCGGAGCGAGCGGGCCGTGCGTACGCGGTGGGTATGATCCGGGGACTTATCCAGGCAGTCTATGGATAGAACGTTGAGCGATGCGGCAGAGAACGTGAACCCGCTCAACCCACGCTCGGAAGAACCCCGGGCGGCGATCCCCTCTCGCCCTCCTCTTAGCCCATGCGTCCGATCACTTGCGTGCTCACCAGAGCGCGGATGGCTTCACCGAAGACGCTCAGTGTCTGGCGAACATCCGCCTCAGTGTGCGAGGCCGAGGTAACACCGCCGGTGTAAGACAGCAAGTCGACGCCCCGGATTTGCAGGTTCTTCTGAAAGGCGGACACGACGGTCCGCGGAATGCCCTTGAGGACAGCCGCATCGTCGGTGTGGAGTGCGTCGCGGCTGGATTCGCCCGTTCCGGGATAGGCTTCCAGGTAAACGTGGAAGACCGACGAATCACCGTAGACATAACCGGCGGCGCCCTCCTGATCCAGGGTCTCCTCCATGCCGGCGCGGAGCATGGCCGCCATGCGATCGGCATGCGCTTGCGGCTCGCCTGTCGCGGCCCGTTTCAATGTCGCAAGCCCGGCCGCCGCCGAGAGCGGATTGGCGTTAAAAGTGCCGAGGTGTTGCACCCGGCCATAACGATCGTGCTCCGCATCCTCGGTGAAGTCGAACAATTGCATGATGTCCGCGCGCCCCACGAGGACAGCACCTGGCATGCCTCCGGTGGCGATTTTGCCGAGCACGGTGAGGTCGGGGCAAACGTCGGCGAATCCCTGATAGCCCCCCGGACCGTAACGAAAACCGGTGACTACCTCGTCGTAGATCAAAAGGACGCCACGTTCGGCCGTGAGGCGGCGCAGCTCGCGGTTGAACGCCACGCTTAGCGGCACCGTCCCCCACGAAGCCCCCGAAGGCTCCAGCATGACCGAAGCGATGTCCGAATCGTGACGCAGCGTTGCCTCCAGGGTGTCCAGATCGGCCGGGATGACGACGATCGTCTCAAGCGTCGGTTGGGGAATCCCCATCGAGACCGGCGCATCGAACGGGGGTGAGGTACCCACCCCCACGTAATCGTGCCAGCCGTTGAAGTGCCCCTCAAACCGCAGCACCTTGTCGCGTCCTGTGAAAGCCCGCGCCAGCCGCAATGCCAACATCGTCCCTTCAGTGCCCGAACTGACGAAGCGGACGCGCTCCGCAGATGGGATCAGCGTCTGAATCAGGGAGGCCCATTCGATCTGAGCGGGATGATCGTAGCCGAAGTGAAAGCCCCTCGCAAGCGCTTCCCCTACGGCTTTCAGCACGTCGGGCGGTGCGTGCCCCAAAAGGAGCGCGCCGTTTCCCATCCCGTAATCGATGGCTTCGTTGCCATCCACATCCCATAGGCGTGAACCGCAGGCGCGTTGAGCGTAACTCGGGAAGGGCACGCTGTGGCGCATGTCATGGCCGACGTGACCCGCCAGGCAACCCTTGGCGCTGGTGTACAGATCGCCGCACGTCGGGCGCTGGTTCGCATAAGTCTTGAGCCACGCATCGTTTGTCATGTCACACCTTTGGGGAGGATCTCGGCCTCCCGGTTTGGCGTTATCGCTTCAAGCGAACTGAAGCCAGCCGCCTTGATGTCCAGCGGCGGGTCGAGAAATCGGCTCACAACGCCAGCGTACGGGGGGGCCTGAGATGCCAACGCCTCTTCCAGACAGTTCGCCTTCACCGAAACTCCCCCCGATGAACGCCCGCTCCAGCCCAGCCTACTCCGATTTGAACATCCCGAACGCGAAGGCCTCCTCGAGCAAGTCGAAGACGATGTTGCCCGCCCCGTCGCTCTCCAGGTAGTTCGTCATGTATTCGCTCCACCGCTCAAGATTGGGGTCCTCGCGGCTCTTCTGCCAGTCCGCCTCGGTGGGCGCCACCGCGTGCAGGAAGAGCCGGTCGCCGAGGCGGTAGATGGACATGCTGACGCTGTTGTCGGCCATGCTCTTCGCGATTTCCGGCCAGAGCTCATCGTGGGCCTTCTTGTAGCCGGGGTAGCCGCCGGGGTTGAGCTTCATGGACAGTCCGATTGAAAACATCTTCCCCCTCCTTGTGTGGGTCTTCACGATGACGACATCAAGACTTATCGACCTCCGACGCCCTCTAACGGGATAGCGACCGGAAGAAGTCGCGGAGCAGGATCGTCTCCGAGAGATTGTCGCACTCGTCGCAGCGCTCCCACTCGGTCCAGACGTACTCAAGACCGATCCAGCCGCTGTAGTCGGTGGCCTCCATCACCTCGACCACGCGTGCGAAATCGATGGTGTTGTGGGCGAAACTCTCCTGAAGCCTCCCCTCGCGGGCGCCCCGGGCGTGAAAGTGTCTGGCGTACTGGATCAGCGGCTCCACGGCGGAATCGGGCAAACCGACGCGGATGAAATGGCCATAGTCGAGAGTCAGGGTCAGGCCGGGGACGCTCCGAATCAGCTTCTCGGCAGCCTTCGGCGGCGCGACGATGGAGCCGATGTGCGCCTCGACCCCGAAAGTGATACCGTGCTCCCGGGCTCGCTCAACGCGCCAGCCCAACTCATCGACTGCGCGGGCGAGGGAGTCGTCGTACGGCTCCTCCTCGAAATGGACGCCGGGCAGCGACGTGACGTGGCCGCAGCCGCACTCGGCGGCGTAGTCGAGCGACATGGAAAACCACTCGCGCGCTTTCTGCCGCCGTGACGCATTGGGGTGGTTGGGGGCATAGCTCACGTGGTCCGGCGCCAACTGGAGGAAAATGTCGGCGGCCACGAGGCCGCGAGCGTCCATTTTCGACTTCAGCTTTCTCGCCGACCCCGCAATGTCGGTGAACTCACGGGATGGCCAAAGGTGCCCCCGCCCCTCGAACAGGCCAACGTCCACGCCTTCGATACCCAGCAGAGCGATGAGTTGAAGCGCGTGGTCATGCGGCAGGAGCGGAAAGGTGAAGTCGGCGCAAGCGAGTTTCAGCTTCATGGTCTCTACGATGGAGTCAGGGCGCCTCCATGAACTCCGTGTGGCCCGCCCCCTCGATCATCCGATTCGCAACCGGTTCCATTTCTCCCGAAAGCCCGACCGATCAAAGACCTCGGGGTTGACGACGCCCCAAGGGACACGACCCAGCGACAGATCAACCATTGCCCCGCAGGCCGCGCGTCCGATGTCACGGAACAACTCATCCGTCCAGGCGATCGAATGCGGCGCGAGCAGTACGTTATCCAGCTCGCCGAAGCGATGCGGCGACGTGACCGGCTCCGTAGCAAAGCAATCGATCGCGGCACCGGCGATCCGGCGGCTTTTCAGCGCATCGTAGAGCGCTCCCTCGTCCACGATGCCACCGCGAGCGGTGTTGATCAGGTACGCCTCGGGCCTCATCAGGGCCAGTTCCCGTCCGCCGATCAGGCCGCGCGTCTCATCGGTCAGAGGGCAGTGAACGGACACGAAATCGGCCCGCGCCAAGAGCTCGTCGAGGTCGACCAGCTTCACCCCTAGTCCCTCAGCGGCCGTACCATCGACATACGGATCGAACGCTAGCGACCCCTTCATGCCAAAGATGCCCAGCAGACGGAGGGTCTCGCGGGCGATCCCGCCCAGGCCGATGGCGCCGAACGTGCGATCGCGCAACTCTCCCCCCATGTAGCCCGAGCGCTCTTCCCACTGCCCGGTCCGCACGAGTCGGTCCTTGATCCGCATATGGTGGGTCAGGGCGATCATCCACCCAACGGTCGCCTCGGCCACCGACCGATCCACCGCGCCCTTGGTGATGAACAGAACCACGCCCGCCTCGGTGCACGCGGCCACGTCCACTGCGTCGTAGCCGACACCGCAACGGCCGATCGCCAAGAGGTCGTCCGCTTCGGAGACCGTCTCGGCGGTCACCGACGGTGTCCCGACGAGCACACCCTGTGCCCCCCGGACCTGATCGGCACCGATCTGTGGACGATACTCGCCCAAGGGATAGGGCTCGATCCCGGGATGCTCGTCGAAGACCGAAAGCCCAATATCTCCGTACTTCGGCGAGCCGTCGGCTTCATAGTAGTCGGCGGTCAGAGCAACGCGGAAGCTTTGCCGGTGGGATCTGGTCATGATTGAACCCCTAGTTACCGCTGAGTCTCTTCTTCAACGGTCGCACCCTCTCTCTTAGACAGTCGCAGACGATCTCCGTGCCTCAATCCCATCCGTCTACTTCCCGATGCTGATCTCCCGCAATTTCTTCAGGAAAAGAAGTCCTCCGAGACGGGATGAGCCGCACTCCAGACCAAGCCCGCAGTTGAGCCAAAGAATCGTCATCTAAGGAGCCTTCGTCAAGGCCGGGGGGAAACGGCCCCCCGACGCGCTTCCGCACCTGCTGGCTAGCGGCATCGTGGATCGCCGGGTTGTTTCCTCAGCATCTCGCAGTGTAAAGCGTGAAAACCGCAAGCAGCGCGGCGACCGTCCTCGCTCATGGAGCGAACTATAGCCATCTCATCAAATTGTGTTTGATGGGAGAGATCAAGCGGGCTAGATTGAGAGAAAAGACATCCGCCCCACACGACTTGAAGATTGCAAAGATGGCGGTCGTCGAACTGAAGTGGCACCGTCCGACGCCCCGCGAGGTGGCGCTGGTCCACGACGCGGCTCGGGAGGGCAATGCTGCGCCTCCCTACAGTCCTAGATGACGGTGATCCGTAGCACCGAGAGATTCCTTGATACCAGCTTGAAAGAACGGGAGAAACCCATGGAAACGCATCGTGAGACCATTTCATCGGAGCTGCTCGAGGCGTTGAATGCCATTCAGCGGCGCGTCCTCTGGCTATCGACGCTCATCGTCCACCACGCGAACCACGTGCGCCCCAATCCTGACATGACCAAGGTCGGCGGGCACCAAGCTTCCTCGGCATCGGCGGTCTCGATCATGACTGCACTCTACTTCCATTTTCTCAGGGCGGGCGATCGTGTATCCATCAAGCCCCACGCCTCGCCGGTCTTTCACGCTATTCAGTATCTCATGGGGCAACTTCCTCGGGAATACCTGACGCAGTTACGGGCATACGGCGGTCTGCAAGCTTATCCGAGCCGGACCAAAGACCCCGATGTCGTTGATTTTTCCGGAGGCTCGGTCGGGTTGGGGGCAGTCGCGCCCGCTTTCGGTGCTTTAGCCCATCACTATGCGGAATCCCACTTCGGACAAGTCCATTCGAGGCGCTTTGTGGCGCTGATCGGTGATGCGGAACTGGACGAGGGCAACGTATGGGAAGCGGTGCTCGATCAGGCCCTCAGTGGGCTGGGAAACTTACTATGGATTGTCGATCTCAACCGCCAAAGCCTCGACCGGGTCGTGCCGGGCATTCGCGCGGGTCAGCTCGAGCGTCTATTCGAGGAAAGCGGTTGGCAGGTTCTCGAAGCGAAGTACGGCCGTACCCTCCAGGCTCTCTTTGAGCGGCCCGGTGGCGCTTCCTTGCGCAAGCGAATCGACAACATGAGCAATGAGGAGTATCAGGCGCTCATTCGTCTCCCTGGAGAACAACTGCGTGCTTACCTCCTGGCTGGAGATGGCATAGAGCCTTCTGAGCTCGCCTCTTCGATCCAAGGGGTACCCGATGATGCTCTGCCATCGGCGTTGAGCGATTTAGGCGGGCACGACATCGAGGAACTTCTGACTGCTCTGGCACAGGCCGAGGCCGAGCCGGATCGGCCAACGATCATTTTCGCCTACACCATTAAGGGATGGGGGTTGCCCACTGCGGGGCATCCACTCAATCATTCAATACTCCTGAATGGAGAAGAGCTAGCGGCTCTCAGGGAGACGCTGGCCGTGCATCCCGGCGAGGAATGGGAGCGACTCGACCCGGCCTCATCCGCTGGGCGGCTATGCGCTGAGGCTGCCTCCCGTCTGTTCCCTGGCGAGACGACACCAGCGAGAACGCTCGCCCCAAGCGATGTACCGGAAACCCTTTCCGTCTCGACGACGGGTGTCTTGAGTACTCAGCAATCCTTGGGGCGGCTGCTGGTGCACTTGACCCACGAGCCGAAGTTGTCCGATCGCATCGTCACAGCTTCACCCGACGTCTCAGTGTCCACCAATTTATCGGGCTGGATCATCAAAACAGGCGTGTTTACGCCACACGAATTCCTCGACTACGAGACCGAGGCAAACCGTCTCATGAAATGGAGGCATGGGCCGTTCGGTCAGCATATTGAACTCGGGATTTCCGAGATGAATCTCTTCATGCTGCTTGGGATGTTTGGACTCTCGGCTGAGCTCACGGGACAGCACATCATCCCCATCGGCACGCTCTACGATCCGTTTGTGTGTCGAGGTCTCGATGCGCTGATTTATGCCCTCTACTCCGGAGCCAAGCTCATCTTCGCCGGAACGCCCTCAGGCATCACACTGTCGCCGGAGGGAGGCGCGCATCAATCCACCGTCACAACCTCGCTCGGCGCCGAGTTACCCAATCTCGACGCCTACGAGCCCTGTTTTGCACAAGAGTTGGAGTGGATACTCTTAGAAGCCTTGCGCCAGTGTTGTGACCGCGTGCACGGACGCTCGACCTATCTACGCCTATCCACCAAGCCGATTGACCAAGAGCTATTCACGCCGGCTTTGGAGCGCCTGGGACCGGGCGAATTGGAGCGCCAGGTCTTAGCCGGCGGATACCGGCTCCTTGACTGGCGCACGGCTGAGCTGTCGGGAGGAAAAGAACGCCTGGTCCATATTGCCACGATGGGTGCAGTGATCCCCGAAGCCATCGAAGCAGCACGCACCCTAGAGAGCCAAGGGGTGGCCGTCAACGTGCTCAATTTGACCAGTTCGCGCCGCTTGTTTGACGCGTGGCAGGCGATGCAGCAGAAGCAGGGACCTGCCGGACCCTTCGACTGGCTCATACCAGCGAACGAAAGGCATGCGCCGATCATCACCGTCCACGACGGGGCATCCCACGCGCTGGCCTGGTTAGGCAGCGTCTACGGAGAGTTGGTCATCTCTCTTGGGGTGGACAACTTTGGGCAATCGGGTACGCGCGCTGATCTGTATCACCATTTTGGCATCGACGCCGAGGGTATCGCCGATGCGGCGTTGGCGGCGTTAGATCGCTGCGGTTTAACTCATTCCATTCGATAACTAGGCTGGGCGCCATAATGGCGCTCTTCGACACTGCCCCACGCGGAGCCTAGCCGGCGACGTGTGCGATGGCTCTCGATAACAAGGGGCCCGGGAAAAGGGCCAATTCCTGAGTGCCTAAGCGCTCGGAACTAACCACCGGGAGATAAGCGCAGCAGAGGCACAGCCATGAAGAATGCCACAGCTTCACTGGAGGAGACTTATCGCGCCGGGAGCCCGCGTTCGCAAGCACTCTTCGAGCGAGCGCGGACGGTGATGCCGGGGGGAGTGAAAGGCGCATACTTCTACAAGCCGTATCCCCTCACGATGGAGCGCGGCGAGGGGTGTTACCTGTACGATGTGGACGGGCGGCAGTTTGTTGACTTTGTCAACCACCACACCGCGCTGATCCTGGGGCATCATCACCCCGCAGTTATGGAAGCGGTGCGGGAGCGGTTGGAGCGAGGTATGGCGCTGGGCGCCCCCGTGGGCGTCGAGGCGGAGATAGCGGAGGACATGTGCCGCAGGGTGGCATCGGTGGAGCGGATACGCTTCTGCAATTCCGGCACCGAGGCGACGCTGCACGCCATACGGCTGGCGCGCGGCTTCAGCGGTCGGCCCATGATCGCCAAGTTCGAGGGCGGCTATCACGGCAGCCACGATATCGCCGACATCAGCGTCACGCCGCCCCTGAACGCGGCGGGTCCCGAAACGGCTCCGAAGGCTATCCCCACGACCGGCGGCCTCTCGCCGCACGCGGCCGAGGAAGTCGTCGTCCTACCATACAACGATGAGGCCTCCGTCGAGCGGCTCGTGGCACGCCATCGCGATGCGTTGGCCTGCGTCATCTTCGATCCCCAAGCCGGCATTCTGCCCATGCGTAAAGGGTTCGTTCAGGCCGTCCGAGAGATCACCCGAAGACACGATGTGCTCTTGATTCTCGATGAAATCGTCGGCTTCCGCGTGGCGATGGGCGGGTACCAGGAGGTCTACGACATCACGCCCGACCTGACGACCTACGGCAAGATCGTCGGCGGTGGTTTTCCCGTCGGCGCGTTCGGCGGACGAGCGGACATCATGGACCTACTGGACAATTCGCGCGGAAGCACGGGCTTTTCCCAGAGCGGCACCTTCAGCGCGCATCCGGCCACGATGGCGGCGGGATTGGCAACCCTGAGGCAACTGACGCCGGAGGCTTTCGCGCACCTCAACGGGCTGGGCGACCGGCTATGCACCGGGCTAGGCGACCTCTTCGCCCGCAATGAAATAGAGGCCCGGGCGGTCGGGAACGGGTCGGTCTTCAGCATCCACTTCAGGAGCGAAGAGCTCACCAACTACCGCAGCCTCGCCCGGACCGACAAGGCCATGGCGCACCGGGTCTTCCTGGCGCTATTGGAGCGGGGCTATTTCCTGAGTCATGGACTCAGGATGAACGCGCTGTCGCTGTCGATGGATGCGAGCCACGTGGACGGGCTGATAGACGCCGTGGAGAGTGCTGTCGAACGAGCGCAGACATCGCTCGGCCATCAGCTTCTGGCGGACGCGACATGGGAACCACCATGATCAAGCTCAGACTATTGGTAGAGTGTTCGGGAAGGACGATGAACAAACCCGGTCAGCGCGAAGACCTCCACGCGCGCCGGACCCAGTTCCGGCAGGAAGTAGGAGAGGACGGTCTGGCTGTTGAACGGGCTGGGCGTGTTCTGGTGCAACTGAGGGCCAGCGGGCAGCCCGATCAACTCTTGGGCCATCGCCAGGAGCTTACCGAGAAAAGGAGATGCCCAGTGTTATCGGCACCATATCTCGGCTTGGCAACCGAAAAAACGGCCGATCTACTCGCAATTCGAGCCTCAAACGAGCTCTGCTGAGACGCAGTACCTCTATCCCACCGACAGCATAGGCCCCCAAGCCACTACTATCCCCTTCGTCTTCTATGTACCCCTCGCTGTATCCGGCCCAGACTATGGCGAGCCCACCGCCCACATACGGCGAGACATTCTTCTCGTTGAAGAAGTAACGCCCGCCGATCCCCAAAGAAACGAAATAAAAGCTGTCGCCCTCATGATCCTCGCCTCCGGTAACCCAAAACTCGGTCCCCACAGCATAGGATGGTATCTCATGAAACCACCCCAACTTATAGCCGGGTTTGGCTATCATGTCTGCGTCCGTGATGAGGGCGAAGGTTCCGAGGATTCCTATATCCCAAAAGGATTCACCGGGTATCTTCCGGTGCACACGAGCCTCCTGTTCGACAAGATTCTCCATGTCAACCGTGGAAGCGAGCGATTTTCGGTGGACAAGCGCATCAACCAGTCTTGGCGCGGATGAGACCATCTCTTCGATAGTTGCCAACAGGATCTGGCGCTCGATAATGACTGTTCCGACGGGGTTTTCCTGATTCAAGCGGGCCAGGACCTTTTGCCCCAGGCGGTGCAAAGCAACGCGATAAATACTCGCTGAGGCCGGTGCCTCGTAAACGGGCTCGCCGATCGGTATACCCTGCTTGCGCAACTCATCACACACCAGCAGGGCCGCGGTCCGCGCGTCGGCTTCCGGGAAACCCGAATGGTCTCCAATCAAGCAGACAGCCGTGGCAGGTATCGGCTCAGCGGTCTGCGAAGACAGCGTTCCGGTTTCGACCTCGGGGGCCGGGGTGTCCTTTTCGGCCCCAATGTGCCCTCCCATCCCCACAGGTTCCCTGGAGATTTTGGCGATCTCGTCCATGGTGTAGACGAACACGCTGCCGCCTTGCGTTTGTATCTTCAGCGATTCGCCCGGAATCTGCTCGATGATGGTGCCGCGAACGATGCTTCCATTCTTCAAGTGAACGACATCTTCCATTTGCTCGGCGAAAACCTGCGAAGTCGTTACAAAAGCCGTCAGGCACACGACCAGGATAAAACGCAGCATATCTTTCTCTCCTTCAATGGATGAAAAACTTTGGTTGCGGCGGAACGTTTCCGCTACGGTCGGATTGCGCTACCAAGGGAGACGCTGGTTACAGTCATGCTGATCAGGCCATTTGAGATAGCTTGCTACCGCAGCAGCGTGAGCTTGCGCGTCACCATCCGGTACAGGTAGGCGCCGCTGGCCAGGGGGCGGCCCTCGTCGTCACGCCCGTTCCAGGGGAGCCGGACGTATAGGCATAATAAGGCATTATCGATACTCTGTCAAAGCGCTGAGAGCGCACGCAAGGGTCATGTAAAGTCCCTGATGATCGTTTGCGGTCTTGCAGGGTCGTTCGGGATTACTCGGAGTACGGTTTTGCTGCCTTTCGGCACAGATCGGGGGTCAACCTGGTACTTGAGGGCGCACAAAGCCGTGCGGCCGGCGTAGGAGGCGGTCGACAAGGACGTCAGGCGGCGAACTCGAACTCCGGCTGGAGGGGTGCCCTCGGCGGCGCCATCTTTTGAAGGAAACGCCCGCGCTTTGGAGTCGAGAACTGAGCTTGCAGCGGCACGAAGAAGGCGCGATTGCCAAGCTATATGGATTCACGGAACGGAGGGTTACGGCTGCCTACTCCACGAACGGTCCCTCAGCCTGTACCCGCTCATAGACCCGCTCGAATTCCGGCGAGCCATCGTCTTCCCACAGTTGTAGTCGAAGTCCTCGGATGGTTCCCTCCTCGCAGCCGGTCAGCCGGCTGACATTGGGCAACGCGTTGCCCCGAGCGATGGACGGAGGGGTAAAAACCTTATGCCCCCCGGGCAGATGCAGGATGCTCACGTGCTTGGGGATGACATTCGGTTCATTCGCCGCCAGCCGTGCAAGGGCGCCCTCGTCCACCTCGAGCCCGAGACCCGGACCCTCGGGGACGGGCGAGTGACCCTCGAACACCGGAATCTGCTCGGTCGTGATGTCCTCTTCGTACTGGTCGTCCAGGTTGATCGAGTGGCCTGTTGCGGTCGGCAAAACGGCGGCCATGTGCAGCGCCAACGCCTTGGTGAGGCTGCCGCCCGTGAGCTGCATAATGGTCTGAACGTTGGCCCTCCCGTAGACGAAACCGCTGACCAGGCCATCACCGATGTTATAGGGCAGTATATAGGCATCGGCGACGCCCCCGATGATTTCCTGAACGCTGCCAAGCGGTGCGCCATGCATGATGATCGGTATCTGAATTTTCTCACGCAGCCTTCGCCAGCCATCCATGTCGCTCTTAAGGAGCGGGTCTTCGATGTAGCCGACGATGGGATGGTGCTTCTCCAGTTGGCCGATGATGGGCAGAACCGCCCCCAAGGTGCGGTTGGCGTTGAAATCCCAGTGTATCTTGAAGCCTTCCGGGGCGACCTCCTCGGCAGCGCGCGTCTGCTCCATCACATCGAAGTACTCGCACGTGTGCATCTTAAAAATGGTATAACCCTGAGCCACGGCCCTGAGGATTTCCGTGCGGAAATCCTCAGGCGCAGCCGGACGGGTCCATGCCGCGACCGAAACTGCGTCTCGCACTTTCTGTCCCATCAGCTTGTAGGCCGGCACTTCCAGGTATTTCCCCATCACATCGTAGAGCGCACCGCCTAGGGCCGGGTCGAAAGTGTTGTTGATGAAGTCAAACGGATTGCGGCCGATCAGCGGTTCCACATTCGACCGAGGGAAATCAAAGCCAACCTTCTTACGAATATCACCGTAGCCGACCAGTCCATTGTCCGTATGGACTTTGATGACCATGCGATGGTCTATGCCTCGGAAGCGGATCTCGTGGCCCTCATAGCGTTTCGCAAGGCGCGGATAGATCGGGATGATCTCGATGTCGGTGATCTTCATGGCTATTCCTTCCGCAGATTAGAATGGAGCGGGGATGCCGAGCCGTTTGGCCGCCGATGTCAGTTGCTCCTGGTGCCCCACACCGATGGGGATGCCGGTCTTTGACCACTCCCGTTCGCGTTCCCATTCCATGCCCCCAGGCAGATCAGCCCGAGCGTAACCGGGGGCGGGTTTCATGGCTCGCACTTCTCGGATGTGCCGGTCGATCTCCTTTTTGAAATCTTCAAGGGGTCGGAACCGAGCAACGTCGACCACGAAGACAAAAGCACCCTGATTAGCGCCTTCCCAGACGCCTGGTCCCGGTGGCATATCAAATAGCCAGATCCCTGCCATAAAACCGCCGAGCGCATGACAAACAGCACCGAGACCGAGCGTTTTGAAGAAGGTCGCGGGAATGCGTTCGAACGCCTGCTCCAGCGGTTCTTGAGCATCAACGGAGCACGCCATGTCGACGACGATAGGCGGCTGATCGCCCGCGGGAACGGCGAAGCTCATCGGCGAACCACCTGCCGCGTGCACAACCCTATTCTCAGGGCTCGGGCGAAAACGATGGGCCGAAACCACAAAGCCGATGCAGTCTGCGCCCAGGGCAAGCCGTGAATAGGCCCCTGCACTACCTATGTGAAAATGATTGCGACTCGTTGCGGCTCCCAGTGCCATCTCTTTGGCCTTCCCGACTGCAGCTTTTGCAGCACGGTGTGCGACAATATGTCCCAGGCCGCCGTCACCATCGAAAATCGCTGTTGTCGGAGACTCCTCGACGAGATGGACGTTTGGACGTGGATTGACCGCACCATCAAGCAGCTTTTCCGCATACCCGTTCACCTGACGCGTTCCATGACTGAACACGCCGCGCAAATCGGTGCGCACAAGCAGGTCCGCAATCTTCGCAGCGTCTTGCTCCGAGGTCCCCGCCTTCAAAAAAGCCTGGGTGGCAAAGCCGCGGAGGACATCCGGCATGACGCGGACGAACGCCTTGGGTGGCACGTTCACGAATGGTCTCCGAGCGGGATTGATGTATAATGAAAAGAAACGTAAATCGGGAACACCTTTAGCTAATGTTAGCTCATCCGGCGAATCCTGTCAACAGAGAAAAGCGCTCTTGGGCTTGAACCTTCTTCGGCATTCCGCTATTATTGGAACAACAGAACTTGTGGGGATCTCCCACTGCAAACGGGCATGAGACGACGGGACGGATGTCGATAGTCAGGACTGATTGGAGGTGCCGTCGGCCCTTGAGGCCTATAGCCGGGAGGGGTCGTGCCGGAAGGCACCAGACATCCGCCATGTGTGGAGATCGAGTGAGGAAAGACCACGGATTCCGCTTTAGAGGGCGATGGATTCCATGAATACGGGTGTAGCGTCGGCTGGTGCAAACTGGCGGGAAGCCATAGGGCAGGAGCAACCTCTGCAAGTCGTAGGGACCATCAACGCATTGATGGCCCTTCTGGCAAAGCGCGCCGGCTATCGCGCCATCTATCTCTCGGGCTCCGGAGTGGCCAGTGCATCCTATGGATTCCCCGATCTGGGCATGACGACCTTGGACAATGTAGCAGACGATGCCCGCAGGATCACCGATGCCGTTGATCTTCCCTTGCTCGTCGACATCGACACAGGTTTTGGTGGCACAGCGTTCTCCATCGGCCGCACGACCGGCACCCTTGAGAAGATAGGCGCGGCAGCGGTTCACATCGAAGACCAGGTCATTCAAAAGCGCTGCGGCCACCGACCGGGAAAGAAAATCGTTCCCGCCCCGGAGATGTGCGACCGCATCAAAGCGGCAGTGGACGCCCGTTCCAATCCGGATTTCATGATTGTGGCCCGGACGGATGCCTTCGCTAGCGAAGGTCTGGGACCCGCCTTGGAACGGGCGGGAGCGTATGTGGAAGCTGGAGCTGATGCGATCTTCCCGGAAGCATTGCAAACGCTGGATCAATACAAAGCCTTCACGGAGGGATTTTCCATTCCGCCGGTACTGGCCAACCTCACGGAATTCGGCGAAACGCCCTCATTTACGTTGGAGGAGATGCGCAGCGTTGGTGTGGCCATCGCCCTCTACCCGCTCACGGTGTTCCGTGTGATGAACCAAGCTGCCGAACGAGCCTACCAGACTCTTCGAAAAGAAGGGGATCAAAAATCCTTGATAAGCGCCATGCAGACGCGGGAAGCCTTGTACGACGTCCTGGATTACCACAAGTATGAGGCGTGGGTAGACCGGCTTTACGAGGATTAGGGGCACAGAGGGGAGAAAAATGAGTGAAAAAGCGGAAACGAAGACCGCCATTGGCTTGCGCGGGATTAAAGCGGGCAACACTGCAATCTGCACGGTAGGAAAAGAAGGGCATGGCCTTCATTATCGCGGATATCCCATCGAGGAGCTCGCAAAGAAGAGCACTTTCGAGGAAGTCTCGTACTTGCTCATTCAGGGCGAACTGCCAACGCCCATACAGCTTGATGGATGGAGCGCTCGGTTAAGGGAAAACCACCGATTGCCGGATGGGGTGAAGAGAGTCCTAGACACGTTTCCTGCCGAAGCACACCCGATGGACGTCCTGCGGACAGGCGTTTCCACCCTGGGAATCGTGGAACCCGAGGGGAGCGCAGAGGATGGAGAAACATCCGCTGTGCGCTTGCTAGGCACCCTGCCATCGATGTTGGGCTACTGGTACTTGGGCTCACGCGGGAAAGAGGTGCCGCTCGATGCCGAAGTGCCAAGTCATGCCGAATATGTCATGAGCATGTTAAAGGAAGGTGCGTCTTCTGATCTTGAACGTCGGATGATGAACAGCTCTCTCATTCTGTATGCTGAACACGAGTTCAATGCGTCAACGTTCACGGCCCGCGTCTGCGCTTCAACTTTGGCCGATTTCTATTCCTGCATGACTGGGGCCATAGGTACGTTGAGCGGGCCACTGCATGGTGGAGCGAACGAACGTGCGATGGAGCTCATCAGCAACTTCGACGACGCCCAGGAAGCCGCTCGCGGAGTGCGGGACATGCTCGCCCGAAGGCAACTCATCATGGGGTTCGGCCACGGCGTCTATACGGTTGGTGATCCCAGAAACGGCATCATCAAGGCGTGGGCCCGCGAGCTATCGGAAGCGCGAGGTCGTATGAAGCTATTCGAAATTTCGGAAGCCATCGAAAAAGTGATGTGGGAAGAAAAGCGCTTGTTCCCTAATCTCGATTTCTACTCGGCCACGGCTTATCATATGGCCGGAATCGAGACCCCTCTGTTCACCCCCATATTCGTCATCGGTCGAGCCAGCGGATGGGCCGCGCACGTCATGGAGCAGCGTGCGGATAACAGGTTGATACGCCCCCTAGCCCATTACACCGGGCCTGACGATCGGGAATACATCCCGATAGATGAACGTTGAAACGTGCGCTGACAGAACGGTCCTAAGGCAGAGACATGACAAGACACGAATCCCCTCTTAATGTGCGACAGCCTCCCGATCAGGAAATGGTGGACATCGCCCGTTACGTCCTCGATGGCCCGACAGAGTCGGACGAAGCTGATCACACAGCACGGCTCTGCCTCATGGACAGCATCGGCTGCGGCATCCTCGCTCTGAAGTTCACCGAATGTCGAAAAATGCTAGGGCCGGTCGTACCCGACACCATCGTCCCTCATGGCGCCCGCGTGCCCGGGACCCCTTTTCAACTAGACCCCATCACCGCTGCTTTCAATATCGGCACGATGATCCGCTGGCTTGATTTCAATGACACGTGGCTCGCTGCCGAATGGGGACACCCTTCGGATAATCTGGGGGCGAACCTGGCCGTTGCAGATTGGATTTCACGCAGAAACGTCGCTTGCGGATCGGCGCCCCTTAAGATGAAAGATGTGCTGACTGCTATGATCAAAGCCCACGAAATTCAAGGCGTGATGGCTTTGGAGAACAGCTTCAACCAGCGCGGACTCGATCACGTCATCCTCGTAAAGCTGGCAAGCACCGCCATTGCGGCAGGTATGCTCGCCTGCAGCGAAGAGCAAATCATCAATGCGATCTCGCACGTCTGGTGCGATCTCGGACCTTTGCGCACCTATCGTCATGCACCGAATACAGGCTCCCGAAAGAGCTGGGCTGCCGGTGATGCCACCAGTCGAGGCGTCTTTCTCGCGTTGCAAGCCGCTCGACGGGAAATAGGCTGCCCTACCGCCCTGACCGCTCCGAAATGGGGTTTCTACGACCGAATCTGGGGAGGGGAGCCGTTCAAGTTCCAGCGTCCCTATGGAACCTATGTGATGGAAAATGTGCTGTTCAAGGTCTCCTATCCGGCAGAATTCCACGCACAAACTGCGGTAGAAGCGGCTGTCAAACTCCACCCTCAAGTCGCAGAACGACTGAGGGATATCGAGCGGGTCGAAATCACGACCCACGAGGCTGCAATGCGCATCATCGATAAAAGGGGGCCTCTACACAACCCCGCGGACCGCGACCACTGTCTCCAGTACATGACAGCCATCGGCCTCATCTATGGACACCTCACGGCTGTAGACTATGAAGGCGAGCGCGCTACGGATGCTCGAATCGACGCACTGAGGGAAAAAATGGGAGTTAGGGAGAATCCTCGGTTCACCGAAGACTACCACGACCCGCTGAAGCGATCCATTGCCAACACGGTGCAGGTGTTCTTCATAGGGGGTTCTGAAACTGAAGCCGTTACGGTGGAATATCCCACCGGGCATCGACGGCGGCGCAAGGAAGCTATCCCACTGCTAGAGAATAAATTTGAGGAGAATATGGCAACGCGATTCCCTCGCTGCCATGTGCAGGAACTCACGGAACTTTTCAAGGATCAAAAACGCCTGGAGGATACGCCCGTTCACAGCTTTCTGAGTAAGCTACTGCCGAGTACCGACCACGAGTTCGACCCGCCTTCCGAGGTGAAGACGACTCCTCAAGTCAGGTAGACCCCGGAGCTGGTGGTCGCCGACCACACCAAGTGGCTATTGGCTCAGGTGAGTGGCCGTGGCGCCAGGCAGAAGCGCTGAACCAACACAGAGCCCGTCTGAGCCCCGCCGAGCATCCAGTCCCTGATCTATCGCCAGCCCCACAACGCGCTGGCGACGACGACGTTTACTGCGCGTAGGGCAGTAAAGCCTCCCGATGGTAGCTTGCGATCATCTTAGCATGGCATATCGGCGCGCTCTTCGGATATCACGACCCTTGCGCTGCATTGGGATGGAGGTTCGCGCCCGGCCACATGGTGTTGATTTCGCTGACATCCACCGTGATGCCGTCGGGGTCTTTCACCTTGAAGACGCGCTCCCGGAGATGATCGGGATCGACCGGCTGTTCGCCACCCACACCATCGGAAAAGATTTCGTACCCCATCTCCCGCAAGCGCCGGGCAGCCGCGGTGACGTCAGGAACGCCGACGCCGACGTGCAGGTAATCGAGCATCCCGGACACGTGCGGCCGACGCGCTTCGCCCTCGTGTTGAAACACGGCGAAGTTGTGATAGCCATCGGTGAGATCGTAGCGGATCCCCTGGTGCTTGGCCACCCGCAATCCCAAGCCATCACGCCAGAAGTGGATTGAACGGTCAAGGTCCGAAGCACGCACCCCGACGTGGACTAAGATGCTCATGCTGAAACCCTCCCTCCTCGATGGACTAGGCCTCCCCGTCCTACTCCAGAAGGAGGCCCTGCGAGCCACCTCTGTCAATGCAATTTTACTGCGATCTATGACGCCAACCGGAATCCGCCAGCGGGAAGAGGACCCCCTAGGGAGCAGGTCTGCCTCGCCCTCGGGGAACACCTATGATACCCACGGGAAGCTGGATTAGGCCCAGGGCCTCCTAGGCGGTACCTTCATCCTGACCCGAAAGGCGGCGCCTCCGTGGGCCTGACCCGCCGCGACGGCCAGGCCGCCTTGAGGGCCACAGGCGGCAAAAAATCCAAGCCCGTCTTGGGTTTTATCCACACTTCCGTCCGAAGGAGAGATCCATGCGCGCGCCGATGAAATTCGCTTGTCTCCCTTACATGATGGTCCCCCGGGGGGAGGTCACGATCCCCCGCTGGTGCGAGTTCGCCGCCGAGACCGGCCTCGACGGCCTAGACATCCTCGACACCTGGCTCAACGACGGAGGCCAACGCTATTCGGCCTTCCTCGGTTCAGGCGCTCAAGCGGGCGCGCGGTGCTTTCAGCGACAGCGGATCGAGCAGGTGAAAGAGGGGTTACGCGGCTCGGGGCTACCCGTTGCGACCCTGACCGTCCATAACAACCTCTACAGGACCACCGATGCCGAGCGGCGCGAGGAGTGCGACCGCTTCCGGCCCATCGCCGATCTTGCGCGGGAGCTTGGCGCGGGCCGAATTCGCGTCGTGACGTCCGGATGGTCGTTTGGCGAGGGCAACCCGGAACCGCAGGACGCCATCTCGCACACGGTCGAGACGGTACGGCAACTGCTCGCGGCCTTCGATGATCTGCGGCTGATGCTGGAGAACCAAGCGGGGCTGACCTACCGGCGGGAGCACCTCGGCGCGATTCTCCAACAGGTGAACGATCCCCGCTTCGGCGCCAACATCGACAACCTCAACACCGTCGGCGCGGGCGAGGATCCCGAGGCTTTCATCCTGGACCCCCGCATCGGCCCCAGGCTCATGTCCTTCCACTTCAACGATGGGCGTCGCACACCCGATGGCTGGGACACCGACCTCGCCGTGGGCGAGGGCGATCTGCCCCTGCGCGAGGTCTTCATGCTCCTGCGCAGAAGCATGTACCGCAATTGGATGAGCCTCTTTTACGCAGGGCATGACCTAGAGGGCGTCCGCCGCTCGGTCCAGTTCGCGATTGACCAGCGTGCCATGAGCGAGCCCTAGCCCGCCAAGCGACCGAAGTGAAAGATGCCCCGGAGGACGGCCCCCAACCTCTAGAGAGCCGCCCCCGGGGCGTTGTCGGCATCCCTTCCGCCCGATGGAACGCCCGTCAGCACCTTCCGCTACAGTGGGCTTTTCGCGCCCCCCAGTGCTCCTAAGAGCATCCGCTGGTTGCCCCGCAGTTCAGGCAGCGGTAGCAAGTGCCGTTGCGCACCATCATGGCGCCGCACTCGTGGCAGATGGGCGCATCGGCTTGCGCGTAGTAGACGGCCTTCTCGGTGGCCTCGGTGGCCTCGGGCGTGGGGGCCGAGGTCGGAGCCTCGCCGCTCAAAGCAGGGATTTCATCCGTCTCCGGGCGTTCCTCCGTAGGCAGGAACTTCAGCGCCAGCCAGCGGAAGATATAGTCCATGATGGACTTGGCGATCGGGACCTGCGGGTTTTTCGTGAAGCCCGAGGGTTCGAACCGCGTGTGGCTAAACTTGTCCACCAAGACTTTGAGCGGGACGCCGTACTGGAGCGCAAGCGAGATCGCCGTGGCGAACGAATCCATCAACCCTGAGGTCGTCGAGCCTTCCTTGGCCATGACGATGAAAATCTCGCCGGGGCTGACATCCTCGTACATGCCAACCGTGATGTACCCCTCGTGCCCGGCGACGGAGAACTTGTGCGTGATGGCCTGCCGCTCATCCGGCAGCCGCCTGCGGACCACGCGGGATTCCACCTTCTCGGGTTCCGCTTCCCTCGCGGTCTCAAGTGACGTGGAAAGCGGCTGCGTCTGCTTGCAGCCGTCCCGGTAGATGGCGATGGCCTTGAGCCCCAGCTTCCAAGCCTCGGCGTATACCCGTTCGATGTCGTCCGCGGCCGCCTCGTTGGGCATGTTGATCGTCTTGGAGATGGCACCGCTGATAAACGGCTGCACGGCGGCCATCATCTTCACGTGGCCCATCGGCGCGATGCTGCGCACGCCGCCCTCCGGCTTGAAGGCACAGTCAAAGACCGGCAGGTGTGCTTCCCGGAAACCGGGCGCACCTTCGATGGTGCCATTGCGGTCGATGTAGTCCAGGATAGCAGCGGCGGCTTTGTCGTCGTAGCCCAGGTGACCCAGGGCTTCGGGCACCGTCGCGTTGACGATCTTGAGTACCCCGCCACCCACCAGCCGCTTGTACTTGACCAGCGCGATGTCGGGCTCGACCCCCGTTGTATCGCAGTCCATCATGAACGCAATCGTGCCCGTCGGAGCGAGAACACTCGCCTGGGCGTTGCGGAAACCGTGGGTCTCGCCGATCATCGCGGCGTCCTCCCAGACGCGCTCAGCGGCCCCGTAGAGCTCGGCGGGCACTAGCTCGCGCGCGGAGATTTTAGCGACGTGCTCCCCATGCTTGCGGATCACCTCCAGCATCGGCTCACGGTTTCGTTCGTACTCCGCGAAGGGGCCCAGCTTTGCCGCGATCATCGCCGAGGTCCTGTAGGCCCCACCCGTCAGGAGCGCGGTGATCGCCCCGGCGTACGCCCGCCCTTCGTCCGAATTGTAGGGTAGGCCCCGGGCCATCAAAAGCGCCCCCAGGTTCGCGTAGCCCAACCCCAGCGGCCGGTAGTCGCGGCTGTTGCGCGCGATCTCCTCGGTGGGATACGAGGCGCTGTCTACGATGATCTCCATCGCGGTGATCATGACCGTCACGGCATGGACGAACGCCTCGACGTCGAATTCGCCGTCTTCCGTCCTGAGCCTCATGAGGTTCAGCGATGCCAGGTTGCAGGCCGAGTTATCCAGGAACATATACTCCGAGCAGGGGTTCGATGCGTTGATCCGCGCGGTGTTCGAGCAGGTATGCCAGGCGTTGACCGTGTCGTCGAACTGCATACCGGGGTCACCGCACCCCCAGGCGCTCTCGACGGTCATCCGCATCAACTCGCGTGCGCGGTAGGTATCGGCGGTCTCGCCCGTGGTCACCAGCCGCGTCCGCCACTCATCGTCCTCCTCCACGGCGCGCATGAAAGCATCGGACACGCGGACCGAGTGGTTCGCGTTCTGGAAAAAGACGGAGCTGTACGCCTCGCCATCGAGCGAGGGGTCGTAGCCCGCCGCAATCAGGGCATACGCCTTGCGCTCCTCGCGCGTCTTGGAAGTGATGAAATCCGCGATATCGGGATGGTCGGCGTTGAGGATGACCATCTTGGCCGCGCGGCGCGTCTTGCCTCCGGACTTGATCACGCCCGCGAAGGCGTCGTAGCCTTTCATGAAGCTGACCGGCCCCGAGGCCTTGCCGCTGCTGCGCGAGAGGTACTCCCTCGATGAGCGCAGAGGCGAGAGATTGGTACCCGTCCCTGAACCGAACTTGAAGAGCATGCCCTCGGTCTTGGCTAGCCCCAGAATGGATTCCATCGTATCTTCGACCGAATTGATGAAGCACGCCGAGCACTGCGGCTTCGCCTCCACCCCGACGTTGAACCAGACCGGGCTGTTGAAGGCCGCCTTCTGGTGGAGGGTGAGATACGCGAGTTCCGCCTCGAAGGTGTCTCCCTCTTCCGACGACGCGAAGTAGCCCCCGCTGCGGCCCCAGTCTGCAATCGTCCCCGCCACGCGCCCCACGAGCTGCCTGACGCTCGCCTCGCGCCCGGCCGTGCCCACCTGGCCCGTGAAATACTTCGACGCGACGACATTGGTCGCCATCTGCGACCAGAATTTCGGCACCTCCACGTCGCGCTGCTCGAAGACCGTCTCGCCCTTTTCGCCGGTGATCGTCGCCGTCCGGCTCTCCCACTCGACCTCATCGAACGGTTGAACCCCCGGCTTTGTGTTCCACCGCTCGACTAGCGGCGGGGCTGTAGCCGTGCGGTCAGACATTTTCTATCTCCCCATCTAACCTGGCTGGAAATGTTGTACTTGCAACGTTCCCACGCGTATTACGTGAACGTTTGAGTAGTAAGTATTGTATACACTGTATACAACGCATGTGTGTCAAAATATCTCATGTCACTCGCCCTGTCAATATGTGGTGATATCTTGTGAATAACGCCACAACATCTTGTATGCCCGTGCTTTTCGAGCGTTTTCCACAAAGCCGGGCGTGATTTTTTTTCGCTGAGGCCGTATATTCGCAGACGTTCATGAAAATCCTAGTCACGGGGGGCGCGGGGTTCGTCGGATCGCATGCGTGCGAGGCATACCTGCGCGCTGGACATACGGTCATCGCCGTCGATGATCTCTCCACCGGCGAGCGGACGAACGTGAACTCCGACACGCCTCTGCACGTCATGTCGGTGACCGACCCGGCCTTTGCGGAGCTGGTGGCGCGCGAGCGGCCCCGGGTCGTCAACCACCACGCGGCGCACTCCAGCGTGACCGCGTTCGTCGAAGACCCCGAGAACAAGCTCTGGACGGACGTCGCGGGGGCCTTGCGTGTTTACCAGGCCTGCGTCGCCGCCGGCGTCGAGAAAGTGATCCTGGCCTCCTCGGGCGGCGGGATCTACGGCGCAAACGACCCCCAGCCGACGCCCGAGACGACCACACCCGACCCCGCTACGCCCTATGGCATCTCCAAGCTCGCGGTGGAAGGTCTCTTGCGATTCTTCGCCCGGCAGCATGGCTTCGCCTACACGATCCTGCGCTACGCCAACGTCTACGGTCCCAGGCAGCGCGCGGGCCTGGAGGGCGGCGTCGTGGCCATCTTCGCCGAGTATCTGCGCCAGGGGCGCGCACCTACCCTCTTCGGCGCACGAGGCCGGGGCGACGCGGGCGGGATACGCGATTACGTCTACGCCGGGGATGTCGCCGAGGCAAACCTCCTGGTGCTGGGCAACGGCGATAGCGCCATGGTGAACATCGCGACGGGTACGGGCACGACGACGCGCGAGCTCTACAACCTCATCGCCGAGCACTTCCCCGGCGCACCTCAGCCGATCGATGCGCCGCCGCGCGCGGGCGATATCCCCTCCAGCATCCTGGACCCGAGCCTCGCCGAGACCACGCTGGGCTGGCGACCTCGCACGACGCTCCGCGAGGGCATTGCCCGGACGGTCGCCCATTGTTCTAGGGGCTGATGCCCACCCAAGACGGCGTCCTGGTCACCGGGGGCGCCGGGTTTTTGGGCTCCCATCTGGTCGACCGGCTCCTAGCGGAAGGCCGGCGTGTGGCGGTGCTCGACAGCTTCAACGAGAGCTATGCGCCCCAGGAAAAGCGCGCCAATCTCGCAGATGCGCTAGCTCGTGGTTCCGTCCCATGCTTCGCCTGCGACGTACGCGATGCCGAGGCGATGGAGAAGGCGTTCGGGGCGTTTCGACCCTCGGCCGTCGTGCACATGGCCGCCATGCCAGGGGTCCGCGCGAGCGTCCGCGACCCCAGGCGCTGCCTCGAGACCAACGTCGCTGGTCTTGCGCAGGTGCTCGAGGGGTGCCACCGTCACGAGGTGGCCAGAGTGGTATTCGCGTCGTCGTCATCCGTCTACGGCGCGGCAGCCAAACTGCCGGTGGACGAGACCGCACCGACCGACAGGCCTCTATCTCCCTACGCGGTGAGCAAGCGCGCCGGCGAGCTCCTCTGCGAAACATGTCATCGGCTCCATGGGATTGAGCTCGCTACCGCGCGGTTTTTCACGGCGTACGGGCCCAGGCAGCGGCCCGACATGGCGGTCCGCACCTTCGTCGAGAGGATGACGGCCGGCGAACCGGTTTCGCTCCTGGGCGATGGTTCCAGCTCCCGAGATTACACTTACGTGGACGACATCATCGACGGGGTCGTCCGCGCGCTCGACGCGGAGCACGCCTGCGAGACGTTCAACCTCGGCAGCGGGCGAGCGACGCAACTCGCCGATCTCGTCGCGGGCCTCGAACGCGTCCTGGGGATGCGCGCGAAAGTCGTCTGGCAGCCCCCCTCTCCCGCGGACCCGCCCCACACCCTGGCGGCGGTGGACAAGGCGCGGCGGCTTCTCGGCTACGAACCGCGGACGCTGCTCGACGAGGGCCTGGAGCGTTTCGCCTCTTGGTGGCGCGCCCATCGCCGGTCTTGACATGTTCGGTCCCGTTCGCCATCGTGCTTGTGTCGGAGACCTGTGGGTTCGCTCGCCATCCCGACCCCGTCGAAGGAGGAGCGAGCCACACTCCGACGAAGGGGGTGGTGTGCTCTGAGCTCCGAATCCCTCCGGGGCCAACAGTAGCGCTGGTCGCGCGGCCGATTGACCGGCCTGCCGCGTGACCTCAGCCCAGCGCTTCGGCCGGTCGCCTCTCCTCGGGAAGCTCTGCCCCGCTAGTGGGCGAGCGCATCCACTAAAGCTCATATATGCGTGTCGGCGACCTTTCCTCCAGTCGGCCACCCGGAGCTCTTCGATGGTCCCTATGACCGTGGGCTTGCCAAAGGTACAAGACCCTATATTACTGTACAAGAACACCTTACACCGATAGACTTCTGCTCCATTTGTGAGAAGTCGCGGCTAAACGCGATGTTGGAACCCAATATTGCGACGTGCCCTTGGATAGGAGGCGGATCGTGAAGAAAAGCACCGCGCAAGAGACCACGCTATCGGTGGACAGGCCAACCCCGCCACCCTCCTGGGCTCTCCTGGAACGGGAACTGTTCCGCGCCCAGAGCCTCGCGTGCGAGGCGTTCTTCAACCGCTATTTCGACGAACGCGGCTACCTCCTGTGCGTCCCGCGCTGGGGCGGCAATGACGGCCCCGACGATGCCATCGAGAACCTCACGGGCTGGTCACTCCTACATACGCTAGGGGGGCCGGACACGGTCCTGGACATGTACAAGAAGGCGTGGGAAGGGCACCTGCGCCAGTACACGGAAGCCAAAACGGTGGAGGTCCCCTTCGCGCGCGATGGGATGTACTACAAAGAATTCCCCGTCATGTTCGACTGGCTCCACAACGGCGAGACGCTCACGGTCTTCAACCTCCAGGGCCTGTCAGACCCATTTGACCTCGATTTCGGGAACCGGACGAAGCGCTATGCCGGGTTCTACATGAATGAGGATCCGGAGGCGCCCAATTACGATCCGGAGCACAAGATCATCCGCAGCCTGTTCAACGGCAGCCGGGGACCCCTCCTGCGCAAGGCGACCGCACTGGACTGGGCGGGCGACCCCATCAAGATCGAGGGACGCTTCCCTGCACCGTTGCACGGTGAGCGCACCTTCGCGGAGTTCCTGCTGCATTTCAAGGACTACACCGATGTGGTCGGCGACCACCCGTCGAACCTGGCTGCGACGACCCTGGCACTCAACGCTTACGCGCTCACGGGCGAGACCAAGTACAAGGAATGGCTCCTGGAGTACGTCGACGCCTGGGCCGAGCGAGCGGACGCCAACGGCGGCATTCTCCCATCCAACATCGGCCTAGATGGGACCATCGGCGGCGAGTGCGACGGCAAGTGGTACGGTGGATGCTATGGCTGGGCCTTCACCGTCACCAGGCCGGAATCGGGGGGCCGCGACGACCGCTGCACGATCATTCGGGGCATCGCCGGGTTCGGTAACGCCCTGCTTCTCACCGGCAACCAGCGCTACGTCGACGTGTGGCGTCGGATGGTCGACGCGATCAACGCGAACAAGAGGACGCTAGACGGCCAGGTGACGTACCCGCGCATGCACGGCGACGATGGCTGGTACAGCTACAAGCCGGAGCCCTATGCGCAGGGCGCACTCGATGTCTACTACTGGTCGATGGACCCCGAAGACCTCAGGCGCTTACCCATGACCGCTGCCGATGACTGGGGGGGCGGACGCATTTCCGAGAGCGCTGGATGGATAGAATTCCTCGAGGGCCAGAACCCGAAATTCCCCGAGCAAGCGCTCAAGCGGGACCTCGAAAGGGTCCGGCAGAGAGTACAGGCGATGCGGAGGGATACCACCACACCGGACACACGGCTCTCAGATGATCCCCTCTCGTGCAACCCCGCCGCGATCGGAGCGCTCACCCAACTGATGCTTGGCGGGCTTCCTCCTCGCCACGGCGAACCCCTCCATTGCAGGCTGCGCTACTTCGATCCCCTCAAGCGCCGCGCCGGAATACCCGAGGACGTCGCCGCGCTGGTAGAAAAGCTGACCGATGACGAGGTGACGCTCACGCTGGTCAACATCAACCAGGTCGAAGCACGCACCGTGGTCGTTCAGGCTGGCGCTTATGCCGAACATCAGATCACGAATGTCGCGGTTGATGACAGGGTTGTTCCGGTTGACAGCAGCTCAGTGACCATTCGCCTCGCTCCCGGAGCCGGAAGCCGGATGGTCATCAGGATGAAGCGCTACGCCAACCAGCCGACCTTCACCTTCCCCTGGGATCGAGGGTAGATGCTCCCGAAGCCGCCCTCTTACAAGTCATCTGAGCAATGTGAGCTTCCTAGTCTCCACGAACGCTTCGGCCTCCAGCCGATACAGGTACACGCCGCTTGCCAGGCCCTGCGCACCCCAACGCCGCTCGTGGTACCCCGCCGGAAGTGTCCCATTTGCCAGAAGGGCCACGCGCTGCCCCAACAGGTCATAGACCCCCAGTTCCACGAGGCCCCTCCGTGGCAACTCGAAACCGATGGTCGTAGACGGATTGAAAGGATTAGGAGCGTTCTGACCGAGCGAGTACTCCGTCGGGGGGCTCGCGCCCTCCTCGGCGGCTCCGGTCACGACAGCGGCTTTGAACCAGTAAATCTTTCCGTCGAAGGCGCACAGGTAAAGTTCGTTGTCTGCATCCACCCCGAACGAGGCGATGTTGAGAGCGGTATCTAAGATCTCGGTATTGATGGGTGCGTTGCGGCCATCGTAGTGGAGGGCCCATATACTGCCGCTCACGAAGTCGGCGTAGATGTAGGCTCCGGTCAGTTCGGGCACCCGGCGTCCTCGGTACACAAAGCCGCCGGTGACGGATTGGCCTAGACTGTGGGTGTAGTCCCACACGGGTTCTTCCAACCCTCTGGCATCGCAGCCCGACGGTGGGCTATAGCAGGCGTTCCCTTCCATGATGTTCCAGCCGTAGTTTCCGCCCTTGTGGATAATGTCAATCTCCTCGCGGTCATTCTGGCCAACATCAGCCGCCCACAAGAGACCGGTGGCCGGATCAAAGCTGAACCGCCAGGGATTCCTCAGGCCGTAGGCGTAAATTTCCTCTTGTGCATCGTCGAGGCCGATGAAAGGGTTATCCGGCGGAATGCCGTAGTTTCTACCCTCGTCGGGATGATCCACGTCGATGCGCAGGATTTTGCCTAGAAGCGTGTCACGATTCTGCCCGCTGCCTTCAGGATCTCCCGCAGAGCCGCCGTCCCCCGTCGCGATGTAAAGATAACCGTCCGGTCCGAAGGACAGTTGCCCCCCGTTGTGGTTGGAGAAAGGCTGAGCGAATTCGAGAAGGATCACTTCGCTGTCGCGATCAGCGGCATCGGGGTCGTCGGGCTTGACGCTGTAGCGGGCGATGACCGTCCGCGCTGGTCCCGAGGCCGTGTAATTGACGTAGAAGGCGCCGCTGCTCCCGAAATCCGGATGGCAGGCCAGTCCGAGCAGCCCTTCTTCGTTTCCCCGATCGTTGACCCGGTCCCGGATGTCCAAAAAGACCTCGGCCACGGGTTCAGGGCCCGAGCGATCCATCACAAAAATGCGGCCTGCCTGCTCGACGACGAAAAGCCGGTCCGTGCCATCGGGGGCATGTTGCAGGTCCACCGGACGGGTGAAAGCCAGACCGGGCAGGGCGATCTCCAACGCAAGCTGAGCGCCAGCAACGGATGGCCCCAGGCAGGCGACGAGCAGAAAAATCGAGATGCCCAGTTTCGACTTCATGCGGAGATGATCTCCTGTCGACTCGACCAAAGGAGCCTCCTTCCTTTGCCTCTACCCTTGATCCCGTGGCCTGACTAGGTATAAAGATGAACGCCCGGAGCCATCTTCACCTGTCCCTCTCAAGAAACAACGTTTGGGGGAAGAGGGCAATCCACGGCCTTCGCCCCCGGGCGGTATTCCGGAGATGAGCAAAGGCGCATCTGTTGGTGTGTATCGTTCTTATTGTGTAACGTGTCGGAGCCCGGCGCCGGAAAGTGCTTGGGGCGAGGTCCTGGCCCGATCGTCCGCGGCATGTTGAGAGAGGGAGAAAGGATGCAGGTGGATCGAGATCGGTTCCTGGAAGAGGGCTATCTCGTCCTGCGCGGGGTCATCCTTCCGAATCTACTGGATGCTTTGCGCACGAGCTACGAAATCCTGGTCGAACGGCAGAAGCTCCTCTGGGCGTCGGAACGCCGCCCCGACGACCCGCCGGCTGGCGCATGGGAGACCCACCAACAGCCCCGATTGCATCTCCACAACACGCCTGAGTTGATCGACCGGGAGACCGCGGCCGCGGCGGAATTCTGGGCGCACGAGAACACCCACGGCGTGAGCAGCGAGCTCATGGGCGTCGCCGACGCCTCGCAAACGGAGATGTTCCTGATGTGTAATCCGGTGCGCGACCGCGGTCCGGCCAAATGGCACCGAGATCTCCACCCCGTCTTCACGGCCCCGCTCGAAGGCTACATCAGGGACATCGAAGAGAACGGCCCGAGTTACGTGCAATGGAACATCCCGCTATACGATAACGATGTGTTATGGGTGATACCAGGCAGTCACCTACGATTCAATACCGACGAAGAAAACCGTCGGCTTCTGGTGGATCCGAGCGCGCCACTTCTAGGTGGCGTCCAGACGCACCTCAGTGCCGGCGATGGTGTAGCGTATATCACTCCTATCCTGCATTGGGGAAGCAACTACAGCACCAGGCGGCGGCGGACGATCCACGGCGACTTCCAGAAATCGAACTGGACCTGCTACGGGGATCTGGGTTTTACCCAGTACCTATCCCTCTCGGCGCGGGCCGCATTTGAGCGCTGGGCGAAGCGGAGCGCCCAGATGCAAGATCACACCGAGGCGGCACTGCGCGCCGCCCTCGACGGCGACGGCGATGCGTACCGGAAGCAGCTTGAAAAGCTCCACCCGGGCGTCGGTGAAAGCGGAAAGAGGCTCATGACGGTCTTGATCTCCAAAGCGGCTCGTCGCATTCACCTCTTGAAACATCCGGGTCTCAACGACGTACCCGAAGATTCCCGCCGCCGGGCGATGCGCCCGAGCCCGACCACCCTGCATTGGGGACCACAATTCGCCGATCGCTTCTCGCGGCCGGAGTCCGAGACGCTATGGGGGCGGTTCCAGGCGCTCGACGCCATGCTGCAGAAGGACGATGAGCAGTTCCACCCGGGCTTTCAGCGAGGACCGATGCGTTACATTTTCAACGAAATGCCCGCGAATTTCGATCTCGACGCCTTCATCACAGGCTGGTAGACGACAACATGCTCTATCGCCCCGCGCTTAGTCGAGGAGATGCAAACTATGGTTGATCGCCTGGGTCAACTGCTGAGCGAGCATGAACGTCTGTACGGCGTGATCTGCCGCGACGCCACGCTCACCGACATCGAGCTGATGGCGCAGGCCGGTTACCACGCCGCCTGGCTCGACCTAGAGCACAGTCCACTCTCAACGCCCGAAGCGATTCGCCTGGGTCGATCGATCGCCCACCTGGGCATGGTCCCGCTGGTGCGCATACCCGAACTGTCTCGCACGCACGTGCAGATTCTCCTCGACGGCGGGATTCAGATCGTGGTGCTGCCCGATGTGAGGGACGTCGAACAGGCCAGAGAATTCGTCCAGTTGGGCAAGTATCCGCCGCTTGGCCGGCGCGGCGTCTCCACCTCCACTGCCGGCGCCGGCTTCACCCTCGGCGCGGACCCGCAGCGGACGCTACGGGAAGCCGACGCCGCAACGCACCTGATGGTCATGTTCGAAAGCGACGAAGGATACGAAGCGCTGGACGCGATTCTCGAGGTCGAAGGCATCGACATGGTGACCGTGGGAGCCAATGACTGGGCAACCAGCCTGGAGCTCTTCGGCGATGAGGCGAAGGCGCATCTTGCCCCGAAGATCGAGCGCGTGTTCACCGCCGCATCCCGAGCGGGTAAGATCATCTCTTTCGGAGCATCCAGTCCTCAAGAGGCCAGTTACTACTACAGCTTGGGAGTGCGTGTGTTTTTCATGGGCGTGGACATAGCCATCAAACGCAAGGGCCTGACCGACGCGCTCGCCGGCTTTTGAGAATTTCAGCACGGGCGATCTAAGCGGTAAGCGCGGAAAGTCTACGTCACCATCGGTTGAGACTGCGCCGCGCGGCTTGAAAAGCAAAAGGGCGCCCGACCCGCCTCGGTCGAGCGCCCGCCCATCCAGATTGACGGGATCAGCCTACGCGGCGACCGCCTCGGCCTCCTGCTCCTGCGCTTCACCGACATGCGCCGAGCAGAACCACTCATAGTCGATGAAACCGGGGAACTCGACGCCGTCAGCGCAGTAGCGGCATCCGGGGTCGCGTTCGAGCCTGAGCTCGGTGAAGCTGGCCTCCAGCGCATCGTAAACCAAGAGCCTGCCGACCAATAGGTCGCCCTTACTCAGGAGAATCTTGATGACCTCGATGGCTTCGAGCACGCCGATGACACCCGGAAGCACCCCCAGCACACCCGCCTCAGCGCAAGAGGGCGCCAGTTCGGGCGGCGGCGGCTCCGGATACAAGCAGCGGTAGCACGGCCCCACCCCCGGCCAGAAGATGGTGGCCTGACCGTCGAAGCGAAAGATGCTGCCATGGACGTTGGGCTTTTTCAGGTACACGCAGGCGTCATTGACCAGATACCGCGTGGGAAAGTTGTCCGAGCCGTCCACGATCACGTCGTAGTCTCCGAAGATGTCCACGACGTTACTGCTGTCGAGGTGGACGTCGTACGTGTTGATCGTAATGCCCGGGTTGATGTCCAGAAGTGTCTTCCGGGCCGATTCGGTCTTAAGCATCCCCACGCGGCTGGTTGGGTGAAGGATCTGCCGCTGGAGGTTCGTCTCGTCCACGACGTCGAAGTCCACGATCCCCAACGTCCCCACACCCGCCGCGGCCAGGTACTGCGCCGCCGGGCAGCCTAGTCCGCCCGCTCCCACGAGCAGCACCTTGCCATCCAATAGCTTGAGCTGACCCTCTTCGCCCACCTCGGGGATGGAGAGGTGGCGCGCGTAGCGCATCCGGTCGTGGTCGCTCAAGACGCGCGGCTTCTCGAACGGCAACCCCTGGTTCTTCCACCGCCCGAAGCCACCCTCCATCGAGCTGACGTTGGTATAGCCCATGTTCCGCAGGCTCTCCTCGGCGAAGAGCGAGCGCACCCCGCCCGCGCAGTAGGCGATGACGGGCTTGTCCCGGTCGGGGATCGCGTCCTCTACCCGGAGCTCGAGGAAGCCGCGCGGGATGTGGATCGCGCCGGGCACGTGGCCCTCGTTCCACTCGTTCTGCTCCCGAACGTCCAGTAGCACGACGTCTTTGGCCCTCTCGCGGATCGCGTTCGCCTCTTCGACGGTCACCTCCGCTAGCTCCCGCCTCAGGCGAGCAAGCATGTCCTGGTATGTTTCAGCCATCAGATCTTATCCTCACTCCGCTTCCGCTAGGCACGTCCGACGGATCACCTACCCATCAAGGTTAACAGCTTCCTCTCCACAAAACCCCACACGTAATCTATCTACGATAACGTCGAGCGCAAATAATCATGGCACGGTCGTGCCGAGTTTTGCCGTCAGGTGCCTTACGGGCCAGGGAGTTGCGTTTGCTCCGCGCCATCGTGGGCCTCCGCGGCATCGGCGGCTTTCGCTTCATCTGGGCCTAGTGCCCTATATTAGATGAAGTTTCGAGGGGATGATGGAAGGCTCACAAGAGGGAATCACGGTCCGCCCTGGGGAAGTGCCTGGGACCGTGGTCGTTGAGGGCGGCTTGCATAAGGCCAACGCGGCATCGTTCGCCAAACGCCTCGCTGCCCTGACCGGTACCACCCCCGCGCTCCTGACGTTGGAACTGCGGGACCTGGAAGTGCTCGACGGCGTCAGCCTTGCCGCGATGGTGAACGCCATCCGCGCGCTATCAGCGAAGGGTCACCGCGTGCGCCTGGTCGGTGCGCCGCAGCTATTGGGCCATAACCTTTACCGCGTCGGCATGCTCACGGGAACGCACGCCATCGAACTGGTGAGCATGCGCGAGGAAGAGCCGTATGGGTAGCAGAGCATGACTTGGATTCCCGTCTTTCCCAAGATAGCCGTAGCGAGGCCAGAAGTTCATCCCTCAGCACCAACCTGCCCCTGCCAATCGTATCGCAGTCGCGCTTGCTTGCGCATACAAGAACGACTAGTTAGTCCAGCACCTCCCCCAACGCCTCCCGCAACCGATTGAAGGCCGTCTTGCCAACGATGGCGTCCGCGCCCTGGCGGGTGTAGCGATCGCGCTGTTCGGGCGTGGTATCACCGGCCAGGAGCACGATCGAGAACTCGGCCCCCCGCTCGCGCAGCTCCTGCATCAACGCATCTCCGGTCACCGGTTCCATGTCCAAGGCCAGGATCAGGGCGTCGGGCGGGGACTGAGTGGCTCGCTCCAGCGCATCGAACGGGGCAGTCGTCGTCTCGACCTCGTACCCCCAGCCCGAGAGCATGGGACGGTAGATTTCGAGCATCGCGTCGTTACTGTCCACCAGCAGGACCGAGCGGCTCATCTCATCGGCCATCGCAATCTCCTCCGAGAGGCTAACTTTGGGACCTTATCGGCTCCCCGATTCTTCACTCGGATACGCCCGGCCTTCGATCACGGCCCGGACCAGCTCCAGCGTGCCACTTGTCCCCGACTGATGCACAGCGCCGATCTCGGGCGCCAGCAGGTGGACGGCCATGAACTGAAGCCGGGCCGGGCCGCCTGCGGGAAGCGGAATCTCGAGGCCGAAGGCGTCCTCCTCACGGATGATCTCGGTGAAATCGCCCGCGGGAACAGTCACCGGCGCCGCGAAGGTGAAGACGCTCACAAGCCGAAGCGCCCCCCTGACCGGCGGCTCGTCGGGGTCGGTGCGGGCTGCCTCCACGACGACCGTCTGCTCGAAGGGGACGCCCTCGCGTACCCAGTCCGGCGCGCCAACGGGAACGGCGAACGTAAGCACCCCGCTCAGGCCATGCCCCGAGAGCGCCCCGCCCCAGTCCATCCCGTAGAGGAAACCGTCCTTGACGTACACCTTGATGCCGCCGGCCTGCTCCACCACGTGGGCGGTCTCATCACCCACCTGTGTCGTCCCAGCCCACGCGGTCGTGAAGCCGCCCGTCCACTCCTTGCGATAGGTGGAATCCACGACTTCCACGTAGGGGACGAGGTTGATCTTGACGGGTCCCGGTTCGGGCTCGAAGCTCGTGACCGGCGCCGCTCTGCCCGCCGTTGCAAGAGCCAGAACGGCCGGGATGAGCCCGGGAAGCAGGCCCGCTCGCAGTGCTGAACTTCCCCGCATCAACCCTACCAGCCCGCAGCATAGGCCATCTGCGAGCGGGGCGAGGCGGCCGCTGCGATGACACCGTCGGGCTCCCGGCGAATGGTTAGCACGCGCCCTCCGCTCCAGGCGCCGTGGATGGCGACCCTATGGCCCCGTGCCTCCAGCTCGGCGCGGACCCCCTCGGAGAGGCGCGCCTCGACAACGACACCACCCGGATGGGCGTCCCGGGGGTAAAAGGACTGCGGGAAGTGGCGGCTGTACACGTTCGGGGCGTCGATGGCCTCCTGTAGATCCATCCCGAACTCCACGACGTTCAGGAAGAACTGGAGTGTCCACTGGTCCTGGCGATCGCCGCCGGGAGTACCGAAGACCATGTGCGGCGCGCCGTCTTTGAGGACAAGCGAGGGCGTGAGCGTCGTGCGCGGGCGCTTGCCGGGCATGAGCGCGTTAGGGTGCTCGGGGTTGACGCTGAACATCTGACCGCGCGTCCCGAGCGGAAAGCCCAGTCCGGGCACAACGGGCGAGGCGCTGAACCATCCACCCGAAGGCGTCGCCGCCATCATGTTGCCCTCAGCGTCGATGGCGTCGCAGTGAGTCGTATCGTGGCCCCAATTCCCACGCTCGGCGGCCTCGACCAACGAAATCGGCTCCGCATCACCCGGCAGAAGCTCCAGCGAGGCGCGCGCCATGTCTACCAACTCGCGGCGGCGCGCGGCGTACTCGCGCGAGAGCAGCCGCTCCAAGGGGACCTCGACGAAGGCCGGGTCGCCGTAGTACTGCTCGCGGTCGGCGAAAGCAAGCTTGGTGGTCTCCAGGTAGACGTGCAGGTAGTCCGCCGTGTTGTGGCCCAGGCTCGGCAGGTCATAGCCCTCTAAAAGCCGCAGATGCTGGAGAAACACAGGGCCCTGACACCAAGGCGGGCACTTGTGGACGACCAGGCCCTTGTAGTCGATGCTGACCGGCTCCTCGATCCGCGTCTCGTAGTCAGCGAGGTCCTCGGCCGTCAAGAAGCCGGAAGACTCCCGGCCGGTGACGTCGCGCACCTTCGCCGTCCGGCAGAACTCACCGATCCGTTCTGAGACGAAGCCGCGATAGAACACCCCGCGCGCGCGGCGGATGCCTTCTATGCGGTCGCGAGTCTTCTCGCTCTCGGCGACGACCCTGCCGAAGGTCTCGGCCCATTCCTCCATCGCCAACCGCTCGCCCACCTCCGGAACACGCCCGCCGGGTAGGAAGACCGCAGCCGAAGAAGGCCACTCGTCGCGGAAGCGGGCGGCCACCCCCTCAATGGACGCACGCAGATTCGGATAGACCCCGAATCCATCGCGCGCGAGCTCCAGTGCGGGGGCCATAACGTCGACGAAACGCCGGGTACCAAAGTGCTCCAACGCGGTAGTCCAGGCTCCGAACGAGGCGGGGACCGTCGCGGGCAGGAGGCCATCGCCGGGGATGATGTCGATGCCCTGCTCGCGGAACCAGCCGATGCTGGCCGCCTCCGGGGCCGTGCCCTGGCCGCTGATCGCGACGGTGCGGCCTGACTTGGCGTGGTGGATCAGAATGGGGACCTCGCCGCCGATCCCGTTGGACTGCGGTTCGAGCACGTTCAGCGCCAGGCCAGCCGCCACGGCTGCGTCAACGGCGTTGCCACCTTCGACGAGCTGGCGGAACCCCGCGCTGGCGGCAAGGTAGTGCCCCGCCGTGACCATCCCGTGCGTACCCAGAAGAACCGGGCGCGTCGTGAACGAAGACATTGAGCTATCCTTGGCGAAGTTCTACGGCTTCACATGAGCCAGAGGGCGCTTTTCAAGACAACACGAGCGTAGGGTACGGCGGCGGCGGACACGCCGCAAGTGACGAGTGAGGGTGCAACCCGCTTGACAGCCGCCCCAGCACAACGTAGCTTGACGAGCAGCCGGCGAGCGAGATGCCGGTTCCAAGGCGCCTTTTAAGTGCGGCCCCGCGAGACCGCAAAAGGACGCAGGTGAGCATAGCCCGAAAGCGACATTGCCCTCGCACGCTCAGTGCGGGGCCTTTTTGTGTACCCGCCCGTGAGCCCATCTGAGCGCACCATCCTCGACGCAGAGGGCATCCGCCGCGCGCTGGTGCGCATGGCGCACGAGATCGTCGAGCGCAACAAGGGCACCGAGCGCGTGGTGCTGGTGGGCCTGCGCGCCCGCGGCGACCACCTCGCCCGGCGCATCGCGGCTGCCATCGAACGCAGCGAAGGAGCCGGCGTCCCCGTCGGCGTCATGGACGTCACCCTTTATCGCGACGATGTCCGCACCCGCACAGGCCAGACCGTCATCCGCCAGAGCAGCATCCCCATCGAGGTGGACGGCTGGACAGTGGTGCTCGTGGACGACGTCTTCTACACCGGGCGGACGGTGCGAGCGGCGCTTTCAGCCATCATGGACTTCGGGCGGCCCCGCAGGGTGGAATTGGCGATCCTGGTGGACCGCGGCCATAGGGAGCTGCCCATTCGGGCGGACTACGTGGGCAAGAACGTCCCCACAGCCGACCACGAGGAGATCGTGGTGCGACTGGCGGAAGAGGACGGGGCAGACGAGGTGACGATCCGCCGGCTGGCGCCGGAGAGAGCCTGAGAATGGGCACAAAGCACCTTCTGACTCTGGAAGGCGTCCCGTCAGCAGAGATTGAGAAGATCCTGGAGACGGCGCGCTCGATGAAGGAGGTCATGGAGCGGCCCGTGCGCCGCGTGCCGACCTTGACCGGGGTGACCGTAGCCAACCTCTTCTTCGAGCCCAGCACCCGCACGCGCGTGAGTTTCGAGCTTGCCGAGCGGCGGCTTTCAGCGGACGTCGCGAGCCTCCAAACGTCTGGCAGCAGCCTCCAGAAGGGCGAATCGCTGCGCGACACCGCGCGCAATGTCGAGGCGATGAAGGTGGATGTCGTCGTCATCCGCCACGGCGCCTCGGGCGCGCCACACTTTCTGGCTCAGCACATCGGCGCGGCGGTGATCAACGCCGGCGACGGCTGCCACGAGCACCCCACCCAGGGGCTTCTGGATCTTATGACACTGTGGGAGCACTTCGGGGAGGTCGAGGGGCTGCGCGTGGCCATCGTGGGTGACATTGCTCATTCGCGCGTCGCTCGCAGCGACATCTGGGGCCTCGAGACGCTTGGGGCCTCGGTCGTGGCCTGTGGTCCGGCGACGCTCTTGCCCCACCCTACCGATGCTCTGGGCGTTGAGGTCACCACAAAGCTCGACCATGCGCTTGAAGGAGCCGATGCGGTGATCGCTCTGCGCATCCAGCGCGAGCGGCAGGCGGCGGGGCTTCTCCCTTCCCTCCGCGAGTATCGTGCGCAGTGGGGGCTCACGCGCGAGCGCCTGGCGAGGGCCAAGTCGAACCTCGTGATCCTCCATCCTGGACCCATCAACCACGGCGTGGAACTGGACCACGAGGTCGCCGAGGACCCCCGCGCGGTCATCCTGGAACAGGTGACCAACGGCGTCGCGGTCCGCATGGCGGTCCTGTATCTACTGACCGGAGGTGACGGTGAGCGCAACTGATGGCCGGTCGGACGCCCTGTGGCTCGTCGGCGGCAGGGTCATAGACCCGGCGACGGGCTTCGACGGCACCGCGAACGTGCTGGTGGCCGAGGGGCACATCGGGCGGATTGCCGCTGGACCGGACGCATCCGACGAGCTTGAAAGCGCGCGCGCCATGGATTGCACGGGGCTGATCGTGACACCGGGGCTCATTGACATGCATGTCCACCTGCGCGAGCCGGGACGGGAGGACGAGGAGACGATTCAATCGGCGGCGGCGGCGGCTCAGGCGGGCGGCTTCACCGCCGTGGTCGCAATGCCGAACACCGACCCCGCCACCGATTCCCGTGCGACAGTCGAATTCGTGCTAGCAGCGGCCCGCGGCGCCCCGGCACGCGTTTACACGACGGCGACGGTTACCGTTGGACGAGTTGGAAAGCGGCTGGTCGAGATGGCCGAACTGGCAAAGGCGGGCGCTGTGGGCTTCACCGATGATGGCGACCCGGTCCCCACCGCAGGGCTGATGCGCCGTGCGCTCGAATACGCAAAGACGGTGGATCGACCCATCATCTCCCACGCCGAGACGCCATCGCTTTCCGGCAGCGGGGTGATGCACGAGGGCCGGGTCTCGACGGTACTGGGCCTCACCGGCATCCCAGGGATCAGCGAGGAGTTGGCGATCCGCCGCGATATTCTCCTCGCGGAGTACGTCGGAGCGCGGTTGCACATCCTGCACGTCTCGACGGCGGGCGGCGTCGCAGCCGTGAGAGAGGCCAAGGCGCGCGGCGTAGGTGTGACCTGTGAGGCCACACCGCACCATTTCACGCTAACCGATGAAGCCGTTCGCGGCTACGACGCGAACGCGAAGATGAACCCGCCCCTGAGGAGCGAGGCGGACCGGGCAGCGATCCTGGAGGGCTTGCGCGACGGAACGATCGACGCCGTCGCCACCGACCACGCTCCCCATGCGCCCGAAGAGAAAGCGTGCGAATTCGACGCGGCGGCTTTCGGAATCGTGGGGCTGGAAACCTGCCTGGGGCTGGTGAAGACGCAACTCATCGACGCGGGCGTTCTGGACTGGCCCGAAGCCATCGCTAAATTGACGACGGAGCCAGCACGCATCCTCGGGCTCGAGGGCGGGACCTTGCGGGAGGGTGCGCCTGCAGACATGACGTTGATCGACCCCGAGGCGGCCTGGACGGTCGAGGCGAAGGCCCTGCACTCGCGAAGCCGTAACACGCCTTTCGATGGCTGGCAACTGAGCGGGCGCGCGGTCGCGACCCTTCTGGGAGGGCGGCTTTTGGGCGAACTGCCCGTGCGGCCAAAGGCCATTGATCCGCCGAAAGCCGCGAGGGCAACGGCTTGAAACCGGCGGCGCTGGCGCTGGAGAACGGCCTGGTCTTCAGGGGCTTCGCCTGCGGCGCGGAAGGCGAGGCGGTGGGGGAGGTCGTCTTCAACACCGCAATGACCGGCTACCAGGAGATCCTGACCGACCCGTCCTACCGCGGCCAGGTCGTGGTGATGACCTATCCCCTGATCGGTAACTATGGCGTCAATCCCGAGGATGTCGAAAGCCATCGCCCCTGGGTGGAGGGCTTCATCGTCAAGGAGATGGCGCGGCGCCACTCCAACTGTCGGGCAACGGGCAGCCTGCGCGAGTACCTGATCGAGAATCGCATCGTTGCCATCGAAGGCGTGGATACCCGCATGTTAGTGCGCGCCATTCGCGAAGCTGGCGCCATGCGCGGCGTCATCTCGACGGCTGACCTCGATGAGACGAGCCTCGTCGCGACAGCGCGGGCACACCCCACTCTGGTGGGACGCGACTTGGTCCGCGAGGTGACTGTCGAAGCTCCCTACGCCTGGCGCGACGGACGGCCCGCTCCGCTCGCCTTCGGACGGCCCGCCTGGGATGACCGGCACGACGACCTGCGCCCACGTGTGGTGGCTTTCGACACCGGGATCAAGTGGAATATCCTGCGGCGGCTGGTCGCAGCCGGTATACAGGTCAGCGTCGTGCCGGCAAAGACCTCCGCAAACCAGGCACTTGCCTGGGACCCCGACGGCATCTTCCTCGCCAACGGTCCCGGCGACCCGGCGCCGCTCGGATACATCATCCGCACGGCGGAAGCGCTTTTAGAGGAGCGGCCCATCTTTGGCATCTGCCTGGGCCACCAGATTCTCGGCCAGGCCTTCGGCGGCACGACGTTTAAGCTCAAGTTCGGCCACCACGGCGCCAACCAGCCCGTGCTCGACTGCACCACGGGCCGCATCCTGATCACCTCGCAGAACCACGGCTTCGCCGTTGACCCCCAGAGCCTCCCCCCGGATGTCGAGGTCACCCAGACGAACCTCAACGACGGCACCTGCGAGGGTCTGCGCCATACGCGCCTGCCCATCTTCTGCGTCCAGTACCACCCAGAAGCGTCCCCCGGACCTCACGACGCGCGCTACCTGTTCGACGAGTTCGTCCGGGTCATGGGGCCGAGGTTGGCAGCACGGAGGGCCATCTCCGCCACGTCGGCCGGTTCCTGAAGCCCTCTCTCATTACGCTGCGGCTATGCGCGCCGTTCCGCTAGCGCGTCACCCTAAAGTCCTGGGCCTATCGAAGGGCGACGCCAGAGCCCATAACATGACCGTCGCGCTCGCCCTGATCCTGTTCATCTCTCTAGTATGGTGGGAGATAGCTGCCGCCGAGCCCTTCACCTTCGGCGCCTGGGCCGTGGAGATGGGTTACCGGCCTTTCCAGTTTACCACGGCCGAAGCTGAGAGTCTGCGCGCTGCCGGCATCAACCTCCTGATCAAGACCCGCCGCGTGGGACCCCAAGGCGGCTTGGTATCTCAGGATTACGAGGAGGCCATCGTTCGTGCCTGTGCCGCGACTCCACCCCTGCGCTTCGTCCCCGAGTACGAGCCCGAGGGCAGCATATCCCTGAGACAATGGCACTTACGCCAGTACGCCTGGCAGCCCTACCCGCTGAACGCGGACGACCGCGCTCTCTTGGCTCGGACGGCGGACTCGCTCCTTGTGAAATGGGGCAGCCCCGAGCATGCGCCCGGTATCTACGGATTCATCGTCGGCCACGAGGCTTACAATCGGCGCGGCTACGCTGAAGGTAGGTGGCGGGTGATGGCGGATAACCTTGCCATGGTGGTAGATACGCTCCGCGCCCGTGATCCCAACGCCCGCTTGGTGGACGTTGGCAACGTCCGCTCGGCGCGCTTGGAGGGAACGCGGGCAGCCCGCTTCCGCGCGCTGTTCCGTAAAACCCATACGCCCAACGTCTTCATGCACGAGGACTACCTCCTATACGATCGGGATGATTCGCCAGGGGAGATCCAGCGGGCGTTGGGGACACTCGCCGGTGGCTACGACCTCATCGCCGACACGCTGCGCGTGCTGGCCGGGGAGGGGTACCGGACCGAGTGGCACGCCATCATCCAGGCCCATAACCACGATGGGACACGGGCCGGAACCTACCGCTATCCGACGCGGTCGGAGCTCCTGGCGCAGGCGTTTCTGGCACTCTCCCGCGGTGCACGCGGTATTATCGTTTACCGCCTGGATTCCAACGTGGCCGACGACGAGTACGGCCTGTTCGACCTGGAGGGCCGTCCGACGGCTATGTACCATCATGCCAAGGTTCTGGGCGAAATGCTAGGGCGCTTGGGGCCGACCCTTCAGCGGCTGCGCTGGCTGGACGCGTTTTCCGCCGACGCTGCGCCCGACACGAGTCTGGTGCGCGGCGTTGATGGACGAGTTGGGCCTGTGGAGCTCGGTGTCTTCGCCGATTCGCTGGGCACGCCTCATCTCCTTGTGGTCAATCGTGACGTCGAGCGGGCGCAGACGCTCGGCCTGGTCCTGGACCCCGAGCGCGCGGTGCCGGGCCTAGCGGTCGTTGAAGTGGAGGGCGGCGAAGAATGGGTTGTGGACGAGCGGGGAAGCGTGCATGATGTTTACGTGTTACCCGGACGAGGTCGCCTTCTCAAACTGTTGACGAGATCGCCCTAGCGCTAGGAAGGGGGGATAGCGCTAATTAGCGAAGCCCGGCTCAGCCCCTGAGGACGCCATCCCTCGACACGCCCATGACGGCGACAGGAAGAAGACCGGAGACCTCTCGCGCACAGAATCTTGACGCCGCCTATCGCCGGGTACATCTTTCTAGGGTCCGATCATAGGAGGTGATGCGCTACGCATAGGGCGATCTCGGCGGCGGGAGCCGTAGGCTCTAACTTCAGACTCCGGCTATGGTCTTTGCATCTAGGCAGTCGTGGCCAAACCGCCTCTCACCGAAGTCATCGAGCGGGCCTGCATTCGGAGTGAGCGAGGCCTCTTTTCGGTAATCTGTTCGGTGCGAACATCGCGGTCTCCGACGGTGCCCCCGAAGGACATTGCATCCAAGTTGGGCCTTAAGTTATTTCATGGAAATGAGATGCGATGGAATATGGCGTTTGCAGCGCCCTCATCGATTGGAACTCTCGGGAGGATAATGAAGTAGGTCTCTTGTGATGTGGGGTACCCTTCGAGGGGCTCAGGAGTGCATAGATAGGGTATAGGATGTCGCGGAATGTGAAGGAGGTAGTGTAGAGATGCGTTATCGCATACGACGGCTAGCTGTGGTGGCGCTAGTGGCGGCTGGATGGCTTGCTCTGCACTACGCGCCGGCATGGGCCGTGGCCTGAAGACGCCCAACGCTTCCGGGCGAAGCGGCCAATTTTTCGCAGGAGGGGCAGTTGCTCGTCTCGTTGTCGCACGAGCAGGAGAAGACCGACCAGGCTCGCGGGCCGAACGGTCAGCCAGCGGACAACCCAACGAAGGAGACCGTGTATCATCGCTACACGAACCTGAACCTGAGGTACGGGCTGACGGACCGGATGAACCTCTCGGCCACGTTTCCTTTCCTGAGGATTTTCGCGGGGAAGACGCAGGGCATGTACTACGTGCGCAATAACAAAGGCCTGGGCGACATCGTTCTGATGGCGAGCTACCGTGCCCTCGATTCGCCGCAGGTGGCCCTCGAACTGGGTGTGCGCCTGCCTTCGGGGAGCACCGACAACAAGGACACGCTCGGCCAGCGCATCTGCGACATCCTTGCCCTGGGCTCCGGGGTGGCAAGCCCCATCGCGGGCATCGGACTTTGGAGGTCGTACCGCGGCGTGGACATCGCGGCGAGCTTCCGCTACCGCTGGACGCTCGGCCCCAACAAATGGGGCTACGAGTGGGGAAACGAGGCGCAGTGGTTCATCAGCGGCAGCAAGCCCGTCTGGCGAGGCCTGCGAATTGGCGCGCGGCTGCTAGAGACCCAGATCGGTCACGACCTCTGGTACGGCAACTTGGTGCCCGAGCGCGGCGCCCGCGTGCTCCGGTTCGAGCCCGAGCTGACCTATGCTCTGGACAACGGCCTCATGTTCACGGTCACGGTCAGGCATCCGGTGCGGCAGCGGTACGCGGGCGACCAGATGGTCGCCGACTACTTCTACGGACTCAATGCGACCTACGATATGGCTGATCTGCTCGATCGGTTGGCTATCGGAGAGTAGCCGAAAAGCGTGTTAGCCGTGACGACGCGCCAAGGCGGTCACCCTAACGGCAGTGGGGGCCCGTTCGGACCGATCCCGACCCGACCCTTGAAGCTGCTATGAAGAAACTTGGGATCATGGGCGCCGCATTCCTGGTGCTGGCGATCGGCTGTGGCGAGGACTTCTTCGTCCCTGCGACGGGGACGGTCTACGGAAAAGTGGTCTTCCCTGACGGCGAGCCCTCGGCCAACTGCCGGGTGGTCGTCGAGGGGACCGACATCGTCGTCTTCACCGATTCGGAGGGCAACTTCGTCACCAACGATGTTGTGGCCGTGGACTATGCCAACATCAGCAGGCGTTACACCCTTCGCGGGGAGACTGTGCGGAACCACATAAACTATGGCTTTGTGGTGCGTCATCTCCTGCTGAAAAGCCAGCAGGCGTACACCGTCGATCCGGACGGCTGGCCGGAATACAGCACCGCACCCGGCGTGATCCAACTCAAGGAGGCGGGCGGCATCATCGGCTATGTGACAGCGGAGGGCATCCGGGATCAGTGGGGGACCCGAATCACACTTGAGGGCACGTCGCTGATCCAGACGACAGGGAGCTTCGGGAGCTTCGACTTCATCGCCGTACCGCCGGAGACTTATGGACTTCTGATCGAAAGGCCCGGCTTCCAACCCAAGCTGTTCGAACCGGTGATCGTGAGCCCAAGTCAATTGCTGGACCTCGGCGACATCTTCTTCCCCATCAGCGCACCCGAGGATGGGGGCACGGAGGAGTTCGGGCTGATCATCTACAACCGGGACATCCAGCCGATCTTCTCGCTCAACTGCTCGGTAGCGGGCTGCCACGACCTGCAGACGCGCGCAGCGGGACTGCAACTGACCAATCATCGGGGCGTGTTTTTAGAAGGGAGTGACAACGGGGCTGCGGTCGTGCCGTTTGAACCGGATGCCTCGGTTTTGATGCACAGAATCCTTGCCGGGCACCCGTCGGACATCTCGGAGCGGTCGGCGCTGCCCAACGCTTATATCCAGCGCATCCGCGTCTGGATCGAGCAAGGCGCGGAGCGGGGTGAACTCTTAAACTGGTAGAGCATCGGTGCGGGTTCGGTAAAGGATGATGGGCGCCATCCCTCGGCGGGCTCAGGACGCACAGCATTGTGACGGTGCAATTTAAGGAGACGTCGTAATGCGATGGATTTGGGCCGCGCTGAGCCTTACGGCTTGGGCATGGGCTACCCCTACGCTCGCGGCGGAGACGGAGAAGCTCGAGGTGGGCGTCAAGCGCGGGCAACTCGCGCCCCATTTTGCGCTCAGGAACGCGGCGGGCGATTCCATCTCGCTGGCGGATTCGCTCGGCACGGGTCCCGTGCTCATGACGTTCTGGTTGACCACGTGCAACTCCTGCAAGAAGGAGATGCCCGACCTGAACAAGCTGCACGCTACCTATGCCCCCAAAGGCGCCAAGTTCTTCGCCATCAACATCTCCGAAGAGGCGGACAAGGTGGCGAGTAAAGCTGAGGAATGGAAGATGGAGGTGACCGTTCTCCTGGATCAGGACATGGAGGTGACCGAGGCTTACAAGATCCGGACCACCCCGACGGTGGTGATCCTGGATCGGCAGGGCGTGGTGCGTTTCCACGGTTTTGGGTCACGCAAGAGGCTGGCTCGCATCCTACGGGATCTGCTATAGGGTGCCGAAGCCGCCTCATCTTTAGATGAGCCTCAGGAGGCGTCACAATGAGGTTGATTTGGGCCGCGCTGAGCCTGGCGGCCTTGACATGGACCGTTCCTACGCTCGGGGCGGAGCAGACGGAGACGGTCGAGGCAGGGGTCGAACCTGGGATGCGCGCGCCCGGTTTCGTGCTTACGACGGCGACCGGCGCCCCCATCGAGCTAGCGGATTCGCTCGGGTCGGGTCCGGTGGTCCTATCGTTCTGGGCAACGTGGTGCCCCTCCTGCAAGCAGGCGATGCCTAAGCTGAATGAATTGCGCGCCGCTTACGCTCCCAAAGGCGCCAAGTTCTTCGCCATCGATTACCGTGAGGAGGCGAAGAAGGTGGCGAGGGTGGCCGAGAAATGGCCGGTCGAGGCGACCGTCCTCCTCGACTAGGATGGGGAGGTCACCCACATCTACAAGGTCGTAGGCATCCCAACAACGGTAGTGCTAGATCAGAAGGGCGTGGTGCGCTTCTACGGCCACGCGTCCCACGACGCGTTAGAGAGTATCCTGAAGGGCCTGCTCTAAAGGGCCCGAAACGCTTGTGGCGCATCCTTCGACAAGCTCAGGATGCGCTCCGTCCGGCTCCCCTGACGCGCTTTAGTCCGCTTCCGTCCGACGCCGGCGCCTCGGTGCGCGCCTTAGACGTATATAGCCATCGGTCAGATCCCTATCGTACGCGCCCTCGTTGATCCGCTCGCGGATTTCCGCCTCGACATCGCCAACCGAGAGCGTATCACCATTCTTGTCGTTCATGGCGACGAAGAGCTTTTTGACGAACAGCGTGCTGCGTTTGATGCCCACGATGTAGTTATCGTAGTCGTATTCTTTAACGACCAACTTAGCGCGCAAGCGAATGCGGTCGATGTTTGCGCGCGGCGCAGCACGCATACGCGTGGTTACAGGGGCACTCCTTACCGTTAGATTCCTGCGAGCCATGGTAGACCCTCCCTCCGAATGAAACTGTACGTCGAATCAGACTTAGGATCATACTTCGGAACCGATCGTTTGGTTTCCATTCCCATGCCATATTAAGCATGAAGATACCGTTCGTCAACACCTCTTGCAGAGTTTCCATCGCTTGTGACCCATGCGCTCGTGAAAGAGACCCTCTGACCGGCAAACGCGTTCATCCTGCGATACTTCGTCTATCGCAGGATAGTGCAGGCTAAAGGCGGCGATGCAACCGAGATGGACTCAGAACTCAAGATGACGTTTCGACCTGTGTTGACCCTCTTCGCACCATGCACTTGAGAAGCGAGGCTTTGGGCACATGCGCGTCGCCGTGGCCGCGCCCACGTTCCATTCGAGCAAACGAGGGATATATATTTTCGGGGACAATCTACGCTCTTCCGTCCAGCTTTGAGTGAGATAGATCCGAAGGCGTGGTTTGCGCCGAAACTATCGTTCGAGGTGGAGCTAACTTCGACGGCCATCGTCGCGGTGAGTGGGACAGCAGGGATGGCTCAAACGCTCCCCGGTCGTGCCGCCCGATGCGCGCAACACGGTGGGCTTCAGCTATCGGTAGCTTCGGTTGAGGTCTCTATGATCAGCCAGCAGCCCGCCTAGGGCGAACCCCTCCGTTCGGAGGCTATTCCTCTTCGATCTGCTCAGGACCGGCTTCGGGCACACTCTCGAGCATCCTGCGCTCCTCGAGGCCGGCCGGGCTTCCCTCCAAGATGTCAACGAGCCCAACTTCCAGGTCAGTCAGCCGATCGCGCAGCCCGCGCACGTGGAGGTGCAGTCGGCCCTCGTCGCGCGCGGATTCCAGGTCCCGGCGCATCGCGATGACATACCGTTCGTAGGCTTCACCGATGGGGCCACCGATCTCGCGGGCAGCGGCAAGCACGGTGTCCAGTCGCTCGCCCAACTCGCTGGTGAGCCGATCGAGTGTAGGCCAGGGTCCCAGGATCTTTTCCCACTCCTGACGACTGAAGTCGGTGAACCTGGCGACGAGGTCATAGGTCCCCGGAGGGACATCGGCGGTAGACCACCTGATGAGAGCGCGTGCTCGCCATGTGCCGGCTCCCAGGAGCCTGGGGATCGGCTGGACCAGGGGAATGCCATCGAGCGTCATCACGGCCAGCGTCAGGCGTTGTGGACGCACCAGGGGCGGCAGACCCCAGACGCCAAAGACGACCTCGTCCTCGGTGGTGTACCAGGCGCCGGGTGTGAGCGCGTATTCGAGGACATCGCGCGGCGCCGCCCGCTCGACGAAGTTGAGATTCCCCCAACCGCCGGGATCGTCAGGAACGGTGCTGGCGGCGGACCACATCATCTGGCGAACCACGGGCTGATCGTCGGTGTCGCGATCGGTAACGGCAAAGCTAAAGCCCGTCGTGACCCCGACGGCGGGCGCGACCTCGAGCCGCGAGGCCGCCACGGCCGCCTCCAAGTCATAGCCGACCTCCGTCCGACGGCCCGCAACGCGGATATCGGGGGCGTGCTCCACCCGGCCAGCCTCGAAGTCGGTGCGGACGCTCCTGACAGGGCCTTCGGGACCGCCCAGTGCGAGGAAGAGGTCGCGGCGGGACGTCTGCTCGCCCTGGTGAGCGCCTTCGAAGAGGACCAGCAGCGCATCGTGGAAATAAGGGGCGAAGGGGTCAATGCCGCGGACGTTGACGACGTTATCGGCGACATGGCAGCCAACGTAGAGCGTGTCAGGGCTCCACATGACGTAGAGGACAGCATCGAGGTCGGTGTCATCGTCCCGAATGGGGTCCCATACCCGACCATAGGTGAACTCGATGGTGGCGGTGTTGAGAGGGATGGGCAAGGCACCCCCCCACTCAGCGAGGTCGCCGTCAATGATGACGCGGCTAGGTGCGCGGACCGCGGCGGTCACCGCGCCGCTGTGGGCGGCCACTCGTGCAACTGACGCCAGCCCCACGAAGACGGCCAAGGCGACGGCTAAAGGGGTGCGGCACGGCACCAGGGCGCGACCCATAAGCGCGACAACAGACATCATTATTCGAAAAGTGTGCCACAGGCCATGCAAAGGCAAGTGCAGGGACGATCCCCGACCGGGCGGGTGATTCGCCCTTGGCCCGTGCGCAAACCGTGGGCGCCGATCCGCAGTTGCTCAACCGCACCTCCGAAGACTTCCGTCCGAGCGGGACCCGGCGGCACCGACCTGAGTGCCATCCCGTACGGCGAGAGCTTACCGTGATTAGGCCAGATCGACCTGGGAGTGATCCCCCAGGGTGAGGCGCTGGACGCGGGGACTGCCGGAGCTTGATTCGAGCAGCACGTTCCTGCCGATGAGGCTATCGGCGATGCGAACGGGAATGCCCCGGATGCGCGCACCTACCAGGACGACCGAGTGCTCGATCTCGCTGGCAACAATCTCCACATCCTCGCCGACTGAGGTGTGGGGACCGATGAAGCTATCGGTGATTCGCGTCCGAGCGCCGACGACCATGGGACCTCGGAGTGTGCTGTTCTCGATGACCACGCCGTCGGACAGGACCACCTTTCCGATCAGACGGCTACGTTCGTCCACACTCGCGAGAGGAGCGGTCTGGTCCTCCAGGTGCTCGAGGACAATGCGGTTGGCTTCGAGCAGGTCATCGGGGGTGCCGGTGTCCTTCCACCAGCCAGTGATTCTGGTGGACTTCACGGTCAGGTTCCGGTCGATGAGGTGTTGGATGGCATCGGTGATCTCGTACTCGTCGCGGGCCGATGGCGGCCTGTTGCAGACCACCTCGCAGGCCTCCAGGATGTGGCTATCGAAGAGATAGATGCCGACGAGCGCCAGGTTGCTTTTGGGCTCCTTGGGTTTTTCGACCAAGCGGACGACGCGGTCGCCTTCGAGCTCGGCGACACCGAAGTTCTGTGGGTTGGGCACCTCCGTGAGCATGATATGAGCGTTCGTGTCGCCACGAGCGAAGTCGGCCACCAAGCCACCGATGCCACCCAGGATGAAGTTGTCACCCAGATAAACGACGAAGGGCTCATCAGCAACGAAGTCCGCCCCCGTGAGCACCGCGTGCGCCAAGCCGCGCGGGGCGTCCTGGCGGACGAAGGTTGGGCGGATATCCCACTGACTGCCGTTGCCGACGGCCTCTTCGATCTGGGACCCGGTGTCTCCGCAGATGAAGCCGACTTCGGTGATCCCCGCCGCACGGATGTGCTCGATGGCGTAGAAGAGGATCGGCTTATTCGCGATGGGAATGAGCTGCTTGGCGCTAGTATGAGTGATGGGCCGAAGCCGCGTGGCTTTGCCGCCCGCGAGGATGAGCGCCTTCACGGGCTAGCGCTCCTTCGACGAGGTCGGAATGGCCCCGATGAAGTCAACCACCGGCCGGAACCAAGCCCCGCGCCTGGGCGAAGCGATGGGCAAGATAGGGATCGAACATGGCACCGGTACAGGTCTGGACGAGGTCGCAGCCCACGTCCAGGTACTCCTTCACATGCTCGGGCGTCATGACGCCGCCGACGCCGATGACGATGTAGTCGTAGGCGCGCTCGGTCCGCCAACGCACCAGGCGCCGTGTCATTTCCAAGCCACAAGAGCGAATGGCGGCGCCGCAGATCCCGCTCTCGAGACGGCCGGTCTGGCCCAGCGCCGCCTTGCCATCGGGTGCCGGCACACGGGTCTTGATGGTATTGATCGCGGCGATACCGTCGATGTGCGGCGCCAATGCAGAGACGACCTCGGCATGGCTGGTCGGATCGGGGACGTAGCCCATCTTGACCCAAAGCGGGGTCGGGCCGAGAACGGCCTTGCACGCGCGCGCAATGGCGGCAGCGGCCTCGGGGTCGCTGAAGACAGCGCCGGACGTTTCGCCCGTGTTAGGACAGGAGAGATTGAGTTCGACGACGTGAGCCCCGGTCTCACGGGCCATGGCAGTAGTGCGTGCGTAGTCGCCAGCGAGCTCGCCGAGGGTCATACCCGGCTCGGCCGTGCCCATTCCGCTCATAACGAGGATCTGCCCCGAACCTAGCGACCCAAGCGCGATTTCAGCATCCGCCTGCCAGTCGATGGGCGCTACGCAGGGCGCGCCGAAGCTATTGGTGATCGTCACCTCTTCGATGGAGCCAGGCACGAAGGTGGGGTCCCAGCGCACCTCTTCGGGCAGAGCCTGAGGATCGAAGGGCTCCGCGACGGGCAGGAAGACACAGTTGGGAGGCGGGTGGCTAGGATAAGCGCGGCTGCGGACCGTTTTGTAAAGTAGTGTATCGAACCCAAGCGCCGCGTAGAGCGCGATCCACTTCGAATCCAACAACAACCCAGCCGGGATGCCGAGCGGGGAGGCCAGCCCCAAGCCATGCACGTGTGTTGTGATCAGACGCGGACCGCCTAAATCGGGCAACGGAACGGTCTTCGGCCCCCGGATGCGGTTCTGGTCCCAGGAGGCATCCAGGGCGTACGTCGTTTGCAAGGGCGTCATGGGGGGGCGCCTGTACTGGCAGGTTGGCTCATAGCGATTGTAAGGCTCCCAGCGGCCTAACCTCTCCTAATATACGTTCTACGCAGTGAGCTGGCACGTTTCCGAGCAAGGGCGTTCGAGGGGTGGAGCCCTTCGACAGGTTCAGGCGGCATGCCTCCCGCTCGTTCGACCGGCCTACCGGCCGCTTGACAAACGCGCGAGCGAGGGCTAGCATCCGAGGGACCACTAGCGTATCCAACACTCAGCCCTAGGAGAGCTCATGATGATTTTCCCAAAGATGCTGCCCGTTCGCCAGAAGTTTGACGACACAACCTTACCCTCCGTCGCAGACGCAACGCGCCGGGAGCTTCGCACTCTGGGCCTAGAGGAACGGATCAAGCCGGGGCAGACGGTGGCGCTCACGGCTGGATCGCGAGGGATCACCGATTTCCCGACCGTCCTGCGAACGACCGTCGAGACGCTCAAGGCCATCGGAGCGAAGCCTTTCATCGTACCCTCGATGGGCAGTCATGGCGGCGGGACGGCTGAGGGGCAAGTGGAGGTCCTGCGCCATTACAAGATCAGCGAAGAGAGCATGGGCTGCCCAATCCGCGCGTCCATGGAGACGGTTGTTTTGGGGGAGACGGTCGACGGTATCAAAGTTCATCTCGACCGGCACGCGTCGCAGGCGGACCACATCGGCGTCATCGGGCGCGTCAAGCCGCACACGAATTTCAACGCGGAGATCGAGTCGGGCCTGTTCAAAATGATGGGCATCGGGCTAGGCAAGCACGCTGGCGCGTATAGTTACCACAAGGCATCCCTGCGGCTGGGGATGGCCGACATGGTGCTGTCCGTCGGCCGCGCAGTGCTGGGTTGGGCGAAGATCACCTTCGGCGTCGGGATCGTGGAGAACGCTTTCGACCGGGCAGCCATCGTCCGCGCAGTCTGGAACGAGGGCTTCGAGGCGGAGGAGAAGCGGCTCCTCGTCGAGGCGAAGCGGCTGATGGGGAAGCTTCCGCTCGACGAGATCGACCTCCTGATCGTGGATGAGATAGGCAAGGACGTCTCGGGAGGGGGCATGGACTCGAACGTCATCGGGAAAATCGCACATGAGTTCAACTGGGAGTATGCCGAAAGGCCGGTGGTCCGGCGCATCTTCGTCCGCGACCTGACGCCGGAAACGGACGGGAATGCCTGTGGGCTGGGCCTCGCCGACTTCTGCACGCAGCGGATCGTGGACAAGATGGATCGGGTCTCGACCTACACCAACGTGATCACCTCGGGCAACCCCGCCTCGGCGCGCATCCCGGTCATCTGCGAGAGCGACCGCGAAGCCCTCGAGGCGGCGCTGGAGACGCTGGGTGAGCTGGACCCCTCGCAAGCGCGCATCGTGCGCATCCGCAACACGCTGCGGCTGGAGGAGATGGAGGCCAGCGAGGCTTTCACGAAGGAGATCAACGCGCGCGATGATCTCGAAGCGCTGGAGGGTCCGCGCCCGCTCAGTTTCGACACAGCCGGCAACCTTACGCCCGCGCTTCTGGGTGGCGTGGCCAGAGCGGCCGCGTAGGCCGAAGGATCATTCACGAGGCCAGGGAGCGCCGCCGCACCCCATCCTGATCCCCTTGCCCGAGCACAGTGAGGAAAGTGGGCCATCCACCGACGGGCTCAGGATGGCGACGGGGAAAACTTGAAGCGGCGGTAGGCTTTGTCGGGCTTAATCGGACCGCCGGGCAGCCCGCAGGAGCGGTGTAGATGAAGATCACGCGCGTGGAACCCATTTGTCTTCGGATGCCCGAGGTGGCCATGCGCGCCGACGGCTCGCAGGACACGTTCATCGTCCGCATCCACACCGACGAAGGGGTCACGGGCGTCGGCGAGGCCGATAGCTCCCCCGAGGTGATGAGGGCCATCATCGAGGCGCCCGCGTCGCATTCGCTTCTATCGGGGCTAGGACGGCTTCTTGTGGGCGAGGACCCCTTCGAGATCGAACGGCTGTGGGACAAGATGTACCAGGGGGCGATCTTCCTGGGTCGCCGCGGGGCGGTCATCCACGCCATCAGCGCGGTGGACATTGCGCTGCACGACCTGATGGGCCGCGCGCTTGGTGTGCCCGTCTGGAAGCTATTGGGCGGCAAGCACCGTGACCGCGTCCAGGTCTATTCCAGCGTGCTGTGGGGCGATACGCCCGACGAGACGGCCCGGAAGGCCGAGCGCGGACGCGAGGCGGGCTACCGGGCTTTCAAGTTCGGCTGGGGACCCTTCGGGCGGGACCTTGGGGCGGACGTCGAGCACGTGCGGATCGCGCGGGAGGTCATCGGTCAGGACAAGCTGCTTCTGGTGGACGCCGGCTGCTGCTACGATTCGGCGACAGCTATCGGGCAAGCGCGACGCTTCGAGCGCTACGACATCTTCTGGCTCGAGGAGGCGCTCCCCGCCGATGACCGCGAGGGTTATCGCAGGCTGTGCGAGGGAACCGACGTGCGGATCGCAGCGGGCGAACAGGACATCACCCGCTTCGACTTCGCCGAGTTGATGGACCTGGGGGTGGATGTGGTCCAGCCGGACATCGCGCGGACAGGGGGCTTCACCGAAACGAAGCGCATCGCGCGGATGGCGGCGGATCGGGGACGGCTGTGCGTGCCGCACGCCTGGAAGACGGAGATTCTGGCGTCGGCATCGGTGCATATGGTGGCCTCGATGCCGCAGGGACGGCTGGTGGAGTACTCGACGGAGCGGTCGCCGATGGCGCGAGACTTGACGACGGGCACGCTGGCGTTCGGTGACGGCACCGTCACGGTGCCGGACGCGCCGGGTCTGGGGGTGGAGCTCGACATGGAGACGGTGGAACGTTACCGCGTGGGGTGAGAAAGTGTGATGGACACGCTGAGGTCTCATCCCCCCTTCTTCGACGGCCTCAGGGTGTCGATGGGGCACTCAAGATACCTCTTCCGTAGCCTAGGAGAGCACGAGACATGATACGGCGGATTTTGGTTCCTCTCGATCCATCGGCGTATGCAGCGAGTGCTATGGAACACGCCTGCGCGATCGCGAAGGCCAGCGAGGCGCAGGTCAGCGGACTGGCGGTGCTGGACACTCCAGGGATCGAGCATTCTGTCGGTGCGGTGCCGGTCGGCGGGCTACACTACGCGAAGGAGCTCGAGGACGCGCGGGAAGAAGAGGCGCATGAGCGCATCCAGACGCTTCTCGGGGCCTTCACGGAGAAATGCGAGAAGGAGGGCGTTGCGCACACCGAAGCGGAGCGCCAGGGCAGCCCTAGCGACTGCATCATCCATAATGCGATCTTCTACGACCTAGTGATTATCGGTATGCGCACGTACTTCCACTTCGAGACTTCCGATGGGCCGGGTGACTCCCTGGAGGCGATACTGGACCATTCTGCGACTCCCATCCTAGCGGTGCCGGACCACTTTGACGGTAAGAGCGAGAGGAAAGTGTTGATCGCGTTCGATGGGAGCCCTCCGGCGGCCCGGGCGCTCCATCGCTTCGCTCAGCTTGCCGGGGCCTTGCCCTTGGGCGAGGTGACACTGCTCACGTCCGATGAAGACGCGGAGACCGCCAACTACTATCTCGATCAGGCGGAGGCGTACTTGAAGGCCCACGGTGTCAACGACATCAGGAAAGTATGGACACCGGAAGAGATTGTCCGCGCCGTGCGAGAGGACTATCTGGACCAGGCCGATACGGTCGTGGTCGGGGCGCATTCCAAAAGAGGCCTGTTGGATTTCATGATGGGCAGCTTGACAAAGTCCCTCATAGAGGCAGCGAAAAAGCCCGTACTGGTGGGTCAATAGAAAAAAGCGAGCGGATATGACCGGTAGGCGCACTATCCGCTCATCCAGAATGCGGGGACACTGCAGGTACATCCGGAAGCTCTAGCCGCGTAGGTCTCTTGACGCGGTTCAGGTGCACGGGGCGGCATACGCGGATGCTAAGAGCGGTCATGAGATAGGAGGAGCCATGCCGACAGACAGTTGGGGCGCTGAGTACCGGTATGACAGCTACACGTGGCCGGAGATCAGGGACGTGGCGAATCGCGAACCTCAGCCCGTGATCCTGCTTCCCGTGGGATCGGTGGAGGACCACGGTTATCACGCGCCGATTGATCTGGACAACTTCCTGGTCTGGAACGTGTGCGAAGGCGCGGCGAAGCGCATCCCCGAAGAGGTGCTGTTGCTTCCTCCGGTCTCGTATGGGTTCGAAGACCACCACATGGACTTTCCGGGGACGATCTCGGTCAAGCCGAAGCACCTGGAGGACTTCGTGGTGGACATCACGACCAGCGTGGCGAGCCACGGCTTCCGTAAAATCCTGATCGCCGACGGCCACGGCTCCAACATGCCCATCCTGGAACTCTCCGCGCGGCGAACGATCCTGGAATCGGACGCGCTGTGCGCCGTCTTTCCATGGTGGAACCTGGTGCGGGACATCGGCGATGAGGTGCGTGAATCGGAAAAGCCGGGGGGCACATCGCACGCGGCGGAGCTTGAGACCTCGGTATATCTCCACCTCGACCCCGAGCGCATCCAGATGGATAAGGCGGTGGATGAAATCGGCAACCGCTCACCGTGGTGGTACACCGACCTCCTGGGGAGCAGCGGTCCGGTGCTCATGATGAACTGGTGGAGCCGCTTCTCCAAGAGCGGGGTCTCCGGTCAGGCCACCCTGGCGACGGCGGAGAAGGGGAAACGCTTCTACGAGCACGCGGTCGAAACGCTCATCCGGCTCATCCGTGACTTCCGCGAGTTCCCCATCGTCCCGCGGGAGGACATGCATTAGGGGTAGCGTGCCTGCATCCTTGACGCGATTTCGCATTGTGCATACCTAACGAGAACTTCCGGGGCCGGGCGCGAGCAGGCCATCCTTCGACGAGCTCAGGATGGCGATGAGGCAGCGGGGTGAGGCTTTGCGAGTCCATGTCGGAGGCTCATGATGATCCGAGCATACATCGGAGAAGCGATGCGCCGGGCGCATTACGAGATCATCGAGGACGAAGAACCCTACTACGGCGAGGTTTCCGAATGCCCCGGCCTCTGGGCCACCGGCAAGACTCTGGAGAAATGCCGCCAGAATCTGGAGGATGCGCTTGACGACTGGTTGTACATCCATATTGCCAAAGGGATTCCGATACCTCCCGTGGGAGAGGTAGAGATCAAGCCATTGGAAGCCATGACTGAGTAGCAACCGTGGCGCGGATTGTTCCCGTCAGCCGCAGAGAAGTGATCCGGCGGTTGCGGAGGCTGGGTTTTGATGGACCCATTCCGGGCAATAAACATGCAACTATGATTAAGGGAACCGTGGTGGTGATCATCCCGAACCCCCATCGCGGTGATATCAGCGTGCCGCTTCTTGCCCGCATTCTTCGGCGGGCGAGAATTTCCAGGGACGAATGGATAGAGGCTGGCGAATAGCGGCACCCTAAGCGAGATCCTAGCGGCAACGGGGTGTGAGCAAGCGGGAGATACACACGATGCAACGACGCGTTATGCAATGGGGATGGCAAGGCCCGGCTATGGCCGCACTGCTCCTCTGTGGCGTCCTTGCCGCCGGAACGAGTTCGGCCTCTGAAGTCCCCGCTCAGCGACTCGGAACGTACACGACTGAGCCGATGATCCTGAGCGGGAGGGTGATGGACGCCCTTGAAGTCTTCGGCCTCGAACGTCCCGATGACGCTGATATGGCCCAGCGTCAGAGGGTCCTGGTGGCCGGCGAGCGCGTCTATGGTTTCATCGAGAATCCCACGAATGAGCGAGCTCTGAAGACCCTTTCCGATGGCGATGCCGTGCGGATCGAAGGTCGGGTGGTCGTCGAGGGGAACCTGATTCAGATCGATTCTCTCACGACGATTGATCGTGCGGAAGCTGCGCTCGATTCGATCAGGAGCAGGTCGGCGACCGGCGTGGAGATCACCGGGAAAAATATGTGCCAGTGCGGGTTGATGATGGGCGACGTCAAACCCGACTGCAGTCTGGGCCACCTGCATCACCTCGTTACAACCGACAAGCTGTACACGTACCTGCTCGATGAGGGTGGGCGAAGGCCCTTCGAGACCCTGGACTACCACTTCCGGAACGTTCGCATTTCCGGAAAGCTCTATGAGGATACTTTCCTGAAGGTCGAGGGCATTGCCGAGACTGAGTGAGGTCCGCGAAGCTCCAGGTGATCCACCCGCCGAGCCCGTGACCCATCCGTATGCGTCTGAAATTGAGCTTTCCTAAGGAGAAGGCTTTGTCCACGTAGTCATGGGACCAACCGTCGGCGTTCTCTTCTGAAGGGGTATCCATCGTGGCACGCAGTAGCCTAATCGCAATAGCGCTCCTCTTTTCGCTTCGGACCGCCTCGGCGATTCCCGAATTTTACCCCGACCGCGATCTCCGCCAGCCGGATGGGACGATATTCACCGTTCGTATATACGCCGACGAATTCGGCCGGTATCTGACGACGGTAGGTGGGTACGTCATTCAAGACCCGAGGGACGGCTACTATTACTATGCGCACATCGCCAAGGATGGCACCACCGCACCGTCCCGATTCAAGGTGGGTATAGATGACGAGGCTGAGGCCGAGGAAATCGCGCGACTGTCCGAACAGAGCGAGAGCGCATTATGGGAGATAGCTCGATGGCTACACACCGGCGAGGGTTATGAGGGTTATGACGAAGATTTTGAGCCTTATCTTATAAACCTCTGGGTCAGTCATAGATATGACGAACTTCGTCACCAGCCGGATGGTACGACATTCACGGTCCAGGTGTTCATGGACGGAGTCGGCCGGTATCTGACGGTGAAAGGCAAGTATGTCATTCAAGACCGGAAGGACGGCTACTATTACTATGCGCGCATCGCCGAGGATGGCACCGCCACACCGTCCCGGCTCAAGGTGGGCATGGATGACGAGGCCGAGGAACTCGCGCAATTACACGAACAGAGCAGTTTTGCAGTGAGAAGGCTATCCGATAGGTGGCATCACGGCAAGGAGGTTGAGGCTTATATAGACCTCTGGATCGGTTACGGTAGCCCGCCGACTGCAGTTAGAGACGTATCCTGGGGTACTATAAAGGAACGTCATACCTACGGACTCGTGCGATGAACAACGGCTGTGCGCCCCGAGGGCTGATCGCGAGAGGAGTGATGGCAGAACGTCAACCCATTCGCATGCACCTGCGCACGAAGATGAGCTTACGTCTCGGGCGCAGAACCGGACCTCTCGAAGAGCCACCCTACCGCGCAGTACCGGCGTCTTCGGACCCCGAACGTCGTAAGGAGCCGTATGGCGCGCTATAGGATCGTCCTGACCGACCACTCGTTCCGCAACGTCGCATACGAGCAGGTCGAGGCGGCAAAGATCGACGCGGAGTTCGTGGACGGCAAGTGCAAGACCAAGGAGGACATCATCCGGGCCGTTCCCGGTGCGCATGCCATCACGCACTTCTTCATGGAGATCGACGCCGACGTCATGGACGCGGCGGGGCCCCAATTGCGGGTCATCAGCCGCTATGGGACGGGCATCGACTCGGTTGACGTGGCGGCGGCGACGGCGCGGAGCCTGCCGGTGATCAACGTCGTGGACTACTGCCATGAGGATGTCGCCGACCACGCGCTGGCGCTTCTGTTCTGCCTGGTGCGCAAGCTGATGCGGCTGGCGCCGGGGATCTCGGCCGGCACATGGACGAGCAAAGGCGGCGGCGCCAACTTCATCGAGGGCGAGGCGGTGCTCGACCGCGTGGGCACCATGGGCCGCATTACCGGTAAGACGCTGGGGATCGTGGGCCTGGGCACCATCGGCCGCACACTCGCGCGCAAGGCGAAGGGACTGGGGCTGCCCGTGATCGCCCATAGTCCCTCGGTGCCCGACGCGGTTTTCGCCCAGGAAGGGGTAGAGCGCGTGGATTTCGCCGGTCTACTCGCCCGGAGCGATTACATCTCGATTCACACGCCCCTGAACGACCGCACCCAGCATCTGTTCAACGCCGATGCCTTCAGCGCGATGAAGCCGACTGCCTTCCTGATCTGCGCCTCGCGCGGGGGCGTGGTGGATTGGGCGGCCTGCGCCGAGGCGCTCGAACGGGGGGAGATCGCAGGCGCCGGGACGGACGTCTTCGAGCCCGAGCCCATTCCGCCCGACCACCCGATCCTGGGGTCGCCCAACTTCGTTGCCACACCCCACCTGGCCTGGGTTTCCAAGGAGGCCGTCGAGGAGCTCCGCCGCAAGGCGATAGAGGGGATCATCGCCGTTTTAGAGGGCCGGATGCCCGAGAGCGTCATCAACCGCGAGGTCGCCGAGCGAATCGGGCTCCGGTCGTGAGATCCCACGCCCGATCCCCCCTGCTCAAATACCCGCCTCACCGACGCTGAGGCCAATGATGTCAACGAGCGAAGGAACTCCTCGACTGCCCAGCGTCGGCGTCGTCGGCGTGGGCCGCATGGGCGCGCCGATGGCCCGCAATCTCCTGCGAACGGGCTATCCCGTGACCATCTGCGACGCGATGGAATCCGCCACGGCCGCCCTGTCCGAGGCGGGCGCAAAGGCCGTCCGAACACCCCGCGAACTGGGGCAAGCCGTCGAGATGGCGCTCCTGGCCGTGCGCGACCACCAGGTGGCGGGCGTCCTAGCCGGACCGGATGGCCTGTTCGCAGGCTTGGCGCAGGGTGGCATCATCGCCGACTGCGGCAATTGCGACCCCAAAGCGACGCGCGGGCACGCCCGCGAAGCCGCCGAGCGCGGTCTCATCTTTCTCGACACGGCCATGAGCGGCGGACCCGGCGGCGCCGCCGCGGGGACGCTCGCCTTCTTCGTCGGCGGGGACCGAGATGCCTATGAGCGGATCCGCCCCATACTCGACGTGCTCGGCGGCGCCGTGGCCTACTGCGGAGAATCGGGCCGGGGCCACACGGCCAAGCTCATCAGCCAGATGATCGCCTGGGTGCAGAGCCGGTGCATCGCCGAGGCGCTCACGCTCGCCGACGTCCTGGGCTTCGATATGGTCGAGCTCATCCGCGCCATGAACCAGGGCGCCGCGCGAAGCTGGATTCTGGAACTGGCCGAGGATGTCTTCGCGCTGCCGACCGGCGAGCGTCCTGTACGCCCGCCTCCCGCCTACCGCCAGCGCCCCAACCAACTCACCTGGGCCTTGGATGCGGCGCACGATGTGGGGCTGGCCATGCCGCTGGCCGCCATCGCCCACGAGATCGCCAAGCTGGCGGGCGAGGACCCCGATTCTCCCGTCCACGTCAGTCTCGCCCAGCTCGAAGCCGCCATCACCGGCGAGGCGGGGAGCCGGACGAACTGAGCGTCAGAGACCGATGCGTTCCTGCTCCGACTTGCCCCTGCGCCTGCGTTGCGCTCGCTTGAAGGTCGCGGTCGGGGCGACGCGGGGATACTGTAGCTCCTTGCCATCGAGCAGCTCTTCGATGGTGAGGATTTGCATGCGTGGGTACTGGTGCCCGGGGAAAAGCTCGGGCTCGTAGAAGCTCGCCGCTGCCGCCTCCCGCCGCATCGGGCCAGTCGGCTCCTTGAGAGTGATGAGGGCGCCGATAGTGGCCTTCTCGCGCTCCAGCACGCCTTTGAGATCGCGCAGATGGCTCACGCTCACATGCCCGCTCTTCACCTGGACGACGATCTTCTTGGCCTGGCCGCTCTCGTCGTCGAAAAAGTTGATGGCGCCGTCCACGCCCGTGTCCGCGCCCTTCTTCCTGTCCCTGGCAGGACGCGCGTCCACCAAGTCCAGGGCCCACCACTCGAACTGATAGCGGTTCTGCAACGCCAGGGCCTCGGCGCCCGCCAGGTCCGGCGGCGCACCTCGCACCTCGTAGGGCAGCAGGCCATCCCCGAAGGTGTCCCGGAGCCGCTGCTTGATAATGGTGATGGCGAGGTGAGTCACGTCAATCCCGATCCACCTGCGCTTCAGACGCTCCGCCACGGTCATGGCCGTCCCGCAGCCGCAGAAGGGATCGAGGACCACGTCGCCCTCGTTGCTGCTGGCCTGGATGATGCGCTCAAGCAAAATCTCGGGCTTCTGCGTAGGGTAACTGAGGCGCTCCTTAGCTGCAGGATTGAGCGCGGGAAGATCTGCCCACCAGTCATTCGGTAAGACGCCTTTGTCAAGGTAGTAACGATATTCTTTGCCCGCCTTGATATTGCGTTGGTACTTCCTCCCATCCTCGTCCGTAAGGATCACCTCATGCATTGTTGTAGGGTCACGAGGTAAAGCGACATTGTCGTAATGAAAGACCGTCTGACTGCTTTGTCCGTACCGTAGGATAATGTCGTGCTTCTTGGGGAATGATCGAGTTGATCTTCCTCCAGTGTCGTAGCACCAAACGATCTCGTTCAGGAAATGCCTCGCCCCAAACACGGCATCCATGAGTAGCTTCAGATAATGGCTTGCCGTGGGATCGCAGTGGAGGTAGATGCTGCCGTTAGGTTTGAGGACGCGGTGAAACTCGGCCAGGCGGATGGCCATCATGGTCAGGTAAGCCATCATATCGTTCTGGCCCAGGAAAGCGCGCAGGGCCTGCAAGAGATCGGCCAGTTTCGTCGCTCCGTGTTGTACGACCTCGCGGAAGGCCAACTCGGACTCCAGCCCCCAGTGCCAGGTATCGTCGAAGGCGGTGATCTGCGCGGCGGATTGCTCACCGCTCTTCTCCTGGAAAAGGACGTTATAGGTGGCCTTGCTGTTGAACGGCGGGTCCAGGTAGATCAGGTCCACGGACGCATCGGGGACGTGCTCCCGAAGCATGTCCAGGTTGTCGCCGAAGTAGAGCTTGTTCTTCCAGTCCGATGGTTCAGCGCTCATATTGGATAACTTCGGCTGCGCTGGCCTCCCGCGTCAACCCTCTTCCTCTTTCGCCCGGTCCCACAGCGCGTCCATCTCTTCGAGCGTGGCGTCCTGTGGAGAGCGGCCCTGCTTCGCCAGCGCCGCCTCGATGGCGCCGAAGCGGCGTTGGAAGCGCCGGCTGGCCTTCGTCAGCGCCGCCTCGGGGCAGAGCCTGGAGAACAGCGCCAGGTTCGCCAGCGCGAAGAGCGCATCGCCCAGTTCCCACTCGATCCCCTTGGGGTCCTCCGCCAGGCAAGCGCGTTCCAGTTCGTCGATTTCCTCCCGAACCTTCCCGAATACGCCCCGCCAGTCCTCCCACTGGAACCCCACGCGCCCGACCTTCTCCTGGAGCCGCGCCGCCCGCTGAAGCGCGGGTAGAGACACCGGCAGGCCGTCCAGGACCGATCGCCGCTCCTCGTGGCCCTTCTCCTCCAGCTTCATGCGTTCCCAGTTACGCAGGACCTCTTCGGAGGTCCCGGCCACGGCATCGCCGAAGACGTGCGGGTGGCGCCCAACGATCTTGGTTGTGCCCGCCCCGATCACGTCATCGATGGTGAAGCGCCCCGCTTCAGCCGCCATCTGCGCGTGGAAGAGAATGTGGAGGAGCAGGTCGGCCAGCTCCTTCTTCAGTTCGTTCCAGTCCTCGCGGTCGATGGCCTCGGCCACCTCGTGCGCCTCTTCGATGACGTAGGGACGGATCGTCTGGTGGGTCTGCTCCCTATCCCAGGGGCAGCCGTCGGGAGCGCGCAGACGGCGCATGACCTCGACGTAATCGTCAAACGTGCGGCTCATCTTCCCTCAATTCTATACGCGGCAACAGTCAGCTTGCGGATCGCAACAGAACCTGTTGTTTGTGACCGGACGTGTCAACGTTGAGATGGGTTCGGTAGAAGGGCGAGCCATGCCCGCGCGGGCGCTGAGGGTTCAGGGGACGGGGTCGGACAGCGGCAAAAGCGTGCTGTGTGCGGCGCTCTGCCGCATTCTGGAGCTTGCGGAGCTGAGTGAAACGGCGGGGGTAAGGAGCTGACATGGCACGTAAGCGCAAGGGACTGATCATCATCCACACGGGCGACGGCAAAGGCAAGACCACGGCGGCCCTGGGGACCGCCCTGCGCGCTGCTGGCAACGGCATGAAAGTGTGCATCCTTCAGTTCATCAAAGGGGACTGGCACTACGGGGAACTGGACGCCATCAAGCGGCTGGAACCCGACATCACCATCGAGCAGATGGGCCTGGGCTTCGTCTTGACCGGCCCCAGGACCTGGGCGCGAGACGCCAGCGAATGGCCCCCCGAGCATCGCGAGGCCGCCGAGAGGGGCTTCCGCCGCTGCGAGGAAGTCATCGTCGCCGGCGAGGCCGGCCTGGTTGTCCTCGACGAGATCAACGCCGTCATTCACCACGGGGTCTTCCCGCCCGAGAGAGTGCTGGAGCTCCTGGCAAAAAAACCGGCGAGAATGCACATCATCCTCACCGGGCGCGACGCCCACCCCGATCTCATCGAAGCGGCAGACCTGGTCACCGAGATGCGTTCGGTCAAGCATCCGTTCGATCAGGGGATCGTCGCCCAGCGGGGCGTCGAGTTCTGAGATGTACCCCAATCTCAAACGCAGGGAGGAAACGATCCGATGATCCTCGGCTTCAAAATCGAAGGGGGCGGCAGCGAAGCCCTCGGCATCCTGAGCAAGTATGGCCGGCGTCCGGGCGCGCTCTCGGACTGGGACAGGCAGAAGACGGTCAAGGAGCTCCGCTTCTGGCGCGACCAGGGGCTCGAGGTCGTCGAGATCGACGCCGACATCAACTCCAAGACCGGGCCGTTCTTCCGTTACACGCTCGACGAGTGGCGTGAGACGCGCAAGGTCGTCGAGGACGGCGGCGTGCGCTTCGAAGGCTGCCTGGCGTGGCGGCGCATGATCTCCCGCCAGCCGTGGAAGGAGGAGAAGTGGGAGGATCTCCTGCACATCGCGGACGTCTCGGAGGCCCTGGGGGTCAAGATCGTGACCGTCTTCGTCTCTCCGCCGTACACCTGGGGCCACGTCGAGGGCCGACCGCTCCGGCCGACCCTCAAGAGCCTGTGGGACGCCACCGACCGCGATTTCGAGGAGAGCGCCGAGAAGCTGAAGACGTACTGCAAGCGGCTCGCCGATTTCGGGGCGGCGTTGACGCTCGAAATCCACGAGGATAGCATCAACGACTGCGCCCCGTCCGCGCTGCGGCTCCTGCACATGATCGACGAGCCCAACGTCGGCATCAACCCCGACAGCCTCGACAACGCCTGGCTCTACCCCGGCGAGGACGTGCCCGACGCCGTGGAGCAGGCCCGGATGGTGGCGCCGTACGTCAACTACTGGCACGTCAAGCAGTTCACGCGCAGACTCGGCTCCGACGGCGAGTGGAAGCTAGGGCCCGCCCACGCGGACGAGGGCTCGCAGCCCATCGGGACCTACGCACAGATCTTTGCAGACGTGGGCTTCGATGGCGCGGTCATCCACGAGTGCGGCCACGGGGAGGATAAGCCGTACAACCTGATCCGCTTTCGCAACTACTTCCGCTGGCTCCTGGACGAGGTCATCCCCAACGTCCCGGCGCCCTAGCCGTGACCGGATACAGCGCGAATGCCACTCAGAACAGTCGAGATGATGGAGCGTTCTAAGGTGAGTGGAAAGAGGAACAGCCCAATGATCCTCGGATTCAAAGTAGGTGATTTCCTGAATAAACATGGCTGGGCACCGGGCGCGGGTGCAGCCTGGAACAAGACTAAGACGTCCAGAGAACTGCGCTTCTGGCGCGACCAGGGCTTCGAGGTCGTCGAGATCACGGCTGACAGGAGCTCCAAGACGGGCCCATTCTACCGCTTCACGCCCGACGAGTGGCGCGAGACGCGGAAGGTGGTCGAGGATGGAGGCCTCCGTTTTCACAGCACCCTCGCCGGGCGCCGCATGATCTGCCGACAGCCGTGGAAGGAGGAAAAATGGCAGGACATGCTCCACATCGCCAAGGTGGCGGAGGTGCTCGGGCTCAAGATCATAGACGTCTTCGTGGCACCGCCCCTGCCCACCCGCCCCGTGCAGGGTAAGCCGCGTCCCTACCCGATGATCCGGAGCCTATGGGATGCCACCGACCGCGATTTCGAGGTCTCGGCCGAGAAGCTGAAGACGTACTGCAAGCAGATCGCGGATTTCGGAGCGGCCATCGCGCTCGAGATGCACGAGGACAGCATCCACGAGTGCGCGCCCTCGGCACTGCGGCTCCTGCACATGATCGACGAGCCCAACGCCGGCCTGAACCCCGACACCCTCGACTACGGCTGGCTCTTCCCCGGCGAGGACCTCCCTAGCGCCATCGAGCAGGCCCACATGGTGGCGCCCTACGTCAACCACTGGCACGTCAAGCAGTTCACGCTCTCCCTCGGCGCCGACGGCGACTGGGCGCGCGGCCCCGCCCATGCCGACGAGGGCGCCCAGCCCGTCGGGGCCTACGCCCAGATTTTCGTGAACGCGGGCTTCGATGGCGCTGCCATCCACGAGTGCGGCCGCGGCGCGGACTACGGCTACAATCTCATCCGCTTCCGGGACTACTTCCGCTGGCTCCTGGACGAATACATCCCCAACGTGCCGCTGGCGTGAGGCGTGACCGTGCAGGGCATTCTGAAGCCATGGAGGATCGAGTTCTGAGGGGTGAGGGCGGGCGGAACAGCTTATACCCAGCCGCCAGCTAACCTCTAGTGCAAAGGGCCCTATCCCGACAGCCGGGTAGGGTCCTGAGATTCGGAAGGTTGCGGGAGCTTTGCTTCTAGCCTCCGCCGACAGCCGGGATGAAGTTCACCTCGCTCTGGGCCCCCACCTTCGTACGCATGCCCTGAGGAGTAATCTGGCCGTCGATGGCCACGGCGATGTTCGGGCGAACGCGCCCATCCTCGGTGCACAGCCGCGCCTTGATTCCCGGGAAGGCCGCCTCAAGGCTTTCGACGATCTCGCGGATCGTGCTGCCCTCGACCTCGACCTGAGCCTGCCCGTCGGTCAGCTTCCGCATGAGGGTCGGAATCCACACCCTGGGCATGCTCTAATTCACCAGCGCAGGCTCGGCTTTCCCCTTCTTCTGAAGCGCCGCCACAACCCGGTCGGGCCGCATGGGCAGCGCTCCTAGTTTGATGCCAACGGCGTCATAAATGGCGTTGGCGATGGCCGCAGGCGGCGGGACGATGTTCGCCTCCCCGACCCCGCGCACGCCGAAGGGATGAAGCGGGTCGGGCACTTCGACGATGACCGTGTCGATCATCGGAAGGTCGAGGGCGGTAGGGATGCGGTAGTCGAGGAGGGTAGGATTGGCCATCTCGCCCTTCTCGTTGTAGAAGTACTCTTCGTTGAGGGCCCAGCCGATGCCCTGCACCGTTCCGCCTTGCATCTGGCCTTCCACGTAGCTGGGGTGGATCGCCTTGCCAGCGTCCTGCAGGACCGTATACCGGAGGATCTGCACCTTGCCGGTCTCGGGGTCCACCTCCACATCGGCGATGTTGGCCGCGAAGGAGCCGCCCACGTTCATGCCCGGATCGACCGAGCCCTGCCCCGTCACGGCACCGCCGGTCTCATCCAGCCTGGCGGCCAGTTCCTTGAAGGTCAGCGGCTTCGTCGCGTTGCCCTTATGCTGGAAGACGCCATCCTCGAACGTCACCTCGTGGGCGGCAACCTCCCAAAGCATCGCCGCGCGCTCGATCATCTTGGCCTTCATGTCCTTGGCCGCCTCGATCGCAGCCCAGCCCGTGGCGTAGGTCACCCGGCTGCCGCCCGTCACGTCGGTGTAACCGACCGAACTGGTATCGGCCACCTGGGGATTGATGTCTTCCGCCGCCAAGCCCAGGACCTCCGCGAACTGCATGGCCACCGAGGTGCGGGTGCCGCCAATGTCGGTGGAGCCCTCCACTAGCTCGACGGTGCCGTCGGTGTTCACGCTAGCGGTCACGCTGGATTTGAAGCCCACGTTGAACCAGTAGCCTATGCTCACGCCGCGCCCTTGGTTGGGTCCGACCAGCGGCGCTCCATAATGATCGTGGGCTTTGAGCTGATTCAGGGTCTCCTCGGTGCCGATGCGCGGATAGACCACGCCGTCCACGCGCCGGGTGCCTTCCTTGGCGACGTTCATGAGGCGGAGTTCGACCGAATTGATGCCCAGCTTCTCGGCGATCTCCTCCATCACCGTCTCGGTTGCCAGAGCCACTTGCGTGGAGCACGGCGCCCTGTAAGCGAAGCTTCGCGGCTTGTTCACCACCACGTCGTAGCCGTCGATCCGGCCGTTAGGAATGTCGTAGCAGGCAAAGACGCACATGACGCCGCACGGCATCGGGGAGCCGGGATAAGCGCCCGCCTCGAAAGCCATATAGGCTTCCGCTGACGTCAGCCTGCCGGTCTTGTCGGCGCCCATCTTGACCCGTACGTGGGACCCGGGCGACGGCCCCGTGCCCTCGAACACGTCCGCGCGCGTCATGATGAGCTTCACCGGCTGACCGGTCTTGCGGGAGAGCAACGCGGCCGGCGGCTCCAGATACACCGGGATCTTACCACCGAAACCGCCCCCGATCTCCTGGGGCACCACCCTGGTCTTGGAAATCGGGTGGCCCAGGATCGCAGCCGCGGTCTTCTGCACGGTGAACGCGCCCTGGGTGCTGGTCCAGATGGTTAACTGACCATCCGCTTTCCACGTGGCTGTGGCGTTGTGCGGCTCGATGTAGCCCTGGTGAACCGTCGCGGTGTCGTACTCGCGCTCGACCACGATGTCCGCCTCCGCAAAGCCCGCCTCTGGATCGCCGAGGATATGCTGCACATGGATCGCAGTATTGCTCACCTTGCCCGTGTCCTCACCGTCAGCCTGGGTGGTCTGGCCCTCATGCAACTGCGGAGCATCGTCTTTCATGGCGTCCAGGACGTTCACAACCGCCGGGAGGACCTCGTAGTCCACCTCGATCAGGTCCAGGGCCTCGTCGGCAATGTGCGGGCTCGTGGCCGCCACCGCGGCGACGGCATGCCCTTTGTAAAGCACCTTATCGGTGGCGAGGACGTTGTCCCGAAGGTACTTCAGCTTGGTAGCCCCTTCTCCGAGATCGATGATCTCGTCCGCGTCGGTCAGCGGAAGATCTCGACCCGTGACGACGGCTCGGACGCCTTCTAGGGCCTCGGCCTCGCCGGTATCGATCCCTCTGATCCGGGCGTGGGCGTAAGGACTGCGCAGCACCTGACCGTAGAGCATACCGGGTAGGCGCACATCGCCGCCATAGATGGCCCGGCCGGTCACCTTGTCCGTGCCGTCGTGACGGATGGGACGCGTTCCGATCACCTTGTAATGACCGTTTCCGCCGTCGGTGGATGCCATCAGGAGGTCCTCCTCTACAGGTGGTTCAGAAACGATGTCCGTGCGCTCACGCTCCGGCGACATCCAGCACGGCTCGAACGATCTTGTCGTAGCCCGTACAGCGGCAGAGATTGCCGGCCAGCCAGTGTCGCACTTCGTGTTCTGTGGGATTGGGGTTGTGGTCGAGCAACGATTTGGCCGCCACCAGGAATCCAGGGGTGCAGATGCCGCACTGCAGGCTGGCATGCTCGAGGAATTTCTGCTGCAAGGGATGCAGCCCCTCGGGCGCCGCTAAGCCCTCGACGGTGGTAATCTCCTTGCCCTGGGCCTCGACGCCCAACACCAGGCAGGAATCCACCAGCACCTCGTCCAGGATTACGGTGCAGGCACCACAATTGCCGTCGTTGCAACCTTCTTTAGTGCCGGTAAAACCGAGCCTCTCGCGCAGCACTTCGAGCAAACTCTCGCGCGGCTCGCAGAGAAACTCCACTTCTTCTCCGTTGATCGCAGTCTGAACGTGGACTCTGTTCATCCGTCCGATACTCCGTAGGCTAGTGATTCAAGCCGCCGCTTCCTGCACCGCGTTGGGGACGAACCCCCCGCGCGCTCGCGCGATGGCGCCGTTGAGTGCTCGCTTGGTCAGCACTCCCACCAGATGCGTGCGAAATTCCGCCGTACTGCGCATATCCGTGATCGGCCGAGCGATGGCCTGGGCGGCTTCGGCGGCTTCCTGAACCGCCCCGTCACTCACCTGGCGACCGATCAAGAGTTCGCCAGCCTCTCTGGCAAATAGGGGCGTCGGTGCCACAGCCGCAAGCCCGATGCGGGCCGCTTTGAACTCCCTCCCGCGGTTGGCCAGTTCCACGAAGGCCCCCGCTCCCACGACAGCGATGTCCATCTCATTGCGGGGAATGAACCGCAGATAATGCGCCCCCGAGTTCTTGCGGACCGGAGGGATCTGGAAGGCGACGAGAAGCTCTCCCGGTCCGAGCACATTCCGACCCGGTCCCGTGCAAAAGTCCTCGACCGGGACCCGGCGTTTGCCGTTCGGTCCCGCGATATCGCACTCAGCGCTGTACGCAATCAGGGCGGGGATGGTGTCAGCGCTGGGTGACGAGTTGCAGAGGTTGCCGCCGAAGGAGGCGCGCCCCTGGATCTGGATGCCGCCGATAATGGCCGCCGAATCGATCAGACCGGGATAGCGCTCGACAATCCCCTCATCGCTGTAGATCCGGTGGCAGGGCACTGCTGCGCCGATCCGCAGGCCTCTCCTGGGGCCATAGGAGAGTTCGTTGAGCTCGGGGATGCGCTTGACGTCGACGACGCGCTCGGGCTCATGGTGCTTCACCCGCATCTGCACGAGCAGGTCCGTGCCGCCGGCGAGGGCACGCGCCCTCCCGTTCTTCTCCGCCAGAAGCGCCACGGCTTCACGCACGGTACCTGGTGCTGTATAGTCGAAATTTTTCAAGGGTTTACCCCCTCTCTCTAAGCCTTGATTCGAGATGTGTCACAACGATGAAAACCGGGGATTGCCGTTCAACGTTGCCCCATGTCCTCAGGAAGTACCACCTATGAGATATGACGGCTGAAGACAAAAATCAAGAGGAGAAGCGCTCTTCTCAGTCCGTTGCTAGCCCTGACCGGCCCCGTGAAGCGCTGCAAGCCAGCTTGCTTTGGAGCTATCTACGATGACGCAATCCCCTCGGCTTCTGCTCATAGATTTTCGTCGTGACCATCCGCACAAGTAGAAATGCACCCATTCCTCTTTCATCGAGAAGTAAAGTCAGGAAAGGAGCCTTACGGCAAGTCATATGTCGATTTATCTAGAAACGGGCAGCTTGCCAAGCCCTTTTGGGGGGAATTATATATTTAACTTCGTATCCCCACCGCCCCTTCTCTATTTACTTGACCTAACATATTGATTATAATACAGTTATTGGATTTAGGGAGGGAGAAGAGGCCGAATGAGGCTGGAGGGACACATGACTACTAAGCTCCGCCCGTCCTTCTTCTTGACAGCCTACAGTAGACCGCTTATCCTAGTGGTTACTCACTGGCTTAGTGCGTTACGGTAGGTGAATGATATGGTAACCGATCAGGCACGAAACGACGTTTGGCAGGGTCTTCTGGATGTTGCTCGGCTGGTTCGCTACTATGAGGCCCTCGCTAATCGGCATAGGCTCTGCCACTTTTGGGTTCGGCTTCTGCTCTTGGGCGCGGCAGCTAGTGGTATTGCTACGCTGTTGGGTGTGCTCCCAAATCTTGCTCAACTCATATCCGGTGCGTTGGTAGCTATCCTTGTTGTTTGGGATTCAATCTCGGACTACTCGAAAAAGGCGACTGTCCTTCACATGATCAGCATTGAATGCAGTGCGTTGGATATCGAATGGGGTGAATTGTGGGCCGAAGCCAATGACCCATTTTCGGACGATACCGAGGTTCGGATCAAAAAACAGCGCCTGGATCGTAAAACACTAGAGGTGACCGGAGAAGCGGGTAAAGCGAGTGTCAAGGATAGTCGAAGGCTTAACAGGAAATGTGCGGAGGCGGCATACAAGGTTACAGCCGAACGATATGCCACCTGAAAGAATCACTCGCTACGATAGCGGCAAGCCCGCGAGACCTCCTGATCCTCCCCCGCCCCCACCTCCCCCGAGGCGGAAACCGCAGGAACAGCCCCCGCCGTCCAAAGATGACAAGAAGTGATCCCGGCCTGATCTCCTCCTTGACTTCCCCGCACGAACCCACACATTTTTTATTCCGGTACCGTATTGCTGAATATACCCGCCTGCCGGCCATTCTGATCGATCCCATCACGCGCATCGAGAAGGTGCTCGGTCAGGTGTGACCCTTGGAAGTGCTGGTCATCGGGCGATGTAGGCCTTCACGATGTCGATGATGAGCGCGATGTCACCCCGCGCGGAGGCGATTGAGGTGCGCGTCGGCTTCCCGCGCCTGATGCATTCGTGAAAGTGTCGTAACTCGCGGCTGAAGGCGCTCTCCCATTCGATGGCCGGTTCCTTGCGGTAGGATGTGCCGTCGGGGTCGATCCCCTGCACGGTCACGGTGGAAAGGATTCCGCGCGCGAAGCCGGTGGGATAGGAGACGATGACCCGCTTTCGGTCGCCGTAGACCTCCAGCGTCTCTTTGAAGTCCCACACTCCGGCGAGATAGACCCATGACGCGACGCATCGCGCCCCACTGGTATATTCCAGGATGGTGTTGATGGCACGTCCCGCGTTCCAGATCTCCGTCCCAACGACGCGGCTTGGGGCGCCCAGCAGGGTACGCATGCCGTAGAGGTCGTGGATCATGCTTCCCGATAAGGTAAAAAAGGCTCTCGCCGCATCGTCGTCCACATCACCGATGGCGTCTTGCAGCGCTGCGTTTTTCGCCGAATCGGCATCCTCAAGCGCACCCGAGGGTAGGTCGTCGAACTGCTTGACCCGAAAGTTGCGCAGGTGCAGCTCGTTGCCGGTATGCAGGTGATTGACCTGTACGAACCGGATGTCGCCCATCGTCTCCACTTCGCGCTTCGCCAGCTCGAAGGCGGGATCGTACACCTTCATGTACCCAACCTGACCGACCTTTCCCGACCGCTCAGCGGCGCTGATGATGGCATCGGCCTCCTGAAGAGAGAAGCACATGGGCTTTTCGATGAAAACATGCTTTCCGGCCTCGAAGGTCTCCACGGCCACCCGCGTCTTCGGGTCGCTGTGGCAGAGCAGCACCGCTTCGATATCGGAAGCCAGAATATCTCGGTAGTCGGTCACGTGGTGCGGCACTCCGAAAGTCTCTGCGACGTACTCGGCCAGCCGAGGTGAGATGTCGCAGACGGCCGTCACGTCGAACGCTTCCTGAAGCGCTCTCAGGTTGGGCATATGGTGCACCTGGGCGATGGCGCCGCAGCCAACCACGCCGATCTTCACGGGTGCCATGAGGTCACTCCTGTATCGCCCCGATTTGACACGGAGCGCGCCGAGAGCTTGTCAGCCATACCGATCCCGAGTATCGCATGCATGACGTGCGACGAGCACCTGAGCGGGCGGGCGATGGAGAACGGCGTCGTGAAACCCACGGCGTCTACTCGCGGTTGCTTGACCCGAACATCAATGCACCAAAGGGCTAATGCACTTTGTACTCTTCAACGGCCTCATTGTTCACGTCGATGCCTAGCCCTGGGCCCGTCGGGACGCGGATCTCGCCCGCGCCATCGATCTCATAGAGCGGTGGGTTGCGGACCAGCACCTCCAGAGGTGCCCACATCTCTTGCGGTGTCAAGGGCGGGTGGACGAGCGCGATCTCCATCCACGTCGTGCTTGAGATGCTGCCCACGGCCTGAAGTGGCGCCGCGAGCCCCAGCCCGTTCGAGCCGTGCGGGATAAGCGGGACCCCGAAGCTCTCGGCCACCGTTCCGATCTTGCGCATCTGCCAGATGCCCCCGCAGCCCGCGGCGTCGGGTTGAACGATGTCGAAGCAGCGCAACTCTATGAGCTTCCTGAAGCGGGCCACGCCGCGCTCGCGCTCGCCCCCTGTGATCGGGATACTCACCTCCGCCGCGAGGCGCGACAGGCCATCGAAATCGCTCCGCTCAAACGGCTCCTCCAGCCAGTCCGCACCCGCCGTCTCGAGCCCCCGCGCGACTTGCAGGGCCTGATCGTACGTCCAGACCCAGCCCGGACTGCGAGCCGTGCGATCGAACATGACGGCCATGCGGTCGCCCACGCGCCGCTTGATCTCACGGCACAGCTCCACGTCGGTCAGGATCGAAGGCCGCCATGCGCGCACCTTGATCCCCTTGAAGCCCATGCCGCAATAGCGCTCGGCGGCTTGTGCCTGCTCTTCGATGGAGATGTCGGAGTGGTCCGGTTTGTGGCCGCGCCAGACGCACGTGATGTACGCCCGCAGCTTGCTTTTGTGCGCGCCCCATAGCCTATGGATCGGCTGCTCCGCGAGCTTGCCGACCAGGTCCCACAGCGCGTGCTCGACGTACGGCCAGTTCACGAAATCCGGGGCTGCTGCTAAAAACTGTTCCACCTGATACGCGGGCTGCCCCAATAGCAAGGGTTTGATCCCATCCTCGATCTGCTCCTGAGGTGTCATGCCCCAGCCATAGCCGACGAGGCCCTCGTTCGTCCGGATTCGCGTGACACCCACCTGATGGATGACCCCCGCCTCGACCGCGTCCGCCTCGGCGGGTACCTCGATGGTAAAGCTTTCGACATCGGTGATTTTCACACTCAACCTCCGGGTGTGTTCAGCGCATCAACTCGCTCAGAACAGCGCCATCGCTCTCCCATGCCCGCCGTGTCCGCCGCGCTGCTTGATCGGCGCGAAGAGGAAGAACGCATCCCGTGACGGCAGATCGCCCAGGTTCGTCAGGTAGGCGACGCCAACCATCTCCGCGGCCCCGAGCGCCCAGTGGGTCATGACCGATTCGCTGTGGACGACGCTGCCCAGGCTGGGCGCATCGGTTCCGACGCAGCGAACCCCGCGCTCGGCCAGGTAACGGATCGCCTCGGGTGTGGGCGCCGGCCAGCCTTCCGCCTCACCGGCCAGAGGCGCCGCGATGCACCGTCGTCCCGAGGGGAAGGGCAGGAACGTGCGGTCGGTGTGGCCCGAGTGGAACAGCACGACATCGCCGCGTTCGATGAGCCCGTGGGCGTCCTCGTAAGCCGAGAGGGTCTCGACCGTAATCGCGGGCGAGGCGGGCCACTCCCCCGGATCGGTCGTCCCCAATAGACCGCGCACGTCCACCACGCGCGCCGGGCCCATCATCCTCTCGATGGGCACCCGTTCGGTCGTCATCCTGCTCGTGCCGCGCGCTCCATAGCGCCGCTCGTACCCGGCGAGCAGTTGGCGCGTCTCGGTGTCGTAGAGCCCGTCGTCGAAGCCGGGCCCCGGCAGGCTGAAGCTCGGCGGCACCAGGTGCGTGCCCGTGTGGCTGTCCAGAATGTGCATCCGCGCGAAGAACGCGCCCCACGCGCCGTCCCAGCGGTTGACGGTGAACCCCTTGTAGGGCGCCCAGAAACGGCCGACGCCTCGCCCCGGCCACCAGACCGGATACCGCTCCGAGAGCAGCACCGAAAGATCGGCCACCCGATGCGCCCTGGCCGCTTCGAGCAGCGGACCCGCGAGATCGGGCTTCACCACGGCGACGGCCCGGCATTCTCCCCCGGAGCCCGCCTCATGTTTGGGCGCCAGAAAGGCGAAGAAGGCCCCCGTGGCGGGTAGACGCCGGAGCTGGGTCGCCATCTCGACCCAGATCATCCCCAGCCTGGCGCCGGCGATGTGTACCGCCGCCTGGAGGTGGGGCAGCGGCCCCATGCTGGGGCTATCGATTCCCAGGGTCATGACGCCTTTCGAGTGCAGATACTCCATGCACGCCACGTCGGGATCCGGCCAGCCCGGCGCTTCACCCGCCAGAACCTCGGCGACGAAGCGGCGACCTTCGGGATAGGGGACGTAGAAGGCGTCCGAGTAGTCGCTGCGAAACAGCACAACGTCGCCGGACCGCAGAGGGCGGTGGCGCGCCTCCCACGCCTTGACCCTTTCGGTCGTGATCAGGGGGCTCACTCCCGGCGGCGTCGAATCGCGCAGGTCGGTGACGTCTATCACGCACGCCTCCCCGACGAACTGCCAGATGGGCAGCTCGTGGCTCTCCACCGCGCCGTACTTCGCCGCGTTGGGCAAGCCGCTCTCCGGAGGCGGAACGAAGTGCTGCGGCGCATCCCACTGGGTTCCGGTGTGCTCATCGAGGATCGAAAGGTCCGTGGCGAAGGGGCCCGGCCCGATCGGTACATAGGTATGGAGCAGGTACGGCTCGAACATCTCCCCAGGCCAGGTGCACGGCAGCTCCGGCGCGACCATGACCGAGAGATCAGCCACATCGCCCGCCTCGACCGCTCTGTAGGCAGCCCGCGCGGGATGCGCCATCGACACCAGCGCCACCAGCCATCCAAGCGCCATCCGCCTCATCGTTCCTCCCCTCTTCGCCAACGCAAGCCCGCGATGCCCCGAATCCCCCGAAGCATGCCCCATCAGAAGCCAGTGCCCTCCCTCGCCCGCTGATAGGCCTTGAAGCGCCTCTCCTCGTCCGACTTGACCAGCAACTGCTTAATGCCGCCGATCACCGAGCCGGTGAAGACCCAGATTGACCCCTCCATGTCCATGTGGTCGGTGGCAAGGCCGATAATCAGAGCCGCCGTGCCCGTGGCGAGGCTGCTGATACCGCCGATCTTCCGTTTGGTTCGTTTTTTCTCCGCCAGCCCTTCAAAGCGGCTTTCTCCGAGGACGAGTTTCTGATGGGTCTCACCGGGCGTGACGCTGGGCATCTCACTGAACTGGTCATAGATCCGCTCCGCCTCGCCCCCCAGCTTGAACGGCAGGAGGCTCAATCCGCTCAACAACGGCCCTCCTCCGAGCAGGGAGGCCCCTACGATCCGTGCATCGCCACCATCGCTCACAGCCAGGACCGTCATCCCGCCGATGCCCGATCCGATCCCGAAGCCCAGCATGGTCCAGCCGGCGATCCGCCGATCACGCCGCGACCTCTCTGCGAGCGAGCGAAGGTCCGCGTCCAGAAGCCCAATGAGCTCCGCCTTCCGAGCAGTGAGCTTCGCGTCCTCAGGCACTTCCTCGGCGGGCTGCCCCTGAACCGATGCGGAGAGGAGGCCCATCACGAGCAGAGCGACAAGGCCCGTATTAAAGCGATTCACGCAGCTTTTCATCAGGACAACCCCCTTGTCTTCCCCCCGTACCGCACCTCGCTCAGGCGCGCAACGGCTTCCTCCTGAAACATCGCTTGGTTCCGCGCTCCCGCAAGGCTAATCTAAGGTCGGATGATGGAACGCGACCGCAGAATCAAGGCCCCGGACCCCGGCGGCGAGGCCCCCCGCCCTTACGTCTCCCGCGCGGGCGCCAAGCTCGCGGCGGCGCTCGATGCCTTCGGCCTGGACGTGCGCGGCCGGATCGCGGCCGATCTCGGGAGCCAGGTGGGCGGTTTCGTGGATTGCCTCTTGCGGCACGGCGCAGCCCGCGTCTACACGGTGGACACCTGCTACGGCAGCCTCGACTGGACGCTGCGCAATGACCCGCGCGTCGTCGTCCTGGAGCGCACCAACGCGCTCCACGTGACCCTGCCCGAGCCCGTCGATCTCGTCACGATCGATGTCGGCTGGACGCCCCAACGCCTCATCCTGCCGGCCGCCGAACGTCTCAGGTGCCCCGGTGGGCTCATCACGAGCCTCCTCAAGCCGCAGTACGAGGCGACCCCAAAAGAGAGGCATCGCGGCATCGTCCGCCCTGAGTGCCTGGAGGAGGTCGTCGCCCGCGTCCTGAGCGAGATCGCCGCCCTGGGGCTGGAAGTGCGGGAGGTCATACCCTCACCGATCAAGGGCGGCGGCGGCAACCCCGAGTTCCTGCTGTCGGTCGCGTAGAAGGCGCGGGATAGCGCATCCGGCGATGGAATGACCCCGTTCAACCGCCGAAAAATAAACGGTCCTCCGCCCATCCTTTTCACTTGACAAACCGCGATGTGCGGATTATTATCCAGCAGATACTGGATTTTAAAGCGGGGTGACACAGATGTTATTTGAGCCTTGCGCGCTTGGCCCCAGGGAAATTGAGGTTGTAGGGCGCATCGAGGCGCTGCAACACAATCTGAGGTACGCCGTTGTGCAAGAACCTCGGCGTTGGACTGGACAGTTGAGCAAGTTTACGCAGGCACGAGCCATTCAAGGCTCCGTCAGTATTGAGGGCTACCACGTCACGCTCGACGATGTCGTAGCCGTCGTGGACCGAAATGAGCGCGGGGATCATAAGGATGAGGCCCGGCTTGTCGTACAGTGCTACCAGGACGCCATGACCTATATCCTTCAACGCGCCAAAGACCCGCACTTCACTTCCTACAGCAGCGAACTCCTATGCAGCCTGCACTACATGATGATGAAGTACGATCTGAACAAGAGCCCAGGACAATGGCGAGGCGGCCCGGCGTTCGTGCGAAACGAGGCAACTGGCGAGATCGTCTACGAGGGACCAGAGGCCGAGCAAGTTCCAAGGCTTATACAGAAGTTGACCGACAGCCTCAACTCAACTGACGCTGGAGTCCCACCGCTGGTACGAGCTGCGATGGGCCATCTGAATCTCGTGATGCTTCACCCATTCCGCGATGGAAACGGTCGAATGGCAAGGGCCTTGCATACGCTTATACTCGCACGCGAAGGAACATTGGCTCCAGAATTCAGCAGCATCGAAAGCTATCTGGGCCGGGCCTCCCAGGGTGGCCGCAACACAAGGGAGTACTATGCAGTACTCGCGTCAGTGGGGAAGGCCAGATGGAATCCGCACGGCAAGACCGAACCCTGGATTCAGTTCGTGCTAAAAGCGCATTTGCACCAGGCCACAACGCTGCTTCGCCGATTGAAAGAGGCGGCGAGACTTTGGGACTCTCTTGAATCTGTCGTGGGCAGGGCTGGGTTACCGGAACGCAGCATTACCAGCTTGTTCAACGCATCGCACGGCATTCGCATTCAGAACGCCGCGTATCGTTCCGACGCGGATGTTTCAGTCGATGTTGCAGGCCGGGAACTGGCCATGCTGGTGCGGGCGGGCTTCCTCATCCCTCATGGAGCAAAACGAGGGCGGTATTACGCAGCGTCCGATACCTTAAAGCAAATGCGAGAAGAAGCGCGTGAACCCAAACGAGTGCTTGAAAACCCCTTTGCCAATCTTAGCCTTCCCATTGATGAGGACTAGCAAGAAGCATAAATCCGCGCTAGCGGCGGACATCGGATCGTCCGAGCCCACCCGCCGCTAGTCTAAACCGGGACAGCCACATGCCGAACGAAGAAGGACTTTCCTACGCCTTCCTTTGCCCATCCTGTCAGACGCCGCATCAGGTGAACGTCCGAGGCGACGGCGTACTGCTCCGCTCCGTCCGCTACGACCAGAAGGGCGTGAGCATGACCGTCGTCCTGAACGTCGCATCGCTGGGCCGCGCGACCCCCGGGATGGAGCCTCCCGACCGTCCCCGCTCCTGAATCCGGCCTCCGACGCCTTACCGTCTGCGTCGCCGTCGCTGAGCGCGTCGAGGGATCGCCGCCGTGCCGCACGGCTTCCGTTCGAGCTTCCGCGATTGGGCGGCGGAGATAGGTTGACACATCGAATCACAAGCCATATATTTGGCTTATATGGTTTCAATCAGATTTCGCGTCCGGCAGGCGCTCAAGGACTTCTTACGACACGCGGTAGAGCAAGAGGCCGCGCTGGACGGCTTCGGCCTATCACAGTCGGAGATCATCCGGCGATCTCTTGACGACGTGCTGAGCGTGTCCCTAAGCCCGAGGGATGCGCGCGGCCTCGTGTTGAATGAACGTGACGCACTTGACTACGACAAATCTCCGGACGGCCCAAGCCGGGTCTCTTCATACCGCTACAGAGACACGCCCTGGGCTGCACTCAACGTGCAACTTGAGCCGGACCTGCTTGAAGCGCTACGGCACGACGCGGAACGCCTCGGCCTCAAACGCGATGAACTCTTGCGCGGCGCGGTCTTCAGCACGCTGCGCGGCCACTACGACTTCCCGCCGAACCAAGGGCCGTCCGAAGCTGAACTCGGTTATGTGCATGACAGCGAAACGCTGCACGCCAAGGCAGTATACGGTTCTTTCAGGCTCTTCCGCCTTGATCCGCGTCACCCCGACAATCGCGGGCAAGAACGGGAAGCCGCGCATCGGCTTCGAGAGCTTGCGGGGCGGCCGAACGCAGATCCACGCCACGTTGAGATCCAAGGGAAGTTCGATGACTTCATCGACAAGCTCACGAACGATTACCACCGGTTCATCGCCGGTGAATACAGGAGTATCGAAGAGTACCTGGATATCCAATGGGGAGTGCACCCCGAGAGTCAAAACGATGACGACTAAATTTCTCCGCCGTCGCTGGTTTCCCATGCGGGCACCAGCGCTAGAAGAAGCGAAGTGCATCCGGCCTTGCCCGTCGGATGTTCTCATCGTACCTATTTCACGTTCTAGGCCCGACAGGCACTGTGACTCACTCCCGACAGCCGTCCAGTATCCGGGGGTCGTGTGCTTGACGCGGATACTGGGAGCCATTACCATGACGAAAGGGCCAGGAGATAGCTTTCCGTCATTTTCCGACCGAGATGTTGACGATCAAACTCTACACCGAAGAAGAGCTCGAAGGGCTTCGTCGCAGGCCCAAGCGGGTTACCAATCCAGGCGCGCGCTGGTTGAAGAAGCCGAGGGACAGACCGGTCCATCGGCAGCGGACGTTCAAAGCCAGCAGCGAACAGGACGAAAACCTTCGGTTCGAGGTCTACCAACGCCAGAACATCCAGGACGGTCAAGACTTTTCGTGCGGGATTGCCTATCTGCCGCCCGGCGGCTCACGCCTGACGCTGGCGCGCTACAACAGCCCGGGTCATGAACACGGAGACATCAGCTATCGGTCTCATATCCATCACGCTACGGAGAAGGCCATCGCGTTGGGGAAGAAACCCGAATACTATGCGGAAGAAACGAGTCGTTACGAGACGCCCAATGGCGCACTGGCCTGCCTGATCGAAGACTTCAATCTGACGGAGATTGTTGCGCCACGCGATCGGTTGAGGTTGCTTTGATGGCTCTTGATACCGATGCTCTCCAGAGGCTCTTGTGCGAACGGCTTTGCGAAGAGGTCCACCTGACAAAGCGTCCGGACGGTGCCGTGATGCTGCGCACACACTTCGAGTTTCCCGACGGAGATCGTTTCCCCATCCACGTTTCGGAATTAGGGACCGGTGGATTGCGTCTTTCCGACCGTGGTCACACGCTCATGCACATCAGCTACGATCACGACCTCGATTCGTTCCTGGAAGGCACCCGCGCACACCTGCTTGAACGTACCATGGCTGAGACCGGACTCGAATGGGACGGCGGCGCGTTCCGCTTCGACACCTCGATAGAGCGGTTGTCCGAGGCGATCTTCCGTTTCGGCCAAGCGTTGACCAGGGTTTACGACCTGACGTTCCTGACGCGGTCGAACGTGCGGTCCACTTTCTACGACGATCTTGCGGCTCTACTCACAAGCTTGGTGGACGAAGACAAAATCCAACGCGACTACTTACCGGAAGGATTACCGAATCCCGAGGCCTACCTCGTGGATTATCGGATCGAGGGCAAGTCCAATACCCCGTTGTTCCTGTACGGTGCGCCGAATCGGGACAAGGTGCGGTTGACGACGATCATGCTGTCCTACTTTCATCGGCACGGACTCGCGTTTGAATCTATTATCGTATTCGAAAATCAAACCGAGATTCCGCGGCTCGATCTCGCGAGACTGTCGGACGTCGGCGGCGAGATGGTCTCATCGCTGGAATCGAGCGGAGACCTTAATCGAAAGCTCCTTCAGCGCGTGGCGTAATTCGGGATCGTGGTCTTTAGAGCGCTCCGCTCAATGCGCGCTTGACGAGTAACCCCGTATGGCTCCCAATACCCTGTATTACGCCCGCCGTGCTTCCCTAAAGCATCGAGGTGCCATTCGATGGCCTCCGAGATAGCGTCCTCGGCTTCCTCCAGGGTGTCACCGAAGGTGGAGGTGCCCAATTCCAGGCACCTGGCCGTCCACACATCGTCTTCGTTCTGGAGACGCACGGTCAGCAGAACGTACCCTTCAGCGGAAGTCATCGGCACCTTGATCTTTTGCTTCGACGAGGTAGCCCTGGGAAGTCAACTGGGTAACTCCCATACTAGGGACAGGCTGTCAAGAGAGGAATCTCCACAAAACGGCAAGATGTTCTGCAGGTTCGTGGGGCTTGACTAGAAGGGCCGATGTGGTAGAATGAGGGGACACACCTTGAGGAAGTCCCAACCATGAGCAACGAACTCTACGCCATCTTTGGGGTCGGCTTTACTCAGATAGCCGGACTAATAGCCATTGCCGGGCTTGGCTTGAGAGCGAATCGGGGGCTCAGGAACAATCTCAAGGACGATATGCGGGACATGGAAAACCGCATCAGGGCCGAGGCGAAACAGGCCCATGAAGCGATTGGGGAGAACATTGGCATAGTCCGCGAGGATCTGAAGGCTCTTCGCGGAGAAATCAAAGGCGAAATCACGGTGCTCCGCAGTGAAATGCGGGACGACATCAGGGGACTTAACGATAACGTGAAGGAGTTGAACAGAAGAATCGGAATCATCGAAGGCAGGAACCAAACAGAAGAGGGGTAAAGACGCCTTCACCACCGCTGGTTCCCTAGGCAGGCACCAGTGGCAGTTGCCGATATTCTCTGTGAACTACCGATTCGGATGGGACCGGCACCCGCCTGGCGGACGGCTTCTCGTCGGGTAGTGTGGGATAGACGGTGATGCCGTGCTCGCTAAAAAAGCGCCCTCGCTCGCCGTGCTTCCCTAAGGCATCGAGGTGCAATTCGATGGCCTCCGAGATGGCGTCCTCGGCTTCCTCCAGGGTGTCACCGAAGGTGGAGGTGCCCAATTCCAGGCACTTGGCCGTCCACACATCGTCCTCGTTCTGGAGACGCACGGTGAGCAGAACATATCCTTCAGCGGAAGTCATCGGCACCCCTTTCGCGTCAACCTTCGGCCACATTAGCCCCGCATCAATGAACGGACCAAGGCTTCGGATCGTCCTGCAATTATCCGGCTTTGTGCGGCGGTGTCCCTATTGATTGCTTTAATGAGAGAATCACTGCCTTGGTCAAGACATAATAAGTTTTCCTTGTCAGGGAAAGGCGTAATTTGAACGATCACATCGTGAGCGATAGGAACCAAACTTCCTCGCATGGGACCGCTTGAACCACTCGTATTGTGGGGCTGACGAATGGTGATACCGTGGCTTCCAATGACAAAGCTTCTCCTCGGTAGGCAAATTACCGCAACGCGCAAACCCACCTCACGACAAAACCGTTCTGCCTGATCTCGTTCGTGAGGAGTATCCCCCGCAGAAAATTGCGCATTGACGTTCGATTCAACGCGTTCCTTATGTTTTAGAATTCGGGGGTCCCGATAAAGAGTTGCCCTGTCGGGCAGGTCATAGTTGAGTTCTTTGGCCCGGTCTTTCGCTGCTTCATAATAAGCATCACGATTTTTACCGGATGAAACGCGCTCTTGAGACTCAGGAGTCCGTCGTGCCAGGGCAATAGCGAACCGCTTAAAGGCAACATTGTGTTCCGGGGATAATTCAGGACATTTTCCGTTCCGAGCCTGTTCAATGATGCTGCAAACAGCATGCGCAGCATCGTTTTCGATACGACCGAGAATGCTCTCGTATTCAGCGCTTTTTGTTGGTGGATGACCAAAGGTATATCTCGTGTATATGTGACGTCTTATGAACGCTCCCTTTGGGTTTTTTTGATAAATTTTACCTCGGCCTATATCACCTACCGAGAGTTGACCACCATCATCGCAGAAGTGCTTGAGTAGCATATTTGGAATGAAATGCGGCTTTCCCGGAAAATTAGAACCCATCGGCTGCGTGACTCCAATCATGCATTCCTACGTTGGCAACGACACGATGCCGCCAACCCGTCGCACGACATCTGCCAAAAGCTGGATTCCCCCAAATTTGAGCGGACAGTTAAAGTCGTGCTCCATCGCTCCTGCCCGGCAAACCAGTGCACAAATGTAGGTGCGCATCCCCTTTCGCGTCAACTCTCTTTTACCCTTACCGCCTCGCTCGCCGCCGCTTCGGTTTCGCTTTCATCCCGGCTTCGAGGGGGGCGCGCATCTTCTCGTAGAGCATGAACAGATGTTCCACCCGCTCGCGCTCGGAGGCGAAGCCGCCGGGACGGTAGAGGCGGTCCACGGCGCGGTCGAGGGTTTGGTGCGCCCGGCGAAGGTTGGGCGGCATCAGGTCGGGATCGTAGAGATCGGCCAGGGTCGCGTCCGGATGCGCCGCTCGCGCGTCCAGCACCGCCTGCGCCAGCGGTTCCGGTTTCGACAGGTCCGCACCCGAGGGTGGCAAGGGAAAGGTGTTGTATACGACGCCGACAGAATACATGTAGCGGCTTTCCAGACGCCCTGTCACGACCCTCATCCAAGCCATGTGCATGGCCGACGTAAGTAGAGCAAAATTGGCAAGGGTCGCATCGGGAAGGAGACGGAGTTTCTCACTCGGGATCACCGGCGGCTCAAGCCAGCCGATAGGCACATAGTCACGCCGTTCGGAACTCACCTGCGGAATGACGAGAAATGCCGTTTCCGGCACCACAGTCACGCCATAAGCGGTCGGATACTCCGCGAGACGTTTTGTTGTCTGACGCTTACTCTTTGCGCGAAAATCACGAACGGCTTGGAGCCTCGCCCTTATCATGGGCAACCCACGGAGCCTTTGAGGTGGAATATCTGCTGTGTGGAGAATCCATCGTTCCTCCCCACGAATAAACTCTCGTGAACCAGGGAAAGGGCGAAAATAGGGTGCAGCACCAGGTTCGCGTTCGATAAAGGCGGCCCTTGACGTGGCCGAGAAAGTCAGGTTCCCATCTTCAAGAGGCTGTGTTCCTGTTATGAGTTTTCCCAACCCATTGATCGGCCGGCTTTCCTCGCGCACCACGAGGCCGGGGTCGTTCAACCCGCCCGCATCGAACAGGTAAGGCGACAGCATCTTGTGGCGCGTCTCCTCCGGGTCGCCGCCCAGGTCGGGGTAGGAAAACAGCCGCTTCTCGTCGCGCGCGTTCTCCCGACGGTCCAGACCGAGAATGACCACATGCACATGCGCCATGCCGCGTGCGTCCGACCCCCAGGCGAAGGTGCGGTGCGCGAAGGCGATCTCCAGTCCGCAGCGTCCGAACAGAATGGGCCATAGCTGCCCGACCTGCTCCCCCTGCGTCGTCGAGTTGGTCGCGACGAAGCCGATGCGCGTCCCGCCCGCTGCGTACGCGCCCGCCTTGATGATCCAGGCGGCAACGTAATCGAGCGTCCCGCCGCTTCCGCTCAGGCCCGCGATGCGGCGCACCTGCGCGCGCTGCTCCGCCGTCTGGAACTTCGCGCCGACGAAGGGCGGATTGCCGAACACGAAGGAACAGCGCCCGGGCGATAGCGCCGCCGCCCAGTCCATCTCGATCGCGTCGCCGTGCAGGACATGGGGTGAGGTACGCAGCGGGATGCGGGCGTAGGTCTGGCCGAATTCCAGGCTCAGCCGGTTGTTCATGATGTGGTCCATCATCCACAGCGCGGTTTCGGCGATGCGGACGGGGAACTCGCCGATCTCGATCCCGTAGAATTGATCGACGTTGACGACCGAGAGGTCCGCCACGTCGATCACCAGTTGACTCGCACCGGTCGCACCGGTCGCACCGGTCGCACCGTCCACCGGCGCACGAAGCTCGCGGAGCACCTCGATTTCGAGCAGGCGGAGTTCCCGGTAGGCGATGATGAGGAAGTTGCCGCAGCCGCAGGCGGGATCGAAAAAGGTCATTTCACCGAGGCGTTGATAGAAGGCTCGCAGCGCCGCCTCCCGCCCCCGTTGGCGCGCCTTGATGCGCTCGAACTCCGCCCTGAGATCGTCCAGGAACAGCGGCCCGATCACCTTCAGGATGTTCCGCTCGGTGGTGTAATGGGCGCCCTGGGCGCGGCGTTCCGCCGGGTCCATGACGGACTGGAAGAGCGCGCCGAAGATCGCGGGGGAGATGTTGGACCAATCGAAGCGGCAGGCGTCGAGCAGACGGGCGCGCATGGCCGCCGTGAAGGACGGAATGCGGAGCGGCTCACGGAAGAGGTCACCGTTGACGTAGGGAAACCGCGCGAGGTCTTCATCCAGCGTCGTGATTCGCTCGCCTTCGGGCGTATTCAGCACCTGGAAAAGCTGGGCCAGCCAGGGTCCGAGATCGGAGCCGTCCTCGCCGGTGCGGGTCTCGATGAAATCGAAGAAGAGGTCGCGCGGCTCGAAGATGCCGGTATCGTCGGCGAAGAGGCAGAAGACGATCCGCACGAGGAACCGCTCCAGATCATGGCCCCGGTAGCCCGCTTCATCCAGCGCGTCGTGCAGCCGTCCTACGAGCTCCGCCGCCTTGATGTTGGCCGGGTCCTGATCCCGGAACCGGCTGCGCTGCACGCCGAGGATGAAGCCGAACGCCTCCACGTGGTCGGGCAGGTCTGCCAGCGCGAAGTCCGTGCGTTCCCGCGCGTCGAGATCGTGAAGCTCGAAGGTCTGGAAATCGCTGACCAGGATGTAGCGCGGGCGCTGGTTCTCGGGGAGGGCATCGAAATAGTCCCCGGCCTGCCCGTAGGCGCGGTCGAGATCACGCCCCGCGCTCTTCTGCTCGACGATGAGGACGCCCGGCCAGAACAGGTCGATGAAACCCGCCCGGTCGTCCAGCTTCCTGACGTGCTCCTCGTAACGCGCGACGGAGCGGCGCTTCACGCCGAAGACCCCGAAGAAATCGTTGTAGAAGCTCTGCGTCTCGCCCTTCTCGTAGCTCGCGCCCGCCCACTCGCGGGCGAAATCTGAGGCGCGGGCGCGCACCTCGTTCCAGGAGAGACGCATGGGGAACCTCAGACCGCCCTTCGGCGGGGCTTCACCTAGATGATCTTCCCACCCTGGCGATCAGCGGCGCGAGCGAAGGCCTCGTTCGTCAGCGGCGGGTGGTCGAGGGGCGCGGCGCGCGAACGTTGCCGAGCGCCTAGAGGGGCTGTCTGCCCGCGAAGCCGGTCTCAAGCTCGTGCCAGTATTCGATTTCGGACTCGCCGCGCTTCCAGCAGAGGTAGACTTCCCGTCCCTCCCGCAGGTGCAGGAAATCCACCAGCCCTTCGCGAACATCCTTCAGATGGATGCCCATGCCCTGCATCCGCTGGAACCCTTCGCCCAGGACCTTGTGGTTCTCCTGGAACTCCTGGACGCCCTCCTGCCCGCCGTTGCTGCGCTGGGCGGCGGCCAGCAATTCGTTGAGGTCCTGGAGCTTCTCCCAGCGGCTGTCCAGTTCGTCGAGGAGCTCCTCGAGCTCGGGGATGAGCGCGTTGGCCTCCTCGACCGTGAAATACTTCTTGTCCATCAGGGCCGCGCCGCCGGAGCCAAGCCGGCCAGATCAAGCGCCACGTACGTCGCCCCGGCGCCCCGGCACTCGTCCACGAAGGCGTCGCGCAGTTCCGGCTCCATGAGCCTCGGCACGGCCTCATCGGTCACGGCGATGCGCAGGATCGCCTCGTGCCGCGCCGCGACGACGGGGCCGAAGCGATGCGCTCCGAGCAGCTTTTCCGCGTGCTCAGCGGGGTCTTCCGGCGCCTTTCCGCCCAGCTTGAGCACGTCGTTCATGCTGCCCGAGCGAAAGCCCGCGAGGTCGAGCGTCACATGCTCGAAGCCCAGCCCTCGAAGCCGGGCGACGAGACGCGAGCGCAACGGCTCCTCGACCGGACGGGCCATCTCGCCCGCGCCCAATTCGATGCGCGCCAGTTCCTCGTGATGGCGGACCCGAAAGGCCCGGAAGCCCTGGTCACGCAGGAATTGCTCGGCCGCTTCGACGGTCCGAAGCTTCTCGCGCGTGATCTCGTGGCCGTACGCGAAGCGCGACGAAAGGCAGGCGAACGACGGTTTATCCCACGTCCGAAGGCTGCGCCGGCGCGAAAGCTCACGGATCTCATCCTTGGTCAGGCCCACCGCCGCCAGCGGACTCGCCACGCCGTGCTCGATCGCCGCCCGGTGCCCCGGCCGATGGTCGGCAGCATCGTCGGCAATGGCGCCGTAGACCACCCTGTCATACCCCAGCCGCTCGGCGAGCGGGTCGAGCTTGGTGAACAGCTCGTCCTTGCAGAAGTAGCAGCGGTTGGTTGGGTTGGCCGCGTAGTTGGGATCGTCGATCTCGTCCGTATCGATGATCTTGTGGCCGATGCCGATCTCTCGCGCCAGTTCGAGGGCCTCCTGGAATTCGGCCTCCGGGTACGACGGTGAGCGCGCGGTGGCCGCAAGAGCGCGGTCGCCCAAGGCTTCGTGTGCCGCGGCGGCCAGGTACGTGCTGTCCACGCCGCCGCTGAACGCCACGATGACGCGCCCATACGCACGCAAGAGCTCCAAAAGCCCGGCTTCTTTCTCTTCGAGGGTCATCTCAGTCCGTTTCTCATCCCGCTTCGGCGAGCGCCGGGCTCACTTCGCGGCCGGTGTCGACCACGGGCACCAGCGCCCCCTCGATGTCCACGAGCGATTCCAGCTTCCGTACGCCCACACCACTCCCGTCTCCCTCGGCCCAGAGCGCGGCGATGGCATCGCGCGGCCTAGCGCTGCCGCCCTCCCGGATCAGGAGCCTCAAGTGGAGCGTCGCGCCCTGTGGGCCGATGCACTCGATCCCAAGGTGGGCGATGAACGGCCGGATGTCGAGCTGCTTCTTCCCTTTCTTGGTCGTCCGTTCGACAAACAGCGCCTCACGCGCCAACAGTGCATTCACACGCCCCTGGAGCGTCGGGCCGCAGCCGTTGCACAGCGGGTGCGGGACCTCCAGCGCGTAGTCGCAAGCGACGATGGAGGCCGTCAGCGCGCGCGCCCGCAAGGGCGCCTCCCACGCGTCGCGCACCGACAGGCCCTCAGGCAGCGTAGCATTCAGACGTTCAACGAAAACCGCCGGTTCCCAGGCCTCGATGAGGAGCGCATCGGCGTATTCCCCCTCGCTCGAGACCCCCACGGGCAGGGCCGATCCGAAGCTGAACCTGGGCTTGGGATGGAAGCCCTGGCTGTAGGCCACCGGGACGCCGGCGCGGCGTAACGCACGGTTCCACGCCGTCAAGGTCTCCAGATGCGAAAGGTAGCGCAAGTCGCCCCGCCGCACCCAGCGGAACCGAAGCCTCTGCACAGGCTCGGGGAAAGTCGGCTTGGGTCGCCTGGGCCGCTGCCAGGTGATCTCCGCTTTCTGGCCTTCGCGGCTGGTCCTGAGCATGGTCAGGCAGCCCTGCTTCTCCTCGTCGATCACGCCGCAGTGGTGGCACTTATCGTAGCGGCAATCCCTCGTCAGGCTCGCCTCGCGGCTTTTGCGCCACTCGTCGATGAAGTACTGCTTGTCCACCAGGGAATCAATGTGATCCCAGGGCAGCGGCTCCTCCAGAGCGCGCTCGCGCAGGTAGCTGTCCGGGTCGATGCCCCATCGCTCAAAGGCCCGCCTCCACTTGGCGAAGTCGAAATGCTCTCCCCACGCGTCGAAGGTGCAGCCCTCGCGGAACGCATGGAGCAAGAGATCCCCGACCCGGCGGTCGCCCCGACTGAAGACGCCTTCCAGGTAGCTCATCTCGGCATCGTGGTTGCCGAACTTGAGTCCGAAGACGCGGGTGGCGTCGCGGAGTAGCTTCTGTTTATAGAATGTTTCTTCGATAGAGATCTGCTGGTCCCACTGGAAGGGCGTATGCGGCTTGGGCACGAACGTCGAGACGCCCAGGTTCACCCGCGCCCGCTTGTTGAAGACCCGGCCTCGCCCCAACACGTCCCGCGCCAGGCGGCCGATGGCGAGCACGTCCTCGTCCATCTCCGTCGGCAGGCCGATCATGAAATAGAGCTTGACCCGTTCCCATCCGCGCGCGAAGACCTCGCTCGTCGTTCTCAGGACCTCCTCGTCGGGGATGTACTTGTCGATCACGCGGCGCATCCGGTCCGTCGCCGCCTCCGGCGCGAAGGTCAACCCCGTGCGGCGCACGGACTGAAGCATCTCAGCCAGGTCCACCGAGAATGAATCGGTCCTCATGCTGGGAAGCGACACGGCCACGTGGTCGGGCAGGCTCCGCTTCACCGCCTCGTCCACCAGCCCCTTGACGCGGCTGTAGTCGCACGTCGACAGCGAACTGAGCGCGATCTCCTCATAGCCCGTCTTGCTGATGGTCTCTTCCATCAGCCCGCCGAGCGTCTCGATCGAGCGCTCCCGCACCGGACGATAGATCATACCCGCCTGGCAGAATCGGCACGCCTGCGTGCAGCCTCGTAAAACCTCCAGCGAGACGCGATCGTGCACCTGCGGCGTGAACGGCACGATGTAGTCCGTCGGGAAAGGCGCGGTGTCCAGATCGCGCAGGACGCGCTTTCGGACCGGCCCAGCGGCGGGATCGGGCAGGATCGTCCCGTCGGGTCCCGTCACGGTCGGATAGAGCGAGGGGACATACATGCCCTCGATCTCAGCGAGCGCTTCGAGCCTCCGGTGGCGCCGCATCCCGCGCGTCTCTCGGATCATCCTCACCAGATCCCGCACGGCGTCTTCACCGTCACCCAAAAGCACCCCATCCACAAAGGGCGCCAGCGGCTCCGGGTTGAAAGCGCAAGGCCCCCCGGCCAGGATCAGCGGGTGGCGCTCCTCGCGCTCCTGCACGAGAAGCGGGATGCCGGAAAGATCCAGCATATTGAGGATGTTGGTGAAGCCGAGCTCGTACTGGAGCGTGAAGCCCAGCGCGTCAAACTCCGCCAGAGGGGTCTTGCTCTCCAGGCTGAACAAGGGCCAGCCGCGCGCCCGCAGTTCCGCCTCCAGGTCCATCGCCGGGGCATAGGCCCGCTCGGCCCAGACCCCCGGCAGCTTGTTGAGGATGCTGTAGAGGATCAGGATGCCCAGGTTACTGAGCCCGAGGTCATAGAGATCCGGGAAGACAAGCCCAATGCGCACGTCCACACTGCTCAGGTCTTTGTGGACGCTGTTCAGTTCGCTTCCCAGGTAGCGGCTTGGTTTCTCCACCAGCGGTAGAAGCTCATCATGCATGCGGTCGTACATCGTACCGCGCGCTGTAGTCATCGTCGGGTAAACCATAATGGTCTATTCGTACGGACATCCTCCCGCGCTGTCAAATTTGGGTTGCACTTTCGCCATGCCCCTCATCTCGGTTCCCTGTTGGAGGGGATGGACCGGAGGTGAGGTCAGGCGTCGCCTACTCCTCGTGCTTCTTGTGCCCCTCCCGTACGATGCCGTCCTCCTTGTGGATGAGAATCTTGACGATCTCCCAACCCTCTTCCGGACCGGGCTTGGCGTAGACGTCAAGGTCGAACACCTTCCCCGCGACGTCCATGAAGTCCGCGCACGCGAAGAAGGAGCCGTCCGGCATCCCGTGGACGCCCATGTGAACGTTGTCGAACGCGAGCGATTGCACGGTGTCCTTTTCCGCATCGCGGATGAAGAAGCCGCCCTTCAGAGCCACATCCTTCTTGATGTAATCCTCCAGTGCGGCTCGAACCTCCGCATCCCGCTTGGCCGTCATGGCCGCTTCCTCTTCGGGAGGCTTCTCGGCCCAGGCGCCCCTCGTCCCCACGAGCGCTACGAGCAACCCACACGCCAGAACCGCACAAGCGACCGTATGCTGCCTCCGCCCTCTCATAGCTTACCTCTCTCCTTTGCCGCGCCGAATCACCTGGCCGCGACTCCTTCAGCCGCTGCAACCTTCTGCACGTTCACCGCACAATACTTGTACTCGGGGATCTTGGCGACGGGGTCAAGCTCGTTGATCGTGAGGACGTTCGCCGCCGCCTCCTTCCAGTGGAAGGAGATGAAGACCACTCCCAGCGGCGACCTGTCGGTTAACTTCGCCTCGGCTACTACCTCGCCCCGCCGAGAGGCCACCTTCATCCAGTCACCGCTTTCCAGCCCAAGCTTCAAGCCGTCCTCCGGGTGGATTTCCACGACGCCCTTGGGGTAAATGCCAGCGAGGCTGGGCGACTCGCGGCTGATCGTCCCGCCGTGCCAATGATAGAGAATGCGGCCCGTCGAGAGGACATAGGGGTACTCCTCGTCGGGGAGCTCCACGGGCGGTCTATATTCGAGCGGGAAGAACTTGCCCAACCCCCTCGGGAAACCGTCGGCGTAAAGATAGGGCGTCCCCTCGTGGTCCTCGGTCGGGCAAGGCCACTGGATCCCCTGCTGCTCGATCCGCTCGTAGTTAATCCCCGCATAACCTGGCGTCACTGTCCGCATTTCATCGAAGATCTCACGCGGGTGGTTGTAGTTCATCGGGTAGCCCATCCGCGTCGCAAGATCGGCCAGAACCCGCCAGTCGGCCCGCGCCTGGCCAGGGGGCTCGACCGCTTTACGAATGCGCTGGACGCGCCTATCGGTGTTGGTCGTCGTGCCGTCCTTCTCCGCCAGGCTCGCAGCGGGAAGCACCACGTCCGCGATCTCTCCGGTCTCGTTCATGAAGATGTCGATCGCGCACAGAAATTCGAGGTTCCTGAGCGCCTTCTCCGTGTGGTGCAGATCGGGCTCACTCATCATCGGGTTCTCGCCCATGATGAGCATCGCCTTCACCCGGCCCTCAGCGGCGGCAGGCACGATCTCCGTCGCCACCATCCCTGGCACCCGCGTCAGACGGGCGCCCCACGCGCGCTCGAATTTCTGTACGATCTCTTCGTCGTCCGTTTTCTGGTAGGTGGTGAAGACGTTGGGGAGCACGCCCATATCCGAAGCACCCTGCACGTTGTTCTGCCCCCGCAGGGGATTGAGCCCCGTCGAGCGCTTGCCCAGATGCCCTGCCAGCATCGCCAGGTTGATCAGGGACAGCGCGTTGTCCACCCCGTGGCTGGATTGGCTGATCCCCATGCCCCAGAAGATCATCGCCCGTTCCGCGTTGGCGTACCAGCGCGCCGCCGTGGCGATGTCCTCGGCCGGAACGCCGCTGATGCGCTCCGCCTCCTCGAGGCTGAAGTCCTCAAGCGCCTCGACCAGCGCTTCCAGGTTCTCCGTCCGCTCCTCGACGAAGTTCCAATCCACCAACGCCTCGTCCAGGATGACCTTGCACATCGCGGTGAACACGACGACATCGGTGCCCGGCCGCTGCCGAAGCCACAGCGTGGCGAAGTCCGCGATCTCGATACGGCGGGGGTCCACCACGATCAGCCTGGCGCCTCGCTCGCGCGCCGCCGCCTTGATGTCCAGGCTCGCGACCGGATGCGCCTCGGTCGTGTTACTTCCTGTGACGAGGATGCAATCCGCATCTATCGTTTCGTTCATCGAGTTGCTCATCGCGGCCGAGCCAATGCTCATGTTCAGTGCCGCGACGCTCGCCGCATGACACAGCCGCGAGCAGTGGTCCACGTTGTTCGTCCCGACCACGGCCCGCAAGAGCTTCTGCATCAAGTAGTTCTCTTCGTTGGTGCACTTGGCGCTGGAGAACGCCGCGATGGCATCCGGACCGTGCTCAGCCTTGATATCGCCGAGTCTGCGCGCCACAAGATCGAGCGCCTCGTCCCAACTCGCCTCCGCGAATTCGCCGTTTTTCCGGATCAGCGGCGTCGTCAGCCGCCTGGGCGAATCCACGTAGTCGTAGCCGAAGCGCCCCTTGACACACAGGCTGCCGTTGTTGGGGGCGACGTCCGGCTGCGAGGTCACGCCGACAACCCTTCCGTCCTGGACGTTCATCTCGATCTGACACCCCACCCCGCAGTAAGAGCAGGTCGTGCGCGTACGCGTGAGCCCATTCCCGGTGCCTTCGGTTGCCGTGCGGCCAATCTGCAGAAGGCGCTTTCCCTCGAGGGCGCCCGTGGGGCAGACGCCCACGCAGTTGCCGCAGTACACGCAGGTGGACTCGGGAATGGGGACATCGAAAAACGTGGCGATGTGGCTATCGAACCCGCGGCCCGCCCGCGCGATCGCGAAGGTGTGCTGGGCATCGGTTCCGCAGGCCTGGACACAGCGCCAGCACATCAGGCACTTGTCGTAGTCTCGAACGTAGGTGGGGTTGTCGTCATAGACGCGGGCCTCGCGCCTGGTGACATCGTATCGGCCCGATTCCGCGCCATAAAGCTCAGCGTAGCGCCCTAGCTCCGGCGCCTTCGAGAGATCCACCGTAGATTCGAGCAACTCGCACAAGAGCTTGCGCGTCCGCATGACGCGCTCGGATGTCGTGCGGATGACCATCCCGTCCTCCGCCTCGCGCGTGCACGCGGGGACCAGAACCCGCGCCCCCTCCTGCTCCACCACGCACATCCGGCAAAGGGAAGGCGCCGTGAGGTTCGGATGCCAGCAGATGGTCGGGATCTCGATCCCCAAGCCGCGCCCAGCCTCCAGGATCGTCTCCCCTTTGGCGACTTCTATCGCCCGATCATCTATCGTCAGGTGAACCGTATCCATCGCTTGACCTCGGTTCATGGTTCGGTCTGCGTCCACGAGCTCAGGCACCCTCCCGTACTACGGATCATGAGATCCAACGCCTTCTCGCCGCTTCGTAGGACGGTGATCCGCTCTTCATCCGCCATTCCCGACCCGCTTCCGCTGCCCATGCCGCTCCGCGTTCGAGGCCCTCGTTCCACCATTCAGCGTGCTGCGTCCCGTCCGCTCGGGGCCCTCCGCATCGAACGACCGGAGGTCCGGGTTCTCGATGATCCCGTTGGGGTACCGGTACGAAGCGCTCAGGTAAGCTTCGGGGATCGCGCGGGTCCGCTCTATGGCCACCGGTTCCTTTCCCTCATGAAAGCTGTGCCCTGCAAGATCGCCACAACATGGCTTCCTCAAGCTCGGTTCACGCGAGCCCCGGCGCCCCTTGCCGCTCCAGGAGGCTCAAGATGGGATTGGCCGCAGTCTGACCCAGACCGCAGAGCGAGGCGTCGCGCATCATAAGCCCAAGTTCCGTCACGAGCTCCGCGTCTTCCCGAGTACCGTCCCCCCCCGCGAGGCGTTCGACCAATTCCACTTGCCGCTGCGTGCCGAGCTGGCACGGGAAGCACTTGCCGCATGACTCGTGCCGGAAGAAGCGGGCAAGGTTGAGCGCCACCCGCCAGAGGTCCACGCCGTCGTCGAAGACCATCACCGCTCCCGAGCCGAGCGTGGAGCCGATGGCCGCCAGGTCCTGGTGCGTGAGCGGGACATCCAGATGTTCGGAGCCGATGAAGCTGCCCGCCGCGCCGCCCATCAAGATCCCCCCGAGCTTCCCGCCACCTGGGATGCCGCCGCCGACTTCCTCGACGAGCTCCCGAAGCGGCATCCCCATTTCGACCTCATATACGCCGGGCCGCGCGATGTGACCGGAGAGACAGAAAAGCCGCGTGCCCCGGGAGCGCTCGACGCCGAACCCCGTGTACCAAGCGCCGCCGTTCTGGATGATAGCCGGAATGGCGCTGAAGGTTTCGACGTTGTTGATGACCGTCGGTTTCTGCCACAGACCCGCCACGGTGGGAAAGGGCGGCTTGGCGCGCGGCTCGCCCCGCCCGCCCTCGATGGAAGCAAAAAGCGCGGTCTCCTCCCCGCAGATATAGGCTCCCGCCCCTTTGCGCAGTTCGACATCGAAGCGCATCTCCGAGCCAAGGATCCTCTCGCCCAGGAGGTTCGCCTCATAGGCGGCCCCGATGGCGTGACCCATCCGATCGATGGCCTTCGGGTACTCGCCCCGGATGTAAACGTAGCCCCCCCTCGCGCCGATGGCACGGGCGCAGATGGCCATCGCCTCCAAGACTCGGAAGGGTGCGCTCTCCAGGAGCATACGGTCCTTGAAGGTGCCCGGTTCGCTCTCGTCCGCGTTGCAAATGACGTACTTAGGGTCACCAGGGGCGTTCGCCCCGCCCTCCCACTTGAGTCCGGTCGGAAACGCCGCCCCGCCGCGACCGACCAACTCGGAAGCCTTCACCTCACCGATGATCTCCTCGGGCGTCATCCGCTCAAGCGCCTTCTCCAACGCCGCAAAGCCCCCGTGGGAGCGGTAGTCCTCCAAACTCGCGGGGTCGCCGACGCCGCACCCCGACATCACGACGCGCGGGTGGGACCTGGCGTTCGTCGCGGACGGCCTGAACGTCGGGCTCACAGCCTCGTCGCGTCCGTAGCGCCCGAGCAGGGCGAGGATATCGGCTGGGCGGACCCCCATGTGATCGTCGCGGTCCACCACCATCGCCGGGCAGCGGTCGCACGCCCCAAGGCATGGGACGGCTTCGACGCTGAAGGCGCCGTCGGGACTGGGTCCGTCGCCGCGGGCACCCGTGGCATCGCGCACAGCGGCCAGGACCTCGCCCGCACCGAAAAGCTCGCAGACCGGCCCGTCGCAGACCTGGATGTGGTGACGGCCCCTCGGCTCGGTCGTGAGCATGGTGTAGAACGTGACCACGCCGTAGAGCTCGGCCACGGGCACCTTGATCCGCTCGCCGACGTAAGTCAGCACGTCCTTCGAGAGGTGGCCCGCGACATCCTGCACGTCCTCGAGAATGGGGAGCACCTGGCCCCGGTCAGGCTCAGGGTAGCGGGCGAGGACCGCATCTATCGCATCCGTGTTCATGGCCGGATCGTCCGTTGAGGATGGCATGATCGAATGTAGTAAGAGAAAGAAAGGGTAAGGAAAAGGCCCCACCCGCGCAACCGCCTTCCTGCAGGAGCATCGAGGCCCTGCGCGAGGCTTCCCGCTCATAGACCGCTTTCTCCCAACAACGTATAAATGAAATTTCCCCCCATCATTCTTTTCTTGACAAGAACACATTAAAAGCACACACGTCTATAGTGTGGTTCCACGTATGGCCTTCAGGGGAGGTGATGCGCCCCTCATCCCGAAGCCTCTGCGCCACTCGCGTCTCACCACCTGTAAGTCCCCGTCTGCAAGGGCGGGGCCTCTGTTCTAAGGAGGAGCCGAGCCATGTCAAAGCCCCTCGTTTTTTGTCTCAGGACCTGCGTTCTGGCGGCCGTGTTGCTCGTTTTGGCCATTGGCTCCAGCAGCGCGGAAGGGCGCTACTTCCGCATCGTGGATGGCGAATTGGTGGAGTTCGAGCCCGAGGGGGAACTGGACCTTCGCTATTTCGCGTGGACCTTCTCGGGCGACGCCATCCAGTTCGACCTCTCGCTACCGACGGAAGGCCATGTGTCCGGCAGAGGCGGAGAGGTTAGTGCCTATATCATACAGTATGAGCGCATCGCGGCTGTCGTCGGATGGGACCAACTCAGAGCCGAGATCTGCGAGGAGTTCTATGGTATTCCCCTCTGCAGGGGCGGCTCGCTGTCGGACCCCGGCCGCTATCTCCGGCTCGTGGATGACGAGTTCATCCCCATCGATCTCTCCGGTCCACACACGGGGCAGTTCACGGATCTGCTCAACGGCGACCACGTCGAGATCGAACCCGCTGAGCCCATCAGTCTACCTTCCCTTTTCGCGGCGCTCGAACCCATCGCGGCTGTCGTGGGCTGGGACGGGCTCAATTGCTGGATCGACTCGTACTACATTGACAGCATCCGCGTTTATATAGGTGGGCACGTCGGGCGTGGCCCCCGCCTGCGGATCGTGGATGGCCGATTCGTCGCGTTGGATCGGATCATAGATCGCCGACTCGTCGCATTGGACCCTCCTGAGCCGCATACGGGGCATTTCATCATGTTCACTCTAACCGGCGACTACATCGAGGTCGATCCAGAGGGGTCGATCCCTGAGCAGTTCGAGGCCCTCACAACCCTTGCCTCGGAGGTCGCCGTAAGAGGTGAGAACCGCTATTTCTATATCCCTCTCGAGGACACGGGCCCCGTCGCGGTGGAAGCGGCCACGTGGGGCGGGGTGAAGGCGATGTTCTTGCAGTAGACGCTTCTTCGACGATCACTTTACGATGCGGCCCCCGCGCCCGGCCAGCGCGGGGGCCCTCGCTTTTCCCACCGCGCGGTCCGCCGGCTTCGATGCCCGCAGAGCCGGGCGCAGGGCCTCGCCTATCGACCCAGCATCAACGCAGCGCACACTCGCGCCAGATGGTTGAGCTCGTCAATCGGCATGGACTCCTCGATGCTATGGATGTCCCTGTAGCCCACGGAAAGGACCAGAGTCGCAAGGCCCTTGGCGTTGAACTCGTTGGCGTCGCTGCCGCCGCATGAAACGGTGCAGGTGGGTTGCAGTCCGACGGATCGGATCGCCGACTTGGCCCGCTCGACGACCGGATCGGTTTCCGCGAATCGATAACCGCGCGTGCCGCCGAGCGCCTCGTGCTCGATACGGCCTTCCATACCCGCCGCGGCGCGTTGGCAGGCGTCCAGTACGTTGTCGATGTACCGCTCGTATTTGTCTTCGTCGAGGCTGCGCACCTGAAAGACCATTTCGGCCTGCGGAGCCACGATGTTGCCCGCCTCGCCGCCGGAAACGGTGCCTACGTTCGACGTCGATTCCTCGTCGAGTCGGCCCCAGGGAAGCGAGGCGATGGCTCGGGCCATCATGGTTAGGGCACTGCGTCCATTCTCCGGCTCGATCCCGGCGTGTGCGGCCCGGCCATGGAAGGTCACTCTCCAGTTCCGCGCCCAGGGGGCCGCCAGGATGATCTGGCCGACGGGCCCGCCGGAATCGGGAACATAGGCCAGGGAGGACCGGACCGGCGCGACATCGAAGGCTTTGGAGCCGATGTGCCCAACGTCCTCGCCGATGGTGAGCAGCACTTCTACGGGGGGATGGGGGACGCCGCTCTCCGCGATCGCCTCCGCCGCTTCGACAATCGCCGCCACGGCCGCCTTATCGTCCGCGCCGAGCACACTCGAGCCGTCCGAAAAAACGGAGCCTTCGCGCACAACGGGTTGCATCCCGACCGTGGGGCGCACCGTGTCCACGTGCGCGCAGAGCAGAACCGGTTCCGCGTCGGTCCTATCGCCCGTGCCCGGCCAGGTGCCCAGGATATTGCGGGACTCATCCTCCGACACCTGCATCCCCAGCCGCTCCAGCCTTGGCCGCAGCACCTGCATGACCTCATCCTCCTCCGGATAAAAGCTGTTGATCCGGAGGATCGTCAGGAAAGTATCGAGCAAGCGGTCCGATTGAATCAATGTGAGTCCCCCTCCCACGGTTCGTCTTACGCATCGACGCGCAGGCGAGCCTGGATGTCATGGCGTCTCCATGAACCTCGTGTGACCGGTGGTCTCCCATTCGGCGGCAGTGATGTAGCCGCCGTCGACCACGAGCGACGTGCCGGTGACGCCCGAGGAATCCTCGCAGGAAAGGTAGAGCACCGCCCTGGCGATCTCCATCGGCGTGATGATGACCCCCGTGGGCACGCGGCGGAGGCGTCGAGCCAGCGCACCCTCTGGATCGGGCATGGTGCTTAAATGATGGTCATGCATCGGGGTGTCGGTGATCCCTGGGCAGATGCAGTTGCACCGCAAGCCGTCGACGGCGTAATCGACCGCGATGTTTCGGCTCAGCCCGAGCACGGCGTGCTTGGAGGTGATGTAGGCCGGGGTATCGGCCTGGCCGATGAAGCCGCCCACCGAACCGATATTCACCATGGTGCTGCGCTTGTGCTTGCGAAGGTGCCCGATAGCGTGCTTGAGGGAGAAGAAGATGGATTTGACGTTGACGGCCATGATGCGGTCCCAGTCCGCCTCGGAGTACTCGTCCAGGCACTCGATGTGGACGATGCCAGCGCAGTTGACGACGATGTGCAATTCGCCGAAGCGCTCGACCGTCTTCTCGATCGATCCGCGCACCTGTTCCTCCTGGGCAACGTCGCATTCCAGGAAGACCGCCTCGCCGCCACGGGCCGCGATCCGTTCGACGACCCCCTGGCCGCGCTCACGCTGGATGTCGATGGCCGCGACTTTAGCGCCCTCCTCCGCAAAAAGCTCGGCCGTAGCTTCACCCATGCCCGAAGCCGCACCGGTGATCCAGGCGATCTTGCCGTCGAGTCGTTTCATCGTCTCTATCTCCCTTCGCGGCAGCTCACAAAGTTTCGACTTCCGGCATCACAGCGTGATAGGGACAGTCGCGGCTTCGCGCGTCGGGCGGCGCGGTCGAGCTATGGCCCGCTCGCCAACCTGCCGAACGCCATCGGCACAACGACGGCCGTCAGCCCATCTCTCGACTAACGCAACGGGTATTAAACGGTCTCGATGGCTACCTCCTAGAAATCGTGGCTGTGCGGCGGCATGCCTCCGGGCGGACCTGCCGCGGCCTCTTTCTCCGGTATCTCGGTGACGAGGGCCTCGGTAGTGAGCAGAAGCCCGGCGATGCTGGCCCCGTTCTGAAGCGCGGTGCGGACCACCTTGGTCGGGTCGATCACACCGGCTTTGACCAGGTCCTCGTACTCGTCCGCCTCGGCGTTGTACCCGAAGGTGTCTTCACCTTCGCGCACGCGCTGCACCACGACACCCGCTTCGGAACCGGCGTTCAGCGAGATCTGCCGAAGCGGCTCTTCCAACGCGCGGACGACGATGCTCGCGCCAATGGCCTCGTCTCCCGGCAACTCCAGCTTCTCCACCGCGTTCACGGCCCGCAACAGCGCCACGCCGCCGCCGGCCACGATGCCCTCTTCCACCGCGGCGCGGGTCGCGTGCAGGGCGTCCTCCACGCGCGCCTTCTTCTCCTTCATCTCCGTCTCGGTCGCGGCGCCGACGTTGATCACCGCTACCCCGCCGGCCAGCTTCGCCAGACGCTCCTGCAGCTTCTCACGGTCGTAGTCGCTGGTCGTCTCGTCGATCTGACGACGGATCTGCTCCATACGACCCTGGATCGCTTCCGACTCCCCGGCGCCTTCGATGACCGTCGTGTTGTCCTTGTCGATCACCAGACGCTTCGCACGGCCCATGTCCCCAAGCGTGGCGTTCTCCAGCTTGAAGCCCGCTTCCTCGCTCAGGACCCGGCCGCCCGTGAGGACCGCAATATCATCCAGCATCGCCTTGCGGCGGTCGCCGAAACCGGGCGCTTTCACCGCGCACGTCCGCAGGGTGCCGCGCAGCTTGTTCACCACCAGCGTCGCCAGCGCCTCGCCTTCGATGTCCTCGGCGATCACCAGCATCGGCTGGCCCGTCTGCGCTATCTTCTCCAGGACCGGCAGCAGGTCCTTCATCGTGCTGATCTTCTTGTCGTGGATCAGCACGTGGGCGTCCTCCAGTGACGCTTCCATGCTCTCGGAGTCGGTCACGAAGTACGGCGAAAGATACCCGCGGTCGAACTGCATCCCCTCGACCACTTCCAGGGTCGTCTCGATCCCCTTGGCCTCTTCCACCGTGATGACGCCGTCCTTGCCCACCTTCTCCATGGCGTCGGCGATCAGGTCTCCGATGGCGCTGTCGTTGTTCGCCGAGATCGTCCCCACCTGCGCGATCTCCGTCCGACCCGCCACGGGCTTGGATACCTTCTCGATGGCCTCCACCACGGCGTCGACGGCCTTGCCGATTCCACGCTTGAGGGCCATGGTGCTCGCGCCGGCGGTCACCGCCTTCAGCCCCTGCTCGAAGATCGCTTCGGCGAGGACCGTCGCCGTCGTCGTGCCGTCACCGGCGTCATCGGAGGTCTTGCTGGCCACCTCCCGAACCATCTGAGCGCCCATGTTCTCGTAGGGCTCTTCCAGCTCGATCTCCTTGGCCACCGTCACGCCATCCTTGGTCACCGTCGGAGAACCGAACTTCTTGTCCAGAACGACGTTGCGTCCTTTGGGGCCCAGCGTCACCTTCACCACTGCCGCTAGCTGGTTCACCCCACGCCTGAGCGCCTCACGCGCCTCCGCGTCAAAAGCAAGCTGCTTCTTGGGCATCTTACAGGTTCCTCCCTAACGACCTCTGCAGGCCTACGCGTACACCCCCAGAATGTCCGATTCGGACATGATCAGATAGTCTTCGCCTTCGATCTCGAGCTCCGTGCCCCCATACTTGCCGTAGAGCACCTTGTCGCCCGCCTTCACGTTCATCGCCACCACGTCGCCCTTGTCGCTCTTCCGACCCGGGCCCACCGCAACCACCTCGCCCCGCTGCGGTCGCTCCTTGGCCGTATCGGGCACGTAAATGCTGCCCACCTTCTCCGCCGCGTCCGCGTCCGGCTTCACCAAAACACGGTCCGACAAGGGACGGAGCTCCATCTTCGTCGCGGTCTGCGTGGCCATCTGTCGCTGCCTCCTTGCGTGAATTCCCCACTCCAACTGACGAAAAGCCGTCTATTAGCACTCTTGTGGTGCGAGTGCTAATCGCAGCGCCCTATATAGGAGGCCGTCCGAGGACTGTCAAGCAGTTTTTCACGGCGCGGCCGTCTAAGGCGCCGGCGATGTCCCCGAGCGCGGCGTGCGCAGCCAGCCCAGCGCTACCAGCGAACACGCCACCAGAATCGCTCCGCCCACGAAGGTCGCCTCGGGACCCACGCGGTCCCACAGGTGCCCGCCGACCAGCGGCATGCTGACGGCCAGGATGTGGTTGACCGTCATGCCGAAGGCAAGCGACGGAGCCACCTCTTCGCGGGGCGCGATCTTGTCCAGGTAGGTGCTGCGCGCCATCTCGGCCCTGAAGCAGATGCTGTCGAGGCAGTAGAGCGCATACAGCATCGGAAGCCAGTCGGCGTAGGCGTAGCCCCAGAAGATCGCGGCCGCCAGGAAGTAGCTCGCCCCCAAGGTGATCCGTTCGCCAAAGCGGTCGATGATGCGGCCGATGCGCGGGCTCGTGGCGATGCCGAGCAGGTTGTTGCCCATGCTCAGAAGGGCGACCGTAGAGACGCTCGCGCCATGGAGCTTGACGAGCGCGAAGATGGCGAAAGTGACGAAGATCTGCCGCCGTGCACCTCCGATGAGCGTGAGGAGATAGTAGAGCCAGTACCGCCGGCGTACGACCCAGCGCGGTGCATCGGCGGCCCCGCGTCGGTCGTGCACCAGGGTCAGCATCACCAGCCCGCCCGCCAGGGCGATAACCGCACTGACCGCAAAGCTGCCCTCGAATCCGACCCGGCGGAAGCCCAGCAACACGGCGCCCGAGGCGGCGAGCGTCCCCAGGGCAGCGACGGCGCCCAGCCAGCCCAAGAGACGCCCCTTCTCGCCCGGCGGCGCGCTGGCCAGGATCAGCACCTGGCGCAGGACCAGAAACAGGTGTTGGCCCGCACTCATCAGCAGGATCGCGGGGAACAGCCAGACGTAGCTCGGGACGATGGTGAACGCCGCGAGCCCCACCGCAAAGACGAACGCCGCGAGCGCTGCCTGGAACGGTAGCGAGAAGCGCCCGAGCAGGGCCGTAAGCCCGATGAGGCCGAGCCCCGACGTCTCTCGGGCCGATTCGAGCGCACCGCGCTGGAAGCCGCTGACGTCGAAGCGCTCCACCAGATAGTTGTTGAACACCACGCGCCAGATCTCCCACGCGAAGACCTGACTGAACTGAACGACCGCGAAGGCTCTCAGCCTGCGGCCGTGCAGGGACGCCGCCGAAGTCGAGCTCGGAGCGTTCACGCGGAGGATTCCGGCCGGTCGAACGCCATATGAGCCTTCGGGTCCGCCCCGAACATCGGTGTTTCGCCCCTCCCGGCCCGTGGAGAGGGGTCGAGGAGGCGGTGGAAACCCGGCGGGCGTAGGCGCATGTGGAAGTCGTTGCACTCCGGCCGTATCGGCATCGAGCTAGACAGTAGCCCTCAGTATAACCGGGTGAGAGCCCATAGGACAACCTCCCAACCCGAGCGCATTCGTGTTTGTGCCTCTCCCCGCCTTGCGCGTGCCCCATTCTCTATACTCCCCTCCCTGCTTGCGGGGTGGGGTCGCCGTATTTGTGTCCCGCGCCATTCTCCTCTTGACATTGAGTTCGAGGAGGTCTATCTGTTTCCTGAATAAGTTTGAAGAGGGGGGGACTGAGGCATGCGTACACTCTATAAAATCCTGTCAATTCTCGGAATCGTCAAGTCACTTTCCAAGGGCCCTGACGCATACGTCAAGAATGCAATCCGCCGCCGCCAGAATCGCTTGGGTGCGGATCTGATGCGCAAGCTCCTCAAGTAACGCCCCGCGCCAAGGCCCCCCTAGCTCATGGTCTAGGGAGCCTTTTCTTTGATGGCAATGCCGCCGCCGCGGGGACGTACCTGGCCACGCTCACGGTGGGCGACTTCGAGGCGTCGAAGAAGCTCACGCTGGCCAAGTAGCCGCCGATTCTCTCCAAGATGGATAGAGCTCCCCGTCTGCAAGGGCGGGGGCTCTATCCTTTTTCTCTTGACAAACAAGCGCTAAAAGCACAAACTTTTGGTGTGCGGTTTCACGTCTGACCTCCAAGGGAGGTGATGCGCCCCTCATCCCGAAGCCTCTGCGCCACTCGCGTCTCACCACCTGCAAGCCCCCCAACAGCGGGGCCTCCGTTGTAAAGAGGAGTTGAGCCATGTCAAAGTGGACCGTTTTTTGTCTTGGGGCCTGCGTTCTGGCGGCTGTGTTGCTCGTTTTGGCCGTTGGCTCCAGCAGCGCGGACGAGCCCTCCTTCGACTACTTCGATGAAGAGCGCTACTTCCGCGTCGTCGATGGCGAGCTCGTGGGGTTTGATCCCTGGCAAGAACCCCACACGCATCACTATGTGCATACGAAATCGGGAGACATCATCGAGATAGACGTTTCAGCGCCGCCAGGGGCAGAGGGCTCTCTGGAAATCATCGCGGAAGCTGTGGGAGGCATGGACCAACTGGCTTTTCGAGATGGAGAAGTGCTGTACCTTCACAACATCTTTGGCTGGATGGAGTTCGATAACGGTAATGGCGAGGGTATCAACGGCATGTACGATGGAAAAGGTCCACGCTTGGAGATGCTCGTCAGACACGGTGGCGACCTGTCACCGATGGGCGGGTATTTCTACCGCACCGTGGATGGGGCGCTGATCGTGCCGGATTCGTTGATTCCGCACACCGGCTTTTTCGTGCAGATCAGCACCGGCCACTACGTGGAGGTCGATCCCAACCTGCCCCTGTACCTGATCGAACAGTTCAGAGCCATCGAAGCGCTGGTGGCTTCTGGCGCGCCCATCATTGGACCCGATGGGCAGGAGCAGGGGGCAAGCAACGGCCCGGTGGCGGTGGAGGCGGTCACGTGGAGGGCGGTCAAGGCGGAGTTCATGCAGTAGCCCGAGCCCGTTTCACCGCCGCGCGATGGCCGCAACGGTGGGCCGCTCGACGGTGAGGTAATCGGCGGCCTGCATCTTGACGCTGATCGTGTGCGCCCCGGCGTTGAAGTTGATCTGACCGCCCCCGGCCACGCCCCCGTCGCAGGCGGTCGCAAGACCGAACAGGCTCCCGAAAGGCGGTACGGCCCCCGGTTCGAGGCCCGTCAGTTCGCGCAGTTCCTCGCGCGTCGCAAAGCGCAGCCGCCCCGCGCCCAGGGCCCGGCGGGCCCGCTTGCCGTCGAGCCTGGCATCGGCGGGGATAACGCACATCGCGAACCCCGCCCCCGCCTTGACCACGAGCGCCTTCGCACCGGAGGCCAAAGGCGCACCGCGAACCCGCGCGGCCTCTTCGCTCGTGTAAACGGGCTCGTGCCGCAGGACCGTGAAGGGCGCACCGTGCCGCTCCAGCAGCGCGCGCACCTCCGGAAAACAACCCTCCGTGGGCATGGCGTCTACTTCGCGAAGATCATGAGTCGCCGCAGGCGCACGCCGCCGGTGCGCAGTTCGTAAAGGTAACGCTCGCTCGCGACGCGGCTGCCGGCGTTGTCCTTACCGTTCCAGACCAGCGTATGCAGTCCCGCCCCGAAGAGCCTGTCCCGCGCCAGATCCCGGATTTTTGCGCCGGTGGGATCGTACACGGTGAGCGTCACCGCGCCGGGTTCCGGCAGCGCGAACGGGATGGCCGTCACGGCGTTGAAGGGATTGGGGCGGTTCTGCCCGAGGGTGAAGCGGGTCGGAGGCGTTGGCCCGGGGATGGGGGGCTCGTCGTCCGCCGGTGTCCTCAGGAGGACGGAAACATCGTTCGATCCGGCGTTGCTCACGGCCAGGTCGGTAAAACCATCGCCGTCCAGGTCGGCGGCTGCGACGGTATACGGCCCGTTCCCCGCCGGGAGGGTGACCTGCGGACCGAAAGTCCCGTCCCCGAGGTTTTCGAGCAGGCTGATGTCGTCGCTGCGCTCGTTGGCGGTGACGAGGTCGGGGTCGCCGTCCCCGTCGAGATCAGCGGCGACGACCCAGAACGGGAGCAGGCCGACCCGGTACGTGGCGACGCGTTCGAGCTTACCGTCCCCATCGTTGGCGAACAGCGCCACGAAGTGGCTGCGGCTCACGGCGACGGCCAGGTCCCGGTCGCCGTCGAGGTCGAAATCGGCCGCCGTCAGCGCCCAGGGCGCCGCGCCCGCGAAGAGGTCCTCCCGCGCGCGGTAGAGGCCCTCCCCGTCGTTGCGCCAAAGGGTGATGTCGTCGGTGCGGCCGTTGGCGGTGGCGAATTCGGGCAGGCCGTCGCCCGTGAGGTCGGCCGCGACGATGGTGTGGGGCTGACCGCCGACATCGTAGAGGCCGGCCTCGAAGAAGCTCCCGTCACCCCGATTGTGCAGGACATTCACGTTCCAGCCGTCGCCCCGCCCGAGCCCGCGCTTGGCGGAGGTCAGGGGGCCGAAATTGGCGACGACGAGATCGAGGTCGTTATCGCCGTCGAGGTCGGCCGGAAAGAGCGATTCGGGGCCCAGGTCCACGGGGATCAGCATCGTGCGGGGTCCGAGCCGTCCCCTGCCGTTGTTGAAAAGGATCTGAACGTTGTTATCCGCCCAGTTGGTGAGCGCCAGGTCCATGCCGCCGTCCAGGTCGAAATCGCCCGACGCCAGCGCCCAGGGTTCCCTCCCGACTTTGATGGTCAGCGCCGAGGAGAAGCGCCCTCCCTCGTTGTGCAGGAGGGTGATGGAGCTGTCGTTGCTGTCGGCGGTGACGAGCTCGGGCAGGCCGTCGTCGTCGAAATCCTCGGCGATGAGTCCCGCCGGCGAGATTCCGACCGCGTAGTCCATGCGCGCGTAATCGGAGGTGGCCAACCACTCTTCTGCGCCCGCGAACGCCGGGAAGATGAGAACGCACGCACACGCCAGCCGAAGGAGGCCCCTCCCTGCACGCGGGGTGGGAGCGATGTCCCGCCCGATGGCAACCATCATGGCACTGCGCCCCTCCCTGCTCGCGGGGAGGGGTTGGGGTGCTCTGGACCCCAGTGTCAAGGAGTTAGCACTGACTCCAGGCAGCGGCTTGCGTATCTTACGCGCCATGACGGCTGACGTGAGCGGGTTCGGAAACTCCGGTGAGCATCGCCCCTCCCTGCATGCGGAGAGGGGTTTCCTCTCCAACCGCCGCTGCACGCCCCTCCTTGCATACGGGGGGGTCTTGAGGAGCATGGCCTCGTCCCCCGATCTTCGCCCCTCCCTGCTCGCGGGGAGGGGTTGGGGGTGGGGTTCTTTTCTCCCGATCACAGAAAGACCGCGCGGGGGCTCGACGATGCGGAGCCCCGGACTAAGGCCGAAACACCTCGAAGCACAAGAGTGCGCCCCGCTCGACGCGCACGCTGGCGGGCTTGCTGATGATGCGGTTGCTGAGTCCGCCGCGCTCGCCCATCCGGAGCCGCTCGCCGCGCAGGGGATACTCCAGCCCCTCGGTCCAAATCCCCTCCGCGGGACCGAAAGGCGCCTCCAGCGAGACGGTGGTGCCGACGGGGCTTTGGAGCGCATGGACGCCCTCGGCGACGAGGCGAATATCGCACACATCGTCGCGCAGCACCAAGTCGCACGTCTGCCCGTACTCGTAGAGCAGGCCCAGCGCCCCCAGGACGTGATCGGTCCTGTCACCCGTGGCGGCGAGCAGGCACAGGCCGTGGAAGCCGCGCCCCAATGCGGTTCGGATGGCCTTGGAGAGGTCGGTCGTCTCCTGATCGGCGATGTGCTCGAAGGCGACGCCCTTGGCCTCGAACGCACGGCGAGTCTCCGAGGTCACGGAGTCGAAATCTCCGACGACCAGGTCCGGCACCAGGCCCAGGGCGCGCGCAGCATCCGCCCCGCCGTCGGCGGCGATGAGGAAAGGCCGGTCAGCCAGCGTTCGCTCGAGCGTCGCACGGCCCGGCGGCCGCCCGTTGGCCAGGATGACGCATGACCGGCCCGACCCCGAGTTCACCGGAGGATCGGCCGATCCCGGCGTGCCGGCAGCCTGGCCCATCACCGGCCCGCCAGAACCTCGTCCAGCACGCGGCCCCCGACGCCCGGAGGCGGCTTCATGCCCAGGAGCGCGTACAGCGTGGGCGCCAGATCGAGCGCGCTGCACGCACCGTGGATGGCGCCTGGGCGGACGCCAGGGCCTGCGAAGACGAGGGGAACGTGGGTGTCGTAGCTATGGGACGAACCGTGGCCACTCCCGACGCTCTTGAGCGCATAGCTCGTGAAGGCGAGCGTGTGGGGCTCCGGTTCGAAGATTACGTCGCCCGAGCGCGCAGGATGGAAGCTCTCGCGGATGGAGTCGGGAATGCGCGAGCCGCCGTCCAGAAGCTCCGTGCGCGTCCAGGCCCCGGCAACGCCTTCGAGGGACCCCGCCGCCCCCCGGGCAACCGCCTCGGCATCCGACCGGGTGACGCTACGATGGGCCAGGGCGGCGGGGTCCAGGTAGAGATCGGCCAGTTTGCCCGTGGCGTGCTCGGGGACCACCCAGTCCGCCGGACCGAATGTCGCATCCAGCGCCGAATCGCAGGCGGCGGCGACGCGCGTCTGGGGCAGGCGACGCGCCGCGACCCCATCGTTGCGCAGTCGCTCCGGTACGGGCAGGAAGCCATGATCGGCCGTCAGCACGGTGAGCGTCCTGCCCGGGCCAACGGCTGTCTCTACGCGGGCGAGGAAAGCCGAGAGCATCCGGTCGAGGCGGACCATGAAGTCATGCACCTGGAGGCTCCTCGGCCCGAAGGAGTGGCATAGGCGATCGTGCGTCCCCAGGCCGAGCGCCAGAAGATCGGGGATCTCGTCCTCGCCAAGCGCTTCGGTTTCGATGACGCTCCCGGCGGCCTCGAACAGGAGCGCCGCGTTGTCGGGATGTCGGCGGTAGGCCGCGTAGTAACGGGGTCCCGGTGCGTCCAGTCCGCCGGTGAAGACGTGAGGAAAGCTCGTGCCGTTGCCGTCCTTGTTCTCCGCGTGCAGGCCGTCGTCGGGAGCCGCCGGGGCGTAAGCCGCCGGCGCGAGGAGGGGGCGCCATGCCGAGCCGAAGGCATGGTCGGGGATGCGTTCGGCGTTGAGCCGGGTGAGCCAGGCGGGTAGCCTGGGCGCGTAGTACGCGCTGGTCGTGTACTCGCCCGTCTGCTCGTCGTACCAATAGGCCGCCCCGAGAGCGCCCGCGAGCAGGATCGCCGCGCGGTCCTTCTGAGCGATTGCGACGACTTTTGACGCCCCTCCGGTGTGCTGCCGGAGGCGGTCGCCAACCGTGATCCCGCTGAAGCGGGCGGGCGAGAACCCCTCGCCGGGCATGGGCGTGCGGTTGAGCGGAGGGGCGGTCGAGTCCCCGATGCAGTAGACCGCTCTCCCGTGCGCGCGGTCGTACCACCAGTTGGCGACGATCCCGTGCGCGGATGGGGGCAACCCCGAAAGCAGCGTGGCGTGGCCCGGCCCGGTGAACGTCCTGGCGTGGGTGAAATGCGCCTCGGTCAGCACGGCGCCCCTGTTCAGAAGCCGCCGGAAGCCGCCTTCGCCGAAGAGGTGCCCGAAGCTATCCATGACACCGGCTCGCAGGCCGTCCACGACGATGACCAGTACGAGGCGAACCTCCGCTCCCCGTCGCCGGGAGTCCATGCCACCCTGAGCCCGTCGAGGGCTCGCAAGAGGGCCCTCTGGCGCGGGCGCTTGCGCCGGGGCACTGCCCGCTATCATCAAGTTGAGGAGCGCAAGCGTGGCTGCCGCGCCCCAGCGCCCTCGCATCAGCCGGGTTCCGACAGGCGCAGGCGGCGCAACCGCAGGGAGTTGGTCACGACAGAGACGGAGCTCAACGCCATGGCCGTTGCCGCCCAGCCCGGATGCATGGCGACGCCCAGGATCGGGATGAAGACGCCCGCAGCGAAAGGAATGAGGACGGCGTTGTAGACGAACGCCCAGCCGAGATTCTGGCGGATCACCCGCACCGTCGCCCGTGCGAGAGCGAGCGCATTCACGACGCCCGCCACCTCGCCTCTCATCAACGTTACAGTGCTGCTCGCGGCGGCTATATCCGTGCCTCCCCCGATGGCGATGCCGCAATCCGCCCGGGCCAGCGCCGGCGCATCGTTGAGGCCGTCGCCCACCATCGCCACCACGGCCCCGCCCTCTTGAAGCTGCCGGATCGCGGCGGCCTTTCCCTCAGGCCGCACCTCGCCGAGCACGTCATCGATACCGATGGTCTTCCCGATGGCCTTCGCGGCCTCCCGCCGGTCGCCGGAGAGCAGGAGCGTCCCCAGGCCCATCGCGCGCAGGGCACCGACGGCTGCGCGGGCGTCGGGCTTGGGAGGATCAGCGAGCAGGATGGCGCCCTCGAACCGCTCATCCCGAGCCACGTGGACGGCCGTCTCCCCCTGCTCCGCCGCGCCACCCTCGACGCGTTCAGGGACGGCCACACCGCGCTCGGCCAGAAACGCCGGCGTCCCGACCCTCACCGTCGTTCCCTCTACGACCGCCGTCGCCCCGCCGCCGGGGATCGCGGTGAAGTCGGTCGCGGTGGGCGTCGCCAGGTTCCGCTCGCGCGCTTCGGCGACGATGGCCCGGGCCAGCGGGTGCTCGGAAGGGGCCTCGACCGCAGCCGCAAGCCGCAGGATGGTTTCGGGATCGGCGCCATCGCTGCTCAAAACGTCCAGGACGGCGGGCCTACCCTGCGTCACCGTGCCCGTCTTGTCTAAGACGACGGTCGTGACCTTCGCGGCGCGCTCCAGTGCCTCTCCGCCCTTGAACAGCACGCCGGCCGATGCCCCCCGCCCCGAGGCGATCAGGATCGCCGTCGGCGTCGCCAGCCCCAGCGCGCACGGACACGCGACGATCAGGACAGCCACCATACGTTCCATCGCCAGAGCCAGATCGCCCTCAGCCGCGAGCCATGATGCGAGCGTCGCGAGCGCCGCCGCCGCCGCCACCGGGACGAAAACCGCCGCCATGCGGTCCGCCAGCCGCTGAATGGGCGCTTTCGTACTCTGCGCCTGGGCGACCAGCTCGACGATCTGCCCCAGGAGGCTCGCAGCGCCCACGCGCGTCAGGCGCACTTCGAGCGCCCCCGCCCCGTTGAGCGTCCCGCCGAGGACCTCATCGCCCGGACCGCGCTCGACCGGCAGGCTCTCGCCCGTCACCAGCGCCTCGTCCAGCGATGAGCGCCCCGCCTCTATCACGCCATCCGAGGGCAGTCTCTCGCCGGGACGGATGCGGACGGTGTCGCCCGGCCGCAGATCGGACGCCGGGATGTCGCGCTCGATCCCGCCCTCCAGGAGGTGCGCGACGCGCGGCCCCAGCGATGCGAGGCCGGCCACGGCGGATGTCGCGCGCGCCTTGGCCCGGGCCTCCAGCCAGCGCCCAAGGAGGATGATCGTCACGATCAACGACGCCATCTCGAACTCGAGATGGGCCGCGCGCTGGCCATCCATCAGTTCGCGCCCGATCTGGGCGACGCTCCAGCCGTACGCCGCTCCGGTGCCCAGGGCGATCAGCGTATTCATGTCGGGCGAGAGATGCCACAGGCTGCGGATGCCCACCGCGAAAAACCGGAGGCCGGCCCAGAACAGGACGACTGTCGCCGCCGGCCAGGCGATAACCCACGCGGTCTGGGGCAGATCCAGCCGCATCACGGCGGCGATCACCAGGGTCAGGGCCGCCCCGACGAGCGCCCTCCGTCCCACGGCGCGCCGCTCGGTATCGAGGGTCTCCGTGAGGGACGCCAGGCCCTCGAACTCGTTGCGCACCTCGCGGGCCGTGTAGCCGACGCGTCCCACGCTCTGCGCCATGGCGTCCACCGTTGCGCGGACTGGATCGTAGACGACGTTCGCCTGACGCGTCGCCAGGTTGACGCTGGCCTCTTCGACGCCCGGCACACCGCGCAGCGCCTTCTCGACCCGCGCCACGCACGAAGCGCAGTGCATACCGTCGACCGCGAGGAGCGCCGCCCGCGCCACGGCTGCCGTTCCGCTCTCCTTACCCTGAGCCATCGCTTCTCCTGCACAACCGCTTGGGCCGCCTAAAGGTTCCCCCAGAGGTCAGGATAGCGAAGGCCCCGGACCCGGGCAAGGACGCCCTCGCAGCGGGTTGACGCATCCCGGCCCGAAGCGTATGCTGTTTCGACCGAATATCCGTTCGCTGCCCGCGAACCCCAGACGACGGACGAGGCAAGGAGGAATCTCCATGAACCCAGGGGCTGAGATCACGCCCAATCAGCCGCTCATGCGGCTGGCCCATCTCAAGGCCCGGAAAGGGGAGCCGCCCTGGTTCGAGCGCGTCGTCCTCACCGACGACCAGATGGCCACGGTCATCTGCCAGGCGCCCGGCACGCCCAACGAACGCCACTTCCACTCCATGTGCGACGAGTGGTGGGCGATCCTCGAAGGGGAGATCACCTGGGATATCGAAGGCCGAGGCGTGGTGCACGCCAGGCGTGGCGACGTGGTCTTCGTCCCGCGCAATACCTTCCACCTCATCAGCGTCGTGGGGGACGCGCCGGCCATCCGCCTCGCCGTCGCGACGCCCGACGTCTTCCACGAGCTCCAAAAGCCCGGCGGCGCCGACGGGAAGACCAAAATTATTTAGCTTGGGGAAAGTCCGCATAGGAGTATTGGCCATGGAATACAGGTCTAAGCTATTCCGATGTTTCGGAGACTGTATATCACCGAAAAATAAAACAGAGCTAAAAAACACCTTGGAGAAAATCGATTTCAAAGTTCCCCTTAGAACAGAGGGTCGCAAGATAATAGATCGTGAGCGATGGTGCTTTAGGTTCTACCTTTCAAGCCCGTTAACAGTTGACAAATTTATATTCCCATTAAAAATTAGAAAAAATGAAGCACCAGATCTAATCATTGAACATGGCGATGGAACCGTTGTTGGAGTTGAACATACAGAAGCTACAATACCTAAATACCAAGAACACTTGACTCAAGGCGAGAAACTATATGATCTTAATAAAAAAACCGAAGAGGAAATAGTCAAAGACCAATCAGAGCATGGGCCTTCATTTCGACCAGAGGGGTGGGCTGGAGACCAGAACATCGAGGTGGCATCTACACTCATCTCGGAAGCAGTGCTACACAAGACAATAGATCTCCAAAAATATAATCTAAAGCCTGATCGCATAGAGGAATTGCTAGTATACCATAACTCAGACGCCCCAATGGATACCAATAATTCCATACCAGAAACGTTGTCTTTATCTACAAAAAAGATAGATGATCTAGTCAAACAATATCCAATAAATTTCGACGCTATATACATTATTATGGAGCCTGAATTATTCCAAGTATGATATGACTATATATCAGTGTGGTAACGACCAAATGACAGAATCCGCCCCTAATCCCAAAGATATTCCGAAAGAGAAAATCCCACCAGCCGGCGGGGAGGGGACAAGGCGCTTCCCTCGGATGCAGGGACGGGCCGGGTAGTGGAAGGCAGTCCTAGTGGTCCACATGCCGCTCCACCGCGGCCCAGTCCACCTCCAGGCCCAGGCCGGGGCGGTCGGAGAGGTGGATCACGCCGTTGCGGAAATCCACGGGCGCGACGAAATCGGCCAGATAGCCCTGGAACTCGGGGTAGCATTCGACGGTCAGGCCGTTGGACACGCCCGCCACCAGGTGCTGCACCAGCCGCTCGTTGCCGTGGGGCGCCACGGGCAGGTGGTAGGCGCTCGCCATCGCGGCGATCTTCCGGAACTCGCTGATGCCGCCGCAGGTGATGCCGTCGGCCTGAATGATGTCGGCGGCCTCCTGCTCGATCAGGTCCTTGAACCCCCAGCGCGTGCCCTCGATCTCCCCCGTGGCGAGCGGGACATCCAGCGCGCGGCGCACGTCGCGGCCTCCGCGCAGGTCGTCCGGGGAGACGGGTTCCTCCAGCCAGTAGAGGTCGTACTGCTCGGCGGCGCGGCCGAACCGGATGGCCTCGGGGGCCGTCCAGGCGTCGTTGGCGTCGACCAGGAGGTCCACGTTGGGGCCGATGGCCTCGCGGACGGCGCGGACCCGCTCCACATCTTCGGGGATCGGCAGGCGGCCGACCTTCATCTTGACGGCCCGGTAGCCGTTCTCGACCTGGCGGGCCATCTCCGAGGCCAGTTCGTCGAGGCCTTTCCCTTCCGCGTAGTACCCGCCCGCAGCGTAGGCGGGGACGACCCGGCGGTAGCCGCCCAGAAGGCGCCAGACCGGAAGGTCCACGATCTTGCCGAAGAGGTCCCAGAGCGCGCAGTCCACGCCGCCGATGGCCTGAATCGTATCCCCCTTGGCGACGGGCTTGCGCCAGAGACGGTACATGCGCTCCCACAGACGCTCGAGATCGCGCGGGTCCTCGCCCACGAGCTGAGACCTCAGGGGCCCCTCGATCAAGTGTTTATCACCGTAGCCGACGTTGATGCCCTTGAGGCCATCGTCGATGGTGACCTCGACGAGAGTGAAGACGATTTTGCTCGACGTCACGATGGCGTTGTGCAGCGGCACATCGCGCTCGCCAAGATCAACCGTGATGGCACGGACATCGGTGATCTTCACTGCGCTACTCCTTCACGTTGAGGGGAGAAACCCCACCCCCTAACCCCCTCCCCGCCAGCAGGGAGGGGGCAAAAGAGGAAATCCCACCAGCCAGCGTGGGGTGGCTCACCCCGCCCTCGCGGGGAGGGGGACAAGGCGCCTGCCCCGAACGCGGGGACGGGCGGAGGTGGAAGGCAGTCCTAGGGGTCCACATGCTGTTTCACGGCGTCCCAGTTCACTTCCAGGCCCAGGCCGGGGCGGTCGGGCAGATGGATGATGCCGTCCCGGAGGTCCACGGGCGCCACGAAGTCATTCTCGTAACGGTTGATCTCGGGGTAGGTCTCGACCATCAGGCTGTTGGCCAGGCCCGCCACCAGGTGCTGTCCGACGCGCTCCTGGCCGTGCGGCGCCACCTTCAGGTGGTACGCACTCGCCATGGCCGCGATCTTCAGGGCCTCGGTGGGTCCGCCCGAGGTGTTCGAGCTGATCTGGACGATATCCACGCACTCCCCTTCGATCAGGTCCCTGAACCCCCAGCGGGTGAACTCATTCTCCCCGCTGGCGATGGGGATATCCAGCGCGCGGCGCACCTCGCGGGAACCGCGCCAGTCGTCCGGCGAGACGGGCTCCTCGAACCAGAAGGGGCGGTACTGCGAGACGGCGCGGCCGAATTCGATGGCGCCGGGTGCGTCATAGGCATTGTTGGCGTCCACCATGATTTCCACATCCGGGCCCACCGCCTCGCGGACGATGCGGACGCGCTCGACATCGACGCCGACCGGCTCGCCCCCCACCTTCATCTTGACGGCGCGGTAGCCGCCATCGACGTAGCGGATCATCTCCGCCGCCAGTTCGTCGAGGCCCTTGCCACCCTCGTAGTAGCCCCCGGCGGCGTAGGCGGGGACCTCCCGGCGGCAGCCCCCCAGAAGCCGCCAGACCGGAAGCCCCGCGATCTTGCCGAAAAGGTCCCACAGCGCCCAGTCCACGGCCCCGATGGCGACAATCGCATCGCCCTTGGCGACGGGTTTGCGCCAGGCCCCGAACATGCGTTCCCACAGCCGACCGAGGTCGCGGGGGTCCTCCCCGAGGAGCTGCGCACGCAGGGGCCCCTCGACCAGCGCCTTGTCGCCCCCGAAGCCGATGCCGGCGGGGCCCTCGTCGGTGGCGATCTCCACAAGCTGGATGCCCCGGTTCCTGTAAGTCAGGATGCCGTTACGGATGGGCGATTCGCGGTCCGGAAGCTGGACCGCGTTCATGCGGACATCGGTGATCTTCATGGCACGATCTCCCTGGCGCCTACGCCGCCACCGGTCGCGGGAGGGGCAGAACCACGACGTCGTCCGTGCGCGCGGACTCGTAACCGGCCAGGAGCGTTTCGACCAGAGCGCAGCCGTCGCGCGCACTGCTGTCGGTTTCGCGTCCAGATTCGATGCACGCGATGAAGTGCTCGGCGGCGTGGGCCAAGCCGTAGTCCTCGTTGCCGCCGTAGGGAACCCCAAAGAACCCGGCGGCCTCCCGACGCTCCGTGTGCAGCCTCACATGCGGTCTCCAGCCATCCACCGAGAGCGCTCCCCGCGTGCCGGCCAACTGGATCGCGAATGGCCCCAGGAAGGGGTGGCTCCGAGCGCCGATCCGCCCTCCCGTGACCGTGGCGATCAGGCCGCCTCGCAGCGTGCAGGAGAGCGTACCGAAATCCTCGATGTCCATCTCGGCGTGGCGCCCGAAGACGTAGTTGCCGGTGGTGCCGTAGACGCTCTCGACCTCGCGGCCCGTGAGGTAGCGCACCAACCCCACCGCGTAGACGCCGATTTCGAAGAGTTCACGCTTGACGCCGGGCAGCGTCCACACCGACGGAATCCCCGCCTCGATGCGAGGACGCACCTCAACGACATCCCCCGGATCGCCCTTGGCGAAGATCACATCGACGTGGACGGCGAGCGGATCGCCGATCAGGTCCTCCTGGAGGGCGCGCCTGGCGTTGCGCGCGTAGCTCGTGAAGACGTAGCCGTACGCCAGCGAGCGGACACCCGCCGCCTCGACCGCCTCGACGATCGCATCCGCGTCGGCCAGCGAGCCGGCCGCGGGCTTGTCCAGCCAGACGTGGAGCCCCGCCCCCGCCGCGCGGACGGCCAGCCTTCCGATGCGCTCGATCTCGGGGCAGATGACGGCGATGTCGGCGTCATCCCGTCCCAGGGCGGCGTCGAGATCGGTCGTATACGCCACGCCATACTGCTCCGCCATCGCGCGGTTACGCTCGACCGAACGCTCGGGAGCCTCCGGCTCGTCGGCGACGACGACGATCTTCGCGCGCGGATGGGCGGCGAGCGCGCGGGCGTAAAGGTGCGTGTGGCCGTAGCACCCCAGGAGCACGACGCCGTAGCGGTCCTTGGCCATCAGAGCGTCCTCCCCGGCGCCACGGCGTGCCCCGTGCCGAGCGAAGTCATCGCGGCCTCCGCAGCGCCCAGCACGGTGCGCGCTTCGTCGCGCGTGGGACTGCACACGGCCTCGCCGACAAGGGCTTCGGCGGCCGCGATCATCCACGGCACGCGGGGATCGGGTTCCTCCGCATCGATGAGGAGGAGCCCATCGGCGGTCACGGCGATCTGGCCGGCTGTGCGGGTGTCCACCGACAGCACGCCCTCGGAGCCGACGAGCATCGTACTGTAGACGCGCGGGGTCCTCGCGGGAAGGCGGCCCAGCGTCAGAAGGGCGACGCCGCCACCCGTGAAACGCACCGTGATGGCCAGGTGGCGCGCATCGGCGAGGTCGGGGGTCGGCGATGTCAACGCGTGAACGGTTACGGGTACGGCCGGGTCGAAGAGCCAGCACGCCAGATCGAGCGCCTCGGCCGCGGCCGCTTCGAGCCGGTCGGGACCGCCCCGGACGTACGCCATGTGCCGCAGACACACGGGGCGGCCGATCTCACCCGCAGCCACCGCCCGATGCATCACCCGATAACGTGCGAGCGAGCGCTCCAGGCCGCCGAGCACACAAGCGATCCCGCGATTCGCGCACGCCTCCACGAGGGCAACGAGATCGGGGGCGTCGGAAAGCTGCGGCATGGCCAGGAGAAGGTGGAGACGCCCATCAAGGGTGGCCCGGGCGTCGGGGAGAATGGCCGTCCCGCACGACAGCCAGCAGAGCGCATCCAGATGTTCCCCAAAACGCTCCAGCGCCGATCCGACGGTGGGAACCGACAGGATATTCTCCACCGATAGCGCCTCGTCCTCGGGAATCACCGCGACGGGGACCGACACGCTCGGGGATCGTTCGAACGCCTCGGCCAGGGCCGCCACCTGCCGGGAGGTTCCCACGATGCCGAAACGCAGCGCGCGTGATCGACTCACGGTGACCTAACCGCCGGAGGGTGTGGAGGCGCGCTCGTGGACGATGGGCTCCCCCGCCCGCGCGGCCCCGCCGCGAACGACGCGCGCAAGCAACCCGCACCGCCCTATGATGGCCCTGGGCAACCGCCTGTCCACGGGGCTGAGGGTCCGGCAGGGTGTGCGCTCCTTGGCGATCTCCAGGATCACCTCGCCGCCCAGGTGGAGCCGGTCGCCCGGCCTGACCTGCGCCATCTCGAGCCCTTCGGTGGTGACGTTCTCGCCCAGGATGCCCGGTCCGACCTCCATCGCATCGGCCTTGAGCGCTTCCAGCACCTCCAGCTCCAGAAGGCTCACCTGTCGGTCGCCGTTGCCGAAGTGGACATCGCCCACGACACCGCTCCCCGCGATGAATTCGGCCGAGGGCGCAGGCAGCTTGGGGATGCCGCTCCTAGCGCTGATGGAGATCGCGATGATGCGCGCCATTGGGATCACCTCGTCTCGGGGCCCGTCGGGTCCCCGCCTCTATTGGGAGGGCAGAAGCCCCTCAAGCTCCTCGACGCTCGTGGTCGGGAGATTGCAGGTGTAGTTGACGCAGACGTAAGCGGTCGGACGACCGTCGATCACCTTCTGGTAGCGCAGGAACGGTACCAGGTCGAGTATGGCATCGGCCTCATCGCCGACGGGATGGAGCGCCACGACCTTGTTGGGCAGGAAGGGACGGCGAACGGCGCGAACCATCTTCAGAGTGCCCTCCGCCCCCGGATCGCCCGCGATGACGATTTCATTGCCCGGCCCGACCGCGAAATCCAGAGCGATGAGCATCTGCGGATAGCCCGTCGGGAACCTGGCGACCTGCCCTCCGAAGGCGGCCATCAGCGCCCTCCCGCGCTCCTTGAGGCTCTCGTCCATCGTCAGTTGCCCCAACCGGAGCAGGTTCAGCGCGGCCACCGAGTTCCCCGACGGGACGGCCCCGTCGTAGATTTCCTTCTGCCGCACCACGAGGGGTTCGCCGTCGTCGCTGGTGAAGAAGAGGCCGCCGCCGCCCTCGTCCCAGAACAGCTCCAGCATGGTCGCGTTCAACCGCAGCGCCTCGCGCAGATAGCGCGGCTCGAAGTTCGTTTCGTAGAGATCGATCAGGCCCATGACGAGGAAGGCATAGTCGTCCACGTAACCGCGCAATCCCGCCTCCCCCTCGCGGTAGCGGCGCAAAAGCCGCCCATCCCGTCCAAGGGTCTTCAGGACGAAATCTGCCGCCCGCTCGGCGGCAGCCCCGTAACGCGGTTCGTCCAGAACCTGCGCCCCGAAGGATAGCGCGGAAATCATCAGTCCGTTCCAGGCGGTGAGAACCTTGTCGTCCTTGAAGGGATGCACGCGCTTCTCTCTCGCGGCAAAGAGCGCGCGGCGCCCCTCGTCCAGGAACCCGGCAAGCGCCTCGGCATCGGCCCCGGTCCGTTCGGCGAAGGCCTTTAGAGGCGACTCGATGTGGAGGATGTTCTTTCCTCCCTCGAAATTGCCCGCCTCCGTCACCCCGTAGAACGCGCAGAAGCGGTCGCCCGCCGCATCACCGAGAACGGCCTTGACCTCCTCCGGCGTCCAGACGTAGAACAGCCCCTCCTCGCCTTCGCTGTCGGCGTCCTCGGCCGAGTAGATCCCCCCCTCGGGCGAGGTCATATCGCGCAGGACGTAGTCGAAGATCTCGCGCGCGGTCCGGGCATAGTCCGCATCCCCGGTGGCCTGGTACGCCTCGAGGTAGGTGCGCGCGAGAATGGCCTGGTCGTAGAGCATTTTCTCGAAGTGGGGCACCAACCACTCCGCATCCACGGAATAGCGGTGGAACCCGCCGCCCACATGGTCGTACATGCCGCCGCGCGCCATGTGATCCAGGGTGTTCGTCACCATCGAGAGCGCCTCGGGATCTCCGCTGCGGCGCCAGTAGCGCAACAGCGAGGAGAGGGTGTGGCTGCGCGGGAATTTGGGGGCCTTCCCGAAGCCGCCGTAGGTCGAATCGTAGGTGGATCGGTAGGTCTCGAAAGCCCCTCGCAACAGGCCTTCGTCGAGGTCCTGCCCATCGCTTGGGGCGGATGCCGTCCGGAGGGAACCGATGAGCCGCTCCGCCGCGTTCTCGACCTTATCCCGGCGCCCCTCCCACAGGCCGACGATGCTATTGAGGACCCGCTTGAAGCCGGGCCGTCCGAACCGGTCCTCGGGCGGAAAGTAGGTGCCTCCGAAGAAGGGCCTGCGGTCGGGGGTCATGAAGACGCTCAGGGGCCAGCCGCCCTGCCCCGTCAACGCCTGGACGGCGCTCATGTAGATGTTGTCGACGTCCGGCCGCTCCTCCCGATCCACCTTGATGGCCACGAAATGCTGGTTGAGGATGCGGGCCACCTCGGCGTCATCGAACGATTCCCGCTCCATCACGTGGCACCAGTGGCAGGTGGAGTAGCCGATCGAGACGAAGACGGGCTTGTCCTCTCGCGCCGCCTTCTCGAAGGCCTCGTCTCCCCAGGCGTACCAGTCCACCGGGTTGTAAGCGTGCTGAAGCAGATAGGGGCTCTTCTCGCCTATCAACCGGTTGGGCTTGTGCTCACCGGAAGCGCCCGCGCCGCCACCTGCCCCCGGGCTTTCCTCCGCACATCCGAACATGATGGCCGCGCTAAAGAACGCGATGGTAGCCGCGCTCCTCCCTCGGCCTGGCCCCCGGCTTCGATCCATGAGGCATTTCCGCGCCCCCCAGCTTCCTGCGTTCAAGACGCCGCACCTTTGCTCTCACTCACCCCGCATCCAGTTCTCATTATACGCCCAGGGAAGAGCGCGTCAAAAGAGAAACCCCACCCCCGACCCCTCCCCGCATGCAGGGAGGGGAGAAGGGCAAGGGCAACCAAGAACGTGCGGGGGAAACCACGCGTGTGGGGAGGGGCGAAGATCGAGGGACGAAGCCATGCTCCTCAAGACCCCCTCGCACGGCAGGGAGGGGAGCAGTGCCATAGCGGCCGCCATCGGGCGGGGTCAAAACCCTAGCTGCCCGGCGATGCGCGCCATCTCGGCCAAGTGCTCACGATCCATCTCCCCGCCCTCGGGCGCACGCAGCCGGGCCGAGCGGATCAGGCCCCGGCGCACCAGCATCTCCTTGCTGACACGCATGTAGCTCTGTTCGGAGAACGCGATCCACGGCAGCAGCCGGTTGTAGGCCTCGCGCGCGCCGGAGCGGTCGCCCGACGCGAACTTCTCGTAGACGGCGACGTGCAGTTCGATCGTATCGCACACGGGCATGAAGCCGCTCACGCCCCGGCCAAGCAGCTCGACCATGTGCAGGTCGCCCATTCCCGCGAAGACGGTCATCTCCCCGCCCGCGAGCTCCAACAGCTTCGTGATCTTGGCGCCCGGCGGCGCCTCCTCCGCCTTCACGTACTGGACGAGGGGGACGGTCCGCCCCAACTCCGCCAGGGTCTCGGCCGAGATCGCCCCGACTCCCATTCCCGGCGAATCCTGGATCATGATGGGGATCCCGACCGCCCCGGCGATGGCCTCGATGTACGCCCTCGATTCCGCTTCGGTCGTCGGCCGAACGTAAGGCAGGACGACCATCAACCCATCGGCGCCCTGATCCTGGGCTTTCCGGCTGCGCTCGACCGCGATGGGGATGCTGGGTCCGCCCGTGCCGATCAGGACGGGGACGCGCCCGTCGGTGCGCCGGACGACAACCTCCGTCAACCGCACCCGCTCCGTCTCGGTCAACTTGAAGAACTCGCTGGCGAAGCCGAACTCCACCAAGCCGCGCACGCCCGACTCAAGGCAATGTTCGATCACCCGCTCCAGGCTCGGCACATCGAGCGAGGCGTCGTCCCTGAACGGCGTCGGCAGGATCGGGAAGAGCCCCCGCCAGCGCTCATTTTTATCCACCGCTACCCCCTTCGTTCAAGGTTAGAGAAACCCCACCCCCGGCCCTGGAGAAGAACCCCACCCCCGACCCCTCCCCGCATGCAGGGAGGGGAGAAGGGCAAGGGCAACCAAGAACGTGCAGGGAAGCCACGCGTGGGGGGAGGGGAGCAAGACCCGACACCATGCCAGCCATAAGCAAGGAGGGGCAATTCCCCACCGGAGTTTCCGAACCCGCTCACGTCAGCCATCGTGGCGCGTAAGATACGCTCTCCGGCGCCCCAAATCAGTGCCAGACTCTCGACACCTTACCCCACCCCCAACCCCTCCCCGTATGCAGGGAGGGGCGCCTTCGACCGCTTCCAGTCCTTGCCGACCGCGTGCCGCCGGTGCTATCTTCGGCCGGGAAGTTAGAGAGGTCAGCGCAGGGGCGGTGTGCTTCACCCTGAACGCCTCCCCGCACGCAGAACGGGGCGAAGGGGTGGCGTGACTGGAGGACCCGAGATGGTGCTCGAAGGTCAGAAATCGCTCGTTACCGGAGCGGGACGGGGAATCGGCCGCGCCATCGCTCTGACGTTGGCCCGCGAGGGCGCCGATGTCGCCTTGGCCGCGCGGACCCGGAGCCAGCTCGAAGCCGTCGCGGGGGAGGTCCGCGCGCTGGGCCGCGACGCCCTGGTGCTGCCCACCGATGTGGGTGACGAGGCCCAGGCCACGGCCTGCGTCCGCGCGACCGAAGAGGCCTTCGGCCACATCGATGTCCTCGTCAACAACGCCGCGACCTTCGGCGGGGGAGCCGTCCACCAGCTCGATCCCGCGACGTGGGACCGCGTCATCGCCACCAATCTGCGCGGGCCGTTCCTGATGAGCCGAGCGGCGCTAGGGGGCATGATCCGCCGAGAGCGCGGCACCCTCATCATGATCAACTCCACATCCGGAAAACGAGCCGACCCCGGCGGCTCCGCCTACTGCGCCTCGAAGTTCGGTCTTACCGGCTTGGCGGGATCCCTGTTCGCCGAGGTGCGGCGCCACAACATCCGCGTGGTCGTCATCTACCCCAGCGCGGTGGACACGCGCCCCCTGGCTCCCGACGACATGCGGGAAGGCGGCCCCGGCGTCCGGATGCGCGCCGAGGACGTGGCGGAGACGGTGCTCACCGCCTGCACCCTGCCGCAGCGCGCCCTCGTCCGCGAGATCGAGCTTTGGGGCACCAACCCCTGATGGGGCCTCACGCCCACAGCGTTCGACGACGCGGCTCGGAATTGAACCCCACCCCCGACCCCTCCCCGCAAGCAGGGAGGGGAGTAAGACCCGACACTTGCGGCCCCGTGCCGAGAGACGTTACTTCGGAGATCGAAATTCGAGACACCTATGGCTGAAGGAGCCGAGTGAGGCTGATACCACCGTGGACCGTTCCCGTGCCGCACATGCCAGTACGTTCTACTCCCGCTGGGCGCCGACTTTCGACACGAGCCGGCTCACGCGCTACCTGAACAGCCGCTTTCCGCGCTTCGTCGAGTTCTGCGATGTGCGGACCGGTCAGCGCGTCCTCGATGTCGGCTGCGGCACCGGGGAGCTTCTGAACTGCCTGGCCCGCGCAACGCCCGGACTCGAGCTCGCCGGCCTCGACATCGCATCCGGCATGCTCGACATCGCGCGCGAGCGCCTGCCCGCCGCCGACCTGCGGGAGGGGAGCCTGACCGACCCTTTTCCCTGGCCCGACGGGAGCTTCGACCGCGTCGTCAGCACTTACTGCTTCCACCACGCCGAGGACCCCAGCGGCACCGCTTGCGAGATAGCTCGCGTGCTGGCTCGGGGCGGTCGGCTCACCATTCTGGATCTCTCCTACCCGCCGGGGATCAACGCAGTCTTCAACCTGGCCTATCCGCCGCTGCTCGCCTTCCGCGAGGGGCACGGGGCTTTCCTGCGTCCCGAAGCCATGCGCCGCGCCCTCGAAGCGGCCGGACTCGATGTCCAGAGCGTCGAGAAGTGGTCGTGGCTGTTCGTCGCCGCAGCCGCCACTCGCCTCTAAGCGCCTTCGCGCCGTTTGACGGGGGGAACGAGTGGAACCGTTTATGAGGAAGGCAGTGGCTTGCCCGGGGTACGCTGCAGCGGGCGGCTAGCCTTGCCGGGTGCGGGCGCTCCGCGAAGAAGCCCTTCGGCACTCAGGTCTTCGTCCATGTCGGGCCAGTGAATGCCGAACCCTCCACCGGCGATGCGCCAGTTCCGCCGCTGCTCTGGTGTGGCCGCCAGAAGGCGTGGATACCAGACAAGGGGCACGGAAAGGGTCCGTCCATCCGCGAGGTCCACGACCCATGTCTCTTCGGTGAACCGGACGGTCTTGACCCGTTCACCTGATTCAGGTTCGGAAGGTTTCATTCCAAGCTTCGAGCAGTTCTGCCTGATGCTCGATCATGAGTCTCTGAATTCTTCGAAGCTCCACGGCACTGAAACCAAGGTTTCGCGCCAGTGCTACCGGCGACAACTAAAACCTGGCAGAATCGTCGTCGCGGTCAACGTGCACATGTGACGGTTCGTTCGGTTCGTGGCTATGGAAGTACAGCCGGTAGGGGCCGCTTCTGAGAACGGTCGGCATCGCAAAATGCCGCGCCACATTTCACGTCTCTGCAAACGGCATCCCCGATCGTATTGGAGTCGACCTCTCGTGGCCAGCTAATCTGCGTGTATAGGGTTCCATATGAGAGTTCACCCGGGCAGTCTCTGCAGTATAAGGCGTCTCACGCCGATGCACCAAGTCCGTTGATCCGCCCGCATCAACCACTCCACCGCTCATGTTGACGCAGGGACATGGGGCAACCACGAGGGTTGCCCCTACATTGGGGGATGTGGTTGGGGCGTTCAACTCGGGTCCCCGCGCGACGGGCGCGACCCTGTGGACCGCGAGACGCCTGGGCACGCCGACCGCCCTCGGACGTGAACCGGGAGAGCACGACGAGCTCCGATGCAGCGTTGCGGGTTGGATATGCCGACGGCGTTCGCTTTCTTAATCCGTGATTGCGGGACACATCTCAGGGAATGTAGGATGAAACCGCCGGCAAAGCTGCTCATAGCCTCGCGGCCCGGAACGAGCCGACCCCGCTTGTGCGTCTCATTTTACCCCAACCCCAACCCCTCCCCGCATGCAGGGAGGGGCGTCCTTCGGCTGGCGTCAGGACACGGCCTAGAAGGTCATGAGGAGGCAGCACGTGGATGAGGCCACAGGCACTCCCGCTCGTTGCGCACAGGGACCTCGAAGGTCGGGTGAGAGCCCTGGAAGAGGACGGCTATGCCTACCTGCCCGGCGTTCTGAGCGCCGAGGAGGTCGCCGAGATGAGGTCGCGCATGGATAGGCTCGAGGCCATCGAGGCGAGCTACGACCGGCACGATACGCCCGAGACGAGAGGATTCTCCAACAGGCACATCCTAAGCGTGTTCAACCGAGATATCCTGTTCCTGCCTATGCTCGACAGGCCAGAGGTGATCGAGGTGGAGGAGGCGGTTCACGGGAGCGATTGCCACGTCATCGGGATGACGGCGTGGCTGACGGGGCCGGGGCGCCCCGATCAAGAGCTACACGTCGATTGGCTGCCGATCAGCCTGCCCGAAGACGTCATCGCCGATCCGCGCGTGAAGATGCCCATTTTCATCACGACAGCCCACTACTACCTTGACGACATGACCCAGGCGCTGGGACCGACGCAGTTCGTCCCCGGCAGTCACCGTTCCGGGCGGAGGCCCGACGGAGAGACGCGCTGGAAGGGAGTCGAACCGCAGAGCATCCTGTGCGGTGCGGGCGACCTCGTCATCTTTCGGAGCGAGGTCTGGCACCGCGGAACGGCGAACACGAGCGACCGGACCCGCTACCTGCTTCAGGTGCATTACGCCAAGCGGATGATCACCCAGAAGTTCCCGCCGTACCTGAACAGGTTCCAGTTCGACGAGACCATCCTTGCCCAGGCCACGCCCAGACAGCGGCGGCTCCTGGGTGATCATGAGCGCTCCAACTACGACTGAGACGGCGCCTTCGACTCTGCAAGTTCTCCCTGGGACGGCACACTAGAAAGGCGGGACCATGAAAGCCATCCGCGTTCACACCCCCGGAGACCGGAATGTTCTGCGCTACGAGGATGCCCCCACCCCATCTCCGGGTCCCGGCGAGGCGCTGTTGAAGCTGGAGGCCATCGGCGTCAACTTCATCGACATCTACATCCGCAAGGGGATGTATCCCGGCGAGATGCCCCTCATCCTCGGCATGGAAGGCGCGGGCACCGTGGAGGCCGTCGGCCCGGACGTCCCGGATGTGGCGGTGGGCGACCGCGCGGCCTACGCCATGACACCGGGCTCCTACGCCGAGTACGCCGTCCTGCCCGCCTCCTCCCGACTGGTCAAGCTCCCCGACGGCGTGAACACGCGCACGGCGGCCGCCGTGATGCTCCAAGGCATGACGGCTCATTACCTGACGCACTCCACCTACCCCCTGGGGGCGGGCGATACGGCCCTCGTTCATGCGGCGGCGGGCGGCGTGGGGCTGCTGTTGGTGCAGATGGCGAAGCGGCGCGGGGCACGCGTGTTCGGTACGGTCTCGACGGAAGCCAAGGCCGAGCTGGCGAAGGGGGCCGGGGCGGATGAGGTCATCCTCTATACGGAGCAGGATTTCGAGGCCGAGGTGAAACGCCTGACCGACGGCCGCGGCGTGCAGGTGGTCTACGATGCCGTGGGCGCCACGACGTTCGAGAAGAGCCTCGACTGCCTGGCCCCGCGCGGGTTCATGGTCCTCTACGGCCAATCGAGCGGCCCCGTTTCTCCTTTCGACCTCTCGCGGCTCAGTCCCAAAGGCTCCCTTTTCATCACGCGCCCCAGCCTGGCCCACCACGTGCTCACGCGCGAGGAGCTGCTCAGCCGGGCCGGGGACGTGCTGGGGTGGGTCGCCTCCGGCGAGCTCGACGTGCAGGTGGACCGCACCTTTCCGCTGGCGGAGGCCGCCCGAGCCCACCGGCGCCTGGAGGAGCGATTGAGCACGGGCAAGCTCTTGCTGATACCGTGAACCGACGCCTTGTCCGCAGCGCCCTTGACACAACGACGGAGCCGGCTATCTTGTTTTTCATATGAAATTCTTACTTTGGAGGGGCCATGCGTACCACCGTTTCCACCCGAGGCCAGACCATCATTCCTCGCGCTATCCGGGATAAGTTAGGGATCGAATCGGGCACGAAGCTGCACTGGGAGGTGCGCGGCGGGACCCTCATCGCGGTGCCGCTGCCGGATGATCCCATCAAGGCCTCCATCGGCATTCTGAAAGGGATGCCCGGTCTGAGCGTGGCGGACCTCCTGGCGGATCGCCAGCAGGAGCGCCGACGTGAGCGCGAGCAGGAAGAGCGGGAGGAGAGGCTCCGACGCCCGCGTACGTCCTAGACACATCGGCGGTGTTCGCCGTCCTGTACGACGAGGAGGGGAGAGAGGTTGTCCAGAGCCTGCTCCAGACGGCTCGTCGGGAGGGCAATGGGGCGGGCGCTGCCGCCCTGCACCTGCCCTTCATCGTCCTCATGGAGCTCGAGTACAAGCTCCTACGCCATTCCGAGCGGGATGCCGAGCGCAGCCTGGCACTGGTGCTGAGCTGGCCCGTGACGGTGCAGGAATCCTCACCCCGATGGCGGAGCGAGGCCGCGCGGATCAAGGCAACCGCCAGGGTGTCGGTGGCCGATGCCTGGATCGCGGGCCTGGCACTGCTTCTGGACGCCGAGCTCGTGCACAAGGACCCCGAGTTCGACGCCGTGCCGGAACTGCGTGCCCTGCGGCTGGGCTCCTAACCGCCCGCTTAAATGGCAAGGGATGGACCCTTGCCACGTCACCCTTGCCCTCTATCTTACTGGACATTCGCGGCTGGGAGCGGCATTGCATCAGGTCGAGCGCTATAGCCGACTCGCAAGAATGACTCAACCGAAGGAGGCATCATGGCCCGTCTCGTCAAGCACGTTCGCAACGCGCCCTACGAGGTCAAGGTCGAGGGCGCCGAAAAATCCGTCTGGATCTGCGCGTGCGGCCTCTCGCAGGACAAGCCTTACTGCGACGGTTCGCACAGGCGCGCCCGCGACGAGGGCGAGGGCGAAATCTACCTCTACGACGCCGAGGGCCGCGTACAGGCGCCCGTCGGGTACTGAGACCGATCTTCACTACACGCGTCCAAGGCGTCGGGAGGGGCGCGCAGCCCAGACGTACGAGGGCCTCTTCGGGGCCATGATGCTCCCGTGGGTCTCGACGACCTGCGAGGTGCCCGAGATGGTGACGTTACGTGTGCTGATTTTTCCAGAGCGCTAGTGAACCGCAAGGGAGGTCCGATGTCCACAGCGCCCATAGGCGACGTCATCACCATCGAAGGCGGTCATCGCATCTCGGGCGCCATCACGCCAGCGGGGAACAAGAACGAGGCCATGGCGCTCATTGCCGCCAGCCTGCTGACCGATGAGTCCGTCGTCCTGCGCAACGTCCCCCGCATCGGCGACACGCACGTCATGCTCGCCATCGCGACCGATCTGGGCGTCGAAGCGGCCTGGACCGGCGACCACGAGGTGACCCTCCGCGCCCGCGAGGTGCGCAAGACCGAGCTCGATCCCGCGCTTTGCAGACGCATCCGGGCATCCCTTCTTTTCGCGGCACCGCTGCTCGTCCGACAGGGCGAGGTAGACCTGCCGTCCCCAGGCGGCGACCCCATCGGCCGCCGCCGCATTGACACGCACCTTTGGGCACTCCACACGCTGGGCGCCACCTTCGAGATCGGCAGTACCTACAAGCTACGGGCCGCCGGCCTGCGCGGTGCCAAGGTCTTCCTGGACGAAATGAGCGTCACCGCGACAGAGAACGCGCTGATGGCCGCCGCCATGGCTTCCGGGCAGACGGTGATCGACAACGCCGCCAGCGAGCCCCACGTCCAGCAACTCGCCCGTTGCCTCGTCCGGATGGGCGCCAGCATCGAGGGCATCGGCACCAATCGTCTGGCCATCGAGGGAGCAGACCGTCTGCGCGGGGTGGACCACACGATCGAGGCCGATCACATCGAGGTTGGAAGCCTGATAGGCCTCGCCGCCGTCACCGAGAGCGAACTGGTGATCCGCGAGGTGGGGTCCGAAAGCCTGCGAATGACGCTTTTGGCCTTCAAGCGGCTGGGCGTCGAGATCAGCTTCGAAGGGAGCGACCTGCGCGTCCCCGCGCCTCAGAAACTACGCGTGGTCCCCGACATCGGCGGCACCATCCCCACGATCGCGGATGCCCCCTGGCCCGGCCTGCCCCCGGACATGATCAGCATCCTCCTGGTCGTGGCGACCCAGGCCGAGGGCCCCGTCCTGATCTTCGAGAGGCTCTTCGAGAGCCGCCTCTTTTTCACCGACCGCCTGATCGATATGGGCGCCCGCATCGTCCTGTGCGATCCCCACCGCGCCCTGGTCATCGGTCCATCGCGCCTGCAGGGCAGCGAGGTTTCGAGCCCTGACATCCGTGCCGGCATCGCCATGCTGATCGCCGGGCTGTGCGCGGAGGGTAAAACCATCATCCGCAACGTCGGCCAGATAGACCGAGGCTATGAAGCCATCGACGAGCGGCTTCGCGCCCTGGGCGCCCACATCACCCGTTCGGACGAACCGCCGGTCTCCTGAGAGCCGACCCCGCTTCACGCATTGACGACCGGCCGCTCGGAGATTTCCCTTCCCGCGCCCGGTGCAGAAGGATCGCCGCTTCCCGCTCCGTAATCGGTGGGGTTCCGCCCTCCAGGTCTTCGACGAGCAGGGCCGCCGTCACCTCCGCGCGCGCCGCCATCGCGTCGTCAATCGTCCCGGCTGCCCGCAACCTGGCCAGGTTCTCAGCGTCGAAGGTCCGCGCCGCGCCGGCGGCCCTGGCGGACACGTCCATCCCCAGGTCGGTCATCGTCAGCCGTCTATCGGCGATCACGGGCGGCAACGTGACATGGCAGCGCCACGCATCCAGATCGCCCCCCGGCGTGAGAAAGACGATGACGTTGTACCAGCGCTCATCGGTCCAGAATACCCACAGAAGCTCCTGATCCGTTCGGAAGAAGCCGCCCGCCGTAAGCACGAGTGCTCCCTTGATTCCGTGAAAGACGAGCCGTTGCGGGGTGCGCGCCACCAGGCGTTTTTTGCCGCGCTTGCTCAGCGTTCCATCCGCTCGCTCGGTGACCAGCATCCAAGCAGGTTCGGCGGGTTGCGGCTCAGCTCGTTCAGCGAGCGTGGCAATGAGGTGGGCGCATGCCCCTGGCCCCTCCACGCTGGCGAAGGTGTGGCGCTTGACCGTGCGCAAAAGGAGAGCCGGGCCCACCCGTCCCGTCACAAAGGCCGTCGCGCGGCCCTTGCGTCCCGCTTCGCGCAGCTTGAAGCGCCCGACGTGGTATCCCGGAAGTTCCACGCCGAACGTGCGAAGCCCCAGGTGGTAATCGGCGCCCAGTTCCACCGCCTTGCACGCCTGAAGCCGCTCGTAGGGGAATGTCCGCCGGTAGAGCCCCCACTGCAACCGCACGGCATCGGCCCGGACTTCGAGCCACCATCGTCTGCGCGCATAGACATCGTGGGCCGCCAGTAGGGTGAGACCGACGAAGAGGGCGGTGACGATCTCGAAGAGGGGCCTCGGCAGTTCGCCACCAATCCCCAGGCTGTGCAGGAGCAAAAGCCCCGCCATCGGCACGATGAGTAGAAACGACTCGAAGATGAGCGACCCCACGCGTGCGCGGATCGGAACGCGGTGAGGCAGGGGCGGGATGGCGGGTGCTGGGGGCATCATAAGCCGCGTCACACAGGGGCGGGCCGTTGAACCAATCGGCCGCGCTCAACGTACCGTCCCCGGCGGGCACCGTCAACCTCGCTTCTCTCCACGCGATGACGGCGGCCTTGTGCACCAGCTTGCGGCGCGCCGCATGATGCTGTTTCGTTGCACGCGACGGCGTTCACGTCCGGGGCTACACCTCCAGAGACTCAGGGCGGCCAGATGAAGAGGGACCCAAACGCAGTGCGGAAGCCGCCTTTCGACGAGGAGAGAGCGAGCCGCCTGATGCTCGAGGCCGGCCTGGACGCTCTCGTCGTCCATTCTCCGCAGAACGTCGCCTATCTGACCAGCGTCCCGCCCGCGCCCCCGCTCGATCCCGAGTGCATCCTCCTCGATGGCCGCGCCTACCACTGCTGCTTCGTCGTCCTTCCGCGCGACCGGTCGCTTCCGCCCTTCATGACACCGACGACGGGTGAGGTCGGACATCTCTCATGGCACGACCCGTGGATCACCGACCGCCGGGCATGGGGTCCACCCACAGCGGTCGAGGGCGCTGCGGGCAGTGCGCCCATCGCCAGAGGGCCCATCAAGGCTCTCGCCGCCGGTCTTGAAGAGCGCGGCCTCGATCGAGCGGTGTTAGGCGTCGAACGCAGCTTCGTCAGCGTCAGGATGGCCGAGCGGTTCGCACAGGCGCTGCCCGACGCGACGCTGGCCGATGCCACTGATCTATTGTGGGCGCTCAGACAGATCAAGGAGCCGTGGGAGTTAGATGCCCTGCGCCGCGCCGCCCGGGCGACCGAGGCCGCCTTCCGTTCCGGTTTCGCCGCTGCCCGACCGGGGATGACCGAGCGCGAGATGGCGCGGCTTATGGAGAACGCCCTCGCTGAAAAAGGCGCCCGAGGCCGCTGGATAGACGTGGCGTTCGGCCCCAAGGGTGCGCAGCACGTCGGGCCGACTGACGCGGCTCTTGAGCACGGCCATCTCGTCTATCTCCATGCGGGCGGCGAGGTCGAGGGCTACGTCTCCGGCCTCTCACGCATCGCCGTGCTCGGTGCTCCGAGCGGCGAGATGGCGCGGCTTTACGCCGCGATCCTGGAAGCCGCCGACGCCGTTCGGAACCGCCTGCAGACCGGAGCCATCCCTCACGAGGTCTACGGGAGCGGCCTCGCGGCGCTATCGCGATGGAACCTGAATCCTCACGTCCCGATGCTCGGCCACGGCGTCGGCTTGGGGTCCCGCGAGCCGCCCTTTCTGACCCCCGATGAGGCGCGTCCTCTCGCTGAGGGAATGGTGCTCGCCATCGATGTGCCCCTGCGCGCCTCGGGCATCGGCGCACTCAGCTTCGGGGACACAGGGGTCGTGACCGATCACGGCTTCGAGCCCATGACGGAACCCGATCGCGGCCTGGTCCGGCTCCCCTCTTGACAACGCGACCTTCAGGCCGCTGCATGTATCGTGGGTCCGCGTTCCCCCGAATCGAAGGAGACGAGCGATGCGACTAGAGAACAAGACCGCGCTAATCACGGGCGCCGGGAGCGGCATTGGCCGCGCCAGCGCGGAACTGTTCGCGAGGGAAGGGGCGAAGGTCGCCGTTGTGGACATCAACCCCGAAGGCGGCAGGGAGACGGTCGGGACGATCCAGGCTGCGGGGGGCGAGGCGATCTTCGTGGAAGCGGACGTCGCCAGGGTGGCCGACTGCGAGCGGATGGTCGCCGAGACGGTCGACGCGTTCGGTGGGCTGAACGTGCTGTTCAACAACGCCGGTATCGCCCTGTTCAAACGGACCTCGGAAACCGATGAAGAGGCGTGGAATCGCGTCGTGGACGTCAACCTCAAGGGCGTCTTCTTCGGCTCGAAGGCGGCGCTCCCGCATCTAATCGAGGCGGGCGGCGGAAGCGTCATCCATACGGCCTCCGTTAACAGCTTCCAGGGATTCAGCAGGCTCGTGGCCTACGCCGGCACCAAGGGCGGCGTCGCCGGCATGACCGTCGCGATGGCCAAGGACTTCGCCGAACACCGCATTCGCGTCAACTGCATTTGCCCCGGGGCGGTGGAGACCCCCATCAACAAGGCCTTCCTCGATGAGCAGCCCGATCCCGAGAGGGCGCGCGGCGTGCTGGCGAGCTTCCATGCCATCAGGCGGTTGGGGCAGCCGCTGGACATTGCCCAGGCCGCGCTCTGGTTGGCCGGCGACGAATCGACGTGGGTCACGGGCGTCGCCCTGCCGGTGGACGGCGGTTCCCTGACCAACCCGCTGTCCGATGACATCTTCATGCGGGAGTTCGGCTCCGCCGGCTAGGCGAGATGCGGCTGGAGGGCAAGACCGCGCCGACCACTCGGGAAGAGTCATTCACGAACAGGAGGACAAACATGGCATAGGGAAAAAGTATAACGTTTCGTTTCCAGACCAGCCGTGCGACCCTGCCTTGATGGCAGAAACGACAAGCAAATATTTTGAGGCGATTCGGGAACACAACAAGGAAGATTGGAAGATGTTGTTTTCCGGCATTCCGCATTTTGAAGACCCAAAGGGAACTAAACCCTACATCTCAGAGTGGAATCTCGATGTGTTTTTCAGGAATTTCCAAAAGCTTTTCCCGAAAATTCAAAAGGCCGAGCATCGTATTATCGAACGGGGAGAGAATTCTCTGAAGGTGGAATGGACCCTCGCGGCGAAGACGTTCTTGAGAGGTCTGAAAGCACAATTCAGCGGAACGGAGAGCTTTTATTTCGATCCGCAGGGCAAGATCCTGGTCGCCTTCGCGGAATGGGAACCCGCCGCACTCGCCGAGGATTTGATGGAACGATATCGGGCTTCCCTGCGTGAGGGAAAATCGGAGTCGGGAAGCTCGCTTTGAGCGGATGAGGAGGCTTGGGTCCTGGCCGACGAATGGAGACATCAGGGCCAAAAGAAGGGCCTCGACGGAGCGGTTAGGGACGAGCCGCCTAGCGTCCCGTAAAATAAGGGACCCTGTCCTTTCCGGATCAAGGGGGTTGAGCTTTCTCAAGAGCACCTCGGGTGCGTGGCGAGGGGCTGTTCAGAGGTCGTCCACAGAGGATTGAGGGAGGAGAAGAGGCGGTGGAAGGATCCGTCCAGAGCCGGTACGGGTTAGAGCGCCATGGGATCACGAACGTCGGGAGCGTGGGCTGGAACCTCTCGACGCCGGCGCTGTACGAGGAGGCCGTGCGGCGCCGCGAGGGTTTGATCTCCCATCTGGGGCCGCTGGTGGTCCGCACGGGGCAGTACACGGGCCGTTCGCCGAACGATCGATTCATCGTGCGCGAGCCTTCGAGCGATGACAAGGTCTGGTGGGGCGATGTCAACCGTCCTTTTGATATGGGCGCTTTCGAGCACCTTTCCCACAGGCTTCGGGCCTATCTCCAAGGCAAGGACCTGTTCGTCCAGGATTGCCATGCCGGCGCCGATCCCGCATATCGAATCCCCATTCGCATCATCACCGAGGACGGCTGGCACAGCCTCTTTGCCCGCAACATGTTCATTCGGGAGCTCGACCCCGCCAAGCTGGCCGATCACAACCCCGAATTCACGGTCATCAATGCGCCCAACTTCCACGCCGAGCCAGAGTTGGACGGCACCAACTCCGAGGCGTTCATCATTCTCAACTTCGGTGAGAAAGTGGTCTTGATCGGCGGCACGAGCTACGCGGGCGAGATCAAGAAATCCATCTTCAGCGTCCTGAACTACCTGTTGCCGCAACAGCACGTGCTCTCGATGCACTGCTCGGCCAACATGGGACCGGAGGAGGATGTGGCGCTCTTCTTCGGGCTTTCGGGGACGGGCAAGACGACGCTGAGCACCGATCCCGAGCGGCCCCTGATCGGAGACGACGAGCACGGCTGGAGCGAGCGGGGCATCTTCAACTTCGAGGGCGGCTGCTACGCCAAGACGATTCGCCTCTCGCCCGACGACGAACCCGTCATCTACCAGACCACCCGCACCTTCGGTACGGTCCTTGAGAACGTCACCATCGACAGCACCACGCGGCGGATCGACCTAGACGATGACTCGCTGACGGAGAACACTCGCGGCGCTTACCCGATCACGCACATTCCCAACAGCGTCAAAAGCGGCGGGGGAGGGCACCCCAAACATCTGATCATGCTCACCCTGGACGCCTTCGGCGTGCTGCCGCCCGTCTCCCGGCTATCGCCCGAACAGGCCGTGTATCACTTTCTCTCGGGCTACACGGCAAAGGTGGCCGGAACCGAGCGGGGCATCACCGAGCCTCAAGCCACCTTCAGCGCCTGTTTCGGGGCGCCGTTCATGGCGCTGCATCCGGGCGTGTATGCGAGCCTGCTGGGTGAGAAGATCGCCGAGCACGAGGTTAACGTATGGCTGATCAATACGGGCTGGGCCGGCGGCCCCTACGGCGTGGGGCAACGCATCAGGATCGCCCACACGCGGGCGATGGTCAACGCTGCCCTGAGCGGCGCGCTGGACGATATCCCGACAGTGCCCGATCCGGTTTTCGGCCTGGGCATCCCGACGGCCTGTCCGGGCGTCCCGAAGGAGCTATTGAACCCGCGCGAGGCGTGGGACGATCCAGCGGCCTACGACGCCAGGGCCCGGGAGCTGGCCGCCAGCTTCGGGGAGAACTTCGCGCCTTTCGCCGCCGTCGTCTCCGCTGCCGTGCGAGAGGCGGCCCCTCGCTCGGCAGCGTAGACGACGCTACAAGCTCTCACGTTTGGAGGGGTTTGGGGCCTCGGGACAGGTACGGGCTGCCCTCGACGGTGAAGCGCCACGGCATTTCGGCCGCCTCGCGGATGCCGATGCGGGGGCCGGTCACAGCCCGGGGTATCGGTCCCGTGCGCGGCAGGATCGCCAGCGCATTGTCCCAGAGCGCGGCACTGTCAAGGGCGCGGTCGATCTCCAGGGCCTGGCACAACCTGCCGGGGCCGCGTGCGAGGTCCCGGTCGCGATGGGTTCCCCTGCGCCTCCGCATGAGGGCCACGCCCTCGGTTGGTTCCAGCGCGCGGATCAGAACCGCCTCGGCGACGCCTTCGACCCCGGTGACGGCGTTAAGGCAGTGGACCTGATGGATGGGGTAGACGTAGGCGCGGCCCGGCGGGCCGAACATTGAGGCGTTGCGTCGCGTGCGACCGCGCGAGGCGTGGCAAGCGGGGTCGTCGGTCAGGTACGCCTCTGTCTCAACGACGATCCCCGCCGCGATCCCTTCCGGTGTGCGGCGCACCAGTGTGCAGCCCAAAAGCTCGCGCGCGACGGTGAGCGTGTCCTGACAGTAGAAGCTCTCGGGCAGCGGCGGAAGGTCGAACGCCTGGCGTCCGGACACGCTCAGTCCTTCAGTCCTGAAGTTCGAACGTCCGCCCCGTCAGCGCTTTGAGGGCGCGCTTGATGACCGGCTCCTCCAGGCGATCGCTCCGGGCCAGGAAGTCAATCAGAGGCTCGACGGCGCGCCTATCTCCGATCAGACTCAGGGCCGTGGCCGCCTCCTGGCGCACGTACGTGCTCCGATCGTCCAGCTTGCGGATCAGGAGATCCACCGTTGTCGTGTCGCGGAGCCTGCCCAGAGCCTGGACGGCCACGTAGCGCACCGTCTCGTCGGAATCATCCACCCGCTGGGCAATGCTGTCGGTAAGGACCCGCGTGCTCACGCCGGGCGGCAAGGGCTCGGCGTCGGGCTTACCGTCCTGGAGAGCCCTCTCGCTGTGGAAGACGGTCGGGCGCAACCGCAGGATGGAGCTGATTGCGCTCTTGCGCACGGTCGCCGAGGTATCCCTGAGCGCTTCGATGACCGCGGGCACCACGCTGGGGTCACGGAAGCCGCCGATCACGAACGCAGCCCGGTCGCGCACGACCTCCATGGAATCGGCGAGCGCGTGCTGAATCATGGGGAGCGCTCTCGCGTCACCGAGGATGCCCAAGGCCTCGATGGCTGCCGCCTGCACGTGCTCATGCTCATGCCCGGCGGCTACTTTCATCAGCGGTTCAACGGCACGGGGGTCTCGAAGCTTCCCCAGAATCTGCACCGCGATGTATTGCTCCTGGGCTTCTCCGTCCTCGAGGACCTCAACCAAGGGCCCGACGGCGAAGCTGCCCAGACCCAGAAGCTGTTTCGCCGCCGCATCACGGACCTCGGGGTCACCGTACTTGAGGTCCTTGACGACCTCCTGCGCCTTCTTCTCCGCGCAGCCGCCCGCCCCGACAAGCGCCAGGGCCGAAAGCAGAAAAGCCGCCTTCCAGGTTTCCGCCAACAGCCGCTTCGCCCAGCAGCGGCTTTCAGATCGCAACCTCAACCCCGCCACCGGAAGGGACTCGCTCGGGGAGCGGAGGTCAAATCTGCATGATCTCCTCTTCTTTGCGCGACAGATACTCGTCCAGCTCCGCAATGAATCGGTCCGTCAGCTCCTGGATCGCCTTCTGACCGCGCTGCGCGTCGTCCTCGGAGACTTCACCGCTGCGCTGCGCAATTTTGAGGCCGTCGTTGGCATCGCGCCGGATGTTGCGCACCGCCACCCGGTGCTCCTCGGCGATCCTGCGCACGTGCCGGACCAACTCCTTGCGCCGCTCCTCGGTCAGAGGCGGAACCGGAAGCCGGATCACCTGGCCGTCGCTGGTCGGCGTGAGCCCCAAGTCCGATGCCATGACGGCCTTCTCGATGACCGGCACCATCCGGGGTTCCCAGGGCTGGATGACGAGAAGCCGGGCCTCCTGCGCGGAAAGCGTCGCCGCCTGGTTCAGGGGCACCATCGTCCCATAGTAGTCCACCTGAATCCCATCCAACAGCGCCACCGAGGCGCGTCCCGTCCGAATCCCCGCCAGCGCCGACCCCATGTCAGCCACCACCCGCTCCATCCGGTCCTGCGCTTTGCTTTCGGTCGCATCAGCCACTGTGTCCGGCCCCCTCGACGCGGGTTCCCACCGGATCGCCCAGCGCTGCGCGAACCAGATTTCCCGCCACGTTGACGTTGAAGACCACAATGGGCAACTGGTTATCCATACACAGTGAGATCGCCGTCGCGTCCATCACACGCAGGCCTTTCGAGAGCACGTCCAGGTGGGTGATCCGGTCGAACCGCTTGGCGTTCGCGTCCACTGCAGGATCGCCGTCGTAGACGCCGTCCACTTTCGTCGCCTTGAGGATGACCTCCGCCTCGATCTCATTCGCCCGCAGCGCCGCGGCCGTATCCGTCGTGAAGTAGGGGCTGCCCGTCCCCGCGGCGAAGATGACAACGCGGCCTTTCTCCATGTGGCGGATAGCTCTCCGGCGGATGAACGGCTCGGCCATTTCGAGGATGTGGACGGCGCTCTGTACGCGCGTGTTCACGCCCCGCCTCTCCAACACCCCCTGGAGTGCGAGGGCGTTCATGACCGTCCCCAGCATCCCGATCTGGTCCGCGCAGACCGGCTCCAGCTCTTCCGCCTCGGGCGACTTGCCGCGCAGGATGTTCCCGCCGCCTACGACCACGCCCACCTGCACGCCGGCGTCGTTCACTTCCTTGATCTGCGCGGCGATTCTTGGAAAGACGCTCATGTCCATCGGGCTTGCGCCCGACCCGGCGAAGATTTCGCCGGACAGCTTCAGGAGGATGCGCTTGTAGGAGCGTTTGACCCCCGAAAGGGGCGAGGCCTTGTCCGCCTCTGCGTTGGGTAGGGGGGGCGCGGAACCGGCAGTCATGGGCCGCTCAAATGGGGTTAACGCGGCGGTGGAAGAGGTCTTGGGTGGGACCGGACCTACGCATCCTCCCCGAGCCGAAACCGCGCGAACCGCCGGACCACGATGTTCTCGCCGACCTTCGCCGCCGTTTCCTTGACCACGTCCTCTACGGTCCGCTCGGGATCGCGTACGAACTGCTGTTCCATGAGGCAGATCTCCCCGAAGTACTTCTCTGCTCGCCCCTGGACGATCCGCTGGACGATGCGCTCAGGCTTCCCCTCGGCCAGCGCCTGCGCCTCATAGACTTTGGTCTCGCGTTCGATCCACTCCTCGGGCACGTCCCCGCGCGCAACCACCAGCGGCTCGGTCGCCGCGATGTGCATCGCCAGGTCCTTCACCAGCGCTGCGAACGTCTCGGTGCGGCCCACGAAATCCGTCTCGCAGTTGAGTTCCAAGAGGACGCCCAGCTTGTCTCCGGGGTGAACGTAAGCGGTAATCAGCCCTTCGGTCGCGGTCCTGCCAGCGCGCGCGGCGGCTTTGGCGATGCCTTGCTCGCGCAGGCGGTCGATGGCCCGCTCGATGTCGCCCTCCATCGCCTCAAGCGCCCGTTTGCAGTCCATCATCCCCGCACCAGTCCGCTCACGCAGGGCCTTGACATCCGCCGCCATCACCACGGGTTCCCGCATCCCTCCAGTTGATCGTTGCCGCGCCTACAGACGGCCTTCGGTGGGGATCTCTGCCTTCATTCGTTCCTGTTGCTCCTCAGGTTCCTCAAGCGCCGATTGTGCTTCCAACACGGCATCGGCGATGATCCCGCTGATGAGCTCGATCGATCGGATGGCGTCGTCGTTGCCGGGGATCGGGTAGTCGATGGGGTCGGGATCGGAGTTGGTGTCCACCAGGGCGACGATGGGGATCGTGAGGCGGGCCGCCTCGCTCACGGCGATCCACTCGCGCCTGACATCCACGATGAATGCCGCCCCAGGCAGCTTCGCCATCGTGCGAATGCCTCGAAACGAGCGCAACAGTTTGGCGCGCTCCCGCTCCAGGCCGGCCACCTCTTTCTTCGTCAGGCTCTCGAACGTGTCATCCTCCGCCATCCGGTCCAGTTCATCCAGCCGGGCGATGCTCTTGCGGATCGTCCGGAAGTTCGTCAGCATCCCACCGAGCCACCGCTCGTTCACGTAGAACTGTCCGCAGCGCTCCGCCTCCTGTCTGATGATCTCCTGAGCCTGGCTCTTCGTTCCCACGAACAGGACCGCGTCGCCGCCCGAGACCACTTCGCGGATGCACGCCTCCGCCTCGGCGATTCGCTTCAGCGCCTTCTTGAGATCGATGATATAGATGCCGTTGCGCTCCGCGAAGATGAACTTCTTCATCTTCGGGTTCCAGCGGCGCGTCTGGTGGCCGAAGTGCACGCCCGCCTTGAGCAGGTCTTCCGTCTTGACGTCGCTCATCGCGTCCCTGATTCCAGTCCCAGTACCATCACCGCTTGGAAAACTGGAATTGCTTGCGCGCTTTGGGCTGGCCGTACTTTTTACGCTCGACCTTCCGCGCGTCCCGTGTGAGAAAGCCCGTCTTTCGCAGGATTATCCGAAGCTCCGGTTCCAGCAAGCAGAGGGCTCGCGCTACGCCCAGCCGCGCCGCTCCTGCCTGACCCGAAAGCCCTCCGCCCCCGGCTCGGATCTCCACGTTGTAGCGGTCAAGCCGTTCGGTATGCGTCAGAGGCTCGGTCAACAGCGTGATGAGCGTATCGCGCCGGAAGTAATCCAACCCCGCCTGGCCGTTAGCGACGATCTTCCCCTCTCCCGGCCGAAGCATCACGCGAGCGACCGCCTCCTTGCGGCGGCCCGTAGCGCTGGCCTCGCTCGGGGGAGGTCCGGCTTGCACCTGGGTCTCTGTCTCTTCTAGAGGTGTCGTCTCCTCGCTCATTCTACCTATCTCGTTGCTCTCTGGGAGCCGGCTATAGCTCGAGCGTCTCGGGCTTCTGCGCCTGGTGTTGGTGGTCGGAGCCCGCGTAGACCTTGAGCTTGCGGTACATCTTACGGCCCAACCGATTGTGCGGCAGCATCCCCCGCACCGCGTGCTCGATGATCCGTTCGGGGTGCTTGGCCATCATATCCTCGTAGGTCCGCACCTTCAGGCCCCCGGGATAACCCGAATGGCGCAGGTAGACCTTCTGCTCCGCCTTTCTCCCTGAGACTCGGACCTTCGAGGCGTTGATGACGATAATGTGGTCGCCGCAGTCGAGGTGCGGAGTGTAATAGGGCTTGTGCTTACCGCGCAAGATCTGCGCCAGGCGGCTGGCGAAGCGCCCCAGGATCTGCCCGGCCGCGTCCGCCACGTACCATTGCCGCTCGATATCGCCTGCGCGCGTCGTAACCGTCGTTCGCATATACGCTCCCTCGGGGCGCTGACTCACGGTGAATACGGCCAAGCAACTAATCTAGCATCCTTACTCAGCTTTGTCAACCGCAATGTGCCCGCCCTTCATTGCCTCTTGACGCATGTGAAGAATCTGCGCAGACCCACTAAGCAGCGACACGCGGAAGCACTCCATGAGCAGGAAGTACTCTAAAGGCAGATTGCCATGGCTCCTGTAGGGACCTCGCCCGAGGCCGCAACGGGTCCGACTCTCGCTCAGCCGCCGTTCTTGCCGCCGCTTGGGGCGGGGACGGGCTCGTGTTGCCGGACGATGCTACTGGTGCCCTTGAACCGAGGCCGTGTTCCCTCGGGGGATTCCTTGGGGACGACCTTCCAGAAGCGTTCCACGACCTCCTCCCATCGCCCGAGGAGCTCGCGGGCGCGCGGGCTTTCGGTCATCTCCGCGTGGGAGGCGATCATCTTCCTGATGAGCGCGATGTCCTCGGGATCGGACAGGCGCTCGATATCCACGAGCTGCAGATTGTAGCGTCCTTCGAAGACGCCCGTCTCGTCCAGGACGTACGCCAAGCCGCCGGTCATGCCCGCGCCGAAGTTGCGACCCACCTCACCCAGGACCACGACGATTCCACCCGTCATGTACTCGCAGCCGTGGTCGCCCAGCCCCTCAATGATGGCGTGGCCGCCCGAATTGCGGACGCCGAAGCGCTCGCCTCCCCGGCCAGCGGCGTAGAGGATGCCGCCCGTAGCACCGTACATGACGGTGTTGCCTATGATCGTGTTCAGGTGGGTTGGGAAGCTGGCCTCGCGCGGGGGCCGGATGATGATCTCGCCGCCGGCCATACCCTTGCCGACGTAATCGTTGGCCTCACCCTCCAGGACAAGCCGCAATCCACGGATACAGAACGCGCCAAAGCTCTGACCCGCGCTGCCCTCAAAGTGGCACTCGATGGCGCCGTCGGGCAGCCCCTCATCACCGTGGTTAAAGGCGATCTCGCCAGCCAGCCTGGCGCCGACCGCGCGGTGAATGTTACGGATCGGGTAGCGCAGGGCTACGCGCGCCAGCTTCCCCTGGATGACCTCGTGGGCATCCTGGAGAATGGTATCATCCAGCGGGAAGTCCACGCGGTCGTTGCGTTCCCTAATCCGCCGCCTGGGACGGTGATCCGAGGGTTCTGGCACCGCGAGGATCGCCGAGAGGTCCACGGGTTTCTTGCCGGCGTGTACTTCCGGAACTGGACGAAGCATATCCGCGCGCCCAATGATCTCGTTCATCGAGCGGACGCCAAGGCTGGCGAGGATATCGCGGACCTCCTGCGCGACGAACGTGAAGTAGTGGACGGCCATCTCCGGCGACCCGCGAAAGCGGGCGCGCAGCTTGGGGTCCTGCGTGGCGACGCCCACAGGGCAAGTGTTCAGGTGGCACTGGCGCGCCATGACGCAGCCGATGCTGACCACCGGCGAAGTGCCGAAGCCGTACTCCTCCGCACCCAGCATCGCGGCGACGACGACATCGCGCCCGGTCTTCATTCCGCCATCGGTCCTAAGCAGCACGCGCCCGCGCAGGTCATTCTGCACCAGTACCTGCTGCGTCTCCGCAAGCCCTAGCTCCCAGGGGCTGCCGGCCGACTTGATGGAACTGAGGGGCGAGGCGCCCGTGCCGCCGTCGTGGCCGCTTATGAGGATCACGTCGGCGTAGCCCTTGGCGACACCTGCGGCAATGGTTCCCACCCCGGCCTCGGCGACCAGCTTAACACACACACGGGCACGAGGGTTGGCCTGCTTCAGGTCGTAGATGAGCTGCGCCAGGTCCTCGATGCTGTAGATGTCGTGGTGCGGCGGTGGAGAGATCAGGGTGACGCCGGGCACCGAGTGGCGGATGTATGCGATCTCAGCGGAGACCTTATGTCCGGGGAGTTGGCCGCCCTCGCCGGGCTTGGAGCCCTGAGCCATCTTGATCTCCAGCACGTGCGCCGAGGCCAGGTACTCGGGGGTGACCCCGAAGCGCCCCGAAGCCACCTGCTTGACGGCGCTGTTGGGCCAGTCGCCACCCGGTTGGACGTGGTAGCGCTCGGGGTCCTCGCCGCCTTCCCCGCTGTTGCTCTTGGCCCCGATGCGGTTCATGGCGATGGCGAGCGTCTCGTGGGCTTCGCGGCTCAGCGCACCGTGGCTCATCCCGCTCACGGTGAACCGTTTGCGAATGCTCTCGATCGGCTCCACTTCGTCGATCGGCACCGGCGGGCCGGTGCGGACGAACTCCAAGAGGTCCCGAAGAGCCATCGGCGGCCGGTCGTGGACGGCCTTGACGAATGCCTGGTAGTCTTCATACCGGCCGGTGCGCACCGCTTTGTGCAGATTCTTGAAGACGGCGGGGTTGAACGCATGGTACTCGCCGCCCGTGCGGTAACGGTAAAAGCCGGCATCCGGCAGGTCCGCGAGTACCTCGCGCCCGAAGGCCTCAGCGTGACAGGCGAGGACATCGCTCGCCAGGCTGGTCAGGTCCGCGCCCTCGACGTGGCAGGGCGTACTGGTGAAGTAGCGATCCACGACGCTACTGTCCAGGCCGATGGCCTCGAAGATCTGGGCGCCCTGGTAGCTCGAGACGGTCGAGATCCCCATTTTGGACATGATCTTGAGGATGCCGGCGTCCACGGCCGCCCGGTAGTTCGCCATGGCCCTGGAAGGCGTGAGTCCCTCGCCCACCTCGCAGAAGGCGGGCACGCTCTCCCACGCCAGATACGGGTTGATGGCGCTGGCGCCGTAGCCGAGCAGACACGCGAAGTGGTGAACCTCGCGCACTTCACCCGTCTCGGTGACGAGGCTTGCGCGCATTCGTACGCCGGCGCGAATCAGCGCGTGGTGCACCGCGCCCACGGCCAAAAGCATCGGGATGGGCGCGTGCTCGGCATCCACGCCCCGGTCACTTAAAATCAGGATCGCCGCGCCCTCCTTCGCCGCACCGATCGCGTCCTCGCAAAGCCGCTCGACCGCAGGCTTGAGTCCCTGCGGCCCCTCGGCGGCCGGGAAGCGACACGCCAGCGTCCGGCACTCGAAGGCGGGATCATCCAGCTCGCGCAACCAGACGACCTCCTCGTCGGTGAGCACCGGGGAGGGGAAAGCGATCAAGTGCGCGTGCTCGGGGGCCTCCTCGAACAGGTTCTTACGCTGCCCCAGGAGAGTCACCAGCGACATGACCAGCTCTTCGCGCAGGGGATCGATGGGCGGGTTGGTGACCTGAGCGAAGCGCTGCTTGAAGTAGGTGTAGAGCAGGCGCGGCTTTTGGCTCAGGACGGACAGCGGCGTGTCGTCGCCCATCGAGCCGACCGGCTCCTTGCCGTCGAGCACCATCGGGCCCAGAATGCGCTGCAGGTCCTCGGAGACGTACCCGAAAGCGCGCTGTTTCTGGATAAGGGACAGGCCGTGGCCGTTCGAGCGGTCTCCGTCCGCCCCGCCGCCGGAAGGAGACCGCTCCGCGAGGCACAGGTGCTGGCCCACCCACGCGCGGTAAGGACGCCGCTCAGCGTAAGTGCGCTTGATCTCGTCATTGCGCCACAGCTTCTTCTCGACGGTGTCCACAGCAATCATTTGCCCGGGACCAAGCCGTCCTTTTTCAGCAACTTTGCTCGGGGCGATGTCGAGCATACCCACCTCGGAACCCATGACGATCAGGTCATCCGTGGTGATGATGTAGCGCGCGGGTCTGAGGCCATTGCGGTCGAGCGTTGCGCCAGCGAAGCGCCCGTCGCTGAAGACCACGGCCGCAGGTCCGTCCCAGGGCTCGGTCAGACAGGCGTGGTACTCGTAGAAGCCGCGCAGCACGGGGTCCATGTCGGGCATGTTCTCCCACGCCTCGGGGATGAGCATCATCATGGCGTGGAGCGGGTCACGGCCGCTCTGGACCACCGCATCGAGGACGTTATCCAGACAGGCGGAGTCGGAGCCGCCCGACTGAATGATGGGCAGAAGCCTCCGGACCTGGTCACCCCACAGATCGCTGGCAAGCTCCGGCTCGCGGGCGCGCATCCAGTTGGCGTTGCCCCACAGGGTATTTATCTCGCCATTGTGCGCCGAAAGCCGGAAGGGCTGGGCCAGTATCCAGTCGGGGAAGGTGTTGGTCGAGTATCGCTGGTGGAAAACAGCCAGCGCGGTCTCGTATGCCGGGTCCTGGAGATCCAGGTAGAACTCGCGCAGTTGCGGAGCCACCAGAAGCCCCTTGTAGACGATGGTCCTGTGCGAGAGCGACGCGATGTAGAACCCCTCGATGCCCGCGCGTGCGACGCGCCGCTCGATTCGTCGACGCGCCAGGTAGAGCGCCCGATCGAACGCCTCGTCGTCCATGCCCACCGGGCGATCGATGAGCACCTGTTCGATCCGGGGCTGCGTTTCCAGCGCCTTATCGCCCAAGACGGATGGGTCCACGGGGACGGGCCGCCAGCCGAAGAAATGCAGATCGCTGGCGTCCTCCAGCACACCTTCAACGACGGTTCGGCAACGTTCCTGGGCAATCCGATCGTCACACGGGAAGAAGATCATCCCCACCGCGACCTCTCCGGGTCCCAGCGCCGGATAGCCGAGCTCTTCGACCGACCGGGCGATCAGGTCGTGCGGGATCTGGGTCAGGATGCCCGCGCCATCGCCGGTCTTGGCATCGGCGTCCACAGCCCCGCGGTGGGTCAGGTTGACGACGGCCTCGATGGCCTTCTCCACGATGGCGTGGCTGGGCCGGCCGGCCAGGTCTGCTACGAAGCCGACGCCACAGCCATCGTGCTCAAAAGCCCGGTTGTATAGGGGTGCGCCCTGGCGCGAAGTGTGCGTCACGGCTGACTATCGCTCCTCGGAAAAGCGGTGGGTAGATTCACCAAAACAGAAGGATAAAGTTACCGCACTGAAGCGTAGAAGGCAAGCGAAACGGAAGCCGCACCCTCACGGAGCCTGTCACTGGGGAGGCTGTGCGATCCAACCCGCACCGAGCCACCAGGACACGGCCCCGACCGGAATCGTCGCGGGGGACCTACGTTAGTGGTGCGCCTTGTCGGTGAAAAGCGTCCGCCCGTGCGCGTGAGGTTTGGGCGGCAGGGCGGAGAAGACCTTCTCCGCCTGATAGGTCACCGTTTGTACGAGCCGCAGATGGGTCTCGCAGCGCGGGCAGAAGAACTCCCGCGTATCGCCAAGTTCGTCCTCGAGGACGATGCGCTTCTCACATATCGGGCAACGGAGTCTGATCATGGGTCGTCACTCACCTTTGTCATCACCAACCGCCGAACGCACTATAAAGACGTTAATCAATTTTGTCAATTAAAATATTTAAAAAGGCTGGCGTCCTCCCAGCCTCCGGGGCACGCAACCCGCACGGTCAACCCGCCTCGATGGGCAGGTCCACCCTCCGGGACCACTCGTGCCAGGAGCCGATGTGGTTGCGCACGTTTGGGTAGCCCAGATGCCGCAACGCCCAGTAGGTGTTCGCTGCGCGGGCGCCGCGGTGGCAATAGGTGACGACCGTCTTGTCCTTGGTAATCCCCAGCGCTTCGAGCCTTTGAGCCATCTCCTCGGCTGACTTGAACCGCTCTCGGCCTTCCAGGAGCTGGGTCCACTCCAGCCAGACGGCGCCGGGGATGCGCCCCGGACGGGGACAGCAGGGGCGGTTATCGGTCCCCTGGTGTTCAGCCTCGCTGCGGACGTCGAGGATGGCCCAGTCCGGGTCGGATAGATGAGCATGGATCTCATCCGCGGCAGCGATCCGTTCCGGCCGCGGCCTGGGGGTGAAGGTCCTGGGCACCGGGCCCACGTGCATCGTGACCAGCGGCAGCCCTGCGTCCCGCCAGGCGTTGACACCGCCCTCCATCCACCGGACCGACGGATGGCCAAGGTAGTCCAGAATCCAGGCCGCTCGCGGCGCGTACATGTCCGTGCCGGCGTCGTAAAGGACGGCCGTCTCCGAGCCGTCGATTCCGGCCCTGCCTATAGCGTCCGCCATACATTGGACGAAGCGGGCTAACCCCTCGGGCCTCGTGTCCTCGCAGAACTCGTGGTAGAGATCGAGGTGCACGGCATCGGGCAGGTGTTCCGCGATGTAGTCGGAGCCCTCGCGGGTATCGGCAAGATAAACACCGGGATCGCTCCTCCGGTCGGCGACCCAGGCGACATCCACCAGCCATTCGGACGGGATATCCGCGCTCATCAAGCCTCCTTAATGCGGCATCCTCAAGCTCATCGTCATCCCGAGTCTTCAGTTCGCCGAAGGAGGGTCCGCTCCTCCTTCATCGACGCTCGGCAAGATTGACGCTCTGGGCGTACTCGTCCAGGCCCTCGTAGATAGCCTTCGCGATGGTCTGTCGGTATGGCTTCGACCCGAGTCGGCGGTTCTCCTTCTTATGGCTGATGAAGCCCACTTCAACCAGAATGGCGGGCATCCGCGCCCCCACCAGGACCACGAACGGCGCGCGCTTGACGCCCAGGCTCCGCGCTCCCGTCGCTGCGACCAGCCGGTCCTGGACGCGTCCGGCCAGCCTGCGGCTCTCGGGAACGTTCGCCATCTTCAAGAAGTCGCCCAGAATCCGCTCCATCTCGCCGACCGTGCGCTTCCCCATCCTGTTCTCGAAGGCGGCCACGGCTCGGCTCTCGTCGTCGGTGGCAAGCGAGAGATAGTAGGTCTCCACGCCGTTAAGCACGGGTGAACGCGCCGCGTTGACGTGGATCGAGCAGAAGAGGTCCGCCTCCACCTGGTTGGCGAAGGCCGTCCGCGCCTCCAAGCGGATGAAGGTGTCGTCCTCCCGGGTCAGGGACACCTCGTAGCGCTCCTTCTTGCGGATGAGATCGCGCAGCCGCAGGGTGATGTCCAACGCCAGATCCTTCTCTCGCAAGCCGCGACGACTTGCGCCCGGGTCGTCGCCGCCGTGGCCGGGATCGAGCACGATGGTTCGGACCTTGAGCCCGAACTGACGCGCCAGCGATAACTCCCCTTCAGCGGACGGAGGCGGCCGCGGGCTCTCCCGGCGAAAGACGTCCACGACGATGCGCGGGCCATCGGGGAGGAAAAAATGCTTGGCCTCGAACTCGTCCTCCAGATCGAGCACCACGCGGACGACGTCTTCGGTACGCTGCGCCGCACGCACCGCCTTGATGACCCCGTCGGCAACTTGAATGGTCCGTTTGGGAGGATGGACCACCGTCTTTTGGAGGTCGAGGACCAGCCGCGGCGGCTCATCGAGGTGGCTGACCGTATAGCGGGTGCTCTTTTTGAGGTCGAGCACCACGCGGCTGTAGGACTCCGACGGCCAGTGGCGCACGCTATCGAGGTAGCCCAAACCCGCCGCCCTGACTCTGTCAAACCAGTCCCGGGCCCCGGCATCGGTGGCCTCGGGCTTGGGTTGGGTGAGCCCCAGGCGCTGACCTTCGGTAGCCCGGGGCGGTGGTTTAGCCCCCCGGCGTCCCGCGCGGCGCCTCGAGCGCGCGTGCGCGACATCGGCCGCATCATCCCACGCGATGGGCAGGTGTGCGACGCCCAGGGCCACCACCAGGCACAGCAGACCGCAGCGCCACACCGAGCGTGCGCGTATCAGGAACTCCCAGCCCCCAAGGCGGTTGTGGACATCGGCGCAGCTTCTTCGTTTCAGGCGCGGCGGCAGGCCAGGTACTGTCCCAGATCGCGAAAACGATCGCGATACACGGCACTGTAAGGCAAGCGCTCGATGATGGCGCCTGACCGGGCGACGAGTTCAAGGCAGGTCGCCTCAGCGCGGCCGATGGCGCCATACCTATGGAAAAGACGGATGGCCTCGCCCACGTCATCGGCGGTGGTGTCGGCGCGCGATTTGGCCAGAATGGCGAGCAGCTTCCCGGCGTCGGGGTCGGACGCGTGTTCCATGCAGATCGCGACCAGGATGGAGGGTTTCCCCTCCTTGATATCGCAACCGATCTCCCCTCCCCGGCCTTTGCCCTCGGTCAAATCGATGATGTCGTCGCGGATCTGGTAAAGCGCCCCCCACAGACCCGAGAGCTCATCGAGCGCATCCAGCACCGACTGAACCGCCCCGGCGATCAAAGCGCCGCCCAATAGACCAATGCCGATGTACCCCGACTTGAGCCTGGCAATCTCCAGGTAGCGGTCGAGCGTAAACGCGCGCGAAGGCCGCAGGTTGACGTCCAGCGCCTGGCCTTCCCCGGTCCGCATGAGCACCTTGGCGAACAGACGTTCGAGCGCGACCAGAGTTTCCGGGGGCAAGGGCGCTCCCAGGATCGTCAACTGACCGAGTGCCTGCATGTAAATCGCGACGTTGACGGCGTTCGCGGCGCCGTAGCGTTTCCAGAGCGTCGGGTCGTCCCGACGCACCTCATCTCCGTCCATCAGATCGTCCGCAACCAGTAGAAAGTTGTGCAGGATCTCGACGGCAGTGGCGAATTCCAGCGCATCCTCGCGCCGCCCACCTTGGGCTTCGCACGCCAACAGACACAGGGTTGGGCGAACCAGCTTGCCGCCGGAGGCCATCTGATAGCGGATCTGCTCGATGAGCATCGGCGCCATACTCCGGTCGGTCTCTGCCGCCAAGAGCCGCGCGATGCGCGCGTTGACCGCCGCGCTATTGGTATCGAGAAGCTCGTCCACGCTGTCGAGGAGCTGGTCGATATCGGCCCCCCTCGTCGCTACCATCCCGCCTCCGGAGCCCGGCATTGCCCCGAACATGGCCGTTCGCTCAGATAACTTATCCCCACGCCGGTGCAATTGTCAAAGGATTCCCTCGTCGTCGAACGCCACAAGCCGCTCCAGGCGGCGCATGATGACGCGCGCGTCGTACTCCCACCGCCCAAGTGATAGCTCCTGCTCCGGAGGGCGGTCCGGCTCTCGCGTCAGCGTTAGCGCCAGCCTCGGCAACAGATGGAGCACGGTCGCGATTTCGACCGTCTCACTGAACATCGCGAGTGGGGCTGCCTCGCGCACATGAGGCGGGAGCCAGGCCAGGTAGAGCGTCAACAGTTGCTCGGCGCCAGGCCCCCCGGAGATGCAGCGAGCGCCTTCAGCCGCATCGAGCCAACGCGCCAGGTCCAACTCCGCAGGACCGAGCGCCGCCCGGGACCAGCCGACGAAACGGATCGGCGAGTGAGGGCTTCGGGTCCTGGCGCGCGCACAGGCGAAGGGGTCACCGCCGTGGAGCAGGGTGGGACATCGCTCGGCCAGTGCCCCAAGCCGTGGCCCCAGTCTCGTGGCCGCGCGTTCGAGTGCTCCCAGATGCGGTCCGACCAGCTCGCGCATCGGCGCGTGCTCGCCCGCCAGGGCGGTCAGGGTCACGAGCGCATCCTCTGCGGCTGCCCTCAGGGCCGCCCAGTCGCAAGGCTCAAACAGGGCAGTGGCCATCAGCTCTCCGGCCTGGTCCCAGAAGCGGCCGTGCACGTCCGCGAGGGCGGCCAGGCTTCGCTGGAACTCGTTGCCCTGCCACGTGCCCCGCCCCAGCCGCTCGGGAAGCGCCTCACTCACCACCAGCCAGCCCTCCTCCGTCGGATCCTCGATCACATCCACGACCTCGGGCATCCGGCCAGCCAGCCGCGTCCCCAGAAGCTGGTAGAAGCGCGCCTCACGCTCAACGGGCCGGGTCACCACTAGGTCGAGAACGGCATCCTCTCCGTGCCGAGAGAGGATCGCGCGGAACTGCCGCTCGCCCGCATCCTCCGTGTGATGCTTTTCGAGTGCGATCTCCGTACCCGCGTCCGTGACCGACGCCAGTACCCGGTGGAGCGCGTGGATCAGGGTTTCGCTGTCCTTGCCCATCGGCTGTCTCTCTTTAGAGGCTCCGCGCGAGAGGGGTTCACGCAAAGGATGGGGGGCGCGCAGGAACGGCGTCAAGAGGGGCGCACGGTTGACAGGATGAGGCCTGTGAAGCTATCCTAGCCCAACGTTGGTCCCTCGCCGAACAGGCCAGGGATTTGGCCGTCATCCTGAGCCCTGAGTGTGCGGAAGGATCGAAGGATGAGCCGGATCGTCTCATGCGGATGACGCTTGTGAACGCTTTGCGCGGTCGTTTGGCGCGGGCCGGGGTCCGCCTCCGCCGTGCGTGGCGCGTTCTGTCTCATGTCAACCGTGAGTTCAGCAACGACGCGTGCCTGCTCCGCGCGCAAGCACTTTCCTTCAGCGCACTCCTAGCGCTCGTCCCCCTGATGGCAATCTCCTTCTCGATCATCTCCCTCGCCTCGGGCAGCGCCCAAGCAAAGCTCCAGGCCTTCCTCTTCGAACACCTCATTCCCGCGTCGGGAAGCGCTGTCACCGAACACATTACGGCGTTTTCCCAGCGCGCTTCCACGGTGGGCCTGGTCGGCCTGATCTTTCTCATCCTCACCGCCGTCGGGCTCTTCGCGACGATCGAGCACACCTTCAACGCCATCTGGGGTGTGACGCGCCGGAGGCCACCTGTGGCCCATTTCCTTGCTTTCTGGGGCCTCATCACCCTAGGTCCGTTTTTCCTAGGCGCGTCCATCTACCTGACCGCCAGCGTACGAGAGATCGTGAGCGTCGCCGTCTCTCAGCGCGCGACGGCCTATCTGCTGCCGCTGGTTTTCACCTGGGTGGCGTTCACGTGGCTTTACATCCTGGCTCCCTACACTCAGGTGCGCCTGAAGCCGGCGCTCATTGCGGGCGTTGCCGCCGGGTCGCTCTGGGAAGCGGCCAAGTATGCCTTCGACTACTACGCGAGCCTGGCGGTCGCCGTGAGCAAAATCTACGGCTCGCTCGGCATTCTGCCGCTATTTCTGGCCTGGCTTTTCCTGAGCTGGGTGATCGTGCTATTCGGCGCCGAGCTAAGCTACACCCTTCAGCACTGGTCCCGGATTTCGTGCTCCCGGCGCCCGGGCAGTGAGATAGGGGACCGGTCGTACCCCGATCGACGCGCGGCTGATGCGGGTCGTGGCCCGTGACCGACCTTTTCGAGCTCGTAGACTCCCGCCGCGCCGGATGAATGCCACATCGCCCGAACGGCCCCTAGCGGGCCTGCGCGTGCTAGACCTCTCGCGCGTCCTTGCGGGGCCGTTTTGCACGATGATCCTGGGCGACCTAGGCGCCGACGTGATCAAGGTCGAACGGCCCGGCGGCGGCGACGAGGCGCGAGGCGTCGGTCCCTTCAAGGAGGGCGTGAGCGCCTACTTCATGAGCCTCAACCGCGACAAACGCAGCCTCAACCTCAACCTCGCTCACCCTCGGGGCGCCGCGATCCTGAGAGAACTCGCCGGCCGCTCCGACGTCCTGGTCGAGAACTTCCGCCCCGGCGTCATGGCCGAGTTCGGACTGGACTATCCCGTCCTGCGCGAGGTCAACCCGCGCCTGATCTACGCCGCGCTCTCCGGCTTCGGTCAGACCGGACCCTGGGCGCGCCGCGGCGCCTATGACATGATCGTTCAGGGCCTGGCGGGCATCATGAGCATCACCGGGGTGCCCAAGGGTCCCCCCGTCCGCGTCGGCGTCTCCATCGGAGATCTGGCGGGCGCGCTCTTCACGGCCATCGGCATTCTTTCCGCGCTCGAAAAACGCCGGAGGACCGGTCACGGCGGGTTCGTGGACGTGGCCATGCTCGATAGCCTCGTGACACTTCTGGAGAACGCCATCGCCCGCTACGACGTGACAGGCGAGACGCCGGGGCCACTCGGCTCGCGGCATCCGCTGATTACGCCGTTCGAGGCTTTCGGATCGGCCGACGGCCATGTCGTCATCGCGCTCAGTAACGAGGCTCTGTGGGAACGCTTCTGCCGTACGGTCGAGCGACCCGAGCTCGCCCGCGATCCGCGCTTCGACTCCAACGCCGCGCGCACCGAGCGCTACGCCGAGCTCAAGCCCATCCTCGACGCCATCCTGCGGACGAAATCCACCGCCGAGTGGGAGCGCCTTTTAGGTGAGGCCGGCGTTCCCTGCGGGCCCATTTACACCGTGCCCGAGGCCCTGGCCAGCCCGCAGATCGTCGCGCGCGCTCTCATGGGTTGGGTCGTCCACCCAACCGCCGGAGCCTTCCAGGTACCCCAGAGCCCCATCAAGTTCGACGGGAGCGACCACACCGTCGAGAAGCCCGCGCCGGACTTGGGCGAGCACACCGAGGAGGTTTTACGCGAGTTGTGCGGTCTAGGGCAGGAGGAGATCGCGGGGCTGCGAGAGGAAGGCGTTATCTAGAGCGAGAGGAAAAGGGAACGGCGTCCTCCGCTTTGGGGCGCTCGGACTAGGCGAGATCACCCATCGACGCGGGGAGGGCGTAGGGACCGATGAGATCGCCGCCAGCCAGCCTCACCCAACGCGGGCCGATCCCGACGCCCCACGCCGCGTATTCCCCCGCCCTGGACGGTTTCTGCCCTGCCTGCCGGCGGGGAGGGATGGGATCTATGCTTTCAGATCCCGTCCCATGCCGCGCAACGCGGCCTCGCAGCCGCCGCTCACGAACCCGATGTCCGAGCCGATCGTCACGAGTTGGAAGCCCTGATCGATCCGCTTCTGGGCGCTCTCGATTGAGGGGGTGGCGAATCCGCCCGGCACGCCGAGGCGTTGTCCCGTCTCGATGATCTTGACGAAGGTCGCCTCCACCTCGGGATGGTCCGGATCGCCGACATGCCCCAGCGACGCGGAGAGATCGGACGGGCCAATCAGAAACGCGTCCACACCGGGCGTGGTCAGGATCGCTTCCAGGTTCTCCACCGCCTCGGTGGTCTCGATCTGGACCACGACGAGCACATCGTCGTTGGCGGTCTTCATGTACTCACCCGCGTCGACGCCAGCCAGCTTCACCCAACGCGGGCCGATGCCGCGCAGTCCCTCGGGCGGGTACTTGGCGGCACAGACGGCGGCCTCCGCCTGCTCTCGGGTGTTGACCCAGGGCACAAGGATGCCCGCCGCGCCGATGTCGAGGGCCTTCTTGATGAGCACCATATCGTTCCACGCAACGCGGATGATGGGCGTCGGACGCCCGCTGCGAAGCAAATGCATGGAGGCGTGGAGTGTCTCGGAGCTCTGCGGTGCGTGCTCGGTGTCGAGCCAGTACCAGTCCACATTGTAGTTCGACAGGACTTCGACGACATCGAGGTGACCGATGCTCATCGAGATGCCCAGCGCTACCTCGCCGCGCTGGAGCAAGGCCTTGGTGTGATTGCTCACGGTCCGTGTCTCCTTTCCGTCCCAGCGGGCTCGAGATCTCGCCACGCCGGGGCCAACGGGTCATCCAGAGAACGCCGAAAGGCTTCGTGTGGGAGAGAATGAGGGCGATGCGGCGCGCGCCGTCAAGGCCGGGGGATCGTCTCGGGGCAAACTGCCCTTGGATGCGAGAGAGAAGCGGATGGGCATCTCACCTCTCAACCAGATCGGTGGCGGCAGCTCCAATGGCCGCCTGTGCGGCAGTCAGATGGCCCTGGTCGCCGTAGAGCCATAGACTGACCGCCTCGGGGGGCAGCGGGATTTCGGGGTCGGAGCGCAACAGGGCGCCAACATACGTCTTGTGTAGGCGGTGTTCGACCTCATCGGGGTCGCAGCCGAGGGAAAGGGGTCGGTCCTCGGGTTGTTCTCCGTAATGGCCCGGCTCCAATCGGAAGCAACGTCCTATATACATCGTGTAAATGACCTTCCCGAAGGCCTTGAACTCCAGATCCAGTCGCTGCTGGAAACGGGTCCAAAGTGTGCTCTGGAGTTGCCTGACGGTCCACGTCTCGTTCGATCTATCCCGAAACAGCGCCACTACACTGTCCACGATTTCCATACGCAGGTCGTACGGCAACATGGGCACGTTCTTCTTGGCCAACACGGCGTTGTAGTAGGCCGCCGCGTCTTCGGGCGATTCGAGTTCGAGCGGGAGCGCGGTCCCATACCTGGGACGTCGCGTTTCTCCTCCTGGCAAAGAGACAGCGAAATCTTCACGCCCATCCCTCCAAACCATCTTTACTCTTCCATTCCGTTCAGCGGCCTGAACGAACTCCTTGAAGGATTTGTAGCCCAGCACGTGGGGATCAAACGTCGGCTTCATCTGTTTCATCTGCAGGAGAAGGCGAACGCCTAAAGGCTCTCCACCGCCTTCGGTGATGACCTGCACGGCCCGCACCAGTAAGTCGAAATAATCCTCGGACGTCTGGGAGGATGTGACCATCGCATCCTGCGGCAGCTCCACCAGGTTCTCATAGTAGATGAACTCGTCGCAGGCTTGAACCAAGAGATCGTGCATGATCCCCTCAAGCCCGATGCCGATCCCGATAACGTGACGATCATGCAGGCGCAGCTTGTTGATCAGGGGCACATAGTCCCGGTCGCAGGCTGCCAGGGCAAACGTGTTAATTTCCGCATACTGGAACGCTACTTCCAGCGCATCCAGAGAGAGCGTCAGGTCCGCTGTATTCTTGTTGGCGGTGATGTACGGCACGTCCACGATTTGGATCAGGTTGTGCTGGAGCATCCGACGGACGCGGCCATTCAGACCTGGATGCCCCTGGCACGCCTTCTCGATGTCTCCGTAGCTTCGAGCTAAGACGACCGCGCCATGTTCTTTCAGGCGCGCGATGATGGGTTCGATGTCAAAGCCCACTCCCCGCTGCAACAAAGGGATCAGCATATTCTCAATGTCCAGAAACAGCGCGATACGGTGTCTCTTCTCTATCTCCATTTTCCCGATAACCTCCTCTTCCTACCAGGTCGGCCGAACGTAGGCCAGATCTCCCAGCGCCAAGACGCCATCAACGACGCTTGGGCATTCTCTCACTAGGCCGACAAGCCAGTATTCCGGCTTATGTGCGGTCTGCGGCAGGGGTTGCCAGCGCCGCAAGCGTCCGACGGCGAGCGACTCGACCGATACTTGTTGCCGGTTCCCTCACGCTGGTGAGACGCCCGAGGTCCCCTCTCGGAACCAGGCGATCGTGCGACTGAGCCCCTCCTCGGGGGAGATTCGCGGTTCCCAGCCCAGAAGTCGCTGCGCCCTGGAGATGTCTGGACGCCGCACATGCGGGTCGTCCTCCTGGCGCGCGTCGGGCGGTGGCGTATGGAACCGGATGGGGCTCTGGGATCCGGCGAGACGGATGATGAGCCGAGCCAGCTCTTCCACCGTCATCTCCTGCGGGTTGCCCAGATTGATGGGCTCGTATTCGGAGGTGTCCATCAGCCTGACAATGCCTTGGATCAGGTCGTCGATATAGCAGATGCTACGGGTCTGCGAGCCGTCGCCGAAGACGGTCAAGCGCTCGCCGGCGAGCGCTTGAGAGATGAAGGTCGGAATGGCGCGGCCATCGTCACGGCGCATGCGAGGGCCGTAGCAGTTGAAGATGCGGACGATCCGCGTATCCATTCCGTGGGCGCGATGGTAGGCCATCGTCAGCGCCTCGGCGTAGCGCTTCGCTTCGTCGTAAACGCCGCGGTGCCCGATGGGGTTGACGTTGCCCCAATACGTCTCGGGCTGGGGATGGATCGCCGGGTCACCGTAGACCTCGCTGGTGCTGGCAAGCAGGAACCTGGCGCCCTTGGCCTTGGCCAGACCCAGCGCCTTGTGCGTCCCCAGGGCCCCCACCTTCAGCGTCTTTATCGGCAACTCCAGGTAGTCCTTCGGACTCGCGGGGCTGGCGAAATGGAGCACGTAGTCCACCGGTCCGGCGACATAAATGAACTCGGTGACGTCGTGGCGGGTGAAGGTGAAGCGCTCGCTGCCGAAGAGGTGGGCGATGTTGTTCGGCGTGCCCGTGACGAGGTTGTCCAGGCAGACGACCTCGTGTCCATCGGCCAGGAAGCGGTCACAAAGGTGGCTTCCGATGAAGCCGGCGCCGCCAGTGAGCAGAATGCGCATAGGCCAGCCTCCCCGTTAACCCTCCGCTACTTTGCCCTGGCCTTCCGCTGCCATTCTCAGCCCGTCGGCGTGCGCTATCCTAAGCCCCTCGAAGGATGGCCCCCGAACTAGACGAATGCCCCTCCCGGAGGATAGGGGTGAGGGGGTTGGGTGGCACGGATCCCACATGCCACTCTACATCTATTCCACGGTCACGCTCTTGGCGAGGTTCCGGGGCTTGTCCACATCGAGGCCGCGCAGACGCGCCATATGGTAGGCTAAGAGCTGAAAGGGGATGACCGAGAGCAGGGGGATCAGGGGATCGAGGGTTTGGGGAATGGGGATGACGTGGTCGCAGAGCTTCGAGAGGCCGTTGTCGCCTTCGGTGGCGATGGCGATGACCCGCCCGCCGCGCGCCTTCACCTCATGGATATTACTCAGCACTTTCTCATAGACGCTGTCGCGCACCGCGATGAAGACAACGGGCATGTTCTCATCTATCAGCGCCAGGGGACCGTGCTTCATCTCGCCAGCCGTATTGCCCTCGGCATGGACGTAGGCGAGCTCCTTGATCTTGAGGGCGCCTTCCAAGGCCACGGGAAAGTTGATGCTGCGCGCCAGATACAGGTAGTTCTCGGCGCCCTTGAACTCCTGGGCAATGGCGGCAACCTCCCCATCGAGTGCGAGCAGCGCCTCGATCTGGTTCGGGACGGCCTCGAGCGCCCTGACCAGCCTATGCCCTTCCTCCGGCGACAGGTGGCGCATCCGGCCCATGAATAGCGTGAGCATGGCCAGGGTGGCAACCTGACTCGTGAATGCCTTCGTGGAGGCGACGCCGATCTCCGGCCCCGCGTGCAGGTAGACGCCGCCGTCGGTCTCCCGGGCGATGGCGCTGCCCACGACGTTGCAGATGCCCAACGTCAGCGCTCCACGGCGCTTCGCCTCGCGCAACGCCGCCAACGTATCCGCCGTCTCGCCCGACTGGCTGATGACGAAGACGACCGTGTCGGGTTCGATGATCGGGTTACGATAGCGGAATTCGCTCGCGTACTCGACCTCGACGGGGATGCGCGCGTACTCCTCCAGCATGTACTCGCCGATGAGCGCCGCGTGCCACGACGTGCCGCAGGCGGTGAGGATCAGCCGACGGGCGCGGGCGAGAGCGTCCTGGTGATCGGCCAGGCCCTGGAGGTGAACACTGCCCGATTCGAGCTCCAAGCGGCCGCGCAGCGTGTTGCGCAACGAGCTCGGCTGCTCGAACATCTCCTTCTGCATGAAGGTCTCGAAGCCGCCCTTTTCGATGGTTTCCAGGCTCCACGTGACTTCCTGCACCTCGGGGTCCACGTCTTCGTCCTCGAACGTCGAGATGCGGAAATCTCCGCCGCGGACGGTCACCATCTCGCCCTCGTTGACGTAGATGACGCGGTTGGTGTGGGCCAGGATGGCGCACACATCGCTGGCGACGAACGTCCCGCCATCTCCGCTCCCTACGACCAGAGATCCCCCCAGCCGCGCGGCGACCAGGACATCCGGCTCATCGGCGGCGAGCGCGCAGATGGCGTACGCGCCCTCCACATGGTGGAGCGCACGGCGGACCGCCGTCTCCAGATCACCGTCGTAGTACTTTTCGATCAGGTGAGCGAAGACCTCCGTGTCGGTCTCCGAGCGAAACCGGTGGCCTTCGCGTTCGAGGAGCGCCTTGAGGGCTTCGCAGTTCTCGATAATGCCGTTGTGGACGACCGCGATCCGGCCCATTTCGTCCGTGTGCGGATGGGCATTGATGGTCGAGGGGGCGCCGTGGGTGGCCCAGCGGGTATGGCCTATACCCAGGCGACCGTCGAGCGGCTGATCCCGCAGCATGCGCTCAAGATCGCCGATGCGGCCCTCATTCTTGCGCACCTCGATGGTGCGCTCCTGCTCCGAGCCGTTGGAACGGGTGGCGTGGACCGCCAGCCCCGCCGAGTCATAGCCGCGGTGCTCCAGCCGCCGCAGCCCTTCGATCAGGATGGGTACGCAGTCGTCCTCGCCCAGATAACCCACGATGCCGCACATGAAAACACCTCTCACAGTCGCGGAAAGACCCGTGCGCTCAACTCCCGTCTTTCCGCGGTCGCCAGTGAGCACCAAGTCACATAGACGATACAGCCTAGGTGCTGTGGCAGAAAGATAAGGGCCGGAGCGTGCGTTTGCAACGACGGGAGTTCGCCCTTGTGTCTCGTCCGGCGGAAGCGTACTTTACAGACACTCTGTGTTGATAGCTGGCATGAACGCACTGAAATCGCGTAAGGAGCGGACCAGATGCCTCACGTTCACATCCTTCTGGCCAAGGGACGCACCGCCGAACAGAAGGAGAAGGCGTCCAAAGAGTTGGCCCAGGTCATCGTAGACACGCTGGGCGCCAGGCCCGAGGCGGTCACGGTCGTCTACGACGAGTTCGAGTGGGAAAACGTCCACGTGGACCCGCTGAACGCGCGAGCCGAGGCATAGCCTCCTCGAACATTTCCGGGCTTCGAGCGTTCTAGTGCTGCCAACCTAAGGTTTCTATTCTCGTGGGGGCGATCGGCTTCGACGGGGGTGACCCAAGGGGAATGGCGTGCCGAGGTGCCGGTGGCCTCGTTAAACTCCGGCAAAACTACAAACGCGGACTACGATACCGAGTACGCGTTGGCCGCTTAGCTAGCCTAAGCGGTCCGTTCGCGCTGGCCTCGCCCATTGGGCCGGCGACGGGCGTCGTCTCAGATGGGCTGGCCGGCGGCCTTCGCCCGTGGACCGCCGGTGAGAACCCGACGGGCTGGCCGACCGGAGGCGCCCGTCGTTCGGCGTACTGGTCGGTGAGACTCAAATAGAACGACTACGCACGTAGATGTTCCCTGGGCGGTGCCTTCGGACGCGGGTTCGATTCCCGCCGCCTCCACCATTCTTTCAAACACAACTCGTCTCTCCGTGGAGACGAGAAACTTCGCGAGGATGAAGTAGACGAATGAGTGAGGTCTGGAGGAACTGACGAGGGTAAGTCCGGCCTCAGGCATTCCCCAGTGCCATCAGGGTAACGTTGACCAGGGCGTCCTTGGCTGTGTCCTCTGCGGCGATCACCTGGCTGGCTCCAGCGGTGCGTAGAGCGTCTATGTCCAGCTCGTACAAAGAGCGTGCGATGATCGCGACATCCGGAGCTACGTCGCGGATCGTTCGGATAGCGAGTTCGGTCGCATTGGTATCGTTGATCGCAAGAACCACGAGCCGCGCATTCTCGCAGCCCAGCCCCTGAAGTATCTCGTGCTGGGTCACGTCTCCGAGTACGACTCTGTCTCCGGTTGCTCTGGCGGCACGAACGTTGTCGGCGTTCAGGTCCACGCCCACATAGGCTACTCCCCTTTCGCGAAGTGCCTGGCAAATGGCTCGTCCAGCCAGCCCATATCCGGCCACGACGACATGATCGCTGTGGGGCTCTTGGGGTTCCACCCCGGGGGGTTGTGCGCCCAAGAGCCGATTCAGCCACGGAACACGCATCGCGCTACTCGCCAGATGGGGAGCAAATCCAATGGCTAGGGGTGTGAGCAACATTGAGAGGATAATGGCGACGAGTAGGTTGTGGGATAACGAGGCGCTCAGCAATTGCGTCCCAGAAGCCGCGGTGAGGAGGACGAAGGAAAATTCTCCAACTTGACATAGTGTGGCCGCTGATAGAATTCCAACTCGAAGGGGTAATCGCAAAAGAAGCGCGGTAACGAGGATGATGGCGAACTTTCCGAGGAGGATTGTGGCCAATAGTCCGACGGTTGACATGAGGTGTTCGAGAACGTCGGAGACGTCCAAGAGCATGCCTACGGAAATGAAGAAAAGGCTGGCAAGGACCTCTCGGGCGGGGATCAGATCAGTGAGGGCCCGGTGGCGAAACTCACTTCCGGCTACCACCAGGCCGGCGAGGAATGCCCCCAAAGCCAGTGAGATTCCCGCCAAAGATACAATCCATGCCGTACCAAAGCACACCAGGAAGACGGTGAGGATGAATAGTTCACGCTCTCGAGTTCTGGCCACGAAGGCGAGGACACGAGGCACGAGCATACTGGCCGCCGCGAGAACGCCGACCAAGACGACAACGGCAGTGACGGTAGTGGAGAGGACCTCAGCGGCAGAACCTCCATGCCCCACCAGCAAGGGTACGGCGAGGACCATTGGGACAACACACAAGTCCTGAAACACCAAGATCCCCACTGCCAAGCGACCGTGAGGTGCTTCCAACTCTCCACGCGTTGAGAGGCCTCGCAGCACGATTGCCGTGCTCGAGACGGCAATCACACAACCCAGGAAGAGAGAGATTTCGAGTTCCAGTCCATACCAGTTGGCCACTGCGGTGACGCAGGCAATGGTCACTGCTACCTGAAATCCTCCTCCCAGTAAAACGGCTCTCCACAGAAGGCGGAGGCGTTTCAGGGAGATCTCAAGGCCGATGCCAAAGAGTAGCAGGATGACGCCGATCTCGGCCAACGTTTCCACCTGATCGGTGTCATCCACCAACTGTAAGGCAGTAGGCCCCATCAGAACGCCGGTTAGGATGAATCCGGCGATGGAAGGGATTCCGACACGCTGCAGCAGCGCCACAACCACGACGGCAGCACCCAAAATAAAGACCATGTCCTTGAGAAAATCCATTTCGTGCATGTCTTTTCACACCTAGGCGTCGCGTACAGCGCCGCCGCCCGAAGATTCGTGAGGGTGATTTCGGGAATCACCGGATAAGCCTGCTTGTAAGCGTATCCTCCGCCAGCTGAAAATGACCAATGTCATCACGGTGACCGGGACAGCGAATCCCAGCATGACAGCATTGAATAGCGGGAGCGCGTCATGCCCGGCACCGTCCATCAGCAGGTTGCCAATATAAGCCAAGTAGTCCCTGACGAATACTCCTCCCTTCCCACCTAGAGATCTGGTTTCCGCTGAAGAAGATCGGTAAACATGCAATGGCTACGGCGATCACTATTGGGAGATCAAAAGCTAATATGGCCGAATGAACGGGCATGCCTTCCGGTGGCATCTCAACTATGAAAACGCCTTGTATCACTCGTTAGGTGGATAGATACTAAAGCAATGCGTGTCATGTTATCTAGACTAGAGGCTGCTCACGGCCACTAATCTGATCCAAGCCCCGAGCCAATACGGTCCGGGGCTTTTTTTCGCCCTCGGACCGTCCAGCGAAATCTCACCATTGAGGGGGTGAAGGCTCCGACGAGAGCTCTTCCCCCGACGGTTCCGCCCGGGAAATCCGGGCAACGCCCCCTGGGAGGAACCCTCGCCGGACCCGCCTCCCAGGGGGAGATCTCGTTGATTCGCCAGAGCGCGCGGAAGGAAGTCCGAATTTGACGGATGTGACCAAGGCGACCCTGACTCCTGCCAAGCAACGCCTCATCGAATTGATGCAGGAGATCAGGTACGGGCGGATCGAACGCCTTGAGGTGCTGGATTGGGAGCCCGTGCTCGATCCGCCGCCCCGGGTGGTGCGGCAGATCGTGTTCGGGAAGGAAAACGGATCCCACACCGCGCGCAACCAGGACGGCTTTGCCCTCAAGAAATCGGTGGCGGAGCTGCTCGATGTCCTAGACCGGGAGCGGTCTCTCTCGATTCAGGAACTTGTGATCAACGACGGGCTGGCCGCAAGAGGCGGATGTCGTTGTGGGTATCGCCGAAACCGGTGTCCCACAGCGCTTCCGCCTTCTCGTTTTGAGAGTGATGGTCCCGCCTCGCCTCCGGCAGGTAATCACCGGGACGGACATCGGCCGCGGCGTTCTGAAGCGGCATGACCTCCGGCCCGGGCGCGCTCTCCTGACGGACCACGACCCATGGAGGCAAAACCGAATGAATCGAGATCGCTACCGCTACAACTTCAACGCGACGGTGCCGCTGCGGGACGTCGAGGAGTCCCTGCTGCTGGCGATGCTCGCCACCGAAAGCCTGCATGACCGAGTCCTAGTGAGGCTCATGCACCGTTCTGTCTGGACGCCGGCAAGCGCTCCTGCGCGGTGGACGCGGCGGCCGACGTTGGCCGCGCCATCGCCCGCATCCCCACCGGCTTCATCACCCGCGAGTTCGGCGAGGAGTCCTTCAAGGTGGAACGGATCGCGGCCGCGTCACCGATCTCGCCGGCTTTGAGGCCGCCTGCATCGTGGTCGAGGCCAACCTGAGCGACATCCTGGCCAAACGGTATCGCTCCGGGGCGCATCCCAACGCCGTCCTCGGCGCCGTTTTGTCCATCGTCGTCGACTTCCGTCTCCCGGTCTTCTTCTGCTCCGACCGGAGGCGCCCGTCGTTCGGCGCACCGGCCGGTGAGACTCAAATAGAACGACTACGCACGTAGAAGTTCCCTGGGCGGTGCCTTCGGACGCGGGTTCGATTCCCGCCGCCTCCACCAACTCCACATCCAGAGCCGTCCGAGGACGGCTCTTTGTCGTTTTATTTTCCGGACGGAGGCGGACTGTATCTGGAAGCGGCCCCGGCGGAGGCACGTCAACTGTTGGCCAGGGAGATCGCCCCCAGCAAGTATCGCCAAGTACAGAAGGTCGCAAGAGAGGGACAATCAGCCGACTGGCGCGGGACAGCACCCTAGACTGTGCACACTACGAATCGAGACTCAAACGTGCATAGTAGAAGGCGCCGTTGGTGCCGAACTGCGTGACCCGCCGGCTGTACACGAAACGGCCGTCGCTGCGGTTGCCGTCCTTCTGATGCTCGTCGGGGAAGGTGTTCAGCAGATTCTGGGCTCCCACCGATAGGCGTAGCCCCGACGATACCGCACAGGACAAATCCGCATCGAACAACGTCTTGGCTCCGAAAATCTCGTCATTAGCCATGTTGACGGGCTTGTACTCGACTGGGCCGTAGTACGTGGCCCGACCCAGTGCGCTGAACCGGCCCTGACTGTAGCGCCCCGAGACGCTAAACTTGGTCTGCGGCAGGGCGTCCTCAACGCGGTTCCTCTCCTCCCGGTTGAACAGGGTAGCGGCGATGTCCTCACGCTCCTTGTCGTCCGGCTTTCGGCCCTGGGATTTCTCGAAGGCGCCGATGAATTCCTGGGGAATGTTGATCCCGTCGACTTCGGTTTTGGCGAAGTTTGCCGCCCCCGACAGATCCAGCAAACCTGACCCTAGGCCGATGGCGTATGAGGCCACTAGGTCCACGCCCTGGGTCCGCGTGTCCACTGCGTTGGTGAAGAACTGGGCCTGGCTCACTCCCAGATCGCGGAAAGGCTCCAGAAGGGCGGCGTAGGTCGCGTTGCTGTTGGAGAATCGGCTGGTCAGCACAATCCGGTCGTCGATGGCGATAGAGTAGTAGTCAGCGGTGAACGAGAGATTGCGCAACAGCCGGGCAGTGAACCCCGTGCTCAGGTTGACCGAGGTCTCCTCCTCCAGCAGCGGAATGCCGAATGCCTTGGCGACCGGGCTTCTGTTGTGGGCGGTGAGCACCTGATTGGGCACCAGTTCACCGGTGTCCTCGTCCCTGACGAACTGCGTGCTCACGTTGTTGAACCAGACCTGGTGCAGGGAAGGAGCGCGGAAGCCGTTGCTGACGGCCCCGCGCAGGGCCAGCCGGTCGGTCAGTTCATAGCGCAGGGCCACCTTGCCAGTGACCGTCTGGCCGAAGTCGCTGTATTGCTCAAAACGGCCTCCCGCGTCTACCAAGAGCCGCTTCGACACCTGAGTCTCCAGGCCGGCGTAGGCGCTGACACTATTGCGGAAGCGGTCCACCTCGTTGGACGGCTGAAACCCGGGAAAGACCTGCGAGCCGGCTGCCTTGGGACCGCCGGTGGAGGTAGTGTCGAAATCAACGCCTGCGACGGGGCCTCCGTTGCCCAGGGAATAGGACTCGAACTGACCGGCCTCGATCCGGTAGTTCTCAAGGCGGAACTCGCTGCCCAGCACCAGGGAAGCCCCCTCGACCGCGTCCAGATCCAGGGGCCGAACCAGGTCGAGATTGCCCGAAATCTGGTCGAAGCGGAGGCGCCCGGCCTCGAAGGAGATGGGACTGGCATCCCCCATCGAGGCGTTATTGCTGTTTTCGATATTGTACTGTAAGCCATTGCCGCCGTGGCTCAGACTAAAGTCGACGTCCCACGCACCCTTGGCCCCGCGCACCCCCGCACTGAACGAGCGGTCCTTGATCTCCGTATGGATCTCGGGTAGAAAGCCGTTAGGGTAGACGGAGAACACCACGCGTTCCTCTTGGCGCGGCAAGCGGTAGAAGCCAGCGGCCTCACCCTGGCGGTGCGACAGTCCGCCGAAGCTGTAGAATTGGGCACCATTGGCTATGGGGTACACGGCGTTGTAGAACGCCCCAGCCATCGTGGCTTTACTCTGACCGACCTTCATGGTGAAATCGTCGCGAGACAGACCGCGGCGGGCCAACTCGGCCTCGTCGGTGGACCCGTCGCTGGTGAATATCGCGCCCTCATAAGGCTCAGCCCGGTTCGTGCGGCCCCGGTCGAGGAACGAGCCGGTGACGTTGATGAAGCCGTCATCGCCCAAGGGAAAGCCGTAGTTGACGTTGGTCTTGTACTGGTCGCCGTCCCCAGTGCCGGTGGTACCCACCGAGTTGTCGATCTGGAAGCCTTCAGTGCGGTCTTTCAGAACGATGTTGATCACCCCGGCGATGGCATCCGAGCCGTATTGGGCCGAGGCCCCGTCGCGCAGGACCTCGATGCGCTCGATGGCGGCCTTGGGAATGGCGTTGAGGTCCACCCCCACTGTGCCCCGGCCAAACGTGCCGTTAATGTGCACCAGAGCGCTTGCGTGCCGGCGCTTGCCGTTGATCAGCACCAGCACCTGGTCGGGGCCGAGGCCCCGAAGGCTGGCCGGGTTGATGTGGTCGGTGCCGTCAGAGATGGTCTGGTGGGAGGCGTTGAAGGAGGGGACTAGATGGCGCAGCACCTGGTTGATCTCGGTTTCGCCGGACTGGCGGACCTCGCGTCCGGAGATGACGTCGACCGGGGCCGGCGTCTCCAGGGCAGTGCGCACCGTTCTCGACCCCACCACCACGAATTCGTATTCGCCGCCCGAGATCGGCACGCTCTCGACCAGCTCGAAATCGACCGCCGCCGTGGCCCCAGCGGTCACTTCCACGGGTTGTTCGGCGGATTGGTAGCCGGTGAAGGACGCCTGCAGCATATAGGTGCCTGGAGACGCGCTCAGTTCAAACGTACCGTCGCGACCTGTGACCGTGCCCTGGGATGTGCCGATCAGGTTCAGATTGGCGTCCGGCAGGGGGATGGAGGATTCGCTCTCGGTGACCTTTCCCCGGATCATGCCCTGCTGGGCCTGGGCTGACGAAACGGCCAGGACCGCCATCGCGACCGCCATTTGGAGCATTGTGCGCATCTCTTCTCTCCTTCCTTGTGTCCTACTCAATTTCTTCCCGGCATAAAAATAGCAAAATGAAGGCGCCCGTCAAGTCACACCGAACTCGTGAGCAAAGGCGAAAATCCTAATGCATAACCTTTGTAACGTGCTTAAGCCGTCAAAGCAGAGGTTGGCGTTGACCGGATGGCGCCGTGCGCCGATCGTTCCGTTTTCAGAATGCGTAGCGCAAGGATACCCGAAGTCCATGGCTCGACAGATTGGCCCTCGTTTCGGCGAGATCGATCTCCAGCGGCTCGCGGCTCCCGTCGCGCCGGATGATCCGGGCCTCGCCCCTATCGCTTTCGACGGTCCCGAAATCCGTATAGCGCCAAGCGAGGTCGAGCGTCACCTTCTCCCCCAGCGATGCCGCAACTCCAGCCGTGGGCATCCAGGTGAGGTTGACCCGTTGTCCGCCCGGAACGATGGTCCTCGTCTTCGGGAACTCCATGCGCGTTTCATCCATATCGATGCGGGACAGGCCGACACCGCCCCCGATGAACGGGCTGAAGGGACCGAGCCGGGGCAGGCCGAGTCCGGGGAGGTCCAGGTAAGCAGCCAGCATGGCGGACAGGGAGGACAGATCTGCCGAGACCTCCTGCCTATCCGTGGTTTGCAAAAAATTGGCGCGGCCCTCGAAGGAGAAACTCGGATGGTACTGAATGACGGCTTCGAGCCGCAGGGCGGGCGCCGCCACATAGCCGATCCCGAGCCCGAAACCGGCCATCGTTCCGAAATCGCCGAGCGAACTCAGGGGCGCGCCGTCGATACCCTCTCCGCAACCGTAAAGGGCCGCCGGAGAGGTGCTCGAACAGTCCTTATCCTCGAACCGCGTTTCCCCCGACCCGTCGAGAACCACCCCGGCCCGGAAATAGAAATCCTCCCAAGCCACGGCCCCCGAGGATCCTGACACCGCAGCATTGGTGGAGACGGGCGACGTGGCTCGCGCGGATGTCAGGGTCGGAGCGGCTATCGCCACAACAGCCGCGGCAAGTGCTGTCCGAAGCCATGATGCGCGGGCATGGATCATCCGTTTCTCCAACCTTTCGTGCCACTCGCCGAGGATGCGTCCGGCGCCCTATCGAGCACTGAACTCGATCGCAGGAGCGATGCGCATATCGACATACTCCTTATCTATCGTATGGGGAGCCGTCGTGGGAAGAAAGGGCTGCAATTTTGCCCTGGACCACTAGTTGGAGCCGAGAAGTGAGATCCCCGAGTTGGCAGGCTCCACCATCCTCAGCCTGTAGGCAATGCGGGCGTAGTACAAAGTGCTCAGGCCCTCGAATCCGGAATCGGTGCCGACGATCAGCCAGAGCCGGCCTTCGCCGTCGGCGGCGACGTCCACCGGATTGCCGGAGTTTTCGAGGCTCTTGATCCGATACTCCTCGCCGATGACGTCGGGGTGAGCGACGTCCCCGAGAACGACCATCGCCTCGCCGCCGTTGGCCTGGTTCCCCTTGTCGATGTTCATCCTCAGGTCTTCGCCCTCCGCCACCGGCTCGACGGTGGCCGCCCCCGCTTTAACGGACACGCTCTCGCCGGGAGAGCCACCGGCACCGAAGGAGTCGGAGGGAACGTTGGTCGCCAGGTCGATGGATGCCGAAGTCGCGTAGGTCGCACCCGCCTTCAGCCCTTCGACCTGCCGCTTGAAGAACATGAAGAGGTCGGCGCTGCGGTTGTGCCCCTGGATGTAGAGGCCATTGCCTTCGAGGCCGTGTGGAAGAGAGCGATGGCCGGAGTCGAGCTCGTAGATCGATGGCTCGAAGTCGGCGGGCAGGTCGGCGAATCCGGAGGTCCAACCCTCGGCATGGCTTTCGAAAGTGAAGCTGAATTCAGCTTCGGTGGCCGCCTCGGTGGACGTACAGGATGTACTCTTCAGACCGGCAATAAGGATGGCGGTTGGCACCATTCGCCAAACCGGTGCCGAACCGCGTAAGCTTAGACGCGAGTTTCGCAATGGGTCTACACCTTTCGTTGTGGACCTGAGGCGTGGTTGGAGCCGAGGGCTAGCGCAATGTCATTCGGGGCCACCTGGAGGCGCCCTGAGGAAATAAATCATAGGTCCGGTCGGAGCGGCCGTCGCCGCAACGGCCGCGGCAAGTGCTGTCCGAAGCCATGGTGCGCGGGAACGGATCATCCGTTTCTCCCATCTTTCGTGGGATTCGGTGATGGTGATCATCACCCTGACGGTCCTTCAGAGGGAGCCCCCATCTCCCGGACCTACTAGCCCGCACCCCCGATATCCTTCCGTAAGCCATTCCATGGCGACGCAGTCGCCTCAGGATGACTGAGACACCGACCACATCCGCGCCGCGTAGGGCACACCCTTCTGATGCGCGGGCATTCCGAGCGAGCGATGGCGCTCGGGCCAGGTCCAGAAGGGATGCCCGCCGACCAGTTCGCGCAGGCCGTCCGGGAGGTTTTCCATCAGTTGCGGGCTGGGCTCGCGGCCCCCCTGCGCCTGATGCTTGGGATGCGAGTAGCCGCCGATGATCATCATCCGTTCGCGGTCGCTGCGGTTTCGGCCCGTGGCGTGGATCAGCGTCTCGCACATCAGCATGGTCGAGCCGGCCGGGGCCTCGACCTGGTGGATCAGCGACGGCTCTTCATACGCCGCGGCCACCATGTCCTCCTCGTTGCAGTTGAGCTTGTGGCTGCCCGCGATCACCGTCGTCCCGCCATCCTCCGTGCCGAGGTCCGTGAGGTTGGTGAGCGTCTTGACGAACGTGCAGTGGTAAAGGCCGTCATACACGTAGCTGTCGAACCCCGGCTGGCCGCCGCGGTGGAAGCCGAACCGAAACGACTCCGTGGGGTCGTGATCGGGGTCCCTCCGGTTGATGATCGCAGCCGAACTGCCGAGGCGAACTCTCCCGCCGGCGGTCTCCTCGACGATGCCCACGAGGCGCGGGTGCGTCAGGTAGTCGAAGAAAGCGGGGTCCACTTCGAGCAGATGCACGAAGCCGTGGTAGTGCGAGCCCCGGCAGTCCATCTCGCAGCCGTTGATCCGATGTCCGGGTTCGGCGGCCAGAAACCGGCGCTTCAACGCATGAAGGGCTTCGCGAATGCGCTCCACTTCGTCTTCACTCAACGTATTTTCGATCACCACGTAGCCATTGACTTCAAAGAACAAGCGCTGCCCCGGAGTCAATGCGGGAAACGGGGATACCTCGGACTCTATCTTGTAGACAGGTCCGGGACGCCTTTTCTCTCTCCGCTCTTTGCTGCCCGACATGAGCGCGCCTCCTGGGCGTTGATCTCTAGCCGTGGGCCCACCGGGATCACCCCTATGGCCTTATGGATGCCGGTCGGCTACCCGTCCTGGCCGCGTACCCAGCATTCCAGTTGTTGAACGACGATGTCCCCTTCAGCGCCGTCAGCGGACCTCGTCAGCCTCAGGCCGAGGACATTATCACCGTAGACGAACGGGGGACTCGACAGCGCCATGGTGCAGGACGGGGGCCGTTCATCATCGTACCACTTCCATTGCAAGCGTTCAGGAGGGATCGCCGTGCCGTTGATGTCCACGGCTATCTCATCGCCCTCGGTCAAGCCCATCGGGATGAAAAACAACCCGCTGCCCTCTTCAGCCGTGTACAGCATGCGGGCCCGCTCTCCACCCCACCGCGTGATGATCGGTACGGCCTCGGCGGCCTGCGGCTCGATCAAGGGGAGGAGGGGTTCCGCCGGGAAATCCTCGCACACCCTGAATCTGAACGCCCCGCGTTGGCCCATCGCCTTGCGCGACAGCACGATCTCTTCTCTCTCATAGATCTCGCTGATCCCGCCGCCTCCGAGCCAATCCGCCCAAAGGGGAAGGAACACGTAGTGACGGTCCCCCGAAGCGGCGATGCTCTCCGGACTTCTCAACTCCTTGAAATAATTCAAGGCCGCCGGATACATCTCCGGAACCTTCGGTCCGTCGTTTCCTGGAACCGCAAACCTCGGTTCCCAGTGGAAGAAGTAGTTCTGCGCCGAAAAACCGTCAGCGCCCGCGGCGTAGAAGTTCCGCACGGCAGCCCGGTATCGAGCGGGCTCCATGCCCATGTCCGCTTCGATCCCTAACCGGGTCTGAACCTGAGGATAGATATAGCAGTCGCTTCCCCGAGCCAGCGAGGTGAAGTCTTCGTACCGCTCGTTGAAATCCGTGAATCCAAAGTCGCTCGGGGCCACATAGTCCACCAGGCCTTCCTCGATCCACGTGGGGATATCGAGTCCCATCACGAGGCACCCACCGAGTTGCTGGGGTACCCGCACACCGAGTAGAAGCTTCCGGTCTCTGCCCACCGAACGCTCATACCCACGATCATGGTGAAGACTCATGACACTAACACTCTTCTTACTGGCCTCATCCAGCATCCTGCGGACCCGGCGGACGAAGCCGGTCATGATCCCGTGACGCTTCGCAGCCTCACCTTTGGGAAAGCACTCAGCCAAGCGTGTGAAGTTGAATTCGATGCCATCGACATCGAACCGGGTCGCCACTTCCTCCATGATGGAGAAGAGCCAATCACGAACGCCCTCTACGGCATAGTTGACCGAGCATCCATACGTGTGGCTCTCGGGGGGCGCTCCCATCGCGGAAGGCTTGATATCCCTCAGCACCCAGTCCGGTTTTTCTTCGCAGAGCTTCTTGAAAAACTGTGGGTGGTGACCGTGCCGGTCGTTCATCCGAAAACCGGCCAGGAACTCCATGCCCTGCTTGTGGCTTTCATCGATGTAGACTTCAAGGGGCATCAGGCCGTTGTCCATCATGGGGATCATTCGCCGGTGCTGGTAGCGGACATCATACGGGCACTTATCCGTCCGCCAGAACATGGTCATGGCCTCGGCGAACACTTCCTGCACGAGGGTGTCGATGCCTCCCTCCTTGGCGTAATTGCGAACAATATGCCGCAGTTCCTTGGGTTGCGCCGCCGGGTCGCTAAGATGACTCGTGGTGTTCGAAGGATCGCTGACGTAGATCAAGCGGCGGGTGCCTCGGGGTTCCAGGCTGCCTAAGGCAAGGGCGCGCGGTTCCGCATCTGTGGGCATTGACGCCTCCTCTTGACGATCAAAGGTAGGATTTGACCACTAAGGGTTGTCCTACCATCCATGTTAGTTTGCAGGCCCTATCTTTACAAATATAGCGTCATGGCATCCGATGCCGGTGGATCAGCACCTCCACCTGTGCTAAATTCGGGTCCTCAAGGGCCATCTCCGGCTCTATGCACGCACGAAGTGACTCAACGCGGTCCTTGCACTCCCGTAATGCCTTCGAAGTGGTCTGGATTTTTGTTCGTACGTCACCGCGATCCGTCGTCGGCATGTAGCGCGTACGACCGCTTCCCCAAAACACGTGTTCTCGCGGTGTATCCATGCTCTCAATCAGCACTCGCAGTTCTTCGACCGCCTCCCGGCTCTGGACAAAATCCTGGCGGTTCCAGGAAGAGGAACCATCTATCACTAAGACGGGCCATTCCTCTTGAGAATCAGAACTCCCAATCGGGTCCAGCTCTCCAATCAGTTCGTTGGGCGTATACCCACTCTCGCCGATGGGTGAGTTAACGGCAAGGGCGTACTCATTCAGACGGCCGCGCCGTTTCTCCAGCAGGTAGCGCTCCTCCGTGGAGTCGCCGAACTGTGGCTTCCCTAGGTCCAGAGTGCGCTTCAACTCGCCAAGGACATCCCGCTTATTGGCCGTATGGCTATGCAACTCCAAGCAGGCGTCGCCAATGTGAACGTCGTCCAGGCGCCGCTTCACGACTTCGAGGGCGGCCATCTTCTCGGCTACGAACAGGACCTTCTTGTCACCGGCGATGGCTTCGGAGATCAGGTTCATGATAGTTTGGGCCTTTCCGGTCCCCGGCGGGCCTTGTATGACGAGGTTTCGGCCATTCTTGACGTCGATGACGGCAAGGGTCTGCGAGCTGTCAGAGTCGACGACCTGATGCGTGTCGGTCACCTTGAGACGGTCGTCCAGGTGTTCCTCCTCTGTAATGGCCGGCGGGTCTTCGCGGAATCCCTCGCGGCCGTAGAGAGATCGAATCACCGGATGATCCGCCGGCTGCCCGTCCTCCGGCCAGACCTCGAGATCTAGGTCCTTGTAGATGAGTAGTTTGCTGAAAGAGAAGAAGCCGAGGTGGATGGCGCTAGTGTCTACCGACCATCTCTCGCGGGACGAGACCGCCGTGGTGACGCCCTCGAAGTAGTCGTCAACGACCAAATCTTCCGCGTCCGGAAACTCAGGGAGTTTGATGTCAAAGTCCGCCTTGAGCTTGGTCTCCAGTGAAAGGTTCGCGTCGATCGCCTCGCCCGTCCACCGCACACTGAAGCGAGCTCGTATGCTTGTCTGCTTCAGCTCCGCCGGAACCAGGACCAGGGGCGCTGTCAGTTGGGTGTCGTCGAGTCCGACTCATACCAGTTGAGAGCTCCCAGAGCCAAGTAGAGGATATTGACGCCCTGCTCTTCGATGGAGAGGCGGGCGTGGCGGTAGGTGTTCTTAAGGCGTTGATCGAGGCTGGCCTGCTCGTACGGGGATTGGAGCCTGTCGTCGACATGCCGTTCCGCCAACTCGTCGGAGTTGTCTTCGGCCTCGGCCATGGGCAAACGTAGTTCTTCCGAAATATCCTGCTTGGCCTTGAAGTACATGACCCTCTCTTTCTCAACGAGGATTCTGTAGACCTCACGCGGGATCTCGCCGACGATTTTCAGCCCCTTAGCCTTCGGCGGCCGGAAGTTCAGCAGCGGGTTGCGGAGCGTGAGGTCGAGGACATCGCGGCGAGACCGGTCTAGCTCCTCAGCGACGGAATCGTTCTCAGAATCGGTCTTCATATTAGTGTCGTCCCTAGCCGCGTACCCAGCACTCCAACTGTTGAACGACGATATCCCCTTCAGCGCCGTCAGCGGACTTCGTCAGCCTCAGGCCGAGGCTATTATCGCCGTAGACGAACGGGGGACTCGACAGCGCCATGGTGCAGGACGGTGGCCGTTCATCGTCGTACCACTTCCATTGCAAGCGTTCAGGAGGGATCGCCGTGCCGTTGATGTCCACGGCGATCTCATCACCCTCGGTCATGCCCATCGGGATGAAAAACAACCCGCTGCCCTCTTCAGCCGTGTACAGCATGCGGGCCCGCTCTCCACCCCACCGCGTGATGATCGGTACGGCCTCGGCGGCCTGCGGTTCGATCAAGGGGAGGAGGGGGTCCGCCGAGAAATCCTCGCATACCCTGAATCTGAACGCCCCGCGTTGGCCCATCTCCTTGCGCGACAGCACGATCTCTTCTCTCTCATAGATCTTGCTGATCCCGCCGCCTCCGAGCCAATCCGCCCAAAGGGGAAGGAACACGTAGTGACGATCCCCCGAAGCGGCGATGCTCTCCGGACTCTTCAACTCCTTGAAATAATTCAAGGCCGCCGGATACATGTCAGGAAGCTCAGGCCCCCAGTGCATGAAGAAGTTCTGCGCCGAAAAACCGTCAGCGCCCGCGGCGTAGAAGTTTCGCACGGCAGCCCGGTATCGGGCGGGCTCCATGTCCATGTCCGCTTCGACTCCTAATCGGGTCTGAACCTGAGGATAGATATAGCAGTCGCTCCCCCGAGCCAGCGAGGTGAAGTCTTCGTACCGCTCGTTGAAATCCGTGAATCCGAAGTCGCTCGGAGCCACATAGTCCACCAGGCCTTCCTCGATCCACGTGGGGATATCGAAGCCCATCGTGAAGCACCCCTGAAGCTGCTGGGGCACCCGAACGCCGAGCACCAGCTTCCTGTCCACATTCACCGAAGGCTGTAGACCGTGATGGTCAAGATTCATGACCCCGGCCCTTTTCTCACGGGCCTCATCCAGCATCCTGCGGACCCGTCGGACGAAGCCGGTCATGATCCCGTGGCTCTTCTCGGCCTCACCTTCGGGGAAGCATTCAGCCATACGCGTGAAGTTGAACTCGATGCCATCGACATCGAATCGGGTGGCTATGTCTTCCATGATGGAGAGGAGCCAATCGCGAACGCCCTCTACAGCGTAGTTCACCGAGCAGCCGTACTTGAAACTGTCGGGGTGCGCTCCCATCGCGGAAGGCTTGATATCCCTCAGCGCCCAGTCCGGTTTCTCTTCATAGAGCTTCTTGAAGAACTGAGGGTGGGTGCCGTGCCGGTCGTTCATCCGAAAACCGGCCAGGAACTCCATCCCCTGCTTGTGGCTTTCATCGATGTAGACTTCAAGGGGCATCAGGCCGTCATCCATCATGGGGACCATCCGCTGATGGTGGGGACGGGGATCATACGGGCACTTGTCCGTGCGATAGAAGCTGGTCTTGGCCCCGTGGAACACTTCCTGTATGACGGTGTCGATGCTCCCTTCCTTCGCGTAATTGCGAACGATCCGCCGCAGCTCCTCGGGTTGCGTCGGGTCGCTGAGTTGACTTATGGTGTTCGAAGGATCGCTGACGTAGATCAGGCGGCGGGTTCCCCGGGGTTCCAGGCTGCCTAAGGCAAGGGCGCGCGGTTCCGCATCTGTGGACATTTTCTCCTCCTATTGACGATCAAAGGTAGGATTTGACCGGTAGGGTTATCCTACCATCCATGTTAGTTTGTAGACCCCACCTCTACAAATATAGCATCCGCTTAGCAGCTTGCATCCCAGCTTCTCGATCATCTGCCCGACGCTATAGCGTTTGCCCATCCATGCCTACAGCCCCTTGCCTCCCGCCCGTCCGAGTTCGCGCACCAGACCCTTCCCGATTCCTCGACCGCCGCCGGTAACGAGAACGACTTTGTCAGCTAAGCCCATGGCCTCCTCCCTCCGTATGTTCTATGGGTGAGCAACCGGTTTGGGAGCTCTCACTGGATGCTGAAACCGCCGTCGAGAACCAGTGCATGTCCGTTCAAGTACGACGAGGCATCGGTGCTCAGCCAGATCACGGACTCCGCGACTTCTTCGGCCTCCAGCACACGCTTGATCGGATAGCTTGCGGTCAGACCCTGCACCAGCTCCTGCCTGCCGCCCGTAAACCGTTCAAGCATGGCCGTGGCGACGATCGCCGGGCATACCGCATTGAATCGCAGACCCCGATCGGCGTACTCCAGCGCCGCCGACCGCGTGAGCCCCAGCACCGCATGTTTCGACGCAACGTACGCGCACATATCCGGCTGCCCCAGCATACCGACCACCGAGCACATGTTGACCACGGCGCCGCCCCGGGGCAGCATCGCCTTGGCCTCCTGCTTCATGCACAACCAGACGCCCTTCATGTTGACCGCCATCACCCGGTCGAACATCGACTCGTCATAAGCGTCCATCGGCGCCATTGCCCCTTCAATGCCCGCGTTGTTGAGAGCGCAATCGAGCCGGCCATAAGCTTCGAGGACCCTCCCGAACATCGCCTGCACATCATCGGCACGGGTCACGTCACATTGAATCGCTATGGCATCGCCGCCGCCCGCCTTTATCCCTTCGACCGTCCGTTCGGCCGTGACTATATCGATATCCGATACGGCGACCCTGGCGCCTTCTTTTGCATAGGCCAGCGCACTGGCCCGGCCGATACCCGACCCGGCACCCGTCACCAGCGCGACCTTTCCTTTCAGGCGTTGCGGCATGTTGGGACCCGCGAGCCGTCTCACACTCCAGACGGGCAACCGCTGATTGACGTCGAAGTTATGGCTTTGTCAAAGTAGGAGCGCAAGTATGGTTAGGTTACGGGTTGATTCTCCTTCGAGTACTGCCACATCGCTTTGTCCAATGTCCGCATACACACTGCATTCGCCTCCGCCAGGTCGCGGCAAATTCGGACATATCCCCACCAGAAGTCGTATTTGTAGTAGGGAGGTTCGTCAATGCCCAATGACCATAGCGCTCTGTAATCGAGAATGGGATAGGGTTCAGAATGAAAGAAGTGGAGTATCACCGACGCCATAGGCCATGACACTCCACCGAGTATCAGGAGCGATTCTATTCTTGTCTTTTCTTCTCTGGCATGAAGCGCGAACTCCGTCACTTCCCTAACTAATTCTTCCGTGTTGGACGCCACGTGGCGAATGGCTCGGGGCGCTTTCCACCGCACGATTTTTCGGAGGCCGTCCTTATCTATGTAACCCCTTTCAGTGACGACAGGTCCCAAGCGAATAAGTACATCATCATAGGCGTGCGGATAGCAAGAAGCAATACCTCGAATCTGGCAGCCGTCAAATCGCAATTGGGGTTTCATCGACTTCCCCCTTGCTTTGTCAAAGGCATCGTCCCGATTGACGTTAACTCATGGTTCTGCCTGAATTTTCGTGCAGTGCCCCAAACCTTCATTTTCGACGCCTCCTGATTCATGTTGCCTCATAAGGCGCTTAACCCATGTCAATCCAACCCGAGCAACGACAGGGCATCACGATGGATGATGCCCTCGATTTCATCCTCCGGGATTCGCGGCAGGCCCGTCTCCTGAACGAACTGGTTGGCGTTGCGCAGCGCGTCAACCGTTTGCTCAATCGTGGCGATCGGAAAATCGCTGCCGAAGAGCAGTTTGTGCAACACGCGGTTCTCATAACAAGCCCCCAGCGCCTGGCGGCCCCACCACGGCCGCAGGGTCACACCGCCGGAGACATCGGCGAACACATTGGGATGCTTGCGTATCATCACCATCGCATCGGTGTACCAGGGCAATCCGATGTGAGCCAGGATGATCTTCAGCTCCGGAAATTCGCGGGCCACCGGGTCGTACAGCAGTGGATTCGCCCACTCCATCGGCGTGTTGGAGATCACGTGGTACGCCGCATGCGTGAGGATCGGCAACCCCAATGCCTCCGCGCGGCGATGCACCCGCCGCGCCTTGTCGCCGTTGGGGTCATAGTGCTGATAAACCGGGCTCATCTTGATGCCTTTGAGTCCCAGATCATCGGCGCATCGATCCATCTCGTCCAGCGCGGTCGGATCATTGGGATCGACCGACATGAACCCGATGATCTTATCCGGGTGTGCCTTAGCGTAGGAGGCGATGGCGTCGTTCGGCGTGTGCATGTCCAACGCAATCGAGTTGATCCCGAAGACGATTGCGCGCGAAGCAGCCTTCATCGCACCCCAATGTCTTTCGGGGGTTACCTCCAGATCGACCCCGCTGTAACCGGTACGGTCCGCGTCAAACACTTCAACGAATGCCTCGCCCCACTGCTCGCGGGTGGAGAGGTGGGTGTGTACGTCGATCACCATGACGAAGCCTCCGATTCGGGGCAACCCTCGCCCCGGCTACCACTCAGCGGAACGGGCATTAGAGCGGACGCATCCGAGGGGAAGGGGAGTTGCCGGAATGGAGGCCAGAAGCGACTCTGATCCATAGAGATTCGAGACCAGCAGGGAATGCGGCGCGCTTCCGGCGCAGATCCATCAGGACCGGAGCGCCCCCGACAACACGGTGGCGCCCATTTCGATGTACTTGTCGCGCAGATCGGGTGGATGCGCGCCCGGTCCCACTCTGACGTCGCTCCCTTCCATCTGTTTCAGGACGTGGCAGATGCAATCGTCAACGGTCTTGAACGGGTGCTCTGGATGCGCTTCCAGACTGAAGCGCAAGTCATTGGGACCGAAAAAGAGAACGTCAACCCCCGGTTTGGCGAGCTTTCGGGCATTGATGACAGCTTCGAGGGATTCCAGTTGCAAACACAGGACCCCGTTGTTGTTCCACCATTCGGCATAAGCCAGTCGGTCATCGTGGTCTTTGATGCCTCGCCCGGCGGAGCCCCAACTCCTTTTGCCGACCTGGGGATAATAGAAGGACTCGACCGCTTCATCCACCGTTGATTCGTCCTCAACCTGTGGCACCACGATGCCGGACGGACCAAAGTCCAGGTAGCGTCCGATGAGGTACGCATTCCGCGTGTGCTTGATGCGGAACTGGACCGGCATGTCCAAATCCTCGGCCATCGTGCAGAATGCGACCAGCCTGTCTTCGCTGAACGCCGAATGCTGGCTCTCAACGGAAACGAAATCGTATGACCCCTCACTCAAGAGGCTTTCCAGTCGGTTCCGATCGGCGTCCATGGGGACACTCACGCCCCTGACGATTTCGCCCCTGCGTATGCGCTGTTTCAATGACCTCTCATCGTTCATAGTTCGCCTCCTCCTCAACCGCTTCTGTTGATGTGGTCCATCGTGAACTGCTCACCCGAGGGCAGCCTTCAGGGGCGGAGTCGCGCTCATCCCGGCAAATAAAGGACGATTTCGTCGCCCTCCTGGGAAACGGGATAGGTTTTGACCCGGAGGTTATCGTCGAGCAACGCACGACCCGTCTTGATGTCGAACTCCCATTGGTGCCAGGGACACTTGAGGATTTCACCTTCGCGCCGGTGGTGGACCCGGTAGACACCGTGCGAGGCGACGAGGGGTCGAAGCCTGCCGTGGCAGAGGGGTCCTCCCTTGTGGGGGCAGAGGTTCCGGAGGGCGTAGAAATGGCCGCTCACGTTGAAGACTCCGACCTCCCACCCGGCGATTTCGACGATCTTCCGCATGCCCGGAGACAGATCGGCGGCGGCGGTGACGACGTGTCTTGTCTTCAGCGTGCGGGGCACGCTAGAACCCATAAAGCTCCCTGGCATTTCCGGCCATCACGCGTCCTCGCAGGGCGTCGTCGAATCCGGGGAGGATGGCGCCGGGCGCATCCCAGTCCCAGTGCGGATAATCGCTGGCGTAGACCAGGATTTCGCCGGCATGAAGCCATGTCATAAACGTCTTGAGATCGCCGTCCGTTGGGGGCTGGATCATCGGCTGGGTTCCGAAACGGATGTGCTCCCGAAGATACTCGCTGGGGGGGCGTTTGACCCAGGGGGTGTAGTCGCGCAGGGCTTTCCAGTCGGCATCCATATGCCACATCAGGCCGGGCACCCAGAAAACGTCCTGTTCAACAAAGAGGAAACGGAAGTCGGGATATTTTTCAAAGACGCCTTCGCAGATGAGGCTCGTCACGTGCGCCATGGCGATCTGGGGCCGGGCCATCCGCATCTCCAGATAGTAGGAGGGGTATCCGGCAGCGGTCGGTGGGCCAGCGATGCCGGCGCCTTCAGCGCCGAAGTGGACGGAGACGGGCAGGCCGTGGCGCTCGCAGGCCTCGTAGATGGGATGGTAGCTACGATTTCCGAAGGGGATGCGCGTCCCGGCAGGCATCATCACCTGAACGCATTCCGGGCGGGGACCGAGGCGCTCGATTTCGGCTACGGCCTGCTCAGGGTCCGCCGGCGCCACATGAATGGAGGCCCGAAGGCGCGGATCGGCCGAGACCCAGTGTTCCAGGGTCCAGTCGTTGAAGGCTCGACAGTAGGCCGCCGCGTAATCGACGTCGGGGTGGACGGCGGTGGCGTAGGGCCCACCGGTGAGGATGGCGATGTCGATATCGTAGGCGTCCAGATGCTTTTCGCGCGTCAGATCGACGTTCGTGACGGGCGGGACGTCGGAATCGTCCCAGAGTTCATACCGGGTTCCCTTGCGCGGCATGTTGGTATAGCCGATTCCGGGCATCATGGCGCCGAAGTCTTTGATGTACTCGACGTATTGGCGGGGAAGGTAGGGAAAGAGAACCTCGTCATCGGGCGTCAGGTGATGCACATCGCAGTCGATCAAGCGGAGTTCTTCTGCTCGTTCCGGGCCGACGGCGATGGCTGCGTCACCTGGGTGTCTTTCGATTTTTCGACGCTGCTCGCTAGCATGGAAGCCCCGTTGCGCTGCTCCCTCCCGGCTATTTCAAGAAAAGGTGAAGGGGCCCGGCGTGTCAAGCCATGCTTCGGATGGACCAACTCCAAGCCATAGTAATCGAACAATATAGGACAGGTCATGTAGAACAGGCCGGTGGGGTCGTGTCGCCTGAAACGCCTCGACGCACCATCCCGCCTCCTCTTGCGCCCTCCCGCAAGGTTTCCTATTTGAAGGGGTCAGTGCAAAAAGCTGCCATCGGGTACGGCCCGAGGCCGACGCGGCCTTGCGAGGGGCCGCGTCGGCTGGGCTGAACCCGCCCGAAGGGTGCGGGAGAGGGAAACCATGAGCGCGTCAAGACCCAACATCATCTTCATCATCACCGACCAGCAGCGCTACGACACGATCCATGCGCTGGGCTTTCCGTATATGGACACTCCGAATCTCGACCGGCTCGCCGCCGAAGGGGTCAGCTTCACCCATTGCCACGTCACTGCGCCCCTGTGCGTGCCCTCTCGCGCCAGTCTGTTCACCGGGCTGTACCCGCACACGACCGGCGTCCTGACGAACGTGGACCAGTGGCAGCACTCGTGGGTGGAGAGGCTGGCTGATTCCGGCTACCACTGCGTGAACATCGGGAAGATGCACGCGATGCCGTACGACGGCAGGCTGGGCTTTCACGAGCGCTACGTGGTCGAGAACACGGACACCTTCAGGGTGCGTCACCTCCACTTCGACGAGTGGCGCAAGGCCATAGGGACCCGAGGTCTGGTCAGGCCGCAGCGCGATCTCTACCGTCAGTGGCCCGACTATCGGGAGCGCCTGGGAGCTTTCGAGTGGACGCTCCCGGAGGAAACGCATTCGGACATGTTTATCGGCGACATGGCTCGCTGGTGGATCGAGGCTCGTGAGCACGTGGAACCGCTCTTTTTGCAGATCGGTTTCCCCGGACCGCATCCGCCGTACGACCCGGTGCTGCGGTACGCGGAGCGCTATCTCGAGCGCGAATTGCCCCTCCCCGAAGTCACCGAGGATGAAATCAGAGCACTTCCCCCGCCGTATCAAGCGATTCGCCGGTCCCAGGCCGAGCACGATATCGATTCGGTGGTCCACCTGTTGAATCCCACTCCCGAGCAGCTCAAGCGCCAGCGGGCGTACTACCTGGGCAACGTGACCATGATCGATGAGATGATCGGCCAGATCCTCGATGCCCTGGAGCGGACGGGCTATCTGGAGAACGCCGTGGTGATCTTCGCCTCGGACCACGGCGATTGCCTGGGCGACCACGGTCTCGGCCACAAGGGAACGATGTACGATGCCGTCGTTCGGGTGCCCCTGATCGTCCGGGCGCCGGGGCGCTTCCCCGGAGGGCGGCGGCTGGATGGTTTGTGCCAGTTGATGGACGTCGCACCCACGATCATGGATCTGGCTCGGATCGAGACGGCTCCAGCGAAGCAGGATGGGCCTCTGCATCCGGAGTTGGAAGAGATCGAGGTGCCCCCTCCCATGGAGGCGGAGTCACTGATGCCCGCTCTGGAAGGCGGGGCGTGGGACGGAAGGCCTCACGTCTTCTCGGAGATAGGCATGGGCGGCTCCCCGGAGGCGGATTTCTCGACTATGGTCCGTGACCGGGACTGGAAATTGGTCCATTTCGTGGGTAGGGACTTCGGCCAGCTCTTCAACCTGGTCGATGACCCCACGGAGGTGCATAACCTCTGGGACGACCCGAGCGCGGCCCAGCGCAAGCGGGAGCTTCTGGACATCCTGAGAGATTGGCGCATTCGCAGCGGCCAGCGCACCAAGGGCTGGGCCGCGCCGTGGCGGTGAGCGGGCGCACGGGTCGATACAGCGGGCCACCGGGCACGGGCGAGGACATCCTCGCTCCGTCCGGGGTCTAATGGTCCAGCCGGACCTCCCGCCCGGTCGCGGCTGATGCGTAGATGGCGTCGGTGATGCGCTGCAGGTTGCGGATCTCGCGAGGGCTCTGGGAGGGCTCGCCGCCTTTCTGGATCGCAGCGACGAACCGGGAGATCTCCCGATACACACTGTCGCCCCAGGAGGCCCCGACGCGGGGAGATTCAGCGTAGCCTGAGGGCGTGCGGTCGACGATTTCTCCGCCTTCATCCAACAGGACCGAAAGCGGCTGAAGCCCGAGCGTTCCTCGCTCGCAGATCATCTCGAAGCTGTAGTAGCTCTGGGGCCGCTCGTGCGCCCAGGTGCCCTCCAGGATGAGCGTGCCGCCGTCCGAGAGACGAATGTGAGCGGCGGCGATGTCCTCGACATCATAGCTCTCGCGCGCCTCGGGCGAGGGCGCGGTCTCCGCGCGCTTGAGGGGGAACAGGCGGTGAGTCGAACCCGCTACGGCGACCGGATCGGGGCTGCCCGCGACCCATAGCGCAACGTCCAGGATGTGGATGGCGGTCGCGGCGAGAGCGCCCCCGCCGAAAACCCGTTTGACGATGAGCGCGTGCCACCAGGGGAGATCGGTGTAATAGGTCCAGGCCCGGGTGTAAACCGGCCGCCCGACGGCCCCGGAAGCCACCAGCTCCCGCAGGACACCCGCCTCGGGCGAGTGGCGCATGTTGGTGCCGACCTGAATGCGACGGCCAGCGGATTCGGCGGCCTCGAGCATCCTGTCCGCCTGATCGAGGTGCATGGCGAAGGGCTTCTCACACAGGACATGCGCGCCGGCTTCCAGCGCGGCGACGGTGACCTCACAGTGCGTGTCCGGCATCGTGCAGACGCTGACGAAATCAAGGTCGGCGGGCTCCAACAGAGTGCGGTAATCTCCGCTTACACGGGCTCCCGGCCAACGCCGCGAGGCCGCGGCCAGGCGCTCCGCGTTCAAGTCACACAAGGCGACGACATCCACGCCGTCGCCCAAACGGGCGTAGGCCTCGAAGTGGACCCGGCCCATGGTCCCGCAGCCGATGACGCCCACGCGCAAGGTTTCAGCCATCGAGGTCTCCGTTAAGCTTGCTCAACCCCTGGAACCGGTCGCCGTCATGCCACGGCGTGCCGCTCAGCGGGAGGTCCGGCCCGTCCACCGCCGATCAGGAACCTCAGCGCTCATATTGTCCTCCCTTCCCGATGCGCGCAAGGTGTAGGGGGTGTCCACGCCGTCTTGGCTTTATCCCTCCGCTGCGCTATTTTCGATCGGTGATTCTGTACGAGGCTTCAGGCAAGGGATCGTCAGGTTCGATGCCGTCGGCAAGGTAAGGCGGCTTCATCTCGGGTTTGAGCCATGCCACAGCCAAGGACAGCCAGGGGCACGTTCCCCTCACCGATAGGCGCTCTACATGCGGCGGCGACGGAGCACGGCGTCTGCGCTATGGCGCTGCCGGGGCACAAGCCAGATGAATGGCTTGTCCGGGTCGCGCGGAGGGTCGGGGGGCGCGCCGTCGAGGGGAACAACGCGGTCCTGGAGAGGCTACGGGAGGAGCTATGCCAGTACTTTGCGGGAGGCTTGAGCCAGTTCGAGACGCCGCTGGACCTCCTGTGGGGTACGCCGTTCCAGCGGCGCGTCTGGGCAGCGCTCAGGAGCATCCCCTGCGGCCAGACCCGGAGCTATGGTTGGGTGGCCGAGGCCATTGGGAAGCCCACGGCCGCGCGCGCAGTGGGCCAGGCGGTTGGCTCCAACCCCATCCCCATCCTCATCCCCTGCCACAGGGTCATCGCATCCGATGGCTCACTGGGGGGCTTCGGTGGGGGGCTTGCGTGCAAGACAGCGCTGCTCTACACTGAAGGTGTGATTCCGGACCGCGCTGACCGCATAGAGCCCCCGTCACTGCATGACCACCCCCGAACGCGGGGATAAAGAGGTCCCCGCCCCGCCAGCTCCCCGCAGGCGAAGGCGTCGCCGCCGGAGATCGAGCGCTAGACCGTCCCCGAACACCAGGCGCCCGCTGCTCACGGTGATCATCCCGGTCTATAACGAGGGAGCGACGATTGCGGAGGTGATCGCCCGCGTGCGGGGGACGCCCGAGGAGAAACAACTCATCGTCGTGGACGATGGCTCGACCGACGCGACGCCCGAGCTCCTCGAGAGCGTCGTCGGGCCCGACCTCGTCGTCCTGCGCCATGAGCGCAACCGAGGCAAGGGGGCAGCGCTCAGGACCGCTCAGCCCGAGGTGCGCGGCGAGATCGTCGTCATCCAGGACGCCGATCTGGAGTACGATCCGCGCGACTATCCGAAGCTCCTGGCCCCCATCCTCGAAGGCCACGCCGATGTCGTCTACGGCTCGCGCTTTCTGGGCGGACCGCACCGGGTGCTCCTGTTCTGGCACTACATGGGCAACAAAGCCATCACGATGCTCTCGAATTGGGTCACGAACCTGAATCTCACCGATATGGAGACGGGCTACAAGGCCTTCCGCGCACCCATCTTCACCGGCCTGCGCCTGAGGTCCGAGCGCTTCGGTATCGAACCGGAACTGACGGCGAAGATCGCCAGGGGGCGCCACCGCCTCTACGAGGTGCCCATCAGCTACTACGGCCGCGACTACGCGGAGGGCAAGAAGATCACCTGGCGAGACGGCCTCGCGGCGCTCTATTGGATCGTACGCTTCCGGCTTTTCGATTGACCTCGTGAGCCTCCGTCGAACGAACCTGCTGGGGATCGCCACGAGCGTCGTGGCGCTCGCGCTCATCCTATGGCACGCGGATCGCGTGGACTTCGCGGCTCTGGGCCGTACGCTCGCCACGGTGGACCTCGTCTGGCTCTCGCTGGCTCTCGGGATGCTCACGGTCAGCTTCATCCCCCGGGTCACGCGCTGGAGGCGGCTTTTGAGGCCCATCGCAAGGGTGTCCGTGGGCGCGACGGCGGAGATCACCCTGATCGGCTGGATGGCGAACAACGTCCTGCCCGCGCGGATCGGCGAGCTCGTGCGAGCGGGGCTCATGGCGCGGCGGACGGGCGCTCGGGCCGCGTCCGTCTTCGCAACGGTCGTCGTCGAACGGATTCTCGATGGGCTGACGCTCGTCATGATCCTAGGCGTAACCCTCCCCTTCCGAGCCTGGCCCTCGTGGGCGACGACGCTCGGTGCTTTCGCAGCGATGCTCTTCGTGGGGGCGCTGGCCCTGATTGCCGGGCTGCGGCGCTGGCGAGGCGCCGTTTCGGGGCTGGGCAGGCGCGTGGCCGAGCGGCTCCCGGCGAAGATCGGAAGGCTGGGACGGGAGATGGGCGGTGCCTTCGTCTCGGGCCTTGATATCCTGGCCGAGACGCGCGCGTACGGGGCGCTCGCCCTCGAATCCCTTCTGGTGTGGGGCGTGGAGGTCATCTTCATCCAGTGGGCGCTCTTGGCCTTCGGGTTCGAGCTTCCGCTGTACGGCGCGGCGTTCGTGCTCGCGGTGCTCAATCTGGGCCTGATCTTCCCGTCCGCGCCGGGCTTCGTCGGGACGTTCCACCTCTTCACGGTGCTCAGCCTGGCTCCCTTCGGGATCGAGGGGTCGGAGGCGCTCGGCTTCGCCATCGGGTTCCACGCCGTTCAGTATTTCCCGGTCACGATCCTGGGCCTTATCTTGCTCGCGCGCATCGGGCTTTCCGTCCGAGCGCTGGGTGAGGCGGCGCGAGAGGGTGTGCCGGGCAAAGGCGCGTAGTCGAGCGAAGAGACAAAATCGATGCGGGTGCTCCTGGTCGTCGGTGCGAGGCCGAACTTCATGAAGGCCGCCCCAATCCACCGCGCCCTTTCCCGGCGCGAAGGCGTAACGCCTCTTCTGGTCCACACGGGTCAACACTACGATAAGAACATGTCGGACGTCTTCTTCCGTGATCTAGACCTGCCGAAGCCGGACCGCTACCTCGGCGTCGGACCCGGCTCGCAGGGGGAGCAAACGGGTCGGGTGATGATCGCGTTCGAGCCTGCCCTTGGAGAGCTCGAACCCGACTGGGTGGTCGTGGTGGGAGACGTGAACTCCACGCTGGCCTGCGCGCTGGACAGCGTCAAGGCGGGCATCCCCACAGTGCACGTCGAGGCGGGTCTGCGCAGTCGCGACCGGACGATGCCCGAGGAGATCAACCGGATCGCAACCGACGCCATCTGCGACCTGCTTTTCGCCCCCTCCCGCGACGCGGAGGCGAACCTACGCGCCGAGGGAGTCTCACCCGCAAAGATCGTGTTTTGCGGCAACGTCATGATCGACACCCTGCGCCAGCACGAGGCTGCCGCCGCCCAGTCCGCGATCCTCGACGAACTGGAGCTCCCGTCCGGCGGGTATGCGCTCGTCACCGCGCACCGCCCGGCGAACGTGGACAACCCGGACACATTGGGAAAACTACTGGACATCATCGAGGATACAGCGGAGCGGCTCCCGGTCGTCTTCCCGATGCACCCGAGGACGGGTAACGCGATCCAGGAGGCAGGAATGGCGGCGCGCATCGCTCGGTGGCGAGGGGTCCGCGTCATCGAGCCGGTCAGCTACCTGACGATGCTGCGATTGGAGAAGTGCGCTCGCGTGGCCCTGACCGATTCCGCGGGCGTGCAGGAGGAGACCACCGTCTTCGGCGTCCCGTGCCTGACGCTGCGGACGACCACGGAGCGGCCTATTACCGTCGAGGTGGGCACCAACGAGGTCGTGGCACTCGACCGCGAACGCATCCGGCGGGCGCTTGATGCCATCCTCGCCGGTCGATGGAAGAGCGGCACGGTCCCCGAACGGTGGGACGGCCGGGCAGCCGAGCGGGTCGTCGACGCTCTGCTCGAAAGGGGCGGCTGAGAATCGCCGTTACGCATAGCCCCTTCACTCTCGCCCCGCAGTCTTGCGGCCGCGCCTGGGGCACCGAGGTCGTGGTAGCCCACGACAAAAGCACTATCGCCTCGGGATCACTTGCCGGGCGCGGGCTCGGCGAGGTGTGTACCCTTGAACGCGAGGCCCTACTGGGTCCACGGGGCAGTGCCCTCACGCCGGAAGATGGTTTCCCCTTGACGGTCAAGCTCATCGACTCCACGGAGGGTCCGCTCAGCGTGCAGGTCCATCCCGACAAAACCGAAGCGTGGGTGGCGCTCGGCGCGGACCCCGAGGCGTCCATTCTGGCGGGCCTGGACCTCTATGCCCTCGATCTCGAGCGGGCGCGGTCGCTCACCATCGCCAAAATCACCGAGGGGCTCAAGCGCTATACGCTGCCCCCTTACGAAGCGATTCTCCTGCCCGCGGGGACTGTTCACGGCCTGGGACAGGGCATCCGCATCTGGGAAGTGGCTCACGGTCGCGATGTGACCTACCGACTTCACGACTGGGGCCGTCCAAGGCCATTGCATGTCACCGAGGCGCGCTCAGCCATGCGACCGAAGCTCCGCCCAGAGCCGGGGGAAGGAATCACTTGCCGGGAGAATGGCTGGGAGCACCACCTGCTTGCGGCCGCTGAGCCATTCCTGGTCGAGCGCATCGTAGCAACCGGCGCATGGCGGGGAGATACGGGCGGAAGTTCATTCCATCTACTCACCTGCATCACCGGCAGCGGCGCCCTGAGCTCAGGGCGCTTCGAGCCTGAAGACCCCCCTGAGCCTATCGAAGGATGCCACATGGAGGTACGAGAAGGCGCGACGGCCCTGGTGCCCGCGGCGGCTGGAATCTACCGCGTCGAGGCACAAGGTGCGAGCGCCTGGATGCGGTGCTTCGTCCCCGACCTGGCGGCGGATGTCATCGAGCCAGCGCGCGCCGGGGGCCACGACGATGGGGCCATCGCCGCGCTGGGCGGCCCATCCGAGACCAACCCCCTTTTGTGCCTGCTCGAGGCATCGGGATGAGCCGCGTGGACGCTGAGCGGATCGTCGTCATGGGCGCTGGCCCCGTGGGGCTGGTGACCGCCGCCTGTCTGGCGGACTGGGGACACGAGGTTGTGGTATCCGACACCGATGCCGAGCGCATCGAGCGCCTGGAGAAGGGCGAGGTGGTGGTTTATGAACCGGGGCTGCCCGAGCTCGTCACAGCCGGCCGCAGTCGTGGCAGGCTACGTTTCACGATCGATGGAGCCGAGGCCATGGCCTCAGCCGAGATCATCTTCCTGTGCGTGGGAACGTCGGACCTCTCGCATCTGGAGAAAGCGGCCCACACTGCCGCACGGGCGGCTTCCGAGGCGCTTCTCGTCGTCAAGAGCACCGCGCCGCCCGGGACCTGCCGGCGCCTGGCCGAGAGCCTGGGCGGAACGCTCACCGTCGTCTCCAACCCGGAATTTCTGCGGGAAGGGAGTGCCGTCGAGGATTTTCAGAGGCCGGACCGCATGATCATCGGCGCGTTGCGGCCCGAGGAGGCTCTGGCGCTGCGCGATGGGATCTACGCGCCCTTGATCGCGGGGGGAACACCCTGCCTGATCACCACCCTGGAGGCCGCGGAGCTGGTCAAGTGCGGGTCCAACGCCTTCCTGGCGATGAAAGTCGCCTTCATCAACGAATTGGCTCGGCTTGCGGGGAGGGTCGATGCGGATGTGCTTGCCGTCGCCGAGGGGATGGGGCTTGACCCCCGGATCGGCCCCGCTTTCCTGCGACCGGGGCCCGGCTTCGGCGGCTCATGCCTGCCCAAGGACACCCGGATGCTCGCCGCTACGGCCCGAGACCTCGAAAGCCCCCTACGCTTGGTTGAAGCGACCGTCGCGGCGAACGAGGCGCACATGGGGTGGATCGCAGAAGTGCTCGGAACAGCGCTGGGGGGGAGCCTCGCCGGGAAGACGTTGGGCGTCTTGGGCCTGGCGTTCAAGGCCGGGACCGACGACGTGCGCGATGCACCCGCGCATACGATCCTGCCGCCCCTAATGGCCGATGGCGCCCGCATCCGGGCGTACGACCCCAAAGCGCTCCAGAGCGCCTTGGCGGCCCTGCCCGAGCTCGTGCCCTGCTCCAGTGCCGAGGCGGTCGCCCAAGGCGCCGATGCCCTGCTGCTGCTCACGGAATGGGAGGCTTTCAAGGAGCTGGACCTGGGGGGATTGCGGGGAATCATGCGCCCGCCCCCGCAAGCGGAACCGCCGGTCTTCATGGACGCGCGCAATCTCCTTGATCCCGAGACGGTCCGAGCCGCGGGCTTCCGCTACATCGGTGTCGGGCGGAGCTGAGCGGGGTCGGCCCTTCCCCGAAAGGAACGCTCAGACAGGGTATTCAAAAGAGGGTTGCAACCAACTGAGAGCGCGCCTATATTGGCAGGAGATGACCGGTGTCGGGGATTGGTGGCCTTCAGGTTGTCGGCTGTATCGATGTTGCAGTGGCCAATTCTTCCCTAGCACCTTCCACCCTATAAGTTGTGGCGTCTCAGGGGCTTACCGGACATCAAATGCCGGCAGCGGCCCATAGGCGGCTGAGAATGTCGCGAACTCGCCTCCTGAAGATCCTTCTCGATACTTCGTTCCATTCCGGTGAGACCGAGGCGTATCCCTTGTCCTCTGGAGTCTCCAGTGAGTACTACGTCGATTGCAAGATGGTGCTCTCGTACGCAGAGGCGCGAGAGTTGGCCGCAGAACTGATTCTTGAGCGATTAGGTGATACCAGCATCGATGCTGTCGGCGGCATGGCCCTGGGTGCCTATCCAATAGCTACCGCCGTCTCTGATGCTATCTACAGGAAGACGAAGCAAAGCGTCCGGGCTTTTGTGATCAGGAAGGAGGCAAAAAAATATGGATTGAAGAAATTCCTTGAAGGGGACGTAGGAGGATGTCACACAGCACTTATCGTTGACGACGTTGTCACTACGGGAAATTCAACGATCGAGGCGATTCGCCGATGCCAGGAAGAAGGGTTGGAAGTAGTAAAAGCCATAGTCCTCGTGGATCGGCAAGAAGTGGAAGGAAAAGAGAAGATCGAGCGTTTGGGTGTCCCATTCGAGGCGCTCTTTACGCTCCAAGACCTGCTGCAACCCGGAAAGCACTCTCATGCCGCAACAGCTTGAAACTCTGGTCCGCGACGGTCTCTATCACGAGAATCTTCTGAAGCTGACTTGTCTATGCGAGGAACTTTTCGATCAAAATCCGACTCTATATGCCATTTTATCTTTTATTTTCAATAACTTAGCCGAGGAATACAACGGGCAAAGCATCAGTACGGAGAGGTATGACACAATCGTGGTGGGCCTGCAAGAGCCGCTCCTCAAGGCTATCGGTACACAGGAAAGCTCTGCGGATGACATCCTTGGTCGGCTGAACGATCTTCTGAGAGCTTTCAAGGCCCTGGAACCCTAGCCTCGGTTCTGCCGCTAGCCGAATCTGACAAGTCAAGCCGCCGTTGGGCGGCGTTTTCATGTACGCTCCTATCTGACCCACTCGCCCCGGAGCCTGTCGAGCTTGTTCGCCGCCGCAATCGCGCCTATCTTCGTGCGCGCCATGACGCAACTCTACCTGAAAATGGGCCGCGACAAACCCATTCGCCACGGGCACCCCTGGGTCTTCTCGGGGGCTGTCCAGCGCATCACTGGAGATGCGACGCCCGGGGACCTGTGCGACATTTACTCCGCCGAGCACCAGTTCCTAGCGCGCGGCTACTACAACCCGCATTCGCAGATCGTCGCGCGCACCTTCGCATCGCGGGATGTGGAGGTAGACGCAGGCTTCTTCACCGAGCGGCTGCGCACAGCGCTGGCCCTGCGCGAGACGCTGGTCGGGCCCGAGACGACGGCCTACCGCGTCGTCAACACCGAGGGCGACTTCCTCCCCGGCCTGATCGTGGACCGCTACGGAGACTTCGCTGTCATCCAATATCAAACGCTGGGTATGGACGCCCGCCGCGGCCTGATCGCCGAGGCCATGAAGAAGGTCCTGTCCGCAAAAGGGGTGTACGAGCGCAGCGATGTCTACACGCGCCGCGAAGAGGGCCTCGATCTGAGGACCGGGGTCATACTGGACGAGGCCCCGCCGGCGTCCGTGGATGTGACCGAAGGCGGTGTGCGGTTTAAAGTGAACATCCGGCGAGGACAGAAGACGGGCTTCTTCCTCGATCAGCGGGAGAACCGGCTCTTTGCGCGAAGCCTGGCGCGAGGGCTGCGCGTCCTCGACCTTTGCTGCTACACGGGCGGCTTCAGTGCCCACGCGCTCGCGGGCGGAGCGGCACGCGTCATGGCAGTGGACACCTCCGAGGCGGTGCTGACTCTCGCGCGGGAGAACGTCATTCAGAACTTCGGCGAGAGTGCGCCGTTCGAAGCGATCCGGGGCGACGCGTTCAAGGTCCTGCGCGAACTGGACGAGAGCTTCGACCTCATCGTGGCCGACCCGCCCGCCTTCGCGCGCTCGAAGGACATGACCCAGCGCGCCGCACGCGGCTATAAAGACCTGAATTTGTGGGCCATCCGCAGGCTCACACCGGGCGGGATGCTGCTCACGTTCTCTTGCTCGAACTTCGTTGATCTTAAGCTCTTCGGCCAGATCATCTTCGCCGCCTCCGCCGATGCCCGCCGGCCCGTTCAGATCCTCGGCCGCCTCGGCCCGGGGCACGACCACCCCGTCAACATCGCCCACCCCGAAGGAAATTACCTCAAGGGGCTGTGGTTGCGTGCCGCCGAGTAGGTGCCGGCCAGGCCGTCTTTCAATCAACGCTTGACACTCGGGTTCATACGAGCCATTCTGGGCTTGTCGAAGATTGACCGCAGCGCAACACGAATCGAAAAGCTCCAGGAACAAAAGGGGAAGATTCATGGCTCTCGGTTGGGGAATCATCGGTCTGGGGGGAATAGCGTCGCGCCTGGCACAAACGATCGCCCCCGTGGAAGAGGCGAATCTGACAGCAGTCTGCAGCCGCAGCCGCGAAAAGGCGGCATCGTTCGGCGCCCAGTACGGCGCGGCCAAGAGCTACGACAGCTATGATGCCATGCTCGACGATCCGGCCGTCGACGTGGTCTTCATCAGTTCACCCAACGGGCTTCACGCCGAGCAGACCCTGCAGGCCCTCGAGGCCGGCAAGCACGTTCTGGTGGAGAAGCCCGTGGCTCTCACCGTCGCCGATGCTGAAGCGATGGCGGCGAGCGCGAAAAGCCACGGTCTCAAGCTCGGGTGCGGCTTCCATCTCCGCCATCACCCGGTGAACATCGAAATCAAGCGGTTGATCGAAGAGGGCGAAGCCGGCGACGTCATCCTCGCCCAAGCCCAGTTCTGCTACGGAGCCTTCGGCCACCCCACCATCTCGCGCGAGGGCTGGAAGATGGATCCCGCGATGGCGGGCGCCGGGAGCATCATGGGCCTGGGGGTCCACTGCATCGATCTTTTGTGTTGGCTGGTGGGGCAGGAAGTCGTCGAGGCCACCGCCTTCACCGATGGGCCGAACGATGTCTATCCCGTGGAGTTCATCACCGTAGCGACGTTCAAGTTCGACGGTGGAGCCTTCGCCCACTTCGCGTCCAGTCGGCGCTTGCCCAATAGCGCCAACGGGGTCGTCGTCTACGGCACGGAGCGGCGTCTCGAGGGCGAGCGGACGGTGTCCACAGTCGCCGAGGGCCACCTGAAGATCACCCGGGGGGCGGAGACGACGATTTCGCAGATTCCCTTGCGGGACCCGTACGAGGCGGAAGTCGAGGCTTTCTCGCGGGCCATCGAGCGCGACGAGACGTTCGGGGCCGATGGCGAGGACGGGGTCCGCTCCGTCGAGGCCACCGTCGCTGTCCTGGAATCGGCGGCCACGGGTCGCGCCATCTCGCTCCGCTAAAGCCATCCTAAGCCTGCTGAAGGACGGCTTCCGGCGCAGCAAGCATCGAAGAGACAGGGAAACAAAGGGAGAAATACCATAGTGGTTGGCTGGGGTATTCTGGGCCTGGGGGGGATCGCGTCGCGCATCGCCCCGGCGGTCGGCAATGCCGAGGGGGCGAACCTGGCTGGGGTTTGCAGCCGGGACCGAGGCAAAGCCAATGCGTTTGCGGCTCAGTACGGCGCGGCGGAGGGCTATGACGACTACGACGCGATGCTGAACGACCCGGCCGTCGATGCCGTCTACATCGCCACGCCCAACTCGCTCCACCTCGAGCAGACCCTACGGGCCCTGGGGGCAGGCGTCCACGTCCTGGTAGACAAGCCGATGGCGTTGACCGTGGCCGAAGCGGAGACGATGGTGGAGGGCGCGAAAACGCATGGCCTCAAGCTCGGGGTCGGCTTTCACCTGCGCCACCACCCGGTCCACATCGCGCTCAAGCGTCTGATCGAAGCTGGCGAGGCCGGAGAGATCATCTTCGCGGAGGCCCAGCACTGTTCCAACTGGACAGGCTCGCCGCGCTACCCGTGGCACATGGACCCCGCGATGGCCGGCGCGGGGAGCATGATGGGCCGGGGCGTCCACTGCATCGATCTCTTGCGCTGGCTTGTCGGGCAGGAGATCGCCGAGGTGACCGCGTTGGCCGATACACCGATCGAGACGGACCCGGTAGAGACCCTCACCGTGGCGGCGCTCAAGTTCGACGGTGGAGCCTTCGGCCAGTTCATGTGCAGCCGACGCGTCCCCAACGAGGCTAACAGCGTGAGCCTCTACGGGACGCAACAGCGGCTGGAAGGCGAGGACACGCTCTCCATGGCCGCCTCAGGCCACCTGAAAATCACCCGTGGTGTTGATATAAAGCTCTCGCGGCTTCCCCTACGCGACGCGTACGAGGCGGAGATCGAGGCCTTCTCGCGGGCCGTCGCGCAGGACGAACCGTTCGAGGCCGATGGCATCGACGGGCTTAGGTCCGTCCAGGTTACTTGCGCTATCCTGGACTCGGCGCGCCAGGGCTGCGCAGTCTCGCTCCGTTAGGAGCATCCCGATCTCATCGCCTTCCTGAGCTATCGGCCTTTCGACAAGGCCAGGGTCCTCAGCCTCCCGAAGGCTCAGTTTTTCCAAGGCGACGGATACCGTACTGGATCGCCACACCCGCGACCGACGCCAGACCGACCACCCAAAAGTCATCCTCCTGATGCAGTCCCATGGCGATCATGACGGCCCCCGCGACGGCTGAGATGACGACCGCGACAAACCGCCACAGCCGAAGCGCGACGATGCCCGCAATCAGCGCCGCACCGGCTAGAACATACCAGGGTGGGTCCGCGGCGAGTACCTCCAGGCCGGCGACGTAGGCGACTCCGGCGCCCGCGCCCGCCCCGCACGCAAAGATCACCAAGCGCGCGACGACCAGCGCACAGACCGCACCCACGAGACCCGCCAGTAAGCCACCGCCAAGCGCCAGGACCAGGGTCTCCTCGCGCAGGAGCGCCATGCCGCCCGCCACGCCCAACAGGAAGCCCGGCAGGGCTATCAGGCCCTCGAAGAGCGTGCTGCCGGCGCAGCACAGTACGAGCCCGGCGGCGAGCAGAAGGGCGTCGGGCGAGGTCATCGGCGGGAGCGACCGAGGGCAGTCGGGACCGGATTACGCGGCGGAATGCTCTCTGGCCTCAGACGCCTCGACCTCGCTCGCCAGGCGGTCGAACCGACGGACGGCGGCCTCTCCGTCAAGGCAGTGTTCGACCGCCGAGGAGAGCTCAGGGCCCCGAGCGCCTTAGGCTCCCAGATTCTGCAGCAATGAAGCTACGTCGAACGCGGCCTCGGCTCGGATGTGCAGAGTGAGCCGTTCCCTGGGGTCCGAGTTGGGCTCGACCGTGAACGCGGCTCCCCCGTAGAGTTGGCTCAGTGCAGCGTCCAAGCCGGGCCTGACCGCCGCCAGGGCCCGAGGGGTGTTGGGCGCGCGCAGCCGATCGTTGAAGGTCAGGACCGCTTCATTTCCGCGGAACTTGGGCGCCCCCAGTTCCGGCTCCTCCTCCAGGCGACGACAGGCGCCCAGGGCCTGAGCAAAGGTGTGTCGCATCCGGCTGGCCAGATCGCCATCGAGAGGCTGCTTGTGGGTATACAGAAGGCCTAGCCTATCGTCAGTGTTGTCGATGCTGTAGTTGGCATCGTGGCCGACGAGGACGGTGACGGGTCCCGCATGGATGTGACTATAATCGGCCACATCCACAAGCACTTCGTCCGCGCTTCGGGATATCCAGGCGTTGAAGATCCTGAAGGCGCTTTCGGAGGAGATGGACCCGGGATCTTCGAGGAAGAATTTGACGTTGATGCGGTCTACATCCACCGGACGGCGTCTTTTCCTTCCTCGAAGCCAGCGCGTCGTCCCACCCATACCCTGGAATTCATGGACGCCTTCGATTCCGCAAATGATCTCCGGGACAGCGCGCTAGGCCGTGGCGGCGGGCGTCGTGGACATCTGGTCGAAGCAGCGAAAGGCGGCCTCGATGAAGAGTTGGGCTTCTTCGGTGAGCCGGTGGGCCAGGTCCCCGGTGTATTCCGCCACATCGGCCTCATGGGCGTTGAACAAGTAGTTGGCGAACTTGCCCCCCGCGAACGGGTCGAAGAAGAGCTCGGTGTCGTAGAAACGGGTCCGGAACTCATCCACGATTCTGTCCGGCTTCTCCGGCACGTCCAGCCACTGGGTCTTGACCAGGGCCTTGGCCGCGTGGAGCATGGCGCCATAGGCCAGCTTATAAGCTTTCTCGTAGTTGCCTTCATCGAGTTCAACCAGGGCTTCAAAGGCCTCGCGCTCGCAGGCCGAGAGCTCGAAATGGATCAAGGGCACAACCTCGCCGGCGCATTCACCTTTGCCCATGTCGCCGACGGTGAACTCTCGCGTGTCTCCCCAGTCGGTGTAGAACGACGGATCTCCCTCGTGGGAGGGCACGTTGGTGAGATCGTCCAGCATGGCCTTGACATCCCGCTTGCCGATGCGCCCGATGAAGTCCTGAAAGCTCTCGCCTTTTTCCCGACCTTCGACATAACGGCCGGTGAGGCGCGAAACCACAGCCGGGATCTGCTTGGATGGAACGGCGCCGATGGCCAGGCCGTAAGATCTCGCATTTTCTTTCCACTGACCGCCGAGGATGACCTGGAAGTGAGGGACCGTGTATCCATTGGCTTTGCGGCTGATTCCGTAGAACCCCAGATCGGCGACGTGGTGCTGGCCGCAAGAATTGAAGCAGCCGCTGACCTTGATCCGCAGCTCCTTGACCGCCTGGTCGAACTGCAGATTTTGCTCGGCCAAGCGGGTACGCAACTCGCCCGCCAGGCCGCGAGAAGAGGCGATGCCCAGTTTGCAGGTATCGGTGCCCGGGCAGGCGGTCACGTCCACGATGGTGCCGGCGCCGGGCTGACCCAGGCCGAGTTCGGTGAGTTCGGCGTAGAGTTGGGGCAGATCAGCCTCGCTGACCCAGCGCAGCACCAGATTCTGCTCCACAGTGGTGCGGATCGTGTCCTTGACGCAGCGGCGGGACAGATCGGCGAGGGCGCGCAACTGATCGGAGGTCACGTCGCCCAGAGGCAGGGTGACCGTGACGACAGCGTAGCCCGTCTGCTTCTGATGGTAAACGTTCGTCTCGTACCACGCTTCGAAGCCGGGGGGCGCTTCCTGGCCGTTCAGCGTCAATAGCTGTGCGGTTTTCAGGGGCTCCTCGTCCGTGGCGCCCAATGCCTCGAGGTACTCGGTCCATCGCGGGTCATGGGGCTGCTGCTCGCGCTCCTCGAGGACTAGCCGGCGGAACTCCTCGATGCCCAATTTGGCCACCAGGAACTTGACGCGCGCACGAGCGCGGTTCCGCTTCTCGCCCAGGCGCGCGAAGACCCGGCTGATGGCCTGGGCCATCGGTAGAAGCTCCTCCGGGGACAGGAACTCGTCGAAAAGCTTGGCCTGATGGGGGACGGCGCCCAGTCCGCCCCCGACGTAGAGCTCGAAGCCGCGTTTCAACTCGCCATCCACCTCGCGCTCGACCGCGATGGCGCCCATATCATGCATGGTGACGAGTCCGCAGGCCTCGTGCTTGCAGCCGCTGAAGGCGATCTTGAACTTGCGGCCGAAGTCCTGAACATCCGGGTGGCCCAGGAGGAATCCGGCGCACGCCACCGCATAGGGCGTCACATCGAACGCCTCGGTGCGGCATACGCCCGAGAGGGGGCAAGCGGTCACGTTGCGGACCGAGTTGCCGCAGGCCTCGCGGGTGGTGATGCCTACGACCGCGAGGCGGCGCATCAGATCGAGGGTATCGTCGATGTGGACGAAGTGGAGCTGGATGTCCTGACGGGTAGTCACGTGCAGGACCCCATCGGAGAGCTCCTCAGCTATGTCGGCCAGGACCTCCATCTGCTCGGTATTCAGGCCGCCAAAGGGGATCTTGATCCGCTGCATCCCTGGGGCGTCCCACATAGTGTCCGGCCCCTTGGTCAACTCCCCGGAGGGATACAGCAGCTCGAGGGTCTGGCTGCCGTCGAAGCGCTGGCCGTTGTCGTACCGCTGGCCGTAGACGCCCCGACGAAGCCGGGTCTCGGCGAAGACCTTCTCGTCGATCTTGCCCTGCTTGCGTAGCTCGATCTGAGTCTCGAAGATATCGATCTCCCGGCCCCACTCTTCCGGGATGCGATCGGCCAGCTTTTCCTTCCAGTTCATGTCATCGCTCATACTAGGCCACCCAAGCGCGAACCGTCAGCGATATTTACCAGGAATAGCACGGGTCGGAACCGCTCGCTTGATCTCTTCTACGTTGCATAAACCGACTGTTCTCAAACTGCAATCCGATAAAGATGAGCGCAAATAAATGTTTCCGGGCGAGGGGCTTGTGCCCAGCCCTAGCGGCTCCAGGGCCGGATGCGCGCTTCGATCTCGCCGAGCGCCTGGAGCACCTCGCTTCGGTCCTCGGCATTCGGGGCGTACTGGAGGTAGAGGCGATAGTGAGCAGCGGCTGCTTTCCAGTGGCCCTGGATCTCGTGGATGTAAGCGAGATTGTAGTGGCTGGGAGCATCGCTCGGGTGGTGGCGGATGCACCGCTCATAGAGCTCTTGCGCCCCGATCAGGTCCATCTCCGAGAGCCTCAGATCGGCCAGATTGTAAGAGGCCTGGAGGTTCCCGGGGTCGCCGGCGAGCGCGGCTTTATAATGCGCTTCGGCCGCCGTGAGGTCCCCCTCATCGACCGCGATGTCGCCCAGCGTCGCATGTGCCCCCGCGTGACCAGGATCGAGCGCCAGCGTCCGCTCAAGCGCCCTCGCGAAGTGCTCGGTCGCCTCCTGAGGCTTGCGATCGCGCATCGCCAGAACGCCGAGATTGTAGTAAGCCGAGGCCGTCTCCCCAAGCGCCAGCGAGCTCTCAAGCTCCGCCCGCGCCACTTCCGGGCGACCCATCCGGGACAGCAGCACGCCCAGGTTCAAGCGCGTCGTTGGGTCATCGGGTCGGACCAGAAGCGCCTGACGGTAATAGCCGGCTGCCTCGGCGTACCGGCCCGCCTCACGCCGCAGATCGCCCAGGGCGACGAGGGCTTCCGGTCGATAGGGGTCAAGCTCGATCACGCGCAAAAAGGCGGCTCCGGCCGCCTCGTGGTCGGCCAGGTCAAGCAAGATGAGGCCCAGGTTCGTGGCGGCGTCGGCATCCCCGGGGGCGACCTCTACCGACCGCTCCGCCGCCTCTCGCGCCTCCGTCAGGCGCCCCACGGCACGATAGGAGGCGGCGAGCTGGATCAGCGCCCTCGGGCTATTGGGATCGCTCCGAACCGCACGATCCAGATGCGGGATGGCCGCTGCATGGTCGCCGCGCCGTGCCAGAGTGACGCCGAGGTTGTAGATGGGCAGGGACATTTGCGGGTCGGCGCGGCTCGCGCGCTCATAGAGGGCGAGGGCCCGATCTCCCTGGCCCAGACCCTGATAGGCGCGGCCGAGATTGGTGAGCGTTTCCGCGTTAGCCGAGTCGAGCGCGGCGGCCTCTTCCAGATAGTGTACGGCGCTATCGAGCACCCCGCTGCGGAGATAGGCGAAACCCAGCCCCGAGAGAGCGGTGGGCGGCCTCTTCCCGGAAAGCGCGAAGAGCGCTTCGTGGTAGGCCCCGATCGCCTCACGATAGCGCTCCTGAGCGAGCGCCACCTCGCCCAGGCCCTCGTACGCCTTCGCCAGCATCGCATCGGAAACCCCTACCTTACCCTGAGCAGCCAGGATCGCCCTCAGGTGCCGATCCGCCTCGTCCAGGAGCGCGGCGCGGCGCAAGGGCTCGGACGTCTCACCCGCCTCCACGAGTTTCGCCGAGCCCGCCGCGAGGTGGCCCATGACAGCGGCCAAGGAACTGGCGGCTGGCTGCAATGGGTCTTCGGGCCCTTGGGCTGAGGCCGACCCGATCGCGTATGCCACAAGCGCCAAGGCCAGGGTACTAGCGGCAGCGCGCTGGCTCACCCCACCCCTGGCCCCTCCCCGCAAGCAGGGAGGGGAAAAGGATGAGCCCATCGAAGGGCTAATCGAAGACGTGCTCGGTCTGGGCGGTCTCCGTCCCATCGTCCAGCGTGCCGATCTCGTAATCCCCGAAGATGGCAGGTGCGGCCTCCTGGAGGCAGTGCAGGATCAGGATGGCGACCTTGCGGATTTCGACATCGGCGTGCTCGCTGGCGCGCATGCGGATGAAGTGGCGCCAGGCGCGAAAGTTGCCCGTCATCACGAGCTGGGTCGCGGTCGCGTTGGGCAGGACCGAGCGCGCCGCCTGCCTGGCGAGCTTGCGCCGGAGCGTGCGGTCGGGTACGTCGGCGTATTTCTTCTGAAGGATCGTGCTGAGCCTTCTATACGTCTTCCGGGCATGTTCGCAGAGCTCAGTGAAGAGTTGGTGGGCCTCGGGCTCATCAGCTATGGTTTGAGGCTCCACGAAATTCGCATCCCTAGAGGAGACGTAGCGCTGTGAGAGCTGCGAGTAGGAGAAATGGCGGTGGCGGACCAGTTCATGCGTCAGCGAACGGGAGACGCCCTTGATGGCGAACGAGGCGATGCCGTGCTCGATCACGCTCAGGTGGCCGTGGTCGAGCATGTTGCCGATGTACTCGGCGTTCGTCCGGCCGGCGGGGTTGTCCCACGACTGGTAGCACATCCGGCCCGAAAACTCGATGAGCTCTTGGCTGTCAAAGGTTGTATCGGTCGTCCAGTCCACGTCGCCGGGGTTGAGAAAGCGCGTGAGCCCTACGAGCTGGACGGTCGGTTCGCGAATGAAGGTCACGGAGTTTAATCCTCCTCGGTAGAAATCCCTCTGCGGGGCTACCCTTCGACGAGCTCAGGACTCAGGACGGCGGAGAAAGAGGCTCAAGTGGGTTCGCATCGAAAGAGACGCCGGGCCATTCGCCACAGCCAGCGGCGCGCGCGCAGACGCGTATCCTGGCTATCCACGGCCTCGCGCAGCAAGGCCTCGGGGACGTCCGGGCCGTCGATTTCCACCCGGGCGGTCTTCGTCCTGAGCGAGACTTCCGCACGCCGCACGCCAGGGACCCGCTCCAGGGCCCGCCTCACGCGAAGCGCTCAGTAGCCGCAGAGCAGCCGAGATGCGTCCACGGTCACCGTCGCGGCTGTCTGGTCCGATGTCCTTCTCGTCATGGCACTTCCGGAAAACGAGCCGACCCCGCTCACGCCAGCCATCGTGACGCGTAAGATACGCCCATCGGCGCCCCGAGTCAGTGCTATACTTTCGACACTAAGGTCTCAGTGCACCCCACCCCCGGCCCCTCCCCGCATGCAGGGAGGGGAGAAGATCGGGAGACGAGGCCATGCTCCTCAAGACCCACCCCCATTCGCAGTCTATTCTGCTTGTGGGAAAGGGGTAAATGACCTATCTGCCGTTCTCCCAAGCCGATAGGGGGACGATACGGCTCCAAAGTCGCTCCCGCTGCCCCCCTTTCAAGTCCTTCACCTGGTACGCTCTGAAGAGCGCACGGGGCTGCATCAGCGCGAAACGACGCGCCATTCACGGTCGGCGAGCGGGAGCGAAACGCGGGCTCCTTCGCGCGCACTGGAAGCGTGGAAGGCCAGGCCCATTTCCAGCGCGGCGCGGCCGTCCTCGCCGCTGGAGGCGGGAGCTCGATCCTCATCGACCGCAGCGATGAGCTCGTCAATCGCCGCGCGCATGGGCGGCGTCCAGCCCTCGGGGTTGGGGACGTGCTCGACGTCGGCGGTGCGGTTCGGCCCGAACTGGAACCACTTATCGCTGGCATCGACGTCGGGCGTGCGGTAGGTCCAGCGCTCGTAGCCATCGTGGAAGGAATTGATGACAATCCGGCCCACTTCGCCTAGCAGCATCAGCTCAAAGCCCTGCATCGACGCCACATCGGCGTGGGCTGCCACGCCACCGGAGAAGCCGATCATGCCCTGGCCGCCGGGATCGCTGTCCCCCCGGCCGGGCGCGACGGACGCGCTCACCCAGTCGGCTTCTCCCGCAAAGAGACGGAACATGTCGAACAGGTGCGACCCGTTGTGAATGAGCGCGGTGTAGATCATGCCAACCATGGCGCGCAGCTCGCCGATCTCGCCGCGACGAATAGCACCCAGGGCGCGGGCGTAGGTCGGGTGAAACCGTCTGGGGTGGTTGACCAAAAGCTTCACCCCGCGCTCGCCGCAGACCTCGATCATACGGTCCGCCTCGGCCAGCGAGGTCGCCATCGCCTTCTCGGCCAGGATGGCCCGTACGCCCGCCCCGGCGGCAGCGACCGAAACCTCGGCACGGCTTTGAGCATGGGTGGTAACGCTGACGATATCCAGCCTTTCTCTGCCGAGCATCTCATCATGGTCGGTGTAGGCACTGGCGTTGCCCCAGCGCCTCCGGAAGGCGTCGAACTTGGCCGGGTTGCGGTCGCAGATGGCGGCGATGCGCATCCTGGGATGGGTCGTCAAATGAGCGGCGTGGCAACAGGGGGAAGCGTCGTAGTTGGTGAGCCAGCGCTGCTCGTCGTCGATCGTGGCGGCCTTGCGTCCCAGGCCGACGATGCCGACGCGGTAGATGCGATTCTCGTTCACGGCAACAGCAGTATACGTCGGTGCGCCTGACGCGGCAAGCGCGCGAACCCATTGACGCGGGGCGAGGCTCTGCGCATCTTCGGGGCGTCTGACCCCACCCCCGGCCCCTCCCCGCAATGCAGAGAGAGGAGTCGTTTGGAGGCTGAGGGTGGCGACAAAAAACTAAGGTTGCAAACCTTCCGGAGGTGAGGCGATGAAAGCACGGCTAGCAGCTTGGGCGCTCCTGGTCCTCCTCGTAGCGTCCACGGGCTGGACCCGCAGCGCGCGAGCGAAGGAACAGCGCGACGAGCAGCATGAGCGGCAGCACCAGACCATGGAGGCCGTCAACCGTAACTTCGGGGCGGCCTATGACGCGCTGGACATCTACAAGAACTTCTGGACCCGCGTCCAGACCCGGCTCGATACGCTCGGGCAGATGGCCGCTCATATCCCTGCGTTCGAGATCGAGAAGAACCAGGACAGGCGCGAGGAGTTCGATGACTTCGCGAAGCAGTTCGCCGAGCGCGTGAAGGAGATGAAGGCGACGGTACAGGAACAGGACCTTGCTGCTCTGGAGGCCAAGGTCATCGAGACGGGGATGCTGTGCAGCCGTTGTCACAAAGCCTTCCGACCCAAGAAGAAATGACCCCGAGTGGCGATGAAAGGAGCCCCCTGACAGGCTCAAGACGATAGACGATGCGGGGCAGCCGGGGTCAGCTTGACAAGGACGCGGCCACGGGGCATAGTATCTATCCGCTGCCTGAGGACGAATGCCAGGGAAGGCGCCCCTTTTCACCGCGTAGTGCCGCTCCCCGGCCAGCCGACAGGGCGATCCGCGGACACCTGAGAACCGAGTACGGCGACACGAACTGATGCGAGCGCAACGAGGCATCGGAGGCCTCCTGGCGAGGCCGCGCGCTTCCTGGGTCGCGGGGGGACTAGCGGCTCTGGGGACGCTCCTGTGCTGGGGAGTGGCTTCCGCCCTGGCCCAGGAGATGGAAAGCCCCGACTACCGGAGCTTCTACGGCCTCGATTCGCGGCTCGTCGTGTGGGTCGTCGCCGAGCTGCACCTGATGTTTGCGGCGTTCGTGTTGGGCGTTCCGATGTTCGCGGTGATCACCGAGTACATCGGCATGAAGACGAAAGACGAGCGCTTCGACCGCCTCGCCCACGAGTTCACCAAGCTGCTCTCCGCCGCCTTCAGCACGACCGCATCCTTGGGGGGGCTTCTCGCCTTCCTGCTGTTCGGCCTCTACCCGAAGTTCATGAACTACATGGGCAACGTCTTTCACACGACGTTCTACATCTACGCCCTCCTGTTTTTCGGGGAGGCCTTCAGTCTCTACCTCTACTATTATTCGTGGGAGCGGCTCAAGGAGCGGAAGGGATTGCACATCAGCCTGGGGGTCGCGCTGAACGTCTTCGGCACCGCGCTGATGTTCATCGCCAATAGCTGGGTGACGTACATGATGAGGCCCAGCGGCGTGGATATGGAGACGGGCCAGTTCGTGGGGACGACCTGGGAGGCGGTCAACAACCCCTTGTGGCACCCGATCAACATCCATCGTCTCATCGCCAACGTCGCCTTCGGGGGCCTCATCGTGGGCGCGTACTCGGCCATCAAGTTTCTCGGAGCCAGGACGCGGGTAGAGCGTGCACACTACGACTGGATGGGCTACATCGGGAACTTCATCGGGATCGCAGCCTTGATTCCGCTGCCGTTCGCGGGCTACTGGCTGGGCCGCGAGATTTACAGCGCGAGTCCCGTCATGGGCAACAACATGATGGGCGGGAGCTTCAGTTGGGCGTTCATCGTACAGGCCATCTTGATCGGAATGTTGTTCATCGGAGGGAATTTCTACCTGTGGTCGGGGATGGGGCGGATCGAAGGAGCCGAGCGGTACGTGAAGTACATCAAGTACATCACCATCAGCTTGATCATCAGCTTCGCCGTCTGGCTCACCCCGCACAACCTGCCGCTCTCCCCGGTGGAGCAGATGCGGATCGGCGGTCAGTACCACCCGGTGCTGAAGTTCCTGGGGCTGATGCCCGCGAAGAACGCCGTCATCAACCTGATCATCCTATCGACGTTTTTCACGTTCCTGTTGTACCGCAGGGGCAACAAGGGCCAGACCGTGCCCTTCGGGGAGCAGGGCGCCGCTGCCAAGGCCGTCACGGGCGGCGTGGCCGCCGTGGTGCTGTTGATGCTGGGGTGGGTCGCGCATGGGCAGTTCGTGCTCGACCCGGCGGAGATGGAGCTAGGACCGGACAAGGCGGTGTACTTCACTTACGGCGGGATGTTCGTGGTCGCGGAGATGGTGGCCTGCGCCATCGCAGTGGCGCTGACGTTTACCAACCGGGGCAAGCTCGCACAGGGGCTATATTTTTTCACAACAGCGATGATCGTGGTCGTCATCCTGGGCGTCTACGGCTTCGTCATCCTAGAGAAGGCGAACCCCTACTTGCGGAACGTCGCGGTCATGCAGGTCGTGATGGTGCTGAGCTGTTTGATCCTGAATACGACGATCGACATCTTCCTTTTCCGCAATGCGGAAGTGATCGGCGGCATCCGCTGGGGCCAGATGCCCGAACGTTCGCAGTACACACTGATCCTGTTGTGCGTCTCGATCGTGATGCTGATGGGGCTCATGGGCTTCATCCGTTCGGGTTTGCGGGAGGACTGGCACATCTACGAGGTGATGCGGGACACCTCCGTGGGGGCCTACACGCCCACCCTCTCGTACATGGTCCGCGTCGTAGGCGGGATCACGCTCGTGTTCCTGGGGCTCGTGGCGTTCGTGTTCTGGCTGTCCGAACTGGGCGAATCGAAGGAGGCCCAGGCGGAGGCTATCGCCGCCGAGTGGGAAGCACAATTGGCCCTGGGGGGAGGCGCTCCCGCGACGCCCAGCGGCGGCAGCCCCGAGGGAGGTATGCCGGATGGGTGAAACGGTGGTTCCACAGCCGAGTGAGCCCGAAGGGCGCCCGCCGAGGCTCGGGATCTTCTGGGCGTCGGTCATCACGCTGGTTGCGAGCTACGTCGTCCTGAAGTGGGGGTTTGCGTGGCTGACGATGCGCATCGTGGGGCGGGACGAGCTTCTGCCCATTCCAGGCTCCGCGCTCCAGATGCTCATGGGGCTCGTGGTCGTCGGGCTGGGCGTCTACATCCTGTACGACGATGCGCTGATGCGCGAGTTCACGCGGCCCATCATCCGGCTCCTCTCCGCCAGGGGGGGACCGCTCGGCGCGGCACGGCTGGCCGTGCTGATCCTGTTTCCGTTGCTCGTGGGCGTCGGGATGTTCATGAATCTTAAGCCGAGCACGGCGGCAGCGGTCGTCTCGCGCATCCAGCATCCGACGATCCCCGGAGCGTACGAGCGGCTGAAGAACCCGTTCCGGAACCCAGAACCCGAGATGCTCAACGCATTCGCAGAGGCCGAGGGTCTTTCGGGGCTGAGCCCTCAAGAGGTGGAAGGGCACTTCGACGCGCGCACGCTCGAAGAGGGCCGGGTGCTCTACCAGATGAACTGCCGACCCTGCCACGGCACCAAGGTAGACGGCACCGGGCCCATGGCGCCGGGCCTTTTGCTCAAGCCCGCCAACTTCACCGATCTGGGCACCATCGCGACCTTGATCGAGGCGTATCTGTTCTGGCGGGTCAAGGAAGGCGGCATCGCCCTTCCGGGCTCGGCGACCCCGTGGGATTCGGCCATGCCCGCGTGGAAGGACGAATTGAGCGACGATGAGATCTGGAAGATCATCCTCGCCGAGTACCACACCGCCGGTGTGGCGCCTCGCATCCTCGAGAAGCTGCACTAGCCGCCGCCCGTGAAGACCGCAGCCTCCATCCTGCTTCTGATCCTGATCCTTTCGCCGGGCCCGGCGAGGGCGCAGGACCGATACGACCCCGAGGCACTCGCGGCGCGTAAGCCGGAGCCGACCCCGGATCTGATCGAGGCCGGTCGCGTCGTTTACGGCGAGCGGTGCGCCTTCTGCCACGGCGATAAGGGTGATGGCCTCGGCGCCATCGCCGACTACCTCGACCCCCGCCCGCGGGATTTCACGAGCGCCCTCTTCAAGTTCCGCACGACCCAGAGCGGCGAATTGCCCACCGACGAGGACCTCTACCGCGTGATCAGCCGAGGCGTGCCCGGCACGGCGATGCCCGCATGGGGCGAGGGCGAGTTCAAGCTGTCCGAAGACGAGCGGTGGGAGGTTCTGTTCCACCTCAAGACGTTCGTTCCCGATTTCGAAGACCCCGATTTCGACCCGTACCAATTCATCGTGGCGTCCGGTGACCCGCCGACGCCAACGCCCGAGATCATCGCCAAGGGCAAGACGTTCTTCGAGGACACGGCCAAGGGCGGCTGCGTCCGATGCCACGGTCTCGAAGGTCGGGGTGACGGCAGCGAGGCGGCCGGTCTCGAGGACGACCTGGGCTTTCCCGTCCTGCCCGCCAACCTGCACAAGGGTTGGCGGCTCAAGAACGGCCCCGAAGTGCGAGACGCTTTCCGCACGCTCACCACGGGTCTCAACGGTACTCCGATGCCCGGCTACGCCGAATCCCTAGAGGAGGAGGAGCTTTGGGCGATCGCGCACTACGTCAAGAGCCTGGTCGATGAGAAAAAAGTGGGGGCGTCGGCCGTGCTGACGGCGGGGCGCGTCGAAGGAGAGCTTCCCACGGACCCCGATGACCCCGCGTGGAACGAACCGGAGCCGCTCGTAGTGTTCCTGACGGGGCAGGTGGTGGTCGCTCCCAGATGGCAGAACCTCTCGGTGGATCAGCTCAAGGTGTGGGCGCTGTACAACGACCAGGACATCGCGCTGCGTTTCGTGTGGGATGACCGCTTCAAAGATGTCGAGCACCAAGACCCTCCGCCCGAGGCGCCCGACACGACTTACGTTCCCGCCAACACCAGGCCCGAGGGGCCCCTGCGCGATGCTCTGGCCGTTCAATTCCCCGTCAAACGGAGCGAGGGCCCTCAGAAACCGTACCTCTTGCTGGGCCAGCCGCGCATGCCCGTCAACATCTGGGAGTGGCGGGCGGACTGGCAGGAGGCGACCGATGAGAACGGCGGACGCACCGTCCTGGAGCAGGTCGGTCAGGGGTGGCGCAAACCGATCGTTGCGCAGCCGGACACGAGCCAGGCCGTGGTGAGCCGGGCGACCTTCGACAACGGGCAGTGGCGCCTCGTGATGCGGCGGCCGCTGGTCACCGATGACCTCAAGGCGGACGTACAACTTGGGTCCGGCGTGCGGACATCGATAGCTTTCCGAGCCTGGGATGGCTCCAACGGCGAGTACGGGCTTCGCTCGAGCATGTCGTCGTGGTACGACCTGCAACTGGAGGCGCCGATCCCGGCGGCAGCGTACGTCTGGGGGTTGATCGCCGCCGCGCTGGCACTGGCACTGGAGATGTTTCTGGTCAGGCGCGCGATTGCGAAGGGTAGAGAGCCCATAACGGAGGTCACCCGGAGCTAGGACACCGGGCAACGTGACGCAGGAATCGAGGGCAGCGATGTACAGGAAGATTTTTGTTCCGGTCGATAACTCCGAGCATTCCAACAGCGCCGTCGAGGCGGCGGTGACTCTGGCCCAGACGTTCGGCAGCGAGGTCGTGGGCCACCACGCCTACGCCGCCAAGCTCCACGACGTCCGCTTCAAGCAGATGGAATTCACCCTTCCCGAGGAGTATCAGGACGAGACCGAGCTGGAACACCAACGGAAAATCCATGATTCGCTCATCACCATGGGGCTTCGGCTCATTAGCGATTCATACCTGGACGTGCTGCAGCGTCGATGCGAAGAGGAAGAGATCCCATTCACGCCCAGGACCTTCGACGGGAAGAATTACAGGGTTCTGGTGGACGATATCCAGGCCTCGGATTACGACCTGGTCGTGATGGGTGCCCTGGGCGTCGGCGCGGTGAAGGAGAGCCTGATCGGCAGCGTCACAGAGCGCGTCGTGCGGCGGACGCAGGTGGATACGCTCGTGATGCGCAAAGCCCCCGGCGACGACGAGGGGGGCATCGTCGTGGCGGTGGACGGGAGCCCGCAGTCGTTCTCGGGACTGCGGACGGGGCTGGCGATAGCGAAGGCGCTGGGTCGCCCCATCGAAGCGATCGCGGTCTACGACCCGTACCTGCACTACGCGATGTTCAACGGGCTTGTCAGCGTGCTCAGTGAGAAGGCGGCGAAGATCTTCAAATTCAAGGAACAGGAGGCGCTTCACGAGGAGGTCATCGACACGGGGCTGGCGAAGATCTACCAGTCGCACCTGGAGGTGACCAAGACGCTGGCGCGGGATGAAGGGGTCGATATCAAGACCACGCTGCTGGATGGCAAGGCGTTCGAGAAGGTGCTCGGGTACGTCCGCAAGACCCAGCCGTGGCTTTTGATCTGCGGGAGGATCGGCGTCCACAGCGACGAGGATATGGACATCGGCTCCAATTCCGAGAATCTCTTGCGCCTGGCGCCCACGAACGTCCTGCTCTCAAGCGGCGTCTTCATTCCACCTGTGGACCTCAAGGCGGAATCGGCCATCAGTTGGACGGAGGAGGCGCAGGGGAGGATGGCGAGGGTGCCCGCGATGGTGCGCGGGATCGCGCGGACCGCCATCCACCGCTACGCGATGGAAAAGGGCCACTCCATCGTCAGCACCAGTGTGTTCGAAAAGGCCATCGGCTCCATCCTGCCGGAGCCGGCCCTGCGCGCTATGGGCATCATCGCCGATGGCGTAGCGTACGAGCACGCCAGGAAAACGGATATGAAGACCTTCATATGCGCCATCTGCGGCTACGTCGCGAAGGACGACCGGCCCGTAGCCTGTCCCGTCTGCGGGGTCGAGGGCGAGCGCTTCAACGTGATCGACCGTAAGGCCGTCGAATCGGTCGCGCCGCTGGAAGGGGACTTCGAAACGGAGGAGACCTTCGACGGCGTGAAGCTGACCTGGACGAGCGAGGCGCGGAAAATTCTCCAGACCACCCCCAGCGGTTACGCACGCCGCCGGGCCAAGGCCAAGATCGAGAAGACGGCGCGGGTGAGGCGGCTGGATACGATCACCACGGAGTTGGCCAGTGAGGTGATCGAGGCACCCGAGCCCGGGGCACCCCAATCCCCCGCAGCAGCACCCAAGCCCGATGAGGCGGACCTCCCGAAGGTGACCTGGACCGACGCGGCCACCGAGCGGCTGGACCGGGTGCCGCTGGGCTTCATGCGCGAACTCACCAAGGACAAGGTCGAGGAGGTCGCTCGCGAGAGGGGGAGCTCTACCGTGACGGCGGAACTCGCCGAGGAGGGCATCGCCCAGTCACGCGAACTGATGAACGCCATGATCGGCGAATACATGGGCGGGGACGAAGTGGACCGGGAGGCGCTCCGCGAGGCGCACGGGCATAGCCCAGCACCGGCATCTCCTTCTCAGGCGGACCCCTCCCCCCAACCCCCTCCCCCCAAGCAGGTTGGGGACATGAAGGACGCCGCGCTTCGAGAGGCTCACGATGGTGAAGAGGAGCGCGAAGCTGGGTCGGGCAATGGCGAGGAGAAGCCAGCCTGGACCGAGGAAGCGTCCCGGAAGCTGGACGGCATCGCGGAGAAAGCGGCCGAGACGAAAAAGCACGAGCCCGACCGCGCGGTGGAACTGGGGCGCAACCTGGCCGAGGAGCGCGCTGAGGAGAGCCGCAGAAGCGAGATCAGCGGCACGTTCATGGAGAAGCTGGGCAAGAAGATCGGCTACGGCCATCCGCTTTCGAAGCAGACCTTCGAGCACCAGTTCACCTGGACTCCCGAGGCCGAGGCGCGGCTGGCGGATGTGCCCGAGTTCTGTCGGGAACTGGCGCGCTGGCGCGTGGAATGGACGGCGGTGAAGAAGAACCTGGGGAACGTCATCACGCCCGAGGTCATGGACGTGAAATTCGGGATGTGGGACGACGTGAGCCAGAACATCCAGGGTCGGGGCGAATCGCGACTCGAATGGGAAGAGACGGCCATCGCCCGGCTTGAGAATGTGCCGGACTTCGTGAAAGGTATGGTGATCCAATCGGTCGAGGGGAACGCGCGGGCCTGGGGCGATGAGCGCGTGACCTCGGAGGTGCTCGACAAGGTCATCGACAAGTGGATCAAGACGGGTGACTTCCACGAGGGGCAGTTCGGGTATAAGTGAGGGCGAGGCGACACGCCAGCCCACAGACAGGCACCGGGGGATGGGCTCGCGTGATCGGTCGTTAGGCCGCGACGCTCGTCGAGGCGTATATTGAGGCGAGGTCGGCCACTGGAGTTGGCCGCTGGAGAACGCCTATGAAGCACGAGTTCACCGCAGTGATCGAACGGGATGGAGACTGGTTTATCGCCTATTGTCCCGAGATCCCCGGTGCGAACGGGCAGGGGCGCACTAAGGAAGAGGCCCGTGAGAGCCTGGCTGAAGCCATTGCGTTGATCCTGAAAGACCGGCGGGAAGACGGCTTGCGAGGCCTCCCCGACGACGCCGAACGCGAGACTGTCACGCTCGGGTGAAGCGCACGGCGCTTCTCAAGCACCTGCGACGCCACGGGTGTTATCTCAAGCGTGAGGGGCGCGCCCACAGTCTGTGGGCCAGTCCCCGGACGGGTGGTGTTGAAGCCGTGCCGCGCCACACCGAAATCTCCGAGCGGCTCGCCCAGAAGATTTGCAGGAATCTCTCCATTGCCGAGATCGGAAAGTGAGAGGTCGCTGTCTGAGACGGCCATGAAGCTGACGCGCACGGGCTTGGGGCAATGAGCGCGTGACCTCGGAGGTGCTCGACAAGGTCATCGACAAGTGGATCAAGACGGGTGACTTCCACGAGGGGCAGTTCGGGTACAAGTGAGGGCGGGCGATCTTGTACGGGTCTGCATGATCAGTCGTCAGATGGCGACGGTGTAGGGTAGAAGGAAATGGCTTGAAGGTCAGGGAGTTGATACGGTTACTGGAAGAAAAAAGGATGCGGTACATGGTTGTGATCGAGCGAGGCGACACCAGTTGGGGAGCGCACGTACCTGACCTCCCAGGCTGCGTAGCCGTCGGTGAGACGTGCAGTGAGGTCATGCAGTTCATCCGCGAGGCCATCGAGCTTCACATTCAGAGTCTTCGGGATGAAGGACTAACCATTCCCGCCCCCAACTCCGAGGGTAATTTCGTTGAAGTGGGCTCCGGCTAACTTCGAGGTGGGCGTTTTTGTACGGGCTCGCATGATCAGTGGTTGGGCGGCGATATGGAGAAACTGGAGATTAGGTCGTCGAAGATTCATGGCCAGGGCGTCTTTGCTACTCGATCCATCGTGCGGGGCGAAGTGATCCACAGGATTGACGACTCTCGAGTCGTGGATGACGAGCATCCGCTGAAATAGGCGGGCGGAGTCTAAGTCTATTCTAAGGAGAAAAGAAAATGACTAAGAGAATGTCTAGGACTTGGCGAACGTCTATCGTCCTATTGCTTATTATCTGTACACTGGGCTGTGTAACGCGCCAGCCAACCTTTGCGAAGCAGGAGACCTCGCCAGACCGCAGTACGGTTAGTGTGGTTCTGCGCCAAGACCAGTTCGCGGATGCGCATGCTCACATCATCGACTTTCTCCAGAATGGGGCGTTCGACAACAGCGATGGTCAGTTTCAGGGCGCGGGGGATCGAGGCCAGATCATCAAGAGCTCGGCCATACGCTACCTTGCACTTCCTTACGGCGAGCAATGGAGGCGACTCACGTTGTTGCTTAAAGACATGGAAAAGGCCGGCGTAGATCACGCAATGGTGTCCGGGATGCCCTTTCTGAAGAAGTGGTCGGCAAACGAGCCTTTCGCGCGGCCCAGGTACTACCTTGACAGCGGCTCGCGGATGGTCCGTGCCCGTGACACCGACTACCTTATCGGGGCTGCGGTCATGGACTACAAGAGAAAGTTCGTCGGCAACGAGGCGGAACTGCGGAAATTGGAAAGGCTCTACCCATTCGTATGCGGCTTCGATGGTACGGACTTGGCCGCAGTGGATCTTGTGATTAAGCGCATCAAGGAGTTCCCCAGCGTGTGGAAAGGAATCGGCGAAGTGATGTCGCGCCATGACGACCTGACCAACCTCATAACTGGTGAGCGCCCGAGAGGGAATCATGCCGCACTGAAGCGGCTCTGCCACTTCGCAGGCGAGTGGTTCCTCCCGGTCAGTATCCACCACAACATCGCCCCCATCTCCCGAAGCCCCAAGGAAGTCAAGGAACCCGTCTACTTGGATGAACTCGTCGAACTCTTCGAGTACTGCCGCCAGCCCAACGCGAAGTACGATACGAAGTTCATCTGGTGTCACGCCGGCATCAGCCGACGCGTTGTCGTTGACAACCTTGCCCATTGGATCGACGCTGTGCTGAGTCGTTTCAAGAGCCAGGTCTACATTGACCTGTCGTGGGTCGTCTACGAGGAGTATATCCACAAGGATCTTGAATCTTGGGCCGGGCTGATCAAAAAGCATCCCAATAGCTTCATGCTCGGCTCGGACGTTGTCGGGAGTGCCGAGAACATGGGAAACGAACTCGGCAGGTACAAGACACTCCTCGATAAGATTTCAGAGGACCCAAACGATGAAGTGCGCCAAAACCTCGCCCGGGGCAACTTCGTGAGGCTGATGATGGACCTTGGGGAACGGCGACGGGCTAAGATGGTGAGTGAAAATCTGAGAGTGGACCTCACGCTTGAGTCGCCTGGCCTGATTCTCAAGTCGGATTACGAGTACGACGAAAAGGCCCATACGGGCGCGCCCAGACACTCATTCGTTCGGGAGAACAAGCCCTGACGGGTCTTGCCATTCGGTGACAATGCTTTTTCATCGAAATGATAGTTCACTTGCTGATGCAGCGAAGAGTTCTGCAAGGCTGTCGATCAGGTCATCGCACTCTGTCGGGACTAGTGTGCTGTTCGCCACGACACGTCCTCCTTTACCTATTCAAGTCCTCAGAAGGTTGTAGATCAGTGCAGTCATGGGTGCTTCCCCACAAAATGGGGTGATAGCATGTCCAGGCAGCTCAGCCATATGCAGAATGTCCTGGGCATTATATTTGTACCGGGTGGGCTGGAGTAGGCATTATAGGCTGAGTAGATAGCCCGCAGCGTCGCAAGTCGGTACACTGATGAAGAGTCGCACCGATGAGCAAAGGCGACGAGTACGCGAAGCTGATCGAGTGGTCCGAAGAGGACGTTTGTTTCATCGGTAGCTGCCCGGAGCTTTTCTATGGCGGGTGCCACGGATCGGATGCAAGGAGAGTGTTCTCCGAACTGTGCGAGATCATCGAGGACACGATAGGGCTGTACGAGCGGGACGGAAGACCACTTCCCGAGCCGATGTCCGGACGCGAGTTCGTCAACGCCTTGCAGGGTATCGCATAACCCATGGCTGCAGCCGACCGTCCTTGCGCCGCCGATCATCCGTCAGGCGAAAGAGAGCGGGCAGCCCTGTGGGCCGGGCTGTGTGGCGTACCCCACCCCCTGCCCCTCCCCGCAAGCAGGGAGGGGAGCTGAGGCCTGAGGTGCTGCGGGAGACGCGATGGCAGCCCTGAGCCCCTTCCGCATCGTCAACGACCCGGGGGCGGCGTGGAGTACGCCGGATTCCGCCCGCGCGCCGGAGTTGGAGCACTACGAGCCCCTTGAGGTTTCCGCAGAGGACCGCGAGCGCTATGTGCCGCACGTCATCTCCTGGAACATCACCAAGCGCTGCAACCTCAACTGCTCGCACTGCTACCTGGACGCCGATTTCCGCGCCGGGAAGAAGACGGACGAGCTTTCCACCAAAGACTGCTTCGAGATCGTCGATCAGATCGCCGACGTACACTCCGGGGCGCTGGTGATCCTGACGGGCGGCGAGCCGCTGCTGCGTAAGGACCTCTTCGCCATCGCGGGCTACGCCACCGAGCGCGGCCTGCTCCCCGTGGTCGGGACGAACGGCACGGCCCTGACGCCGGAGGCCATCGAGAAGCTCAAGGGGGCGGGGGTGGGCGGTGTGGCCATCAGCCTCCACGCGCGTCACCCCGAGCCGCACGATGCGTTCGTCGGCGTCCCAGGCGCCTGGGAAGGCGCGGTGCGCGGCGCGGATCACTTGCGGGAGACCGGGCTGGACTTCATCGTGCAGACCTCGGTGACGACGTGGAACTACGACGAGATCCCCGAGATCGTCGCTTTCGCCCATGAACTTGGCGCGAGCTTCTTCAACCTGTACTTTCTGGTCTGCACGGGCAGGGGTCAGGGGAGGACGGACGTCACCGCCGAGCAGTACGAGACGATGTTGAACGCGCTCTACGATCTCCAGCAGCAGTACCGGGGACGGATGCTGATCAACGCGAAGTGCACGCCCCAGTACAAGCGGATCGTCTATGAGCATGACCCCCAATCGCCCTACCTGAAGACGTACTCCGGCGGCTGCCCTGCGGCGACCAGCTACGGACAAATCGACCCAAAGGGCAATGTGACGCCCTGTCCGTACCTGCCGGTTTCGGTCGGCAACCTGCGGGAACGCTCCTTCGCCGATCTCTGGTGGGAGACGCCGCTCATGCAGGAACTGCGCGACCGCTCGAAACTGGAGGGGCGCTGCGGTGCGTGCGAGTTCAGCGGGGTGTGCAGCGGCTGCCGGGCGCGCGCGTACGCGGAGACCAACAATTGGCTCGCCGAAGACCCCTCCTGCGTCTATCAGCCCGGGGGGTTCGGAGGAACGCCCATCGAACTGCAACCGGACGAGACCTACGGCCTGCCCATCGTTCGCGAGCTCGAGTGGACGAGCGACGCCCAGGCGCGGCTGGGTCGCATCCCCGGCTTCGTACGGGGAATGGTGACGCGCGGCGTGGAAGCTTACGCGAGAGAGAAGGGCTACGGGCAGGTGACCGGCGAGCTCATGCAGGAGGTCAAGGAGAAAGTCCTTTCGGGTGGGCGGAGCACGGTTCCGTTGGCTTTTCTGAAACGGCAAGTGGAGCGCACGGAGGCGGCGTCCAAAGGGGACCCGGCCGGGTCGGACGCTCCTCTGACCGCGCGCAGGTGGAGGGCGTGAGGCGCCCCTGCTCGCGGCCCTTCCCCGTAAGCTGGAGGGAAGAATCACTGGCGATGCGCCGAGCATGGCGCATGTGGCATGAAGAACGACGAAACCAGAGGGAGGACGAAGATGGGCAAGCGCAATGGCATGATGTGGGCGGTCGCAGGTCTGGCCGTGGTGATGGCGGGCGTCGCTGGAGCTCAGCCCGGTAAGAGCAAGTACAAGGCGGTCGAGGTGGCCGACGGGGGCAGCATTTCGGGCGTGGTGAAGCTCTCCGGGGCATCGCCGAAGCTGCCCGATCGGGAGGTCGCCAAGAACCAGGACGTCTGCGACGCCGAAGGTCATGGGTCGAAGCCTTCGGAGGCGGTGATTCTCGGCGGAGAGGGCACGCTGGCGAATGTGGTGCTTCAGCTCACCGACATCACCCAGGGGAAGGCGATGGAGATCCCCAAAGAGGCGAAGATGGACCAGATCGCGTGCGAGTATACGCCGCACGTGCTGGCCGTGCCCAAGGGGACGAAGGTGAACATCTACAACAGCGACCCCATCCTGCACAACGTCCACGGCTACCTGGGCGAGGCGACCGTCTTCAACCTCGCCATGCCCCTTCAGGGCCAGAAGATCCCCAAGCGGCTGATCAAGCCGGGCGTCATCAAGCTCAAGTGTGATGCGGGACACGCCTGGATGGAGGCCTATATCGTCGTCGCGGAGAACCCCTACTACGCGGTGACGGCGGCGGACGGCAAGTTCACCCTCGGCGATGTTCCCCCCGGCACTTACACGCTCAGCGCCTGGCACGAGCGACTGGGGACGATGGAGCAGAAGGTGACCGTCGAGACGGGGGCGACCGCGGCGGCGGACGTCACCTACGCCTCGGCGAACGGAGACGGCGCCGAGAAGTAAGAGGCGGATCGCTCTATGGCCCCTCCCCGCTCGCTGGGAGGGGCGTAGAGGCTACCCTTCGCCTGAGCTTAGGGGGCCAGAAGCGGGAAAGCGGAGTCGGGTTCCCGCCCCTCGGGCAGGAAATCCTCTAACCTGGGGACGGTGAAGCCCTTGGCCCGAGCCTGCTTGGAGACGTAGACGCACAGAGGGTCTTCGGCCAGCATGTCCCCGGTCATGGCGAAACTGCGGGCGCGGGAGCCGCCGCAGACGACCTTGTACTCGCACAAGCCGCACTTTCCGCCAAGCTTGGGCTTGTCCCGCAGATCCAGAAAGAGCGGGTCATGCCTGTAGATGTCCACCAGCGAGCGCTCGCGCACGTTACCCCCTTTGACGGGCAGGAAGCCGTCGGGGTAGACGTCGCCCGTGTGGCTGATGAAGCAGAAGCCGTCGCCGTCGTTGACGCCGTGCTTGGACATCTTGATGCCGTCGGAGAAGGCGAAGTTGCTGCGAAATCGGGCCAGGCTCTCGGGGGCGTCATCCTCCCGGTGAGCGTCCGGATCCCGCGCGTTCATCTCCGCCTTGCGGCGCTCGATGACGACGCGGCGGTAGTGCGGGGCGGCGGTGACCTTGACGGGCAGCCGTCCGCTGCTGGCGATGTCGTAGAGCCGGTGGAGGACGCGCTCGTGGTCCTCGGGCGTGATCAGGTCGCGGACCTGGCCCCGGCCCGTGGGGACGAGGAAGAAGACGCTCCACAACGCCACGCCAAAGGCCTCGATGAGATCGGCAATGGCCCCCAGATCGTCCAGATTATAGCGGGTAACCGTGGTGTTGATCTGGAGCGGAATGCCCAGTTCGCGCGCGTCGCGCATGGCGCGCAGGGTGAGGGCGTAGGAGCCCGGCTGCTGGCGGAAGAGATCGTGGACGCTCGCGGAGGAGCCGTCGAGGCTGATGGCGATGCGGGTCATGCCGCTGCGGCTAAGCTCCGAGATGGCCTGGCGCGTGAGCTTGGGCGTGGCGCTGGGCGTGACCGCGCACCTGAGGCCGATCTTGGCCGCGTGCTCCACGAACTGGAAGATGTCGCGCCGTTCGAGCGGGTCGCCGCCGGTGATGACGAACAGCGGCTTGCCGAACTCGCGGATCGTCTCGATCAGGCGCAGGCCCTCGTCGGTGGTAAGCTCATCGGCGTGCCGCCAGGGAATGGCCTCGGCGCGGCAGTGGATGCAGGCCAGCCCGCAGGCGCGGGTAATCTCCCAGATCACGATGAAGGGGGAACGACTGAAATCGGGGTCGGGGAAGGACGGCCGCACAGCGGGAAGGTCGTTCATAACACTCCCCCGGACCTCTTATCCGCCATCTTGCTCGGTCTTGAGGGCGGTGAGGAAGGTGGTGAGATCGAGCAATTGCCGCAGCGTCAGGGTGTCGTGATATTCGGGCATCTTGGAGCTGCCGTCCTCGCCCATATAGCCCTCGCCCGCGACGATGAGGGCGTTGGGGTCCATGATGGACTCCATGAGGTAGAGCGGGCCCTGGATGTCCCCGATGCCGGTCAGGTCGGGGCCGATGCCGCCAAGGTCCTCGGGGCTGCCGCCGAAGTCGTAGCCCTCGATCGTGTGGCACTGATGGCATTTCATGTCATCGAAGGTGTAGTAGCCCATCTCGGGGTCGCCCTCCGGCGGAATCCACTGGACCGCGGCCTCCTCGACCTGAACCTTGCCCGAGCGGTAGGGCGCCTGAGCCTGGGCCAGGGCGCGGAGAGTGCCCTCGTCCACGTCGGCGCTCAGACTGAGCAGGTAGAGGTTGATCGCCTGGATTTCGTCGTCGCTGAGGGCGATGGGAGGCTTGTTGATGGGCGTCATGAGGTTCTTGGGAAAGCCCTCGACGACAAAGGCGTTGGGGTTATAGAGCGATTCGACCAGGTAGGCCTCCGCCGACACCTCCTCCTTGCGCGTCGCGGCTCGGATGCCGATGGCCTCGGCGAATTTGTCGGTGACACCGAGGTTGGGACAGCGAATGGCGCTGCCCCGGGTGCCGATGGAATGGCAAGTGCTGCACTTGCCCTTGCCCCAGAAGAGGGCCTCGCCGACCTCGGGGCTGATCTCGCCCGTGACGATCTCGGGGCCTCCACCGCCGGAAAGGGCGGTGATCGTGTCGCCGACGGCGACGAAGAACCCAACGAGGGTGAGAACGAAGACGCTGATTTTGAGAAACGTTTTGCCCATCCGCACCGATCTCCCGGACGCGCGCTGTCCTACGGTTCAAGCCAGACGGTGGCCGCCGCGGTGCAGCTAATGCACGGCTCAAAAGGATAGCGGCGCGGCTACCGGCTGTCAACCCGAATCGAAGAGCGAAATCCCGTCCAGAGGGCCTCCAACGATGACCACGACCTCATGGCCGATCGAGACCCCGTCCCACACTTCCACAGAGGCGTTGCGCCAGGATATCAGGGCAAAGCTGGGGCCAGGTGAGAGCGCCGGGTGCGTTGAAATCGCCCTCGAGGGCGGGAGCATCGCCGGCGCTCGGGAGCTCGGCCAGGCCCTGGTCGCGCTCCGTAAAGAGGGGGTGCGAGTGACGTACGACATCACCATCACGCTCGCCTTCCCCGAGCCGGTGGATGGGGCGAAGGTGGACGCCATCCTGTCGAAGACGGCCGTGCCGGAGGGCGGAAGAATTCGCGTGCGGCTGGAGGGGCCGGAATGAACCGACCTCGGGCCCGTGAGCGCCGTCGCGGCGCCCGCAGGGACTCGCGAGGCATCGTTACACCCTTTTGCCCCCCTCCCTGCCAGCGGGGAGGGGGTTAGGGGGTGGGGTCCCCACCATGCTTGACGCCGCCGGGGCGGGCGTATATTTTCGGCGTTCGGCCCTTCTCGGGAGCCAACGTAGCTCAGTCGGTAGAGCGGCTCACTCGTAATGAGCAGGTCCGGGGTTCGATTCCCCGCGTTGGCTCCAGTTTCTCCCCCGCTGACGCCGGGTGAACCCGCGTTTCGAGCCGTTGTGGGGTCCGACGTGAACGTTGCGCCCAATCTCTCGCAAGACAAACCATGCGTCTCTTGATCGTTGAGATCAAAGCACGGTGTGATCGCCCGGATGCGATTCGGCAGGTCCTGACCGAAGAGGGGGCGGTTTCCAGGGGCATCGTGCAACAGGTCGATACCTACTTCAAGTGCCAAAACGGGCGGCTGAAGCTGCGCGAGAGCACGGGTTGCGGCGAGCTGATCCACTACGCCCGCGAGGACAGAATCGACCCCAAGGCCTCCGTCGTGACCCTCTACCCGGCCGAACGTCCACGGCTGTTGAAGCGAGCTCTGACGGACGCCCTGGGCGTCCTCGCCGTCGTGGAGAAGCGGCGGGAGATCTACGCGCTGGACAACGTCGTCTTCCACCTAGATGCTGTGGAGAAGCTGGGCACCTTCGTCGAGATCGAAGCCCGCGACCCCGAGGGCGCCATCGGCAGAGACGAGCTTCTGCGCCAGTGCGAAGGCCACATGAGACGGCTGGGAATCGGACGCGATGCGCTGATTGATGGCTCCTACAGCGACATGCTTCTGAGCGCTCGCGCTGAACATGCGGAGGGCGAAAGCGCTTAGAGTGAACACCCTCTTTGCCCCCTCCCTGCCTGCGGGGAGGGGGTCAGGGGGTGGGGTTTCTAGGGTGAGGGGGTGGGGTGCTTGTGTCACTTTTTCGACACTGACAGCGGGCCTCGCGTTCGCTATCTTCTCCAGGCGCTCGGGAAGCTCGGTTGCTCAAAAGGAGCCCGCACCTCGGATGACCGTCAATGCGGCTGGGATGACCTCGGCTCACTCTCTTGCCCCCTCCCCTCGCGGGCGGAGTGAGCCTTGTCCCCACGCTGGCGGGTGGGATTTCCTCTTTTACCCCCTCCCTGCCTGCGGGGAGGGGGTCAGGGGGTGGGGTCCCGTCGCTGCCCGCAAGGCCAGGCTTCCCTTGATTTCCGGGTTCACCCGCCCGCATATTGCCGCTGAGCTTGCGCTCGCCCTCGCGCGATCAGGGATTCGCGAGTCATCGGCTCACGCTCTTTTGCCCCCTCCCTGCTTGCGGGGAGGGGGTGGGGTCCCGAGGGCAGCGCCACGACAGGATCGGAGGGCCACGATGCGGCTGGCTTACCACATGATCACCTGGGGCGGTGACTTCGACGGCGCCATCGGGGACATCGCAGACGCCGGTTACCACGGCTTTGAGACCTGGTCGCACGTGATCGAGCAGTACGACGGACGGGAGGAGGCCCTCCGCGAGCTCATGGCGCAGCACGGGATGGCGTTCACCACGGTTTACGGCGGCGGAGCCCTCATCGACCCCCGCGAAAGCGAGACGGAGATCGCCAACAACGTGCGCTGGGCGGCGATCCTCTCGAAGATCGGGACGACGGTCATGCCCTGCGGCGGAGGGCGGAAGCTGCCGGAAGGCAACACGCCCGAGCAGTACATGCAGTTCTTCAAGATGCTGAACGAGATCGGTAAGCGCACGCTGGACCTGGGCGTCAGCCTCGCCTACCACCCGCACTGGGGAACGCTCACCGAGCGGCCCTGGCAATTGGACGCCGCCATGCACGAGACGGACCCGCGCCACGTCTTCTTCGGACCGGACGTGGCCCACATGCGCAAGGGCGGCGGCGACCCCGTGAAACAGGTCCGGGACTACGCCGGCCGCGTGCAGTACGTACACATCAAAGACATCGCGCTGGCTGACGGCTCGACGCCCGAGTTGGAGGAGGTGGACCTGCCCGAGCGGGAGACCACGTTCGTCGAGTTGGGGGAGGGCTACGTGGACCTCGTCGGGGTGGTCGATGCGCTCCGGGAGGGTGGCTTCGACGGGTGGGTGACCGTGGAGATGGACCGCAAGCGGCCGCACCGCACGCCCAAGGAGAGCGCTGAAATCTCGAAGCGTTACGGGGTGGAGAAGCTGGGCCTGACCCTTTAGGCGGCCCCTGATCGAGGAGGACCCAAGCGATGAAGATCGGCGTGCTGACGGCACTGATGCAGAGCGAGCCCCTGGAGAAGGCCCTGGATTTCTTGGTCGGCGAGGGCGTGGAGGCGGTCGAGTTGGGGGCGGGGGGCTACGTCGGGAACGCGCATTGCAATTCGGACGAACTGCTCGCTTCGGCGCCCAAGCGGCAGGCGCTCCTGGACCTGGTCGAATCGAGGGGCCTGGAGATTTCGGCCCTTTCTGTGCACGGCAACCCGCTGCACCCCAATCCCGATCTGGCGAAGAAGGACCATGAGGCCTTCGAGAAAGCCTGCCGGCTGGTCGAGCAGCTAGGGCTCACGCGGGTCAACGGCTTCAGCGGCTGCCCCGGCGATTCGCCCGGCGCCAAATATCCCAACTGGATTACCTGCGCCTGGCCGCCGGATTTCCAGGAGGTCCTCAAGTGGCAGTGGGAGGAGGCGATCCTGCCCCACTGGTCGAAGGCGGGGCAGTTCGCCCGCGACCACGGGGTGAACTTCGGCTTCGAGATGCACCCGGGCATGTCGGTCTACAACCCGGAGACGCTCCTGCGGCTACGGCGTGAGTGCGGCGACAACCTGGGGGCGAACTTCGATCCGAGCCACCTCTTCTGGCAGGGGATGGACCCGCTCGTGGCAGCGAAGGCGCTCGAAGGGGCCATCTACCACGTCCACGCCAAGGACACCCGCGTGGACCCCGACAACACGCGCCTGAACGGCTGCAACGACACCAAGCCCTACGCCGACGAGAGCCATCGCTCGTGGATTTTCCGCACGGTGGGCTACGGCCACGGCGAGGGCTTCTGGCGCGATTTTGTCAGCGCCCTGAGCCTGGTGGGCTACGATGACGTCCTCAGTATCGAACACGAGGACGGCCTGATGAGCCCGCAGGAAGGGCTGCGCAAGGCGGTCGCCTTCCTCAAGGGCATCCTCATCACCGAGCCGCCGGGGGAAGCCTACTGGGCGTGAGCAAAGCCTCACGCCACGGAGACGCCGAACGCCGACCCAGCCTACAGCTACAGCCCTAAGCCGAGCCCGACGCCGATTTGGTGTCCATCGAGCGTAGCTTCGAACTCGCGGCCCGTCACATCATCCTCGAAGGTCGCGGCCATGGGTCTGAAATAACGATAGTCCAGGCTGACGGTGATGGGGCGGCCACCCGATGCGATCATCTCATAACCGACGCCCCCGCCCACCTGATAGGCGAACACTCTGTCGTGGTCGTCGACGAGCGACGCGACGACATCCTCCGCCTGAAACCAAGCGAGGCACCTCCCGACGCCACCACCCACATAGGGCCTCCAGACGGACCCTATATCGAAATCGTAGTATCCATTGACCATCAGAGCGACCACCTGAGCATCGCCGCTGATGTTCCATCTTCCCTGTGCCGCCTCCGCGGCCTGGATTCGTGTCTCCATAGGGAGGCCCTGGAAATTGGGAAACAGGAGCATGATAAGGCTTCCGGGGCTTTTCACGATCATTTCGTCCAGCGTGTTCTCGCGGTAGCCGAGTTCGCCTTCGACGCGCCAGCCGTTGTCAAAGGCGTAGCCGACCGCGCCGCTCATGGCGGAGCCGCTGTTCGGATTGGATGTGGCGTCGAGCGACGGGAAAAGCGGGTCGGCCGGAGCCGTGGCGTCGGAGCCGCCCATCATGCTGACGCCGCCGCGGAGCCCGACGTAGGGTCCGTCACCGGCCGCCACGGCGCGGGACGCCGACAAACCCACCGCCGCCGCAAAGACCAACGGGACGATGACTCTTGGGACTGTGCCGTATCTGCCAGAATGGGCCAACACTGCTTTCCGGTTCATCGCCTTCCCCCCGCATAGAGAGAGCGTATTCTTTTGAGTCCGTCCATCAAGCCCTGGGGAAACCCCACCCCCAACCTCCTCCCCGCTAGCAGGGAGGAGGCCAAGGCTCACCCCGTCCGCGCTGGGAGGGGGCCAAGAGGGTGAACCGGCGCGGGGGCGACGAGCCATCAACGCCTTACTCGCTGAGAAGCCGCTGGAGCTCTTCGAGGTGGTCGGTTTCGTCGGCCGCCATCTCCTCCAGCCGGACCTTGAGGCCGATCTCGCCAACTTCCCCGGCCAGATGCGAGTGCTCGACGTAGTTCCGGATCGCCTGCCGTTCGAGCTCCAGGTCGTACTCGGCCATCGCCCTGGAGTCGGTGTGCACCTGCATCGCGGCGGGCTGTGTCGTGGGCGTGCCGCCCAGCATGACGATCTTGTCGGCCAGGAACTGGGCGTGCTTAAGTTCGTCGGCGGCTTCTAGTTGCAGCAGCTCCCGGAGCTCGTGACCCAGACCGCCAGCAGCCGTCGCGGCCTGGTGCGTGTAGAGGATGATCGCGCCCAATTCGTGGGCGAGGTCGTCGTTGAGTCCGTCTATGAGCGCCTGCTTATCCATGACATCCCCCTAAGGGCACTGAGGGCCCGTGAGCCCCTGCAAGAAAGCTCGCTGGTTCACCAATCCGATTCGACCGTTTCGCCTCCATGATCGCACACGCCGCGTGCTCCGGCAAGTTCCAGTGCCCGGAACCGCCAGCCCTTTCGAAAGACCGATCTTCCCGCGCGCCCAGAGAAGATAGCGAACGCGAGGCCCGCTGTCAGTGAAACCCCAGGGCGCGGGGGCCGGGGGCGGGGTCTCTCTTGTTCCCCCTCCCTGCTTGTGCCAGCGGAGCTTCCGCCGGGGAGGGGGTCAGGGGGTGGGGTTCACTTAGTGTCAACTTTCCAGCACTGACTTTTGCCCCGAAAATGACGATCTTCCCACTCGCGCCCGAAGAGAGCAGCCACCGATGACCCAGACGAACCGGACGCCGATTCAACAGCCCCTCGCGCCCCCCCTTGCCGACGGGCCGACGGAAGCCCAGCCCGCAGACGCCGCGATCTTGTTCCTCTCCCCCCACACGTGGCAGAGCCCCATCCTCTTTCTCCCCTCCCTGCATGTGCCAGCGGAGCTTCCGCTGCCAGCGGAGCTTCCGCCGGGGAGGGGCCGGGGGTGGGGTCTCTCCGACGGTAAGGAGCGATACGCTTAGTTGATGAAATTTCGCTGGCTTCGAGGTGCGTCAGCCCCGCTTCTGACCGCGCTCGCATGCGCTCCAGCCGAGCCGCCCGCGCCACCCTTGCGCCACACGGTCCGCATCGGCATCGCCATTCACGTGCAGGAGGTGAAGCTCGGTGCGCGGGGCGACTGGTTCGTGGAGCTAGGAGCGAACGGAGCGCCGCTCGGGCGGTTCGGACCCGAGGACGCGCTATGGGTGCGCTGGTCCGGAGACCGGCTTCAGATCACCGCCGAAGACGGGCGCGAACTCGCGCTCGCCACCGAGCCTCTGCGCGTCCGCCCGCTTCAGCGCGGCCGGCCTCTTGTGGCGAACGGCCACCGCTACCGCGGCCTGTTCGAGGTCCTTCCGCGCGATACGGCGCTGACCCTGGTCAATGCCGTCGGGATGGAGGAGTACCTTTACGGCGTGGTGCCGGGGGAGATCGGGCGGCTGCGGAGTGAGCAGATCGAGGCGGTCAAGACGCAGGCGATCGCAGCCCGGACGTACGCCTACGCTCACCTGGAGCGCCGCGCGAGCTACGGCTTCGATCTCTTTTCGAGCGTCGGCGATCAACTCTACGAGGGCATCGATGGAGAACACCCCGTGGCAACGCGGGCGGTGGAAGCGACGCGGGGGCAGGTCCTCGCCCACGATGGGCAGTTCGTCGAGGCGTTCTACTCATCGACATGCGGCGGCCATACAGAGGATGTCGACGCCGCCTGGGGCCACGCGAAGCGGCCCTTTCTGGTGGGTGTGCGCGACACGGCGCGGGCGGGCGAGCCGCTATGCGCGCCCTCGAGGCATTTCCGCTGGCGGGAGCATTGGTCGCGGGAGGCGTTGGAGTCCATCTTGCGTCGGTCGATCCCGAAGGAACTGCCCCGGTATCGCCCGGAGGACATCGGAGAGCTTCGCGATCTCGTCGTCGAGGGGCGGACGCGCTCGGGCCGGGCGAAGGCGCTGCGGATCGTCACATCACGGGCGAGCCCCCTGGTCGTCGCCGACCGCATTCGATGGGTCCTGCGGCGCCCCTACGGGCGGAGGCCCATCCTGCGCAGCACCTATTTCCTGCCACGAGTCCGGCGCGACGGCGAGGGTCGGGTCACGGCCGTGGAAGTGGTAGGCGGCGGCAACGGGCATGGCATCGGGATGTGCCAGTGGGGCGCGATCACGATGGCGGAGCGGGGCTACACCGCCGAGGAGATCCTGGCCCACTACTACCGGGGGGCACAGGTGATGCCCGCCGATTCCGTCGCCATGCCCCCACCCATAAAACCCGGGGTGATGCGCACCTTCTGGCCTCTGGTCGGCCCCCCCGTGCTCTTCTTACCGCTGGTGAGCAAGCTGGGAGCCCTCGAAGCGGAGCTCGCGCGGATGCGGGCGCTCTGCACCCGCCACCATTGGACGGCTTCGCCGGGCGTTGACGGCGGCTCCTGGGGCGTACGGGTGCATTCGGGATGGGACAGCGACCGAGCGGCGGGGATAGCGGCCGCCGTGCGGCTGGCGACCAGCGAGCCTGTACATCTCGGCTGCTCAAGCGGCCGCTGGACCGTCCATGCGGGGGCGCGTCGAACGCGGCGGAGCGCCGAGCGGCTTGCGGCGGAGCTCGCCTCGGACGGGTTCTCGGAGGCCGTCGTCGAGGCACTGCCCAACTCGCAGTACTAAGCCATGCCGCGAAGCTCATCGAAGTTTGAGTGCCGGTTCGGCCTCTGGACGTGGACGCTGGTCCTTGCTCTTCTCCCCTCCCTGCTTGTGCCAGCGGAGCTTCCGCCGGGGAGGGGCCGGGGGTGGGGTTTTAGTGCCACCTTTCCAGCACTGACTTCCACCCCGATAATGACGATCTTCCCACTCGCGCCCAAAGAGAGCAACCACCGATGACACAGATGAACTGGACGCCGATTCAGGAGCCCCTCGCGCGCCCCCTTGCCGACGGGCCGACGGAAGCCCAGCCCGCAGACGCCGCGATCTCGCCCCCGTCCCCTACACGTAACCCCCTCCACGTTCTGGCTGTCCTTGCTCTTCTCCCCCGCCAGCGGAGCTTCCGCTCCCTGTATGTGCCAGCGGAGCTTCCGCTGCCAGCGGAGCTTCCGCCGGGGAGGGGGTCAGGGGGTGGGGTTCGCATTAAGGAGCGCGCATGCAGCTAACGGCCCTGGACTGGGGGATCATCGTCGGCTACGGCCTCCTGGCGCTGGGACTGGGGATAGGCTTCGCGCGGCGCGCGTCGGGGAGCCTCACGGCGTTCTTCCTCTCGGGACGGTCGCTGCCCTGGTGGCTGGGCGGCACCTCCATCGTCGCGACGACGTTCGCGGCCGATACGCCGCTGGCGGTGACGGGCCTGGTGCGCGAACAGGGCATCGCGGGGAACTGGTTCTGGTGGAACGTGGCGCTCTCGGGGACGCTGGCGACGTTCCTGTATGCCCGCCTGTGGCGCCGGGCGGGGATTCTGACGGACATCGAGTTGACCGAACTCCGCTACGCGGGGCGGCCCGCGGCGGCGCTGCGAGGCGTCTCGGCCGTCTACTTCGGGGCGGTGACCAACTGCATCACGATGGGCTGGGTGATTCTGGCCATGGCAAAAATCCTGGGCGTGGCGCTGGGCTGGCCGAAGGTCACCTCGCTGGCCGTGCTGATGCTCGTCGCGCTCTCCTACTCGATCCTGGCGGGCCTGTGGGGCGTGGTGATCACCGACCTGATACAGTTCGTCATGGCCGTGACGGGTTCGATCGCTCTGGCGTGGTATGCGATGGAAGCGGTGGGAGGCATGGGAGGGCTCGTCGAGGGGCTGGAGCGGACCCAACCCTCGGCGGAGGCGCTGCTGGCGTTCTTTCCGGCGACGGGCTCGGCCTGGATGCCGGCAACGACGTTCGCGGTCTACCTTGGGGTGATCTGGTGGGCGCGTTTCCACGCCGACGGCGGGGGCTACATCGCGCAGCGGTTATTCGCTTCACGGGACGAACGGCAAGCGGTCTTCGCGAGCCTTTGGTTCAACGTCGCGCACTACGCGCTGCGGCCCTGGCCCTGGATCCTGGCCGCGCTGGCTTCGCTCGTGCTCTATCCAGAGCTGGCCGATCCCGAGACCGCCTACCCCAAGATGATCGTCGCGCTCCTGCCCAGCGGGCTCCGAGGGTTGATGATCGCGTCCTTGCTCGCGGCTTTCATGTCCACGATCGACACGCACCTCAACTGGGGGGCGTCCTACCTGGTGAACGATGTCTACCTGCGCTTCTGGCGGCGCGGCGCCTCCGAGGCCGAATCCGTCCGCGTCTCGCGAATGGCGATGGGGCTTTTGCTCGTCGGCGCGGCGCTCACGGCTTATCTGATGACGTCGATCGTCGGAGCCTGGAAGTTCCTCACGGCCGTCGGCGGAGGGACGGGCCTGGTGTTCCTCCTGCGCTGGTACTGGTGGCGGATCAACGCATGGTCGGAGATAGCGGCGCTGGCGGCGTCGTTCGCGATCACCGTGGCGCTGACGCTCTGGACGAATCTCGATTTCGCGGGCAAGATGCTCGTCGTCGTGCCCGCCTCGACGGCCGTGTGGCTCGGGGTCACGTTCGCCACCTCGCCGGTCGCCTTCGAGCGGCTCGAAGCGTTCTACCGACAGGTCCGACCCCATGCGCGGATGTGGGGTCCGGTGGCCGAGAGCGTTGGGCCACTCGAAGGCGAGAGACGCGGCGCGCGGGACCTGTGGCACTGGCTTTTGGGCGCGGTCGGCATTTACGCGGCCATGATCGGGATCGGCAAGCTTCTGCTGGGGCATCCGGCGCTAGGGGCTAGCCTGTGCGTGCTGGCGGCCGGGGCGTTATTCGTGATCTTGCGGGACCTCGGAGAGACCCCACCCCAAAAATGACGATCTTCCCACTCGCGCCCGAAGAGAGCAGCCACCGATGACTCAGACGAACTGGACGCCGATTCAAGAGCCCCTCGTGCCCCCCCTTGCCGACGGGCCGACGGAAGCCCAGCCCGCAGACGCCGCGATCTCGCTCCCGTCCCCTACACGTAACCCCCTCCACGTTCTGGCTGTCCTTGCTCTTCTCCCCCGCCAGCGGAGCTTCCGCTCCCTGTATGTGCCAGCGGAGCTTCCGCCGGGGAGGGGCCGGGGGTGGGGTTTCTTTAGGCCAGGGGTGAACCCATGACCCGTGAATCCCCGCTGGCCAGGGAGTTGGCGGAGTTGGTCACCGAGGGCGTTGACCCCGCCATGCGCGATCTGGACGCCCTCGGGACGCGTGCGATTCTGGAGCGCATCCATGCGGCGGACCGAACCGTCGCGGACGCGGTCGGCGCGGAGCTGGACCGCATCGCCGAGGCGGTGGAACTGATCGTCGCCGGATTTCGCGCGGGCGGGCGGCTTTTCTACGTCGGCGCCGGGACGAGCGGGCGGCTTGGGGTGCTCGACGCCTCGGAGTGCCCGCCGACCTTCGGGACATCCCCGGAGAGGGTTCAGGCGGTCATCGCGGGCGGACCCGAGGCGGTCTTTCGGTCGCAGGAGGGCGCCGAAGACGACCGGAATGCAGGGGGGCATGATCTGGCGATGCACGGCGTGCGGCCGCCGGATGTCATCTGCGGACTGGCGGCGTCGCGGCGTACGCCGTATGTGGCTGGCGCCCTTGAATGGGCGCGCGGCGCGGGCTGCCGGACGATCCTGGTGAGCGCGAACCCGCCCCAGACCGAGACCAGCCTTGCCGCCGACGTCACGATCTCTGCGGTCGTCGGGCCGGAGATCGTGATGGGCTCGACGCGGATGAAAGCGGGGACCGCGCAGAAGATGGTCCTCAACATGCTCTCGACTGCGGCGATGGTGCGGATGGGGAAGGTCTACGGCAACCTGATGGTGGACCTGCGAGCGGGGTCGGCCAAGCTGATCGAGCGGGCGCGGCGGATCGTGCGATTGGCGGCGGGCTGCACCTATGAGGACGCCACGGCGGCGCTGGAAGGGGCCAACGGCTCCGTGAAGGCGGCGATCGTGATGCGGCGCACGGGCGCCTCGCGCGCGCAAGCCGAGGCGCGGCTTGGGGCATCGGGCGGTTTCGTGCGCGGCGCTCTCGCGGCATCGGGCGTCGATCCTGAGCTGCCCCGGGGTTCGATGGAGCCCGACGCTCGCACATCCTTGCTCTTCCCCCCGCCGGCGGAGCTTCCGCTCCCTGCACGCGGGGAGGGGGCCGGGGGTGGGGTTCTCTTTCCCCGCAAGATGAAGCTGGCGGAACTCGCGGCGAGGCCGACCCGACGCGTGGCCGGTTTGATGTCGGGCACATCGCTGGACGGCATCGATGTCGCGCTGGTGGACCTGACGGGGACGGGATCGGAAACGTCTCTCTCGCTCCTGGCTGCGCGGACGTACCCCTACGCGCCGGACGAGCGGGACCGGCTGGCGGCGCTCATGGATGCTTCATCGAAGCTCGGCGGGGGTGATTCAGCCGATGCCGCGCCCCGACGGGCCCAGGAAGGCGCTGAAGGCGAAGGCCCGCTGCCGGGGGGTGGGGCCGGGGGGTGGGGTTTCTTGCTGGAGCGGATCGCGGAGGCGAACTTCTGGCTTGGGGATCGCTTCGGGGAAGCGGTGCTGAGGCTATGCGAGGAAACGGGAACGAGCGCCGTAACCGTGGACCTCGTAGGCTCGCACGGCCTGACGATCTACCACCGGCCGCCCTGCGGAGACCGCCGGGGTGCGACCTGGCAGATCGGGGAAGCAGCGGCCATCCGTGAGCGTGTGGGCTCGGTCGTCGTGAGCGATTTTCGCGTCGCGGACGTGGCCGCCGGGGGGCATGGGGCACCGCTTGCGCCTTACGTCGATCATCTGCTCCTGGGGCGCGAGGGCACGCCCAGAGCAGCGCACAACCTGGGCGGGATCTCCAACGTCACCGTCGTCACCGGGGCGTTGGAGAACATCGTGGCGTTCGATACGGGGCCCTGCAATCTCCTGATGGACGGAATGACCCGGCTCGTGACGGACGGGGCGCTCGCCTATGACGAGGGCGGCGCGCTGGCCGCAACGGGAGAGCCGGACCTGGACGCAGCGGCGGCATTCCTCAAGCACCCGTACTTGATGAAGCGCCCTCCAAAATCCACGGGCCGCGAGATGTTCGACCTGAAATTCGTGAAGGACCTAGCGGCCAAGCTCGAGGGAAGTATCGAAGACAAGATCGCAACGGCGACTCGGGCAGTGGCCGACTCGATCTTACAGGCGTATAGGGATTTCGTGCTCCCCCGCTTCCCGCTCAAGGAGGCGGTCTTTTCCGGCGGGGGAGCGCACAATGCGACGCTCATGCAGTGGCTTGCGAAGGGGCTGACGCCTGTGCCCGTTCGGACGAGCGACGCTTACGGGATCCCGGTTGATGCGAAGGAGGCAATCCTGTTCGCGATTCTGGCGGACAAGACGATTTCGGGTCGAGCAGCCAACGTGCCCTCGGCGACGGGGGCGCAGCGGCCCGTGGTGCTCGGCAAGATCTGCCTTTAACCCGGCGAGGCGAGGCCCGATGTTGGACGAAGAACGCGACGGAACGGATGACGCCCGGCGTCTATACCTCGCGAGAGCCTCCCGTGCCGCTCGGCCGCGTCCTGGTCGGAGGGCGCCGCCTCTGGCAGACGATGACGCGGTGGATGGCTAGCGGGGGAAGGATAAGCTCGGCGTAGCGTCCCACCCGCCTCATGCGGACGGGGGCGTCCTCCGGCATACTGCGGCAGCGGATGACCTGGCCTGCGATGCGCGGTCCCAACGTGATGGTGATGTCGCGCTGGACCTGGTCGCCTGGGGCGACCGCGAGGGCCTCGGGGCGGCCGGCATTGTGATTGATGAGATGCAGGACGATGTCGTCTCCGGTCTCGTTGGCCACGATCTCGACGCCGGGGGGAGCATCGGTGCGCAGGACCGGCTCGGTGATCTGCGCGGCCACGAGCGTCTGCGCGAGGCGCTTGGGCCAGGTCCCCATCAGGTGGCCGGACGCTATCACCGCCCCCAGCCGCCACGCCGCGTAGGTGAAGCTGCCCGCGCCGTGCGCGCGCCGGCAGATGGCGGGCGACGTCCGCTTCGGATCAGGCGGCGGCTTGCCCCGGAGAATGCCCGTGCCCGGGGCGTGGCCCGTCTCGGGTAGCTCGGTGACGGCCAGGACCGCAGCGTCGGTCGCGCGGACGAGGATCGGCGGGCGCTCGATGAGGATGGGGACCTCGGGACATCCCGCACCGACCTGTCTATCCGTGATCCGCAGGTAGCCGAAGCCGTCCTCGCTCTCGCCCACGAATGCCAGACCCATCGCCTCCCATAGCGCCGAGTGGAGTCCGGGCTCGCCCCTCTCGTCGGCGGTGCCCGTCAGCCCCGTCACAACCCCGTCGCCGCCCGCCTCGACGAATGCGAGGATGCGCTCGACCTCGGCGGCGGCCAGCGAGCGCCGGTCGCCCAGGATGAGGACCGCGTAGTCATCGAGGCGTTCGAGGTCCGGCAGGAGGTCGTACTGAATGTGAGCATCGAGGAGAGCGCCGTGCCAACCCTCGACCTCCTCGGCGTGGGGAACGCCCAGGTGCGGCGCGTCCAGGGCGGCGATACCAAGAGCCAGGCCGACGTCACTGATGCCCCGAGGGCGGACGCAGAGGGGTTCGAGCGCTCTCAGGCGACCGAAGACCTCGGCCAGCGCGTCGAACTCGCCGGGGTTGGGCGCAGCGGCGGGGATGGGCCGATGCCCCAGGGTGACGCTGGCGCCATGAGCGGCGCCGATGGCGGTTTCGAGCGTCAGCAGCGCTCCGGGCTTCTGATCCCAGCCATCCCAGCCGGAGAGCGCGCCAGGGGTGAGCACCTCTCCGGGGCGCCCCCGCGCCTTGATCCAGCGAGCCTGGAGGCTCTGGCGCAGGTAATCCGGGGCGTGCCCCTCCATCGAGACGAGATCGGCGTTATCCACAGCGTCGTGTGGAAAACCCGAGTCGTTATACACTACCAGCGCCTCGGGGCGATGGCGGTGGATTGCGGCGCAGGCGCCTTCGAGGAAGCTGCGCGCGGTCGCGACGAGGGTGCGGTAGCACTCAAGGGTTTGGGCGAAATCGGGATCGCGGGGCACCTCGCGGCCGAACTCGCGGCGAAAGGCCCCTCGACAGGCGATGCAGGTGCAGGGCTGACGGATGCGGCCCCGCCAGCCAATCCGGTCGAAGCCGCCCCACGTCGTCGGGACCCCGTCGAGCCGGACGCCATCGACGGGCGCGTGTTGGGCGAGGGCTTCGAGTTGACGGCAGGCGTAGCTGCGGTAGTCACTGCCCAAACACAGCCAGCGGAAGGGGCCGCAGTCGCGGGGCTGGCCGTGGGCGTCGGCGAAGCACCACTCGGGGTGAAGCCCCGCAGCCGCATGGTCGAGCGCGACGCTGAAGGAAGCGATGAGCCGGAGCCCGTGCCCGTGGGCCGCTTCGGTCATAGGGCCCAGGATGTCGATCGGGCAGACCTCTCCCTCGGGCGAGGGGTAGTAGCATATGCCGTGAGGGTCCTTGGCGCAGAACTGGACCGTCTCGACGCCGGCTTCGGCGAGCCGAGCGGCATAGCTTTCAGCATCGAAGGCGGCGCCGCGATCGCGGGCCCATGCCGCCGAGACGTCGAGGATGCGGACCTTGCGCAGGGCGTCCCCGAACCAGACGCCGCGGTCGGACTGCGGCATCCTATCCGACCCGCCGCCCTTCTCCACAGTGTGAAGAGAGGAATGTCTCCGGTTCTTCGACAGGTTCAGGGCTCAGGGGGGTATGGATCGCGCTGGGGGCGGCGACAGCGCTAGGGTTCCATCTCGGGCTCGCCATGATCCGAGCCTTCCTGCGCCGCCTCGGGCTCGGAGCGGACGAACTTCTGATTGCGCCGGGGAGGCCGTGCGTGCGGATCGTCCGGGAGCAGGACGGTGGCGTCCAGGCGCATTTTCAGGTTGTGGGCTGCGCGAATCTGGACGGGCGACGCCTGGAGCAAGCGCTCGATCTCCTCCAGGGAGTACGCCGGTGCGCCCAGGTCCGCCTTGTCCTCCTCCTTCCACACGATGGCAAAGCGCAAGGCCGGTGCGGAACTGTCCCCGTCCGGGGCGACGGGCGCCTCAAGCCAGGCCACGCCGCGGCCGAGGCGGAACTGCTCACGCAGGGCCTCCAGTTTCCGGCTCATGGCCCTCTCACAAGCTGCTGGGACAGAAGCTCTTCATGCGCCCTCAGCCTACGCCCCAAGGCCGGACGATGCACGTCGCGCGCCTGATCGTGCCATAGCAGAGACGGCGTCAGATACGCTGAGAGGGATCGAGGCTCTTGCCTCCCACCGCATGTCGTGCGAAGGGCCCGGACGAGCTCGTGGAGCATGGGCCGACACAATCTCCGCACCGCCTGAGCCCCTAACGCGACCGCGATCCCCAGGGACAGGGGGCAGCGGCGATTCGCGGAGACCTTGGGTCCTGCGCAGGGCTTCCCGAAGCCCGAGCGGCGGCTAGAGGCGGAGGTGAAGCGCCAGACCCGCCCCCTTCGCCGCCGGAGTGATCTGGACGCGGCGGGGTGGGCCAATCCTGCCGTTCTGGTGGGCGTCGTAGGCGCTGCTACCGGCCACAGCCAGGCCTATCGCAAGGAGCAAGACATCGGTTGCGGTCTCCTTGGGCTCGAAGACGAGGCGGTTGAGAAGCACGTTGGTGGGGGACATGAAAATCCGCGTGGCACTCGACACGTCCTCCTCATCCGTGCTGCCGAGGATGGCATTGTTGACGGCGTTCCCCGCGATGTAGGCGACGCCCTTGCCGACGTTCCCGCTCGCGTTCGACCACTGACCGAGTCCCGGGATGATGAAGGAAAGGGTCGCGGCGTAGACCTTGCGATTGAAGAGGTCGTCCGCGCCGGGGAAAAGCCGGAAGTGCCCCCAGTACCAGCCGCTGCGGTCGTCCTCCATTTGGGCGCCAGCGGGCTCCTCTTTCGCGGCGAGCAACCCAAGTGGTTCATGCGTCCGATCGCCAGCGATACCGTCCGCCCACGTGCCCAACAGGGCGGCGGCCGCCAGCAACAGGATCGCACACAAGGCGGTCGTTTTCATGATTCCCCTCCCAACGCGTGCAGGGCGTGCATCCGATAACCCCCAAGGCCTCCAACTTTCCACCTTTGCATCATAAATATAATCCCAAAACAAGACTTTCGTCAAGAGGCTGTAAGCTTGACACCCGCCGGCGGGATGGATATCGTATTGTCATCCATACGATGGCCGAACCCACCGCTGCTCCATCCGTGCGCGAGCCGCCCAGGACTTTCTGGGGAACCCTGCGCAACATCGGACCCGGCATCATCGTCTCAGGATCGGTTGTCGGCTCGGGCGAACTGCTCGTGACGACGCGAATGGGGGCGCTCGTCGGGTTCATCTTCCTTTGGGGCGTCATCGTGAGCTCGGTCATCAAGTATTTCCTCCAGATCGAGATAGGCCGCCATTGCCTGACCCACGGAACCACAACGCTGGGGGCGCTCAACGCCATGCCGGGGCCGCGCTGGCGGGGGACCTCGTGGCTCGCGCTCACATGCTTCATAGGCACGCTCTTCATCAACGTGGCGCTGGTGGGCATCCTGGGTTCGGTGGCGGGGCTGTTCCATACGATTATGCCGGGGCTGAACGCGGGCGTCTGGGCGGCGGTCGTCTTCTGCGCTGTTTCGCTCCTGCTCGTCCGAGGGCTTTACGCGGACGTGGAACGCGCGGTAGCTGCGCTGGTGGCGGGGTTCAGCTTTATCGTCATCCTGAGCGTCTTCCTGCTCCAAGGGACCCCGTTTTCGTTCAGCACGGGCGATGTCTTGAGCGGGCTGACCTTCCAGATCCCCTGGGGCAGCGGCTACGATGCCCTGGCCGTCGTGGGCTCGACCGGGGTGACAGCCATCGAGCTCTTCATGTATCCCTACTGGGTCCTGGAAAAAGGCTATCCCAGCTACATCGGCCGCAGGGAGGACGACCCCGAGGGCTGGGCGCGCAGGGCGCAAGGCTGGCTGCGCGTGCTCAAGACCGACGCCGCCGTTTGCACCGCCCTGGCCGTGGTCATCACCATTGCCTACTACATCCTGGGCGCTTCGATCCTCAGCCGCCAGGACATCGTGCCCAAGGGCATGGACGTGGTCAACGACGTCTCGCACATCTTCACCCTGAGCTACGGCGGATGGGCCTACGGGATCTTCATGTTCGGCGCGTTCTGCACGCTGTTTTCCACCCTCACCGTGTTCGCAGCCTCGGCCGGGCGGATGTCCACCGACTTCCTGGGGATGATCGGGCTGGTGACCCCGAGCAAAAAGGCGGAGCGCCGCTGGCACCGCATCTTCCAGACCGGCTATCCGCTTCTATGGCTCCTGGTGATCCTGTTCGTCCAGGAGCCGGTGAGCCTCATCCTCTTCGGCGCCAACAGCAACAATCTGCTCCTTTTCCCCTTGAGCGCCGGCATCATCTTCGTGGCCTTCAGGGCCCGGCGGCTGCGCTCGGGATTCGTGATGTCGGGCGTCTCGGCGGTGTTACTGGTGATCAGTACGCTGGCAGTCGCCGCATTCACACTCATCAATATCACCCACTTCACCCATTAGTCCCTTCCCCGAGCGGGGCCCCTGATGACCGCACAACGCGCAGTCGGCTCCGGCCCGCGCGCTCGGAATCCCTCCGCCGGGGCTCTGGCGGGGCCGGCGACCGCGCCCGTCCTGACGCTCAGGCGGTGGGGCACCGTGGTGCTGAGCCTGGGCGCTTTGCTGGTCGTCGCGATCATCGTCTGCACGTCCATCGGCGCGGCGGACGTACCCTTCGGCGAGATCGTCCGCGCGATCCTGGGACGCAGCACGGGGCGGACGGCGACGATCATCCGCGATGTGCGCCTTCCGAGAGTATTGACCGGAGCGGTCGTGGGGGGATCGCTCGCGGCGGCCGGGGTAACCTTCCAGGCGCTTCTGCGCAACCCGCTGGCGGATCCCTACATCCTGGGCGTATCGGGCGGCGGCGCGGTGGGCGCGATTCTGGCGATCCTGATGGGGGCGCACTTCTCGCTCTGGGGCTTCTCGGCCGTGACGGTGTGCGCTTTCCTGGGAGCGGTGGGGACGATTGCGCTGGTGTATACCGTCGCGCACACGGGCGGGCGGTTGGTGACGCACAGTCTGCTTTTGGCCGGGGTGATCGCCAACGCGATCTATGGTGCTCTGATCATGTTTATGGTGACCATCCTGGACTACACGCGGGTGCAGAACGTGCTGTACTGGCTGATGGGCAGCCTGGGAGCGGCGGAGCCAAACGTGCTGCCGGTGCTGGTCCTCTACATCGGCGTGGGGCTCGTGGGCCTCCTGATGCTCGCGCGGGACATGAACCTCCTGGCGCTCGGCGAGGAATCGGCGGCGACCCTGGGCGTGTCGGTGGAGCGGACGAAGCTCTTGGCGTTCGTCGGCGCGTCGCTCATCACGGGCGCGAGCGTATCCGTGAGCGGGCTGATCGGGTTCGTGGGCCTCATCATCCCGCACGCCGTCCGGATGGTCATAGGGGTGGATCACAGGCTTCTGTTACCCGCGTCGGTGCTGGCGGGTGCGATTTTCCTGATGATAGCCGATAGCCTGGCGCGCGTTGTCCTGTCGCCGAGCGAGCTGCCCGTCGGCGTGCTGACCGCGCTCTGTGGCGGGCCGTTTTTCATCTGGCTTCTGCGGGCGCGAACTCGCGTGACCGGAGGGCGGTGAGACGGTGATCTACGGAGAGGATATTCTCGCTTTAGAATCCCTCCTGCTAAAGCTGGCGCCATCCTTCGACGGGCACAGGATGGCGACGGGGTTCCACGCCCCTCGCTTGCAGGAAGAGGCGGGAGAAAGACTATGACGGCGCCTTCTGGGCCAGCGATCGAGCTTCGGGGCGTCCATTTCAACTACGGCGGTCCGCCCGTGCTGCGGGACCTATCGCTGGGCATCGCGGAGGGAGAGTTCGCAGGGGTGATCGGGCCGAACGGCTCGGGCAAGAGCACACTGGTGGGCCTGATCGCGGGGTGGTACACCCCGACGGAAGGGGAGGTGCGGCTACTCGGTCGATCGGTGCGGGCGTGGCCAAGGCGAGCGCTGGCGTGCAGGCTGGCGGTGGTCCCCCAGATGACGACGGTGGCCTTCCCTTTCACGGCGCTGGAGGTCGTGCTGATGGGCCGGTCGCCGCACCGGGGCCGGTTATCGCTCGACCGGGCGGAGGACCTCGAGGTCGCGCGGGGGGCGCTCGCCATGACGGACGCGCTGGAAGCGGCGTCGAGGCCGATTGATGAGCTTTCGGGCGGCGAGCGGCAGCGAGTGATCCTGGCCCGGGCGCTTGCGCAGGAGCCCGAAGTGCTGGTGCTGGACGAGCCGACGACGGCACTGGACATCCGTCACCAGGTCGCCATCTTCCGGCTGCTTCGGACGCTCAAGGCCGAGCGGGGCGTGACGGTGATCGTCGTCGTGCATGATCTGAACCTGGCGGCGCGCTACTGCGAGCGCCTGATCCTGCTCTCGCGCGGGCAGTGCGTCGTCGAGGGCACGCCCGAGAAGGTGCTGACCGAAGCGACGCTCAGCGGCGTCTACGAGACCCCCGTGGCCGTCCGCCGCGACGAGACGACTCAGAGCCCGCTCGTGCTGCCCTTGTAGACGCGCCCCCCTCACACCGCAAAAAAGGAGCCGGTCGAGACTGAACCCGACCGGCTCACGTCCACGGTGCGTTGGCGAACGCGAGGCCCGATGTCAGTGTCGGAAAGGTGACACTGAGACCCCACCCCCTGCCCCCCTCCCCGCGAGCAGGGAGGGGGAAAAGCTCACCACGTCCGTGCTGGGAAACGGTTTACGCGCTCTCGACCTCGATCTCCCGAGCTACGGCCTCCTCGGCCTTGGGAACGGTGATCGTGAGCACGCCGTCGCGCGCGGCCGCCTTGACCCGATCAGCGCGCACACCGACGGGCAGTGAGAAGGAGCGCCGGAAGCGGCCTTGGCTTCGCTCCACGCGATGGTAGTTCCGCCCCTTCCGCTCGCGCTCCTCCTTCTTCTCGCCCTCGACGGTCAGAACGTTGTCGGCGAGGGTGATCTTCACGTCCTCGGCCTTGAGACCGGGCAGCTCGGCGGAAATCGTGTAGTGGCCGCTCTCTTCGAGCAGGTCCACCGCCGGGCACAGCGTCACATCCTGCCCGGCCTCTCGCCCGACCTCGGGCCGGTCGAAGAAGCCCTCGAACAGGCGGTTCACCTCATCGCGGTGCGACGGGCGTCCGCCGAACGGTTGATAGCGCACGAGAACCATTGAATCCTACCTCCTCCGTGAACTGAACTTCGGTACGACTTCCCACATGAGACCCGACGAGACGACCGATGGCCTACGCGGTCTCGACGGCGATCTCCTTGACCCTGGCCTCCTCGGCCTTGGGAACGGTGATCGTGAGCACGCCATCGCGCGCCGCCCCCTTGACCTGATCGGCCCGCACACCGCGAGGCAGTGCGAACGAGCGGCGGAAGCGACCGTGGGTGCGCTCCAGTCGACGATAGTCGCCGCGCTCGCGCTCTTCCTTTTTCTCACCCTCGATGGTCAGGACATCCCGCTCCAGGGTGATCTTGACGTCCTCCGTGCTCAGGCCCGGCAGCTCCACGGTGAACGTGTAGCGGTCTTCGTCTTCCGTCACGTCCACCGGGGGATGAAGCGCGAGCTCCCGCCCGGTCCGTGAGCGGCCGCAGGCGTCCCCGAACGGGCGGTCAAACTCGTCGCGACGCGACAGGAGCCCGCCGAACGGGTGATAGCGCATGAGAGCCATTTGGCTTACCTCCTTTTTGATCAGATCCACCTTTTTTCACTTCCGCCTAAGAAGGGGGCAATAGCCGTGCCAAGACAGTATTCATGCAGTCATATAGTTGCACGACAATGCGTTATATGGTATTGTGTCGGGATCAGGTTCCGGGCGGCAGGGAGGCGACTGCCACGTCCGTGGCCGGTATACTGCCATACTGGCAGTCACCCGTCGGAGGGGCGGCAGAGATCGCACTGATGGGGCACCCCGCCCGAGCGTGCAACCTGCTGGAGGGTGCGTCGTCTCAATGGAAGCTTTGAGAAGCAGGAACTCTATTCTCAACTCTGGAGGCACTTCGATGGTGGCGAGAGGATTAGGTAAAAGGGCTCGGGGGTTGGCTCTGCGCTTCGCGCTGGGCGCCATCCTGATGTGGCCGGCTGCGGGGACTGCGAGCGTGAAGCCGCCGGAGGGGCTGAGCCAACTCAACGAGGCGTTCGTGGCGATCGCCGAAGCGGTGACGCCCGGGGTGGTGTTCATCACGACGGAGACGAAGGTCCAGCGAGGCTTGAGGCGTTCGTTGCCCAAGGGCCATCCGCTCGAGGAGTTCTTCCCTTTCGGACCGGAGCCCTTCCGCTCCGGCCCGAGACGCGGTCTGGGTTCGGGCGTGGTGGTCAGCGAGGACGGCTACATCCTGACGAACAACCACGTGATCGAGGGAGCGGACAAGATCACGGTCACCTCCTCGGACAAGCGCGAGTTCACGGCCAGGCTGGTCGGGGCCGATCCACCCAGCGACATCGCCGTCGTCAAGATCGATGCGGGGGCCATCAAACCGGCGCCGATGGGGGATTCGGACGCGCTGCGCGTGGGCGAATGGGTGGTCGCCATCGGCAACCCCTTCGCGTTCACGCACACGGTGACAGCGGGCATCGTGAGCGCGAAGGGGCGCTCCAGCGTGATCAACCGGGATAACTACGAAGACTTCATCCAGACGGACGCCGCCATCAACCCCGGCAACTCCGGCGGGGCACTGGTGAACATCCGAGGTGAACTGGTCGGCATCAATACGGCGATCGCCACGCGCTCGGGGAGCTACCAGGGGATCGGGTTCGCCATTCCGATCAACATGGCCCAGCGGGTCATGGCGGCTCTGATCGAGCACGGGGAGGTCGTGCGAGGGTGGCTGGGCGTCATGATCCAGGACATCGGCGAAGACCTGGCGCAGGTGCTGGAGCTTTCCAATCGGCAGGGGGCGCTTGTGGGCGAGGTGGTGGAAGACAGCCCCGCATCCGAGGCCGGGGTCGAGGAAGGCGACGTGATCCTGGAGTTCGACGGCAGCTCCGTCGAGGACACCAACGATCTGCGAAACCGCGTGGCGGCGACGTCACCCGGCAAGCGCGCGAAGTTGGGGGTCCTGCGGGATGGGAATCGGCGGACACTTACGGTCGCCATCGGTCAGTTGCCGGCGGAGTACGGCGGCACCCAGCCGCGGCAGCCGGAGAGCCGCCTGGGACTGGTGGCGCAGGAATTGACGCCAGACCTGGCCAAGCTTTTCAGGTACAAGGGCAAGGAAGGCGTTCTCGTCTCGTCGGTCGCATCGGGGAGCCCGGCCGATGACGCGGGCCTGCGTGCGGGCGACATCATCCGAGAGATCGACCGTGCGACGGTGGAGGACGTCGAAACCTACGAACGCCTGATCCGCGAGGCGGAGCCGGGCGACACGCTCCTGCTTCTGGTCCGCAGGACGAGCGGCCAACTCTATCTGACCCTCAGCGTTCCCGAAGAATAGCCCCAAGCGTGGGGGGAGACCCCACCCCCAACCCCCTCCCCGCGAGCAGGGAGGGGGCCAAGAGAGTGAGCCGAGGTTGCCCCAGCCGCACCAAGCCAGTTTTTTCCTCGAACGAGCATCGCCAGTGACATCTCGTTTCTCGTTGATACCGGCGCCGATAGAAGCGTACTGCACCCCGGTAACCCGAGCGACAAGTACCTCGGGTTCAAGGTTCTATCCGCCGACCACACCATAGCCCTCTAGCTGCGCCCTCTTGCCCCACCACCGGGCCGCCCTGCAAGCAGCGAGGCCGTTGGGTTGGCACTCATCCCGTCAACCTAGGGGAAGTCGCAGGTGCAAGAAAAAGCCTATTGTGTTCGCACGATGCCCGCCGTATCCTCCTAAGAGGTTATAGCTTCGCGGTCCGGGAGCCTCAGCCAGCTTTCGTACGGTCGTGTCGGTAGTCAAGGAGGGGGTTCAGATGCCACACCGGGGTTCGGTCTGCATCGGAATTGTTGCGCTTCTCGCCGTGGTGTCCTGCCTCTCAACCAAGGTCATTCCCCTGGGAACCTACCGTTACCAGTACATGCCGGTGCCCACCGACTCGGTGCAGGTCTTCTTAGCGGAGGCCGATATCAAGGTACCCTTCGAGAAGATTGCTCTCATCAAGGTCTCAGGTGAGGAATCCTGGGCCGACGAGCCGAAAATGATCAAGGCGTGCAGGAAAAAAGCGGGGGAACTGGGCGCAAACGGGATCATTCTCGGGCCCATCGAAGATGCATCGACGGCGGCCGTGATCGCCAAGGAACTGCTGGGCACCCCCGCAAAAAGGAAAGGCGAAGTCGTAGCCGTTCGGCTTCACCCCAGCGCGGAAGAAGACCCCGCACCACCGGAGAACTGAGTCCCCGCCTAGCGCACGCCGTGCTCCGCTAGAACCCGCCGGAGAGGGAGACGCGGTGCATGAGGCCCAGTTCGGCGAAGGAGCTGACGGCGTAGTCCACATCGACGACGCCGACGCCGAACCCTACCCCGCCCGATAGGCCGGGCAACTGGTCCGAATCGAGGCCGTCGAGCGCACCGTCGAAGCCGCCGCGCAGCAACAATCCCCCGGGCACGGCGACCTCAACGCCGGCGCTGCCGAAGACATCGTTGTCGTTGGGGGCTACCAGGTCGGCGGCGACCGTGAAGGGGGCCTCGCGCAGGCGAAGCGCAACGCCAAGCCGCAAGCTGACGGGCAGCGCGTCCTCGAACGTCTCGGTGAAGCCGCTGCGGACGAAGCCGAGGTTCGTCACGGCAGCACCGAAGACCAGCGCGTCGAAGGCTCGAATCGCGGGGCTCACGTCCCAGGTGACGCCGAGATCAAGGGCGTAGGCGTCGGAGGTGAAATCGTCGATCGAGGAGACGATGGCCTTGAGCGTCGCACCGAGGGCAACGTCGTCCCTGACGGACCTCGCGCCAACGAGGTGGACGGCGACATCCTGGGGCGTGAAGGTGCCGAGGGTCTGGCCCTCTTCGTCAGTGCGAAGCAGCTCGCCGTGGGAAAGATACTTGACGCCGAGGGCGAACGCACCGCGCCCCCCCACAGGCGCCCCGAAGGCAGCGAAACCCAGTTGTCCGCCCACGACCAGGTTGGCGAAGGTGGCGGCCGCGGTCGGGAGACGCACCTCCGCCAGGCTCGCCGGGTTAACCGTCAACGCGGTCAGGCCGCCGGTCATAGCCGTGTAGGCCTCGCCCAGGGCGCTGGCCCGCGCGGATGTGCCAATCTTGAGGAAGGCGAAGCCCGTGGTGCCCACGTTCTCGCCCGCCTGGGCCGCAGGCAACGCCCCCCACAGCACCGCCAGAGCCAGGACGCCGACCCACGCAGGACAACGGAGCCTCACGAGGGCGCCTCCACCTCGTCGAGCGCCTTGCGGAAGACCTCGTTGGCGAGGCGCGGATCGGCCTTGCCCCTGGTCTCCCGCATGAGTTGGCCCACGAACCAGCCCAGAAGCTTGGTGCGGCCTCCCTTGTAGCGAGCGACTTCGTCGGGCGAATGCTCGATGATAGCACGGGCGGCAGCTTCGAGGCTGCCCGTATCCGTGATCTGGACCAGGCCCTCCGCCTCGACGATCGTTCGGGGGGCTTCGCCGCTTTCGAGCATTCGGTCGAAGACGGTCCTGGCGAGGGTGCCTGAGATGGTGCCCTCGTCGATCAAACCCAGAAGCTCCGCCAAGTGCGCGGGCGAGAGGCCCAGTTGATCCACGGAGATATGGCGCTCGTTGAGGGCGCGGAGCACGTCGCCCATGACCCAGTTGGCGGCGGCCTTGGACTGGGCGCCAGCGGCGACGGTCGCCTCGAAGAAATCGGCCAGGCCGCGCTCGGCGGTGAGGACGCCGGCATCGTAGCCGGAGAGGGTGTACTCGCTCTCGAAGCGGGCGCGTCGTTGGGCCGGGAGCTCGGGCAGGTCGGCGCGGATCGCCTCGACCCAGTCCGGATCGGGCCGCAGAGGCACCAGGTCGGGCTCGGGAAAGTAGCGGTAGTCGTGGGCAAATTCCTTCGAGCGCATGGGGAGAGTCCGCATCTGCGCCGTGTCCCACAGGAAGGTCTCCTGGACGACGGACTGGCCCGCCTCGATCAGGCGAATCTGGCGGGTGATCTCGGCGTCGATGGCCTGCCGGGCGAAGCGGAAGGAGTTGAGGTTCTTGATCTCGGTCTTGGTGCCCAGTTCCCCGTCGCCGACCGGGCGCACGGAGATATTGGGCTCGCAGCGAAGGCTGCCCTCCTCCATCTTGCCGTCGGAGACGCCCAAGTAGACCAGAATCTGATGGACCGCTGTCATGTAAGCGTAAGCCTCCTCGGGGCCGCACAAGTCGGGCTCGGTTACGATCTCGAGCAGCGGCGTGCCGCAACGGTTGGCGTCAAACAGTGACCTGTCGGGGGTCGCACCGCCCTCTTCACCGTGGATGAGCTTGCCCGTATCCTCCTCGATGTGGACGCGGACCAATCGGACGCGCTTGATCTCGCCGTTCACCTCGATGTCCACGTGACCCCCGAGGGCCAGCGGGCTCTCGTACTGGCTGACCTGGTAGTTCTTGGGGAGATCGGGATACCAATAGTTCTTGCGGGCGAACTGGGCGAAGAGTTGAACCTCGCTCCCGAACGCCAGCGCCGCGCGCAGCGCCAGGTGGATCGCCCCTCGGTTGATGACGGGCAGGACGCCCGGATAGCCCAGGCAGACGGGGCACGCCTGGGCGTTCGGCTCCCCGCCGAAGCGGTTCGGGCAACCGCAGAACATCTTGGACTGCGTCTTGACCTGCGCGTGAATCTCAAAGCCGATGACGGGTTCGTAGGGCATGGGGCTCTTGGAGAGTAGTTTTATTTAGAACAGCACCATCTGTTCTGGATAGCCTTGCCCGGTCTTACTCCGTGAAGAAGGTGGGCTAGCACTTCCTCCCGTGCCGTCTGGTGTCGCGAAACCGGGTTTGATAAGTAATGCTTCATACATCTCGTTGCGAAGGTTCTCTCTTGATCCCACATGGTAGAAGTGTCGGACGATCCGCATCTCAGACTCTGACCAACAGCGCTCGATGTGTTCGTTCTTTCTGTACCTGTTCTGAAGCCACATCGAAACAGCATAGCCGCAAGCCAGGCTTCCGGTCATCATGGAGAGTTTTTCGGCCTCCGCTTTGTCCCAGGAGACATGGTAGTCTGTGTGGCGACCGATGTAAGGCGGATCAATGTACACAAAGTCCTCAGGCTGGGCAACATCGAGAATTTGGTGCCATGGGGCGACACGAAACTGCCACCTACGACCGCGCATCCGCCGTGCTATCCAACCCACCTGATTGACTATCTTAGTGATATAAGCTTTGGAAAAGCGGTTTGGCTTGTGACCAAAGGGGACGTTAAACTTGCCTTGGCGATTGAAGCGCATAAGCCCATTAAAACATGAACGATTTAGAAAAAGGAAGTCGAGCGATGATCCCTTGTCGTTAAAGCGTTCTCGCACTTCATAATAATAATCCGCGCCGTACGTTTGCAGTTTCCTGCCTTCCTGTTCCAGAAATCTCCGCACAGTGGTTTGACTGATCTCACCTCGGTATATATCTTGGTAAAAGCCGATGATGTGCTCGTTGGTGTCGGCGAGAATGGCGTGCTCAGGGGCGAGGTTGAAGGCAACAACCCCCGAGCCTAAGAAGGGCTCTATCCACCTAGCGGTGCCATCTGCGACCCATTCGATATTCCTGAGGATGAATGGAACCAGCTTTGTCTTAATGCCCTGGCATTTGATGGGCGGTACACCGACGTGATTCACCAGAAGGGGTAGCTTAGTCATCGTCAACTCGGTTTAGGACCACTCTTGTACTCGAAATATGTTTGAAGATTCCTATACGGAGGCTTCTCTAAACCCACAACCCTCGCGTCCGACAAGGTCATATAGTACGTCCAATAATCGTCGAACACTTCCTCGCCTAGCTGTGCGAAAGGCCCATTTCCAATGAGTAGTTGGGATAGCTGACGTATCGCACCAATGTTTTTGGTGTTGCCGCTTCCTGGCTGATCGTTCGCTATACGGTACTTGGGTTGTGCGAAGAACTGTAAATTCTCCACGACCGATGGCACTTGCTCAAGCGAACCGACAGTATGGGTCGTGTTTATAGACGTAGTGACTCCTCCCAGTTCTTCTACACTATAGATTTTCAGCTCATCCGCTTTTAATTTGGCTCGGTCGTACACAACCCCCAACACGAAATGACCGGAATAATCTCCATACGGGAAGGTCGTCGTGCGTGCAGTAGTACGCTCACGGAAGTAACCGGTAAAGGCTCCCAGGGTCATCGTGTTGACTCTCTCAGAGCCAGTGCGATAGGTGCTCTTGAGGTCAACGGCAAACTTGTAGCCATCGCTGCTGAGAAACGATATATCAGGATAGTGGTTCTGATGACGCGCCAAGACTAAATCCATGCTATGCTTATCAGCAAAATCCTTGAAATTCGGAAGGAGCATGAGCTCAATTAGCTTAGAGACTACCTTGGTATCCGCCGAGATAGTGAACACTCGTCTGAAAACATCTATGAAGCCTCTAACTATCCAGTCCCCGCTAGAAGTAGAGATACGCTTCCTAAACGTCGCCGCTTCTTCTTGCAGGAGAGAGAGAAACTCGCCAGCTGCTTCTTTGGAGGTCATATACTCCCTCGCAATCTCCCGTCAGAGCATCTGGCACCCATAGAGACCTGCTTTCCCAGCCCCTCAATCGCCCGTGCGACGCGGAGGACGGTCGGCTCCCCGCAGAACCTCTTGGACTGCGTCTTGGCCTGCGCGTGAATCTCAAAGCCGATGACGGGTTCGTAGGGCATGGTCATGGGTTTTGGAAGCTGTCCTTCACCAGACCGAGTTGGCGGATGCTCTCGGTGGCCTGCGAGAGCCACTCGTGGACGCGAAGGACTTCGGCCGCGTCCCAGTAAGCCAAGCCTGACACGAATTTCTCCGGAAGCCCTTGTGTTTCCTTCTGAATTTGCCCAAGCTGCTCAGTGTCCGAGACCGCGACCACCTTCTGAACAGTAGCATTGCCCGTCGCCTTCTGCAGGTTCAGGATCAAGCTATCTACTGAGCCGCCTTTCTGCACCTCGAACACGTAGGTCACGACGCCGAGGTTGCCGATATCCGCACGCCAGACCACGTCAACGCGAGCACCCTGTGCGATGAACTTTTCGGTCTCGGTTGTGAAACCCAGAAACGAGCCTATTTGCTCCAGTTTATCTCGAATCTCGTTGTGCTCCCACCCTTCCATCAACGGAGATGTTCCAGTGTCCGAGCTCTGCGACACCGCCCACAGGAAACGATCGGTTCCCAGGAGGTCCATTTCCTTGAGTTCCGCGTCCCGCAACTCTTGGGCGATGACGGTAACAATCCCGTTAAAGCGGTCGTATTCATCGGCGGAGAGCTGGTACTTCTTGAGCGGGAGATCATCTCCGAAACCAAGAAGCCCTAATGCCTTCCGAGGAGTTTCGTTCCATATCCCGAAAGAGCTAGGTGAGCGGTAGCACAGCATCTCGGTCACCGAAGCTGGGCCAAAGCCCTTAACGTGCTTGATGAAGCGATCATACCGCTGACTTGCTGGAACGCCGTCGTAAAACAGACGGACGAACTCACATCGCACCCGCTCTAGGCCATTAGAGAGGATCTTCTGCACAGGATATTCTTTGCTGCTCCACATCTGACTCGCCCAGAGCTTTTCGACAATCTCTCGCAAAAGAGCCTCGTCCAATTGCTCAAGACCCTCTCGGTCCAGGGTCTGGAAAAACTGCACGCGCTCGCGACAGGTTTTGATGTGGTCTTGCCCCTGTGATGTCTTCTGGTATGCCCTGAACGCTTTAACGTGCTTGCGGATAACCTCCCGCTGCTCCGGCGTGAGAACGATGTCGGTCATTTCGCAACTCCCGCTGCATTCCCATCGGTGAGCACCTCGATCGCCCGTGCGGCGCGGAGGACGGTCGGTTCCCCGAAGTGGGGGCCGAGGACCTGAACGCCGATGGGGAGGCCTTCGCTCGAGGTCCCGCCGGGAACGCTGACGCCGGGGATCCCCGCCATGCTCGCGGGGATGGTGTAGATGTCGGTCAGGTACATCGTGAGGGGGTCGTTCAGCTTCTCACCCAGCTTGAAGGCGGGTGTGGGCGCCACCGGTAGGATGAGGGCGTCCACTCGCTCGAACGCGCGTTCGAATCCCTGGGCCAGGAGCCTGCGCACCTTCTGGGCCTTGAGATAGTAGGCATCGTAGTAGCCGGAGCTGAGGGCGTAGGTGCCCAGCATGATGCGCCGCTTGACCTCGGTGCCGAAGCCGATGTCGCGCGTCCGTCCGTACATGGCGATCAGGTCTTGAGGTGCGCTGTTATCCATCGACGCGCCCAGCGCGGCGGCAGGTGCGTCATCCTCGCGGGCGCGGAAGCCGTATTTGACGCCGTCGTAGCGGGCCAGGTTGGCCGAGGCCTCACTGGAGGCGACGATGTAGTACGCGGCGATACCGTACTCCACGTGAGGGAGCGAGACCTCCTCGACCGAGGCACCCTCGGCAGCGAGCCGCTCCGCAGCGCTCCGGACGGTACGCTCGACCTCGGGGTCAAGGCCTTCACCAAAGCCTTCCCGGACGAGGCCCACGCGCAAGCCTTTGGGTCCGGCATCGAGTCCTTCAAGGTAATCGGGCACCGGCTCGGGCGCGGAGGTAGAATCGCGCGGGTCGTGACCTGCGATGAGGCGCAAAAGCCAGGCGGCGTCCGGGACATTCCGCGCGAAGGGCCCCACCTGGTCGAGGGAGCTCGCGAAGGCGACGAGGCCGTAGCGCGAGACGCGACCGTAGGTGGGCTTGACCCCGACTACGCCGCAAAAGCTGGCGGGAAGGCGGATGGAGCCGCCCGTATCCGTGCCGAGGGCCAGGGGCGCCTCTCGCGCCGCGACCGCCACCGCCGAGCCTCCGCTGGAACCGCCCGCGGTGCGAGAAGGATCGACCGGGTTGCGCGTGGGGCCGAAATAGGAAGTCTCCGTGGAGGAGCCCATGGCGAACTCATCCATGTTCGTCTTGCCCAGGAACACGGCAGCGGCGGCGCGCAGCTTGGCGACGGCGGTGGCATCGTAGGAGGCGACGAAGTTGGCCAGGCTCTTCGAGCCGCAGGTGGTCAGTGTGCCCTCGAGGCAGAGAACGTCCTTGATCGCGACGGGAACCCCTGCGAGAGGGCTAAGCGTCTCGCCGCGCGCGCGACGGTCGTCCACCTCCTGGGCCTGGGCGAGGGCGGCGCGGCGCAGGACGGTGATGAAGGCCGCTACGCGTGGCTCGGCCTGGTCGATGGCGGAGAGGTATGCGCGCGTCGCCTCTACGGCGCTGAGCTCACGGCGGTCAAGGCGCCCGGCCAGCTCGACGGCGGAAAGGGCAGTGATATCCGTCTCCGGCCTCTTCGATTCGGCACCGGTCGTCGGCATACATCCAGGGTGGGGTTGGACGCTGTGGGAGCGTCTCGTGGGCCCGCCGCGATCTCAGTTCTGCGGAGGAGGCTGCGACCGGGGCTCTTGAGCGGGGGGCTGTTGCTCACGCGCGGGAGGCGTCGTGGGAGGAGCGTTCACGTCGATCTCCTCCCGGACGTCACGGACGGCCTTTCGGAACTCGCGCATGCCGCGTCCGAGCCCCTGGGCGATCTCCGGGATGCGCTTGGCGCCAAAGACGAGCAGGACGATGAGGAAAATCAGCAGAATTTCGCCGGTGCCCAAACCACCAAGCATGATGCGTCACCTCCTCTCGAGCCGCGCTAATACGCATACTTCCAATAGTAACCTGCAACGGCCATCCCCAGAAAGCTAATAAAGTTGACGTTGATCCGAAAGCCCAAGACGAAGGAAAAGACGGCGAGATCCACCGAGATGGGATCGATCCCCACCGACAGCGTTCGGATGAAGACGGTCTCGACGACGTGATGATCGGGGAGCATCAAGGCCAGGAGCTGGCCCACGGCGTTACCCGCGAGCACCCCGATCAACAGGAAAAGGGCGAGGCCGCCCATGCCCGGTCTGCTCAAAACCATCGGGTGCGGGTCCTGCATCCGAACCTTTGGCTCGGACAGAAAGCGATGGGTTGCATCGGGTCATTCAGCGCTGACGCTCACCGCGCCGCGCTCACGCCACAGGCCCATGACCCACCGAAACGGACCGGAGGCAACGTAGACGAGAGTCGCCGGAAAGATCCCTTCATGGGGGAAAAGGGCCAAGCCCGCGATCAGGAGCGCCAGGGCGCCGGATTCGAGCCGCTGCAAGGCGGAACCGAAGCGAAACTTAGGACAGGAGATGTACTCGAAAGAGCTGACCATCAGAGCGGCGAGCGCCAGCGCGAGGGGGACGGAAAGCTCCACCTCGTCGAGGCCACGCCAGACACCCTGAACGAAGAGGACGTAGGACGCCAGGACTATCGCCGAGATGGGGATGGGCAACCCCGTAAAATTCGTTTTCTCGAAGCCGACCTGGCGAATGTTGAAGCGCGCGAGGCGTATGGCACCGGCAGCGAAGAACAGGGCCCCGACACCGATCCCCCAACCGCCCCACTGAAGCTCAACCATCAAGACGGCCGGGGCCAAGCCAAAGGAACAGACGTCGGCGAGCGAATCGAACTCGATGCCGAATTTGCTCTCGCCGCCGGTGAACCGGGCGAGCATGCCATCGAAAAGGTCGAGGCAGCCGGCGAGAATGATCAGCCAGGCGGCGGCGCTGAAGCGGCCGTGGGCGACGAAGTATACCGCCAAGAAGCCGCAGACGAGGTTGCCAGCGGTGAAAAGGCTGGGGAACGTGGCCCTTCTCATCGGCGGGGTCGCCCCTTGGGCGGCGGAGGCAGGATGCCGAGAATCGTCTCGCCTGCCCGCACGCGGTCCCCAACCTTGACCCGGAGGTCAATGCCGGCGGGGACGACGATCTCAACGCGGGAACCGAACTTGATCATGCCAATCCGATCGCCCTGGACAACCTCCTGCATCTTCTGAACCCACGTGACGATCCGGCGCGCCATCATGCCGACGATCAGGCGGACGACCATCGCGGTATGGCCCGACCGGACGACGACCTCGCAGCGGGTGTTCCAGCGGCCGGCCTGCTCGCTGAACGCGGCCGCATACTTGCCCTCGACGCGGTCGATCCCGCTGATCTGGCCAGTGATGGGCGCTCGCTGCACGTGGACATCCAAAGGCGACAGAAAGATCGCTATCTCTATCCCCTTGCCGTCGGGAGTAAGAGCCAAAACCGCATCGTCGACCGCAAGGATTCTACCGTCCGCAGGCGACACCACGGCGTTGGGGACATCGGGCACCTCGCGCTCGGGATCGCGGAAGAAATAGAGCATGAAGCCAACGAGCAGGACGCCCACGACGAGCAGGACAGCCGGCCAAGGCCCCGGTACCCAGAGCATCCACCCTGCGCCAGCCAGGGCGGCGGCGGCTCCAAAGCCGACGAAAGGTATGCCCTCTCGAACCATCGCATTCCTCCCCCGGTCCCCAGGGTGCAGGCACCAAATATAGAGGCTAAGCCCTCCTGACGCAATGTCAGCACGGGGAAGAGCATGGGCCACCCTTCGATGGGCTGCGGATGACGCGCAGGCACGCCCAGCTATGGCTATTCGGGCTGGGGCGTTAGCTGCATCCGGAGGGCGAGTTCCTCGCCTTCACGCCAGAGGGTAAGGACGTACTCATCGCCCACCGAGGCGCCAAGGAAGACCTGACGGATGTCATGACTATCGTCGATATCACGGTCTCCGACCGCCAGGATGACGTCGCCCACGTGAACGCCCGCGGCCTGGGCAGGGCTCTTAGGACGTACCTCCGCCACAATGACGCCCGCGACGCGGTCGAGCCCGAGACTTCTGGCAATCCAGCGGTCCACCCGCTGCACCGTGAGGCCCGTCCAGGGCCTGCGCAGGTGTCCGTACGCGAGGAGCTCGTCGAGGGTGCGCCTCGCGCGGTTGATGGGGATCGCGAAGCCGATCCCCAAAGAGCCGCCTCCCTCGCTGAAGATGAACGTATTCATGCCGATGACCTCGCCCAGGCCGTTGAGGAGCGGTCCGCCCGAGTTGCCGGGATTGATGGCGGCGTCGGTTTGGATCATATCGCGGTAGACGCGCCTGATCCCTCTCCCGGTCCTGAGACGGTAGGCGTCTCCAGTACGGCCCTGCGGCTCGAAATCGCGGCCCAGAGCGCTGATGACACCGACCGTGACCGTGGGGCGGGCGTCGCTGATCAGGTAACCGAAGGGGTTGCCTATGGCAATGGCCCACTCGCCCAGGATCACGTCGCGAGAATCACCCAGGGTGACGGCAGGCAGGGCATGGCCTTCGATCTCGAGCACGGCGATATCGAGCGTCTTATCGCCACCCAAGAGCTTCGCTTCGAACTGGCGACCGTCGGGGAGCGTGACAGCGATGTCGCTGGCGCCGTGGACGACGTGCTCATTGGTGAGGATGCGGCCTTCAGCGTCCACGATGAAGCCCGACCCCATGCCGATGACCCTCCGGGTGCCCTCGCGGCGGAAGCCCCAGAAGAAGGGGGCGAAGAAGGGATCATTGAAGGTGGAGAAGGGCGAGGGCAACTCATAGCGTTTCTCCGCGAACGCGCTGACCGTGACCACGGCCGGCTCGGCCGCCTCCACGGCGCGCACGATGGCATTCCGACGCCCCGCGGCGAGGCTATCGACCGACGCGTTGCGCGAGGCCTCCGGCCCCTCCTCGGCGTGAGCAGGCATGGGGCCAATGCGCGCACCGGCCAGGGCAATCTCCATGAGCGCGCCCAGGACCAGCCACAAGGCGACAGCTCTCACGGAAAGGCTCGGACACAGCGGCCGCCGCTTATCTCTCCAGTCAGCCATGAACGCTCCTTCGCACCGCAAACCCTAGATGCCGGCGGCTTCCTCGATGCGAGCAGGTGCCAGGAAGATCCTCTCTTCCGCCGGGCGCCAGCCGGGGTACTCGACGGCTGAAAGGCAGAGCCCCTGGGGCGGCGCGGTCTGGCCCAGAGCCCGCCGGTCACCCGCTCCGATGGCCTGGGCGAAGGCCTCGACCGACATCGCGCCCCGGCCAATAGCGACCATCGCGCCCACGAGCGTGCGCACCATTCTGGACACGAAGCGATCAGCCTTGATGGTGAACGTGAACGCAGTCCCTCTTACCAGCCAGTCCGCGCAGTCGACGACCACCAGCGGATTGCCTTCCAGGCGGCCCGCTGCGAGGGCGCGGCAATCGCGACGGCCGGGGAGGAGCCCGGCGGCGGTTGCCATCGGCTCGGGATCGAGGGGCCATGGGACCTGCCAGGTACAGCGACGGCTGATGGCAGAGCGCTCGGTCGCGAGCGTATAGGTGTATTGGCGGGCCACGGCATCATAGCGCGCGTGGAAGCCGACCGGATGCTCCACGGCCGCGCGGACGACGACATCCGCCGGCAGGAGACCTCCCAGCGCTCGCACGAGCCTCCGGGGGGTGAATCGAGGCGGCGCCGTGAAGCTAGCGACCTGGCAACTGGCGTGGACGCCGCGATCGGTGCGGCCAGCGCCCACGGTGCGCACGGGCTCAGCCCAGAGGGTCGAAAGCGCGCGCTGAAGCTCACCCTGCACGGTACGGCGCGCCGGCTGCACCTGCCAGCCGTAGAAATCGGTCCCGTCGTACTCGATCACCAAGGCATAGGTCGTCATAGTCAGAGCTGCAGGAGGGCTCAAACGAACGGCCGCCACAGCCGTCGCTCAGCCCCAAGTGAACGCCGCATCGAACCCCACCGGAAGGGCGATGAGGACCACGGCCACGAGGTCGCGCGCCGTCGCGGACGGCGACGCGCCCGACAGAGCCTCCAAGGCACCTACGCGGGCGTTCAGGGCATCCGCCATGCGATCGGCCTTGTAAGCGGCTAGCCGCACCAGGGGTACCAAGAGGCCGATGACATCGCGGATCCGCCCACCCAGGCCTTGATCGACTCCCAGACCCCTAGCCTCTTGCGCCCTGCGGAGCCGCGCCGCGATCTGAGCCGTGCGAGGTACGGCCACGACCGCCAAGCCAAGCACCGCCCCCACCTCGCGCAACACCGACCAGCGGCACCCGATACGCAGGGCGCTGCGCGCGATGGCAGCCGGAGCCGTGGTCGCCGAAAAGAGAGCCGCCGCGAGCGCCACAAGGGTGACTTGCGCGCCGCGAGCCACGAGCGCGCCTGCACCAGCTTCGGGAACGAAGCCGTCGGTCGAGAGAGCGCCCAGCCACGTTGCGCCAGCGCTGACACCACCCAGGCTCACGGGCAGCCAGAGACGGCGCGCGCGCGCTCCGAGGGGCTCGCTCAGCGTTACCCAGGCGGCCAACAGGAGCGCGGCCAGCGCCGCACGCCCTGCAGGGCCAAGCGCCGCAGCTTCTACGGCGACGAGCACAACGCAGGAAAGCTTGGTGCGCAAGGTCAATTCCGCAAGCGCCGTCGGCCCCGAGATCGAGCGTCCGAGCGTGACCCCACGTGGAAATCGTAGTGTCCGAATCATCTGTAAATTTTTCTTCGGGCTTTAGGCTATAATAGTCCACCCTTTCACGCGCTGTCAAATGGATTGCGGGACCCAATATGCTATCTTGTTGTGGGACAGTAATAAGAGCGTAAGTTATATTATATACATATATTTAATGGTCAAAGAAAGGGGTTGACGACCGGCTCCTTGTGAGGTAGTTTAGGGGGTGAGGAAGTTGGCGCGTTCGCGGTGATCGCTCGGCTCTCTCCGGTTCGTTTTCCTGCTCCAGTACCAAAGCTCGGAACGCTCTTAAAGTGACTATCGCCTCCGGCCATTGGGCCTTTATATCACCACGTCAGAAAGCATGAGTGCACCTAGCGCCGCCAGCGCCCTCTGGATGCGGTGTCTGAATCGCATCGCCGATCAAGTCAGCCGCCAGGCATTCGAGACGTGGTTCCGGCCGACCCGGGGCGTCGAGCTCGCCGGGGACACACTTACGATCGAGGTCTCCAGCCGCTTCGTGAGCAAGTGGCTGGAGGAGAACTACCGCCCGCTGATTGGCCGGACCCTGGCGGCACTCCGGACTGAGCCGACGGGGGTGAGCTTCGCTGTGAACGGCACAAAGGCCCCACCTCCACCGCCATCGCCTCCCGCTCCAGTGCAAACACAGCCGGTCCACCGAACGCACGCGAACGGACGGGACCAGATGCTGAGTCCGCGTTACACATTCGAGACGTTTGTGCGGGGCAAGGGCAATGAATTCACGCACGCCGCCGCGCAGGCGGTGGCTGAGAACCCGGGTCAGACGGCGTTCAACCCGCTGGTGATCTACGGAGGCGTGGGGCTGGGCAAGACGCACATCCTGCAGGCCGTGGGCCACTATGCGCGGGAGCGGAGCCGGGCGGCTCGGATTGTATATGTCACCTCGGAACAGTTCACCAACGACTTCATCAGTGCCATCCAGAACGGCGCCACCGATCGCTTCAACGAGCGCTACCGCACTGCGGACCTGCTCCTTCTGGACGATATCCAGTTCTTCCCGAACAAGGGGCGCACCCAAGAGGAATTCTTCCACACGTTCAACAAGCTGCACCAGGACGGCAAGCAGATCATGTTGAGCTCGGACAGTCCGCCCGGCGACCTCAAAGGGATGGAGGAACGGCTGATCTCGCGATTTCAGTGGGGATTGGTGACCGACATCCAGCCGCCGGATTTCGAGACGCGCGTGGCCATCCTCCGGAAGAAGGCCGAGCTCGAGGGCGTGAGCCTGGGACCCGAGGTCGCAGGCTACATCGCGGAGCGGGCGACCGACAACATCCGGGAGCTGGAGGGCTCGCTCAACCGGCTCATGGTGTACGCATCGCTCAGGAACAACGACATCACGCTGCACCTCGCGGAGGAGGCGCTGGATAGAGTCCTCAAAGCGCCCGTGCGGAGCGCGGTCACTGTCGCCTCGATTCGCCAGGTCGTTTCCAAGAAACTCAACGTCCCCGTGGACCTCCTGACGTCCAAGACCCGCCGGCGTGAGGTCACTCGAGCGCGCCAAATCGCCATGTTCCTGGCCAAGCGGCTGACGGATAGCACCCTCAAGGCTATCGGTGAGCACTACGGCGGCCGCGATCACACGACCGTTCTCCATGCCTGCCAGCTCATGGAGACTCGGCGCCGCGCGAGCGCCAGCTTCAATGAGAAGCTCGAAAGCCTGGCAAAGGCATGCTGTGGAGGACCCGTGGATTGAGAAGGGAGAAGGCGTGGAAAACCCGGCCATAGAGCTGCAGGATGTGGATTCTCAACCCTTTTCCCCTTTCTCACGACACATAACTCACACATCATCCACAGGCGCCCTTCTCTCTTGCGCAGCACAAGCGCGCAAGTGGACACGACTTCCACATTTACACACGGCCTATGACTACGACTTCTAGTTTTATAGAATATAAATTTCACAGTAGTGCTTTCACCCACCAAACGCAGCTAACCGAGCCGCTCAACACCGGGTTAAGGCTTGCGTGATGTCCAAGATTGTATTATCTTCTAAAGCCATACAGGATCAGAGCTAGGGGCGCCTTAAGGTGCACGTCTGTTCAAGGGAACGCAACTCGCCCGAGGGAGACCCAATCTCGTGAAATTCCAGTGCGATCAGGAGACGCTGTCTAATGTCGTGAGCACGGTTCTGAACGTTGTGCCGGCGCGGACGACACTGCCAGTGGTTTCGCACCTCTTGCTGGAGGTGCGTGAGAACATGCTGATGCTCACGGCCACGGACCTGGACTTGTGGCTCTCAACGCGGGTAGATGTCACGGGAGTTGGGGGCGGGACAGTTACAGTGCCGGGGCGGACGTTCGCGGAGATGGTAAGGGAGCTTCCTCCTGGTGAGGTGAGGCTTGAAGCGGAGGGTTCAAAAGTCACGCTTCTGACGGAGCGGGGCACATTTAGCGTGATGGGCACCGATGCGGATGAGTTTCCGAAGTTCCCGGCACTGGGTGAAGGCGTCGCGTTCAGCGTACCTGGGGCGACGCTGCATTCCATGATAGACCGGACGGCCTTCGCGGCCTCGACGGATGAGACGCGCCCGGCGCTGTGTGGCGTGCGCTGGAGTATTACCGCAGCCTCTACAACCATGGTCGCGACTGATGGATTCCGGCTTGCCCGCACCGAGCACAAGCTGGAGAATGGGCCGCCGGAGGATGCGTTCAGCGAAGCCGGGGGAAAACTGGATGCGATCGTGCCTCCGGGGGCACTGCAGCAGGTGATGCGGCTCGTATCGGGCGGCGATGGTACGGAGGTACGGGTGACCTTGGCGGAGAAGATCGTGCAGTTCGAGATGGGCGAGAGCGTCATGGTCTCTCGGATGATCGGCGGGCCGTATCCGAGCTTGGAGGAGGTCATCCCCAAGGCGAACCCGAAACAGCTTGTCGTTGCAAGGGAAACGCTGGAGCCTGCGGTTCGGCGCGCTCAGGTTCTCTCCAGTTCAGGCAGCCAGCAGGTGAAGCTGACGTTGCGCGAGGGCGAGGCTGTCCTTGAGGCGGAGAGCGAGGAATTCGGCGGGCGCGCCTTTGAAACGGTGGCGGTGGAGTACAACGGCGAGCCATTGGATATTCTTTATAACGCCGCGTATCTGGTAGAGGTGCTGCGCAAGATGGGAGCCGGCGACGTTCGGTTCGAGCTGGACACATCCGTCACGGCGAGCGTGATCCGGCCCCAGGCGCCCGACGCGGAGGAGGACTATCTTTGCCTGCTCATGCCCCTGAGGCCTCTCGAGGAGTGAGCACCCTCTTTCGGGGGACAAGACATGGCGGTAGTGCTGCACTGTATCTGACTCATCTCATCCTGCACGACTTTCGGAACTTCTCGCGAGCCTCTTTCACGTTCGCGCGGGGGCGAGTACTGGTCCTCGGCGATAACGGCCAGGGCAAGACGAATCTCCTGGAAGCCATCAGCTACCTGGCCATTGGCCGCTCAGCCCGCGCCGTGCGGGACCGGGAGGTCGTCCAGCGAGGAACACCCAGCTTCGCGCTGTTCGTTCGCTTCTGCCGTGGTGGAGCGATGCACTCGGCTGGGATCGAGTACACCGAGGGTGGAGCCAAACGGGTTCACCTCGACGGAGCGCCGGCCGAGGGCCTTGCGGAGCTGGTGGGGCGACTGTGCATGGTCGCGTTCTTTCCGCAGGATGTGGAGCTTCTCCTGGGCGTGCCGGCCGGTCGGAGGCGGATGCTGGATGTGCTCTTGGCACAGATGGAGGCGCCGTACTTCTCAGCCCTGCGGGCTTACCGGAGGGCGCTGGAGCAGCGAAACGCGTGGCTGCGGCTCGGGCGGCGCGATAGCAGCGCTCTCTTGCCGTGGGACGTGGAACTGGCCCGCCACGGCGCGACGATCGTGCGCACGCGCCTTGCGTGGCTTTCGCGGCTGGACCATGCGGTGGGGGAGCACTATAGGGCGATTACGGGGGATGGCGCGGCGGTGACGGTGGCCTACGAAGGGCCGGAGGTGTACGCGGGTGAGGAGGATGTCGAGGGGGCGTTACGGTCGCAGTTGCGCGAGAAGCGCGGGCGGGAATGGGCGGCTGGACACACGCTTTGTGGTCCCCACCGTGAGGGCGTGAGCGTGCGCCTGGATGGGCAGTCCATCGATACATTCGGCTCACGGGGTCAGCAGCGGATGGCGCTCTTAGCGTGGCGGCTGGCGGAACGCGATCTTCTGGCAGAGCGTCACGGTGAACCTCCGGTGGTCGTCCTGGACGACGCCCTGAGCGAGTTGGACGCCGCACGGAGCAAGGCGCTGTGGGAGGCTACTTCCGGAGGTGAGCAGACGTTCGTTTCAAGCGCGAGGGCGCCCAGTCTCGGTGGGCCGTATGCCGCGCTTGAGATCGTGGGCGGACGGCTGGCGCGGAGCTGGGTTGTGGAGGCCGATGCGGACGCGACGGCATAAGGGTCTCCGCCCGTTGGGTGACGCGCTGCGGGTGCTCGTGGCCAAGGCGGGCCTGGAGCGGCAGTTAGCTGAAGGGCGAGTCTTCAACGCTTGGTCCGACGTGGTGGGCGCGCAGGTGGCGGCCAAGGCGCAACCCGTGCATCTGGTGCGGGGCCATTTGGTGGTAGCGGCAGCCTCCAGCGCGTGGGCGTGCGAGCTTCAGTTATGGAGCCATGCGTTAATCGAGAAATTGAACGTGGCGGCGGGCGAACGTGTCGTCCGGCGCGTGAGTTTTCGCGTGGATGATCTCACGACTGTTGGTGTTGAAGACGAGGGGGGTTGAGTGGCGTGAGCGAGGCAGCGAGAAGGGACGAGTACGGAGCGGCGCAGATCCAGGTCCTCAAGGGCCTAGAGGCGGTGCGCAAGCGTCCGGCGATGTACATCGGGTCCACGGGGCCCAGGGGCTTGCACCAGCTCGTCTACGAGGCGGTGGACAACGCCGTGGACGAGGCCATGGCTGGTGCCTGCAGCCGGATCGACGTGGTCATCGAGGAGAACGGAACGGTCTCAGTGACCGATGACGGGGATGGCATCCCCGTGGACATCCATCCTGGGGAGGGGCGTCCGGCGCTGGAGGTCGTGATGACCACTCTGCACGCCGGTGGGAAGTTCGACGACAAGACGTACAAGGTCTCTGGCGGCCTGCACGGCGTGGGGATCAGCGTCACCAATGCCCTGTCGGTGGAGATGGAGGTGGAAGTCAAGCGGAGCGGGCGGCTCTACCGCCAGAGCTACAGCCGTGGCGTGGCCTTGCACGACGTGACCGATGTCGGGCCCGCGGAGGGATCCGGGACAAAGGTGCTCTTCAAGCCCGACCCCGAGGTTTTCGAGAGCATCGATTTCAATCACGAGACGCTCTCACAGCGGCTGCGGGAACTGGCATTCCTCAACGCGGGCCTGAAGATCCACTTCGATGACAAGCGCGTCGACAAATGGGAGGTCTTCCAGTACGAGGGCGGCATCGCGTCATTCGTCGAGTTCCTCAACGAGGGCGAGACGATGCTCTTCCGGGAGCCCATCTACCTCAGGCGCGAGCGGGCTGACACGCAGATCGAGGCTGCGCTCCAGTACACGACCTCGTACGTGGAAAGCCTGTTCAGTTATGTCAACAACATCAACACCATCGAGGGGGGGACCCACCTCTCCGGCTTCAAGACGGCGCTGACGCGATCGCTGAACGCCTACGGCGAGCGCACCGGGATGTTCAAGAACACGAAAGTGACCCTTACCGGCGAGGACACGCGCGAGGGCCTGACGGGCATTGTCAGCGTGCGAGTGCGCAATCCGCAGTTCGAGGGGCAGACCAAGACCAAGCTGGGCAACAGCGAGGTGCGGGGGATCGTCGAATCGGCCACCGGCGAGGCGCTGAACGAGTACTTCGAGGAGAACCCCGACGTCGTCAAGGCCATCGTGACCAAGTGTTTGGACACGGCGCGCGCCCGCGAGGCCGCCCGCAAGGCGCGGGAGATGGCGCGGCGCAAGAGCGTGCTGGAAAGCGGCGACCTGCCCGGCAAGCTGGCCGATTGCTCCATGCGCGACCGCGAATCCACCGAGATCTACCTGGTAGAGGGCGATTCCGCTGGCGGCAGCGCCAAGCAGGGGCGCGACCGGCGCTTCCAGGCCATCCTGCCCCTGTGGGGCAAGATGCTCAACGTCGAGAAGGCGCGGATTGACCGCATCTACAACAACGACAAGCTGGAGCCCATCATCGCCGCTCTGGGCGTGGGCATCGGGGAGGAGTGCGATGTCGAGAAGCTGCGCTACGGCAAGGTCATCATCATGGCCGACGCGGACGTGGACGGCGCCCACATCCGGACGCTGATCCTCACCTTCATCTTTCGTTACATGCGGCCCCTGATGGAAAATGGCCACGTCTATATCGCCCAGCCACCGCTCTTTCTGGTCCGCCGCGGCCGGGAGGAGCAGTACGCCTGGAGCGAGGACGAGCGCGACGCGATCCTGTCTCGGAGGGATGGAGCCCGCAACGTGATCATCCAGCGTTACAAGGGCCTGGGTGAGATGAACCCCGATGAGCTCTGGAAGACGACCATGGACCCCGAGACCCGCACGCTGCTGAAGGTGGAGTTAGATGACGCCGTCGAGGCCGACCACATGTTCAAGGTCCTCATGGGCGACCAGGTGGAGCCCCGCCGCAAGTTCATCGAGGAGAACGCCCAGTACGCGACGAATCTGGATGTCTGAGGCCCGATGACCAACCGCTGGCAGTTCTTGATCGCAACAGTGATTTTCGCACTGGCGATTGTGCTCTTCGTGTGGAAGGCGGATAGCAGGCCGGCATGGGCTTTTGTGCTTCTTGCGATCTGGGCTTCATTGCTCCCGTTTCTCGGGGACTTCCAACGCCTCAGGAATACGTGGACCGAAGGTTGAACGAGAGCGACGTTCTGAAAGAAGCGACCGCGAAATGCCGCGAGGACGCCCAGCGCGCAAACGAGCGCCTGGAGATCATCGAAGCCAAGCTGGGCGGCCTTCTTGAGAGGGATCGTCGGGCGCGCATTGACGAGAGCCTTGAATACATGCGCCGCTTGAAGTAGCCCACGACGCAGACCGGAGCCACAGAGAGGGGCCGAGCATGAGAGCCGTCGCCATCATCATCATCGCCGCGTCGCTGGTCGCAACGGGGGCCGACCACGCGAAGACCCAGGAAGATGACCCGATCCGGCGCTACGTGGACGCGGAGACCAAAGCCCTGCGGGAATACATCGACCTGAAGTTCAACACTGCAACCCAAATACACGAAGAAATCCTTCAAAGACTCCTGAACAACGCCCGCCTGGACCTGAAGGACTCCCGCTTGAGCGCGAGAACCGACAGCCTGCTACTGATCCACACCAAAATACTCGGAAGTGTGAGCGACCGGGTGACGCGCAACTTCAACATGGTCGTGGAGAACGACAGCCTGCTACTCATCACCCTCAAAAGCCTCCTAAGAACGGACCTGAATTTGATCGACCGGGTGATGCGTCTCGAAGCCGCGAGCAGGAAGTAAGGCCCCACTCGTGCAGACTTCGCATAAAGGGGGTTTCTGTAAACCTGCCCGATGCCAGACGTCCAGATTTCAAGTGCCGGAGCTGGTCGGACAGGAAAATTGATTGACAGGTGGCCAGACCGAACGGACGACTGATGGCCGCTTGAGCAGAACGACCGACGACCGTCCACACCGAGGGCCTGCAGGACGGGACGACGACGACCGCCGGAGCGCTGCAGGAACGGGGGGGGCGAGAGACAGGGCGAAGGGACATAAGGGTAAAAGCGCCAGGGGCGGAGATCAGCGCAGAGTTTCGTGAGGTCCAGAAAGACGTGTATGCCAAGCTTGAGACTATCCGTAAAATGGGCGAAGGACTAGCTAGAATCGCTGTGGTATCCATGGTATGGGCGGGCCGGTGGTCAGACCCGGAGCGTTTGGATCAGGACATAGCCGAAAGCCGCAGCGAGTTGGTCAAAGTGTTGAGTGACCTTGGTACTCCTCAGCCTCAGATCAAGTCGATTGTGTCGCGGCTGGACTCTACAATTGCCGCTGATCGTGGGAGGTCAGGGCGCTAGAAGCTTCGTACACGGAGGATGAGTCATGCCGCCGCTCGTAGGCGCTGCGTTGGTAATAGCCCGGACCTTTGCTGCCATCGTCGGGAAGGAATCGCTCAGTGGCCCATAGGCGCAGGCGCAAGGTTCCACCTATCTATTTGGATAACGGCGAAATGGGGAGATTTCCCGCTGCCCGCCCTCGGCGGCGCCGTCGTCTCATCGCGTTTGGCTGGTATGGTGGAAAATTCAGTCACCTGGAGTGGCTTCTTCCTCTGTTACCGGAGGCGCACCATTACTGTGAGCCGTTTGCTGGATCGGCGGCTGTCTTGCTCAATCGTGAGCCGGCCCCCGTGGAGACGTACAATGATATGGACGGCGAGATGGTGAACTTCTTTCGGGTGCTCCGCGACCATTCGGAGGAGCTTGCTCGGACCCTTCGGCTGACGCCGTTCTCGCGCGAAGAGTTCTATTTTGCCATCCACGGCGATTTGAACGGGCTTACCTCGCTGGAACGGGCGAGGCGTTTCTGCATCCGGGCGCGCCAGGCTCGCACCGGCTTGGCCCAGACGGCCACGCTCGGGCGCTGGGCCAACTGCAAGAAGACCAGCCGCGCGGGCATGTCCGGCGTCGTCTCTCGGTGGTTGGGCGGTATCGAGGCGCTCCCGCACGTTGCGGATCGGCTTTTACGCGTCCAGATCGAGAACCGGCCGGCAACGGACGTGATCCGCGTCTATGACAGCCCCGAGACCTTGTTCTATTGCGATCCGCCTTATGTTCACGAGACGCGGGGTGATGACAAGGCCTACGGCTTTGAAATGGACGAGGAGGAGCACGGTGAGCTGGCCGACACACTGCACCACTGCGAGGGCAGGATGGCTCTCTCGGGTTATCGGTGTGACCTGATGGACGAGTTGTACGGAGACTGGCGTCGCTTTGATGCCCCGGAGAAACTTTGCCATTCTATCAAAAAGAACCGCAGGGAATGCCTCTGGATGAACTACTAGGCATCACAGTTTGGGCACTATAGGCCCAAAGGGTCGGAGCGTCTTCACGGACAAGGTTCTGTCCTTGTTGGGGGATAGAGAGATGCCAGCCGCGCTCAAGCTGGCATGGAACGAGCGAGTCAAGGCGCTGCTGGAATCGTAGGGGCGGAGGCGTACGATGAAACTCACCGCTGAGCAGGTCGAGCAACTCAACAAGAGGGAGAAGCTGGCTGAGGTATTCACGCCTGCCAGCCCAGTCAGTCAACTCGAGCTCTTCGCTGGGCGAATCCCACAAGTTTTTCAGATTGCAGATGCAGTGAATCAGCAGGGCCAGCACGTAGCTATTTACGGAGAGCGAGGTGTAGGTAAAACCTCTATGGCGAACATCCTGGGCGCTTTCCTCGGTCTCCGTGGTGGGTTCCGTCCCTTTACGGTAGTGAAGATAAACTGCGGAAGTTACGATAAGTTCGCAAGCCTCTGGAAAAAAGTCTTTGAGCAGATAGCCATCGAGGTCAAGCAGCCACTTGCAGGGTTCTCTCGTGCTCCGGGAACCACGGTAGCAACCTTGGCAAATGAACTTCCCGACAAACTGTCTCCGGATGATGTGAGGAGAGGGCTCGGGATGCTAGCTGGGCCAAATGTAGTGATTTTGGATGAGTTCGACCGAATTGAATTTTCTCAAACACGCAGGATGATGGCGGACACGATAAAAGCGGTCTCAGACTACGCAGTTTCAACAACCATCATTGTCGTGGGTGTAGCCGACACGGTAGATCAGCTTATAGAGAATCATGCTTCAATAGGCAGGGTGCTGGTGCAAGTCTACATTCCTCGGATGTCCCAGAGCGAGTTAATCGAAATTGTCGATAAGCGCCTGAAAGAAGTTGGAATGGACATTGAGTCTGATGCGAAGGAGTATGTTGCCCAGTTGTGTCAAGGGCTTCCGCACTATGCTCACGTACTCGGTCAAATCTCGGCTCTAACAGCGCTTCATAACCAGCGTTTGACTGTGAGTCGAGATGACGTTGAGGCGGCGATTAGCGAGGCACTCCAGCGAGTGCAGGCAAGCATCTCGAGCCTGTATCACACAGCTATATCCAGTACGAGGAAGGAGAACTTGTACAGGCAGGTTCTGCTGGCATGCGCCCTAGCGGATGTCGACAACCTGAGCTTCTTTCCTCCGTCTAATGTGCGTGGTCCTATGTCACAAATAATGCGAAAGCCCTATGGCATAGCAGCTTTCTCTAGGCATCTTCATGCATTGTGTGAGCGCGAACGAGGCGAGGTTCTGCAAAAGAGAGGCTCGCCAAGGAAGTTTCTGTTCAGGTTCCGTGATCCGCTAATGCAGCCGTACGTTGTCATGCGTGGATTGACGGACGGAATGATAGCTGAAGATCTGCTAAGACAACTTGGTAGGGTATAAGCGAACTCGGTGTGGGGATAATCTGTAGGAGGCGTTCGCAACATCAGGGAGACCACAGTGGCTTCTGGGGCGGAGGCGTACGATGAAACTCACCGCTGAGCAGGTCGAGCAGTTCAACGAGGACGGGTACCTGGTGGTCGAGGGAGCGCTGGAAGAGGGCGACCTGGCTCCGGTCATCGAGGAGTACGAGGCGCACATCGACCGCCGGGCACAGAAGGCTTTCGGCGAGGGGAAGATCGGCCAACTTTACGAGGACGAGCCCTTCGAACGACGGCTGGCGTGCCTCTGCCGGGAGAACAGCGAGGTCCATGGCGGGCTGGACATCATGCACCTGCGCGGGGAGGCGTCGTTCGAGTTCTTGGGTAACGACCATCTAATGGACATCGTGGAGAGCATCGTTGGGCCGGAGATCATCTGCAGTCCGATCCAGCACATCCGCCCGAAGCTGCCCGACGGCTTGATCCCCGACGGCAGCGACAGGCACGTGGTGCCCTGGCACCAGGATGCCGGCGTGACCTGGGCTGAGGCCGACCCCCACTTCATCCTGACGGTCTGGCTCCCGATGGTGGAGGCCACTGCCGAGAACGGTTGTCTGCAGATCATACCGCGCCAGCACGGCAAGGGCCTGGTGCGGCATGAGAGCCGCGCGGGCGTGGGCACCGTCATCGCCGAGGACGCGATGCCGGACGCCGAGCCGATGGTCCTTCCCATGCGGAAAGGCAGCTTGCTCCTGATGCACAAGGAGATTCCGCACCGCTCCACGCCGAACGTCACCGATGCCGTCCGCTGGAGCATGGACCTGCGCTACCAGAAGACCGGCACGCCCACCGGGAGGCCCTTCTACCCCGATTTCGTGGTGCGCAGCCGGTCGGACCCCGCATCGGTCCTGACCGCCCACGATGAGTGGTGTCGGATGTGGATCGAAGCCATAGAAGGGGCCAAGGCCGCGGAGGCGCAGCCGCACCGCTGGCAAGCCGTGTCTTAGGGGGAGCGTCTCCCGATCCGATAGGAGGGACGAATTCGTCGATGTTGACCCAGCGAGAACATGTGATTCCGACGCCGATCCAGGAGGAGATGAAGCAGAGCTATCTCCTTTACAGCATGAGCACCATCGTCGTGCGGGCGCTGCCGGATGTTCGGGACGGGCTCAAGCCCAGCCAGAGGCGCATTCTGGTCGCCATGAACGACCTGAACCTGACGCCGGGCCGCCAGCACCGCAAATGCGCCAAGATTTCGGGCGACACCAGCGGTAACTATCACCCCCACGGCGAGGCCATCGTCTATCCGACGCTCGTGCGAATGGCCCAGAGCTTCAATATGCGGTATCCGCTCGTGGACCCACAGGGCAACTTCGGCTCCATTGACGGTGACTCGCCGGCGGCGATGCGCTACACGGAAGCGCGCATGGCTGCGCCCGCGGTGGAGATGCTGACCGACCTCGAGAAGGATACCGTTGACCTCATCCCCAACTATGACGAGACGCGCCAGGAGCCGGCCGTACTGCCGGGGCGGTTCCCCAACTTGGTGTGCAACGGCTCGTCGGGGATCGCGGTGGGTATGGCGACCAACATCCCGCCCCACAACCTGCGGGAGGTCGCCGATGCGGTGGTGGCGCTCATCAAAAACGCCGAGCTCACCAACGAGGACCTTCTCAAGTACGTCGAGGGGCCAGATTTCCCCACCGGCGGGATCATCTATGGCTACGAGGGCGTGCGCAATGCCTACCTGACGGGTCGCGGGCTCATTCGCGTGCGGGCACGGGCAACCATCGAGACGCTCAAGAACGGCCGCGAGAACATCATCATCACCGAGATCCCTTACCAGGTCAACAAGACCAACCTGATTGAGCAGATGGCCGCCTTGGTGCGGTCCCGGCGAGTGGAGGGCGTCAGCGACCTGCGGGACGAATCGGATCGCGACGGGATGCGGATCGTGGTGGAGCTGAAGCGCGACGCCTACCCGGAAGTCGTCCTCAACCACTTCTTCAAGCACACGCAGCTCGAGACGACCTTCGGCACCATCATGCTGGCTCTGGTGGACGGCCAGCCGCGCCTGCTCACCCTCAAGGGGCTGCTCAGCAACTGGATCGATCACCGGCAGGAAGTGATCGTCCGCCGGACGCAGTATGACCTGGATCGAGCCGAGCGCCACGCGCATATCCTCGAGGGGCTGAAGATCGCGTTGGACAACCTGGACCGGGTCATCGAGATCGTCCGGGCTTCGGAGGACCAGGCGGCGGCGCGGACGGCCTTGGTAGCGGAACTGGATCTCACCGAGACGCAGGCCAACGCCATTCTGGACATGCGGCTTGGGCGGCTGACGGGCCTCGAGCGGCGCAAGGTTGAAGAAGACCTGGCCGAGACGCTGGCCCGGATCGAGGAGTACCGGGGGATTCTGGCGAGCGTCGAGAAGCAGATGGGCATCGTCAAGGACGATGTCCTGGATCTCAAGCGGCGCTTCGGTGACAGCCGGCGGACGCAGATCGTACCCTCCGTCGAGGAGATCAGCATCGAGGACCTGATCGCCGAGGAGGACATGGTCATCACGATCTCGCACGCGGGCTACGTGAAGCGCCAGCCCGTCAACGGCTACCGCAGCCAGCACCGAGGCGGACGAGGGATCACCGGGACGGGAACCAAGGAGGAGGATTTCGTCGAGCATCTGTTCATCACCTCGACGCACAGCTACATCCTCTGCTTCACCAATCTGGGCCGCTGTTACTGGCTGAAGGTCTACGAGATTCCCCAGGGCGGAAGGCAGGCGCGCGGCCGGCCCATGATCAACCTGCTCCAGCTCCAGCCCCAGGAGAACATCCAGGCGATTCTGCCCGTGCGCAGCTTCGACGAGGGGCGCTTCGTGGTGATGGCCACGCGGCGCGGCCAGGTGAAGAAGACGCCGCTGGCGGATTACAGCCGCCCCCGCTCGAGGGGCGTGAACGCGATCATGATCATCGAGGGCGACGACCTGGTGGACGTGCAGCTCACCGATGGGAACCAGGACATCGCGCTGTGTACCAAGTCCGGTAAGGCGATCCGCTTCAACGAGCGGGACGTGCGTTCGATGGGACGTTCGACCCGGGGCGTGCGTGGGATCCGGCTTGAAGGGGAAGATGAGGTGGTGGACCTGGTGGTGGTCCACCGTGCGGGGACGCTCTTGGTGGTCTGCGAGAACGGCTACGGCAAGCGGAGCGAGATCGACGACTATCGCGTCACGGGCCGGGGCGGCAAGGGCATCATCACGGTCAAGGCCAACGAGCGCAACGGCCCCGTGGTCGCCATGAGGGAGGTCGTGGACGACGACCAGTTCATGGTGATCACGCAGCGGGGCGTGCTGATCCGGATGCGCGTGCGGGAAGTGAGCGTCATCGGCCGGAACACCCAGGGCGTGCGGTTGATCAACCTGGATGACGACGACCGCGCGATCGCCGTGGCGCGCGTGGCGGCTAGGGAAGAGGATGAAGCGGAGAGCGACGGCGCCGACGGTGAGGGAGCGGAGTCCGGCGACGGAGAAGCCGCTGCCCTCGGTGAAACGGTCGGTGTTGCCGGAGAGGAAGCCGCTGCTGGTGACGAGGGCAGTGACCTCGAGGGGGCGGACGCTGAGGCATGAGGCCCGCCGCCGGCGCCGCGAGGGTCGAGTGTGGTTGTAGTGGGTGCAAGACGAAGATAGCCGTCGATGAGGACCAGTGTGGAGATTCGTCTCTCTCGTAACGTTCAATTCATATATGAGAACGCCCTGGCGTGTACAGAGTTTGAAGTTGGTTTTGGCGCGGAGAATTTAAGGACGATCCCATCCGATCCTTGGCTGATTCATGCAGATGTTGATGGCAACCCATCTTCCATTCTTGAGCGCTCTGCCTATGCTGGCGAGGTAAATGGTGACACCGCCGTTTACTCTCAACTGATTCGCCCGGCTTACCAGGGCGGACGCTTCAATCAGACGCGATCCGTCAATCAATATCTCACGCACTGGATTTATCCTTACAAAGGCAAATTCCACCCTCAGATGATTCGTGCACTCTTGAACATAATGGGTGCCCGACCAGGGTGGACAGTTCTTGACCCCTTCATGGGCAGTGGCACGACGGCTCTCGAGTGCCAAATGCTGGGCATAGACTGCATAGGTGTAGACGTTTCGCCGCTATGTGCTTTGCTTACGAAGGTCAAGACTAATTCATGGCAGCATTGGCCGGAGATTGAAGCGCTCCTCGATCCAGCCCTCAAGAATAAAGCACTTGATCCTAATGATTCAACGCTTCAGAAGGAAAAAAATGAAACCGTGTGTGATTTCTTAAAGATCGGTGAGATGGTTGCCCTTAGTGATGCCTCGAATAGGAAGAGAGATGCGAAGACGTGGTTTCCGAGGAGGCTAAAAAATATGCTGGAATCCGCCCGGGCTATGGATGATGTAAGACACCGCTTTGGCCTTAGATTTGGTGAGGTCCGCTCATACGTAGGAGATGTCAAGTTCCTTGATAAACATGGTATAGAGAGTGCTTCTATAGACGGCATCGTTACATCACCTCCATATTCTCTTGCACTGGATTACGTACACAATGATAAGCACGCCCTAGAGGCCATGGGCGAAGATCTAGGAAAGATTCGCGAGCGTTGTATAGGCTTGAGGGGGCGTGGCGCTGTCGAGAGGCTGCATAATTACAACTCTGATATGAGACAGGCTCTTGCAGAGCTCGCCAGAGTTCTCAAGCCCGGTGGCAGGGCAGTAGTTATTATCGGTGACGCGACTGTCAAAGGCGAGGAAGTTACAACGACAAAGGAGATGGTGCGTTGGGCAAGGGAGGCGGGGCTGGTTCTTGAGAGGACTCTGCCCAAGATAGTCTATGGTTTATACAACGTGATTGCTGACGAGAAGATATTGTTCTTCCGCCGCGATCCGCTCTCGGGAGGGAAGTCGAATGTACGAAGTGATGTTGTCAAGCGATGACATGGCGGCTCTTGCGAGGGCAGTGAAAGGTGAGGGCGGCTTTCAGGATCTCTTACGTCTGCTTCAGGAGCGACGGCAGAACAGCACATTGCGAGTAAGCCATCACGAGGCTGAGCGGATAGTCCGCTATGCTGGTGATTACGGTCCAGGTGGTTGGGAAGATCGCTTGCGGAGGATTGCGGCGGAGTTGCAACGTCAGATGGGTGACCAGTAGTTGTGCTGTGAGGGACTTCCATAGGAGGCTCGCGGATGAGTGACGGCAGGATAGCACGGTTGGGGTTCATCGGCGCTGGCTGGTGGGCCAGTTCCAATCACATGCCGATCTTGGCCGAGCGTAGTGATGTGGAGCTCACCGCCGTCTGCCGCCTAGGGAAGGACGAGTTGCACAAACTCCAGGAAGGGTTCGGGTTCTCGTACGCCACCGAGGACTATCGCGCGATGCTGGAGGAGGAGCTCGACGGTGTGGTCGTCGCGTCGCCGCACAGCCTTCACTACGAGCACGCGCGCGCGGCCCTGGAGAAGGGGCTGCACGTCATGTGCGAGAAGCCGATGTGCACCCGCTCCGCCCACGCGCGCGAGTTGGTCCGCCTGGCCGCCGAGAAGGGGCTGCACCTGTTGGTGCCCTACGGCTGGCATTACAACCCCTTCATCCAGGAGGCCAAGCGGCGGATGGACGCGGGCGTCGTGGGTGAGATCGAATACGTGCTCTGCCACATGGCCTCGCCCATTCGCGAGCTCCTTCGGGGGGAGGGCTTCAGTTGGGGCGACATGTTTTTCGAGCCCGATGCCGCCACCTGGGCGGACCCCGAGGTCGCGGGGGGAGGCTACGGCCACTCGCAGATCTCCCACTCGGCGGGGATGCTCTTCTGGCTCACGGGCTTGGTGCCGCGCCGCGTGTCGGCGGTGATGTCGGGCCCCGGGGCGAAGGTCGAGCTCTACGACGCGATCACCGTCGAGTTCGAAGGCGGGGCGATCGGCACGGTCTCGGGTTCGGCGACGGTGCCCGCGGGCATGGGCTTCCAGGTGGACATCCGCATCTTCGGATCCAAGGCCATGCTGCTCCTCGATCTCGACCGTGCCCGAATGGACGTGCACGGCCACGACGGCAGCCACGACGTGATGGACCTGGACCCCAATGCGGGGGAGTACACGTGCGAGGGCCCGCCCAACAACTTCGCCGACCTGATCCTGGGCGAGACCGAAACGAACTGGGCGCCGGGTTCGGCGGCCATGCGCTCGGTGGAGGTGCTGGACGCGGCGTATCGCTCGGCTCAATCGGGGGAGGCGGAGAGGGCCTGACGGCAGCCCCCGCCCCCTTCCCCCCCGCCTTGCAGGGGAGAGATAAGGCGTTGCTTGCGGCCGTGGACGCCGTCATCCGGGAAGGGCGGCCTGGGAAGTGACTTCAGCCATGAACAGGAGAGACGGATGCGACTGCTTTCGTACGTGACGCCCGAGGGACCGAGACTTGGAGCGGCGCTGGGGGATGGCCGAGTGGCGGACTTGGCGCAAGCTGCGGCGGCCATGATCGGGGATGGCAAGCTGAAGCCCGAGCGCGCCCTGCCCGATGGCATGCGGGCTTTCCTCGTCGGGGGTGAGGAGGCGATAGCTTCCGCGCGTGAGGTCGTCGCCTACGCCGCCGAGGCTGCGGGCGTCTCGTGGGTGCGCCCTGAAGCCCAGATCACTTACGCCCCGCCCGTGCCCGATCCCCGTAAGATCATCGGGATCGGCCTCAATTACCGCGACCACTGCGCCGAGGTGGGCGTTGATATCCCCGAGCAGCCGCTGATCTTCACGAAATCACCCACGTCCAACGTTGGACACGGGGCGGCGGTGGTGCTCCACAGGGTAACGGAGAAGGTGGACTATGAGGCGGAGATAGCCTTCGTGGTGGGCAAGCCCGCCAAGAACGTCCCCGCCGAGCGAGGCGTCGAGGTCGTGGCGGGCTACACCTGCTTCAACGATGTGAGCGCGCGGGACATCCAGATCGAGCAGAAGAACTTCACGCTGGGCAAGTCCCCCGATACCTTCGGGCCGAACGGTCCCTACCTGGTCACGCGCGACGAGATCCCCGATCCCGAGAACCTGGCCATCTCCTTGCGCCTCAACGGCCAGACCATGCAGGATTCCAACACCTCCAACATGATCTTCGGCATCGGGGCGCTGGTGGCCTTCCTCTCTCGCACGATGACTCTGGAGCCGGGCGACCTCGTCTTCACCGGCACACCGCCGGGCGTGGGCTACTTCCGAGACCCCCAGGTCCTGCTCAAGCCGGGAGATGTGATGGAGGTGGAGATCGAGCGGATCGGCCTGCTCAGGAACCCGGTCGTGGCGGAGGTCTAGCCTCGGGCCGGGAATACTATACAGGTAGAAGTCAGGATTTCGCCCTCGCGATTGCACGAATCAAGGGTGGAAGGATGTGCAAACGGGAGCCTGCAGATTCGAGGCTCCCGTTTGTGCTTTCGCGCTTCTGTGAACCCGTAGCCCGTCAGGCGGGCACGCCGCCGGGCCAGCGGTACCATCGGGCGCCTCGGCTGGAGACCTTGGCGAGCTTCCAGGCCGTCAGCCACTCGGCGTGATCGGTAATCACCAACTCGGGGCTCTCCTGGCTTCGCACGAGCATTCCGGGCAGGTGCGGTCGGCCGTTGGCCTTTCGGGCGTCGTTCCAGCGCAGGTCCATGCTCCAGCGCAGCGTATCGGCTCGGTTGGGCTGGCTTCCGTGGGGCGTGCGGCAGTGCATCATGAGGAGATCACCGCGCTTGACGGGGGCCTTGACGGGATCTCCGGCGGGCTTCTCGTCTTCGGCGATCTCCCAGTTGCCGATACCGGCGGGATGGATGTGTTTGCGGAGCGGCTCGTTATGGCATCGAGGGTAAACCATGAGCGTGCCGTTGGTCTCGTTCGTGTCCACGAGGGGAATCCAGGTCGTCACGACCAGCGTGTCGTCGGCCTCGGACAAAAGCACGCCGGCGTCCTGATGGAGCGGGGTCCTGTGCGCCCACTCGCTCGAGGAAAGAGCGCCTTCGTAGTCGTCCGAGGCGGGCAGCTTGGGCCGAATGTGTTGACAGGGGTTGCAGTAGATCTCGGGACCGATGAGGGCCTCGACCAGATCGAGCAGCCGATCGCTGTGCAGAAACTCGAAGATGGCCCTCCTCAGATTGTTCGGAAAGTTCATGGCGAAGGCGACACTGCCATCCACCTTGGCAAGCGGGATGAGCCGCTTCTCGAAAGGTAGCTCGGCGTAGTCGGAATCAAGTTTGCCCTCGGCGAAGAGACGCTTGGCCGCGTCGTCCACAATCCGTTCCAGTTCCTCTTGAACGGGGTCGAGGTCTTCGGGACGCAGCGCGTCCTCGACGTGCAGATAGCCCTCGGTATGGAAGGTCTCGATCTGCTCGCGGGTGAGTCCGGACATGACCGATCTCCTGGCGATAGAAGCCCTCTTTATGGCTCTGCTCTCGAAGGCCCTAAGATAGCCTCCAAGCTCTTGCGTGGCAAACGGTCTTAACGTAGGGGTCCGGGATACAGGGCAGGCGCCTGGCGCGACCCCATTCCCTGAAGAGAGCCGGATAGTCTCGAATCCCTTGAGAGGCAAGAGCCGCGCGGCGGGGTTGACAGTGCCTATGCGTGCAGGCATCTTGTTCCGTGTGGGAGCGGGGCAGCGCCTGAGGAACTCGCTGGCGGGCTGATAGATCGGTTGGGCTATGGCAAGGACGCCGTGATCATGGGAATGACGATGAACAAATTCTCCACGGCCGCTTACGATCCTCTGGAGCAGAAGAAGATCGTAAACGTGGCGACGGTCCCGCAACGTAGCCCTTTCCGTTATCCCGGCGGGAAAACGTGGCTGGTCCCCGAGATACGAGCTTGGCTTCGGTCGCTGCTGCACAAGCCCTGTGTTCTCGTTGAGCCCTTTACGGGTGGTGGCATAGCTTCGCTCACTGCTGTTTGCGAGAACTTTGTGCAGCGGGCGGTCATGGTTGAGAAAGACGAACCTATGGCTGTAGCGTGGGAAACGATCCTCCAGGATGGGCGGTGGTTGGCTGAGCGCATCCGCGCGTTTGAGCTGACCCCAGGAAACGTGAGAAGCACTTTGTCTTCCACACCCGAAAACCCACGGGAGAGGGGCTTTCAAACGCTTTTGCGTAATCGTGTGCAACGCGGCGGCATCATGGCTCCCGGAGCGAGCTTGATGAAAACGGGGGAGAACGGGAAAGGGCTTAGATCTCGCTGGTACCCTGACACGCTTGCAAAGCGAATCCTCGCCATCTACCAGTACCGGCACAGGATCACCTTCGTTGCCGGAGACGCATTCGGTGTGTTGCCGCGATACAGTTCCGATGAGTCAGTAGCGTTCTTTGTTGATCCGCCGTACACGGCGGGTGGGAAGCGCGCAGGGAGCCGACTTTACGCCCACAGCCAAGTGGACCATGAAAAGCTCTTTGCGCTCATGAGGCGCTTTAAGGGACCGATCTTGATGACATACGATGAGTCCGAAGAGGTGCAGCGGCTTGCTGACAGATACGGCTTCTCAAGAAGAAGGGTTCGGATGATGAACGCGCATCACGCAAAGCAGTACGAGCTTTTGATCACCCGTTAGCTCCGAGCTCCGTCACAAGTTTCTTGTGGATTCTGTCCTCGAACTCTGCCTGAGTCACGGGAACGCCTGCGGTAAGCCCTTCCACTGCCCGCTCAAGCGTTGTGTACCGTACAAATGCAGGTTCTATGGTGGTTCGCCCCGCCTGTTCTTGGTAACGCATGACAAACCAGGCTATATCGGCATTTGATAGGTGCCCAGCATCCTCCATCTGGCCCAATTCGCCGAAAAAGATCTCATCCACAACGACGGCCATCTTCTTGCCCCACCGGCGGAGCGTCGGCACCTTGATCTGTAGCTGGGGCATCAGACGTTTCGGTCCGCTGCTTCGATAGTCTGGCCGTCTTCGGCCAACCGGGAATGGTAAGCTATCCGATGCATGGGCCGCAATGCGCGCGAACTCGCTGGACATCGTGTCTCCGGAGAAGTAGACGGCCTGCATCTCAAGCGCACACCACGACAACGGCGTCAGGTTAGGGTGCGCGAGCACCATGTCAATACGCCCCACATCGGCTGCCCTCCCTGAGGCAAGCGGTCGCTCAAGGAAGCCCACTTCACCCACACGTATGGGTTCCTTGTGCCCAAGGATGACTTCTCCTACCCACTGGAAGACGGTTAGTCCTTCTTTGAAGCGTTCGGGACACGTCGTCGCAAGTGCTCCCGGCCTGTCCGGTACTGCCGCAGCACCATCCTCCGAGAGGCGATACGAACGAAGAGAGCATACCCCACCTTGCTTCTGACAGATCGCATGGGTGCCTTCTGCGATTCGGGGAAGACATGGTTGCATTGGGCGCTGGCTCCGGGGAAGGCTCTGAATGCTGGCGAAAGCTCGCCGTTCTTCCGCCGAGAGACGGACGAATGACCGCCCGTACCACTCCCCTATGCCATAGCGTGCCGTCGTCCTGTTCCGCTTGAGTTGCTGCACGGTATGCGTAGACTATTGCCGGGGGACGATCTACGCAAGTAGGCATCGCGGTGGCGCGGCTTCGGATGTGCGCTGCCGTGAACGGGGGCGTTCCCCTCAGCTCTCGGCTGCTTTGCGATGGGGATGCGCGTAACCCCATTCTCCGAGGGAGCCAGATAGCCTCGAATCCCTTGAGAGGCAGGAGCCGCGCGGCAGAGTTGACAGTGTTTATGCGTGCAGGTATGCTGTAGCATGTGTGCTCGGGAAGGGAGGGGTCAGCGGGCAATTCGCGGCCGCAGGGCGTGTATTCACTGTTGGGCGGGCTAAACCACGTACCGACAGCGCAGGAGGCTTGAACGTGGCAGACTACAAATGGCGGCCTATTGAACCGTTAACGGATCAAGACAGGGCTATAGACTTAGCCGAAATCCGTCCTCTCTATGATTCTTGGCGTGCGTCGAAGAAGCGCCTCCAGTCCGCCGGCGAGGCAACGCTCTGGGGGTTCACTGAGCGCCTCATCCGACGGCTCAGCATCGAGACGGGAATCCTGGAGCGGCTATACGACCTAGATCGCGGCACGACCGAAGCCCTCATAGCCAAAGGTTTTGTTGAGGATCTTGTCTCTCGCTCAAGCACCGACATCGAACCGTCGCGTCTTATCGACATCTTGCGCGACCAGGAGGCGGCGATCCAGCTTCTAATGGACTGCGTGGGCGGGGATAGGCAGCCTACGAAGGGAGTCATTCACGAGCTGCACACAATGTTGACTCGGCATCAGGATACCACGTGGGCGCTCGATCAATTCGGAAATCGGGGCGAGATAGAACTCCTCAAGGGTCGTTACAAGAAACTGCCGAATAACCCGCGGCGTCCCGACGGTTCCCTCCACGAGTACTGTCCTCCTGTTCAAGTGGATTCGGAGATGGAGAATCTCCTTAGCTGGCTGTCTGACTACTCATCCGACGATCCGATCATCGTGTGTGCGTGGCTCCACCACCGCTTCACCCAAATACACCCCTACCAAGACGGCAACGGGCGAGTTGCGCGGTCGCTCATCACCTTCATCTTGCTTCGCTCGGAGCTTCTACCGCTGGTTGTCGATCGCGACCTCCGAACGGAATACATCAATGCTCTGGAGGAAGCGGACCGAGGTGATCTTTCTGCGCTGGCACGCCAATTTGCGGGACTGGAGCGCGCAGCGATCCTGCAGGCTCTCAGCGTAGACGCCGGCTCAGAGATGGAGCATGAGCGAGCGCTCACCAGTGCCGTGATCGACAGCCTGACCCAAAAGCTAGGGAGACGGCGTCAAGCAAAACAGGCGGAATTGAGACGAGTCAACGACGTCGCTGTCGCGCTTCGGGGTCGCGCGAAAGACCACACCGATAGGGCTTTCAATAAGCTGGAAAGGGCATTGGTCGGTATCGGAGAGCCGAGTATTCTCGTGACGGAGGGTGATCCTGATCAGGGCAACGCGCACTGGTACAAATATGAAGTGTTCAAATCTGCCAACGAACCTAGAAGGTCTGCCAACGAACCTAGAAAGTTCGTAAACTTTGCCGAGCCGCATTACTTCATCAAGTTCAGTATGCACGTGTCACACGAACGTCTCGAGTTCGTTGTCTCGTTTCATCACGTGGGTCGCGAACTGTCTGGCATCATGGAGGCGACCGCTTTCGCTAGGCTAAAATCCTACGGGGATTCGGACGACAGCGAATACCCATCGCAGGAGTTCTTCCTGTGCTCGTTGGAACCATTCGTGTTTACACATGAAACTAATGAACAGCATATCGAGGACGCCTTCTCTCGGTGGCTAGACACCGCGCTAGCCCTTGCCATAAAGGAGTATGGGGATCGCCTCTAGACCGGAGGCAGTGATACGTCGCCCAACAATGCGGTGCACCGGACTGCTCTTGCGCTACCGTCCATAGCTGGCCCTTCTGCGGGGCGTTCCCCTCACCCCTCGCTCGCCTCCACCTCCCGCCAAAGGGGCACGTAGACGGGATCGCGGGGGAGGCAGCCCGCCGGGAACTGGCCCAGGGGGTGCTTCTTGGTGCGCATGAAGGCTGTGCAGTAGCTCACGCCCAGGCAGACCTTTTTGGTGTTCAGGGCGCCGCTCCCGAGCGCGTCTCGGGCGTAGTCGGGGTAGGCCAGCGCCCCGCGCCCCACCGCGGCCACCGTCACACGTCCCTGCGAAACGTTGGCCGCCGCCGCGTTGGTCAAGTACTGCCGCAGCCAGGAGTAGCCCGTCCCCACGACGATCAGGTCGGGGTATGCGCGCTGGACCGCCGCCGCGAGGTGAAAGTGACGCGCGACGCCCACCAGCGGGTGCTCCGGCACGCCGTAGCCATCGAGGGGCGGCTTTTCGAAGGGGCGGCCGACGTGGGGGTTGGTGTAAGGGTTGCCCGTCGTGATGTTCACCATGCGCACGCCTAACGCCCGCAGCTCACCGATCCAGCGCAGCGGCTCGGTTAGGTCGGGCCGGAGCGGGTCCGCCTCGTCGCAGCCGAAGCCATAGCGGTAGGGCGTCTGGTAAGGTGCGGGGATGCCTTCTCCCGTTGCCGGGTCGGTGCGGAAAGGCACGCCATCGTGGACGTTGAGCCGCGTGGCGAGGGCCACGGCCGAACCCAGAGCCTCCCCCACCCGCGTGAAGATCTCTCTCGCGAGCCGCGTTCGGTTCTCGAAGGGGCCGCCGAAGGGCCCGGGGCGCGTCCTGGCGGCCAGCAACTCGTTGAGCAGGTAGCGGTGGCACTGCTTGATGTCCACGAAGTCGAAGCCCAGGCGCGCCGCGAGCATCGCCGCATCTACGAACCGATCGGCGATGCGCAAAAGCTCGTCGTCGGAGAGGAGGGGATCATCCGCCGTCACGGGCCGCTTGCGACCCTTACCGGTGAGGGTCATCGCGTCGAGCGTCCGGTCGTGCTGAGCCAGCTTTGCGCCGTGGAAGCTGTAGCGCCCTGAGTGGGTGAGTTGTGCGCCGATGACGACCTCGGCGTTCGGACCCATGACCTCGCGGTGAGCGCGGCGCGTGCGCCCGACGAGGTCCGCTATGGCGGGGGCATTACGCTCGCAGAGGTAGAGCTGGCGCGGGTTGGCGCGGCCGTCTTCCGCCACGGCCATGGCCTCGCCCCACACCAGGCCCGCCCCCCCGGCTCCGAAGCGCACCCAGCGGCGGAGGGTCAGATCGGCGGGCTGGCCTTCGGGCGTGCCGTCGCAGCCTTCCATCGGGTGAATGCCCAGCCGGTTGGCGAGCCGGAGGGAACCGGCCTCCACGGGCTGCGCCAGGGGCGAGAGATCGTTCTGGAGCGGGATGTCCTCGACCAGGCCGTGGTCGGCGATGGCGGCGGCAAGGTCTTCGAGATCGCGGAATCGGAAGAAGGCGGGCATATTGGGTTTCCCGGCGTAATATAGTTGAGAGCCACCCTTCGACAAGCCCAGAGTATCGGTGGTGGATGGGTCGGACGGCGATGGGTTCCCGGGTGCCGCCGCCGCTCAATGGGGGAACTCCTGCTCCGTTCGCGCGTGAACGGGCTGCCCGTCGGGCCGTGATCTCAAGAGGGCCGTAGAGCGATCTTTGGTGCTGCGATGATGACAACCGAGCCCCCTGCCTCCGATCCCGAAGTTGACGCCAGTCGGTCGTCGCTGCGCGCCGTGCTCGACACCCTGGCCGACGGGATCGCGTGCGATCCTCGCAACGCCGACATGTACGCTGCGATCCTCGACACCCTGAGCGGGTTCGCCACGGACAGAGCCAGCCGGGGCGACCTCAAGCTCATCAGCCATGCGTTGATGGACCTGCGCTGCGCCTTTCGCGTCTTCGCCCCGTACCGTGATCTGCCGAAGGTCAGCATCTCCGGCTCGGCGCGTCTGGGGATCGAGGACCCTTCCTACCAGCAGGCGGTCGCTTTCGCCAGGAAGATCACCGAGCTCGGCTTCATGGTCATCACGGGCGCGGGAGGCGGCATCATGGAAGCCGGCCAGGGGGGCGCCGGTTCGGAGAAGAGCTTCGGCGTGAACATCCGGTTGCCTTTCGAACAGATGGCCAATTCCGTCATCGCCCGCGATCCCAAGCTCGTCAACGTCAAGTATTTCTTCACGCGCAAGCTGATGTTCCTGAAGGAAGCGAGCGCCATCGTCTGCTTTCCCGGGGGGGTCGGGACCCAGGACGAGGCCTTCGAGGCACTGACTTTGGCCCAGACGGGCAAGAGTTACCCCGTGCCCATCGTGCTGGTGGACCACCCTCAGCGCAACTACTGGCAAGCGTGGCGCCGGTTTGTCCACAGGCACGTTCTGGGGAGCGGCCTCATCTCCGAGGAGGACCTCGCGCTGTTCACCATCACGACCGACGTGGACCGCGCTTGCGAGGTCATCACTCGCTTCTACAGCGTCTACCATTCCCTTCGATATGTCGGTGACTGGCTTGTCCTCCGCCTGAATCAGCCCATCTCGGACCGCTTGCTCGCAGAGCTCAATCGCGAATTCGGGGACATCCTCGTCCGAGGCGCCATCAGCCGCACCGCGCCCCTGCCAGCCGAGCACAACGAGCCCAAGCTGGCTGATCTACCCCGCCTGCGTTTGCACTTCAACCGCCGCCGCCTCGGGCGGCTTCGCCAGTTGATCGACCGGCTGAACGCGGGGGCGTAGGCGGTTCGGGCGCCGCCGCCCGTAGGCCAATTGACAGGCTGAGGTGCACCGGGCATTTTATACTTTCTGGGGTCCCGCCCCGCATGAGGGAAAGGGAGCGAGCGGTAACGAATCCGAAGGGACGCAGCATCGACACGAGGAGAGAACCCATGCCACTCTATGAATATATCTGCGAAGCGTGCGAGCACGCGTTTGAGGTCCTGGTGCGGAACGCGGACGATACTGAGGTCCGTTGCAGCGCTTGCGGTTCATCCGGGGCTCGAAAGCGCTTCAGCGCATTCGCGATGAGCGTGAACAACTCCAGCTCCGGGGCCGAGGGCTTCACGGGACCCTCCGGTTGCCCAACGTGCGGCGACGTTACCGGCGGGGCGTGTCAATTCGGGAATTAGAATGCTCTACTAATAGGAATTGGACCGTGGCGTGAACGGTCGCCACTCTCCGGCAGGCTCAGAGTGACGATGGGTTTCGGGCAGCCGAAGGGTGGATCGGGTTGAAGACGTGAATCCTCTTTTGCAACCCTGAGTCCCTGCATCAGCCGCTTGGCTCGAAGGATAGCTCACCGCGACGGGAACCGAGCCATCGGCGCCCGCGCGAGAAAGGAGACGGAGAATGGCCAATCCGTTCGTGCATGTGGAGCTCTGGTCGGAAGACGTGGACAAGGCCAAAGCCTTCTACACGGGTCTATTCGACTGGAAGCTGGAAGACGTCCCGATGGCTGGCCCTGGCGGCGGCGGCATGACCTATACAGTCATCTGCCCGGGAGAGGGAACCGGCGGCGGGATGATGAAAAATCCCGTGCCGGGCAGCCCGCCTCACTGGATGCCCTACGTCGTGGTGGATGACCTCAGTGCCTCGACGAGTAAGGCGAAATCGCTGGGTGCGACCGTCGCCGTGGAGCCGACCGAGATCCCCAACGTGGGCTGGTACAGCTTGATCACGGACCCCACGGGCGCCACGCTCGGGCTCTTCCAGGACGCAAACCACTAGGCTGCGCGCGGCGGTTTGCCCTTGGCATGGACGTAAACGAGCTCTTTGATCTTGAGGGCGCCCTCCAGCGCCACGAGGCTTCATTCGCTTCTAGGAAGGTCATTCGCTTCCAGGAAGGCGTCTACCATATTGAAAGCGTTCAGAAAGAGCGGGCTTCCGGAGAACGATAATGGGCTCACCGGGCCGGTCGTCATGAACGAGTACTGTCGGCTCCTGGGATCGAAGGCCGAGTGTGGATCACGGAAGAGTTGATATAGATCGAGCTCCGTACCGGACGAACCCACGAGTTGCCGGAGCGACTGGAACTCCTGTCCGAGTCCGAGTCCGAAGCCGAAGAAGAAGATGCGGAGTTGCTGGAGGACCTCCTGATGCAGACTCGAGAGGGTCTGGCTGATGAAGAGCCAGCCCAGTCCGTACTTCCGTGTCGTCCGGGCCGCATCGGTCAGAACCGAACGCACGCCGCTCGCCGCATCATTCCCTTGTGGAAGATCGCGAGGCACCAAGCGATGGGCCTCGTCGATAACGACCAAGGCGTTGAGGCTTTGATCTTCCTTGTACATGCTCTCAGCAATGTGAGTTACGCCTTCCAGAAGACGCTTGATGACCAGAGACTGAATCGTGTCATTCCATAGTAGGCCTTGCGCTTGCTCCTTGGATACATCGACGACGAGAACGGGTCGCTTTGGTTGTTCGGTGTCAAGTAGCCATCTAAGGGCATCCTCCACTTTGCGTTTGCGCTGACCAGACGCGCGATCCTCTTGAAAGAGCCTCGCCACAGGCAGCCAGATGTCTCGATAAAGTTCGTCCGAATTGGCCTCATTTACAGCATCCTTGAAGCGCTCCGCAGCGGCTCCCTCGCGTGCATAGATTTTGTTGCGGAGTTTATCCTGGGTAAGGATTTTCCATGCCTTCTTGAAGACATCTGATTCGTGAAGCGTGGCCAGCGTGATGCCAGGAGCCTTCCCCATTGCTTCAGTGAATTGATCACACGCGGTATCGATTTTGTCTTGAGTCATCACCTGAAGTTCTCTAAAGAATCGTGACTCCGCGAGGATCTGTCGAAACAGATCCCACCGGTCAAGAACAAGTTTCCGTACAGTAAGCACGGCCGTCTTCTTACCCAACTTGCGCACGACATCTCCGACAGGTAATGCGAACTCGCCGCTCGATCCACCCTCCCGCATGTCACGTGCGAATTCCCCCTGCGGATCGATGACGAGGAGAGCCATCTTGGGATAGCGGGCATAGGCAAGCAGGATCATCTTGGCAAGGACCGACTTTCCGGAGCCGGTCTTGCCGAAGATACCGAGGTGATACGCCTCCCCGGCGCCATCCAGGCCCTTGTCGAAGTGCTTGAACCAGAGCGGGAGCTTCGGCTGGGAACCGTACACGTGTCCCAGATAGAAGATCTGCTCGCGGTAGGCGCGTAGCAGTTCGTCGAGCACCGGATCGGTCACGAGATGGATGGGCGTTCCTGTTGATGGGACAGTGCCGAGAATGCTCGGCTCATACCCCGCTGGCCCTCCTTCGCGGAACACGGCGCTGATGATCATCTGACCGAGGTGCGTGTCCTGCCGTTCGCTCACAGCGTCGACCCGGCCACGCTGGCGGATGAGGCTGCGTATGGTGGGATCTTCGTGCCAGATGTTGCGAAGTTGGATCTCGGTAATTTGACCGAGTGCGTAGTGAGCATTCGTATCCTGCAAGAAGCGGAATAGTGCAAGTTCCCCAACCAGCTTGCGGGTAACCGCGGAGCCGAGAATGTCGAGCGCGAGCTTCGCGGTGGAGGATGGCGAGCCGACGACACCCAGCCGCTCGGTCTGGTCGATGAGCTTCTTGAGCTCCGTCGCGTCGTCTGCCATCGCTATCTCCCTGTCTCGCTGCGGTAACCATGCATTGCGAAGAACACCTCACCGATATTACCTTTGTACTTTTCCGAGATGCGTTGTGTCGTTACCTGCCGGAAGGCCGGAATCGCGCGGGCAAGCGCCTTCACGGTGCGATCGGCGAGATAGATCGGATAGGGCTCAAGCATCGAAGGGGTCGCCGTCTGGTGCTTGATACCCTGAACTACTGTCGCCATGCGGTGACTGTTCGACGCCACGCTCGCGGAAACCTCGATCCGCAGCGCGGGAAGCCAGTCCTGTGGTTTGTAGTAGAACACTCGAAGAGGGCCGAGCGCCGACACAATCTCATCCGCTAGCTCAGATGCTTGGCGCTCCACTTCACCTGGAAGTCGCCGCGTGTTGAGGTGCCAAGTGAGATTTCCCTCACTGTCCCGTGGGTGCTCCAATAGGTGGGGCCTCGTCAACTCACCTGGGTTCAGGAGCATCGTGAGCATTCCACGGTCGTCGTAGCTCTCGGGCCAGCCCAACTCTCTGCCGACCTCCCGCCGGGTCGAGTACTTCGGTAGAGCCACGAAGTGCTTGTCCGAGCGTTCAGACCGCAGAGTTGTCAGGTAGGCTTCGAGGTAGGTGGGGCAGTTCTCGAGGAACTCCCGCGCGCAGCTTAGCTGCTTAACGTCGGGGGCTTTATTGAGAGCCTGATTGAAGTAGATAATCGGCAGCGTGAACGTACCGTCCAGCATCAACAGATCATGCGGGGCATTGGTGATCAGGCACAACTCTTCCCCCAGCATGACCGCGCGGAGGACGGTAGCCGTATCCTCAACGTGCGGCTCGGAGGAGACAAAGCTCTTGTGGCGGGGAAACTCCCAGTGCCGCTTTTCCGAAGGAGGTGTGAGTCCCTCGACTGCCACCGCGGCGGCAGCGGCGAGATCCGTCGTCAGAAGCCGCTCAATCGCGTACGACCCGTCCGTCGCACACGTTGTCGGCAGAGGCGGATAACCCAAGGAAGACTCCGATATCACGAGGCCAGACTCTGCGAGTTTCGCACGAAGCACTTCGCGGTCTTCCCTGACCTCCTGGAACGAGGCCAGTAACTCCTGTGCGACGGTGGAGGTCTGATCGAGCACTTCATCAACAAGCGCCGCAGGGAGGTCGACAAACGGAGTCTGATCGTCAGACAATGAAACTTGAGTCACGATGATCTCCAGAGCCGGTAGGTTTCGGGATCGAAATCTTGGTAGCGGTCGTCGCGCGCCGCTCGGGGCAGAAGCCATCGAACCCGGAACCATTCGAAGAGGTCATCCACGGTTCGTCTATGACGCCGCAGTCGCTGGTGATCACCGCGAAGGAACGCCTGTGCGTTATCGGCTAACGGTGCCACGAAGATCTCACGCTCGATCCCGTGATACAGAAGTTCTCTTGACAGTCCTAGAAGTGGCAACGTCTTGCGCACGAGCTCCCGCCGGTTTCGGAAGCCGTCACCCCACAACGGGTGCTTGGCAGTTGCGTCGCAATACTTGAGAGCGAACTCACGCAGATCGCCATAGAAGCCATTGCTGAAGTGAAAGTCCCCAGAACCGCGTGTGAACCCCACGCTTTGGAACACGTGGTGTTTCCCGTATCGGAGACGATTGTACAAAGACGATCGGCCGAGCGCGGATGTGGTGGTCAGCAGGGCTAGTCGGCCATCGGTGGGTTCACCGCTGATGCGTGACCGCCGGCCGCGATACCTGCAACGAAATGCCTCCTGGACGTCTTGGCTAGTCGCCAATAGAGCGACGAGCTTTCCGCAGAGGAGATGGGAATACGGTGGTACGGCGCCCAATACAAAAAGCTCCATGACGCACCGAAGCCGCTTTTTCCTGGCGTCGCGGTCCCATCCTATCCAGCGATCGCGGGGTCCGAGACCGAAGATGGGGTCGCCTAGTCCGAAGAGTCCGATCAATTTGTTGTTCGACTCATCGTAGACTACGAATCTCAGGCGTCGTCCGTACCCCGCAGATACCGGGATACTCCAGTGCAGGCGTGCGTATCGGAACAGGAGCTCATCCTCGGAGTCTGGCTGTACCAGCACAAGCCGTGGCCGAATCCTCTCGGGAATGATGTCCGTTCCGGAGGCGATAGTCGACAACAACCGGTCTTCGTGCCGTTCAAGTCCTGGGCGACTTCTCGCTACGTTGTGCCTAACCGCTTCTTGGTGAAGCGCCCTGAGCTTGCTCTTGTCCCCAGCGTCAGGAGGTACAAGAAGTCCCTTTCGAATCTGGAATCCTTGTTTCCGCAAGGAGTCGACGATCCGCGATCGCAGCCGGTCCGTTTCTCGGGTGCACTGTTTCGTCAACGCCATCATTTGGTGAGCCGCCCGGCTGCGCACATGCCTCGATAGTCACACACCGCACACTTACTTGGCGGGGATACGGCTGGCAAAGTACTGGGGCTCCGACACTTTCCATGTGAAAGTGCAGGCGTCCAAGGACTGAAGGTGGAGACATGCTCCAGCGGTGTCAAGTGCCTCCAATTTGATATCCCATAGTCGCTTATCTTCCCATTTTAAGTACGTTAATGCACTGTATTACAAAAATCCCCTACTTTGATATGAAAAATGCGGGCAAAGACCTCTTCTTTGCCCTGCGCGGTTCCTCCTCGGCCAGCTAGGAGGGGGTTGGATGGCGAGGGCGGACCGACCGAACTTCTATGGAAATGCGATGTGGCGGAAGGTTTCGGGAACTGGCCCGCCCGGTGTGATCGTGCCCGATGGCTGTGGGGACGAAGTGAACGCCGGTCGTTACCGGTCCCCGCCTCGGGACTGGCCGCCCTGACCGCGCTCGGCGGATCGACCGGGCTTCTCCGCGTGCACGGTGTCGGGCGCAGCGGGGAGTGGGCCGCCATCGGCGCGGGTGACGATGCGGACGCGGGCACCATCGGGGAGGCCATCCTGTCCCCGCGTGATGACCAGATCGCCGGGCGAAAGCCCCGACAGGATCTCGACGCGCTCGGCGTCGGAGAGGCCGCGCTCGACGCGCACAACCCTGGCGGTGTCGCCGACGATGTGGTAGACGCGGTCCATGTCACTCTCTAGGATGAGCGCCTTCTTCGGGATGACGAGGGCATCGGGCTTGACTTGGGTGACGATGTTCACGGTGACGAAGCTGCCCGGCTTGAGCTCTCGAGCGTCGTGCACTTCAACGGTGACCTTAAGGGTGCCGCTGTCGGGATTGACGATGGGGCTCATGCGCGCGACGCGGCCGATGAAAGGCTGGCCCGGAAGGGATTCGGCTTCCAGGTAGGCGCTCTGGCCGACGCGCACCTTCCCGAGGTCTTTCTCGGGGATGTGGACGCGGGCTAGAAGCGGGTCGAAATCGGCCACGACGAAGAGGTCCTGGTTGGTGGTGATGTCGTCTCCGACCTCGACCTGTCGGTGGGTGACGACGCCGGCGATGGGGCTTCGGATGTCGGCGTAGTCGAGGCGGAGCTTGGAGAGCTCCAGATCGGCGCGGGCGGCATCGTACTCGGACTTGCGCAGCTCGAACGTCTCCTGGGCGATCATTTGCTTTTCGAGCATCTCCTCAGCGCGGTCCAGGATACGCTTCAGGTTATCAGCCCGGGCCTGGAGGCCCTGAACGGCCAGTTCCAACTCGCGTTTGTCGAGGCTGACCAGCAGGTGGTTGCGGCGGACGGTGTCGCCCTCCTCGACGTGGAGGCGCTTGACGATCCCCGCGACCCGCGCTCGGATGGGCACCTCGCTTTCGGCCTCGACGACGGTGGTCGCCAGTACGTAGTCGTCCATGCGGTCGAGTGTCGCTCCAGCGGCCTCCACCGGCACGGCTGTTGCCCCCTCTCCGGCGCGGGCGTTCTCGCCCCGGCCGCCCCAGGCACCGCGCCGTCCTGCGCGCCCTGTATCGTCCCCGCGATCCCCGCAGGCCAGGAGGATGGAGGTCAGAAGCAAGATCGATCCGAAAGTTCGCCGGAGCCGGCGGGCCGGTAGTAGGGTAGCGCGTATCATCGCTCGTTGTCCGTTAGCGTCGTCGAGGGAGCGTCCAAACGTAGGAGATTTTCGGGGATTTGCAAAGGATACGTTCCTCCGCGCCGCAGCCGATAGTAAGACGCCGCAGGTGGAACAATCGTCTCACGGAGCGGAGAATCGCCTGAATCCAAAGCCTCTCACCGCTTGACGGCGGCTCTGGGCGCGGGTAGGTTGGCGCCGATGTAAAAGAGGGGAGGCCTATGTGAGCCAACCCTACGCGAGCGTGCGGATGCACGCCTCGGCTGGGGGTAGGCACGTGTCGGGTGCGGAGCGGCTGGTGCCGCGCGAGGATGCGGCGGAGGCGGCCTCGGCGCTGTTTGCGCGCGGGTGGTCTCACGCGGCGGCGGATCGCTTGACGGTCTCCGTGGAAACCGTCGCCCCCTCGGCGCTCATGCGCAGGCGAGCCCTGCCCGTACGGACGGCGATGACCCGGACGCCCGAGGGGGCGATGGAATGCACGATCGCGCTCTTGGGTGAGTGCGGCGTCGCGTCGATGCTGGCCGCTCGGACGTTAAAGCTTTTGCGCGCAGGCCCCGGCCCTGCGGGGCGACCGATGCGAGGGGCGATGATCGTCGATGCGGTGAGCGGCGAGCGGCTCGAACCCGACCCTGAGAGGGGGGTACGGGTATCGCACATGGATTTCTCCAGGGCGGCGCGGGGTGTGCTCGCGGCGGCGCTGGGTGCCGTTGGGATCGAGGGGCACAGGCCCATGGAGGCGCTGGCACTGGCGACGAAGGCCGCGACCACGCCGGGGACGGTGGCGGAAGTCTGCATCTCCGACGACCCGACGTACACCACGGGGTACGTCGCCTCGGCGCGGCTGGGATACGTGCGGTTGCCGCACATCAAGGCCAAGGGGTCAAAAGCGGGGGGGCGCGCTCTCTTCGTGGATGGGAATGCACTTGACCTCAAAGCGTACGTCGCGCTGCTCCGGACTGAGCCCGTGCTCGTGGACGCCATCGCGGAGGTGCACCCTCCGGCGCCCTGGGAGGAGATCCTGAGTGGGCTCTCTTGCCTGGATGGATGAGCGACTCGCTCTTTTGGAGGCTCAAGGGCGGCGGCGGCGGCTTCGGACGGTTGCGCGGCGAGCCGGGCCGTGCGTCGAGATCGGGGGCCGAGAGAGGGTCGCGTTCTGTTCGAACGACTACCTGGGGCTTTCGGAGGATCCTCGGGTGATTGCAGCGGCGCGTGAGGCCGCCGGACGCTGGGGAACGGGCAGTGGGGCGTCGCGGCTGGTCTCGGGGAACCTCGGGCCCTTCGAGGAGCTGGAGGCGCGGCTTGCGGCCTTCAAGGGGACGGAGGCGGCGCTGGTCTGCGGCTCCGGCTACCTGGCCAACGCCGGCGTACTCCCCGCGCTTGTCGGCTCTGGCGACCTGATCGTCTCGGATGCGCTCAACCACGCCTCGCTCATCGACGGGTGCCGGCTCTCGCGGGCGACCGTATGCGTGGTGCCGCACGGAGACCCCGATGCAGTCAGGTCCGCGCTCGCAGGGGCGCCTCGAGACGTGCGGCGGCTGATCGTCACGGACGGCGTCTTCTCCATGGACGGTGACCTGGCGCCCGTGCCGGAGCTCGCGGAGGTGGCGCATGAGCATGGGGCGATGCTGCTCGTCGACGACGCGCATGGCACGGGCGTGCTGGGTCCGGGCGGAGGCGGGACGCTGGAACACTTCGGCCTCAAGGGCGCGGCGGATGTCGAGATCGGGACGTTTTCGAAGGCGCTGGGAAGCTACGGGGCGTTCGTGGCGGGTTCACGGCGGCTCTGCGACCATCTGGTGAATACGATGCGCTCGTTCATCTTCTCGACGGGCTTGCCGCCACCGGCGCTTGCGGCGGCGGAAGCAGCGCTGGCGATCGTTCAGACGGAACCGGAGCGGAGGAAACGTCTTGGGGCAAACGTCCGCACCATGCGGCGGTGCCTCGCCCGACGCGGTGTCCCCTGCGCCGATGGCATCACGCCCATCTGCCCCATCATGGCCGGCGATGCGAACCGGGCCGTGAGTGCCGCTGAGCGCCTGATGGAGGAGGGGTTCTTCATCGGGGCGATCCGTCCGCCCTCAGTGCCCGAGGGGACGAGCCGCCTGCGCCTGACGATCAGTGCCGTTCACGAACCGGATCAGATCCATCGAGTTGCGGGAGCGGTGGCAAGGGCGCTGGGGGAGAATTGATACAGCCAAAAACGCTCGAAATGCTTCATAATGCTGCATGAGTCATTTCCACGATCCAAGAAACAAAATGGCTTCATCGTGGGCATGTCCTGAGAAAGGTTGAACTCCGCTCGGTGAGGGGGAGGGTGCCATCCGACTTGCCCGGACCGGACGCTTGGCAGGATATTTGCCCTGCTGTACATTGAGGGGGCTGTGATGGCTTGGGTGACAGCGTCGTTGCTTCCTATGGCGGCGGGCGCGCGTCAGCTAGAGCGATGCGAGTTGCATTCCCCAATGGGAGAAAGACCGCGTGAATCGTTTCCTGGATCGGTTGTTTGATTTTCTGGCGTCGCTGAGACTGGCCGTCGTCGTTCTGGTGACCTTGCTCGTGGTCCTGACCGTGGCGATGGTCTATGAGTCGGAGCACGGCACGCCCGCCGTCCGACGCGCCGTCTACAGCGCCCCGTGGTTCGACGGGCTCCTGGCGCTTCTGGGTGTGAACGTGGCGGCTGCGGCGCTCAAGCGTTATCCCTGGCGCCGGGATCAAATTCCCTTCGTCGTCACCCATGCGGGGATCATCACCATCCTGATCGGCTCGTTCGTCACGCGGCATTGGGGCGTTGACGGGACACTGGCATTGGCGGAGGGCGAAGAGGGTGCAGTCATCCGCACGCAGAGTAAGCGGTTGGCCGTGGCCGTGCCGTCGCTAGGGGTCCAGCGGATGATCCCCGTGGACCGTCTGATGGGTCGAACGTTCGAGGGCCAGACTGCGTTTCGGGCGTCGATCGAGGAGACGCCTCTGGTGGTGACGGTGGAAAGTGCTTGGCGCCACACGCGGCTGGTGACCTTCTATGCGGAGGACGGTCCCCAGCCGAACCCGGCGGTGCGCGTGCGACTCGAGGGACCGGTGGCTCAGGTGGAGGAGTGGCTGTTGCCGCACGACCCCGAGCGCCGGACGCTCGACCTGGGGCCGATGACGCTGTCGGCGAAGGTGGCTGCGGATGATGCGGAGGTCCAGGCGTTCCTGGCGTCGGATGAGAGCGCGCCGGAGATCGATCTGGGGCACTTGGTCATTGGGTTGCCGGGACGGGAGACGCCGGTGCATGTGGAGGTGGGGTCCAACCTCGGGAAGAGCGTGCCGCTGGATGACACCGGATTCGTGGTGAAGCTGCTCGAACAGATGTCACGGGCGATCGTGGAGGATCGGTACCTGGTCGACCGTGAGGACGCACCCTCTAACCCGGCGCTCCTGTTCGAAATCTCGGGACCGGAGGGTACGGAATCGCACGTGGCGTTCGCGCGGTTCCCCGATTTCAGCACCCTTCGTGGACACGGCGAGGGCTGGAGCGGCATCAAGGCAGTCTACCACGCCTCGTCCGACCACGGTTCGCCGCCGCGCGGCAATGAAGTGACGGTGCTTCTGGGTCCGGGGTCGGACGCGATGCACGTGCGTATCATCTCCCGCGGGGAGTTGGCTGAAACGGGACCGCTCGCGGTGGGTGAAGCGTGGAGCCTGCCGTGGATGGGGTTCACGTTCACGGTCGTCGAGCGGCTCGAACGGGCGCAGGCGCACCAGCAACTCACGCAGGCCGAGGTACCGCAGGACGAGGAGAACGCGATGCCGGCGCTGCAAGTTCGCGTGGCGGCGAACGGGGCGAGCGAGACCGGTTGGGTGCGCTGGGCGAGCCAACGGCGGTTCAACATCGAACCTGGGCCGGCCTGGGTGGCGTTCCGCAGCGAGGCGATCCCGATGGGCTTTTCACTGCGCTTGGTGGATTTCGAGAAAGGACTCTACCCGGGGACACGCCGCGCGGCTACCTACAGTAGCAAAGTGGTTCTGAGAGACCCCGTCGCCGGGATTGACGAGGAGCGTTTGATCTCGATGAACAACCCTCTTAAGCACGGAGGTTTCACGTTGTACCAGTCGAGCTTCGTGGAAGGGACGCCGGAAATTTCGGTCTTCAGCGTGGGACGTGACCCCGGGCTGGCGACCGTGTATACGGGCTGCATCCTGCTGGTAGGCGGCGTTGCGTCGATGTTCTACGTCCGGCCAAGGCTGCGGAGGCGCGGGAGGCGAGTCCGAAAATCCGCGAAGACTGTGAGTACGGCAGCAAGTTGAGGGGAGCGGTCATGCGACGACGCGTCAGATGGCTAGCGTTCGCGGCGCTGGCAATGGCTCTAGTAGGTGCCGCCGAGGTTGCGAACGCAGTGGAGGTGGATGGCACGGCGCTGGCGTCTTTGCGGAGCGTGGCGGTCCAGGACGGCGGTCGTCTCAAGCCCCTGGACACGTTCGCTCGGGAAAGCGTACTCCTGATCACCGGTCGGGAGCGTTACCAGGGACGCGACCCCGTGGAACTGCTCCTGGCCTTCGTGGCTCAGCCGGATCGCTGGCAGGTGGAGCGGATGGTCGAGGTGCGCCATCGCCCGCTGAAGAATGCGCTCGGGCTGGACCCGGACCGCTCGCGCTTCAGCTACGATGAGGTGGTCAGGAGCGAGGCGCTTCAGCGGACCGTGGATGAGGCCTCGGCCAAGCGGCAGCGCGACGAGAAGCCCACGTCGGTGGAAGAGAAAGCCGAGACGCTCTATCAGCAGGCGGTGCTCCTGCACGCGATCTTTTCGGGCGAGGCCTTACGGATCATCCCGTTACCGCATGGGGAGAATCAGGCGTGGGTTTCGGTCGCACAGGCGTTGGACAAGCCCTCGGAGCAGGTGGCGCCGGCCGTCAGCGCCTTTGGGGCGCTCTTGCTTGCACTCAACCAGGGCGACACGGTGGGCTTCCAGATGGCGGCGCAGCAATTGCGGGGGGAACTGGCGATCCTGAATCCGGCGGTTTACCCGAACGCGAAGACCCTGGCTCACGAGGTCCACTACAACCGCTTCGCTCCCTTTGAAAAGGCGTGGATGGTATACATTGCGGCACTGGTCCTGCTCCTGATCGCGTTTCAGGTAGGACGACCGGTCGTGACGGGCGCAGCGTTCGCGGTGCTGGGTCTGGCGTTCGGGCTGCACGCTTACGGGTTCATCCTGCGCATCCTGATCGCCTGGAGGCCGCCGGTGTCGAACATGTACGAGTCCATCGTCTGGGTCGTGTGGGGCTGCGTGCTGTTCGCTCTGATCTTCGAGGCGGTCTACCGGGCAAAAGTCTTTGCCGTGGTCGCCGCTGCGATGGGGGCGATTGGGCTCGCGATCGCGCAGAACGTGCCGCTAGATTCGGGGATTACCCCCCTGGAGCCCGTTCTACGGAGCAACTTCTGGCTGACCGTGCATGTCTTGACGATCACCCTCAGCTATGCCGCATTCACGCTCGCTTTGGGCATCGGCCACATCAACGTCGGGCTCTATTTGTTCTCGCCTCGGAGGGAGGCGCTCCTGCGCCCGCTGGGGGATTTCCTTTACCGGACGCTCCAGGTGGGCGTCGTGCTCTTGGCCGCGGGGACGATCCTGGGTGGCGTCTGGGCGGCGTACTCCTGGGGCCGCTTCTGGGGCTGGGACCCCAAGGAAGTCGGGGCGCTGGTGGCGCTTTTGGGCTACGTGGCGGTCCTGCACGGCCGTATGACGGGCTGGCTGCGCGAATTCGGGACGGCGGTCGCCGCGATCGCGTGCTACACGCTGATTTTGATGGCGTGGTACGGGGTCAACTTCGTCCTTGGGATCGGCCTGCACAGCTACGGTTTCGGAGCGGGGGGGCTGTCCTACGTCCTGGCTTACCTGGGCTTCGAGGTCCTGTTCGTGGGCCTGGCCGCCTGGCGCAGGGCCTCGCTGTTGGCCTCCGGGGCGGATGAGCCCGTTCCCGAGCAGGTGGCGTGACGTCCTTGCGGACTCCGGGACGCGGGTCCTGGCGCCGGAGGCGTAAGCCTTAGCATGGAGCTCTGGGCCGTCCGTCACGGGGAGACGGACTTCAATGCGGAGGGCAGGATTCAGGGGCAACTCCCGGTGCCGCTTTCGGCGCTGGGTCGGGTTCAAGCGGAGCATCTGGCCGAGCGGCTGAGGGGTGTCCGCTTCGACGCTTTCTACGCCTCCGATCTCGCCCGCACGCGTGAGACCGCCGAGACCGTGGAGCGCGCCCTGGAGATGGCCATCCTGTACTTGCCGGCCTTGCGGGAAATCCACTACGGCATCTGGCAGGGCCTCACGGTCGACGAGGTGGCGAAGCTCCACCCCGAGGAGGCTGCCAGGCGGAAGGCGGAGCCCCTCCGCTACCTGCCTCCGGGCGGCGAGAGTTGGGTCATGGTCGGCGAGCGAGTGGTGGCCGAGGTGGAGCGGTTGGCGGCGCGCCATGCGGGCGAGCGCGTCCTGATGGTGAGCCACGGCGGCCCCATCATCAGCCTGGTGAACCGCGCTTGGGGTCGCCCCTTGGCCGAGCGCGGCGGCTTCTCGCCTCAGAACACCTCGGTGACGATCCTCGAGATCGAAGGGCCGCTCTGGCGGGTTCGGGAGCTAGGCTCGGCGGAGCACTTGGAGGCGCTGGGCCCCGATGGCGGAGGCCCCGCCGAGTTCGCTGATAAGTTCTGACCCCGAACGCTGGCAGCGAGATGGTGTCATCCTCTTCGAAGGCATGCTCGGGGTGGGTGCTGAGGTTCATGATGGACGTGCGAGGAGGCCCTAGATGATAGTCGAGATGCCCTTCGAACTGGACGCGGGGCGGCTGGAGGCGACGGGAGAGGCACTGGTTATTCGCGGGGACCTGCAATTGCTCGAAGGAGACGATAAACTCCCCGCCGTCGTGATCTGTCACGGCTACAAGGGGTTCAAGGATTGGGGGCACTTCCCGTACGTGGGGCGGAGGCTGGCCGAGGCCGGGTTCGCAGCGGTTGCGATCAATTTCTCCACCAACGGCGTCGGCGAGGCCCCGCTGGAGTTCACCGAACTGGGCAAGTTCGCCCGGAGCACCTACCGGCAGGACCAGCGCGACCTGGGACGCGCCCTCGACGCCATCACGTCGGGCCGGTTGCCTCACGCTGAAAGGCTGGACCCCAGGCGTATCGGCCTCTTCGGCCACAGCCGAGGCGGCGGGACGGTTATCCTGCGGACCAGCGGCGACCCCCGGATCAAAGCCGTGGTCTGCACGGAGCCCGTGGCGAGCTGGGAGCTATCGGAGGTGGAAGTGCGCGAGTGGCGGGAGCGCGGCCATCGCGAAGTCCTTAACGCCCGGACCGGCCAGCTCATGCGCGAGGAGGTCTCCGTCCTCGAGGACTACGAGGCGCATAAGGACCAACTGGACATCGTGGGAGCCATGAGCCGGATCAAGGTGCCCGGGTTGATTCTGCGCGGCGATAGCGACTGGGCGAAGGCCAGCGGCGAGTTTCTGATGTCGGTCGCCCCATCCTCGGTGCGCGAGCACGTGTTGCCGGGCGCGAACCACACCTTCGGGGCCGTCCACCCGTTCCAGGGCACGACCGACGACCTGGAGGAGGCCATCAAGGCGGCCTGCGCCTGCTTCACCGAGGCGCTTTTCTATCCGACTGAGAATGCGGCCGATGGCCTCCGTGCTACCGCTCGCTTCTTGCGGTGAATTCCTCGACGTCGACGAGCTGCTCGGTGGGGAGGAATGTGCCGGTGATCTCGACGTACCGGTATCCCTTGTTCGCCGCGGCGATCAGTCCGTCCGCTTTTGCCGAGGGTAGCAGATAATAGACCTCGCGGCTGTTGATGCCGCTGACACGGGCGCCGTCGGCGTCCTTGGCGCGGCGGATCTTAATGCCGCGCAGACTCCCGTACTCCGCAAGGCTCTCGTCGAGGCCTCGGCGGGTGATGAGGGCGCTGGTGACATCCACGATGCGGCCATTCATCGTGATCTCGCGTAACGGCTTGCCGCTGTCCTCGACCTCCGGTGAGTGCTCCACGGCATCGCCGACCTCGATGTTTTCGATGTGGACGGCGCGCTGGGTCTTGTAGATGCTGCCGCTGACTTTGACCTTGTGCCAGAGGAAATCCGTGGGGACCGCTGCGATCTTCTGCGTCTCCTCCGAGGGCACCAGGAAAAAACAGCGCTTTTCCATGCCCTTGGCCACCGATGCACCTTTGATTTTCGCCGGGATGAGCGCCAGGAAGGGCGAGCCGTCCTCGCTGTCCTGGGCATCGGCGGTGTAGTCATAGACGGCCTTGAGGTGCGCACGAACGTCGATGAGTTGGCCCTCGATGGTCACACGCTTGTCTACGGGTTTGTCTCCCCCCCCCGAACCGAGTCCTCGGCGTCCACCCAGTGAGGGACCGCCACCCCCCCCGCCTCCGGGCACCCCCTGGCCCAGGACCTCGCTGCCCAGGAAGATCACGGCCAGCACCGGCAGCCAGCGCCGGAGCCGTCTGGGGTGTGCGTTCGCGCTTCGCATCGTCCGTCTCTCCCTCATGTCGATTGGCAAAAAACGCAAGTTGTCAGAAGGTACACCGGTCGCTTCACCTAACGCAAGTCGTCTCAGGGCGGTGCGTGGACGGTCGCGCTGTGGCCGAAAGGTCACATGAGCGGCGGCGGCGGGGTCAATTCGTTCGGGCGTTCGCTTGACAGAACCCGCGCACTGACCGATAGTGTGTGCCATTCGTCGCGTGGGCTCTGAATGAAGGGACTTACGGCTATGGCATACATGACGGCCGACACCGACTCGGCCCGGGGCGGGCGGCCATGATCGACCGAGATGAACTTCAGACCCTCGTGCGCGCCGAGTTGGTGCAGGCCGAGGAAGAAGGCCGCGACGTGGCGGTCATGCGCGAGCGGATTCGAGGCCAGGACCTCGGCGCGCTGTCCATCGCCGGGCTGATCGAGTTGCAGGATGCGCTCGCCGGGCTACCACAGCGAGCCGATTTCGCTTATGACGAACCGAGCGATCTCGCCTCGATCAAAGCTGCCAGACCGCCAGGCGGGGCGGGTGAGGCGGCGGTGCCCCCTGATCTCGACGATCGGATCCTGGGCGCATGGCTGGGACGATGCGCCGGCTGTCTGCTCGGAAAACCCGTCGAAGGCTGGCCGCGCGAATCGATCGTGGCCTACCTGCGAGCCGCCGACGAGTACCCGCTGAGGCAGTACTTCCCGTGGTTGGAGCCGAACCCGGTGGGCCGGCCGATGCATCGATCGGCCCGCGAAAGCACGCGCGGCGGGATCGTCTGCATGCCGCGCGACGATGACATCGACTACACCATCATTGGCCTGCATACGCTGGAACGGCACGGCCGCGGATTCACCACCGAGGACATGGCGGCGGTCTGGCTCGAATGGCTCCCATACCACTGCGTGTATACGGCTGAGCGCGTCGCCTACCGCAATCTCGTGAACGGATTCGATCCCCAGGACGCTGCGGCTCATCACAATCCCTTCCGGGAATGGATCGGGGCTCAGATACGGGCCGACGCCTTCGGCTACGCGAGCCCCGGGCGTCCCGAGGCGGCCGCTGCGCTGGCCTTCACGGATGCCGCGCTGTCGCACGTGAAGAACGGCATCTACGGCGAGATGTGGGCCGCAGCCATGGTGGCGGGTGCCTTCGGCGCCGCCTCGCCGGGTGAGGCGATCCGGGCGGGTCTCGGCCAGATTCCCGCGTCCAGCCGTCTGGCCGAGGCCCTCACGTGCACGCTCGAGTGGCACGCAGCCGAGCCGAGGTGGGAAGATGCCTGGCGTCGGGTGATGGACGCTTATGGGCATTATCACCGGGTGCACACCATCAACAATGCGTGCTGCGTTGCCCTTGGATTGCTCTATGGCGATGGCGATTTCAGCCGCACGATCGGGATCGCGGTGGAATGCGGGCAGGACACCGACTGCAATGGCGCCACCGCCGGCTCGGTGCTGGGCGCCATGCTGGGCGCCCGGGCCTTGCCTGAGGCGTGGACCGAGCCGCTGAGCGACCGGGTGCGCTCGGTGGTGGCCGGTTACGACAACGCGTCGATCTCCGATCTGGCGGCGCGAAGTGTCAAACTGGCGCGGTCCGAAGCGTAGCCGGCATTTCGATACGCCGCACGGCATCGATGTGCTCTACCACGGTCAAGGCGGGTGCGAACCTTTGGGCGCACTGTGCCGCGCGGATGAAACATAAAGGGGGAGCGGATCAAGAGCGATGGAACAGCCGACGTTCGATCTCTCGGGAAGAGTGGCGCTCGTCACGGGCGGCGGGAGCGGTCTGGGACGGGGATTCGCGCTGGGTCTGGCGAGGGCTGGGGCGGCAGTGGCGATCGCGGGACGGCAGGTGGAGCGCTTGGAGGCGACGGCGGGGGCGATCCACACGGCGGGCGGGCGGGCGCTGGCGTGCCCGCTGGACGTGACGGCGCTTGATCAGCATGCGTCAGCGGTTGAGCGCGTCGTCGAGGAACTGGGCGGGCTGGATATCCTTGTCAACTGTGCGGGGGTGGGCGTGCGCGTGCGGGCCATCGAGATGACCGAGGAAGAATGGGACCGGACGCTGGATACCAATCTCAAGGGAGCGTTCTTTCTCTCACAGGCGGCCGCCCGTCACATGGGGAAGGCTGGCGGCGGTCGAATCATCAACGTGGGTTCGCTCACGAGCCGCGTCGGCCTGTCGTACGTAACCCAGTACACCGCTTCCAAGGCGGCGCTGGTGGCCGTCACGCAGAATTTGGCCATCGAATGGGCGCCGTTGGGGATCACCGTGAACGCCATCGGGCCCGGCTGGTTCCGGACGGAACTGAACGAAAACCTGTTTCGCAACGAGGCGTGGGTTGAATTTATGATGGAGCGCATTCCCCTCAAGCGCGTCGGCGTTCCGGAAGACCTCGTGGGAGTGACGCTCCTGCTCGCCTCCGACGCAGGCAGCTACATCACCGGGCAGTTCTTCGTCGTGGACGGCGGCGTCCTCGCTGGGTTCGAACGGCCCTGGTTCGATTGAGGCGGCTGCGCCCGCCCGGTGCTAGTGCGTCCTCCCGGAAGAACTTGCAAAATCGAATAGGCGGGACGACGCTCTAGGTGCTCTCTGGGGGCGCGGTGTCCGTGGGCGTCCTTGGCCGAGGTCCTTTGTTGTTCTTCTTGCGCCGACGCGGACGTTCGTGAGCCTCGGCGGGGCGGCGCTTGCTGCGCCTGTGACTCTGGTCGTGCGGGGCAGCCTCGGATGGCGAATCACCCGTCTGACCGGGAGGGGGCTGGCTGTTGGGGTCATCGCTGCCGGCTCTGCGGACGCGGTAGCCCCAGACACTTTCGCCCTTGCGATAGACGTGGCCGTTCCCCTCGGGCGTCCAGTGGGGCTCGCCCCGATCGGTCTGCCGAGGCTTCTTCTCGGGGTGCTCCTGCGCACGACGCAGGTAGCTGCGCGGGCTGTCCACCGGGTGTCGAGCCTCGTTGGCTGGCCGATAGGCCTTTGGGTGAGGTGTGGCCTCGACGGAATTGGGCGAGATCTCCTTGGGCCGCTTGCGGCGGCGTTTGTGCTTGGAGGAAACCCCCTCGGCCGGGGGGGGCATGGGTTCGGGCGTTTCGGCCGATGGGCTAGGATCAATCATTGTCGAATCGCGGTGATGACGCGCTTCACTCCTCTCAGGTCACGGATCACGGTGAGATGTCCGAACTCACGGCGGGCGGTCAGGATCGCGGCGACTGCGTCGGCCTGACCGTCGCCGACTTCACAGGCGAAAAACCCATCCTCGGGTAAGAGTTCCGCTGCTCTTGTCGCAAGCGGCGGATAGTATTGCAGGCCGTCCGGGCCGCCGTCGAGCGCCAGGCGCGGTTCCCAGCGGGCCACCTCGGGCTCGAGAGACGCAAATTCGCACCGGGCAACGTACGGGGGGTTACTGACGATCCCAATGAGCCTTGGGTCGGGGCGTTCTTCGGCGGATTCAAGGGGGCACCACCGGACGGGTTCGAGCAGGTCGCCGGCCAACCAGCGGAGCCGATCGGCGAGGCCATTGTACATGGCGTTCTCCCGGGCGAGGATGAGCGCCTCAAGGGAGCGGTCGCTGACGAGAAACCTGTGATCGGGAGCGCCATGAGCGAGGGCCAGCGCAAGGGCAGCCGAGCCGGTGCCGACGTCCCAGACCCACGTCCCCGGCGGTCTGGTACGGATGAGTTCGAGGGCGGCTTCGACCAAGAGCTCCGTCTCGGGTCGAGGGATGAGGACGCGCGGGTCAACGCGTAGGCGCACGGGCCCAAACTCGACCTCGCCGAGGATGTACTGAAGCGGCTCTCGGTCGGCGCGCCTGTCGACGTAAGCGGTGAAGCGCTTCCACACCTCGGGCGGCAAGGGCCTGTGGCCTTTGAGGTAGCAGGTGGTGCGGTCGAGACCGAGGACGCCGCACAGAAGGCGTTCGGCGTCGGCGCGTGATGCATCGATCCCGGCACGGGTCAGGCGGCGCTCGGCCCAGACGATGGCAGCCAGGCGCTGGGGCAGCGTGGCCGTGGGGCCGGCGCTGGTGCGGCCAAAAGAGGACGGCGCAATCTCAGGGATGGGGCCCATAGCACTATCTCATGGCGTCCGTTCCACAGAGGTATTTTCGGGACGACACGCTAGGATGAAACCCTAAGTCCCGGCTTCGCTGGCGACAACCCGCTGGGCTCGGTTGTGAGTGCGAAGAGGCTCGATCAAAAGATCAAGCTCCCCATCCAGGACAGCCGAAAGCCGGTGGAGGGTGAGCTTGATGCGATGGTCGGTCACGCGTTCCTGTGGGAAGTTGTAAGTCCGGATCTTCTCGCTGCGATCCCCGTGCCGGACCATCTGTCGGCGTTTGTCGGAGACCTCTTGAGCGGCCTCGGCGCGAGCGTGGTCCAAAAGCCTGGCGCGTAACACTTTCATGGCCTTGGATCGATTCTTGTGCTGAGACTTCTCGTCCTGGCAAGAGACGACCAGGCCCGTGGGCAGGTGTGTGATGCGGACGGCGGAATCGGTCGTGTTGACGCTCTGTCCGCCGGGGCCGCTTGAGCGAAAGACGTCGATGCGCAGGTCCTCGGAGGCGATGTTCACATCCACCTCATCCGCCTCGGGCAAGACGACAACCGAGGCGGCGGACGTGTGAATGCGCCCCGAAGCCTCGGTGGCGGGCACGCGCTGGACGCGGTGGACGCCGCTGTCGTGGTGGAGATGGCCGTAGGCGCCTTCACCCTGGACGCTGAAGATGATCTCCTTGAAGCCGCCAGAGCTGTTGGGGCTCGAAGCGAGGTTCTCGGCCCTCCAGCCTCGGCGCTCGGCGTAGCGCGTGTACATGCGGTAGAGATCGGCGGCAAAAAGCCCGGCTTCTTCACCGCCCGTCCCGGCGCGGATCTCGACGATGGCGTCGCGGTTCTCGTCTTGGTCTGGCGGTACCAGAGCCTCCTCGAGCTCCGCACGAAGCGCGGTCTCGCGCTGGGTCAACGCAGGGAGCTCCGCCTTTGCGAGCGTCACCAGCTCATCGTCATCCGATGCCGCGAGTTCGAGGGCCTCGTTGAGTTGTGCCCGGATGTGGCCGTACTCGGCGCCGAGGTGGACGATGGCGGATAGCCGCGCGTGCTCCCGGGTGAGCGTGCGGAAGCGGCGCTGGTCGCGGACGACGGCGGGGTCGCTCAGAGCATCGGTCAGTTCGGCGTGCTGCGCCCGTACTCGTTCGAGGGCCGGAAGGAGAACCCCAAGGGTGGGGTCGCTCTCGGCAGTTCCCGGCTGGATGGGGGGCGACGTGATCTCAGGTGCCATCGGCTAGACCTGTGCAGTACGCTGGACGGAAGCCATAGCGCGGCGCACTGCCTAACTTTACAGCGAGCGCGCGGGCTTTCGGCGCGCGGCTACTTTTGCTGCTGCCCGTAGCGGCGGTAATACCGTTCGACCATGCCCGCGGTGTCGACGAGCTTCTGCTTGCCCGTGTAGAAGGGATGACACTGGCTGCAGATCTCCACACGCAGGTTGGCCACGGTGGAACGGGTCCGCATGGTGTTGCCGCAACTACAGGTGATCGTCGTATCGACGTATTCTGGGTGAATGTCAGCTTTCATCGCGACTCAACTCAGGGGTGAACACTAGCCGGGTGGCTGTGCAGACTCTCTAAGATACGTCCACGCGAGCGGGCGAGCAAGTCCAACGTGCCCAAACCTCGAGGGAAGGACTTCGCAGCGCGTCGAAAGTTCCCAAACGCCAGCCCCTCCGCGTACGATGACGCCTTTCCCATCCCGCTTGCCTCGATAGGCTCGCGCTGCTCACAAAAGAGAGTCAGGATAACCCAGGCCCATCATAGGGACATAGCGCCCATGGGGCAACTTTCTATCCAGGAGCCGCCCAACGGATGCTGCAATGAGATGGAAACGAATGTGAAATGAATTGGATATAGTTCCGAGAGTCTTATAAGTTAACTGATTATTTTCAATATGATTATATGTAATTATAAAAAACATTGACATGGAAACGAAATGGGATATCATGTGGTTATGATGGTTCACTACACGCTGCCGGACAATTGGGTGAAGTATGACCCCATTCGGGTCGCTGGCCCGCTGATTGCGGCCAAAGCGGCCGTGATCTCTCTCACCACGATGCCCTACCAGAGGAGTTGGGCGCAAGAACTCGGGAGGATCCAGCTCAAGAGGGAAGTCGCGGGCACTTCACGAATCGAGGGGGCTGATTTCACGGAGAAGGAACTCGATGACGCGATGTCGGAGAGCCCTGAGGAACTCTACACGCGTTCGCAACGCCAGGCAGCCGCAGCCGTGAAAGCGTACCGCTGGGTTGCTGAACGGCCTGACGATTATCCAGTGGATGCGGATCTGGTCCTCACCATACACCGGGAGATCATCACCGGTGCTGACGATGACCATTGCCCTCCGGGGGAGCTGAGACATCGAGATCAGAACGTGACGTTCGGGGCACCACGGCATCGTGGGGTCGCGGGGGGTGCGGAGTGCGAGACTGCCTTCAGCCGGTACTGCCGCGCTTTGAACGCGGAAATGCGAGACGAAGACCCTCTCATCCGCGCGCTGGCCGCTCACTATCATCTGGCGGCGATGCACCCATTCCTCGACGGCAACGGACGGACCGCCAGGGCCCTCGAAGCCTTCTTCTTGCAACGCTGTGGGCTTAGGGCCCCTCTGTTCATCGCCATGTCGAACTACTACTACGAGGAGAAATCGACCTACCTCGAAACGCTCGCGAACGTCCGCGCTGACGACCACGATTTGACACCATTTCTGGTCTTTGGCCTCGAAGGGATCGAACGACAGTGCCGTCGGCTCCTCGATGAAATACGGCACAACGTGTCCAAGGCCCTGTTCCGTGATCTCATGTACGATTTGTTCAATAGGCTCCGGAGCAAACGGAAGCGCGTGATCGTTGAGCGCCAGATCGAGATCCTGAAACTGCTTCTGGAGCGAGAGATGGTATTGAGCGAGTTGGAGGTCGCGACCCAGGCCGTTTACTCGACGCTCAAGCATCCCACAAGGGCTTTCTTCCGAGACATCGGATGGCTCCTGGCGTTGGAAGCTGTGGGCCACCGAAAACCGGAAGAGGGTGAAATCAGCTTCTTCGTGCGGCTCGAATGGCCTACTGAGATCACGGAGACCGAGTTTTTCACGCGAATCAAAGCGATGCCACGAGCAAGGACCTACCGCTTCCTCGACAACTGACGACCGAACGGTCATCCTCGGTACGGCGGGGGCACTTGACACGCCTGAGCTTACCCTCGTCTATAGTATGGGGTAGGCTGAGCGAGTGTCGGAGCGGCGACGGAGGGCGTTGTCAGTTGCCGATGTCTTGATGGGCGTCGGTGTGGACGGCATCACCAGGGACCATCAGCATCGTGCCGCGCCGGGTCCGGGCGGTGGCGAAGGAGGCGGATAGCCGATGAACTCGAAGGAACGTGTGGTAGCTGCGCTCAACATGGAGCCGGTGGATCGTCCTGCCATTGGAAGCCCGACGTCGGTCGCAACGGTGGACCTGATGAAGGCGTCGGGGGCATGGTGGCCCGAGGGTCACTACGAGGTGGACCCCATGTACCGCCTTGTGGAAGCCACCCACACGGTGATGGACTACGACATGGTGATGCCGGTGTGGGGCATTCAGCACGAGGCCCACGCGCTGGGCTGCGACGTGGAGTTCGAGGACCAGGACACGCCCCGGATCAAGAGCCACCCGTGGCGGCGGGACGATTTCTACATCGAGCCGGACAACGTCGAGATACCGTCCGACTTTCTGACGCACAACTCGATACGTGTCATCTGCGATACGATCACCCGACTGAAGAAGAACTACGGCGACGAGGTGGCCGTCTTCGGGAAGGTCATGGGGCCGTGGACTCTCGGCTACCACCTGTTCGGCACCGAATCCATCCTGATCAACGTCATGCCCGATTTCGACGACGCCTCCAATGTGGACCGGCTGCGCGAGGCGCTGGACCGCATGAAGGAGATTACCATCGAATCGGCGCGGGCCCAGATCGAGGCGGGGGCTGATTTCCTCACGCTGGCCGACCACGCCACGGGCGATCTCTGCCGCACTGAGACCTACCGGGATTTCCTGCAGCCCATCCACCATGAGTTCGTCGAGCGCATCCCTGTGCCCTGGGTGCTGCACATCTGCGGGGACACGCGGGACCGCATCGGTCACATCGCTGATGCGGGAGTCAAATGCTTCCACTTTGACTCGAAGGTGCCTGCGCAGGTAGCGCGCGATGCGGCTGGCGACCGGCTGGCGCTCGCGGGCAACATCAATAACCCCGACGTGCTGCTCAACAGCGGCCCGGAAGAGGCCGCCAAGATGGCGTACGACGCGGTGGACGCGGGCGTCAACATCATCGGACCCGAGTGCGCCGTGGACCCCAGAAGCCCGATGGAGAATCTGCGCGCGATCAAGGAAGCGGCATACGAGCGCTTCGAGGAGAAGCAGAAAGCCCGGAAGTCGGAGTCCTGAGCAGCGCCCGACGCCCGGTGCTCATTGGCTTGGGGATACTTCTCGTCGGCGGGAAGGTCCCGGCTTGGGCGGCTTTTGCACCTCCCTCTTTAGGCCCGAGAGCCAAGGGGATGGGCGGGACGGCGGTGGCCGTTCCCTCGTCACCCCTGGATATCGTCGCCAACCCTGCTGCGGTCGGTGTGTCTGAGGGGGTACGCTGGGCGAGCGGTGGGGAGTTGCCCTTCGGCCTCACCGAGCTCGCGACGAGCGCCGCGGGCGTCGCCGGTGCCGGGTGGGGAGCGCTTGCCTGGTCGTTCGGCTTCTCGCAGTACAGGGAGACGAGCCTTGCCCTCGCGGCGGCGCGATCCGTGGGATCGCGTCTGGTCTTCGGGGGCGCGTTGCGAGGCGGGGCTGCGCGTGTCCGGGGCTTCGCGGCGCGAGGGGTCCTGGCGCTGGATCTGGGCGCGTTGGGAGCCCTGGGTACGCACGTGCGCTGGGGAGCGAGCCTTGGGTCGGCGCTGAGTGCCGGGTTGGGCGATGGCCCCGTGGGAGCGCGGCGGGTCTTGGCCCTGGGTGTGATGGGCGATGTGGCGCCCGACTTTCGATTGGCCCTGGCGCTGACCAGCGAACGCGCCTTTCCGATCGACTGGCGTGTCGGTGCGGAGACGGCTCTCGGCGGACCTCTCACGCTGCGGGCGGGTGCCGCAACTGAACCTGGCAGGGCGAGCCTGGGCTTGGGGTTTGCCCTCGGGCCCGTGACCGTGGACTACGCCGCGACGGTGCACCTGGAGCTGGGCGTTACCCACACCTTCGCCGTGGCGCGGTAGCGGGTGGGCGACGTACCTAGACGAGCCGCTGCGGCTCGGGTTGGAGCGCGTCGCTCAGGCGGAGTTCGGCGATGCGGGCGTCGTACCACCCGGGGTCCTGTTCGCGCAGGCGGGCGTGTCGGCCTTCGTGGCAGGTCAGGACGATGACCTGTTGGCTCGAAGCCAGGGTCTCGGCCAGGTGACGCATCCCCCGGGTGAACCGTACGTCGTCGCTGGAGACCAGAGGATCGTCCAGGATCAGTGGCAGTGCCTCGTCGCCTCCGGAGAGCTCCTCGGCGATGGCGAGGCGGGCTGCCAGGTAAAGCTGGTCGCGCGCACCGGTATTGAGCTGCTGATCCACCTGCCTTTGATCGAGGCGGCGCCCCCCCGCATCTTGCGCCGTAAGGTTCAGGCCCTCGTCGAAGCGGAGTTCCGTTAAGGCCGGGCAGAGCGACCCGATCAGCTTACCGGCGCGGTCATTGAGCTTCTTGGCCCACGCGCGGTGGCTGTGCTCGGCGACGTCCTCGAGGACCTCGCGCGCCCGTTCGATGGCCGCCTGAAAGTGGTGGGCCTGATCCAGTTTGTGCTGCGCCCTCGCCTTGGCCTCCTTAACCTCTTCCCGACCTCGCAGCGGACCGGCAAGTAGCGCTTGTAGCTGACTCTCGACCTGTCGGACCTTCTTTCTCGCCTCCTCTACCGCTCGATGAGCACGGCGCCCCTCCTCACGGTAGTGTTCGGCGGTCCGGTCGGCGCGGAGATTGGCCAGGACGGGGTCGGCGGCCTGCTGCTTCTTTAACGAGTCCGTCAGGCGTTGCTTGCGATCCTCTAGAGCCTTGCGGTCCAACTTCAGAAGGCGCCGCTCGAGCTCCGGGATCGTTTCGCGCGTGAGTTGTCGCCAGGTGTCGTATTCTCCCTTCGCTTCCAGGAACCGGCCGCGGAGTTCGGCGGGCGAACCGGAGGCGTCGAGGCCAGCCTGCTTGCAGAGGTGCCGGAGCCGTTCTTGGGCTTCATCGCGCTTGCGCCTTTCGTCTTTCAACTGCCCCAAAGCCTTCTCTTCCGCGTCTTTGCGGCTCCGCCATGTTGGCTTCAGGATCAACCAGTCCTGCAGGTCACGGGCGAGCTTGTCCAAAAGCTCCAGCGTGACGTTCGTGGCCCCTGCCTCCCGCCCGGCCTCGCGGAGAAGATCAGCCGCTTCCTGACGTGCGTTCGCGGCGTCCGGCTCGGCTTTGACCACCTGGCCGTCCAATTCGCTCAGCTTCCTGGCGCGCCCATCCCACTGACCCAGCTTGCCGAACCCGTCTGAGGCGTCCTCGATACTTTCGTACCCAACCTCGTCTGCAACGGCCTGAGCCCGTTTTTCCAGGGTCTTGTGTGCGTCGATCAGCCGACGGCGCTGTGGGGATACCCAGTACCATCCGGCGGCGGCGAGGATCAGGATGCTGCCCAATGCGGCCACCGGAGGGTGGGTGGCCCAAAGCCCAGCCAAAACGAGTAGGATGCCGGCGATACCGGCTCCAAGCGCCGGCTTCTTGCGCTTGGCATCGACCTCGGAGAGCTCGCTTTGGAGACGGCGCCACTCCCGATTATAGCCGCCGGGGCCGCCGCCGAGGATGTCTCTCTCCGTCTGGGAGAGCGGACGGAAACGCTCTCGGAGGCGGTTGTATGCCTCGCGCTCGAAGTCGCCGCGTTCGAGCTCCCAGTCCTCGCGCTGCGCGCGCGCTTGGCCTAGGGTGCTATGCGCTGCCTCCAGGTTCTGTCGTGCCAGGGCCAGCGTGGTCGAATAGCCCTCGGGTAGCGAATCCAGAGGCCGCAGGCGCCGGAAATCCGGGGTGGCTTCCAGGGCCGTGCGATTGGCCTCGGCCTGTACCCGCCGTCCTTCGGCCTCTTTCTGCGCGGTGACGGCGTCGTTGCAGCGGGTGAACTGGCTTTGTACCTCGTCGGCAAGATCGGCGGGGTAATCGCGCCTGTGGGAGAGGCGTTCCCGTTCGATGCGCGCCTGTTGAAGGTTGCGCGCCAGGTCCTCGCGTTCGCGTACCGCCGTTTCGCATGAGACGAGCTCGGCCTTGGCCGCGAGGTGATCCCAACGCAGGATATGAGCCTGGTGCTCCGCCACCTCCCGCCGCGCAGCTTCTAGCGCGTCGTTGCCTTCCTGGGCCTGGTTCCAATCGAGGTCCATCGCCGCCAGGCGCCGGTCGTATTCCTCGATGTCCGCGTCTCGTCTCTTTAGCTCGGTGTCAAGGGCGAGGAAGCCTTGCCTGCCCTTGTCCGTGGGATAGTGCTGCAGCGCCTGGTTCAGGAGTTCGGTGGCTCGCTGGGCGTCGCTCTCGCCGCCGCCCGTGTCGATCAACCGCTGGATCAGCCCGCTGCGCGGCACATCCCCGCTCTGGCCCCAGGCGAGCTCGGCCTGACGCACGAAGAGCGTGGCCAGAAATTCATCGCGGCTCAACCCGCCCACTAGCCGTCGGTGGAGCTCCGCCTCACCGCCGATCTGCCGGAGGCCATGCGTCAGGTCCCGACCCGTGTCGGCGTCCCGGACGGTGAAGGTGTCGCGGTGGAAATCCCGCTCGATGTGAATCGTGCCTTTTTGGGTGCGAACGGTCAGGGTGAGGCCGAAGGGCTCCCCGCCCGAAGGCCGGCAGACGTCCACTTCTCTGAGTCGCCCCGACTCCGATGGACCGCCCCTGGTCGTGCTCCGCTGTCTCCGGGGGAACCCGTAGATCCCGTGCAGGATGGCCTTCGCCAGCGTCGTCTTGCCGGCGTCGTTGCGGTCCACCACGAGCGATAGCCGGTCGGCGGGAAAATCGAGGACGACGCCGTGCAGGCAGCCGAAGCCCGCGATCTCGATCCGCTCAATCCGCATGGCGCGGCTGCACGTCCCGGCCCTCGAGGGCGTCCAGGCCGTACGTCAGTGTGTCCTGAAGGATGCGCTTCTCCTCCTCGTCATGCGCCTCGTGGATGCGTTGTCTCATCTCGCGGACGAACTGGCCTCGGGTGGTCTGTTCCTGCGTTAGGGCGTCGAGGTCACGGTCGCGCTCCACATCCCGAAAATCGCAGTGGACGTGAAAGTAGCTATCGTTCAGAAAGTCGGGCGGGACGGCGGGGCGGCTCTCGGGCGGCCATCGTCCGCTCGCCCCGACGTAGACTAGGTCGCCGGCGCGGGCACCCTGCGCGCGGGCCTCCTGCTCCACCCGCGTCATCAGCGAGGGGGCGTCCCCGGTTCCCGTCACATCCACCTCGATCCTGCGCACCGCGCGCGCATCGGCCTCGCGGCGTTCCACGGAAATCCGGCCCTCTTCGTCGCCTCGGACCACCAGAAAGGATCGTTCCCCAAGCTCGCTCTTGTTGAGGCTGCGGCCAAACGGCATACCGGCGTACGCGCCGAGCAGCCGTCCCGACCCATCACGAATCTCCTGGAGACCATGCTGGTGGCCGATCGCCGCGTAGGCCGCACCGGCGCGCGATAGCTCCTCCAGGGAAAAGGGCCCCCACGGGACCTCGACTTCGGGGATGTAGGCTCCACCCTCATAAGTCCCGTGGAAGCAGAGGAGGCGCCAGTCGGCGTCTTCCGTCACCGGCGTCGCCGCTAGGGGGCGCGCATCGCTCGCGGCGCCTTGCACCATGGCGCGTGTTAAGACGACGACATCGGGCCGGTCGGGTAACCGGAAAGGGGTGAATTCCGGTGCATCCGCGATCCGGACGTTATCGGGCCACGGCCCCGCGCCGAGGGCGCGTCGGCTCGTCTCGCTGTAGGGGCCGCGGGCGTCAAAGGGGTCGTGATTGCCGGGGGCCATGATGATGGGGATGGGCCTCAGCACCTCGAACGCCTCGGCGAGGGTGTCCAGGGTTTCGCGGTCGGGACCCTCCAGCGTGTTGAAGAGATCGCCGGGGACGAGGACGCAATCGGCCTTCTCCTCGATGGCGGCTTGGGCGGCGCGCTGAAAGACGGCCAGGTGCTCCCGCCGACGCTGTTGGCGCTTGTCACCGGGAAGCTCGAAGTCGGCGGAAGTCGGCGCGGCGCCGAAATGGAGGTCGGAAATCTGAACGAGAGTCAACGGTTTCATGGATTTTCTCCCCTCCCTGCTTGCGGGGAGGGGCTGGGAGTGGGGTCTCACTGCCGTACCATCTATGGATAGAACGTTCTAAAACCCGAACCCCTCGAAGTTCGCCCGCCAGTGGATCACGCCCTCGCCGCGCTCGGTCACGGTCGTCGTGCTGTCCACGGGCGTCTCGGTGTTGATGACCAGGCGCAGGCTGTTCCGGCCCGGCTGGACGTTCCGGCGCGAGATCTGGGCGACGTAGGAGGGCATGTACCAATCTTCGGCGATGGCCTCTAAGACCTGAACGGCGGTGAAGACGGGCACGCGCTGCTCGTTCAGGTGGGCCTCGATGCCTTGCGAATCGAAATGGGGGCTCAGGTCGGTGATGCGGATCGTGCGCTCCCCCACCTTGTGGAGCCGGGTGGTTTTGATCGGGTTCATCAGCGATTTGGACAGCGCCATCGGCCGGAAGTACGCGAAAAGCTGGTCGCCGCCCGCATTGTTGTTCCAGATGTTCAGTTCGTAGACCTGAATGCGGCCCACCCGCGCGTCGAGTTCGGTGTCGCGGTCCAGGATGACATTCCAGGCCCAGAACTGGAGACTCTTTTGGCCGGTCTGCCGCTCGTCGTCGATCCACACCTTGTTGTAGGTGCGCTCCGGCAGCGTGATGGCGTAACGGCCTTCGGCGTCGGTGAGGGTGCCTGCGGTCTCTTCGTGGGCGTCGGCGCTGATCAGCACCTGTCGGTCCGCTAACGGTTCACCCTCGAAGTCGGTGACGCGCCCGTACAGCCGGTGCTGACGCACTTCGAGGCTCCGCGCCAGCGTCCTGTCGCCGTGTTCGACGCTGATCCCGACCCGTCTGGCCGCCTCCAGCGACTTCGGGAGCATGAAGGAGACCCGGAAATCCCGCTCCCGGCGGATGACCACGGTGGGATCGCGTCGGGAGAGCAGGCCGCCGACCTGCTTTTCCGCATTGAAGAGAGGGCCCCCGACCGCATCGAGGACGCGAACCGAGACGACCGCGCCGAACTGGGGATCGAGCGAACCGTAGACGTCGAGATGGGGCGCGTAGCTGTGGCTGTAAGTCTTGCCATCGGCCCCCATCCCCGCGATTTTCAAGCGTTCGATGTTGTAGAGGTCGGCGCGAATGGGGACGGTGTTCGTCTCAGCGCGGGCGGGACCGGCCAACACTGCTACCGCTAACGGCGCGAGCCACCACGCAGCCCGCAGCCGGACCCTCCGAGAGCGACCGTCCATCAGCCCCATCATGTCGTCCGAGCGGAAGATACGCGCGGGCGGAGGAACCTGTCAAACGGGGACCGTCGAACGCGCGCCCATAGACATCACAGCCTCACTCCCCTCCCCGCACACGGGAGGGCCCCCCGCACATTCTTTTTGTCCTTGCCCTTCTCCCCTCCCTGCATGTGCCAGCGGAGCTTCCGCCGGGGAGGGGTCGGGGGTGGGGTCTCAGTGGGGCTCACACGCTCTCGACCCCATAATCCGACGGCTCTTCTCCACAATGGTCTATCAGGAACAGTGCCATCTTGCGCACATCATATGCACCCGCATGGGTTTCAAGTTGCAAGCCATGCCCAAGGTCATAAGGCACTTCGAAGGGAGTGCCGGAAGCATGAACGGCCTCGGTGTGAACGATATAGTTTTTTGTGGCCTTCGGGAGCTGTACAGGGCAGTCCCGAGAGCTAAGCTTGCCGGTGTTGACGAGATAACGCGCAATTTCGACCAGCAAGTCTTTCCAGAAATGCAGGCTTATTTGCTGACCGCCCGGTAGAAACAGCCGTTTGGGCGACGTTGTGCCTTTCTTGGCCTTTAATTTTTCCAGAGGAACGCCGCTATCGGGCCAGTTGCGAACTGTCGTGTCGGCCTCGGAAAGAATAACTGGTTCGTCTCCCCTCCCTGCTTGCGGGGAGGGGCTGGGGGTGGGGTTCACACGCTCTCTGGTCGAGGAAGGCTTCACCTCATCACGAAGAAGGGGTTGCCAGAGCAAACCCAGAGCTCTGAAGGCCGCCTCGGAGGATGGCCCCGAGATGTCGAAGCCACCGACCCGTTTCTCCTCTATGGGTACTGGTTGGAAGACATCGTAAAGAGCCCACTCGCGCCCGTTGGTGACGACGAAGTAGAGCGTGCCCGTCTCCACACAATATTGGATGCTTTGTCCCACCCCTTCGGAAAGGGCTTTGTCGAGGGATTTCGCCTCGACGAAAACGAACGGCTTTCCGTCCGTTTTGAGAAGGGCGTAGTCCGCCCGTCCGGCGCCGATCTTGTACTCGGGCCGCACCTGGGAGGGGTCTGATATATCCCAGCCGAGGGCAGCCAGGAGCGGGTCGATCAGGGCGTATCGGGTCATCGCCTCGCTCTTGCTGAGGTCGGCCTTATGGGCTTCCATCCGCTCTCGCAATTGATCGATCTTCGCTATCAACTCATCGAGTGCCATAACACCGCTCCTTCCGCGTGAATCTCTCCCCTCCCTGCATGCGGGGTGGGGTCATACGCTCTCGACCCCATAGCGCGACGGGTCTTCTCCACAATGGTCTATCAGGGTCAGTGCATAATTGTGCGCTTCCCACGCTACAACTGAGGCTTCAAGGTGTATGTCATGACCAAGGTCATAAGGCCCTTGGAAGTGAGCGCCGGAAGCATGAACAGGCTGATTGTGAACGACATATCTTCCGGAGCCCTCCCAACGGCTTATGGGGCAGCCCCGAGAGCTAAGTTTGCCGGTGTTGACAAGATAAAGCGCAATTTCGACCAGCAGGTCTTTCCAGTAACGTAGGTTTCTTTGCTGACCGTCCGGGAGAAACAGCCGTTTGGGAGGCGGTGTTTTTATCTTGGCCTCGAATTCGTCCAGAGGAACGCAGCTACCAGGCCGTGTGGGCGACGGTGCGTCTGTCTTAACAGAAGGAACGCCGCTACCGGGCTGTTCGGGCTGTGGCGTAATCACATCTGGCAGAGAAGGACCCGCCTCATCAAGAGGGGGCTTCCAGAGCAAACCCAAAGCTCTGAAGTCTGCCACAGAGAGAGGTCCCGAGATGTCGAAATCACCAACCCGTTTCTCCTCGATGACTCCCTCTCGGGAGACATCGTAAAGATCCCACTCGCGCCCGTTTGTGACTGCGAAGTAGCGCGTGCCCTCCTGCACACAGTAGGTGATACCTTGCCACAAAACGTCGTGATCGGAAAGGTCTTTGCCGAGGGATTTCGCCTCGACGAAAACAGCCGGCGTTCCGTCCGCTTTGAGAAGGGCGTAGTCCGCCCATCTTTTGCCTGTCTTGTACTCGGGCCGCACCTCGGAGGGGTCTGAGGTATCCCAGCCGAGGGCTGATAGAAGCGGGTCGATCAGGGCGTATCGGGTCATCATCTCGTTCTGGCGGAGGGCAGGAGCATGGGCATCCATCCGCTCTCGCAATTGATCGATCACCGCTATCAACGCATCGAGTGCCATAACACCACTCCTCCCAGCCGGGGGTAAAGCCTCCAAGGTAGGCCATGTCCGTTCCTGTGTCCAGCCCTGCGGATCGGTCACTTCGCCCGGCAAACCGCAATAAAACAGCACTCGCGGTCTTGCTCCTCTCCCCACTACACGGGCAGGCCCCCCGCACGCTCTTTTTGTTCTTGCCCCCCTCCCTGCATGTGCCAGCGGAGCTTCCGCTGCCAGCGGAGCTTCCGCCGGGGAGGGGCCGGGGGTGGGGTTCTCTTAGTGTCACCCATCCAGCACTGACTTCCGCCCCCAAATTGACGATCTTCCCACCCGCGCTGAACAAAGGAGCAGCTACCGATGACGGAAACGAACTGGACGCCCATTCAAGAGCACCTCGCCCGTGCCCTCGCCGACGGGCTGACCCAGGCCCAGGCCGCCGAAGCCGCGGGTTGCTCGCAGAAGTATGCGGGTGACCAGGTGCGCCACCAGGTCGCCTTTCAAGCGTACGTGGACGCGCTCACGATTGAGCGGGTAGGGGCCGCGCGTGCGGAAGCGCTGCGCATCGCCCGGCGCAAGCTCCGGGAGGTGGCGGACGAGCCGTCGAAGAAGGACATCCTCGACTGGGTCAAGCTCGTCTGGACGCTGGCTGCCGGCGCCGAAGATGACCGGGAGATGAATGAAAGGCTCGAGGAATGGGAGGCTGCGGTCAATCTCCCCTCCCCGCCTGCGGAGAGGGCCCCCGACCGAGGAACCTATTGATGAGATCTGTTCTCTCCCCTCCCTGCTTGCGGGGAGGGGCCGGGGGTGGGGTTTCCTCTGGAGGGGCCGGGGGTGGGGTTACGAACATGCACATTCCGACGCACAGACAGATTAGGCGGTTCTGGAAGGGGCTCAAGGGTTACCCGCCCTTTCCCGTGCAGCTTGCGATCCACCGGCGAATCCTCGAGAGCGCCCTGGGCGGACTCGGCGACACCATCGTCGTGCTCATGACGCGCCAGTTCGGCAAGAACGAGACCTCCTCGGCGGTCGGGGCGCATCTCCTGGTGTGGGGCAGGAGCCGTGGGCCGCTGATGAGCAACCTCAAGTTCGCGCCCGTGGACCAGCCGCAGGCCGCGCTCTCCCGTGACCGCCTGGCCGCCACGCTGGGCCGCCACCCGATCATGCGGGGCGTCTGGCGCCTGCGGGACGGCCATCGGTTCGAGATGGGCAACGCCTCGGCCTCCATCCTCTCGCTCCACCCGACGGCCAACGTCGTGGGCCTCACCGCGACGCATCTCCTCGAGGCCGATGAAGCGCAGGACATCGACCCCGTGAAGTGGTACCGCGATGCCGAACCCATGGCCGCCTTCTGGAATGCCACGCAGGTCTTCTGGGGCGTCGGCGGCGCGCGAGACGCCCTCATCCATCAGAAGCTCCGCGTGGCGCAGGAGCGCGAGGCGGGGACCGGACGCAAGTGCGTCTTCCGCGTGACGGCCCAGGAGGCCGCCCGATTGCATCCGCCCTATGCGGCCCACTACGAGCGGGTTCTCGCCGAGCAGGGACCCGACAGCCTGGTCGTGCGAACGCAGTACGGCCTCGAATTCGTGGACGCGATGGAGCGTTTCATCGACGAAGAGGCCCTCGAACGCCTCTACGACCCCACGCAAACCCTCCACGCGGCCCCGCGTCCGGGTGTCCGTTACGTCGCGGGACTGGACCTGGCCGGCGGCCCCATCGCGACCGACGCCTGGGAGGGCGATTTCACCCGTCCGCGCGACAGGACGGTGCTGACCATCGCCGAAGTGCAGTCCCGATCCCTCTCCGCCCGCGGGACAGAGCCCCATCCTCTTTCTCCCCCGCCAGCGGAGCTTCCGCTCCCTGCATGTGCCAGCGGAGCTTCCGCCGGGGAGGGGCCGGGGGTGGGGTTTCCAGTGGGGTCTCCGGGGGTGGGATCTCACCGCCCTCGCGTCGTAGTCCGTCACTGGCTCTCATGGAAGGATGTCGCCGCCGCCGAGTTGTTGCCGCAGCTCCTGGAAGCGCTTCGGTACTGGCGCGTACAGCGTGCGGTCGTTGACGCGACGGGCATCGGCGAACCGATAACGAGCCTCCTCGCCCACGAGCTCGGCGGGCGGATCGTTCCCTTTACGTTCACGGCGCAGGGCAAGAGCCACCTGGGTTACGCCGTCGAGGCGGCCATGCTCGCGGGGGAGGTGGCGATCCCCGCGCGGGCGGTACCCGGTCAGGAGGGTCGCTGGCGTCAGTGCCGTCGGGAACTGGAGCGGCTGGAGCGCAGGCTCGGACCCGGCGGTCGGCTCGGCTATGCGGCTCCCGACCACAAGTGCGGCGACGATTTCGCCATCTCGCTCTTTCTGAGCGTCTGGGCGGCGCACCATGCACGTCCGGTGACGCCGCTGGCGGCGGTCTCACATGGGGATGCGGACCCGATCACGCTGGGCGGCGCCGCCGCCGCCGTGCTGCCCCACGACGAGGGAGGGTTGCATCTCATGGACGAGTTCTGGCCCCCGCAGGGCGGGGAGGGAATCTGGTGAGGCTCCTGGGATTCGAGATCAAGCGCATCGGGAGCGGCCCGCAGCGGGCCCTGACCTCGGAGTTGGGCGCCACGGGCACCGCCTGCTGGGAGGGCTTTCTCGATTCGCCCGAGTACCATCCGAAGTTCAGCGGCGCCGCGCTCTACGGCACCATCGACCGGATGCGCTTCGGCGACGCGCAGGTCCACGCGACGCTCCTCGCGCTCTATCTCCCCATCCTCCAGGCCACCTGGACGGTCGTGGGCGAGGACCCCGAGGTCAACCGCTTCGTCGAGCGCAATCTGTTCGAACGGCTCGACTGGCACGAGTTCCTTCGCCACGCCCTCCTGATGCTTCCGTACGGACACATGGCCTTCGAGAAGGTCTACGAGCCGCGCGGGGGCGAGTGGTGGCTCCAGAAGGTGGCGCCGCGTCTCCCGCACACGATCACGCGGTGGGAAATCGACCCGGCGACGGATACGCTGGGGAGCATCACTCAGGAGGTGCCCTCGCGGTCGGGACCCGTGCGCATCCCCCGTCATAAGCTCGTGGTCTTCACCTTCGGCCGGGAGGGCAACAATGTCCGGGGCACATCGGTTCTGCGGGCCGCCTATCCCCATTGGTACATCAAGACCCAGCTCTACCGGCTCGACGCCATCGCCCAGGAGCGCGGCGGCGTGGGCATCCCCGTCTGGACGCTGCCCCCAGGCTACACCGAGGACGATCTGGACCGCGCCAGGGACATCTGCAGGAACCTGCGCGGCGGTGAGCGGACCTTCGTCGTCAAGCCGGAGGGACACGAACTGGAGATCCTGGGCTTCGAGGGCAAGGGACGCGATCCCATACCGTCCATCAAGCACCACGATGAGATGATCGCCCGCAACATCCTGGCGAGCTTCCTCAACCTGGGTACGACCGAATCGGGCTCGCGCGCCCTCGCGGAGACCTCGGAGGATTTCTTCCTGTTGGGGGTCACCTCCATCGCCCGGCAGATCGCCGACACCATCCGGGCGCAGCTCCTGAGGCAGCTCGTCGCCCTCAATTTCCCCGGCGAGGTCGCCTGCCCCATGCTCGTCCCCAGCGGGGTCAACAAGACCGAGGTGCCCGGACTGGCCCAGGCTCTGGCCGAGCTCACCCGGCGCGGCCTGATCCAACCCGACGAGGGCCTTGAACGTCACCTGCGCGATCTGCTGGACCTGCCGCAAACGCCTCCGACCGAACCGACTGCTGAGCCGCGAGCCAGCGAGCCGGATGGAGACGCCGTTGCGTAGCACTTCTCTCTCATCCCCCTCCCCGCCAATCCTGCGCGCGCTCTTTTCCCCCCTCCCTGCATGTGCCAGCGGAGCTTCCGCTGCCAGCGGAGCTTCCGCCGGGGAGGGGCCGGGGGTGGGGTTTCTCTCACAAGGAGGCCATAATGCCACACATTCAATTCCTCGATGTCATCGCTGCGGGAGACCTCACCGCCGATTGTACCAGCGAGGTACAGGTCTCCCGCCTGGGGACTTTCAACCACCCGCGCTACGGACGGATCACCCTCACGGAGGAGACCGTCCGTGAGATGGTGGGCAACTTCGAGGCGCGCCGCGACGCCGAGGGCCATCTCGTCCCCCTGGTCGTGGATTATCAGCACCAGTCGCTGGCGGACGACCCCGAGCGGGCCATCGCCGCGGGCTGGGTGCACGAGCTCATCGACCGTGGACCCGGGGGCCTCTGGGCAAGGGTCCAGTGGACCGAGCGCGCCGCCCTGTTCATCGAGAACGGCGAGTACCGCTACATCTCGCCCGAGATCGCCTTCGACGCCGTCAACAAGGAGACGGGTCAGCCCCAGGGCGTGACCCTCCTGGCCGTGGCCCTCACCAACCGCCCTTTCTTCGAGGGCATGGCGCCCGTCGTGCTGTGCGCCGAAGCCGCCGACCACGCCGTCTGGGTGGAACCCGCGGCCGGTGCGCCGGAAACACCGTTGCGTAACGCCGCCTCTCCCATTCCCCTCCCTGCTGGCGGGGAGGAGCCTCTCGCCTCTCCGCCTCTTTCTCCCCTCCCTGCTTGTGCCAGCGGAGCTTCCGCCGGGGAGGGGCCGGGGGTGGGGTCTTCCTTCTCCGAGAGTCACCTCCGGGGCCTCCTCGGCCTGGACGAAGAGGCCGACATCCCTCGCGCCTTGGCGGACCTGTCCGCGGGGGCCGGCGAGGCGGCGGAGCTCCGGGAGCGCATCGGGGGCATGGAGCGCGATCGGTTGGTCACAGACGCCATCGCGGAGGGAAAGCTTCCGCCCGCGCTGGGGGAGTGGGCCCGGGGCTACGCCTTCGGGGATCCCGAGGGCTTCCGCGCGTTTCTCGCGGGGCAGACCCCGAACCTCCTTTTCGCCGAGCTCGGCGCGGGGGATGCGCCCGACGCGGATGATTCGGCGGAGGAGCGGCTGGTCCGCCTGGCCGAGCGGGTGGCTTCGGCGCGCGGGATGGGCTTCCGCGAGGCGGCCGCCGAGGTCCTCAAGGGCGATCCGGCCCTGGCGCGGGCGTATGAACAGGAGGTGGGGTGCTAGTGTGCCGTCCCCGAAATCACCCGCAGAATCGAAGGTGCCGGGGCGCATCGACGCTTTCGCACGCCGGTCGAGGGAGTGGGATTCGTAAAGGAGTGAACGCATGAGCCAGTATTCTTTCGGGATCGACAAGGCCTTCGTTGCAGGAGCGGACCTCTCAGCGCTCCAGTACCGCGCTGTGGCCCTGAACGCGACGGCGGGCCAGGTCGTCGCCGCCAAGAGCGGTGGACACGCCGTCGGGATCGTCCAGAATGGCCCGACTCAAAATCGCGGAGCCACGGTGCGTCTCCTCGGCCCGTCGAAAGTCGTGGCCGGGGCGGCCATCGGCGTGGGCGACAAGCTCAGCGCCGCAGCCAACGGCAAAGTGCGCAAGGCCGCCGCCATCTCCGCCCCGTTCAACGCTACGTTCGTCAACCTCCTGGGCGTGGCGCTGGAGAGTGCAAGCGGCGCCGACGAGGTCATCGAGGCTTTCATCTTCCCCAATTTCCTGTCGGATTAAGGCTTTCGACAGACTCAGGATAAGGAGCCGGGCCTATGGCCAAACCTACCGAAACGCAGGTCCACCAGGACGCGGCGCTGACCAGCATCGCCCGCGCATTCGGGCAGGACGAGTACATCGCGCGGCGCATCCTGCCCTCCGCAGCCGTGGAGAAGGAGAGCGACGTCATCTACCTGTTCGACCGCTCCCGCTTCCGCCAGGCGAACGCCGGGCCCGTCGCCGGAGATGCCCCGACGAACCAGGTGGATTACGGGCTTTCCACGACGAAGTACTTCGCTGACGAATACCGGCTGATGCAGTTCGTCCCCGACCGGGTGATCGATAACGCCGACGCGGTGCTCGATCCCCTGGCCGCCGCCGCCGAAAACGTCACCGAGCGGCTTCTGATCGCCGAAGAGCGGGCGCTGGCGAGCTACATGAACGCCACGACCCACTTCACGGGCCGGAACGCCACGCTTTCGGGCTCGAATCAATGGCATCAGTTCGGCGAATCGCAGTACGGCAAGGTCTTCGGCGGCTCGGGATCGGGCCTCAGCGATCCGCTCAAGGACATCGAGGACGCCAGGGCCGCCGTCCACGACGCCATCGGCAAGGACCCCAACGTCTTCGCTTGCTCGCGCGCGGTCTGGCAGTCGCTCAAGAACCACCCCGACGTCCTCTACGGCCTCTTCGGCTCGAACGCGCGCGGGGCGCTCACCCGTGAGCAGTTCGCCGCGCTGATCGAGGTCGAGGAGGTCCTGATCGCGGGGGCGCTCTATAACGCCGCCGTCGAAGGCGCCTCGGATAACATGAGCCAGATCTACGGCAAGCACGCCTGGCTCGTCTATCGCGCGCCGAGGCCCAGCCCCCGGACGATGAGCTGGGGCTACACGCTGATCCCCCGTAACGGCCAGCGCATCACCGAGCGCTGGCGGGTGAACGATCCCCCAGGGATCATGGTCCGCGTCCGGGACAAGCGGGCGCAGAAGGTCATCACACCCGAGGCGGCCTACATGATCGGGAACGCCGTTGCGTAGCATCGCCACCCGCTGTCCCCTTGCTCCGCCGCCAGCGGAGCTTCCGCCGCCAGCGGAGCTTCCGCCGCCAGCGGAGCTTCCGCTCCCTGCACACGGGGAGGGGCCGGGGGTGGGGTTTCCCAAGGAGACAACCCTTGACCATCACGGTCCCTGACGACGCGTACTGCGCGCTGACCGCCGTGCGGCAGCTTTCACCGCAGCGGGTCTACGACGCGAACTCGAAGCCCACCGCGACCCAGGTGGAGAACCTCATTCGCGATGTCGCCGCCGAGATCAACGGCGTCCTCGAGGGTCTCGGTTATGAGGTGCCCGTCGTGGCGGCGGCCGACGCGGGCAGGGTCCTCGGTCACCTGAACGCGCTGGAAGCCGCCTCGCTCGCGGAGGAGGCGACTTTCAGCGTCGGCGACCCCAACGAGAGCGGCCACGCGCGGGCCCTCCATGCGCGCTACCGGGAAAAGCTGGAGCTCTTGGCCGCCGGTCGCATCGCTCTGCCGGGCGCGGCGCGTGCGGGTGACCGCCGCGTGACCGAACAGGATCAGAAACCCTCGGGCTTTCCGCTCGATGCGGATGAGCCGGGCCATCCGCGCCTCTTCACGTTGGGAGCGACGTTTTGACGCCAAAAAGGGTGACCGCACTCATTCCGCCGTTGCATAACGCCGTTCCCCTCTCTGCTCGCGGGGAGGCCACGGAAGCAGCCTCTCCCTCTTGCTCCCTCGCCAGCGGAGCTTCCGCCGCCAGCGGAGCTTCCGCTCCCTGCGGGCGGGGAGGGGCCGGGGGTGGGGTTCTCTTGGGGGTGGGGTCAGTCAAGGCGCTCATCGCCGGCCTCCTCGAACGGCTGCGCTCGCTGAGACCGGCCTGGGGCGATGTCGTCCGCGAGGTATGGTCGGGCGAGGCCGAGCGCTTCGCCGCCGGGGGCGATCCCGCCTGGCCTCCGCTCAACCCGGCCTACGCCGCCTGGAAGGCGAAGCGCTTTCCGGGCCGACCCCTCCTCGTGCGCACCGGCAGGCTCTACCGGAGCCTCACGGGCCGCGGTACGGGCGCCGATGCGCGGGTGGCGCTCGGAGACCGCGAGGTCCGCATCGGGACGCGCGTGCCCTACGCCATCCGGCACGTCCGTGGGACGCAAAACATGCCCGTGCGCGACCCGATGGGGATGTCGCCCGCGACCTTCGAGGCGATCAGCGCGCGGATCGCGCAGCACATCTTCGAGCCTCTGGAGGGGCGTGACGCATGGCGCAGTTGACTCAGTTCGAGGACGTCGTGGATGCGGTGATCGCGCAGCTTCAGGCGGAGCTCCCCGCGAAGCTCACCGCCATCGCCGAGGCCAAGCGCGACGGGCTCCCGCTCGATGCCCCTGCAAGGGAGCAGTACTACCGGGGCGAGCGGCGGACGGTCGAAGCCTTCCCCACCGTGTGGGTCGTGGGCCTCTCGAACGAGGTCCTTTCGCCCCGCGAGGTGCGAACCACCGCCGGCGCGCTCGCGGAGAAGCGGCTGGTCATCGCCGCCATTCTGTCCGATACCGATGAGACCGCGTTGATCCGGCGGGTCTACCGGACGGTCCTGGGCATCCAGCGCGTGCTGGACGATCACCCGACCCTCGATGGCCGGGTGGGCTGGATCGGCTGGGAGCGGGAGGACTACTCGCCGCTCTATTCGGCCGGGAGCGCGCTGGTCAAGGACGGTCACCTCGAAGTCCGCGTGCGGACGGCGGCGTGAGGAGGCGCTCATGGCACCCATATCGCTTTCGATGATCGTCAGGAATGAGGCGGCAACCCTTCGGGCGGCGGTGGCTTCGGCCCGAGCGGTCTGCCGGGAGGTGGTCATCGGCGTGGACCGGGCCTCGGACGAGGCGACGCGCGAGATCGCCCGCGAGCTGGCGGATGTCTTCTGGACGTTCGATTTCGAGGACGATTTCGCCGCGCGCCGCAACGACGGGATCGGGCGCTGCTCGGAGCCGTGGGTCCTGATCCTCGACGGCCATGAATCCATCTATCCCGAGAGCCTTCCACTGATAGAAGATGCCGTTCGCGCGGGGGAGGAGGCGGAATGCTATTTCGCGACGCTTCTGATGAACCCCGACCGCTACGGCTGCGCGCCGCTGTTCCTCTTCCAGCCCAGGCTCTTCCGCAATCGGTCGCACCTGCGCTACGAGCACGCCGTCCACAACGCGCTCAAGGGCTTCGACGCCGAGACCTGGAAGGTGTTGCGCGGGTTCAAGATCGCCCACGCCATGCCGCCCGACCGGGAGCGGGAGCGCAAGGCCCAGCGCGCGCAGATGAACGTCGCGGGCCTCCTCAAGCAGCTCGAAACTCGCCCCGCCGATCCGCGCGCTCACTACTTCCTGGGGCAGACCTACCACGACCTGGGCGACCACGACCGCGCCATCGAGTGGTACGGCAAGTTCCTGGATCTGCCCGAGGCGGCGGGAGACTGGGACCGCTACCAGGCCAGCTACTACCTGGGCGCCATCCAATCCAGGCGCGGCGAGGTGGCGGCGGCGCGTAAAGCGCTCGTTCGGTGCCTGGGCTATGCCTGGAACCGCGCCGAGGCGTACGCCGGCCTCGGGGATCTGGCCTACGAGCGCGGCGACTGCGCCGAGGCGCTCCACTGGCACCGGATCGCCGCGTCGTTGCCCGTCCCCAACCTGACGACGTTCCACGACGGCGTCGCCTACTCCTGGGGGCCCTGGGCGCAGATGGCGCGCTGCCACATCCGTCAGGGCGACTACCCCAAGGCGATCGGGTGTCTCCAGCGCGTCCTGGAATACCGGCCTGGCGACCCCGCCTACGTGGGGCTTCTGGAGAAGGTGAAGGGTGAGCAGGCGCTCCGGCGTCGCGGCGGCAGGGCCATCGCCGTCTTCGATAGCGTGGAGAGCTTCTGATGCCTTCGAATCGCCCCGCACAGGAGCCGGGAGGCGCTGTGCTTTTGGCCGAATCCATTCTGACCGTACGCCTCGAAGGAGGGGCGCTGATGACGCACGGAGAGGAAAGCTGATGGCGGGCCCCGCATCGCAGTTCAGCTACGGCTGGCAGGAGGCGGTCTTCGCAGCGATGGAGACGGCCTACGGCGCGCCCATCACTCCCGCGCCCGATGACGCGATCCGCGTCCTGCGCAGTCAGTTCGCCCATGCGCAGGAGCGTGCCCCTCGGCGGGATAAGCACGGTTCGCGCTCGGTCCTGGCGATGGTGACGGGCCGGGAGGCCGCCGCGTGGCAGATCGAGAAGTATCTGGTCCCGTCGGGGATGGCGGGGACTGCGCCGGATGACGGCGTGCTGTGGCGTCTGCTCTTCGGCGCTGAGACGGTGACCCCGGATGCGAGCGTCGCCTATGGCTTGACCGCCGAGCCCTCGGCGAGCTGTTCGCTCTTCCGTTACAGCGGCAACGTCATGGAAAGCCTGGCGGGCGCCGTGCCGACGGCTGCGACGCTCCGCATCTCGGGGACGAGCCCGGCGACCGTGGCCTTCAGCGGTTTCGCCGGGGCCCACGGCCACGCCGGCGTTGACGCGCTCCTGACGCGTGCGGGCAGGGGCGCGAGCTCGGTCGATGTTACCGACGCCGACCGTTTCAGCGCGGGCGGCGTCATCCAGCTTGGGAGCCAGACGGGGCGCCGTGTGACGGGTGTCGTCGTCTCGCCTTCGGGCGTCGACGCGGTCAGCTTCACCCCCGCGCTGAGCGCGACGCTCCCCAAAGGGGCGACGGTCTTCCCCTACGAGCCGGACCAGACGACGGCGGGTGCCCCCGTGCACGGCATCCTGGGCGCTTTCACCGTGGACGGGAGCACCGTCTACGTGACCGAGGCGATGATCACCATCGAGAACGGTCTGGCGCCGCGCAACGACGAGTTCGGGGACCGGAGCGCTTCGGGCGTCCGCGCCCCCGGACGGCGGGCGGTGACGTTCGCGCTGGAGCTCTACCTGAGGCGCGACGCGCTCGCGCATCTCGGCAAGGCCAAGCGCACCGTGAGCCGCGATCTGGCGCTGACGGTCGGCGTGGCGGCCGGGTCGAAGGTTCAGATCGATCTGGATAGGGCGGAGTTCGAGATTCCGCAGATCGCCCTGCCCCAGACCGAGGAAGCCGTCCTCAGGATCGAGGGGACGGCCCTGGGAGCAAGCGGCGAGGATGAGATCAAGGTGACTTTCCTGTGAGAGGCCGTGCTCTTCTCCCCTCCCTGCTTGTGCCAGCGGAGCTTCCGCCGGGGAGGGGCCGGGGGTGGGGTTTCTACCCGAGCGGGTCACAGACAATGGAGGAAGCATCATGCCGTTGAAGCTCGATTTCGACGAGTGGACGCCCTACGTCCCCGTCTACGGAGGCAACCGGGAGCTATCGGAGCCCATGTCGGTCGAGGTCCGCGCTCTGCGCTATGGGGACGTGCTGCGCTACGCCGAGGCGATCCGGGCCGCCAGGCTTACGGGCGGTGAACGCGCGGGCCGTGAGGCCGAGGGCGAGGTTCAGCGCAGGCAGTTCTGCGAGAACGTGCGGAACGTCCTCGGCCTGGTGCTGAACGGCCGCGAGGTGGCGAGCCCGGAGGAGGTCTACGACCGGGCGCCCTTTGGTCTGGTGCGCGAGCTGTTGAGCGTCATGGAGGACGTCTCGATGCTCTCGGAGGGCGAACGAAAAAACTCCGATGCGCGGTGCGCTGGCTCGCCGGTGCAGCCCACCGCGACGCAAGCTGGGAGTGTGACCGGTGCCTGACCCTGGGCCTCGACACCGCGCGCAATTGTTGGGGCGCTTTCGGGCGGCCCGAACGGCCTGTGGTGACGCTCGGCCCCGATCTCGCGCTGCACGCGTGCCCGGTCTCGACCGTGACGCCTCACTCCCGGAGCCTTTGGGATCTCTTCTGGGCGTGCCACACGGTCGTGCCCGCGATGGAGGGACGCGCGGTCGTGACCCAGTTCGGCTGGCCGCGAGCGGGCGGCGTCCTGGACCAGCCGTTTCGCACCCTTCAGGCGTTCGGCGTCATCCGGGCGGAACTGGCCGCGATGGGAGAGGCGCGTGATCCCCTCGGTCCGTCGAGCGAAGGGGGTGCCCGATGGCCGAGCGTGAGCTGACCGTCACGATCCGCGCGCGGGACCTGGCGAGCGAAGGGCTCCTGGGTCTCGGGGAGCGGCTGGAAGCGGTCGCACAGAGCGTCGAGACGCTGTCGGCGCGCTACGAAGGGATGGCCTCGGCCTTCCGGACGCAGACGATGGACGTGGCGGCCCCGGCCCTGACCGAGCTCGCAACGGAAGCGGCGGCGGCGGCGACGCATCTGGCCGAACGGTTCTTCGACCCGGTCCAGGCGCGCGTCCGCAGCCTTGACGCCGCATGGCGGGCGCTCGCCGGCAGCGTACGCGCCATTCGTGAGGAGGCCTCAAGTGCAGGGGCGGTGCCGGGCGCCTTGCCGCGCTTCGAGATCGGAGGGATCGTGGGCCGCCTGGGTCTGGACACCGTGCCCATCCTGGCCCACGTCGGCGAGGGCGTGCTCACGCGCGAAGGTGTCGAGGCCGTAGGGGGGCCTATTGGCGTGGCGCGGCTCAACGCCGGTGCTCCCCTCCCTGCCCGCGAGGCGGGGCCCTATCCTCTTGCTCCCCCGCCAGCGGAGCTTCCGCTCCCTGCTCGCGGGGAGGGGCCGGGGGTGGGGTCCTCCATCCAGATCACCATCCAGGCGCTGGATGGCCCCAGCGTCGAGCGTGTGGTCCGCTCGCAGGTGGTGCCGCTTTTGCGCGAGCTCTCCGAGGCCGGAGAGGACATCGTCTTCGCGCGCGGGGTGCGTTCGATGGCCTCCGTGGAATGATGCGCCGGTGCTCCGCTCCCTGCCTGCGAGGCGGGGTCCTATCCTCTTGCTCCCCTTCCTGCTTGTGCCAGCGGAGCTTCCGCCGGGGAGGGGCCGGGGGTGGGGTCCTCACAAGGGCTGATTCGGGAAGGGTCTGATGGCCAACATCCGATTTCTGTACCAGTTCGCGGAACGCAGCGCCGCCATCACCGCCAGCAGCCGGGTCGCGACGCTCCCGGCGGCGGATGTCGCTGACGATTTCGTGGGGAAGGTCTGGCGTGCGAGGGGCGCGGCGAACGAGTGGCTCAAGCTCGACCTGGGAAGCGCAAAGCCCGTCACGGAGGTCGCGTTGTTCGGCCACAATCTGACCGGCGGCGCGTCGATCACCCTGGAGGCCAATGGCGCCGACAACTGGTCGTCCCCCGCTTTCAGCCGGGTGCTGACCTGGCACGCCGGGCGCATCGTCGCCTTTCTCGACCGGACCTACCGCTGGTGGCGGCTCGTCTTCGCCGACGTTGCGAACCCGGCGGGCTATATCGAGGTGGGCCGGGTCTGCCTGGGCGCCTACGTCGAGCCGGCCGTCAACATCCACGAGCGGTGGACCCGGCGCTGGGTGGACCCCTCCGACCTGGTCGAGGAGTTCGGCGCTCAGGGCTACGCGAACCGGAAGGCGCAGTACCGCCTGCTCGATGTCCGGTTCATGGATGTGGACCGGGCGCAGCAGGATCAGCTCTCGGCCATGTTCGAGGACGCGGGCATGGTGCGGCCCATCGTCGTGAGCGTTGATCCCGCCGATGGGCCTTCGGCGGATTCCCTCTACGCGCGCTTCGCGGCGCCGCTCGCCATCGAGACGACCCATCTGGGGCGCGCGAACGCCGCGCTGCGCTTCAAGGAGCTGGTGTCGTGACCCCCGCGTTGAGCGATGCCGCCGCCGATGTCCGCGTCCTGGCGCGCATCTTCCTCGCGGGGGTGACGCTCCACTACGCCACGCGCGGGGGGGCCATGAGCGACGGCAACTACTACGAAGGCCGCCTGCACGTGGGCACCATCAACAACGGGTTCAGTTCGTTCGTCGAGCCCAAGGTGCGGTTTTCGCCGGTGACGGTGGCGCTAGAAGACCGCGACGGCGCCGTCCGGGCGCTGCTCGACCGGTACGCCTGGGGCAACCGGGAGGTTCACCTGCTCGTCGGCGTCGGGCCCGATCTGGCCGACTACACCACGGATTTCCGGGGCATCGTCCGGCTTCCCGGCGGCGTGCGGCGCACCGATGCCGCCGTGCACCTCGCCCTGCGCGACATCCGCCACCGCGACAGCGTCCAGATTCCGCCCAACATCCATCTGCCGGGAGATACCCCGAACCTGGAGCGCAAGAGCTGGTTCAAGGCGATCCCGGTGGTCTACGGCGACTGGACGGCGGGGGCCGGGAACCAGACGCTGCCGGCGGTCTGCATCGATACGACCGTCCCCCGCTTCCGGGTGGCGGATCATCCGCTGGGGAGCCTCACCTCGGTCTACAGGAACGGCGCTCCGGTCGGCTTCTCGAACGTGGACCTGGCGAACGCCGCCTTCGATCTCGACGCCGCCTACGATCCCGATAGCGACACCATCACCTGCGGGGGGACGGGGGTGACGAGCGGCGGTGCGCTCCTGGATAACGCGGCGGACATCATCGGGGACCTGCTGGTGACCTACGCCGGCCTCGCGCGGACCGATCTCGATGCGGACGCCCTTGCGCGGCTGCGCTCCAACGTGGCGGAGATCAAGTGCCGCGCCCACCTGGGCGAGCAGCGTTCCAGCAACACGATCCTTCAGGAGCTCGCCAACGACATCGGCTTCGATCTGTTCGTCTCGGGCGGTCTCTATACGGCGCGTTTCCGCGAGCCGACTGCGCTTTCGGGGACGACGCTGGGCGATCCCGAGATGTTCACGGAATCGTTCGCGGTCGAGCGAGACCCCGAGCGCCTCTACGCCAACCGCTTCGTCGCCAGCTATCGCTTCGACCCGGGATCGGGCCTGACCGACGGCTTAGAGATCGCCGAGGATACGGGTGAGCAGACCGCCGCCGGGGCCGTCGTTCAACGCCGCCACAGCTTCCGCTGGCTCTATCGGACGGCGGATGTCCGGCTCGTGCTGGCCAGGTGGAAGCTGTTGTTCATCCCCGAGATCGAGGCCGTTACGGCTACCCTGCGCCGCCCCGGTCTGGGCGTCGGGGTGGGTGACGCGCTCAGGCTGAGCCATGACGCCTTCAGCGACCGACCGCTCCAGGTCCGCGCGACATCAAAGGATTTACGAGCGCTCACCAACACGGTCGAGGCCTGGGACGTGCTCTCGTTCCTGGCGATTGGCCGCTGGGCGGCGGACGATGCGCCGGACTACGCGAACGCCTCCGCCGACGAGCGCAAGGAGCGGGGCTTCTGGACGGATGAGAACGGCGAGGCGGCCCCCGGTGACCCCGGTAGCGCCGTGAGCCGCTGGTATTGAGGAGGGACGGTTTCCCATGAGCACGACCTACACGTTCACGCCGGGCCTGCGCGTCACCGTCGGGGAGGCGACCAAGAAATCGGAGTACGACGCCATCGCCCAGAACATCGATGAACTGGATGAACGGCTGGAGGCCCGCCCGACGATCGACGACTTTCTCGCGGTGGCGGGCTCCGCATCCTACTTCTACGACGCCGCGACGGGCGACCTGAGCCAGGTGCGGCTCCACACGAGCCCCGTCGGCACCATCGATTTCACCTACAACGCCACGACGGGCGATCTCAGGGAGGCCAGGCTCCGCATGAGCGATCCGGAGGACATCGCCATCACCGAGACCTACACCTACAACCCGACGACCGGTGACCTGATCGGCCTTTCGAGGACCGTGACATGAGCGTGATCGGACGCGTGCAGCAGGTTCTGACACGCCTCAAGGGCCTCCAGGGGGCGGGGTTCACCGAAAGCACCGATTCCCATCGGGCCTTGCGGGCCGCGTTGGATGCGGTCGATGGCTTCCACGATGCGCCGGCCGCCGATGCCCCCGCCAACGCCCGGATGCGCGACATCCTCGGCAACAAGGCGGATGCCAAAGCCGCCGCCGCCAGCGCCACGGCCTCGGCGATGGCCTACCTCAAGGCGCTGGTGGACCGCGCCTCGGGCGGCTTGAGCGAGGAGGACAAAGCCTATCTGAACCTCGCGCGTCCGCTGGGCATCCACGACCACTTCTCCTGGGGCAAGAACGGCGACGATGTGACGACGGCGAACTTCAAACCCTTGACGCACATGGGATCCCAGATGTGGGAGCAGCTTCTGAAGGGCACGGGATTCGTCAGGATCAAGAGAGGCGAAACCGGCGCGCCCACCTATCTGGAGTTCAACGTCAACGCGAACAACGACCACGGTTCGATTCTGGCTGAGCGAAGCTGCTCGCTGACGGCGGATGACGTCGGCGTCGCCACCGTGGTCTTCGAGTGCCGTTGCCAGCTCAGTCACACGTCGTCCCTGAGCGTCCTCTTCGGCTTCTCAGGCACCAGCCAGGGTGGGAATCCGACCTATTGGCCGGGCACGACGAACGTCTTCGCGCTGTTCTACTGGAACGGCACTTCGTTCGTCAGTACGACCGGAGACGGCACCGCGAGGGAGCAACGGACGATCTCCGGGGTCACCGTGACGCACTGGAACACGTACAAGATCGAGTGGACCTCGGCGAGCGTGAAGTTCTACGTGGGCGGGACGCTCAAGACGACGCACAGCACGCGCGTCCCTAGTAGGCCCCTGTGGCCGGCCATCGGTTCCAGGAACGACACCGGCGGTGCCGGGCGCCTGCTTCGCCTCGACTGGGTCAAGGCGGCTACGCTCTCAACCTGAATGGGGGACCGGACATGATCGTCATCTACAAGACCGACACGCGGGAAGTCATCGGGGTCGTCCCCTGGGGCCACGATTTCGAGGATGCGAAGGGGTCGGCGCCCTCCATGAAAGGGATCACGAACCGTCTGGAGGCCGAGCGCCTCGGGTTCCGGTTCTATCACCACGATGACCGTGCGGAGGAATCGGAGGCCATCAGGGCCCGGGGCGCTGTGGTTCTGGAGGAGACGCGCGAACTGACGGCCGAGGGCTTCCTCAAGCCGACCGGGGCCGAGGTGAAGGACCTTCAAGCGGCGTTGACCGGCCAGCGCGCCGCCCTGGTCGAGGCGGAATCCCATCGCGATAGCGCGGCGACCCGGCAGGAAACCGCCGATTGGGAGATCACCGCGGCGGGTCTGCGCGAGGCCATCGCGGATTCGGGGCGGCGCATCGCATGGGCCGGCCAGCCGACCGCGAAGACCGCCGGACGCGTCGCCGGGATCGCGCCGCCGGAATCGCCATGAGCGCTCAGAGGGATAACGCATGGCTCCGCGCCGCTCTTTGGCTCCTGTTCGCCCTGATCGTCGGGGCGTACGGCTGGGGTCTGACCGTGAACGACCGGCTGGACGCGCACGCGGGCGACCGGCTCTCGCACGTCAGCCGCGAGTACCTGGACGTGCGATTCGGGCACGTCGAGGGGCGGCTCGTCGATCTGCGCGCCGAGATCAGGGGGCTGCGCGACCAGGTGGCGGCCTCGCACGGCGTGCGAGGCAAATAGGAGCAGTCCGAGCGATGTCCGTGGACGCTCGGCTCAACTCGTCGATACGTGTAAACCAATGAAGGAGAAGGACATGGGCTTCTTTGAGGTATTGAAGATCATCAGGCACCTTTCGGGCTTCAAGGGCGTTTTCCTGGCGCTGGCCGCCGCCGCCGAACAGTTCAAGGCCGCTACCGCCGACGGCAAGCTGACGGATGACGAGGTGCGCGAGGTGGTCTCCGGTTTCGTCGAGGTGATCCTGGCGGGCAAGCGTCTCGTCATCGGTGGGGAGGAGAGGTGAGGTCGGACGACCTCCGATGGCGGACGGTACGCCACTTCACGCCCGAGGAGATCACTTGCAGGTGCGGCTGCGGCGCGGACGAAATACGCTTTGCGCTGATGCTCGTGGCCGACCGCCTGCGGGAGCAGTACGCCGCGCGGCTCGCCCCACGCGATCCCGACGGCGCCCTGGTGGTCACGAGCGGCTGCCGTTGCCCGAGGCATAACGCCACGATCGGCGGCAGCCCCCTCTCCTACCACCTGACGGTTCCCGGCCGCCTGGCGGGCCACGCGCTCGACATCGCCCCGCACAGCGATCATCCCGGAGCCCTGGCCGTCCTCCGGCGGGCCGCCGAACGGACCGCGCCGCCCGGTCTCAAGCTCGTCTATCCCGGCGCCCGCTTCATCCACATGGACGTGAGGGCCGGGCGGTGGAGGGGGTGAATATTTGACATTGGCGAACCCTAGCGATCATCTTGCCATTGGAGTCGCCGCCCGGACTCCAACCGGGATTTGGCTACGGCGCCCCCAAGGCCCGTAGAAGCGTAATCGTTATGGAGTTTGAGTGGGACGAAGCCAAGAGTGATCGCTGCTTTGCACATCGCGGTTTCGACTTCGCCTACGCTATCCGGGCCTTTCTTGATCCAAACCGGCTCGTCGGGCGGGATCGCCGCTGGGATTATGGCGAGGATCGTTACCGGCTTCTCGGCGCGATCGAAGGGCGAGTGTTCGTGGTGATCTACACGGTTCGGGGTTCCGCCATTCGTATCGTTTCTGCCCGCAAGGCCAACAGGAGGGAGGTCGGAGAATATGAAAAAAACATGCATCAGGATTGATCCCAGCGATCCGAACAGCCTCCCCACGGGGCGGGTCGATCATGAAGTGCTGGATGGGGCAACCGAACGAGAACTCGCCACCCAGCAACGGCACGACGATGCCGAAGCCATGCGGGACATGGCTAGATTCGCGCGGCGCGTCCGTAAGCGCCTTGGCTTTACGCAACAGGAGTTCGCACGGCGAATCGACGTACCGCAAGAGACGATCCGCAACTGGGAGCAAGGAAGACGCAGCCCCACCGGCGCCGCCAAGGCTTTGCTCAGAGTGCTCGACAAGGCTCCAGAGACGGCTCTTATGGTCTTGACCTGAACGCCGCGATCGGCGGCAGCCCCCTCTCCTACCACCTGACGGTTCCCGGCCGCCTGGCGGGCCGCGCGCTCGACATCGCCCCGCACAGCGATCATCCCAGCGCCCTGGCCGTCCTCCGGCGGGCCGCCGAACGGACCGCGCCGCCCGGCCTCAAGCTCGTCTATCCCGGCGCCCGCTTCATCCACATGGACGTGCGGGCCGGGCGGTGGAGGGGGTGAGGTTACGCAACGTTCCCGCCGCCGTCTGGGGCTACAAGCTCGGCGGCTATCAGGTCCTAAAGAAGAGGTTCTCCTATCGGGAACGCGCTATATTGGATTGTACGTTGACCCCGGAGGAGGTCCAGTACTTCACGGATACCGGGCGGCGGATTAAGGCTATATAGTGATCTATATGGATACGCAGTGAGCAAAGATTAAAAACGCGTGATCAGAGTTTCGACAAAGAGGAGTAACAATCCATGAGTGCTCCAAGGGCCTTCGTCTCCTATTCATGGGACGACGATTCTCACAAGAAATGGGTTGCCGACTTAGCGACCGACCTTCGCAGCGACGGAGTTGATACGATTCTGGATCAGTGGCACGCGGTTCCGGGTGATCAGTTGCCAGCCTTCATGGAGAAAGAGATTCGAGAGAATGATTACGTTTTGATCATTTGCACGTCCAACTACCGGTTAAAGTCGGACGAGAGGCAAGGCGGTGTTGGATATGAAGGAGACATCATGACCGCTGAGGTGCATGCCCGAGGCGATCATCGCAAATTCATTCCAATTCTTGCGCGGGACACGTGGGAAGACTCGGCTCCATCATGGCTGAAGGGAAAGTATTACATCGATCTGAGCACCACAGATCAATACAAGAAGAACTATTCAGACCTTACGGACACACTGCTAGGCACGAGATCAGGCGCCCCACCGCTCCAGGCATCATCTAGACCTGTCCACAGGAAACCCGTAGCAAAATCGCAACCGGATGAGCCACTAAGAATTGTTGATGTCATTGTCGGTGAAGTTACAGAGCCAACGCTGGATGGTACGCCCGGCTCTGCCCTTTACACCGTACCTCTTCGACTTAACCGAGAGCCTTCGTCTCTATGGTCTGAGATATTTGTACAGATTTGGGATTCCCCCCCCACGCTTCACCACCATGCATCGTCGAGGCATTGCGAGAGTTCAAGGTGCGAGGATCATTTTGAACGGTACAACAATCGGGGAAGTTGAGAAGTATCATCGCGAAACACTGATTCTATGCGTCAACGAGACGAACAAGAAGGTGGCCGAGATCCTTGAACGTGAGCACAGAGAAGACGAAATGCGCCTCCAGAGATCGGAGGCACACCGAAAGAAAGTTAAAGATATAGCAGAAGACCTATCCTTCGATTAACAAGGTTCCGACAAGCAGGCGTGCGGGGACAGGTCATCCCGGACTCACGGCAAGTTGCGCTCGCAGCCAGGCTCGATGCGGCCTTTCAGGCTGACTCCCTTGAGGACGGCGTGACACATCCAGCCGAGCTAATCATTGACGAGGCGTTGCGATCCACAGAAAGTGATCTCGTCCTTCACTGGCTCAAGGGGTTTTGCCTAGACGCAGAACGTCCGGGCTTTGCGGCGTCGGTGTTGCGCTGCCTTGGGCGGCAAACGAGCCCAGGGACGGTTTTATGGCGTGTGGAACTCGTGCGCACCGCGTTGGACATGGACGATGTGGGCATCAGAGACGCCGCCATACAGGCGGCTGAATTGTGGGCCGACCGCGAAGTCATCACCGTCCTGGAATCATCTCACCACCCGGAGCTGTGGCTTCGGGACTACATCCGGGACGTGATCGACGACCTCGGCCCATAGCCTGTGTTCCTGGCTCGTAAAATCACGCGCGCCAAGTGGTCGTCAAAAACGGGCTTGGCGACGGACGAGATTCCTGCGGACGCCGTAACCGCCGACTTACGCACGAAGGAGAACGCCCTTTCCTTTTGGCGTTGCGGCACAGAAGCCGACCGCCAGGTTGAAGAGGCAGCACTAGCCATAGCCGCAGCCAGAAACCGTGTTGACAAGCTCGATGTCGTGTGGGTCTCGGATGAGGATCTGAGGGCAGACGGCCAGAAGTTGAGGGACACTGAAGGCCAGACACCGGTACTGGGGCTGGTTGAGCATCATGTTGACATTCAGAACCTTGACTACGTGCGCCTCGGAAGAGTCGCTAATCGCATCGTTGCCGCAATCGACGGAAAGCAGTGCCGCAGGCTGGCGAAAGGGAAGGTGTTGAAACTCCTGGCGGCGGCGGTCAATGAGAGGCGTGTAGACCTTGACAACCTCAATGAGAAAGTCCGGTCGGAGATCCGCAAGTCGCTCAAGACACACCCCAATTAGAGCAGTAAGCTTCGCCTAGCAGGTGGCCGACCAAGGGCAGGCTCTCTCCGACCATAGCACCACCAGCGGCTTCTTGCTCCCGGCCTTATCCCGATCGGGCGTTCGCCGCGTAGTAGTTGCACTCATCGCGGAGGTAACAATCTGCACATTTCGGTTTCCTTGGCCTGCAGTGTGTTTGGCCCAAGCGATACAGGGGTGCGTCAAGCATCCATGAATTATCGGGATGCATTTCATTCGCGATGCGATGCGCCTGATCCGCAGAGATGTCCTCGCCGGTGAAAACGCGGCCCAGCACTCTCCGGACGTGGATGTCCGCCTTGAGTTCGCCGGCTCCGGATATCTGATTCGTGTCTAGCAGTGCGCCGACGATCATCCACGAGGTCTCCGGGCCGACCTGCATCCCATTCAGGCGGTTCAGGACCTCGAAGGGGGCTTGGTCCTCCCAGATCTCGCGGGCGTCGCCGTTGTAGCGCTCGACGATCTCTTTGCCGATTCGCCGGACGCGTTTGTGCCCCCTACGGCGGAAGCGATGCAGACGGTAACGTTGGCGGGAGGCATCGGAATCCCAATCGGAAATCTTGATGATGGCCTCCCAGAGATCGTCCGGGTCGCCAAGCTCGTCTTTCGCGAACCGCCTGGCGTTTTCCCATGCCTGATCCGCTCTCATCTGGTAGTCGAGGATGCTGCCGAGCATGAATTTGTTGGCCGACTTCTTGTCTGCCCACTCGCCATTGAACTTGGACAGCCACGGCCAGTCGAGGCCTCCCTGTGGCCTGTGGTCAAGAAGCAATTCGCTGACGCTTTGATGTTGATTGTGGCGCATGGGTGTGCTCTCCGGGGGACTGGAGATCGTCCGCATGAACCCACGCAGGCTCTCGCGTTCGTCGATGGGCAGGCGCTCCCCGACCGGCAGCATCGGCTCGAAAGGTTGGTGTGCCTCGGTCTGATACCAGTAGGCCACCGAGGCGTAGTCGTCCGAGAGGCAATTGGCGTGGCCGTGCTCGATGGTCACGCGGATTTGGCGCTCGAAGGCGATGGGGTCCTCGATGTGGAACCGGTACAGGGTCCACTTGCCCGACCACCTGAGCTCGCCCTCCGTCGGTCCGGCGTGGGAGATGCCGTGGTAAGGCGCGTCGTACTTGCCCGACGGGAAGTACCATGCCGCGCAGAAGTAGTCCTCGGTCCCCGTGCCGTGGAGTGAAGGCGGCCAGGTGTCACCGTCGATGAAGATCATGTCGTCGCCGTCACCAAACCAGTGCTCGTCCGGTACGGGGTTGATGTGATCGATGGAGAGGTTGCAGCCGACGTAGTGGCCCCGGCCGGCCGCGTTCAGGATGACGTAGTTCTCCTTCCCGTCGAGGTTGGGCGCTCGATGCACCTCTTCGGGGCGGAGGCCGGGTCGCGTCAGATCGAAAGTCCCGCGGGTGGGGTTCTCCCGGCGCCACTGGGCGTGGAAACGCAGGAGATCGTCCTCGGGGGCGTTGTGCTCCTCGTAGTCCACGTAGTCGTAGAACGAGGTCAGAGGTGCATCCGCCTCGTTGGTCACGGTGAGGCGAGCGCTTGTGGCGAAGGGCATCGGGAAGAAGCAGTTGAGGGCCGCGTCGAGCCGGGGTCCGCCCCCTTTGGCGATGATGTTCAAAGGCAGCGAGACGAAATGCGACAGAACCCCGTGCCCGACACCGAAGAAATCGCCCAGGGGGCATTCGACGCTCGGCCTCTCCTCCCCGTCCCAGTAGAAGCGCAGGATCACCTTGCGCGGGTAGAGCGGGTCCTCGCACGCCACGGTGATCCAGATGTGGCGGATCACCCCGGCGCCCGCGATCCGGGCGATGGTGGCCGTCTCTCCCGGCGGGAGGTGCAGGCAGTCCCTGTCCTTCCCGCTACGGTCCCATGAGGAAACGCGTTTGCTCCTGTGGGTCCGGGCTCGGGCAAGGTTGGAAAGTGCGCTCATGGTCGCCTCCGCATGCGTAGGGTGGACCTGCCGTTGGCTTCTGTCAGCGAACGTGGGGCCTTGCACTTGACGCGCGTCCTCCCCTCCCGCCTATTGTACGCCATGGTGGCGTCAAACCCGTGGACCTCTTCGCGCATCAAGGGCCTGCGCCAGAGGGCCGAGCTTCCGCAAGCCCGGATGGCCGAGCGTCTGGGCGTCGAACTTGCGGTTTACCAGGCGTGGGAGGCGGGCACCGAAGCCCCCTCCGCCGAGGGCGCCGCGCGCCTCCGGGCCCTGGCCGGCGCCGAGACGACGCGCGCGTTGCCGGTCTTCCGCCGCGAGCTCCACGACATTCTGGCGGCGGGGACCGGGGGCGCGCTCTTGGGGTGGGACCGCACTGTGGGCTGCTACCGCTGTTATCCCGCCGAGGCCCGCCGTGGCTTGCCTTCCGGCATCGAGATCCTGGCCGTTTTCTCCGACGCTGCGGGGCTGGAAGCGGCGCTCGCTTAGAAGAACACCTTGCGCATCACCTGATCGGTAATGGAGCCGGGCTGGGTGAGCACGTAGACGAGGAGATTAACGCCGAACTTCAGGGAGCCTTGTGCCGTGCTCCAGCGCAGGTATCCCGCGTGCCTGACTTCCTCGTTGGCGTCCGGTGGGGGGATCTCCGAATCATGGTAGGCCCAAAGCGCCGAGTGCCCCCATGTCGTTGCCAGCGCCGCTAGCCGTCCCCCGATCTCCACGCCGACGAGAGGCGCTCGGCGCGTGTTGAGGTAAGTTCCGGTCTGGGGGTCGATCAGCCAGGGGTTGGCGGTCACCGGCAGCCCCGGGAGTTGGAAATAGCTGTCGAAGATGGGGTGCTTGGGGCCAATGCCGACGAGCTCCCAGTGGCGGTTGAAGCGCAGGTTCTGGCTGGCCAGCGAGACGTGGAGCAAGTTCCGCAGAGGACCCAATCCCAGCCCCTCGGTGTCCAGGAATATGAAACCGCCGACCCTGAGGTAGCGCCCCAGGCTTGCCGCCTCCGCGCGTGAGGGCTCGAATGGCGCCTGGCCCGCGAACATGGCCCATGGCGCCTTCAACAGCTCCGGTGACTCCACCGAGATCGTCCCTATGATGTCCGCCTTGATGCCCGTGAACTCGTTCATCGCCCGCACTAGGTTGGGCAGCGCCAACCCGCTTCCGCGCGGCGGCGGCCGCGTGAGGCCCTTGCGTTGTGCGAAGTGGGCGCGCGCGAGATCTTGCGAAGCGAGGTAGACGTTGACGACATGGAAAAACCCCGTGATCTCGCCCTTGTCCTCCGGGTTCTGATGGACCATGGCGTGGTACTTTCCCGTGTCCAAGTCCTCCAGGTCCATCATGTCCAGCTTGCGACGGATCTTGCCCGCATGTGGAAACGGGACGATCTCCACCCTGCCTTCGGGCAAGGCGGGTTCCAGATCGGGACGTTCGAACGTCACACTGTCCAGCAGTGCGCGCTCAGGACGCACCCGCCCCCAGGGCTTCTCCACCCACCGCGCGGGCACGCCACGGATTCGCACCGGCGATTTCAGCCGCGCGTAGATCCGCCGCGTCCGCCGTATCATGGGACGGCGCCGCATCGGGATCGGCCGGGTGCGCAGTTGGAACGCCTGGGAGACAGGAGGAGGACGGCGCTTGACGAACCGGACCGTCAGCGGCCGCTTGCGCGCGTCTTCGGGCGGGACGGTGCGTATCGCGATGATCCCGGCGTGCACCACGACCGAGAAGGCGAGCGACAGTACCAGCACCCGCCGCTGGTCTTGGGCTTTAGCCGGGTCCAGCTTCGAGGCCGGCGTGTGGAAGCGGCTCGTGGCCGCTGAGGCTATCACCGCTCTTCACCCGTGACGAGGGTCTTGCCCGTGGCTCGGGCGCAGGTGTCATGCAAACCCCACCCCCGACCCCTCCCCGCGAGCAGGGAGGGGAGTAAAGAAGCCCTGCTCATCACGGTCCTGACGAGACCCTATCCCCGCAAGCAGGGAGGGGCGAAGAGCAGAGCAAAGAGCAGGGAGATGAGCCGTAATCCCCATCCCATAATGCGGGGAGGGGCGATTCCCCATCGGAGTTTCCGAACCCGCCTACGCCAGCCATCGTGCACGTAAGATACGCCCGCCGCCGCCCTGAGTCAGTGCTGGACTCTTGACACTGCGGTCTCAGCGCACCCCACCCCCGACTCCTCCCCGCAAGCAGGGAGGGGAGAATCACTGTTTTCCACCCATGGCTCGGGCGCAGGTGTCATTCAATCTTACGGGACCGAGAAACCCTTCTGGAAGGTGCGACATTCAGGCCCGATGTCAACAGCTACCCTTGCGGCCCTCCACTCGGGTACGTCGCCTTACGATTGAGACGGGTTGACGCACCGAGGCATCTCCCGCTACCTTCGTTCAGCAGTCGGACGCTGGGTCGATTCACTGTGATGGCGCGGGGTGCGCGATGGTACGCTGGCTCAGCCGGTGTCTAGCGGCGCTCACTCTCCTTGGGACGCCTCTATCGGCTGGTGAGGTCAAAGGGGTGGAAGCCGTCCCCGGGGTCTTCCTCCGCGATTGGCTCCTTCTGGGCCCCTTCTTTTCTCCGTCCAACGGCGGGACGGGCTGGCACTTCCACACCCGGCCCGATGGCCTCGACCGCGATTTCCTCGCCCCCGTGGGCGGCGAGGCGAATGCCGATCCCCGAGCGGGCGATACAGTGCCCAACCTCAGCGGCGCACCGCTGACCTGGACGCGCCACCGCAGCGCCGCGGACCTGGTGGACCTCGGCGCCGTCTTCGGTCCCAACAACGCGAACGTCGTCGCCTATGCCTACACGGTCGTCGAGGCACCCGAGCCGACGTGGGCGCTCCTGGGCGTTGGCAGCGACGACGGCGTGGCCATCTGGCTCGGCGGCGAGCGCGTCCACTATCGCCACATACCCCGTGGAGCCCGCATAGACGATGACTACGTTGTCGTGCGGCTTCAAAAGGGCGCCAATCGCCTACTCGTCAAAGTGGACGATAGCGGCGGCGATTGGGGCTTCATGCTTCGCTTCCTGGACGCCGAGGCGCATCGCGCCGAGATGGCCCGCTTCTTCGCCGAGCGGATGCGGTTCCGCGTGCGAAAAGCAGTCCTCGCCGCCGGGGACACCCTCAAAACCTGGGCGGGGACCGACGCGCGCTACCGCTTGCTCGGAGAGCTGAGCGTCGATGTCACCGTTCAGGATGCCGCCGGGCGCGAGATCGGCGGGTTTTCGGGCGCGCTTCTCGACACGCTGCGCTGGGCCGTGCCCGATCTTCCTTCGAATCTCTACACCCTGAGTGCGAGCGTCCAGCGGCCCGACCGTGGAACGGAGCGCTTCGACCGATCCTTCCTGGTGGGCGCTCCCCAGGCCGTGGCGCGGGAGCTCCGCGATGCGGTCGCCGAACGTCAAAGGGGTACCGGGTCCGACGAGCTCGCCGTCTGGCCGCTTGAGATCGCCGCGCACCAGATCGACCGCTTTTTCAGGGCCTATCACCGGCTGTACGATAACCCCTCCCGCTGGGTCCGCTGGTACTGGGTAAGGCTGTTGGCCGACGCGCAGGGACTGATCCGCCGACTGGATGCGGGTGACGAGCCGTTGGCCCACCGCCGGGGCGTCTTCACGCGGTTCTACCGGTCCGAGATCGAGCGGAGCTTACAGCCCTTCGGCATCTACGTGCCACGGAGTTACAGGCGCGGCGAGCCCACGCCGATGATGATGGTCCTGCACGGTCATGACCCCTATCATGGCGGCTTCGACAACCGGATTGAACACTGGGTCTGGTCCTTTCGCACCGTCGCTGAAGAGCGAGGCTGGCTGGTCGTCGTCCCTTACGGCCGCGGCAATACGGACTATGAAGGCCTGGGCGCCGTCGACATCCACGAGGTGTTGGAGGCCGTCGCCTTGCTCTACACCGTGGACGAAAGCCGGCGCTACCTGACGGGCTACGCCATGGGCGGGACGGGGACCTGGTCGATAGGCGCCAAGTTCCCCGGCATTTTCGCCGCTATTGCGCCCGTGATGGGGGAGACCGACTATCGCCTCGTCCGTCGTTCCCTGCCCAGGAGCGCACAGCCTTCCTTCGAGGCGGGGAACACCTTCCACTATGCCCCCAACCTGGTGGGCACGCCCGTCTACGCCGTTCATGGCATCGGGGACCCCATCACGTCGGTCGAGCACACCCGCCGCATGGTGGCCCAGTTGGACTCGCTTGGCTACGACGTCACCTACGATGAGCGAACCGACATGGGCCACGCCGCCGTCCCCGCCCAGTGGACAAGCCTCTTCCCCCGAGGCCTGTGGGAAGGGGTTTTCGAATGGTTCGCAGGGGCGGTCCGTGATCCGTATCCACCGCACGTCCGGCTCGTGACCGCCAGGCTGGCGTATGGGCATCATGCCTGGGTTCGGGTGGATGCGCTGGACCGCGCCTACCATTTCGCCGATATCGATGCACGGGTCGAGAGATCGGGCTTTGTCCGGGTGGATGCCCGCGGCGTCGACGCCTTCACGCTGGAGCTAACGCGAGGACTGGTACGAGATCGCAGCGTGCGCGTCGATGTCAACGGCCGCCGCGCTTACCGGGGCAGGACGCGGTCGGTCGGCTTCGTGCGGGACACGAAGGCCATCGAGGAGCGGCCGCGCTTCCGAACCGGCAAGCTCAAACGCGACGGCCTGTGGAAGCGCAAGGGTCTGGAGGGACCGATCAGCGAGGCTAGGGAGAGCCCCTTCATCCTCGTCTACGGCACCGGCGAGACGGACCCCGATGGCCGGCGGATGGACTTCGAGGAGGCCGCGCGCGAACTGCGGCGGTGGCAACGGTGGCAGCACACGAGTTGCGGCTTCCGCGCCGATACGCTGCTCACCTCCGAGGAGATCGCGACGCATAACCTCGTCCTCTTCGGCACGCCGCGCTCCAACGGTCTGTTACGTCGGATCGCCCCCAGCCTGCCCATCGTCGTCGAGGAGGGGCGCATCCGCTTCGGCGAGGAGGTGCTCGAGGGCGATGACCTGGGCCTGAGCCTCATCTACCCCAACCCCCTCGCCCCCGAACGCTACGTCGTATACGCCGCAGCCACCAACTGGCGGGCGCTGAAGGGCATCACCCGCAGGCTCAGCGACCTGGGTTGGTGCGACTACCACATCTTCAGCACCGATCGCGGCGACGATTCCGACCGCACGATCACAGGGTACTTCGACCTGCGCTGGCAGCTCGATCCCGCCCTGACCTTCCGAGGCGAGGACGCCCGGCACCCTTTTCGCGTCCCCCGAAGCCGCCTGTGGTGGGAGAGGGAGTGAGGCGAGGGCGCACTGTGCCAGGAGCCTCTTCCGCCGGTTGAGCGCCGCCCATTTCGTTATTATAGCTCGCTGTCATAAGCTCGGCCCTCGTGTCCCTTGTTATAATGGAAGGCGCATTTATTCTAATAAGAATGGCACGGAGGGGCCGTGTTAGAGAAAGCTGCATTAGCTACGCCTTGGTGAACTTCGACCTTGACGGAAGGCGGCCTCCGAAACGTCCCAGCAGGACAGCGGCTCCTATGCGAGCCCGTAGACCGACGCCAGCGCATCGCCCAGGACCAGCGCCTCTTCCCGCTCTGAGAGCCCCGCTCGCTGGACCATCATAACGCCCAATAGCGGCACCCCGGTGGGCGCGTTCGAGCCGAAGACCACCCGCTCGGCGCCCACGGCGCGAACGGCGCTCTTGATGGCGATGGGCTCGGCGACGAGCGTCGTGCCCAGGTAGAGGTTGGGCGTTGCCTTCGCGGCCTCGATCGCCTGACTCACCTGGGCCCGGTAGCCCATGTGGTCCATGATGACCGGCACCTGCGGATGCCGCGCTGCCAGGCGTCCGATCTCGGCGGGACTGCAGTACCGGCTGCCGGAGTGGATCGTGACGGGCACCCTCAGCGAGCGCGCCTCTTCCATCACGGGGTCCATGACCAGGCTGTCCGCCACGACCTGCATGGCTGACGGCATGACCTTCGCCCCCCGGAAGCCCCACTCGGTCACCGCCCTGCGGAAATCATCGACGGCGTCCCGGCCCAGATTGGGGTTGACGAGGGTGCAGCCGACCAGGCGCGGGTGACCCCGGATACGCTCGGCGTGGCCGGCATTGTCCGGGTGGAGGAACCCTCCCGGAGGGCTGCCCGAGGGCATCGTGACGATGCGCTCGATCCCCGCTTCATCCTCCAGGGCCATGAGATCGGCGTGGCCAAAGGGACGGTCGTCGAAGGTCTCGGGAAGGTAAGCCTCGAAATCGCAGGTCATCGCTAGGTCCTTTCTTTGTGTGCGGCGATCGGGGCGCCAGCCGCCCGATGCCCTTCCATCCATGCGGTAAGGGGACGAGCGTCATTCCATGTGCGTGATGCGCGTGCCTTCGGGAAACGCCAGCGTGAAATCGGTGTCGGTGAGTCCCCGGTTGACCTGAGGCTCTTTGAGCGTGAGCTCGACGCGCCCCGGACCTCGCTCCACCGTGATCGCGCGTGGGAGCCACACATCGGCCGTTCGCGTGTAGTCGGCGAGAACCGTCCGGGAGAGCCGCGTTCCCCGTTCGTCGAACCCTTCCGTCTCGCGGACGTGCAGGCTGGTCGCATCCACCCAGAAGTGGCGGACGCGGCCGGTCTCGCTGGTGACGATGAGGTAGGCGTCACCGCGCCGCTCGAAGGCCGAGATGTGGGCGAGTGCGGTGGTGTCGAGGCCGCCGCCGCGCAGCACGCGTGTGACGTCGTCCAGCCTTACGTCCACGCCCGTGAGGCCCGCCACGACCCGCGCTTCCGCCGGGGCATCGATGGCCTCGTTGAGCCGGGGGATATACGCCCGCAGCCGCTCGTCCGAGGTCACCGCCTGCCACAGCGCGATCCCCAGGAAACCGTAGACCTCGATCTTGACCCTGTCCGGCTTACGGTACTGGATGAGAGCGTTCACTTTCTGGATGCCCTCGGGCGTTGTCAGCCTGATCTTTGCGCGCGACCGCAGGTCCTCCAGTTGCGCGAAGTTGGCATCCACCCGTCCGGCGATGATCTCGGGCGTGACATGCTCGGGGGGACGGGGCATGCGCGCGATCCCGCTGCACCCCGCGCTCACGATGACGAACGCGAGCGCCGACGCATGGGACGCAACGCGGATGAGGGGCCGCCGCTGCACCCCCGGTGGGGATTCGACCGTCAGCCCGGACGGCCTCTCGCTAGCCGATCTGCGCATGCCTGAAGCAATCGATGGTGTGGTCGTTGACCATCCCGACCGCCTGCATGAAGGCGTAACAGATGGTCGAGCCCGCGAACTTGAACTCGCGGCGCTTGAGGTCCGCGCTCATGGCGTCGGATTCCGGCGTTCGGGCGGGGACTTCCGAAGGCGAACGCCACGCGTTCGTCCTGGGCTGGCCGTCCATCCATCCCCAGATGTAAGCGTCGAAGCTGCCGAACTCTTCTTGGATGGCGAGGAAGGCCTTCGCGTTCGTGATGGCGGCGGCGACCTTCAGCCGGTTGCGGACGATGCCGGGGTCCGTGAGGAGGGCCTCCACTTTCCGCCGGTCGTACCGGGCGATGGCGGCCGCGTCGAAGCGGTCGAACGCCGCGCGATAGTTCTCGCGCTTTCTCAGGATGGTTTCCCAGCTCAGGCCGGCTTGGGCGCCTCCAAGGATGAGGGATTCGAAGAGCGCCCGGTCGTCGTGAACGGGTACACCCCACTCCTCGTCGTGGTAACGGATCATCGGGTCGTTGGCCGCCCACGCACACCGCTTCATCGCAACGTCCTCGCAGCTTCGGCGATGGTCTACTGCGATCGCAAGGTCCTGAGCTTCTGGAGCTTCAGGCGGACGTCACCGTCGGTCTCATCGAGCTCGAGGGATCTCGTCCAGGCCTCGTCGGCACGGTCAAAGTCACCCAGGGCATCGGCGACATCGCCCAAGTGGTCGAAGATGATGGCGTTCTCAGACTCGTGGCGCACGGCCTTTTCGAGGTACTCCTGCGCCTCCGATAGGCGCCCCAACTTATAGTAGGCCCAGCCCAGGCTATCCAGGAAAGGCCCGTTTTCGGGCTCCTGGGCGACGGCGCGCTCCAGCATCTCCGCGGCCTCCTCGAGCCGGACCTCCCGCTCGGCGAAGATGTAGCCCAGGTAGTTGAGTGCCAGGGCGTTGTCCGGTTCCACCTCGAGCAGTTCCTCGAAGCGGGCAACGGCGCCATCGAAATCGCCCGACTGCTCCAAGCAACTCGCCAGCCCGAAGAGGTAGTCCACGCTCTCGGGGTTTTGGGCGACGATGGCCAAAAAGAGCGCCTTCGCCTCGTCGAAGCGCTTCGCTTTCTCCAGCACCTCCGCCAGTTCGTAACGGATATCGTCGTTCTGGGGGCGAGACTCGATCACGGTCTTCAAGATCGCGATGGCGTCGTCCCAGCGTTCCAGGTCCCGGTAGGCCAGGGCCAGCAGGCGGAGGATACGCGTGTTGTCGGGCAGCACCTTCCGTCCCCGCTCAAGGAGCGCGGCCGCCCGTTCGGGCTGATCGAGACGCAGGTGTGCATAGGCGGCGTTCGTCCACCCATCGGCCGCCAGGGAATCGAATTCCACCATCGTCCTGAACGCCCGCACCGCCTTGGCGAACTCCCCCTGGTCGATCGCGAGATTGCCGACCCAGAAGTACAGATCGGGGTTCTCCGGTCGCTCGGTGAGGATGCGGTCCATGAGCGCCTGCGCGCGGTTGAGTTGCCCCTGCTCCTCGTAGAGTTCCAGGAGCGTCCGAACGATCATCACGTCGTACGGGCTGGCCTCCAGCAGGGCCTCGTACTGGGCGGTCGCCTCGTCCCACTGCTGGTGCGTGATGTGGACATCGCCGAGCGCCTGGCGCAGCACGGTGTTTTCGGGTTCCCGGGCGAGCGCTTCGTGGTAGACGGCCAACGCCTCGTCGAGCCGCTCTTGCCCCTCCAGAGCACTCGCCAGGCCGATCCGCAGGGCATCGTTCGCGGGGTACTGGGCCACCATTGCACCGAAGAGCTTCTCGGCACGCTCGTAGGTTCCCCACTCCAGGAAGGTCTCCGCCGCCTGGTGGCTCGTCTCGAACGTCGTCCTGGGACGCTCGAGCAGAGCCTCGATCAGCTCGACGGCTTCGTCCAATTGCCCGGCGCGCTCGTGGATGTCCGCGAGCAGGAAGAGGGTGTAATCGTCGTCGGGATCGAGGCGGACGACCTGTTCAAGCTCGGTGATGCTGGAATCCACTTTCCCCATCGTGCGGTAAAGCTCGGCCAGGAGCTTATGCCCCTGCGGATCGTCGGGTGCGAGATCCGTGCCCCGGCGTGCGTACTGCATGGCGGCGTAGTGCCTGCCCAGAAGCAAGTAATCGCGTGCAATGGCGAAGTGCAGGGATGGCGAGTGCGGGTCGAAGAGCAGCGCCTCCTCCAGTTGCAGGATCGCTCCCCGATAGTTGCCCTTGAGCTCCTCCGTCTTCGCCGATACGAAGTGCTCCAGCGCCCGGCGGTCGGTCGGCCCCTCCTCGGCCCTTCGACGCGCCGCTCCCGTCGCGCATCCACCGGCGAGCGCCAGCATGAGCGCCCAGAGCAAGCGCTGACGCCAGCGCGTCGGTCGTCCGCCTCCCTTCCCCGCATGGAGGGAAGGACCTCGGGTGGGCTCGAATCGGGCGGCTGTCACCGGCCGCCTTCCCCGACCAGCGTTCGCGGCGCGTATCGTGTGCGGATGGCATCTCCGAGGAGGTTGAAGCTCAACACGGTCACGAGGATAGCGATCCCAGGGAAGAGCAGAATCCAGGGTGCCTGGAGCGCCACCTCCCGCCCTCCGGCGATCATGGCGCCCCACTCGGGCGTTGGCGGCGGCGCGCCGAGGCCCAGGAACGAAAGCCCCGCCACATCCAGGATGGCTGTGCCTAGCCCAAGCGTCGTCTGCGCTACCAGCGGCCCGACCGTGCCGGGGAAGATGCCGTGCAGGAGAATGCGCCAGTCGGAAGCCCCCAGGGCGCGCATCGCCTCGATATGGTTCTGAACCTTGGCCGACATTGCCCCGCCGCGTGCGACCCGCGTGTACTGCGGGAACATCACCACAGCGATCGCCAGCGCCACATTCGTTATCCCCGGTCCGATCATGGCCACCACCAGAATCGCCAGAAGCACCGCCGGGAAAGCCAGCGCCACCTCGACGATGCGCATGGCCACCCCGTCCAGGATCCCGCCGTAGTAGCCCGCAACGAGGCCCACGGGCGCCCCGATCAGGAGCGCGAGGCCCGCCGCACCCGCGGCGATGGCCAGCGAGAGCCGCGCCCCGAAGATCAGGCGGCTGAGCAGGTCCCTCCCTATCTCGTCGGTCCCCAGCGGGTGATCCGCCGAGGGGGGCTCCAGCCGTCGCACCAACTCGGGGGCGAGCGGGTCGTGCGGGGCCAAAAACGGCGCTCCCAACGCGCAGGCGACCAACGCCGCGACCATCACCGTGCCCGCCTTCGCGCTGCGTCCAGCCACCCCGCCTCCGTCCCGGGACCGATCCTCACCCCGTCCGGCGAAGATAGAGGAGCCTCCCGCCAGTGTCAACGCACCCGGCGGCGGGCGGTTCCCTCGACCTTGGGAGCGTTGACGGGAGCCGGTTCCCCCACTATACTGCGAGCCAGCCGTTGCGGAGAGGTGACCGAGTCGGCCGATGGTGCTCGCCTGCTAAGCGAGTGTGGGCATAAAATCCCACCGAGGGTTCGAATCCCTCCCTCTCCGCCATGCAACGCCGGTCAACCATCGCAGTCTCCGTCGCTCAAGCATTCAGCGAAGGCTACACCCTCCGCTTTTACCGCCACTTCCGAACGGAATGAAAAGGTGAAGGCTGCCGGCGCCCGCACAGAGGAACAGGGAAGAAGGGAAAGGACATGACATGCTGTCGATCAGATCAAACGTAGCCCCGAAGGTAAGTGCGGCATGTGCACTGTTGATCGGCATGGCCGCGGCGTGCGGCGATGATTCGGTGAACGGTCCCGGCTCGACCCCGGCGCTGAAGATGGGTCTGCTGATGAATTTCAGCGAGGGATCGACCGAGAAGGGCACCGACAGGCGGCGGGCCTTCGACCTGGCGGTCAAGCACGTCAACGAGGGCGGCGGCGTGTTTGGGCGGCCGGTCGAGATGTTCGTGGGGGATTCCACCCTCGACCCCGTGCGGGCCGTGGAAAAGGCGCGGCGCATGATCTCGGCCGCGGGTATTCACGCCCTGGTGGGCCCCAACACCAGCGCGAATGCGCTCCTCGTCGCGGAGCGGGTGATCGGCCCGGCGGGCATCCCCACCATCAGCCCTTCGGCCACCTCCCCGAGGCTCACGGAGGTCGCGGATCACGATTTCCTCTTCCGCACCGCGCTATCCGACAACGCCCAGGGGCCCGTCCTCGCGCGCGTCACGCGAGAGCGGGGCTTCACCAACGTCGGCCTGACCTACCGCGACGATGCCTGGGGGCAGGGCCTCTCCGGGTCTTTTGAAGGGGCCTGGACGGGAGCGCTCCGGGCCGCCGCCATCGATCCCAACCGGACCACGTTCCTCCCCCAGTTGCGGCAAACGGCGAGCGAAGGCGCCGAGGCCCTCGTCGTCCTCACCTACGAGGCGGAAGCCGAAATCCTGATCCGGGAGGCCATCGAGAACGACCTGTACGACCAGTTCACCTTCGGCGATGCCCTGAAGCTCCCCGGACTGGTCAAGGCCATCGGGGGCGAGCACCTCGGGGGCATGTACGGCACGGCGGGGGCGGCTGCCCCGGAGAACGCGGCTTCGGCCGCATGGGATTCGTCGTTCGTCGCGGCATACGGCGAGCTACCGATGTTCGCCTACGTCAGGGAGACTTATGACGCCACCGTGGCGCTCGCGCTCGCGGCCCAGGCCGCCGGCAGCGTCGACGGGGCCGCCATCCGCGACCATCTGCGCACCATCGGCAGTACGCCGGGCGAGGCCGTGGCCGCGGGTCCGGGAGGCATCACCGCCGCGCTTGCCATCCTCGCGGAGGGCGGGGAGATCGACTACGAGGGCGCCGCCGTCACGATGGACTGGGACGAGAACGGCGACCTGCGCCGGGGCCATATCGGCGTCTGGCGCTTCACCGAAGATGAGCGGATCGAAGACCTCGAGGTGGTCCCTTTCGAGTACTAGACCTGTGAGGGGCGCCGAGGCGCTCTCCAGCAAGAGGATCGCGTTGTGAGCAAGGCCATCTTTTCAAGATATCTGAACGCGCTGCACGAGATCAACCGCCAGGGCGACGCGCGGGAGGAGAGCTTCTACGGGGCGCTGGCGGATATGCTGAAGAAAATAGCCGCCGACACCGGCAGGGCGCATGTACACGTGACCACTCTGCCCCGGCCCACCGAGGGCGGCAACCCGGATTTCCGCCTCTGGAACGGCACGGATCGCAACATCGGCTACCTGGAAGCCAAGAAACCGACGGCTTGGGGCGCGTCCGCGACCGGAATGGGAAGTGGGATCAGTCGGGCGGTTCTTCGTTCGAGCACTACCAGAAACCCATTACCCGTTTGCTGGCCTCGGCAACCGTCTTGAGCTGTGTTTCCTCGGCTGTCCAAGGCCTCCCAGGGTGAAGGGTATCCCACCAACTTCGCTCCGTTTCCCTCCGCCTGCCGCCTTGATGGTGCTTCCCGAAACCGTCAAGGCAACTGTTCCAGACCGGCCTGTACCGCTTTATTAGTGCTTGTTCGGCGAACACGATCCAGACAGGAACAATCGCCAGCACCCGGTACCAGAAGTCCTCGATGGCAAGATTGTTTACCTGCTCGACGGAGCGGGCGTGCTCCTTGAGCCTGTTCCGCAATGCTGGATGGTCAACGTCTAGTTTGCCGCTGCCCGTCCTCGAACCCTTGGGAACCGCTTTGCCAGCGTAGATGGGTCGCGTCCCGTCCGCGATGGGCTTGTACTCGGCCATCGCGCCTTATGTAGTACAGCGCGTAGATTCCCGGTCCTTCGATCCCCGCGCTATCGACTAGCGGCCTCTGTTCCTGCTCCTCGAAGTGCGCGACAGTCCCGGCCATGAGATTGTCGTAGGTAAGCGGGTCCCAAAGGTCCGGCATTAGGTGCGCCGCAATTCCACGATGGACTCGTACAGCGTACTGCCATTTGTCTTTCCGGCGCGGACGCTTGAATTGAGAATGCTGTTGCCGACCCGCGCATCGCGGGGAACGTGAATGCCCGTAACCTCGAAGCCGCGCGATTCCGCGATCTTGGCAAGAAACCGGTCCGTTGGGATCGGAACCCCCTGCAAGATGGAGTTGCCGATGACCACCAAGGCGGTCGCGCCGGACCGGAGGCACCATGCAGCCCCCTCGACGAAGCGGGCGCAGTCGTTGAAGTACCGCGCCGCGTAGTTGGCCCAACCGCTTCCCCCGTAGATTCCCTTGTCGGGATTCTTCCGTCGCACCTTGGTGAGCGTCTGTCGAATCGTCTTGTCCTCGATGGACGGATCGAGATCGATGCGATCTTGGTTCCGTGCGTTCTGCCAGTAGGTTCCGAAGTTGAGTTCCTCCAAACGCTTCATGTCGCCCGGAGAGGAACAGAACCCAAGCCAGTACAGATGCGGGCGGGTGTTACGGTTGTAGTGATAGTTGTTCAGGTACGGCGGGGACGTGATAACAAGGTCCACGCTTCCCGCTTCGAGGTTAGAGTAGCCGTCGAAGAACGACCGCTTGAGAATCTGCCCGTCCTTCCGCCTTCGCGTATCGCGGGCATCGCGATACCAAGCGGCATCGTCCGCCATCTGTAAAACCTTGCCCATCATCGCCTCGGCTACGTTGTAGTCGTCTACGTCGGGTCTCCCGACGGTCGCCTTGCGGCCCAAGCTAGGTTCGTAGGAGTAGTTCGAGTAGTTGACCATCGTTGCCGCGAACGCCAAGCGGTAGATGTCGGCGATTCGGGGCTCTCGGTCTGCGATGAAGTCCAAGGCCAGCAACACCTTTTGTTCGACCTTCGGACTGTAGAATGGCGTGCGTGTGCGGAACGCGGCTGGAGGGGCCGTCCGCGGCTTAGTCCCTCTCCGCATGCCCTTCTCCATGAACGCCATGAAGCGACCGAGGGTACTTCGGAGGTAATCTGGATCGACCCGATGGGCTTTCAACTTCGCTTGCGCCGCGAACGCGGCATAGGGGTTGATCTCAAAGCCGACGGCATTATGCCCCGCAAGGTCGGCCTCGACAAGAGTCGTGCCAACGCCCGCAAACGGATCGAGCACTACGCTTGGCCCCGACGTGTAGCGGGTGATCGCATCCTCGACGAAATGCTTGGAGTACCCAGCGATCCAAGGAACCCAACGGTGGACCGGCGCATCTCGGTTCGCCGTGAACGCGGGATCGCGGAAGGCGCACCCGTTTGGGGCCTTGCCGTCGGGGGCCGTCACCAGGCCACCAAGTCGCGGTAGCGGAACCGCTTCTCTTCCGGCGCGTCGCTGATTTCCACCTGTGTTTTCTCCGACCACCGCAGTCGGATATCGGCGCCGGGAAGAAGGGCTACAACCTTTGGCTTGGGATGGAGCATGGCTTGAAATATAGTACAGCCCGCCTAATTTCGCCATGCTCAAGCCTCCTGATCCTATCCGGCATTGCCCAACGCTTCTCCTGGGGCCCCCTGAGGCGGAACTCGCTGCCCTGGGCGAGCGATTGGCCGCGCTGCATCTGCTCAGGTCACCGGAGCTCGACCCGCCGACCTGCCGGTTCGAGGGCGAGGGGGATTCGGTCGTCGTGCGGACGAAGGCGAAGGGCTTTGGTTGTGACCCCGGTGAACAGCGCATGGTCGTCAACAGGACGCAGGCTTTCGGTCCCGTCCCCCCGGAGGTTTACGGATACCGGATCGGGGGCTACCAGGTGTGCGAGAAGTGGTTGAAAGACCGCAAGGGGCGCCGCCTGGAGCTCGACGACATCCGCACCTATTGCCGGATGGTAACGGCTCTCGGGCGCACGCTCGAAATTCAGCAGGAGATTGATACCTTGTATCCCGGCATCGAGGAGCACTCCGTGGCGGTCTTGGCCGAGAGGGCGGAGGGCGGCGCCGTGGAACGCCTCTAGTCCTCATGCGTCCCTTGATATCGAGACCATGAGCGCCCCGATTCGCGTCCGATTCCCGCCCTCGCCGACCGGTATGCTGCACGTCGGCGTGACGCGGACGGCCATCTTCAACTGGTTGTTCGCCCGGCACTTCGGCGGGACGTTTCTCCTGCGCATCGAGGATACCGACCGCGAGCGCTCGACGCCCGAGGCGGTGGAATCCATCCTCGACGGCCTGAGCTGGCTGGGGCTGGACCCCGACGAGGCGCCCGTCCGCCAGTCGGAGCGGCGGGACGTGTACGACCGCTACGTGGCGCAACTCCTGGCGGCGGACCTGGCCTACCCCTGCACCTGCACCGAGGCGGACCTCGTCGAACGTCGCGCCCGCGCCCGCCGCGAGGGCCGCGCCTGGGCCTACGAGGGCACGTGCGCCGACCTTTCGCCCGGCGACCGTGAGCGTCTGCGAGCCGAAGGCCGCCCGTTCGCGATCCGCCTGCGCGTCCCGCCCGGCGAGACGAGGTTCGACGATCTGGTGCACGGTCCGGTGACGTTCGACAACGCGACGGTGGGCGATTTCGTCATCGTCCGCTCGAACGGCGACCCCGTGTATCACTTGACGGTGGTGGTGGACGACGCGCTGATGGGGATCACGCACGTGCTGCGCGGCGACGACATCCTCTCATCGACGCCCCGGCATATCCTGCTCTTCGGGGCGCTGGGGTTCGAGACGCCGGTCTTCGGGCACCTGCCGTCGGTGCTGGGACCGGACAAGGCCAAGCTCTCGAAGCGCCACGGCGCGACCTCGATCCAGGAGTACCGCCGCCGAGGGTATCTGGCGGAGGCCCTGGTGAATTTCCTGGCGCTGTTGTGCTGGTCGCCGGGGGACGGGCGCGAGAAGATGTTGCCCGGGGAACTGGTCGAGGCCTTCACCATCGAGCGCGTCAATCCAAAGCCCGCCATCTTCGACGAGAAGAAGCTCGAATGGCTCAACGCCACCTACCTCACCGACCTCTCCGCCGAGGCGCTGTTCGATGCCGTCGTCGCGCAGTGGGTCGATGCCGGGCTGGTGCGCGAGGGCGAGGCCGGGCCGGGCCGCGAACGGCTCCTGAGCGTGATCGAGGCCGTCAAGCCCCGCGCGCACGTTCTGCCCGATTTCGTGGACCTGGGCCGTTACTTCTTCGAAGCCCCCAGGGCGTATGACGAGAAGGCGCGCCGCAAGCACTGGAAGGGAGCCGAGACGCCCGACCGGCTGCGGCAAATCGCCGAGCGCTTCGAGGCCCTTGCGACGTTCGACGAAGGGGCGAGCGAGGCCGCGCTTCGGGGCCTGGCCGAGGCCCTGGGGATCAGTGCCGCGAAGCTCATCCACCCGGTGCGGCTCGCGGTGAGCGGGATGGCGTTCGGTCCGGGGCTCTTCGAGCTCCTGGAGCTTCTGGGCCGGGAGAACGTGGTTGAGAGATGCCGCGGGGCGGCTGACTGGATCGAACGCCAGGGCCGGGCGGCCCGGATCTCGGCTTGACCTCCGGCGCGCGGCTTCCCATCTTCAGGGCATGCTCCCCCGTTGAGGGGCGCGTCAAGTACCTCGTGCCTCCTGGTGTAACGGCAACACGCGTGACTCTGGATCACGTTATCGAGGTTCGAATCCTCGGGAGGCAGCCAATGACGCGCCAGGCCGCATCCCCCACGGTGCCGCACCCGAGGTAGCGCTGGACTTCCTGATCTTGCCTCGCTCCGACGTTGCCCTGGGCCTGTCGAAGGGTGAAGTTCCGGCCAGTGATGACACGGTGAAATGAACGCCCCGGAACGTAGCGCGGCCGAATCCGGCGCCGAGGCTCGCCCCGGCGTTCTGAGACGCCTGGGCGCGTGGGCCCTCACGCCCGAGGGGATCATCGGCCTGGGGCTCTTCCTGATCGTTTTCGGGGTCTACCTGCGCAACATGGCGCCGACGACCTCGTTCTGGGATTGCGGGGAGTTCATTGCGTGCTCCTACACCCTGGGCATCCCGCATCCACCCGGTGCGCCGCTCTATCTCCTGGTGGGCCGCCTGTTCAGCCTGGTGCCGATCGGGGGCGAGATCGCCGCGCGCGTGAACTTCATCAGCGTGCTCACCTCGGCGCTGACGATTCTGTTCATCTACCTGATCACGGTCAGGATGATCGCCGGCCCGGAGCGGTCCGGGGACGGCTTCCCGCAGAGCCTGGTGCGTTACGGCGGCAGCGCCGTTGCGGCACTCCTGCTCGCCTTCAGTTACACGTTCTGGTTCAACGCCGTCGAGGCCGAGGTCTATGCGCCTTCCCTGTTCTTCACGACCCTCGGCATCTGGCTCGCCCTGCGTTGGGTCGACCGCCATGAGCAACCCGACGCCCTGCGCTATCTGCTCTTCATCGCCTACCTGTTCGGCCTGGCGGGGGGCGTGCATCTGCTGTGCCTCTTGGCGATCCCGTCCATCGTGTGGCTCGTCCTGGCTACGAGGCCGCGCACACTGGCTCGGCCTCAGGTGTGGATCGGGGCCGTTCTGCTCTTCGGTCTGGCGTACACGACGTACTACGCTCTCTACATCCGCAGCGGCCTGAACCCTCTGATCGACGAGAACAACCCCGAGAACTGGGCCAACTTCTACCAGTTTCTCCAGCGCCAGCAGTACGGGACCGAGAGCCTTCTGGTGGGGATGTTCGAGCGCAAGGCGCCCTTCTGGGAGTATCAGATGGGCTACATGTTCCTGAAGTATCTGCTCCAGCAGTTTTCCTTCCCGCTGGGCGCCTTCCCGGCCGTCTTCCGTGAGGCGGTGGTCCTCGTCCCGACGGTGCCGCTGCTGATAGGGCTTCTGGGCGCCGTTGTGCAGTTCCGGCGCGATCCGGTGATGTTCGTGATGCTCCTGGGGTTGTTCCTGCCGATGGGCGTGGGCCTCGCGCTCTATCTCAATATGGCCGATCCGCAACCGCGCGAGCGCGACTACATCTTCGCGGGTTCCTTCGTCATCCTCGCGATCTGGGTCGGGCTGGGCGCCGCGGCGCTCATCGAGGAGGCGGTACGCTTTGCCCAGCGCCGGAACTGGGGACGGCCAGTGTCCGTGACCGTGGTGGCCGCACTCTTGAGCATGCCCCTGAGCGCGTTGGCCCTGGGCTATCACGAGCACGACCGGGCGGACGACTTCATCGCGCACGACTACGGCTACAACATCCTGGCCTCCTGCGAGCCGAACGCCATCCTCTTCACCAACGGCGATAACGACACCTTCCCTCTGTGGTTTCTCCAGGAGGTGAAAGGCTTCCGGCGAGACGTTCGCGTGGCCAACCTCAGCCTGCTCAACACGCCATGGTACATCAAGCAGCTCCGCGATTTCGAGCCGAAGCTCTGCATCAAGTACACGGACGACGAGATCGACAACGTGCTCACCGCCGCGACGGACGAGGCGATCCTTAAACGCCAGTGGCCCGAAGGCCAGAAGGCGGCGGCGGCGGGCATGGAATGGGAGCTTGTCTTCACCAACGAGTTCCGCATCCTGCGCGTCCAGGACGTGATGGTGTTTCGGATCATCGGATGGAACAACTGGGAGCGACCGATCTACTTCGCCGTCACCGTCAGCCCCGAGAACAAGATCGGGCTCGACCCCCACCTGGCGATGCAGGGCATGGTTTTCCGGCTTGTCCCCGAGCGCGATCCCGATGGCCTCGACCCCGAGCGCACGCGCCATAACCTCTGGGAGGTCTACCGCTACACGGGGATCACCGACCCCGCGGTTCACAAGGACGACAATTCGAGCAAGCTGCTCACCAACTATCGTGCCGCTTACGTCCAGCTCGCCGACTACTACCAGCGCCATGAGCGCGATGCTGAGGTCCTGGCGGTTCTCGATCACATGGAACAATCCGTCGGCACCGAGGCGTCGATTCTCTACATTTCCGCCGAGATCGCACAGCGCTCGGGCGAATACCGGCGCGCGCTCGACTACCTGTCCCGCGCCTACCAGGTTCGCGACTACGATTCGTTCCACGGGCCCACGGACTATGCCGACCTGTTTCTCGTCCTCGCGGCGGAACTGGAGCGGGAGGGGGACATCGCGGCTTCCATCGACGCCATGGAGGCCCTGCGCGGGATCTACAGCAGCAGCAGCAGCGATACTGTGTCCCTGGCGGCGATAGACACGGTCATCCAGGAACTCCAGGATAAGCGCGCCCCCCGAGCACCCCAGACCGCTGCACCCTGAGGGATCGGCGGGCGTCTCGCTTGTGTCCCCGGAGCCTTCGGTCGCCGTGGTGATCCCCCACCACGGCGGCGGGGTCCTCTTCGGTTGCCTGGAAGCGCTCGATGCCTGCCGGCCGCGCCCCGAGCGGGTCATCGTCGTGGATGACGCCTCGACCGACGACACGGCAGCGCGTGCCCGGCAGCGCTTTGCCGGACTGATTGTCCTGCGCAACGAGCGCAACCTGGGCTTCGCCGAGAGCTCCAACCGAGGTATCGCGGCGGCTCGAACCGAGTTCGTCGCCCTGCTCAACAACGACACGGAGGTCGCTCCGGACTGGCTGGCTCACGTGCTCGCGGTAGCCCGCGCTCACCCGGAGGCAGCCGCCATCCAGCCCAAGGTGCTCAGCCTGCGCGACCGGAGCCGCTTCGACTACGCCGGCGGCGCCGGTGGGCTGATGGATCGCTTCGGCTACCCCTTCGCGCTGGGCCGCCTGTTCGAACACTGCGAGGTGGATCGGGGCCAGTACGACCGGTCGCGCCCGATCTTCTGGGCTTCGGGGGCCGCTGTCTTCTTCCGTCGAATCGCGCTCGAAGCCGTCGGCCCTCTGGATGCGAGTTTCTTCATGCACCAGGAGGAGATCGACGTGTGCTGGCGATTGAGACTCGCGGGTTATGAGGTCTGGTCCGCCCCGGCCGCCGTCGTCTACCATTACGAAGGCTTCTCTCTGCGCAGGGGATCATTCCGCAAGGCGTACTACAACCACCGGAACAACCTGCGAACGTTGATCCACAACTACGGCCTCGGCACCCTCTGCGCGCGGCTGCCGGTCCGCCTGGCGCTGGAGCTCGTGACCATCGTCGTTTCGGCGCTAAGGCTCGATTTGGGGCGCGCCGCGGCGGCTCTGGCGGGGCTGATCTGGTGCGCGACCCACCCCCGCGCGCTCTGGCGCGGACGCCGCAGGGCCCAGAGCATCCGCACGGTCGACGACCGGGAAGCCCTCCGTGCGACCTTCCCTGGAAGCATCGTATTCGAGTACTTTATCAAAAGAACGCGCCGCGCCTCTTCTCTTGCTACGATTGCCCCGTGCGATGATGGTGGAACCCGTACCTTGCCCTCTGTGTGAGACGCCAAGCCGTGCGCCTCACCTCATCTGCCCCGACCGCCTCCAGCCCGGCGGACCGCGCTTCACCCTCGTCCGTTGCGCGTGCGGGATCATCGCCACCGACCCGTGTCCTTCGCCGGATGAGATCGGGACGTACTACCAGCCTCCGGGATACGATCCCTTCCTGAGCGTGGCCGGAGGCTCGGGCCCCTTCGATTGGGGCTATGCCCGCGTTCGCTCGCTATCGGTGCGCTGGAAGCGGCGGCAGGTCGAGCGCCGCGCCGCGCCGCGAGGTGCGCTCCTGGACGTCGGTTGCGGCACGGGTGAGTTTCTATCGCACATGTCGCACATGTCGCGCGGGGATCGCTGGCGCGTCAAGGGCCTGGAGGCCGACCCCCAAGCTGCCGCCTATGCTAGGGAGCGCTTGGGTCTCGATGTGCTCTGTGCACGGCTGCCGGATAACCCGTTTGGCGAGCGTGTCTTCGACGTCATTACGGGCTGGCACGTCGTCGAGCACCTGCACGACCCGCTCGAGGGGCTTCGGGCGCTCCGCGCGATGTTGCGGCCCGAGGGTGCGCTGGTCCTGGCGCTGCCCAATCCGGCCTCTCTGGACGCGCGTTTTTATCGGAGCGCGTGGGTCGCCTATGATGCACCGCGTCACATCTATCATTATGCTCCGCAATCCGTTCGGCAACTTCTGGGGGAGGTGGGCTTCAAGCTCGTCCACCAGCGGCAGATGCCTCTCGATGCGGTCTACAACGTGCTGTTGAGCCTGCCGCTCGCCTTTCGTCTGGGGTTCTGGCGGGGCTTGTGGGGCAGCCTTCTGGCGCCGAACGTGTTGGGGGCATCGCTGGTCGCGGGGATGCGCGGCGTGGGTTCGGCGATGCTGTATGTCGCACGGCGAGAGACGTGAGCGTCTCGATGTGATTCCGATGAACAAACATCTTGCGGATGGACCCTAACCGCCGGGACGCTAAGGGTTGCCCCAGCGTCGCACCGTAGGCCCCTCCCCTGCCGGCGCCATCCCGAGCAAGCCGAAGGACGGCGGCGTTGGAGGCCTGTAGGGTCGGTCTGGCGAAGTTGACACGCGGTCCCGTTCGGCGCACCATACCTGCGCGGTTCATGGGGTTCGGGAACGGGGGCACGGCTCATGCGGCTTGAGATCGAGCGCCTGGTCAAACAGGCGGAGGCTGACCTGGCGTCGGCGGAGCGAAACTTGGTGGAGGGCGGTTACTACCTGGCCTCCTTCTGTGGTCACCAGGCTGTGGAGGAGCTCTTCAAGGCGCTCTACCTTCACAGCCTGCGGGAGCTCTACCCCAAGATCCACGACCTCGTCCGGCTGGCGGAGGAACTGAACGCGCCGCCGGGTGTGAAGGAAGCGGTGCGCGAGATCAACGCGGACTACGCGGCGAGCCGTTACCCCGAAGCGGCCAACGGGGTGCCGGCCGAGCAGTACGACGAGCCGAAAGCGAGGCGACACCTACAATGGGCCCGGCGCGCGATTGGGTGGGCGAAGAGCGAGCTATCCGAGAGCGAGCGTTGACCTTTGCACAGAACGCCGCCGAGCGGCTGGGCGCCGAGCGCGTGGTACTGTTCGGCTCGCGGGCTCGCGGCGACTGGCTGCTGGATTCGGACTACGACTTCATCGTCGTCTCCGCCTCGTTCGAGGGGCTGGAGACCTCGGAGCGCTGGCGCCGGACCTATGCGTGCTTCCCGGAGGGTCGCGGCGGCCTTCAGGCCCTCTGCTATACGCCGGAGGCGTTCGAGCGCAAGCGACGGGAGATCGGGATTGTGAGCGAAGCGCTCAAGACGGGCACGGACCTTCTGAGGGCGGGCGAGTGAGCATCGTCACTGAGCGCATCGCCCTCGCTGCGCTCGACCTGGATGGGACGCTCCTGCGCAGCGATGGCGCAGTGAGCCCCCGCGAAGTCGATGCAGTGCGCGCGACTGCCGAGGCGGGGGTCGAGATCGTCTTGGCCACGGGACGCTGTCGCCTGACGACGGCGCCTATCGCCGAAATCCTGGGCTGCCCTTGTGCGCTGATTCTCCAGAACGGTGTCTGGGCTGCCCGCAGCGTCGATGCTGCGCACCTTTTTGCCTCGGAGTTGGACGGGCCGACGGCGTGCGACGCTATCGCGTTCGTCAGGTCCCTGGATTTTACGCCTGCGGTGTGTCAGCCCGTGCCGCAAAGCCACATGGTCTGGTACGACCGCATTGATCCATGGGTGCGTGAGGTTTTCCTTTTTCTCCGGAATTCGGGTCGCAGTGTGCATGTGGCGGACGTCGTGGAAGCAGCGTCAGGAGGTGCATCGGTGGTCATGGCCTGCGGCGAAGAGAGGCGCGTTCGGAGGCTGATCGAGGCGGCGGCGGATGCGCTGCCCGATCTGGCAGTGAACGCCTCGATCAGCCCCACGGACCCGAACCACTGGTTTGCGGAATTCGCCCGTGCGGGTACCACGAAGGGACGAGCTCTCGCGCGTTACGCGGCGATGCGCGGTATCCCGCGCGAGGCTGTCCTGGCCGTAGGCGATGGGCCGAACGATGTTGATATGCTCCAGTGGGCCGGGGTGGGTCTGGCCGTAGCGGACGCACCGGAGGCCGTGCGCGGGTGCGCGGATGGGATCGTCCCCGATAGCGATGCGGACGGCGTTGCCGTGGCGCTGGAGCGGTGGGTGCTGCAGCCCCTTGAGCGGGACAGTGCCGTGGCGAGGGACCGGATGTGAGCGATCGGGGGCTGAGCATCGCGGGCAGGGCGGTGATGTTCAGCGGCATCCAGCCCTCAGGCGAGCTTCACATCGGCAATTACGTGGGCGCGCTGCGCAACTGGGTGAGCCGGCTCGACCGGTACTGGGGCTTCTTCTCCATCGTGGACTATAATGCGGTCACCGAGCCCTACGACCCTGATGAACTGGCACCCTACGTCGTGGACGTGGCGAAAACGTATCTGGCCTGCGGTCTCACGCCCGATCGGTGTGATATCTTCGTCCAGTCGCAAGTCCCCGAACATACCGAACTGGCATGGGTTCTCAACACGGTCTGCTCCGTGGGCGCCCTCGAACGAATGACCCAGTACAAGGACTGGGTCCAGCGCGAGCGGAGCGTGAACGCAGGCCTGCTCGAGTACCCCGTCCTGATGGCGGCGGACATCCTGCTCTACAAGGCTGTCGCGGTGCCCGTGGGCGACGATCAAGCGCAGCACCTGGAGCTCACGCGCGAGATCGCCCGCCGCTTCAACAACCGTTACGGGCCAACCTTTCCCGAGCCGGAGACTTGCCTGCCCGAGGCCGGGGCGCGTATCCTGGGGCTCGACGGCGCCGCCAAGATGTCCAAGAGCCTGGGCAACACCATACCGCTTACCGCCGGCCCCGAGGCGACCTGGAAGCTGCTGGCTCCCGCGGTCACCGACCCCGCGCGCGTGCGGCGCACCGACCCGGGGAACCCGGACATCTGTAACATCTTCACGATCCACAAGAGTTTTACGCCCGAAGGCCAGCGGGCGGAGCTGGATCGGGGCTGCCGGACGGCGGGCATCGGCTGTCTCGACTGTAAGCGTGTCCTCGCGCGTCACATCGAGGAAGAGCTTGGGCCCATCCGCGAGCGCATCCTGTCCTGCTCCGACGCGGAGGCTTGGGATGCCCTGACCGAGGGCGCCCGGCGCGCGAGGAAGATCGCGCGGGAGACGATGGCGGAGGTGCGCGACCGGCTAGGCATGCGCTATCCCCATTAGCGTGGGTTCCGGTAGTCGCCATTCTACCCTGTCCGTTCTTCGGATCGAAGGTATGGAGAACTAAAGAGACCGCGTCATGAGTGCGTCCTCATGCTGAGCCCGTGGAGGGGTCGAAGGGTGGGCCTGTTGATTTCATTGACCTGGAGGCCGGAGTTTTCTATTATAGTGTTTTGCCCGTAAGGGGCTCATCGCCCAGTGTGATGAGCCCTTTGCTTTCGTCAAGGGTCGAGCGGATGGGAGAAAGCGGTGAAGCGGACCTTTCAGCCGAGCAATCGCAAGCGCCATAACAAGCACGGTTTCCGGCGGCGCATGGCGACTCCGGGTGGGCGCAACACCCTCAGGCGCCGGCGGCGGCGGGGCCGGAGGAGGCTCGTCGTCTGAGCCGCGGCCGGCGGCGTGTTTCCGGGTTTCTTCTGCGCCTGAGGGGACGAGGACGCCGCGCGCGAGGTGACGTCCTGGACTGGTTGTGGGGGCCGTCGTCCGAATCACAGTGTTGTGTGATGGTTTCGCGCCGGATGGGCTCCGCTGTCGAGCGCAACCGCGTGAGGCGGTGGGTCCGTGAGGCGTTGCGTCCGCATCTGACATGCGCTGAATCGCCGTTCGATATCGTGGTGTGGGTGAAGCGACCCGTGAAAGAACTGGGCTTTTCGACGATCGCGGCGGACGTGGCGCGGTGGTTCGATCTGGCGGTGGGAGATGTTGGGGCGCACGGTCATCGTCGTGGCCATTGAGGGGTACCGGCGCAGCATCTCCCCGATGCTTCCGCCGCGTTGCCGCTTCTTGCCGAGTTGCTCGGAGTACGCCCAGGAAGCCGTGCGCCGTCATGGCGTCCTTCGCGGCGGCTTGATGGCGCTGTGGCGGCTTTTACGTTGCCAACCGTGGGCTGGCGGCGGCTTCGATCCCGTGAGGAAGTGACGAGGAAGACGTGAACGCACGCACGGTCATCGGCTTCGTCCTGATTGGGGTCATCATCTTCATCTTCTGGGATTACCTGCCCCGTCAGCGTGCGCTTAAGCGGTCCTTCGAGGAGCGGGAGCGCCCGACCGAGGTCACCCGTTCGGGCTCCAGAGGCCAGGGGGCAGCCGATTCGCTGACGCTCGACGCCGAGGCTCGCGGTACCACCACTGCCCCAATCGCTACCGTCCCTGAGGCCGCGTCGTTCGAGGAGCAGTGGGTTTCTATCCAGACGTCGCAGGCTGTAGGTTTGGTCAGCACGCGCGGAGGGGTTCTGACGAGTTGGAAGCTGCTGAACTTCCAGGGACCGGGGGACGACCTGGTGGAATTGATCCCCCCCGGTGTGGGTGCCTTGGCGATCGCGGTGGCTAACGGCTCTCGCCTGGACCTGCGCGATGTCGAATTCGTCCCCAACCGACGTTCTATTCGCTCGGAAGCGGGCGAGGCCGCAACGCTCGTCCTGCGAGCTCACCTGTCCGAGGACCGCGCCGTCGAGAGGCTCTACAGAACGCGACCCGATGGGTACGCGCTGGATGTGGAGGTCCGTCTGATCGGCTTCGATCGGGACGCGCGCGTGGAATTTAGCTGGACGAACGGCATCGCCCAGACGGAGGCGGTGCTCGAGGAGAGCTTCCGCAAGGCGTACACCTACATGGGCGGTGAGATCGAAAGCTTCGATGCGGATGAGAGCGATGAGGTCAAGACCAAAACGCTCAGCGGCGGCCTGGCGTGGATCGGGCTGTCCAACAAATACTTTCTTGCCGCTCTTCTGCCTGAGCCGCCCGATCGTGGGAGGGAGTGGGAAGCCGATCCGGGAGGGGACTGGGAGGTTGCACTGCGGGGTGAGCAGGGGTCGGAGGGCCGCAAGACTTACGACTGGGGCATCACGAGCTCCAGGTACTTCGGCGAGCCGGTGCGGGCGGTCGTTTATCTGGGCCCGCAGGAGCTCGATCGCCTGGCGGCTTATGGGCAGCGCAACCTGGTCGGCGTCATGGACCTGGGCTGGTGGTTCGTTCGCCCGATCTCGGAGGTCGTGGTCTGGTTCTTCGGCCTGGTCGTGCGGGGAATACCGGAATCGCTCGCAGCCGTTCGCAACGGCCTGGCGCTCATTTTCTTCGGCGTCATCATCAAGATTATCGTGTATCCCCTGACGCATAAGAGCTATCAGTCCATGGCGAAAATGCAGCAGATCCAGCCCAAGATGAAGGCCCTTCAGGAGCGGTTCAAGGACGACAAGATGCGCTTGAACCAGGCCATGATGAAGCTCTACAAGGCAGAGGGGGTCAACCCGCTGGGCGGCTGCTTGCCGATGGTGCTCCAGATGCCCATCTTCATCGCGCTCTGGAGCGTCTTCCGCACGTCCATCGAATTGCGTCAATCCAGCTTTCTCTGGCTTTCCGACCTGTCGCTGCCCGACGGCACCCTGATCCTGCCCATCCTGATGGGGCTTTCCGTCTTCGTCCAGCAGAAGCTCTCCGTGCGCGATCCCAAGCAGCAGTTCATGGTGTACATCATGCCCGTCATCCTGGTGATCTTCTTCCGCGATTTGCCTTCCGGGCTGGTCCTCTACTACACGGTCTTCAACGTCCTCTCGATTGGCCAGCAGATGCTCATCAACCGCCGGCAGATGCCCTTCGGCGTACCCGCCTCGACCGGGTGATCGCCTCGGCATATGCGTGCGCACCGTAGCTGAACCCTCCGCCACCCAAAAATCGCGCGGCCTGGCACGGGCGGTCGGTTGCGCCCTCGCGCCGGAGCAGGTGAGCGCCTTCGAGCTTTACGCGCATCTCCTCCTCGAGGCGAATCGGAGGACTAACCTCATCTCCAGGCGCGACGAGCCGCGTCTGTGGACCGCGCATCTGTTCGACAGCCTCGCTGCGGCGCAGTTGCTCGCTCCTGCGGAGGCCGCTATCGACCTCGGGAGCGGCGCGGGTCTGCCGGGGATCCCTTTAGCCATCGCGCACCCTGAGGTTGCGTTCCTGCTTGTGGAACCGCGTCGGCTGCGTGCCGCGTTCCTGAAGCAGGCGGTCTGCGCGCTCGGCCTCTCGAACGTCAGGGTCTACCCCGGGAGCGCCCGGCGCCTCGCTCGTGAAGCCTCTGCCCGACCGGATGGAGAGATCGTTGTGGCCCGGGGTCTGGGGAGCGTCGAGCGTGTGGTGGAGCTTGCGGCGCCGTTGGTTTCGTCGGGGGGGCGCGTCGCGGTCTTCAAGGGTGCAGCGGCGAGATTGGAGATGAAGGCTGCGCGGTGCCGATGGCCGGAGATGGCGTTTCGCCTGTGGCCTTATCGCGTGCCGGGAGGAAGGACCGAGGGCGCGCTCGTGGAAGCGGTTCTGCCCGCCTCATCAATAACGGTTACAAGGGATTAGTCGATCGGGAGCATCTGGGCGATGATGTGTTCGCTCCGTTCGAAATCGGGACGGCGGACCTTCAGAATGGCCGGCACGGCATTGACCGCGGTTCCCGCTAGGGTTGGACCGAAAATGCCGATGTCATCGCTCTGTACGATGGACGAGATGCCCTCGCGACGCAATGCCTCCTGCGCCATCTCAGCGTACAGCCGCGAGGGAAATCGCGATACCTCGATGAGTTCAGGACGCTTCATGGGTTCGTCCTTTCTCCGGGCCGGGCTGGCTGCCCACGCTGCGGTCCCCGAACATACTGCCACCTGGCCGTCACTGTCAACGCTTTGGGGACCTGATAGCAAGGTTGTGGGCAGGTTTTGCACGTCTCCAGGCAACTGCTTGGGTATAGGAGCGCTCTATTTATAGAGTGTTTTGGCCGCAGATGAGGAGCTTTTCCACATTTCCACACCGGCTTGCCGAGCTTCACCCCTACATTGGACGGAACCCTCGAGCCATCTTTGCGTGTGCATCCCAGGGGGATGAACTTTGCCATGGCCGACCCTTCTAAACTTCGCCTCGCCGCTGTTCAGCTCGCGCCCGTGCTTGGCGACTGCGAGAGCAACCTCGCCCGCCACCTCGAATGGATCGCAACGGCTCGCGAGCAGGGAGCGGACCTCGTCGTCTTCCCTGAGCTAAGCCTGACGGGCTATCAGCTTAAGGACATGGTTCCCGACGTGGCGCTCCGTCTTGGCGGGGCTGAGTTGGCGCCGCTGCGCGAGGCCAGCGAGACGATCGGGATCGTCGTAGGCCTGGTGGAGGAAACGCCCGAGCACGCGCTCTACAACGCGGTCATCCTGCTTCAGGGCGGCGAGGTTGTTGCGCACCACCGCAAGGTGTACCTGCCCACCTACGGCATGTTCGACGAGATGCGGTACTTCGCCGCGGGCGACCGCCTGGGTGCGGTGGACACCGCCTTCGGTCGGCTGGCGCTGTGCCTCTGCGAGGACTTCTGGCATCCATCCACGGCTTATATCGGCGCGCAGGACGGGGCGAAGCTTTTCATCGTTCCCTCGTGCAGTCCGGCTCGGGGGTTCACGGACGAGGACCGCTTCAGGGGCACCCAGGTCTGGGAACTGCTCAACCGACACTGTGCGGCGGCATACGGGGTCTTCGTCTGCTTCGTCAACCGCGTCGGCTACGAGGACGGGGTGAACTACTGGGGCGGCTCCGAAGTGATCGTCCCCGGCGGCGGGCTCGTCGCCAAGGCGCCGTACTTCGACGAGCACCTTCTGCTCGCCGATCTGGACTGGAACGCGCTCCGGCGCGAGCGCATCGCCACGCCGCTGATTCGCGACGAACGCCTGGACATCACGCTGCGCGAGCTCCAGCGCATCTCTCGCGCGCGGTGGGGAAAGCCCCGGGGGGCATGATCCGAACCCATCCCGAGCTCATGCGTCGCGTGCTCACCGGCTTCATTGCCAACGAAGTGGGCCGCACGGGTCTCTCGCGCGCCGTGGTGGGCCTCTCGGGGGGCATCGATTCGTCCACGAGCGCCTTTCTGGCGGCGGAGGCGCTCGACCCCGGGAACGTCCTGGGCATCATCATGCCCTACCGGACCTCCAGTCCCGACAGCCTCTCCGATGCGCAGCGCGTCGTTGAGATGACGGGCATCGGGTCGCTCACCGTGGACATCACCCCGATGGTGGACGCCTATTTCGCACGGTTCCCCGACGCCGACCCCATGCGCCGTGGCAACAAGATGGCCCGTGAGCGCATGACGATCCTCTACGATCACTCTGCGGCGTTCGGCGGCTTGGTGATCGGAACGAGCAACAAGACCGAACTGCTTTTAGGCTACGGGACGCTCTTCGGGGACATGGCTTCGGCGGTCAACCCGCTGGGCGATCTCTATAAGGCTCAGGTCCGCGCGCTGGCGGCGCATCTGGGCGTGCCCGAATCCATACAGGAGAAGAAACCCTCCGCCGATCTCTGGGTCGGTCAGTCGGACGAAATGGAACTGGGCTTCACTTACGAGGAGGTGGATCGGCTTCTCTATCTCCTCGTCGACCAGCGCTACGAGGACGACGCCCTGATCGCGGAGGGCTTCGATCCCGCCTTCATCCGCGAAATCAAGCGTCGCATTCAGGGCTCCCAGTACAAGCGCCGCCTGCCCGTCATCGCCAAGCTCTCGGCTCGCACCATCGACCGCGATTTCCGCTACGCCCGCGATTGGGGAACGTAGAGCGCCGCCGGGTCGGTCGCAACGCGCGATCCAGGACAAGTGCGCATGACCCCGGCTGAGATTCGCCGACCCTTTGGACGGGGCTTATTAGGCAGTCCAACTTTTCTGTTGACAAGCGCCGATCTGTGTATTCCTTGGACAAGGAATCTCCCAAACATGGCAGCGACATGGGGACGATGAACCATAGCACTGGGTTTCCTTAATCACCTAAAGGCAATATATCCAAAGGGAGGGCTTTGTCATGGGGAAATATGCCCTAAGATGGGTAGGGGTGCTTATAGTAGCATCTGTCTTGCCATCGCCGGCTCTATCGCAGGGAGCAGGCGACGTGCTGAATGAGGCGCCGCTAGTACCCATACCGCATGATATGACCTACGAGGAGTACCAGGACATGAACCGCCGCATCTCCACAGGATTGACGCGAAGCATAGTGCCGGGCATGTTGCATTTTTACGCGGGGGAACCTACGACGGGAAAGAGGCTTTTGGCTACGGGCATTGCGGGCGTTGCCTCTATTGTCGCTGGGGCGGTACTTTGGGAAAGGGAAGAGGGCGATTTCTTGGATACGGATCATGACGTTCTGGTGATCGGCTCCGGCGACAAAGAACGCCGCTACGAGAGGATTCCCGATTCTGTGGAAGGCGAGACGACCACGTACGAACTGCGCGAACTCCAGCGCGATCGCGGGGCGGCCGGAGCGCTGATTGCGTTGGGAGTGATTGCCATCTCCGGCAGTATGATCTACGACTTCGTGCACGGTATCAAAATGATTGAGGACAAACGCGATAGGGTGCGGTTTAAGTACGGCAAGCAACTCAAGCTGCAAGCGGGAGTGCGTAAGGGTGCGCCGAGACTATCGCTGAGCTACGCCTTCTGATTCTGGGCATCCCGACGTCGCTCTATATCACCATTCCTCTAATTCGCGTCAATTGATGCACAAACGGCCAAGTCCATATCTATTGGGCTTGGCCGTCTTGGCCGTCTTGGCCGTCTGGAACGCCTCCAGAGGTCCGTGACGATCAAGCCGGTGAATTCCCGGATGGCGGGTGAAGAGCCCGGACTGCGCGGGGTGCGCTGCGCCGGTCGGGGTACATCAACGTCGCTGCCGCGTTATCGCTGCCGCGGGGCGATTGGATACAGTCGGTGAAAGGAAAAGTGAAGTGACGACATGGGATGAACACGGTGGTGGACGACTGTTCGTGGATGCTTGCGCCACACGTCTCGGAGGGGCGCTTTCCGCCCAACTCTCCGCCTGCCTGAACCTGCTGTCGGAAGAGGAGATCTGGCATCAGCCGAACGCTTCCTCCAACAGCGTCGGCAACATCGTGCTGCATATGTGCGGCAATATGCGCCAATGGATCATCTCCGCGGTGGGTGACCGGCCCGACGTCCGCAGGCGCCGGGAGGAGTTCGCGCCGGAATCCCGGATGCCCAAGGCGGACCTCTTGCGGCTCGCGCGGGAGACGCTGGCCGAGGCGGCGCAAACGCTCTCCAGGTTCGACCCTTCGAGGCTCACCGAGGAAGTCGTCATTCAGACGAGGCGCAGGACGCGCCTTGGGGCCATCCTCGAAGCGATCGAACACTTCAGCCACCACCTCGGCCAGGTGATCTACGCGACCAAGCTGGCGGGAAAGGACCCCGAGTTTTACGACCTCTCCGACGAAGCGCGGGCTAAGCACTCCGGCGAGTCCTGAGCCCGCGCGGGCATCATCTGCCCCGATGCCCCCGATACGCGCCCCCTGCTCCCGACGACAGGCATCGACGAATGGCTGCCCGATCTCGCCGATAGCGAGCGCGAGGCCATCATGGGGCCGAAGGTGCACGCTCTCCTGCGCGGGTGTCGTAGGGGCGCCCTCCTCCCCGCCGGCTGGCGGGATTCTCTCTTTGGCCCCCTCCCTGCTTGTGCCAGCGGAGCTTCCGCCGGGGAGGGGGTAGGGGGGTAGGGTTCCCTGCTGGCTCACCCGACGCCCGGCGCCAAGCGTTGATAAGGGTGTAGTGTCAATAATGTAGCACTGACAGAGCCGTTGGCGCACCCTATCTTGTGTGCGTGTCGGGTTGGGGCGTCGGGGACCCTTGGGGGAGACGGTGGCGATGGGAAAGCGCGCTTGCGGCGGTACGGGTGAGAGGCTACGGATGGTGGGCTTCGGCGGGATCGCCGTCATGGATGAGGAGCCGTCGTCGGGCGGCCCGCAGCGGGGGAGGGGCAGGGTGGGATGCCCCGGCGCGGCGCTCGGATGCGGCAACCGTGTCAGCCGCTGAAACGCTCATGGAGATGGGTGCGAAGGAAACTGGCGGGGCCGAATCTTCGGGCACGCTCTATCTGGTGGCTACACCGATCGGCAACCTGGACGACGTCACACCGCGGGCGCTGCGCGTTCTGCGCGAGGCGGCCGTGGTCGCCGCCGAGGACACCCGGCGGACGGGTAGGCTTTTGGCTCACTACGAGATCAGCGCGTCTCTGGTGAGCTTCCACGATCACAACAAAGAGCGCATGTGGCCGGAGTTGATCGCGTCGCTCGAGCGTTGCGAGGATGTGGCGCTGGTCACCGATGCCGGCACGCCGGGTATCAGCGATCCCGGCTATCTGCTTGTGGCGAAGGCAGCGGAGCGCGGCTTACCGGTCTCGCCCATTCCGGGCCCCTGCGCCTTCCTGCAAGCGCTTATCGTCTCCGGGTTGCCGACGGACCGCTTCGCTTTCGAAGGCTTCTTGCCTCGCAAGGCGGGCGTCCGCGCCAGAAGGCTTTCCGAGCTCGCCGACGATCCCCGAACACTCATCTTCCATGAGTCGCCCCACCGGCTGGTGAAAAGCCTCGCCGCGCTGCGAGAGGGTCTGGGCGACCGGCGCGCAGCCGTCGCCCGCGAACTGACCAAGCGTTTCGAGGAGATCCGCCGTGGGCTGCTCAGCGCCCTGGAAGCGCATTACACCGACCATCCGCCGCGCGGCGAATGCGTCATCGTGGTGGCCGGCAGAGCCCGTGGAGGTTCGGACTGAACCCCGATTGCCGCGCGCCCGGCCATAGGCTATTTTGTCGTCCTCCGAGGGGAGGGGGTTGAAACGTGGAAAAAACCTTCGTCCTGCTCAAGCCCGACGCCGTCGCCCGAGGGCTGGTCGGGCGCATCGTCAGTCGCTTTGAGGATGCCGGCCTACACCTCGAGGCCGCGCGCGCCCTCACGCCGTCCAGAGACCTGATCACTAGCCATTACCCCGAATCCTCCGACTGGCTGACGACCGTCGGCGGCAAGACCCTCGAGAGCTACGCGGCCGACGGCCTCGATCCGGCGGCCGATCTCGGTATCAACGACCCCGAGGCCATCGGCCGGCTGGTCAAGGGCTGGCTCGTGGATTACATTTCCAGTGGCCCCGTCGTTGCCATGATCTGGCGCGGTAACAGGGTGGTCAGCCAGGTCCGCAAGCTGGTCGGCCACACGCTCCCTTCGCACGCCGTCCCCGGCACGATCCGAGGCGATTTCTCGTCCGATTCCGCCGAGTTAGCCAATCGCGAGGGGCGCCCCGTGCGCAACCTCATCCACGCCTCCGGCGACCCCGAGGAGGCCGCACGCGAGATCGCCCTCTGGTTCGGTGACGGCGCCTCATAGAGTCCATGCCGTTCATCAGCTTCGAGGGGATCGACGGGAGTGGCAAGACCACGCAGGCTGCCCTGTTGGCGGCCGCGCTTCGTCAAGCGGGCCACGAGGCGCTCCTGGTCCGCGAGCCCGGCGGAACCCCCGCAAGCGAGGCGATCCGTTCCGTCCTTCTGACCCCCGGGCACCGCCTTTGCACCGAGTCCGAGCTCTTCCTCTTTCTGGCCGCGCGCGCCCAGGTCGTCCGGAGCGTCATCCACCCCGCCCTCGAAGCGGGCCGGGTCGTCGTTGCCGACCGGTTTGCCGATTCAACCCTGGCCTATCAGGGTTACGGTCGCGGCCTGGACCCGGAGTGGCTCGCCCAGCTCAACGAACGCGCCACGGGTGGTTTGCAGCCCCATCTCACGATCCTGATGGACATCGACCCCCGGATCGCCCACGCCCGGACCGCCCCGATCTCACTTCTCACCGATCCACTCGAGAGTGAGGGGGTAGCCTTCCAGCGCCGCGTCCGGGAGGGCTACCTTGAGATCGCCCGGAAACAACCGCGCATTCGGGTGTTGGACGGCGCCAGGGCCCAGGAAGCTCTCGCCGCCGAGATCCACGCTCTGGTTGAGGGACTCCTGGTCCCGGTGGCATCCTGACCCCATCGAAGCACGTTCTCATACGGCCCCGCCCGTTGGGACATCATCCTGGGCTTGTCCAAGGGTGGAGGCTATCCCGCGACGTGCTAGACCAGCGCGCACTTCGCTTGACGGGCCGCTCCCTGGCCCGCTATCCTGCTGCGGTGCAGTGATCCCAATGGGCTTCATGACGTTGTTGGAGGAGGATGACGATGCGAATCGTGCGCGATAGATTGGCCGTTGCTATGGCCCTTTCCCTGGCGCTCTCGTGCATCACCGGCTGTGGCAAGCCGGAGGGGCCCCCGGAAGAGAGCGGTATGGTCCTCCGGCTGGCGAGCGCCTCGCACATCAAGGGGTTCGACCCGGTCCACGCGGGCGATTCGCCCTCCATCGCCGTCATGGCCCTGGCATACGAGCCGCTCTTGCAATACAAGTACCTCGAAAGGCCCTATGCCGTCGAGCCTTGTCTCGCCGCCGGGATGCCCGAGGTGAGAGCCGATGGCCTCGTCTACCGCTTCCGCATCCGGCGCGGCATTCGTTTCGTGGACGACCCGTGTTTCGCCGCCTCGGGCGGCGCGGGCCGCGAGTTGGTCGCCGAGGATTTCATCTACGCTTTCAAGCGCCTGGCCGACGTCAAGACTCAGCCCACCGGCTGGTGGATCTTCGATGGCAAGATTGTGGGCCTTGACGCGTTCTACAAAGCCTCCGCGACGGAAAACGGCGTTGACTACGATAGGCCCGTCGAGGGTCTGCGGGCGCCCGATCCCTACACTCTGGAGATCGAGCTGACCGGACCGTATCCGCAGCTCCTGTACGTCCTGGCCATGACGTACACCTCCGCCGTGGCCCGCGAGGCCGTCGAACACTACGGCGAAGAGTTCCTCAACCACCCGGTGGGCACGGGCCCCTACCGTCTGGAGCGCTGGGCACGCGGCTCGAAGGTGGTTCTCGTGCGTAACCCCGGTTGGCGCGGCGAGACCTACCCCGCGATGGGAGAGGAAGACGACCGCGAACTGGGCCTCCTGGACGACGCGGGTAAAGCCGTGCCCTTCATCGACCGCATCGAACGAACGATCCTGGTCGAGTCCCAGCCCCGCTGGCTCCAGTTCATGAAGGGCCAGTTCGATGCCGGCGGCATCCCCAAGGACAACTACGATTCCGCCATTGGCCCCGACCGCGAGTTGTTGCCCGAGATGGAGGGGAAGGGCATCAAGCTCTTGAAGACGCCGACCCTGGTCGTCACTTACGCCGCCTTCAACCTGGACGACCCCGTGCTGGGCGCGCATAAGCTCTTGCGGCAGGCGATGGCCCACGCTTACGACATCGAGCGGCGCATCGAAATCTTCGCCAATGGCCGCGCCATCCCCGCGCACGGGCCGCTGCCGCCGGGCCTCTTCGGGTACGACGCCGACTATCGGAATCCCTACCGTGACTACGACGTCGCCAAAGCAAAGGCGCTTCTGGCCGAGGCGGGGTTCCCCGATGGGGGTGGGCTTCCCGCCTTCGCTTACGACTACGTGGCCTCGACGACCGCGCGGCAGCAGGCGGAGCTCTTCAAGCGCGAGATGGCCGAGATCGGGATCGAGATCGAGCTCAACGCCAGCACCTGGCCGCAGTTCCTCGAGCGCGTCAAGGGCCGCAAGGCGCAGATCTGGGGCCTCGCCTGGGGCGCGGACTACCCCGACCCCGAGAACTTCCTTCAACTCCTGTACGGACCCAACAGTTCCCCCGGACCCAATGGCTCGAACTTCGATCATCCCGAGTACAACGAACTTTACGACCGGATGCGAATCATGCCCAACGGCGATGAGCGGCTCCGCCTGATTCGCCGCATGGTGGATATCGTCTCCGAGGAGTGCCCTTGGATCCTCGGCACGCATCCCTTCGCCTACACCCTCCAACAGGCCTGGCTCAAGAACTATAAGCCTCACGAGGTCGGCCATGGCTTGGCCAGGTACTATCGTATAGACTCCGACCTGCGGAACAAGCTTTTGGCGGAGAAGTTCTGAGAAAACGCCCTATGGGCAGGCCCTACGGAGGTTGTGCTATGCGCCGCCGCTATCCGCGTACGGCGGCCTTGAGGCTCCCCCTCGACGATTGAAGGCGCAGGAAACAACATTGGCTAACTTCTCCGACAAGACGGTGTGGACAGGGGACAACCTGGACATCCTCCGGGGCATGAATAGCGAGTCCGTTGATCTGATCTATCTCGACCCGCCGTTCAATTCCAACCGCAACTACGCAGCCCCGGTGGGAAGCAGGGCAGCGGGCGCCGCCTTCAAGGATACCTGGACGCTGTCCGATCTGGACGTCGCGTGGATGGGCCTCATTGCCGACAAGCAGCCCGCCGTGTACAAGGTGCTGGAGGCCGCCGGATCAACTCACGGCAAGGGGATGCAGTCCTACCTTTGCATGATGGCCGTCCGGCTGTTGGAAATGAACCGGGTGCTGAAGGAAACGGGAAGCATCTACCTGCACTGCGACCCCACGGCCAGCCATTACCTGAAACTGCTCATGGACGCGGTGTTCGGGTCGGGGAACTTCAGGAATGAGGTCTCTTGGAATCGTGCTAACCCTAAGAGCCTTCATGCCGTGAATTTTCCCAACAGTAGAGACATCATCCTCCGGTACTCAAAGTCAGATAAGGCCACGTTCCATAAGGTGTTCACGGCCCATGATCCGGCCTACGTGGACAAAGCCTATAAGTACACAGATGAAGACGGACGGCGATACCGCCTCCTCCCTCTTCTCAATCCCAGTAGCGATCGACCCAACCTGACTTATGAGTTTCTGGGAGTCACCAGAGTGTGGAGGTGGAGCCGGGAACGGATGCAGAAAGCTTACGAGGATGGGGTGGTAGTGCAATTGAAGCCAGGTGCGGTACCTCAGTACAAGTTCTACCTTGAAGACTCGAAAGGCAGAACTGCGACTGACGACTGGGACGACATTCTTCAAACTGCAGGCCGGGAACGGACTGGCTACCCTACTCAGAAGCCGTTGGCCTTACTGGAGCGCATCATCGAGGCCAGCAGCAACGAAGGTGATATGGTGCTTGATCCCTTCTGCGGCTGCGCCACGGCGTGCGTTGCGGCGGAGAAGCTGAGCCGTCAGTGGGTCGGTATAGACCTGTCCTCCAAAGCCGTCGAACTCGTCAACATGAGACTGCGAGCGTTCATGGGCGGCCTGTTCCATTCCAGGCTGGTGACGGCTCGCACCGACATCCCAAGACGGACGGACATCGATGCCCCCATACCCTACCGGCAGAACAAGCATGTGCTGTTTGGACGCCAGGAGGGGCGGTGCAATGGGTGCCGAACGGATTTCCCGTTCCGGCTCTTCGAAGTTGACCACGTTGTGCCGCGATCCCGAGGCGGAACGGACCACCTGGACAATCTGCAACTGCTGTGTGGCCATTGCAACCGAACCAAGGGAGATAGACCGCAGGAATATCTAATCGCCCGGCTGAAAGAGGCCGGAATAGCTTGACGGGGCGGGAGGTCACTATGGTCAGTCTGATCACCGGAGGCACCGGCTTCGTGGGGGCGCAAGTCGCGCGCATCCTGCTGGAGAAGGGCGAGGGGCGTCCGGTCGTCTTCGACATCAGCCCCTCCACGAAGCGCCTGGACGATGCGGCGGACCGGGTCGAGATCGTGCGAGGGGACCTCGGCAATTTCAGCCACGTCCTGGATGTCGTCAAAAAGGCCAGGCCGCAGGTCATCTATCACCTGGGCGGCATGCTTTCGATACCCTCCGATGCGGACCCGGCAGCCGCGATACGGGCTAATGCCCTCGGGACTTTCCACGTGCTCGAGGCGGCGAGGCTGTTCGAGGTTCCCCAGGTGCTTTTCTCCAGCACGGTGGCCACCTATGGGTTGGATACGAGAACTGAAGTCATCGACGACTATACGCTGCAACGCCCCCAGCTTTTCTACGGCGCGACGAAGGTGTTCGGCGAGCTCATGGGCCTCTTTTACAGGCGGAAATACGGGCTTGATTTCAGAGGCGTGCGGTACCCCTCGGTCGTGGGACCGGGCGTGACGACGCCGGCCGTGCTCCAGTACACGTCCTGGATCATCGAGGAGCCCGCCAAGGGCAACCCTTTCACGGCCTGGGTCAGGCCGGAAACAAAGACCACGATGGCGTATTTCAAGGACGCGGCCCGAGCGATCGTGAAGCTGGGAGAGGCGCCTCGGGACAACATCAAGACGGTCGTTTACTGCCTTGCCGGCGTCACCCCGATCGCCAGCGCCGCGGAATTGGCGGATAGGGTGAGAGCCAAGGTCCCCGGTGCTCGCATCGACTTCGAGCCGGACCCCGAAGTGCAAGGCGTCCTCGACGAACTCCTTCTGCCCATAGATGAGACCAACGCTCGGGTGGAGTGGGGCTGGAAACCCCAGTACGACCTTGAGCGAATGGTTGACGACTTCCTCCGGGAGCTCGAACTGAACCCCCAGCGCTACACTTAGCTAAAAGTTGCGCAATAGCAAGATATGGGCTTGGCGGTTTCGGATGACGAGGACGGCAGAATATGGCAAGACAAAACAAGAAGCGGAAGTCTTCTCAAGGTCCTCGACGGCCTCGAATGACTTCAGACAAGATAGCTGAGATAAAGACATGGCTTGAGAGAATGCAAGTCAATGCAGCCAGGGCCATCAAGCTATCGGATCGTATGTCTCCTGACGACATGGAGGAATGCAACGACCTTTTTTGGGCGCTGGCAAAGTACACGGAAAACGTGGAGGAGTCGGTAATCAAACTGGACGACATCAACAAGGGGATCTACCCGTCTCTAGTAGAATTGGAGCAGGAGATATGGAAAGGACTAAAGGGTATGCGGTCTCGGCTAGCCCATGCCTTTTGGAATATTGATCCACAGATCTTATGGTCAACAGTGACGAAGGATTTTCCAGATCTCATGTCTTTGCTATCAAGCATTATTGTTATAGATAAGCCGGTTGGTGATTATGAAGAAATCGATTTCACATTTGAAACTCAACGACTGCTCGGATTGCCGGACGTTGCATCGGGATCGGCCGTACAAGCAGGGCATAGTATTCTAGCCCTTTGCTTCGGGCACAATGGAAGAGTTGGGGTATTCCGCGTCGCCCATCAAGGTACGAACAGATTGCTCATGCATTCTAACTTCGATTCGAAAATTTCTGTATACGGGCGTCGGAAGCGGTAGACAAGAGGAGTACGTACCTTGGGAAGGCTCCGGCAATCGGCAGGTCGTGGTGGTGGCTGGTCGAGCGAGATGCGCCAATTCGGGTTCAGCACTCATCACCCATGCCGATCCTGAAGCGGGTCCTGACCCCCATCCTGGCTCTCGTGATTCTGGCGGCCGTCGTGATGATCGGCGGCGCCCTGTTGCCGGAGGCGCACGTCGCCTCGGTCAGCGCGGCGTTTCAACAGCCGCCCGAGACCCTCTGGCCGACGATCACGGACTTCGCCTCGTGGCCCTCCTGGAATCCGGGCGTGGTGAGCATGGAGCGGCTGGCCGACCGAGAGGGCCGCGCCGTCTGGCTCCTGACCGATGCCAACGGGCGGATACCCACCGAGATCATCGAGGCCGCCGCGCCTACCTCCGGGCGTCCGGGCCGCCTGGTGACGCGCATTGCGGACCCCGACCTCCCCTTCGGCGGAAGCTGGACATGGGACATCGCCCGCTCGGAGGACGGCTGCGTCGTGACGATCACGGAAGCCGGCGAGATCTACAACCCCTCCTTCCGGTTCATATCGCGCTTCGTCTCCGGCTATACGGCGACGGCGGAATCGTTCCTCAGGGCGCTGGGAAGGAAGTTCGGCGAGGAGGTGAAACCCGTCCCCGAAGGCGGATGATCCGTCTGGCTGGGGGCACTCGCGAGGTCGGTGTAGAGGCCGCTGACGGGCCGCGCCGCGCTGTACACTTCGCCCAAGCGCGTCGCCGCCTATCGCCCGCGGATTGCCCGCATGGCTTCGCTCCCCGTATCTTACCGGTCGGCGGTCGTGCGCGAGCGGCGCTGCTGCGCACCAGCCGCCCAGGGGGGACTTTCCCGTGTTGGCTTATGCGATTCGACGGCTTCTGTACGTTATCCCGCTCGTTTTTGGCGTCGCGCTCATCACGTTCGGGTTGTTCAACGTGACGGGCTGGAACCCGGCCTACCAGACCCTCGGCCAGAACGCCCGGCCCGAAGCCATCGCCGCTCTGGAACACGAGCTTGGCCTGGATCGACCGCTGCCCATCCAGTTCGTGGATTACCTGGGCCAGATCGTCACCATGGATTTCGGTCGGTCGCTCGCCACCCGTCAGAAGATCTCAACCATGATCCTCGATGGCATAGGGCCCTCACTGATGCTGACGTTGCCGGTCTTCATCATCGGGCTTGTGGTGGCGATAGCCCTGGGGCTGATCGTCGCTTACTACCGGGCCCGGTTCATCGACCGCGCCATCGTCGTCTTCACGGTCCTGGGGATGAGCACCACCTCTTTGGCCTACATCATTTTCGGACAGTACTTCCTGGCCTATAAATGGGACTTGTTCCCCATCTCGGGCTTCGAGTGGGGTCCGGCGGGCGTCAAGTATTTCCTATTGCCCTGGGTCATCTGGCTCGTGGCGGGCCTGGGCGCCCAGGTGCGCTTCTACCGCACCGTCATGCTGGACGAGATCGGCCAGGACTACGTCCGCACCGCCTACGCCAAGGGCCTCTCGCGCAATGTCGTCTTGTTCAAACACGTCCTCAAGAACGCCATGATTCCCATCATCACCAACGTGGTGATCGTCATTCCCTTCCTCTTCCTGGGGTCTCTTCTCCTGGAGAGCTTCTTCGGCATTCCCGGCCTCGGCAGCATGCTCATCAATGCCATCAACAACGTGGATTACCCCGTCATCAAGGCGATGGTCGTGATCCTGGCGGTGCTCTACATCGTTTTCAACCTCATCAGCGACCTTTGCTACGCGCTGGTGAACCCTCGGGTGCAGTTGAGGTAAGCGCGATGCTGGCTCCAGGATCGCTCACCCGCGACGTCATCCGCAGACTGGCCGACGACCGGCCGGCCGCGGCTTGCTTCGCCGTGATCGCCGTCTACGTCGCCGTAGCGCTGCTCGCTCATCTAGGCCTCGTGGCGGCGGATTTCGACCGGGAGGTGGGCGCCGCTTACCAGGCGCCATCGGCCCGCTATTGGCTCGGCACGGATTTCCTGGGCCGCGATGTGCTATTGCGCGTGATTCACGGCGCGAAGATCGCTCTGGGCGTGGGGCTCATCGCCTCGTTGATCGCCATTCCCATCGGGGCGGGTATGGGTGCGCTCGCAGGCTACTACGGCGGCCTCGTAGATGCCCTGATCGTCTGGCTGTACTCGACGGTCAATTCCGTACCGTGGATCCTTTTGATGGTGGCGCTCTCGCTGGTCTTGGGCAAGGGCATCTTCGCCGTCTACGTGGCCATCGGACTCACTAGTTGGGTGGGCATCTGCCGGCTCATTCGCGGGGAGTTCATCAGGCGCAGGGAGCAGGAGTACGTCCTGGCCGCCACGGCCCTGAACGCGAGCGACCTGCGCCTCATCTTCCGCCACATCCTTCCCAACGTCGCCCACCTGATCGTCATCGATTTCTCGCTCCGCTTCGTCGGCGCCATCAAGGCCGAGGTCATCCTCAGCTACCTGGGCCTAGGTGCGCAGGGGGAGCCCTCGTGGGGCGTCATGATCGCCGACGCGCGTCAGGAGCTCGTCGGACGGGGCGTCTGGTGGCCGGCCGCCGCCGCCACGCTGGCGATGTTCGTCCTGGTGCTCGCCTTCAATATCTTCGGAGACGCCTTGCGCGATGCCCTCGACCCTAGGCTCCGCCGCGGCGAGGAGTGAAGATGCCGGGCCGTCCTGAGCCTGTCGAAGGGCGGCCTTCCGACGCTAGGCGGGGGCCGCCTGGAGCGACTCGACGAGCACCTGGGCCACCTCGGGCCGCGTCAGTTCGTGGGGAGGCTCCTCGCCCCGCCGCAGCATCTCGCGCAGCTTCGTGCCGCTGAGGATAAGCCAGTCGTCTTCATCGTGAGGGCAGGTCTTGCTTGAAGCCATGCCTTCGCACGCGGTGCAGTAGAAGGTATGATCGAAGAAGAGCGGCGTAATCGCCAGTTCTCCGGGCTCGAACTCGTCGAAGATGCGGTGCGCATCGAACGTGCCGTAGTAGTTCCCCACGCCGGCGTGGTCGCGGCCGACGATGAAGTGGGTGCACCCGTAGTTCTTGCGAACCAGCGCGTGGAAGATGGCCTCGCGTGGGCCGGCGTAGCGCATCGCCGCCGGAAAGACGGAGAGCAGGGTGCGCTCGTGCGGGTAGTAGTTGGCGATCAGCGTCTCGTAGCAGCGCATGCGCACGTCGGCAGGGATGTCGTCGTCTTTCGTCTGGCCCACCAGCGGGTGGATGAGCAAACCGTCGACGACCTCCAGCGCGCACTTCTGGATGTACTCGTGAGCGCGGTGGATGGGGTTTCGCGTCTGGAAAGCGACGATCCGCCGCCAGCCCTTCTCCCGAAAATACTTGCGCGTTTGGGCGGGATCGAGGCGGTGATCGGGGAAATCCAGGTGTGCGAGTCCGTGCAGCACGGACACCCGGCCGCCCAAGACCACATCACCCGTTTGGTACAGATAGGCTATGCCGGGGTGCGCGTCGTCATCAGTCCGGTAGACTTGCAGCGCTTCCCTGCGCTTGTCGCGCGTGAACTTCTCCTCCAGGTGCAATACGGCCAGCGCCTCCCCCTCCGGCGAGCGCAGCGCAACATTGGTCCCCTCGCGCAGCCGAGCCGCTAGCCCGGCGTCCACCGAGAGCGTCACCGGCAGCGGCCACGCCATACCGTCCGCCAGGCGCATGTTGGCGACGACCGATTCATAGTCGGCCCGCGTCATGAAGCCCTCCAGCGGGCTGAAGCCGCCGATGGCGAGCAGTTCCAAATCCGACTGGGTGCGGTGGTCCAGAGTGATATCGGGCAGGCTTGGGAACGTCTCCAACAACCGCTCGCGCTGATCTCCTGTGGCGAAGCGGTCCACGAGCGTTCCTCCGTGGGGGGCGATGGCGTCTTTCACGGCACTCCTCTCAGATTCATGCTATTCTCGATCAACAATATCTCCTTGCGAGATGGGAATATGCGAGGTGGACCCCGCTCGTGCAAATTCTTCGAGTGGCCGTCCTTCCACGGGCCCAGTGAGATTCCCTACGCGCGATACACATACGTGCCCCGGTAACCGATGATCACCGCTCGGGGCGTCCCCGAGCCCTCGAAGGCCCCGGCGAAGTCTTCGGGGTTGTACGTCCGCTGGGTGAAGCAGTCGTAATGACTGGGGATCGCCACATCGGCGCCCACCAGTCGCGCCATCTTGCCGGCGCCGTCGAGGAACGGGAATTCTCCCTCCGTCGGGTGCCACGTGATGATGGCGACGTTCGGTTTGAGCCTGGCCACCGGCTCGACGAGGGAAGGCGTCTCCGCGAATTCGTTGATGGGGTCGCCCGAAACCCATACCCGCATCCCGCCTGATTCCATGACCAGGCCGATGTGCTCGACGTCGACCGAGCCCGGCGGTTTGGCTGAGACCACGTGGACGGTCCACGATCCGGCCTCGTGCTTTTCGCCCACATCCATCCGCGTCACGCGCTCGGGCGCGATGCCCATCCGCCGCATGTGGTCCGCGCTCTCTATCGAACCGTAAAAGCGCGCCTGGGGCCAGGTTCCGGCGAGCGGAAGGAGCGTTCCGGGGTGGGTATGGTCGCCGTGGTCGTGGGTACAGAGCACAGCGTCGATCTTGATTTGATCCGGTTCAATCGGCGGCTCGGGATGGATGAACCTCTGTGGCGGCCGCTCCCGTGGAAAGTACGGATCGATCATCAGAACGGTGCCTTCGGAATCCTTGAGGACGAACGAGCTCTGGCCCAGCCATAGAATGGCGACTGCGCCCGGCTCGACGGACAGCGCGTTGAGATCCTGCATGAAGCTTCCTCCAGTTCGGGTGAGACCTCCGCCATAGGTTGCGCGCGGCGGCGCACGCGTGTACTCTCGATAGTAGACCCTCAGGGGATGGTGCGCCGGGCACATTGGCCTCGCGCTCGCACTTTGGGACACGATTCGATAGGGAGAAGGCCATGCGTCACGGAAACCAGTCCTGGCCCGAGATGGAACGGGCTGATCGGGAGCAAATCGTCGCGCTCCTCCCCCTCGGCTCGATGGAGCAGCACGGCCACCACCTGCCGCTTCTGACCGACACGTTACAGGTCACCGCCATTGCCGAAGCCGTCACCGACCGGCTTGGTGACCGCGTCACCCTTCTCCCGACGCTCTGGGTAGGCGCATCCGACCACCACCTGGATTTCCCCGGCACCGTGAGCTTATCCGTCAGCCTCTATACGCAAGCGATCAAGGCGATGGTCCGCTCGCTCCTGCGCGGCGGCTTCAGGAGGATCTTCTGCCTCAACGGCCACGGGGGCAACGAGGTCCCCGGCAACCAGGCGCTCACGGAGATGGTGCATGAATCGGACTTGGCCAACGCCGCCTTACTCGCCTTCAGTTCCTGGTGGAGGATCGGAAGCGAGGCCGTAAAGCCCGAGGACACCGGGATGGAGACCCCGAGCATCACCCATGCCTGCGAGTACGAGACCAGCCTGATGCTCCACCTCCATCCGGACCTCGTCGCGACTGACCTCGCCCAGGCCTCGCCGCCGGTTTTGATTTCGACCTACTACCACAGCGAGGAGGGGGGCGCGGTCAACGTTGCGCACCGTTTCAACCGGCTCAGCAGGACGGGCTCCATGGGCCGCCCCGACCTGGCGACGCCCGATAAAGGCGCCGCGCTTTTCGCGGCCGTCGTCGAGACTGCGGTGGGTTGCATCGAGGAATTCGCGACCTGGAGCGCGTTCCCAGAGACGCGCCCCAGTACGCTGTAATCCACTCAGGCCCAATCCGAGCCCGTCGAAGGGCGGCTTGTCAATCTCCCGCATACGTCGCGAAGGAGGTGGGGGTTTCCCACAGCCGCACCTCGACGACGGGCAGGTCCTCGGCGACGGCGGCGTTGTAGATGAGCCTGGCGATGGCCTCCGCGGTAGGGTTGGTGTCGAGGAGATAGTACGGCTCGCCGATCTGGTTGAGAAGAGCAATGGCGGGGTCATCGCGGCGCAGGAGCATCTTGTGGTCCAGGTTCGCGTCGATCCAGGCACCGAGCTTCGTTTTGACCTCGTCGAAATCACGCACCATCGCCCGCTCGTCCAACGTCTGCGCCTCCAGCACGATCTCGGCCTTGCCGTTGTGGCCGTGCAGGTGACGGCACTTGCCGGCGTAGTTCATCAGCCTGTGGCCGTAGCAGAAATCAACGTGCTTGGTGATCTTGTACATGGACCTTCATCTCCCCAGTGGCGGGCCCGTGCGACCTTCACCCGATCAGGCGGCCACCATCCACGGGCACGATCGTGCCCGTCATGAAGTCCGTGCCTTCGCACAGGAAGATGGCCGTCCGCGCGATATCCTCCGGCGAGCCGATCCGTCGGAGCGGTACGGCCGCGATCACATCCCGGCGCTCCTGGTCACCGTAGTTCTCCGGTAACAGCACGGGCCCCGGCGCAATGGCGTTGACTTGTACCTCGGGGGCTAGCTCGCGCGCCAGGCCCTTGGTCAACGCAATGACGCCCGCCTTCGAGATGCAATAAGGCAAGTAGTCCTCGTAAGGCCGCTCGCCCGCCCAGTCCGCGATGTTGACGATCTTCCCGCCGCCCGCCCTCAGCATGGGCGCCGCCGCCTGCGCGCAGAAGAACGGCCCCTTTGCGTTGATGTCCAGGAACGCGTCCCACTGCTCTTCGGTGACGGACCCGAAGGGCGTCGGGTAGTAGATCGCGGCGTTGTTGACCAGGACGTCCAGGCGACCGAAGCCCTCGGCGACCTCCCCGATCATGGCCTCCGCTTCCTGCGGTCGGGCCACGTTACCGCGCACCGCCAGCGCGCGGACGCCGCGCTCTTCGCACGCGCCGACGGTTTGCTCGGCATCCGTCGGCGATGTATTGTAACTGATCGCTACGTGCGAACCGCGCTCCGCGAAAGCAAGCGCGATGGCGCGTCCAACGCGGCGTGCGCCGCCGGTGACGAAGACGACTTTCTCTCGGAGCTCCATGGCCTCCATGCCCGGATTTCGGTGGCTCAACTTATGGTGCGCGCGGCCCATAATAGCGCCCCGAGGCACCGCTGGTCAAGGATTCGCGCGGCGGCGGCATCCCCGGGTGCGAACGGCGCTCGCGGCCTTCGCAGCAGCCGGTCTCGCCTGCGCGGGGCCCGGGGAGCGTCCGTTCGTCTTCGGTCGGGGTGGCGACGCCGTGGGCCTCGACCCCGCGCGGGAGACCGACGGCGAATCGTTCAAGGTGACCAACAACATCTTCGAGACCCTGGTGACCTTCGCCCCCGATTCGCTCGCGCTGGTCCCGGCCCTGGCGACGCGCTGGTGGTCCGGCGAGGGCGGCCGCAGGTGGACCTTCCGCCTGCGCGACGGCGTGCGCTTCCATGACGGGACGGCCCTGGATGCCGCCGCTGTCGTTGCCGCTTTCGAGCGCCAGTTCCGCCCCGACCATCCCCTCCACGCCGGACGAGGCGGCTTCCTCTACTGGGAATCCATGGGCCTCTCGGAGATCATTCGCGCCGTGGAAGCGCTCGACGATTCGACGGTCCAGTTCAGCCTGAACACCCCCTTCGCGCCGCTATTGCGGACCTTGACCATGGGCTTCTTCGCCATCCCGAGTCCCACCGCTCTCGCTCGCTGGGGAGACGAGTCCTTCAAGCATCCCATCGGCACGGGGCCTTTCCGCTTCAAGGAATGGGTCAAAGATGAACGCGTCGTCCTCGCCCGCAACGACGACTACTGGGCCGATCCACCTGCGCTCTCCCGGTTGGTCTTTCGCGCAATCCCCGACAACACCTCTCGGCTGTTGGAGCTCTTCAAGGGCTCGATTGACGGCATGGACGGCCTCGCGCCCGATCAGGTGAGGCTCGTCCGGGAGCGCTCCGGCGTGAGGCTTCTGCGAGGGCCGGGGCTCAATGTCGCCTTCCTCGCTCTCAACTGCGACCGCCCCCCCTTCGACGATGTCCGCGTTCGCCGCGCGATCCATCACGCCGTCGATGTACGCGCCATCGTTGACCATCTTTACAGCGGACTGGCTCAGATCGCCGCTACGCCCATCCCGCCGGAGGTCTGGGGTCACGCGGACGACCTTGCACCCTATCCGTACGACCCCGGTCGTGCAAAGCGCCTTCTGGCCGAAGCCGGCCACCCTGAAGGCTTCTCGACGGCGCTCTGGGCCATGCCCGTGCCTCGGCCCTACATGCCCCAGCCCCTGAAGGTTGCCGAGACCATCCAGGCGGATCTGAGCCGCGTCGGGATCCGCGCCGAGATCGTCACTTACGAGTGGGGCACCTATCTCGACAAGGTATCCGCGGGCGAGCACGACATGTGTCTGTTGGGTTGGACGGGTGTCAACGCGGACCCCGACAACTTCCTGGTCGGCCAGCTCACATCCGCCGCCGCCGTACCGCCTGCGATGAACGTCGCCTTCTATCGTAACACCGCAGTGGATTCCCTGCTTCTGGCGGCCCGGCGAATGGGCGATCAGGCAATCCGCACGAAGCTCTACCACGCCGCACAACGCCTCATCCACGCCGATGCACCGTGGGTGCCTCTGGCCCACACCGAGCGGCTCATCGCCTTTCAAGACGGTGTGACCGGCTTTACGCTTCACCCCGCGGGGCTCATGCGCTTTGCCTGGACGCGGCTTGCACGGCAGGAGTAGAGCGTTATCTTGGGCGCGTGATGACCCAGGGTGAGCGCGTCGCGGTGCTGGTGAGCGGCGGCCTCGATAGCAGCGTGCTCCTGGCGGAGCTCGCGCGCACCGGGCGCGAGGTTGTGCCGGTGTATGTCCGCTCGGGCTTGGTCTGGGAGGAGGTCGAGTTGGGCTACCTGCGGCGGTTCCTGGAGGCCGTCCTGCCCGAGGCCCTGGGGCGTCTGCGCGTCCTCGACCTGCGCGCCTCCGACCTCTATCGGGCTGACCACTGGAGCCTCAACGGCCAGGGGGTTCCGGATGCCGAGGCACCCCTCGACTCGAACTACCTGCCCGGCCGTAACGTGATGCTGTTGGCGAAGGCTGCCGTTCTCTGCGCGATAGAGGGCATCGAGACTATCGCTCTGGGCTCCCTCGACCAAAATCCCTTCCCGGACGCGACGCCTCAGTTCTTCGACGCCTTCGCGCGGGCATGTACTCTGGGCCTTGGGCACGACCTGCGCGTGGAAGCTCCCTTCCGCTCCCTCTCGAAAGCCGAGGCCATCCGCCGCGCCCATGACCTGCCGCTCGAACTCACCTTCTCCTGCGCAAGCCCGGCGGGCGAACGCCACTGCGGGGTCTGCACCAAGTGCGCCGAGCGCCAGCGTGCCTTCGCCCAAGCGGGACTATCCGATCCAACGCCTTACGCGGCGCCGCCGGTTGCCCTTTGAGCGCTTCTACGCTCCCCTCATCGCCCGGTGGAGTTAAGCTCGGGATGCGGACTAGCCTCTAGCGGAGAACCGTCCCTGGGCGGGCTCAATTGCAGCGTCTAGCTGCCGTTGCCCTCCGGTCATTGGCCTTCGTACCGCGGCAGGCTGAGCATGTTGGCGAAGGCGCGAAAGCCTCCCGGGTGGAGCGCCCGGAGTTGGCGGTACCAGACGTAACTGGTGTAGACGTAAGTCCCCTTCCCGTAACGCGATACGAGGTAGCCTCCTACTAGCGGCTCCTCGCCGTGGTCGTGGGCGCTCAGAAGCTCCTGGTACGCGTCATCCCACTCGCCGGGGAAGTACAGGCCCCGCTCTTGCACCCAGCCTTCCCAGTCCGCCTCGCCCAGACGGTTGGGCCACGACAGCAGCGGATGGTCTGGGACCAAGGGCGTGATCGGCGCCCTCTCGTCAGTGATCCGGTCGCGGCTCAGACGTAGGGAGTAGGGGGCGTACTGCGGGTTGCCGTGCTCGGGGTTCCATTCCCAGACCTTGTGGTACATCACCACCAGATTGCCGCCCTCGTGCACATAGTCCAGGAGCCGTCCGTTGTTCCTTCGCAAGTCCTTGCGCACCAGATACGCGCGTATGTCGATCACGATCGTGTCGTACTGGCCCAATCCCTCGGTCTTGAGCGCTACCGGGTCCAGCACATCGTGTGCGATGCCGAGCTGCTGCAGCGCCTTTTGGATCGTTGTGTCGTAGCTCTCGACGACCCCAATGCGGAGTCCCCCCGCCACGACCACGTCGGCGAGCTCGACCGCGACCGAGTCCGTGTAGATGGCTTCTCCAACCCGTGCCTCCGCGATCAGCCGATGCGACCCCGACGTCACCTTCCCGCTCAGGCGGGCCTCGAAGCTTTCGAGCGTCTCTTCGTCCTCCTGTTCAAACGCAAATGGCCTCTCGACCGGCGTCACCGACCAGCCCTTGGGCGCGGCCAGGCGCACGACGCCGCATTGCGCATCCTTCGTCCGATTCGTCAGCCGGACGGTCAGGCGCCTCGCCGTCCTCGCGGTTTCAGAGGGCACCAAAAGCCCATCCGGCAAAAGCTCCACCTCCAGCGCAGGCGCGATCTCGACGCGCGCTTTGCACTCCAACCCTGAGGCCATGCCCTCGCTCTCGTATCTGGCGTGCGCGAGTAGATTGGCTGTGAGGAATGCCCGGTCGTAGAGGTGATCCCGATGGGGAAGCATCAGCGGAGCATCGGCCGGTACTTCCACCTCGAAGACCGCTTTGGCTGTGCTGTCCGGCGCCAGCGTTCGCGGCAGAATCCCCTCGTTCCGGGGCATGACGGTCCACCCGGCCGTCGGCGTCAGGCCCAAAATAATATCCTCGATGAGCGCGGGGCCCGAGTTGGTCAGGCTCACGGTCCCACCGAAGGTCTCGCCCGGCGCTAGGATGTCATCGTCAACGGCGAGGCGAAGATCAAGCGAAAGCGCTAGACCCAGCGCCTGTTCGGTCGCCGTCAGCCGTCGCTCCAGGCGCATGGCCAGGTCCCGTCCGTCATGGTCTTCGGTTGCCCCATCGGTGCCCAGCGACTCGCGCAGTGCCCGCCATTCCACCAGCGCGCTGCGGAGCTTCCGGGCGACCGCATCCCGTTCCACCGATACGGGCGTATCGAGCGCGCCGCCCTGAGCCTGTGGGAGGACGGCATTCGAGAGCGTACGCCCCAGCGCCTTCACGCGTTCGCTGAGCGCCGGCAGGCCATCGAACAGCTCATTCTCTGGGGTCGTCGCTTCGATCGTGCTCTTGACCAGAATGAAGTGGCGCGGCTTAGGACCGGGCGGCACATTGTAGAGACCCATCCCCTGGGAGCGGTGCTCGCGCAGGGACCGGTTGGCGAGCTGGGCGTAGGATTCACCCCGGTGCGAGTCGTACTCACCCACGTTGATCGTCACTGTCGCCCTAGCAGGATCGCTCGTGCGGACGTAGAGCTTGCTCGGCTGCCAAGGCCCCAGGTCCCGAGCGATTTGTTCGGGATAGGCACCGGGGTTCACCGCCAGGTCAAACGCCTCCTCCGCCATGATCCCCACGGCGCGGTGATGGCCGTGGCCGGAAACCTTATCGTGGTTGGTGATGATGATGTCGGGCCGATAGCGCCGGAACGCCTCCACCATTCGGCCCAGTGCCCGCTCGTGGCCCCAGAACCCGAAGGCCTCCTCCGCGCTCTTGGAGTAGCCGAAATCCAGGAGGTTCAGGTTGATGAGCCCTGCGCCCAGGATCGCCGCCGCCGCGCGCGACTCGAAGGCGCGTATCACGCCTAGATCGCGGTAGAGCTCGGGGCCGATCTCGTTCTGACCGCCCTCGCCCTGCGTGACATGGACGAGCGTTGTCCTGAGGCCGTACTTCTTGCGGTAGTACGCGAGCGTCGCGCCATCCTCGTCGTCGGGGTGCGCCGCGAGACTCATGAGGACGAGATCCGTGCCCGCGTCTCTTAGCGCCTGGACGAGGGCGATGTCGCCCCGCTCCACGAGCATTCCCGACGGAGGGCTGGGCGGGAAGATCTCCGCCGCGGTGCGCGATGGTGCGAGGGCAAGGCACGCCAGCGCTATGGCAAACCGGCGGGCCCCGCCTCCGGCCCCGCTCCGCACGCGGGCTGCGGAGTGGGAAGCGGTGCGGGACAACCCGAGCATCAGTCCACCACCTGAAGCTTGCGATACTGCTTCATGGCTTCGCCGATGGTCAGGACCGATCCAGTGACGAGAATCAGGTCGTTCGGCCCCGCTAGGTTCTGAGCGTGCGCGAGGGCCTCGGGCACCGACGTCGTCGCGATCACTCGACCTGGGTCAAGCATCTGCGCTGCTGCCAGGATGGCTTCCGGTGACGCCGCACGGGGATTGGAAAACATCGTGAGGATGACCTCGGAGGCCAGGGGCGCCAGAACCTCCATGAACCCGCCGATGTCCTTCTCGGACGAGAGGCCGGCCACGAGGATCAGCCGGTCGAAGGCGAACAACTGCTCGATCGCGCTTCGCAGTGCCTCGGCCCCGTGCGGGTTGTGCGCCGCATCGAGCACCACCGTTGGCCCCGTCGCAACCACATCCAGCCGCCCAGGCCACCGCGTCCGCCGCAGGCCGTCCCGGATCGCCGCATCGGGGATCACAAACCCCCTTTCGCGAAGCAGCTCTACCCCTACGACCGCCGTGGCCGCGTTGTCCAATTGGAACGCGCCGGGTAGCGTGATCTCTAGGCCCTCCCAGTGGCCGCCCGGACCCGTCAGGTCGAAAGACGTCCCGTCTCGCGCCGCACTGCGGGTGGTCGTCTCGTAGTCACGCCCCACGAGCCGTAGCGTCGAGCCCATATCGCGGCAGCGCGCCTTCAGGACGGCAGCTACCTCTGGTAGCTGCGGCGCCGAGGCGACCACGACGCCTGGCTTGATGGTCTGGCTTTTGTCCTGCGCCTGATCGAGCGGCGTCGGGCCCAGCTTGCGCACGTGGTCCAGGTGAATCGGGCCGAAGGTGACGGCGGTCGGTTCGATCACGTTCGTGGCGTCCAGCTTACCGCCCAGGCCCGCCTCGATCACCGCGATGTTGGCGCCTGCCTCGCGGAAGTACGCGAACGCCAGCGCCGTCCATGCCTCGAAGAAGGTCACCTGTCCTAGGTCCTGCGGAACGCGCGCGGTGGCCTCTTGCAGTCGTTCGGCCCAAACCACGACGTCCGGCTTGGAGATGGCCTCGCCATCCACGACCAGCCGCTCGCGGAAACTGACCAGGTGCGGCTTGGTGTAGAGCGCGGTCCGGTAGCCCGCCCCTCTGAGGATCGTTGAAAAGAACGCGGCGATGGAACCCTTTCCGTTGGTTCCCACGACGTGGATCGTCCGGTACGCCAGGTGTGGGTCGCCGAAGGCGGTGAGAAGTGCGCGCATGCGGACTAGGTTGAACGTGCGCGGCGTATACGCCACATCGCGCACGCGCTCGTAGTTGATGAAGCCATAGAGGTAGCGAACGGCCTCTTCGTAGGTCATCGGTCCTCCATGGGGCTCTCGTTCAAGCGAATGCGGACCCCGCTTCGGTTCTCAGGACGCGGCGGCTGATGATGAGCGTCAGGACGATCAAGCCGATGAGCAATGTCCCGTAGGCCGCGGCGCTGCCGAAGTTGAACATTCTGAGTTGCGCCAGGATTTCGATGGAGATGGGCCGGTTGTCATAGACGTAGAGCAGGACGGACGAGACGAACTCGCCCAGCGACGCGACGAACGACAGGAGCGCGCCCGCCAACGCGCTTGGCATGACCAGCGGCAGCACGACGCGCCGAAAGCTGATCCACCACGAGGCGCCCAGTCCCCGCGCGGCCTCCTCCAGGCTAGGGTCGAGCTGCGCCAGCGCGGCGGCCATTGCGCGCACCACCAGCGGGATCTGCCGCACGAAGTAGGCCAGGGGCAGGATCCAGAACGTCCCCACCAGCACCGCGCCGAAAGAGGGGATCGTGGGCCGGGAGAAGGCGACGATCAGGTTCATGGCGATGACCGTCCCCGGCAGCGCCCAGGGCATCATGACCAACAGGTCCACCGCCCACCGGCCCCGGAATCGGCGGGTCGCCAGAAGGTAGGCCGCGAACAGGCCAAAGGTGAAATTTGCGGCCGTGGCCAAGGTCGCCATCTTCAGGCTGTTGAAGATCGGCGTGGCGATCCTGGGGTCAGCGAAGAGCAGCCGGTAGTTCTCCAGCGTGTACTCGGGCGGCAGAATCTGGTGCGTCCACGTCCCGTTCTTGACGAACGATAACAGCACGACCGCCGCATGCGGTAGGATCAGGACGACGACGAGCGCAGCCCCGAACACCCCGGCCAGCGCGCGCCCAACCCCGCTCTGGATCGGCCGCCGGGGCCGCGCCGCGCCCTTCTGGGCCATCGCATAGCTCGTCCGCCCCACGTACCAGCGCATCAGAATCAAGAAGGCTAAGGAGACGGCCGCGAGCACCACCGTCTGAGTCACCGCCATTGCCCAGTCGCCGTTGATCTTCGAGATGTAGATCTGAAGCGCGAGAATCCGCGTCGCGCCCGCAAAGATATAGGGCGCACTGAACGACGCCATGCTCGTCATGAAAACCAGAAGCGACGCCCCTACCAGCGCGGGGGTGAGAAGCGGCAGCACGACGCGCCAAGCCGTCGCCCAGCGGGATGCCCCCAGGCTCCGTGCCGCCTCCAGGATGCTGGAATCCAGTCCCGCAAGCCCCGAGGAGACCAGGAGATAGAAATAGACGTACATCGTATAGGTGTGGACCAGGAAGATGGCCGGCACGCCATCGACCGCGAATGGCGGCTTCGCAAGGCCGAAGAGGGCTTGGATCCCGCGCGGAAAAAGCCCCGTCTCGCCGTATAGGAAGAAGAAAGCCAGGACGCCCACAAGCGGCGGCAGCGCAACGGGCAGGATCGCCAATGACGCGCACAGGTTGCGGCCGGGGAAATCGTAGAGCGTGAAGATGGCTGCGAGGGCTGTCCCCACGATTCCGGCGAGGAACGCGCTGCCCAGCGAGATGAGGACGCTGCCCGCCAGCGCCTCCAGGTTCGCCCGCTCGCTGGGACTGAAAAACTCGGCGTAGTTGGCGAGCGTCAGGCTCCCGTCACGCCACAGGCTCTCCCAGACGATCCGCAGGCTGGGGTAGGCGACGTAACCCGCAAGTACCATAACGACAGGGATGAGGAGCGCCCAGGTCTCCCAGCGCGTTCGCGCCCCGCTTCCCGCCATCACGCCTTCCCCCCGGCGTGCGGCAGCACGGTGATCCGATCCGGCGGCAGGTGAAGGGCCGCACTGGCACCGGGCCCGAGCGCGGCGGCGGGGCCGTCACCCGTCGAAAGCACGACCAGTTCACGGTCCCCGATAGCGATGCGGTGTTCGACCACGAAGCCCTCGAACTGGCGCTGTATCACCTTGCCATGAAGCACGTTGGCCTCCCGGCGATCCCCAAGCGCAATCTCGATGGCCTCCGGGCGCACGACCAGGCACACCCGCCCCTGGGGCATTTCCTCTCCGCTCGAGGGCTCCACCGTGAGTTGCGTACCCGGGTCGATCTGGACCACAAACCGACCTGCGTCCGCTCCGATCACCTCGCCCGCCATCACGTTCGCTCTGCCGACGAAGCTCGCCACGAAGGCATTCTGAGGCATGCGGTAGACGGCCTCGGGCGTCCCCTCTTGCATCAGGCGCCCGTCGTTGAGCACCGCCAACCGATCCGAGAGGCTGAGCGCCTCCTCCTGGTCGTGGGTGACGTAGATCGTTGTGATGTCCAGCCGCTGCTGAAGCGCGCGAAGCTCGCCGCGCGTGCTCTCGCGGAGCTTGGGGTCCAGGTTGGAAAGCGGCTCGTCGAGGAGTAGAATCTTCGGCTCGATGACCAATGCGCGCGCCAGCGCTACACGCTGCTGCTGGCCCCCGGAAAGCTCGGGCACCTTCCGCTCTCCGAGCCCGCCGAGCTCCACCAGTTCCAGCGCTGTGCCCACACGACGCGTCACATCGCTCCCAGGGACCTTCCTCACCCGCAGGCCGAACGCCACATTCTCGAAGACCGACAGGTGCGGGAAGAGCGCGTAGTTCTGGAAGACCATCCCGATCTGCCGCGCCTCGGGCGCCAAGTCCGTCATGTCAGCGCCGTCGAAGAGCACGCGCCCCGCGCTCGGTGTCTCGAACCCGGCGATCATCCGTAAGGTCGTCGTCTTCCCGCACCCCGACGGCCCCAGGAGGGTGTAGAACTCCCCGTCGGCCACCTCAAGCGACAGTTCCCGTACCGCCGCGACGCCTCCAAAATCCTTCGAAAGCCGCTCCACCGTCACCGACGCCACTGCTCACACCTGCTTCATGCTCGGTTTTCACCCCGCCCCTTATCAAGCTGGAATGGGTCACCTTCGATCGGGAGTGCCACCCGGATCCCGTCGAAGGGTGGTATAAGATACGAAAAACCGCCGCCGGTGATACGGTGGATTCGTCGTCGAGCGAGGCCCAGAGACGGCCTGAGGCGAATCCGCCTAGTCCGAGCGTTCGAGTGCCGCCAGGTAGTCCGCGCCGCGGCCCTTGATGTGCTGATCCCAGTACTTCATCCAGGCCGGGCCCCGTTGGGTCAAGAGCCCCCAATCCAGAGGCATGGGGACGATGACCAGCCGCTGGAGCCAATCGGGAAGTGACGTCATCTCCAGGTCGCGCCGTGTTGGGATACGGAAGAACTCGCGGGCCTGAAGCGACTGGCTTTCAGCGCTGGTCACGAACTCGTAGAACAGGATGGCATCGTCGGGGTGCTTCGCGCCTCGGACAAGGGCGATGCCTTCGGTGAGCACCGGCGTCCCGCTCTCGGGCAGGACGAAGTCGAAGGGATAGCCGTACGTCGTCCGCTGAAGCAGAATGTCGGTCAGGTTCCACAACGTGACGATCCCTTCGCGGCGGGCGAGCTTCTGGTTCATCAGCGTTGGGTTGGCCGCGTATTCCTTCGTGTTGGCGTCCAGGCGCGCGAGCCATGCGTAGCCGTCCTTCTCGTTCCCCGAAGCCTCCATCTCCCGCTGCATCATGGCCCCGAAGATCGTCCGCATGGTCCCCGACTGAAGCGGGTAGCGAATGACGATCTTGCCTTCCCACTCCGGGTCGAGCAGATCATCCCAGTCTGCCGGCGCCGTTTCGGCCGTGAGCACCTCGCTGTTGAACGCGATCACCTCCGGCGTCTGGAACGTCCCGTGCCACAGATCGTCCGGGCCGCGAAACGTCGAATCCACCTGCGCTGCCCACGAGGGGCGGTGGGCTTTCAGGAGCCCCGCGCGCGCGGCTTGATCGAACATCGTCGAGGGGCCGCCCCACCAGACATCTCCCTGCGGGTTGGCTCGTTCGGAGCGAACGCGATCGAGGGCGTCCTGGCTGCCCATGTCGATCCACTGGACGTCGATCTCGGGGTAGGCCGCCTCGAACCGCCGCTCGAACTCGCTCAGCATTTCGACGCCGTGCGGTGAGTAGACGACGACGATGCGACCCGAGCCGCCGCACGCCAACCCAACGAGTGCCATGACGAGGAGCCAACGCCGCATCATCCGGCCTTGCGGTTCCGACGCGGGGTCTCGCTTTTGGATCATTTGAGGACCTCCGAAATCCACGACTTCACGGGAGCCCACCTACGTGCCGTGCTGGATCGGCAGAATAGCTTGTTCTCAACGACCTGATGTCTGGGGTGGTGAGGCATAAGATAACAGGTAATCAATAGTATAGCGCACTGGATGGGCGGGGAAAAGATGTGGAAAAGAGGGATTTGGCCTTATAACAAATTGCCACACAATAACTTAATTTAAGTTATTGGGCGCCAACGAGAAGCACTTTTCCCCACCCGCAGACCGCTAGGGGGCAACGTCTAACGTCTCAGCGGCGCCCGATTTGGCCAAGAAGTGGGGCGCTACGTGAGGTGCATGCCCCACCGCTCTCGTGCGGGGCTAAGAGGAAGGTCCGGCTCCCGCTCCGGGCGGCGGCTCGAGGTTGCTACTGTGGCCGGGGAAGACCCTGGCCGTGGGGTCGATGAAGTTCTTGGCGTAGTTGACGGCGATGGCTGCCTCGCCCGCGCCCGTCGCGATGAGCTTGAGCTTGCCGTTGTAGTCGATGATGTCGCCTGCTGCATAGATGCCCGGCATGTTCGTGGCCATTGTCGGATCGACGTGGATGGCGTTCTTCTCGACATGGAGACCCCACTTCTTGATCGGCCCAAGGTTCGCCAGGAAGCCGAGGTTCAGAAGAAGCGCTTGGACCTCCAGTTCGATCTCCTCGCCCGTCTTGTTGTCGAATATGATGGCACCTTCGACGCGGTCCTTGCCCAAAACTGCTTTCAGCTCATGGAACACCTTCACGCTCGCCGACGAATCGAGAAGTTGCTTAACGCTGTTCTCGTGCGCCCGGAACCGGTCCCGCCTGTGGATGAGTGTGAGGCTCCTGGCGATCCCGTCCAACGCCAGTGCCCAGTCCACCGCGGAGTCACCGCCTCCGACCACCAGAACGTCCAGGCCTCTCAAGCGCTCTACATCCTTGACGAAGTAATACACGCCGAGATCTTCGAGGCGCTCTATGTCCGGGATGCGGTCCAGCTTACGCGGCACGAACGCGCCGATTCCCGCCGCGATGATCGCCGTGCGCGACTGGATGGTCCGGGCTTTATCGGTCCGGATCGTTAGAAGGCCATCGTCCCGCTTCAGTTCGACGACCTTGTGGCCCAAGATGACCTCGGGATCGTACTGGAACGCCTGGTCCACCTGGCGTACGACGAGCTCTTTCGCCAGGATCTTGGGGAAGCCGGCCACGTCGTAGATGTACTTCTCTGGATAGAGCGCCGCTAGCTGCCCGCCTAGCTCGGGCAGGATGTCCACGATCGTTGTCGAGGCCTCGCGCATCCCAGCGTAGTACGCCGCGAAAAGCCCCACGGGCCCGGCGCCGATGATCGTGATGTCGGCGGGTTCGTTCGGCTGTGGATGACTCATGATTACCAGAGATAAAACGTCATTTAGCGGCGCCAGGCAATACGCCGTGCGGGACGCCCCATCCTACGATAGGTTCGGGATGTGAACGGCCCCCCCTTCCCTTTTGCAGGCAGAGGTAGGGGGCGGTGTGACGTCCGGTCCTTTTCACCCGGACTGCTCATCGTAAACCTCTCGGTAGCGCTGCCACAGCCGCTCGAGCTCGGCCACGGGGTCCGGGTGGCTATCCACTCGCAGGTCCACGGCGATGCCACCAAAGGGTGCGCGCTCGCTGGCGACGATCAGTGCTGCCGATTCCTTCCCACGGCGGTCACCTCCGGCTGCCTCGCCCGCCCCCAGAGCGGTAAGCAGCTTCCTGGCCAGAGATCCAGATGCCGAGGTGTACGCCTCCACCATCCGCTCGGGGGTCTCCGGCGCGACGAGGATATTCCCTGCCGCTCCGACCCCTTCGCCAAGGCAGTGAGACGCGTACTGGACGCCTTCGATTCTCAAGCGGAGGACATCGGTCCAGGCGGCCACGTCGCCCGTCCGTGTCACAACCAGGAGCTGCCGGTGATGTCCGCGTTTCGGGTCGAGCGCCAGAAGGCGGCGGACGACCTCCGGGGCGCTTAGACCGTCGCGCATGAGCCGAAGCCCCTCAGGACCGAAGTGCGGGTGAGGCTCGGCCTGGTTGGCGATGGCCCCGACCCCCGCTTGAGCGTAGGGCACGAACATCCCCACCGCAGGGATAGCTGTGGCCACGGCGACGCCCAACTCCCCGCTGCATGGGTCGTAGCCGACGATGGAAAAGGTGCCGAAGCGCATGGTGTATTGATCAGCAGAAGGTCAAGGTCCGATCCACATACAATATACGGGAACGCTTTCAGTTTTTCGCCCAATATCGAACCCGTGGGCATTTGAGATCAGAGAGGCTGGCGTCGAAGACCTGTGTCCTCGCTCTGAAGTTCAGCGACGTCATGTGTTTTTCTATCCGCTTAGAGCATGCGCTTTCCAGACGACATGGGCGTTGTAAGCGCCTCAGGAGTACTAGGACACCGACCACATCCGCGCCGCGTACGGCACTTCTTTCTGATGTGCGGGCATTCCGAGAGAGCGATGACGCTCGGGCCAGGTCCAGAAGGGATGCCCGCCGACCAGTTCGCGCAGGTTGTCCGGGAGTTTCTCCATCAGTTGCGGGCTGGGCTCGCGGCCCCCCTGCGCCTGATGCTTGGGATGCGAGTATCCGCCGATGATCATCATCCGTTCGCGGTCGCTGCGGTTCCGGCCCGTGGCGTGGATCAGCGTCTCGCACATCAGCATGGTCGAACCGGCCGGGGCCTCGACCTGGTGGATCAATGACGGCTTCTCATACGCCGCGGCCACCATGTCATCTTCGTTGCAGTTGAGCTTGTGGCTGCCCGCGATCACCGTCGTCCCGCCGTCCTCCGGTCCGAGGTCCGTGAGGTTGGTGAGCGTGATGACGAACGTGCAGTGATAAAGGCCGTCATACACGTAGCTGTCGAACCCCGGCTGGCCGCCGCGGTGGAAGCCGAACCGAAACGGCCCCGTGGGGTCGTGATCCGGGTCCCTCCGGTTGATGATCGCACTCGAACTGCTGAGGCGGACCTTGCCGCCAACGGCTTCCTCGACCAGGCCCACGAGGCGCGGGTGCGTCAGGTAGTCGAAGAAGGCGGGGTCCGCTTCGAGCAGATGCACGAAGCCGTGGTAGTGCGAGCCCCGGCGGTCCATCGAACAGCCATTGATCCGATGTTCGGGTTCGGCGGCCAGAAATCGGCGCTTCAACTCATGAAGGGCTTCGCGAATGCGCTCCACTTCGTCCTTGCTCAACGTATTTTCGATCACCACGTAGCCATTGACTTCAAAGAACAAGCGCTGCCCCGGAGTCAATGTGGGAAACGGGGATACCTCGGACTCTATCTTGTAGACAGGTCCGGGACGCCTTTTCTCTTTCCGCTCTTTGCTGCCCGACATGAGCGCGCCTCCTGGGCGTTGATCGCTTAGCCGTGGACCCGGCGTTGAAGGCACCCAAAATGGTGACGCTCTCGATCCCTGTCAATCACCTGATCGAAACCGCCGGACGACGTGTTGATGTGGCCAGTTAGCGATCCATCGTGGGAGAACGCTATGCTCAACACGCTTTGGTTCCCGTCCCACTCTCCCAGAGGTACGCACGTCACCCGCGCGACATGGAAAACCGGTCGCAGACGGCTATCCAACTATACCCTCGCGATTTCTTCTCCGCCTTCGCCCATTGACTTCCCCCGAGGCATGCATGTCAGCTTCTTATAACCCGCTCTACCTTAGTATATTTGGGTCTTGACGGTCGGTGCTGTTTGAGAAATCCGGGATCTACGTCTACATCGGTTGGAATGCGTGAACGACGAACGACCGCAGCGCTTCGCAGGGCGGCGTGTTGCTTCCTCGCAGAGCTGTGCGCCCTGATGCTCGTAGTCGATGCGGCCTGGGCTCAGCGCTTCACCAATGTTGCCGAGACGCTGGCGCCTCACTTCCGCCAGGTGCGCACCTATCCCGGCTGCGCCTTGGAGGACATCGATGGGGACGGTCGCACCGACGTCTACATCACCGGCCTGTTGGATCGCCAGAGCCGCGCGCACAACGCCCTCTACCTGAACCTCGGCGGTGGAGCCTTCGAGGAACGCGCCGCCGATTTGGGCCTGGCTGCCACGAGCACACGCGGCGTCGCCTTCGGCGACCTGGATAACGACGGGGACCTGGACCTCTATGTCGGCGCCGGCGGATTCAATCGCCTGCACTGGCAGGAGGCGGACGGCGCCTTCCGCGAGGGTGCAGCGGAGGCCGGTGTTGCCGGCGTCGGTGATGCCATGGCCGTGGCCCTGGCCGATGTGGATCGCGACGGCTGGCTGGACATCTTTGTCGCTAACCATAACCTGGGCGCCGCAGATCCCTTCGTCGAAGCGCCCGATCCATCGCTGCGCACCGATCCGATGGCGGCCAACGTCCTCTACCGCAACAACGGCGACGGCACCTTCACCGACATCGCGGCGCAGGCCGGCGTCGCCGGGGACCGCCACACCTGGGCGGCGCTATTCTTCGATATGGACGACGACGGAGACCCCGATCTCGCGGCGGCCGAAGACCTGGGCCCGATCGCCTTCTACGAGAACCTCGGCGACGGCACCTTCAGGGAGATCACCCACCAGGCCGGTCTGGGGATCACCGGCTTCTGGATGGGCCTGGCCGCGGGCGACGTGGATGGCGACCTGGACACCGATCTCTTGGCCACGAACAGCGGGATTTCCACCTTCTTCGTCCCCGGACGACTCAACCCCCTTTTGCGCTTGGCCGCTGACGAGCCCACCAACCCCTTCCACGCCCTCTACATCAACGGCGGCGACCGCACCTTCACGGACATTGCCCCTAACCTCCGGGTCGCGACCGACTTCGACCCTCGGCTCCCGGCTCGTCCCGATAACCCGGCGCCCTCCGATTTCGGAGGTCTCCAGTTGTTCGAGTTCGGCTGGGGATGCGCGCTGTTCGACGCCGAGAATGACGGGGACCTCGATCTCTATTTCGCCGGCAACCTCGCTGGAGTCTACGGCATCGTCGGGACGCCCGAGCGCGGTGCTGGGCCGGGCAGGCTACTCCGTAACGACACCGATCAGTGGACGGATATCACCTTCACTAGCGGCATCGCCGCCGTCGATCCCGAAGGCTTCTATCCCGATTGCCGCAGCGTGGCAACCGGCGACGTGAACAGCGACGGCCTCTCCGATGTCCTTGTCGTCCCCAGCGGTCGCTACACGTCCAGTGACCCTTTTCTTTTCGTGAACGCGCCGAGCGCCAACCGCTGGCTGACACTCCGCCTGGAAGGGACGCAGAGCAACCGCAGCGCCGTCGGCGCCCGTGTGGTGGTCCGCGCGGGGGACTTGGTCCAGGTCCGTGAGGTTCGTGCGGGCGATAGCTTCCTTAGCCACTCCACGCTTGCGCTGGAGCTTGGGCTGGGCACTCACGATGGCGCCGACCAGGTCATCGTCCGCTGGCCGGGCGGTCGGGTCGAGGATTTCGGGCCTGTCGCCGCCAACCAGGCGCTCCATCTTGTGGAGGGGCTAGGTGCCCCAACGGCTGTCGTCGAACGGCATGAGAATGCCGCGAGACCCACTGCGCTCACCCTCCATCCGCCCGCCCCCAATCCCTTCAACGCGGCGACGACGCTCCACTACGAGCTACCCAAGCGGGGTCACGTTCACCTGGCTATCTACACGCCGACGGGTCAGCACGTCCGTACCTTGGTGAGCGGCGCGCGGGCTCCGGGAAGCTACGCCATCGTCTGGGACGGTACGGACGCCGAAGGTCTCCCGGTCGCTAGCGCGGTCTACCTGGTCCGCCTCCGGGCTGGCACGGCGGCGGAAGTGGAGCGGCTTGTTCTCCTGCGCTGAGGCTATGCGTTATGGATCGGGCTGCACGCGGGATACTTGCGCGCTGCCGGGCCGCGCTTTAGGCTAGGGTGGACATGGAATACCCGCCGACATGGCCCATCGAGCCGCTCGCGGCTCCACCCGATGCCGAGATCACAGTCCCCGGCTCCAAGAGCCTGACGAACCGGGCACTGATCGTCGCAGCGCTGGCCGATGGTCGCTCGGAGCTTCGCGGGGCTCTGGTCAGCGACGACGCGCACTGGTGCGCCGATGGGCTACGCCGCCTCGGCATCGCAGTGACCGAAAGCGAAAGGGGCACGACGCTCACAGTCGAGGGGCAGGGGGGGCGTATCCCCCGGGCGGAAGCCGAGCTCTACGCGGGCAACGCCGGCACCGCTGCGCGCTTTCTCACGGCGCTCGTGAGCTTGGGCCATGGGCGCTACGTCATTGACGGCACGCCGCGGATGCGCGAGCGGCCCATCGGCCATCTGGTGGAAGCGCTGGTGGGCCTTGGGGTTCGTGCCGAGACTCGCTCATCGGGCGGCTGCCCGCCCGTGGTGGTCGAGGCGGTGGGGCTCCCCGGCGGACGGACGCAGCTAGATGCCAGCCGTAGCAGCCAGTTCCTCTCGGCGTTGCTCCTGGTGGTGCCCTATGCTCGACGGGATGTCGAGGTTGCCGTTCGCGGCGAGGTCGTCTCACAGCCGTACGTGGCGATGACCCTGCGCGTGATGGCGGATTTCGGCGTGAGCGTTGACCAAAGCAACGGCCGCTTCCAGGTTTGCGCGGGGGGGGGCTATCGAGCGCGCGCGTACACTATTGAGCCCGACGCCTCCGGCGCCTCCTACTTCCTGGCCGCGGCGGCCATCACCGGCGGGCGTGTACGAGTGCCGGGCCTGGGACGCGATTCCGCTCAGGGCGACGCTCGCTTCGCCGACGTGCTGGAGCGGATGGGCTGCGCCGTCGAGCGCGGCGAGGACTTCATCGAGGTGCGGGGACCCGAGCGGCTGCGCGGTGTTGACGTCGACCTGAACGCCATGAGCGATATGGCCCTGACCCTCGCCGCCATCGCACCCTTCGCCGAGGGCCCGACGCGCATCCGCAACGTCGCTCACATCCGGGGCCAGGAGAGCGACCGCCTGGCTGCGCTCGCGACGGAGCTAGGGCGGCTGGGCGTTCGGGTCCGTGCGTTCGACGATGGGCTGGAGATCACGCCGGACCCGCTGCGCCCCGCAACGGTCCGGACCTACGACGACCACCGCATCGCCATGGCCTTCGCCGTGGCGGGCCTGCGTGCATCGGGCATCGTCATCGCCGATCCCGGCTGCGTGAGCAAGACCTTCCCCGACTTCTTCGAGCGGCTGGACTGGCTGCGCCGGCCCGCGTGACCCGCTAGGCCGCTCCATCCTCGCCCGCGAGCATCTCCTCCGCGTACGCGAAGAGGGCCGGCGTTCCGCCGGTGTGCCAGAAGCAGACCCGTTCGTCCGAACCGATTCGGCCCTTGCGCACAAGGTCCACCAGCCCCGCCATCGCCTTACTGGTGTAAGAGGGATCGAGCAGGATACCTTCGGTCCGCGCCAGGAGTCGAGTCGCCTCCAGGCCTTCGGGCGTCACGATACCGTAGTCCTCGCCCACGTAGTCGGTCGTGTTGTCCATGTCGTTCTCGGTCAGATCGAGTGCGATGCCGAGTTTCTCCGCCATGACGTTCGCCTCGCCGGCGATGGTCGGAGGGAGATCATAGTCCCATACGATTGGAGCGATCCCAAGGATGCGCGTGCGCCTTCCCAGGGCGCGTGCGCCGAACGCGAGCCCGGTCTGGGACGCTCCTGCGGCGCAGAGGACGATGCGGTCGAAGGCGACGCCCGCGCGGTCGGCCTGCTCGGAGAACTCGATGAACGCATCGATATAGCCGAGCGCACCGAGTTGTTCTCGCTCAGCGTTGATGACGTAAACCGAGTGGCCCTTCGCCTCGAGTTCCCGACCGAGCCGGTCTTTGGCTTCGGCGAGGCTCGAACCGAACTCGATGGGCTCCAGGTGCACCTCGGCACCCAGGATGTCGTCGAGCAGGAGGTTGCCTTGGACGGGGCTGCTTTTGTGGTCGCGGCGGAGCATCAGAGCCGCCTTGATCCCCAGTTTGGCGGCCGCAGCCGCGACCTGACGGCAGTGGTTGGACTGTGCAGCCGCTCCCTGGACCACGATATCCGCCCCGTGGGCAAGGGCGTCGCCCAGAGTGAACTCGAGATGCCGCGTCTTGTTGCCCCCGAAGGCCAGGCCCGTGCAGTCGTCCCGCTTGATCCAGATCTCCGGTCCGCCCAGCGCCTCGGAGAAACGCGGGCAGGCCTCCAGAGGCGTCGGAAAGTGTCCCAACTGGACCCTCGGGAACCGCTTGATGCGCTCGCGCAGGACCGCCGCATCGATCGGCGGCGCCAGCCATGCCGCAACTTCACTCATGCGCCTCGCTCCAGGTGCGCCCCATGGGGGCCATTTTACCTCTCCATCAACCCATCCCCGCGCGCAGGGATGGAAAAGATCGCTTCAGGGAACTTGCATCTCGCTTGCCGTTGACGCAAATCCGGCCCAAGAATGATGGCTGGCCGTGGAAGTGCTTGCCTGGTGAAGTCTCTGGACAATACCATGTTCTCATCGTGCCCCAATGGATCGTTCGCGGGTCACAGACCAACACACTAGCGAAGGAGAAAGCCATGGCCAAGCTCTCCGATGTGGACATAGACGCCCGGCTCGCTCAACTGACCGGCTGGGGACGCCAGGGGGATGAGATCGCCCGGGAGTACACCTTCAAGGATTTCATGGAGGCCCTCGGCTTCGTTAACGCGGTCGCCGAGCTCGCTGAAGCTGCCGACCACCACCCCGACATCCTGATCCACGGCTACAAGCGCGTCAAGCTCACGCTTTCCACCCACAGCGAAGGCGGACTGACGGGGCGTGATTTCGACCTGGCCGCGAGGATAGATGCATCCCCCGCCGGGAAGGCCGGCGAATGACCCTTCCTATCCCCCGTGCCGGTCCGCCGAGCGCCACGGCCGGCGGGCCAGGGCCACGAGCATGAGTGCGGCCCCGAAGGCGCAGACCACTGTCGCGCCTGTGGGCAGGTCCAGGTCATAGGAGAGGCCGCAGCCCGCCGCACTGACGGCGAAGCCGATGGCCCAGGCGATGGCCAGCCGTGCGCGCAGCGAGTCCGCGAGCAAGGCCGCGCAGACCGCGGGAACGATCAGGATGCTGAAGACCAGCAGCACCCCGGCAATCTGCACGGAGCTCGTGATAATCACGCCGAAGGTGGCGTAAAAGAGGAAATCCCACCAGCCAATGTAGGTTGGGCGATCCGTGGGATTCGTCCCGAACGAGAGCGGCAGGAAGCGACTGCGAAGCGCCCAGTGGAATGCGCCGAGAGCGGCGTAAAGCAGTGCCGTCTGGCCCACCTTCGCCCAACTGACCCATAGGACCGAGCCGACGAGGAGCGTCTTGATGTGCTCGGAGCCGTGCGGAGCGCGATCCAAGAGCAAAATCGCCGCAGCCGAGGCGACGACGTAGAAGATCCCGATGATGGCCTCCTGCGGGACCCTTCGTGTCCGAACCAGGGCGAGCAAGGCCGCACCGATGAACGTGAAGCCCAGCGAGAGAAAGTAGCTCTGGGTGTCGTCGAGCTCGTGACCGAGCAAAAGGGCGAGAGCGGCGCCCAGTGCGGCGATCTGGGCCAGCGCCAGGTCCACGAAGATGACCCCGCGCGCCAGGACATGAAGGCCCATGTAGGCATGGATGCCCACCAGCACGAGGCACGCCGCGAAGGGCGCCGCCATGAAGGCCACTGCGTCAAGCACGGCTCAGGGAATGGCGCTCACAAGCCGGGTGACCAGATGGTCGAAGAAGGTTTCGAGCGTATCGGTGCCCGGCGCACTCCCCGGGGCGGTGGGCAGGATCAACACGGGCACGCCTGTGCGCTCACCGACCCGGCGCGGGATCGAGGGATCGATGAAGTCCGCCGACAAAAGGAACGCGGGTTGCTCACTACGCATGAGGGCCTCCAGGTCGCGCAGGTGGCGCGGCGAGGGCGGTGTTCCCGGCTTGTTCTCGACGTAGCCCAGAATACGCAAGGCCAGCCAGTCCGCGAGATACTCCCACTGTTTGTGATAGGCGACAATGGGAGTGCCTCGAAGAGGGGCGAGTTGCCGTTCCCATTCGACGATGCGGGCCTCGAAATCGGCCCTGAAGGCCGCAAGGCGCTCCTCGAAGATGACCATGCGGTCGGGCTCCATCTCTCCGAGCCAGGCCGCGACGCTCCCGGCGATGGTGAGATAGATGCGTGGATCGAGTTGGTAGTGGGGGTTGCCATCGGGGTGGATGTCACCTTGGGCGCGGCTCAACTCGCCCGAGGGTATCTCCAGGATGGCGATCCCAACGGAGGCGTCAAGCAAACGTCGGCTTCCGGGCCGGAGGCGGGGGTTGCGGCTGCCTTCGAGCAAAAGCGGCAGCCAGCCGATCTCGAGCTGCAAGCCGTTATAGACCATGCCGTCCGCATCACGCATGGCGCGCATCAAGCTGGGCTTGGCAGGCGTGTAGTGCGGGTCCTGGGCGCCGTGGGTGAGGCTGCGCACCTCGACGGCGTCACTGCCGATGGTCCGAACGAGCGCCGCCAGGGGGGTGGTCGCCGTCACAATCTTGAGTTCGGCTCCCGATGCGGCTGAGACGATGAGGGGGCCGGACACCATGGCTGCGATGGACCGGAAAAGCGCGCGCATCACGACCTCCTAGTAGGCGTGGGCGGGGTGCGACCCGATGGTAAAGTTGAACTGAACCTGAAACAGGTGTTGGGTTTCCTGGTCCTCGACCTGCTGCGCGCTGTACTGGAAGCGGAGCGCCGAGAACTCGCTGGGCACTAGCGCCAGCAAGACCGAGGCCCGCCTCTGGTCCGGATTATTTTCCAGTTCCTTGGGTAAACCCATGACGTCCAAGCGCCCCCCGAGCCACCAGCGGCGGCTCATGCGCATCTGGAGATGGCTCACGAGGCCGCCCTGGGTCGGCGCCTCGTACTCGTACTCGTCCACCTTGGACCATAGGTACTCGGTCTGGAACGTCACTCCGCGGTACTGCGCGCGTCGAAGGGGGATCCACTTGAGGGTCAGGTCCCCGCCGACGAACTGGGCCAGACCTCCGCTCGCGACGCCGTTGCGTCCACCGGCGTATGAGCCACCCAACTCAAGCGTCGTGCTGGCCCCCAGGTCCCACAAGTGTCCCCATCGACCGAGGTAGGCCAGGTCCTCGCCCTTCTCGCTCCTGAAGGGACCCTCGTCTGAGCCCTCGAAGGCGCCGACCCGTATCTCACTGAACCAGGGCAGCGGCAACAGGTAGCTCACCTCGACGCCGATGTCGTTCAAGCCCACGGGCCCCAGGAACTCACGGTTGACCAGGGGCACCTCGACGAAGGGGAACTGGTGGGTGTGCAGCCGGTTCTGCTTCCCGAAGGGGAGAAAGAACTTGCCCGCGCGTAAGCCCAAGCCTGTGGGCAGACTCTGCGCAACGACGTACCCCTCCTCGACCTCGATGCCGGACGCGCCGTGCATGGCGAGGGTCAGGTCACCCTTGACGAAGGGGTCCGCGAACGCGGTGAAGCGCAACTCGATCTCCTGGAGATCGAAACCCGACTTCGGGCTCTCCTCTCCGTGCCTGTGCCCTTCTTCCTCCTCATGCTCTTCGCCTTCCTCGAGGGTGAGCGGATTCTGCAAGGCCGTGCCGCGCATGAGGACGTTGACGCTGATCGCGGGGTTAAGGCTGCGCGAGGCGCCCGTCGTCGTGGCCGTACCGACGTTACTCTGTCCGAAGGCCGGGCACGCCCAAAGATAGGCTAGCCCGATGCTCAAAAAGGATATCCAGTATCTGAATGCCAGAACCATCCGACTCCCTCCATACGCCAGCGCGCGGCGCAATCGGAGCACGTGGACGAACGGCCCCAACCCGTTCTATGGGCGAGGGCGATGCGGTCGTGGGAGCGTTAGCGGATGGGCGGAGCGCGGATGGGGGCAGCAGTACGCGAAGGCGATGGGCCGGGCGCACGCGCTGTCGCCGGCGAAAGCTGAGCCGCGGGCGGAATCAGGGAGATCGCAGCAGCAAAATTTGCCGGAGCGAGCCATGTGCCCAGGACCGTACAGGTGGCGCAGGCCTCATCGAGGCCGTCATCAGCGCCGAGCGTGTGCAGTGCCGGGTGCCCGACCATCGCGCCGAGCGCGACGATGAGGATCGCCCACGGAAGGCGGGAAAACCGCATCCCCCGCGTCGCACAACCGGTGCTGGTGAGGCTATGTAGGCACGTCAACATCTCAGCTTCTAACTGACGCTCGGGCGGCGGGGCGGTTCCGGAAATGAGAGGCACTTGACAGCGAGCACGGAAGCCTTATCTTGGAAAGCGAGACGCGGGGTGGAGCAGTCAGGTAGCTCGTTGGGCTCATAACCCAAAGGTCGGAGGTTCGAATCCTCCCCCCGCTACCAACCCTATTCAAGACCTCTCCGGAATCCGGTAACTGACCTCCATTTCTGGGCGCTTTGGGTCTAGCCCGATTTCATCGACCCGCGCCCGTAGGCTCTCCTTGCGTTTGGACGCTGCGCCGTGCTCGAAGCCCTTTCCCGTCCGCCCCTGGTAAACCATCGCCGTCCCGACATCTGTCCGCAACTGTTGGTCTTCAGCTTGCGCCCCTTGACTTTCTCCTGATAAATTATTACCTATTACGTAACGATAACAAACAGATTCAATGGACATCGCTTTCCGGACCCGTAAGCTCGAGAAGACCTTCAACTCATCCAGTGCTCTCCAGAAGGCGTATGGGGAGCGGATGGCCAGGACGATCAAGATTCGTCGCGCAGTCCTGGATGCGGCTCCCACCTTAGCCTTGGTGCCGACGACTCCACCGGATCGGAGGCATCAGCTTCGCGGAGATCGGGATGGGCAATTTGCTGTCGATCTCGTCCACCCGCGCCGACTCGTTTTCGAACCCAACCACGAGTTGCTCCCGCTTAAAGACGATGGAGGGATTGATACAGAACAGGTGACCGCAATCATGATCATCGACGTGATCGACTATCACTGACGGAGGAGAGCGGTATGGCGACAGCGACTAACCAGTTTTCGCCGGACTATGCGGTTCCGCCCGGGTGGGTCCTCGACGAACGCTTGGAGGTTCAAGGCATCTCGCGCGCGGAATTCGCTCGGCGGTGCGGACGTTCTCCAAAGTTGATCAGTGAGATTATCGCCGGGAAGGCGCCCATAGAACCGGAGACGGCTCTCCAGTTTGAAAAGGTGCTGGGCGTGGATGTGAGGATCTGGCTTGGTATTGAGTCTGCCTACCAGCTTCATCGGGCCCGGGAGGCCGAGGCGGCGGTTGCTTCGGTCGAGTGGTCGAAAGGCTTTCCGGTTCGTGAGCTCGTGGAGCAGGGCTGCTTCGGGCGACCGGAATCGGATGCAGATGCGGTTTCCAAGCTTCATGAGTTCTTTGGTGTCGGCTCCGTCGAAGCCTGGACCGCAAAGTACGGTCTGGTGAACGTTGCTTATCTGCATTCGCCGAGCTTCAAGAGCGACGAGTTTGCCCTAGCGACGTGGCACCGCCTCGGCGAGCTGGAAGCAGAGCGTCAGGAATGCGCTGATTACGACAAAGGAGAATTCAAGCGCGCGATGAGGGAAATCCGGGGGCTAACGCGGGTGCCCATTCGCGAGGCCTTGAAGCGCGCGCGGCAGCTTAGTAATCAGGCGGGCGTTGCACTGGCGCTGGTTAAGCCGCTGCCGAAGACTGCGCTCAGCGGTGCCGCTTGGTGGCTTTCACCTCGAAAGGCGGTCATCCTGTTGAGTGCGCGCCACAAATCAGATGATCATCTTTGGTTCAGCTTCTTCCACGAGGCCGCACACCTTCTGCTTCACGGCAAGAAAGACGTCTTCGTTGAAGGGCCGAATGACGGCGGTGACGGTTTCGAGGCCGAGGCAAATGAATGGGCTTCCAACGCGCTCGTTGCGCGAACTGACTGGAAACGGTTCACCGCGACTCCGCCGCGTAGCAAATCGGCTGTCCGTGCATTCGCGAATGAGCAGGAAATTGCACCGGGCATCGTCGTCGGAATGCTCCAGCACGCCCGTCTCTTGCCCTGGACACACCTCAATGGACTCAAGGTACGTTATCAATGGAAGGATGATTGACGACCCTCGCTCAAATCAGAGGCTCGCGGCAATCTGAACCCTGATGAGAGCATGCTGTCAGGCGGCTCAACCTCAAAACCGCGCTGCGCTCAGCCGCCAATAGGCGGCTGAATCCTTCAGTTCCTTCCGGTCTTTTGCGTAGTCCCAGGGTAGTTTGTTGGTGTCGTCTCGTGCCTTCGGGTCCGCGCCCGCATCTAGGAGGGCGGAGATCACGGCCGGGTTCTCGTTACTATAGGCCGCCACATGGAGAGGGGTCATGTCGAATTGCCCTCGCGCCTTGGGGTCCGCCCCTGCCTCCAGAAGGGCGACGATCACGGCCGGGTAAACGTTAAACCAGGCCGCCCAATGGAGTGGGGTATTGCCGCTTCCGTCTCGCGCCTTGGGGTCCGCACCCGCTCCCAGGAGGACGGCGATCACGGCCGGGTTCTCGTTAGACCGGGCCGCCCGATGGAGAGGGGTGTCGCTGTTTTCGTCTCTCGCCTTCGGGTCCGCGCCCGCATCCAGGAGGGCGGAGATCACGGCCGGGTAAACGTTAAACCAGGCCGCCTCATGGAGAGGGGTCCCGCCGCCTTCGTCTCGCGCCTTGGGGTCCGCGCCCGCATCCAGGAGGGCGGCAATCACGGCCGTGTTCTTGTTAGACCGGGCCGCATCGTGGAGCGGGGTCTTGCCGTCTTCGTCTCGCGCCTTGGGGTCCGCGCCCGCCTCCAGGAGGGCGGCGATCACGGCCGGGGACCCTATAATCGAGGCCGCATCGTGGAGCGGGGTCCCGCCGCCTTTGTCTCGCGCCTTGGGGTCCGCGCCCGCCTCCAGGAGGGCGGCAATCACGGCCGTGTTCTTGTTAGACCGGGCCGCATCGTGGAGCGGGGTCTTGCCGTCTTCGTCTCGCGCCTTGGGGTCCGCGCCCGCCTCCAGGAGGGCGGCGATCACGGCCGGGGACCCTATAATCGAGGCCGCATCGTGGAGCGGGGTCCCGCCGCCTTTGTCTCGCGCCTTGGGGTCCGCGCCCGCCTCCAGGAGGGCGGCGATCACGGCCGGGTAAACGTTAAACCGGGCCGCATCGTGGAGCGGGGTCTTGCCGTCTTCGTCTCGCGCCTTGGGGTCCGCGCCCGCCTCCAGGAGGGCGGCGATCACGGCCGGGTAAACGTTAAACCAGGCCGCCAAATGGAGCGGGGTCTTGCCGTCTTCCCTTCGCGCCTTGGGGTCCGCCCCTGCCTCCAGAAGGACGGCGATCACGGCCGGGTTCTCGTTAGACCGGGCCGCCCGATGGAGAGGGGTTTCGCTGTTTTCGTCTCGCGCCTTGGGGTCCGCACCCGCTCCCAGGAGGACGGCGATCACGGCCGGGTTCTCGTTAGACCGGGCCGCCCGATGGAGAGGGGTTTCGCTGTTTTCGTCTCGCGCCTTGGGGTCCGCACCCGCTCCCAGGAGGACGGCGATCACGGCCGGGTTCTTGTTAGACTGGGCCGCCTTATGGAGTGGGGTCATGCCGAGTTTGTCTCGCGCCTTCGGGTCCGCACCTGCATCCAGGAGGGCCGCGATCTTGTTAAACCAGGCCGCCAGATGGAATGGGGTGTCGCTGCCCTTGTCTCGCGCTTTGGGGTCCGCATCCGTCCCTAGGAGGGCCGCAATCACGGCCGGGTTCTCGTTACCCAAGGCCGCCCAATGGAGTGGGGTCATGCCGAGTTTGTCTCGCGCCTTCGGGTCCGCACCCGCCTCCAGAAGGGCCGCGATCACGGCCGGGTTCTCGTTACGCCAAGCCGCCCAATGGAGAGGGGTCATGTCGTCTTCGTCTCGCGCCTTCGGGTCCGCGCCCGCCTCCAGGCAAGCGACCAGTCTCTCGATAGTAATCCATGCCAATGACCCGCCCCATCCCTCGCAGTCGGCTAGCGCCGGCCCGGCTGCGAGCAACAGCCACCCCGAGGCAAGCGTCATCAAACCTCGTTTTAGCATCGTCCGGCGTCCTCCCCGTTGTCCGGCTCGAAATCAAGGTCCCGATGTTCAACCTAGATACACCGGGCACCTCCGCAGGGCAAGCTGGGGCTGGAAAATGCGAGAAGGAGGGTGGCCCTTAGACCCAGTTCGGGCTTTTTTCGTTCGGATCGGTGTTCGAGGGCAGGTCACTTGGCGGTACACTCGGGCGGGCGAGTGACTCCGAGAAACCCTCACGGGGGATTGACACGGGCCGCCGGGCCATGTCATCATGGATGGGGATGAGTTTCTTGGAGGAGGAACGAAATATGCAAGCGGCTACAGGAAACTCTCTCACCTCAGGCCTCACGCCCGAGCAAACCCGGCAATTCAAAGACGACGGCTTTCTGATGATCCGTGATCTGCTCCCGCGTGAAGCGGTTGAGCCGTTGATTCACGAAATGGAGGAGAAGGTGGATGAGGCGACGTGTGAGGCCGTCAAACGGGGTATCCTAGATCCGGCGAACACGTTTGATGACGCGCCTTTTGAGACGCGTCTCGCTCTCGTCTGCAAGGCATGTTCGGAGCGTAACTGGCTGTGGGAAGATTATTTCCGTGAACAGGAGATCTCTGACCAGAAACAGAAACCCCGAACGGCCGGGATGTTCATCCTCAGAACCTGGCCATCCCTTCTGGATAGCCTGGAATCAGTGATGGGTCCCGAGATACTCGGCCACCCACAATTCAACATCCGCACAAAATTACCGCATCAGGCGGAGACCATCGTTCCCTGGCATCAGGATCTGGCCTTCCTGATGCCGGAAAACGCCGGGAAGACGCTGGTGGCGAATTTCTGGATTCCTCTTGTGAAGGCCACCGCCCAAAGCGGCTGCATGCAGATGATGCGTGGATCGCACCGTCTGGGTCTGTTGCCTCATGACTTACGGGTGCCTCTTCCTGGGAACGGGGCCCTCGTCGGCATTTCGGATGCCGATTTGCCGGATTGTGAGGTCGTGGCGGGTGAAATGGATGTGGGGGATGTCCTGATGACGACGGAACGGGTGGTACATCGATCGATACCGAACACGTCGAACATCGTCAGGTGGAGTGTGGACACGCGCTATAGTGCGATTGGACTGCCCAATGGTCGTCCCGATGTCCCCGGCTTTGTCGCCCGCAGCCGCAAGAATCCCCAAAGCGTTGCTCGGTCATATCGTGAATGGAATCGACTGTTCGAAGCGTGAGAGAGCGATGGCGCAGAGGAGGACGAGCATCTGTGTCCAGGCTTTCAGTCGAGGAGGAGGGGGAAAGCCGAGAGACCACGGAAGGCGATATCATGCTGCCATTGCAATGCTTCATCCTCCAGTCGCATGTTGGGAAAGCGTGAGAGTAATGTGGAGAAGGCGATGGAGCCTTCAAGCCGTGCCAAGGGAGCACCCAGGCAGAAATGAACTCCCGAGCCAAAGGCTACGTGATGGTTCCGGGTTCTCGTAATATCCAGACGATCCGCTTCTCGAAACTCCGCTGGATCGTGGTTGGCCGAGCCCAGCATCACGGAAACTAAATCGCCCTCCCGGATTTGCTTTCCACCCAATTTCAAATCTATAGCCGCCTTTCTCAACTGACGCTGGAGCGGACTGTCGTAACGCAAGAACTCCTCGATTGCGCCCGCCATCAAAGTCGGGTTGTCCCTCAATCTTTGAAACTGGTGGGGGTGTCGAAGCAAGGCCAGAAGTCCATTCCCGATCAGGTGGGTTGTGGTCTCATGGCCGGCAACGAGAAGCGTAACGGACGTCGATAGAAGCTCCGCCTGGCTCAGCTTGTCGCCCTGCTCCTCCGCCTCCACCAGAAGACTCAGCATGTCCGACCGTGGGTTCTGTCGGCGGTCCACAACCAGGCGGCCAAAATAGTCCCGCAGTTCAAGCAACCCCTGCTGGGCCCTTTCGGCAGCTTCAACGGTGAGGGGATTCGTGGCGGTCAACCCGATAATCTCATCCGACCATCGCTTGAACTGCTCACGATCCTCGGGGAGCAAGCCGAGGATGTCGCAAATGACGATGGCGGGCAATGGGTACGCAAAATCTCGAATCACGTCCATGCGCCCGGATTCCTGGACCGCGTCCAGCAACTCATTCACGATGGCTTGAATCCGTGAACGCATGCTTTCTACCGCCCCATGGGTAAACGCTTTGTTGACCAGCACTCGGAGTCGAGTGTGGTCGGGAGGATCAGTGTGAATCAGCCCCAGAGAAAAATGACAGTAGAGTGGCTGCATTCTTTCCCGGTCCTGTTGCGGCAATTGATCCAGAAGGGAGGCGATGCGGCCCGAGTTGATCAACCGCTGATGGTTTCGTAAGGCCCAGTTGACATCCTCATGGCGGGTGAGAACCCAACTTCCAAGCTTGTCGCTCCAATGGACGGGGTCTTCAAGGCGTAGATCTTGATAGAAAGGGTAGGGGTTTGCGAAAAACTCGGGCGATAGCCACCTGCTCGTGAGTGTCGGATCCGATTTCAGCAAAGCTCGAGCTTCCTCGGCTTTCGACCGAAATCCAAGATAGTGAAGTGGGTGTATCTTCTCTTTTTATGATGCCTATACAGTTCATCATACTAGGGCTCTGGCGCCCACGCAAGACCCTACCGACTTGGGAGCTACGGCGTGAACACCACGGCGCTGGAGGGACTTGACGCCCCGGCCGTCGAGGAAACGGGGTATCGGCCGAGCCGGTGGTGATCGATGAACCTAGGCCGATGGAACGGATCCCGGAAACGTTTCGGAAGGCGCCCCTGCTAGGCGGGCTGCACGGTCACGCGCCGCACGATGATTGTAGGGACAGAAGGGGGCGTCCAGCCGGACGAGCGGACGGTGCTTGGCGACGGTTAGCGCCGGGATGATGCGTGACAGGCCGAACGAGCGCCTGCCGGACAACAGGACTTGGCCGCGCGCGGTCCGGCCCGGACCCGAAGCGCCGGCCATGAACGCACAAACGGGCGGCTCATCCTCAAAACCGCGCTTCGTTCAGCCGCCAGTAGGCGGGTGAGCCCTTTAGCTCCTTCCGGTCTTTTGCGTAGTCCCATGGCACTTTGTTGTTGCCGTCTCTCGCCTTCGGGTCCGCGCCCGCCTCCAGGAGAGCCGCGATCACAGCCGGGTTCTCGTTAGCCCAGGCCGCCCAATGGAGAGGGGTCCCGCCGCCTTCGCTTCGTGCCTTCAGGTCCGCGCCCGCCTCCAGGAGAGCCGCGATCACAGCCGGGTTCTCGTTAAACAAAGCCGTCAAATGGAGTGGGGTCATGCCGCTTTCGTCTCTCGCCTTCGGTTCCGCACCCGCATCCAGGAGGGCGACGATAACAGCCGGGTTCTCGTTAGCCAAGGCCGCCCAATGGAGTGGGGTCATGCCGAGTTCGTTTCGTGCCTTCAGGTCCGCGCCCGCCTCCAGGAGGGCCGCGATCACGGCCGGGTTCTTGTTAACCCAGGCCGCCCCATGGAGTGGGGTCGCGCCGAGTTTGTCTCGCGCCTTCAGGTCCGCACCCGCCTTCAGGAGGGCGGCGATCACGGCCGGGTTCTCGTTACCCGAGGCCGCCCAATGGAGTGGGGTCATGCCGCCTTCGTTTCGTGCCTTCAGGTCCGCCCCCGCATCCAGGAGGGCGGCGATCACGGCCGGGTTCTCGTTATTCGAGGCCGCCCAATGGAGAGGGGTCGCGCCGAGTTCGTCTCGCGCCTTCGGGTCCGCACCCGCATCCAGGCAAGCGGCCAATTCCTCGACCGTCATCCTTGCCAGTGACGCCGCGTCCCATCTCTCGCAGTCGGCTAGCGCCGGCCCGGCTGCGAGCAAGAGCCACCCTGCGGCAAGCGTCATCAAACATCGTTCCGGCATCGTCCGGCGGGCTCCCCGTTGTCCGGCTCGAAATCAAGGTCCCGATGTCCAACCTAGATACACCGGGCGCCTCCGCAGGGCAAGCTGGGGCTGGAAAATGCGAGAAGGAGGGTGGCCCTTGAACTCAGTTCGGGCTTTTTTCGTTCGGATCGGTGTTCGAGGGCAGGTCACTTGGCGGTACACTCGGGCGGGCGAGTGACTCCGAGAAACCCTCACGGGGGATTGACACGTACCGCCGCCGGGGTATAATGATGGGTAGGGATGAGCTTCTTGGAAGAGGAACGCAATATGCAAGCGGCTACAGGAAACTCTCTCACCTCAGGCCTCACGCCCGAGGGTAAGACCCGGCCGGACGACTTTGGGAAGAAGGCTCAGCGTCCAATCCTAGGCGTCTCGTCGTCTGGTTGGGCGAAACTCGCCCGTAACCTCAAGGCCGAGATTGACGAGAACCTGATAGGTGCCTATTGCGGCGATGTCTCCCTTCCCTTCGAGCCGGGCGAGCACAGACGCGCGACGGTCAAGACCTTCGACGACCGGGGCATTGAGAGCCTGAAAGTGGTGGTTGTGGAGTGATGGCCAACCGAGGACAGAGTGGGACCCCCAGCTACGGCGGATTGTGGACGCAAAAAAAACTCAAAATTCTGGAAAGGTATCTCGACGCGTACACAACAGCGTTAAAAAATCAACAGTTCAAGCTCATGTACATAGACGCTTTTGCAGGCACGGGGTCTATAGCGCTTTCCAGCAATGACGATGATGCCGATGTTCGTGGTTTCGTGAGTGGCTCCGCCAAACGTGCCATCAGGATAGACAAAAAACCTTTCGACAGGCTGATCTTTATCGAGAAAAACCGTGGCCGGTGTGCGGAGTTGGAAAACCTACGCGCAACGCAGGCCGAAAGAAATATCTTAATAGAGAACTCCGAAGCGAATGTATTTCTGTCTAACCTCGACGAAGATTGGTGCCGCTGGCGTGGTGTCCTTTTCCTAGATCCGTTCGCCACCGAGGTTAAATGGTCAACTATCGAAACCATAGCGGCTTTCAATGCACTGGATACCTGGATTCTTTTTCCTACGTCCGCAGTTGCACGGATGCTGCCAACATCCAAAAGGCCGGACGACATTGACCCAGGGTGGAGAAATCGGTTGACTAAGGTGTTTGGCGACGAAAGTTGGCGGGAGCTGTACCGAAAAAATCCACAGCAGAGCCTGTTTGGAGATGTCAAGTATGAGAGGGACTCCGGTGTTGACGGACTTCTCAGTATCTACAAGGAAAAGCTCTCTAACTTATTCGGCGAAAGGTTTCTAGAAACGTCTCGAACTCTGAAAAACTCCAGAAACTCCGCACTGTTTGAATTTCTGTTCTGTGTAGGACATCCAAAGGGAATCCGTCCCGCAAAAAGAATCGCGCAGCATATTCTGGAGCATCTGTAACCATGTCAGCCCGCTCTACAATTGAATGGACCGATATTACCTGGAATCCAGTAACAGGCTGCACGAAAATTAGCCATGGGTGCAAACTCTGCTATGCGGAACGAATGTCCAAGAGACTGCGGGCTATGGGAGTTGATAAGTACAGAGATGGATTTTCAATCAACGTTCACGAATCCGCTCTCGGTGACCCTCTGAAATGGCGGAGACCGCGCCTTGTCTTCGTCAACTCGATGTCCGACCTGTTCCACAAGTCGGTCCCGTCAGCGTTCATCGAGGCCGTGTTCGAGATCATGAACCGAGCATCTCAACACACCTTTCAGGTGCTCACCAAGCGACCGAGCCGTGTCGCCCTGCTGGATGGAAGGCTGCGCTGGACGCCGAACATCTGGCTCGGCACGAGCATCGAATCCGAAAGGTGGCTTGGACGGTTGGCGCGGCTCAAAGAAACCAACGCCCGAACGAAATTTTTATCTCTCGAACCCTTGCTCGGACCGTTGCCAAGTATACAGCTTCAAGGGATTGACTGGGTCATTGTCGGCGGTGAGTCTGGCCCCGGCGCGAGGCCGATGGAAGCCGATTGGGTGCGGGACATTCGCGACAACTGCCTGCAAAACGACGTGCCGTTCTTTTTCAAACAATGGGGCGGCGTATTCAAAAAAAGAACAGGCCGTACGTTGGATAGCCGAATATGGGATCAGATGCCTGAGCCGAAGGTTGCAATACCATGAACTCGGAGGTGTTCATCCCATACGGCCACGCTATCGCACCTGCACAGTGGGGGACGAGCCTCTGCGCCCAGGCTTTCAGTCGAAGAGGAAGGGTAAAGCCGAGAGACCGCGGAGGGCGATATCATGCCGCCATTGCACGGCAGCGCTAGCGGGCTGCCGTCGGCTTGACCCACTCAAGGCAGGGGTCCAACTCTTCGAGAAAGGCGTCCACACTGACCTGCCGATAACGTTGGGTATCGGGGAAGGCAGGATCGGCGGGCTCTACGAGCTCACGGGGTGAATCCGCGCCCCTCGGCGAGCCATCAGGGGTGGGCAATCCCGCAATGCCCTTCCGAACGAAATCCGCGGCCTTCCCGGTAGCGCGGATTTCGACGTTGGGGGCAGCCGCGTTGTAGTAGGTGACGGCCTTCAACCTCGATTTGAGGAGGGCCGGCCGGGGGAAGGGAAGGCGCGGTTCGTCGCCGTCCGGCTTCAAAGCCTCGGGCCAGAACAGCCGGCTGATCTGGAGGTCGAAAACCTTCCTGAGCATCCCGGCGACGGTTCGGGGGGCCGTATGCCAGTTGGATTCGGGCCAGACATCGAGGACGCCCCAGGATGCGCCGGGCATGGCGTCCTCCAGCGCCATCGGGCCGCCCCGGGTCAGCACGCCGCCTTCGCCCGCGCCGATGAGGGCGAAGTGCTGAGCGTAAGTGAAGAAATCGTCCGGGCGGGATCGCTGCACGTCGTAGAAGGCCGTCGCCAGGGCCAACAGCGCGTAACCGGCGCCGAGCACGCCGTCTTCGAGCGAAGGGGAGACTACGCCGACACGATCCAGTTCATGGTGGTTGGGCCAGAGGGCACTGAAATCCTCCCGGACGGGCCCGTCCTTCTCAAGACGCCAATACTGGAAGTCCCAAGACCTCAATACTTTGCTCGTGTGCATGGCTTCCGTGCGCCTCGATGGTGAAGGGGCGCGCTAGTCGATCTGCCCTCTGCCCCAGCCCCGGATCACCGGGTTGCCGCCTTCGGTTTCGCGGGTGAGCTGGACACCCATTGAAAAAGCGCGGCCCGCGTATGGACCTTCCCCGAAACCGTTCTCCCAGTGGTCCACGTGCAGACTCGTGGGGGTGAACGCCTCGTCGCCTGCGAGGGTCTGGATGCGCCTGGCATCGTAGTAGGAACCCCGGAAGATGATCCGGCCCTGGGCGTCCGTCATCTCCATGCGGCCCTGGACGTAGCCGCTGGTCCGGACGGGCACCCCGCTTGGGTCGCGGATGATGACCTGCTTGTTCAGTTCCCCGAACAGCCTGGCCTTGACCGGCAGCCCCGAACCGTCGACGAAGCGCAGCGTCGTCTCGTAGGCGATCTCGTAGTCACGGGCGACGAGGTAGGCAACGCCTCCTTCTTCCTCGCGGGCGAACTCGGGCCCCCGTATGCGCTTGATCGTCACCTCGCAAGCGAACTCGCCTGTAGGCACAGCATCTGAAGCCAATATCGCCCTCCTCTGGCTAACCGATCGTCTCGACTATGGCCCGGAGCCTCTTCAGCCCCTCCCGCGAGCTTTCGACGACGCGATCGGCTTCCCCCTTGAGCAGATCGTCGTACTGACGGGCGATGTCCTCTCCTTCCCTCTCGACTAGCGCCTCGCGGATGGACCGTCCCGTCCTGCGGGCCGTCAGCGTGACATCGCCGGCGCGCTTGTAGCCGATGATCGGATTGAGGATCGTCGCGGCGGCGCCGCTGGCTTCGAAGTTGCCCCGGCAAGTGTCACGGTTCACCTCGATCCCTTCGATGCAATGGACCCTGAAAGCCTCCACGCCGTTCGCCAGGACGTTCATGCCGTCGAGAAGATTGAAGCTGATGTTCGGCATCGTGACGTTCAGGTCGAGCTGACCCAGACGCGCGTCCCAGGCGACCGACGCGTCGTAGCCGATCACCTGGTCCGTTACCATCAGCATCGCCTCGGCCATGGAGGGATTGACCTTACCGGGCATGATGGACGACCCGGGGGCTACCTCGGGGACGCGAATTTCCGCGAGGCCGGTGTTGGGCCCACTGTTGAGCAGGATGATGTCGCTGGCGATCTTACCCATTTCAATGGCGAGGTTTCTCAGCGCGCCCGAAAGGCCGCTCATGGGCAGCATGCTCTGCATTGCGGCGAAGAGGTTGGGGTGGCTCTCCAGGTCGAAGCCCGTGGTCTCCCTCAGGTGCTCGACAACCTTTTCGCGGTAGCCCGGAGCGGCGTTGACGCCCGTGCCCGCAGCCGTCCCGCCGATGCCCAGCCGCTTGAGAGCGCCGGCGCTGTATTCGATTCCCTCTCGGGCCTCGTGCAAGACCATGACGTAGCCGCCGAACTCGTTGCCGAGCGTGGTGCCGACGGCGTCCATCATATGCGTCCGCGCGGCTTTGATGGCGTCGCCGAAGGCCTCGGCCTTCAGTAGAAACGCGCCCTCCAACCTCTTCAGGGCCGGCAGGAGCTTGCGTTCCAGCATCTTGAGCGCGGCGATCCGGATCGTCGTGGGGATCACGTCATTGGTGGACTGGCCCATGTTGACGTGGTCGTTGGGGCTCACGCGCTTCTTCTCATCGTCCAGTGCCCCGCCGAGCTTCAGGTGGGCTAGGTTGGCCAGCACCTCATTCATGTTCATGTTGGCCGAGGTACCAGCGCCCATCTGGGCCAGGCGGTCCACGGGGAAGGCGTCGGAGTACTGGCCCTCGATCACCTCCCTGGCCGCGTCGACGATGGCGTCGCCGATCTCCGCCTCCAGGGCGCCACAGTCCATGTTGGCCAGGGCAGCGGCCATCTTGAGCTCGGCCAGTGCCTCCACGAACTCCGACCGCTGCCTCAGGCCGGAGATCGGGAAGAGATGAACCGCGCGCTGGGTCGTCGTGCCCCATAGGGCGTCCGCTGGTTCGATCTTGACCCGGCCCAGGCTGTCGCTCTCCCATCGGCCGTCCTGCGCTTCCGTACCTGCCATTTCACGTGCCCCCTCGCCGGGCCATTTGGCCTGTTTTGTGCCCCCTTGACACTGCCTGACAAAGCTGTGCCCGAAGCGGCGGGCCTGTCAAGAGGGGGCGTGGTGCCCGATAAGCCTCTCCTTCGACCTGCCAACACGCGTCTTCCGGCGTCAGGCGGAGCGCTCTGCCCACGCCCATCGGCCCCAGAACTGCAGTCGAAAGCCCGGATAACTATTTATATTGGCGGGAAATGGACGCCCATCTGGGGAATGTCGGGCGAAACGTGGAGGGGGGATCAGGAATATCATGGCACTTGATTTGTTTGGCGTGGACGAAGCCATCACAGCAAGCACTCCGGGACGACGCAACAGGGGAGGGCTTTCGAGGTTGCTAGCGCCACTTGCTCCGCTTCCCCTCCTGCCGATCGGCGGACGCGGCGCCAATGCGATACTCCGGTCCGCCGTCGCTTTGGTGATCGTCGCAACGACGGCGGTCGCGCCGCAAAGCGAGGCGGCGGAGGGGAACGATGGCCAGCCCTCTTCCCTCTCCAGCGGCGGGCGCGGCGCGCCCCTCGCCGTGATCGACCGGACGGATATTGAGCTCTCCGGCATGAAAAATGTCTCGGACTTGCTGTTGGGCCGGTTGGGCTACAACAGCTTCGGCCTCCACAGGCCGTTCGTCCTCGGGAGCGGCCGCGTCGCGGTTCTCGTCAACGGACGCCGCATTTCCGATTCGGCCTTCGATCTCGACACCCTGCCGATGTCGGCCGTCGAGCGCATCGAGATCCTGAGCGACGGCGCCGCAGCTTTGCACGGTGGGTATGCTATCGGCGGTGTGGTCAACATCGTTCTTCGGCGGGATCATGAAGGCGTTGGGGTCCACGCAAGCGCTGAGCGCCCCGCCGAGGCGGGCGGAGATGCCGAGCACTTGGGCGTCTTATGGGGAGGTGCGCTCGGAGCCGGTCATATAACGCTCGGCGCGGACATCCTCCGGAGACAAGAGATCCGAAACGCGGATCGGGATTACAGCCGCGCCTCGTGGAGTCCGGGCGGCTCGTTCGCCGACGCGTCCGGCGTTTCGGTAGGCGGCAACACCGTCTTCATCTCCACCGGCGGCGGCTCGGTCGCGCGTTCCCTCGGCGCCTGCGATGGAAGCGCGTACACCGGCGTACTCACCGATCCCTACGGTATCCCCGGTTCGGGCTGTGGCTTTGCCTGGGCCGAGATCGCGTGGGGCACGCTGCGTTATGAGCGGGAGAGCCTGTTTCTCAACCTCGATCACCCGCTTGGCGAGGACGCGGACATGTATTTCGATGTCCGGGCCGCATGGGGCGATACCGCGTTCCGCTACGCCCCCTCGGTCGGCACCTTCTCCTTCACCCCCTCTAAGGCGCTCGGAGAGAAATTGCTGGAAGATCCCGAAATCGATACGCTCCCGGAAAGGCTCCATGCGGCCCATCGATTCGTCAGCCACGGCAATCGCGACTGGCTCACCGACCTGGAGGGATACGATTTCACGCTCGGCATCCAGAGACGGCTCGCCAGCGGCATCGGTTATGACGCACATCTCCGGTACTATCGTCACGATGCTCTCGAGGTTGGCGATACCTTCGTGAGCGAGAGCGCGATCCAGACGGCCATCGACGAAGGACGTTATGATCTCGAAAACCCGTCATCGCCCGACCCTGAGCATCTGGCGGCCATTCGCGAGACCGGGCTCCAATTGAACCGCGATCAGGTCACGGATCACCAGACGGCCCGCGTCTCCTTGGACGGACCGGCATTCGCGCTCGATGGCGGCGACGTGCGGTGGGTGGCGGGCGCCGAAGTCGCCTACCAGGACTGGCGGGATATTTATGATTATCGAGACGTTCTCAACCGTCCCTACGACCCGGGCGACGTGCTTGGGTCCTCCGGCCACTCGGCTTCGGGCCAGCGCCGGCGCTGGTCCGCGTTCACGGAAGTGACCCTCCCGTTTCGTAGCGATTGGGATCTCGTCCTCACCGGGCGGCGCGACGATCACGATGATGTCGGCGCAACGTTTGCCCACCAGGCCGCGAGCTGGTACCGGTTGAACGAGGCCTTCGCACTCCGCGGGTCCTGGAGCGAGGGCTCCAAGGCGCCCAGCCTGTATGCTCTGCACGTGGGGGATGCACTCGACTATCCACTCGTCTGCGACACGAAAGCGCTCACCGGCAGCCCGGAAGATTGCGACGAGTACCAGGTAGAGCGCGTCAGCGGCGGGAACCCGAACCTGAAGCCGGATGAGGCCCAGAGCTTCAGCTTCGGCGCCGCGACGAGCCTGGCCCCCCTGTCCTTGAGCGCGGACTGGTTCCGGATCAGGCTCTCCGACGTGCCGGCCAGATTGTCTGCGCAGTCCATCGTGGATCTGGAAGCGGAGGGGCAGTTGCCGCCCGGCGCGATGGTCGAACGCGATGGAGACCTCATCTCGCGCATCGAGAGCCCGTGGGTCAACAGCGGGGAATCCGACATAGCGGGGTTCGATTTTCGGGCCCGCGCCAACTGGAAAACGGATTGGGTGGACCTGGTCCTTGCTCCCCATTGGTCGCTCATGACCCAGAACGAGGACCGGGTGGCCGGCGAGATACAACCGGGGGACTACCCGCGCCACCGCGTCCATACATCGCTTCGCGCAAGCAGGGGCGGCTTCACCGCGAACTGGAGCGTCCACGCGGTTTCGAGCTATTGGAATACGCTTGAAACCGCCCGCTACGAGGCGTGGACGGGGCACGACATCACGTTCCGCTGGCGCGATGCGTTCGGCTTGAGCGGAATGGACCTCGTGGGCGGTGTCCTCAATGTCGGCGATCGCGGTCCGTCCACCGACCCCACGAACCCCGGCGTGTTGGGCGCAGATGAGACGCTGGATTCCGTTCGGGGACGCACGCTGTTCCTGACCACCAAAGTGTTGTCCTGAAGCGAGCCCGGACCGCGTGTCCCGGTGGGCGGAATGCGCGCCACGTTCGATCCGGCATTCGCCAGCCGCGCTCACTAGCAGCCCAGGAGCACACGCTGCGCTTCGGCAACTCCGCCGCCCTGCTCGAAGGCGTGGCCCAGGTCGGTCAGGGCATCCTCCAGTGCTGCGACCGCCGCCAGGGTGTCAGCGTCATCCACGGCGCCCAGGTGGCTGATGCGCACGATCTTCCCCGAAAGCGCCGCCTGGCCCCCCGCTGCCCTCACGCCATGCGCCTCCATGCGCTCTAAGAGCGCCTTCGCTCCGAACCCCTCCGGGGGGCGGAGGACGGTTACCACGTCGCCTGGGGTCTCGGAGAACAGGGTAAGCCCCAGTGCCAGGACAGCTGCCCGGGTCGCGGCGGCACGGCGCGCCTGCTCCGCCCAGATCACCTCCAGGCCCTTCTTGCGAATGATCTCCAGCGCCTCTGCCAGGCCCACCACGAGGGAGATGGCGGGCGTGAACGGCGTGTCGCTCCCGGCCAGCGCCTGACGCGCGGCGCGGAAATCCCAGTAGTAGCGCGGGAGCCGGGCGGCTTCCACTCTGGGCCAGACGCGCTCGCTCACCGCGACGAAGGCCAACCCCGGCGGGAGCATCAGCGCCTTCTGTGAACCAGCCACCGTTACGTCCACACCCCACGCATCGTGTTCATAGGGAATGGCTCCGAGCGCAGTCACGGCGTCCACGATCAACGGTACGCCCGCTTCGCGCGCCACCGAGCCTAGCGCCTCGATCGGGTGCACGATACCCGTCGAGGTCTCGCTGGCTGTGGCGAAGATGGCGCCGAGGCCGGGATGTTCGAAGAGGACCCGCTCGACCGCCGCCGGGTCGACGGGCTCGCCCCAGGGAATCTCGATGACGACGGGGTCCAGCCCGTAGGCGCGGGCGATCTCCGTCCATCGCTCCCCGAACTTGCCTCCCTCGATCGTGATGACGCGCTCGCCCGAGCTGAGGAGATTCGTGATGGCGGCTTCCATCGCCCCCGTCCCCGAGGCGGCGAAGGTGAGGGCGGTGCCTTCGGTACGGAAGACCTCCCTCAAGCCCTCGTGCACCTCGCGCCAGAGTGCGGCGAATTCGGGCGAGCGATGGTGGATGATGGGCTGGGCCATCCGCCGTCGGATGGCTTCGGGCACGGGCGTCGGCCCAGGCGTCAGAAGGCGGACGGTCACGAGGGTTGGGAACTCCTGGTCACAAGCGACGAGAACGCATCAGTATAGCTTTCGCAGAGGGGGCTGACAACCGTCGTTCGTGTAGACATTGTACCACTAATGGAGAGCAGGTCAGTGGCAGGTCTGTGAGACGTTGCCCGGCTGTCTGGCCAACTCTAGTTGCCCCAGCTTGGGATTGAGTATCTTGTCCTGCCGGTTCATTCTGACCCTCCTTTCAGTTCTGGCGTCTAGCTTGCCCCCTTTCACCCTGGAGTGTCAGATCAAATCCTTACTACATCATGGGAAATCCCGCTATACATCTCCATCCTCCGAATGGCCACATGACCCTCTTGATCCCATTCCGCACGCAGCTTTCACTCTCGCACATTCTCGTGTTTATTCGGGTCATTGAGTCAGAGTGAAGCGAGTATAATGGGTTAATGCGGTAGGATATGGCTAGCCATCGTCGGCGCGCTCTTTTTTGGGCGCTCGCAAGTTTCGTGTGGGTCTGCGCTGACGGTGCAGCAGCGGCTACCGGACGCTGGCTGGACCCAGCCCCGTTTCTGGTCGATGACACCTCACCGTCGGTCGACCACGAGTTGCACATTGCCCGGGTATCGTCGACTCCCGAGATTGATGGCCGCCTCGAGCGCGCCGCCTGGGAGGGTGCCGGATGGGTCACGCACTTCACGCAGCGCGAGCCGGACGAGGGCCAGCCCGCCACGCAAGAGACCATCGTCCTCGCTCTCTACGACGACTGGCATCTCTACCTCGGATTCATCTGCCTGGATAGCGACCCGGCGGGCATCATCGGTGAGGAGATGCGCCGCGACGCCCGGCTCGGCGGCGGCGACTACGTGGATATCGTCATCGACACCTTCCGCGACGGACGCAGCGGCTTCTACTTCGCCACCAACCCCCTTGGTGCCAGGCAGGACGGCCGTATCGCCGATGAGGGCGCCAACTTCACGCTGGCGTGGGACTGCGTCTGGGACTGCGCGGCTCACCAGGATGCGCACGGATGGACCGCCGAGATGGCCATCCCCTTCACCAGCTTGCGCTTCCCCGCCGCCGAGGAGCAGATCTGGGGCATCAATTTCGGAAGACGCGTCCGCCGGCTCGAAGAGAAAACCCATTGGTTCCCCGTTCCCCGCGAGTACAGCTTTCTCCGCCTGTCGCTGGCGGGGCGGCTCGTGGGTCTGCGCGATATCGCGCTCCGGCGCCGGGTCCAGATCACGCCGTTTGTCAGTTCGCGCCGGATCAAAGACGACCCGGAGGCGCAACCTGCGACCGAGAGCGACGTCGGTCTCGACGTCTCGGTGGGTCTTTCGAGCAACCTGACCGCCGACGTGGCCCTCAACCCCGACTTTGCCCAAGTCGAAGCGGACCTGGAGCAGATCAACCTCACCCGCTTCGAGCTGTGGTTACCCGAGAAGCGCCCCTTCTTCCTCGAAGGGATCGAGGTGTTCAGCCAGAACCCCAGCCCCGTGGACCTCTTCTACACCCGCCGCATCGGCGTCCACGAGGGTGCACTGATCCCTATCGAAATGGGCGGCAAAGTCGGCGGCAAGCTCGGCGCGGCGAGTCTGGGTGGCCTCTACGTTCGCACCCGCGCCGCCGCCGGCCAACCCGCCGCCCACCAAGCCGTCCTCCGCGCTAAGCGCGACCTGTTCGCCCGCTCGAGCCTCGGCATCTTGGGCACTTTCAAGGACCCGGACAGGGGCTCTCCCAACAGCGCCGTGGGCATGGATTTCGCCCTCAAACCGTCCGACCGTTGGGAGATCACGGCCTACGGTGCGGGCACCTGGACGGACGGCCGGGCCGCCCGCGCCACCCACCTGGGGGTGTACTGGGCGGATGACCGCTTCGACCTCTCCCTGGACCACCTCGATCTGGACGAGCACTTCGACCCTCAACTCGGGTTCGTCTCCCGCGTGGGGATCCGCCGCACGCAAGGCCAAGTCGCTTGGACGCCCTGGGTCCGCCGCTGGGGTGTGCGTCAGGCCAGCTTCAGCGTCGAGGTCGAGCACATCGCGGACCCCAGTCACCGCACCCTCGAGCGCAACGTCCACTTCGGCAACGGCATCCGCCTGGAGCGCGAGGGCTGGTCCTGGCTCACCATCACGCGCACCACCGACGTCCTGGACGCGCCCTGGTCGACCAACGCCGGCGTCGTCCCCGAGGGGATCTACCGGTTCACCACCTGGTGGCTCTGGCTCAGAACCGACGAGGCCCGCCGGGTCTCCGCCGCCCTAAACTGGGAGGTCGGTGGCTTCTACGGCGGCACGCTCCGCAGCATCGCGCTCGCGCTCAACGCGCGCCCCGTCCCCGGCCTGCTCCTGGAGCTCGATGCCGACCGGCCCCGAATCCGCCTGCCGGGCTACCCTGTGGACGCAAGTACCCTCTTCCGCGGGCGCGCCACCTATGCCTTCTCGCCGGACCTCTTCATCCGCGCTCTGGCTCAACGCAACAGCGACGACGACGTGGTGAGCCTCAACGGGCTGGTGGGTTACACGCCGCCGTGGGGTCACACATTGTATCTGGCGTACAGCGAAAGGCGTGAGGGCGGCATCACGGCCGACCGAGCCCTCACGGGCAAGGTGGCCTACCTCTGGCGTCGCTGAACGTCCGTTCACCAGCCTGAGCTTCCCGAAGGCCCTCGGATGCGACCGGAGAGGACGCTATGAGGCTGAAATGGGAAATCCCGCGTCCGAAGGTTCAAGAGGTGCTGGACCACGTGAACGTGAAGGCCATGATGATCTTGAACACATGTGCCGAACCGTGGTGGGAGGGGAGTTCGAAGTCCAGTCGGCAACTTAACATCGCACATGTGGCGTGTTACCGATGAAGGCAGATCAAAGGGGGTTGTAATCCTGCCGCTCCGCTAGTATTCTTGATGCTCCTTGTACGACGCCCCTGTCTTGTCTGAGAAGGGGGGACTCGTCTAATGGAGCTCCACGAGCCGATACCACCACCCGTTGAGGACCGCCTGCGCGGCCTCGACGGCGACACCCCACCGACGATCCACCTGAGCGTCGCCACCGACATCGGCGCCGACGGCCACTATGGTGCGCGCTGGCTCGTCGCTGTGGACGACCGCATCGTCGTGACCGGCGAGGACGGCGCCGCGAATGGCGAAATCGTCCTGCCCTTCGAAGGCATCCAGAAGGTGCGTACCGAACATCTGGTCGGCACGGGAGCGCTTGTCGCCGATCTGGAGAAGGGGCAGGTCGAGCTGGCGCGGTACAGCGTCTCGCTGGCACCCAAGTTCGGAAACGTCGCGAAGGCGCTGACGGGGCTCGCAACCGAGCGCGAGATTCCGACGCTTCCCATCCTCGACGAGGACACGCACTGCCAAAGATGTAGCAGGCCGCTCCCCGAGCCGGGAGGCGTATGCCGCGCGTGCCTGCCCAAAGGCCAGGTGCTCGTGCGGCTTCTGGGCTACGTCAAGCCGCACTGGCCTAAGGCTGTCCTGATCGCGGTGGGCATGATGACCTCCAGCGCGGTCGAGCTCGTCCCGCCGTACCTGACCAAGCTGCTGGTGGACGACGTACTGGAGCCCAAGGAGAACGCCGAGCTGCTTCTGCTTTTGGTGGGCGGGCTCCTGTTGGCGCAGTTGGCCGCCCGAGGGCTCCATGGCTTCAGACACTGGATTCAGGGCTGGTTGGGCGTGCGGATCATCTACGAGATCCGCACCTCGCTATACCAGCACCTCCAGCGCCTCACCCTGCGCTACTACGACCGAGCGCAGACGGGCGCGATCATCAGCCGCGTCTCGAATGACACCCGGATGCTCCACGGGCTGACCGTGGACGGCCTACCGTACGCGGGCGTGAGCCTTCTGAGGATCGCCGCTATTGGCGCAGTGCTCTTCTCGATGGACTGGGTGCTGACGCTATGGGTTCTCGCACCGATACCGTTTCTGGCGCTGATCTCGGTCGCTTTCGGCAGGCGGTTGGTGATGCTATGGCATTTCATTCAGAACCAGCGGGCACACATGACGGCCAAGTTGAACGACTCCATCTCGGGCATCCGCATCGTCAAGGCTTTCGCTCAAGAGGAGCAGGAGATGCAGGGGTTCGACCAGCGGGCCTACGGCCTGTTCCGCGCCGGCTGGCGCATGGAAAAGATCTGGGCGACCCTGTTTCCCGCCATGATGTTCATCATGACCCTCTCTTCGCTCATCATCTGGCTCGTTGGGGGTATGCGCGTGCTGGAGGGACTGGTGACGCTGGGGACTCTGATGGCGTTCCAGGGCTATGTGCTGATGCTGTACGAACCGCTGCACGAACTGATGATGATGAACCGGTCGCTGACCAGCGGACTGGCGGGGGCGCAGCGCATCTTCGAGATCCTCGATACCGAGCCCGAGCTCTATGAGGTGCCCGACGCGGTAAGCTTGCCCGAGATGAAGGGCCACATCCGCTTCGAGGGGGTCACTTTCGGCTACGATCCGCATCAGCCGGTGCTGCACGGTGTTGACCTGGACGTCCCTCCGGGCCAGATGGTCGGGCTCGTGGGGCACTCAGGGGCGGGCAAGAGCACGATGATCAACCTGATCTGTCGCTTCTACGACGTCCAGGAGGGCCGAATCACGGTCGATGGTGTGGACGTCCGCAAGCTCAAACTCAAGGACTTGCGCGAGCGGGTCGGGATCGTGCCTCAGGAATCGTTCCTCTTCCATGGCACCATCGCCGAGAACGTCGCCTACGGCAAGCCGGAGGCGACCCGAACCGAGATCATCCGCGCAGCCCGGGCCGCCAATGCCCACGGCTTCATCGTTCGCCAGCCCGACGGCTACGATACGCAAGTGGGCGAGCGGGGCGCCGGACTCTCGGCGGGCGAGCGCCAGCGGATCGCCATTGCACGGGCGATCCTGCACGATCCCCAGATTCTGATCCTCGACGAGGCCACCAGCTCGGTGGATACCGAGACGGAGAAGCAGATTCAGCAGGCGCTGACGCGGCTGATCGAGGGCCGGACAACTTTTGCCATCGCGCACAGGCTCTCGACCTTGCGCAACGCCGATAAGCTCCTGGTCCTCGAAAAGGGCAACAAAGCGGAGTACGGCACCCACGACGAGCTCATGGCCCAAGAGGGGGTTTACTACCGCTTGGTCCAGACCCAGGCCGAACTCTCGAAGATCAAGGCCATCGATGGTTGATCAGGGCAGAAAGACCCTCGACCCGCGAGCCGTGACGCTTCGCCGCGATCGGGGCCGGCTGGTTTTGACGATCGGCGAAGAGCGGCACGAAGGGATCAAGGTCGTCCGCGCCTTCCCCAGCTCGGCGCCCGACGAGTGGATCGCCTTTCTGGATGGTGAGGACGAGGAGATCGGCACCCTGCCCAGCCTGGCTGGTACGGACGAGGTGACCGAGACGGTCATCGGGGAGGAGCTCGAGCGGCGCTACTTTGTCCCCCGCGTCCTGAGCATCGACAGCGTGCGGAACGAGCACCGCATGATCCGCTGGGAGGTCGAGACCGACCGGGGGGGCCGCACGTACTGGGTCAGAAGCTCGCGCAGGAGCGAGGGCGCCAGGAGCACGGTTGATCTCGGCGGCGGTCGGTTGCTCCTCACCGACGTCGTGGGAAACCGCTTCGAAGTGGACCGAAACGCTCTGGACGCCCGCAGCCGCGCCCTGGTCGCGCGGGTGCTCTAGCCCCGCCGCTGCCGGCGACCTCTTCCGCATGGGTGCGGCGCCGCATTACAGCAGCCCCATCTCGATGAGTTTCTCGGCGATCTGGACGGTGTTGGTCGCGGCGCCCTTGCGCAGGTTGTCGGAGACGACCCACAGGTCGAGCGCATTGGGCTGGGAGGGGTCCTCGCGCACCCGGCCGATGTAGACTCCGTCGGTGCCCGCGGCGTCACGGGCGAGAGGGTAGCGGCTGCACCCCGGCTCGTCCACGACGGTGATCCCCCCGAACGTTCCCATGATCTCGCGCGCCTCGTCCGCCGTCACCTTCCGGCCGAGCTTGACGTTGATCGCCTCCGAGTGGGCCACCGCCACGGGGACGCGGACGCACGTCGCGGTGATGGGCATCCCGGGGGCATCGAAGATTTTGCGGGTCTCCCGGATCATCTTCGCCTCTTCGCGGTAGTAGCCGGGGAACTCGGGGTCGAGCGCGTCCACCTGAGGGATAGCGTTGAAGGCGATGGGGTGCGGGTAGACGCTGGCTACCGGCGCCTCGCCTCGGGCGAGTTGGCCGACCTGCGCCTCGAGCTCCCGGAGTCCCTCGCGGCCGCTGCCGGTGACCGACTGGTACGTGCTGACGACGACCCGCTCGATCCCGGCGGTCCTGTGGAGCGGCGCGAGCGCCACGGCCATCTGAATGGTCGAGCAATTGGGGCTAGCGATGAATCCCTCGTGATGCCTGAGGTGCTCGGGGTTGACCTCGGGAATAACCAGGGGCACGCGCGAATCCATGCGGAAATCGTTGCCGTTGTCGATGACGATAGAGCCGCGCTCGACGGCCTCCCATCCGAATTGGGTCGAGGCGCCTTTTTCGCCCTCGGTGCCCGCGAAGAAGGCGATCTGGACGCCATCGAAGGCGCCGGGGAAACAGTCTTCGACCTCGTACTCGGCGCCGGCGATCACCTGGCGCCTGGCGCTCCGGCCCAACAGCTTGAGCGATGCGACCGGGAAGCTCCGTTCGCGCAGGACCTGCACCATGCGCTGGCCCACCAGGCCAACGCCCACGACGGCGACGTTATAGCGTCTGCTCACAGCCTTGCTCGCATCCCGAACCCTCCTTGCAACTCTTGCGGACTATGATTCTGGAAGCTCAAGGAAAACGTGTTGACGTAACCGACATAAATCAGAGCGCCTTGGTTTGGAACATCGCGCCCAATAAAGCTCTTGGCGTCATAAATCCCCGCGGCCTAGTCGGCCTCGATACGTATTCCCCGCGAGAGACCCCTAAGAGCTCATCCCTGCGCGCCTCGTACGTCCGAAGCTCTTGCTCCTAATGGGTACACGTTCATCCGTTTCACCCGCAACGATACATTCACCCACGGGTGCAGGGCAACTTCCTTGAGGCGGGACGATGATCGGACTCGATGGCTCCGGCGGCGGCAGGCGGCGTGAACGTCAGGCGCGGAACAGCTCGCCCATACGCTTGCCCAGGAAGCGGCCGGCCACCGCAATGCTCCCGCCGAGCAGGAACATGCTCAGCACGCCCATCGCGCTGGCGATGTAGGGTCCGTCCCTGAGGCGCTGAGCAAGGGCCCAGATGGCCTTGGTGATGGGATAATGCTGCTCGCGCATGGCGAGGATCAGGCTATCGGAGACCTCCAGCATGGCGAAGGCGAAGACCAGGATGCTCCCGGCGACCAGGTTGGCCAGGATCAGGGGCAAGGAGATCTTGCGGATCGTGCGCCAGGCCGAGGCGCCCAGGTTGAGGGATGCCTCCTCGAGCGTCACGCTCGTCTGCTGGAAGCCGGCATAGGCCGCACGGAGCATGTAGGGGAGCCTGCGGACCGCGTAAGCGATGACTAATAGAGGCATCGGGTTCTCGCGCGCGGACAGCGGAGTGGAGGCGAAGCTGGTGGCGTAGCCAAAGGCGAGTACGAGTCCCGGCAGCGCGAGAGGCAGCATGGCGCTCGCATCGAGCAAAGCACCTCCGGGCACCGCCTTGCGCACGAGCAGGTACGCCAATCCCACGCCGATTGTGAGGTCGGCCAGAGTCGAGAGCGAGGAGAGGAAGAGGCTGAGCTGGATGCTGCCCATCGTCAGCCGGTGCTCGAAGACCATCGGGTAGAATTTCGCCGTGAACTCGTGCGGCAGGATGCTCATGGACCACTTGTGCGAAAAGGAGACGATCAGGACGCTCGCGTGGGGGAGGAGCGCGACGGCAGTGACGCCCAGGCACAACAGCCCGATCAGGATGCGCAGCGCTTTAGTGGGGATGCGCGCCTCGAGGCCTGTCTGCGCGCGGGACACCGAAGCCACCTCGCGCCTGCCGAAGAGCGCCTTTGAGGCGTAGAAGAGGCCAACGGTCAAGACGAGGGTGAAGACGACGAGCGCGTAACCCATGGGATTGCCGCCAATATCGTTCACCAAGTTGAAGATCTCGACGGCGACGACGCGGTGATAGCCGAGCATCAGCGGGGTGCCCAGGTCGGTGAAGGCCCAGATGAAGACGATGCTCGCACCCGCGAAGACGCCTGGGAGCATGAGCGGCAGCGTCACGGTGCGAAACAGCCGCCATCCACGCGCGCCCAGGTTGCGCCCCGCCTCTTCAAGGGCCGGGTTCACGTTGGCAAGGGCGCTGGCGATGTTCAGGTACATGATCGGGTAGAGGTGGAGCACCTCCAGAGCGACGACGGCCCAGAACCCCCCCGCACCCAGCCAGTCGATGGGGCCCTCGATCAGCCCCAAGCGCATGAGCACGAGATTGACCGAGCCGAATCGCGAGAAGATCAGGCGGGTACCGATCGCTCCCACGAAGGGCGGCATGACCATCGGGACCAGAAGAAGTGCGGCATAGATGGCTTTCTCCGGGAACTCGTAGCGCGCCAGGGCGAAGGTCAAAGGCAGTGTGAAAAGAAAGGTGATCACCGTCGTGCATGCCGCGAGCGCCAGGCTGTTGAGCATGAGCTCGCGGGTGGCCGGGTTGGTCAGCAGCAGCCGGAAAAAGCCGATCGAAAAATCGCCTTGGGGGAAAAAGGCGCCGCGGAAAACGTAGCCCAGCGGGTAATAGAGGAACGCTGCGAAGAAAAGACCTAGCGCCACCGCGGCGATCGGCGTCGCACGGCGACGGACCCATCCGTACAAGGTGCGCATCAGTCTCCTTCCGCCTTCTCGCCAGCAGAGAGGGGAATGAGCTTATTCTTAAGCGGATTCGTGTTCAGTAGGGCCATCCTTCGGCGAGCTCGGGACGGCGAGCACCCTAGCGATGCTAGAGTCGCCATGACCGCCCATCGCACGTGTAAGGTGCGTTCAGCCCGTTAGACACTTAATATACGGCGCGCAGCGGGATGTGCCCTCAACTGCGTCACCGTTTTCGGAAAGCACATGGCTTCGCTACGGTACTCTCGCGCGTTGGCCACTGGCGCCAGCTACCCCACGGACGTGCGGGGCACGGCGGACGATGCGATCCATCCGGCGCGGGACGAGCCGACGACCGTGATCCGGCGATAGGCGGTGTGCGAAGACCTGAGGGTCGGAGCGAGAGCTGTGGACGTGATACGCCGAGCGCTCAGTTGCGCTGCGCTGGCCGCAGGGTTGGGGGCTGGCGATGCCTTGGCCGCGGATGGGCCGTCCTTCACCGTCGGAGATGCCACGACGATGGCCTTCAGCTTCCTGGGCGTCGGGGTCGCCAAGGCGACGGCGCGGCTTGCCCCGGATTCGTCAGCCGCCGGTCGTCCAACCGTGCGCTTGCTCGTCGAGGCGCGCACCGGCCGGCTAGCCTCGCTCGTCTACTCCGTCCATAACGCGTATGACGTCCACTTGGACGCGGCGACGCTCCATCCGCTCGCCGTGACCAAACGCATTGACGAACGAAAGTTTCGGACGACGCTGCACTCGACCTATCCCCCGCCAGCGGTGTCGGAGGGGGCAATCTACGAGTTCTTCTCGGCACTGCTGACGCTGCGCCGGTGGGCGGCGGGTCCGAGCGACACGCTGGCGCTCGTTCTCGATGCTGACGGCGACCGATGGCGAGCGCTCGCACGCCGAGGACCGGTCGATACCCTCAAGACGCCGCATGGCCGGGAACCGGCCCGCCGCGCGGAGGTGACCTTCCAGAGGCTTTCGTCGGGCGTCAGACGCAAGGCCGATTTCCCCGATATCCTATCCCGAGAGCTTCTGAGCGAGCGTGGCGGCCTGAAGTTGTGGTTTCCCTGCGCGTCGTCTGAACTGCTTCTGCGGGCGGAGTTGGCCCGGCCTGGGCTCCGAATCGGTTGCACGTGGACCGGCGACTAGCGCCCGCTCAAGACGCCTCGAGCGACTACCCTCCGGAAGCCGGGCGATCGTCGCTACGGCTGGCTTTCGGAGGACGAAGAGTGTCTCGGTGCGCTCGAAGGTGACGTTCTCGACGGCGATAAGCGGAACGCCGTCGCGTGAGTCGTCAGCGCCACGAGCACGAGGTTCGCGGCATCAAGCCCCGAGCCTGGGTCGGGTCGCGGGAGCGCTAGTTGTCGTCCCCTTCGACGAAGAACTTGAGCCCGGCGTCCTCGAAGTAGAAGTTGCGTGGGTTGACGGCTTTGCCGTTGCGTTTGATGGTGTAGTGGACGTTGGGCCCCGTGGTGCGCCCGCTTGTCCCCATCTTGCCGATCTGGTCGCCTCGCCTGATCTTATGGCCCTTCTTGACCCCGATCTTGGAAAGGTGCCCGTAGAGCGTCTCGATGCCGAAGCCGTGCTTGATGACGATGTAGCGCCCTAGATAGCGGTCGCGGTAGTGAATCTCGGCGACGGTGCCGTCGGCGGTGGCGAAGATGGAGTCGCCGCGTCGTCCGGCAATATCGATGCCGCTATGGAAGTGGGGCCGTCCGGTGAAGGGGTGGATACGCCGTCCGAAGCGCGACGAGACATAGCCACGAGCCACCGGAAGCATCGAGGGCGTGCGGTTGAGAAGCTCCTGGTTTTCGGCAAGCTTGAGATTGATCTTCTCGAAGTTGGCGCGTTCGAGCTCGGCCTGCCTTACGAGGCGGTCCAGGTCTAACTCCAGTGACACGATCCCGTCCTGCACTGCCTCCGACAGCACAGATAGGTCGTCTTTTGGAGCTAGCTCCGAACCACCGGAGCCGACCATGCGCGTGTCCGGATCAACCTCATCCAGACCGGCCAATGTCAGGAGTTTCTTGTCATCCTCGATGAGAAGCTCCATCTGCTCGGAGAGCTGGTCGGTCTTGCCGCGCAGCTCAATGAACCGCCGCTTGAGGACAACGTTCTCCTCCTGAAGTCGTCCCAGGTTCGCCCGCAACTGGGATCGCCCGGGTATGTTCAAGAACAGGCCCAGCAGCACGACGAAGGCGATGATGCCGCCCGCGATGCCGCTCAGTGCGAGCGATCCAGGGATGCGCACCGCGCGCGTAGTCGCACGGCTGCCCGATCGCGGAACGCACAGAAGCGTCAGGTCGAGCGAGCGCAGAAATTTGCGTAGCCTATGTAAGTGTGGGATGGTCGTCCCTCCAGAGATGGCGGTTTATGAATGAAGCGCCCAAGATGGGCCTCACTTGCCCTTCTGTCAAGGGCAAATTTCCGACCAAGGGGCCGTCGCGGGCCGAGCAGGGCCCCACTTTGCGTCTCTATGGTCCTTAGACCGTTCGACAAGCTCAAGACGGCATGAGCCCAGGATGAACGCGTAACAAGATGTTCAAAAACAGTCTCTTACTGTCGTTGTAATCGCTGAAGCGTCATCCCTTGGCGGCCAGCGCGACCCCCAAAGCGCAGCATGTCATGAACCGTTGTACAAAAATTGTGTAGCAACCGTACAATTCGCATCGGCCTCTTGATCGTCGAGCGCGCGCTGGAGCGATCCGTCCGCTGGCGGGTCGCGGGCGCGGAAAGGCTGTCGGAAGGCGCTACGGCAGGAACGAGGCCTTGACCGAGGCCCAGGTGGAGGGGGAAGCGGCGACGACGATCCACGGCCCCGTCAACTGGATGTTGTCCAATCCCCCCACGAGGGGCGCAATGACTTCCAGTTGTTCATGGATCGACAGGTCGGGGTCTACTTCGATGAACTCGTCGGCCGTGGTCAGCACGAAGTGACCGGTGTGCGGCTCAGTGGGGTCCAGGGGTACCAGGGCGCCCTCCACGACGCGGAATACGGACGCACGCATGGGACGCAGCCATGAGCCATCTGCCGCCGCCCATGCAGACGTAGATGCCATCAAGAGCGCCGCCTGTCTTCGAATCGATCTTGTCCCAGCCGCCGACGAGTTCGGCGATCATCGCACGCTGCTCGAACCCACCCGACGGATCTATCTCGATGCGATCACCGGAGGTTGTCCGGATAAAGTGATGTGTGCTGGGTTCGGTGGAGGGATCGAACTGGACGAGCTCGCCGTCCACGACGCGGAAATAGCGCGGCTTTTCTCTCTCGTCGGAACCCTGGTCCTGTGCGATGACGGACCCGGCCGACCCTATGACGACGGCTATCACGGCCGCGACACGAACTGCAGGGGAAACCGAGCGGCGAGGCATGGTCGTGGCGGTCCTTGTGGCGATGCTTTCTATACGCTACTTGGCCAGCGTGAACTTCCTGAGCGATGAGGCGCCCACACTGAAGACATCCTATGCAGTTTAGTTTCCCCTCGCTGGATGTCAAGAGGAAAATGCCGTGGGAAGAAAAAGGCCGTGCGGCCCAGGCGTCTGGCACTCATGCCTTGTCCTCCAAGGGTTTGCGGGCGCTAGTGGTTAGTGAAGGCGCCGTCGGGTCTGCGGAGGAGATTGGGGTGGCGAGGCTCGTAGGGGTAGGCCTTGGCGGCCTCGCGGTCGAACTCGACGCCCAGGCCGGGGCGGTCCGGCGGCAGGAGGTGGCCCTTCTCGTAGGGCACCTGGACGGGGAAGACGTCGGTGAGGTAGGTGCCGGGGATGCTGGAGAGCTCCTGGACGCCGAAATTGGGGCTGGAGAGATCCAGGTGCAGCCCCGCCGCGGTGCAGACGGGCCCGAACGGGTTGTGGGGGACCAGATCGATGTAGTGCGTCTCGCACATGGCGGCGATCTTCTTCGCCTCGGTGATGCCGCCCACGATGCAGGGGTCGATGCGCGCGTAGTTGATCAGGTCGTCCTCGATGAGCTCGCGGAATTCCCACTTGCTCGAATAGTGCTCGCCCACGGCGAGGGGGACGTGGACGTGCCGGCGCAGAGCGCGGTGACCGGCGATGTACTCGCTGCGGAGCGGGTCCTCGATGAAGTAGGGGCGGTAGGGCTCCACTGCGCGGCAGAGTTGGATGGCGAAGGCGGGTTCGAGCCGCGTGTGAACGTCGCAGCAGATTTCGACTTCATCGCCGAGTTCTTCGCGCGCGGCGGCTACGAACTCAATCGCTCGACGGGTCGAGCGCGAGGCGTCCAGGACGCCGGAATCCTCGCTCTCGACGGGAACGTGGAAGCGGATAAAGCGGAAGCCCTCGGCCATCGTGGCGCGCCCGCTTTCGATTAACCCCTCGACCGAGTCGCAGTTGTTGTGGGGGTAGCAGGCGACCACATCGCGCACGCGCCCGCCCAATAGCTCGTAGACGGGCACGCCCAGCGCCTTGCCTCGGATATCCCAGAGGGCGTGGTCCACGGCGCTGATGGCGGCTGAGAGGATGCGCTGGGCCGGGAAGAACCCCCCGCGGAACATCGTCTGCCACAGGTGCTCGATGCGCGAGGGGTCGGCGCCGATGAGGTGGGTCTTGAGGGATTCGACCGCCTCGGCGATGGCGCGTTCGCGGTGGCTGAGCGCCGCCTCGCCCACGCCGCTCAGACCCTCGTCCGTATCCACGGTGACGAAAGTGAAGTTGCGCCCCCCAGAGTGGACGATGTGGGGGATGACATCGGTGATCCGCATAGCTCCGCTCCTTGACGATGGCTGTGCTCCTGGGTTGCTCGACTTCAAGGGTCGTGCGCGCCGGGAGGGTGCGCAAGGGGAGATGGACCCAGGCCCCTCCTTCGGCAAGCTCGGGATGGCAGAGATAAAAGGCTAAAAGAGGACGGTGAAAAGCGGAGGTTCCCCGCCCAGGCCGCACACGGAGACTACGGCGATCCGAACCGGCATTCTACCGACCCTCCTCGTCACCGCCGCCGGGTTCGGAGCTTTCGTCCGAGCGGGTGTTCCAGCCGCCCTTCATATCGAGGCGCTCCCAGCCTCCAACGAGCGGGGCAATGGTGTCAAGCTGTTCGCGCAGGGGGAGATCGGGGTTGATCTCGATGAAGCTCCGGAAGGTTGTGAAGGTTGTCTGGACAAAATGGCCCGTGTGGGGCTCCGATGCGTCGAGAGGGACGAGCTCCCCGGCAACCAGGCGGTACACGGGTCCTTGCGTCCACACATCCCCGCCCCGCAAGATGTGGTAACCTTCTTCAGTGAAACTACTATAGGTGAATTTGAGCTTGTCCCAGCCGCCCACGAGCTTCGCAATCGTTTCCATCGGATCCGGGGTCTTAGGCACGGGGGTGGCAGGGTCGGTCTCCACATGATCGCCTGAGGTGGTGCCAACAAAGTGGCCCGTGTGCAGTTCCATTGAAGGGTCGAACTGGACCAGACTGTCCCCCACGATGCGGAAGTAGCGCCCCATACGCTCACCCGGTCCGCCGAGACTTCTAAAGAGAACGAAGCCCTCCGACGCAAGAAGCTGATCCATGCCGCCCGCGATCTCGGCGGCATGTTCGAGCACCTCGGGGCCTCCCCAGGGGACCTCGACTTCGATGAGGTCGCCCGAGATGGTCTCGACGAAGTGTCGCCCCTGTTTACCCGAGGGATCAAGAGCTTCGATCGATTCATAGCCATCCGCCAGGTCGAATTCGATCACACTGCCCGACAGCGTGTGGACGGTGATCGGGCGTTCCTCGTCGGCGCGGACGACGAAGCTCGTGGATACGAGGAGGGCGATCGCGGCGGCCGGAACCCGGAAACGCCTGCGGTACAACATGGGTCTGGTCCTCCCTTCGGTCCCTGTGCCGGTAAGCTTCAGGCGGGACCCACTCTGGGGATCATGAGAGAATATTCTACCGCAAGAACAACGCCTTGACCCCGCCCCACGTGGCCGCTTCCACCGCCACCGGGCCGTTGCTTGCCCCTTGCTCCTCCCCATCGGGTCCGATGATGGACGCGCCCGAAGCTACCAGCTCTTCGATGGCTCTGAACTGTTCGAACAGGTACATGTTGGGAACGGTCTCCACCGGGGACACGTTGGGATCGACCTCCACCCAGTGGCCGGTGCTGATCTGCACGAAAAAGCCGGTGTGCGGAATCAACGAATCCGGCACGACCAGCGCCCCATCCACGACGCGGTAGAAATACCCCCCCATCGGTGATAGGTCGCCACCGTGTCTGATGTACATATCTACTCTTGGACTTCCTATCATGTAGATGGAATTGGTACCCACGCCGTCACCGTTATCGCGAATCAGCCAGCCACTGATGATGTGAAGGTACAGCACTTCTCCATCTCGAAAAGCCAGTTGGTCCATGCCTCCCACAGCTTCCGCGATGACTTCCAGAGAGCCCTCTGCCCCTGGCGGCGCTGAGACGAAAATCTCGATGAAGTCTCCCGATTTCGTCTGCACAAAGTGATGCGTGTGAGGTTCTTGCGGGAGTTGCCAGGGATCAAACCCCACGAGCTCGCCATCGACGACGCGGAAGAAGTGCTCTGCATCGAATGGGTCGTCGTAGGGCTCGTCTGCACTGCTGGAGCCAACGACCAAAACGAGCGACACGGCGGCCAGAACGCAGGCCCTGAGACAAAAAACGGAACGCTTTGACATGGCTCGGCTCCTCTTTACAACGGAGGCCCCGCTGTTGGGGGGCTTGCAGGTGGTGAGACGCGAGTGGCGCAGAGGCTTCGGGATGAGGGGCGCATCACCTCCCCTGAAGGCCATACGTGGAACCACACTATAGACGTGTGTGCTTTTAATGTGTTCTTGTCAAGAAAAGAATGATGGGGGGAAATTTCATTTATACGTTATTGGGAGAAAGCGATCTATGAGCAGAAAACCGCGCTCAGAGCCTCGATGCCGACCCTGGCGACGGTCTCGGGATCGGGGAAGTGAAACCCCACCCCCGACCCCTCCCCGCCTGCGGGGAGGGGAGAAGAGAGGAGGAGAGCGACCACACGATGGGCCGGGGCGGGTTGACTGCAAGCCCGGTGCGCGCAATAATGGCGCGTGCAGCCTTTCGGGGCGATTGTGACGATCGAGGAGCTGATAGAACGGTCGAATGACAGGATCGCGCTCGGCTCCAATCCGAGGAGGCCAGCCTTTGCCGAAGCCCGTCCTCCGCATCCAGTTGGACCTGAGAATCCCCATGCGCGATGGTGTCCGGCTCTACGGCACGCTGTACCGCCCTGTTAGAGGCGGCCCATTCCCGGCGCTGCTCATTCGGTCTCCTTACGGCACGCAAAACCCCCGTTATGTGGACTGGGCCATACGGTTCGCTCAGGAAGGCTACGCGGTAGTCATGCAGGACTGCCGGGGCCGCTACGAATCGGAGGGCGAGTGGCGGCCCTACATCGATGAGACCAACGATGGCTACGACACGCAGCAATGGGTTGGAGCCCAGCCCTGGTGCGATGGTACTATCGGGACCTTTGGCGTTTCCTACCCCGGATTCACCCAGATTTTGCCCGCACCTCTCCGTAGTCCACACGTCAAGGCGTTGGTCCCGATCGCGCATCAGGAAGACAATTATGGTCACCTGCGCTATAACGGGGTTCTGCAACTCCAGAACGCCTGGAATTTCATCTGGCTTGGGGTTCGGACGAACCACAACGTGCCCAGAGACCTCGTCGATTGGGAGGAGGTTTACCGCAGGTTGCCGTTGATTTCGGCCTTTGATGACAGCGCCGACCGCCCTTTCTATCGAGAGATGATCCGGCATTCATCGTTTGACGAGTTCTGGAAGTCCTACAGCATGAAAGGCAAGTACTCCGAAGTCGCAGTCCCCGCGTATTTCATGACGGGCTGGTACGACAATCTGCTGCATGAGGTCTTCAAGTGCTTCACCGGCTGGAAGCAACAGGCGCGGACGCCGGAAGCCAGGGCGCACACCAGGCTGCTGGTGGGACCGTGGACGCATTCCCAGGAGTTCGGCAGCGCCGCACCGTCCGGCATCGTCGATTTCGGCCCGTCCGCGACGGTGGATCTCCCCGGCGTGCACGTGCGTTGGTACGACCAGCGGCTGAAAGGGATCAATACCGGCATCGATGACGATCCCCCCATCCGGCTCTTCGTGATGGGGGAGAACATCTGGCGCGACGAGCACGAGTGGCCTCTGGCGCGTACACAGTACACTGCCTTTTATCTGCACAGCCGTGGTCGGGCCAACGCTCTCCATGGCGACGGCGAACTGAGTCGCGAGCCGCCGGGAAATGAGCCCCCCGATTCCTTTACCTACGATCCCGAAAACCCGGTGCCCACCCTGGGCGGCCAGAGTATGTTCGTCGCCAACTCCGGTCCTAAAGACCGCAGACCCGTAGAACGCCGGGACGATGTGCTGGTCTACTCCACTGCCCCGCTCGCCAGTGAGCTGGAGGTGACCGGCCCTATAGAGATGACGTTCTACGCCGCATCCAACGTGCCGGATACCGACTTCACCGCGACCCTCGTCGATGTCCATCCGGGGGGAGAAGCCATCCACATCTGCGAAGGCATTGTGCGGGCCCGGTTTCGGGAGTCCTACGAGGAGCCGATGTTGATCGAACCCGAATCCATCTACGAGTACAAGATCAGCCTCTGGGAAACGAGCAACGTCTTCAAGGCGGGCCACCGCATCCGGGTTGAAATCTCCAGCAGCAACTTCCCGCGCTTTGACCGGAATCTGAACACCGGCCACACGCCAGGCATGGACGCCGAAATGCAAGCGGCCCGCCAGACCCTCTATCACGAAGTGCAATACGCTTCTCACATCACGTTGCCGGTGATCCCAAGGCCGTGACGATCAGTCGAAATCCCATTCGCATTCTCTATTATTTATATGAAATATCATATTGATAGAGTAGTGGAATCTTTGCGCTGGATTCAGTTGTCCATGTTGCCGGAAGGCGATGTCATTGCGCGTTCTGGCGGGTTGAAGGCAAGCCGCCAGAAGCGGAACCTTGAGGACGACCGGAGCCCTCGCTGGCTGACGGGAGCCGGGTCCGAAGGTATTCAGCAATACGCAGGATCACGGCGCGAAACGATGGCTGGATGCCTCCCCCGGCGTCGTCGAGCGCCCCCATCATCATGAGATTATCGGCCATGGCGAAGTTTTCAACGGACTGGCCGTCAACGTCCACCTGTGGATTCGTCGGGTCGAGTTTGTAGTACGTCGCGACTCTGGCGGCGTACAGTCCCGGCGACTCGCTTTCACCGTAAAACGGCTCTGCGTCGTAGTAGGCGAACACCGGCTTTCCGGCACCGCGCATATAGCCCATTTCAAAAGCAGTGCCGACGTCCATGCTGGGACCTCGAAAGCGCACCATGTTTGCTGAGATGAAGTGCGCTTTCCCCATCAACGCAATGTTGGCCTGGTAGATGCGTAAGCCGGTGTCTCTGTCGGGTTTGAAGTCGGGAATTTCGTTGTCCAGAGGGTATAGACCAACGAGTCGAAAGGGCCAATCGTGTTGCTCGTTGAGGTGCTTGATGAGGTCTTTCTTGTCTTCGCCGGCTTTGACCGGCTTGGGCAAAAAGACCTCGGGTCCTGCCAGGTAAATGTAATAAACGGGCTTGGTGGCTGCGTTCGTAGCTGCGGATATGAACAGAAACGCGGCTGCGGTTAACCAACGGATGGAACGTCGCAAGTCTTTCCCCTCCTTATTTTTAATGCATATTGAGATGTCCGTAACGGTTTCAGCGTCCTGTCAGGCCATTCTTCGCTCCAATCTGTCCTTGCGCTTCGGCCAGTCCGGCAGAACCCGATCCAGCAGGCCGAAAAATCTGGGGCCGTGATGGGGCTCGGCGATATGGCAGAGCTCATGGGTGATGACATAGTCAATCGCATCGACCGGCGCCTCGATCAGCCGGCGATTGAGAAGCAATCTTGACGACGGCGACATCGATCCCCACCGCCGGCGTAACTGGCGGACGATCAGTCCGTGTGGCCGGAAAGATTCCGGTTCCGGGAACCGGGCGAGATTCACCTCCAGCCGTTCCGAAAATTTCACATGAGCCCGCTCACGGTACCAGCCTTCGACAAGATCGCGCGTGACCTCCGCCCGGTCGGGTTCGTGGCTCTGGACAACGATGAAGCCGCGGATCAGTTTCACGCTGGCCCGACCATGCGGCACCACCTTCAACCGGTACTGCCGGCCGAGATAGAGGTGGGTTTCCCCGGCGACAAACCGCCGTTCCGGCGTTCGCGGCAAATACCGGGTGAAGTATCGCTGCTGACGGCGGACCCAGGCCGCGCGCTTGCGCACCTTCTCGCCGATGGCCTCCGGCGACGCGTCTAGAGGCGCGGCAACAACGACCGTGGTGTCCGGCTCCACGGAGATCTCCAGAGTCGCCCGCGCGCGGCGCACCACGGAGAATTCGATGATGTGCTCACCGTACTGAACACGATGGCGCTCCGCCGTCATCCCGGGAACCTTGCGCGCGCGAGGTCCAGGATCTTCTGCTCAAGGTCGTCCATCGTCTTGACCGGAAGCCGGATGCCTTTCTTGTCACGGAGGACATCGAAGAAGTAGTCGTCGATGTCGTTGCGCATATCGTTCTGCGCGTTGTCGTTGGACCATATGTCAACGATGTGACGGGCCTTGACGATTTTGATGATGTCGAGTGCGATGTTGGCAGCCTCAACCGCATCGATAGGCTCGCCGTCGGCGCCGAGGAGCGCGCCGTCGAGAATGCCGAAGAAGGCCTGACCGTTGTCGTTGCCCTTCACCGGATCGGGCACGTCTCGGCCGCGGTCCTTGCGGGCAACCTTACCGGCCAGGTCGATGACATTGTCGAGGTAATCCCGCTCGGAGATCCGCCTGGCGCGATAGCCGCTGATCGTCTCCTCCAGCAGTTCCGAGAATTGCCGGTAGAATGCCGGGTCCTCGTTCATCTTTTCCGTGATGGTCCGGCGCGTGGCGGTGGCGATACGGTCGGCCTTCGACGCGTCGGTGATGCCGGTCTCCTCGACAACGGCTTTCAGCGCGTCCGGGTCGTTGATATTGACGATTTCGATGAGGGTCTCCGCCGGCATGGCGTCCACATGATCATCGAGGAGCTTCCGGATTTTCGGCTCGAATGCCTTGAGGTCGACCGTCTCCTGATAGCGCAACTGGACCGAGCGCCTGAGCTCCGCGAACCACTTCCAGTCGTGCTTCATCGCATCGATCATGGCCTCGCCGAACACCTCGCGGAGCTTTTTGGACGACAGCGAGATGTGCAGGCAGCGGCTGAAGACGCGGAGCCGCTCGTAGAAGTCCTGCCGGATGGCTTCGCACGCCAGGAACTGCTCGAACTGCTCCATTTCGCGTCCCTTCCTGACCGGCTTGAAGAGGTCCCATAACTGGTTGTGCCGCTGCGGCAGCTTGCGGATCTCTTCCCGCACATCATGGACGGCGCCGGCAAGGTCCCAGGCATCGTAGTCCTCGAAGGCGCTGTAGGTCGTGAGCGCTTTGTCCAGCTCACCGAGCAGCCCCTCGTAGTCGATGATGTAGCCGAACGCCTTCTCCGGTCCCCCCTCATCGTCCTCATAGAGCCGGTTCACGCGCGCGATGGCCTGCAGAAGATTGTGTTCGCGCAGCGGCTTGCAGATATAGAGCACCGCGTTTCTCGGCACATCGAAGCCGGTCAGCAGCTTCGAGACGACGATGAGGATTTCCGGATCGCCCGAACCCTTGAAGGCCTCGATGATCTGGCGGTTGTACTCCCCTTCCGTCTTGTAGCGCGACATCATCCTTGCCCAGAACCCACCGACGAGATCCTCCGATGCCTGGTCGATTTCCTCGTTGCCCTCGCTGTCGTTGGGCGGCGAGATCACGATTTCGCTGGTCACCAGACCAATCTCGTCGAGCGCCCCCTTGAACCGCACGGCGGCGGCCTTCGACGGGGCGGCAAGCTGGGCCTTGAAACCGGTTTCCCGCCAGTGCTGGTGGAAGTGCCCGGAGATGTCTCGGGCCTTGGCGTAGATCGTTCGGTCCGTCTCGGCCAGCGTGCCCATGCGCGAGAATTTCCGCTTCAGGTGCGCCCGCTTCTCCTCGGTCAGGCTCTTGCTGATATCGTCGAACCAGCGGTCGATCGCGTCGCCCGTGATCCGCTGCTCGACTAGGCGCCCTTCGTAGAGCAGCGGCACGACGGCGCTGTCGGCGACGGCCTCGTCGATGGCGTATTGGTGAATCAGGTCTCCGAAGGTCGCGAACGTATTCTTCTCCTCCTGCAGAAGCGGCGTGCCCGTGAAACCAAGGTAACAGGCCATCGGCAGGAGGTTCAGCATCTGCATGGCGAGCTGGCCGTGGCCGCCGTAGAGGCCGGTATGGCTGCGATGGCTTTCATCCACCAGCACGAAGATATTGGTGTCCTCGTCGATCGTTTTGGCGTTGCGCTGCGCGGTGTCGAACTTGTTGACGATCGTGGTGATCAACGGCGCCTTGTCGCGGATCAGTGCCGCCAGATGTCTGCCGCTGGTGGCGCGAACGGGCTCCAGTTCGCAGGATTTGAACGTATCCTTGATCTGCCTGTCGAGGTCGTCGCGGTCCGTGACGATCACGATGCGCGGATTGGGGATGTCCCTGTCCAGCGCCAGCGCGCGCCCCAGCATGACCATGGTCAGCGATTTGCCGGAGCCCTGCGTGTGCCAGATGATGCCGCCCTTGCGGACATCTGTCGGTTCAAACTCCAGATCAATCTTCACATCGAACTGTTTGACCCGCTCCACCGCCGCGCGAACGCCGAAATACTGATGATGACGGGCGATCTTGCGGTCGCCGTCTTCGAAGACGGTGAAGCGGCGCACCAGATCGAGAAACCGGTCCCGGCGGCACAGCGCGAAAATCGTCCGGTCCTGGGCCGTCACGGTCCGTTCCCCCTCGGCGGCCATCGCTTCGAAGTCGCGCCGGGCGCCCGCGAAATGCCCCGAGAAGACGGCGTCTTTCTCGGCTTCGGTCAGCCGGTGCCGGATGAACGGCGCGATCGCATCGTCTTCGTCCTCCCGCCAGGCTTGCCAGAACTTGCGCGGCGTCCCGACCGTCGCGTACCGCGCCGAGGCGCGGTTCATGCTCAAGAGCAACTGGGCGAAGTGAAACAACTGCGGGATATGGTCCTCGCGCTGGTAGCGGATCAGGTCGCTTTCGGCCTTCTCTAACTTTTCGGACGGCCGCTTGTTCTCGATGACGATGAAAGGGAGCCCATTGACGTAGGCGACGATATCGCAGCGGCAATCCCGGCTGCCGCCCGTGCGCTCCACCGACACCTCCGCCGCCGCATGAAAGGCGTTGTTCTCCGGGTGCTCCCAATCGATGAAGCGGAACGAAAAGCTCTTGGAATCTCCGTCGATGGTCTTGGTGATCGTCGTGCCGAGAACGAGCGTGTCGTAGATATCCTGATTGGTGCCGCGCAAGCCCTTGAGCCGGTCGGGCGTCGGCTTCAGCCGCCGCATCGCCTCATGCGCATCCTCGAGGTCGAAGGGGTAGTCGCGGCCCCGGTGGGTGAATCGGTTGATCTTCAGGAGTTGATCGGCGAGCACGTCATCGAGTGTGACGTTGCGCCGCCGCCCGCCACGCAGGGCCATCACCTCGGCGTGAGAGAGCGGCGTGAAGCCGAGAGCCGCCAGAAGCTGCAGCGCCGGGATCTGGGATTGGTGTTTCTCGGAGGTGGTGAAGCCTTCAACGCTCATTTCTTTTGTCCGTAGATTCTGCCTGCTCCGCGCCTACCGCTTCTTCTAACAGGTCAAATACCTCTCGAAAGTGCCGGAAGTCGCCCTCCGTGCCATTCTCACATAACCAATTGCAAAGGTTCATTTTTTCATCTTTGTTGACGGTCCACTCCTCCGGCACGACCTTTCTTTCGCCCCGTTCCGTCTTTCTACGTGTTTCATCAACATCGATAAACGCCGCCTTATGTTGTTGTGCCTTCTCAAGCGTCTCCTTCTCGAATAGGTTTTCTATCCCCTTCTTAATCGGATGATCCGACTGAAACGGAATGACTAGGCTGAAGACGTTCCCCGAATTTTTACTGCTTTTGCTACAATCATAGTCATAAAGCAGAACCACCTTTTTGTTCGTCAGGTCATCGAACAATGGATTTGCCATCTTCCCGATCTTCTTCAGCTTGGGCTTTCCTCCACCATCCATTAGCTCTACTCTATCAATAAATGTCTTGCGCCCCAATAGGATACCGGCCTTTCGAAGATAATTTAGATCAGTTATACCCTCCACGAGTACAACCGGTTTCTGCGTACTTTCAATTGCCCGTCGTATATCAGCCGAGAATGTTGTCGTCTCCGTGAACGATTGATACGCGCTCTCGAATTCCCCAAACTCCTCCGGGCTGATTTTCTTCCCCGACGGCAAGTGGTACAGAGCGAAGCCATTCTCTCCAAAGAGCTTGTTCATTCCGAGAACAAAAAGCGGCGAATGCGTTGTAATCAGAAATTGAACCTTTGGAAACATACGTATCAGCTTGGGAAGTATTTCATACTGATGGATCGCGTGTAGGTGCAAATCAATTTCATCTACGACGGCAATGCCTCGTACATCCTCGGCCTTGTTAAATGACGTGCCGCACAGGTCGAAATCCCGTAAGATCGATAAGAACAGGCTTAGAAGAGACGTTTCTCCAGTCGATAACTGAAATATATTTGGAACTACTTGCCCCGATTCTTCTTCAAGTGAAACGACCCGGTTAAGTCGTCCACCTATACCAAATCTGATAGCGCGATCTTCCCCTATTACGTTCCGAACTATTTTAAGTGCTATTTCGTACATGTTTGTAGCATTTCCGGAGTATACCACCTGTGCCGGAATATGAATAACACGATCTTTCACTTGATAAGGAGTACTGGCTATTCCGGACTCGAAGGCAGCCCTATCATAGATTAAGTCAAATAGCCAGTTCTGGTTATCATGGAGCGATGAATAGCTGATTAACTTTCGGCTCGTGTGTCCCTTTAGATGCTTCATATCCATATACTCTGCCCGCGCTTGCAAGTTCGTCTCGTTTAGCCATGCCGGTTCCTCGAAGCGGTTGGGAGGGAAATAGAGAGCACAGTTCTTGGAGAAGAGGTCTTTTACCTTGTTCTCATTTTCATGGATATTGGAACCGTAATGATCTTTGGAATCCGAACTCATCTCGTTCCATATCTTCTGCATATCAGGTCTCGAAAGTTCCTCGGGAACATCCGAATAATCCTTCTTGGAGCGCCTCGACCTTATCTCTCCACTGAAGATGTCATCTTCGAAATCAACCCTCGTAAAATAGAACTCGCGCCCCGACTTAATGTAGGATCCGCTCCGAAGCTTGTATACTTTTCCTAGATCCACTTCAGGAGTTTCTGAGTAAACAAGGTCCTTGGCGGAAATCAGGAGATTCACGACGTGTGATAGCAAAATGCTTTTTCCAGAACCATTCTCGCCAACGAGCACAACGGGTTTGGGCCTTTCGCCTTCGAAAGGAAATTCAATATCAATATAGTCAATTGGTCCGTAGTTTACGATCTTGATTTTTTTAGCGTACATGGTTTAATCCTCCTTCATTTATACGGTCAGTCAGGCTGCACCCGCCATTCGCCCGTCAGAAGCTTCTGCATCAGGCCGCGCTTCTGGCGAGTGAGGGCTTTGATTTCGGCTGTCAGGGAATAGAGTTCCACCTTGGACGCTCCCAACACCTTCGCAATGGACTGCTGCTCGGCCAAAGACGGCATCGGGAAGGGAAGCTTTGAGAACGCGCCCCACCGCAGGCTGCCACGCCGGTCCACCGATGCACTGGTGTTCATTCTGAAGATATGGCGATAGAGCTCGGTCTTGAGAACCGCGAAGGCGTACTCCGGATCTACCTTGTCGGACGCGAAGCGGAATACGGTATAGATTGGGCTGACAAGGCCAATATCTGTCAGATTCTGAAGGCCGATGGAGCCTTCTTCGACATGATTGCTGGGGAAGCCGAAATCCCCGTGCCAGATTTTCTTGTAGCTCACAAGATCCGAACTGAAGACCTGCTTCTTGAAATATTCAAGTGAACGGACAAATCCATCATGTTTCGAGCAAGACAGTACTTCCAACTTATCCCCATCCGTGTTGCGTTCCGAAATCTCGTTGGCGAGCTTTCCGATAGATTCGTAGCCCCATGCGGCGGGTTGCGTGAACCAGCGGTAAGAGGTGATTTCACCGGTTGTTTGGAATCGGTCTAGTTGCCGGGTTCCGAAGACAAGCGCATGGATGAGAGCGTGGTTCTGGCGTTCCTTGGCCGCCCGCAGCCCTTCGAGCTTCTCGATGGCCTCGTCCCATGTGCGCAGGATTTCGGCGATCTTGCGCTGCTCGGGGAGGGGAGGAACCGGGGCTGTTATAGCCTCAAATGTCGATTTGTTGACGATCGGAATGGCCTGTGCGCCCGCAAGACGTTTAATATGGTCCGCCCGGAGACTCAAAAGGTAATACACGAACGTGCTGTCCGCTTCCTGAGGATCGCAGATGACGGCATTGATTTGCTGATTGGTGGCAAGCTCACGCCCGGCGATCGCCGCTTTGCCGATTGTTGCGCCTATACAGGTAAAGAGTATTGAGCCGGGGGGGACGGCCTTTGCTTGCTTAAAACCGGCTGGTGTAAGTGTTCGCTCGGCCCGGTCGACGAAGAGTGATTTACCTAGATCGCTGGGCGAGATGAAGGGGATGTCGCCTCCGTAATAGTCCCTTGCAGCCGTAGAGGGAGTGGTTCCGGTAACAACCTTGCCGAGTCTACCGATGGATGCTTTGCGCCAGCCGTCAACCACCACTGTTCCCTTGCTTCCGCGTATCAGGTATCTCGGCGATCCGCTTGGCGTGGCCTGCCGCGTGCCCTCGGTTCGAACTTGTAAGGGTTCGTTACAAGTTGCCTGCTCGTTCAGTTCGCCTTCAGACATCGACGCCCAGTTCCTTCAGATGACCGGCCATGCGGCCGCGAACCTCGGCGAGTTCGGCCTCGATCCGGTCGATGTCCTTCTGCACGGCGGCGACGTCGATCTCCTCTTCGGGTTCGAAGGTATCGACGTAGCGGGGGATGTTGAGGTTGTAGTCGTTCCCGGCGATCTCCTCTGGATCGGCCAGGTGCGAATATTTCTCGATCTCCGCGCGCCCGCGGTAGGTTTCGAGGACCCGGTCGATATGCGTCTCGTCCATGACGTTTTGCGCCTTGCCGGGGGTGAAGTCCTCGCTGGCGTCGATGAACAGCACGTCGCGGCGGGTCTCGTTCTCGCCGCCTTCTTCGCGCGAGCGGTCGAAGACCAGAATGGCGACGGGAATGCCCGTGGTGGTGAAGAGGTTCGCCGGCAGGCCAACCACGGCGTCGAGCAGGTTCTCCTCGATGAGCGCCTTGCGGATGCGCCCTTCGGCGCCGCCCCGGAACAGCACGCCGTGGGGAACGATGACCGCGACGCGCCCGCTGTGGCGTTTGGCGGTCTCGATCATGTGGGTGATGAAACCGTAATCGCCCTTCGATTTCGGCGGGACGCCTCGCCAATAGCGATGGTACGGGTCGGACGGCGCGTTTTCCGCGCCCCATTTGTCGAGCGAGAAGGGCGGGTTGGCGACCACCACGTCGAACCTGATGAGGTGATCGCCCTCGATCAGCGCGGGACTGTTGAGGGTGTCGCACCACTCGATGCGGGCGGCATCCTTGGCGTGCAGGAACATGTTCATGCGCGCCAGCGCCCAGGTCGCGCCGTTCGCCTCCTGCCCGTAGAGGGCGAAATTCTCCGAGCCGACTTCCTCGGCGGCGCGGATGAGCAAGGAGCCCGAGCCGCAGGCCGGATCGCAAATGGTATCGCCGGATCTGGGCGCGGCGAGCTTGGCGAGCAGCCGGGAGACGGCGGCCGGCGTGTAGAACTCTCCCGCCTTCTTGCCGGCGTCCGAGGCGAAGCGGGATATGAGGTAGATATAGCATTCGCCGATGATGTCCCCGGTCACCCGCGAGGGGCGCAGATCGAGGGCGGGCTTGGCGAAGTCCTCCAGCAGGTTCTTGAGCCGCCGGTTGCGGTCCTTGGTCCGGCCGAGATTGGCTTCCGAGTTGAAGTCGATATTCCGGAACACGCCATCGAGCTTGGCGCGGTTGGCCTCCTCGATCCCCTCCAGAGCGGTGTTGATCAATTCGCCGATATTGGCCTCGTTGCGCCACCGGTGGAGATCGTAGAAGCTCGCCCCCTCGGGCAGGATGAAGCGCTCGCGCTCCAGCCGGCGCTCGATCCGCAACTCGTCGCCGCTGTACCGCGCGCGGTAGGTTTCAACGCGGTCGTTCCAGAGGTCCGAGATGTATTTCAGGAACAGCATCACGAGAATGTAGTCCTTGTACTGGCCGGCATCGACGACGCCCCGAAAGGTGTCGCAGGCGGCCCAGGCGGTTTGGTTGACCTGTTGCTGGGTGAGTGGATCGGTCATGTCGTTTTCTCTCTCCGTCCGGCGTCGGGACCCATGCCCCTGGCTCGATCCCCAAGAATCAGCCTTGTCAGCCGGGTTCGTTTTTCTGCCGCGAGGACCGACAGGGCCTGTTCACGTTCGGCTAGGGCGTCGACCGCGACGATCTTGCGTTGGATCTCGATTCCAGGTACATCTATTTCAAGATCGTCGAGGCTGGAGCGCGGCACCATGCGCATGTTCGTGCCACGCGCCGCGCGGTCGAAGTGGCGCTGGGCGGGCGGCTGGTTCATCGCCCAGGCCAGATATGCTGGCAGAATCGTCTCCCTCTGCGGACGCAGGATGATGAGCGGCAGCACGGCCACGGCCGGCTCCGTGAAGCGCTCGTCGAGCGCCGAGGCCGTGTTCCGCTCACCCCGGGAACGGAACACCACGTCGCCGGTGCGCACCAGCCACCTGTCCGGAAGGCTGTCGATGCGTACGCGCGTCAGACGTTGCGGATCGACAAGGCCATGCGGCGGGAGGTCGCGCAACTGGATCGTGGGCACGCCGCCGCGATCCGCCGGCTCCAGCCGTCCGCGAGCGGCGTAGCCCATCTGGATGGTGCAAGTGTGCGTGAGTCGCATTCCAAATTCTTCTTTGTATTTCCTCCTACAAATATATAGAGGCGGGATTTCCATGTCAATAATTTTTTGTAATGGACCATACTACATCATTCTTGACGGGCACAAGAAATCCGGTCTATGGCATTAAGCTCCGCATCCACCCTTCCCTCCAACTCGCTGCGGTGTCCTTCTCGGATCATTTCATTGCGTCTGAGCGTCGAAAGGATGCAGGCGCTTCGGGTAGGTGCGCCTGATCGGTTCGACGATTTCGATCGGGAGGGCAGCGTCTTACGCCAATGGGTAACGTATCAGGAGGCTTAGCCGATGGGTAGCGTCATCAGGAGATTCCACGTCGTGCTGCTTGCGGGTCTCGCGGCAGCGTGCGGAGGAGAGGAGTCCGAACCGAGCGGCGGCTTCAAGGCTGGACCGCTTGGCGCGGTCGAGGTTGGCGAGGGCGAGGCGGTGCAGATCCGTTCGTTGCTCTCGCATACCGGCGTGCCGTCGCTTGCTGTGTGGTCGCGGTATAGTATCGAGCAGGCCGTCCGAGACTTCGGCGGCGTCCACGGCCGCGAGATCGAACTCGGAGACCCCGTAGACAGCATGTGCACGCCGGACGGCGGACGCGCGGGCGCGGAGCAGATCATCGCCGACTCGCAAGTGGTGGGCGTCGTCGGCACGTCGTGCTCCGCCGCGGCGGTGACGGCCTCGCCGCTGATCAGCGAGGCGGGTCTCGTGATGATCTCGCCATCCAACACGTCGCCTGTGCTCACGTCCGACCTCGCAGGCAACGCGGGCTCCGACTACCACCCCGGCTATTTCCGTGTTGCTATCAACGACCTCTATCAGGGGAAGGCGGTCGCCGACTTCGCCTACGGTGAATTGGGCCTGCGGCGCATGGCGGCCGTCCACGACGGCGACCCGTACACGACGGCCCTCGTGAGTGCGTTCGTCGATGCGTTCCGCGCCCTCGGCGGCGAGATCGCGGAAACCGCCGGGATCGATAAGGGCGATACGGACATGACGCCCGTCCTCGTGAAATTCGCTGCAGCCGGGCCAGACGGCATCTTCTTCCCGCTCTTCGACAGGGAAGGCTCGCCCTTCGCCCTGCAGGCGCGGGAGTTCGACGGACTGGAAGGCGTGACGCTCATCACGGGCGCGGCCATGCTCGTGTCGGAGTTCCTCGGCACGCCGCAGTCGGAGGGCATCTACTTCGCAGGGCCGGAATCGGACCACGGCTCGAATGTCAACGTTGCGACCGGCAAGAACGAGGACGAGGTGCTCGCCGCGTTCGAAGCCACTTACGGCGGGTCTCCGGTCTCTCCTTACTGGGCGCACGCCTACGACGCGACAACGCTGCTGCTCAGCGCCATCGAATCCGTTGCGGTGAAGGAGGGCGGGAAGTTGTATATAGACCGCGCCGAGTTGCGCGAGGCGATCGGGGCGACGGCCGGCTTTCAGGGCATCATCGGCACGCTCTCCTGCGACGCTTTCGGAGATTGCGGCACCGGGCGCTTGAACATCTACTACCACACGGATTCGAGCATCACGGACACCGCGCAGTTGCCGGTGGTCTACCGGTTCGCGCCGTGAGCCTGCCGCTGAACAGGTGATCCCAGGACCATGACGACCAGGCAAAACCCCATTCGCATCGGCGCGGATGTCGGCGGCACTTTCACCGATGTCATACTGATCGACGGCACAGGAAACCTCTGGACGCACAAAGTCCCTTCCACGTCTCCCAATTTTGAGCAGGCCGTACTTAGCGCTATCGAGCATCTCCTGCGCACAGCCGAAGCTCCGGGAACGGCCGTCAGCGAAGTCGCGCACGGCACCACGGTCGCGACCAACGCCGTCCTGGAACGTCGGGGTGCCAAAACCACGCTCATCACCACGAAAGGCTTCCGGGACGTCCTCGAACTGCGGCGCATGCGCGTTCCTCAGCTTTACGATCTGTTCTATGAAAAACCTGAAGCACTCGTCGAACGCTATCTGCGTCTTGAACTGACCGAGCGCGTCTCAGCTACCGGTGATGTGCTCATCCCATTGGAAGAGTCGGAACTCTGGCAACTCAAGGAGAAGCTGGAAAAGGAGGCGGTCCAATCCGTTGCCGTCTGTCTTCTCCACGCTTACGCCTTTCCCCGGCACGAAATCATCGTCGGTGCCTTTCTGAAGCAACACCTGCCGCAACTCCAGGTTTCTCTCTCATCCGACGTGCTTCCCGAACGCAGGGAATACGAACGTACCGCCACCACTGTCGTCAACGCTTATGTCCGTCCCATCATGCAGGGCTATCTCGATGCTATGCGTGATGGCCTACGGGCCAAGGGGATTGATGCACCGCTTTTGATCATGCAGTCGGCCGGTGGATTGACGCCGGAGGAAGACGCCGCTTTGCGGCCAGTCTTCGTCCTGGAATCGGGACCGGCCGCCGGCGTCTTAGCGGCTAGGTTTTCCGCGCGGCTCCTGGGCCTCGACAATGTCATCACGCTCGACATGGGGGGTACCACGGCCAAGGCTTCCTTGATTGAAGCGGGCAAACCTGTTTACAGTCCGGAATATGAGTTGGGCGCTTCCCTTTCCGGCGGAAACCGGCTGATGGGCGGTGGCGGCGAACTGGTCCGCGCTCCGAGCATCGACATCGCCGAAGTCGGGGCTGGCGGAGGCAGTGTCGCGTATCTGGACGGGGCGGGTGGTTTGCGGGTAGGTCCGCGCAGCGCAGGCGCCGTTCCAGGACCGGCTTGTTATCAGCGCGGGGGCGCCGAACCCACGGTCACGGATGCCAATGTGGTGCTGGGTTACATCCGCCCCGGAGAGCTGGCTGATGGGGAGGTTAGCATTGATCGAGAGGCCGCGCAACGCGCGGTTCACGACTACATCGCCGTTCCCCTGGGTATGGAACTGCTCCTGGCGGCAGAGGGCATTCACCGGATTGCCAATGCGCGCACCATGCGGGCGCTGCGCGCCGTCTCTACCGAGCGCGGCCGCGATCCGCGCGATTTTATCGTGATGGCTTTTGGAGGCTCCGGCCCGATCCACGCGGCCGGGCTGGCTCAGGAGCTTTCCATTCGCCGGATCGTCGTGCCGCCGCTACCCGGGTTATTCAGCGCGCTGGGCTTACTCTTCTCTGGTATCGAGCATCACGATGTCCGCAGTTGTCTACTCTCCGTCGAGGGGCTCAAAACGGAGGCTTTGCTGCAAATGAGAGAGGAGATGCGGCAGAAGATGCTGGTCCAGTTCAAGACTGAAGGCCATCCTGGAAACCAGGTGACGCTGAGTTGTAGCGTCGACATGCGTTTCAGGGGCCAGACCTCGGAGATACGGATTCCTTTGGAGGGAGGGTCTCTTGATGAGAACATTCTACACGGGTTGCAGAAGGCATTCGAGCAGGAGCATGAACGGCTCTACGGCCATCGTTCCGATCCGGACAATCCGGTTGAGGTGGTGGCGGTGCGGTTAGTCGGCCAGGCGAGCATGCGCGGACACGAAGAAGGGCTCAAGCCAGCCGAACGTCTCGGAGAAAGAGAGAGCAGTCGTCGAGCTTACTTCGGCGCGCCGTGGGGCACCATCGATACTCCCGTCGTAGCGCGGCGTGCGCTCTCGGGGAGCATGGATGGCCCCTTGCTCATCGATGAATACGATTCGACGACCGTGGTTCCACCCAATAGGTCCGTCCATCTGGACGACCAGGGTTACCTTGTGATGGAATCCAATGGGGCGTAATACAGGATTTATGCGAGGAATAGGGCAGGTTCATCCGATGGGTGGAGCTCCAAAATGTCTCAAATAGACCCGATTACGCGTGAAATCATGCAGAATGCGCTGGCATCGGCGGCCGATGAAATGGCCATCGCCTTATACCGCACAGCCTACTCGACCGTCGTTCGCGATTGCCTGGACTACTCCACCTCCCTGTGCAATGCGGACGGCGAAATGATCGCCCAGGGCGTCACGATACCTCTCCACTTGGGCTCGGTTCCCTTCGCGATGGAAACGCTGTTCGAGAAGTTCGGCGATAGCATCGAGCCGGGCGATGTCTTCATCCTCAATGATCCGTTTGATGGAGGCATGCACATCCCGGATATTTTCATCGTCAAGCCCGTCTTCTGGGAAGGTCAGCGTGTGGCATTCACCGTGAGCACCGCGCATCACCTGGACCTGGGCGGGCGTCTCCCCGGCAGCTCCGCTTGCGATAATACCGAAATCTTCCAGGACGGCTTGCGCATCCCCTGGTTGAAGCTCTATCACCGGGGAAAACCGGATGAAGCGATCTTCACGCTCCTGCGCGCAAATGTCCGGGTGCCGCAGATGGCCGTCGGCGATCTGCGGGCCCAACTGGCGGCCTGCCATATCGGCGAGCGGGCGATTCACAATCTCATTCAACGCTACGGGCCAAGCCTGTTTGCCGATTGCGCGTCGGATCTGATCGCTTATACCGAGCGCCTGGTACGTGCGGAGATCGCTTCCTGGCCCGACGGCAGCCATACCTTCACGGACTATATGGATAGCGATGGCGTCGGTGGCCCGCCCGTGCGTCTCCAGGCCACGGTGACGGTGGAGGGCGACACCCTCACGGCCGATTTTAGCGGCACGGCCCCGCAAGTCCGCGGGGCCCTCAACAACACCCTCTCCTTCACCGTGTCGGTCGTCGCGATGTGCGTCCGTTCAGTGCTGCGCGAGGATATTCCAAATACATCGGGCATGTTCAAACCACTCGATGTCATTGCGCCGGAAGGCACGATAGTCAATGCAGTCATGCCGGCCGCCTCCTCGATGCGCGGGATCACCGGGTTTCGGTTGATGGATACCGTCTTCGGCGCTCTGGCCGGACTGGTGCCCGACCGGGTCTTCGCCGCTGGCGAGGGTGGTAACAGCCTCGTGATTATCGGGGGGCAGCGCGAGGACAGGTCCCCTTATGTCTACTACGAACTGGTGGCGGGCACCTGGGGAGCGCGACCGGACCGCGATAGCAATGATGGGCTGTGCAATCCGTCCTGCGTGGCCGGCAACATCCCGGTCGAGCAGGCGGAATGCGAGTATCCCGTGCGCATCGAACGCTACGGGCTCGTGCGCGATAGCGGCGGCGCCGGGCAGTTCCGCGGTGGCCTCGCCGTCGAACGCGAATGGCGGCTCTTGTCCGGCGAAGCGCATTTGGCCATCCGCTCCGACCGCCGCGACCACCTGCCCTACGGGCTCTACGGTGGGAAGCCGGGGACGCCGTCCACCAGCAGGCTCTACCACGACGATGGTTCGGAGGAAGTGCTGCCAACGATGATCTCGACATCGATGAAAGGCGGCCAGCGCATTTACCACCGCCAGGCGGGCGGCGGAGGTTGGGGCGATCCGCTCTTGCGCCCCCCGACCGCCGTGGGCCGCGACGTCAAGAACGGCAAGGTGACGCGGGCAGCGGCGCGGGAGCAGTATGGCGTGGTGTTGGACGAGGTGACGCTGGAAGTGGATCTCGCCGCCACCACAGCGCTCCGACAGCGGATGCGCAGCGGCGCACCTCAGGAGCGGGTCGATGGGCATGGACCCGTTGATTAGGCGACGGGCTCCATCGATATTCACAGCCGCTCCGATTTTGCGCTGATCGCCGGTCCCCAAATCTCCTGAGTTGCCGCCTGGGGTCTCAAGGCGGCTTGTGAGTCGATTCGTCTCCTCCCTCCTGCCCTCGTCTGTGTCCCCTCCATAAAAAGTTGCCATATTATTGGGAACATATTATTATAATTATATATGGGAGCGCTGTTAGTCCGTCGTGAGAATCATCGCCAAGAGAACGCTTCGGGACTTCTGGGCAAGACACCCGGATGCGGAGCAGCCGCTACTTGCCTGGTACAGGGAGGTAGAGAAGGAAGACTGGACGACACCAGCCGGGCTGAAGGCCCGGTACCCAAGCGCCAGTATCATAGGAGGGAAGCGGGTGGTCTTCAACATCAAGGGTAACAGCTACCGATTGGTGGCGAGGATCAACTACCAGAAACGCTTAGTCCGCATACGATTCATCGGCACGCATTCGGAGTACAACCGCGTGAACGCAAAGGAGGTGTAGACATGGCGGCCATCAAGCCGATTCGCACCGAGGAGGACCTTGAGCGGGCGCTGGCGCGGATCGATGAGATCTTCGACGCCGAGGCGGGCACCCCCGAGGGCGACGAGCTCGACCTGCTCAGCGATCTCGTCGAGCTATACGAGTCCAAGCATGTGCCGATGGGGTACCCGAACCCCATCTCCGCCATCGAGTTCCGCATGGATCAGGCGGGGCTGAGTCAACGCGACCTCATCCCGTTCATCGGGAGTCGCGCCAAGGTGTCCGAGGTGCTCTCCGGCAAACGTGCCATCACCATGTCGATGGCCCGCGCGCTTCACCAGCACCTGAGGATACCCGCCGATGTCCTGCTCCAGAAGCCAGGCGTGGTGCTGGACGATCCTGTGGCCGACGTCGAGTGGAGCAGATTCCCCATCAAGGAGATGGCGAAACGGGGGTGGATTCCGGACCTGTCCGACCGCGCCGAAGAACTGATCAGGGGTCTGATGGGTCGGGCGGGTGGACCCAAGACGGCTACCGTCGCACTGTACCGCAAGAACGATCAGCGCCGGATCAATGCCAAGACGGACGAGTACGCTCTTAGGGCGTGGTGCTGGCAGGTGATGGCGATTGCGCAGGACCCCCCGCTCGATGTCGCCTACAAGCTTGGAACCGTGACCTTGGCGTTCCTCAGAAGCCTCGCACGGTTGAGCGCGTCGGAAGACGGCCCGAGGCGCGCCAAGGACTTTCTGGCGCAGCATGGCATCGGATTGGAGGTCGTTCCACATCTGCGAAGGACACACCTGGACGGCGCGGCGCTTCGGCTCGCCGACGGCAGGCCGGTGATCGGGCTCACACTGCGTTACGACCGCATCGATAACTTCTGGTTCACCCTGCTCCACGAGTTGGCCCATGTCGGCCGCCACCTCGAAAGTGATACTCAGGGCGTCTTCGTTGACGATCTCACCCTGCGAAAGCGCGATGAGGGTCAAGAAGACCCCAGGGAGTTGGAAGCCGACCGGTGGGCCGAGGACGCCCTGATTCCGGCGGATGTGTGGGAAGCGAGCCCGGTCAGGGAGGCGCCTTACCCCATCGGCGTCATCAACCTGGCCCAGGCCTTGCAAGTCCACCCCGCCATTGTCGCAGGCCGGGTGCGCCACGAGCGGGACAACTACCGCCTGCTAAGTCAGTTCGTCGGCACCGGCGAAGTCAGGCGCCAGTTTGCGTGTGAGGGATGAGGCCGTTACCGAATCCCGTACCCTCGCCGCCCTGCGCAATGCGATTCTGCCGAAGCTGGTGTTGGGGGAATTGCGGGTAAGCGTGGGAAGCACATGAATAACCCTCGGGACAGAGGAGCGCGATGATTTGGTTGCTCACGACCGGGATCGTCACGGCTGCAATGGCGGCGACCGTTCCAACGATTGCGTCCGCGCAGACGACCAAGCCCGCCATTGAAAGCGCGCCTGCAGCGGTCGGCAATGATAGCCTGCAGCGGAGCACGGGTGACGACACATCCGTGCAAACCGAACCGACGATCTCTGCCGCAGTCGAGGTCGAAATCCAGCGCCGCGTCAACGAACTCTGGCGGGATGTCTTGGCCGACCGGGCGGCGTATATCGACCGCTGGCTCATTGCCATCACCTTGATCGTTGCCGTCGGAGGTTACATAGGATTCAGACGATTCCGGGAAATAGAAAAGGAGGCAAAGGCCAGTGCTGAGGCTGCGAAGGCTAGTGCGGAAGCTGCTGAGCGCTACCTTGAAGAGATAGAGAAGAAACGAGTTAAAGCCGACGAGGCTGCACGGAATATTGACGCGATAACCCGGGACGTGACTGCTAACGCTATTGCCCGGGACATGACTGCTGACGATGCTCCTGAAAAAGCAAGGCAGGCCGCCGCGAATGTCCTTGAAAACACTGAAGCATCGCCGATAGATAAGACAATTGCCCAGGCCGTTTCTCTCCAGCAGCAGGGTAAGAGCGACGAGGCAATCGAGAAATGGCGCGCCGTCGCCCATATCGCGGAAGGAAGCGATGACGATCTCGCCGCGAAAGCCTGGTTTTCCGTCGGTTATCTGTTCCGGGATAAAAGCCCGAAAGACAGCATCTCAGCCTATGACGAGGCGATCCGCCTGGGACCGGACTACCCCTTAGCCTATATCGGTCGGGGCGCCGAGAAGGCCATGTTGGGGCAACACGAAGCCGCCATCGCTGATTTTGACGAGGCGATCCGCCTGGGACCGGACTACCCCTTAGCCTACGTCAATCGGGGCAAGGCGAAGGACAAGCTGGGGCAACACGAAGCCGCCATCGCCGATTTTGACGAGGCAATCCGCCTGGAACCGGACTACCCCTTAGCCTACATCGGTCGGGGCCTCGCGAAGGACGCATTGGGTCTCAAGGACGAGGCGCGGAAGGACCTCGAGACCGCGCTCGAACTTGCGCGGAAAGCGGGCAATGCAGACGTGGTGACTGCGGTGGAACAGTTGCTTCGCCTGCTCGACGACGACACCGTGCTCGCCTAGCTGGTGGGGCACGAACACCGAGGCCGCTGCCCCGGACGGTCGGGCAGCCATGCACGCGGCCCGTTAGATCGAGAATCCGGGTGTGCATCCCCCGAATTGCCTTCTCCCCCTCCATGAACGTATATTTGCACGTGTGCCGCGGCCGGCCGCATAGCGCCTCATGGCCCTGGATCTCTGCGGTCACGGGTTGGCCTCGATGAAGCGTGACCGGCTTTGGTCCACGCGGGAGGTGTAGGTTTCATGGCAGACGAAGGACCTGGGCGGACATCGCGCTTCAACACGCCTGCCGCTGCGCTCGATCTCGGCGCCGTAGCGGCCAAGCAGACGCGCAAAATCCGGATCATCTCTCTGGCCATCGCCGTCGCGCTTCACGGATCGTTGGGCATCTGGAAGGTCTCGGTCGATCGGCGGGCCGTGAAGCCTTTGACGACCCGGTTCATCAAGCGTGAGCCGCGCCTGATCAAGCCGCTGGAGCTCCGCAAGGCGCCGAAGCCCAAGCGGCGTCAGATGCGGCGTCGGATGAAGCGCGTGCGGGCGAAGGTGGACACGCGCGGCATCAGCCGTGCGCCGAAGATCCACGACGTGCTGGGCAGCATGGTGAGGCCTGCGACGGAGGTCGCCAGGACCACCGCCTTTCAGCGGCCGGTGCTCGAACCCCTGGTGATGTCGGGCAAAGTGGCGGTGACGAAATCGTCCGGTACCAGCATCGACACCTCGCTCGAGATGGTCGACGTCAGCGCGCTCGACTACGGGCGGTACCACGCCGCTGTGATTCAGGACCCCGACGACAGGCGCGCCATCAAGGGGTTCTTCCATCTCGCCGCCCTCGCCTGGGGGACCGGTTTCACCCGTCAAGCCGCCAGTCTGAGGGACCAGTACACGGAGTCCGAGGGAGGGATGGGGCTGCGTCATCTGGCCGAGGCCGTCAACGAGTTCACGGATGTCCAGGTGAAGTTGATCGGTCAGGTTTGGGTGGATTCCGAGGAGTTGCTCGGCATCCCGTGGGTTTACGGTGCTCCGGACTACAAGACGTCAGATGCTGAGTTGCGGAACATCGGTAAGTACCTATCGAGCGGCGGCTTTATCTACAGTTCTTCCCAGACCGGCGGCAGGGACATCCCGATGCGTGAAGCCTATAAACAGGCCTTGGCCTCGGCCGGATACAAGTACGGCCGGCAATGGACCTTTGAGAAGCTTAAGAATGATCATCCCATCTATCACAGCTTCTTCGATTTCGATGGGCATCTGGCAGGGGTCGACCCCACTGGCGCCCACGATCTTGCCATAGACCCATTCACCGGGAAGGGCGGGAATACGAAAGAGCGGGTGGACTACCTAGAAGGGATCACGATCGACAGGCGCCTAGTGGTGCTTATCGAGTCCAAGAGCTATGCCTCGCTCTGGGAGCGCTACTACTTTATTAACGCCTGGGACTCGAGCCCCAACGACAAGCGTGGATACTTGCAGTTCGGCGTCAACACGATCATCCTGGCTCTGACGCAAGAGGGCTCGATCGCGCAGCGGCTGATGGCCGTTCAGCAGTGAGCGCCACGCTTGCCTCCGTCCGCCGGTGAGCGTGGGCGAAGAAGGTAAAGGCATCTGTATGGCCCTGGCCCGGCAGGTAGGGGCCCCTATTACCCGAAGACGAGTCGGGGTCGCCCGCCGGCTCTGCTGGATTGGAGCCGTCGCCGCTCTGATTCCCGCTGTCGCTTACGGGCAGCCTCGGGTCCAGCAGTCCAAAGGCAGGGGTGGCGTCAACCCCTTCATCAGGCGGGCCAATGCCCTCCACTATCGCTACAACAACCTAGTCACGGAGACGCCTGAGCCGTATAACACGAATGTCGACCTCGACAAGCAGTTCGACGACTTCGGCAACTACCAGACGTATGGGTACCGGATGTATGTGTTCGACGAACGCCGGCCCGGTGCGGGCCTCGTGAGATCGGACAGGGCGGATGGGAGCTTCGCGTTCCGCAATCTGGATGTCTTCCGCAACCGGTTCAGGCTGCTGGCGATCGGGAGCGATAGTTACAAAGGTCTGAATTTTCGCCTGACGACCGGCACCCAGGTTCGCACGAGGTTCACGCCACTGACGCTGGAACTGCCCCTGTTCAGCGGCGTTCGGCTTGACGCTGCGACGGCGAAGAACCGGTTCACGGCACTCTACAGCCGAGGGTACGCGAACTTCCGGAACGACCGCTTTGCGCAAATCTCGCTGTACAGCGCCCCGGAGCGCGGAGAACATCGTGATCGGATCTTCATCATGGAGGAGAGCCCCGTGCCGATGATGGGTGCCCACTGGGAGACCGATATCGGCGACGCGGTGACGCTCGGGGCGACCTTCGTCAACCAGCACCAGGAGCACGTGACGAAGGATCGGGGGGTCAACACTCTGCGCGGTACGCTCCCCTACGACATCCTCCCGCCGAACCGCGTGGTCATCACGTTCGCCGACGATTCGCCGCTGGACGGCACCGGCGGCGCTGCGGTCTTCGAGGTCGACGTCAAGGTCATCGGCGAGGACGGCACCGAATTCACCCGCTTCGTCCCGCTCGTCCTCGGCGGCCGCCGCGTCGGCGATCACATCGAGGCCAATGGGTTCGAGGAGGTTTCGTACGCCTTCGACTTGCCCCTCAGCCCGCTGCCCGTGGCGATGGAGGTCGAGGCGGTCGTCGCCAACGATTACAACATCAAGATCAGCCAGGAGCACAAATTCTTCAACAGGCGCAGCACGCAGGTGGACGAAGAGGGCAACCCGATTCAGTTCGAGGACCGCGGCACCGAACCGCGCACCATCGACCGGGCGGAGGGTAATATCAGGGACCTCTCCAACAAGCGTCGCATTCGGTTCCGTTACGGGTTCTTCACGGGCCAGCAGTTGTACGGGATGAACTTCCGCGGGGACTTCACGGGCGTGAAGGTCGGCGGTGAGTTTGCCGTCACATCCACGTACCAGCAGTTCCCCACGGTGCGCGGCGAGAAGCTGAGGCCGCAGCGGGGCTCGGCGTGGTACCTGACGGCCCTCAAGGAGTTGGGGGCCTTCAGCGTCGGCGCGGAGGTCTTCCATGTCGGCCCCGACTACGGCTCGTACGTGGGTTCGCGCGGCGGAGTCACGCTCTATACGGATAAGGCGGGGTCCTCACGCCAGGTTCCGGTGACGACCGAATTCGCCTGGGTGGTGGACAACGACGACAAGGACACCTGGGAGGATGACGATCCCGTGGAGATCGTGGGTCGGGATCAGCAAGAGCTGGTCAAGGGCGTCTTCCCGGGCAGGGACGAAGATCAGGACGGCCACATCGACGACGACCGGAACTCCAACGAGATCCCCGACTGGACCGAACCCTTCCTGCTCTATGATTCGGACCCCATAGAGTTCACCTACGGGTATGACTGGAACAACAACGGGTGGACCGATCAGTGGGAGGACGACGAGAAGGCGGATTTCCCGTACGATAAGGACACCGAAGGCGATCATCTATTTGTGGCGTACTCGCCGCACCCTATGCTCAATTTTGCCGCCGGCCGGTTCGACAAGAAAGAGGTTGCGAGGGGCGGTGAGAATCTGACCCGGTACTTCCGATCGCAGTTGGCATGGGAGGCACCGCGCATTTTGGGCATCGAGTGGTACCACGATTCGAAGCGGGTGCGCGACGATGTCCGCAACAGCGTCTACACCTTCGGCGAATTCACCAACCCGGCCGGGCCGCAGCCGGGCGACCCCGGCTTCGATGTGCTGGAGATGCGCGATTCCATCGTGCACACGATGTTCGTCGGCACAAGGTATCTTCAGGTCTTGAACCTTCACGTCGAGAACAACATCCGGTTCTTCCAGAATCATCAACTGAGCTCCGTCTTCGACGACGGCACCGCTCAGCCGGATGTGCGGCGCAGCGTCTTCACGATGGTCAACCGCGCTGACTACACGATGAGGTCGGGGCCATGGACGGTGACCCCTCAGTACAAGCTGCTGACGCTCGTCGAGACGGAGAACCCGAAGGGAGGCGCGAGCCTGGTGCGCCGCAGCCAGTCCTTTTCAGCGCCCATCCTCAAAGTCGATTACGCGCTGAACAAACGGTCCAAGGTGCGCTTCGGGCAGCAGGGCTTTCGGTTCAGCTTTGCAGATGTCTTCGCCAACCGTAACGCTCTGGCCTTCCGGTTCCGCGACCGCACGAACCCGAGCGAAAGCTTTGCGCGGTCGGACACCGTTTTGATGTTGCAGACCTTCTCCAGCTATTGGGGACGGTCCATATGGGCTTCGGTCGGCATGCACCGCACCACGCTGGAGTTCAACTCCGGGGAGAGTGAATTTCGCAACGACCGGTTCAACCGCTTGTTCGTCGAGATGATCTCAGGGTTCTAGGCGGCTCGTCGCCGCGAAGTACTGATACGGGTTGACAAGGCAAGGTGGATGGCGTATTGTTAGCTGTAGTTCTGTATCCGATGGGAAAAGCGTGGACTAAGGGGATCGTGAGCGTTCTGCCGGCGGAGCGCTCTTATCCTCAGTTAGGAGGAAAAGGAGGGTGAGGTAGCCGGCGAATAGAGGAGTCTAGGCCCCGCAGGAGGCCTGGAAGGGCACTTGCGATGGATCCAACGCGTTAACAGGGAGAGAGACATGAGGCGTGGATTGTGTATTCTGGCAGCTCTGAGTTTGGTCGTCACGTTCGCGGGCGGTGCCTGGGCGCATTCGGGTGTGGAGATCGAGTTCCCCAAGCTCCCGTTTAAGCCCACCATCGACGGCGATATCTCGGAGTGGGAGGAGTTCGCGTGGACCGACGGGCCGTGGACCCTGGATCGGCTTCAGGCGGCGCCCGAGTTCAGCGCGTGCACCGGGTTGCGTGACATTGTCGACGACCAAGGCGTGTCCAACGAGCCCGACGGCACGGCGACGACCCCGGACGACCTTACGTCTGAGTACTGGCTCGCCTGGGACGACGAGGGCATATGGGCCGGCGTGAGGACGATCGACAACGTGCACGATGTCAGCCCCTCGAACGGGCTGGCCAGCAGGTGGCCCTGGAAGGACAGTTGCTCCTGGTACATGGACATGCCGCATGACGCCGATGGCGGCCCTCAGGCCCAGGGCGACCACATCTGGTCCTTTGTCTCCGAGTCGCCCGTCATCCCGGGCAACCGCTGGTGGCGGCACGGCGAGGGCGACGAGACGAACATCGAGGTGCCGGCTCCATCTAACGTCCTGCACGAGGTCATCCTCGGCGGCGGCCTCTACGACGTTAACTACGAAATGGAAATGTTCATGCCCTGGGACAACATGCTCGCCCTGACCCCGAGCTTCAGCGTTACGGAAGGCGCGGTCTTCGGGTGGACGGTGGTCCAGACCGACCCCGATGGCACCACGCCCGACGGCGGCGACATCGGGGATTCTGGCGGTCAGTTCTGCGTCTGGGGCAATGGGGCGACCGACGAGGAGTACGCGGATGGGATCCTCGTTGCGGGCGAGGAAGTGGTGGCGGTCGAGACCTCGACCTGGGTGGATATCAAGCAACTGTTCCGGTAGCCGTTAGAGTCCACACCCAACCTCAAGGGGTCGCCGCCCATCGCAGGGGCAGCGGCCCCTTCCTTTTTTGGGGCTTGGAAGGTTGGAACGGGAGCCAAAGCGTGTTGGGGAATGGCGCTCCCCCGCGATGGATCGCTAACTCAACTCATTAACAGGTAGCCTAGCGTTCGCGATCAGGTGATCGACAGCCCTCGAGTGGCTGTCAACAGCCCCTGCGGTGTCAACCACTGGAGACGTGTGATGGACAGAGCAAAGAGCGTTGTGGAGCGTCTGAAAGGGCCGGTTGTACCCATCAATGTCTGCTTTAACGAGGACGGCACGGTCAACCATGCCGCCGTCGGAGAGTATGTGAACTGGCTGTGCGAAAAGAAGACCCGTGTGCTCTTGCTGACTTACGGGAGCAGCGAATTTGCCTGGCTCACTGACGAAGAGCTCTGGGAGCTGACTGCCACGGTTGCCAGAGCTAATGCCGACCGCTCACTCTTCATTGCTTCCACACGCTTTTGGAAGCCCGCGACGACGCGGGATTTTCTGAAGCACGCTGATGCCGTCGGAGCGGATGCGGTCAAGGTCCAGATCGCTGGTGCCGCGACGCGAGAGGTGCTGGTAGGCTACTTTGATCTCATCGAAGGCGCCTCTGATATCCCGCTGATGCTGTGGGCGGTGAAGGAGCCGAGGTTCCCGGTGCCGGTCGTGGCCGAACTGGCTCGGCGGCCCAATATCGTCGGCATGAAGAACGATGGGGATGCCTTCTACGACTATTACGACCTGATCCGGGCCACCCGGGATCAGAATTTTGGAGTCGTTAGCGGTGGGCAGATGCGGAATTTCGCCTTCGGATACCAGATTGGCTCTCCCGCCTACTTGTGCACCATCGTGCCCTTCCGACCGGACATCGCTTTAAGGTTTTATCACGTGCTGGTCGAGGGACGCTACGCTCAGGCGTGGGAAATGGTCTTCCGTTATGAGGATCCCTGGCTGCAATGGGCTCTCAAGCGTGACTGGCATGCGGTGATGAAGTCAACGGTGCAGCTTCTGGGTCTGTATCCCAATAATTCGCCTGCCCCACCGAATCCTGCGCCCCCTCCGAGCTTGCTGGAGGAAGTACGGGCAAAGCTGGAGGAGGTCTTTTGAGTCTCGTGGTTCACCACCACGCCTTCATCCTCACCTGCTCCGATGAGCTCCCGAAATCACTTCCCTTCCGTCCTGAGCGCCTCGAAGGATGGGGCGTCCTGGTAGATGGTCGGAGGTCGGAGCGTTAGCCCGCGCGCACGGGCCCACGTCGTTCGCAGGAGGCGTAGATGGCGTCCATGATGCGTTGGACGGTCAACATCTCTCCGAAACGGACGCGCGGGACGGCGCGCTCCCGCACGCAGCGCACCATGTGCCGGAGTTCCTCGTAGATGTAAACGGTGGGGGCGAGGCTCGAAGGCGTCTTGACGATGACCTCCTCACCGCTCTGGACGTGGATCGTCAAGGGGTCAAGCCTCCCCCAGCCTTCGTTGCCCCAGAGCTCAAGCGCGTTGGAGGCGCGTTCGCGCGGGACAAGCCAGTTCGATTCCAACACCAGCGAACGGCCGTCCTCGAAAAGGACGTGACCCACTGCGTGGTCTTCGGTGTCGAATTCCTCCAGGCTTCGCTGGTCGGCGACGAGCGGCTTGCGCATGTGCAGGGGCCGCTGGTGCCAAGCGCCTGTGACCCAAAGGGGCTTCGGGTTGCCCAGCATCCAGATGGCGAGATCAAGCGAGTGCACGCCCGAGCTGTGCAGCGTCCCGCCGCCTGACCGCTCCTTGACGTGGTGGCCCGTGTTCGTGGGCACGACCGTCTCGTTGGACCAGCAGCGCGAGAAGTAGACCGTTCCCAGCAGCCCATCGTCAATCGCGGCCTTGAGCGCCTCGCTGTCCGCGTTGAAACGCCGGGGAAAGCCGACCGTTAAAAGCCTTCCGTGCCGCTTGGCGCTCTCGATCATCTCCTGGGCCTGGGCGGCGTTCATGGCCATGGGTTTCGCACAAAGCACGTCGGCGCCCGCGGCCAGGCAGTCGAGAGTGATGTCCCTGCGGGTATGGCACAGGGTGACGACCGAGACTAGGTCGAGCTCGTGCGCCTCGAGCATGGCCCGGTGATCCGTGTAGTGGGGTACGCCGTACTCCCGTCCCGTGAGCTCGGCGGCCTCGGCCCGGACATCGCAGACACAGACGAGCTCGACCTCACTCTCATCGGCCAACCGCTTGTAATTCGCAGCATGAGCGTTTCGGCCGAAGCTCCCGCATCCGATGATACCGACTCTTACGCGCATCAGCTTGTCCTCCACGTCGCGCTGTCCCAACGGGTGCCGGCGATGTCCTCGAGCGTCGCCATGGCAACGAAGCGCTTCCCGGCTAAGACACCCGCCCGCCTCGTTGTCGACGGCGCTGGCAGGTGGTAATCTCCCTTAGAGATGCTTGCCTGCTTCCATTCTACGTTTCCAGGGGCGCTATCCGTGTGAGCGGGCCAAGAGGCGTTTGGGATCTAGTGCCACTGTTGATGCACCAGCGTCCGCAGGCGGTCGGCGTCCGACAGGTGTGGCTCTATCTTCGCCACGAACTCTGTGAGCGTCTCCTCCACCGTCGCCGCCGTGGTGTCGAGCTCGAACGTTCTGCGAATCAGCGACCCTTCGAATTCTTCCTCGAACCGCTCCAGGACGTGTTGGATGTCCGCTTCCTGCACCACCGGGCGAGGATGCGGCTTCTCCCCCATCCGTTTGGCGATGACGTCGGCTCGGGCCTTGAGCAGGACGAGCACCGTATCGGGCGCCACCGCCATGATCTCTTTCTCAACAGTCCGCGCCAACGCCGTGCGACAGCTAGTCTCGCCCTTTCTTCCGTAGCCGTAATAGAGCGGTGCGTAAACTGCCTCCTCGATGTGGAAGCCGACCAGGATGTGGTCGGGGTCGCCGTAAAACGTGGGCTGGAGGTGATATTGAATCATGTACCGCTGGAATTGCTCCTTGATTTCCGGCCCCGACGCCGCGTATTGCTCCCGGGCCTCATCGGATAGCTCATTTGTAGGGAGGGTGAAGTGATCGTGGAAGCCTTCGGCGCCGCCCATCGTGCGGTCGATCCATTTGACAATCTCGTGCGCCAGCGTCGTCTTGCCGGCGTACTCGCAGCCTACCAGGATCAGTCGCATGGACGCTCCTCATCTACGACGTGAGGTGATGGGTCTCGTGATGTGCTTCGGCCTGGATGTCGGGCGCCTGCGCTCAGGCGCGCTCCCAGCGACTTGGGTCGATGCCGGGGGCAACGCTCGCCATGTTGGGAGGCTTGTTGCCTCCCGTATAGTGCCAGTGGCGGGTGTTACGGTCGCCGAAGAACGGCTTCACGGCATCGGGGAGTTTGGCGACTTCGTCCGGATCCCAGTCCTCCACTTCATCGATCGGGCCAGCCCAGGCCGGGCGGTATGCGATGGCCAGCATCCGGCGGGGCCTGTCGCCGACGTTGGGATAATTGCCGTGGAAGACTTTGTGATTGATCAAGACGGCCGAGCCGGCCTTCGCTGTGACCATGACCTCTTCGGGATGGGACTCGAAGCGCTGGTAGGGGTTACCATCCGCATGCATGGAGAGATGCGACCGGGGCACCACGCGGAACGGTGAGACTTCCGGTGCGAGGTCATCCATGTAGTATAACACCCGCACCATGACGGGCACGCTGCCCTCGTATCCGAAAATCTGTGAGCCGTACGGTTGCCCATCGGTATGGAGGCTGATGCCCGGATGGTCGGGCTCGGAAATGGCATAACCGTAGTGCATCATGAGGATTTCGTCGCCAAGGAGTTCCCGCAGGAAGGCGATCGTAGGTGGATGGGCTATCAGGTCGGTGATGGCGCCGCCCAAGAACTCGAGATGACGCGCCCCCCGCTGGTGTTCGCTGTAATCGGTGCCGGTCGTTTCCAGTTTCGAGGTCTGAGCCTCGAGACGCGCGAGATGTTGGGGCGTCAAGAGGTCGGGCAGCAGCACATAGCCCTCGACTTCGATCTGGCGGATGCGCTCGCCAAGCGTCAACGCGGACCAGTCACGATCATCGAGAATTGGCGTATGCATCACCACCTCCCATGTTCCATTTGCCGCCGGACGAGCTCGGTGCCGAGCGCTTTACTACCCGAAAGAGTAGGGAGTTACCGTTCGCGCGTCAACCTGAGAGTCATCAGCACGGTCCCGGCGTGGACGGTGCTGATGACTCCGATCCGGTCGAGGCCTACCGCAGCTCCCTGCGGCTAGACTATCCCGTTCCCGGTCCCGTGGGCCAGAGCAGGATGTCGAGGAAAAGCGGGAGGCCCAGCCCGCACATGTTGCCGAGGATCAGCCCGTAGAAGAACGGTTTCGATTGCTCGTACAAACGGCTTCCGCCCGTGCGCAGGACGATCACTTTGGTGAGCCACGTGACAAAAAGAACCAGTAACGTCCTGCGGACCGGCCACGCCGAGGCCACTGCCAGCCCGACAGGATGCAGCGGCCACCACGCAAACCGATAGCGCAGGTAGGTCAGAACCGTCATCAACACCGCCCCGAAGCCCATGAACCCAAGCCGCGCATAGCTGGGTCCCGTCGGGTTGCGCACCTTCGCCACGGCGTGCGCCCATGCATTGGCGCCCGTCCCCTGCCAAACATGGGTGCCGAAGTTGTAGGCGCCTACCTGGTATCCGCCGTAGATCAAGTAGGCGCTGCCCGCCACGATGGCGAGTCCGGCCGCTCCCAGAAGGACGACGGAGAACCATCGCCTTTGCGCCCTGATGCGATCCATCAGGTTCGTCGCGTTCGCGGCGTGGGGCATGAAGGCGGCTTGGACGTCACCGTGCCACGAGAACTGATAGCCGAGGGCGATCGCGTTTTGCGGGCCTAGAAAACGAGAACCGAGCAGTTGGAAGCTGAAATGCTCGGCGATCATCGGGGGCACGAAATAGTACATGCCCACCTGCGCGACGACCTTGGTCAGCCCGATGTAGACGACCAGAAGGAACGGGATGAACAGGCTGAGGGCGCGCCAGTCCATCCCCAGATGCACCAGGAGACCCACCAGAAAGATCAGGCTCGCCAGCCCCCCCCAGACCGCCGTGCGGTAGGACATCGGCTCGGCGTCGTCCACCCCCGGCTCGTTGCGCCACGCCTGACGGAAGACGGTCGCGAGATGGCCTCGGGCGATCCAGATGCTGAAGCAGACCATGACGATGAACGCGCCCGTGCTCTGCCACGCCGTGGCCGCCAGCGACCCGGAGAAGATCCCCGTCGGGCCCATGCCCAAGCCCAGCCGGCTGTAAATGCCCTCCTGTACGATGATCATGACGACAAAAATCCATACGCTCAAGAGCACGTCCGTCGGCGCGAAATACATCAAGCCTATGGCCGCGAAGTAGAAGACGTAGGTCCGGATGGGCGGGAAGCCGCGCGCAACGGTCACGTTGATGGCATCGCGTCCTATGGCGGGTAACATCGGCCACACGGGATAGAACTCGTGGACGAGATTCCAGCCGTAGATGGACGCTGCAATGGCAAAGCCAATCCAGAACAATCGACTACGTAAGATGCCCGGGAGGATGTTCGGACCATCGCTATCGGCGATCATGGCCTGGGGGAGTTCCATCAGCGGGAAGGCGAGGCGCTCATGCTCCGTCCACTGCTTGCGGAAGACGACCACCAGGCACACACACAGGAAGTAGAATGCCCCCAACAACATGAACCACCACGCGAGCCCGGGCATCCATGCAGCCCATGGCATAGGGTAGCCTTCCGGCAATCCCTCGTAGAACCACCGCATGGCGCCGGCCTCATTGCTGGGGATCGACCAGGGCCGGATGAGGGGGAGGAGAACGTCCTGCCAGGCGTTCTCATGACTCGCGAAGTAGTAGGGGGCCGACAGGATCGACAGGCCGAAGCCGAGAAGGAAAATGGGCGCGCTGACGGCGACCACCGCCATGGCGAAGATGACCGCCAACTCCGTCGGTCGCAGTGCCCAGGCGCGGCGAGCCCACTTGGCTAGAGGGTTGAAGACGCAAACGAGCAGGAAGAACGGAAAAAGCACCGCAAGCGGCAGGAAAGTGCGCGTCGGCTCGCTCCGCTCGATTTCGGTGCCCTGGAACTGGTAGCGGAAGCAGACCGCGGCTGACCCCACCCCAATGAGCAGCGCCATCCCCAGCCCGATGAGCACGGCGCGGAGTGTCACCCCCGAGGCGCCGCCTACCGCTCGCGTTGCCCCAGTCCCGGCCAGCGCTTCAGGGTTCGCGGACCGGTCGTCCGCCTCAGGCACCATCCGTCAGCCGTCCCCAGAGCTGGACACAGTATTCCCCCCAAGGACTGCGCGCCATCCTGAGCCCTGAGCTTGTCGAGGGATCGAAGCATGGCCCGTCCTCACACGAACTCTGGAAGTCATTTCAAAAGCTTTTTCAAACAGGTGAGGATGGAGAACAGGAGGATGAAGGCGCGATGGACATGGGCAAGCCGTTCGTGGCGCACGAGAAGGCGCCTGCCGTGGTTCTCAGCCAGGCCACGGCGCGCCCCACGATCCAATGGTTCCGGTAGCCGCTGAAGACTGCGTGCGGGTTGGGCTTGGCTCCCTTGCGCCTCCGGTGGGGGATGCAGGGCCGGATGCCTCGCCTTCTGAGGTTGTGCCGAAAGGCGCCGCTGTCATCGGCCCGAGGCCGACCCCGGCTGTTGCGTATAGGCAACAGACATCGGATCAACGACCCCTGCTCTTCGGTCAACTCCACGTCCCTGATCAACCCTCCTCACCGAGGCGGATTGACCACAAGATAAACGATGGCTCATCTTTTTGAAGCGACTTCCAGTCTCACCGATATTTACCAGGTAAAGGTGCGGGCGTCTAAGGAACGCTCCATCCTTGACGACGCTAAACGTATAGGTGCTCTCGAGGGCTGTCAATCACCTTCCCGCTGATGAGGCAAGATAGCGATCCATCGCGGGGGAGCGGGAATGGGCGGGCGGCGATGGAGCGTCGGGCGGATCATGGGGACGCTGCTGGAGGCCAAGGTGTTGCTCGAGCGGCGGCGCCGTTAGTACATTTGGTTCCGGTTTCACAGTTCATTGAGCTACAGGCCTCCGGGGCTAACAGAGGATGTTGTACAACGATCGGGGGCAGGTCAACGACCGCCGGAGAAGAGATGAGAACTGGAAGCATGGATAGGCTCACCGTAGCAATGGCTCAGACGGTATGCGTCCCGGGAGACATTGAAGCCAACATCGGGAAGATCGAGGTCACCTGTGGCGAGGCGGCAAAGAACGGTGTGAAGGTGGTCGTCTTTTCGGAGGTGGCGCTGACCGGGTCTCTCCAGCGACTGCCCGATAGTCACAAGCCGCAGGAGTACGCCACGGAGATTCCCGGTCAGGAGACAGAGCGTTTGCACGACGTCTGTCGGAGATTCGGCCTCGCAATGGTCGTGGGTACAGTGGAAGCGGGTCGGGAACGGAAGCTCTACAAGACGGCGTTCGTTGTCACGCCTGACGGTTATGGGGGTAAATTCCGGAAATATCAACCCTGGGCGGGCGAAAGGGAGACGATAACACCCGGTTCGGAATTTCCCCTGTTCAGAATCTCCGGCTGGACCTTCGGTATCGGGATCTGCTGTGATCTCTATTACCCCGAGCTGCCTCAACTCTACGCCGTCAAAGGGGCGGATGTATACCTGGTTCCTACGGGCGACAGCGCATTCCCCGTCCGGAATGATGACAAAGCTTACACCGCCAGTGTGGCCAACTTATCCAACCTTGCGGGGTTCAAACGAACCGGGCCGGCGCGTGCATCCGACAACGGCCTGTACGTCCTCGTTCCGGTCGATGTGAATTCGGGCGGCGGAAGCATCGCATTCGACCCGACCGGCGAGCAGATCGCGTACGGGCGGGCGGGTGAGGAGTTGGTATCGGTCGAGCTCAGGCGGGATCTGCTTGACCGGACGAGGCCCGGGTTGATCCCATCTCTACGGCCGGAGATTTTTCGCCAGATGGCCGATGCCTGCGAGCAGGCCTGAGGTCAGTCACCACTTCACGGTTTGGAGAGCAAACCGACTTGGTCCATGATCGAGCCGATGCGCTCGATGTCCTCGTCCGATGCCGACGATTGGGGCGGCCGAAGATACCGGGGTGCGATTCCGTTCAGTTCCAATGCTGCGCGCCAAACCGTCTGCCACCCTCCTTTGGAGGCCAGTGCATCGCTCAGATCCCGCATCGGCTTCTCCACCTCTACCGTGACCCGAGCCGCCTCGGTTACGTCGCCTCGGCGCAGGGCCTGCCAGTAACCCGCGCCGACATGGGGCGCGAAAGAAGTGGACCAGTCCATGAAGGCGGTGCATCCGAACGGCCATTCGAGGAGGTGCCGCCACAGCCAGCCCCCCGTCATGATCTTCAAGCGGTGGCTGTATTTCTGCAGCGTTTGGACGGCATAAGCCTCCTCGCCGTCCTCCTTGAGGCAGCAGATGCCCGGTTCATCGTCGAGCATGTCGAGCACGTCGTGCGAGGGGTATCCGACCAGCATCACCGGCATGATCCTGGCGAGCGCAGCGTAGTGCGCCGCTAGTCCCGCCGGGTCCGCACCCAGTATCTCCGTCGTTGCCATGAGCATATCGGCGCCCCATTTTACGCACTGCCGCGCGAACGCTTCCGCCTGTCTCGTGGACCAGAAAGCCGTAGCCGCGACGGTCAGCGCCCGGCCCGCCGTACGATCGATCGTGAAGCGCGTCAGTTGCGCGATCTCGTCCTCGGTCTGGAAGAGTAGCTGACTGTCGCCGGCCGTCAGCAGGATCACCCCGCTGCCCCCATCGATGGCGACCTCGATGATGTTCGCAACCCCGTCCAGGTCGATGTCTCCATCCGCCTTGAACGGTGTCGGGATCGACGCGACCGGTCCCTCCAGCAGGCTCCGGATGTCATCGGGCGGTTTCCGTTCTCGTCGGTTCGAGTCGCACAACGCTTTTGAAGGTCTTCGAGGTGAAGCTCGACGAGCGCCCATCTCGATAAAAACGTCCGGGTACTTTCCCATCCGCGCGATCACTTCCCGAGCCTGCTCCCCGGTCGCAGAGGCCAGCGGAGGCCGCAGCCTCCAGCTCTCGGAAAACCCCATGTGATGCATGTAGACCTGATTTCGCGCTAGGTTGTCCAGACCCGCCAGGCCGTCTTGCAAAGCATATTCACGCCGGTCCATGAGTTCCATTGCTTCGTGCATGCGCTCCTCGTCTAGCAACCTGAGAAGGCGGAGCGCCGAACTCGGACTGAACTGTCCAAAAAGTTCGCCCTGCTGGGGGTGGCGATGGAAGAACAGGTAGTGGCGTTGCACCCCGCCGCCGATGATGCAATACCGGTTGCCGAACTTGCGGATGAGATCCATCCGGTAGGGGATACTATTGAAGTCTTCTTTCAGGCCGACGATATTCTCATGCTCGACCAGCCATTCGTAGTCAGGCATCCCCAGGTTTGGGGTGCCGGGCGCCGCGAGAGAGGTGTTGCTCACGAAGAGGAGAGGCAGGTCCGTCTCGTTCGCGACGGAGCGCAAGTGCTCGCGGTATTGGGCACCGGGCCAGGCGTCCGCGTCGGGCATCACGAAGGCGGCGTGGGCGCCCGATTCCTGAATCTGCCGCACCGAGGCTGCTGTCTCCATCGCCGAACCCATACGGGTGCAAGCGATGAATACGGCGCGGTCCCCGATCACATTGGCGATGGTGCGCGTAACGTCGATCAACTCGGCTTCAGTGACGGACTCTATCTGGCTGTATCCGTGAGTCAGGCAGGTATGGGTCATCCCCGCTTCCAGGACCCAGGCGACGTACCTCTCGATGCCGGCGTGGTCAATGGAGAGGTCTTCCCGATAGAGCATCGGCAGGGGTACTGTCGCCCCCGCGACCTTTCTGCGGAAGTCTTCATATGGGCTCACGTCTCTGACCTCCTGTAAGGCGAACCCTCGCGCACCAGACCGGAAGAACCCACACCACGGTCTTCGTTGAACTGCACCTTGACGATGATGTTAGGCGATGCGGGATGTTTCCACCTTCCGGCTTCGGGGTGGGTCGATGGGGGAAGACGCCTGCAGGATCAATCCTCTGCTGTCCCCGTTGTAATACAGCGTCATTTTCCTGTCAAGTTAATCTGCCGCGATTTTAATTGACAGTGGAAGTGCCGCGGCGTATCAGTATCGACTGCGAACGGGGTTTGCGCTGATCCCTCGGGTTCAATATCCGGGCGGAGGCGTCCTTTTCGCTCACGCTTCGGGCACACGGTATCTTTTGATCGACTTCCAGGACGGGGAATGATGATTGAGCTTGTAGCCACCGGACTCGTCTATCGCAACCCGAAACCTTTTCTGAAGGCGGTCCACGCCTGGCACCCGACGCTAACGCTGCTGGAGAATGGGGAAATACTGGCGGCGTACGACCTGGCGGAGGCGGTCGGTGCTCTCGATTACCATACCCACCTCTCGCGCTCCACGGACGGCGGGGCGTCCTGGAGTGAGCCGGAGCGGCTCTTGGAGGAGACCGCCTCAGAACCGGCCAGAGACTTTATCCGCATAAGCCGGATGTCGGACGGAACGCTGGTCGGGGCTGGTCATCGCCGCTACTGCAGACACCCCGAGACGGGCGGCTGGAATCCTGACACCTATGGCGTGGAGCCGGGGGACTGGTTCATCCTCAGAAGCACGAACGGTGGAAGGAGTTGGGAGGGGCCCGAGAATTTCACAGCGCCCATCACCGAGCAGCCGTTCGAGCACTGCCACGCCATCGTCGAGACCCGTGATGGCCGCTGGCTCCTGCCGACGGGTCTGCTGCGGACCTGGGAGGGAAAGGCGCCAAGAGGACTGAAGAGTATAGCTCTCCTCTCACACGACGGGGGGAAGACCTGGACCGGGCACCTGGATATCTTTGAGGACCCGGAGGGAGAGGTGGTCTTTCATGAGGTGAGTCTGACCGAACTCCCCGACGGGCGGCTCCTCTCGATCGCCTGGCCTTTCAATCCCGGCGCCGGCAAGACACTCTTGCGGGTGCCTTACGCCATTGCCCCTGATGGCGAGGCGTTCACGAAGTACGGCTCGACCGACATTGCGGGCGAGACGAGCAAGGTGCTGAGCCTTGGCGATGACAGAGTGCTGTGTCTCTCGCGCCGGACCGACAAGGCCGGGCTCTGGGCGATCCTGGCGCAGATCCAGGGGGATAGGTGGGTGAACCTGGAAGAGGCGCCCGTGTGGCAAGGCTCCCAATCCAAGATGTTCGGCGAGAGGGCCTCGGCAACCGAACTGGCCGCCTTGCATTTCGGTTTCCCCAATATGATCCGCCTGCCGGACGGGGACGTTCTGGGGGCCTTCTGGTGTCGCGAGGACTGTATTCACAATATCCGCTGGCTGCGCATCCGGGTCGGCTGAGGTTTCGAGAGGCGGGTTGACTTTCCGATACTTCCTGCTCGTTGAGTACACCCGCCCCGGATTCGACGAGGTGGATGACAGGCATGTTGCTCGGCTGGAGTCTCACGCACCCTCTTCCGCTTGACGCTATGACCGCGCGGCCATGATGATGTCGGATAGTGTGCCGTTCCGGGAGGCCCCAAGGGAGCAAACATGAGCGCGTACGACGATTTGCGAAGAAAGATCGCCGGGCCGATGGCGCCGCTTCCGATCTTCTACAAGGACGATCTCGGCGTCGACTACGACGGTATCGGCAAATACACGGCGTGGCTGGTCGAGGGCGGGATCAGGAACCTGTGCCTGACGCACGGCTACAGCCGGGTTGGTTTCGTGACGCAGGCCGAGCTGATCGAGGTGACGCGCACGATCGCGCGGGTCGTGGGAGACCGTGCGGTCTTCATTGGCTGTACACGGACGGACCCTGCGGTGGAGGCTGTCGAGTCCGTACGGCAGATCCGGGAGGCCGGCGCCCACGCCACGTTCGTCATGCCGCAGCCGGAATGGCAGTCCGGGGCGCTCTTTCGGGACTTCCTGGGCCACATGGCGGCAGCGACCGACTTTCCCCTGCTCTTCGTCAGTCTTCCATCGCCGGAGGGTCCGCACGGGCCGAACTTGAGTGCCGGCGACTACGAGCTGCTGCTGGAGCACGAGAACATCGTGGGCATCAAGGAAGACTTTAACGACATCCCCTACCGCATGGAGCTGATTCGCAGATACGGTCGGCGCCTCTGTATTATCGGCGGTGGGGCGCTGCGCAACTACCTGTTCGTACACCGGTACCCGCAGCAGGGCGAACTGGATGGGCAATTCAGTCCACGGACGGCCCGGCGCTTCGTGCGGCTGCTCGATGAGGGCTGCCTGGACGAGGCCCTCACACTGATCGAGCAGCGCGAAGCGGCCATCAACGATTTCCCCCAGGGGCTGGACTGGCAGGCGAAGAACCAGGTCTACCTGAAGGGGTTGGGGTTCGCCGAGAGCGTGAGGATGCGGCCCCCGATCGTGGCGGCCACTGACGAGCAGGTCCGCGACGTGATCCAGCGCATGCGCAAGTACCCCGGTGTCTTCGAGATGCCTTCCTGAATCCGGTCCCGGAGGCCCAGCCCCGCGTTGTGTTATCGCCGCGAGCCAACTCATGAGCACCCGACCGAACATCCTTCTGATCCTCACCGACCAGCACGCTCCGAAGGTGGCCGGGTTCGCCGGCGATCCGGATGTGCGCACGCAGAACCTTGACGCCCTGGCCCGGCAATCGGTCCGGTTCCAGCAGGCGATCTGTCCGTCACCGTGCTGCACGCCATCGCGCATGTGCATCCTGACCGGCAAGGATGTCGAGCATTGTGCCGCGTGGGCCAACCACTGGACCATCTTTCCGGAGCACCTGACCTGGCCGCAGCATTTCGCCGATCATGGCTACACCACCTGCCTCGTCGGCAAGATGCACTTCGGGGGGCGAGACCAGATACAAGGCTTCACGCATCGGCCTTACGGCGACCTGCGGCACGGCCTGGGTCACCAGCCCGAGCCCCTGTCCATGTTTCCGGGATACCACCACGTGGAAAGCGCCGGGGTCACGGAAATACCTGAAAGTCTCTTACAGGATGTCGTGGTCACGAGAGAGACGCTGGCGTTCCTTCGCGAGCACCGGGATCAAAACCCGGACGAGCCGTGGTTCGTGTGCGCCGGGTATTCGCGGCCCCATTCGCCTCTGACGGCGCCGGGCCGGTACATTCGATGTTACCGTGACCGGTTGCCGCAGGTCGAAGAACCTCAGCCGGACCGGCTCGAACCCTACGCCCGTCGTCTTTATGACCAGATCGCCGGTGCGTTGAACGCGCAGCAGAGGCAACGCGGTCTGGAAGCCTACTACGCGTGCGTGGACTTCGTGGATGACTGCATCGGGGAGCTCCTGGAGGGTCTGGAAAAGAGCGGCCTGCTTGACAACACGATCGTGATCTACACCAGTGATCACGGCGAAATGGCGGGTGTGCACGGGTTGTGGCAGAAGGGGGTTTATTACGAGCCGTCGGTCGGCGTTCCCTTGCTCATGCGCGGACCGGGGATCGCGCCGGGTCACCGCGACGTGAACCGGGTGATCTCGTTGATCGACCTGTATCCGACCACCTGTGCGCTGTGCGGCCTGCCGGTTCCGGAGGGCCTGGATGGTGTGGATTTCAGCGGTGTTCTGCGTGACCCCGCCTCAGCGGACGCGCCACGGGCCTATGCCATCTCGCAGATGTTCGCCCAGGGAACGCTCGTCCAGTCCATGCTGGTCCCGACGGATGCACCCTATCGCGCGTGGCGGGCCATCCGGACCGAGCATTGGAAATACATTGAGGTGCAGGGCGGCGAGCCCCTGCTGTTCGATTTGCAAAACGATCCGGGCGAATCAAGAAACCTGGCGGGCCATCCGGGCCACGCCACGCGGTGCCGGGAGCTGCGCGCGCTCCTGTTCGAGGGCTTCAGTTGGGAGCGAGCCATGCGTCAATTGGAAGCCGATCGACAACGCATTGCGGAATACCGTTCGGGGCTCAAACCGACCGTGCCCAATCAATACAAGCTTGCGGATGGGCGGACTTTTGACGCCGAGGCTGCGCTGTATGGAGCCCGCTGGCTGATCGAACCCGACGCGACCGGCGGCATCATCCCACAGCAGTTCGGCTGATAGCCATTCTCAGGGAAGCCGGACCGGCGTCAGCGCGGCGTGGCGAAGCCATAGATTGCGCATGCAGTGACGACGGCAATACCCCGTGATGAGGTTGCCAGGGGGCGCTGCGAGGTAGGCGGCACCTTCGCCTGGGGCGCTTGACAGGCCCAAGGCGCGCGCCTTCTTAACGGGCTAGTTCGAACGAAGACGATTCTCAAGCGGCGACATGGCGGGGGCCGGAAGGAGCGTGGGTGACCTCGCTGCCGCTAGGCGCCCCTCGAAAGGAATTCCCTTTGGCTATGACCTATGAACTGAAGCCCGTACACGTCGCGACCCTGCCCGTGCCTGGCTGGGAGTGCTTCTTTGGCGTCAACGATGTGGATTTCCACGACCTTTTCTTCTACGTGTGGATCGTCAGGGGAGATGGGCTTGTAGGCATCATTGACACGGGGCTCCCGGTGGACCGCGCGGACCGCGAAGCGCTTCAGGATGCGTGTCAGAGCGTGGACAAGCGGTGCGTCTTCTCCGGGATCCGGTCGATGCACGACGTCTACCAGGCGGAGGGCGTGAGCCCTGAAGATGTTGACTTTCTTCTGATCACTCAGACCCTCACCTATTACACGGGAGACTTGCTGCGCACGTTTTTTCCCAATGCGAAGGTCTACATGTCCCGTGCGGGCTTCATGGAGCTTCTCCTGGACACGCCGGGTCATCCACCTAGGTCGTTTTACTTCACCGCGGCCACCTGGGCTTTTCTGCGGGAGTTGTTGATCGAAGAGCGCCTCTTTCTGGTGTCTGAGCCCACGGAGATCGCCCCCGGGATCACCTTCGAGACGACGGGAGGCCATCACCCCGGCTCTGGGGGCATCCAGATCGCCACACCCCTGGGCAAGGTGGGCATCCTCGAGACCGCCTTCCTCCAGAGGAACGTGGATGACGCCCTTCCCATCGGCATCGCCGAGGATGCGGCGGTGTGCCGGAGAGCCATCAAGCGCTACAAGCGTGAGTGCGATCTCGTGATCGCCGATCACGAGCCGGCGGTCGCCGAACGGTATCGGGACGGCGTCCGGTAACGGGACGGGCCACACCGTCTCAACGAGTTCTATGAAGCGGTACCGGGTCGGCATCATCGGCTGCGGCTGGATCTCGCACTTCTATGCGAAGGTCCTGCCCGGGCTCGCTCAGAGGGCCCACGTCGCGTGGGTTGCGGACCCGGTTCGGGAGCGGGCGGAGGTGCTGGGGAAGAAGCTGGGGGGCTCGCGCGCTGACCGACTACGGGCCGGGGCTGGCCGAGGTGGACGCGGCTTTCATCCTGGTGCCGCACCATTTGCACCTGCCGATCACCCTCGACTGCCTGCAAGCGGGCTGTCACGTTCTCCTGGAAAAGCCGATCGCCATCAGCCTGGAGCAGGCCGCCGACCGGAAGGGCCGAACGCTGATGGTGGCCTATCCACACCGGTATCGGGGGAGCATGCAGCTTTTCAAGCGGACCCTCCTGAGTGAACGATACGGCCGCCTGTTCATGCTCGATGGTCTGATGGACGAATCGCTTGGGGACTACGCCCTCGGCTGGATTGCCAAGAAGGAAACGCTGGGCGGAGGCGTTTTCTTCTCTGCCTCGCCGCACATGCTGGACGTGATGCTGTGGATCGCCGGGGATGTCCGCGCCGCCTGGATGGTCGGGACGCGCGGCGGGATAGGGATCGAGGGTGAGGACACCGCTGCCTCGGTCATCAAGTTCACCAACGGCGTGATCGGTGTGACCCGCCACACCTGGGCTTCGCCGCGCTCGCGCATCTGGTACACCATGAATGCCGTCTGCGAGAAGGCACACGTCACCCTGACGACCGCCCCGCTGGGCGACCTGGTGACGGAAGGGGCAGCGTGCCGGTGGCAAACGCGCATCGTGGCGCTAGGTGAAAAAGAGGACGTGCTGCTGGAGAGCGGCGAGGGCCTGGACGTGGGGCCGGAGGTCGAGCACTTCATGGATTGCCTGGATACGGGCAGCACACCTGAGACGGATGGAAAAGCGGCGCGGAAGATCATCGAACTGGTGACGGGCGCCTATCAGGAGGCGGAGGCGAGGGGGGCCAACCCGTAGGATGGACCGCTGGCGAGAGCACCTGCTGCGCGTGTCGTCTGAGACGTTCAGCCGGTTCCGGCCCTCATTCCCGCGCGCCGTCCAGTAGCTTTTTCCCTCGCAGAAAAGCCGCCAGTTCTGCCATCTCCCGGTCGTTCATGGAAACATACGGCTTTCTTCGCCAGCGCCCGGCAATCCCGTACAGTTCGAGCATGCCATGCATGGCCCCGTTCCAGCTAGCGCGCAGGCCCATGCAATAGTTGAAGAGCGGCACATCGTACTCATGAAGGATGGATCGCGCCGTCTCGAGGTCGAGCGCCTCTACCGCACGCCAGTAGCGCCGCGCCAGTTCGGGCCTGAAGGTGACGAACACGGACATATAGCCGTCGCAGCCGAACGGCATCGCGTTCATGTGGCTGTGTTTGCGGCCGCCCGCGAAGATGGCGCAGCGCTCGTGGAACATCATGCACATCCGCTGTACGAAGGCACCGCCCAGGTCGTCCTTGATGGCCAGGACATGATCCGATCTTTCGAGCGTGAGTTCCAGCGTTTCCAGGCCATAGGCTGGGTCCATGCCGGCGAATACATTGGTGACGACCATGACGGGCATCACCCGGGCCACGGCCGCGTAGTGTTCGGCCAGGCTCTCGGGCGTGCAGCTTCCGGGCCCGTTCGGCGGCTTGCACATGTAGATGTCTGCGCCCAGGCCCCTGGTATAGTGGGCGAACTCGATGGCGCGGTCGGTCGCGTATTCGCAGTCGGCCGCCACCACCATGGCGCGCCCTCCCGCATGTTCGCACGTCACCCGCGTCACCCGGGCGATCTCCTCGTCCGCCAGGCAGGTGTAGTGCGAATTGCCGGCCGTGAGGATGACTGAGCGGCTGCCCCCCTCGATACCCGCATCGATGAAGCGCCGCATGCCGTCGTAGTCGATGCTCCCGTCCTCGTTGAACGGTACCCGGACGGAAAACAGCGGCCCTGTCAGGTGGTGGCGGACAGTATCGAGGTCCATGATTCATCACCTCCCCTCGAATGAGCGAAAGGTTCCCCGCGCGCGCAATCAACGCCACCGGTCAGGCGCTGAAGGGAGTCATCAGCCGCCCGCGGCGTCTTCGACATCGGATTCGGTGACGCCCTCACGTCACCTCCGCTTCCCGGATTTCCTTCAACGATTGCTTATTGGCATCTTTCCATGAGGTGAGCCCATTGTCGGCTCTCCCTAATAGGACACCGGACGCGGTGGAAGGTGAGGTGAAGATGTAGTCTTGGACGAGTCGGTACGTGGTGCCAGCGTCCTCAAGAATACCCTGGTTCAGCAGCGTCTTCCTCAGATCGGAGAGAAAGTTGTGGATCGAAGCCACCTCATTCTTGACCGCTTGCGAACCGGACCGTACGACGAAACCTCCCGCCTCTTCAAAACCACGTGCCTGAATCTCTTTAGCGTTCAAGAACAGGTCTTGGCTCTCCACAGCTAGCCTCCGAGGTTTCTCAAAGAAACTCATTCCTACGACCGGCAGGCATAGCAGGATGTCGGCCAGATACAACTCCGCATCTGCCCTATCTGCTTCGGATAGTGATGGCATCTGCGGGATGTTCGCGTTGTCCAACTCGCAGCGCTTTGCCTCGGCCGCGAGTTGCACCAGCCGCGCTTCGAGGTGCTGGACGTGTGCCTTGTTCAGGCCCTGGTCTTTGCTTGTAAAGGCAACACCATGGGTCCAGAAGTCCTTGTGCTTTATGTGGTCGTCAAACCGTGGCCGCAACGCCTCCCCTTCACCCACGTATGAGCGAGGCAGGTGCCCTGACTCGCTGGGGCCCCAAAGGATGTACACGCCAGTACGGGTGAGCTCCTCCCGGCCGCATACCTCAGAGTAAATCGAACGGGGAAAGAAAAACCCTTGTCCCGTCCAGTTCGACTTCTCGATGACGCGTAGGCCCTCCGGTTCCCCAGTGGGAATGAAGATTCGCACCGAGAATCCTAACGCTTCACTCATCCTAGTGCTCCCTCCCTATGGGTTTGCTGGAAACGGGTTGCATCGGGCACTATGCCTGTGGGTGTAACAGATAGTCCCGGACCGTGGGCAACCGCTCAGCCACCGCCAGCCAGCCGGGCCAGCGCGGCATCCTCGACGATGACTAGACATCGGGACCTTCCCCAATCACTGCCACGATCCGACTCCTGAGACTCTCGCGCAGATCGCCAGGATTTTCCCAAAAGATGTGGTTGTACTGTCGTGTGTCAAAGGCCAATTCCTTCTCTACACCCTTCTTGCAAGTGTAGACCACGGGAAGGTCTAGTCCAGATGCGAATCCCGCCTCGTAGTACACGCCTCCTCTGGCGCCGTCGGCGCCCTGAGTGAAGTCGGCCACTAAAAACCTGGACCTCCGGATTTCGGCAATGATCTCATCGTCGATCCTGTTGATATGCTCCTTCTGATCGATCCTTCTGGCCACATAGCCAGCCTCTTCGATACCTGGCCTGATGCCCTTCTCATAACATTCTGTCATGCTGTCATCGAACCACATAGCAACAAATGCCTGGGACGAATCGATGTTAGTTTTCCGATCTGCTATACGGCTGTGGCCAGCCACAGTAACTACGGCATCATAACCTTTTGATTTCCGCCGTCTTTCTATCCAACCTATTTCCTCCAGATACTTGAGGAAATAGGCAACCTCTTTCCAAGTGGTCGACTCAGACCATGCATAGGCATCATAACGGTCAATTGAGACGTCAACGCACTCCCCCCACTGTATTGGACTGCTTCTCGATAAACCGAAGCAGTCTCTCGGCGCGCTCGTGAACTGAGAGTGGCTGCTTCCTTTGGATGTACTCGACAATATCTGCTGTAACCTCCGGTGCCTCGCCCTCCTTCGACTGCTGGTCGATTAGCCAAGTAGTCAACCGAGCTTTATCTGCGTTGTCCAGTCGATTGATCAGATGTGACGCCTCTTCGTAAACCCTGTATGCGCCGCCTGCCCGAGCAGAATTTCTCACGAACATCTGCCACGGATCATGAGATCCATCTACGGTCGCTTTGGTCCCCCAGATTAGACATTTTGAGTTTTCTGAGTTTATAGACACAATACATACCTCTCTTTAGGTTGGATTCAGCCCTGGAAAGTCTGTGAGTTCCCGCTAAAGAACCGCTCAACCTCCCCCCATCCCCAACTCCCCCGACACCAGCTTCGGCAGCAGCGCATCGCGTAGGACAGCGAGGGTGCAGGACTCGCGAACGGCCTCACTGGCTCGCGCGGGCGGAGTGAGCCTTGCCTCCCTCCTTGCCGGTTGATGAGGCTTCCTCTTTTGCCCCTTCCCTGCTCGCGGGGAGGGGGTCAGGGGGTGGGGTTTCCCCGCCAGTGTCAACTTTTCGACACTGACATCGGGCCTCGCGTTCACTATCTTCTCGGGGCGCTCGGAAGGGTCGGTCTCCCGCCCTTCCGGGAGGTCTGCAAGGTTGATGCCGAGGGCGGAGAGTGGCTTCGTCCGGCGATCACCCGCTTGGGAGCCCCCACAGTTTCGTGGGGGATGATGATGCCGTGAACAGGGTTCGGCATGACCACGAAAGATTACTCCGCAGCCTTCCTTTGCGCATCGAGGGTGCGCGCCAGGTTCGCTCGGGCCACGGGTTCGTCCGGGTCGATCTCCAGGGCCCGGCGCCACTCGCCGATGGCGCGGGTAAAATCCCCTTGCTGGGCGTAGAGGGCGCCGAGGTTGGCGTGGGCCCTCGCATAGCCGCTGTCCAGCGCGATGGCGCGGTGGAACGCGGCCTCCGCTTCTTGCGCGTCGCCGGTCTTCAGGTAGAGCAGCGCCAGGTTGTTGTGGGCCTCCGCCCAGTCCGGCGTGAGGTCCAGGACGCGCCGGAACGCCTCTTCGGCCGAGGCGAAGTCGCCGCGCCGCGCGTGGATCAAGCCCAGGTTGGCGTGCGCGGAGGCCAGGGTGGAATCGATGCGGATGGCGGCGAGCGACTGCGCGATGGCGCCCTCTTCGTCGCCCATCCGTCTGAGGAGCACGCCCAGATCGGACCGCGCCCCGGCGTCATCGGGATCGAGGGCCACCGCCCGTTCGAGCGCCTCGCGCGCTCGCGGCAGGTCGCCCATTGTCTGCGCCGAGGCGGCCAGTTTCAGGAGCGCATCGATGAACTCGGGGTCGAGGACCAGGGCCTTTTCATATATGGGCAGGGCTTCCTCGGGTCGGCCGAGCTCGTCGAGAGCGCGAGCGAGGTTGTAGTGCACCTCCGGCGCCTCGGGCGCGAGGGTGACCGCTCGGCGGTAAGCCCCAAGCGCCGCCTGTGCCCTGCCTTCGGCCAGGTCCAGTTGAGCTTTCATGGTCAGGCCGGTCACGTCGGAAAGCAGGGAGGTGTCGCTGGCCAGAAGGGCCTGCCGTTCGTGTTCAGCCACCGTCAGGAGGTAGGCCAGGTTGCGGTCGGCCGGCGCGAGCGCTTCGGCGGCGCGGAAGGATTCGAGGGCCCCGGGGATGTCGTGGTCGAGCCAATCGGCTATCTGTCCGCGGAGGACGTGCCCCATCGCGTCGTACTGCCGGTCGAGGGCGGCGGCGGTGGCCGGATCGAGGGGCGAGTCGAGGAGGGTGGCGGGATGCGACCGGACCCGTTCGAGGCCTTCCAGCACATCGCGGTCGGGGAGGAGATGGGTCGCGCGGGAGAACTCGATCAAGGGGTGGTCGTCGGTATCCAGCGGCACGCCGGCGATGTAGGCATGGAGGTCCGCCTCGTTGAGCAGCAGCGTGCCGAGGAGGGTCATGGGTTGGGCCAGGTTGACCTCCGCCAGATGCTCGCGGACCTCCGGCTGAGCGAGCCTTTGGGTCAGCTCGTCATAGTCCAGTTCCAGGGGTTCGCCGGTGGCCACGATGACGGTGTGGCCGGGGTTGTTCCACCACAGCGTGCTGTGGGGGAAGACGGCGGTGAAGGTGGCGAGGACGGACCGGTACTCGCGTTCGGTCATCCAGTTGGTGGGCACCCAGGCGCACAAGGTGCCGTTCGGCTTGAGGCGGGCCCGGCAGAGTTCATAGAAATCCCTGGTGTAGAGATTGGGGCTGAGCTTGGGGTGGACGGCGTTGAACGAGATGGCGTCGTAGGTCTCTCGCGTCGCCAGGATGTGGTTGCGCCCATCGCCGATGATCAGGTGGAAGCGGGGGTCATGGAGCGCGCCTCGGTTCTGTTCGAAGAAGAGCGGAGCGGTCTCCACTTCGTCCCGGACCAGTTCGACGCAATCGACGCGTTCGACATCGTAGCAGAGCGCGGCGCGCGCCGTGCTGCCGAAGCCGAACCCGACGACCAGCACCTCCTTGGGGTCGGGATGGAAGAGCATGGGAAGGTGGCCCAACGGGAGATGGGACTGGAGGTCCTCGTAGGCGGTATAGGCCGTGGTGGCACCGTTGATGTTGAGCTCCTTGACCCCGTCGTGGCGCCGCTCGATGACCGCCAGCGAGGCATCGATCCCCTCCTTGCTGTATAAAACCTCGAAGCGATCGGGAGTTTCGACGATCCGCGTTGTCGAGAAGATGAGCGGCGTGGTGCGCGCCAGGCTCACGTTGGCGATCAGGAACGCAGCCAGCGCGGCCAGCACGCCGACGCGTGCGCCGGACAGGTGCCACGCTCGTGAGCGCGTGAACAGAAGCATCCCCAGTCCGAAGGAGAGGCAAGTCACCAGGGCCAGGCTGACCCGCACCCCGAACACGGGGATCAGGATGAAGCCGCTCGCGACCGAGCCGACGATAGCGCCGATCGTGTTGGCGGCGTACAGGTTGCCGACGGTCCCTCCCACAGTGTTCAGCCGCCGCGTCACGATCCGGCCGACGATGGGAAAGGCCCCGCCCAGAAGCAGCGTCGGTACGAACATCGTCACGCCCGCTGCAGCGAACTTGGCGCCGACCGAGAGCCACCATGATTCCACCTCATAGGGACCCCCGGCGAAGGCGAAGAAGGCCATGATCCGGGGGATCGACGGCAGGACCAGGAAGGCCGCCACCGCCCCCGTCATCTGGGTGAGCGCGAAGAGGCGCACCGGATCGCGGCTTCGGTCCGCCAGGCGCGCGAAGATGAAGCTGCCGACGGCGATGCCCAGGAGGAAGGTCGTGAGCATGGTGGCGAAGGCATAGGTCGTTTGCCCGAGGATGTAGACGAGCAGGCGGGTCCAAAAAACCTCGTAGCATAGAGCGGCGAAGCCGGTGACCGCGAAACCCCATGTCACCAGACGGATGGTCAGGCCATCGAAAGCATCGCCTCCCTCACCTGCACGGGGGCGTTGCCCCTCGGCGGCCGGCTCCGGGGTGGGTGCGTTGACGGAGCGGTCGAGCAGCAGGGCGCCCAGAGCGACGAGCGCGTTGAGCGCGACGGCCAACCAGAGTGTGGAGCGTACCCCCATGGCGGCGACCAGCACGAACCCGGCCAGGAAACAGCCTAGAACGGCGCCGATCGTGTTCGAGGCGTACAGCGTGCCGACCCGCCAGCCCACTTCGCCCAGGCGCCGTACGACGAAGCGGCTCAAGACGGGCAGAGTCCCGCCCATGAGCGTCGCGGGAGGAAGCAGCACGGCGGCTGCGAGCAGGAACTTGAGCGCCACGCCCACCCATTCAGCCGAGCGGATGGCGGGGTAGAGCGCGATGTAGATGGGGTCGAGTGCGGCCAGGCCGACGGGTGACAGCAGCCCCCAGATCCCGATGCCGACCTCGATCGCTGCGTACCAGCGGAGGGGCCGCTGCCCTCGATCCACCCAGCGTCCGAACAGCGCGCTGCCCAAAGCGAGGCCGCCCATGAAGACGGCCAGCACCGTGGCGATGGCGAAGGAGGAGACGCCGAAGATCAACGCGAGCTGGCGTACCCACAGGATCTCATAGATGAGGCCCGCTGCGCCCGAGGCGATTAGGAGCGACCAAAAGAGGAGGGTCATCGCGGATCCTTTCAGGTGGCCCAGGAGCTTCGGTCCAGGCTGAAGGGTGAGAGACCGACCCTTCCGAGCGCCTGGAGAATATAACGAGCGCGAGGCCCGCCGTCAGTGTCGGAAGGGTGACACGGGCGGGGAGCCCCCTCCAACCCCCTCCCCGCTGGCGGAGAGGGGGACAAGAGAGTGAACCGAGGTTGCCCCAGCCGTTCTGCCGGTCGTCCGAACCGTACCCTCACCGGCTCTTTTCCGCCTTCACTCATGAGCTCCCCACGACAAAGGGGGGAAGCCGGGCTGAGGTGACCGCAAGCTATCTTCGGGGAACTTTACCGCCCTGCGTGCAACAAACATCGCCGCCGCCAGCTCGGTATGCGCGTTGTGCGGGCTGGCGATGGATCAGGAACTGGATGTCCGGCGGGGCTCGGACGGGCACTGCGTCATTCCCAGCGTTTCGCCCCGGTGCCCCGGCTCGACACTTTGGCGAACTTCCAGGCCGTCAGCCACTCGGCGTGGTCGGTGACCACCAACTCCGGGGTCTCCTCGCTGCGCACGAGCATCCCAGGGAAGAAGGGGCGACCGTTGGGCTTGCGGGCGTCGTTCCACCGGACGTCCATGCTCCAGCGGATCGTGCCGGCCCTGTTCGGCTGGCTGCCGTGCGGTGTGCGACAGTGGAGCATGATCAGCCCACCGCGCTCGACGGGGATCGTGACGGGCTCCCCCTCGGGTTTCTCATCGTCCGCGATGGTCCAGCCATCGGGCACCTTGACGTGGGTGCGGATGGGCCCTTTGTGGCAGTTGGGGTAGACCTGCAGCGTACCGTTGACCTCATCCGCATCCACTAGCGGGATCCAGGTCGTCACCACCAGGGAATCGTCGGCCTCGGGCAGGAGCACGGCGGCGTCCTGATGGAACGACGACCGCTGCGTCCAATGGAAGTAATCGCCGTCCTGCGGCAGCTTGGGTCGGATATGCTGACAGGGATTGGCGTAGATCTCGGGACTGACGATGGATTCGACCAGATCGAGCAGCCGGTCGTTGTGCAGGAAATCGAAGATGGCGCTTCCCAGGTTGATGGGGAAGTTCATCGCGTTGGCGGTGCCGATGTCCGCCTCCGCGAGCGGGATCAGCCGCCGCTCGAACCCGAGATCGGTGTGGTCGGAATCGAGCTTGCCCTCTGCCACGAGCCGCCTGGCCTCGCGGTCCACGATCCCTTCCAGCTCCTCCTGAACCGGATCGAGGTCCTCGGGCCCCAGGGCATCCTCCACATGGAGGTATCCCTGCCTATGGAAGGTCTCCACCTGCTGTTGCGTCAGTCTTGGCATCGTTGCCCTCGCCCCACGAAAATGCCGCAGTGCAGTCCTCTCTAAACGGCAATATAATAAGCTCTAAATCTTTCGCATGCCAAGCGCAACGCGCGGCCCCCCCGGTTGGGGTGTGAGAACTTGGGCGACAGTGTACCAGCGCTTGAAAGAGGCGTTATTCGGTTGCCCTGACGCTTCGGTTTGCTTAAATTGGGCACCAGTACTATAGTATCTACTTTTTTGCAAGTCCGGCTTCGGGTGGGCGAGGTAACGCTGCGTCTATGGCGCGGTCCGCCTAGGGGGTGTGCGTTTCATGGCAGACGAAGGACTTAAGCCCACGTCGCGTTTCAGTACGCCATCGGCGGCGCTAAACCTGGATGCGGTCGCGGCGAAGCAGACGCGCAAGATACGCGTCATCGCGCTGGCAGTAGCTATTGCGCTGCACGGGTCTCTGGCGATCTGGAAGGTCTCGGCGGAGCGGCGGGCGGTCAAGCCACTGACGACCCGGTTCATCAAGCGTGAGCCGCGCCTGGTCAAGCCGCTGGAGCTCCGCAAGGCGCCCAAGCCCAAGCGTCGTCAGATGCGCCGCCGGATGAAGCGCGTGCGTGCGAAGGTGGACACGCGGGGCATCAGCCGCGCCCCGAAGGTGAAGGACGTCCTCGGCAGCATCGTGCGGCCTGCGACGCAGGTCGCCACGACCACGGCCTATGAGCGGCCTGCGCTCGAACCCCTGGTGATGTCGGATAAAGTGGCTCTGGCGAAATCGGCGGGCACCGGCATCGACACGTCGCTCGAGATGATCGACGTCAGCGCGCTGGACTACGGGAAGCACCAAGCGGGCGTCATTCAGGACCCCGACGACAAGCGCGGCATCAAGGGGTTCTTTCGCCTCGCCCCGCTGGCTTTCGGGACCAAGCTTGTTCGCGGTAACGGAGGCGACTCTTTCGGGCGGTACACGCTTGCGGGCGCGGGGACCGGGCTGAACCACCTCGCTCAGGCCGTCAACGAGTACACCGGAGTCAACGTGGAAGTGGTCAGCGCCGTCTTTGCGGATTCCGAAGAGCTGCACGGTGTCCCGTGGGTGTATGGCAGCGCCGGCGGCGGCCAGGTGACGGAGGCCGAATCCCGCAACGTCGGCAAGTACCTCGCGAACGGCGGTTTCATTTATACTACGCTCGAGCACGGTCTTGGCGGTTTCGAAATCCCGGTCCGCGGCGGTTACAAGAAGGCTCTGGAATCGGCAGGATACACGTTCGGCCGCCACTGGAACTTCGACAAGCTTCCGAACGATCACCCGGTTTATCACAGCTTCTACGACTTCGATGGGCCCCTGTCAGGCTCCGACCCCACCACGGGCAGGGGCAATTTCCGCCGGGGCGGGCGGGAGCGGATCGACTACCTCGAGGGGATCCATCTCGACGGGCGCATGGTCGCGATCCTGGAGGCGAAGAACTATGCCAGCTTCTGGACGCGCTACTTCTACTGGAACGCCTGGAACACCGGTCACGACCACGATCATCGCCAGTACCTGCAGTTCGGCGTCAACACCATCGTCCTGGCTCTGACGCAGGAGGGCTCGATCGCCCAGCGGCTGATGGCCTCCCAAAAGTGATCGCGACGGAAGCACCCGTCCGCCGGTGAAGGCCGGGAAAGGCGTAGGACACGCTATGATCCCCGATCACCAGTGCGGCGCTGTCCGGTCCGAGAACGGACGAGCATGATTCGCAGACTCCGCTGGATCGGGCCCGTCGTTGCAGCCGCCGCGCTGCCGGCGGTCGCCTACCCGCAGGCTCACATCGTGGAGCGGAAAGCGTCCCTGGCGCCCTTCCTTACGCGCGCTAGCGCTATCCGCGAGGGTTACACCAACTTCGCCGTTCACCCGGCTCAACCCTACAACGCCAATATCGCGCTCAACAAGCTCTACGACGACTTCGGCAACTACCAGACGACGGGGTACCCTGTCGTCGTCATGGAAGAACGCCGGCCCGGCCCGGCCCGCTTGAGCGCGAGAAGGGAAGATGGAAGCTACTCGTTTCGCGACCAGCCGATCTATCGAGGCTGGTTCGGGTGGATGATGATCGGGGATGACATCTACAAAGGCATGAGCTTTCACCTGACGGGCGGCGAACAGATTCGCACGAGGTTCACGCCGCTGACGCTCAACCTCCCCGTATTCAGCGGCCTACGGCTCGACGCTGCCACGACGAAGAACCGGTTCACGATGCTCTATACCCGCGGTTATTCCATGTACCGGAACGACCGCGTCAACCTGCTGTCGCTGTTCAGCGTGCCGACGCGCCTCGACGTCGCCGGCAACAGGATCCTCACGATGGAGGAGAGCCCCGTGCCGCTCTTGGGCGCTCACTGGGAGACCGATATCGGCGACGCGGTGACGCTCGGGGCGACCTTCATCAACCAGCACCAGGAGAACGTGAGGCAGGATTCGGGGGTCAATACGCTGCGCGGCACGATGCCTTACGACATCCTCCCCCCGACTCGCGTGGTCCTGACGTTCACCGACGATTCGCCGTTAGATGGCATAGGCGGCGCCGCGGTCTTCGAGGTCAATGTCAAGGTCATCGGCGAGGACGGCAGCGAGTTCACTCGCTTCGTCCCGCTCATCCTCGGCGGCCGCCGCGTCGGCGATCACATCGAGGCCAATGGATTCGACGAGGTCTCCTATGCCTACGACATGCCGCTTTCGCCGCTGCCCGTGGCGATGGAGGTCGAGGCGGTCGTCGCCAACGATTACAACATCAAGATCGGTCAGGAGCACAAGTTCTTCAACCCGCGCTCCAAGCAGGTGGACAAAGAAGGGAACCCGTTGGAGTTCGAGGACCGCACCACCGAACCGCGCACCATCGACCGGGCGGAGGGCAACATCAGGGACCTCTCCAACAAGCGCCGCATTCGGTTCCGTTACGGGTTCTTCACGGGCCAGCAACTGTACGGGATGAACTTCCGTGGGGACTTCACGGGCGTGAAGGTCGGCGGTGAGTTTGCCGTCACATCCACGTACCAGCAGTTCCCCACGGTGCGCGGCGAGCAGCTGAGCCCGCAGCGGGGCTCGGCGTGGTACCTGACGGCGCTCAAGGAGCTTGGGTCCTTCAGCGTCGGCGCGGAGGTCTTCCATGTCGGCCCCGACTACGGCTCGTACGTGGGTTCGCGCGGCGGGGTCACGCTGTCCACCGACAAGTCGGGGCCCTCGCGCCAGCTTGCCGTGACGACCGAATTCCCCTGGGTCGCCGACAACGATGACGATGACATGTGGACGGACGACGATCCCGCGGAGGTCCATGGCCCGACGGCGATCGACCTGACCAGCGGTAATTTCCCCGGCAGGGACGAAGACCTGGACGGCCACATCGACGACGACCGGAACGCTAACCAGATTCCCGACTGGAACGAACCCTTCCTGCTTTACTATTCGGACCCCATAGAGTTCACCTACGGGTATGACTGGAACAACAACGGGTGGACCGATCAGTGGGAGGACGACGAGAAGGCGGATTTCCCGTACGACAAGGACACCGAAGGCAACCACCTCTTCGTGGAGCTTTCGCCCCACCGCATGCTGAAATTGGCCGCCGGTCGCCTTGACAAGGAGGAACTCGCGGGGGGGGGGGGGAATCTGACGCAGTACTTCCGGTCGCAGTTCGTCTGGGAACTGCCGCAGGTCTTCGGGATCGAATGGTACCACGATTCGAAGCGGGTGCGCGACGATGTCCGCAACAGCGTCTACACCTTCGGCGAGTTCACCAAGGCGGCCGGGCCGCAGCCGGATGACCCCGGCTTCGATACGCTCCAGATGCGCAATTCCGTCGCGCACACGGCCTTCCTTAGCGCGCGGTATCACCAGATCCTGAACCTTCACATCGAGAACAACTTCCGGTTCTTCCAGAACCATCAGCTAGGGTCCGCCTTCGACGACGGCACGGCCCAGCCGGACGTGCGGCGCAACGTCTTCACGATGGTCAACCGCGCCGACTACACGTTCAGGTTCGGGCGATGGACGCTGATGCCTCAGTACAAGCTTTTGACGCTCATCGAGACGGAAAACCCCAAAGGCAGCCCGAGCCTGGTGCGACGCAGCCAGGCGTACTCGGCGCCCATCCTCAAAGTGGACTACGCGCTGAGCAAACGAACGACGGTGCGCTTCGGGCAGCAGGGCTTCCGCTTCGGGTTTGCGGACGTCTTCGCCAACCGCAACGCTCTCGCCTTCCGGTTTCGTGACCGCACGAACCCGCGCGCGAGCTTTGCGCGCTCGGATACTGTCCTGATGTTGCAGACCGCTTCGGGTTACCTGGGCCGGACCGTTTGGGCTTCGATCGGCATCCATCGCAGCAACGTGGAATTCGACTCCGAAGAGAGAGAGCTTCGCAGCGACCGGTTCAGCCGCCTCTTTGTCGAGCTCGTCTCGGGCTACTAGGCGGCTCATCGCCGCCATCCACATACGGGTTGACAAGGCGAGGCGGGTAGCGTATCATTGCATTGAGATTCTGTATCCGGTAGAAATAGGCGAGGACAAGGAGGGGATGATAGCGTTCCGCCGACTGAAGGCTTTCATTCTCGCTGTCGGAAGAAGAGGAGGTTTTGGGTCAGTTCCATAGGGGTCGGCATGTAAGGCGGTCCGGGCCTCCAAGAGGTCCGTAGGAGCGCCTCTCACAGATTCGATCACCCCTTGACAGGAGAAGGCAAATGAAGCGCGGACTGTGTGTGCTTGCGGCTCTGAGCATGGTCGCTATGCTCTCGGGCGGCGCCTGGGCGCACTCGGGCGAGGAGCTCGAGTTCCCCAAGCTCCTTTTCAAGCCCGACATCGATGGCGACCCTTCGGAGTGGGTGGATTTCGCGTGGACCGACGGGACCTGGGATCTGGAGCGCGTCCAGGCGCAGCCCTGGTTCTCGGCGTGTAACGGGCTTTTGGATGCCGTCGACGACCAAAGCAATAGCGTCGAGCCCGAGGGCACCCCGATGACCAGCGATGACCTCTCGGCCGATTACTTCATCGCCTGGGACGACGATGGCCTCTACGGTGCTGCCATCACGCACGACAACGTCCACGACGTCTCGAACTCCGCAAACAACGACCAGCAGTGGTGGCTCAAGGATAGCGTCGCTTGGTACCTTGACATCCCGCATGACGGTGATGGGGTTGGGCAGGCCCAGGGCGACCATATCTATGACTTCGTCGCTGAGCCGGGCGCGCCCGATTCCCCGTGGTGGCGCCGTGGTGAGGGTGAGTCGGTAGATGTCGAGTCGGTCGCACCCGACTACGTGGTCTACGGCGTTCAGGTCGGCGGCGGCAAGTACGACGCCGACTACGTGATCGAGACGTTCGTGCCCTGGACAGACATGAGGGCCTTGACCCCGGGGTTCGGGCCGGAAGAAGGCACGGTCATCGGCTGGTCGAACGTGCACCCCGACCCAGATGGCACGACGCCTGACGGCGGCGACATCCAGGACTGGGGCGGTCAGTTCTGCCTGTGGGGCGACGCCTCGAACGACGCTCTGTACGGGGATGCGATGTTCGTCGGGCCCTTCGAGGGCCAGCCCGTCGTGGCCGTCGAGACGACGAACTGGTCGCAGATCAAGCAGCTATTCCGGTAGCCATTCGGTTTCCGGCCGACGTCAAGGGGTCGCCACCCATTGAAGGGGTTGCGGCCCCTTCCTTTTTGAGGTTGGGCCGGGTGGCTTAGACGCCGCCCCAGTAGATGAGGTGCCCCTCACCGGGGAACCAGAGTGCATCGGCGATGAAGGCGAGGAAGCAGCCGGTGACGTAGCCGATCAGCATGCCGTAAAAAAGCGGCAGGGACTTCCGGTAGAGCAGGATGCCGCCCAGCTTGATGACCAGCCACTTGCAGAGCCAGGCCAGGAAGATCGACAGGAAGGAAACCCGCATGGCCATGGTGTAGGGCGCCGTATAACCGATGGGGTGCAGGGGCCACCAGGCGAAGCGGTAGCGCATGAAGATCAGGAAGCTCATGACCGCGCTCCCGGCGCCGAAAGCGGTCAGGCGGGCGGTGTCAGGGCCGGTTGGATTTTGCATCTTCTTCACGGCAAGCGACATGCCGATGGGGTCTGCGCCCCGGAAGATCCAGTAACCCAGGTTGTAGGCGCCCACTGAATAGGTCGTATGCATGAAATAGACGCACGTCACGAGAAACGTCACGGCCATCGAGATGGCCACCGCCCAGACGATGGCGCGCTTGTACATCCCCAACTCGTGGGCCAGCTTGGCTCCGTGTGCCATCGGTGGCATGAAGATGGACCACACGTCCACGATCCACACGTAGGTGAACGACATCGCCGCCATGCTCGAGGGCGCGATGTTCTCGACGCCGAGGGCGTGGTAGGTGAACGTCTGGGGGATGATGGGCGCCTTATAGAGCTGGGTTCCCGATTCACAGACGACGCGCGTCATCCCGAAGAAGATGGCGTAAGTCGCGATCATGAAGATCACCAGCACGTGGAACTCCATCCCGCTCCAGATGAGGAAGCCGCAGATGTAGAGCGTGCCCAGGATCAGGCCGACTACCGCCGTTCGGTAAGACAGTAGCTCGTTGCTGTCGTCGATCTCCGGGTCGTTCGTGATCGCCTTGCGCAGCACTGCCCCCAGGTGCCGGCGCGCCACCCAGATCCCCCACGCCACGAAGACCATGAAGGCCCCGAAGTTCTGCCAGCCGATCTCCGGGTAGTAGGAGCAGAACGCATCCGCCGCTCCGATCGAGAAGCCGAACCGTGAGAAGAGGCCCACCTGGAGGATCGAGAGCAGGTGGAAGAACCAGAGGCTGAAAAGCACATCGACGTTGGCCAGATAGCCGATGCTCCAGAGGGGAAAAGCCACGACCGCCCTGATCGCTGGGAACTGGCGATGGAGTTGGATCTCTCCCCAGTACGTTGGAAGGCTCGGGATCCCCGGATAGGCGTGGTTGAGGATGTTCCAGGTGGGGATGAAGCACGTGATCGCAAACGCCGCCCAGAAAAGTCTGCTCTGCATAATCCGGGGCGCGGCCTGGCCCGGATCGTGCTCCCCGATCAGTTCCTGAGGCACCTGCATCAGCGGGAAGAGCAGCCGCTCGTGCTCGATCCACTGCTTGCGGAACATCGCCACGCCGCAGAACAGAGCGGAAAAGAGCGCGCCGATGAAGCAGAACCACCAGAACAAGGGCAGCGCCCAGACCTCCCACGGGATCCGTTCGCCCTCGGGCAGGCCGTTGTAGAACCAGTCGATGGCTTGGTTCACGTTGTGTGGCGCGATCCAGTTGGGGACGAAGGGCAGGATGTAGTCCGCCCACTGGTTCTCGGGTGAGGGGAAGTAGCCCGGCGTCGCGGGGATGGCGAAGAGGTAGCAGCCCAGGCCGATGTCGGGAATGGTCGTGGCGACGAGCGACATCGTGAAGATGACCACCATCTCCCGCGCCTCGAACGCGTTTCGCGGCCACCAGCGCCTGAGAATGGTGTTCGCCACGCCGGCGAGGGCGAAGAGCATCAGCACCGAGCCGAAGGGCAGGTAACCGAACGTGATCCGCGAGGACTTGATGACGAGGAGGGAATAGGGTCCCCACACGCCCATGGTGACCGCGGCGAGGGTTCCCAAAAGCAGCGAGCGGTACGTGAGGCCGGCGAATCCCGCACGCGCCGGTGGGGTGACGGTCTCTGGAGGCTCGCGCGACGGCGCCGCGGAGGGCGGGGGGATAGTCACAGTCGTGGAATGGTGCTAGGGCTACTCGTGCGGGCTCCAGCCCTCGGCGGTCCAGAAGTCATGATGCTGAGTATGGGTCACCTCGAAAGCATCGATCCAGAAAGCGTCAAGGTAGGCGCAATGCACCGGCTGCTCGTCGGAACCCATCAGGAAGTCGCCAGCCGAGCTCGAGGAAGGCAATCCGTACCGGAAGAGCACTACGGAAGCGTATGCGGAACATAACCGTAAGAAGATTGGGATGTCGCCTCGGATTTGTCAACCGCCTTGAGACCGGATCGACCTCCCTCAGCCCAGCGCACCGACGTGTCGGAGCGATGGCCAGGCCCTGTTCCGATCATGGGTTATGGAAGACCCTCAGGTGAGGTGGCTTGACTCTATCGTGCGGTAGCATCCCCTTGTTGTGTTTTATTCCTGTTGTGCCTTCTGTCACTTGTGCTCTATCTTCCTCCCACCTCCATTGAGGCAAAGGGCGCAGTGCGGTCACGAGACTGCTATCGCAAGGAAGCCCCTTACGTTCGGCCACACGATAGGAGCGCTCTGAATGGAAAGTCTTCATTCCGTGGTTCGTAACGTCCTGCTCAAGGAAAGCCAAAACGGAAGACAGCGAGCGCGGAGCCGAAGGGCTCGCCCCTGGTGGCGAAAGCGCGAGGGCACCGGTATCACCGCAAGCACCCAGCATGGGAGGGGCACCCGTGGTTAACCTGCAAACCGATCCCGGTAGGTCACTTGGGGATAGCTTTTACTCCGGAGGTGGCCCCGGGCGCCATCTGAAAAGCCGGCTGAGGGCTGGCGAGGTCCTCATCGGCGGTATGCTCACCGAGTATGCCCGCCCGTCGCTCGTGAAGCTGTATCGGCAGGCCGGGTTCGACTTCGTGTACATCGAGAATGAACACGCGATGTTCAGCCCGACCGATTTCACCGATACCGTCGCGGCCGCGCGCGATAATGGTCTGCCAGTCATCGCGAAGACGCCTCAACTTGAACGAGCGGAGGTCGCAAGGTTGCTCGAGTGCGGCGTAGTGGGCATCCAGCTTCCACGAACGGAAACGCGAAGTGAAATCGAGACCTTGCTGGACTACCTGAAGTTTCCCCCGGCGGGGTCGCGCGCGTGGGCGCCGGGCTACGGCAATAGCGACTATCGGCAGCCCACCGACCACAGACAATGGATAGCGGACCAGGACGCCGAGACCACGCTTGTGGTGCACATCGAGACGAAAAAGGGCTACCAAAACGTCGAGGAGATCGTCAGCAGTCCCGGCGTTGACATGGTCTATGTGGGCCCCGGGGACTTCTCCGTGGAGATGGGGCATCCCGGAAACCCCGATCACCCCGATGTGGCTGGCCCGATGGAGGCGATCCTGGAGATCTGTAAGAGCCACGGCGTGCCCTTCGGCACTACGCCTTCCAGCGTCGATGCGGCCGGGAGTTGGATCGACAGGGGAGCGAGCTTTTTCGAGGCGGGGAGCGAAATGAGCTTCATCTTCAACGGCGCCTCAACCCTTGTAGACGCCTACCGAAAGCTCATCGACTGAACGGGGCCGACCGCCCATGATCTAGAGGGCCTCTCTGTTGAGCTATCCCGTTCCCGGGCCTAGGGGGTAGAGGAGGACGTCTACGATCAGCGGAATGCCCTCGCCGACGAAGTAACCGCAGATCATGCCATAGAAGAAGGGCTTGCTCCGCTCGTAGAGCCGGATGCCGCCGATCTGGAGCACGATCATCTTGATCAGCCATGCGAGGAAAGCGCTGAGCAGCAGCCAATCCACCGGCCACGCCGACGCGACGGCCAACCCGACCGGGTGCAGGGGCCACCACGCGAAGCGGTAGCGCAGGAACGTGAGGATCCCCATCTCCGTCGCGCCCAGACCGAAAAACCCGATCCGCTTCCAGTCTGGGCCTTCGGGCTCCTTGATCCGTGCCACGACATCCTCGAATGAGACGAGGCCCCCTGTGCGATAGGTCCACGAGCCGAAGTTGTAGGCACCCTGGTCGTAGGAGATGATCAGGATGTAGCCGATGGCCGTGACGAAGCCCACGGCCGCCGAGACGAAGATGGCGAGAGGCACCGCTCGCGTGGCGCGCCGGATACGCTCGGATAGCTTCATGATATTGGCCGCCGCGGGCATGAAGACGGCCTGGACATCACCGTGCCAGGAGTACTGGAAGCCCATGGCGATCAGGCTCTTGGGGGACATGTGCGTTCCACCCAGCAGGGTCATGGTGAAGGGCTCCGCGATCATCGGCGGGACGAAGTAGTACAGCCCGACCTGTGCGACGATCCGCGACAGGCCAAGGTAGATGATGAATATCGCGGGCACGAACACCGCGATGACGTGGGCCTCCATGCCCGCGTGCGATAGCCAAGCGCTGAAGAAGACCACGCCCCCGAGAAGCCCCCACACGGCCGTACGGTAGCTGAGCGGTTCCCCCGAATCGTCCAGGTCGGGCTCACCGCCGAATGCCTTGCGGACGACCCGCGCCAGGTGCGCCCGTGCCATCCATACGCTGAAACCCACCATGAAGAAGAACGCCCCGGCGCTTTGCCACGAAGAGGCGGCCACCGACCAGACGAACACGCCCGTGTCGCCGATGGAAAACCCGATTCGGTTGTACATGCCCTCCTGAAGCACCACGAGCAGCCGGAAGACCCAGACGCTGGCGAGGACGTCCAGGTGGGCCAGATATGAGAAACCCATCGCGGGCAAACAGAGCCACAGACGGATCGTCGGGAAACCCTTGCCGACGGTGAGCGAGCCCATCACGGGAATCTCGGGGAACGCCGGGAAGAAGAAGTGAGCCCAGTTCCAGTACAGGATGAAAGCCCCGACGGCGAAGCCCGTCCAGAATAGGCCGCTGCGCATGAAGGCCGGCATCTTACGAGAGCTTCCGGATTCGCGCACCATCTCGCGCGGAAACTCCATTAGGGGAAAGGTCAGGCGCTCGTGCTCGGCCCACTGGCGACGGAAGATGGCGGCCAGGCAGAAGCACATGAAGTAGAACGCTCCGATCAACGCTAGCCACCAGAAAAGCGGCGCCAGCCACGCGCGCCAGGGGATCGTTGCCCAGGGCGGCAAGCCCTCGTAGAACCAGGCCATTTCATCGTGGGCGTTGGTGGGCGTCATCCAGGCTTCGATGTAGGGATGGAAGTGCCTGGCCCACTCGTTCTCGACCGAGGCGAAGTAGTAGGGCGAGCTGATGATCGCTAGGAAAAACCCGATCAGGAAGAGGGGGATGGTGATACCGACCAGGCCCATGGTGAACACGATGATCAGTTCACCGGGCCGCAGCGCGAGCCGAGGGCTCAAGAGCTTCAGCAAGGGGTTGAGGATGGCCACGCAGCACAGAAATGGGAACATCACGCCCATCGGCAAGAAGGTGCGCGTGATCTCGCTGCGGATCAGCTCGGCGGTCTGGTAGCGCCACAGCGCCGCCGGCGCAGCGACGTTGATCAGGACGGAGAAGCCTGCGCCTAAAAGCAACGCCCGCCAGGTGAGACCTGTGAGCGCTTGGGGTGTTGGCGCGGCATGGGGTGGCGCCTGGGGGTGGTGGACGCTCTGATTGCAGGGGTCCGTGGGTTTACTCCTCGTGAGGGTTCGAGTCCCCCTCCGGCACCAACTCAGGGCTCGGGCCTTTATGTGACGGCATGTTAAGGCCGACCAGTCCGTCCTCCAAGACCGGTTCACCCGCTAGGTTCGCCGAGGGACGAGATGGCATACAGGAAGCGGGATAGCTCATCCGCTCGAAGCCGCCTCGGACGCCGACAGAAACGGTCCGCGATATTGGCCGGATACGTTGGCGGTCCGATGCCGAGGCGGTTGACGCCCGTGAGCTTCTCGACGATTTCGCTACTGCATCCGGCCGTATGACTTGCCGACAGCGGCAAGGAACGCCATCTTGGGCCGACGGCTGCAACATCATGGTATTGGGGCCGCGGTGATCATGTCTATATCAAAACGTGTTACATTGGGTAACGCATCCTACGGATACCGCGAGTACGGCTTGCGAGAATTCTTCGAGGCTTCGAAGCGTATTGGTATTTTGGCGATCGAGATCGACTGCGGATGGCTGCAGGAGGAATCCAGAAACAAGATTGCTGTGGATGCAAATGCCGAGGATATCGCCGGTGTGAAGCGATTGGCGGAAGAAGTCGGCGTCACCGTGGCTGCCCTCGGCGGCGGCGCGGTGGTTGGGCTAGACGGCGAAGTCGCGAAAGATCGTTGCGACGAGATGATGAAAGTGATTGATGTGGCTGACGCCCTCGACGCGCGCGTCGTTCGGGTTTTCACGGAGCACGACTTTACACACTCAAAACACTATGTGCTTCCGGCAGAAAGGGTGACCGACGCGCTGTATGAAATACTCGGCGCGGCTTTCAACAAGCTGGGCGAGTATGCCCAGGAAAAGAATGTCGCCTTGGCCATCGAGAACCACGGCGGCACATCGGCGACGGGTGCGCGGCTGGGGCGGCTTTTGGATAGGGTTCCCTTCAAGTCGGTGGGCGTGACCTACGATCCGGCCAACTACGCTTACGGAGGAGAAGACCCTTACGCCGCCTTGCAAGCCGTCAAAGATCGCGTTGTCTATACGCATTGGAAGGACGTGGCTCGTCGCGGCGATAAGGTCGAATACCGTGCGTTTGGCGAGGGGGATATCGACTGGCAGCCGATCATCCGCACCCTGCTGGACGATTTCGATGGGATTTGGGCCATTGAGTACGAACGGAAGATCGACAGCACCCTGGAGACGCTGATGGACGGAACCCGAAGAAGCATCGACAATCTGCGCGGAGCGATCGAGCAGGCGCAGCAGACTTAGCTCCGATCCCCGACATTTTCCCCATGACCCACATCAAACGTCTAGGCCATGTCGGCATTACCGTTCCCGATGTCGAGCGCGTAGCAGCGTTCTACGAAAACATCGTGGGCCTTGAGATTTCTGACCGCGCCGACGGAGCGGTTTTTTTGCGGTGCAACAACGAGCATCATTGCTTGGGGTTGTATCCTGGACCACAGCGCGGGCTGCACCATTTGGGCCTAGAGGTTCACGACGGTGAAGCGCTTGAACGTGTTCGTAGGACGCTCGCCCAGCGGGGTCTCGAGCCAGAATCCGATGATGACGCGCATCCTGGGATTGGCGCATCCGCATGCTTTCGCGATCCGGATGGAAATCGCTTGAAGTTTTACGAAGGGATGCAGCACCTTGATCAGCCGCTGGCTCCACGCGAAGTCAGGCCCGTGAAGTTCGGTCACATCACTTTTCACACGATCGATCTGAACCGCACGTTGTCCTTTTACCTGGACGCACTCGGATTTCGTCTATCCGACAGCGTTGAGGGGACAACCCTCGCTTGGGTTCGCTGCAACCAGGATCACCATGGCATCGCGTTCCACAACGATGGCCGGGCGAAGGTGAATCACTACTGCTTCGATCTTGCCGACTGGCACGCGATCAAGGCAATCTGTGACCATCTCAAGCGTCACAAGACCCCCATACTTTACGGACCGAGTCGGCATGGTCCTGGCGACAACATCTTTCTCTATATCCCCGATCCGGCTGGAAACATCATCGAATTGAGCACTGAGATGCTGCAGATCTGGGACGAGTCATCCTATCGCCCCAAGAACTGGCCCAACGCTCCCGCAACCGTCGACGTTTGGCGGGCGCTGCCGGCGCCAAAACACTTCCTGGACGGTGAGGGGCGTGACTTTAGCGATTGGGTGGCGGGATCCCCGGTGATTGGTGCCGGATGGCACGTGCGTGAAGTCGCCGGTTTCCGCCCGATGGACCCCGCGGCGCGCATCACGGCTCCCACACCCGAGTTGCCCGAATTCAAAATCGATATTCCACAGTTTACGCTCAGCGCCAAGGACCCCTCAGACCACGTAAAGGCGCTCGTCAGGGCGGACCGGCGATTTCCCGCGGGCGGTGGTCTCTCCGTGGCTGTCGACATGGCGGTCGAAGTTCACGAGACGAAAAACAATCCGTACAATGCGGACCCTGATGATCCTCGACTTGGCAGTGGTTCTATCTCCCTCATTGACGATACGACGGGCCTGGTGTTGAACTTCGAGATTTCGAATCGTCGCGTGATGGCGCTGCGCGAGTTGTTCCTCGTGTCGTCGCCGGGCGGCGAGGCGGGTTCCGTGAAACCGATGGCCGAGCCCGTCTTGACCGATTTGTCGATCGAGCCGGGTAGCTGGCACCGGTACGAGATTCGCTATTATCCCGGTGAGGATGCACCGATGGCGCCGGGCCCGGATCGTGCCGAGTGGTACGTGGATGGCGAGCTCGTCCACACCGTCACCTGGGTGGCAACCGTCGATCCACCTTCGGCGCCTGTCGTCAAGCCATCCCGGTTTACCGTGAATATGGCCATCTTCACGTTGCTGGATGATCTGCCGGACGGACGAGACGGCACGATCCCAGGGCTCGATCCCGGGTATGAACAAACGGCCTTTGGCCAGGGAGTGACGGCTCGGTGGCGCAACCTCGGAGTGGTTGACATCGGCGAGAAGTGGCACGTTCACAAGTAGCGTTGGAAGTCGATGGAACACTCACTCAACAACAAAATCGCTCTGGTGACAGGCGGTGCATCCGGAATCGGACAAGCCACCGTCAGATTGTTTGCGCGTGAGGGGGCCAAGGTCGCGATTGCCGATGTGCAGATCGACGCGGGCCGGGAGGCCGTCGATCAGGTGAAGCAGGCCGGTGGCGAGGCCGTGTTTCTTGAATGCGACGTAACGAAATCCAATGACGTTGAGAAATTAGTCGCTGACTGCGTTGAGACGTTCGGGCGGTTGGACTGCGCTTTCAACAATGCCGGCATCCTTGGAGAAATGGGAAAAACCGCCGACTGCAGTGAGGAAAACTACGACCGCTTGATGTCCGTCAATCTCAAAGGGGTTTGGCTTTGTATGAAGTACGAGATCCGCCGGATGCTCGAGCAGGGTGGCGGAGTCATCGTCAATACGGCTTCCAATGCTGGAATGAAGGGACAACCTGAATTGCCCGTCTACGGCGCCGCGAAAGCCGCGATCGTTCAACTGACGCGAACAGCGGCCCTGGAATACGTCCGCTCGGGAATCCGGATCAACTGTATTAACCCCGGCTTGATTTGGACCCCAATGGTCAAGCGGCAAACCGCAGATCATCCCGGCGCCGTCGAAAAATTCTCCGAGGAGTTGCCGATAGGTCGGCTGGGCAAGCCGGAAGAGATCGGCGAGGCTGTAGTGTGGCTATGCTCGGACGCCGCTTCATACGTGACCGGTCACGCGATGAATGTTGATGGCGGCGTTCTGGCTTGACATGGAATCCGTTTTCCGGCCCGACGAGCCAGGTTTCATAGATACCGCCGCTCCATCCCGTTGTCGTGCACCCCGCAACCTGCGAAGATCCCCTCGCCCATTAGGTCCACTCGACAATGTGGCGGCGGCTCAGCAGTTTCTTGCCTCGCTCTGAGAGCGCGTCATACGCCGCCTGAGGCATTTCGACGTACTGCTGAATAGCAAACCAGGATCGACAGTAGCACACGACCAGTTCCGGGCGCGGCTGATCCGATGGATTGGGAGTGCCGCGGTGCAGGGTTCGAACGTCCTGCACCCACATCGAACCTTTCTTCAGGTTGAGCCGATGCGACGAGGGGAAATGACCCCGTTTTAACACGTCGTCGTAGCGTGGCTCCAGTTCGGGATCCGCGAGGTACTGGGTGGACGGTAGCACTTCAATGCTGCCATTCTCCTCCGAGGTCTCCACGAGCGGGAATTTCACGCCGATGACGGGGCAAGTCTCCAGTCCCACATGGGGAATCTCCTCGGCGAGATTGGTATCCCGATGCCAATGCTGATATTCGCTTCCGGGATACGGCGTGTTGGAATGGTAGCAGGTCACCACGTAATCATCGGTTTTCCAGTAGCGGTCGAGGAATTCGAGGATGACGGGATGCTCGAAGATCGCAGGATCGGCAAAGGGCGGCATCCACGGCACGGTCAGGGTGTAGCGGCTCGTCGTTTGCAGTCTTCCCAACCCGGTGCGAACATCGCCGCGCTCGACATCCGAGATGTCCGTCTCGCGTTCCTTGACGTGTTCGAGCAGGGGCATAAACGCCTCGTGGATCCGGTCCATGGTCTCGGGGGGAATCATGTCCTCGAAGACCACATAACCGTTGATCTTGAATTCGGCGAGTTTGAGATCGAAGTCGATACTCTCCCAAGTCGTCGGCACGGCATCCTCCACTCGGTGGTTCATCTCTCGTGTGTTTGATTGGCCGCTATACCGACGCCGGAGTTTTGCGACCCACCCGTCTGCGACAGCGGCACGATGGATTCACGAATCATCATAAGATAAGCCGACGCATCAGAAGGCAAAGGCGTTGCCGAACGGTGGAGCCTCCAGTATATTGAATTTCGGCTCTATACCAGTGTGCTCCCCGCATGCCCGTGCTCAACGGCGAGCTATGCTATGAGGTTTTTATCATCCGACGGCGATCCTTCAGGAAACGGTGTCACGGGTGATGCTTAGGTGAGTGTAAGATCGGCTGGGAGAAAGCAATGAAAGACCTCAATCTGGAAGAGATTCGAGAGGATTGGCGAGAGCTGGCAAGGCGACGCCGGGGCATGACGAGTGCCACCGAATGGCTGCTCGATGCGCTGGGCGAGGCGGTGGCCCGAGAGGATGCCGCGGGCGCTGAGAAACGGATGGAATGGTTCGCTCGGCTGGTGGAATGGGCTCGGCGTCCCGAGTTCATCGACCCGCCGACGGCAAAAGTGCCGCGCGAGCGCCAACCCGGCGAGAAACTCGATCTGCTGGTCTACGGCATCGAGGGCGACTATGCGAGCTTCCCCAACATCGTCCGGATGGAAAGCGGACGGCTGATCATCACCTTCGGCGTCCAGCCGGTGCCGTTGATTGCGCTCGCAGGGGACCATCCGCACCAGCAGTCCAGGTCGGACCCCTGCTGGGCGATCAGCGACGACGGTGCGCACACGTGGCGGATCACGCGGGAACGCGAGGATGCCTTTTCGTTCTTGTCCAGTACGCTCGTCAATGCCCCCGGGGCCATTGTGTCCTCGGAGGAAGATCGCAGGCCGTCGCCGACGGACAAGGTGGTCTGTGCGTCCCGCAGTCCGGCCCATCTGATCGCCTCGCTCAGCGAGAAGGGTGTCCCCCGTCTGTCTTCGGATGAGACCGGAGTGATCCCCCGAGGGACCGGTTTCACCCGGTGCGCCGACGGGTCGCTGCTGGTCGCTTCGTCGTGGATTCCTCCGGGCCCCGAAGCGCCTTGGGGCCCCACGCCCAAGACCGCCGTGTTCGACCGCAGCACGGATGAGGGCAAGACCTGGCAACGCATAGCGCAGCTTCACAACGAGGGGAACGTCTTCTACTTCACGGAGCCCGATCTCTACACGGCCAGGGACGGTCGGGTCGTCTGCCTGTTGCGGACTCAGCCGCCGCCGGACCCGAAGCTCCACCTGCCCGATATGATCTATCCTACGGGCCGCTCGGGTACCGGCTGGTACCTCTTCCAGGCGGAATCGACCGACCACGGTCACACCTGGTCCGAACCGGTCAGGCTCGACATCTGGGGCCACCCGCCCTGCATGCTGCGCCTGGGGAGCGGCGAGGTGCTGCTGGTCTACGGACATCGTAGACCGCTGTGGACGGTGCGCGCGATTCTCAGCCACGACGACGCCAGGACGTGGGACATGGAATCGATGCGCGTTCTTTACGAATTCGAGCCGGGGATGAGAGACTTTGGCTATCCCGTCACCACGCAACTGTCCGACGGAACCATCCTCTGCACGTACTATGGCTACCCCACGGGCGACACCACCCGCTGGGCATCATCGCACGGGATCTTCCTGAGCCTGTTCGATGAGGCGTGGCTGAGCGGAGGACAGCCCCCGGGCGATGGGGTGTGAACGCCCTGCCCGACGGCACCGACAGCGTCGTTCTGGATAGACGCGTTCAGGGGTTGCGCGAGGCGTCGGGAGCCCTTATATTTCATTATGCGAATGTCGATAGCCTCTTTGTTCAAGGCGAAGGGAGAGCGAAGGCCCGGTTGCTGTGGAAAGGAGCGACGAGTGAACTTATGTAGGGGCCGCCGGACTCCTCAGACACAAACGAGCAAACGGTTCTATCAACTCCAAAGAGGGATATGATGAGCAAAGGCAAATGGATCGTAGCGCTGGCCGTCGTTGTGCTGGCTTCGGCCGTCGCGGCCAACATGGCGAGCGCTCGGAATGATTTCCACTGGGAAACCCCGAAGCTGCCTGCCGGCACGGCGGTGACCATCGACGGTGATCCGTCCGAGTGGATGGATTTTGCATGGAGCGACGGTGTATGGGACTGGGAACGCGTCGCAGCCTCGTCTTGGTACGGCCCCGAAGGGGTCTCGAAACCTCCGGCAGCTACGGGCCCGGACGAGGGCGCAGAAGCCGGGACCCCCGACGACTTCTCGGTCGAGACCTTCGCCGCCTGGGACGATGATGCGGTCTACTTCGCCTTCGTTGTGACTGACAACATCTGGGATGTTCACAGCGTCGGTGAAAGCAACTCTTTCGCGAACTCGGACGTCGCGTGCATCGTCATCGATGCCAAAGGCGGCTTTGGCCGCACGACCGAGGAAAGCGGCTACAGAAACGCGGGTATCGCAAGCTGGTGGTGGCGCGCCGGTGAGGGTTCTACCGACGGTACCGCTGATGATTTGAAGCGCCGCATCAGCCATACCGTGGGAGAGACCGCTCAGTACTTCGGCGAAGATGTCCCAGAGGCCCAAGGGAGGACGGTCGTCGATCCCGTTGGCACCTCGCCCAACGCCTTGGGCGGGAGCTGGGTGTTTGAGGGCAAGCTCACGTGGCAGGGCATCATCGACAATACAGAGGAAACGTGGGCTTCTCCGTTCGAGGGACGTGAGATGGGCTGGATATTTTTCGCGATCGACGCGGACGGCGCCCAGGGTGACAGCTTTTTCTTCCTCTATGGTGGCGCGCCGACCAGTGATGCGGAAAACTACAGTTGGACGACCTTCGTCCTCGGCGAGGATGTGGCCGTCGAGACAACGAGCTGGGGCCAGGTCAAGCAACTCTTCAAGTAAGTTTCACGGACCCAGCATCCCGAGAAGGCCGGGGGTCTCGTTCTGAGATCTCCGGCCTTCTCATTTGCGCCTCGCCCGCGCTACCTGCGGCGACCCGCATAAACGCTGCTGTGCTCCGGGTGGACTGGACCGGGCTGACGATCGGAGATTTTCCCTCGGCTGCCGAGGTGAGGGTCCTGACCGTTAATGCCGAAGGAAAACGCTTGGATAAGTGGTGGACCCTTCTCCCGGATACAAGATGAGGCTGGCGATGATGTAGAGCATGGCCCCTGCGATTTGGCCGGCCACGAGCCCGATGAAGAAGGGCTTTCCCCGCTCGTAGAGCGACTGACCGCCGATCTTGATGAGGATCACTTTGGCGAGCCACGTGAGGAAGAAGGGGCCTAGGTGGCCGCCCATCCCCGACGCGAGCGGACAGGTCAGGCCGATGGGGTGAAGCGGCCACCAGGGGAAGCGGTGGCGTACGAAGATCAATAAGCCCGTCACGGCTGCACCCAAGCCCATGAACCCCAGCCTTAGAGGGTCGGGACCGCTCGGGTCTCTGATTTTCGCGGTGATGTAATCGAAAGCGAAGCCACCCTGATACACCCACGTCACGAAATTGTGAGCCCCGGTGCGGTAGGCCGAATCAATATAGTACCACAGCGCCACCGGGAGGGCGACCGCGAGGCTGAGGACCGTGGCGATTACGATGACCCGGCCGTTCATCCTCAGCAAGTCGGCGAGCTTGGCGCCGTGCGCGATGGCGGGCACGATGACGGACCACAGGTTCGTGATCCAGCCGAAGGAGAACGCGATCCCCACCATGCTTGAGGTGGACATGTTGGCTGATCCCAAGGTGTGCATCGCGAACATCTGTGCCATCAACGGCGGCTTGGCGTAGGGCAGGCCGCTTTCGATGACGAGCCGCGTGGTCCCGAAGTAGGCCAGGACGGCTGCGGGCAGAAAGAGCGCGATCAAAGGGGCCGACATGCCCGTCCGGGCCGTGAAAGTGACCATGTACACGAGGCCTAAGACGAGGCAGACGACGGCGAGGCGAGGCGACATCAGTTCACGCTCATCGCCCTGTGTCCGGAGCCCCCGCCAGGCGTGGCGAAAGACGTAGGCCAGGTGGTGGCGTGCGGCCCAGACGCCGTAGAGGATGAAGACACTGAAAGCCCCCCACGATTGCCAACTCAAAGAAACGTAGTTGGGAACGCCGGACCCTCCGAACCCGCCGAGCTCGCTGGTGCCGATCGCGAAGCCGATGCGGGTGAACAGAGCTTGCTGCATGCGGATCAAAATCTGGAAGAACCAGAAGCTGAACAGGACTTCGGGGTTGACGAAGTAGCACAGCCCGATGAGCCAGGGCTGCGCCGTGATGAAGATGCGTGGGAAGGTCCTGCCGAAGTTGACGGGTCCGCCGAACTGGATGCGGGGGAGTCCCGGCTTGAGCAACGTCGCCACATTCCAGACGAAGATACCGAAGACCAGAAAGAAGCCCACGAGGAAGGCTGGCTTCTTGGTGATGGCGGGTAGAAGCGTGCGCGAGTCGCTGTCCTCCATCAGCGCCATGGGCGTGTTCATCAAGGGGAAGAGCAACCGCTCGTTCTCCACCCACTGCTTGCGGAACAGTGCCACCAGCGCGATGCAGACCAGAAAGAAAGCCATCACGAAACTGCACCACCACAGTAGCGACGGGAGCCACGCGGCCCAGGGAATGCCCTCGCCCAGAGGCAAGCCCTCGTAGAACCACGTGATGGCCTTGCCTGTGTCGTCGGGCGCCATCCAGCTCAGGATATCGTCCAGGAAGAGGTCGGCCCATTCGTTCTCGGGCGAGGCGTAATAGCGTGGCGCCGCCAGCATGGCGACCAGGAACAGCACCAGGCTTCCGCCTGAGACCACCGCGACGAGCGCCATGACGAAGATCACGACGATCTCCTGGGGCCGCAGCGCCCAGGAGGGGTTGGCGAGCTTGAAGGCTACATTGACGATGAAGACGAAGAAGAACAGCAGCATGATCGGGAGCCAGGGGAAATAGCCGAGATCCATCCCGTGGATGTTATGCCCATAACTGATGAACGGGTAGAGGATGGCGCTGCCGCCCGCCGACAGGATGCCCAGAACCACTGCGCGCACCGTGAGACCGGAGGCGGCGAGACCGAGCCGGCGTTCCGGCTGGGCCGCTTCTTCGGGCTTTAGGGCTTCTCGCTCAAAGGCCACGGCGATGCTCCTTGGCTCAATATGGGCTCACGCGAAGGCTCCGCGTCTGCCGCGATCATGATAATGAAAGGTACGGCGCGCGGCCCCGGCAAGATGCGTCGAGCTTGGGGAGAGCACCGCCTTCAGTAATACCGGGGCGGTGAGAGGTACCCTTCTCCCGGATACAGGACGAGGTTGGCGATGACGTAGAGCAAAGCCCCTGCGATGTGGCCGACCACGAGCCCGATGAAGAAGGGCTTGCCCCGCTCGTAGAGCGACTGACCGCCGATTTTGATGAGGATCACCTTGGCGAGCCACGTGAGGAAGAAAGAGCCCAAATGGCCGACCATCCCCGGCACGAGCGGGCAGGTGAGGCCGATGGGATGAAGCGGCCACCATGAGAAGCGGTGGCGTGCGAAGATCAATAAGCCCGTCAGGGTCGCGCCCAAGCCCATGAAACTTAGCCTTGGAAGGTCGGGACCGCGTGGCCCCCTGATATTCGCGGTGATGTAATCGAAAGCGAAGCCGCCCTGATACACCCACGTCGAGAAATTGTGAGCCCCAGTGTGGTAGGCGGAGTAGAGGTAGTACCACAGCGCCACCGGAAGGGCGACCGCGATGCCGAGGATCGTGGCGATCACGATGACCCGCCCGTTCATCCTCAGCAAGTCAGCGAGCTTGGCGCCGTGCGCGGCGGCGGGCATGAAGGCGGACCATAGGTTCGTGATCCAGCCGAAGGAGAACGCGATCCCCACCATGCTCGGGTTCGACATGCCGGCTGATCCCAGGGTGTGCATCGTGAACAACTGCGCCATCAACGGCGGCTTGACGTAGGGCAGACCGCTTTCGATGACGAGCCGCGTGGTCCCGAAGTAGGCCAGGATGACCGCGGGCAGAAAGAGCACGATCACAGGAGCCGACATGCCTGTCCGCGCCATGAAAGCGGCGACGTACACCACGCCTAAGACGAGGCAAGCCACGGCGAGGCGAGGCGACATCAGTTCACGTTCATCGCTCTGTGTCCGGAGCCCCCGCCAGGCGCGGCGGAAGACGTCGGCCAGATGATGTCTCCCGGCCCAGACACCGTAGAGGATGAACAGGCTGAAAGCGCCGTACGACTGCCAGATCACAGAAACGTACCTGGGAACGCCGGCTGGTCCGAACCCGCCGAGCTCGCTGGTGCCGATCGAGAAGCCGATGCGGGTGAACAGAGCTTGCTCAAAGCGGATCAGAAGCTGGAAAAACCAGAAGCTGAACAGGACTTCGGGGTTGACGAAGTAGCACAGTCCGATGATCCAGGGCGTGGCGGCGATGAAGATGCGCGGGAAGGTCCTGCCGAAGTTGACGGCTCCGCCGAAATGGATGAGCGGAAGCCCTGGCTTGAGGAACGTCACCACGTTCCAGGCGAGCATGCCGAAGATGAGAAGGAAGCCCACGAGGAAGGCCGGCTTCTTGGTGATGGCGGGCAGAAGCTTCGGCGAGGCGCTGTCCTCCATCAGCGCCATGGGGGTGCTCATCAAGGGGAAGAGCAGCCGCTCGTTCTCCACCCACTGCTTGCGGAACAGCGCCACTAGCGCAATGCAGATCAAATAGACGGCCATCACGAAGGTGCACCACCACAACAGCGACGGAAGCCACGCCGCCCAGGGGATGATCTCGCCCAGAGGCAGGCCCTCGTAGAACCACGTGATGGCCTTGCCCGTATCCTCAGGGGCCATCCAACTCAGGATATCGTCCAGGAAGAGATCGGCCCATTCGTTCTCGGGCGAGGCGTAGTAGCGTGGGGACGCCAGCGTGGCGATCAGGAACAGCAACAGGCTCCCGCCTGAGACCACCGCGACGAGCGCCATGATGAAGATCACGACGATCTCCTGGGGCCGCAGCGCCCACGCGCGGTTGGCGAGCTTGAAGGCTACGTTGACGACGAAGACGAAGAAGAACAGCATGAGGACCGGACCCCAGGGAAAGTGGCCCATGCCCATTCCGTGGATGTTGTTTCCTTGGCTGAGAAACGGGTAGAGGACGGCGCCGCCGCCCGCCGACAGGATGCCCAGAACCACCGCGCGCACCGTGAGACCGGAGGCGGCGAGGCCGCGCCGCCGTTCCGGGCGGGCGGCTTCTGCGGTTCGCGGGGCGGTCTCTTCGGAGGCCACGGTGGGGCTCCTCCCGGCGGCATCGCCGTCAGGTGCTGTACCGATGCACTGGACGAGGGGTCCTGCGCATGTACGCCCCCGGTCCACCCCCTGTCAAGCGCGGTTCAGTACGGGAGCCCGTACCGTCGCACGGCTTTGAGCCTTCCGGGGTCGCTGGTTAGGGGGCAGAAAGAATGAGAAGGCCGGGGATCTCGACGAGCCCCCCCGGCCTTCTCGGGATGCTGGGTCCGTGAAACCTACTTGAAGAGCTGCTTGACCTGGCCCCAGCTCGATGTCTCGACGGCCACCTCTTCGCCGACGAAAGTCGTCCAACTGCTGCTTGCCGGAGCGCCGTCGTTCGAGTCGTGAGCGATGTAGAAGATGGCTTCAGAGCCGGCGCCATCCGCATCCCATATGAACCACGCCCAGCCCATCTCTTTATCTTCGTACGGAGGTAGGAACGGCGGGTCTGTGGTAGAGAGGTAGCCCTCCCATGTAATCCTGGCTTCAAACATCCAGTCCCCGCCCAAGGCGTCGGGATGGGCTCCGACGGGATCGACGATCGTCCGCCCAAGGGCCTCGGGGACATCGTTGCCGAAGTACTGCTGGGACCCCTGTTGCACTCCCTCCTTGGGAGGCCAGGAGATGCGGCGCTTAACATCTTGACCCGCGATGGACTCTGGAAGCTCGCCGCTCGTAGTACCGGCGAGAAACCAGTAGCTTGCGTAGCCTGCCGTTTGTTGCGTTCCGGAGCCTCCTTTGGTATCGAGGAAGACGCACGCGATGTCCCCGCCGGCGAAGCTCGGGCTGTCCGGTTGGCTATAGTTGTCAAAGATGTTGTCGGTCACCGAATAGGCGAAGACGATCCCCTCATCGTCCCACGCGGACCAGAACTCAACCGAGAAGTCGTCGTCGCTCCCGGCTTCTGTGCCCTCCATCTCGCCCGTCGGTCTCGGAGATGAACTGATCCCCTCGGGGTTGTACCAGGGCTGGGCTTGGATGCGTTCCCAGGTCCATACACCGTCGGTCCATGCAAAATCCATCCACTCGGACGGATCACCGTCGATCGTCACCGCCATGCCGGCGGGCAGCTTCGGGGTGTCCCAGGTCTCACTATCAAGCCGAGCGCTCGCCACGTTGACCGCGACGGCCGAAGCCAGCACGACGACGGCCAGTGCTGCAATCCATTTTCCTTTGTTCATCATATCCCTCTACTGGAGTGACTAGAGCCTGTGCTCGTTTCTGCCTGAGGGGTCCGGCGCACCCTGCATGAATTCACCTCTCCCCCTTTCACAACGCCGGGTTCAATCTCCCTTCGAGGCGAAGGGAAACTAATCTTTGTAAAGAAGTATAATCAATTCTTTCGCGTCTCACAACCCCTTGTTACTAGCGGCCGGTGCGATGGACGGAGGTCTGGCCTCCTCTCCAGCGCGCTCGGACACTGTCCCGGCTGGATGCTTGTACCACCCCGGGTCGTCGTAGGTTGCGATTTCATCTCGCACCTTGAGGACGGTGAACATCCCGCCCATCCCGATGGAGCCGAACGGTCCATCGCCGCCCATCATGGGCAGGGTGTTCGGCGGCCCCTCCATGCGCATCTCCGTCATCTCGTGCATGCCTCTCCCGCCCATGGCCATGTAGGCCGGGAGAAGGGCTCGGATCCTGCCTTCCACTTCCTCCTGGTTGACGCCGAGCATGTTCGGGGTGTCGTGGCCCATCGCATTCATGGGGTGGTGGCGGCGGTGACAGTGGAGCGCCCAGTCGCCCGGCGCAGCGACGAACTCGATGTCGCGTGTCTGGCGCGATCATGATAATGAAAGGTACGGCGCGCGGACCCGGCAAGATGCGTCGAGCTTCGGGATGGTGTCGCCTTCAGCAGAACGGGGGCGGCGATCGGAGATTTTCTCTCGGCCACCGAGGTGAAAGTCCTGACCGTTAATAACGAAGACGCCAACTTGGATAAGCGGTGTACCCTACTCCCGGATACAAAATGAGGCTGGCGATGATGTAGAGCGCAGCTCCTGCGAGGTGGCCGACCACGAGCCCGATGAAAAAGGGCTTGCCCCGCTCGTAGAGCGACTGACCGCCGATCTTGATGAGGATCACCTTGGTGAGCCAGGTCAGGAAGAAGGGGCCCAAATGGGCGACCATCCCCGCCGCGAGCGGACAGGTGAGGCCGATGGGGTGAAGCGGCCACCAGGGGAAACGGTGGCGCGCGAAGATCAACAAGCCCGTCACGGCCGCGCCGAAGCCCATGAAACCCAGCCTTTGAGGGTCGGGACCGCTCGGGTCTCTGATTTTCGCGGTGATGTAATCGTAGGCGAAGCCACCCTGATACACCCACGTCGCGAAGTTGTGAGCTCCAGTGTGGTAGGCGGAGTAGATGTAGTACCACAGCGCCACTGGGAGGGCGACCGCGATGCCGATGATCGCGGCGATGACGATGACCCGACCGTTCATCCCCAGCCAGTCCGCGAGCTTGGCGCCGTGCGCGGTGGCGGGTATGAAGAGGGACCACAGGTGCGTGATCCAGCCGAACGAGAACGCAATGCCTACCATGGAGGGCGCCGACATGCCGGCTGATCCCAGCGTGTGCATCGTGAACGGCTGCGGGAGCATGGGTGCCTTGACGTAGGGCAGGCCGCTTTCGATGGCGAGCCGCGCGGTCCCGAAGTAGGCCAGGATGGCTGCGGGCAAAAAGAGCACGATCACAAGGGCCGACATGCCCGTCCGGGCCATGAAAGCGGCCACGTACACGAGGCCTAAGGCGAGGCATAAGACGGCGAGGCGCGGCGACATCAACTCACGTTCATCGCCCTCCGTCCGGAGCCCCCGCCACGCGCGGTGGAAGACATCAGCCAGATGGTGGCGCCCGGCCCAGACACCGCAGAGTATGAAGACGCTGAAAGCGCCCCACGATTGCCAGGTCAAAGAAGCGTAGCCCCCATTAAACCCGCCGAGCTCGTCGACGCCAGCCGAGTAGCCGATGCGGGTGAACAGAGCTTGCTGGGTGCGGACCAAAATCTGGAAGAACCAGAAGCTGAACAGGACTTCGGGATTGACGAAGTAGCACAGTCCGATGACCCAGGGCGTAACGGCGATGAAGATGCGGGGGAAGGTCCTGCCGAAGTTGACTGGCCCGCCGAACCGGATGAGGGGGAGCCCCGGCTTGAGAAACGTCGCCACGTTCCAGGCGAGCATGCCGAAGATCAAAAAGAAGCCCACGAGGAAGGCCGGATTCTTGGTGATGGCGGGCAGAAGCCTCGGCGAGGCGCTGTCCTCCATCAACGCCATGGGCGTGTTCATCAAGGGGAAGAGCAGCCGCTCGTTCTCCACCCACTGCTTGCGGAACAGCGCCACCAGTGCAATGCAGATCAGAAAGAAAGCCATCAGAAAACTGCCCCACCACAACAGCGACGGGAGCCACGCGGCCCAGGGGATGGCCTCACCCAGAGGTAAACCCTCGTAGAACCAGGTGATGGCCTTGCCCGTGTCCTCAGGTGCCATCCAGCCCAGGATATCGTCCAGGAAGAGGTCGGCCCATTCGTTCTCGGGCGACGCGTAGTAGCGTGGTGCCCCCAGCGTGGCGACCAGGAACAGCACCATGCCCACGTCCGCGACCACCGCAACGAGCGCCATGATGAAGATCACGACGATCTCCTGGGGTCGGAGCGCCCATGCGGGGTTGGCGAGCTTGAGGGCTACGTTGATGACGAAAACGAAGAAGAACAGCAACATGACCGCGAGCCAGGGGAAGTAGCCATGACCCATCCCGTGGATGTTGCTCTGCATAAGGAACGGGTAGAGCATGGCGCTGGAGGCTGCCGCCAGAATGCCCAGAACCACCGCGCGCACCGTGAGACCGGAGGCGCCGAGACCGCGTGGACGCTCTCGCTGGGCGGCTTCTTGGGTCGGTGGGACGGTCTCTTCGGAGGCCACGCCGGGCTCCTCCTGGCACCATCGCCGTCAGACGCTGTGAATGCTCTGGACGAGGGTCCTGCGCATGTACGCCCCCGGCCCGCGCTCTGTCAAGCGTGGTTGATGCAGAAAACCTGAACTGCCCTGGAACTCCGGCACGGTCAGGGGCTCGGCGGGCCAGAAATGCGAAGGCCGGAGACCTCGACGAGACCCCCGGCCTTCCGGGACGCTGGGTCCGTGAAACCTACTTGAAGAGCTGCTTGATCTCGCCCCAGCTCGTGTTCTCGACCGCTATCTCACCCTCGGCGGGGCCTAAGGTCGTCCAGCCGCTGAATTCCGGCTGGGCGTTGGCCGCGCTGTGACGGATCATCCATGTGCCCTCACGGCCCGCGCCGTCGTGATCTGAATGGAACCACGCCCAGCCCAACTCACGTCCCTCGAACGGAGGCACCCAACTGGGGTCCCGGGCAGTGGGGCCATCCCATGTAACCCTGGCCTCTAACACCCAGTTCCCGCCCAAGGCGTCGGGATGGGCTCCAACGGGGTCGACGACCGACATCGCGAAGGACTCGGGGACATCGGCGAAGAAGAACTGCGCGGTATTCTCACCCACTACGTTCGGGGAGATGCGGCGCACAATATCTCCTCGACCTGAGAGGGCTCCTGGATTGTCGCTGTCCGCGGTACCGGCGCGCCAGCGGTAGTCTGCGAAGCCCAACTGCGTTATGTCGCCAAAGCCGCCGTTGGTCTGGATGAAGAGGTCAGGGGCATCTCCCCCGATGAATGCCCCGGAGCCGGCGCTGTGATTGTCAAAGATGTTGTCGGTCACAAGGAAGGCGACGTAGATCCCTTCATCGTCCCACGCGGAGAAGTACTCGACCGAGAGGTCATCATCGGTCCCGGCTTCTGAGCCCTCCAACTCGCCCGTCGCGCTCGGAGCGGTAGTGAACCCCTCGGGGTTGTACCAGGGCTGCTGTGTCAGGCGCGCATGGGTCCATACACCGTCGGTATACGCGAAGTCCATCCACTCGGACGGATCACCGTCGATGACCGGTGTCAGGCCGGCGGGCAGCTTCGGAGTGGACCACGTCTCACTCTCAAGCCTAGCGCTCGCCATGTTGGCCACCACCGCCGAAGCGAGTATGACGACGGCCAACGCTACGATCCATTTACCCTTCTGCATGATCCACCTCGCTGGTGTAACTACGATAATGCGCTCGTTTCTGCTTGAAGGGTCCGGCGCACCCTGCATGAATTCACCTCTCCCCCTTTCACAACGCCGGGTTCAATCTCCCTTCGAGGCGAAGGGAAACTAATCTTTGTAAAGAAGTATAATCAATTCTTTCGCGTCTCACAACCCCTTGTTACTAGCGGCCGGTGCGATGGACGGAGGTCTGGCCTCCTCTCCAGCGCGCTCGGACACTGTCCCGGCTGGATGCTTGTACCACCCCGGGTCGTCGTAGGTTGCGATATCGTCTCGCACCTTGAGGACGGTGAACATCCCGCCCATCCCGATGGAGCCGAACGGTCCATCGCCGCCCATCATGGGCAGGGTGTTCGGCGGCCCCTCCATGCGCATCTCCGTCATCTCGTGCATGCCCCTCTCGCCCATGGCCATGTAGGCCGGGAGAAGCGCTCGGATCCTGCCTTCCACCTCCGTCTGGTTGACGCCGAGCATGTTCGGGGTGTCGTGGCCCATCGCATTCATCGGGTGGTGGCGGCGGTGACAGTGGAGCGCCCAGTCGCCCGGCGCAGCGACGAACTCGATGTCGCGCGTCTGGCCCGGCGCGACCATCACCGTTGTTGTGGGCCACTGCGCCGAGAGAGGAATATCGCCGCCATCGGTCGCGACGATATTGAACGAATGGCCGTGCAGGTGGATCGGGTGAGCCTCCTGCGCGACGTTGCCGAACCGAATGCGTACGCGCCCCCCCGTACGCGCAACGAGCGGTGCCGTGCCCGGAAAGGCCCGGCTGTTGAAGGTGAAAATGTTGAAATCCGTCATGACGCTCGGGTTCGGCGTAGATGTGCCGGGATCGACGAACCATTCGCTCAGGAAGATGGCGAAATCCCGATCTATTTTCCGCTCGCGCTCTTTGGGGTGGATGATGAAGAAGCCCATCGCTCCCAGGCCGATTTGGGTCATCTCGTCCCCGTGGGAGTGGTACATCTGGGTGCCGTGTTGACGGAGTGTGAACTCATAGGCAAAAGTCTCTCCGGGAGGGATGCCTCGCTGGGTCAAACCTTGGACGCCGTCCATGCCGCTGGGGAGGAGGAGTCCGTGCCAGTGGACTGCGGTGGATTCGGGGAGCTTGTTGGTCACGTAGATCCGGACCCGGTCGCCCTCGACCGCTTCGATGGTTGGCCCCGGCGTCCGACCGTTGTAGCCCCAGGCCTTGATGAGCATCCCGGGGGCGGTTTCCCAGGTGATCTCCTCGACGACCAGGCGGAACTCCTTCACCCCATCCACCATTTTCCAGGGCAGTGTGCTGCCGTTGGGCGTCACGACTGGTGTGTAAGAGGGCTGAGGCTCGCCCATCGCGCGCTGCTGGCCCATGATCGCCAGCAGGCTAACGACCAGAACGGCGACGCCAGATGCCTCGAAATGTCTGCTCATTGGGGTTCGTCTCCGTGATGGTGATGATGCGGTATCTCCTGGGATGGTGCCGGTGGCTCAGGGGATGGCTGGTCGTTGGCCTCAGCCGCCGCCAGCCACCCGCCGACGGCCCGTTCCAGATCGGACCGCGCGATCCAGTAGTCCGTTAAGGCCTCGATGTGCCCCCGGCGAGCGGCAATTTCGTCCTGCTTCGCCCCGAGCAGCGCGTCGGCGCCGAGCAGCATGTAGTTGTAGTACGGTTGTGACTCGGCAACGATCCGCTCGTGAAGCGGAAGAAGCGTCTTCTGATAGTGTTCGACCGTTCTCCGCGCCGCCAGTAGCCGATCCCGCGCCAGACGCACCTCTGCGCGGACCTCCCACGCCTTGGCGGCCAGGCGCTTACGACTTTGCCGTAGTTGTGCCTTGGCGCTGGCAACGGTTCCTTGGTTCCGGTTGAAAATGGGCAACGCAACGTGCAGCGCCGGCCCCGTCGCCCAGCTCCCACCGACTTCGCGCTCCGACTCCACTCCGAGCATCACGTCTGGGACCGCGCCCAGCCGCGCCACTGAGACGGCTCGCTCGGAAACCCGCGTCTGTTGCCTGGCGGCGGCCAGATCAAGGCGTTGGGATGCGGCTAAGGCTTCGAGCCTATCGAGCGGAAGCTCCGCGTCTGGAAGCTCCGGGAGCGCATCGACGATCTGCCAGCTCGCCCCGGATCCCGACAGACCGATGAGGCGAACCAGGTTTTCCCGGTCGGCCAGGACCTGAGCTTCGCTCTGCAGCAGGTGGAGCCTTACCTCTTGGAGGGCTGCCTGTTGAAGGGCCAGATCTGGCGTACCAAGGTTGCCCGCCGCTTGTTGGCGTTGGGCTAGCTCTGCAGCGGCCTCGGCGGCTTGCACCACGATTTCCTGCATGGCAAGCACCTGTTGGGCGCCCTGCAGCTTGTAGTACGCTGATCGGACGTCCGCGTCCAGGTTCAGCACTGCGTCGCCGACGCGCAGCTTGGCCTGCTCGAACTGCTCGGCCCCCAGCTTCTTGCGTGAGCGGCGGGCAAAGACATCCAGGAGATTCTGGGCGACCGAGAACTCGACGATTGCCCCTCCACCCAAATGCGGGAAGCGGGTGCTGACGTCGGCCTCGGGGTTCTCCAACAGCCCGGCTTGCGTCAGGTCCGCCCGCGCGATGTCCAGCTCCTCATAGGTGGCCTGGAGCCCCGGATTGTTGAGCAGCGCCATCTGTACAGCGGCATCCGCTGTAAGCCGCCCGGACAACAGCGGCTGAAGGGGCTCCGCATCGTCGGTCGTTCCCTCGTTCCAGTCGGCGCGCAGCGCCGTGCGCGCTCCGATCAGTGCTTGCACATCATCGAATCCGGCCCGCGTAGGGACGGATGCACAACCGGCGAGGACCGCCGCGCCTGCTATCACGGTGAAGAACGTTGAGAGTCTCTGTCGCATCATCTCTACCTTTTCTCGTCTTAATACTAGCGGTTGCGGCGCAGCCATGCTGCGACGGCACCGGAGCAGAAGGCGGGAGACTAAATGAGCAGGATTGCGAGAAGCCTGAGGTGCGAGATCGGCGACGCTCGAGGGCCGGGACGGAGTGCGGCCGCCTGCGTTAAAAGAGGCGGAGCACGTCCGGTCTCGGGGATGCGAAGCAAGTGGAGGCCGAAGGTCTCGGTCGTGGGAGGTTTCACGCGCGGCCCGGTGGACGCTAGCATGGGCTGCTCTGCCTCGACACCGCACGCTGCCTGGGCTTCCATGTGGCAGGAGCCCGCTGTTGCGGGCATCGAGTGGATCGAAGGATCGACGTCGGAGGGGCAGCAGACGTGAGGAGGCGCCTCCATGTCCGCGCTGCACCGGTGGGCAGTCGGAGTTGCCCCGTCGGCTGGACACTCGTAAGAGAGTGGAGTCGCGCCAGCGGCGATGCGCGGAACGATCAGGGCCAGAATAAGGGCCCCTGCCCTCGCCCGTCCGATGTTATCCCCCACCGATGTTCTCATCGCAACCTTTTCCACGTCCCAGACCCGAACCGAGTTCCTGTTGGCGCCCGAGGTTCCATAACATAGACGCTGTGACCCACCCCCGATAACCGTCCAATATCCGGGAGTTGTGTGCTTGACGCGGACGCGGGAAGCCGTTACCATGACGAAAGGGCCAGGAGATGGCTCTCGGTGGGTTAGGAGAACGCGCGCTTGACGAGTAACCCCGTATGGCTCCCAACACCCTGTATTATGGCGACAATCTCGACATTCTCAGCCGGTACGTTAAGGATGAGAGCGTTGACCTGGTCTATTTAGACCCTCCCTTCAAGAGCGACCAGACCTACAACGTCCTGTTTCAGGAAAAGGACGGCTCGCGGTCGGCTTCCCAGATCAAAGCTTTCGAGGATACCTGGCACTGGGATGAAACGGCGGCGCGTGCCTTCGAGGAGACGGTCGAGGCCGGAGGCCGGGTGGCGGAGGCCATGCGTGCCTTCAGGCAACTGCTGGGGTCCAACGACATGCTGGCCTACCTCTCGATGATGGCTCCCCGGTTGGTGGAACTTCGGCGGGTCCTGAAACCGACCGGGAGCCTCTACTTGCATTGCGACTCCACGGCGAGTCACTACCTGAAGCTCTTGCTGGATTCGATTTTTGGCCTCCAAAATTTCCGAAGCGAGATCATATGGAGACGAACTAACGCACACAATAAGATTGCACGCCAATACGGCCCAATTCACGACACGATCTTGTTTTACACGGCGACAGATGAGTTTATGTTTCATCCTGGCCGCACACCCTACACAAAGGCGTACATAGAAGATCGATTCAAATATGAAGACCGACATGGGCGTTATCAGACCAACTACCTGACCGGACCAGGCACGCGGAAGGGCGAGAGCGGCAAGGAATGGGGTGATTTCGACCCCACGAACGTGGGCCGGCACTGGGCGATCCCTAATTCGCTCCGAAAGTTTCTACCCGACAATGGGAAGGACATGTCGAGTCAAGAGGCGCTAGACGCGCTCCATGCCCAAGACCTCATTGTCTTCCCGAAGAAAAAGGGCGGGCAGCCCATGTATAAGCAGTACGTGGGCGATGGAATACCTTACCAGGACATTTGGGCCTACCAGCCAAATACCCACGGCGTGCTCTACGAAACCGGCGCCTGCATCGACCAAGACGTGAAATACCTGGAGCACGAAGAGGAAAAACTCGGGTACGAGACGCAGAAGCCCGGAGGCATCCTGCACCGGATCATCGAAACAAGCTCTAACCCAGGCGACGTGGTGCTGGACCCCTTCTGCGGCTGCGGTACGACCATTGTCGCAGCCCAGAAGCTGGGCAGGCGCTGGATCGGAATTGACGTCACCCAACTGGCCATTTCCCTGATCCGTCACCGTATCCGGGATGCCTTCGGTGACGACTGCCGGTATGAAGTGGTCGGGGAACCGACCAGCCTCCAGGATGCATCCGCTCTGGCGAAGCAGGACCCCTATCAATTCCAGTGGTGGGCGCTCGGTCTGGTCGGAGCCCGACCCGTCGAGCAGAAAAAGGGAGCCGACCGGGGCATTGATGGCAGCCTCTATTTCCATGACGAAGGCCGGGGCGGCAAGACGAAGCAGATCATCTTCTCGGTGAAGGCCGGGCACGTCACGGCAGCCCACGTGCGCGATCTAGTGGGTGTCGTCAACCGCGAGGAGGCCCAGATCGGGGCCTTGCTCTCCCTGGAGGCCCCCACAGGTCCCATGCGCAGGGAAGCGGCCTCGGCGGGATTCTATGAGTCCCCGTGGGGAAAGCACCCGCGCATCCAGTTGCTCACCATTGAAGACCTTCTGGGCCCGTCTGCCGGGCGGGCGGGCGGAAAGAGCGTGGACTATCCCCGCGCCGCGGATGTGACGTTCAAGCGCGCCCAGCGGGTGAAATACGATCCTGCCGAGAAGCAACAGGACTTTCTCGCGCGCAAGTAGCCCCTAGCCTCGCGGGCTGTGCAGCCGGGCCCGCGCCTGTATGGCCGCACGCTGCGTGGAAGCAACGGACGCCCTGAAGGGCGCTCTAGCCCCCTGAATCCGGCGCCTCGAGCTGCTCCTGCACCAGGAGCGCGATGCGCCGCCGCACACTGGCCAGCCGGGATGCGACCGACGGCCGCGCGGCCCGCGCCGGATCGCGCTGCATCCGCTTGAGCTCTGCCATGAAGTGGTCCAACACGGCTTCCCGTTCGACATTGGGGACAAAGCTCCGTCGGTGTGGGCTGTCTCGCCGCACCACATTCCGCCGGGCGAGCTCATTCAGGGTGCGCCGAACCCCGGATGCACCCCCGCGCGCGGTGTGGAGCATGTGCTCGTAGAGTTCGTCGGGGGTCGCCTCGCCTAGGACCCACAGGGCGTTGAGGACGTAGATCTCTCGCTCGTTGAGGTTCAGATCGGGGGCTCCCGGTTCATCGGATCCCTTGTCGCGGCTGAACAGCTCCTTGATGCCCCGCACTAGCCCCTGCACGGCAAACATGGGCAGAGCGCCTCCGACGGGGCTATACAAATGCTCCATCCCGAGGTTGGGCCCATTTCGTCCGTAGCCGCCCATGCGATCCAGAGAGGGGAGATTGCGCCTCGTCTCCTCGACGATGAATGCAAAGTTCCGCAGCATCACGGCCTCGCGCTCCTGGGGCGTGCGCACGGCCAGCGAGTCGAACGAGATCGGCGGCGCAACCCTCGATGGACGAGGCTGTGTCAATTCGGGCTTCTGCCAGCGCTCGCGGAAGTCTGCCATCATGTCCTCCGTCCCCGGCAAGGGTCTAACCCGCATCTGAACCCACGGGTCGCGGCGGCTCAGAACTGTATCGACGGGTGCGGGCACTGTGCCGGGCGGCACGATCTGGAACTGCGTCGGCACGACGATTTCGGGGCGAGGTCGCAGCACGGCCACCACGGGCGGTTGCGTCGGTAGCTCGAGGGTGCCGAGCCACCAGGCGGCTAGCATGTGCACGAGGACCGAGACGACTAGCGATGTGGCTAGCGTCTTGGGATCACTGCGCGGCAGCCTGGGAGCAGCCGGAAGGTGAGGAGAACGGCTTGGAGCGTTGGTCATTGACCCTCGACGGGCGACCGGCTTAGGCCACCCGGTATGTCTCCGGAGCGTCCACATCCACTTTCACGCCCAAACCGGACTTTTGTGGCATCTGGGCGCGGCCGTCGGCTATCTTGGATGGGTTCGACGAGCAGGCCGTCCTCGCAGGGCATTCGACACCCTCGACCCAATATAGGCTGCGGTTGGGTGGTGGAAAAGCGGCGCCAAGCCCGAACTGGGCTGTCTCCGAGCATCTGTTGACAAGGCCGGACAACGAGCCCATCGTGGAGCGCGCGTCCGAGGTCGGAAGCTTCCGGCGTGGCTTGAGTGGACCGTCTACGGTGATCATATGCCCCAGCCTTCGGCCGTCACCGAGGCGGCACGGGAATGAAAGGGGGATCGCCTCATGGTTGATGCTGGCGATGCTGCGCCTGATTTCATGCTCGCGGACGGGGCGGGCGACACGATCAAGCTCTCCGGCTTCCGGGGGAAGTCGGTGGTGCTCTACTTCTACCCGAAGGACAGTACGCCTGGCTGCACCCGCGAGGCGTGCGACTTTCGCGACGGGTTCGCCGATGTCTCCGAGGTCGGTGTCGAGGTCTTCGGGGTGAGTCCCGATGGGGCTTCGTCCCACCGGAAGTTCGCGTCCAAGCACGAACTGCCCTTCCGGCTGCTGTCCGACCCCGAGCACGAGGTCGCCGATGCCTACGGCGCGTGGGGGGAGAAGACCTTCATGGGCCGGAAGAGCATGGGGATCATCCGCTCGACCTTCCTGATCGACACCACGGGCACGATCTGCAAGGTGTGGCGAAAGGTCCGGGTCAAAGGCCATGCGGCGGAGGTCCTGGAAGCGGCTAAGGCGCTGGCGTAGACCTCACTCCCCACTAACGGGGAGGAACGTCCTCGGGCGGGTTCAGGGCCCGCTTTGCCGGGGTGGGTAGTGGTCCTCCGCGCGGTCCTGGGGGTCGTAGCCGACGGTGCGTGCGGCGTGCTCGATGTCCCAGAAGCGTGCGGCGTTGCGGCTGACGCCGTAGAAGCTCTCGAACCCCTCGTGGTCGGTGGAGAGGCAGCAGTCGATCTGGTGGGCCAGATCACGGCCGCTCTGCCAGGTGGCCAGGTGGCGCCCGCTCCCGTCGGGCTTGTCCGATCCGGGCACGCTGCCGATGCGCAGACAGTAAACGCTGATGCCGTACTGGTCCCAGAAGAAGCGGCCTAGGGCCTCGGCCCAGCACTTGTAGACGCCGTAGAGGCCGTCGGGGCGCGGCAGAGCCGTGTGGTCGATCGGCAGGTCGCGTTTGATCTCGTACATGCCCACGGCGTGGTTGCTGCTGGCATAGACGATGCGCTCAGCGCCGCCGAGGCGCGCCGCCTCGAAGACGTTGTACGTCCCCTGGATGTTGAACATCATCGCTTCGGCCTGCCTGACGACCGCATCGTCGTCTGGCCCCGCTCCGGCGGATGTCGCGCCGACGGGGTGCTTGTAGGCGAGATGGACGACTGCGTCCACGCCCTCGAAGGCCCGCTTCAGGCCGTCGAAATCTCCCATGTCACACCCGATCGTCCTGGCGGCAAAAGCCGCCTCTTCGATAGTGCGGCCGCCGGGACGTTGGAGGTAGCGCCAGTTGTACAGCTCGCCGATGTGCTTGCGTACGCTGCTCCCGATGTTGCCTGCGGCGCCGGTGAGCGCGACGATGCGAGGCTTCTTATGCATGGGTGGAGCTCCCTCCCGTCACGGTTGGGGTGCGGCGCCATCCTCGGATGAACCCAGGAGGGCGGGTGCGTATGGATACCTAAGGTCCGCTGTGCTGGGGCGGGTAGTGATCCTCGGCGCGGTCCTGCGGGTCATAGCCGATGGTGCGCCCGGCGTGCTCGATGTCCCAGAAGCGGGCGGCGTTGCGGCTGACGCCATAGAAGATCTCGAACCCCTCATGGTCCGTGGCGAGGCAGCGGTCGATCTGGTGGGCCAGGTCGCGGCCGCTCTGCCACGTCGCGCGGGAGCGGTCGCCGCTGGGCCGGTCCGCCTCACCGGGGATGGTGCCGATGCGCAGGCAGTAAACGCTGATCCCGTACTGGTCCCAGAAGAACCGCCCCAGGGCCTCGATGCAGCACTTGTAGACCCCGTAGAGGCTGTCGGGTCGGGGTAGGGCCCTGTGGTCGATGGGTAGATCGTTCTTGATCTCGTACATGCCCACGGCGTGGTTGCTGCTGGCGAAGACGATCCGCCTGACGCCGCCGAGGCGCGCCGCCTCGAAGACGTTGTACGATCCCTGGATGTTGTTCATCATGGTCGTCGCTTGCCGGGCCACCGCGTCGGCATCCTCTTCCACCATCGAGGAACCGGCCTTGTGGGGGGTCTCCACGGCGAGGTGGACGACCGCATCGACGCCCTCGAAGGCCCGCTTCAGCCCCTCGAAATCCAGGGTGCCGCAGGCGATGGCTTTCTTGGCATCATCCGGCTCTTTGACCACACGGCCGCCTGGACGTGTCAGGAACCGCCAGTCGTACTGGCTGCCAAGGTAACGGCGCACGTGCACACCGATCGTGCCGGCGGCGCCGGTTAGCGCCACCAGGCGGGGCTTAGCGGCCACTTGACGCCCTCCTTCCACCCAATCCCATAGTTAGAATATTCTGCTTGGAGAACAGGGGTCGCCGATGGCTCGGACGCGCGCGGTCCGAAGTGCAAGCATGATCGGCAGCCGGTCTTGGATTCAGACATCGCTCTGACCTCCAAGGCCTCGCCTTCTGGGCTACGGCAAGAGGAGATATTTCGCGACCAAGGCGGCCGAGAGCAGGTAGGCCAGCCAGTGCACCTCGTGGAGGCGGCCCGAAAAGGTCTTGAGCCAAACGTGGGCCAGAAAGCCCAGGGCCAGCCCGTTGGTGATGCTGAAGGTGAGCGGGATGCCGATCATCACGATGAAGCCCGGCAGGGCCTCAGTGATGTCCTCCCAGTCGATGCGGGTGAGCTGGCTCGCCATCAGAACGCCGACGACGATGAGAGCGGGGGCGGTGGCGAAGTAGGGGATGGCCTCGACCAGCGGGATGACGAAGAGCGCCGCGATGAACAGGAGCGCCGTGATCAGGTTCGCGAAGCCCGTTCGGCCCCCAGCCGCGAGACCCGCAGTGGACTCGATGTAGCTGGTGGTGTTGCTCGTGCCGAAGACGGCGCCGACCATCGTCGCGACGCTATCGGCGCCCAGCGCCCGGTTCGCCCGCGGCACTTCGCCCCTCTCGTCGACGAAGCCGCCCTTCTGCGCGATGCCTAAGAGCGTGCCCACCGTGTCGAACAGGTCCACGAACAAAAAGCTCAGGACGATCCCCCATATGCCCAGGGCGAACACCTCCCGTAAGGCGGCCCCGCCATCCCGGAAGATGGCGCCGAAAGTCTGAGTCGGCCAGCGGGGAACCTGGATCAACCGATCCGCCTCCGGCCAGGGCGAGGCGCCCAGCGCCATGCCTGCCACGGCCGCGCCTAGTATCCCCAGCAGGATGCTGCTGCGGAATCCTCGCGCCATGAAGAACCCAATGGTGAACGTGCCCAGAATGGTCAGAAGCGCGGGCACGGTCAGGACATCGCCTAGCGTCACGAGCGTTTCCTGGTGGGGGATCACCAGCTCGGCGTTGACCAGCCCGGAGAAAGCGATCATGATCCCGATGCCCGCGGCCGTCGCATGGCGGATCGAGAAGGGCACGGCGGAAATCACGACCCGTCGCACCCGCAGAACCGATAGGAGGAAGAACAGGAGCCCCGATAGAAACACCGCAGCCATTGCCAGTTCCCACGGCGCACCTAGCCCCTGAACCACGGCGTAGGCGAAGAATGCATTGATTCCCATCCCGGGGGCGAGCGCGATCGGATAGTTGGCTGCCAGACCCATCACCAGACAGCCGACGGCCGAGGCGATGCAGGTGGCGAAGGCCACGTCCTCGAAATAGCCGATGCCCATCGCATCGGAGAGGATGTGCGGGTTGACGATGATGACATAACTCATCGTCAGAAACGTCGTCAGCCCGGCGACGCTCTCCGTGCGGTAGCTCGTGCCCTGCTCTGTGAACCCGAAGAACTCGGAGGGCCGCAAAAAGAGAAGCGTTACACGCTCGAACAGCCGCCTGAGCGCGGAGCCCACCTGCGGCGCTGCGACCGCCGCGTCTTCCTCCGCCCTCGAAAACCTCAACGGCATCCTCATGACCGCACTCCCCCGTCGGCGCGCGTCCCGACCCAACACTGCTGCACGGCTGTTGATGGGCTCAGGGCGCCCTTCGACAAGCTGACGTGCTGATGAACGCGGGTTCCGCGGAGACCTAGTCTGCAGGGTACGTCACTGGGCGCGTCGCCGCAAGCCAAGATGCCCAGTCTCCTGGGTGTTGACGGGCCCTCGTCCAGAGCGTAACTTACTGCGTTAGGCACTGTGCTCCGGAGGTCCGCTCTTGGCCATCTCAAAGCTTGTCTCCTGCCCTCTCTGCGGTGAAGGCATCCCCGCCGACCGCCTTGAGTCCCATCTCTCGCTCGAAGGCGACCTGATCGAGTTGGTCAAGCAAGAGCACCCCGAGTGGGTCGAGGCGGATGGCCTCTGCCCCAAGTGTATCGAGCACATCCGCGTAAACATGCCCGGCCGATGGGGCTGGGCTTAGGCGCCCGAGGTTCAGGCTTCGCTCGCAGGGTATCGCGCGGTGCTGGGAGCGCCACCTCTCCGCGGTCCTGCCCGACCAGCGGTCCGAGAGCCCCATCGATCAAGCACTTGAGCTCCGTCGGCCCGTCCGAGAGTAGATCCACGTGGACTTCGGTGAATCTGCGCGGCGGAGCGTTCACATGCGCCCGGGCACGGCCCCACGGGTGGGCGGCGCCTCGATGGAAAGGCGCTGAGGATCGTTGAGAACACCATTCTCGAGAAGCAGGAGGCCCTCGTCGTCCGTCGCCTCGATGGCGTAAGGCTCACCGGGCGAGACGAAGAGTCGGTCGAAGTCCTGGCAGGTTCCGCTAAGGTGGCCGATCCTCGTCCGACCACGACCGCGCATGACGAAGTAGATCATCTCAGCGTCCGACCGGCCCGGCGACTCGATCCCCTCACCCTTGCGGAGCTCGACCACACGGCTCTTGCAGTGCGCCGAATCGGGGAACTTCGCGTCGGGGATACAGTCGATGATAGGCGTCTTGATGCTCGCCGTCTCGGGCTTCATGTCGTCGCCGAAGGTGTGGCTGGGCCGCAGATTAGGGGTCACGATCAAGAAAAGAGCCAGGGGTTCGTCGCCCACGACGGTCATCCGATGCCAGCCCTCTTCGGGCACCCAGGCCAGTTGGCCCGCGCGGAGTTGGTGCTCCTCGGGCCCGGCCTCAAGCATGCACTCGCCCCAGAAGTAGTAGAAAGGCTCGATGGCACCCGTGTGGCAGTGCGGCTCGTCCATAGCATGCCCCGGCTCCCAGATGATGATTCCTGAGCGCTGATTCGGCGTCGGCGGAATGGACCGGACAAGAAGCCGCTCGCGGTCAAGCGTCGTCATCGTTCGTCTCCTTTGCCACCAGGTTCCGGGGTTCACCACCGAGCGGACCTCGTCTGAGACGCCGGTGATGGATGCAGGGCCATAGGCCGGGCTCCGCGATGCGCACGACCGTATGTCCGGGGAGCAACGTAACGCCCGCGGCGTCGCGGGTCAACACAGACCGATTGCCTTCGTGCGCGAGGGTGTTACCTTCTCTATGGGAAGCCGGTCGGTCCCCTCTTTCGACGGGCTCCGGACGGCAGATGTGAGATCGAGAAGAGGATCGGCTACACGCAGCGCGCTCTGCGATCAGATCGGCATGGTCACAGGCACAAGGCGCGACGCCATAGATTCGATGACGGGGCGAGGATGATGACCCTGAGAGCAAGTCTTTCACCCGCGGGCCGAAGGCGAGCCCTAATGGTGCTCTTGGGCGTGGCGGCGGCAAGTTTCGCTTGCGGGGCGCTCAGACCGAGGCTGCGCACGAGTGTGCCCATGCCGGACCCAAACCTCGAGGTCTCCTACCGGTTGCACATCAAGCCCATCTTCCTGCGCAACTGCGATTGCCACGATGAGATGCGCCGCACCAAGAACATCGACTTCACCCACTACAAGAGCAGCCGTTTCCGCAGACTGGTCGTACCCCACAAGCCCGAGGAGAGCATCCTTTACCTCCGGCTAACTGGCGCGATCTTGCCGCGAGAGCCTTATCAGCGTGATCCCTTATTGCGCAATGAGATGGAGCTGATCCGCATGTGGATCGAGCAGGGTGCTCCGAACAACTGAGCGGCGAGCGGGACGGCGTCACGAATTGTTGACGAAATCGCTCAACAATTCTATCTTTGCTGCGCTATGAGAGTATCCACTCGTGGTGAGTACGGTGTCAGGGCCGTCTTCGACTTGGCGCTTCATCTCGATCAGAGGCTTATCCCCAAGGCCGACATCGCTGCCCGTCAGAGCATCCCCGAATCCTATCTGGCCCAACTCCTGACCGTACTGCGGCGCGCGGGATATGTGCGTAGCGTCCGAGGTCCCGGCGGCGGTCACGCTCTGGCCAAGCGACCGCGTGACATCTCGGTCAAGGAGGTGCTCCACCTCTTCGAGGGTTCCAGCGAGGGCATCGATGGCCGCGGCCGGCTCCCCGACTTGCCGCCGTCCGATCCAGTCCTCGGCGAACTGTGGCAGGATGTCGGGCGAGCGGTGGATGCCGTTCTGACGTCCGTCACCTTCGAAGACCTCGGCGAACGCTATCGTCAGCAGTTACGTACCGTGAGCTACAGCATCTGACGGAGGCGACTAGCGCTCGTGACGTCGTCCAACCAAAAAGTGCCCGCTCCGACGCCGGATTCCGCCAAGGCAGTGCCCCATCGCGGTGCGTCCGGGGCCGTGGGACTGGAGACCGGGCGGGTCAGAGCGCCGACGCTGCGCCGCCCGGTCCGTGCCGACAGCGTCCTGGAGCTCATCGGCGGTACGCCGGTAGTGCGGCTGAACCGAATCGTGAATCCCCGGGACGCGACGGTGTGGGCAAAGCTGGAAAGCTTTAACCCCGGCTGGAGCGTCAAGGATCGCATCAGCCTCTCGATGATCGAGGCCGCAGAAGAGGAGGGGCTCCTGGAACCGGGGAGCACCGTTGTCGAGGCCACCAGCGGTAACACGGGCATAGGCCTGGCCCTGGTGTGCGCGGTCAAGGGCTATCGCCTGATCCTGACCATGCCCAATGACGCTAGCTTGGAGCGCCGCCGCATCCTGAGAGCCTACGGTGCGGAGATCCTGCTCACGCCGCGCCCGCAAGGCATGTCTGGTGCCATCGAGGCGGCCGAGGATATCCTCGAAAGGCACCCGGAGTACTTCGCCACGCGCCAGTTCCAGAACCCGGCCAACCCGTCCATGCATCGCCGCACGACAGCTCGGGAGATTCTCGAGCAGCTCCCGAGGCCGCTCGATGCCATCGTCGTGGGCGTCGGAACGGGAGGCACTCTGACGGGCGTGGGGGAAGTGCTGCGGGAGCGGAACCCCGATCTGTACATCGTCGCCGTCGAGCCCTCCGACAGCGCTGTCCTCTCGGGCGGTGATCCAGGACCTCACCGCATCGAGGGTCTGGGCGCGGGTATCGTCCCCACCGTCCTCAACATCGACCTGATCGATCGTGTGATCGCCGTTACGACGGAGGAGGCCAGAGCAGCAACGCGGCGCCTGGCCCGCGAGGAGGGCATCCTCGCAGGGATCAGTGCTGGCGCCAACATCCATGCCGCGATGCTCGTTGCACGCGAGCTGGGCCGTGGCAAGGCGCTACTGGTTGTCGTGCCCGATACCGGAGAACGTTACCTTTCTACGGATCTGTTCGAATAGCGGACGGGGCGCTCTGCCGCCATCCATAGAAGCCCCATGAGTTCATCGCCGATCACCGCCGTACCCGAGCAGAAGGCCTCGCCTGCGCCGCCGCGTGTTTTCGAGCCCTTCGGGCTTGGACGCGTGGGGAACACGCCGCTGATCCGTATTGAGCCGTGGACATCCGTCCGTCCTGGCGTCGAGGTCTGGGCGAAAGCGGAGTGGTACAACCCTGGCGGCTCGGTCAAGGATCGCCCCGCTCTGAGCATGCTCGACGCGGGTGGGCGTGACGGGAAGCTTGTCCCAGGCAAAGTGATCCTGGATTCCACGTCGGGCAATACGGGTATTGCCATGGCGCTCTACGGGCAGTTGAAGGGCTACCTCGTGGAACTGACGATCCCCGACGGTGCCAGCGAGGAGCGCAAGAAGCTGGCTTTGGCCCTGGGTGCGACGCTCCACATCACCGACCCTATGGAGGGCTCCGACGGAGCGGCGGAACTGGCCCATCGCCTGCGCGATGAAGACCCGGACAAGTACTTCATGCCAGACCAGTACAACAACGCTAACAACCCCCTGGCGCACTACGAAACGACCGGACCGGAAGTCTGGCGCCAAACCGAGGGCCGCGTGACTCACTTCGTCGCCGGCATCGGTACGGGCGGGACGATTATGGGCACGGGGCGGCGGCTCAGGGAGTACAGCCCGCAGGTTCAGATCATCGCTGTCGAGCCGGAGCATGCCTTCCACGGCCTCGAAGGTCTCAAGCACATGGCGACCTCGGTGGTCCCGGGCATCTACGACGAGTCATTCCCCGACAGGAAGATCAGTGCCCCCAGCGAGGCAGCCTACGAGACGGTCCGAGCGTTGGCTTGGGAGGCGGGGCTTCTGGTGGGGCAGTCGAGCGGAGCGGCGGTTTGGGCGGCGCTTCAGGTGGCGAAGGAACTGGACGAAGGCGTGGTTGTGACCATTCTGCCCGATAATGGCGAGAAGTACCTCTCGACACGATTGTGGGAAGGTGTCCCCGGTGTGGGGACCACCGCGAAGGCGTACTAGCGTGATGGCCTCGTCCCTAGTTCCCTAAGATGAGCCTGGACTGAACGATGCTCGTGATGACGACTGTGCAGCTCGACGACGTTTACGGGCACGGTGCGGAAGGCTACCCGTACGAGTGTTGCGGCCTTCTTTTGGGCACCCCGGAAGCGGACGGCCGCCAGATCGTCCGAGCGATCCGGCGTGCCCGTAACGCGAACACCGAGCGTACCAGAGACCGGTACGAGGTCCACCCCGAGGATTTCGCCGCCTCCGACCGCGAAGCTGAGAGGAACGGCTGGGAAATCCTCGGCTGCTACCATTCGCACCCCGATCACCCAACCATCGCCTCGGCCACCGATCTCGAGCGTGGCTGGGGCGGAGATTTCGTCTACTTGATCGTCTCTATCGTCCGCGGTGAGGCCGTCGACCGCCGCGCATGGCTGCTCGATGGGCTGACCGGCCGCCGGGAGGAAATGCCCGTGATGGAGCTGGCACCAGAGCCCGAGGGCGCTACGTCCTCAGCGTAAAGAAGCCCACAACGAAGACGCGTTCAGATGGAGTGACTGCCGATGCCCAAAGTGACCGTTCGCATTCCGACACCCCTTCGCAAGATGACGAGTGGACAGGCTGAGGTCGAGATCGAGGCGACCACGGTCGAGGAGCTGATCGATAACCTCGACCAAGCTTACGCCGGCACCCGCGACCGGCTCGCCGACGAGAACGGCGATGTGCGCCGCTTCGTGAATCTGTTCGTCAACGACGAGGACATCCGCTTTCTTCAGGGCAAGGACACACGCCTGGAGGACGGAGATGCCGTCAGCATCGTCCCCGCCATCGCCGGCGGAACTCCATGAACGGACGAGGTTCGCGGTCTTCAGTCGAACGGCGTTGCTGAACCCGAGTCGAACCACCATGGCGCTCCGGAAGTTCGAACCCGAGGTCGAGACGACCGCCTTGGTCGTCAACGAACTGTTCCGTAGCATTCAGGGGGAAAGCACCTATCAGGGCTGGCCTTGCACTTTCATTCGCTTGACGGGATGCGGTCTCCGCTGTTCCTACTGCGACACGACTTACGCTTTCCACGAAGGCCGGCGTATGACCCTGGATGAGGTGCTCGAAGCGGTCGCTGCGTTTGGCCTACCCCTGGTCGAGGTCACCGGCGGTGAACCGCTGGAGCAGGAGTCGGTCTACCCACTGATGGGTCGCCTGCTCGAGCGGGGCTACCAGGTGCTCCTGGAGACGAGCGGCGCTCTGGACGCGGCCCGCGTCCCCGAGGGGGTCGTGCGGGTCCTCGACGTCAAGACCCCTGGCTCGGGTGAGAGCGGCCGTATCCACTGGCCTAATCTCGAGAAGGCCCGCCCCACCGATCAGTTCAAGTTCGTCCTCATCGATGAGGACGACTACCGCTGGGCGGTGGAGATCGTCGAGCGCTATCGGCTGCGCGAGCGGGCGGTGGTCCTCTTCAGCCCATCCTTCGACGGCCTGGAGCCGCGTGTGCTCGCCCAATGGGTCCTGCGCGATCGGCTTGACGTCCGCCTCAACCTGCAACTCCACAAGGTCATCTGGTCGCCGGGTGCACGGGGTGTCTGAGTCCGTGGCTAACGCTCAGGATCTAGCCGTCGTCTGCGTCTCGGGCGGAATGGACAGCCTGGTCACAACCGCCATCGCTGCAACCGAGCACGAGGCCCTGGCGCTTCTGCATGCCAGCTATGGCCAGCGCGCCACCGAGGCGGAGCGCGTGTGCTTCGAGGCCATCGCTCGCCACTACCGAGCAGCACACGCTCTGGCCATCGACTTGCCGCATCTGGGGCGGATCGGAGGCTCCAGCTTGACCGATTCGAGCATTCCCGTCACCGAAGCCGACCTGGACAATCCCGATATCCCGACCTCTTACGTCCCCTTCCGAAATGCCCATTTTCTCGTTGTCGCGGCGAGCTGGGCCGAGGTCCTGGGCGCGAGGTGGATTTACATCGGCGCGGTCGAGGAAGATAGCTCAGGCTACCCCGATTGCCGCCGCGAGTACTATGACGCTTTCGAGCGCCTGATCGCCCTCGGCACGCGGCCCGAGACCCGCATTAGCATTGCCACGCCGCTCATCGGGATGCGTAAGGCCCAGATCGTCCGTAAAGGCGCCGCGCTGGGCGCGCCCTTCGAACACTCCTGGTCCTGTTATCGACCGGGCCCGATCGCCTGCGGCCACTGCGATAGCTGCGCCCTGCGCCTGCGGGCCTTTCGCGAGGCCGGTGTCACCGATCCCATCTCGTATGAGACAGCCGAGGTACCGAATGCCTGAAACAGAGATTGCTACCGACGCCCTTCCACGGCGGGCTCGGGATGACGAAGGTCCCGGTGCAGGGGGACCGGTGCCCATGCCGGATGTGCAGAGCGAGCACGATCAAAGGGAGACGGCCATCGACCGGGTGGGCATCAAGAACCTGCGCTACCCCATCGTCGTGCGCGACCGTGCCCGAGGCACACAGGCGACGGTCGCCATGATCGAGATGTGCGTGGACCTGCCCCATCACTTCCGGGGCACGCATATGAGTCGGTTCCTCGAGGTGCTCAATGGCCACCACCGGAGCATGTCCTTCAGTCGGCTGGATGCCATTCTCTGCGAGATGAAGAACCGGCTCGACGCCGAGAGCGCTTATCTCAAGCTCACCTTTCCCTACTTCGTCGAGCGCGCCGCGCCGGTCACCGGCGCCCGGAGCCTCTCGGAATACCAGTGCAGCTTCGAGGGCACCCACGCCCGGAGCGGCGATTTTATCCTCGGCGTGACCACCGGAATCACCACGCTGTGCCCCTGCTCCAAGGAGATCGCCGAACGGGGAGCCCACAACCAGCGCGGCGAGGTGCGGCTGAGGGTTCGGCCCCGAGAGGACCTATGGCTTGAGGATCTCATCGACCTGGTCGAAAGCTCCGGCTCCGGACGGCTCTACAGCCTCCTCAAGCGTGAGGATGAGAAGGCCGTCACCGAGTGGGCCTACGACCATCCGGCCTTCTGCGAAGACGTGGTCCGCGCTGTCGCCTGGGAGCTCGACCGTAATCCCAACATCCTCTGGTACGATGTCGAGTCGGAGCACTTCGAGTCCATCCACTTCCACAACGCTTACGCCCGCATCACCCGTGATAAGCGCGAGACCCAGGGAGCAACCCGCTCTTAGAGAGACGAGGTGTCAGATGTCCGCCACGGGCGAACCGACGGGAATGAAAACCAGGCTTGAATGCGTCATACCCATCCTGAGTGTAAAGAGCCTTCCTGCCAGCGTCGACTATTATATCAACGTGCTCGGCTTCAAGACGGATTGGAGCGATGACACTGCCGCCGCGCAGGTATCGCGCGACGGCTTCCCCATCATGTTGTGCCAGGGCGAACAGGGAAACCCCGGGACGTGGGTCTGGATCGGCGTCGATGGAGATATCGATGCGCTTTGCCAGGCGTGCAGGTCGAGCGGCGCTACGATTCGTCAGGAGCCGACGAACCACGAGTGGGCGTATGAAATGAGAGTCGAGGACCCGGACGGCCACGTGCTGCGCTTCGGCACAGAGCCTAAAGCAGACGAGCCGTACAGCGACTGAGTTCGCCACCCCAGCGTAAGGTAATGGTCAGAGAATGTTCTACTGAAAGAACGCCGTCTTCACCCCGCCCCACGATGCCCATCGCCTTATTTGAGGATCATCAGCTTTCTTTTCTTGAGTTGCTCCCCGGCGCGGAGGTTGGCCACATAGATGCCACTGCCCACCGTGTGGCCCTGGCTGTTTTTACCATCCCACGCCACGTTGTGCTCCCCGACCGGCCACAGTCCCAGGGGAACCAGGGTCCGTACTTTCTGCCCCATCACGTTGTAGATCTGAAGCTCCACTTGCATGGCCCGGGGCAGGCTGAACCGGAAGGTCGTCGAGGGGTTGGCGGGATTGGGCCTGGTCTCGAAAGCGACCCCGGTGGAACCGTCCTCCATAAGACTCTCGGACGGATGTGCAGCGGATGAGGTGTCAGGCAGTTCCGTGGTGATACTCACCCCCCACCCTTGTATATCAGTCAGTGCCATATGGGCCAGCTCGTTTTCCGCACGTCCGGGAAAGTCCGTCGCTATCGCCTGATACGCGTTCTTGGCCGCCTGGAGATCGCCCAGGTAGTGGTGGTAGGTATCGGCGATGTTGATGCGGGCCATCACCCCCTCGGGGGAATCCGGAGTGGCCGCCGCAATCGCCCTGTAGCCTTGCAGGGCCTCCGTGATCCGCCCCGCATCCAGCCAACTGCGCAGCCTCCAGTCACGAGCCTCCCGGCGCATGTTCTCCGACGTCGCACTCTGCTCGATCTGACGACAATACACGGCCATCGCCACCATGTCCCGGCCGCTGTTGCGCCAGGTGCTGTACAGCCGGCCCAGCGCGTGGCGCGCCAGGGGATGGTCCGGTTGGCCCGTTACGATGCTTCGATATTGCTCGGCGGCCTCCATAAGATGCCCGGTTCGCTCCAACGCCTTGGCCTGTTGCAGTTGCAGCGCTACGCCATCAGTGGCAACCTTTGGGGCGCCGGTAACGTTCTGACGACTGGAGGGATGCGCATAGTCGATGGAGTCCGCTGGCGAGAATAGGGAAGGAGAAGGCGTTTCGCTCCCCCACCAGTTGCGGCGCACTTTGAGCTTGTTGAAGCTCGATAACGAATCGATATACACCGCATAGCCCGAGTCGGAGGGAACAATATCATTGAGATGCAAGATGGAATGGTCAAGCCTGGGTTGGCAGTTGTTCTGCAGGTACAGTTCATAGGTCCCGTTGCTGGAAAAATCATTCGGATTGAAAGAGTCGTCCATCACTGGGTCCGCGCGACCGTACATGCGCAATCCATAGGTATCGTTATTGGCGATCCGACAGTTCTTGAGCACGGGGTCCGATAGAAAAGCATAGATGCGGGAATTATATATTTAAGTCTATACACCCCCTCCTCTATCCCCAATATAACACTTGCCTTCTCTCCATCAAACCCATATGTTACTAACAGGTTAGGAGAGGAGGAGAACTATGGCTACTCAATGTTTGGAAACTGAGACTCCAGAAGATCAGCGAGCCGTCGGAGTTGCCCACAGGCAGCGGACGCGGCTTCGGCACATGTACGATCAACTCCTCGACCTGGAGTCTCAACGTCTTGAACTTCTAAGAGATATATATTCTCACCATGCTTCGGGTGAATTAGGAACCGGACCTCTGCCTCCTTTCCCCAATAGGTAATGCTGTCCAGTCTTATCTTGGGTATACGGGATGGTCTAGGCATCGTTCACTCCTTCCTTGGAGGATTTACAAAATGCGTAACCGACTGAAGGACGACTGGCAGGAGAGGATCAAGGGCTTCCTTCCGAAGCCAGCAAAGAAAAACCCCGATCCTCTCGGCTTGCTGGAAGACCCCCTTAAAGCCAATATGAGAAAGCTACGACGCCTCCTCAAGGAGCTCAAGGCGATTGGTAAGCGTAGCGACGATTGACTCCAGCTTTTCGACCTTCTGCTCCAGTTCGCTCCTCTCCGATATTTCAAGCAGGATTCCGGCAGCTTGGATTAGTGGTTCAACCTTGCCGCCTAACCTGTCCGTAATGACCTTTCTAAGAAACGTGCGTACGAACTCACAGTCGTCTTCAATGTTCTGGTTACTCATCGTCCATTCCTCCCTAGTCGGTTAGTGGACGGTGACAGCGCCTAGCTGAGACCACCTTAGCTAGGCGCTCCCAATATACGAGGAGGCTACATGAGCCTCAAGAGGACCGGACGGCTCATCATACCCTACCCTTCGCCACAATCCTCGATGACGTAAAGTCCCATACGGTCACGATTACCAGCCCTTCGTATCCGGTCTGGTTTTTGTAAGCCCGCCCCAAGCGCTTGGCTATACTCTCCACGTTCGCCTTTGCCGTGTACTTGTGCGACTTGAGCCTAACCCAAATCTGCCAGTCGCTCTGGAAGTTTACCTCCACGACTGCCAGGTTGTTGAGACAATACCGCTCAAACTGTGCCTTCTGAGTCGATGTGGGTCCGGTACGCTTGGATGCAGACTTTCGGACGGGAGCAGGCTTCCGGGGAGTTCGTTCAACTTTGGTAGCGGGTTTAGGGTTTTCAAATGTCCTTTCAGCTACGCTTTCGAAAAGGGGAGAGATTGCGGAACTGATAGCTACCAAAAGAACTATACCGGCAATGGCACATACGAAATAGGCAGAGGCTTTCATCCCCACTTCCCTCCTGCTGAGACTTCGGCAACTCCCGGTATAAACGGCACCGGGCCGTTGCAGTCACCACGCAGAATGGAGCGGGATGTCCTACCTATTTACCGGGCACGAGGAGCGACCCCATGCCACTTCTTACGGCTCTTGTATTCAGCAGGAAACCCGATACCAATAGCGGTTTCTGCCGGTGACTGCGCCGGACAAGATAGGGTATAGTGAACAGAAGGGCAAGTAAAAAGTCGTTTTTATATTTGGTCTGGCCTCTAAGTATTTGACGGGTTTTTACTTACGGGACTTTTCCTCTTGACTTCTGCCGACCGGCAGTACCTTTGATAGAGAGGCCCCGCGCCGTAGAAGGACGCGAGGCCAGGTAGTGGGGGCAATTGCGGGTTCTGCTGGTGGAGACATTAGTAAAGATAGGAAATTCAGGTGAAGCGGGGCAAGGAGAAAAGACCATAAATATGATAAGACTGTGTAAAATATAGAGTTACGTCTCACGATTACTGTAGATGTACACGGGGAGGAACTTGACATCCTGCGACAGGCGTGTTTTTTGGACATTTTGTCCAAAATTCCTTACTTTGGAGTGTCGGCACGATGGACTGGAGAGACAGACCCCATCAGTTAAGGGATGGCACAGCCACCGTATTTCGGAGGAAACGATATGAGTATGGACAGGAGAGAACTCGTTCTCGCCGCGATGTCCCCGGCACATACCGGCCCATTTTCTCCGGTCCAGGTCCAGAAGTTGTTTTTCCTCTTGGATAGGAATATCGCCGAACAGATCAATGGACCGCATTTTGACTTCGAGCCGTATGACTACGGTCCGTTCGACAAAGCCGTCTACGATGAACTCGGGGAGATGAGCGACGACGGCTTTGTCGAAATTATAGAACCGGGAAGTTTCGGCTCGACAAGGACATATCGACTGACAAGTGAAGGATACGAGACAGGCAAAAAGTCCCTTGACAAACTCCCCGAGACTGTTCAACAATACATCCTCGAAGTTGTGGAGTTCGTCCGATCCCTGTCATTTGCTCAACTCGTATCGGCCATCTATCAGGCATATCCAGACACTAAGGTTAACAGCGTCTTTTCCGATAGAGCATCATGACTCTCGTTGTTGGCATCCGTTGCACCGACGGCGTAGTTATCGGAACGGACAGTGCAATGACATTCACATCGGGTCAGCATGCGACGATTGCGCAACCATTCCTACAGAAAATCGAGATTATTCGGGATCGTATCATTGTTGCTGGGACCGGCGCAATAGGTCTCGGTCAACGTGTCGCGACTGTTATAGGAGGATTATGGGATAAGAGGAGATTTCAAGGAAATAGTGCTGTCTATGTCGGGCGTATTATGGCGGAGTTTACCATAAACGATTTCGTCCAAACAAAGGTCCCACCAGGAAACTACGGTGCGTTTGTGGCAGTGCCACTCGGGGGACGGGCTGAACTTATCGAGTTTGCACTTACTGATTTTCAGCCTGAGGTGAAGACCAAGGATAATTGGTATGCCTCTATGGGTTCAGGCCAACCTGTGGCGGACCCACTGCTCGGGTTCATGCGGAAAACCTTCTGGGGCAACAAACCTCCAAGTCGTCAAGATGGTGTTTTCGCGGTGACAATGGTACTCAAGTTAGGGTGTGCCATGGCACCGACAGGCGTAGCCGAACCCATTCAAATAGCCACGCTCAGTGAAGAGAAGGAGGGAAAACTCTCCGCCCGTCGGCTAACCACAGAAGAGTTGTTAGAACATCAGGGAAACGTCGATGACGCGTTGAGTTACTTCGGACAATACCAGGACGTTCTTCATGGTACAGACAAACCAGCGCAGGAACTCCCGAAAGCTCCGTTTATGCAATCAACCCCTCATACGTCAACCGCTTCCCCAGCCCTCCGGCCAGCATAGACTCTATCCTGTCCATCGTATGCCGCTCCACGTTTCCTTCGTTGAGCCGGAAGGTAAACTCGCTCAGGTAGCGGTTAAGGTGTTTGATACTGACGTGGTGATAGACCCCGTGTAGACCCCGCTTCAACACGGCCCACACGCTCTCGATGCTATTCGTGTGGACGTTCCCCCTAACGTATTCCTCCAGGCTGTGAGCCACCGTCTCATGCCTACTCCGTAGCCCTATATACGACCTATGCTCATCCGTATGCAAGATGGCCTTGGAGTCCACGAAGTGATCTATGACCCGGCTGATCTCCTCCCGTGCAGTCGAATTGATGGGAGCAGATACGGTCTGTCCTCCACGCTCCCTCATACCCAATACGACTTGATGTCCTCCGGCAGGGTCTCGAATAAAGGTCTCGTCCGCTTCGACGATACCGGAAAGGGGACCGTCGGTATCCTTGCAGGCTTCCCGGAGCCGTTGTAGCATGAACCAGGCAGATTTCTGAGTGATCCCTAGCTCCTTGGAAAGCTGGAGAGACGAGATGCCCTTACGTGCCGTCACGAGCAGGTACATCCCGTAAATCCACTTGTGAAGAGGGATATGGGAGCGCTCCATAACCGTCTTGGTGCGGACGGTAAAGAAGGCCATGCAGGCGTTGCAACGATGGTATCCGCTCTTGTAGGAGCCGATCCGTTTGGACTCTCCACAGTAGGGACACCAGGGGCCATTAGGCCAGCGTTTCCTTTCCATGTAGACCCTGGCGGTATCTTGATCGGGGAACCGCTCAAAGAGTTGGAGCAGGCTGATGGTGACTTGGCACATAGGGGGACCTCCTTGTGTATAACCTATATATAATATAGGTGGTTAGGACAAATAAGTCAAGCACATTTATACGTTTTTATCCGGCATGGGAGGAATTTGGGACTTGACTTTACTTCCCTCCTTTCCCATCTTACCATTGAAATGACCTATCTCAGTATGGGAATCCCCGCCGATATTGTCGCCAAGCAACTTCTTTGGCTGCGTCGGGGAATAGATACGACTCCCATGCATATCATCAAATTAGTCTATCTGGCGCATGGGTGGCTTCTAGGATTTGAGGAAACCCCGCTCATTCATGAATACGTCGAGGCGTGGAAGTACGGCCCGGTAATTCCGAGTTTGTATCACAAGTACAAGATTTGGGGATCGGAGCCAATTGAGGGTGAAGTCGTCGATATGTCCAAGCGCATGGACGCAGATCAGGCAAGCCTGATCGAATGGGTGAAGGGCACCTACACCGAATTGGGAGGTATTCAACTTTCTACTCTTACGCATCAACCTGGAACTCCCTGGGACATCACCATACAAAAAGATGGTGAAGGTGCTATCATTCCAGACGAGTTGATACAAAAGCATTTCTCGGATCTGTCAAATAAGTACTTCCCTGATGACTAAGCGTGATGATCCAGGACATCGACAGAAGCTTAGTAAAGATGCTCAAGAGCTTCACCCAGAGGAACGTGCGCAACAAGAAATCTCAGACTTAAACAGAGAGGCGCGAACGGAAGTCGGCGCTCTCCGTGAACGTGTGTCTTTTCTAGAGGGGGAACGAGAACACCGCGCCACAAAATCGGATGTTACGTTGGTGGAGGGATTACTAAAGGGGAGACACCAAATACTACTTTATCTTCTTCCAATCCTATCGGCTATACTTACCGTCCTTGTTAGAAACCTTATTGGTAAATGAGTCCTCGCACCCCACCAACTCCCGATAAGTAAGCCACTTTTCCTTTTCATTGCCGTAGTCGCTTCATTTCTGATCCCCTCGTATATTAGGTGCGCCTGACCGAGAGCCACTCAGCCAGGCGCTTCACCGTCCACCGACACGATAAGGAGGAATGGACGATGACGAAAGAGAATCGTAATAACCCAGACGACGAGATATTGTCACAGATCAAGAAGCAACTGGACGCCCTTCCTAATCTCCTCGACACATTCTCTGACCGCATTGAGGGACTCCAGTACATCTCCAACGGACTCAGAGAAAAGGTCAAGGTCTCTGGCGAGAAGGTCGAAACTCATGGGGAGCAGATCGCCGTTCTTGCGAAGCAGATTTTGGCGATTGCTGAGCATTCCCAACTCATCAATAATAGAGTCAAGACGCTCGAAAAAGTCTTTGTGCGTCTCCTTGATGTGCTTGAGAGGCATTTCGAGAGAGGCCAAAGGGGATAGGTCTTCTCTACACTCGGAGCCGAAAGGGGCGTCTGTTTCTCTCCTTTCCTCGTCCTGAGTAGGCTTCGGGATCATCTTCAATATCTCGTCCCGAGCTATCCAGCCATCTTTCAATCGGTTACGCATGGTCTATCTCCTTCTCCTGGTTGGGGACTGTGGAGTAAAGTATATAATTCCCATAGATGCCCCAACCGCCATCGCCATCGTTTGAATTGAAAGTACACGAGTTCAACGTAGAGGTCGTATGGGATGAGATGTGAGCGCCATTGGTATTATTGTTGATGATTGAATCATGTATATGTACAGTGCTCGAGGACAGATACAGTCCCGTCCCGTTGTTGGTCATCATATTGTTCTTGATGCCTTCACCCGCACCGGAAACATTGGCCAGGTAGAGTCCCTTGAGAAGGTTGTTGTCCAGAGTATTGTTCTGAATGGTTGGATCGGTCATGTTGAGCCCCATGATCCCAAAGACGCACTCGGATATGGTGTTATCGTTCAACTCGGCCGGCATAGCCAGGGAGGAATAAATGCCATATGTTGCGTGCTTTATCACGGCATGAGTGACTTTACAGCTTGCATCGACGCTGCTATCCGAAAAAGCAATGCCTCCCCAATCGCCCGCGGCCGGGGAGATGGCGTCGGATTCGAAGGTAATCGAGTCTGCGGCGGTGCCTTCCGCCACGAGGGTTCCATTGACTTTTAACACGCTTTTGTCGGCGAAAGGGAGACCGCCCAGGTCATCCGAATTGGCGGTGAATCTCACGAGGGTGCCCGGAGAAATGGTGAGGGTGGCCCCAGAAGAAATCGTCACATCCGCACCCACCTTGACCGTGTCTCCAACTGCGCCTCCAGACCAGGTCGTGGTCGAATCGAGTGTGCCCCACCAGTATGGGCTCAGGTCTGCCGTCATGTCTGTGCCACTAGCGCTTATATTGGTGACTAAAACGTTAGAGTTTATACGTAGGGAGTCTGCACTACGTGGGTATTGTCTGCTGCTTGGAGTCGTGAAGTCAGTGAGAGAACGAACGTTGCCAGAACCTGGAAAAGGATCGCCGTCATACGTCCCTGTGGTGTTCTTGTTATCCGCCTCAATAAGATCGATTCTATCACGAATACCAGGAAGGTCTTTTATGTGCCATATGAGCAGTCCACTGGCGTAAGGCGATGCACGATTCCATCCGTCGCGGGTTTGGCGATTCTCAATCAGAAAGAAATCCGTGGAGCTTCCGATCTTGTAGACATCGCCCATATTGGATGTGTGAGTGAGCGTCTCAGCCTCCATCACACTGCTGACGCTCGTGAGAGTAAGCCATCCAAGTTCGGCACGTGAATACGGATTCAACGGAGCAGGTCTATCTCCTCTCTCTGCAACTGCCGCGTTACCGCCGTCAGCCATCAGCCCCCACCGATTATAGTCATACGGCTCGTCGTAGCGGTCAGCAGCACCTAGAATATGGCCAAACTCATGGCAATGAACGCCTATATGTGAAAATTTCGCATTGTTGGTTTCGGAATTCCGGGGATCTGGATAAACTTCACCAACGTGATAACGTTCACTCATGATGTATAGATTACCGAATTCACGGGGGTGTAGTGGGGATGGATCTGTTCGCGACCTATTAATGTACATGTTGTCTGCGTAGATAATGCATATCTTGCGATCTTCGTTTATTATGGTTGATGTGTCGATTCCCTATTGATCACGTGCAGAATCCAGCGCGGCAAGTCTAAAGATGTTGTAGTTCCCGTCATCGTAATGAGCTTTAGTCTCTCCCAAAGTGATCCAAACGGGAATCCCGTCCCTCACATCATTGGCCACTCTGCCTTTGAGGGTGTAGGTCCCGTTTGACATGTCCTCCCAATACTCTCGCATACTACCATAAACAGTGTCTCCATCCGGGGACGTACCAGTATAGGACACCCCGAAAAGCATAGAATCGAACTCCGCCACAGTATACTCCGAATAGTCGCTTTTGACGCGATCATCTATGCCGTTATTGAGAGACGGCATGGGCCAGTCGTTCGGATTCTGGTGCTTTATGTCAGAAAATTCGACCAGGATCACGATCAAGGAATCCGGGGGGTTGGGCGGCATCGAAGAATCTGGAGGGTTGGACGGAGATCGAGCGGACCTCGCAGCTCCTTGCCAGCTTGATCCTCCGGTTCCCTCACGGAAGCGCCGAGCCATCTCGGCTAGAGCGGCATAGTTCGCTTCTTCCAATATAGCGAGAGCCGTCATGTCGTGATCGCCGCCGACTTTCATCGCGGTGGGCGTGGCATGACCCTCCTGATCATATCTGGCGTAGTAGTAGGCCCCGTCCGTTGGGTTCTGTACCACATAGCCTTCCGTTGCTGCCATGTACAACCCAAATTCGTCACTATACACTCGCACTGTGAAAGTGCTGCCGTCAGGCTGCGAGAGCTCACGGTATCCATACTCTTCGTTGATGGCGTTGGCCGTATGGGCAACCAGGACGAGGCTTACTAGAAGCCATAGTTGACGGATTATCACATCTTCACTCCTTCTCTTTTGGGCAGACTATTCGCCCGGCCCCTTCCCTATGGGTGCGCCTGGCTGAAGTTCAGCGAAGGCCTTCGGACATATGATGCTTCTTCACAGTTCCCCAGGTGACCTCTCTAACGACACTCGGTACATTTGACTGGCGACTAAAACTTATCAGCTCCCAAATATCGTTATACTCCGAAAAACTTGCATGCATTTCAAGTGCTCCGATCTCAGGATGCACATAAAGAGTAACATAAAATTCCGAACAACATCTTTTTTCCTCAATCCAAAATTCGAAGACCTCGGAATACAAAGAGTTGCCGACCACCATCTCGAAGGGGCCCCGTCGAGCAAGTTCCATTGGACCCCACTCCGATTCATCAGCCTTGGTAGACCTTCCAAAGAACACACCTTCATACCGTATTTCACCCTCATATGCCCCTACACGCCATAGATCGAAATAGGGCACTTCCTTTGCAAGATCGGTATCGTACAGCCAGATCACTCCATCAGCCGATGCTCGATACAGTGCTGCATCTTCATGACGCCTTCTTCCACTGTATACATCCGTATCTGTACTGTATACCTGGTAGTACTCCTGATCTCCAACTTGTTCTGTGCCGACAACGCTTACGGTGACTGTCTCAACTCTGGTATTTGGGTGTAGCTCTATCCTTCTATGGTAGGTCCATGAGTCTCCGACCTGTGGCGGCACACAGATAAAGAAAGCATCGTATGCTGGCGGCAGCGCTAAAGAGCATGATATCGGCAGCGCCAAATAGACCAGTGCGGAAAGCATGAAACAGGTTCTTGAACCTTTCCAGCAGCCCGTCAGCCAGCGGGCGGGCCGCCCAAGCTGAGTGCGGTACGGGTTGGATCCTATGTCCGTCATGGCACGACCTCCTTTAAGGGCGGGGCGCAAACCCAGTATACCCTTGATCTCATCATTTGACGAGGGCCATGGTTCGCGTTGACTGCAAGGTTTCCCTTTGAAATGACCTCTGGTGTGCGCCCGTCGAAGCGGGCGGTGATCCCGCCTTCGATCGGTATCCCGGCCTCGTTGAGCAGTGCCTCGAAATCCCTGGCGGTGCGGCCGGAGACGACGACATCGCTTAGCATGAGCAAGCCCGAGGTCGGTTAAGCCGGATGACTGGAACAAGGTTCTGAAAAAGAATTGAGTTCTTTCTCTGCCGGGTTTACTTTCTGACGACGTTTCACTACCCGCCTGGGCGCTGGAGCTTGGGGCATTACCCCGGCGGGCTTCACGTTTGTTCTATTGGATGCTATAGCATAAAAACACCGATCTATCACTCTGCTCATCGCATCGGACCGGAGGTGTTGTAATGCAACTATCATCGGCGATGTTGCGTGCCCTCCAGGGCATACTGGGGGTCTGCATTGTGCTCGGTGCGTCGGGAGAGAGCATGGCCGGGGCGTCGCAGCGGTTCGGGTGGTACGTGGGTGTGGGCGTCGGGGCGAATGGGTCTTCGACCCTGGCGCAGGAGGGCCACAACCGGGACACGATCTGTTATCCGGATGAAGATTGCAGTCATCTCCCCGGCGGGAGACCCGAAGGCTATCGCTGGAACTACGACCTGGAGCCGGATATCGGCGCTGCGGTTCCAGCTTCAATCGGCCTTATGTTCGACAGTGTGCGCCTGGAATTGTCGGCCACCCAGCGGGTAAATAATCTTGATCAGATATTCTCCGGGATCGCCTATCTGGACGGGTCACCCATCATTGATGCCGGAAACGATATTGAAAGCAACGCCATGGCATCGATCGGCGGTCTGACGACGCGCACGCTGTCGCTCAACGGTTACTACGATTTCCCGACCGCGGCCAGCCGAATCACGCCTTATCTCGGTGCCGGACTAGGCCTCTCGTTCGTCAAGGTGACCGAACTGCATTTTCACACCAATTACACGGGTACGCCTAGGCCCTCGGATCCTCCGCTGCAGTCGTTGGACAGTCGGCAGGATGTCGATCTGTCCGATACCGCCCTTGCCAAGCACCTGTACGCTGGCGCCGACTACAGCCTGAACAACAAGACCCTGCTCGGCTTGAAGCTGGCCTATACTCTGGTGGGTGACATCGAGGACACGAGCAGCTACTCAATGCATCCAGTTGACGGTCTGACCAACATCACCCAAGTCAGCGATATTAGCCATCGGTCTCTGACGGTCACCTTGAAATACCTGCTCGGTGACTGACGCGATCAAGCAGTGGGACAAACGCGTCATCGTCCCCGGCGCCTGGGACTGCCGGTGCGATCATCTATCAGGAGGGTAGTGCGGCAAGCGGGTCCGCATCGGTCGGGACGTCGCACTCGATCACGAGATCACGTGCGCGAGCTTCCCGATTTGCTACACGCTATATATGAGCTCGGGGCTCGGATCCTACCCGGTGACGCGAAGAAGAGGCTGGGGAAGGCGAATAGCTGGCTGCCAGGACTGTTCAGTACTATCGAAGCGACCCTGTCAGGACATAGTCGTTGTCTCTCCCCCCGCTGTGGCAGGCTATACACCCGGCAACTTTGCCCTCTGCCTGCACGGCGCCGTCGGCCCCCACCTTAGCCCAGAACCAATCTTTGTGTTCGGGGTTGTATCCCTCTCTCTTGTACATGAGAGTGGTTGCGTCGAAGACACCCTCCGGGGTGTAGTTCTCCTTGACTATGATGGCGCCGTCGGGCATGGAGCCGCTCTTGCTGTTGAGAGCGGCAAAGGCTGTCGGGTTCAGGCGGGTCGTGAGGAGCATGCCGTGCGGTTCCGACCCTTCGTACATCTCTTCCAGCCCGGGCCACAGTTCCCAGGATTTTTGATAGTCCTCTTGCTCCAGATGGTTCATGACCGCTTCCGCGGTAGTGTCCGGGAGCATGGCCTCGTCGGTGGGCTCCACCGCCGAGTCGCCGCACGATACGGAAACAAGGGCTAGACCCACGAGGACACTCACGGAGCTCGGGAACGCATTAGACGAGATCATGATCACCTCCAGACGAAATGGGTAGCGACAGTTGTGGAAAATATAAAGGGTCTTTTGAGCCTGGTCAAGTAGCTAGGGGCAGAGATACACGCCCGTGGCCAGAGGGCGCCCGGCGTCATCCCGACCCTCCCTAGCGGTGCTGTACATCCCCGGACCGAACTCCTTGCTGACCAGCGTCCTGACCTCCTGTCCCAGCATGTTGTGCATCGCGGGACCCCTAATTCAATGAGTGGCGGCAACTAGGAGTGAAGGTAAAGGGTCTTTTGAGCCTAATCAAGTAGTTAGTGGCAGCGCCTGTCTCCTTCTAAGGTCCTGTCTCGGAACAAACCACGCAACCGATGTCGCTCGGGGTCCGCGATATGTACTTAGAGACTTATATACTCGATAAACCCACCTGAGCGCTATATAGTGGTACTCTACTATCCAGCATAGACGACTTAAAAAAAGACGTGGTAAATGTTCGAAAATACTTACATCAATTAGACAAACACGTAGCTTGGATTTAAGGTGAATTGTGGAGAGAATTATCGCAAGGAACATTCGGACCTAAAGAAACCGAGTGATCCCAATGAACATACTACCATAGGCCACTATTTTCCATTTTAACTTTCATGAGTTTTTTGCACTGTCCACATATAACATCGTAAACAGTTTTTCTACTCCTAAGATCAGTTGCATTAACGGCTTCAATCATATCAGTAGTAGAACTAACTAAATTTTCAACGGCATCATCCCCTATCTGCCTCAACAATTCTCTTCTTGTCGTCACCCCTCTCAACCCACCTTTATCAAGAACGTACTCGATGCACGGACTTATAACATACATCTCTATCTCATTTCTATAATCTGAATATCTGTATCCGCTTGAACTCTTAGTACGCCTCTCAAAATACTTCTCTTTCTCTAGTGATTCTTCCATTTTAGGACTGATATAGTAGCTGTTTCTACGACTATCTATCTTACCTTCTCTATCGTCTATCATCAATGTCCCACATACAACTATAAAACATATAGCCGTAACAATAGGTAGTACGTACTTTATTTTAGCTCTCCAGTTCGGTTTGGGTTTATTGAAGATCGTACCGGTCCGCGGACGCCTGAGACCCAAAATGGCCTGGATCCCGAAGGAAATACCGACGGCCAGCGCGAGCGGGGCTACGGCATAGACGAGCACCCCAAGCGGTCCAAGGAGGCCGCCGAAGAGCGCTCCCAACAGAGAGAAAGGCAGGGCGATGGCGTAGGCGACGATGGGGATCCAGCGGCTTCTCCGGAAGCGGCGTAGTGTCCAGATCAGCGGCAGGAAAGAGAGGCTTCCCACCCCCCACAGCAAGACCACGCTGGGCACCAGGAAAGCGGCACTCTGGAGGTTCATCGCACCTCCGTCGTCCCACCACAAGCGAAGCACGGCAACGCCGATGAAGACCACGACGTAGCCCGCGCCGAGGATCAGAACGACTCGGTAGCGGGGTATGGGTATTTTCCACATGACTTGAGTGCTTCGTTAATGATCAAATGATGGATTGAGTTGATCGACGCGGTAAAGGGTCCATCGACCGCGGCCTTTCGGTCGTACGCCGGGGTCCCTTGATGCTCGTCCCCCCATGAGTAAGTATAAGCTGACCTGCTTGCAGGTCCAAATGGACGGCCCGTCCGAGTTATGTCTGAAGTTGAGTTGCAGCGTGCATAGGCAATCAGCTCGGAAATGGCCATATTGCATTTGGCGCCGGGCGTCGGTGTGTTTTCGTGCATGGCATGAATCTGGTTCAGGGGGTGTACTACCTTGACTAATCGATTCTTCGAACAGCCCGTCCTCAACTCGCCTTACGAGTGCCCGAGCCGGTATTGGCAACTGGACGATATGGGGCAGCCGACCCAAAAGATCATCGAAAGCCGAAGGGGGGCCGAGTTGGCAAGAGCTTCCTCGACTATCTGACGAACGCCGGCGAGATCCACGGCGACACCTCCCGTCCCTTCGACAAACCCACCTCCGGCCGGATCGCCGTGAAGGTGATCAACCACCTCGGGGATGAGGTGATGAAGGTGTTTCGGGTGAACTGATGGTGCAGCCTCGGTTGAATGAGTTGAGACAGTTCGGGAGGATCAGCCCGAAAACAGGAGATTCGCGATGAATCAACCTGGGAACCCCGCGACCGCGACACACCCTGAAGTTCAGATTTCGGCGACGAATTTTGGACCCATCGTGAGCGGTACCGTAGATCTGCGGCCCCTGACGGTGTTCGTCGGTCCGAGCAACACCGGCAAGACCTATTTCGCCACTCTGATCTACGCGTCGCACCGGCTCTTGGATGGGTTTTGGGGGCTTCCCGGCGTGTACAGCCGTCGTTCTCGTTTTTGGGAAAGTCTCCGACATGACAAACCGGCGACGGAGGCTGCCTTGGGGAAAGAAGAGCTCCAGGATGTTATCGAAAAGCTGGAAACCGAAGGGCGACCGTTCAGGTTCTCCGACCTGCCCGAGAGTATACGCAACTTAGAGCAGGCTGCTCTCGAGGATCCGGAGTTGTTGGGGGTGGGTCTAAAGAAAGAACTCGAAGACTGTTTCGATATCGAGTCGGTTTCCGACCTGGTTCGCTTCTCCGGGCGCCCCGGTAGTATGAAGGTTTCGCTGGACGTCAGCGAGGAAGGTCGGAGCCGCTGGCGTTTCCGCCTGGGGATTTCGGAATCGGGTATCACGACGGATGGGCGAATCGAGGACATGGTCCTCTTCCCCGAAGAAGGGACACTGAACGATTGGATTTGCTCCCAGTTACGGGAATTAAGCGAAGAGTCACGGAGCTCTGAAGCTTTCTATAACCTCTTGTACGTGGCCGCCGCTAGCGCATTAGATAGCGCACCAGAGCGAGACAGGACGCATTACCTCCCGGCCGCCCGGGGCGGTATCATGGAGAGCCACCGCGTCATCGCAAGCTCCCTCATGAGGAGCGCCACCCGCGCGGGGCTGGAACATCTTCGGGAAATTCCGACGCTTTCAAGCGTAGTGGCCAATTTCTTGTATCAACTCACCCTTTATGACGAGGGCCGAGCGACCAACAAGCGCATGAACGCACTCGCTGACGCACTGGAAAGCGAGACGCTTGCTGGGCAGATACGGACCAATAGGCCTCAATCGGGAGGGTATCCGGAATTTGCGTACCGACCGCAGGGAACGGAAGAGGACATCCGCCTGAACCGTGCTTCGTCCATGGTGTCCGAGCTCGCTCCCGTCGTGCTGTTTCTCCGCGGTATCGTCGGCCGCGGCGATATGCTCATCATCGAGGAGCCCGAAGCTCACCTGCATCCCGCTGTCCAGACCCAGATGGCGGTGTCCCTGGCTCGCATGGTTCGCGCCGGGGTCCGGGTAGTGGTCACGACGCACAGCGACTGGTTGCTCCAGCAGATCGGAAACCTGATGCGGGAGGGCGAGTTGGGAGAAAAGACCGGTGAGTCCACGGAAGAAGGGTCCCTTCCGAGTTCGCTCCGGCCCAGCGATGTGGGAGTCTGGTTGTTCCGCAGGGATGGAACGTCGGAGGGTTCGACGGTGGAGGAAATTAAGTTCAACCGCATCGAAGGCGTGGAGCCTTCGGATTATGAAGATGTCGCTGAAGAACTTTACAACCGTTCAGCGGATCTGCAGAACCGACTCGAGGAAACGGCGGACGGAGCGGAACGCGAACATGAATGAGGTTCTCGACGGAATCCGATCACGAGTGGGCGCAGACAACCTCAGCAATTCGTGCGTAGAAGAGGGATGCAAGGCGTCCATGGAGGATGTGCCGTCCCCTCGAGTCTTGGTAAACGCGGACCTGGCGTTCCCGGCTCACAACATGGAAGGCAAAAGATGTGACTATGTTCTTTTCTTCATAAGTGCCGCCAAAGACACTCTCTTCGCGGTTCCGATAGAGCTCAAGAGCAGTAATGTCGATGCATCGGATGTCTCCGAGCAACTGCAACAGGGCGCGAAATTCGCCGATCGCTTTGCACCGAGAGCCGTCAAGGCCGTCTGCCATCCCGTCCTGATCCATGGCAGGAGGATTCACGACGTGCAACGCAGGACGCTCAACCGCAACAAAGTCCGCTTCCGAGGCCGCCCATTGACCATCAAGACGGCACACTGCAATCGCCCCAAGAACCTGGCGGATGCCCTGGGGAAGGACGGCATGAAGGCACTCAAGGTATAGTCTGGGAGATGCCGCTTGCCTCCTGACGGCCCGTCTTGGTCGGATATAGGACCCCATTGATCCCCGGGTGCCGAGTCCGCTCGGGCAGCAAAATTCAAGCGGACGCCATTGCGCATCCGTCAAGTCGGTCATATACTTTTTCATTGGGCGTACTGGTACCAGGCCTTTCCGCTCAGGCGTTGGTGTGAAGCCTGGATGTGGCCGATGAGTACGATCTCCGTTTTGCGATCCAAACGATTGCGCTACGTGGCGGGGGAGGCTAGGTAGTGGCTTTCGGCTTTCTGCAAGTATTGACCAGCTTTTTCGATTTCCTCTGGTCATCCCTCCTGTTGTTGGCGCCCATGCTACTCCTTGGGCTGTTTCTTTCCGGCCTGATTCATGTCTTGATCTCGCGCCAGGCCATTCTGCGGTGGTTGCGTGACGACAGCTTGAAATCCGTGAGCACGAGTGCGGCCATCGGCGTGCCCGTGCCGCTTTGCAGTTGCTCGGTGGTGCCGGTAGTCGCTGAGATGCGCAGAAAGGGCGCGTCCCGTTCGTCCTGCATGTCTTTCCTGATCACCGCGCCGGAAACGGGTGCGGACTCGATTCTGGTCACGAACGCGTTTTTTGGATTCATCGTTGCCATCGTCAGGCCCATCATCAGCTTCATCACCGCGGTCGTCGCCGGTATCTTTTGCATCGGCCTCATAAGAGACGGTCGCGACGAAGCCAAGGCAAGCGAGCACGACCACGACCATGGCTGCGACCACGACACGCACCAACCGCTGATGCCCGGAGGCGACGATTGCTACGTCAGTTTCTCACAACTGAAGGCGTTATTGTTCAACTGGTTGAAAGGAATCGTCGGCGCGGTCAGCCGGCGCAGAGACGGACCTTGGGTAAAACCGGACTTCTATCGCGACTCGCTTCGAGTGGACGACACACCCATGGAGGAACGCGGTCTGGATTTCAAGAAAATCGTCAGGCACATTTTCCGTTACGGCTTTGTCGAAATAGCGGACGATATTCTGTTTGCGCTGCTTGTGGGCGTTGCACTCGGAGGTGTGCTCTACCTGGTGATTCCGAGCGACCTGATGTCAAACGAGTATGCGCGCTGGTTGTCCTATCCTGTCATGGTGCTGGTTGGCGTTCCCCTCTATATCTGCGCGTCCGCGAGTACCCCGATAGCCGCCGCGTTGGTCGCCAAGGGGTTCAGCCCGGGAGCGGCGCTGATTTTTCTCATGACCGGACCGGCTACCAACACCGGTACTATCGCGATCATCATCAACCAGTTCGGGGCACGCTTCGCATCCATCTATGTCTCAGCGGTGATCGCAGTGACCGTCGCCTTGGGCATCGCGATTGATATTCTGCTTCTTGCCGCCGGCCTGACGATCCCTGTGAACCTTGGCGCCTCGGATTCAACGACCATTCAGCTCCTGCAATGGGGCGGCGCCTTTGCCCTGATCGCCCTGATCGTCTGGCGGTTCCGCGCAGGCGCCTTGAAAAGCGGCTATCAGGACCTGATGCTCAATCTCCGACCCCTGTTCAAACCCTGGAGACAGGCTTGGGGGCGCTAGACACGCGACCGTTCCTTTGCAGGCATCATCGTTCCCACCACGCCATTGGGAATGACACTCTACGGACTGCTGTTCGCCCTGTTCCTCGGTAGCGGCTTCACGGTGGTGCCTCCCGGCACCGTGGGCTAAGGTCGTCGCTCTGAGGCGTGGTACCATGTTCAGGCTGATTACCGAGACGGCACGCCTGCTGTTGTTCGGCAATGCAGGAGGAACTGCGTTGATTATCGGCTTCATGAGCGCATCCTCGGGAAATGAAGACCCGTCCTATCACTGGTCCCTCACATCCATCCTAACCCGGCTCGGATCATTTTGAGCCAAGTTCCGGTTTAAACCACTGTGGATTCGAGTCTTCTACTTCTCCTAGGCTACTCCGCCGCTATCGTCGCCGCATCCATGCTTGGCGGGCATCTGCCGGCGGTCGTGACCATGACGCATATCCGCACCCAGGCGGTGATGAGTCTTGTCGCAGGTTTCATACTTGGCATCGCCCTGTATCATCTCCTGCCGCACGGTCTGGTGCGCATTCCCGGGCCGGACGCTGTCGAAAGAGCCATGGGATGGATGATGCTCGGTGCCATCCTCATGGTGTTGCTGCTGCGTATCTTCCACTTTCATCAGCACGATTTCAGCGGCGAGGCGGGTGATTTCCTCGATCACCATGGCCACGGCAGTTCCGACGCGCATTCGCGGAGCATACCCGGCATCGCCCTGGGTCTCGGGCTGCATACCGTGACCGAGGGGGTCGCCCTGGGCACCAGCGTCCGGGTGGGTGCGCTGCATGAGGGCGCAGCCGGTCTGGCAGGGCTTGGGGTGTTTCTTGCCATCCTGATGCACAAGCCGCTCGACGCGTTCTCCATTATCGGTTTGCTGCAGGCCGCCGGCCATAGCCGCCGCGCTCGTGTAGCCGCCAATATCGGGTTTGCCGCGCTCTGTCCCGTCGTAGGCGTATTGACGTTCTCGGGGGTGGGGTTGCTGGGTCACTGGGAGGGACAGGTGATCGGTTGTGCGCTGGCCTTTGCGGCCGGCGCGTTCCTGTGTATTTCCTTGAGCGATCTCCTGCCCGAAATCCATTTCCATCGTCACGACCGCGCCAAGCTCACCATCGCCTTCCTCGTGGGGATCGGCTTCGCCTATGCGCTGTACTTCATCGAATCCGGAGCCATGCACGGGCTGGAGACGCCCGGAGCGCATTGACGTAGATTCTCTCAGTCATGCCCGCGCAAAGCCCGCGATGTTGCATCTCGGAACCGAGCCTTTCCAATCCCACGGTGGAGCCGGAAGGCTGAACGACGGACGCAGCCCGGCCTGACGGGCCTCGCTAGAGGCTCAGGCCACGGTCTCGAACTGTCTTGTCTTTGCGGATCTGGAATCACCGCGTCCTGAACATGCTGGATAAACCGCCTGAATGCGTTCGGGCTGAAGTGAGGGGCTTGCTGACGCAGAGGCGGAAGCGGTGTCAAGACGACTTCCGCACTTTGGGTCAGATCAGCCGATTCTCAGGCATGGGGGTCAGGATATCCGGGTCGTCAGGAGGCGGCTGTGGCCTGTTCCCAGGGATGCTTCCCGCGTTTCCGTCCGGCTACTCGAGGTAGAGCAGGCGCCGGGTCTGCACCCCTTCAGCATAGAGCAAGCGCGCGAGATAGACGCCGGTCGCCACCTGGGTGCCCTGCTGGTCGCGGGCATCCCACTGGACTTGGTACCAGCCGGCAGACTGGAACTGGTCCACTAGCGTGCGCACCGACTGGCCCAGGGTATTGTAGATCTCCAGCCGCACCGGACTCGGGGTGCTCAGTCGATACGCGATCCGGGTGGTGGCGTTGAAGGGATTGGGCACATTGGCCTCCAGGCCGCTGGTGACGGGCAACGCCACTGCCAGCCGTTCGAGGTCCACCGCCGTAGGGACAGAGTTGATCAGGGCGATGCCCGTCGGAGACCCTGATCCATAGAAGTGGGTTCGCTCGATGTTGGAGCCGTCCAGATCGGCCCGGTGGATCGTACTCCTCTCCATCCAGTAGATCTTAGCCGCGACCATGTCCAGGGCGATGCGCCCTACCCCCTCCAATCCTGTGACGAGGTCTTCGACGTTGGTGCCGTCCAGGTCGGCCGTCTGGATTTTTTGGGTTCCAAAGTCCGCCCAGTAGATCTTGCTCCCGGGTATGAGGGCGATGCCCCGTGGATCATCTAATCCTGTGATCAGGACTTCGCGGCTCGAGCCGTCTAGGTCGGACCGCTGGATGGTACCCACGAGCGAATCCGTCCAGTAGATCTTGCCCCCGACGACATCCAGAGCGAAACCGTGTAGAGTTCTCACCGGTGGAGCGAAGAGGTCTTCAACGCTGGAGCCATCCAGGTTGGACCGGTGGAGGGTGCCCTTGGCGGTCGTCCAGTAAATCTTACCCCCGACCCCGTCCAGAGCAATGTCCTCGGGATTTCCTGTGAAGAGGTCTTCAACATTGGAACCATCCAGGTTGGACCGGTGGAGAGTGCCCTTGGCGGTCGTCCAGTAGATCTTGCCCCCGACGACATCCAGAGCGACGTGTACGGGACCAGCACCTGATTCTGTGAGGAGGGCTTCGGCGTTGGAGCCGTCCAGGTTGGACCAGGAGATGGCGCCCCTGGCCCCCGACTGCCGAACGGTCGTCCAGTAGATCTTACCCGCCACCGGGTCCAGGGCGATATCCCCTGGATACGCATTTACGTGCCAAATGATGATGTCGACGTTGGAGCCGTCCAGGTTGGACCGAAGAATTGCACCCGCAATATAGTCACCTTGGTTGTCGAGTACAGTCCAATAGATCTTGCCCCTTACTGCGTCCAGGGCAATGCCGGTTGGTTCTCCCTCCAATGATAATATGACGAGTTCGATGTCCGAGCCATCCCAATTAGACCGGTAGATAGCATTCGTGCCCGAGTCCATCCAGTAGATCTTACCCCCGACCACGTCCAGGGTAATGTCTTTTGGACGTCTCAAATCGGGGTTGACGAGACGTTCGGTGTTCGAGCCGTCTAGGTTGGACCGGCCAATTCCACCCCTCAAGTCCGACCAGTATATTTTATTTTGGGTCTCGACCGGCTGCTGACCGTAGCTGATGTCCACGAAGCCAAAGGCCAATGCCAATACCGGAAAGGTGACTTTTCGACAGGCAAGTGGACATATCATTGTCATCATGGACTTGACCCCTCTTGCATCTGAACGATTTATCAGAATTCGGGCCGCCGCAGAGGCGGGAGCCGTATTGAAGCCCATTTCCGCTTTTCCAGTCAGATCAGCCGATTCTCGGGCATGAGGTTCAGGATGTCCGGGTCGTCGTTCCCGACACTGTTCACCCTGGCGTTGACGGCGCGTCTCTCGTAGGGTCCGGCATAGGGTTCGCGCACCAGATCGAGGAGCCGCGTCGCCGGCGATGCCGGATCGAGCCAATCGGCAAAATAGGCCGGATCAACAATCGCCGGCTGCCGGGGGTGGATGTCGGACAGCCGAGGGGAGGCCGCCGTGGTGATGATGGTGAAGGATTCGAGGCAGTCTCCGTCCTTGCTCCAACGCTCCCACAAAGCGGCGAACGACAGGGGGGATGCGTCCGCGAGCGCCAGAAAGTAGGGCTGCTTGCCGCGCCCGGTTCCTTGCCACTCGAACCACCCGTTGGCCGGCACCAGACACCGGCGCGAGCGGAAGGCGGCGCCGTACGCCGGCTTGTTGTGGACGGTCTCCGCCCGGGCGTTGATGAGGCGCACGCCCATCTTGGGGTCCTTCGCCCAGGAGGGCACCAATCCCCAGCGAAGCCTTGCGATGGCGGGGTTGCTGGCCTCATCGAGCCGGTACGCCGCAAAGTCCTGCGTCGGAGCTCCGTTGTACCGAGGTCGCAGGTTCAGCGGCGGCGGCGGTTCCGTCAGGCGGTAAAGGTCGTGGACCTGAGGCCAACTTAGTTGCTGCGTGAAACGGCCGCACATCGTCGGAAGGGCGGTTACTCCGCTACCACTTGTATCTGAAGCCTTTGCGTACCCTCCAAGAGTAAATCCACGTCTTCCTGCGCAGAAACAGTCTCGGGTGGCATCTCTGGATAGGGGCCATTCTCGAGTGGCATGAAAAAGGTCAAACGAGCTTTTAGAACGACGTTCTCGTCATCTCCATTCACCCGGACGAAAAAATCAGCCAGCGGCTCATCGCCTCCGAACCCAAAAGACGGTCCGAACGGATCACCCCTATACGGATCACCCCCATACGGATCACCATCATCCCCTAGTGTTGCCAGCGAACCCACTTCGATCTGGTAGACGCCAGGCGGAAGAGTATCCGGCAGGTTGAGGGCTAGCTCCGCTGTCTGGTCCCTGAGGCGCCCCACGCGCAGCGGCGTCGTAACCGTCAGCGTGCTCCCCGCATGAGCAACGGTGTCGGCCTCCACAGCCATCACGCGTGCAAAACGGGATTCGGGCACGATCTCTATATCGACCTCGGCCTCGCGCGGTAGTATCACGTAATCGGACCTGCTCCCAAGTTGTGCGAGTATATCCCACAAATCGGCCCCGGCACGCATGATTGCGGACTTAAGCGATCCTTCTGGAAGGGCGTAAAGTCGCGACCGGGCAAGCGTTGAATCGGTGCCGACAAAAGACATACGCGTCCTGACGCGTAGACTATGATTCGGTTCGTTTTCAACCCGGTTGAGCAGCGGATCAAAGAAAGCTGTTACGACCCCTTGGGCCATCACCGATGGGCCGAGACCGCCAGTCGCCAACCGGTGCGTGAATTCGAGTGCTCGCCCGGAAGGAAACCTGTACATGCTCCGGATAGGTGCCAGTGCAGGCCCCTCATCGAGTCTACCCCGCACCCCGGGCAGACGGTCTTCTAGCAGTGTGCCCCGCACCGTTGGGTTGAACGTTGCAAACTTGAACGGCGCCGACAAATTGGACATGGGGGCCAGCACCTGGGCCTCGATGATCGGCAAGGCTACCGGACCGGAACCAAACATAGGATGCCCAAAACCGTATATCCGATCTCCATCGGCGTAGGATACGGTGCCCAACCCAGCGAGCGTGACTTCGCCCAGAAGGAAACTAACCGCCAGCGGTCTGCCCGCATCAAAGCTTTCCTGATGCTGCTGGGTCCTCCCTGCGGAAGCGAACTCGGTGATGCCCAGCTCATTCGTTCGGTGCGTGAAATGAAGTCCCGTGCTCAGCCATGGGATGACCAGCGGCGTGATACGGTTCCCTTCCCAGTGTCCCGCGGCTTTGGCCAATGGCGTCGCGCCCTGCGTGCCGATCACCCACTCTATGGGGGTCGCGAAGAAATAGTACGGCGGGTTATCCTGGCCCTCGAATCCAAAAGCAATGGCGCCCCATGTGCCCTGCTCCGTGAAGAGGGGGGAACCGCTCATCCCCTTCGCAATGCCCCCAAGTTGTATCAAAACGGGATCCGAGGCCTCTACCATGTACACCGGCATCGGCGGCATGAAATCATCTACCACCCGTATGAACGTCATTTCGAGATCGGCAAGCTCACCATCGGCGTATTCGGTACGCAGGAAGACTTGTGTGCCCTTAGGCATGGAACGAACCGAGTCCACCGGGACAATGGACGATAAATCCCACGGGTGTAATTCCCCGGTTGGGCGAACTATGGAGACGCCTGTACCGGTTGGTGCGGGCTTATCGTTGTCTGCGCATCCGCCTGCAAGAATGATGAACGCGCATAGGGCCAAGCTACGTTGGATCATGCTCCTCTTCCTTCCTGAGCGGCTCTTGGTGATGGGTCATGCCCCGGAGATACGGCGGGATGATCTTGTCATCGAGCCCCCCGAGACGCCGGAGTCCCTTCGGGATGAACTGAGGTTCGAATGCTCAGCCGGGGAGATCAGCGGCCTTCCGAGGTTCAGAAACGAACCCCCACGCCTGTCGACACCAGCCGTCCAATCTCCGGCGCGCCCACGAAAGACCGATATTTCTGGTTCAGAAGGTTGCTGGCCTCCAAGCTCAACGTCAGCCGCACCTGCTCCATGGGAATTTCGTAGGTGGCGTTCGCATCCACCACCGCGTAAGAATCCACGGGTCCGACATACACACCCGAATTCATCGGGAAGTTCCCTCGATAACGCACTTCTCCGCCCAGGCTCAAACGGGTATTGGGCACTTTGTATGCGACACCGAGGTTGAATTTCTGAGTGGGCGCATTCAGCGCGATGTCTCCGATGTTGTCCAGATTCGGGAACAGGTCTTTGCTGACATACGAATAGTTTCCTGTGACCGTCCAGGCATCGTCGGGATAGTAGGCAAAGGCCAAGTCCGCGCCGTAGACCACCACTTTGCCGTAATTCCGGTAGGTCAGCATCACGGCCGCCGGATCGCTCGCCTGCTCGGGCGTGATGGTCCCGAACGGGATTCTCGCCGCATTGGTCGCGAACGTTGTGGCCAGTTCGTCTACCGCCGACCCATTGCCGTTTCCACCTAGTGCGGGCGCATCCAGCGCCGCCAGAGCTCCTGCCAGTTGAGCATTGGCCGGGTTCTGCAGCGCTTCATCGAACGCTGTTGACAAGGCTGCATGCAGTGACGTCGGCTCCAAGAACACATTGGGGGTTTCAATCAGCAACGGCCCCACGAAGTCCCGGATTTGGGTTCGGTAGGCATCGGCGGCCAGAATCAGTTCGTTCTGCACCACCCCCTTGTAGCCTATCTCGAACGTCTCGGTGATCGTCGGGGCAATTTTCCCGATATCCGTGACGGCGTTGCTCAAATTCATCACCGGATCAAACCCCTCGGTACGCAGATTCAATTTACCCACCGCGTTCTGGAGCCCCGGCAACACCATCGGTACGATGCCTGGAAAAGCGGCCGCCAGCCCCGCGGCTTGCTGTGAAGCTTGCTCCCGTGCCTGATCCGGCGACAATCCGGCGGCAACCATCAGTTGCGTAATCACGTCGGTGGCTGTCTGGGTCAACTCCGGCACTAATTGAGCCAGCACAGCCGCACGGCCAACGCCCCACATCACATTGGTGAACTGGGGGTCGTGCAGCGGAAGATAGTGCTCTTTGGACAACCCCGCGGCCGGTGCAAACGATGACCGGAACATCGGTAACCCGTTTGCATCCCGCCGAAACGTGAACCCGCCCCTGGCCCCCTGGCTCCGCACATCGACCGCCGGCTCGAACCCCAGCGACGCACCGAAGTTCTGTCCCAGCCCAAACGCATCCCGGCGGGACACCAGATCCAGAAACAGATTCGGGCTCGAAGGCGTTCCAAAGGCCCGGTTGTACGTAGCCCGCAATGTGTGTGCCCGATCGGGCTTGATAACCAGAGCCGCCCGGGGCGAAAAGACCAGACCTTCAATGTGGTTGTGGTCGTCCACCCGGCCGGCTAAAACCATTTCCACCTGATCGCTCAGGCCTGTCTCGCTCTGAAGGTAAACGCCGTATTCGTTGATATCGTCTTCCATTTCATTTTGCCCGTGGATCGTTCCGCCGGTTTGCGGCCGGGTCCACAACGCATCGCCCCCATAAGTCAACTGCTGACGCTTTCCCAGCTTGGCGCTGTGCTGGAGCTGCAACACCGTCAGCGTCGACTCGTCCACAATCGAACCGCCCGTCCTGAGCAATCGGGTCTTGCCCGCGTCGCTTCTGTTGTGAAAAACCTGGGCAAACCAGTCCTTGTAAAGCAGCCGACCTTGCGCGAAATTGTAGGTAAAATCGTCGGCCTGTGCCGCTCCCTGTCCGGTCAACTCGATGCCACTGAATTGGGTATGTCCCCCGGTCGCGATCAACGTCAATTCATCGCTGGGCCAAAAATCCACTCGCACCTCACCGCCCCGGCGTTCCAAATCGTAGTCTCGCGGGTTGGTTCCTTCGTTGATCTCGACTTCCACCCGATCGACATACTCCCAATCCCTTCCGGAAAAGTACTCACCGGATATCTTGACTCCGATCTTGTCGTTATAGCTGCTGGCGTGTCTTAGGGCTGCCTTTCGCACACTTTTCTCCCCACCCAGGATCGAAATCGAGTTGCCCTCCGATCCGATAGGCGACCGGGTGATAATGTGCATCACACCGTTGGCGCTGTTGGGTCCATAGAGCGCAGCCCCCGGCCCCAGTACCACTTCGATCCGTTCGATATCCTCTCCCGTGGTCGGGATGAAATTGGGGGCATTTAGTCGCAGCGAAGGCACCCGGGCGATCCGGTTATCCACCAGCACCAGGGCCGTCCCCGAAAAAACATTGTTGAACCCCCGGATCACCGTATTGCTCTGCGTCAACCCTGTCTTGGATTGGTCCACCCCCGGCAGCGCCTTCACATGCTCGCTGATCGAAAGGGCCTGCCGGTTCCTGATTTCAGCCTCATCGACCACCGCCACGGAAGCCGGCGCATCCAGAACTTTTTCCTTCCTCGACCCCACCACCACGAATTCGTATTCCACGATGGGTGCGCTCTCGACCAACTCGAAATCGACCACCACCGTGGCCCCGGCGATCACTTCCACGGATTGCTCGGCGGACTGGTAGCCGGTAAGGGACGCCTGCAGCCTATAGGTGCCCGGAGACGCGCTCAGTTCAAACGTCCCATCTTGACCCGCTACTGTGCCTTGAGATGTGCCGACCAGGTTCAGATTGGCGTCCGGCAGGAGGCTGAAGGATTCGCTCTCGGTGACCTTTCCACGGATCATGCCCTGCTGGGCCTGAGCTGGCGAAACGGCCAGGATCGCCAGTGCGACCGCCATCTGGAGCATTGTGCGCATCTCTTCTCTCCTGCCTGTCTGGGGGTAGTCGTCCTTACGTAACGAATGCCGTCGCGATGATCAACCGGGTCTTCATACGCCTCCTTTTATGAGGGTCGTGGATGGGAGCGGAGATGATCCTCTATGCGAAGAGCAGTGCCGTGAGGGTCCAACAGACCGCGGCCAACCCGGCAGCAACGCTCGCCTGCGGGATTTGCGTCTTGACGTGATCCATCAGGTCGCACCCCGTGGAAATCGAGCTCAGAACGGTCGTATCCGAGATCGGGGAACACTGATCGCCGAACACGCTTCCGTCCATGACCGCCGCAAAGCATATTGTCATGAAGAATTCCGGATGGGCGAGGCCGTTGGCTGAGGAGACTGCCCACGCCAGCGGCATCGCTAGCGGGAACGCAACGGCGTAGGTCCCCCAACTCGTCCCGGTCGAGAATGCGATCACGATCGTCAACGCCTGGAGCATCACGGGCAGCGCCCAAAACGGAATGCGTTCGCTCAGGATGTGGACGAGATAAGCGCCTCCGCCGGCCTCTTTGCCCACGCCGCCGATCGTGATGGCCAGAAGGAGAATGACGGAGCCGCCGACCACCCCCTTCATCCCGACGGTGATCCCGTCGATCAAATCTTTCAAGGCCATCCCGCGGCCTAGTGCCATGAACGCGCCCAGGAGAAGCGCAAACCCGAAAGCCCATAACACATTGGGTGAGCCGAAGGCGACGAACGTACCGATTGCAATGGCGATCAGCGCCACGAGAGGTAAAACGAAGTCGAGGAGATGGGGCTTGTAGCCTCCCGGCACCTGCGCGTCGTGGAGTTCACGGGCCGCCAGGGGATTGGCATCGGGCGCGTCCAGTTGCCCCGTTTGCCGGGATCGGTTGATGGCCGCCAACAGCCGTTTCCCGACGAAGAGCGGTTTCTCGATGCTCAGCAGAAACGTCCCAAGCACGGCGAAAATTGCGTAGAAACAGAAAGGAACGCTCTTGAAAAAGAACAGCACGCGATCGGCCTCCGTCGCCAGGAAACTGACGCCCGCGACGTAGATAAAGGCCTGAACGTAGCCTGGCCACGCGTTGAACGCTAGCTGCGAAGCGATCGGAGAGGCGGTGGAGTCCACGATGTAGGAAAGCTCTTCGTGGCTGACTTTTTGGTCGTCCGCCAGCGGCTTGACCGTCGTTCCGACCAGCACCGTACTGACCGTTCCTCCCTGGAAAAACACGATCCCCAGCAGCCAGGCCACCAGCTTGGCAGAACGAGGTCCGGTCACGAACCGGCGCGCCATATACTCGGCAAAGGCCCGCGCAGCGCCCGTCTTCGACCAGATGCCGAGAAGCCCGCCCAACAGCCAGAGATACAGAATCAGCACGCTCGCCGCCGCGGTCGTAGAAAGCGACGTGACCAGAACGTCACCGGTGATGTCGTAACGCCCTAGCAAGAACGCGCCCGCCACGACGCCCGCTAGAAGGGCGGTGATGGGCTCTTTCGTGATCCAACACAGGACAATGGCTACGACCGCGGGCAAAAGGGACCAGTAGCCGAAGTGGGATCGCAGGTCCAGCCGATAGTACGCTCTGCCCCCTTCGGGCGTGTCCCGCCAGACGAATTCCTCCTTGATGCCCGGCGGCGCCGTCAACCGGGCCGGATTCAGCTTCGCCTCCGCGTAGGGCACGACGTCGGACAGATACGCCCTCTTCTCGCGCTGGATGAAGTACACGGCCCCTGCGTCGTCCTGATGCACGTCGAGCAGCGTTTCGTCGACCGAAAGGGTGGGCTTCACATTCGACCCGACCCACATCGAGAGGGCCAGCCCTGCGATCAGGATCAGCAAGACTTTCTTCTGCGCGACGAACCGCACGATCGGTGAGCGCATCAAGACATACCTTTCTTCTGAGGGAGCGGTCGGAATGGACGCTTTGACGCCTACTGCCTTACGTGAGGCTTAAGTGCTCTATGACCAACCAGGACAGCCGGCAGGGACATCACTCCATGGCATCGTATTGAAGCAGGGCGTTGGACGGCCGCCCGGTGTCGTGGACTCGTCGCCCGCAAGAACCGGTCAGAACTGATACTTCGTGTTGAAACTGATCGCCAGGAATTGAATGTCGCTCGTCGTCGCGCTGTATAGAACTCGATCACCGCGGCCAACCGAGGATTCGTGACTGCGGAGCTGATCCCACTCTCTTTCACCCTGGAATTCGCCGAAAGCCGTCCATCGGATCTTGAGCCCCACGGTGAATGGGTCGCTGACCTGATAATCCACACCGGCGAGCACCTGATAGCCAAGCAACGTGTCCGACAACTTGCCCGCACCGACGGTGGTCGTGCCGGCAAGTTTCTCGTTCAGATCGCGATCTTCGAATGTTTTGATGTGGTCCGGATTGTCGTTCCGTTTCCATCGACTGAAGTAGTCGAGCGAAACACGCGCAACGCCCCCTCCGGCTCCCAGGTAGGGTGTAAACCGTGAGTCCGAGGCAAGGTCATAGTACAGGTTGGCGAAGAGGTTGTGCGACAACACGTCATCGAGCCCGCCCTCTATGCCTTCGAGTTCTTGCTCCACTTTACCAAGGGTGACATCGTCGCTAACGACAGAACCGGAGTCGCGGTCATCATGGGTTGTGGTTCGATGGAGATATTCCCCCTCGGCCCTCAAGTTCCCCCAGCGATACCCGAGGGCGAACCCCGCCGGAATCCCGCTGCCTCCGCCCATCTCATTCGTCCATGCCGATGGAGGTGGCTGGACTTGACAACCGTCACCGGCCTCTTTCTCATCCGGGTTGATGATTTTGTCGCATACGGTACCCCAATCATTATCCGAGCCGGCCACTTCCACGCCGGGGGCTACCGCTACCCCCAAGTCCATCTCCAGGTACAACCCGTCCTCAGCCCACACCTGGCCGGAAAAGACCCCAAAGGCCATGCAGACCAGCACGAGCACAAACTGCTGATACCTGATGCCATTCATTTTCCTCTCCCTCTCACAAAAAATGTTGGAGTGCCCCAGTTGGACTCTAGACGTTCCAGCCATCCTAAGTATAGACCAAAAATAAAATAGGTCAATAGGTAAGGCCCTAGCTCCGCTGGGGTGGAAGCAGCGGTCGAGAGGCATTTCCCTGATCCAGCGATCTTCTCTACAACTCTGACGAAATCAAGCGCTCTGCCAGTTCCATCGCGTCCACCGGCCAGAAGCATTCCGGGCGAGGACGGCGCACATGCGCTTGTCCGGCCGCAGGGCGGCAGTTCATCAAGCATTCGGTCCATTGGGCGGGAATCGCATCCCGACCGTACACGGCGCCGAGAAGCGCCCCGCAAATGGCTGCATTGGTGTCGGTGTCTCCTCCGCGCATGACCGTGTCCACTAGGGCGTTCTCCGGATTTCGCGCATGGGAGAGCTGCCAGAGGGCGTTGCGGAACGCTGTCAGAACCCAGCCCTGCTGGTGGACGTAATTCGCGGGCGGTGCTTCCATCGCACCCGTGACTGCGGCGATGAGCGAGTCGTCCGCATCCATCTCGTCGGCCCAGACGCCGATCTGCTCGTGGAGGTCACCGGCCCCGATCCCGGTTCTGACCGTGAGAGCTATCGCCATCGTGAACAGCGCGTTGGCCTGCTGGCAAACCGGATGAGGGTGGGTGAGCGCCGCATCCTGGCGCGCCCATTCGGCCACCTGCCCTAAGTCGTGGTTGGCCCCGAAGATGCCCAGCGGGCTGATCCTCATCATCGCCCCGTTGGCCTGGCTATCCGGATTGCGCTGTCCCCGCAGACCGCCCTTGACCGTCATGCCGCAATCGAAGGGACCCGAGTTCAACCAGAAGACGTAAGCCTTCCTGGCTTCCTCCGAATCGTATCTTCCGCGCTCCGCCAGCATGCGGGCCAGCGACAACGCCATCTCGGAATCATCCGTCGGTTGTCCGGCAATCGTGTCCCAGGTCCCCCCGGCGGCAAGCTCCCGGACACCGTCAGGATAGTCCTGCCGAATCTGCTCCGCCGTCTGGAATTCCACCAGGCTGCCCAGAGCGTCCCCGGCGAGTTGGCCGAGCAGGCATCCCTGAGCCCGGGAGAGGACGTCGGTGTCTGCGGATTCATGGCGGGTCTGGGTCATAGGGCTACTTCCGGTATTTCGTCATGCTCTTCTTCGTCCTCGATATACATGTCCGTGTAATCCGTAGAACTGAGAGCATTCACGAAAACACTGCGGCCACTTTCTAGTTCCCGGCCCATGGCTTTACCGATCAGCTTCAGCATGGCCTCACCACGCGACACAAACGACTTGGCAAAATCATCGGCGGTCAAGTGAGAGGCATTCAACCAGTGCGATTCCAGCAATTCGTCCAGCTTGCCCGGTGGCACTTTATGCCGTATTCGGTCCAGGTATTGAGATGGAGCACGTCCCCCGAAAAATTTGTGGGTAGAAGCGTTAATAGGCGTTTTGTTTATGATTGAGTCATATAGCCTCCTGGGTATCTTTTGACATTGACACCAAGCAACGGGAAAGATGTGATGGATATCGATACGCTCGTTATCACAGGTGGCTATTGACAGCGGCTCGGCTTTCATCCAGTCGGCTGCACCATTCTTCATCTGTAGCGCATACACTCCTTTGTAGGCGGCGCTCGCCCTGGACCGCAGAGTGATAAGACGCTCAGGTATAAAGCTGGCTTCGTTGATGAGACGTGGCGGCGCTCCACCCCGGACAAATTCGGCCACCTCCACCAGATCAAGGGCGAACTGTGTTTCAGTGGTACCGCCGTAAACCTCGCCAAAAATCCCCGACCAATACCAGCGTTCCAGTCGTTCTAAGGCAACCGCCGTATCCAGTTCCTTGCCGAGTTCCACATATAAGGCGGCGAGCGGCACCAACTGGGTGTTGTAGGGCACGTTCTTCCGCCCGAAAACAAATTGGGACCGCAGAAATTTCGCAGCATCTATGAAGCCGGACTCTACCTTGTCCGCCCAGCGAATATAGTCATCCAGATTGAGATCAAGGATGTCCCTTTTCTTGCAGCCGACGACGGGGGCCTGAGCAGTCGACGCGCTCTTCTGGATGGTGAGCCGGCGGCGTTCCTGGGTCTTCAGCAAGGCCACAGCCTGGAGAAACTGGTCGCCGTTCGTCCCCTGCAGCACGCCGAAGGATGAGTACATCCGGCGTTTGCGGGATTCCCAGTCGTCCCGCAGCGAAAAGGTATCGGCGTCCGCTGCAAACGAGGCTGTGGCTAGCTCGAACACGTTGAGGGTTACGCCGCCCGTGTTCACTTTCTCGAAGACCGTGCACACCGCTTCTTTCGGTGTACCCTTGTCCAGGTTTATAACTGGCAACTGGTACTCGGCGAAGTTCTTTTGAACGTCCTCCTGAAAACTCGTGAAGAAATCGAGAGCCCCCCCTTCTGGATGCGGCCCATCGGCCTCTTGCCAGTATTGTAAATATCCCACCATCCAGCGCATGGGATCCATCAGCTTTTCGGTAGGGATCATGTGCTGCTGGTATTCCAGTTCCGCAGTGGATAAATCCAGAACGGTCTGACGGCCGAAATCCTTGGTCACCTTGCGGTTTTCAGGAACGCTGATGATGGCGTCTTCCCGGTCTGTCAGCGGATCCATGGCCGACAGCATATTGACGTAGTACCATCGCATGACTTTCTGACGTTTGCTGTCGCTGGTATCCACTGGCCCAAGATGGCGCAGGGACTGATACAGGGAGGTTAGCCGCTGTTGCCCGTCCAACAGGAAAAAATCGGGAGAATCGCCGGTGTTGCCGTTGCTAACTCCCTCGATAGGCCGCGTTTTGAATTTGATGTCGCTGCCGGACGACAGGGTCATTACGGCCCCTATGGGAAACCCCCTCGAAAGGCTGGCCAGAAGCCCACGAATGCGGGCGTCGTCCCAGATCCAGCCGCGTTGGAAATCGGGCAACTGTATCTTTCCGGCTTCTACCTGTTCGAGCAGATTCTTGAGCAAAACTGGAATGGCACTAAACATTTGTTGCACTCCTCACAACGATCGTGTCTCTGATTATAGCACGGGTTCCCTCACTGAGAGTCGCACCGAGCGACTGCCAGCCTGCGTGTCCATATGGGTTGGAGCTACCGCAAGCTACCCGTTCCACCTGCTTTCCGTGACCTCACTGGCGCCAGCGGACCAGGGGCGGATAGCGTCCTGTTTTCGACCCCAACAGGGTTGCTCTCTGGGGCTTGTGTAACCAACAACCGATAGGGTGGGCGGTCGAAAATCTGGCTCGGGCGGCAGGACTCGAACCTGCAACTTAGTGGTTAACAGCCACTCACTCTGCCGATTGAGTTACGCCCGAACGCCGGTCCAAATATCGTACGCCCCAGCCCAACTGTCAACCTGGCCGCATATTGTCGATTCGCCCTGGACGCGCTATCTTCCCAACCATGCATGCTCTCGGGGCATTGGAATGGGGAGCACTTTTGCGCTCCCGCGCCGTCGCGTACGCTGTAACCGCCCTGGCATTAGCGTACCTTGCCCTTCGCATCCCCATCGCGTCGCTGGTCGAGGCTTTCCGGACGTGCGATGTACGCTGGGTCGCCGCCGCCGCCGCGCTGGTCCCGCTGAACCTCGCCTTTCAGGCTGCGAAGTGGCGCTTTGTGCTTCGCGCGGGTGGCCTGCGAGCTCCCTGGCGCGATGTGTGGCGCTCGCTGATGGGCGGACTGGCGCTGGGAGCTCTCACTCCGTGGCGCATCGGCGACCTGGCGCGCGGGGCGCTGTTACCTGGGAGAAATGTGGCGGCCGTGGCACTGCTCACAGTTGTGGACAGAGCCGCGAATTTCATCGCGCTCATGCTCATGGGTGCCATCGGGGCGCTCTGGCTCCTGGAGGGTGTGCCGATGGTGGCCGTGATGGCGACCGTGGTCGCGTGCGGTTGGGGCTGGCGATGGCCGGGACCGCTAGTCCGGGCGCTGGGGAGAATGGCTGCGCTCACGCGCTGGGGCGAGCCGACCGGACGGGCCATCGGGCTCCTGAGCGGTTTCACCTGGCGGGAGCGTCAGCGGCTTCTTCTCTGGGCGGTGGCCTTTGTCGCCGTTTGGTCGGTTCAGTTCCTCTTGTTGGTGCGCGCGTGGGGACCCTTCGATATTGCGCTCGGCGCCCTGGCCGTCCCGGCCATGTTCGTGGTACGCGCCCTGATCCCGGCGCCCGCGGGCGGGTTCGGCGTGCGCGAGGCCCTCGCTGTGGTCTTCCTGGGCGCATGTGGCGCTGCCCCGATCTCCGCTGCGCTCGCTGCGACGGCCCTCTTCGTCCTCAACGTGGCGCTCCCGGCCGTCCTCGCCGCGCCCGTCGTGCTGAGGCGTACCTGGCACAGGGCAACGTTCTCGACCCGGAAACCGCGGCCCCTTATATAAGACACGAATTTGCGCGCTATCATCATCGGCGCCGGACATGGCGTCCGGTTCGATGCCGCTAGGGTCTATGGCGCGCCCGTAGCTTCGGGTGCGGCGCCCTCGCGTTTGAAGATCCGGTCCAGCAACTCGCGCGTGGCGCTCATCTGTGCTTCGAGGGTTGTCAGCGCCGCCTCGGGCGTGCGGCCCTTTCGCTCCAGTTCCGGTGCTCCCCGCATGTAGGCTGCGAGTTGCGCGGTGCCCTCGCGAGTGCGCGCCACCGTGTCCAGGGTGCGGTCGTGGCCGATGCGCATCCGAGTCTCGACCCATCGCAGCGTCCGGTAGGCTCGCCGGAGATAGGCGGCCTCGGCGTCGCCCAAGTGCCCCGCGCGCGCCAGGGCCTCGAGCATGGCGAGCGTCCCTCCCGGTTTTCGGAGTGCGGGATCGGCTGCGCCGTAGCGCATCAAGAGCATCTGAGCGACGAACTCCACGTCCACCAGGCCTCCACGTCCCGCCTTGATGTTGAGGCGGCCGCGCTCCCTCGAAGCCGCCTCGCGCTCCATCCGTCGCCGTGTGGCGCGCATGGTCTTGATCTCGGTCGTCGTGATCCCGCCGTAGGCCTCCGCGGTGATCGCCTTCTCCAGTTCAGCCCCAAACGCTGTTTCCCTAGCGATGACGCGCGCCCGCGTGAGCGCCTGCCGCTCCCACGTACCGGCCCGCTGCGCCAGATAATGCCGGTACTGAGTCAGAGGAAGTGACAGGGCCGCGCTGTGGCCCTCGGGGCGAAGGCGTAGGTCCGAGCGATAGAGAACGCCACGGTCGGTGGGCCGCGAAAGGATGCGGAGCATCTCGGCCACCAGTCTGCCGAAGAACTCGTGGTGACTCAAACGACCCTGCGGCCCGCCAGCCGTTGTGCCATCGGCCTCGTAGACGTGGAACCAATCGAGGTCCGATCCGAACGTCATCTCGCCGCTGCCGAACTTGCCCATGGCGATGACAGCCTCGCTAGCGGCTGGGGCACCGAAGAGGGCACACAAGGCATTCCTGCACCAGCAGTGCACGCGCTCGACCACGATGTCGGCGAGCGCTGTCAGCTCCTCGAAGGTTGCCTCCTGGGACGCCAGGGCTGTGACCAAGCGAACACCGATGCGCAAAAGTTCGCGGTTGCGGAAAGCGTGGAGCGCCGCGACGAAGCCCCTTTCGTCGGCTAGCCATGGCAGCTCGGCCTCGGCGCGCGCCGCCATCGTACCCGGCGTATCGCTCTCACCGGGGGTCCCCAACAGCGCCAAGGGCGACGTGAGCCAATCCAGAAGCTCCGGATGGCGGACGATCAGTTGGCTGAGGAAATCGCTTGTCCCTCCGAGCGCGACCATCAGATCCACCAGGCCGGGGTTATCCGCCATGAGCTCGTACAGCGTCTCGGGCGCCCCATGGGATCGGACCATGCTCTCGATGTGGGCGAGCGCTCGATCTGGGTCGGAGCTCTCAGCTACTTTTTCGAGAAGCTGCGGCGCCAGGCGCAGGAAGTGCTCGTAGACCGAAAGGCCGTAGATTTTAGGGAAATGTCCCGTGGCCAGCGCTACAAGGTGGCGGTGCGCGGTGCGCAAATCGCGGAAGCCGTAGGGGGCCAGGACTTGGGCGATGGCGCCTCCCGTGCTGCGGTCCTCTCCGCGTTGGACCGGATGGACGGCCCCGGAGACCGGCGGGATTTCGAGCAGCGAGGCGAGGTTCGGTAGCTCCTTCGGGGCTTCCTCGGGGTAAAAGATAGCATCGAAAATCTGGCTCGTCCGAACACGGTGAGCGGCCAGGGCTCTATCGAAAGCCTTTACACCCTGTTCACCGCCTCTCTCAAAACCCATCGTGTGGGCCAGCCGCGCGAGTTCCGTTGCGTCGGTCGGGATCTCGTACGCGCGCAGCCCGTGAACCATCTGGAGCCGGTGCTCCAGGTTCCGGTAGAACGTGTAGGCTTCTCGCAAGCCATGTGCTTCGTCGGGGGAAAGCGAGCCCACGGCCTTGAGCACCCCGAGCGCCGCGAAGGTATTCCCACAGCGCGCCTGGGGCTTCTGCGAGCCGACCAGGAGCTGCAGGCACTGCACGATGAACTCGACGTCGCGGATGCCGCCCCTCGCCAGCTTGACGTTACGCTCCCCGCCGCGCCCGGAGCCCACGTGGGTCTCGATCTCCTCCCGGACGCGCCGGATTTCTTCCTGGGGCGTGAAGCTCGTGAAGGCGCGGACGTAGACCAGGGGCTCCACCAACTCGACGAACGCATCGCCCACCTTCCGGTTGCCCGCCGCTGGGCGTGCTTTGATGAGCATCTGCCGCTCCCATAGCGCCGACCGCGTCCGATAGTAGCGATGCATCTCCTCCAGGCTCTGGACCAGCGTGCCGCTCTGGCCCTCAGGACGGAGGCGCATGTCCACGCGATAGAGTGCCCCCTCATCGCCCGGCGCGGTCAACAGCGCGATCAGCCGCTCTCCGAGCCGCGCGAAGGCCTCTTGCGGCACCAAACCGCCCAGGTCGAGAGATCGCGCGGCCTCGCCGTCGTACGTGAACAGCGCATCTATGTCGGAGCTGAAGTTCAGCTCACAGCCACCCCATTTTCCTAGGGCCACAACAGCGAACGGCAGCTTTTCCGCCGGAGGCCATCGGACGCCGAGCTGTACCGCCAGTTCTCGCGCCGACAGCTCTAGGGTCTCCGAGACAACACGGTCCGCCAACGTTGCCAGCTTCGCCGTCACCGCCTCGGCGTCCAAGCGGCCCAACAGATCGCTGGCACCAATCCGGAAGAGTTCCTGCCGCTGATAGCGCCGCAGCGCCCGTGAGGCATCCTCGGTGCCGGACGCCGTAGCGATCCACCGCCGCGCCGCCGCCCAGGCGCGATCCTGGACCTTCACGTTCCGGTCGGGGTCAGGAGAGGAGGCCAACCAGCGCCAGAGGCTCGGGTTGCGCGCGAGAATGTCCGCTAGGAACTCACTCGCGCCCAGCACAGTCATCAGAGACCCCACAACCCGCGGCTGCTGTGAGATCGCTAACACGGCTCTCCGGCTTTTTCCGCCGCCGCCGCCCAGCCGCTCGATGTTATTGATGGCACGGTCGGGATCTGCGCAGGCCAGGGCGGCGCGCACCAGAGCCTCCAGCCGATCCTGCGGAAAACCCACGGCGCTCAGGTGCGCCAGATTGGCCTCAGCGCGGCGGGGGTTCTGGAAGGCCGCCACAGGAGCATGAGTGGCGGCTGACAGGTTCTGACGAACGGTGCTCATCGCGGGTCGAGGGAAGGTAGGGCAGCGAGCCCTCCAGATCAAGCGCTGGCAGCGATAAAAGCCTTGCCGGGAACATGGTGCCTGACTTACTTAAGACGCGTATTTGTTGGAGGGATGCAGCATGAAGAAGATCGATGCTTTCATCAGGCCTCACCGCCTCGCCGCCGTCAAGGAAGCACTGGAACGGGCCAGCATTCATGGCATGTCGGTCACCGAGATCAAGGGCTTCGGCCGCCAGGGCGGTCACGCCGAGCTGTATCGCGGCACCGAGTACCACGTCGAGTTCCTGCCCAAGATCAAGATCGACCTCGTGGTCAAGGATCAAGACGTGGAGGCGGCACTCTCGGCTCTCACCGAGGCAGGTCGCACCGGCGAGGTGGGCGACGGCAAGATCTTCATCACCCCCGTGGACGAGGCCATCCGCATCCGCACCGGCGAGACGGGCGAAGCCGCGCTCTAGAAGTAGCTTCAAGAAGATGGGTCGTCTGTCACTGGGTCACTCTACCCGGAGTCGGCAGAGGGGGATCAGTCCATCAGCATGCCGGCGTTCACGTCCAGGATCTCCCCCGTCACGTGCGAGGCCTCATCGGACGCCAGAAAGAGTGCGCACGCAGCCACCTCCCCGGGCGTTCCCTTACGCCCCAGGGGTATTTGGGTGATCACATCGGGCGTATAGTGCGCGGTCATGTCCGTATCGATGATCCCCGGCGCGACTGCGTTGACGCGCACGCCGTATGATGCCAGGTCCATCGCTGCCGATTTCGTCAGGCTGATCACCCCCGCCTTGGAGGCACAATAGGCGGTCCCCGCGAGAATACCCGGGATCTTGCCCGCGATCGAGGCGATGTTCACGATGGCGCCGCGTCGCTGCTCTCGCATGATCGGTGCGGCGGAGCGCGTACAGAAGAAAACGCCCGTCAGATTGACATCCAGAAGCCGTCGCCACTCCTCATCCGTGCACGCATCGAGTCGCATGCCGCTGAAGATGCCCGCGTTGTTCACGAGGATATCCAGGCCGTCGAAAGCCGCTGTGACGTTGCGCATCATCCGTTCCACGCTCGCCGATTGGGCGACATCTACGAAAAGCCCCAGCGGCTCACCCGTCCCCATAGACAGCGCCGCCGCTACCTCCTTCGCACGGGCCTCGTCGAAATCCGCGACGGCCACGCGCGCGCCCTCGATGGCGAACAGCTCCGCGATCGCGCGGCCGATTCCGCGTCCGCCGCCGGTGATGAGCGCCGTCTTGCCCGAAAGCCTTCCGTTTGTCGATGACCTCATCGCCATCGGTTGGACCTCCCGGACCCAGGCTATTCTGAGCTAAGGCCCATCGCGGTCGGTCGGAGAGAGGGGTGGTGAATAGGCTCGGTCGGGGGTGAGCTGTGCTCGCTGTGGGTCACGCCCTGCCGGTGGTCATTCGCCGGATGTCGCCGGACTGCACCTTTGCCTAACGCTCTGCGAGAGTCGCGCGCTCTTGACGTCGGCTCAGACCAGCTATCGCCCTTTTACCGGTATCACTCCGACGGAATCAGGTAACCCGTTAGGTCCACCGGTGACTCTCCTTTCCTCCTACGTAAGATGTATTTGCCATCCTCGCGGTAGATGCGCACATGCCAGTAGAAACGATCCTCTGATTCAGTGACCCACATCCCGTCCAGCCATGTTCCGATCTCGGAATATGGGACGAGAAGCAGTTGCTCTTTCGAGCCACAGCCAAATGCAGCGTATCCCTCGTTTGCGGTTTTTAGAAAGTCCCTTTGATGTGGATGGAAAGCAAACCAGTAGAATGGCTGACTCTCGGGGCGACTCTCGGGACTGTACTCCTTCGACACCACGCAATTCACGACGATGTTCCCGTCTGGTGTTTCGAACCTGGCTCGGGAGCGCTTCAGCAAGCTCTTCTTTAGATGACTCTGCACTCTTTCAATACACTCATCGCGAGTATGGCTGGCTCTGGAGACGACGGGTGTGGGCTTGGGCTGTCTCGTTGGTTCCCGGTCGGGATCATCCTCATCTTGGGCATCTTCTTGTTTGATGTCCTCAGCGGTAGTGAAGAGTATCTCGGCGATCTCGTCGAGTCGAGTGAACTCGCGCGGGACCAAAATCTGGTGGATCCGACGGACGATCTGGGGGTCTTACACAGACTCCTTGATTACCATCAGTCGTAGGAGTGCATCTACGCTGATCATCCGGATGTCCCACGCATGTCTGGACCCACGGATCTGCGCCTCGAGATCCCCGGTGTCCTGTCTGCCTACGACGATAAGAATTGAAGTTTCGTCTTCTTCGAGCTCACCCGAATTTAGGAGAGCTTTTCTGTAAGCAACTATCCTTTCTAGATCGATTCTGTAAGCGTCTGTCGTCTTGACCTCTACGACGAGGCAGTGACCGTCGAAGTTCCAGAGCCCGTCATGGCCACTCGTCCCTGCTTGACCGCGATAACGGCCCGGAATGACTTTTGTCTCGAGTCGGGAGCCAACTTCGTTCACGATGTCCTGCAAAGCTAGGCCCGAACCCACAAATCGAGAGGCGAGGCACTCGTTGGCGTAGCGGGCCAGGAAGTCACTAGGCACTTGCGCCAGAAACTTTCGGAACTCTGCCGAACCACTGCTTTCGTCCGCTAGTTTGCCATCTCCTGCGAACACGATCAACTGCTCAACACGTTTCTCGTCGATTTGGTCACGATTTTCAAGCCAGAGGTCGAGCAGTGCCATGTGTTCTCATCCCCCTTCTTTCTCAGAGCGTCCAACCATTGGTTCTCAGAACTGTCTGCCATGATGGGTTGATATTGGATAGTCTCTTAAAGTGTATCTGTCTTTGTCGGCCATCGCGCGGGGTCATCCCACGGCGATGCCGGCGCCCTCGAACCCCTCGCGCACGGCGCGGACCGTCCGCTCGGCCGCCGCCCGAGGGTCATAGCCCGGCTTCTCCTTCACCATCCCGGCGACTTCGGGCGTGATGTAGCCGTCGTATCCGCCGTCGCGTAACGCTCCCAGCCAACCGATGAGATCGAAGGTGCCCTCGCCGGGGACCAGGAACTGGTGGTCCGGATAGCATCCGTCGGTGCCCTTGAGATGGGTGTGGACGGACAGGGGAGCGAGGTCCCGGCTTGCGGCGACGGGGTCCTCGCCCATGACGGCGAAATGGCTGGCGTCGAGGTTCACGCCCACCCACGGGGAATTCACCTTCTCGATCAGCCGCCGCGTTTTTGCGGCGGTGTCCACCAGTTGCGCAACGTGCGGCTCGAATCCGATTAGGACGCGGTGCTCCCGCGCGGCGGGGATGCACTGCGCCAGCGCGTCCGCCAGCACGTTGGAGGCCTCATCCTGGGGAACCCCGTCGGGGCCCCGGCCACCTAACACGTCGACGACCGGCGCGCCCCACATTGCCGCGAGCGCCGCGTTGCGCGCAAACCGCTCGATCCCCGCCGCCACAGAAGGCCCACCGCGACCCGGCTCCCAGGCCTCGGGCGAGAGAAAGTGATAGTGCATGCCCACCGCGCAGACCTCGAGCCCTAGCTCGGTCGCGCGGCGCCCGATGGCACCCGCCTCGCGGTCGGAGAGCCTTGCGCTGTCGGCCGGATAGCCCGGCCACGTGCAGATTTCCACCCCATCGAACCCCAGCTCGGCGCAGTGAGCGAGCCCCTCTTCGACCGGCATCCGGGTGCCGAACGACCCCGTGAAATACCCCATCCTCATTGGCGTCCTCTGCCAGAAGCGTGGCCCTTGACAGGCGAGGTGACCTCCTGTATGCTCTTGGTGTCACCCCGCGGAGGTTTGTGCCCGATGTTGACCTCGTTCATGACACTCGTGCGCTTGACGGTTGCCTTGGTGCGGCTCGTCCCGGCGCTCCTAGTGACGGCCATCTGGTTGGCCGGCCTCGCCGTCGTACTGTTCGGCGCGATGGTGATCGCCACCGACGCCCTCAAAGACCAAGCGCGGCGTTGAGTTCCGCCTGATCGGCCGCGATCCGCCCGTCCCGCACGTCCGCTACACGGACCGGCTGTCTCAGCAGCCCCGCCTCGCAGCAGGCTAGGATCAGGGCGAAGGCTTCCAGGCCCTCTTGGCCATCCACCTCCGGGGCACGGCCCGCTGCTACGGCGTCCGCGAAATCCCAGATCTCGTAGGCGATTAGCTTGTGGTCGATGGCCTCGAAGGGCAAATCGTACGTGCCCTCCCAGCCGGGAAAGAGCTGCGCGAGCGCCGGCTCAAGCGTGAAACCCGATGCGAGCTCCAAAGCTGCTGAGCCTTCGACCTTCGCTCCGTCGTCGAGGGCTAGGGTCACGGGATCCCCCCGGCGGTCGCCCGGGCAGAAGAGCGTCCCCGCTGAACCATAGATCCGCCGCATCCAGACGTCCCCACCGTGCGCCGCCAAGTGGATTGTCAGGTGTCCCAGCGCGCCGGACGCGAATTCCAACAGCGCCACCACCGCATCCTCCGCATCCACCCTGGCGCGCGTCCCCACTGGGTCGGCCCGAAGCGAGGTGGGTCGAGGGGCGAAGTCTCCGGCAATCTCTCGTTCCGCCTCGAACTGCCGCGTCATGGCATGGACGCGCTCGACGGGTCCGACGAAATAACGCAGCATATCCGTGAAGTGCACGCCAAGCTCGGGGATGATGCCCCCCACCGTCCGCTGGTGCCGCCAGAAGCTGTCGCCGGATGCGCGATTTCCGTCGCCCATATAAAGCTGTAGGGCGTAGCGAGGTGTCCCGATCGCCCCGTTCTCCACGAGCGCTTTCACGAGGCGGTTTTGCGGATCGCGCCGATAGTTCTCCATCACTGCGAGGGTGCGCCCCGTCCGGCGGGCCGTCTCCAGCATCCGATGCGCAGCGGCGACGGTCAGGGCAATGGGTTTTTCGACCATGACGTGCCATCCCGCATCCATCGCTGCACACGCCAGCGTGTGGTGCGTGCGCGGCGTGGTGACGATGTCGACGGCGTCTAGGTCGGCTTCGCCGTCCAGTATGGCCTCAAGCCTTGTGTAGACGCGCGGCGCCTTCTCGCGCCACTCGGCGACCGAATCGGCCACGTATCGCGCTGATGCCTCGTTGACGTCGCACACGGCCACCAAGTCCACGTCGGCGAGCGCCGCCTTGTGCAACTCCCGATACCCAGCCGTGTGGCGGTAGCCCATGGCACCGCAGCCGATGAGACCAATGTTCATTCCGTTTCCTCCCGTTTCATCAACCCACGGCCCGGAGCCAGGCTCCGAGTGTCAACGCCAGGCCTCCGGCAGGAAGAAGGCGGTCGCCATCATCCCACCGAAAAAGCCCCAGAAGGCTGCCACCGCGACGAACCAGCCCAGCGAGATCCACTCCGGGTGGCCCACCACGAGAGCCAAAAGCGCGGCGAGTGAGCCGCAGAGCGCCCCGATCCAGAGCGGCAGCCGAGGCTGAATGCGATGGAGCGTGCGCTTCAGCAGGGGGGCGAGGCCTTCCGGCAAAGAGAGTCCCATCATACCTCGGTGATTCGCTGTAAAGAAGCGAAACGGTGCCCTCGGCCCGTCGGCGTAGGGTACGGATCAGCCTGAACGTTCACATCCCCTCAGACGGGCTCGGGTCGGCGGATCAGCGCCAGACCCACCAGGATAAAACAGCCCGCGAGTGCGGCCCAGGCGACCCAGTCGCCGAGCCGGGTGTAAAGCGTGTCACCCATGCGTTGGGGTATTGCCCCCACGAGGACGGCATCCTCCCAGGTCCCGGTCCGCTGTACGATGCGCCCGTAGGGGTCCACGAACATTGTGATGCCGGTATTGGCGCAGCGGGCGAGCCCGATCCTATGTTCCACAGCGCGGAAGACCGTCATCATGGCGTGCTGGCCCGCCGCGGAGTGGCGCCCGAACCATGCGTCGTTGGTGATGTTGACCAGGACGTCCGCCCCGTCCTGTACAAAAGCGCGGACCTCGTCGCCGAAGATGGCCTCGAAGCAGATCAGGGCTGGGAAGCGTACCCCCCCGCCCTCGTACAGCCGCCGCTGGGCTCCCGGCGTAAAATTCGCTTGGCCGAGGTGGATGTTCATGAGCCACGGGAAGGCGTCCACGAGCGGCAGCCGTTCCCCGAAGGGCACGAGGTGAATCTTATCGTAGCGGGGGATGGCCTCGCTCGCAGGCCTGAAGAGGAAAGCCGAATTGTGGTGCACTGGCTCCCCCTCATCGTGCCAGATCCACGCGAGGCCGCCCGTCAGGAGGGAGCCATCGAGTTCCTCCACGAGATCGCGAACGAACGACCGCCACTCGGGCGTCTCCAGAAGGTAACAGGGTGCCGCCGTCTCGGGCCAGATGTACAGGTCCACCCCCTGCCCGGCGACGCCGCGCGAGAGCCGCGCGTACTTGTTGAACGATGCCGTCCTGAACGCGCGATCCCACTTCTGGTCCTGGTCGATGTTCCCCTGGACGAGCGCGACCTGGGGCCCCGGGGCTGGCTCTTCGGACCCCCAAAGGACGATGCCTCCCCATAGGGCGAGCGCTCCAGCGAGGCTGAGCGCTCCAGCCGCCTGACGGCGCCCCCTTAGCGTCAGACCTCCCGCGCGCCACAGCTCCCACGCGCCTTGTGCCCAAAGCGCGTTGTGCACCGCCGCGATCGCTGTCACCAGCCAAACTCCGCCGACCGAGGCGGGCTGAATCAGGACGGGGTAGAGCGCAAGCGCATACCCCAACTGCCCCCAGGGAAAACCCAGATAGCCCATCTCACGCACATGCTCGAGGCCCATCCATACGGTCGCCGCGATGAGCGCGAACGGTAGGCGCGTTCGTTTCCCGATCCATACGACCAGCGCCCCGAACGCCGCGGGGTAGACCGCTTGGAAGAGGATCAGCGCCACGGTCCCGATGCGCGTCACGTTCCAGACCCAGAATAAGAGGCCCGTGAAGAAGATCAGGCCCATCTCATAGCCCAAACGCGCTCCGCGGGTCGCGGGGCCGCCGTGGACAACGAGGTCGCGCAGCACCACTAGGAACGGCACCAGCGCGACAAGAGCCAGCGGACCGAACGGGAAATCGGGAAAGCACAGTACCAGTCCAACCCCGGAGAGGGCAGCAAGCCCGTGCTGCCATCGCTCCGAAAGGGGCGCCGACGCCCCAGCGCTTGAGATCGCGTCTCGCGCCGGAAGCGCTCTGGTCCCCTCGCTCATCTCTCGCGCTCCGCTGCGACGGTCGCCACCCACTCGCCTGCCGCGACGGTCGGTTTCGTGCGAAGGCTGAGCACGATGCCATCCTGGCTCGCCACGATTGCACCGGCATGTCGGTGGTACAGGTCGGCCACGCTCCCCACGAGATCACCGGCCCGTACGTGCGACCCTAGCGGCACGGCCGGGTGGAACAGACCCGAAGCCGGCGACGCCTCGAACCCACCGGCGTAGGTCCGCGCGCCCGCGACCTCGCGCACATCCCGGTCCAGCATCTCCAGCACGGCCATCGTATTCTGAATCCCGGCGGCGTAGGCCCGGACCCCGTCCAGGTTAAGCCGTCCTTCGCCGCGACACTCGCATCCCACCGCGGGGCGACCCCGCAGCGTCAGTTCTCTGGTGAGGACGCCCGGGATCTCGTGGACGATCCATATCGCGGGGAGGCCAAAAGAGCGTGCGGCTCGCTCGGAAAGCGGCTGCTCCGGCCCGCCGGTCTCGTAGTAGCCCGCCACGGGGAGAAAATCGTGGCTTGTCCCACCGGAGTGGAGGTCCACCACCAGATCGGCTCCGGCGACGAGTTGCCAGATGGCCGCCGCCAGCCGCTCGGTGGGCTGGCCTTCGGGGTCCCCCGGAAAGAGGCGGGCGAGATCCAGCCCATCGATCCGCTCGGGCGTTGTGCGGGTCCCGGCGGCCGCGGCAAGGGGGTTGGCCTGGGGGAGCAGGAGCAACGTCCCGCGCGCGAGGGATGGGTCCAGCTCTGCCGCGAGCGCCCAGCATGCCTGGGGTCCCTCGTATTCGTCGCCGTGTACCCCGGCGGTGACGGCGAGCGTCGGTCCTGCCTCCTGACCGCGCAGGACGAGGGCGGGCAGACCCACCGCGCCGTCGTCGGAGAGGATCGGCGCGGTGATCTCGACCGCTGTCCATGCTCTGGCTGGGAGCGCCTCGGTTTGGAAGTCCGTCGCGGCGATCACCCGGCGTGGCATGGGTCCCCTCGGGTCATCGCGTCACCCATCGGCGGGGCCGCTCTCTTTCTCGAACGAGCGCTCGTGGGCGCGTCTGGCTTCGCGCAAGACCTCCCGAGGTTCCCCCAGCCGAGGTGAGAGTTCGATCGTGCGTGGGCCCAAGTAGTTCATCGTGTCGAGGGCGGCTATGAGCCCGAGCCCATCCAGCCGCCCCCTGGGGTGACCGGGCAGCCAATGGCGATCCATGACGCCGTCGGTATCCTGGATGTGCAGAGCATAGAGCCGTTCGCCTGCGACCTGCGCTTCGTGAATCGGGTCGAGCCCGTTGCAGAGCGCGTGCCCGGCGTCGAGGATAAGCCCCGCGGTCTGGGGCAGATCTTCGATCACAAACCGAAGCTCATTCATGTCGCAGCAGGGGCGGACGGAGTCGAACCTGAGCATGTTCTCCGCCGCAATCCGTACCCCCAGAGGCTCAGCGCGCTGGGCCAGTTCAGCCAGCGAGCGGCGCGATTGCGTCATCGTCAGGGTACGGTTCTCCGGCGTGATCCCATTCGTCATCGTGTTGGGATGCACGACCACCGTCTCCCCGCCAAGATCGCCGAACGGTGCAAACTGCATGGCCACGCCAGCAACTGCAATGCGGCGTTCCCCCTCGTCGGTGGCCCCCAGGTTGGGTACGATCGAGTGCAGCGTCCTCGGTCGAACGCCAGCTTCTCTCAGCGCCCGGCGCACGGCACCGAGGTCGAACCCATCCCGCCGGACGGCGAAGTGCCGGGCCGTCAGTTCGACCTCGCTGAACCCAGCGGCCGCCACGGCATCCAGCGCCGGCGCCAGCGGCATCTCTCCGAAGACTGAAAGCGATACGCTGTAAGTCGCCATAAGATACCCCCATCCTGCGCGCGATCTTGCGTACGCTAACTATACGCGCTGGGCGAGACGAGCGCTACTCCCGACTCCCCGAATTTCTTGTTCAAAAGGACTGAGTCGCCATATTGTACCGTAGCTTCTGACCCATGATCGGATTGCGTTCTTCTATAAGAGGAGCATGCCATGCGCTATCGACCGCTGGGTAAGACGGGCATCGAGGTCTCGGCCGTGAGCCTGGGGGCAGCGCAGCTCGCATCGTCGGAGACCGACTACGCCGTCAGCGTGGTGCACCGAGCCCTGGAGCTTGGGGTGAACTACATCGATACGGCGCGCGGCTACGGAGACAGCGAGGTGAAGCTGGGGATCGCTCTCGAGGACCGGTGGGATGGCGTCCACGTCTCGACCAAGACCCTGGCCAAGGACCGCGGCACCGCCTGGCGGCAGATCGAGGAATCGCTCTCGCGCCTGAGGACCGACCATGTAACCAACCTGCACCTGCACTCCATTGAATCGCTCGAGGACTTGGACGTGCGGATGGGCAAAGGCGGACCGCTGGAGGCGCTCATTGAGGCGAAGGAACAGGGGCTGACCAGGTGCATCGGGCTCACCGGCCACCATGACATGGATGCCCTGACGGAGGGAGTCAGGCGCTATCCGTTCGACGTCATCCTCTTCCCGCTCAACATCGTCGAGCGGCAGGCGGTGGAAACGCTCCTGCCTCTGTGCGCCGAGCGGGAGGTCGTGATCACCATCATGAAACCCGTTGCGACCGGGCTCCTGCCGGCGACTTTGGCGCTCCAGTTCGTGCTCAGCCACCCCGAGATCGCCTGTGCCTGTCCCGGCACGACCGAGCTGTCGGAACTGGTCGAGAACTGTTGTGCGGGGGACCTGGACCCTACGCTGACTGCCGCCGAGCGGATGGAAGTTGAAAGGTGGCGCAGCGGGCTCGACAACACCCGCTGTCGTGTGTGCGCCCGGTGCCTGCCGTGCCACGTCGAGATCCCGATCGCGGGCCTTCTCGGTACGGAAGTGCTTTATGATCACTACCGGACCATGGGCGGGGTGCGCGCGCGGACATTCCCGTGGGGCGACCACGCGCTCGAAGAATACCCCAAGCGCCTTGAGCAGAACATCGAACTGATCCAGCGATGCGACGACTGTGGCGACTGCGAACCGCGTTGCCCGTGGGACCTGCCCATCACGACCATGCTGCGCAACCAGGTGGACCCCATGCGCGAGTTGGCCGCGCTGCTGCGCGAGAAAGGGGATGCGGCTTAGGCCGGCTCTCTAGGCGGGCACCTCTTCTCGCTGCTCCTCGGGCGCGGCCCACTCGAGGCCCAGTTCGGCGAGCCTGGCGGGCGTCGGCCTGCCGGTCTCGGCGTCCCAGCCGGCCATCTGGTAATAGAGCCGCTTGGCGCGTTCGAACTGGTCGCGCTCGATCTTCTCACCCGCAAGAGGACCGTTTTCCAGGGGTTCGAACATCCGGTCGGGGAGCGAATCGTCTTCGGGCGTCATACCCTCGCGGCAGTTGAAGACGCGGAAGAGCGTCTGCGAGCGCTCGGCGGCCTTGAGGAGCTCCCATAGGCTCGTATCCCATCCCGTGACCGCGTTGACGTAATCCACGAGCTTCTGGAGTTGGAGCGCCCCGATGGGCGTGCCCACGAAATCGCACATGCCCACGGTATTGTAGAGGTTCCACACTTTGCTGGCAGTAGTAGAAGGCGCGCACCTTCTCCGAGCCGAAGTCGAGCATCTTGACCGGCTCGATCAGGCCCAGGGAGCCCAGCTCCGAGCCATCGGCATGGAAGCCCTCGTAGAAGGGGTCGTGCGGCGCCTCCATGTGGTCGGCGCCCGTGGGGGAAGTGGCGTACGCCAAGGCCAGGCTCTTCTTGCCGCGCGGCTCGTGCATGGGGAGCTCTTGGCCTTTGACGTGCAGCGCGAACGGCACCGCGCCGGGGCCGATTCGCTCGGCGGCCCGCATGACCCCATCGGCCAGGAGGTCGCCGATGCCCTCACGACGGGCTATCATGGGAATGAGCTGCGTGGCGGCGTCCTCATTGCCGAAGCGCAGGTCGATGCCGTTCGTGTCCTCCTGGGTCAGTAACCCGTTCTCAAAGCACTCCATCGCGAAGGCGATCACCGCACCGGTTGAGATGGAATCGAGGACGTGCTGGCTCAGATACTGGTTCGCCAGGGCGAGCTTCTTCAGGTTGAACACGCCCTGGAGGGAACCATTGGCCGCCAGCGTCTCGTACTCGGGTCCCTCGTACTTGGGGTCCACACCCAACTCCTCGACCGTGACCTCGCGCTTACAGGCGACCGTGCAGGCATAGCAGGTGCCGCGGTTGGTGAGGATCGTATCCGCCATGCGCTGGCCGCTGATCTCCTCGAAGCCTTCGAAGTTGCCCTGGCGGAAGTTCCGCGTGGGCAGAATGCCGTCGGCCTGGAGCATGCGGACGCCGCCGGCGGTGCCATAGAGATGGTAGCGGTCCTCGTTTCGTTCGTAGTTCTCCTTGAACCAGTTCATGACACCCTTGGTGCCGCCTTTGTCCTCGAGCTGCACCTTGATCTTCCCGCGGACGACGATGGCTTTCAGCCGCTTGGAGCCCATCACCGCGCCCAGGCCTGCACGACCGTGGAAGTGGCGGCACTGATTGGTGATCGCCGCAAAACGCACCAGGTTCTCGCCCGAAACGCCCGTCTGGAGCACCTTGGCGTACTTGTCGTTCACATCGGCCGAGAGGCCGTCCTGCACCTCGCCGGAGAGCTGGCCCCACCATTTTGTGGCATCCCTGATCTCCGCCTCGCCATCGTGGAGCCACAGGTAGGCGGGCTCGGACGCCTGGCCCGTCACGATCACGCCGTCGAAACCCGCGTTCTTGAGCTCGGGTCCCCAGTAGCCGCCGGCTTCCGACTCACCATAGCCGTCGGTTAGGGGTGATTTCGCAGCGGCCGTGTAGCGGTTCGCGCCCGAGAGGGGCGTTCCGTTCATCGCGCTGGTCATGAAGACGAGGATGTTCTCCGGCCCTAATGGGTCCACGCCCGGCGCGAGCTCTTTCAGCAGATAGTAGCAGGCGAGCGCACCGCCGCCCAGGTACTTTCTGTACGTCGTGTCATCGGGCTCCTCGACCTACAGCTTGCGCTCGGTCAGGTCCGCCCGGAGTATGCGACCTGTGTAACCTTTGGCTCTGGCCAAGCCGTTCGCCTCCTTATGCGTGTCCTCTCAAGCGGGTTCAGATGTCATTGTGATGGTTGCTGCAACCCTCAAGAAATACGACTTCGGTGGCGGCGGAGCAAGTCGGAATCGTGAGCTTCTGCGCGGTGTTGATGCGCGTTCGCCTCTCGGAAAGTTCAAGCTCTTTTGGGTCCAGGATGGTGGTCCAGGAGCCTTGCCGGTGGTGGGACCGGGAAGGAGCGTCTAATCGACGACGCGCAGCGCGGCCTCAATCTCGACTAGCGCCTCGGTCGTCATGCGCCAGCCCTGACCCGTGACATGCTCGGCCACCTGTTCCGGGGATTTTGCGCCGACCAGGCAAGAGCTGACATCCGACTGGTGAAGCGTCCAGCCGATGGCGATCCGCACCGGGCTCATCCCGTAGCGCCGTGCGATGCGCCCTATGCGGTCCGCGCGGGCGAGGTTCTTGCGGAAGGCGGTCCCCCCGAAATCGGGGTGTTGACTGCGTTCATCGTCGGAGGGGAAGGTGTGGTTGGGTGCGTATTTCCCGGTGAGTAGGCCCTTGGCGAGCGGCGAATGGGCGACGAAGCCAATGCCATGCTGCCGGCAGTAGGGAAGAACCTCGCTCTCAGGCTCCCGGTGGAGGATGTTGTAACGAGACTGGAGGACCTCGAAGGGCTGAATGGCGCGAGCAGCCTCCATCTGGGAGACGTCAAAGCCGGAAAGCCCGACGTAACGCACCTTGCCCGCATCACGCAGGGACGTGAGCGCGTCCATCGTTTCCTCGATGGGGGTCTCGGAGTCTGGCGCATGGGCGTAGTAAAGGTCGATGACCTCGGTCTGAAGAGCGCGGAGGCTATGATCGCAGCCCTCGGTGATGTGATCGCGCGTCAGGGGCGGGCGGATCTTCGTGGTCAAAACCACCTCGTCGCGCCGCGCTAGGAGCGCCCGGCCCACCAACTCCTCCGAGGGACCGTAGGCCGCCGCAGTATCGATCAGGGTGATCCCGTGTTCCAGCGCAGCTTGCAGGGTTGCAATGGCCGTCGCTTCGTCAACGGTGCCCATCCCGCCGCCGATGGGAAATGCACCGAACCCGACCACCGAAACTTCCGGACCGTTCCGTCCCAGACACCGATACTGCATCCGTACCCGTCCTCCCTCTGAACGCGAAAGGCCCCGCGCTCCGCGAGGTCCTCCGTCTGCCTTACTAAAGCATCCGTCTGACGCTCAACATGTCGCAGATCCCTTCATCTCAGGCCCCCGGCGAGCGGCGCCAGAAAGCTCACCTCATCGCCCTCGCTGAGGGAGATGGCGCGGTGAGCCTGCTGACCGTTCACCAGGATGACCATCGGCACGTCCTCGATCCCCAGACCCTCACAGAGCGTGTCAACAGTTGCGGCGCCGTCAAGCTCCACCTTAGCGCGTCTGCCTTTGGCGTTCGGGGGAAGGTACTCGGCCATCTGGCCGAACATCTTGACGGTGACCGTCACCCTCCGTTCGTCCCTCCATTGGGGTAGAGCGCGAAGTAGACTCGCTCGGGCGTCAGCGGTGCCTCGGTGATGCGCACGCCGACCGCATCGTACACCGCGTTGGAGATGGCGGCGATGCCGGGCGAGATGGGCGGCTCGCCAACACCCTTGGCGCCGAAAGGCCCGTTCTTGGTCGGCACCTCGATGATTACGGAATCCATGTACGGCACGTCCATCGCGGTCGGGACGCGGTAGTCCACCAGGTTGGGGTTGATGTTGCGGCCGTCGGACCCGTACTGCATCCGCTCCCACAGCCCCCATGCCATGCCCTGAAGCGCACCGCCTTCCATCTGCCCCTCGACTGCCATCGGGTTGATTGCGCAGCCGACGTCGAGCGAACCCGCAACCTGGAGCAGCTTCACCTGACCGGTATCGCGGTCCACTTCGACCTTGGCGATCTGTGCGGCGATGGTGGTCGCGCTTGGCTGTGCCGAGAAGGTCCCGCGTCCGACGATCGGCCCGCCCGTGGTGCGCAGCGCCGCCTGGGCGAGCTCGGCCAGCGTGACGGTATTCTCGGGGTCTTGCACGTCCACGACCGCCGCGTCGCGCAGCTCCATCTGATCCACGTCCACGCCCAGGTGCTCGCTCGCCAGTTCCAACACGCGCGCCCTTGCGTCTTCGGCCCCGCGCTTGACCGCGTTACCCATGCTGAAAGTCACCGTGCTGCCGCCGCTGGCCGTCGCGTAGGGCGCCGAGTCGGTATCTCCGCGCACGGTGATCACCGATTCATAGGGCACCCCGAGCACTTCGGCTGCAATTTGTGCCATAGCTGTGTCGGTGCCCGTAAGGTCCATCAACCCGCTGAAGACCTTGACGCTGCCGTCCTCGTGTACCGAGACCACGGCCCCGCCGGGTCCGGCGCCGTTGGTCCACTCACCGATGGCGACGCCCCAGCCCTGATTGGGGCGCTTGTCCTTGTCTCGATTGGGCCAGTCCACGTGGTCGGCGACCGCTTTGAGCGTGGCCTTGAAATCTACCTCCGGGCCTTCCTTCATGTTCTTGATGCGGAAGTCCACGGGGTCGAGGCCCAGGGCATGGGCGATCTCGTCGAGCTGCATCTCGGAGGCGCCGCTGGCCTGCGGACCACCGGGAGCGCGATAGGCGCCCGGCGCGGGTTTGTTCGTGCGGATGTCGTAGGCGTCGATCTTGACGTTGGGGATGTCGTAAACGCCCATGATCCGACGCGTCGAGCCCGAACCGCCGCCCGAAACGCCCGTGTCCCACAGTCCGAAAGCCTGTCGAGTCGTCATGGTGCCGTCGTTTTTCACCCCGGTCTTGATCGTGATGACCGCGCCGGGTGCAGGCCGCCCATCGAGGAACTCCTCCTGACGGTTGTACACGAGCTTGACCGGCCGGCCGGTATGCTGGGAGAGCAGGACCGCATACGTGTCTATGATCCCGCCGAACTTGGCTCCGAACCCGCCGCCGACCGTCATGCCGTGGACATTGATCTTGTTCAGGGGAATGCGCAGGCTGTTGGCGAGATTGGACCGAACGGCGAAGTGACCCTGCGTGCTCGTCCACAATGTCACCTTGCCGGCGGGGTCCACGTCGGCGACGGCGACCTGCGGCTCGATGTAGGTCTGATGTGCGCGGGGGACGACGTAGGTGTTCTCAAAGACCTGATCCGCCTCGCTGAAGCCGGCCTCGACATCGCCCTCCTCGTGGTGGAACTCTCCGCCCGCATTGCGCAGGATGTTGCCGTCGGGACCGTGATAGGCCTCTTCGCCTTCGAAGATCACGGGCGCGTCGGGCTTGACGGCTTCGCGCACGTCCGTGAGAGGGGTCAGGGGCTCGTACTCGACCACGACGAGCTCGGCGGCCTCCTCGGCGATCTCACGCGTGTCCGCCGCAATCACCGCCACTTTCTCTCCGTGGTAGCGTACCTTATCCTGGGCGAACATCGTCAGGACACGGCGCGTGGCGTGCATTTCCTCTTCGATGGCGATGACCTGGCCCGCGGCCAGGCTCGCCTGGGTGATCACGGCGCGAACGCCGGGCAGATTCTCGGCCGCGCTCGTGTCGATCCGCTTGATGACGGCGTGGGCGTGCGGGCTGCGCACGAAGGCGCCGTGTAACATCCCCTGAAGCTGAACGTCCGACGCGTACTTGGCGCGTCCCGTCACCTTCTCCAGTGCATCCACGCGCTGGACGCGCTGACCGACGACCGTTCGTTCTGGCATGTGAACCTCCGAGGCCCGCGCTCAACTAGGCCGGGCGCTCATCGCGTTGATAGCGTTCGGGTTGATGACGGATGCCCAATAACGGTTCATGCGGAAACCGCGCCCATCTCCTTCGCCGCGGCCTGTACGGCGTCAATGATCTTCACATAGCCCGTGCACCGGCAAAGATTGCCCGCCAGGCAGCGCCGGATCTCGGCTTCGGATGGGTCCGGGTTCTCTTCCAGGAGGGCCTTGGCCGCGATGATCATCCCCGGCGTGCAGATGCCGCACTGCAAACCGCCAAAATCCATGAACGTGCGCTGGAGCGGGTGCAGTTCCCTCGGGCTCGCAAGGCCCTCGATCGTCTCGATGGACTTGCCGTCGGCGGCGACGGCGAGCACCAGGCAGCTCGTCACCAGCTTGCCGTCGAGAATCACGCTGCACGCGCCGCAGTCGCCCGTCCCGCAGCCCTCCTTCGTCCCGGTCAGGCCCAGTTCATCGCGCAGGCCGTCGAGCAGACGCATGCGCGGCTCCACCTCCACCTCGTGGCGGTCTCCATTGATCGTCAGTTCAATGCGTTTCTTGATCACCGCTTGTCTTCCTCGCTGCTGGAGTTCAGTCTCTCGCTAGGGGCTCATCGCAGCCCGCACCGCGCGCCGGACGACGCGCTGGGTGAGCGCGTCCACCATCGCCAGACGGTAGTCCGCCGAGGCGCGCTGATCGCTGATGGGATGGGTCGCCTCTCGGGCGGCGCGGCCCGCCTGGCCCAGGCGTGCGTCATCGATCGGCTCACCGCGTAGGATCGCTTCGGCATCGGTTGCCCGGATCACGGTCGGTGCGACGGCTCCTAGTGCGATGCGCACGTCTTCGATGGTATCCCCTCCGCCGTTCAGCGTCACCGTCGCGGCCACGCCTACGAAGGCGAGGTCCATCGCCTTTCGCTCGGCCAGCTTGAAGTAGGCGCCGCTGCTTCGGGGTCCGGGTGGCGGCAGGCGCAGCGCCTTCAAAAGCTCATGGGGTGCCATCACCGTTTGCCCCGGGCCCGTCCAGAATGCATCGAGCGGCACCTCGCGTTCGCCGTCGGGCCCGACGAGAACCGCCACGGCGTCCCCGGCCAGAAGCGGGGGGAGCGTATCGCCCGCGGGCGATGCCGTGCAGACGTTGCCGCCGATGGTGGCGAGGTTGCGCATCTGGATGGAGCCGACCTCGGCTGCGCCGTGCACTAGGTGGGGGTAATATTGCTGGATCACCGGGGAGGATTCGATGGCGCGCATCTTCGTGCCTGCGCCTAAGCGTAGACCCGTCTTTTCGCTGTATTCGATGCCGTTCAACGCTGCGATGCGCGTGATGTCAATGATGACCCCGGGAGCCAGCTTGCCGTCTTGCATGAAGATGATGAGGTCGGTGCCTCCGGCCAGGAGCTTGGCCGTGGGGCCGTGCTCCGCCACAAGGGCCACCGCCTCGTCTAGTGTTCTCGGTGCGTGGTAATCGAACGCTTTCACATCGACTCCTGCGTCGGCGCCCGAAGAACGGCGCCTTCGGGTCTTATCGCTACCATCGTAACGGTGGATGAAGCCTAAAGGACAAGCTCACTGCCTGAGCTTGCAACTCAGCGCTTCAATATGCTTAGAAGTGGCATGCGCGTGCAAGTCTGCGTGCGCCGTGCGCGGGAGCGTGCCCAACCCCGGTTCATGACGATTCCCGCCGGCCCCGCGCCGATCTCGGGAGCCCTCTCCTCCCGCCATCGCTTGACACGTGCTGCGCCTCGGTCTATCCTAGCGTCCGCCCTCTGGAGATGACCCCTTGCAGCGGTGAGACGCCGATGTCGGAGACCCTCAGCATTACTTACGAGCCGCCGGGCGAGCGTTACCCCGGCGACATCGGCACGTCCCTCTTGTCCATCGCTTCGCGCAACGGCCTCAACATCGCGGGGCCCTGCGGCGGACAGGGGACGTGCGGGAAGTGCCGCGTCATTCCCAGGGGACGGGTCACCGAGCGGACCGCGTCGGAGGCCGAGCTGATCACCCCCGCCGATCTCGAAGCCGGCGTCCGCCTTTCGTGCCAGATCTGCGCGCTCGAACCCCAGACCGTCACCATCCCGCCGGAGACGGTCCCGGTGGACACGCGTATCCTGACCACCGGGCTCGCCAAACCCGTGGACCTCTGGCCGGGGATCGAGAAGCGCTACCTGGAACTCTCTCCGCCGGACCTCGAAGACCAGCGCGGCGATCTCGATCGTCTCCTCGACGCCCTGGCCGCCGGTACGGACTGGGGCGGCAGGATCGCGTCGCTGCGCGCCATCCCCGACGTCGTGCGGGAGGGGGACTACAAGGTCACGGCAACGGTCGCCGATGGCCGCTTGCTCGATGTCGAGCCGGGGGATACGTCCACAGCGTGCTTGGGGGTCGCCGTCGACATTGGCACCACGACGGTCGTGGGCTACCTGCTCGATCTCCGCACGGGCCAGCAGCTCGCCGTCAGTTCCGTCCTCAACCCCCAGTCGCCCTATGGCGCGGATGTTCTCTTGCGTCTGAGTTACATCCAGGCCCACGGCGAGAGGGGCCTGCGGACGCTGCGCACGAAGATCGTGGCGGGCGTGAACGACCTCATCGCCGAACTGTGCGAGACCGGCGGCGTGTGCCGCGAGCACATCTACCGCGTGGTCGTCGCCGGCAATACGATCATGCATCACCTGTTCGGGGGCGTGGACGCCCAGCACATCGGCCCGATCCCGTTCGCGCCGGTGATCAACCTGCCGCTCACGCTGCCCGCCGCCGAGATCGGCCTTGCGGTCAACCGTTCGGGTGAGGTGCATATGCTCCCCAACCTGGGCGGCTACGTGGGCGCCGATATCGTGGCCGATCTCCTGGCCACCGACCTCGATTCCAGCACCGAACCCAGGCTCCTCATCGACATCGGCACCAACGCGGAGATGATTCTGACCACCGGGGAAGAGCTTCTCGCCTGCTCGGCGCCCGCCGGGCCCGCCTTCGAAGGCGCCAACATCTCGTGCGGCATGCGCGGTGCTGACGGCGCCGTGGATAGCGTCGCCTTCGAGGCTGGCGAGGTCCGTTATACGACCCTGGGCGACGCCTGGCCCCTCGGGGTCTGCGGCTCGGGCCTGCTCGACCTGATGTCGGAGGTGCTCCGGGTTGGCGTGGTGGACACGATGGGCCGCATGTTGGGTCGGGACGAACTGCCGGATTCGGCGCGGGCCTTCGCCGACCGCGTCGGGCCGGGCGATCGCGGCAACCGCTTCCGCTTCGTGGATGCCGGCGAAGGCGCGGCGCAGGGCCCCGTGCATATGACGCAAGGCGATGTGCGCGAATTGCAGATGGCCAAGGCCGCCGTGCGGACCGGGGTGGAGGTGCTGCTCCAGGCCGCTGGGATTAAGGCGGAGGACCTCTCGGAGATCCTGCTTGCGGGCGCGTTCGGCACGTTTCTGCGCAGGGAAGCGGCCGTGGGCATCGGGCTGATCCCGCGCGTCCCCATCGACCGCATCACCCCCGTGGGCAACGCGGCGGGCGAGGGCGCCAAGCTGGCCCTCCTCTCGCGGGCCGAACGGGAGCGCGCAGCGTCGCTTTTGGGGCTTATCCGCTACATTGAGCTCTCCAACGCCGAGAATTTCAACGACATGCTCATGGAACAAGTGCTGTTTCACGGGGAGTGAGCGGCCACGATCGAGCCGGCGCCGTCCCCCGATGGCTCAGCACGGAAGCTGTGGGAATCGGGGTGGAGGGGCTGACGAAACTAGATCACTTGAGGGGAACCGATGGCTGAAGAACTGACCTACGTTCAGGCCCTCAACCGGGCCTTGCACGATGAGATGGCGGCTGATCCCAGGGTCCTCGTCTTCGGCGAGGACGTGGGGATTTACGGGAACATCTTCGGGGTCACACAGGGGCTTCTCGAAGCGTTTGGCGAAGACCGCGTGCGCGACACGCCGATCTCGGAGGAGACCATCGTCGGCATCGCCCTGGGCGCAGCCATCGCCGGCTACCGGCCCGTGGCCGAGATCATGTATGGTGATTTCCTGGCGCTCACGATGGATCAGATCGTCAACCAGATCGCCAAGACGCGGTATATGACCGGCGGCAAAGCCCACGCGCCCCTGGTGATCCGCAGCACGACGGGCGCCCGGGGCTCGACCGCTGCGCAGCATTCGCAGAGCGTCGAGGGCTGGTTCATGAACATCCCGGGGATCAGGCTGGTGGTGCCCTCGGGGCCGCGGGACGCCTACGGGCTTTTGCGCGCGAGCATCCGCAGCGAGGACCCCGTCCTGTTCCTGGAGCACAAACGGCTGTACTCGGCCATCAGGGAGGAAGTGGATTTCGAGGACGGGGAGGGCGTCATTCCCCTCGGCGTGGCGAAGATCAAGCGACAGGGGGACGACCTCACGGTCGTGGCGACCTCGCGGATGGTGCACGAGTCGCTCGATGTTGCCGGGAAGCTGGCGGGAGAGGGCATCGGCCTGGAGGTCATCGACCCCCGCACGCTCAATCCCCTGGATACCGGTGCGATCCTGACTTCGGTCGAGAAGACGGGCCGGTGCGTCGTCGTGACCGAAGGATGCGTGACCGGCGGTGTGGGGAGCGAGATCTCGTCGCGCATCATGGAGAGGGCCTTTGACTACTTGGATGCGCCCGTCATCCGGGTCGGCGCGCTCGACACGCCGGTCCCGTTCAGTCCGCCCATGGAGAATTTCGTCCTGCCCGATCCGGAGCGCATCGAAGCAGCTTGCCGAAAAGCTCTCCACTAGGGCAGGCGACTAAAGAGACCGGGACTAGGTTCGGTCATGGACACAAAACGGCTCGAAGCGTGGCGTGCTGAACGGCGAGTGGCTGAAGTAAGCGTTGAAATGATAAGAAGCAGATGGTCTGAGGAAGTCAGTACCACGTCAACGCTCTCCAACCCGGCGCGGCCCAGCCCGTCACCGCATTCACTTTGCCAGAAGCTTATGTCCCTTGCCGCCCGCGCGATCCCTAACAGCGAAGGAATCCGGTAGATGTGCCTCAGCACGCTACGCTCCTAATCCGAGGGAGCGTCTTCTGTTTAGTCGATGACGATTTGTACGGTAGACCCTATTGGGATAGGAGGCAATTTGGAGCCGGAGAGCGCCACGACCTCAACCCTTCCCTCCTTGAGACGGAAGTAGCTGTTGGTCTCAAAGAGGTCGGGGTCAACGTCAACCCAGGCAACCCTTTCGGACGCTTGAAAACGCATTGAAACAACAAAATAAGTACTGATGTCGAGGCTCTCGGTGCCGATCTCGTCTCGCGGCCTCTGTTCACCTTGAGCCCCCTGGTTGAAGGTGATTTCTACGGATCCCCCAAATGGGATATAAGGCGGCCTGAAGCCAGAGAGCCGCACGATCTCAAGCCTTCCCTCCTTGAGACGGAAGTAGCCGTTGGTCTCAAGGATACCGGGGTCAAAGTCAGCCCAGGCAACCCCTCTGGACTTTTGATAACGGATTGAAGCGACAGAATAAGTACGGATGCCGGTCTCGCTCTGAGACCCCTGCTCACCCTGAGGCCCCTGCTCACCCTGAGGCCCCTGCTCGCCTTGAGGCCCCTGCTCGCCCTGAGACCCCTGCTCACCCTGAGGCCCCTGCTCGCCCTGAGACCCCTGCTCACCCTGAGACCCCTGCTCGCCCTGAGACCCCTGCTCACCCTGAGACCCCTGCTCACCCTGAGACCCCTGCTCGCCCTGAGACCCCTGCTCACCCTGAGACCCCTGCTCGCCCTGAGACCCCTGCTCACCCTGAGGCCCCTGCTCGCCCTGAGACCCCTGCTCACCCTGAGACCCCTGCTCGCCCTGAGACCCCTGCTCACCCTGAGACCCCTGCTCACCCTGAGACCCCTGCTCGCCCTGAGACCCCTGCTCACCCTGAGACCCCTGCTCACCCTGAGACCCCTGCTCGCCCTGAGACCCCTGCTCGCCCTGAGACCCCTGCTCACCCTGAGACCCCTGCTCGCCCTGAGACCCTACGGGTCCGGCAGGCCCTTGACAGGCCAGCAGGAGGGAACATATGACTATCAAGGCCCGTTTTCTTACCATCTTTGCGCTGCTCACCTCGCGCCCTTCTCTGTTAAATGATGGAGTCACTTTTCTGCTGGTTACAGTCTCTGCACAGGATCTGGATGTTGTCTATCGCGTTCCCGCCCCCCTTCGCGACGGGGATGATGTGGTCGAACTCTAACTCCTCCTGTGCTCCGCACTGAACACAGCGACCCTCGTCACGTTTCCACACGAATGCCCGCACCTCGTCGGGGATGCGGTTGCGGCGTGTTTCGGTGGGGTCTTCTTCGCGGGCGCGGACTTTTTGTAGGCGGTTGAATTTTGACACCTGCCGTCTCCTCTGGTCCCACACAAGAAGTTCCACGGCTTCGGCAGTCAAGATGCTCTCGGCCCAGAGCAGTTCACCACTCATCCACCATCGCATACGGCTCCTCTCCTCCTTATCGAGCCGGTTGATTGCGTCCCAGAACGGTTCACCACCCGCCCACCATAGCACACGTCCGCGATTGCTCACGATCCGAACAACAGTGGATGTTTTACTCTGTTCTTCGATTCTCTGGAACTCGTCATCGGAGAAGGTGAAGTATCTTGTTCTCGTGACGTAGACTCTCCACTTCTTGAAGATCCAGCCGTTTTCCTCGACTCTCCAATCATTAACCCTTTTCAAGCTCATGCCGAACTCCGTACTGTCGAGGGTCCCGTTGGTTGATGATGAGGCGCTCTTGGCGCGCCCCTGGCGGGAACGGCCCACGCGCGATTGACACGCAGCTTAGGGTGGAATTACACTACTGTCAAGGGCGTTTGCAGAACTACCCCATACGCCCTGCGCTGCACCGGATGATCGCCTGAAGTCGCCCCCCCCACCGTGGGACGACGGCGGAACGGAAGCCCCCCTTCCTTGACGCCTGATGGACCTCATCGCCGCTCCTCCTGAGTGCGTCCTTGCCGCTTTCACCCGTCAGGTGCCCCCAATCTGATACCCCGTAGCTGCTGATCTTCCCGTTTTGGTACGTTAAACGCACCATTTCACGACAGTCCCCTACTTTGATATGGCCCTTGCTCTTACTCCTCTCCCCGCATACGGGGGGGTCTTGAGGCGCGTGGCCTCGTCCTCCGATCTTGCTCCCCTCCCTGCATGCGGGGAGGGGCCGGGGGTGGGGTTAGTGTCACTTTTCCAGCACTGACTTCCACCCCGGTAATGACGATCTTCCCACTCGCGATGGACGAGAGCAACTGCCGATGACACGGACGAACTGGCCCACTTGGGCCCTTGACAAGCCTTGTGACGCTGGGTATCCTTAACCTTTACTGAGCAACCCACTGTGGAGACAAAGGATGGCTGAGACGGTTTCAAGGGCAAAGCCGGCTTCTTCCCGCAGCAGGCGGAAACGGACCGCCCCCCCGCGCGGGAAGATGCTGGAGATGTACCGGAGCATGCTCCGGATTCGCGCTTTCGAGGGGAAGGTCCTGGAGGTTTATCGGGCGGGGCAGATGCCGGGTCTGGCGCACCTCTACATCGGTGAGGAGGGGACGGCTGTCGGGATCTGCGGAGCCCTCAATTCCGACGACTACATCTTCAGCACGCACCGGGGTCACGGCCACTGTGTGGCCAAGGGCGCCGACATGCGGGGCATGATGGCCGAGATCATGGGCCGCCGAGACGGTTATAACAAGGGCAAGGGCGGCTCCATGCACATCACGAACCTGGATTTCGGGATGGGCGGCGCCAATGGCATCGTTGGCGGCTACATCCCCGCCGCTGCCGGGGCGGCTTGGGTGTGCCGGCTCCGTGGCCGGGGGCAGGTCGTGGTATGCTTCTTCGGCGACGGCGCCGCCAACATCGGCACTTTCCACGAAGGCATCAACATGGCGTCCGTGTGGCGCCTGCCGGTGATCTATGTCTGCGAGGATAACCAGTACGCCATCAGCGTGGACAAGACCCTCGCGCGCAACGTCGAGGACGTAGGGATGCGTGCGTCCTCCTACGGCATCCCGGGCGAGACGATCGACGGCAACGACGTGCTCGTCGTCTACGATGCGGCCCTCCGCGCGGTGGAACGGGCCCGCAAGGGCGAAGGGCCGACCCTGATCGACTGCAAGACCTACCGCTTCGAAGGCCATCACGTGGCGGATGAACAGTTCAAGTACCGCACGCGCGAGGAGATTAACGAGTGGCGCACCAAGCGCGACCCGATCCAGCGTTTGCAGGCCGTGCTGTTCGATAAGGGCTATCTGTCCGAGGCCGAGGACAAGCAGTTGCACGATGAGATTCATGCGGAGGCGGAAGACGCCGGCGAATACGGCCATAACTCGCCCTGGCCCGAGCCCGAGGATGCGCTCGACCATGTCTACGCTGATGACGACGCCAACGTCGTCGGGGCCTAGGAACCCATGGCCGAACTGACCTACGTCGAGGCCATCAACAAGGCGCTCCACGACGAGATGGCTGCCGACCCCACCGTCCTCGTGTTCGGCGAGGACGTGGCGCGCTACGGCAACATTTTTGGCGTGACGCGAGGCCTTCTGGAGGCGTTCGGACCCGATCGGGTACGCGACACACCGATCTCGGAGGAGACCATCGTCGGGGTGGCGTTGGGTGCGGCCATCGCCGGGTATCGGCCCGTAGCCGAGATCATGTTCGGCGATTTTCTGGCGCTGGCGATGGATCAGATCGTCAATCAGATCGCCAAGACACGCTATATGACCGGAGGCAAGGCTAAGGCGCCCCTGGTGGTCCGAGCCGCCAACGGCGCTCGCGGCTCGACGGCCGCTCAGCACTCCCAGAGCGTCGAGGACTGGTTTATGAACGTGCCGGGCATCCGCCTGGTGGTCCCGTCGGGCGCTCGCGATGCTTACGGGCTTCTGTGCGCGAGCATTCGATGCGAGGATCCCGTCCTGTTCCTCGAGCATAAGCGCCTCTACACGATGGTCAAGGAGGAGGTGCCAGAGGATGGCGATGGCGCGATCCCTCTCGGCACAGCGGATGTGAAACGGGCGGGGAGCGACGTCACGGTGGTGGCGACGGCCCGGATGCTGCACGAATCGCTCGGAGTCGCCGAAAAGCTGGCGGGCGAGGGCACGAGCCTGGAGGTCATCGACCCCCGCACGCTCAACCCGCTGGATACCGGGACGATCCTGGCGTCAGTCGAGAAGACGGGACGGTGCGTCGTCGCCACCGAAGGGTGCGTGACCGGCGGTGTAGGCGGCGAGATCTCATCGCGCATCATGGAGGGAGCCTTCGACTACCTCGATGCGCCCGTGCTGCGGGTCGGCTCGTACGACACGCCCATCCCGTTCAGTCCGCCCCTCGAAAATTTCGTGCTGCCCGACGCCGACCGTATCGAGGTGGCGTGCAGGGAGGTTCTGGCTTAGGGTTACTGCACCGAGGCCGCATGCCGCGGAGTTCTTGGCGACGAGGCGTCACGGTGGGAAAACGATTTGTTCATGTCGAAAACAGGGGGTGCAGGTACTGTGAAAAATAAGGGACACAAACGAATCTTCAACCTCGGCATCGCAATCCTGTTGTTCGCCTCGCAATCGGTTGCTCTCGCGGAAGACAAGAAAAGTCCGATTAAAATTGGGGGTGCCATGCGGGTGAACTGGGTCTATGGTAGTTATGGCACTGCTGAAAGCCCTCACCGCCGGGGCGAAAAGATCGGAGATGTTGACCTGGAGATTTTCCGCCTGAATGCCGATCTCAACCATCGCAATGTCATCGGTAGGGTCGAATACCGGTGGTACGACGGCTATAGCATGATACATACAGCGTCGTTGGGGTATGATTTCGGTGATTCAGGCACGCTCAAGGCGGGGATTATGCGGGTTCCTTTCGGTCCCGGTCCTTATGGTGTATCAAGTAGCTGGTTCTTCGATCAGCACTTTTATGTCGGGCTCTCCGACGACATGGATCTGGGAATCGGATGGAGTGACACCCTCGGCAAACTGGCCCTTGACGTGGGCTACTATCTCGGGAGCGAATTCCAGACCGATGGAAGTAGCGTTGCCAGTTCGCGGTACAGCTATGACGTTGTCAGATGGGGATTCAAAGCCGATAAGGAGGGAAACGTATCGGGTGCGGATGAAAACGGGTTTGAAGAACAACACCAGTTTAACCTGCGTGCCATCTATGCGGTTGAGGACGTCGCGGATGTGGGCGTGTCGCTTCAATACGGGTTGCTGAAGGCGGTGGACGCGGATGATGCCGGCCTGGATGTGGATGATGACGGCGCGAACCACTACGCCCTTTCCGCGCACATGAAGAACGCGTTCCAGGATTTCACGCTCTTTTCACAGTTTTCTTACTATGCGTATAGCATTGCTGACGAGACCCCTTGGGGCACCGGCGACCTGATTCCAATGGGGGCTTACGATTTCGCCTGGCCGGTGGCGTCCGAGGGATTTTTACCCGCGCTGTCCTTGCGCTACGGCGGTATCAATACGTCAGGTGTCTCATGGCTCGATAGCGTCACGCCTTATGTTGAAGCGAGCACGATCCTGAAAACGGTCGATGACTTCAACAACAGTACTCTGGCGACGCTTGGGGCTAGCTCGACGATCTTCAGTGACCTGTATGTGTATAGCGAGGTGGGACTTTCCAACGGAAACTTCTTTGTCGGCAACGACGGAGATGTCTACGATAACATCTACGCGGGAGTCGGTGACTTTGGCGCCAACGGAAATGACACGTGGAATTGGCGCGTTAATTTTAACTTCGGGTACTATTTCTAAGGCAACCGGTTTCCCGTTCGCCATCGTTCTGTTGGGAATGGCGGTCTGTGGTCTGGATGGGGCTTCGTGACGAATGACGTGAATCGCGGTGATTCGCTGCGAGGGCATCGCGGCAGGATGGCAGCGGGTGGTCGCGGTGTGCAACGGTTAAGGGACTACGCTGGAATATGTCGCTAGCGGCGCATAGAGAAGACGGCGCTTTGGGGGCCGTTGTTTCCGATGGCATCGTCTCTGCTGAAGCGGAGCAGGAGCTGCTCGTCGGCGTCTCGGGGATTCGCGGGATCGTCGGGGCGGCGCTGACGGATAGCGTTGCCCATGACGTTGCGGTCGCGTTCGCGCGGGTCCACTGCCGCCAGTGGGGCCGCCGCCGCCGGAGCTTTCGCGTCGCGGATGATGTCGTCGTCGCGGATGATGGCCGGCCCTCGGGCGCCGAGTTGCGGCGCGCCGTGCTCGCGGGCTTGACTCTGGGCGGCGTGCGGGGTATCGACCTGGGCACCTGTCCGACGCCCGTCGTCAAGGGGGCTGTGGCTCGCGGTGCTTACGCCGGCGGTGTGATCGTCACGGCCAGCCACAACCCCCAGGCGTGGAACGGCCTCAAGCTCGTTCGCTCCGATGGGCAGTTCCTGAGCGAGGCCGAAGGCATGCGGGTCATCGAGGCCTCTGCGGTCGGACGGCGGAGGGCCATCGCTCCTGAAACGGGGGCTCCCGTCGCACCGGAGGCTCCGGTGATGGCCCATCGCGCCGACCTCATTCGCGCGGTGGACGCCGACCGCATTCGCCGCGCGGGCTTTCGCGTTGCGGTGGATGCTTGCAACGCCAGCGCCTCGGGCGCGGCGCCCGCACTCCTGCGCGAGTTGGGCTGCGAGGTGGTGGAGGTCTTCTGCGATGGCTCGGGTTTCTTTCCCCGCGAAGCGGAGCCTCTGCCCGAACACCTGGGCGCTCTCAGCGAGGCGGTCCGGAGCGAGGGCGCGGCGGTCGGTTTCGCGCTCGATCCCGACGGTGACCGCTGCGCGCTCGTCGCCGAGGACGGGAGGGTTCCGAGCGAGGAATGTACGCTGGCGCTGTGCGTGAGCCGCGTGCTGGAGCGGATGCCGGGCACCGTAGTGCTCAACACGGCGACATCGTACATGGCGGAAGCCTTGGCTGGGCGGAAAGGCTGCCGGGTCGTGCGCGCACCGGTGGGCGAGGTGCACGTCACCGACGCGATGCTCGCGCTGGAGGCCGTCATCGGCGGCGAGGGCAATGGCGGGGTCATCTGGCCGCCGGTGGGTCATTCGCGCGACGGGCTTGCTGCGATGGCGTTGGTGCTCGATCTGCTCGCGGTGGCGGAGCAGCCGCTCAGCGCGCTTCTGGCCGCATTGCCGCCTTCACGGGTGGTCAAGCGCAAGGTGCCGGTGCCCCCCCGGGAGCGCGAAGCGGCGCTCGGGCGCATGGCAGCCGCCTACACGAGTTTCGTCCCCGAGCCCATCCCCGATGGCCGCAAATGGTGGCTTGGGGAGCGAGGGGCGCCGCCGTGGCTTCTGGCGCGTGCATCCCGTACGGAATCCGTCGTCCGTATCATCGTCGAAAGCGCTGAGGAGGAGGAAGCGATGCGCCTGGCGGATGAAGCGGAACGTTACCTTCAAGTGCAAACCGATCCACACAGTACGGCTGCTGTTGCGGCAGCATCCTAGAGGAGGGGAGGGTAGAATCTCATGCAGATGCTAATGGTCTACCCGGAGAAGTGCACGGCCTGCAAGATCTGCGAATTGGCGTGCTCCATCCAGAATTTCGAGGAGTTCAATCCGACCAAATCGCGGGTCCAGGTCTCCGTGTTCCTGGAAGAGGCATACTACCAGCCGGTGATGTGCAACCAGTGCGCCGGGGCGCCATGCGTGAAGGTCTGTCCGACGGAGGCCTTGGTGCGCGATCCCGAGTCGGGCGTTGTGGAGCTCATCGATCAGAAGTGCATCGGCTGCAAGATGTGCGTCCTCGCCTGCCCGTTCGGGGCCATGTCCTTCCACGGGACGAGCGGCCTGCCGGACAAGTGCGACTACTGCGGTGACGACGATCCGCAGTGCGCCGAGTACTGTCCGACGGACGCGATCGAGTGGGTGGATACCGACAGCGTGCAACTGGGCAAGTCCAAGGATTACACCGGACGCTTCGTGGAGTCCTACAAGGAGGCGGTGGCCCAATGAACGGCTGGATAGGGAAGATTCTGCGCGTCAACCTGTCGAGCGGGGGCATAGCTGTCCAGGACATCGACACGGGCCTGGCGCGCCAATTTCTGGGCAGCCGTGGTCTGGCCGCGAAGCTGCTCTACGATGAGCTCGATCCCGATTGCGATCCCCTCGGGCCCGACAACAAGCTCATCTTCGGGACCGGGCCCCTGACGGGCACGGGCGCGACGCTTTCCGGGCGCTACACGGTGAGTTGCAAGTCACCGCTCACCGATGGCATCGGCTGCGCCAATTCGGGCGGCTACTTCGGACCGGAGATGAAGTTCGCCGGCTTCGATCTCATCGTCATCGAGGGCCGGGCTTCGGTCCCGGCCTACCTGTGGGTGATCGACGGCCGCGCGGAGCTTCGCAACGCCGAGCACATCTGGGGCAAGACCACATACGAGACCGAGGACGCGATCCTGGCGGAGACCGACCCCAACGCCAAGATCCTCGAGATCGGCCCCGCAGGGGAGAAGCAAGTCCTGGTCGCCGCCATCATCAACGACAAGTCGCGTGCGGCGGGTCGTGGTGGCGTCGGCGCCGTGATGGGATCGAAGAACCTGAAAGCCATCGCGGTGCGCGGTCATGGGGGCGTTCAGGTGGCGGATAAGGCGGCGTTTCTGGGGGCGCTGGGCGCGGCGAACGAGAAGCTCTCGGCCCATCCGGTCACGATGCCCCGCACCGGCCCGATCCACGCCAAGGAACCCCAGGGAGGGGGCCTGGCCATCTATGGCACGCCGGTCTTGGTCAATATCGCCAACGAGTGCGGGATTCTGCCGACCTACAACTTCCAGCAGGGGACGTTCGAGAACGCCGACGACATCAGCGGCGAGACGATGGTCGAGCAGGTCATCGACAGGAACAAGGGCTGCTTCGGCTGCCAGATCTCCTGCGCGCGGATCACGACGATCAAGCGGGGACGCTGGGCCGGCGAATCGGGCGAAGGCCCCGAATACGAGAGCGGCTGGGCGCTCGGCGCCAATTGCGGCGTGAGCGACCTGGGCGAGGTCACCAAGGCCAATTACCTGTGCAACGAGCTCGGGATGGATACGATCAGCGCGGGCGGGACCGTGGCCTGTGCGATGGAGCTCTACGAGCGCGGCTACATCTCCGAGAGCGAGGTCGGGCGTCCCTTGCGTTTCGGCGACGGCGAGGCGCTGGTCGAGATGATCGAGAAGATGGGCCGCCGCGAGGGCTTTGGTGACGTGCTGGCGATGGGGTCCTACCGCATGGCCCGGAAGTACGGCCATCCGGAGCTGTTCATGGGGGTGCGTAAGCAGGAGTTCGCGGCTTACGATCCGCGCGGCGCGCAAGGCATGGGCCTGGGCTACGCCACGAGCAACCGGGGCGCCTGCCACCTCAAGGGCTACACGATCGCGCCGGAGATCCTGGGCATCCCCGAGAAGATCGACCCCCTCGTCACCGAGGGCAAGGCCTTCTGGCAGTTCGCCTTCCAGAACGTCACGGCCGCGTTCGATTCCAGTGGCATCTGTCTTTTCACCACCTTCGGCATGGGGGCTGACGAGTTGGCGCCCCAGGTGTCGGCCGCCATCGGAGACGAGGTCTCGGTCGACGAGTTGGTGCAGATCGGGGAGCGCATCTGGAACGTCGAGCGGCTGTTCAACATGCGCGTCGACTTGGGGGGCAGCGAGGATACGTTGCCCGACCGCATCCTCAAGGACGGACTGCCTGCCGGAGCAGCGAAGGGCGAGACGGTCCGTCTGGGTGAGATGCTGCCCGAGTACTACGAGCTTCGCGGCTGGAACGCCCAGGGCGAACCGACCTCCGAGAAGCTGCAGGACCTGGGGCTCGCGACCTGAGGGGGGAGGCCCGTCCATGCAGCACGTGATCATCGGAAACTCGTCCGCGGCCATCACGGCCATCGAGACCATCCGGCGCTATGATCAGGCCGCGGACGTGTCCGTGATCTGGGACGAGAACGGTAAACGTCCGTACAACCCCACGGTCATCACTCACATGATCGGGGGGCACGTCCACAGCCAGGACGGGCGCTACCTGCGCGGCGAGGGCTACTACGAGCGGATGCGCGTCGAGCTTTTGGCGGGGAGTCCGGCCAAGGCGGTCCGCCCCGATCTGGGCGTCGTGGAGCTTGCCGACGGTCGCCGGGTGCCCTATGACCGGTGCCTCGTGGCCACCGGCGCCGCCCCCGCTATCCCGCCCATCGAAGGCATGGACCCCGCGAAGGCGCATGTCGTGCGCACGCTTGCCGACGGCGATAAGCTGATCGGCATGGGCGGTCGTGGGGTGAAAGCCGTCGTGCTGGGCGGTGGGCTCGTCGGGATCGAGACGGCCAACGCCCTTTGCGAGTTGGGCTGCGAGGTGGCGCTCATCGAGATGCTGCCCCAGATCATGCCCCGCGCTCTGGACGTCACGGCTGCGGGCATCGCCCAGAGCGTCATGGAGGAGCACGGCATCCGGGTCATGACGAGCGAGCGCGTGGAATCGGTCGGCGAGAAGTCCGATGGGACGTGGGAGGTCAGGGTGGCCTCCGGCGAGACCCTCGCGTGCGATGTCGTGGTCATGGCCGTTGGGGTGCGGCCGCGCGTGGAGGTGCTGGAGGGCTCCGGCGCGGAGTTGGGGTCCGGCATCGTCGTGGACGAACGGCAACAGACGACCCTCCCGGGCGTGTATGCCGCGGGCGACGTGGCCGAGGCGCGCGATTTCTTCACCGGCGAGCGCGTCGTGGCCGGCGTCATTCCCGAGGCGGTCGCGCAGGCCGAAGTGGCCGCGTCGAACATGGTGGGGCGCGATCACCGCTCCATCGGCGTGGTGAGCGAGAACGGGATGACCTTCTTCGAAAGCCACGCCGCCAGCGTGGGCGTCCTCGAAACGGGCGATGGCGATGGCTGGCAGGAGTTCACCCTGCACGAGCCCGATCAGAAGCGGTACCGCAAGTTGATCGTGAACGATGGCCGGCTGGTCGGCGCGGTCTTCTTCAACCACCTCGAACCCTTCGGTGCCTACGTGTCGGTTCTCAAGAGCAAGCTCGATCTGGACGGTCACTTGAACGAACTCGCCAGGGGGCAGATCACTTACGCCCACTGGATGCAGTGGGCCGGGAGGCAGTAGGCAGCGCGTCCGGCGCTGAGGCGCGGCGGTTCGTCTTCAACCTCGTCACCTTGGAGGGAGCGCTGGCCGACCTGGGCGATCTGGCGCGCACGCTGGGCGGTAGCGCGGTCGTCATCGAGCGGGATCGTGCCGCCGCACGCGTTGATTTTCGCTCCCCGAGGGGCGACGCGATGATCGCCGTCGAGGAACGGGCGGTCGAGGACCATCCCCTCGCTCGGATGGGCCCTGTCACGGCCGTGGAGATGACCCTGCAAGGCGTGGGCGAGGACTTGGCAGCCCGCGTCCGCGTTCGTTTCATGACGGGCGGTGGGTGAGAGGCAAGAGAGCATTTTACCCCACGCTCGATGTGCCATGAGATCGACCGCGAAACCTGATCCCATCGCTTGGATCGAAGGAGGACCGATGTCAGCGCGACCCGTGGCCGGCGTTTTCGGCGCCGAAGCCCCGCTAGCCCACAGAGTGCTAGAGAATGTGAGCGTCCAGTGACGGTTCAAGTCAAGCTTTTCGCTTCTCTCACAAAATTCCTCCCGGCCAACGCCAAGCGCAAGGCCGCGACGATCAACGTGCCCGACCCGGCGACGGTTGGAACGATCCTCCAGCAGCTCAACATTCCGGAGGGCGTGACGGCCGTGCTACTCGTCAACGGTCGCCAGGCGAAGGTGGATACCGAGCTCTCGGCGGACGACACCGTCAGCATCTTTCCGCCCGTAGCGGGTGGGCGTCCGTAGGACACTTTTGCGCCCGGCCTGGCTGAGCGGGGGCATGTGCCTTCGGGTCAGTCTCGGGCTGGCGGCGCTCATCGGAGCCCAGGCGGTTTGGGCGGATGTCGCTCTCGCCAGGAGCACCATCCGGCTTGCCACCACGACCAGCACGATGGCCTCCGGTCTCCTGGACGCCATCCTGCCCGCCTTCGAACGGGAGTGGGGGGCCAGGGTTGATGTCATCGCCGTCGGGACCGGAAAAGCTCTCAGGCTGGCTCAGCACGGCGACGTGGACGCCGTCCTGGTCCATGCGCCCGCCGATGAGAAGATGTTCGTCGAGGAGGGCCACGGCGTCAACCGGCGCCGTGTGATGGCGAACGACTTCGTCATCGTCGGTCCGCCCGCCGATCCCGCCGCCGTCAGCCGCGCTCCCGATGCGGCGGAAGCCTTCTCGAGAATCGCTTGGGGGGAATACCCCTTCGTCTCGCGGGGCGACCGGTCCGGCACGCATATCAAGGAACGGGCGGTCTGGCGCAGTGCGAAGGTTGATCCGGAGGGCGAATGGTATCTCGAGGCGGGCCAGGGCATGGGCGGGGTGCTTCAGATGGCCGATCAGCTCATGGCTTACACGCTCGCCGATCGCGGGACCGTCCTGGCCTATCGCGGCAAGATGAGGCTCGTCGCACTGTTCGAAGACGATCCGGCCCTGGACAACCCCTATAGCATCATCGCGACCCATCCCGCCCGCTGGCCGGGCGTCAATTACATGGGCGCGATGCTCCTCATCGGCTGGCTCACCTCCCCCGATGGGCAGGAGCGGATCGGTCAGTTTCGCAAGGGTGACGAAGTGCTCTTCCGGCCCACGGCGCTCCCGGAGCCGTAGCGCCTTCGGCTTCATGGGGTTCCTGCTCGAAGGGCTATGGGAGGCCGTCCGCCTATTGGTCAGCGCCGATGCCGAGCTCCTGAGCATCGTCGCGACCTCGCTCGTCGTCGCCACGGCGGGCTCGGTGCTGGCCACCGCCGTCGGGCTTCCCCTCGGCTTATGGTGCGGCATAGCGGAGTTCCGCGGCCGCCGCGTCGTCGCCACGACCCTCAACACGCTCTTGGCGCTCCCGACGGTCGTCGTGGGGCTCATCGCCTACGCGCTGTGCACCCGGCGCGGTCTCCTGGGTCCCTTTGGCCTTCTGTACGCGCGCTCGGGTATGATCCTGGGCGAGGCGATCCTCGCAATGCCCATCGTCGCGGCCCTCTCGATGGCCGCCGCACGCAGCGCCGATCCACGCATTCGCCTGACCGCGTTGGGGATGGGCGCGACGGCCTGGCAGGCGGGCTGGACGCTGGCGCTGGAGAGCCGGAGGGCGCTCGTGGCGGCGGTGACGGCGGCGTTCGGGAGGCTGATCGCCGAAGTGGGCATCGCCATGATGGTCGGCGGTAACATTCGCGGCTCGACGCGCACCATGACCACGGCCATCGCGCTCGAAACCGCTCGCGGCGAGTTCGGCCTGGGGTTTGCCCTGGGCATCGTTCTCTTGACGGTTGCCTTCGGCATCAATATCCTCGTTCAGGTACTGGAGGGCCGCACGTGAGCCATAGTCCACAGTCCGGCGGCGCACCGGCCGTCGAGATCGAGGGCCTTCGCGCGGGCTACGGCGAGGGTCGGGATGTCGTGGCGGTCGAGACGCTGCGCATCGCCCGGGCTCGGGTCGCCGCCGTCCTCGGCTCCAACGGGGCGGGTAAGTCCACGCTGTTACGGTGCCTGGCGTTATTGCACAGGCCCAGGGCGGGCGCGCTCGGCTTGTGGGGCAGCGATCCCTACGCATCCCGAAGCGCACTCCTTTCGGCCAGGCGTCGGCTGGCGCTGGTGGCGCAGGACCCCTACCTCCTGCGCGGCAACGTGTTCGGTAACGTGGCCTATGGCCTGAGGGTGCGGGGCATGCCCCGGCGGACGTGGGCCGGGCGCGTCGAGGAGACACTAGGGCGCCTGGACCTGGCGGGCTATGGTGAACGGGATAGCCGTGAGCTCTCGGGCGGCGAAGAGCAGCGCGTGGCGCTCGCGCGGGCGCTTGCGCCCTCGCCCGAGCTTCTGATCCTGGACGAGCCGACGGCCCAGGTGGACCGCGCGCGCGCGCCCCTGATAGTCCGGCTCCTTCGCGAACTGGCGGGGGCGGGGACGACCGTCATCCTGGCCACGCACGACCTGGGGCTTGCGGCCCAGGTGGCGGACGACATCATCCACCTGCGCGAGGGGCGCGTGGTCGAGGGCGCCGCCGCCAACGTCTTCAGCGGTGAGGCCGACGAGTGCGAAGGGCAGCCCGTCGTCCGGCTGGAGGGCGGCCCCGATCTCCAGGTGGTGGGGCATCACCAGGGCCGCACGTCGGTCGCCATCGACCCGGCCGAGATCGTGGTCTCCCTCGATCCCCTGGTCTCCAGCGCCCGCAACTCGCTCCAGGGCCGCGTGGTTGATATCGCCGAGCAGGACGGCCAAGTACATCTTGGGGTGGATTGCGGCCTGCGGCTTTTATCGGTGGTCACGCGCCGCTCGTTCGAGGAGTTGGGCCTGACTTTGGGTTCGGAAGTCCATCTGACGTTCAAGGCTTCAGCGGTGAAAGTGTGGTGAGATGAGCCCTCTAGACTCTGTACCCATGTGGGAATTGGATGACGCCATCGGCGCGGTCACGGAGCGCGTCGAGGCGCTCGGCGCCGAGCGCATCCCCCTCGCCGACGCGCCCGGCCGCGTCCTGCGCGAGGACATCCGGAGCGATATGGACATGCCTCCCTTCGATAAGTCGGCCGTGGACGGCTATGCGGTTCGCGCGGTCGATCTGGCGGGGGCCTCGGAAGATCATCCGGTCACGCTGCACGAGTTGGAAGAGCTGCCGGCGGGCCATGAACCTGAGCGCCCGCTGGGACCCGGCAGCGCGTCACGGATCATGACCGGCGCGCCCGTGCCTTCGGGAGCGGACAGCGTGATCATGGTGGAAAGGACCGCGCTCGGGAACGGTGAAGGCGAGGTGCGCTTCTTCATCGGGGCGAATACGGGGCAGAACATCTGCCTACTGGGCGAGGACATCCGGAAGGACCAGGTGGTGGTGGAGGCGGGGACGCTGATCAGGCCGCAGGAGATCGGAGTGCTCGCCTCGGTCGGGGCGACCCGTCCGCTGGTGGGCGGGCGGCCAAGCGTCGCGATCATCGCTACGGGCAACGAGATCGTCTCGCCCGAGATGGCCCCGACGGGTGCGCAGATCCGCAATTCGAACAGCTACTCGATGGGCGCACAAGCGCGCGCATGCGGCGCTCTGGTCCGTGAAATGGGCATCGTTGACGACACGACATCCGAGCTGGCCTCGGGGATCGCCCTCGGCCTGGATGCGGACGTTTTGATGCTCTCGGGCGGCGTCTCGGTCGGGGACTACGACCTCGTCAAGGATACCCTGCGCGAGCATGGCGTCGAGATTCTCTTCGAACAGGTCAACGTCAAGCCCGGCAGGCCGGCGACCTTCGGCGTGCGCGGCCGGACGCTCGTCTTCGGGCTTCCCGGCAACCCGGTTTCGACCCTGGTGATGTTCGAGCTGCTCGTCCGTCCCGCGCTTTGGAAGATGCAGGGCCGCGCCCGCTGGGACCGCCACGTGGTGCGGGCCAGGCTCACGGGGGCAGTCCGAAAGCGCGATGGCCGCCCCTGGTACGCCAACGGCTTCCTGCGTTTCACCGAGGGCGGACCCGAAGTCGATCCTTTTCCGGGTCATGGTTCCGCCGATCTCCAGGCCACCACGCGCGCCAACAGCTTCATCGTCTTGCCTTCTGGCGCCACGGAACTTGCGGTCGGAACGGAGGTTCCCGTTCTCCTGCTCGGGGAGGCCTATTGAGCGGCGGCGGCGTCCCCGAGGCGCCGTGGCCGCGCGAGCCTTTACCATTCGGTCGAGGGCAGCTATTTTGAACCGCAGTGCGCCCCCACGCGCGCTGAGGCCGCCGCTTACGAGGTCCGGGACGGTCACGCAAGCGGCTGGTTGGGCTTGGGGCGAAACCTCAGATCGGACGGAACCATGTGCACCCTCGAGCGCCCTTGTCGGCTTCTGACGCTCGCTCTGGCGATGGCGGGCCTCATCGTCCTCCCGGCGGACCCCTCGCGGGCCGGCGAGCGCCAGGAGGCCTCTACGAGCGACCCCGCCCCCGGTGCGGTCGGGGCCAAGGTGTTGGGGTTCGCGCCCGGCCCGGGCGGCGAAGGCGGCCCGCTGGTGGTCGCGGACCGGGCGGAGGAACAGTTCGTGCTGATCTTCGTTGGGCGGTGCCAGCGGGATGCCATCGGCATGGCGCTGGCGGAGGTGTCGATGCCGCGACCGATGACGCATCCGCTCCTGGGGTCGGTGATACGGCGCCTTGGAGCGAGGCTCGAATGGGTCCGGGTGGACAGCCTGAATGAGAGCACGTATTTCGCCACGCTTGGCCTCATCCAGGGCGACAGCCTGATCACCGTGGATGCCCGCCCCAGCGATGCCATCGCTCTGGCCACGAGCATCGGTGCGCCGGTCACCGTCGCGCCCGGCCTCCTGAACGCTGCGGGCATGACGCGGGAGGAGCTGCTGGAGGCGTTCAAGCGATGGCGTGAGCGTAAGCCCTATGAGGGGGAGGGCCCCATAAAACCCTCCGCGTCGGAGCCTGGGGGCGGCAGCGGTCATCGGGATGCTCCGACGGGGCGCTCTCGCGGGTTGTGACGAACGATTGACACCGGATGCGAGCGCGGTATTTTACGAGTACCATGGTCAACGCAAATGATACCCCCCGCAGCCGCCCCGACGGTTCCAACTTCCATCTGATCCATCCCAGGGTGGACCATGACCGCATTCCGCCGGATGCCACCGGTCCCGACGGCCGGTTCGATGCCCTGAACCAGACCGAGGACGGCCCCGTCCTGATCGACAGCTTCCGCCGGCGAATCAACAACCTGCGGATCTCCGTGACGGACCGCTGCAACCTGCGGTGCGTCTACTGCATGCCGGCCGAAGACATGCGCTTTCTGCCGCGCGGCGAACTGCTGAGCTTCGAGGAGATCGAACGCGTCGTGCGGATCGTCGCGCGAATGGGCGTGAGCAAGCTGCGATTGACCGGCGGCGAGCCTCTGGTGCGCAGAAACCTCGACGAGCTCGTCCGAAGGCTTTACGATGTGCCGGGGATCGGGGACATCGGGTTGACCACCAACGGCGTGCTCCTCAAGCAACAGGCGGGGGCGCTGTATGATGCCGGCCTGAGGCGGTTGAACGTGAGCCTGGACGCGATCAGCCCGGAGAAGTTCGCGACGCTGACCCGCCGGGAGCAGGTGGAGGCGGTCACCGAAGGGCTCGACGAAGCGCGGCGGATCGGGTTCAAGCCGATCAAGATCAACAGCGTGGTCATGGCGGGCTTCAACGAGGACGAAATCCTCCCGCTGGCCCGGATGGCCCGCGACTGCGGCTACCAGCTCCGCTTCATCGAGTTCATGCCGCTGGACGCCGACGGCATCTGGGAGCGGGGGAAGGTCATCAGCGGGGAGGAGATCCGGCGCATCATCGGGGAACGCTGGCCGCTCTCGCACGAGAATCGTGCCGGCGCGAGCGAACCCGCGCGCGTCTATCGGTTCGCCGACGGCGAGGGCGACGTCGGGTTCATCAATTCGGTCACCGAGCCCTTCTGCGGAAGCTGCAACCGCATCCGCCTGACCGCCGAGGGCAAGCTGCGCACCTGCCTCTTCTCGATCGAGGAAACCGAGATCAAGCCGCTCCTGCGCGACGGGACCGACGATGGGACGATTGCGCGGACCATCGCTCGCGCCGTCCTGTTCAAGGAAGAGGGACACGGGATCGGTCGCCCCGATTTCGTCAAGCCCGAACGCAGCATGTCCCAGATCGGGGGCTAGACCCCACCCCCTGAAGAAACCCCACCCCCGACCCCTCCCCGCATGCAGGGAGGGGGGAAGAGCAGAGCAAAGAGCAGGGAGACGAGCCGTAACCTCCCACCCCGCGAGCAGGGAGGGGCGAAGATCGGGGGACGAGGCCATGCTCCTCAAGACCCCCCTCGCAAGCAGGGAGGGACGAAGCTCACCGGAGTTTCCGAACCCGTTCACGCCAGCCATCGTGGCGCGTAAGATACCCAAGCCGCCGCCCGGAGTCAGTGCTAGACCCTTGACACCTCGGTCCAGAGCACCCCACCCCCCACCCCTCCCCGCAAGCAGGGAGGGGCGATGCTCACCTTCTCATTATCGAGGTGCTGACGTTGCGGGCTTGAGCGGCGCCTCAGGCGGGCCACGGACTTCTCTGACAGGGCCGTAGGTCTCGATCCCCGCCTCTGGCATATATCTATCGGCACCGCGAGACGGAACCTGGGCTCCCGTCGTCTATAGAGAACAGGATGGCAGGGCGGCACGGTGGCACCCGACTGAGACGAAGCGCCTCGGGAGGAACCCCCATGAAGACATCAAGCCTGATCGTCTGTATCGTTCTGGGTCTGAGCGCCAGTTGCGCACGAATGACCGTGCACACTGACTACGACCCGGACGTGGACTTTCCCAAGTACAGGTCTTTCAACTGGATGCCGAGGATAGAAGAGAGGGAAGAGAGCGCCCCCGTGCTCACCGAGCCCTTCCTGGAGAAGCGGATCAAGAAAGCCATCTTAGAGAGTATGGCGGCCAAGGGCTACGAGAAAAAGACGGGCGTGCCGGACTTCCTCATTGCGTTCCACATCAACTACAAGAAGAAGACCGAAGTCAACGTCCACGGTCACGGCTACTGGGGTCGTAGGCCCGTGGACGTATACCGCTACAAAGAGGGCACGCTGATTCTGGACTTCGTGGACCCGAAGACGAACCAACTGATCTGGCGGGGATGGAGCATCTCGGCCATAGATGCCGCCAGCAGTCCGCGAGAGGAACAGCGAAACATCAACAAGGCGGTCAAGGAGATACTCGGGCGATTTCCGCCCTATTGATCGCCGGGAGGAGCGTGAGATGAACGCCAAGACTCTGTGGACGAGCTGCTTAACCGCCGCCGCATTCCTCGGGCTGGGCGGCGTCGCCCTAGGCCAACTGGAGGCCCTTGAGAAAAGACTGGATGAGGGTCCAGGGGGCATCAAAGCGATCGCCCTGTACCCCGAACCGATCCGCAGTGCGATCCTGGAAGCGTCTCTGCATCCGGAGCTCGTCGTGAAGGCCGCAGTGCTGCAAGCTGAATCGAGCGAAACGTTCAGCGCACTGCTGGCTGACTACCCGCAGGAAGCTCAGGAAGCCATCTGGGACCTGGTCCGATTTTCCGGCCTCGTGGAGAAGCTGGTCGAAGGGGATATCAAGACCAAGGTCCAGATCCGGCGAATCCTGGAGAGCTACCCAGAGGAGATTCACAAGACGGCGATGGAGTACGGGAGGAAGGAGTACGATCTTCTGGTAGAGATCAGAGATCTCAATCGCTCCACGGAAGAAGCCTTCGAGGCCCTGCTCCAGGGCTACCCGGAGCGGGCACAGATCAGCTTCAGAGAGCTGAGCCGCCACCCCGAGGTGATGACCATTCTGAGCGAGGACTTGAGCCTCACCGTGCTCCTCGGAGACGCTTACAGAAGAGACCCGGAGGGGGTCAAAAAGCGCGCCGCGGAACTGAACCTGGAGGTGGCCGCGGAATACGCGCAAAGCGCGACCCAGTCGGGCGAAGAACTCGGCGAGAACCCGGAGGCGCCACAGGGCCTCGAAAAGGCGGCCAAGACCTACGCCGAGCGCTACGGCTATGATGCGAGCAAGCTCGAGGCCCCCGAAACTGGATCCGACGTGAAGATCAACTACTACAACGACCCGTACCCGTACTGGTACGGCTACCCTCACTGGTATCGGTCACCGTACTGGCACGGGTCCCTAAACTGGTATATCACACCCAGGACGTACGGGTCAGCTACCGTCGTGTACCACCCAAGCCGATTCCTGCGCCGCTCCTTCACGCCCGTCTACCATCACGTGAAAAGCTGGCACCGAAAGCGGGCGGCAAGGTCCATGCCCAGAGCGCGAGCCGCCAGGTCCAGACGCGGTCGGAGACACTAGGGCGCGGAGGATGTGGGAGAGGTCCCGGCGCATCGAAGCCATCGGCTACGAAGAGCGAACTCATCACTTCGCACTACACCGGCTTTGATGTCGTACTGCTCGACCTCTCCGGGAAAGGGTCTTTCGATGAAACGCACATGGGTTCGCTTCGCCACTCCCTCAGGCCTTCTGGCATGCTCTCTCATCATGTTGGCGGGGTGTGGCGAAACCAAGCTGGACAGCCTATGGCGCGATCGCGAGATCGTCATCGACGGCGCCGATGCCGATTGGCAGGACCTCATGACTTACATCGAAAAGGCCGACGCCGCCGTGGGCTTCCTCAACGACGAGCGGTATCTCTACTTGAACCTGACCTCGACAGATCGCACCGTGCAGACCCAGGTCATCACCCGCGGCTTCATCGTGTGGTTCGACCCCAAGGGCGGTAAGGACAAGACGTTCGGAATCCGCTTTCCCTTGGGTGTACAAGGCATGGATATCGACAGGATAGGAAGGGGGCGTAGACCGCAGGGAGCGGGTGGAGGCGCCTTCGGAAGAGGGCACATGACCGCTTTCGAAGCATTGGAGGACAGGTTTGAAGACACTCTCTCCGGGGCCAAAGTTGAAATCCTCCGCCCCGGAGAAGACGTGCGTCGCCGCCTGGACGCCTCCGAAGCTGCGGGAATCGGTCTCAAAATGGCCTATTCGAAAGGTCGGCTCGTCTATGAGATCAAGGTTTCCCTTGCACACGCTCCATACGACACTTATGCCATCGGCGCCGGTGCGAACGCGAGGATTGGCATCGGGTTCGAGACGCCTGAGATTGATAGGGATGCGATCAGAGAGCGGATGGCCGGCCGGCGCCCGGGCGGCATGAGGCCCGGCGGCGGCAGGTTTCCCGGTGGCGTCAGGAAGTTCCCTGGTGGAGGCGGCAGGATGGGGGGTGGCAGATTCGGCGCCGAGAGACCCGAGCCCTTCCAACTGTGGTTGAGGGTGCACCTGGCTTCCGGGGAGACCCTCTAGCGACCGCCGCGAGCCACGACAGGAGCGACGACGAGACCGTCCTGTTCAAGGAAGAGGGGCGCGGGATCGATCGCCCCGATTTCATCAAGCCCGAACGCACCCTGTCCACACCCTAGGGCACCCCAGAAGCTCGCCGGGCTGAGAGCCACATCCTCTCCCAGGGGGTGCGTGGTGACTCACCCGTTGCGCAGGGGCAAGTGTTGACAACGTGTTGATGACGTAGTACTGACAGAGCCGTCGGCGCACCGTATCTTGTATGTGAATCAGATCCCGATCATCGGTGGCCCCTGGGGGAGACGGCGGCGATGGAAGAGCGCGCTTACGGCGACATGGGCGAAAGGCTCTCGATGGTGGGCTTCGGTGGGATCGTGGTCATGGACGAAGAGCCGTCGTCGTCGGAGCGTCTGGTGGGCCAGGCCGTGGACCGGGGGATCAACTATTTTGACGTCGCGCCAGCCTACGGCAACGCCGAGGAGCGGCTGGGTCCGGCGCTGGGGCCGTACCGTCAATCGGTCTTTCTGGCGTGCAAGACGAGCGACCGCACGAAGGAGGGGGCGGCGCGTGAGCTTCGCCGGTCGCTCGGACGCCTTCGCACGGACCATGTCGATCTGTATCAGTTCCACGGGGTGAGGACGCTCGAAGATGTCGACCGGATCACGGGGCCGGGCGGCGCTCTGGAAGCTTTCGTCGAGGCCCGAGAGCAGGGGCTGGTGCGCTACGTGGGGTTTTCCGCGCATTCCGAGGAGGCGGCGCTGGTGATGTTGGATCGCTTCGGCTTCGACAGCATCCTGTTCCCGTTCAACTGGGCCTCTTGGCATCGCGGGGGTTTCGGTCCCAGGGTGTTGGAGAAAGCCCAGGAGAAGGGCACCGCGCGGCTGGCGCTCAAGGCGCTGGCCAGGCGGAAGTGGAACGAGGGCGAGGAGCGGAAGTGGTCCAAATGCTGGTACGCTCCCGCCGAAACGCCCGACGAAGCCTCTTTGGCTCTGCGGTTCACGCTATCGAAGCCGATCACCTCGGCCATCGGTCCCGGCCATGCCGAACTTCTCTGGTGGGCTGCGGACGCCGCCGACCGGTTCGAGCCCCTCGGGGAAGATGAGGCCGCGCATCTCGCGGACCAAAGCGAGGGCCTGAACCCCATCTTCGGGCGGAACGGGGCCTGAGGAGCCGCCGGACGATGCTCGTCGCCCTAGAGACCCTGTCGGCCATCGCGCTGGCGCTCTGGACCGGCGGGATCGCCTTCCTTTCTTTCGGCACTGCACCCGTGGCCTTTCGGGTGCTGGATTCGCCCCAGACCGCCGGGAAGGTCGTAGGCGAGGCGCTCCATAGGCTCAACCGCATCGAGATCGTCTGCGCTCTCGTCCTGGTCATCGCCTTGGGGCTTGAATTCGCGCTCGTGGGCGTCCGCTCGAACGTTCACGTCATCCGCGCCGTTGTGGTCGTCGTGATGATGCTTTTGATGCTGACTTACACGTACTGGGTCAGCCCTCAGTTGGTGGACTTACGCGAGCGGGGCACCGAGGGGGATGAAGGGCTCAAGAGCCAGTTCGATGCGCTTCACAAGCTGTACGTGCGCATGATGGCCCTCAACCTGCTGTTGGGGCTGGGAGCCATCTTCCTGTCCGTCTACCTGCGCACTTCGAGCGGCTCATGACGGGCGTCGAGAGACGTTCGATGGCCCTGAGCGGCCAAACGCCGGCGGCGTAAGAGGTCGGCGGCTCGGGACTTCTCCGGCCGCGATGGCTTTTCGTCGGGGAGTTGGCGCGATCATGATCACACAGCAAGAGTTCGAGACCCTCCTCGCCGACACCACGAAGCGCATCGAGGGTGCTCTTTCGTGGAGAGAAGACGAAGACCATTCGCCGTCGCAGGAGTTTCGCGCCGAGGTTACCTCGGATTCGGACTACTCGTTGTTCGTCGTCGGCCGGATCAATCCCTGGGCCGGCACGTTGTCCTACACGCTCATCCATCGTAAGGTCGGCCGAATTTACGCGCTCGACTTGGGCGCGGATCATCACAATCCGACGTGCGAACGGGTGGGCGAGAAGCACAAGCATCTCTGGTGCGAGGAATTCAGGGACAAGGCGGCTTACGCGCTGGAGTACATTTCGGCACCTTGGAATTGTCCGGTAGAGGTCTGGCAACAGTTTTGCACCGAAACCAACATCGAACATCAAGATGGGCTGGCCGATCCACCTGCAAAGCAGGAGGAGATGTTTCCATGAGCGCCGCCGACCTGTGCGCCTCGCTTCGCGGTAGTCTGCCGGAGCTCTTCGAGTGCACGCCAGCCCCAAGAGGGGCAGTGCGTGTTCGGACGCCGTTCATGTATCCCGATGGCGGCATCGTGGACGCCTTTGTTCTTGATCGTGATGGACGTTACATTATCACCGACCACGGCGAAGCGATGGGTTGGCTCCGGATGCAGTCCATCCGAGGCCGCCTCTCGGCGAAGCAGAGGCGCTTGGTCGATGATGTCTGCTTGACCTTGAGCGTCGAGCTACACAAGGGCCAGTTGGTCCTGCGCTGCACGGAACCGGATCATCTCGGGGAGGTCGTGCATCGGCTTGGGCAGGCCATCGTGCGCGTTTCCGACCTGTGGTTCACTTTCCGCACGCGGGCGATGGAGACGGTGGCCGACGAGGTGGGCGACTGGTTAGAAGAGAAATGCATCTCTTTCAAACGGAGCACGAAGCACAATGGCCGGTCCGGGCGCGTCTGGACAGTCGACTACGAGACCTTCGCCCCGGAACGCACTTCGATCATATTCCTGCTGGGTACAGCTTCGCGCGCGGCGGCGAGACGGATGACAGAGCATGTCCTGGCGGGCTGTATCGATCTTAGCCACTTGAAGAGCAGCCAGCCACATTTCGCTTTCGTGTCCTTGTTCGATGACAGTAGCGACGTATGGCGAGAAGAGGATTTTAGGCTGGTAGAATCCCGCTCCGAGATCGCCACATGGTCCCGGCCCGACGAGTTCGGGCGCATCTTGACTGCGGCATGACCGGGATTCTGGAGGCCAATAGCCCCGCAAAAAGAACCCCCGGTCCCGAACCCGCTAACCGTCTCCCTCTACCCGCTCACGCCCGAGGGGGCCCTGGCCGCGTTGATGAAAGTTGATCCTGAAAAGGTGAAAAAGGAAGAGAAGGGGCGGAAGACGTGAGAAGCGGTTCGATTTGCCAAAAGACTCCTTCCCTTTTTAGAATCGCGTGGGCTGAGGGTCTTTAGCCACAGACGGGAAGGAAAGGCGCATCCCATGCATACCACCGCGGCTGTGATGATCGAGCCCGGCCGAATCGAGCTCAGGGCGTTCGACATCCCCGAGTTGGGGCCGGGCGCCTTGCTGATGGAGGTGGACGGGATCGGCATCTGCGGCAGCGACAAGCATATGTACCTGGGCCACAACGCCCTTGATTTTCCCGTCATCCCAGGCCATGAGGTCGTGGGGCGCGTCGCCCAGATGAGCCCCGAGGCCCCCGAGCGGATCGCCGTGGTCGGCGGGACGCTGTCCGTTGGGGACCGGATCGCGGTCGTCCCCGGAAGCCAGCCCTGCGGCCGTTGCCATGCCTGCCTGCACTATCCAGACCGGCCGCCCCTCTGCAGTGACCGCATCGTCTACGGTTTCACGACCTGTAAGCATCCGCCATATGTGCTGGGCAGCTACAGCCGATACCAATACATCCATCCGCGCTCGTGGGTCTTCAAAGTGCCCGAGGCCATCGACGACGACCTGGGGTGCCTCATCGAGCCGACGGCCGTCGCCACCCGTGCTGTCGAGCGCGCCTTCGCTCCGGGCTTGCCGCACGTGGGGGAGGGCTTCGGACTGGGGAAGACGGCGCTGGTGTTGGGCGCGGGGCCTATCGGCATTCTTTGTTGCGGGGTCCTGCGCTTTCTGGGGGCGCGGGAGGTGATCGCGGTGGACGCGATCGCATCGCGGCTGGAGTTGGCGCAGAAGCTGGGCGCGACGGAGACTTTGAATCTCTTGGAGACGACCGCCGCCGAGCGTCTGGAACGTGTGCAGTCGCTCACCGGCGGCGTCGGCGCTGACGTGGTGATCGAGTTCGCGGGCGTGCCCGCCGCGTTCGAGGAGGGGATCGAGCTAGTCAGGCGCGGCGGAAAGCTAGTCGAGGCGGGTCATTACTCGGATTCGGGTGCGGCGACGGTTCGCCCGCATACCGTATGCCGCAAGGACCTGGACATCCTCGGGATGTGGGGCTACCCGCCGATGCAGTTCGAGGTGGCGATCCAATTTCTGCGGGAGACGACGCTGCCGATCAGGGACCTCGTGACGTCCCACGTCGCGCTCGCCGAGACCGAGGACGGCATCCGAAGCCTGGGCGACGAGGGCGTCTTCAAGGTGATCGTTCGGCCCGGCGACTAGACGACCGGGGATCATGGCCGTGGTGAGGGGATGGCTCGTCCCATCAGGGCAAAGGGCTCTCAGAAACAGGGGTTAGCCGCCGCCAGGACCTTTCTATGCAGGCCTCCCTGGAATTCTCTGTGATCCAATCTCTGGATCAGGCGTTCGTCCACGAGAAGACGTGCTGCCCGCTTTTGGAACGCGGACGCGGCCGGAGCTGAAGGCGATGCGTGTGGAGGATCCCATCCCATGACCAGACTCAGTCTCTTCGTGACTTGCGCGGCACTGCTCCTGTCCTGCGGGTCGGACTCAGCCATCAATCACATCCCCCAGCCCCCGAGTGGCCCCAATACCCGTGTGCTGTGGGCTTCGCGGCCCGTGCAGTGGGCTTCAAGCGCACCGGGGACTTCCACATTGGGCCTGTCGGTGATCAACCTGGGTGCCATAGAGGCCTACCACGACCGAAGGATCGATGTCTCTTGGGGTAATGGCGATGCTTCCAGGAGAAGCGTGACGCTGGATCTAATCGGGCATGCGCGACCCGGTGCATACGTTTATGCATATACACTGGTGCAGGACATCGTCCAAATCCCGGAATATACCTGGGTGGCTTGGAACGATGAACGGGTGGCGATGGAGTTTCCCTTTAGAAGCGTCACCTATGACGAGGACTACGTCTACCGAAACGGCAACATAAGAAACCTGACCACGAGTGATTTAGTGGTCAATGTAGAACTGTTTTCACAACACTCGAATGGTTGGTCTATAGCCCGAACGGAAGTGTCATTGCCAGCTTCCGCCCAGAATCACCCGTACACTCTGATGGCGAACAGGAGACATGGAGAAATATACAACTACGCTCTGATATGGCGGGAAGGGATCGTCACCGAGGCGGATCTCTTTCTACCCAAAGTGGCGCAAGCGCCGATGAATCGGTGAAACCGTGCGCACTCGTTTCCGGGACTGGCTTGCACCCATCACGGGGCGCGGCCTTGAGCGATTCGTTGGGGGATGATAGGCTCAAGACGGACGGGAAAGATGAGGGGATGACACGGTCTTGCTCGCCGTAGGCATCGGCGTGGGGACGTGCGTGGTCATGGAATGAACTTGATCAGTGCGGTGAGGACGGCGATGATGCCGAGGGCCATGGCCCACAGCCTGTGGTAGAGCGTCTCGAATCTGGCGGCAATGTCCACCTTCACCTCGGCAATTTCGGTGCGCAGTTCGGAAATGTCCGCCTTTGTCGCGTTGCGCAATTCGGCAATTTCGGTACGCACCTCGGCGATGTCCGTCTTTGCCGCAGCGCGCGATTCAGAAATGTCCGCCTTTGTCGCGGTGCGCAATTCGGCAATGTCAGTGCGCACCTGGGCAATGTCCGCCTCCGTCGCGTTGCGCAATTCGGCAATGTCCGCCTTTGTCGCGATATTCTCGCCCACGGCATCGCCAACCGTGGCAACGACGGCTTCCGCCAAGGCTTCATCGGCCCCGGCTTCCTTGAGCGCCTTCACCGCCTTATGTGTGTCGAAAGCAAGCGCGACCATCGCTTGGAGTTTACCCGTCCTCCGGACGAACGGTTAGTCGTCTCCTTCGTGCCACCGTCTACCTCAAGCTCAGTCGATGAGCAGAGGGACAGCACCCGGTCAAGAGCCTGTGCACTGCGGCCCGAGAAGAGGCGCTGGGCCTATCCACCCATGCGGGTCCCCACCTGTGGGTAGAAATCCTTAAGGTAAGTCTCCCCATGGGCCTGTCAAGTATTTTGGGGCATTCCGTGTTTTTGATATACTTTTCATTGGAGCCAAGGCGGGAGGGGAGGCATGAACGAGCCTCGGTGGACTACAATGCTGATGCCTTTCCTGTGCGGTCTCCCCGGTGCCTTCCGGGACATGGCCTTGCCCCCTGCACGCGATGGGTTCCTATGATGTCAAGGTTTATGGACACTTCCTATTCATTTCCGCTTGGAGAGTCCGCTACGAGCGGGACCGCAAGATGCTTCATGGCGCGTGTGAGCAGCCCCCCAATGCACATCTTCGCTGGATGCGCGCCGGAGCGTGCCGCTGATCTCAAGGGCTCGGCCAAGGGATAGGGAAGTCGGTATGTTGTACGGACAGACCCATGTGCCATCGGAATTCATGCTGAGGGCCACGCGGGGCTACGAGGATATTTTTAATGAGATCGACGTTGACGTCACGTTCGTCGCGCCCGATGGAGGCGAATGGAACGTCCCTGCTTTCTGGGCGGGCGGCAACGTCTTCGGGGTCCGCTTCACCGCTCCTGGGCCAGGGCGGTATACCTACCGGACGACGTGCACGAACCCGGACGACCCCGGTCTGCACGGTCAAGAGGGGGAACTGGAAATCATCCCCTACGAAGGCGATTGCTACCTTTATCAGCGCGGTCGACTGGGGGTTGCCGCCAACCGACGTACCCTTGAGCAGGCGGACGGCACCCCCTTCCTCTGGATGGGCGATACGTGGTGGTTCGGTCTGGTCGAGCGGCTGGATTGGCCTCACGGGTTCAGGCGTTTGACGGCGGATCGCGTCGCTAAGGGCTTCAATGTGATTCAGATCGTGGCCGGTCCTCTGCCCGATTTCGATGCCGTCGATAACCCGTTCGACCCTCAGCAGCGAAACGAGGCGGGTCTTTCCTGGGAAGAAGGGTGGACGCGAATCAATCCCGGCTTCTACGACCTCGCTGATCTGCGGATTGCCCACCTCGTCGAATGTGGCCTCATGCCGTGCATCGTCGGGATGTGGGGCTATTTCCTGCCCGTCATGGGCGTGGAGAAGGTGAAGAAGCATTGGCGGAATCTGGTGGCCCGTTACGGCGCTTATCCCGTGGTCTGGTGCATGGCCGGCGAGGCCAACATGCCGACGTATTCCACCACGCTTCGCAAGGATGAAAAAAGCCGGCTTGCCGAAAGGCACGCCTTGGAGGAAGGCTGGACCGAGGTGACGCAGTACCTGCGCGGCCTCGACCCCCACCACAACCTGATTACGGCTCATCCGTACCGGCCCGATTCGCGGGCCATGCTTCGCGACGAATCCCTGCTCGATCTCGACATGCTGCAGACCGGCCATTTCGGTTACGCCTCGCTGGGGCCATCCCTGGAGATACTGGCCGAGTGCCTCGCTAAGACACCGCGCATGCCGACCTTCAATTCCGAAGTCAACTACGAAGGGATCATGGCGGGCAGCGGCGCGGAAGTGCAGCGTTTTCTTTTCTGGACCAGCATCACCGCCGGGGCCTGCGGTTTCACCTACGGCGCGCAGGGCATCTGGGCGATGAATGCACCCCAGGACCCCCATGTCGGCTATACCGGAAGCTGGGGCGACGGTTACTGGCAGGAGGCCATGCATCGTCCGGGCTCGGCGCATGTCGCGCTGGGACGCCGCCTTGTCGAGCGCTACCCCTGGTGGCTTTTCGAGCCTCGGGTGGAACCACGGGCCGAAGAGCGCGGCCGGACCTCCGCCTTTGCCGCCGGTATCGCTGGCAAGGTGGCTTTGTTCTACAGTCCGCCCAATGGTATGCCCGACGAACTGAGCGGCATGCGGGGCGATTGGTCGGGAGCGCTTCTCGACATCGCCATAGAGCCGGGCGCGAAGTATCGGGCGTTCTACTTCAATCCGCGCACCGGGCAGGAGGTCCGTTCGTACAAGGTTCGCGGGAACATCCAAGTGGACATGGGACCGGTGACGCCGAGGCCGGATGGCTTCTGGACGCCTCCACGCAAGCCCACGATGGAGGACTGGGTCCTCGTTCTGGAGGACGCGGAGGCTCTGGGTGCCTGAAGGGCCGGAAGCGGAACAGGTGTGTGGGAGTCTCGGCGTAGGGGAGGGCGCGATGCGAAGGGTGGTCGGCGTACTGGTGGGCCTGTCCGTGTTCACTAGTTGCGCAACAACGTACCTCGCTCATTATGACATAGCCTTGACGAGCGCGGAGCGGCCTGCTGATGCGAAGGAAAGGTATGGCGAGTATGTGATCGTCGCGTCATCCGCAGAGGACACAACGCGGTATAGGTATGAGGACGAGCTTGTCCGGATTTCTTGGCTGCCAACGCCTTACGAGCTTGCTTTCGTTCTTGAGAACAAAACTGCCCACTCGATCAAGATAGTGTGGGACGAGGCTGTGTTCACGGACCAGACCGGCGTCAGCCATCGAGTGATGCACTTGGGGACCAAGATCGCGGATCGCTTCAGCTCTCAGCCGCCTACCGTAGTTCCGCGGAAGGGCATGATTTCGGACTTGATCTACCCTGCTGGCTATTATGACATGGTTGGATACGACTGGAGGAGACGGGACTTACTCCCTGTGCGCCGTTCTATCAGCAAGGATGGCGGCAAGGTAGATGGTAAGATACGGACACACAGTGCGATGGTTGCTGATTTCGAGAGTTTAGTTATGAATGCGATCGGAAAGACCTGGGAAGTTCTCCTGCCCCTTCAGATCGAAGATGTGGTGAACGCGTATCTCTTTGTTTTCACGGTTAAGGATGTTCAAATCGAAGCTCTCTAGAGGAAAGGTTCTGCATCCGGCGGCGGGTGGGAGTCCGGAAACTGACCGGCGTTAGCTTCACGGGTGCAACACGTCGTTCTGAACTATCGGATACCGCATAGAGGAGCACGTTGAGATGTCCACGGTGACCGCAAGCGGCGAACTGGCCTTCGCACTGGGTGCAATCCATAGCGGCATCCGGCTCGCGGCCAGCTATCCCGGAAGCCCCAGCCGCATCGCTATGGGCCACATCATCGAACGGGCTCGCGAACGGGGCATCCACGTCGAGTGGTCGGCGAGCGAGAAGGTGGCCTTCGAGGTGACCTACGGCGCTTCGGTGCGCGGCGCCCGGGCGCTCTTTCTGACCAAGGGCGTGGGCCTGAACATCGCGCTGGACCCCATCCTCACGACCAACCTGGCGGGCTGTGGGGCGGGATTCGTCATCCTCCTCGGCGACGACCCCGGCGCATGGGGATCGCAGAACGAGCAGGATTCTCGGCCCATCGCGCGCCTGGCCGAACTCCCCCTGATCGAACCCGCCGACCCCCAGGGCTGCTACGACGCGATCCGATGGGCGTTCGAGCTCGCCGAGCGGCTCCACCTGCCAGTCATCGTCCGCGAGACGCGGGGTCTTTCGACCATGACGGCCGAGGTGACGGTGTCCGACCCGGTTCGCGCGGACGGCTTCACGCTCGAGCCTTTCGAGCGCGAGGGGTACCGATGGATACCGGCGCCCTGGACGGCGGTCGACATGCACGCCGCATTGCACGAGAAGGCGGTGCACGTGCGGGATGCGTTCGAGCGCCACCCCCTGAACCGGCGTCGGGGCGATGGAGCTCTGGGCCTCGTCGCCGTGGGCCATACGGCGATCAAGCTGCGGGACGTGCTTGGCTGGGGCGAGGGCAGAAGCGAGGCCCCCTTCTCCATCTTGGAACTGGCGACGACCTATCCTCTGCCGCCGGAGTTTTGCGCGGCGTTCCTCCGCTCGGTCGAGCGCTGCGTCGTCGTCGAGGAGAACGAGCCGCACACCGCCGCCGCCCTGGCCGTCCTGGCCTCGCAGAGGGGCCTCACCACGCCCATCGTCGGGATGGGAAGCGGGCCGCTTCCCGGGGTGGGCGAGATCAGCCGCGCGCAGCTCGGACGTGCGCTGGAGGCGCTGGAATGCGGTTTCCGCGTCCGAGAGGCCTATCGCCATGAACTGCGGGACAAGCCGCCTCCCTCGCCCATCGAACTGTGCGGCGACTGCCCCTACATCCCCGCTTACGTCTCGCTGCAGGAGGCGAGCCGGGAGCTTGGCCTGCGGCCTATCGTGGCGGCCGACCCCGGCTGCGCGGTACGCGGGAGCCTTCCGCCCTTCGAGGCGCTGGACATCAAGATTTCGCTGGGATCGGCCATCAGCATCGCTTCGGGGATCGAGCGCGTTCAGCGAGGGGCGGCGGACGAGGCGGCGCGTCAACCGGTCATCGCGGTGGTGGGCGATTCGTCGTTCTTCCACTCGGGCGTCGTGGGGCTGATCAACGCCGCGCACACCGGCGCGGACATCTTCGTGCTCATTCTCGACAACGACGTCACGGCGTTGACCGGCTACCAGCCGCACCCCGGAACGCCCCGCGACGCTTTCGAGGGGCCCAGCCCGGCGCCGACCATCGAGAGCCTTGCAGAGGCCGCCGGCGCTGGATCGGTGGAGGTGACCGACCCGCTCGATCAGGCGCATACGACCCAAGTCTTCAGGCGCGCGCTCACGGCTCGGGGCCTGCGCGTCATCATCGCCCGCAGCCCCTGCACGCAGATCCCCAGGCATGGCTAGGCCGAGTAGGGCGCCGTCCTCACTACCACGCCCATCTGAGTCTTGCGCAAGGGGTTCTGGAGATTTATCTTCACATCTTCATGCATACACCATCTTTTGATTCCCGACGTCCGGCGCATGCGCACGGGATCGCCGGAGCCGCAGGGGAGGACGCTATGACGGGGTGGCACGCTTTCATGAGACTCGCGCTCCATAGCGCGCTTTTGAGTGCGGGGATCGGTGCCTCCTCCGCCATGGCGCAGACGGCCGATCTGAGCCGCGCGCTGCTTGGCGCGTGGGTGGGCATTGACGGCCGTGCGGAGGGGGCCAGGCCGATCAAGTACGCCTTCAGCGAGTCTTCGTTCCTCCAGTACGATGTCGTGGACAGGGAGTTGAAGTTGCGCGCGTTGGGCAGGTGGCAAGCGCTCGACTCGCGCCGGCTGGAGCTGGTTGTTACGTCAGGCGACGGCCGTGGACGGCACGAGTTCGAAGCCGATCTCTACGAACTCGGGATGCAGTGGCGGGTCCTGGGCGGGAGCATGCTTTCCGCCGAAACCACGGCTTTCGTCCGCGTGGAGACGCCCCGTGCGGACCTTGGGGAGGACATGGTGGGCGCATGGATCGGCAGCATCCTTGATCCGCGCACCTGGGTGCCGCGATCCAGCGAGATGAAGTTCGGCTCCGTCGGGAGCTACCGACTCGATGATCTGCGGGGAGTGGACCCTGTGACGGTCGAGGCGGGGCGCTGGCGTCTGGTGGACACGGCGCTTTTGCTCACGGTTAGCCGATCGGATCTGCGCCCTGCGGGGAGCGTCCATGTGGTCGGGATGACCCTCGAAGGCGACGACATGACGTGGATCGCCGCCGGCGATGGACACGTTGACGGCACCTTCGTCCGCGGGCCCCGTACGTCCGTGGAAACCTCGCGTTGGGCCGATGTCAAGCGTCTTCTTGGCGCGGGGCGCTAGCGCCCAAAGACGCGCACGGCCTCCTGGACGGCCAGGTAACCGAAAAGCCCGAGTGCGGCGATCAGCGCCGCGTTGGCCCACGGGCCGTTCACGAGCCGCTTGCCCATCCAGTCCTTACGGCGATTCATCACGAGGAGCGTCGCGGCTAGAAACGGCATGAAGAGCGCCGCGAAGACCGTGTAGGTGATGATGACCGCCACAGGTTTGCCGATGTAGAAAAGGGGTATCGGCCCCAGGGCGAGGAAGGCTAGGTAGGCCCGGTAGGTCAGCGAGCGCGTCCGTGGCGGTGTGGCATCGCGACGCAGCGTACGGACGAGGTCGGCGAAGAGGTACGGCACTCCCTGGAAGACGCCCACCGCGCTGGTGAAGACCGCAGCCCAGAACCCCAGCTTGAAGATCCACGTTCCCGCCGGGCCCAGCGGTCCGCCCAGCATCCGCGCCATCTCGACGACGCCCTCGCGACCCTCCACGCGTATGCCCGCCGGATGCAGCACGGAGCCTGCGAGGAGAACGAGGGCAGCACCAAACAGGCCCGTCAGTATGTATGCGACGCCCAGATCGAGGCGCACGGTCCTAAGCCGCTGGGCGCCCTCCCATCCCTTCTCGCGAACCCAGTAGTTGTAGGCCAGAAGCGTCACGCTCCCGCCGACGCCGCCGATCACGCTCATGAGATACGTTGCGCTGCCCGGCGGAAACTGCGGCACCAGACCGCGCAGGACGGCGGCTGTGCCCGGCCAGAGGAGGACCGCTGTGCCGACGATGCAGACAAACATGAGGCCGACGAGAATTTTCATCGTGGTCTCGAAGCGCGCGTAGTTGCCTCGTAAGGCGAATAGGGCTGCGGCCAGGGCGTGGAGGATCGCCCAGGTTGGGACCGAAAGCTGAGGCAAGAGCGCATGGCCGGCGAGGCCGCACGCGGAGAGCACGCCGGCCGAGACGATCCACGACCACAGGACTAGATAGGCCAGGAAATAGCCCCCGATCGACCGGCCTAGGTGGCGGCACCAGCCCTCGAGCGCCGTCTGGCCCGTGGCGAGCTGCCAGCGGGCAATGCCCTCGTTGAGCGCAAATTTCAACAGTGCCCCCAGGATCACCGCCCACAATACCGTCGTGCCGAAGCGCGCGCCGCTGACCGTGGCGGCCACCACGTCTCCCGCGCCAACCCCAGTCGCCGCGACGGCGAGCCCGGGGCCGATCGCTCCAAGCCCCCTCCACCAGCCAGCTTTCCCGCCCCGGCTATTGACTTCTGCCACCGTACCTCCTATGCTGATGCACGAGTGTTGTTCAGTTTTAAACTCCTCAACCGCGCCCTTGGTCTGTGAACATCGTGCTTTCGGGTCCTCTGCTTGCCGTCTTCCTCACGGCGGCGCCCCTGACAACTGACCCGCCCGCCGTCGTACCCGTAGAGGCCAGCACCTACTTCTCAGCCGAGGAGATCGCCCGCGGAAAGCGCTACCGCCGCGCAAAACTCGGGCTATTCGCGCTTCGGCTTGCTCTGGTCATCGTCGTGCTGGGCTGGCTTCTCCTGCGCGGCGAAGCCTTTATGGCCGCTCTGGCGGCGAGGGTACCCGCCCCGCTCGCGCCGGCCATTGCCGCCGTTCTGACGGCTCTCGTCGTGTGGCTGGCCGTGCTTCCCGTCGAGTTCGCGAGCGGCTGGCTCCACGAGCGGTCATGGGGCGTGGGACAACAGTCGCTCGGAGGGTGGTTTGCGGACTGGGCGAAGGCGCGCGCGCTATCGCTTGTCCTGCTCGTCATCTGCGCGACGGCCGTGGTGGCGCTCGGTCGTCGCCTGCCCGCTTCGTGGTGGCTCTGGGCCTGGGCGGGATCGACGCTATTGGCGGCGGCGATGGTCTGGTTCGCTCCCGTCGTGATCGATCCCCTTTTCACGCGCTTCCGTCCGTTGGATGACCCTCCTCTCGAAGCGCGCCTCGGGGCGCTCGCCGAGCGCGCGGGCGTTCGCGCAAGCACCATCGAGATCGCTGAGGAGAGTGCCCGGACCACCAAGGTCAATGCCTACGTGACGGGGCTGGGCAACACCAAGCGGATCGTCCTCTTCGACACGCTCCTTCGCACGTACGCGCCCGACGAGGTGGCCGCTATCGTTGCGCACGAACTGGGCCACTGGCGCAGGAAACACGTGCAGCGCGGGTTCGCGGCCGCGGCTCTGGGGGGGCTGGTCGCTTTTGGGCTTGGGGCACTCATCCTTCGCTGGGGCTTTGGGCACGCCTGGCTCGGAATCAGCGGCTGGGCCGATCCGCGTGTGATTCCGCTTCTGTGGTTTATGGCCCTGACCTTCAACCTGGTGGCTCTGCCTCTGGGCGGCGCGCTAAGTCGGCGGTTCGAGCGCCAGGCCGACTGGGACGCACTCGTCTTGACCGAGGACCCTGCCACCGCAGTCCGAGTCGAACAGCGCCTCGCCACCCAGAATCTCACGGATGTCACACCCCACCCCGCCCTCACCTGGTTCCTGGCGACCCACCCGCCGCCCTTGGAGCGGATCGCTCTCGTCAGGGCCTACGAGCGGCTGCGCACCGGCGCCGAGCCTTAGGTCTCTTCGGCGTCACACCCGCGTCGGTGACGATCTCGCAGAAAGGCTCGACGGGCATGGCTATGAGCCCCACACGGCCCACTGCTCATGGACCGTGCTCCTCGCGGTAGATTTATCCTAAGATAGCCCATATCCACATTTTTGAAACGACCTCATGGCGTGCAGCGGGATGCACAGAGATTTTTCTTGATGCGGCTCCACATGACAAAAGGTCCGCGGTGTGTCCTCTCCGGGGCGCTTGCGGCATCTGCCTGGGCAATAGGCTGTATCCGGCCTATAGTGAGCGCCGCTGGCCGACCGTCCGGCCAACCCAGAGCCGCTTCCCATCGCCATCCTGAGCCTTGAGCTTGTCGAAGGGTCGAGGGATGATCCCATATTTTTCACTTGACCTATGCACCCATGTGCAGTTAATTGAGGTCGTTCCATGGCCTTGGCCCTTATCGCTACTTTCAGCTTGCCGAGGGGTGACTCCGCGCATCGAGGGTGGACCTGTCGGCCTGGTGGTGCTGGTCTTGCGGGAGAGTGAAGCATGCCGGGAAGGCTGACCAAGCGTCAGCAACAGATCTACGACTTTATCGCTAGCGCCATCGAGAACCACGGCATGCCTCCGACCATCCGTGAGATCGGCAAGCGCTTCGGGATTGTCTCGACCAACGGCGTGCGTGCGAACCTCAGTGCCCTGGCGAAAAAGGGACACATCACAAGGCGACCCAAGCTCTCGCGCGGGATCGAACTGGCCGAGTTCGTCCCGAGACCGGGTCTCACCGCCGGGATCACCCAGGTCCCCATCATCGGACGCGTTGCCGCTGGTAGGCCGATCCTCGCCGTCGAGAACGTGGAAGCGACCCTCGCCGTGGATGAAAGCTTCGTCCCCTCGCGCGGGGTTTTCGCGCTTCAGGTGCGCGGCGACAGCATGCACGATGCGGGTATCTTCGATGGCGACTACGTCCTCGCCCGCAGGCAGCACACCGCCGACTCGGGCGATGTCGTCGTCGCTATCCTCGGTGAGGATGCGACGGTCAAGCGCTATCGCCGCGAGGGCAGCTATATCGAACTGTGGCCTGAAAACCCCAACTACGACCCCATTCGAATCCACCGCGACGACGAGAACATCCAGATCGCCGGCCGGGTCATCGCTCTATTGCGGAAAATATGACACCGGCGCGATTTTCGCTTGACACCCTTCGTCTAGGCTCCTAACTTGAAGCCCTTAATTTAAGCCCGAGAGAATACGTCAGTTAGGAGGAAAGCAGTGGGAGCTGACATCGCCGGCCGTCGTCTGGCAGTGATAGCTTTGAGGAGGCCATTTTGACGACGACGAAGAAAAACCTGGCGCTCAGAGTCAGTCAGGAGACCGGTTGCAAGAAGAGCCTGGCGGCGGAGGTGGTGGACAGCGTCTTCGTTGCAATGCGCGAGAGCCTCATCGGGGGAGACCGGATCGAGATCCGCGGCTTCGGGGTCTTCGAGGTGAAGAACACGCGCCCCAAGCCTATGGCGCGCAATCCGCGCACGGGCGAGATTATCTACGTTCCGGCGCGCCGCAAGACCCACTTCAAGCCGGGCAAGCTGCTCAAAGAGGCCCTGCATCAGACGGTTTCCTCCTGAGGGCGGGTTGTGGCCGGAAGGCGGCTAGACCGGCAGTGCCCCGCCGACGTGAACATGACCCATACCGGCCCTCGCGCTATCTCCTCCCAGGAGTGGGGCCGCAAGGCCGTCCACCTGAGCGGGGTGCTCATACCCATCGTGCTGCTGTACATACCCCGCAAGTCAGCGTTGCTGCTCGTTGGCGGAGCGATGATCCCGGCTGTCGCGCTCGAAGCCTGTCGATTGCAAGTGCCCGTCGTGGGCGCGTGGTTCCACCGGCGCTTCGGGTCCTACATGCGGCCTCACGAGCGGAACCACCCCTCCTCCACCCTCCACCTTCTGCTTGGTACGGCCCTGGCCGTCTTCTGTTTCGGACCCGAAATCGCCGCTCTGGCCGTTGCGTACCTGGTCATCGGTGACCCGGCTGCAGCGCTGGTGGGCATCCGATTCGGCACTCGCCGGGTGGGAGCGAAGAGCCTGGAGGGCTCGCTCGCTTTCCTGGCGGCCTGTATGCTGCCGGTGCTCTTTCTGACCCCAGTGCCCCTTTTCGCGCGTGTGGGGGGAGCGGTGGCCGCGACGGCGGCGGAGTTGTTCTCCGGGCCGCTGGACGATAACTTCACCATCCCTCTGGTCTCCGGCCTCGTCGTGGTTCTTCTCATCCGGTGATCATGGCAGACCAGGCCTCTGTCGCACCAGCTCCGCACTATACCGACTACCGAGAACACTACAGGATCGACGGCGAGCACATCCCGCCGCCCGAGACGCTCCACCCCACGCGACGCTGGTCGGAGCGGCGTCGCCTGGAGGCCATCGTCCGCGTCCTGCAGCGGGCGCGAGTGCAGGGGCCCTTGTTGGACGCGGGCTGTGGCTCGGGCTGGCTCATGGATCTACTCGCGAAGGCGGGTTTCGCGATGATGGGGCTCGATCTCTCTCTCGTCGGCGTTTGTGCGGCGCGCGCGCGCGCGCCATCGGCCCGTGGGTTCGCCCTGGGCGACATCTATGCTCTACCCTACCGAGACGGGAGACTGGGCGGGGCCGTGCTTAGCGAGGTGGCCGAGCATCTAGTCGCCCCCGATGCGGCGTTCGCCGCAGTACATCGCGTCCTCCGACCCGGCGGCCACCTGCTTGTCACCGTCCCCTATCGTGAACGCATCACTCACCATCTGTGTATCCACTGTAACCGCTTCACGCCAGCCAATGCGCACATCGGTACCTTCAGCCCGCAGTCGCTCGCGGAGGCCCTCCGTCGTGCCGGTTTCGCCCCGTACCGGACGCTCACCCTCATGAACAAGGGCCTGGAGGTTTTCCGGGTGCCACGCTTGACGCGCTGGCTGCCGCACCTCGCCTGGCGGGCCTTCGACTGGGGAATGACTCGCCTCATCCCCAAGCCCGCCTACCTGCTCGTCCTGGCGACGAAGGTCCCCTGATGGACGCCGGCCGCCTTCGACGCGATGCGCTCCTGGTCGCGGGCGGCAGAATCGCGGCCTCGCTTTCGGTCCTGGCCGCGGAGGCGGTGCTGACGCGGACCTTCCCGGTCGCCACTTTCGGCGACTACCAACAACTGCGTCTGGTGCTGATGTTGTATCCCGTTTTCGCTCTGGGGCTGCCCCAGAGCCTGCTCTACTTCCTCCCGCGCCTGGGAGCCGCCGAGCGGACCGCTGCCCTTGTCAACGTCTCGGTGGGGATGGCCTTAGGAGGCCTGGGCCTCGGCGCGGCGATTTACGTTCTGGCCCCGCAGGTCGCTGCCGGCTTCGCCAACCCCGAGATCATTGAGCCGCTGCACGCTTTCGCTCCTTTCGCCTTCACGGCGGTGGCAACCGGTTTCACTGACGCACTGTTAGTGGCAGTCGGCCGTACGCGCCTGCAGGCTGGCATCAGCCTCGCCCACGGCGCTGCTCTCTTCGCTGCGACCACGCTCCCCGCGCTCGCAGGCGCATCCCTGACCGAGCTTTGCACCGTGCTTTCCGCCTATGGCATCGTCCGTTGGCTCGCCACCCTCGTCCTGGCCATCACTATCGTCGGCTGGCCTCCAGGACCGCTGCGCTCAGGTCTCTTAAGGCGCCAGCTCCGCTACAGCTTGCCTCTGGGCCTTTCCGAGAGCGTGGGTCTGCTCTCTCGCGCCGTGGATAAAGTCGCCGTCAAGATGGTTTTCCCTTCCAGCGCCTTCGCGCTCTACAGCATCGGTGCGAGAGAACTGCCGATGGTGGGAATACTCCTTGGGGCCATCGGCTCCGTCCTGACGCCTGAGCTCGCCCGCCTCGATGCCGCTGGCGACCGTGCAGCACTCCTGGCGACCTGGCACCGCGCCGTCGTTGGGACCGCCGCGCTCGTCTGGCCGATCTGCACGGTCCTGTGGGCCTTCGCGGAGCCGGTGATGGTGACCGTCTTCGGCGCCGACTACGCGCCGGCTGCAGTGCCCTTTCGCATTTACCTGGCGGCGTTGCCGCTGCGGGTCGCCGCTTACGGCGCACTCCTGAGCGCGCTTGGCTGTCCTGGCGCGGTCTTTTGGGCTGCCCTGGGCGATCTTTTCATCAATGCCGCCGCCAGCTCCACCCTCGCTCATGCGGGATTTTTTCTCGGCCCTGCGTACGCCACGGTGGGGACGACCTACCTGCACGTTGCCGTCCTGCTCGTCGTGGCGCGCCGCACGCTCGGTGTGAGCTTCGGGGAGCTGATTCCGTGGGCTTCGCTGGGGCGCATCGGTTTGGCAGCGCTAGCCGCATCGGCACTGGCCGCAATGGCCTGGGCCTTGCCGCTGCCCCCTCAGGTCCGCCTTTTGATGGCGTTCCCTCTTGCGCTGGGGGGGTACATTGCCGCGGGGCGGGCGCTGGCGATCCCGTTGGTCTTCGCGCCGCGGGAGATCGTCGGTGTCCGACCCGATGTGTCCCCGGCCACAGGACGCCGTGACGCCGTCTGATCTCGTCATCGCTGAGGTCACCGACCCCGCCCGGTGGGATGCTCTGGTCGGAGCCGCGCCCCAGGGGACGGCCTTCAGTTCCTGGGCATGGCTGGCGGCGGCGGCGGAGACCTTCGGCGGAAGCCCAGTGCGTTGGGGCGCGTGGCGGGGTGAGGAGCTGGTCGCCGGGGCGAGTTACCTGCGTCGCCCGCGCATGGGCCTGATAGAGGGTCTTACGCCACCCTTGAGCCCGTACGGTGGCCTCGTCTTTGACGGTACGCGTCCCCTGAGCATCGCCAACGGTCACGCCGCCGCGGATGCTCTCCTGGCACGGGCGGAGAGGGATGGTGCGGTCCACCGCTGGGCGCTTGCGCCCGCTCTCGACGATGCTAGGCCCTTCGCGTGGCGCGACTGGTCGGTCAGCGTGCGCTATACGCGTGTGGTGACGCTCTCGGACGCGGATGCTGTCTGGCGGAGCATCTCCCCTGCGATGCGCCGGCAGATCAAGAAGGGCGAGCGGGCGGGGTACTCCCTCGAGCTTAGTGAGGATGTCGCCATCGCTGTCGCGCATTATAGGGCAACCTTCGAAGCGCGGAGCGTTGCGCCCCGTGTGCCGGTCGAACGGATGGCGCATCTGCTCGGGGCGGCGCTCGAACGCCGCCTGGCGGAGCTCTGGGTCCTGCGCTCAATCGAGGGTGCGCCCGCGGCCTCTTGCGCGCTCGTCCGCGACGCGCGTCGGGGGTACTACTGGTTGGCTGGAACCGACCCCGCCCACCGTCAGGAGGGCGCCATGCCGACTCTCATCTGGCTTTTGTTTCAGCGGTTTTGTGGCGAACTTCCAGCCTTCGATTTCGTTGGCGCCAACATCCCTTCCGTCGCCCGCTTCAAGCGAGGTTTCGGAGGTGAGCTCATCGACTATTTTGCCGTCGAGCGCTGGCGGGGGGCCGTTTTGCGGACCGCCTGGAAAGCCGCCGGTGCTGCCCGAACCCGGCTTTCTAGGAGAGAGCCATGATTCCCGTGAGCCTGTCGATGATGGTGGTTCTCTCCTCCTGGCTCGCGGGGTGGAGTAGGGGAGCAGGATGATCCCACTAGGGGTCTGGGCCCCCGAGCTGCCGGAAGCTGTGCGGCCGGCGTTCAGAGCCGCCGTGGACCTCGTAACGGCTACGTTGGGTCTGAACTGGCGCCTTCTCGGCTCACCTGCGGAGGAAGCCGTGATCTTGCTCGTCTCGGGCGATGCCTCCGAGCGTGAGCTGGGTGTCCTTGCCGCCGGGGGTGCGGTCATTGTGCGCTGCCCGCTTGACCCCGCGCTCTATCGCGTCTCACCCTCCGGGGCAATGGAGACACCCTGGCTGGCTCCGCCGCTCTTGGTCGGAACGCCGAGCGTATGGGCGGGGATACCGCTTTTCGGCTCGAATGTGGAGCTTGGGACCCAAGAGAGCCCGTATACCCTCGCCGCCGACGTGGAGGGAAAGCCGGTCGCTACTACGGAACCCGTGGGTTCTGGCGCACTGGGCCGACTGGCGGCCGATCTGATTGGCAACGTTTTCGGTCACGCGGCGCGCTTTGAGGAGCGGGTCCGTCCCTGTAGAGACGCACACGGCCGATTTCCCGGAGCTGCGAGCAGCGTCACCGGGGCATCCGCCCTGGCGCGGGAGGAGGCGACGGTGCCTGCCGTGGGCTCACGCGCTCTGATGCTGTTCCTCACAGTCTTGATCGAGACGGCACGCGCTGCGGGGCGCCCGTTCGCACGTCTAGCGTCGTGGCCGGGGGCTGCCCCGCTGGCGGTCGGCCTCACGCACGATGTCGATCGCGTCCGCAAGTGGACGCTTGGCCGGATCGTCCGTGAAGCGGCGCACGGCTCCCTGCCGCTCGGACCTCTTGTGCGGGGCCGTAACGCTGACCCCTACTGGACCTTTGAGACGCTGCTCAATCGTGAGCGGGAGGCGGGCGTACGCGCCACGTTCTTCCTGGGTGCGGCGCGGCGGCATAGACTCGACCCATCCTATGCGCTCGCCTCACCGCCCATGCGGCGGCTCGTCGCCGACCTCGGTAATGCGGGGCACGAGGTCGGGCTCCACTACAGCTACGACGCCTGGCTGGGCGGACCACCGCTCGCCGAGGATCTTGCCGTGTTCGAAGCTACCATTCGGGATCGGCCCGAAGGCGCCAGGGGCCATTACCTGCGGATCGTGCCGGATCGAACGTTCAGTGCTCTCGCCGATGCGGGCCTGCGCTACGACGCGACGCTCGGTTTTCACGATCGCCCCGGCTACCGTGCAGGGCTAGCTCACCCCTTCACGCCCTACGATTCCGAGCGGGCTACCCCGCTTCCGCTCCTGGAATTGCCGTTGGCACTCATGGACACGACGCTCTGGGGCTATGTCCACCTTGACCACGATGGATCACTCGCGGCCCTGGAAGCCGTCCTGGCCGAGGCGCGAGCGGTCGAGGGCCTCGCGATGCTCTTAATCCATCAGAATGCCCTCGACGCAACTGATTTCCCCATCGGCCCGCCCCTTTACGAGGCCGCCCTCGCTGCTTGTGGAGAGGCATACGCAGTCCCCGCTAAGGAGATCGCCGCCTGGTGGCGGGCACGGCAGGGGGTCGGCCTTGAGTATCCCGTTCCCTCCGATGGGGGCATGACGGTCGGACTCGAGGCGCAGGAGGTGATAGAGGGTCTCGCCATCCATGTCCACCCGCCCCCCGGCGTCGAGTTCGCCGATGTCGGGGGTGCATCCGTCATCGCCGGTAGCTCCGACCGCTGGACTGCCCAGCTTCCTCCTCTCGCTGCGGGGTCGCGGGCCGTCGTAACGTTTCGCTGGACGCGGCGCTGAGATTCGTTAGGCTTTCAGTCCAACGAGGCCGGTCGTGGACCTTCGCTCCGCCAGGGTGTTGATGCTCACCTTCTCCGAGGTCGCCCATGATTCGCGGCTGTGGAAGGAGATCCGCACCCTCTCCGATGCGGGCGCGGAAGTGGCGGTGCTCGGGGTGCGCTATGGTCCGAATCAGGCGCCGGGTGCTTATGCCGGCGCGCCCGTAGCGCGCGTAAACGTCGGAGAGCAGCGCTCAGGCTCGCGGCGATTCTTGCGCGGGTGGTGGGCAACGCTCTGGCCCGCCTGGCGCGCGCGCGCGCCAGTCTATCACGCGATGGACCTCTATCTCCTGCCCGTCGCGGCTCTCTGCGCTCGGCTGCATGGCGCGGCGCTCGTTTACGATTCGCGCGAGTACTACCGAGGCACGGAGGCCCTTGCTCGGCGGCCGCTCCGGCGGGCATTCTGGGGTGTCATCGAACGCGTCTGCATCCGCCGTACGCAGGCGGTCCTGGTCGTCTCACCGGCCATCGGGGAGCGATTGGCCGCTGACTACGCACTCCCCCGTTCGCCCATCACGGTTCGCAACGTGCCGACGCGGATCGAAGTCGATGCGCCGCCAGAGGGTGACCTGCGTTGTGGAGTGGGGGCCGGACTAGCGGTCGCGCTCTACCTGGGCCACCTCCAGCGTGGTCGGGGCCTTGAGGTTGCCATCGAAGCACTGGCTCATGCCCCCTCCTGCGCCCTCGTCTGCCTGGGCGATGGCCCCCTGCGGGATGAGTTGGTCGCTCGCGCGCAACGGCTGGGCGTCACCGACCGCGTTCACCTTCGACCCCCTGTGGCGCCGGAGATCGTCGTTGCGGCTGCGCGCTCGGCGGATATTGGCCTGGTGCTGATCGAGGATGTCGGCTTCAGCTATCATCATGCGCTGCCCAACAAGCTTTTCCAGGTCCTGGCTGCCGGGCTGCCTGTCGTCGCGAGCGACCTCCCTGGCGTGGGGACAGTCGTCCGCGAGGCTGACGCCGGTCTTGTCGTAGATTCCGCCAAACCTGCCGCCATTGGCGAGGCCCTCGAGCGCCTGGCTACCGACGCATCGTTCCGGGACCGCTGCCGCGCTGCCAGCCGCAAGGCCGCCGAGCGCTACGTCTGGGAGCGTGAAGCGGCTGCCTTGCTCGACGCCTATCGAGCGCTCCCCGAGCGCTGCCCGTCGCCGGACGCGTGATGCCCAAGGTCCTTGTCCTCGCATACTACTTTCCGCCGCTGGGCCTCTCAGGTGTCCAGCGCACGCTCAAATTCGTCAAGTACCTGCCCCACTATGGCTGGCAGCCGGTTGTCGTCACGGCTGCGCCGCGAGGTTATCTGGCGTTCGACCCCTCGCTCCTCTCGGATGCCCCATCCCATCTCCCCATCCTGCGGACGCCAAGCCTTGACCCCCTGGCGCTGTTCGGACGCGGCTCGCCCGATGCGGCGGGTCACGGCATCGTCCCGCGCGAGGCGCTTCGTCAAGGTTTGGCGCGCGCAGCCAAGGCTCTCTTCTTACCGGACAACAAGCTCGGCTGGCTACCCTTCGCCGTGCGTGCCGGCACCGCAGCGATCCGCGCCCACCGCCCTCAGGTGCTCTTCTCTACCGCGCCGCCCCCCACCTCGCACCTGGCTGCCGCTCTCATCAAGGGTCAGAGCCGTCTGCCGCTCGTCCTCGACTTCCGCGACCTGTGGAGCGATAACCCCTTTGAATGGCACGCAACACCCCTGCACCGTGGACTGAACCGCACCCTTGAACGGCTCGCGCTGCGCGCCGCCGACGCCATGGTGGCCATCCATGAGCCCATGCTGGCCGCGCTTCAGACCCGTGCGCCCCGCAGGCCCGAGCGCCGCGACCGAGTCATCTCCCACGGCTACGATCCCGAGGACTTCACGGATGTCAAAGCTACATCGCGCGATCGCTTCACGGTCACCTATGCGGGGACGTTCATCGAGGGGATAACGCCCGAGCCCTTTCTTCGGGCGCTTGCCGACCTCGTCCGTCAGCACCCCGCGTGGAGGTCGCGCATACACGCCCGCTTCCTGGGTCTGCCGCGCACCGAGACCGTGGCGCTGGTCAAGGCGCTCGGCCTCGGGGACCTCGTGACGATCGAGGGATATCTTGCGCATCGGCACGCGACCGCCGCTCTCGTCGAATCCCATCTCCTGTGGCTCACCGTGCCGCCCGACGAGCGCTACGCCGGAGTGTGCACCTCCAAGCTCTACGAGTATCTAGGCGCACGTCGGCCCATTCTGGCGCTAGTGCCCGAGGGTGTGGCCGCTTCGGTCATCCGGGCGGCGGGGGCTGGCCGCGTAGTCGCGCCCCATGACGTGGCGGGGATCGCCGCTGCACTCGAAGCGTTCTATAAGGCGTGGAAGCAGAGAAGGTTAAAACCGACGCCGGAGGCCGCCGTTCGGCCTTTCGACCGTCGAAGACTCGCAGGGGAGTTGGCCGCACTGTTCGACGAGCTCGCTGGCGGTTCGTCGCGCTAGGCCTTCTAGTCCCCGCCAGCTTGCTCGGCGCGGAGGGTCCTGCGCCCGAGTCGAGCGGTGAGCTGACGTTCGTACCCGTTGCCCGGTTCGGCCGCGCGGGCGCGGGGCCCGGCGAGTTCACGGATCCCCAGGGTCTTGCCACCGATCTTCTCGGCCACCTCTACGTCGCTGACACCGGCAACGATCGTCTTCAGAAGTTTCGCACCGACGGGGCCTTCGTGACGATGGTAGGCGGCTTCGGGTGGGGTGACGGCCAGTTCAACGATCCCACGGATGTCTGGGCGGGGGCCGGGCTCGACGTCTTCGTCGTGGATTCGCAGAACCGGCGCATTGAGCGCTACGACCGGGACCTCAACTTCCTGGGCCGTGTCTTCGAAGCCCGTGAAGGCGGACCCGACGCTGTCGGCTTTGGCATCCCCCGTGGGATCGGCGTCGCGTCGGATGGCCATCTTTACGTCACCGACATCGAGAACCACCGCCTGGTTGCCATCGATCCCTTCGACCGCGCTCTGCGCCGGCTCGTCGGTGAATTCGGCTCTCTGGACCAACCGCTCCGCTGGCCTGCGGATGTGGCGGTGGCGCGCCGCGGCGAGCTTGTCGTCGCTGATCGCGATGCCGGGCGGCTCGTGCGTTTTGACGCGCTCGGCGGCTATCTCGACGCGGTGGGAGAGGGCGTCCTGCGCAGCCCAAGCGGGGTTGCCGTCTCCCGCGACGGCCGGATCATCGTCGCTGACCCTGCCCTTGGGGCTGTGGTTGTCTTCGATTGGGTCGGCCGCGTCGTGGGCCGCACGACCGTGAGCCATCCCCCAGGTGAAAGGCTCGCCGCCCCGACGGCCGTCGCTCTGGGACCGAACGGCGGAGTCTACGTCCTCGACGCCGGGGCCCCGGCGGTCGTGACCTACCGGCTCGAGGCGCTGGCCCAGCGTCCCCTGAAAGTGAGCGAATAGTGGCGGGACGGAGGGCTTTTGCACCCCGGGCTCTTCGATTCGCGGCGGCGTTCGGCGGGGTCTTTGTCCTGGTTGGGCTCGCGTCGGCCGGGCCGCCTTCCGACCGGCCGCTGGAAGTGACCGTCGAGCGCCTCGGCGACGGCACGCCGGGGCCCTATGATCTCGGCGGCCAGCCCGTGCTCTTGGGCACCGAGCAGGTCGTAGTGGATGGACGCAGCCTCTCGCGCGAAGGTGGCTATGAGATTGATGGCCAGGCGGCGACGATCACCTTCGCTCGGCCCGTCCCGAAGGGCGCGCTCATCTGGGTGCGCTATATCGTCGTGCCCGTTGCTCTGGAGCCGACCTACCGCCTGCGGCTGCTCGTCGCTCCGGGGGCCGACCCGGTTTCGGCGGGCGGCAGCGCACCTGTGCCCGAGCGCCCTGACCGCTTTGAGCACCTCGGCGATGAGCTTGCGGAGCTCTCGGTGACCGGCACGAAGACCTTCGGGATCAACCTCGGCTCGGGCGGTAGCGTGAGCGTGGAGCAGGCCCTCAGGCTCGCCATCTCGGGGAAGCTCGCCCCACAGGTCGAGGTCACCGCAGTCCTTAGCGATCAGAACCTCCCCATCCAACCCGAGGGGAACACACTGGCCCTCAAGGAGCTCGACAAGGTCCTCATCGCCATCCGCTCCCCTTTCGCCGAGCTGGCGCTGGGTGACTACGAGCTTGCGCTTGATGAGGGTGAGTTTGTCCGCTTCGATCGCAAGCTGGAAGGAGCCAAGACGCGCATCGAGGTGGGCGACGCAGCCATTGTCCTGGCGCGGGGCGGTTCGGGCGGCATCTTCCGTACGCAGTTTCTCCATCCCATCGATGGCAATCAGGGACCCTACCAGCTCACGGGCATCGATGGCCGCACGGACATCGTCGTCTTGGGGGGAACGGAGAAGGTTTGGATAAACGGCGATCGGCTCGTGCGCGGCGAGACGAACGACTACGTGATCGACTACGGCCTCGCTCAGATCACCTTCACGCGGGCGCGACTGGTCACCGAGGACGACCGCATCGTCGTGGATTTCGAGTACATCGAGGAGGGTCTGAAAGTGCGCACGACGGCGGGACGGGCCACCTGGACGCTCGGAGATCGGCTCGGGCGCCTGGGCCTCACCTGGGTACGCGAGGATCATGCGCTCGCCTCACCGCCTGCGGATGATGAAGCCGCTCCCGTTACCCGTGTTCCACCTAGGAACCAGCTCGGCGGACTCGATCTTACCCTTCGCCTGCCGGGGAGCGTCGAGCTTGCGGCCGAGTTCGCCCAGGGCGGCGTTGGGGAGGGGCCGCGCGCCTCCAAGCTGCGCCTCGCGGCGGAGCCGGGTCTCACGCGGGACCTGGCCCTGGAGTTCCACGGTGAGGTGCGCGACGTTGCGGAGGGGTTCGAGCCTCTGAGCCGGACGCTTGATGCCGAGGATAGCCGCCGCTGGGGCTTGCGCTTCGATGCGGATAGAGGGGCGGAACGCACGGGCGATCTGGCCTTGGGCGTTCGCCTCCGCGACAGGGTCCTTGCCCGTGGCTTCTGGGGCACCTTTGACACCCCAGGCGCCGAGGGTGCGCGCCGCTTTGGCGTCGAGGGCGACCTCCCCTCCGCGCGCAGCATACAGACGCACTACTTTGTCGAGCGGATCGAACGCAACATACCGGCGCCTGAGCGCGGATCTACCGAACTGACCGTCGGGCGCGAGCGCGTCGAGGCGACGCGTCCTCTGCGAGGGGGCATGTCCGGCCTGATGCTCTCCCGCGAGCGCCAGGAGACCCCGGGTGGGAGCGGTAGCGAGTACGTCCAGAGCCGCTTCCGCCTCAATCTGGCCGAGCGGGGTCCCATAGCGGGCAGCGCAGCCTTGGAGCTGCGGCGCGACCGGCGTCTCGGAGCCGCCGAACGCGACAGCGCTTTCGCCTGGACGACGACCCTCGGCCTGAAGCTCCCCCGGTGGCGTGCGTTCAGCTTCGACAGTCAGTACACCCACAGGCAAAAGCGCTTTAGCGGTGCCTCTGAGAGTGTGCGTACGAGCGACCTCGCCGAGCTCATCATGCGTGGGACCCCCTGGGATGGGCTGTTGCGTGCCGATCTCCGCTATCGGATCGCCCAGAGCCATGCCGATCGCAAGATCCGCGAGTTCGAGTTCGTCGGTGACGGGAGGGGTTTTTACCGCCGTGAGGTGCGCGACGGTGTCGAGGAGTTCATCCCGGACGCTCGCGGCAGCTATCGCCTGCGCCTTCATGGCACCGGTGACTTCGAGCCCGTCGTAGAGGCCTTCGCTGGCCTCAAGCTCCGCCTCACGCCAAGGGATCGGCTGCTCGGACGTGACATCGCTGCGGCCTGGTGGGATCACCTCGCGGCCGAGACGGTCCTCGAGGTGAGTGAGAAGACGCGAGAGCGGAATCGGGCGGCGGTTTATCGACTCGATCAAAGCGTTTTCCGCCGGCCGGGCGTGACGGTGGATGGTGGACTGCGCCTGCGACAAGACATCTTCTATGCCGACCACACCCGCAGGCTCGACGCTCGGCTCCGCGTTCGTGAGAACCGGCGCCTGCGGAGCGACATCTCCCGCGGCGAGCGGACGACAGAGGCAGAGCGTTCGGTCCGGCTACGGCTGGCCGTCGCACGGCGGACGGACCTCGAGATGAGCCTGGGCCGCGAGCGGCGCTTGCGAGAGAGGGGCCTCGGTCTGGATTTCGACATTGCTGGGCTTACGGCACAAGGGGCGCTTCTGCATCGCGCTGGGCGAGCGCTGGAAGTGGGCCTCGTCGGTCGCTGGGTGCGCGATACGGACCGCGCGCGGCGCCCCCGTGCGCTCGCGGGCCGAGCGTTCGAAGTGGAGCCGATGCTGCTCTACTCGTGGAGCCGCCGTGGGCGGGCTCGCGTGGAGTTCACCTGGGCGCATGCGCGGATCACCGGGGGGCACGGCACCCCCGTGTTCCAGATGCTGCGCGGCGCGCTGCCGGGGACGAATCTTGATTGGCGGCTTGCGCTCGATCTGCGCCTGAGCCGGTTCCTCTCGGGGACTCTCGCCGTCGATGGCCGGAAACGCCCCGATCTCGATATCGAGCACACCGGCCGCGCGGAGATGCGGACTTCGCTCTGATGGGAGTGTTCGCCATAGCCATGGTCCTCTCGCTGATGGGGAGCGTTCCCGCCGGCGCCGAGCCGCCTCGTGCGGTCGAGGTGACGGGCCTGCCTGCCTGCCTGGAGAGGCGGGTGCGCGATGTCCTCCTCTTGTCGCCCGCCGGCGAGGCTGTCCAACACGCGCTGCGTACCGTGCGCGAGGCCGGCTACTGGCTGGCCCGGGTGCGCGACCGGACATGCCCGGGTCCCGATGGTGCCGAGACGTTCATTCTGGCGTTTGACCTCGGTGCCCGTGCGGCGGTGGGTCGGGTGAGCGTCCGTGGGGTCCACCGCGTTGATGCGGATCGCCTGGAAACGGTTCTCGCCGCTGATGGGGAGACGCCCTCTCAGGACTGGATCGAAGCGCGCATTCGGGCGCTATTGCGCGTCTATGAGGCCGAGGGCTTCCCCTTTGCCAGCGCTGCACCGGCGGCTGTCCGCGCCACTCTGGACGGCCGCGTAGATGTGGACCTGGTCGTCGAGGAGGGGCCCTTCGTCGTCATGGATTCGGTACGTGTCGTCGGGAACACGCATACCCGCAATGCCGTCATCATCCGGGAACTGCGCCTGGGGCGGCGCTTTCGCTACACGGAGGCCCGCGCAGCCGCTGGGGTCGAGCGCTTGCGGCGCCTGCCCTTCCTGGCCGACGTGGGGGAACCGACCTTGAGCTATGACCCGGTGCGGCGCGTCGGCGTCTTCACCGTCCCTGTGGTTGAAGGGGGGGGCGGCTCGGCCCAGGGTGTGTTGGGCTACCAGCCGAGGCGCAGCGGGGTCGGTAAGCCGCTGTGGACTGGGCTGGTGGATCTTCGCCTGGCGAACCTGGCCGGTACGGGCCGCGCGCTGGCGCTGCGCTGGGAGCGGCTCGACGCTCAGGCAGCGGCCTTCGACCTGCGCTACACCGAGCCCTGGGTCATGGGCCTGCCCCTGACGCTGGAAGGGGATCTCCACCAGTGGGATCGCACCCGCTTCACGAAGACCGCCGCCGAGCTTCGAATCCGGACGCCGCTCACGCCCCGCTGGACGGCAGCGATGGGGCTGGGTTGGTCCAAGAGCATCCCCGATTCGCTGGGTGCGCTCCAGTTCGGTGAACCCAAGACGCGCGAACTGACCGCGGCGCTGGAGATGGACTACGACGCGCGCCTCGGCCCCCGCGACAACCCCACGGGCGGCTACTTCTACCGCGCACACCTGGAGGCCGGTCGAAGGCGGAGGTTGGCGCTTCCGGCCTTCGATATCACGAGCGCCCGAGCCAGTAAGGTGCTATACAGGCTGGACTTCGACCATTTTCTCGGGGTTACGCCTCGCCAGGTTGTGGCCTTTGGGCTGCACCTGGCCGAAGTGGACGTCAGCCCCGAGCCCCTGGCGCTCTCCGACAAGCTGCGCATCGGCGGCGCCGGGAGTGTGCGGGGTTACCGACAAGACGAGTTCGTCGCCGCAGAACTGGGCTGGGTGGCTGTGGAGCACCGTCTCAGGCTGAGTCGGAACACCCGGCTTTTCGCTTTCCTCGACGCGGGTTACCTTGTGGATCGGACGGGTCACGGCGATGCGTTGATGCGAACGACCCGCTTCCTTCTTGGCTATGGCCTTGGCGCTAGGCTCGAATCGCGCGCCGGCCTCGTCGGGCTCGATTTTGGCATCCCCCGTGGCGCTGCGCCTGCGGAAGGGAAGCTTCATTTGAGCGTCACCAATTTCCTGTGACACGAGTTCACGCCCAACCTTCGATGCACTGAGGCGAGCCATGTCAGCCGATTTCGTTCACCTGCACAACCACACGACCTACAGCCTCCTCGACGGGGCCACGCGCATCGGCGACCTCGTGGAGGCCTGTACACGCGAGGGGATGCGAGCCTGCGCCATCACCGATCACGGCAACCTGTTCGGCGCCATTGAGTTCTACCAGGCTATGCAAGACGCTGGCCTGCGGCCGATCATCGGCTCGGAGGTCTACGTCGCGGTCAAGGATCGCCACTCGCGCGAGTCTGCCCGCGGTATCCAGGACGGCGCGCACCACTTCGTCCTGCTCGCCCGGAACGAGACGGGCTACAAGAACCTGATGAAGCTCTCATCCGCGAGCTTCATCGAGGGCTTCTACTACCATCCTAGGATCGACCGCGAGCTCCTCGAGGCGCATCATGAAGGGATCATCGCGCTTTCCGCCTGCCTGCGCGGCGAGGTGAACCACCTCTTGATCCACGAGAGCTACGAGGGCGCGCGTGAGGCCGCAGCCGAACTGCGAGATCTCTTCGGCCCTGAGAATTTCTTCATCGAGCTCCAAGACCACGGCATCCCCGACGAGCGGAAGATTCACGCGGACCTGATCAAGCTCGCCGGTGACCTGGGTGTTGGTCTTGTTGCCACTAACGACTGTCACTACCTCAAGCGCGATCACGCCCACTCCCACGAGGTGCTCCTCTGCATTCAGACGGGCAAGACCCTCCACGACCAGGACCGCCTCGTCTTCAGTGGGGAAGAGGCCTATGTAAAGTCCCCCCAGGAGATGCGCGAGCTCTTTGGGCACGTTCCCGAAGCGCTCCGGAACACCGTAGAAATCGCCGAACGATGCGAGCTCGAGATCGAGTTCGGCGCCTCCCCCCGCGTCGTCTTCACGCCGCCCGAGGGCTTCGCCACCAGCAGCGAATACCTGGCGCATCTTGCACAGGAAGGCCTCGTCGAGCGCTACGGCGAAGCCCCGCCCTCCGAGGCGCGGGCGCGGCTGGAGACCGAGCTCGGCGTCATCGGACAGATGGGCCTGTCGGACTACTTCCTGACCATCTGGGACCTCGTCCGCGAGGCCAAGGTGCGAAACATCCCCGTCGGTCCGGGACGCGGCTCGGCTGCGGGCTGCCTGGTCTCCTACGTGCTGGGCACGACGAGCCTGGACCCATTGACGTACGGCCTCTTCTTCGAGCGCTTCGTCAACCCCGAGCGGCTGGAACCCCCCGATTTTGACATCGACCTCGCCGACCGCGATCGCGGCCAGATGATTGACTACGTGGTCCAGAAGTACGGCGCTGAGAACGTCGCGCAGATTATCACCTTCGGCACCATGGCCGCCAAGGGCGTCATCCGCGACGTCGGCCGCGCGCTGGGCATGCCCTACGGCGATGTGGACCGCATCGCCAGGCTCGTCCCCGGCCAGATCGGCATCACGCTGGACCGCGCGATGGAGATGGTGCCCGAGCTGCGGCAGCTATCGGTGGGCGGCGGCCCCGAGGCCCGGCTCCTCGAGCACGCCCGCATCCTCGAGGGCCTGGCGAGGCACGCTTCCACCCACGCCGCCGGGGTGGTCATCGCGCCCGAGGGGCTCGATAACTACGTGCCCCTCTATAAACCTAGCCGCTCCGACGAGGTCATGACCCAGTACTCGATGAACCACGTCATGGCCCTGGGTCTGCTCAAGATCGACTTCCTCGGTCTGCGCACCCTCACGGTGATCGAGGACGCCGCAGCCATGATTCGCGTGCGGGAACCTGGTTTCGACCCCGACCATATCCCTCTCGACGATGCGCCGACCTTTGCCATGGTGGGTCGCGGCGAGACGGTGGGCATCTTCCAGTTCGAGTCGAGCGGGATGCGTGAGTACCTGCGCAAGCTCAAGCCCGATTCCCTCGAAGACATGATCGCCATGAACGCCCTCTATCGTCCAGGACCCATGGCACGAATCGACGAGTACATCGCCCGCAAGCGCGATCCGAAGCTCGTCACCTACGATCATCCGCTACTCGAGCCTATCCTGGAGGAGACCTACGGCATCATCGTCTACCAGGAGCAGGTGATGCGGATCGCCAGCGTGCTCGCCGGCTTTTCCCTGGGCGAGGCCGACGTTCTGCGTAAGGCCATGGGTAAGAAGCAGCGCGATCTCATGGCCAAGATGCGCGACCGCTTCATGGAGGGCTGCCGCGAGCGCGATGTGGATGAGCAGACGGCCCGGCGGATCTTCGACGCGATGGAGGTCTTCAGCGGCTACGGGTTCAACAAAAGCCACAGCGCGCCCTACGCCTACCTCGCTTATCAGACCGCTTACCTCAAGGCCAACTACCCCGCCGAATTCCTGGCCGCGAGTCTCACCAGCGAAACCGACAACACAGACCGCGTCGGCGTCTTGGTGCAGGAGGGGCACCGCATGGGGCTTGCGCTTTTGCCGCCCGATGTCAACAAGAGCCGAGCTAAGTTCGCCGTCGAGGACGGGACGATCCGCTACGGTCTGGCGGCGGTGCGCAACGTCGGTGCTGGCCTCGCCGAATCGGTCATCGCCGCGCGGGAGAGCGGGGAGCCTTTCGCATCGCTGGTGGACCTGTGTAAACGCGCGGACCTGCGTCTCTTGAACAAGCGCGCGCTCGAGAGCCTGATCTATGCCGGCGCATTGGATGGCCTGGGCGGTCACAGGCGCCAGCTCGTTGATGCGGTGGGGGCTGCCCTGAGTGCCGCGCAGGCTTCCCAGCGAGCGCCCAGTCAGATTGACCTCTTCGGTGCCGACGGAGCTGCTGCTGCGCTCGTCCCGGTAGCAGACCTGCCCCAGGTCGAGCCTATGAGCGCCCTCGAAACGCTGGAGAAAGAGAAGGAAGCGCTGGGCTTCTACCTTTCGGGTCATCCGCTGGATACCTACTACATGGAACTCTCCGAGTTGACGACGCACGCCCTCGCCGCGCTCAATGGAGCGGCGGACGGCGGAACGGCCATCGTTGGCGGCAGGGTGACCCAGTTGCGAGAGGTCCGGGATCGGTCTGACCAACTCATGGCTTTTTTCACACTGGAGGACTTCACGGGCTCGGCTGAGGTCGTCATCTTTTCGCGCGACTATGCGCCTTACCAGTTCGTCGTCATGCCCGATGCCCACCTGATTGTCGAGGGACGAATCCGGCGACGCGATGAGGGATCACCCAGCGTCGTCGCTGAGCGCATCTGGCCGCTGGAGCAGGTACGCGAGAAGCTCGCCGGAGCGCTCAACCTCCGCCTCTTGCCGCTCGACCTCGACGCCGAAGCCTGCCGCGCGATTGAGAACAAACTCCAGAGCTACCCCGGTGACCGTGAGATAGCGGTCGTCCTCCACGTCCCCGACGATGGCGGACCCGACCTCGCCCTCAGGACGCGCTGCCGCCTGAGCCTGGACGATGCGCTCCTCGACGACCTCAAGAAGCTCGACCTCATCACGGACGTATGGATATCGTAAGCAGAACAATCTCACCATCCGGGGCACACTGTGGACAGCGACTTGAAGCGTAGCATGCTCGAGTACTATGAACAGCGGGCTCCGGAGTACGAGGAGATATATACCTTTGAAAAAGGGCCAGCTTCGACTTCAGACCCAGACGTATACCGGGCTGAGATCCAGGTTCTATCGGAGTTGGTTGCTCGGTACTGTCATGGGACGCTCATCGATATTGCCTGCGGCACAGGATTCTGGTTACCGCATTATGCACGAGGCTGCTCGGCGATGACGCTGGTAGACCAGTCCGAGAGTATGCTTTCCATCTGTAGGCGGAAGGCGGAATCCTCTAGAGTCGAGCGGAACTGCGAGTTTTGCTGCGTCGATGTCTTAAGGCACGGGTTTCCGCACGGCTCGTATGATTGCGCGCTCGTGGGATTCCTCCTCAGCCACCTCACCGATGAGCAGACCGGAGCGTTCTTTGAGGCTCTGAAAGCCGTTCTGAAACCCGATGGCCGATTCCTGGTCCTGGATTCGATCTGGAGCACCGAGCAAGCCAGGACGCGGCAAAAGCGCGGGAGGGAGCAGCGGATTCTGAATGATGGTCGTAGGTTCGATATCTATAAACGGTACTTCGACGCAAGCGATCTTGAGAAGATGCAGAGCCAGTACGGCCTCTATCTCCCGGTGGTTCACCAGGGCCACGTCTTCATCGGGGGGATTGGGCGTTTCATCTAGGGCCCCAGCGTGGATTCGGGGTATCGCCGCTGATGCGCAATAGAACGATCTGGGTGTATCTCCGCCGCTTCCGTCCTCTCAACCGCTTTGCTCTGATCTTCATTCTCGCTGCGATGCTATCCCCCTCCCTCGCCGCCTCGCAGGACCTCGTCCGCGTCCCCTGGCGCGACGCCTTCGATCTGCGTGCTCTCGACGCCCTGGGCCTCGACATCCGCTTTGTCGGTCGGGGGGAGGTTCTCGTCTCTTGCGGTCCGGAGGACGCCAGCCGCATCCGCGCGCTGGGCCTGGCTGCGCAGCCCCTGGATACAGAGCGCTCCGATGAGCAGTACGTCATCGGCCTTCCCGACCACGTCCATGCGGCCGCACCACCGCCCTCAGTCCGCCCGATCCACCAAGCCAAAGCCTACGCCATCCTCGCTGCCCCTCACGATGTTCTCGCCGGGCTTCCGGCGTCATGCGGCTGGGCGCTTGCGGAATTGCCCCACGGCGTGAGCGTCCGCTCCTGGCTCGCCGACCCTGCGGCCAAGCGCTTGCGCGTCCGGGAGCGGCAGTCTCAGGTTGAGGGCCTGATCGCAGCCGTGAGCACCGACCGCATCCGAGCCGACATCGAAGCCCTGGTCTATTTCGACCCGTCGATTCCCTACGACAACGCACCCTCCAACTTGCGGACCCGCTACGCCCGCCGCGTGGGCGAATCCGACGATGGCGCCGACCGCGCTGCCCGTTACCTCCTCGAAGGGCTACGCGAGGCTCTTGGCCCCGACGCTGATGCGCGCCTTGAGCCCTTCCAGCACAGCCCCGAGGAGCCGGAGATGAAAAATATCGTTGCGGTCCAGCCGGGCACCGATCCCGCCGCAGGCCACTACATCCTGTGCGGCCATTACGACTCAATCGTCAGCCCCACACGCTTCGAATGGGACTGGCGGACGGAGCCGGCCCCCGGCGCGGACGACAACGCCACGGGCGTCGCGGCCATTCTGGAGGCGGCCCGCATCTTGGCTCCGCTGGAATTTGCCTGGGGGATCAAGTACATTCTCTTCAGCGGTGAGGAACTGCGCCTTTGGGGCAGCCGGGCGTACACTGAAGCCGCCCGGGCCCACGGCGACCGCATCCTGGGCGCGTTCAACTTGGACATGCTCGGCTACAACAACTTCCACGATGTGGTGGACGTCACGGGCAACCCCGCATCGCGCCACCTTGTGGAGCTTATGCGCGAGACCAATCAGGTCTACGACCTGGGCATACGCTTGTTCCCGCGCGAGAGGGAGGTCTTGCCCAACAGCGACCACTGGCAGTTCTGGGTCCACGGCTTCGATGCTGTCATGATTTCCGAGCACGTCACACCTCAACAAAACGGCCAGGAGTTGGATTCACGCGGCCTCCCCTACTTCCACGCCAACCGGCAGTTCCACAGCCTCGCCGACGTGGCCGATAGCCTCAACTGGCGCCTACTCACCAAGGATGTCCAGCTCGTCGTCGCGGCACTGGGTCAGTTCGCCGAAGCGGTCGAGCCCGCCGATCTCGCCCTTTACCCGGGTGATCTGAAGGTCGGCGAGGGTGGGCGAATCGCGATCACCATCCACAACCTCGCGGGTGGCGGCGTGAGCGGACCGGTCGCGCTGGAGCTCGCGGACTGCAGCTTGGACAGCGCGAGCTGTCGCCCAGTGTGGAGCGGGGAGGTCACAGGCGGCATCCCAGCGGGGGGCGCGGCCGTGGTGGAGGTAGATACCGACACCATTGGCAAGGTCTTGTTCCGTGCCACGGTCGATTCCGATGGCGCTTTATCTGACGGTGCCCGCGGCAACAATGTCGCGTACATCCTGGCGACAGTGCTCCCCGAGGCTGGCGTGACGGTCTTCCCCAACCCGTACGTGGTCAACCAGGCTGGGGCGCCGGGGATCACGTTCCTGGGCGTCCGCGACGATAGCGCTCTCTCGATCTACAGCGCCGCGGGCGAGCTTGTCTGGCGAAGCGAAGCGCGCCGCGGCGAGATCATCTGGAACTTGGCCAACCGGTCCGGTTTCTTGGTGGGTACGGGCACCTATGTCTACCGCGCTACCGACCGAAGCGGTGCTCGCGTCGAAGGCAAGCTCGCTGTCATTCGGTAGGGCCGTGACAACACAGCGTCCGATCGTCACCCTGGCGACAGACTTCGGCACCTCCGACGGCTACGTCGGCGCGGTGAAAGGCATCATCCTCGCGCGCTGCCCTGAGGCTCAGATCATGGACGTGACGCACGAGATCCCACGGGGCGATAGCAGGGCCGCAGCTTTTGCGCTTACGGTCTACTGGCGGTCCTATCCGCCGGGGACCGTCCACCTCGTCGTTGTGGACCCCGGCGTGGGTACCGATCGCGTCCCGCTGGCTTTGCGCGTTGGCGAGTGGTGGGGCGTCGGACCCGAAAACGGCGTCTTCGATCTCGTCACCCGTGAAGCAGATGGTGTCCAGGCGGTGGCGCTCGACCCCGGAAGCGTCGCGCCTGGGCCTGTATCCGCTACGTTCCACGGCCGCGATCTGTTCGCTCCATCCGCAGCGGCTCTGGCGTCCGGACGATCGCTCACCGATCTAGGCGAACCCCACGCCTACACCCCCCATCTCTGCTTCCCTGAACCCTTGCGGGTGAACGGCGGCTTGCGCGGTGAGGTGATTCACGCCGATCGCTTCGGGAACCTGATCACAAACCTCAGGCGCGGCGTGCTCGACGCGCTGGGGCCGCCCCAGCGGCTTGTTGTCACTTGCGCCGGTCGCACGCTTCCGGTGTGCAGAACGTACGGTGACGTGAATTCGGGCGCGCTCTTGGCGCTGATCGATTCGAGCGAGCTGCTGGAGATCGCCCAGAGCAGCGGCTCGGCCGCCGAAGTCCTCGGGGTCGGGCGCGGCGCGCCCGTGGAGGTGAAGGTTCGTGGTGGGTGAGAGCGCCTGGTACCTGGAGGCTTTTCGCCTCGACTACCGCGATGTCTACAGCCATCGCGACGTGTCCGAAGCGCGTCGCCAGCTCGATTTCTTCGAGGCGAAAATCGATCTCCCGGACGGGGCGGTGGTCTTGGACCTGGGCTGCGGTATGGGCCGCCATTCGGCGGAGCTGGCTCGGAGGAGCTACGTGCCGGTCGGCTTGGAACTCTTCGCCGAAAGGCTCCGCGAGGCGCACGTGGCCGTCGGAGAGGCGGGCGGAACCCCCCGGTCCATTCGAGCCGACATGCGCCGCATTCCCCTGCGCGGGGGCTTGGATGCGGTCGTGAGCTTTTTCACCAGCTTCGGCTACTTTGTGGCCGACGCCGAGAACGCTGATGTCTTGCGTGAGGTCGGGCGCGTCCTGCGGCCGGGCGGCCGTTTTCTCCTGGATTACCTCAACCGCGAGCAGGTCATCCGCAGCCTGGTCCCGCAGAACACTTCCGAACGTGATGGCGTGACGATCCATCAGGAACGCTGGGTGGATATCCGTCGCGGGCGGGTCGAGAAGCAGGTGACGCTCGAGCGCGACGGCGATCGTCGGGGCTACGCCGAGTCCGTACGCATGTTCACGCTGCCGGAACTGGAGGTGATGCTGGACGCGGCGGGACTGACCGTGGACGCCGTCCACGGTGATTTTGACGGCCAGCCCCTGACGCTGGATAGCCCCCGCGTCATCGTCCTGGCGAGCAAACGGGAGACCTCACCACCATGAGGGGTCCGGCTCCAGCTTCCTCGGTCGCCGATGCGGTGCTCCTGGTTGACCTGACCGCCCCGCGCTGGCGAGACGCCCTCGAGGCCGCGCGGGCCCGTCCAGTCGTGCGTGAGACCCTGGTCAATCGACTGCGCGTGCAAAACGCGGCCTGGGGCGCGGCCGATGCCGCCATGAGGGCCGTGGATCGGCTCGCAGGGGCTGAGACGATGGTCGTGGTCACGGGGCAGCAGGTGGGGCTCTTTGGCGGGCCGCTTTACACGCTGCTCAAGGCGCTGACGGCAATCAAGCTCGCTCGCGCGCTGGAGGCGGCTTATGGGGTCCCGGTCGTCCCATGCTTTTGGCTTCAGACCGACGATCACGATCTCGCCGAGGTCGCACGCGCGGCCCTCCTCGACGGCGAGGACGCTCTGGTGACGCTCGACGCGCGCGAGGCGCTGGGCCCCGAGGGCGCTTCGATGGGTCGGGTCCGGGTCTCTGCTGCTTTCACCGACGTGACGGAGGCGCTGGAGCGTGCACTACCCGCTGGCGAGTTCGCGGAGGAGTTCATGGAAGAGGTCCGCGCCGCCTACGCGCCTCCCGCGACGCTCGGCGATGGCTTCGCACGGCTTTTTGCACGTTGGTTGGGCCGCTTCGGTCTGGTCTTGCTCGACCCCACCGATCCCGATCTCCGCGCACTAGGCCGCAGCGTCTTCCGACGGGAACTGGCCGACCCGCTGGCCGCCACGGCACTGGTCAATGCCGCCGGGGGAGAAGTCCATAAAAGTGACGATTCCACGGCTCTGTTCCTCCAGTCCGATGGCCTCCGCTGCAAGCTCTTCTTCGACGGTCGAGATTTCCAGGTCGAGCTGGATGGGGCCGCCGACCGTGCGTGCCTGCGGGCCGCCGAACTCGCCCGCATCGTTGAGGAAGCGCCCGAGCGCCTGAGCCCCAACGTGATCCTGCGGCCCATCGTCCAGGATCACCTCTTGCCGACTATCGCCTACGTCGCCGGTCCGAACGAGTTGGTCTATCACGAACAGCTTGCGGACGTCTATGCGCGCTACGACCTGCCTCAGCCGCTCGTCGTGCCGCGCATGGGCACCGCGCTCCTCGATGGACGAACCCAGCGGGCGCTGGCGCGCACGGGGCTCGGGCTGGACGACCTGGGCCGAGGCAAGGATTGGGCGTGGGGCGTCGTGGCGCGAGGGCTTGCGGCCGCGGAGCTCGATCCCCTCTTCGACGCCACCGCCGGCGACCTGCGCGGACTCGTGGCCCACCTCGACGGGCGGCTCCGGTCTTTCGATGCCAGCCTGGGTCCACTGGTCGAATCCACGGGGCGCAAACTGAACCACACTCTCGGCGTGCTTCGCGATAAGGCCGCTCAGGCGATGCGCAGACGCGAGGCCGAGCTTCGAAGGCAAGTGACCCACGCTGCGCAGTGGCTCTTCCCGGAGGGATTGGCGCAGGAGAGAGTCTTTTCGGTCGCACAAATTTATCCGCTCGCCGGTCCCGTCCTCTTCGAGCGCCTGTTCGATGCGTTGGAGCTCGGTGCGCCGGGCCTTCAGCTCGTGGACCTGCCGTGAAGCTCGACGTCTTGGCCTTCGGGCCCCACCGCGATGACGTGGAACTTTCCTGTGGGGGGACGCTCATCAAGCTTGTCGAAGGGGGCTATACCGTCGGCGTCGTGGACATGACCCGGGGCGAGATGGGCACGCGGGGCTCGGCCGCCGAGCGCGCCCGGGAGGCCAAACGCGCCGCTGAGATCATGGGCCTGGCGGTCCGCGAGAACCTGGGTCTTCCCGATGCGAACGTCCGTCCGACGGACGAAGCACAGCTTGCAGCCGTTCGCACCATCCGCAAATATCGCCCCCGGATCATTCTCCTGCCTCCGCCGGATGCTCACCACCCTGACCACGACGTGACGAGCGAGATTGTACGTATCTCCGCCTTCAAGGCCGGGCTTTCGAAGCACGATCCCGAAAGCGGTCCGAAACATATCGCCGAGCGGCTCGTCTACTACATGATGCGATACGAATTCGAGCCGACGTTCGTCGTCGACATCACCGACCAGCACGAGCGCAAGCTCGAAGCGGTGCGGGCTTACGTCTCCCAGGTCCACAACCCCGATTATCGGGGTGAAGCTATCTTTCTCTCCAGCCCCGAGTACCTGGAGATCCGCGACGTGCGCGACCGCTACTGGGGCAACCTCATCGGTCGCGGCTACGGGGAGCCTTTCTACACCCGCGAGGTCCACGAGGTGCGCGATCTCGTCGCCGAGTGCGGCGGCCGGGACGACCGCGGCTTTTCGCGGCCCCGAAGGAGCTAGCCCTTGTGAAGATCGGGATCACGTGCTATCCGACCTACGGTGGGAGCGGCACCGTCGCCACCGAACTGGGGGTGAGCCTCGCGGCACGCGGCCACGAAGTGCACTTCGTGGCCTACGCCTTGCCCTATCGGCTCGACGTCTTCCAGCCCAACGTCCGCTTCCACGAAGTGACGGTCATGCGCTATCCCCTTTTCGAGTATCCCCCCTACTCCTTGGCTCTGGCCGTCAGGATGGCGGAGGTCGCGGGCCAATGCGAGCTCGATCTGTTGCACGTCCACTATGCCGTGCCTCATGCCACCAGCGCCTACTTGGCCAGGCAGATGCTCGCGGATGAGCGTGACTTGCGGATCGTCACCACGCTCCATGGCACGGACATCACCCTCGTCGGCAACGATCCGTCGTACTCCGAGATCACGCGTTTCTCCATCGCTCAGGCCGACGGTGTCACGGCCGTCAGCCGATTCCTGGCCCGCGAGACTCAGGCCCGCTTCGGGATCGCTGACGCCATCGAGGTCATCCCCAACTTCGTGGACACGGCCCGCTTTTCCGCCGCCGCGCGCGAGCGCGCCCGGAAGGCCTTCTCCGGACCGGGTGAACGCGTCCTCATCCACGTCTCCAATTTCCGTCCGGTCAAGCGCATCGGTGATGTGGTCGGGGTCTTCGCCCGCGTGGCGCAAGAGATGCCCGCGCGGCTCCTCATGGTCGGCGATGGACCCGAGCTCTCCCTGGCACAGCGGCGCGTCTCGGAGTTGGGGCTGACCGGCCGCGTGGACTTTCTGGGTCGGCAGGACGGCATTGAGGCCATCTTGCCTGCCGCCGACATTTTCCTGCTTCCGTCCGACGCCGAGAGCTTCGGTCTCGCGGCCTTGGAGGCGCAGGCTTGCGAGGTACCGGTCGTTGGAGCGGCAGCCGGCGGCTTGCCCGAGGTGGTCGAGCACGGCGTCACGGGCTATCTGGCCCCCGTCGGCGATGTCGAGGGGATGGCCCGCTACGCGCTGATGATCCTCGGGGAATCGGAGAGACGAGAGGCGATGGGCGCCGCGGCCCGCTCCCGCGCCCGGGAGCGCTTCGAGGAAGCGGCCATCGTCGCGCAATACGAGGCCTGTTACGAGCGCATCCTCGCTCAGGCCCCCGTTCCCGCGCTGCCGGCGTCGTGAGCGCGCGACACACCTTGGCTCTCTTCGCTGCCCTGAGCTTGTTCAAGGGCGGCGTCCTGATTTCCTGCGCCGTCACGCTTGTCGCCATCCTAGGCTTGTCTGGGGATGGCGCCGCAGAACCCACGTTTGACCTGGGTATAGTCACCCCCATCGCCGTGACCGATGATGCGGCGGCCCTCGCGACCAACCCCGCCGCGCTCTCCTTCCGCTCGGGCGCGGAGCTTTTTCTCTCCCGCAGCGCCACGCGCGCCGGGCTGCGCTTCCAGAACGCGATCGTCAAGGCTGGCAGCTTCGAGCTCGGCTGGCAGGAGTGGCGGGACTTTCGACGCGACATCGGCCAAAGGCGCTTTTCCACCGCGCTTTCGGCCCCCCTGGGCCGCCATGCGTGGGTCGGCCTCGCCCTCCATCGCTTCCGTCGTGCGACCGGACCGTTCAGGAGCTATACCACCCTCGACCTGGGCGCCCTGGTCCGACCTGCACGCTGGCTCTCGCTTGGCGCCGTTGTGCGCGATCCCACGCGGTCCACCGATCGTCCCGGTCACACGGTTGACCGGCGCTACGCCGTCGGCTTGGCCCTGCGCCCCTTCGGCTGGGGAACGACCTTCGCCGAGCGGGTGACCTTCGCCGCCGACATGACCTTCACCGACGGCCACAACCTCGATGGCGAGGACATTCAGTTCTACGCGATGACCGAGCTCGTGGATGGCCTGGGCCTTGACTTGAGCGTCCGCGGTGACGGGATGACGCGCGTCGCGCTGGCCTTGAGCGGGCGCAACGGCCGCTTGGCTCTCTCCACATCGCTGGATGATGAGGGCAGCGCTGCCTCGCGCTTCGGTGCGATCCATCTCTCTGGCCGCGATTTTCAGCCACTGCCTCTCGGGGAGCGGCGCGTGCTTGGCCTTGCCCTCAAAGGCGAACTCAGCGACGCGACGCCCAAGTGGAGCCTCCTGGGCGGCGGTGGGATGGGCCTCGACAAGGTCCGCAAGGAACTCGAACGTGCGAGGCGCGACCGGCGAGTCGGTGCAATCTTCGTTGAGTTCGATGGCTTTCGGACCACGATGGGCATCGCGGATGAATTGCGCCGCGAGCTGACCAGTACGCGCGCAGCGGGCATCCCGGTCGTCGCCTACGCGCGGCGACTGGGTACGTTGGGGTACTACGTCGCCTCCGCCGCTGACTCGATCATCTTCGATCCCATCGGCGAGCTCAAACTCCTGGGCCTGCGCGCTGAGGTTGCCTACCTCGCCCGCGCTTTCGAGAAGCTCGGCGTCGAGATCGAGCTGGAACACATCGGGAAGTACAAAGCGGCGGTCGAACAGTACACGGCCGAGGGCATGTCCGCCGAGCACCGCGAGCAGCTTGACGCCATCCTCGACGAGCGCTACGCCGCCGTCGTCACGGCGATCGCCAAGGCGCGCGGTTTCGGTCCCGATAGCGTCCGCGCGCTGATCGATGCCGGACCGCACCCCGCCGAAGATGCCCTGGCGGTCGGGCTCGTAGATCGCGTCAGCGGACGCGATGACGCTCGGCTTCTGGCTCAGCGGCTAGCGGGCCTGACCGCAGACCGGCCCAAGTCGCTGTTGCGAGACCTTGGAAAGTCTCAGTCTCGGCGGAGACGCTGGACCTCTCCGCCCCGCGTGGTTGTCATTGAGGCGACGGGTGTCGTCACGGCGGGTCGCGCCGGAACCGACCCCTTGACCGGGGCCCGTCTGCTCGGTGCCGACACCATCGGCCGTGCCATTCGTCGGGCTCGTGAGGACTCCGCGGTGCGCGCGCTGGTGCTGCGCATCGATTCGGGGGGCGGCACCGTCGAAGGGTCCGACCTCATCTGGCGCGAGGTGGAGAAGGTACGCGAGGCCGGGAAGCCCGTCGTGGCGTCCATCGGCGGCCTCGCTGCCTCGGGTGCCTACTACTTCGCCGTGCCTTCGGACCGCATCGTCGCCAACCCCGGCGCGATCGTGGGTTCCATTGGGGTCTTCGCCGGCAAGGCCATCCTTCGGAACCTCTATGAGAAAGTGGGCGTCCACGTAGAAATGCTGACGCGGGGCGAGCAGGCTGATCTCTATTCGTCGCAGCGGCCCTTCACGCCAAAGCAGCGCACGATCATCCGCCGGAGCGTCAAGCGCTACTATCAGGGCTTCGTCGAGCGGGTCGCAGCCGGGCGAGGGCTGACCGTGACGCGCGTCGATTCGCTCGGGCAGGGGCGCATTTACACGGCGATGGACGCGCAGCGGCTGGGGCTGGTAGACGAACTCGGAGGGTTGGCGGAAGCCATCGAAGCGGCGGCGGACCTCGCGGACCTGGACGAGTCCCCGGAGATCGTGGACCTGCCCCTGCACCACTCGGCGTTCGAGCGGCTCGGGCGCGTTTTCGGGCGCAGTGGGGTGGAGAGCTTGCTCCCCTTGTCCCGGGAGCTATCGGGCGTGCTCTACTGGTGGCCCATGGATGTTGTGATGGAGTGACGCCATGCCGCGTATGGGGGTGCTCTTGATCGCCGTCGGTGCGGCTCTGATCGTTGCCGGCGCTCTGGTCCTTTTGGCGCCTAAGGTGCCGCTTTTGGGCAGGCTCCCCGGCGACATCCACATCCGTCAGGGGAACTTCGAGATCCATTTTCCTTTGGCCACATGCATCGTTTTGAGTCTCTTAGCCTCGCTCATCCTCAACGTTCTCCTGCGACGATAGCGTTGAACCCTGAGCTTGCCGAGGCACCGGCTCCTGAGTCCGTCGAACGGCGCCCTCTGCGTCTGGGCGATTTCGACTATCGGGTCCCGCCGGGACTGATTGCGCAGGAGCCGGTATCCAACCGCGAGGACGCCAGGCTCCTCGTCCTTGAACGCGCGAAGGGTGCGCTCACCCATAGGCGCTTCCCCGATCTCGCGGACTATCTGCACCCCGGTGATCTTGTGGTCCTCAACGATACGCGCGTCCTTCCCGCTAGGCTCCTGGGCAGGATCGCCGAGACGGGCGATCGTGTGGACGTGCTGCTCCTGTGCGAGGTGGCTCCGCGAACCTGGCGCGCCGCCGTCAAACCGGCTCGACGGGCGCGCCCGGGCCGTGTGATGGTCTTCGGTCCCGAGTCGAGAGCCGAGGTGACCGGGGCTGAACCCGACGGCCGCCGCCTGCTGACATTCACCCCGGGCACCGATCTTCCAGATCTCTTGGCGCGACATGGCGTCGCGCCCCTGCCGCCCTACATCAAACGCCTCCCGACCGAAGCCGACCGCACGCGCTACCAGACCGTCTACGCCTGCGTCCCCGGTGCGGTCGCCGCGCCGACGGCGGGGCTGCATTTCACCGAACCGTTCCTCGCTCAGCTTGCGGGGATGGGTGTCGAGATCGCATCCTTGACCCTCCATGTTGGCGAGGGTACCTTCCGCGCCCCCGTCCATGAGGACCTCGAACGCCACGAGATGGACCCGGAGCCCTACATCATCCCCGCCTCGACCGTTGACGCCGTCGGTGCCGCCGGAGCTGCGGGGCGGCGCGTCCTCGCCGTGGGAACGACCAGCGTCCGCGCGCTTGAGACCGCTTGGCACGACGGTCCACCCCCGCAGCGGACGCTGACCGGCACGACGGACCTTTTCATCAAGCCGCCCTTCGACTTTCGAGTGACCGATGCCTTCTTGACCAACTTCCACCAGCCGCGCACCACGCTGCTCATGCTCGTCGCCGCTTTCGCAGGCCTGGAGACGACGCTGGCTGCCTACCGCACCGCCGTCGAAGCGCGCTACCGTCTCTTCAGTTACGGCGACGCTATGCTGATCCTGTGAGTGCACAAGCAGCCTGGGCCATCATCGTCGCCGCGGGCGAGGGGACGAGGCTGAGAGGGACGCATTTGAACCCGTCCCAGGGCAGCGTCCCAAAGCCGTTTCTGCCTCTTGCGGGCATTCCGATGGTCGTTCGTGCCTTGGACGCCATCGGGGCCTGTCCGGAGATCGAGGGCGCGGTTGTGGTCGTTGCGCCCCTCCAGGTCGGGCGAGCCCAGGCGCTCCTGGCTGACTGCCCCGGCCTGAGAAAGGTCCGCGCCGTCGTGCCCGGAGGCGACGAGCGGCAGGATTCGGTCCGATCCGGGCTCGGCCGAGTGCCCGAGCGCATCGAGCGCGTTGTCGTCCACGATGCGGCACGGCCCTTCGCGGCGGCCTCGCTCTTCACGCGCTGCCTGGAAGCACTTGATGAAGCCCAGGCAGCGATCTGCGCCGTCCCGGTCGCGGATACGCTCAAGCGCGTCACCGATGATCGCATCACCCGGACGGTTGACCGACGCGGGATCTGGCGGGCTCAGACGCCTCAGGCCTTCATGCGGCCGCTCCTGGTGGGGGCCCACGAGGCGGCAGCCGCCCAAGGGATCCCCGTGACCGACGACGCGGCGCTGGTGGAGCGGCTGGGCGTTCAACCCGCATTGGTGATGGGCAGCGCGATGAACATCAAGGTCACGACCCCGATCGATCTCGCAATGGCCCACGCGCTCGCCGAGGTCCTCGATGCCCACGGAGAGCTTAAGCCGTGACGCTTCGCATCGGCCAGGGCATCGACGTGCATCGGCTCGTTCCCGGACGGCCCCTGATGCTTGGTGGTGTGCGCATCCCCTTCGACCGAGGCCCCGAGGGCCACTCCGACGCCGACGTGCTCTGTCACGCCCTCGCCGATGCGCTTTTGGGCGCCGCCGGCTGCGGTGACATCGGCGTCCACTTCCCGCCGGGCGATCCTCAGTGGAAGGACATCCCTGGTCCGGAACTCCTCGTGCGGGCGCGGCGGATCGCGCTTGGAGACAGCGGCCGCGTGGTGAACGCCGATGCCACGGTGATGGCCGAAGCTCCGCGCATCGGGCCGCACGCCGAGGCGATGCGCCTCGTGCTGGCTGAGGCTCTGGCCTGTCCACTCGAGGCGGTTTCCGTCAAGGCGACGACCACCGAAGGGTTGGGACCCGTGGGGCGCGGGGAAGCCATTGCAGCGCAGGGCATCGTCCTGGTGGAGGTGGTGGGTGGAAGCCTTCCTTGAGGCGGTCGCGGGTTGGGGTTGGGGCTTCGTCCTCGCCGCGATCTTCGGCGCCTCCTACCTCGAGCACATCGTTCCGCTGATCCCCAGCGACGTTGTCGTGATCTTCGGCGGCTACCTGGCGGGCGTCGATGCTGCAAATGGATTTGCGGTTTATACCGCCTCCGTCGCCGGGAGCTTTGCGGGCTTCGCGACCGTGTACTGGCTCGGCTGGAGGTACGGCACGGCACTCCTGGAGTCACGCTTGGGTACCTTTCTCGGTCGCCGCCACACCGCTCGTGCGGGGGCCTGGCTGGAACGCTTCGGTCCGGCGATCCTGCTCACTAGCCGTTTCCTCGCGGGGCTGCGCGCGGTACTCTCTCTTCTGGCTGGTGCAATGGGCCTGGGGCCGCGGGTCGTGCTACCGGCCGCCCTCGTCGGCATCGTCCTCTGGAACGGGCTCGTGGTGGGCGCGGGCGTCCTTGCGGGGGTCCACTGGCGCCTTGCCGTAGAGCTGCTGCGCGCGTACTCTGCGGTGGTCTTCGCGGCGCTGGTGCTCGCCGCACTGGGAGCCATTGCCATCGCCTGGCTGCGCCGCCGCCGCGCTATGACTGAATTGACCGCCGTCGGAGAGAAATCGTCATGAGGGTTCTTCTGCTCGCGGGCGGTTCATCGGCCGAACGCGAGGTGTCGCTGGCCTCGGCCCGCGGCATCGCCGCTGCGTTTCGGGAACTGGGCCACGATGTCCGAGCCATTGACGTTCAGTGGGGACCCGAGCCTGCATTGCCCGATGCGACCCGGCAGCTCACCGTCCGGCCGCTTCCCTTCGGCGGCGCCCCGGAGACGGAGGCTCCTAGTGCCAGGGCCCTCCAGGTCGCTACCGATGGCGAGGTGCGTTCAGCCGAGGTCGTCTTTGTCGCCCTCCACGGCGGCTTCGGGGAGGATGGGGGCATCCAGACGCTCCTGGAGTTCGCAGGGGTGCGCTATACCGGATCGGGCCGTATGGCCAGTGCCCTCGCCATGGATAAGGACGCTTCCAAGCGTCTCTTCCGCGACGCTGGCATCCCCACACCCGACTGGCGCGTCGTCCGCCGCGGCGATGACGTTGGCTCCACGCTGGATGCCGTGGGGCTTCCCGCCATCATCAAGCCCGTGGAGGAGGGTTCGACGGTGGGCCTATCCCTGGTCGAAGAGATGCGGGATCTGCCCGCTGCGCTCGACGAGGCCTGGGATTACGGTCTCAGGGCCATGATTGAGCGCTACGTCCCCGGACGCGAACTCACCGTCGGTATCCTGGACGACCAGCCCTTGCCCATCGTCGAGATCATCCCCTCGCATGGCCTCTACGACTATGCTTGCAAGTACACCCCCGGTATGAGCAGCTACCGCGTCCCCGCACAGGTCCCCGACGCGGTCCGCGATCGGATGTGGAAGTGTGCCCTCGGTGCCTTCAAGGCGCTGGGTTGCGACGCCTACGCGCGCGTCGATTTTCGGCTCGACCCCCAGGACCAGCCCTGGTGTCTTGAGGTCAACACGCTGCCCGGCATGACCGAGACGAGCCTCCTGCCTAAAGCAGCGGCAGCCGTGGGGATTAGTTACCCTGAGCTTGTGGAGCGGATCAGTCGAGCGGCGCTGCGATTCGGCCCGTGAGACCCACCCACCGGATGGCGCCGAATCCCCCTCCAGAGTTGGTGGAGATTCAGCGGGCGTCGCGCTCTATGGGGATAGCATGGCCCCGGCTTCGGTTAGTACAGCCAGCGCCTCGAAAGCTGCCTGCCGGACCTTGAGGTTCGGGTCCTCCTGGCTCAGCCGTGTGAAAAGCGCCTCCGCTTTCGAATCCCCGAGCAGAGCCAGGCCCTTGATCGCTTCTACCGTCACATCAACCCGCTGCTCCTCGGACATCCCCCGGAGACCGGCCAGGTACTCCCGCTCGGCCGCGCGGCGTAGGATCGGTGCGCCCGCGGGGTCCCCTTGTCGGGCCAGGGACAGCGCCGCGTTCCAGCGAACGTCGGGCTCGGCGTCGTCCAGCGCCTCCCGCAGAACGTCCGTGGTAGCGGGCGAAGGCAGTGCGCCCAGCGCGTGGACCGCCATCTTGCGCACACCGCTATCGGCGTCGTTGCGCGCGATGCGAGCTAAGGAAGGCACGGCCCTGGCGTCGCCCAGTGTGCCAAGACCCCAGGCAGCGTAGATGCGCGTCTCGGTGTCGGGGTCGTCGAGCACAGCGGTGAGGAGCTCCAGCGCAACCGGATCGCCCAGCCTGCCGAGGGCCAGGGCGAGGTAACGCCGGATGCGCGGGTCCTGGTCCTGCGAATGCGCGAAGACCTCCGCTACCTCCCGCGCAAAGCTGGGATCGCGTGTGCCGCCGTCATCGTTGATGAGCATCTGCGAGAGCTCGAATGCGGCCTGAAACCGGCGGTTGACGCGACCGCTCTTCACCTCGGCCAGGTAGTCGTGTGCGGTGCGCCGCTCGCCCGTGAGCCATCCGAACAAGAGGAAGAGCAGCACCCCCACCGTGACGACCGCCCCAGGGATCAAGAAGAACCCGGCGATCAGTTGGAAGGCGGGTTTTTCCTCTTTCTCGTCTTCGGGGTCGTCGTCCTCGAAACGTTCGGGAACGGGTAGTTGATCCACGCCTCTGCACCTCCCAATCACCTCGACGCGCCGGCTAAGATCGGCCGGTCTTCAGCCCTAAGATCACCCCTGAGCGCATGAGCGTCAAGCCGTTGCTGGGCGATGCAACCCGTTGTCTTCGGAACTTTGGGCGGATCAGAGAGTCCTTGGTGGAGATCGAGAGATGAAGCTTGGGTTGCCGCTCATGGAATGGCGGTAAAGTGTTGAAGTCGGCGGACTCGACCTAGGTGCCTCATACGGACCCGGCTTACGTACCTCAGGCGGATTCGACCGACGCGATTCAGACGAATTCGACCGGCGTGCCGCAGATCGATCCCGCGAACTTCACCGATAGCACAACTGTCGACACCCGCACTTCCCACTGATGTCTGGCGCAAGCGGCCTTGGCGTTCATTATGGGTTTTGCGGATCGCAGTCAACCTGTCCATGGTGAGCTATGATGGGGAGCGCACGCTTATGGTGATACGTGCGCTCGGTCACCGCGGACCGATCATGCCGTCATCCTGAACTGGGCCCAAGGATCGAAGGAGAGGCCAAGCGGCGGCGTTATTGGCGCAGGGTGAGCAGGTACTCGCGGATGGCGGCGATCTGAAGGCCCGTGTCACCGCCCAACACGTCGGGCAAGGGTGACTCGCCCTCGTAGAAGAAAGTGGGCATGTTGGTGCCCTCCTGGAGTTTCTGTGGGTCGAGCATCCACTCATCGATCCACATGGGGCGCAGGCGATGTTTGGCCATCCGTAGATCCGGCGCCAGGTTCGAGGCTCCCAGAGCGGCTGCCGCGGCGCCCACGTCCCCCACGGGATGGCACTGCGCGCACCTGAACATCTCCACGATCTCTCCGCCCACTTGCACGAGCTCGGGGTCCGGCTCCCGCTCGTGGGGCGCGAAGTCCGGGAACGGCTGGTCGTCCAGCGCCGCGAAGTAGTGCGTCAGCTTGCGAGCGTGGTCGTCCGGGAGGTTAAACGTGGGCATGCGCGCCCTCAGCCACGGTCGGATGGGTGTGGGTTCCTTCAAGAAGTGGTAGAGCCACTCCGACTGCACCTTGTGCCCCTCGCCCGAGAGCACCGGCGGCCAGAAACCGGGGTCCTCGATGGTGTCCCGGATCGCTCCGCCTTCGCCCTCGATCATGTGACAGCCCTTGCAGTTCCAGTTGCGCACCAACCAGCGGCTCGTCTCGATCGCTGGCTCGGCCGGGCCGAGGTCGCGGATGCTCGTCGGCGGGACGGGGGCGGCGCCTTTTCCGACGCGGTCGGACGTGAACGAAAGTAGCGCAAGCGTGAGCGACTGCGCGTCCTCCTCGCTGAACCTGAAGTCGGGCATTCGAAGCTGTTCCTGCCGCGCCTTGACTTTCCCCGCGTCGAACGAGCGCGGGTGGCGCAGCTTATGGTAGAACCAGTCCCACTTGGTCTCGGGGAGATCCACGAAGCCGAAGTCCAACTGTTTGGTGAGCTTGTTCCCCTCCTCGGTGAGTTCGGTCCCGATCGGCTGCGCTCCCTCGAAGCCCCCAATCACGTGGCAGCCGGCGCAGCCGTAACGTCTGATGGCCTCCTCACCCAGCCTCATGACCTTCTCGGACGCTGTCCATACGCCCAGCGTATCGGCGACATCCGACGCGCTGTAGCGTGCGCTCAGGTAACTCGTCAATAGCTCGTCAACGACCCCCGATTTCGCCGTGGGTTTCGCCACTTTCTCGAAGCTTGCGGGCGCCTTCAGCGTCGTGAGGTAGCTCGCGATGTCCCGCGCCTCCTCGTCGGTGAGCCGCATATCCGGCATTTTCGTTTCGGGGAAATAGGCAGCGGGGTCTTTGAGCCACCGGTACAACCATTCGTAGGATGTCTTCTCACCCAGCCCCACTAGGCTCGGTCCGTGCTTCCGCGGGCTCGCCCTGTCGTACTGCTCGATCTCCTCCTCCAGCACGTGGCAGGCCAGGCACCCCACCGTCCGAACCAATTCCTCCCCGCGTGCAGGGTCGCCGTTCCCGATCGGGACGGATTCGGGCGCCGACTTGGCGGAATGCTCGAAGAGGTAGGTCGTCATCGCGGCGATCTCCGCGTCGTTCATGTCCACTTCGTGCGGCTGCGAGGTATTCTCCAGGTCGAAGAAATGCGGCATACGCGTGTCCGGTCGAAACGCGCTTGGTGCCTTGATCCACTTCTTCACCCACGCGGGATGGGTCTTCGTGGCGATGGCGACGAGGTCGGGACCGGCTTTTCGGGTCTCTTTGAAAAAGGTGTTCTTGTGGCAGCCCAGGCACCCCATCCGTTCAAATAGTTCCAGGCCCCGGTTGAGCTTGGAGGCCTGGGGCACGGCCACCTCGTTGTGGTGGCACTTCCAGCAGGAGGCCTCCGTATATTGAAGCGGGAACATCGGATAGTCCCAGTAGTGCGGCGGCTTCCAGTCGTACTTCTCCCGCCACTCGCGCTCTTGCTCGGCGTCGCGCGGCGTATGCTCGGCGTTCAGGAATGAGAGAGAGCGGCCGTGGCCCTGGTGACAGGACGTGCAGCCGTGCTTCTCTATCGGGTGCGGCGACGAACTCCCGACGTAGAGGTCCAGCCTCGGGTGCGAACGGAAGGGCTGTTGCTCGTCCTCGAACCCTGGCTTGTCGATGGCCAGATGGCAGGAGTGACAGCGGTCCACCGCCTTGACGGCCAGGAAATTGACGTCGAACCAGACGTCGGCCAACACGACCTGTTTGACCTCCAGCGTGGGATCGATGAAATCCAGCATCGGCAGGTCACGGAAGACGTCGTTGATGAAATTGTGCTCGATCCCCGCCAGCTTGCTCCGGAGCCGCCTCCCATCGCGCATGAGCTCGTCAAGACCCCGCTGCGCCTCGTCGCGCACCGCCATATGTCCCTTAAGTTCGGTGTTCGCCAGGTCGCGCTTCTTGGTGCTCCCGTCGAGTTTGTTCTTGAGCGCGGTGACCTCGTCCTCCAGTCTAGCCAGCTCCCGCCGGAGCTCGGCTGCCCCCGAATCTCCGTGAGCGATCGCCTCCTCGGTCTCGTACTTCTTCGCGTCGTAGATCGATTTCTCGATCTGATAGACCTGGTTGGCCTTGTATGCCTCGCCGTCGAGTCGAGTGATCCGACGCTGGAGCTTGTCCACCTCCGCCTGGCGCGCCGCGATCTCCGCGCGGCCCGTCTCCAGCTTTTTCTCGAGCGCGGCGACCGCCTCCGGATCAATCGCCTCGGCGGCCTGGGCGATGGCTTCTTCGGTCTGCTGGATCTCCAGGGTCCGGAACTCGCGCTGGTGCTGCTTCCACTCGCGCGAGTAGTCCGCCAGGATCAGCCAGACCGTCGCCACTAGGAACAGAAGGCTCCCTATCCCGAACCAGAGGTTCAGGGTGGACATCTTGTGGACGTGTTCTCGCTCGCGCTGGTTCATCGGCTCCGCGCTGTGCTCAGGCCCGGTTTCTATGGAAGAGATGACGCCGTCAGAAGTTCAAGAAGTACTCTGGGATAGCGATGATATACTTGAGATTGAGACTCCACCGGAGAATCATCTTGATCGGCAGCGTTAGCATGGTCAGCAAGAGGACCATCAGGACGGCGTAGCGAGCACCGCCGATCTGCTGCCGGTAGGCCTTCATGATCGTCTTGGCCAATAGCGGCGGCAGGATCAGGTAATAGCCGCCCAATAACCCGATGCCAAAGATCTCCCGCGTGAACCAGTGGCCCGGCAGCGGCCGGCTGAGCAGCTTGACGTATATGAGTTCCGAGAGATTGACGTTCACTAGCGGCACCAGCTTGTGGACATCCCACGCCTCGTAGGGACCGAAGAAGTTCCAGTTCGGTCCGCGAAGGAACGTCCCGACGAAGATCAGAAGGAGCCACAGGATCAGAAAACCGAACATGTATCCGGTGATGGCGAACTGCCGGTCTTTGAAGCAGTAGTAACCGTTGCCTTTGGGGTTCTTATCGATGTAAGGAATGGCGGAAAGCCCTATGATGATCAAGGTCGGCGCCACCACCCCGGCCATCCACGGGTCGAAGTAGACCAGCATCTCCTGTAACCCTAAGAAGTACCACGGCGCCTTCGAGGGATTGGGTGTGTCGGTCGGGTTGGCCGGCTGCTCGATCGGGGCCGAGACGGCAACCGACCACACCAAGAGGAGCACGCTCACGAAGATCAGGACGATCAGCTCCTCGTACACCAGATGGGGCCAGGTGTAGTCCTTCTCCGCTCCACCGTCCGCCAGCTCGTAGACGGGCTCTCCCCGCTCGATGCGCTTGTCGTTTCCGTGAGCTTGGTAGAGCGATAGCCACGTGGCACCGCCCACGATGAAGATCAGCCCCGCGATGGGGATGTTGTCTCCCTTGGTGACGATGTGGTAGAAGTTGTCGTTGAACATGCTGAGGGTAAACCCCCCCCCCACCAGGATCAGCATGATGATCCCCGCTTTGATCGTCCATAGCCGCCGGATGCGGATCGCCACGATCATGGCGGCCGTCGCGGGTACAAAGAAGATCCGGGGGTCCGCCAGGACATTGATCACGTGCTGGAGGGTTTCGATCATGGGTCTACAGGGGGCCCGAGATGCCTCCGTCCTTGCGCACGCGCCAGAAGTGCATGGCCATGAGAATCGTCGCCACGAACGGGATGGCGACGCAGTGCAGGACGTAGAACCTCAGGAGTGCCCCCTCGCCGACGAAGCGGCCGGCCAAGAGCGCAAACCGCGCGTCGTTACTGCCGTGCACCAGGCTGATGTCCCCGATCTTGAGCAGCGCTGCACCCGGGCCCTCGTGGCCCATGAAGGGCGTCGCACGCGCCATGTTGGCGCCCACCGTCACCGCCCAGATCGCGAGCTGGTCCCACGGGAGCAGGTAACCCGTGAAGCTCAGAAGGAGCGTCAGAACCAAAAGAATGACCCCGATCACCCAGTTGAACTCCCGCGGCGGCTTGTACGCCCCCGTCATGAAGACCCGGAACATGTGGAGCCACACGATGATGACCATCAGGTGCGCCCCCCAGCGATGCAGCTCGCGCATCAGCCCTAACGGCACCTGCTCGCGCAAGTCCACGATGTCCGTGTACGCGAACTCCAGGGTCGGGCGGTAGTAGAACATCAGCAGGATGCCCGTGACCACCTCGACCATGAACATGAAGAACGAAAGCCCGCCCATGCACCAGGTGTACCGCATCTTGAGGCCGCTGCGCCGGAGCTTGATCGGGTGCAGATGCAGGACCACGTTGCTGAGCACGATCAGGCCGCGGTCGCGGTTGGTCTCCACCCACCGGTTGCGGAAGACCGAGCTCCAGATCTGCGATCCCGCTATATACCGCCACCAGCGCGGGCGGGTCGGGATTTGTTGACGTTCTGCGACTGGCATCGTCTATCCTCTCCCGGCGGGGCCTACGCCCAGCGCAGATACGCCTCGGGCTGCGACCATTCGCCTTTCTCGTAGAAGAATTTCTTGCTCTTGTCCACTAAGATTTGCCCGTCCTCCGCCATCACGATCCGGTAGCGCTCTAAGGGCCGAGGCGCGGGGCCCTCGAAGTGGATCCCCGACTTGCGGAAGCCCGATCCGTGGCAGGGGCACTTGTACTTCTGCTCGGCCTCCAGCCAGTTGGGCGTGCAGCCCAGATGGGTGCATACCGTCGCAAGCGCATAGAACCCGTCCGCCTCGCGCACGACCCAAACGCCGTACTTCGCTTTCCAGCGCATGTCTACGGCGTTCACATCATACTCATGCGGGTAACCCGCCTTGAAAGCCAAAGGCGGCTCGAACAGCACGTTGGGGAAGAAGAACCGGCCCATAGCGGTCAGAAAGGCGAAGGTCGCCGCCGCGAACGCTGCCCATCCCACGAAGATCCAGTTGAGGAACGTCCGCCGCGTGAAGACCGCCTGGACTTCCCCTTCGCTCACCAGTACTGGTGCCACACCGGCCACCGGTTTGCGCCTGAAGTCCTCTTCCTTCCGCGGCGGGCGTGCCGGTCGCGGGCGCACCGGAGCGCGTGCGGCCGCGGGCCGCGCTGGCGCTCTAACCGGAGTGGCGGGCGCTGCGGGTGCCGCTGCTGGAGCTGCAGCCGGCGCACTCCCCAGGTTGACGGTCCCTGCCGCCAACGCATCCTGGACGCGCTTCATGGCGCCAGCCCCCAGCCGGCCGTGCGCTTTGACCTCGATGCCTAGCGCCTCTGCCGCCGCACGGAGCTGCTCGGCGCTGAGGTCGCTCGCGCTGACGGGACCTCCCGCCGCCGCCGCTGCAGGCTGAGGTGCGGCTGGGGCCTGCGGGGCTGCTGGCGCCGCTGCCACGCCGAGCGTCGCCAGGTCCAGTTCGCCGGACTCGAGGGCCTCCTGGACGCGCTTCATGGCACCGGCACCCAGCCGGCCATGCGCCTTGACCTCGATGCCTAGCGCCTCCGCCGCCGCCCGAAGCTGCTCCGCGTTCAATGGACTGGCGTTACCTTCCGGGGGTGTCATGCCTCTCCTGGCACGCTGCCATACGATACCGACCTGCCACCGCCATCTTGAGCCCATCCAGCGAGGGTCCGGCGCCAAGGCAAAACCATAGTACAAGACGGCCCCGCAGCTTGTCAAGCGCAAGCCCGCAGCTTGACACCCCTGCCTCATGTGATCACCTTATACACTACACACTGAGAGGGTAAAACCGATGCGAAACCCCATCTGGCGTATTCGCGCCCTTGTGATGGTCACGCTGCTCTTCTGGCAGTGCGGCAAAACGGCCACGGGACCCGAACAACAGACGCTCCGTGAGCGGCTCATTGGCACGTGGTGGAGGCAAGCGGACGAGCCGGAGTCGTCGGGGGTCGATGCCGTGGTCTTGCGGTTCCGCGACGACGGGTTCATGACGTCACGCCTAATCTCCTTCCAGGAGGGGGGCAGCCAAGAGTGGGAGGTTCTATACGCCCGTTGGGAACTGGAGAACGACAGCCTCACCATCACGCTCGTTCAAGACGAGGATGGATTATCCAGCCTGTCCTTTACCGTCATGATCGCTTTCGAGGACGAGGCTCTGATCCTCCCCGAGCCTTACAGCGACGAACGCTATACCTATCAGCCCGGCGGCATCCCTCCCGAAGCCATCCCGGAGGGCAATGCCTTGAGCGGGACGGTCACTTATTCCGACGGGCCCTACAACGGGATCCTCGTTGCGGCGTATAAATTCGAGAGTCGGGACGGGGGTGAGGACGTGTTTCTGGTCGATCACGGCGGGGCCGTCCTGCTCGTCGGAGGTGAGTGGGATATTTGGGGACTGGATGATGGCGTCTGGTTCGTCTGGGCCACCGTCTTTGGAGAGGATGGCGACGCGGTGGCGGGCAGCATCGTCGTCAGTGAGGCGGGCGACGTCATCGCCGATGTGATGTTAGAAGACCTTGAGACGATATCCCTCGCTGACTTCGATGGCATCCCCCTCGAGGGCGGCCAGCAGGTCGTGACGGGGATCGACATTGCCCTGAAGGCCCCGGGGCGGCCGTAGAAGCGACCGCGTGGGGCGACGTGAAAGCGCTTTTCCGCTGAACCGCGCGAATCTTCTGCTTTACCCACTCCCTCCTCATTTCGGGAGCGTCGGATCATTTTATTTGAAACTCTTACGTTGAATGCACAGTCCGCACTATAGGTGTAGGTGGGATGTCCCTCAGTAAGGGACGCGCCCTGTGGCGTACACGCTCAAAAGAAAGGTAGGGTACCCGATGCGACTCCCCATCTTTGGCATTCGCGCCCTTGTGATAGTCACGCTGCTTTTCATCGCGGGACCCGCAGCCGCACAAGAGACGCTCCGCGAGCGGCTCATTGGCACGTGGTGGTATCCGGCAGATCTGATGCCGGACGAGTCGGAGTCGTCGGAGGCCTATGGCGCGATCATCGTCCGGGTCCGCGACGACGGGAGCATGACGTTCAGCTTCGAGGGGGGCAGCTACCAGCTCCAGATGTTATACGCCCGTTGGGAGTTGGAGGACGACAGGCTCACCTTCACCCCCGTTCGCGTCTTGGGTGAAACCGAGCCGCCTGACCCGCCCTCGACCGTCATGATCGCCTTCGAGGGCGAGGCTCTGAACATCTCCGATCCTGCCAGCGGCTTCACCTTCCTTACCATGCAGCCCGGCATCCCTCCCGAAGCCGCCCCGGAGGGCAATGCCTTGAGCGGGACGGTCACGTATTCCGATGGACCCTTCGACGAGATCGTCGTCGTGGCGTATAGATTCGAGAGTATGGAGGGGAGTGAGAACATGTTTCCGGTCGTGGGCGGCGCGGCCGTCTTGCTCAGGGAAGGGGAGTGGCAGATTCTGGGGTTGGATGATGGCGCCTGGTCCGTCGAGGCCATCGTCCTCAGACACTCCGGGGATAGCACCGCTATCGTGGGAGGCAGCGTCCTCTCCGGTGGGGTGAACGGCAGCATCTTCGGTGCTGTGAACGACGGTAGCTACAGTGATGGGAGCGATGTCGTCGCGAAGACAGCCCCCCCTGATCTCTCCAATAGCTTCTCCCTCGAGGGCGGCCAGCACATGGCGGGGATCGACCTCGCCCCGATGTCCTCCGAAACCGCCGTGGAAGCGACCACGTGGGGCGAGGTGAAAGCGCGTTCTCGCTGAGCCGCGCGGCTTTTCTGCTCTATCCCGCCTACGCTGAACCCGTTGAAGGTGTTTCCCCCTCCCGTAATGGGAGGGGGATTTTCTTTTCTTCGCGGGGAGGAGGAGTTACCTTTCTTACTTCGGGAGCATCACTGGTGTGGCGTACGCGCTAAACACTTGGAGGGGTGACCCGATGAGACTCCCCATCTTTGGCATTCGCGCCCTTGTGATAGTCGCGCTGCTTTTCATCGCGGGACCCGCAGCCGCACAAGGGGCGACTCGCGAGCGGCTCATTGGCACGTGGTGGTATCCGGCAGATCAGTCGGCGGGCGCGTCGGAGTCCGATGGCGTGATCATCGTCCGGGTCCGCGACGACGGGATCGTGACGTTCAGCTTCGCGGCGGGCAGCTACCGGTTCCAGATGGTCTACGCCCGTTGGGAACTGGAGGGCGACAAGTTCACCCTCACCCCCGTTCGCAGCTTGGGTGAGGTCGAGCCGTCCGTCCCGCCCTCGACCGTCATGGTTGCCTTCGAGGACGAGGCTCTGGTCCTAACCGATCCTGCCAGCGGCTTCGCCGTCCTTACCATGCAGCCCGGCATCCCTCCCCAAGCTATCCCGGATGGTAATGCCTTGAGCGGGACGGTCACTTATTCCGGCGGACCCTACGACGAGATTGTCGTTGTGGCGTATAGATTAGAGACCCATGAGATGTTGCCGGTCGCGTACGGCTCTGCCATCCTGCTTGAGCAAGGGGAGTGGCAGATTTTGGGTCTGGGTAATGGCTACTGGTCTGTACAGGCCATCGTACTCAAACACTCCGGAGATGGGACCGATGTTGTGGGAGGCAGCATCCTCTCTGGTGGGGTGAGTGGTAGCATCTTGGGTGCTCTGAACGATGGCAGCTACGGTGAGGAAAGCGATGTCGTCGCGAAGACAACCGACGCCGATCTTTCGGATAGATTCCTCCTAGAGGGTCGCCAGCAGGTTGTTACGGGGATCGCCCTTGCCCCTATACCCTCTAGGACGGTTGTAGAAACGACCACGTGGGGCGAGGTGAAAGCGCGTTCTCGCTGAGCCGCGCGACTTCTCACTTGACCCCGTTGAAGGTGTATCCCCCTCCCGTCATGGGAGGGGGATTTTCTTTTCTTCGCGGGAGAAGGGGCCGTCCTCCTCATGTTCTTCCCTCCCCGTTTGCATGGGGTCGAATGAGCCCCTGAGCGGTCGAGGGATGGCGGGCGCCGCCTCGCGCCTCGCGTGCTTGACGGCCGGGGGCGCCGACGCCATCTTTCCCCGCCGTATCGGGCGACGAAAAGCGGTTCCCTTGCTCTCGTTCGCGTCCACCGGGATGGGCCGGACCGTGAAAGGCCGTGGCATGGACCGACAGGACTACGAATTCTTTCAACAGAACGGCTATCTGGAACTCGGTAAAGTGCTCACCGACGAGGAGATAGCGCGCTTCGTCGAGGTCTTCGACCGCGATCGTCAAAACGGGCTCAAGTGCTGGTACCTCATCGGACGCCATCAGTTCGTCAACTGTGATGCGCTGGTGACTTCGCCCGAGTTCGACGGGATCATCCGCCATCCCAGGGTCCTGCCGCCGGTGGAGGCGCTCATGGGTGGGCCGATCTGCTTCTCGGAGATCTGCATCCGCCACATGCCCGCGTACGACGGCGAGCCTCACCAGGGCTGGCATCGGGACAGACCGCACTGGCCCGAGCATCCCCTACGGATGGATTACATCCAACTCATGCTGTACCTGGCCGATGTGGACGAGACCACGCATTGCTTCTCCATCTCGCCCGAGTCCATCGACGATCCTATGCTGGATACCGAAGAGCAGCTTCAGCGCGCCGGCGGTCGGGACCTGTACGGGCCGGCCGGTAGCGCCGTCCTCTTCAACGTCTCGGCGGCCCACACGGCCACGACGCGGCCGACCCGGCACGAACGCAAGACCGTTCAGATCTATTACGGCCACCGCGACCGGCGTTACCTGAGCGAGGATTCGGTCATTCCGACCGCCTTCTGGCGGGACCATCCCGATCCGGAGGTCCGGGCCTTCTACGGCAATCTGAACCGGAAGACCCGCGTCTATCTCGCGGCGCTGGGAGGCGGCGTGGCGCATGGCGAAGATCGATGAGGCGTTTGATCTACTCCCCTCCCTGCATGTGCCAGCGGAGCTTCCGCCGGGGAGGGGCCGGGGGTGGGGTCTCTTCTGTCCTTGGTAGGGTGCAACCTGGCGAAAAGGCTCGGGGTTGCGATGATGGCGTTTTGGCTATATCGGGTTGCTATAATGGCAGATAGGTGTCTCCCTTCTGAAAACGGGCCGTGAACTTGGGGCTGCGGCCTTGCGGGAGCTATCTCCCATCATGCGAACGGGATAGGTGGAAACCCACGCACCGTCGCTGCACTGGATTGCAGCGATGCGAGGTACGGCTAAAGGCATCGCGACCCTTGACAAATAGTGCACGTATGTGTATATTATGCGTCACAGGTGATCAGGGAGTGAGGTGGGTGTTTGATTCCACAAGCCAACTCGCGTGCTCGGGAGCGGCCCGTAGCGAGGTTTGAGCGAGCAATGCCCGTTGTACGCTGGAGCGTCTCCGATGTTCTTAATGATAGAGAGCGCTGAGGCGAGGGCGATAACCGTCGTAGTGCTCCGGGTGCCGGGAGGGGCGCTGTGAGCGAGCGCGTGCTGGCTATGGCCCACTGGTTCCGTGGAGCGGTGTGGCCGTCGGGCGATGACCCCCTTTCGCTGCGGTGGTACTGGCTTTTGCCCGTGCTGGTCGCGGCGCAGGTGGGGGTGGTCTACTTCGGGGCGGGGGCGGACTTGGATACCATCGGGACGGCGGCAGGTATCGTCATCGGCCTCCTGGCACTGGCGGTGCTCCCCGCTGCTCCCGAGGTGGGGCTTACGCTCCTCATCGCGACGACGGGCCTCGATTTCCTGGGTCGCCTCGATCCCCGGCCCAAGTACGAGGCGGCGGTGACCTTCTTCCACGCCGCGCTGGTGATCACCGTCGTGGCAACGGTCATCCACCTCCTTCTCAAGAAGCGGCTGCGGATCCCCAGAACCGATTTCGCCCTGCCCTTGATGGTCTTCATCGGGCTGATCACGATTTCGCTCCTGTACACGCCCAATTTCTACGAAGGCGCCCTGGAGTTGGCTCGCCTGGTGGCGCTGAGCTCCTTGTTTTTCGTCTGCCTGGTCGTCGTCACGGACCGCTGGAAGGTCAAATGGGTCATCGTCTCGCTCATCGTGTGCGCCTTCGGGGTCTCGGTCCTGCCCATCTATCAGGTGTTCACCGAAGCGCTGTTCCTGCCCACTCAGGTCATCTCGCGGCTCGGCGGCGGCACGATCCCTCGCTCGGAGGGCACGTTTACCAACCCCAATACGCTCGCCGCCTTTCTTCAAATCGGCATCGTTCTGGCCGTCGCGCTTCTGCTGGGCGCCAAGCTTTCGTGGAAGATGCGAATCGTCCTTGTGGCGGGCCTGGGCGTCACGATCTTCGCGATGCTCACGTCGTTCAGCCGGGGTGGCTGGGTTTCGAGCGCCTGCGGCGTCCTGTTTCTCTTGATCGTCAGGGGTAAGCTGCGGCACGTGCTGGTCACGACGGCGGTCCTCCTCCTGGGGGTCCTCCTCTCGTATCAATTTGTCCCCTTCGTGGACGTCATTGCGTCGCGCATCGCCAGCATCCTCGATGTCTTCGCCGATCCCTCCAGCTCCTCGCGGCTGTACCTGATGAGCTCCGGCTGGTGGATGTTCCTGGACAATCCGGTCTTCGGCGTGGGCTTCCGAGGCTATCCGGAGCTCTATTACGACTATATCCATCCGGATATGCCGAAGCTCCTGCGCGATGTTGACGAGAGCCACACCATGCCGACGACTATCCTGGCCGAGCTTGGCCTGGTCGGCTTCATCGTCAGCATGTGGCTCTGGCTGGTCGTCTACCGAGAGGGCATGCGTGCCGTCCGGGCCGCCCGCGATCCCTTGATGCACGCTTTCGCGTCCGGGTTACTGGCGCTGTACGTCGCGTTTTTGGTCAATTTCCTGTTCGCGGACGACCTGGTGAACAACATATTCTGGCTCACGATGGGTATGATCTACGCTGTCCGCCTCATCGTCGATGGGTACTGGGAGGAGCTGGCCGAAGAAGGACTATCGCCGCCCGGGTGACGCCTGGGGGCAGCCCCCTGAACCTCCCCCATTCCCTTCCCGCAAGTAGGGAAGGGAAAACAGAACGCCCTCTCCTCTACATCTCTCCCGCATTGCGGGAAGAGAGCCCCCTTTTCTAGGGTCGGGATGGCAAGAAGGAACTCAGGATACCGGGCTCCGGTTCGCGGAGGCAAGGGCTAAGGCTTATCGGCTTGAAGTTCGTCTAAGTGGGCATCAATAACCATTGGAGGACGTGGCCTTGACTTCCTATAGCATAATTGCTATATTCTGCCGGGTCGTCCTGGAACCTGTGGCAGAGGCAGCCCGAAGGTCATGATGACCCATGTATGTCGTGCGTTACTACGCGACGGGGACGGATCGCGAGCATCGCATCTTGTACGTGCAGACCGACCCGATGACGCTGGTCCTGCTCCACGCTTTCGTCAAGACGACGCAACGGACACCGAGGCGGCACATCGAAACAGCCCTGAAGCGTGCGAGCTATATCTTGGGGTCGTAGGAGGAGGTTCTGATGAGCATAAAGGGCGTGGAAGAAGAGGGGCCCGGCCGCATCGGGAGCGACTTTCGCGACCATCTCAAGGAAATTCTCAAGGACCCACGGGCCCGTGCACGCTTCGAGGAGGCGCGGGCCAATAGACGTATCGCCGAGCGGGTGGCGCGCTTGAGGAAGGCGCGCCGGATGACCCAGACAGAGCTCGCAAAGCGCGTGGGTACGACCCAGTCGGCGATCAGTCGCCTGGAGAACTATGAGGATCGTTCTCCATCGCTTGATTTGCTGCGGCGGATTGCCGAGGGCCTGGATGCGGAGCTCCGCGTGGATCTGGTGCCCGATGAGCTTATGGGGCCCGTGGGCGAGGTCGTCGAGGCGTTGCTCCGCACTGACGCTCGGGAAGCCGCGACGCTGAAAGAGAAAGTTCGGGCCTAGCGAGCGAATTCGCGGTCAGTCCATCGGCGTCCCGCTGTCCACATCGAGGACCTCGCCCGTGATGGAACTGGCCTGGTCGGAGGCGAGGAACGTGCAGTCGTCGCGCGGGGTGGGCGGATGGCAGAGGCGGACGCGCGGCAGCCGGTCCAATGCCGCTTTCAGCGCGTGGGGTGTGGTGACCGGGAGCATGGAGGAACTCCTTTCACGAGGGCATCCTGGCATCCCTCCTGGCTAGGCCGCTGGAATTCGGCTGTCAAGCTCCTGGGGTGGGGGTGCTAGGCGCGACTCGCTAAGCGCCTGGGTCGCCGGGTCCAAATCGCGGTGGTGTACGCGATACGCAGTCCGGCACGCTGCATATTGCGCTGACTGGCCGAACCGGGTTTCGCTCCGGCGGCGAGCAGGTCGCATCCGGCTGCGGCGGCATCGGCGATGCGCCGGTGCAGGAGCGCCGTATGGCAACCTCGACATCGGAAGGCGGGGAGGGTTGCCGCGACGGCGAACCAACCGACGCTGTCGAGGGTGTGAAGGGTGGCTGCGGCGGCCGGATTCCCATTCACCCACGCGAGGTACGCGCGCCACGGCGGCTGGCTGTACTGCACCTTCACGTTGTTGATGGCGATAGTTCGAATGGCGTTACTCTCGTCAACGAGCGGCGAGCCTAACCCCCTGAAGTAGACCTCGGCAAAGGTCTCCCACTGGTCCGACTGCACTTCCTCTATACCGACGCCGGTCGGCTCCGATGGGGCGGCCCATCGGGGTGCGCCATAGAGCGTCGTCAAGAAGCTGGACTGGTAGAACCCCCTTCTGGCCAGTTCTAACAGCAGAGCCTCGGACGAGCGCATCGGGACAACGTCGAAGCGGCATGGCATTCTGCACTGGCGATACCAGGCGACAATGTCGTCGAGGAAAACCTCGTCGCCGGCGCCGAGGCCCATGACCCGATTGAAGTGTGGGGTGGGGATGTCCCGCGTGATGATGGCGGTGGCGCCGCCAAAACGCTCGATGGCCACTCGGCAGGGGTTACCCGCCTGTCGCTGCAGGGCCGTTACCCTGGAGACCATGCCATCGGTTGCAGCGCGCGCGATCCGATCTCCGAGTTCGTCCGTCAGCACCTCAAGCGGCATCCGTACGATCCTCCCTCCCCTTCTGTGGACGGGGTACTGCCGTGCGCTCCAGCGCCTAACGCTCGCCGAGAATCTTCACGAACGTGATTCGCGCGGGCCCCTTGACGAAGCCGAGCCGCTCGTTGATCGCGAGCATCGGCGCCTTGGCCCAGGCGATGCCCCGCACCTTGAGCGCCAGCGCGATCCCCTTGCGGCGGTAGGCGCGGACGGTTCCGGTCAGGCCGATGCCGAGGTCGTCGTCGGAGCCTCGGCGCCAGAGGTGGCTCAGGCCCACGTACTCGCCTTTGCGGATCGCCAGGAAGTACGCCTCCGGCAAGAGGCTGGGGTTGGCGAACAGGTTCCTGACGAATAGATCGAAGTCCACCAGCGTGTGCGGAACCGTCGAGGGGACATCACGCCAGATGGCCCATTCGAGCTCGTAGAGCTTTCGGTCCCGCTCCGGGTCATCTTCGAGCTCCGCGAGCGTCCTGATCTCGATCTCCTGAGCGCGCAGTTTCTCCTCGAGCCCGGCGTACGGCGCGGGGTCGAACGCCGCCGCGTCCAGCCGCGACGGCCACTCCCGCCTCCGCTCCCCGAACCCGCGGTCGCGGAGGAAGCGGAGGCTCCGCGCCGCATCCTCCTTGGCCGTCGCCTGCACCGACAGCGGATCGAACGGTCCGAGCGCCCCGATCACGCGGTCGTAGAGCGCCCTGCCGAGTCCCGAGCCCTGGCTATTGGGGTGAACTCCCACATCGAGGTCGAACTTGCGCGGGTGGTAGACCTCGGCGTCCTGGCTGTACTCGCCGTAGCCGACGATACGCCCCCGCCGTTCGGCGACCCACCGCCCGAGCCTGCACTTGGGGTCCCGGTGCTCATCCCGGAAGCGCAATTCCTGAGTCGTTTGCGGGAAGTCAGGATTCACCGCGTTGCAGACCTCGACGAGTGCAGGGTAATCGTCGGAGGTGAAGGGGCGGATGGCGAAACTCATATTCCTTATCCGAGCACGACCTCCCGTCCCGTCGCGGCGGAGTCATAGAGTCCGTTGAGAACGCGCTGGAGCGTGAGTGCCTCCTCGGGCGTGACACGCGGCACTCCCCCATCACGGATGACGCGGGCGAAATCGGCCAGCTCGCGGCGATAGGCGCCGCCTTCGGCCCACGCATCGCTTTCGCCCAGGTCGAGTGGGGTGCGGTCCACGATGCCGCCGGGGGTGCTGAGCAGGATCTCGAACGGCTCGCGCCTCATGCGGCCCCGGTCGCCTATGACCTCGAAGGCGTTGGATTCGCGGCCCGGGGTGGCCGACCAGCTCGATTCGACGGTCAAGCTCCCGCCGTCCTCGAATGTGATCAGGGCTCCCGCGAGGTCCTCGACGTCGAATTCCTCGGGCTTGACCTGAAACGGCCCGACGCGGCCGCCGCCCATCGCATGGAATCGCGTGAAGGTCGCGCCGCCGACGCGGCTGAGTCTCGGATAGCCCATGACCCACAGGCAGGCGTCGATGGTGTGGGTGCAGCTATTGATCACGGTGCCGCCGCCGCCGGTGTGCGCCGCCCGGTAGTGGGGGCCGAAGGCGGGGATCGTGTCCTCGTGCGACCAGGCCCGCCCGTAGAAGAGCGCCCCAAGCTCACCGGAATCGGCCATCGCCTTCATCGCCTCGATGCGCCGGTCGAAACGGAGATTGAGCGCGACGGTCAGAAGCCGTTGGTGCTCGCACGCTGCCCGGAGCACCTCCTCCGCCTCGGCGACCGTGGTCGTGAAAGGCTTCTCGCAGAGGACGTGCGCACCCGCCTCCAGGGCTGCGATGGCGATCTCTCGGTGGGTGACGGGCATCGTGCAGATGATGACCAGGTCCGGAGCCTCTTTGGCCAGCATCTCTAGGTGGTCCGCGTAGACGCCCGGGACCTCGTGCTCTTCGGCCTGAGCACGGGCGCGGCTCGCGTCGAGATCGCACAGGGCCGCGAGGTCGATCTCTTCGAGCGCGGCGGCGTTGGGAATGTGCGCCGCCCGGGCGATGGACCCGCAGCCGACGATGGCAGTGCGAAGCGGAGATACTGATGTCATGTGTCTGCCCTTTCGAGACGGGTGTTCGAGGGGGTTGCAAAACGAAGATAGTCCCGGCGCTCGCGTCGTCAAGGGAGCTGGCGGGCCAGTTGCCCCAGGTGTGATGGCGTTCTATCTTGTGCGGGAATGTCCAACGCCCTCCAGCTCCTCCTTCGACGGGCTCGGGATGGCATCTGCGCTGGCGGGGAGGGGGCAATGGAGGGCTTGAACCCCGCGACGGGGAAGGGAGAGGACACAAATGCAGCACCCTACTAGACGTGTGAGCGTGGCGGTCCTGGCATTGGGGGTCTTGGCGCTGGGCGCACCCGGCTGGGCGACGACAGAGGCGACCTGGCCCGTGGTGCACCTGCGCATCACCGAGCCGACGGAAGGTCAGACCCTGGAAGGCGACTCGGTGACCGTCCGGTTTGAGATCAAGAACTATGACCTGAACTCCGGCGGCCAGCACGTGCACGTGATCCTGGACAACGAGCCCTACAGGCCGCACTACGACGAGAACGCGCCCGTGGTTTTCAAGGATGTCGCGCCGGGCACGCACACGATCCGCATGTTTCCCAGTCGTCCCTGGCACGAAAGCCTCAAGAACCCCGAGGCCTTCGCGATGGTGACCTTTCATGTCGGGGAACCCAGTGGTGACAACAAGGTGGAATGGCAGGAGCCGCTTCTGACGTACAGCCGCCCCAAGGGGTCGTACTCGGGCACGGCCGCCGAGCGCATTCTGCTCGACTTCTGGCTTCTCAACGCGACTCTACACCCCAACGGCTACCGCGTGCGCGTCACCGTGGACGGCGAGTCGGAAGTGCTCTCCCGTTGGGAGCCGGTCTGGCTCGAGGGCCTTGGGTCGGGCGATCACACGATCACGCTGGAGCTTTTGGGCCGCTTTGGGGACCCCATACCGGGGCTTTACAACCGGACGACGCGCACGATCACAGTCAATCCCTGAGCCGGCGTGGGCCCCATCCAGCCTTGGAGGGGAGCGGATGGAGTACTGTTTCCAGATCGAGGACGTTGTGAAGGAGGGGCGCGGCGGTACGCACACCGGGTTGGCATCGCGTCGCCTGCTGATGGCGCCGGGGCGTGGGGTGGGGCAGCGCGGCCCTGTGCTGAGGACCGAGCGGCTTGATGTTACCATACAGGAGTATGCGCCCGGGGGCTTCACGGGTGATAGCGCGCACGTCGACAGCGAGCAGGTGTATATGATTCTCGAAGGCCGGATGCGCGTCGTCGTCGAGGGTAGAGAGTATCTGGCGGAACCGGGCTCGGTGGTCACCATCCCCCGAAACGCGCACCACGAGAACGCCAACGTCACCGAGGACGGTGGGGTGCTTAAGGTGCTTTTCATCAACGTCGTGTGCACGTGAGAGCCGCAGGTGAGGCCGTCAGGCTGCCGCACCGCTTGAGCACGGAGGGATAGGATGGAGTACTGCTTTCAGGTCGAGGAGGTCGGCGAGCACGTTTCCAGCGGCGGCGGACATATCGGGCAGATGTCGCGCTATCTATTGACCGCGCGGGGCCCCGACACCAAATACCACAACCCGCTCACGCAGGGCACCGAGCGGCTCGACCTTCACGTCCAGGAGTACGAGTCGGGGGGCTACACGCCCGATGGGGCGCACGAAGATAGCGAACAGGCGTACATGGTCCTCGAAGGCCGGATGCGTGCGAAGGTCGAGGGCAAGGAGTATCTTGCGGGTCCGGGCTCGGTGATCTACATCCCCCGGAACGCGCGGCATGAGTACGTCAACGCGACGGAGGGAGGCGGAAAGCTCAAGTTCCTGTTCATGAACATCGTGTGCACGTGAGAGGCATATTCGACGCGCGGTGGTCCAGACTGGGCTGAAAAGTCGTTGCACATAAGGATAGCGTCCCGGTAATTTTGCAGGGAACGGTAACGGTGATCTTGCTCCACAGGCTGCTGAGGGTCGGAGGGAATGCGGCACAACCGATCTGATGGCGGGCCTCGCGCCCGAAGGGCAGCGTGAGTGTACGCACGCCGTGGCTCGGCAGGTTGCTGGAATACAGGCCGTAGATCGCCGGAGAGATGTCATGGGTGGATAGGCCCGAGGCGGAGCGAGACCCTCAGATTGCTGTGGAGGCTGTAGACGACGGCTACGTGGCGACCTTCACTGAGGCGGGTATAGCCATGGCGGGTGACACCATAGAAGACGCCATGTCCGATTTGAAGTCGTGGCTTGTTGACGTCTTTGAGCACCTAACGGAGATGCCCACGGAGAGACTGGGACCTGATCTGATCCGCAAACGCGAGGTTCTGCGGACCTACATGCGGCGGGTCGAATAGTGCTTACGAAGGACCACGCGATGGCCATTGCGAGGAAGCTCGGGGCGAAGATATACACAGGCAGGGGAAAGCACAGCAGGGCGGTTGTGGTGCACGAAGGCAAGGAAATCGCCGTGTTTGGTATCAGGCGAGGCTCACAAAGAAACTTGGGCCACGATCATGTGCCTAAAGAGATCCATTTCAGTCCACGGCGGTCCCGGCTCCTGGCGGATTGCTCCTTGGAACGGGAGGACTGGATCAGGGAATTGGGGCAAAAGGGCATCATCGCTTCATCGTAAGGCAAGGTCTTATATCATCTTCTGCGCCCCGCGCTAAAAGACGACCATCCGCAGGCCCAGCCCCGCGACCACAACGGCGAAGACGATCTTGATGGTTCGGTTCCCGAGCCTCATGGCGTAGCGTGCGCCGAACCAGGCGCCGATGGCCGACGCAGCTAGCATGACGACCCCGAAGCGGAACTCCACGACCCCGTGGTAGATGAAGACGACGACGGCCGAGATGATGATACCCGCGATGGCCAGGGCGCGCGTGCCCACACTTTCTAGCAGCGTCTGACCGAAGACGATCACCAGCGCATAGGTCATAAAGGTGCTCATTCCAGCGCCGAAGAAGCCGCCATAGACCCCGATGCCGAACGTCAGGGCGCCCAGGGCCAGCCAGCGCGCTGGCGTGCGCGGTAGGTCTCGTTTCTCGATGCCGAGCTGTGGCTTGGCTAAGATCAGGGTCAGGATCACAAGGACCAGGACGCCCGTGATGCGCTTGACCCAGGCTGGATCTACCGCCAGCACGATGTTGGCGCCCAAAAAGCCGCCGACGAGCGCCACCAGAGCCAGAACCGACGCGACGCGGAGGTTCACCATCCCTCTGCGGCCGAACTCGGTCAGCGCGGCTGCGGGGATGCCGAGCGTGCCGAAGCGGTTGGTGGCGACGGCCACGTGGACGGGGAGCCCGATGGCCACCAGGGTGGGGTAGGTGATGAGCGTGTTGCCGCCGGTGATGACGCCGATGAAGGCGGCGAAGAAAGCCGCGACGAAAAGGACGGCCGCATCGAGCAGGAAGGCGGAATCGATCACGAGCCGACCGCCAGAGCCGGAGCGGCGTCCAGGGACGCCTCGCCGCGAACGAGGTCCTCGTAGGTCTCGCGGGCGCGGACGAGGCGGGGGCCGTTGTCGCGCACCAGAACCTCGGGGGGGCGCGGACGGGCGTTGTAGTTGGAGGCCATGACGAACCCGTAGGCGCCTGCGCCCATCACGGCGAGCAGTTCGCCCTCCCGGACCCCAGGTAGCTCGCGTCCACGCGCCAGGAAATCGCCCGATTCGCACACGGGTCCGACCACGTCCACGACCTCGGGGGGGCGGCCGGTACGCTCGACTTCGCGGATGGCGTGCTCAGCGCCGTAGAGGCTGGGGCGGAGCAAGTCATTCATGGCTGCGTCGGTGACGACGAAGGTCTTGGCGGGGGTGCGCTTGACGTCGAGGATGCGCGTGACGAGGATCCCGGCGTTGCCCATCATCGAGCGGCCCGGCTCGATGATGAGCGTGACGTCGAGCTCGCCCAGCGCCGGCAGGATGGCCTCGGCCCACTCCCCGGGCGTAGGCGGTACCTCGTCGCGGTAGCGGATGCCCAATCCGCCGCCGACATCCACGTACCGAATCGGAATGCCCTCGGCGCGAAGCGCGGTCACTAATTTGGCGAGCACCGATGCGCTCTCGGCGATGGGACCCGTCTCGGTCATTTGCGATCCGATGTGGGCGTCCACGCCGACGATCTCGATGCCGGACAGGGCGACCGCGCGTTGGTAGCTCGCCATCGCCCTCTCCTGAGGGATACCGAACTTGCTCTCGCGCAGTCCCGTGGAGATGTATTTGTGGGTTCTGGGGTCCACTTCCGGATTGACGCGGAAGGTGATGGGGGCTCGGCGGCCCATCCGCGTTGCGGCCCGATCGATCGTCTCTAACTCGGCCTCTGACTCGACGTTGAACGCGAGGATGCCTTCATCCAGGGCAGCGGCGATCTCGTCTTCGGTCTTGCCCAGACCGGAGTAGACGATTTTCTCCGCCGGGATGCCCGCGCGTCGGGCGCGGAAGAGCTCGCCGCCCGAGATGATGTCGGCGCCCAGCCCTTCGCGCGCAAAAAGCTCTAGGAGGGCGAGGTTGCTGTTGGCCTTGACCGCGTAGCACACCAGATGCGGATGCTCGCCGAAGGCGGCGTCGAGGGCGCGCGCATGGCTCAGGAGCGCACGCTCGCTGTAGCAGTAGAAGGGCGTACCGACCGCATCGGCGATCCCGCGAAGGTCGGCGTCATCGCAGTGGAGGACGTCGTCCACGTATGCGAAAGAGCTCAAGGCCATCGCTCTCCGCGCGCTCAGAAACGCAGGCGTCCGAAGCGTTCGACGGCTTCGCGGACCCGCTTGACATCCACGGTCAGGCACATGCGGACGTAACCCTCGCCCGAGGGACCGAAGCCGTTTCCCGGCGTCACGACGATGCCCGCTTCGTCGATGAGCCTCGCCGCACACTCCGCCGAGGTGGTGCCCGCCGGCACGCGCGCCCAGACGTAGAAACCCGCCACCGGCGAGTTCACCTCCCAGCCGAGCTCGCGCAGGCCGCTCACCAGAACGTCGCGCCGCTTCTTGTAGATGTTCTGCATCTCGCGCACGGGGGCTTGGGGGCCGTCCATGGCGGTAATGGCGGCGAACTGCACGGCCTGAAAGGCGCCGGAGTCAACGTTGGTCTTGACCGCGCCCAGGCCGGCGATGGCCTCGGCGCTGCCGGCAGCGGCCGCGATCCGCCAGCCCGTCATGTTGTAGGTTTTCGAAAGCGAGGTGATCTCGATCGCGACATCCCGTCCGCCGTCCACGGCCAGGATCGAGGGGGCCTTGTAGCCGTCGAAAGCGACCTCGGCATAGGCGGCGTCCTGGCAGATGAGCAGGTCGTGCTCATCTGCGAACGCGACGGCGCGCTCGAGGAAGGCGGCGTCCGCCGTCGCTCCTGTGGGGTTATTGGGATAGTTGAGGAACATCAGAGGCGCCCGGTCGGCGACGGCGGGGTCGACTGCATCCAGGTCGGGGAGAAAGCGGTTCTCGGCCAGGATCGGCATGAAGACGGGCGTCCCACCGGCGAAGATCGTCCCCGCGTAGTAGACGGGGTAGCACGGCTCGGGGATCAGGACCGGATCGCCGGGGTTGACGGTGGCCAGGGGCAGGTGCGCAATGCCCTCCTTGGAGCCGATGAGAGTGAGGACCTCCGTCTCCGGATCGAGGGGCACGCCGTAGGTCCGATCGTACCATCGCGCGGTCGCCCGGCGGAAATCCAACATGCCGGTGTAGGAGGGGTAGCGGTGGTTGGCCGGATCGTAGGCGGCGATGCAGAGCCGGTCGATGATGTGGCGCGGGGTAGGGCGGTCGGGGTCTCCGACGCCGAAGTCGATGACGTCGACACCGGCGGCGATGGCTTCCGCCTTCCGCCGGTCCACTTCGGCGAAGAGGTACGGGGGCAGTTGGGCAAGGCGGTCGGCGGTCCTGAAGCGCGCGGTCATTCACGTCCTCCCATAGTATCAAGCCTAAAAAGCCGGGGCTGAAGATACAAAGAACACGGCGGATTTTCCAAGCGGGAGAGTGCGGCGCCGATGGGCCATCCTTGGGTCTCCCCTCCCCTCCGACGGGGCAGGGCCATCTCCTCTTTCTCCCCGCCAGTCCCGCACGTGTTCTTTTCTCCCCTCCCTGCCTGTGCCAGCGGAGCTTCCGCCGGGGAGGGGCCGGGGGTGGGGTTCCCCTTCGAGGGACTCGGGACGGCCATGTAATGTCTATGAAAAATGCTGCGCCGCCCTTGATTTTTCGCTCGGCAGCGCCAATTATTGATCTACGTTATAGCGGTCTTGGTGCGAACAGAAGGGCCATGTGAACGAGAGGCTTCAAAAGGCTCTTCACCCCCCGCTCCTTTCAAAAGTGAGAACTACACGCTGCATCACAACATTTTGACGAGTAGAGACGCGCGAGCTCGGGTGCGCCCGATCCATGCGCAGGTGACGGCAACGCTCTTCTGTTGATCCGAGAGGAGGTCGGCGAGATGGAGCCCGAAAAAAGTCGCTGGGAAGGGCGCATGGCCGTGATGCCGGTCAAGTGCACGATACCCAATGGCCGTGGACTGTTGCTCGCGGTGGTCGCGTCTGTGGTCGTCCACGTCGCGACGATGCCCTATTTCAGAGAGCTTCTGATGCCCCGCCTGCCGCCGGAGGAAGTGCAGGTCACGCGCGTCACCTTCGTGAAGCCGAAAGTCAAGATCCCGAAGCCTCCTCCTCCTCCCAAGCCCAAGCCCAAGCCGCTTCCCAAGCCGAAGTTGCCGCAGCCCAAGCTGGTTCGGCAGATCATTGTGCCCAAGCCGTTGCCGGAAGTGCGCGAGGCGCCGGCCGTTGATACCGTCATCGTGAGTGTGGAGCCACCCCCGCCCGAACCGCCGCCCGGCCCATTCTCGGAGAAAGAGGTGGACGTGCCCCCGAAGCTGCTCAGGGGACCGCAGCCGGCCTATCCTTCGAAGGCGCTGCGGCTAGGCGTCGAGGCTGATGTGATCCTTTCGCTGGTGGTGGATGAGAAGGGAGAGGTCGAGTCGATCAAGTTTGAGCAGCGTGCGCGCTACGGCTTCAACGAGGCGGCGTTCGCTGCCGCTCAGCGGCTGCACTTTGCCCCCGCCGAGATCAAGGGGCAGCCGGTCCCGGTGAGAGTCCGGTGGAGCTATCACTTCCGGCTGGAGGACTAAGTCGGGTGCAGCCCATCCTGCTCGTTGCGAGACGCATGCGCTGCACTTCGCGTCTAAGACGTAGATGCTGGAGGCGCGGAAGGTGGTCGATGCTGATGCGGTCGGCGCAATGGATGATGATCCCGCCCTCGTGCAACGCGCGCGGGAGGGAGACCCCGAAGCCTTCCGTGCCCTGGTAGAGCGCTACCATGCGCGGGTCGTGGACCTGGCGGCGGCGCTTACCGGAGATGCGGACCTCGCGGACGACGTGGCGCAGGAGGTTTTCGTGAAAGTTCATCGGGGCCTGGGGCGGTTTCGAGGGGATGCGGCGTTCAGCACCTGGCTCTACCGCGTCACGACGAACCAGAGCCGCGACGCAAATCGCAGTCGGTCGCGCAGGCGAACGCACGAGGTGACCGCCTCGACCCTCTCGGACGAGGAGGCGGAGGAGGCGGCCATGCCCGAAGCTGCGGTCGAGAGCTTCGAAGGAGCGATGGAAGCGCGCGAATTAGTGGCGCTGGCGCTCGGGGAGCTCCCCGAGGATTACCGTGCGGTCTTGTGGCTCAAGGACGGTGAAGGCCGCAGTTACGAGGAGATCGCCGGGACGCTGGGCCGCTCGACCGCTGCGGTGCGCAACTTGCTCTATCGGGCGCGAATGGCCTTCCGCGCTGCGGTGCGAGCGCTGGAGGCGGAGGGAGCCCCATGAGTGAGCATCACTTGGATTGGGAGCTTTGTGCCTACCTGGACGGTGAGCTTGAAGCCGCCGGGGTGGAGCGCGTGGGTGGGCACCTGGGGGGATGCGCCGCTTGCCGGGAAGCCCTCGCCGAGTTGCGGGCTGCGGCGGAGCTATTGGCCCGGAGGGAGCGGGTGCCGGTTCGTCCCTTCTTCCTGACGCGGCTCGAGGCGCGGCTGGCCCGCGAGACGGAGCGGGAAGGCGCGTGGGCGCTCGTCGAGGGGGTCGCCCGTTGGCTGGCGCCCGTCTTGGGCGGGTTGAGCGCAGCGGGGATCGTATTCGCCTGGGCCATGCAGCCCGAGGCATCGCTCGATTTGGACGTCGCTCTGGGCCTTTCCAGCGAGGCGCCCGAAGAGCGCGTCGTCTTCGGGGGCGAAGAGATGAGCGACGAGATGTTGGTCGCGATGCTGGCGTCCAATGATGTGAAGTGAGGTGATGAGCGATGCTGGCGACGAGATTTCGTGTGGTTCTTCTGATCGTGGCGGTCTTCCTGGCGGGCGCGGTCTTGGGCGGTGCCGTCGGCGCGTGGACGACCCATTCCGGGGCTCGGTTCCCCTGGTCGGGACGCCACGGCGGGCGTGGAGAGAGGTTCTTCGCGCAGCGGATGGCCGAGCGCTTGGACCTCGACGCCGGGCAGCACGGGCGGCTGAAAGCGATCCTGGCCGAATCACACGAACGCATGCGTGCGCTGAAGCAGGAGTTCCGACCGCGCTTTGTGGCCGTGAAGAAGGGTGCGCGGGAGGAGATCGCAAAAATCCTCACACCCGAGCAGCGCGAGGAGTTCGAGCGCTTGGCGTCGAAGCACAAGGAGCGGCGGCGCCGTCATCATCGACGTGGCCCCGGTCCACGGGGGCACGAGCGAGGAGGTTTGAGGCCATGAGAGGTTTGGCGGGATGGATAGCAGCGGCAGTGGTGGTGCTGGGTTACGGCGGCGGCATGAACGACCCGTTCGCCACAGCAGCCGTTCACGCTGAAGAGGGTCCGGCGGTCGAAGTTCCGTCCCCGATGGGCTTCGATGGGCTGGACCTCTCCTCGGAGCAGCGGGCGGAGATCGAGCGAATCCGGGCGGAGTCGAGGTCCGGGATCGAGGCGCTGCGCGAAGAGATGCGAAGTGCTGATCCGGCGGATCGTCAGGCCGCGCGCGAGGCGCTGCGCGCCAGGCGGGAGGAAGTTCGCGGGCATATCGACGGTGTTCTGACCGACGAGCAGCGCCGGACGCTCGAGGAGCGGAGGGCTCAGAGACAGGCATCCCGAGAGGGTCGTGGTCGGCATGGCCGCTCCCGACCGGGCGACGGGCCTCGCGCGGCGAATCTGGACGCGCTGGGTCTCTCCTCGGAGCAGCGGGCGGAGATCGAGCGAATCCGGGATGGCGCGGCCTCGGAGATCGAGACGCTGCGCGAAGAGATGCGGAGCGCTGATCCGGCGGATCGTGAAGCCGCACGCGAGGCGCTGCGCGCCGGGCGGGAGGAAGTTCGCGGCCAGATCGGCGATGTTCTGACCGATGAGCAGCGCCGGACGCTCGAGGAGCGGAGGGCTCAGAGACAGGCATCCCGGAGAGACGGGGCTGTGGGTGGGCGTGCGCGAGGCGCTCGTCGCGGTCGCTGAGGCGATTGAACGGGCTGGTTTCGAGGCGCCGTCTGCCGTTGTTGGCAAGGCGGCGCCTTCCTTTTATATTGTCGCGCTTGCAAGGCGTGAGTGGGGCTGCCTTGCTCGCGGCGCGCGGGACGCTGAACACGGGGGACGCACTAGTGGGGGATGTCCGGATCGCCATCGCTGGCATCGGCAATTGTGCCAGCAGCCTGGTTCAAGGGCTGGCGTACTATAAGGATGCGGCTCAGGAGGATGTGATCGGCCTGATGCACACCGACCTGGGCGGATACACCATCCGGGACGTGAAGGTGGTGGCCGCCTTCGATGTGGACCGGCGCAAGGTGGGTGTCGATGTTGCCGAGGCCATCTTCGAAAAGCCCAACTGCACCGAGGTGTTCTGCGCGGACGTGCCCCCGACCGGCGCGGTCGTGAAGATGGGACCGGTACTCGACGGCGTGGCCTCTCACATGCGTGACTATCCCCCCGAGCGCACGTTTGTCGTTGCCGACGGGGAGCCTTGCGACGTCGCGGAGGAGTTGCGCCGGAGCGGCGCGGAGATTCTGGTCAACTACGTGCCGGTCGGCTCGGAGGAGGCGACGCGCTTTTATGCCGGGGCCGCTCTTGATGCCGGCACCGCGTTCGTCAATTGCGTGCCCGCGTTCATCGCCTCGGACGAGACGTGGGCCGGGAAATTCACCCAGGCGGGCCTGCCCGTCGTGGGCGACGACATCAAGGCGCAGGTGGGCGCGACCATCACCCACAGGGTGCTCGCCAGGCTGTTCACCGACCGGGGGGTCAAGATCGACCGGACCTACCAGCTCAACACGGGCGGGAATACCGACTTCCTGAACATGCTGGAGCACGCGCGTCTCGCGTCCAAGAAGGTCTCCAAGACCGAGTCGGTCCAGTCGCAGCTCAAGGAGCCGCTGTCCTGGGAGAACATCCACATCGGCCCTTCGGACTATGTCCCCTTCCAGAATGACAACAAGGTCTGCTTCCTGCGCATCGAAGGGCGGGAGTTCGGCGATGTGCCGGTCGAACTCGAGCTCAGGCTTTCGGTCGAGGATTCCCCCAATAGCGCGGGTGTGGCCATCGATGCCATTCGGTGCGCCAGGCTGGCGCTCGACCGCAAGATCGCCGGGCCTCTGATCTCCATCTCCTCGTATACCATGAAGCACCCCCCGGTCCAGTACTCCGACAGCGAGGCGCGCGACCGGGTCGAGCAATTCATCGGCGGCGCGCTCGAGCGCTAGCCTTTCTTTATCTCCCCTCTCCGCTGGCGGAGAGGGGCTTTCTCGCGTCCTCCCTCTTCCTTCCCTCCTGCGCGTGCTCTATTCTCTTTCTCCCCTCCCTGCATGTGCCAGCGGAGCTTCCGCCGGGGAGGGGTCGGGGGTGGGGTTTCTCTGGCGCCGGGGGTGGGGTCTCCCTGGCCTTGGTGCTACGCTTCCAGCACTGCTATTTGGGCGGTTTTATCTTATTTTCAGGGCCAACGAGGGAGGCGCTGTGATGAAGCTGGGTTCCGTTCCGCTGTTGATCTGCACCGTTGCTGTGGCGGCGCTCGCGCAGGGCCTCGACCCTGCTGAGGTCCACGCCGGGCCGGACCCGACCGTCTCGGGCGCGGTGCCGTCCGAGGGCCGGCTCCGGGCGCTGGTCATCTTCGCGGAGGTGGGGTACGAGCAACCGTCGCGCTCCGAGCCGCCCGCCTTCGCCGCAAGCTTCTTCGATCCCGATCTCCCCGGCAGCCTGGCCCACTACTTCGATGCGATGAGCTTCGGGCGGCTGCGCTTGCGAGGAGAAGTGGCTCCTCGGGTCTACGCGACGCCCCTGAAAGACAAGGACCAGGTGGTGCGCGCGATCCTCGAGGCGGTTGACCGCGATCTGGACCTCGGCCGGTTCGACGCCGACGGACCCGACGGCCTCGCCAATTCGGGCGATGACGACGGGGTCGTTGACTACATCTTCCTGAACCTCGGCGGTTTCCCGCCGGATTTTCTGCTCGTGGATTTTGCAACGGGGCAGGCGGGGCTGGGCCGCGGGTTCACGTACCGCACGCGGGCGCGCTCTCCCGGCGGAGCGGCGATCCGCGTGGCGTCAGTGCGCGGATCGATCCAGCGCGTGACGAGCTTCGCGCAGGGGGTCGGGATCATGGCGCATGAGTTCGGCCACGCGCTGGGTCTGTCGGACCTCTACGACCCCGACTTCGTCCGGAATCCCGACATTTCGCCCGAGCGGGATGGCGGCGGCATCGGCCGCTGGGGGCTGATGGGCTTCGGCGGCACCGGCTGGAGCGGGACGGGCGTGGATGCGCCCAATCCTCTGTGCGCCTGGAGCCGCCTGCGCCTGGGATGGGTTCAACGGGTGATCTCCGTTTCGGGGGATCAGCGCGTGGAGGGCGTGGGCCCCGTCGGTTCGAGCGGGACCATCGTCCGCATCCCCATCAACCCCGATGAGGCGTTCCTCCTGGAGAATCGGAGCAGGATGGATTTCTATGACCGGAACATCCCCGGGGAGGGCATTCTCATCTGGCACGTCGACGAGACGGTGTCCGGCCAGTCGAGCGAGGAAAGGAAGCGGGTGAGCTTGGAGGAGGCGGATGGCCGGTTCCGCGATGCGGGTGCTCCGCTCGGCAGCGAGGCCGATCCGAGGCATGGCGGGGGCAACATCGATTTCTGGGCGCACGACGAGGCTTACGAACGGGCGCACGCGGGCAACCTGGGCGATGGAGGCGACCCCTTTGGCGCGCCGGGCCGCGATCTCTTCGGGCTTTACACCAACCCCGCCAGCCGACCCAACGCACCGGGCAGCCTCTGGGAAGTATCCGATATGCGCGTTGATACCGATGGCGTGGCTAGCTTCGGTGTGACGCGCATAGGGTTTAGCTTGGGACCCGGTGTGCGCGAGACCTGGACGGGAGACATCACCCTCACCGGGGGCCGTTTCCTGATCGGGCCGGAGGATGAGGTGCGCGTCGAGCCGCCGGCGCGCTTCCATCTGCGGGGATCGGTGGAATCCACCGTGATCCGTGTCGAGGGCTCCCTGACGCTGGCTGGCGCGCCCGATGCGCCCATCACCCTCGGTCCGCATGATCCTGATCGCCGGTGGGGGGGCTTCGAGGTGGCGGGTGATGGCGAGCTTCGGCTCGAGGGTGTGGTGATCTTGGGTGCGCGCAGGGGCGTGCGTCTGCTGGGCCCGGCGAGCGCGTCGAGCTTGGGGAATGAGGTCGGGGCCGGACCGCGTGCGACGTTGCACGGATGCCGCATCAGTGGGGCGGCCGAGGCGGGGATTCTGGCCGGTGGGGGGCGCGTTACCCTGGTTGAGACGAGCGTCGAAGGCGGGAGGATCGGCCTCGACCTTCGGGGTGCGGTGGTCACGTTGCGGGATACGGAGGTCCTGGGGGCTTCGGTGCAGGGCGTGCGCGTCGGGGGCGGAACGTTCCTGCGGATGGAGGGCGCGAAGGTGGCCGGGAGCGGTTCGACCGGTCTTTGGGTGGAGGGTTCGCTGGCCCGGATCGAGATCGTCGGCGGGGAGATACGGGGCTCCGGCGCGGGGGGCGTGCACGTGCGGCGCGCCGCGAGATTCGACTGCCGGGGCGCGCGGTTGGCCGGCAACGGTGCGGTGGACCTGGCCGTCGAGCTCGCGGGAGCCGTGCGGATCGACGATACGCGCTTCGGTGGGGGGAGCCTGAGTGGGCTGGAGATAGGGACCGACGATTTCGAGGTCGTGGGCGCTCACTTCGGGCGGTACGAGGGGCCGGGGGCGCGGCTTTCGGGCTCGGGGATCGTGCGCGGGTGCGTCTTCGAGGGCTCGGGCCTGGAGGTCGTGGGTCGAGGGCGGAGCCTGGCGCCAAATCTCTCCGAGAATCGCTTTAGTGGAGCGGATGTGGCGTTGGAGATCGTGGACAGTTCTCCGGAGGTGTGGAGTAACCGCTTCGAGGGCAACGGGATCGCGGTTGTGGTCGAAGGGTCGGCGAGCCCCGATCTCTCGGGCGTCAACGTCTTCGTGGATAATGGCGTCGCCATCCGCAACCGGACGCGTGGGGCCGTCCGGGCCCAGCGCTGCTGGTGGGGCACGACCGACCCTCTCGCGGTGCTTGCCTCCGTCGAGGGGCCCGTGGCGGTGGATCCCATTCTACCTGGGGATCCCGACCTGTTTCGAGCCTTCGCGCTGGGGTTGCCGTTCCCCAACCCCAGCGTGGGCCCCGTCTCGATCTCGCTGGACGTCCCCATCGACGCCGCTCGGAAGGGGGCGCCGATGCGTGCCGAGGTCGCCGTCTACAACGCGATGGGTCAGTTCGTGAAGCCGCTGGCCGTAGGCGAACTCGCCGGTGGACCGCATCGGATCGCGTGGGACGGGACGGACGCCGGGGGTCAGCGCACGGCGGCGGGCGTCTATTTCATACGGATGGCGGGAGAGGGCGGGTTCACGCGTGTGGCGAAGGTACTTCGCCTGTCGCCTTAGGATGGAGCTTCAGCGGTCCACCCAGAAGGGCGGCTTTTCAGCGCGGGCAGCGCGCACCCACAGCGCGGTGATGGCCGCGGCGGCGGTGATGCCCAGGGCGTTGGTCATGTCGATCCGCGTGATGCGCGCCGAATCCAGCGCGGCCAGCGAAAAGGCGGTTTCGTTATGCTCGTGGATCAAAAACACATCGTCGAGTGTCACTCGCGCGACCACCCCGCGAAGTTGAGAGCCGTCGCGCGATTCCATCTGCACCTTCGTTCCGGCGCGAACGTGGTCCGCTTCGACCTCCCGCACCTTGAAGCGCCACCAAAGCTGGACCATCTGTTCGATCCTGTGGCGCGGAACCCGCATCGTGTCGATGACGCCGGTCTCGCGGCGGAGCGTGATCGAATCGCCGGTCACGGCCACGAACGTCCCGGCGATGGGCTCGGCCCCATGAGGGTAGAGCGTGACGGGGTCGCCGCGTCGAGCCCGGTGGGGCAAGTCCGCTGGCGTGAGGTGAAGGAAGTGGGTGCACCCCCAGAGGGCCGGAGCCGCAAGGGGCATGAGGCGGCGGGCCCAGTACGCGAGATATTTTCGGTGACAGGGACGTGCGCGCTCGCGGCTTCGTCGGTCTTGGAACATGAGCTCTCTCGGTGAGGTCAAGGTATCCGGCGATGGACCCGGTTGCAAGCCGGTCCGTTCGACTTCTGAGCCGCCGGACGCTACCCTTCGCGCCGCTTTACTCCCCTCCCTGCTTGTGCCAGCGGAGCTTCCGCCGGGGAGGGGCTGGGGCTGGGGTTCGCCTTCGAGCCGGGGATGGGGTTTCATTGACTTCTGAGCCGCCGGCCGCTACCCTTCGCGCCGCTATGGGAGGTGCCTTCAGGTCGCCGGAGGCGGTGCGCGAGCGCCTCGATGCCGCCGATTACATCGCCTCGATGGAGATCGCGACGGCGCTGTATCTGGCCGACCGCCTCGAAAAGCCGCTTCTGGTCGAGGGCCCGCCGGGCGTGGGCAAGACGGAGGTGGGCAAGGTGATGGCCGCCGTTCTGGGGCGGGAGTTGGTGCGGCTTCAGTGCTACGAAGGACTGGACGAATCGAAGGCGCTTTACGAGTGGGAGTATGCCAAGCAGCTCCTGTACACCCAGATCCTGCGCGACAAGGTGGGCGAGATTCTGGAGGGGACGCGGTCCCTGGCGGATGCGGTGGAGACGTTGAGCCGGCAGGATTCGGCCTTCTTTTCGCAGCACTTTCTCGTGGCGCGGCCGCTTCTGCGCGCGATCCGGGCGGCGGACCCCGTGGTGCTGTTGGTGGACGAGATCGACCGCAGCGACGAGGAGTTCGAGGCGTTCCTGCTGGAGGTCCTCAGCGATTTCCAGGTGACCGTGCCCGAACTCGGGACCCTGCGGGCGCTCTCCCGGCCCTTCGTGGTGCTCACGTCCAACGCGGAAAGGCGGCTCTCCGAGGCGCTGCGCCGCCGCTGCCTCTACCTGTACATTGATTACCCCTCGGCCGATGTAGAGTTGCGCATCCTCGGACGCAAGGTGCCGGGGTTGGATGCGCTTCTGTCCGAGCGCGTCATCGAGCACGTGGGGCGTCTGAGGCGGCTGGAACTGCGCAAGGCGCCCAGCATCAGCGAGACGATCGACTGGGCGATGGCGCTGGTGGCCCTGGCCGCGCGCGATCTTTCCCGGCCCATCCTCCGCCAGACGCTTTCCGTCCTGCTCAAGGACAAGGACGACCTGGATCGCGCTGCACGGGAGCTCGGCGCGTGATCGGGCGGATCGGCGATTTCGGGCGCCTCTTGCGGACCGAAGGCGTGCGCGTGTCGGCGGCGGAGGTCCTCGATGCGCTGGCGGCGCTCGATGCCGTGGGGATAGAGGCGCGGGAGGTCTTCCGTGGGGCGCTGCGGAGTTGCCTGGTCAAGCGCGAGGAGGACTTCCCGACCTTCGACCGCTGCTTCGACGCGTTCTTCCGTGGCCCTCTGTCCTCCCGTCCCCGGCGGCAGGAGCGGCGAGGCGGCGAGGGCGAAAGTGCCCGTGGACGGGAGGGGTCGGAGTCGTCGCGGTCCGGGGCGCGCCGCGACGAGCGCGAGGGTTCGTCGGAGCGCAAGGGTGACGAGCGGCGCATGGGACGCAGATCGCCTCGCGCGCAAGAGGCGGGAGAGCGCACCTCTGAGGGGACGGTTGCCGGGTCCATGAAGTTCGGTGGTCTGGACCTGCGGCAGTGGCGGCCGTCCGATGATTCGCCGGCACGCCTGTGGCAGCGCGAACCGGGGCCCGATCCCGGCGCGATCTACGAGGCGATCGATCGGTTGGCCCAGCGGTTGGTTTCACGGGAGTCGCTCCGGGCCAGGCGCGCGCGGCGCGGTCGGTTGGATGTCCGGGCCACGATTAGCCGCAGCCGACGGACGGCCGGGGTGCCCGTCGATCTCGTCATGCGGCGCCGCAAGATCACGAAGCCCAAGCTCGTGGTGCTGTGCGATGTGTCGGGGTCGGTGTGGCGCGTCTCGCGGTTCTTGCTGCGGCTGGTGCATGGGCTGGTCTCGCGGTACGCTCGTGTGCGGAGCTTCGTGTTCGTGGACCGGGCGGTGGAGGTGACGCAGCTTTTATCGCGGCTGCCTTTCGAGGCGGCGCTGGTGGAGATCGAGCGGAAGCGCGATCTCAATCTCTACGGCTTCAGCGATTTCGGCCGCGTCTTCTATTTCTTCTGGAGAGAGCACTTGGGGCTGGTGGCCAAGGATACCATCGTCGTCATCCTGGGCGATGCGCGCACCAACCTCTTCGAGCCTATGCCGTGGTGTCTGGAGGAGATCGCCAGGCGCGCGCACCGCGTCATCTGGCTCAACCCCGAAGAAAGGGCGCGGTGGAACCAGGATGACTCGATGATTGCCAGCTACGCGCCCGCCTGCGACGCGGTCCTCGAGTGCTGGACGCTGGCCCACCTGCGCCAGGCGGCGGAAGTGTTCCTCCATGCGGGATGGGGGCGGCGATGACCGGCGCGGGCTGCCGGGGCTTCGCGCGGGGTAAGGTGCCGGGTTCAGCGCATCCGGCTTTCGGCGAAGGCGTGAAAGTCCTCGACCATCCGGCGAGCCTTCGCCCCGACCGAGCCTCGGTCCGGCTCGGCGCTGGGTGGGTTGTAGGCGGCGGCGTAGACCTTGACCTTGGGCTCGGTGCCCGACGGTCGGACGGTCAGACGCGTCTTGCCGTCGTGGGAAAGCAGGAAGACCAGCATGTCGCCGCGAGCGCCCCGGAGGGTGCGGCGGATGGCGCCCGTCGCCGGGTCGCGGACGGTGCCGTCGGATCGGTCGATCATCTCGACGATGCGATGGCGTCCGATCGCGGGCGGCGGTTCGGCGCGCAGGCTCTCCATGAGCCGTTGGATCTGCGCCTGTCCGCGGGCGCCCTCGCGTGCGATGGAGCTCAACCGTTCGCTGTGGACGCCGTAGCGTCCGTGCAGCGCCTCAAGACCGTCGAACAGTGTCCGGCCTCGCGCCTTGAGCGTGGCCGCGCACTCAGCCAGGTGCAGGGCCGCGATGGCACTGTCCTTATCCCGCACGAAGGTACCCCGCACGAAGCCGTGGCTCTCCTCGCCGCCGAAGATGAAGGCGTCGGGATCGCGCGCGATCTCCTTGGCGATCCACTTGAAGCCCACGAGCAAGTCGCCGACGCATCGCAGGCCGTAGTCGCGGGCGATGGCGCAGATGAGGTCGGTCGTGACGTCCGTCTTGACGACGAAACCCTCGGCGGGGAGCTCGCCCCGGCTGTGCAGCCGCTCGCAGATGAAGCTGCACAACAGCGCGCCGATTTCGTTGCCCGTGAGGGCGTGCCAGCCGTCGGGACCGGCGGCGGCGGCGCCCAGCCGGTCGGCGTCGGGGTCGCTGGCGAGAACGAGATCGGCGTCCTCTGCTTGGGCCAGCGCGATGCCCGCTTCGAGAGCGGCCGGTTCCTCGGGGTTGGGGCTGTGGTGCGGTACGTTGGGAAAGCTGCCGTCGGGGGCCGCTTGGTCGTCCACTAGGGTGACGCGGAAACCGGCGCGCTCGAGGGCCGGCAAGACGTTCGTCGTGCCCGTTCCGTGCAGCGGACTGTAGACGACATGCAGGTCGCGCGCTTCGGGGGCCAGCGCGAGGGCGGTCACTTCGTCGAGATAGGCCGTTTCCACCTCCGGCCCGACCGTTCGGAGGAGGCCGCGCGCGCGGGCGTCGTCGAGATCGAGGCGGGAGAGCACCGAGGCCGCCTCCACGGCCCGCACGAGTTCGGCGTCGTCGGGGGGGGCGGGCTGTGCTCCGTCCGGGCCGAAGACCTTGAATCCATTGTCCGACGGGGGGTTGTGGCTGGCGCTGATGACGATGCCGGCCGCGGCGCGCAGGTGGCGGACGGCGAAGGAGAGCATGGGCGTCGGGCGCGGTCCATCGAAGGGATGCGCGACGAACCCGTTGCCCGCGATGATAGCCGCCGTCTCCTCGGCGAACTGGCGGGAGCGGTGGCGCGTATCGTGAGCGATCACCACGCCCGACCCGGCTTCGGCGCCACGTGCCCGAAGATAGGTGGCCAGGCCCTGAGCGGATTCGCCAATGGTCCTCGAGTTGATCCTGTTGGGGCCCGGTCCCATGGGACCTCGGCGGCCGCCTGTGCCGAAGGGAACGACCGTGTGGAAGGCGTCGTTGAGAGCTGCGAAATCGCCCGCGTCCACGATCTCGGAGATCGCTTCGACCAGTGCCCGGTCGGCGGTGTACTGCGGGGCGGTCAGCCATGCCGCGAGGCGGTCCAAGGCTTCGGGCAGAAGCGCGCCGCTCGCTCGCGCCGATTCGAGCAGCGCCTCGGGGTTATGGGCCATGAGCAGACGTCTTCCCTTCGTGCGGAGCCACCAGGGCCAGGCTCTGGAACGAAAGCCTACTGGCGGAGGCTATGGCGCCCGAGGCCGCCGTGTCAAGTCAGGCTGCCGGGCAAGCGGTGTCCTGATTGGATAAGCCTTGGTTGCAGCATTGACACGCGGCCCGGTTCAAGCCTACTTGCGTTACAGTGATGGGGACAATCATGTTGAGACCGCGCTTTCGTGATGACAAGACGACGCAGGCTGCCGCACTATTGCTCAAGCGCGCCGGTGGCACCATGAATCACCTCGTGCTGGTCAAGCTCATTTACATGGCTGACCGACAGGCGCTTTTGGGTTGGGGCCGGCCTATCACTTTCGACGCCTACGTTTCCATGCAGTACGGGCCGGTGGTGAGCCGGACACTCGACTTGATCAATGGGCAAACGCATCCTGGTCAGACTACCTATTGGTCCCGATATATCTCGGACCGGGAGCGCAACACCGTGAGCCTGCTTCACCCGGAGGAAGAGACGCCGGCCGATGAACTCTCCGAAGCCGAAGAGAGGCTCTTGAACCGGATTTTTGATGAGTTTGGCGGCATGGGACCGTGGGAACTGGTGGAGCTCACCCATGAGTTCGGTGAATGGGAAGACCCGGGCGGAGGTGCCATTGGTATAGAGGTTCGTGACATTTTGAGGGCGGGCGATAAAACCCCGATCGAAGTGGCTGCCATCGAGGAGGAGTTGGCGGCGCTTGCGCAAGCTGATCGCTTTCGGCGCCCTTCTTATCCAGTATGTGAATGAGTTCACCTTCCGGCTCAATCAGGGTAGTTGCGAACGGCATACGATGGATCGAATCCATGCTGGCCGGTGGAGTCGGGAAGCGGTTGACCTATGCGGGGTTGACTAGTTAGCTTCCACAGAGGGAAGATAGGAAGTGGACGCGGAAGGAACGTCTCGAAGGAAAGGATAGGCAGCAGAAGGAGAAGTAGCCATGACCGACTCATATAGAAGCGTCCCGGCTGATATAGTAGCCAACCAGCTCCTCTGGATACGACGCGAGATCGAGACGACGCCCATGCACATCATCAAGCTAACCTACTTGGCGCACGGGTGGATGCTGGGACTACACGAGCGCCCATTGATAAATGAACCTGTCGAGGCGTGGACGTATGGGCCGGTAGTGCCAAGCCTGTACCATAAGTATAAGTCGTTTGGGGGCGATTCTATTGATGTAGTGCCCATCGACATGTCTGACAAGTTGGACAAGGAGCAAAGCAACATCATCGAGATTGTCAATGATGTTTACATTGACTACACCGCTCTCGATTTATCCAGCCACACACATGAGACAGGATCACCTTGGCACCAGGCAATTCTCTCATCAGGCCCAGGGTGTATCATACCCAACAAGATTATCCAAAAATACTATACTGATATGGCAATGGAGAGTTAGAAGCTATGAAAAAGCCTACTCCTTCAACCCTTAAGGAAAAAGTTCGAAAGCGTCGTACTCAAGGGTCAACTGATCCTCAAGCCCTTACAGAAAGCCAGCGATTGGCAGATCGAGCTTTAGATGCCATCCATGATTTCCATGGCCGCATCTCGGCACTAGAGAAAAATCAAGAGTATCTGGCTACAGAGGCCCAGGTCACAGAACTGAAAGGGAAAGTCGAAGTCCTATCCGGTACTCTGACAACACTCCATCGGGGCCTGTTAACGCTTCTGGTGGCTTTGGTCGCGGGCTTTCTTGCCACCCTTGGAAGGCTCATCATTCCATGAACCGACACTGCTAGATAGAGTCTATGCTGTCCGGTGGTCTCGGTAGGCGGTTGACCTACGCGGGGTTGATCAGTTAGATTGGAGAGAGTTAGCATTTACGGGTGGGAGGGGAGGATGCAAGTTGACTGGATTCAACTCGGAGCGCTGACGGCGGTCGCACCCCTCGGCTGGCGCATGGCGAGGGATATGGAGAAGCGTATCCGAGACGATGCGGACAAGGCTCACGAGGCGATAGGTCGGAACATTGATACGCTGCGTCAAGAGGTACGTCAGGACATAAGAAACCTACGTCAGGACGTGAAGCAATTGAATACACGCGTTGGGCGCGTTGAAGGTAAACTTGGGTTATTTGAGCCGGAGGAGCCGGAAAGCGGTTGATCTACGCGCTCAGTTGATGACGATGATCCTCAGAGTCAGTCCCATCAACTCCCTGTTGGGATCGTAAATACTCAGCTCGCCTTCCTCTATCCAAAAGGTCTCGGTAAAGCCCCACGCCATTTCGTCCGACTCCGGATCGCTCATCCAGAATATAGTAACGTCGGACGTTAGGTGGAACGCTGGGTTGCTAAAGAATATAATTCCCTATCAAAAGAACGACGGGAGGCTCGCGCGAAGGCGGAACCTCCCGTGTCGTGGACCCTTTGCCGGGAGCGTTTATCCTACGCCGGATCGCCCTGCGCTTTGCCGGCGGCTTCCGTCTTGATGCGCTCGACCCCGCGCAGAACCTCCTCGATGATCCAGTCGGGCGAGGAGGCGCCGGCAGTGATGCCGATGTGCTCATAGCGCTCGAGGCCGAGGCTCGCGAGCTCCTCCCCGGTCTCGATGTGAAATGCCGGCACGCCGTAGTTCAGTGCTATCTGGTGCAGCCGCTGGGTGTTGCCGGAGTGCTTGCCGCCGATGATGACCATGCAGTCCACCCGCTTCGCGAGGTCGTGAACATCGGTCTGCCGCTCGGTCGTCGCGCCGCATACGGTATTGTGCAGCTCGACCTCGTCCGCCCGGCTGGCGATGGCCTCGGCGATGGGCATGAACAGGTCCTCATTGAGTGTGGTCTGGCACAGCACGCACACCGTGCCGAGGCGCGGAAGCTCGCGCGCCTCAGCTTCCGTTTCGATGACGTAACCGCGCTCACCGACATAACCCATCAGCCCGATCATCTCGGGATGATCCCGGTCGCCAATGATGACGATGTCGCAACCGCGATTCAGCGCCTGGACGACGATGCGCTCCGATTTCAGCACCACGGGGCAGGTGGCGTCACGGACCTCTGACCCCGATTCCTTGAGCGTCTCGCGGACCTGGGGCGCGATGCCGTGGGCGCGGATGACCACCGTGCCGCCGGCGAGTTCCTCGGGCGCGGCGATGACCTTGACGCCCTGGGATTCCAAGCGTTCGATCTCCTGCGCGTTGTGGATCAGGGGACCGAGCGTGTGGATGATCCCCGCGTCTTGGTCCAGGGCCTCCTCGGCGATGTCCATCGCACGGCGGACACCCCAGCAGAAGCCGGCGTTCTCGGCCACGGTCACGATGCCGCCGGGGACCTGGAACGTGCCGCGACGGGCAACGATGTCGGATGAAGACGGTTCGCTCATAGCTGCTTCCTGTATCGTGCGGCCGGAATTCGCATCTGGTCGCGGTATTTGGCAACGGTGCGGCGCGCGATGTCAACGCCCTGGCCCTGCAAGATCTCGGCGATCTTCAGGTCGCTCAGAGGCTTCCTGGCATTTTCGTCGGTGATTAGCCGATGCATCTTCTCCCTGACGCTCCTGGAGGCAAGATCCTCACCCCCTGTGCTTCTGATCCTGTTGTCGAAGAAAAACTTGAGCTCGTAGAGACCTTGCGGCGTCTGGGCGTATTTCCCGCTCGTGACGCGGCTGACCGTCGAGGCGTGCATGCCGATAGCATCGGCAACCTCTTGCAGCACCATGGGCCTCAGCCGCCCGATGCCGTGGTCGAGGAACTCGCGCTGGGCCTCTACAATGGTGTCCATCACTTTGAGCATCGTGCTCCGCCGCTGCTCGATGGCCTTGATCAGCCAGCGAGCGTGGTTCAGACGATCGGTGATGTATTTGCGCGTCTCTTCGCCCGTCCCCGCTGAACGGGGTAGCAACTTGCGATAATACGGGCTGATGCGCAAGCTCGGAATGCGTCCGTCGTTGAGGGAGACGACGTACTCGCCGTCGATCTTTTCGACGGTGAGGTCGGGCTCGATGGGCTGGATGTCGCCGCCGAAGTTAGCCGCGCCGGGCCTGGGGTTAAGCCGAGAGATGACGCCGATGGCCTCGCGAATCTCATCCTCGGGAACCTTGAGAGCCTTGGTGATCTCTCTGTGGCGCAAGCGCGTGAGGTCGTCGAAGCACTCGCTCGTGATTCGCATGGCCAGGCTGCCGCCCAGACCGCGGTCGCGAAGCTGGAGCATCAGGCACTCCCTCAGATTGCGCGCGCCCACGCCGGCGGGGTCGAAGGTCTGGATCTTGGTCAGCACCCGTTCGATCTCATCGGTTGCCGCGTCAGTCTGAGCCGCCATCTCTTCGAGGGAAGCTTCCAGATAGCCGTCGTCGTTGATTGCGAAGATGAGCGCCTCGCCCAGCATCAACTCTCCGGGACCGTCGGCGGCCAGATGAAGCTGCGATAGCAGGTGCTCGGTGAGCGTCGGGGCGTGGGGCTCGTCCAGTCTGCCATTGGGCGGGAACCGCTCGAATGGGTCGCCATTCTCCCGCTCTTCGCGTTCGGCGTGGTGGGCATAACCGGGGTCGAAGCCGCCATCGAGGAGGGTTTCCCAGGCTTGAGCGTCGAGCCCCTCGTCCTCGTTCCCCTCTTCCACGGAGCCGTCGGGCGCCTCGTCCGGTTCTTCGCCGGACTCGAGCTCTTCGAGCAAGGGGTTTTGATCCAGTTCCTGCTGAACGAGTTGTTCGAGCTCCAGAGAGGGCATCTGGAGGAGCTTGAGCGACTGAATGAGCTGCGGAGAAAGCCGCTGCTCAAGGCGCAAGCTCTGGACTAAGTCGAGCATGGTTCGATTCTCGATGATCCTTCGCTGATGAGCCGGTGAGGTGAAAGGTACGTGAAACCAGCCCATCGCGCAAGAGTGCGGCGCGATTTTTGCTAACCAAGCCGGAAACGCTCGCCCAGGTAGATGCGCCGTGCTACGGGGTCGGACGCCAGGTGGGCCGCGGTGCCCGAGATCAGGATCCTGCCTTCGGCCATGATGTAGGCGCGGTCGGTGATCGCGAGCGTCTCCCTGACGTTGTGGTCGGTGATGAGCAAACCCAGTCCGTTCTCCCGCAAGCGCGAGATGATGGACTGGATGTCCTCGACGGCGATGGGATCGATCCCGGAGAAGGGTTCATCGAGGAGCATGAACTCCGGCTGGATGGCCAGGGCGCGGCTGATCTCCGTGCGGCGCCTTTCGCCACCGCTGAGGGTGTAGGCGGGTGCGTCGGCCAGGGGTGTCATGCGCAGATCGTCGAGCAGGTTCTCCAGGCGCGCCTCGCGGTCCGCCTCCGAATGCGGGAGCGTCTCCAAGACGGCCAGGATATTCTCCCGGACGGTGAGTTTGCGGAAGATGGACGGCTCCTGGGCGAGGTAGCCCAGGCCCTTCCGTGCGCGGCGGTACATCGGCAGGCGCGTGATGTCCTCGTCGGCCAGGATCACGCGGCCTGCGTTGGGGCGGACCATGCCCACGATCATGTGGAAGGTCGTGGTCTTGCCTGCGCCGTTGGGGCCCAGGAGCCCGACGATTTCGCCCTGATGGACCTCCAGCGATGCGCCATCGACGACCGTGCGCTTGCCGTAGCGTTTGACCAGCCCCTCGGCGCGCAGAGCGAGCTTGCTCATGGCGCCCGCTCGGGCGGGAAGTAGGTACCGCGAACGCCGCTGCGAATGGTGATGCGGTCGACCGTCCCGTCGGTGAACTCCACTTCCAGGGTATCGCCCGAGGCGGCGTTGGGGCCGTACTCCCGGGCGCCGGGCCGAGGCCGGAAATCACTCGTGGCGTTGCCCACCGCCACCAGGTGTACGGGCGTCTCGTCCGCCATCTCGAGCCGGATCATACCTCCATGGATCTCATGCTCGCTCTGGAGCATCCCCTCCGCCCGCCCCCGTTCGCGCGCGATACCTAGCGCCTCCCCGAGCGCCTCCAGCGCGGTGACGACCTCGCCCTCCAGGATAGCTATCACCCGCTCGCCCGTCAGATCGTTCGCGTACGAGGCATCGTCCGAATCGTAGCTGTGCCGGACCCGAGGCCCGCCGCTCAGCGTCACCCGCCCCTCACCCTTGTCATAGTGGGCGCGCTCGGCGCTCGCGCGGATGGGGGGATGCTCTATGGTGACGCCGCGCCTGAGCTCGACCCAGCGCTCCCCACGGACCTCCAGGGTGTCGCCGCTTGCGCGAAGAGCGGAGCGTCCCGGCGACGCGGCCCGCTCGAAGTACACGTCGCCCAGAGCCACGCCCGTCCGCGCCCGAGGGACGCCTCGAGCAGCGCGGCAGCGGAGCCGATGGCCGCCGAGCGAATCGGCGAACTCAACGCCGCCCCACAGCGCCAGCTCACCGGTACGGTCGGAATAACGCACCCCTCGAGCGCTGACGCGCCGATGCTGATCCCAACCCCGCACCCCGCCCCTGGCTTCTACGCGGTCACCCCCCTCAGCGGCGATCAGGGTGTCCGCCAGGAGCGCCCGCTGTCCCTCCTGGGCGCGTACCGCGCCACGGGCCTCGGCGCGGTCGTCGTCGGGCATCATGATGAGCGTATCCGCCCAGACGGTGCGTCGGCCATCGGTGGCGCGGGCACGGCCCGTGAAATGGGCGAGGCCCGTCGCCTCGCGGTAGTCGGCCTGCCGAGCGGTGATCAGAAGGGTGTCGTAGCGGGCGACGACTCCCCCGATGTAGCGCTTGACCGCCTTGCCATCTTCGAGCCAGAAGGCGGTGCTGTCGGCGGTGATGACAAAGCGTGGCTCGTCGGCGCGAGCGCCCGGCGTCCCAAGACTTACCGCCAGCGCGGCCAGGACCCACCAGTGGCTATGGCGCAAGGCTCCTGCCACCCCCTCGCGACGCGACGCCCCGCACCTCGCGCAGCGACCAGCGCTTCAGGTCGGGATCGCCCTCGAAGCCAAAGCCCTCCTCCACCGCCGTGCGGGTGTGCAGTCGCACGTGCCCCGGCGCGAGCAGCTTCCCGCTGACATCCTCCCAGTGGAGCTCGTCAGTCTCGAGCTTCAGGCTATCCCCGGTCACGAGCACGACATTCCCGCGGGCCACCAGCGAACGGTCCGCCTCACGGATGGTGCCAGTGTACGCGGTGAGCGTGGAGTTGTGGAGGCCCTCGCGGTCGTAGAATTCCACCACGAGCCCGCTGTCGATCTCGGTGATACCGCGCTCGGTGTACTTGCGGATGTGGCCGGCCTGCACCTCCGCCACGGGCCTGCCGGCGTCGGTGAGGCGGATCGTCGTGCCCCACAATTCCTGCGCGGGGGCGTCCGTCGCTTTGGCGACAGCCGTCTTGTCCCCGTCCTCGAGTTTGCCGCAGCCGGCGGCCAGTGTGACCAGTCCGGTCAGGAGGAGATAGAAGGGGGGTGCGCGCAAGGCGGCTAGCCCCCCGCCGCCAGCGCCTGGGTGACTTCCGCCCGAGGCGGTCCTGTGCGCCACCGGTCGTGCATCCAGACCCATTCCTGGGGACGGGCGCGGATCGCCGCCTCGAGGATCTGTGCGCAGGCGGCGGTCACGCGCGTCGCCTCGGCGCGTAGATCGGGCGCGTTGGGATCCGCGGCCACCTCGGGTCCGATCGCCGCCGTGAAGGTGTGGTCGGGCTCGCGGCGGATGGTCATGGGCACAACGGCTGCGCCCGTGCGCAACGCCAAAAGCGCGGGCCCGACGGGCGTGGCCGCGGGATGGCCGAAGACCTCGACGAAGACGCTGTCCACGCGCGTATCCTGGTCCATGAGCAGGCCCACCACTTCGCCTCGTCGGAGCGCCCGGATGAGCTCGCGCGTCTGCCGGCCACGGGTGACCGTGTGAAGGCCATTGCGGCGGCGGCCGCGGGTGACGAGACGGTCGAGCCTGGGATCGTAGAGCTCGGTGCCGAGCGCGTTCACGGTGTAGCCCTGTGCGGCGACCCACGCGGCCAGAAGTTCCCAGTTGCCGATGTGACCCGTGGGGACCACGATCCCTCTCTGCCGTGCTGCGGCGCGCTCGAGGTGCTCGATACCCTCGGCGCGGACATGCGTGCGAAGCCAGAGCACGTCGCGCGCGGCGAGCTGGACCGTATCCACGACGTTCTGTCCGAGCGCGCGGAAGGACGCTCGCGAAAGCTGACGGATGGCTGCGCCCGAGCGTTCCTTGCCGAAGGCGATGCTCAGGTGCCTCAGCGTCTTGCGCCGGGTCCCGGGAGCCGTGCACCAGGCCGCATCGCCCACCGCTGCGCCCAATGCAAGCGCGGCCCTTCGCGGCAGGAGGCGCACAACTCCGATGAAAGCGCGGATCGCCAGGTAGATCAGGTCGTTTTTGATGCGCTTATGGAGCGGGCGGGCGATGGGACCGCACCTCCTCGACCTCGTTCGGCGCTATCCGCCAGCTTCTTCGGGCGCTCCGGCGCGGACCTCGCCGCTCGCGGCGTGCAGCGTCGTGACCTGACGCAAGAGCTCCTCGGCCAGCGAGAGCGGGAGCTGCGAGGCCGGGTCACACAACGCATTGGGCGGATCGGGATGCGTCTCGAAGAACAGGGCGTCCACGCCCAGTGCGACCGTCGCCCGTGCGAGGGGGAGGATGAACTCCGGGTTGCCGCCGCTGACTGTCCCGCCGCGGCCCGGCCTCTGGACCGAGTGGGTGGCGTCATAGACGACGGGATAGCCGGTCCGGCGCATGACGACCAGGCCGCGCATGTCCACGACGAGGTCGTGGTAGCCGAAGAAAGTGCCCCGCTCGGTGAACAGGACCTGTGAGCCGCCTCCGCTTTCGATCTTCCGGGCAATCTGGACCATGTCCTCAGCGGCGAGGAACTGGCCTTTTTTGACGTTCACGGGGCGGCCAGTGGCGCCGCAGGCGCGTGCGAGATCCGTCTGCCGGCAGAGGAAGGCGGGTATCTGGAGGACATCGGCAACCTCTCGGGTCGCGTTCACATCGGCGACTTCGTGAACGTCGGTGAGGATGGGGACGTCAAACTGGGCCTTGACCTCGGCTAGAAGCGCAAGTCCTCGGTCGATGCCGGGGCCGGTGTACGCTTCGCCGCTGGTGCGGTTGGCCTTCACGTAGGAGGACTTGAAGATGTACGGCAAGCCAAACGCACGGGCCAGCTCGGTCATCCGCTCGCAGGTTCGGAAGGCGATCTCGCGCGACTCCAGGGCGCACGGCCCGGCGATGATCGCGAGCGGGTGAGTGGGGCCAATGGTCATCTCACCCACTTGGACGGGCCGGGTCGTCTTACGATCTGGCATGGAGCGCCGCCTCCAGGAATCCGATGAACAAGGGCGCCGGGCGCTCCAGGCGGGACTTCAACTCAGGGTGCGCCTGTGTAGCGATGAAAAAAGGATGATCGGCCAGTTCGATGAATTCCATGAGCCTGGTGCCGTCCGAGCGGAAATGATAGCCGCTGAAGGCGAGGCCGCCGTCGGTCAGCGTCTCGACGTACTGCGGCGAGACCTCGTAGCGGTGCCTGTGACGCTCGAAGGCTACGGGCACGCCATCGGGGATCTCGCCCAGGCGGAAAGCCTGATCCGGTTGAGCGCGCAGCGCCTGAAGGCGACGCCAATCCTCTTCCAGGCGGCAGGAGCGTTGGTAGAGCCCATGGACGATGCTGTCCGGCTCGAGGATCGCAGCGTAGGCTCCATTCCGCTGCGTTCCGCCGTACTGGCCCTCCTCGAGCACGGCGCGCTGGGTGTGGAGAATATCGACGACCGGGTGCTGCGTATCGGGATCGATCTCGGTGCTGCTGGCGTCTTCGAGACGACATACGTGCCGCGCAAACTCGATGACGGCCATCTGGAGCCCGTAGCACAGGCCCAGAAACGGCAGTCCATGCTCTCGGGCGTAGCGAATGGCCCGGATGATCCCCTCCGCGCCCGTATGGCCGTACGCGCCGGGGACGATGATGCCGTCGTAGTCGGCGAGCCCCCCGATGATGGCGGGGTCATCCTCGAGGCGGGTGCCGCTGATCCATGAGATCTCGACGCGCGCACCCACCGCCGCGCCCGCGTGCTCGAGGGCCTGGTTGACCGACAGGTAGGCGTCCGAGAGCTCGAAATCCCCGCTTTCGGCGTATTTGCCGACCATGGCGATCTTGACGTTCTCGGGCGCACTCTGGATGCGGTCGACCAATCGCTCCCAGACCGACCAGTCGGGGATGCGCTTGGGGGCCATGCGGAAGTGATTGAGAAGCTTGAGCCCCATACCCTCGCGCTCGAAGTTCAGCGGCACCTGGTAGATCGTGTCCACGTCGGGCGCGCTGATGACCTGGTGGGCGTCGATGTTAGCGTACGTCTCGATTTTCTTCTTGCGGATGTCGTCGAGGGGGTGGCTCGCGCGGCAGAGGATGAAATCGGGGAAGATGCCCTGGAGCGTCAGCAGCTTGATGGCGTGCTGAGTGGGCTTTGTCTTCATCTCGGCCATGTGGTCGGGTACGGGAAGGTACGTGATGAGCACGTAGGCCATGTTCTCGGCGCCGACCTCGCGCTCCAGGCTCTTGAGGGCGAACAGGAAGGGGATGTTCTGATCGTCGCCGATGACGCCGCCGATCTCGACAATGGCGATCTCGTGGCCCGCTGCCGCCGTCTTGATCCGTCGCTTGATCTCGTCGGGGATGTGGGGAATGAACTCGACCGTCTGGCCCAGGTACTCGCCGCGCCGCTCGCGGTCTATCACGGCCTTGTAGACCTGCCCCGTCGTCAGGTTATGGGCCTTGGGAAGCTCGATGTTCAAAAAACGCTCGTAGTTGCCCAGGTCCTGATCGATCTCGCCGCCGTCCTCGGTCACCCAGACCTCGCCATGCTCGGTGGGGCGCAGAAGGCCGGCATCCACGTTGATGTACGGGTCGATCTTGAGCGCGGTCGTCTCGTAGCCGTACTGCGTGAAGATTTTCCCGATAGAGGCCGCAGCCACGCCCTTGCCGACACCGCTGATCACGCCGCCGGCGACGACGACGTACTTCGGGAACTCGTCCTTTGCGTTCACGGTCGCTTTCCCAGGTATATAGGCGCGCTCAAGACGGCCTCGCACGCGGAGAAGGGGCGGATGCGCTCCCGGTCAAGAGCTTCCGGGCGCGTTCCAGATCGGCGGGGCTATCCACGCGGAGTGGGCGGTGCGTCGCGATCGCAACGCCGATAGCCCAGCCCGCCTCGAGGGCCCGAAGCTGTTCCAACCCCTCCTGTGCTTCCAGCGGCGAGCTGTCGAGGCGCGCGAAAGCGGCCAGCGCATCGGCTCTGAAGCTGTAAATGCCCAGGTGCATCAGGTACCGACTGCCTCCCGGTGTCGGTGGGTCGTAACGGCGGTACGGGATGGGACTGCGGCTAAAATACAGCGCGCGTCCGCGTCCGTCCACCACGACTTTGACGGCGTCCGGGTCAGCGAGCTCATTGGGGTCTTCGCCCTCGACGGCGCAGGTCCCGATCGCTACCTCGGGGTCTGCCTCGAGTGGCGCGAGCGCTGCGGCAAGCGTCTGGGAGTGCAGGCCCACCATGTCCGCCTGCACGTCCAGGATGCGCTCGGCGCCGAGCTTTGCGGCGACCTCCGCGACGCGGTCGCTTCCCGTTCGGGCACCATCCGAGGTGAGCATCGCTTCGCCGCCGAAACCCTCGACGGCGCGGGCCACCCGCTCGTCGTCCGTCGCGACGATGATGCGGTCGGCGCACCCGGCATCGCGGACGCTCTCGTAGACCCGCTGAACCAGCGGCTTGCCGGAAAGCTCGACCAAGGGCTTGCCCGGAAGCCGCGCCGAGGCCATCCGCGCTGGAATCACCGCCAGGACCTCCGGCTTCCGGCCGTCGCGCCCGCTCATTCGTTCTCCGGTCTCTAAGATTCGATCACCCTGGGAACGACAAAATAACCCTCGAAGGCCTCGGGCGCATTCCGCAGGAGCGCATCCCGTGCCGGCGAGGCCTCGACGACATCGTCCCGCATCACGTTGGAGAGCGGCAAGGGGTGGAAGAGCGGCTCGACATCGGTCGTATCCACTTCGGCCAGCTTCTGCATGTAGTCGAAGATGCGGCCCAATTCCTCGACGAAGCGCCCCTTCTCCTCATCGCTCATGGCCAGACGCGCCAGGTGCGCTACGTGGTCCACGTCTTCGGGCGTGACGGACATGGGTCCTCCCCCTTGCCTACAAGATTTCCAGGGTCGCAAACCGCGCGACGAGCGTCTTTCGTCCGCCGCTCAGGAACTTGACGATCAGCCGCAAATCTTTTCCGCGACCTTGCATCTCCATCACCGTGCCCACGCCCCACTCGGGGTGGAGCACCTTAGCGCCCACGTCGAGCCCCGGCAATCCCTCGACGGCCTCCACCGGGCCGTCCGACCGGCTTTCGGCCACGGGCTCAAACGTGCGCCCACGCCCAGGGCGCACCTTCTCGGCGACGCCTCCGCCCGCGACCTCGATCAGGTCCCTCGGAATCTCGTCCAGAAAACGAGAGCGGCCGCTCGGCTCAACGCCTCCGTAACGGAAACGATACCCGGCATAGGAGAGGTAGATGCGTTCTTTCGCGCGCGTCAAGCCAACGTAGAAAAGCCTTCGCTCCTCCTCGATCTCCTCCTCGTTCTCGACGCCCCGGACCAAGGGGAAGATCCCGTTTTCCAGACCGGTGATCCAGACGGCCGGGAACTCCAGGCCCTTGGCCGAGTGCAGTGTCATAAGAGTCACCGCATCGCGCTTGTCCTCCCACCGGTCGATGTCAGTCACGAGCGCGACCTCGGACAGAAAGCCCGAGAGGGAGGCGTCACCGGTGCGCTCAGTGTACTGGGCGATGGCTGTGACGAGCTCCTCGACATTCTCGACACGGCTTTCGGGGTCGTCGTCCCCGGTCTGGCGCAGGTAGGCGATATAGTCGGTCCGCCGCAGCACCTCTTCTGCGATCGTTACGGCCGGGCACTCGGGCACCAGAGCGCGCAACGCGCCCATGAGGTCACTGAACTCGGCGAGCCTGGCGCGCGCCGCCGCCTTCAGGCCCTCGATCCTCTCCAGGTCCCCGAGCGCCTCGCTCAGGGTACAGCCGGCCGCCCTGCAATGCGCTTCGATGGCTCCAAGGGTGGCCGCGCCGATCCCGCGGCGGGGGACGTTGATGATGCGTCCAAGGCTGATCGTATCCCTGGGGTTCGTCAGCGCCTTGAGGTAGGCGAGCACGTCCTTCACCTCGGCCCGCTCGTAGAAGCGCACGCCTCCGACGATGGTGTAGGGCAGTCCCGCCAGCCGCAGGGCGTCCTCGATGGCACGGGACTGGGCGTTGGTGCGGTAAAGGACGGCAAAATCCCCGAGGGCGCGCTCACCGTTCCGCCAGGCGCGAGAGATCTCTTCGGCAATATGGGCGGCCTCGTCGCGCGAATCGAGCGCGGGGATCAGGGTCAGGCGCTCGCCTTCGAGTCCGTCGGTCCACAACTCCTTGCCCAGGCGGCTCTTGTTGTATCGGATGACGCTGCTGGCAGCGGCGATGATGCGCTTGGTGGAGCGGTAGTTCTGCTCCAGGCGGATGACGGCCGCATCGGGGTAGTCGCGCTGGAAGTTGAGGATGTTCCCCACGTCCGCTCCGCGCCAGCCGTAGATGGACTGGTCTTCGTCGCCGACAGCGAAGAGGTTGCGGTCGTCGCCAACCAGTTGGCGCAAGAGCCAGTGCTGGGCGCGGTTGGTGTCTTGGTACTCGTCGACGAGAATGTGCCCGAAGCGGCGTTGATAGAGCACGCGCAGATCGGCCTCGCGTTGCAGGACCCGTACGGGGATGGCGATCAGATCGTCGAAATCCAGAGCGTTGGCCCCGGCGAGTTCGGCCTCGTAGGCGCGGTAGACTTCGACCGCGCGCCGCGCGATGGGCGTATGGGCCGTCTGGGCGAATTCGTCGGGCGTCTGGAGCTCCCCCTTGGCACCCGAGATGCGGCTCAGGAAGGTTTTGGCGGTCACCGCGCCTTTGCCGTCAGCCGCGCCTGCGGCGGCCATGGCGCGTTTGACCGCGCGGAGCTGGTCGTCGCGGTCGTAGATCGTGAAGGTGGGCGAAAAGCCAGCATACCGCGCCAACTCACGGCGGAGCATACGGGCGCAGATGCTGTGGAAGGTTCCGATCCCGTCGGCAAAGCCTATCTCCGGCACCAGCACCCTAGCCCGCTCCCGCATCTCCCCGGCGGCCTTGTTGGTGAAGGTCACGGCGAGGATACGTCGCGCGGGGACACCGTGGGCGGCGGTGAGGTGCGCGATACGGTGCGTGAGGACGCGAGTCTTCCCCGAGCCGGCGCCCGCCAGCACGAGCACGGGTCCGCCTTCGACGGTGACGGCCTCGCGCTGGCGCGGGTTGAGGCCCTCTAGCAACGCCGAATCGGTCATGGCCTTCGAGCGAGGACGGGGATCGCTGTCGGAATCGGAGTGAGCTCCCGGCGCATGAGGGGTTCGCCTTCAGCCGCGCCTTCGCTGGATGGCGTTGATGGCTCGGAGGTGCTGGGCGAGCGTACGGCTGAAGATATGGCTACCATCGCCGGCGGCCACGAAGAAGAGGAAGTCCGTGCTTGCAGGGGCAGCGGCCGCGTGTAGCGAAGCCGCCCCAGGATTGCAGATGGGCCCAGGCGGCAAGCCCCGATAGCGGTAAGTGTTGTAGGGCGAATCGACGTTACGTTCGGCAGCGCTCAGGCGGGACATGGGTCGGCCAAAGAGGTACTCGATGGTCGGGCAGGCTTCGAGCTTCATGTCGCGTCGCAGGCGGTTGTGGAAAACCGAAGCGACGATGGGCCGCTCTTCGCCCAGGCGTACCTCCCGTTCGATGATGGAGGCGAGAGTGAGCGCCTGGTGCGGCATCAACCCCGCCGCGCGCGCCCGATCGCGCATGGCGTCGTCGAACACGCGCCAGAATTGCTCCACCAGCACGGCGACGACCTGCGCGGGCGTTGTCCCTGCATCGATACGGTACGTCTCAGGGAAAAGATAGCCTTCGAGCGAGCCGACCGGCGAACCGAGGGCGCGGGCACGAGCAGAATCGGTCACCGCTGCCATGAAACCCGCGGAGTCAATGGCCGCCTTCCGAGAAAGAAGGCCAGCGATCTCGCTGGCGCGCAGTCCCTCCGGGAGGGTGACCTGGTACGCGATCGGCGGATCGGCGCGGGTCAGTCGCTCGACCAGCGCGCCCGTCGAAAGGCCTCTCTCGAGCCGGAACCGACCCGCCTCCAGTCGAATATCCAGTCCGCGCACCGCTGACAGAGTCCGAAAGAACCGGGGGCTGCGGATGAGGCCAAGAGCGTGCAGCCGATCGGCGATCTCCACTGCGGTGATGCCCTTGGGGATAACGAACTCGTGCGGCGGCGCGGCGCCTGGCGGTCGGTTGAGCCACCATAAGCTGCCGCCCGCACCTGCGGTGGCCGCGATCAGAGCCGTGAGGACCGCCCACACCCGCGACATCCGACGCAGGTAGAGCGGCACCGTGGCCCCGTACCAGAGGACCGTCGCCAGGCCCAGCCACAGGGCCTCGGTCATCACCAGAAGGCACGCGATCCATCCCGTCGGCCCCCACCCTCTGAGCGGCTTCAGCGCTCCCTGCCCTGCCCCCCCCGGAAGGACAGGTATTCGCTGAGCATCAGCGTCGCCGCTGTGCGGTCCACCAAGCCCTTCCGGCCGCGCGTGCGAACCCCCGCCTCCCGAAGGGTCCGCCGGGCCTGTCGGCTGGTCCAGCGCTCGTCCCACGTCACGATCTCCGCGTTCACCTGCTCGCGCAAGCGCTCGGCGAAATCGAGCGCCGCCACCGCGCGCTCTCCCACGGAGCCGTCCATGTTCTTCGGAACGCCGACCAGAATCGTCTCCGCCTCCAGTGCCCGACAACGCGCTGCCACGCACTCGATCGCCTGGGCCGGACTCGTGACCTCCAGAGTCTCAAGGCCCTGCGCGATGAGCTGAAGCGGGTCCGTCGCGGCGATCCCGATGCGCCGGTCGCCGAGGTCAAGGGCGACGACGCGACCCATAGGGGTGTAGCCTGCAGGGAAACCGAGCTAGATACGTCGCTCTCCGGGAGTGAGTTGCAAGTCCAGATCGGCGTTGGGCTGGAGCGTCCGCAACCCGTGCGGCTCCGGCGAACCGACCGCCGTCCACAGTCTCTTCGGTCTTTAGCGTAATGCGGCCAGACCACCCCACGGAGTATCCTCTGCGCCAATCTCCGGTCCAGCGACAACTACTGCTGGACAAAACAGCAAATTATGACGAATTTATAAGCCTATGGGTGGGGTGTCAACGGCTTTATCGAGAAATGACGGGTTCGTGCAGCCCTCGCGAGCGGCGGGCAAAATGCGTTGCGGGATGGCATTCGTGACGGGAGATGGGGTGAGGCATGGAAATGGGACGTGATGAGGTATCGACCTTCGAGGTGAAGGTCATGGGCATCCAGCCCAACGACAAGCGTGGCCAGTGCCCTTTCGGCCACAAGGTGGGCGACCGGTACGAGTTTGGGCTGGGGACGCCCGGGGGCCTGTGCGGTGAGGCCTTCTGCCGAATGTTCCCGATCCTCCACGGGCTGCGGATGGGGGGGGACCTGCGCACCTTAGACGCCGATGCGCCCGACCGTGTCATGCACTGGTGTCCTACGCGCATCGTGCAGTTCGAGATCATCGCGGACCGCCAAGCGAGCAGTGCCGTTCAGGAGAGCGTCACACAGCAGGTGGAGCAGCCCGCCGATGCAGCCCCATACCCATCTGAGACCCAGCACTACGGCCGAAGGCGTCGTCAAGTCCCTGGCCGCAGGCGCTAGGCTCGCCGAACCGGGAGCCTCCGCGGGCATGGAGAGGGCTTGACTGGGCTTTAGTCGTTTAGACAGGAGAACGGGCGACGGTGAGACGGGAATCGTTGGAGGTGATCAAGGCCACGCTGGTGCACCCGAAGGAGTACGCACTGGTCAGGCGCTTCGTCAACCATTGCATCAAGGCGGAAGACCCCGTGATGATCATCTTTTTCGGCTCGTTGCGTAAGGGCGAGCCCACTGAGGACCCTGACACCGGCGTTGCCGTGATCTACGAGCATGAGGTGGACCCCATCGAGAAAGGCTGTGATCTGCGCGGCGTGATGGGGACGCGCAAGATTGACACCTTCGGCTATAGCAAGCGCAGGCTGTTGAAGATGATCGACCAGCTCAATCCGTTCATCGTCGAGGCGCTTCGGGGCGGCGTGGCGGTCCACATCTGCGACGAACTGTTCTATGAGCAAGTGCAAGGGTGCGTGATGACAGCGCTCGAGCGAGTCGACAAAGCCCCGGTGCACTGGGAGTTCGTGCGCCTTTGAGTTCAGGCGGGCCTCGACGCGACCGGGGGGGGTGCGCATCCCGCCTGCGGATGCGCGTTGCCGTGCCCGGAGGCTCGATGCCATACCGACGCGCGGGATGGGGAGCGCACGGGAGGTAGGTTGTCATGTTGAACCTTCGCGGATCGTTCGTGGCGCTGGTCACGCCCTTTGACGGGGGGAGGGTGAGCAGGGCCAAGCTGCGTGATCTGGTGGAGTTCCACATCGAGCACGGCACCGACGGCATCGTGCCCACCGGAACGACGGGCGAATCGGCCACGCTCTCGCACGAGGAGCACGGGGAGGTGGTCGAGGTGGTCGTCGAGGCGGTCGGCGGCAGAATCGGCGTGCTGGCGGGGACGGGCTCCAACAGCACGGCCGAGGCGATCGCACTGACCCAGCACGCCAAGAGCATCGGGGCGGATGGTGCGCTGTTGGTCACGCCGTACTACAACAAGCCGACCCAGGAGGGGCTCTACCAGCACTTCCTCCGCATCGCCGAGGCGACGGACTTCCCGTTGGTGCCGTACAACGTCCCTTCGCGCACGAGCGTCAATCTTCTGCCCGAGACCGTGGGCCGGTTGGCGAAGCTGCCTCAGATCGTCGGAATCAAGGAAGCCTCGGGCGACATCTCCCAGATCACCGAGGTGGCGATGGCGGCGCGAGGGCAGGGCGTCGCCATCATGTCGGGCAACGATGATCAGACGCTGCCGATTCTGGCGGTCGGCGGCGCGGGCGTGATCAGCGTGACCGCGAACATAGCGCCCGGGCCATGCGCGGAGATCGTCTCTCTCTGGGAGGCGGGCAAGCGTGCTGAGGCGCTGGCGGCGCATCTGGCGCTGTATCGACTGCACAAGGCGATGTTCGTGGAGACGAACCCCGGGCCCGTCAAGGCCGCCTGCAACCTCCTGGGCCTCGGGGTGGGCGAGCCCCGGTTGCCCCTGGTGGCGCCTTCGCCCCAGAACATGACGAAGGTCCGCGATGCGATGCAGGCCTCGGGGCTCGAACTGAAGCTGGCGGCATAAGGGCACATGCTCGACTGCATCGTCGTGGGCGCCACGGGCCGGATGGGCGGGCGCCTGTGCGCCATGATCGGTGAAGCGGACGACATGCGCCTGGTCGGCGCCGTATCAAGACCGGCCCACGCCGCCATAGGGGCCGATATCGGTGAGGTCATCGGCATCGGCCGCCTCGGGGTTCCTCTCTCGGCGGACCTGGGCGCCATCATCCGCCAGGCGGGCGTCGTCATCGAGTTTGTAGCGAAGCCGACCCTAGAACACGTGAGCGTCACGGCCGAGGCGCGCATCCCGATGGTCATCGGCTCGACGGGCCATTCGCCCGAGCAGGTCGCGGAGATCCTGGAGTTGGCGCAGAGCTTCCCTTGCGTCCTGGCGCCGAACATGTCCGTGGGGGTCAACCTCCTGTTCAAGCTGGCCGGTGAAGTGGCGAGTGTGCTGGACGATGGGTTCGATGTCGAGATCGTCGAGGCTCACCACAGGGGCAAGAAGGACGCGCCCAGCGGCACGGCTCTCAGGTTGGCCGAGGCGGTCGTGGACGCTCGGGGCCAGGCGCTCAGCGCTGTCCTGCGGCATGGAAGAGAGGGGCTCGTGAGTGAGCGACCCATCGGCGAGATTGGCATTCACGCGATCCGAGGCGGCGATCTAGCGGGCGATCACGTCGTGAGCTTCATGGGTCCTGGCGAGGTGGTGGAACTGCGCAACCGCTGTACCTCGCGCGACACATTCGTCGAGGGTGCACTCCGGGCGGCGCGTTACGCCGTGAATGCACCGCCGGGCCTCTATGACATGCAGGATGTCCTCGGGCTACGGCGGGAACCCGGCGGATGAACCTTCCTGCGTTGCGCGGGAGGCTATCGGGGCGGTTCTAACGCGCCGGGTTCCTCAGGGCGCACCCTCCGCACCGCCGTCTGGCCCAGCACTAGATCGCGCGTCACCGTCTTCCCTTCGCCCACCCCAACGCTCACGACGCTTCGTTCGCCCCTGTAGCCCGTGAGGGCCAGCGCGTGCTCGCCCGGTCTGATGTACCGGAGAGAGTAGCGCCCTTCTTCATCCGTCTGCACGCTCAGGTAGCCATCGAGGGTCACGAGCGCGCCTGCGGCAGGCCGGCCTCTCTCGTCGCGCACCCGTCCCCGGATGGCGCCCGAGCCATCGCCTTCGAAGTGACGCAGGAAGGCGCAGTACAAGGCGTAGGCGATCTTCCGCCGACGCGCGGATGAGAGCAGCGCCGTCTCCTCGGCTGGGTGCGTGATCATGACGGGTCGGACGAGCACAGCCGGGCAGGGCGTCTGCTGGAGGACGAAGCGGGCGTCCTCGACGAGGCCCAGGTTCTTCAGACCCAGTTCGTCCAGAAGTTCCTCCTGCACCAGGCGCGCCAGGGGCTCGCCGATGATGCTCCCAGGGTAGTGCGCGCTCCGCGTGCCGTTGTGCCCGGGGCGGTCGGCGTCGGCCCCGAGCTCGATCTGCAGGAAGCGCTCGGCTTCTGCGGCAGCGGTGCGCCGGACGCGCGCCAGGGGTGTGGCGTCCTCGTCGTGGGCGCGGGTCAGGGTCACGATGGCTCCTGCAGCCCGCAGGTAGCCGGCTAGATGCTCGGCGATGCGCAGTGTCACGTCCGCCGCGCGCAGGCCCAATCGCCCGACGGGCCCAGCGTCCTTGCCGCCGTAGGCGGGGTCGAGTACCAGGCGGCGACCCCTCAGCGCTCCTTGTGCCACGGGATGGAGGGCGACGTCGAGATGCGTCCCTGTCGAGCCGGGGATGGTGACCTCATCGTTGTGGGGCACATAACCGGGCCGCGCAATCCGTAGCGCCTCACGGACCGAGTCTTCGCCGCCGGACAGAAGCGCGTAGCCGGCGGCGTCCGTGTGGACTGGTGCTGCGTCGCCCCACAGGACCATCGCATCCGCGACCGGACGACCAGTGAACCCATCGGTAACGAGCAGCGAGAGCCGGCCGTGACCGACCGAACTGATCGGCGTCCGGGAGCTGTTCGTCGCCGCGCCTGCAAGGGCGATGACCTTGAGGGCCTCCGCGCCGGATCGGGGCCGGACGATAGCATGGGCCGCGCCGCCGAGCGTCAGCCGCTCCACCTTCGTGCTGTCGGCACCGGTGATGAGGAAGATGACCGAGGTCGAGTCCGCGACGGAGCGCCCTAGCGCATCTTTGACGGTCGCCGTGATTCGCGCCAGGAGTTGCCCCCCGGCGGGGATGGGCGAGGGTTCGACCATAATGGCGACATGAGCGGGCGGCAGGGCGACCGTGAAGGTGCGGATCAGCCCGCGCGCAGCATTGCCGCCGAGGTTGCGGGCGCGGACCTCGGCGCGGTGGGGACCGTTGGCAAGCGGCTCCGCCGGCCGCCAGAGCACCTTGTGGGTCGCGGGGTCGTGTACTGCTTCAACGCGCCGACCGTCCACGAAGAGCGACACCGCCTGGGGGTCGATGGCTGCCTGACGGTCGGGCAGCACGCGAGCGCTCACGGTGGGACGGGCATCGGCAACGCGCGTGCCGGCGGGCTGGAAATTCTCGATGCGCGGGACGCCCCGGGCGAAGTAGTCCAGGATACCCAGAAAGTACGCCTCCGCCTCGAGGCGATGCTTGGCTGGCTCACGAAGGCGTTTCTCCATGCGGGGATTGGAGATGTGGCTGGGTTCGCCCAAGAGTGCGGGGACGGTCGTGTTGCGCAGGATGTAGTAGTTACCCGGGAGCAGTGCGTTCGGCGCGATGGATAGGTTCTCGACGAGATGGCGGTGGACGAGGCGTGCGACGTCCAGCGATGGGCCGCCGTCGCCGAGCCTGTAGAAGGTGTAGGTGGCGTTCTCGCCGCGATCGCCTCCGGCGTCGGCGTTGTGATGCAGCGAGATGAAAAGATCGGCCCTCAGACTCTCGGCCAGGGCGACGCGCGCGGCCAGGTCGGCCACCAGCGAGGGCTTCGTTCCGGTCTCGGGAGCCAAATCGCGATCCTCGGTTCGGGTCAGGTGGACGCGAGCGCCCGCGCTCCCCAGAAGTGACGCAAGTTCTCTCGCGACGGCGAGATTGATGGTCTTCTCGGCCGTGCCCCGTTTACCGACAGCGCCATCGAAGCGGCCCCCGTGGCCGGGATCAAGCACGATGACGCGGCCGCGCAGAGGGTGGGTGTCGAGGCCCTCGATAGGCTCGCGCAGCTCCCGGTACCAGTCTCGCCCGGCGCAGCCCGACGCAAGGATGAAGGCGGCCGGGACGAGCCACGGCATGACGCGAAGAACGCCCCTGCGGGGCCTCCATGCGCACGATCTCTTGTGTCCCATAGGCGGTGTGGATATCCTTTTCAGCGTCCGGGCGCGTGGCGGTCATGCCGCCAGCCGTGATCGAGCGCAAGTCAAGCGGCGGGCCGCGCATCCGCCACCAAGTATAGCGTCCGGCCTTCAAGGGTGCAACGCAGGGCCGCTATCTTGGGCACTTTGGAGGACGAGCGGTGCCGTTTGATGGCCAACGGCGCGGAAGGATCGGCTCATGAAGCGAACGGCGGAAGCGGTGATCATCGGCGGCGGGTGTTACGGTGCGAGCATCGCTTACCACCTGGCTCGGCGAGGGATGCGCGACGTGGTCCTGTGCGAGCGGCGGTCGCTCGCCTCGGGGCCGACCGGCAAGTCCTCCGCGATCTTACGGCTGCACTACCCCCAGCGCGTCTTCGTGCGCTCGGCGCTGGGGGGCCTTCGGATCTTCGAGCGGTTCGATGAGGCGGTGGGCGGTGATGCGGGGTTCGTGCGTTCGGGCCATCTGGCGGGAGTTGGGTCTGGGGGCGAGGGGGCCTTGCGCGCTGAAGTTGTCATGGAGCGGGAAGAGGGTGTCGCGGTCGAACTCCTGACGCCTGAAGAGATGGTGCGGCTCCGGCCCGAGCTGAACGTCCGCGATCTCGTCCTGGGGGCCTACTACCCCGAGACCGGTTACGCCGATTCGCAACTGGTCACGGCCGGTTTCGCCCGTCGCGCGACCGAGTTGGGCGCTCGCATCTGCGAGGGAACGCCCGTTGCTCGGATCGTCGTGCGTGATGAGCGGGTCGCCGGCGTGGATACGTCCGAGGGGCACATCGCGGCGCCGCGGGTCGTCGTCGCAGCGGGACCGTGGGGCACAACACTAGTGCGGTCGCACGGGATCGGGCTGCCCGTCACTCCCGAACGCCAGGAGCTCTGCCTCGTTCGCCGTCCCGCGGCACTCGCGGACATGCCGCCGATCTACTCCGACCTCGTCACAGAGGCCTACTTCCGGCCGGATCGCGAGCGCTACATGATCATCGGCGCCGATCTGACCCCCGGGGCAGAGCCCGCCGATCCGGATCACTACGACGAGACGGCCGATCCAGGGACGGTCGCACGCTGGCTGTCCCGCTACAGGCACCGCGTGCCGGAGGCGGTCGGGAGCAGCTTCCGTGGCGGCTACGCGGCAATCTACGACGTGACGCCGGATGAGGCCCCCATCCTGGGACCCTTGCCGCCGGTCGAGGGGCTGTATGCCTGCCTGGGCTGGAGCGGCCACGGCTTCAAGCATTCGCCCGTCTTCGGCGACGCGGTGGCCGAGCTCATCGCCTCAGGCCGGACGACCGAGATGGACCTCGGGCCCTTCCGCGCCGGCCGCTTCGCCGAGGGAGCACCCATCCCCGCGCGAGACCCCGACCTGGCCGCCGGGTGAGGTCGGTCGGGTCATCCGATCAAGGCTTGCGGCGGACCGGCCTGGCGCGCACTTTAGGGGGGCATGATTGCGAACGTTCCACACGATGGGGGCGGCGGAAGAACCGACCGCCGGGCGCGCGTTCTGATCGTCGTCGCGCGCATCGAACGCGAGCGGGCACGGGTCCTCGCGCGGGCGGCGGACCGGGTGTGCGCCTTGATCCTCGCCAGGGACTACCCCGACACAGGTATCGAGATCGAGATCGCGAAGGTTCGCGCGCTGTGCGAAGAGCTTTACCCCGAGAAGATGGCGCTATTCGAGATGATCTACGGTGCACGCTTTCGGCGGCTGCGAGAGCAGTTCCGGAACGGGGAAACGCCGACGGTCTAGGCCGGGAGGAGGACGGTCTTGCATTTTCTGCGGCGGCTGTGGGACGCGCTGGCCGGCCAGCGCCGTCTGATGGCGGCCTCGATCCTTGTGGGCCTGGCGTTCACGGGCGTGGGGCTGTTGCCGCCGCTGCTCATCCGCCGGCTCATCCGATGGGCGGCGGGCGCCGGGGGCGATGCGGAGGCGCTGTGGTCCGTTGCACTGCTTCTGGCGGGTGTCTACGTGCTGCGAGGCCTCTTGCGCTTCGGTTACGGCCTCTTCTCCCACATCTCAGCCTATCGCATGCAGCACAACCTCATCGTCCGCGTCTATACCCATCTCCAGCGGCTGCCTCACCGGTTCTATGACAAGCAGCGGACCGGAGCGCTCATGTCCCGCTCGGTCAACGACATCGAGGCCGTCGAGGACTTCGTCGCTCATGGCATCCCCGAGACGCTTCTGGCCGTCGCCACGCCGCTGGCCATGATGGCCGTTCTATTCACCATCAACTGGAAGCTCGCAGCGGTGACGCTCCTGCCTCTGCCGCTGGTCGCCTTGCTGGTCTACCTGTTCGTCCACCATGTGCGCAACCTCTGGCACGACGTGCGAAGCCAGCTAGCGGAGGTGGTCGCGCTGGTGCAGGATTCGATCAGCGGGATTCGCGTCATCAAAGCCTTTGCGCGAGAGCGCGAACAGGCCGAGCGCGTCCGTCGGGTGAGCGCGACGTACTTCGACACGATCATTCGCGCCAACGCACTTTCGCTGGTACCGGCCGGAGCGCTGGAGGCGCTCGGGGGGCTCGGGGTGATTCTGGTGGTCTTCTTCGGGGGCGAACTGGCTCTTGGCGGGCGACTGGACGCGGGCGATCTCTTCGTCTTCGTCGTCTACCTGATCCAGATCTACCAACCCTTCTTGCGCATCGCGGACATGCACGATGTGCTCCAGCGCGCTGTCGCCAGCATCCAGCGCGTCTGGGAACTTCTGGACAGGCAACCTCAGATCGCCGATGCGCCCGACGCCATGGCGCCCTCGGGGCTGGTGTGGGGGATCGAGTTCCGCCGCGTCACTTTCGGCTACGAGCCTGATCGGCCGGTTCTGCGCGGGGCGGAGTTCGCCGTGGGCGATGGCGAGGTTGTGGCGCTGGTGGGCCCGACGGGCGCGGGGAAGACGACGGTCGCCAACCTCGTGCCCCGCTTCTACGACGTCTGGTCGGGAGCGGTGCTCGTCGGCGGCCACGACGTGCGTGAGCTTAAGCTGGAATCCTTGCGCCGTCATATCGCGACGGTACTTCAAGACGTCTTTCTCTTTCACGGGACGGTGCGCGAAAATATCCTGTTCGGCCGGCCCGACGCCTCCGAGGCGGATATTTTCGCCGCGGCTCGTGCAGCGAACGCCGATGAATTCATCCTGGAGCTGCCCGAGGGCTACGACACGATCATCGGCGAGCGAGGCGTGCGGCTTTCGGGCGGGCAGAAGCAGCGGCTCTCCATCGCGCGGGCGCTTCTGGGGGATGCGCCGATCCTGGTCCTGGATGAGGCGACCAGCTCCGTGGACGTTGAGACGGAGGCGCTCATTCAGGGGGCTCTCACGCGCCTGGCGCACGGTCGCACCACGCTGGTGATCGCGCACCGGCTCTCGACCATCCGAACGGCGGACCGGATCATCGTGCTCGACGGTGGCGAGCTAGTGGAGATGGGCTCGCACGAGGCGCTCATGGCACAGGGCGGCCAGTACGCCCGCATGTGCCGGGCGCAATCGCTCGAAAACGAATGGCAATTGCGCGGCGAGATGGCGCCTGCGCGTTGAATCCCCGAGACCCGGCGAGCGACGTCGCTGAGGTCTTCGGCGTCGAGCGGGGCGATGTCGTCGCCGTTGCGGGTGCGGGGGGGAAGACGACGCTCTGCTTCGGGCTGGCCCATGCCCTCGTCCGGCGCGGCTGGCGCGTCCTGACCACGACTACGACGAAGATCTGGCCGGATGACGCGGCGCTGACCGAGCGCACGCTCTTGCGCCCCACGCTGCAGGAGCTGCGGGCGGCCTTCGGTGAGCACCGTCACATCACGGTCGGCTCGGGGATTCTGCCCGACGGTCGGCTTGGGGGCGTCGGCCGCAAGGGCGTGGATGCATGGGCGTGCCATGATATCGCCGATGCCGTGATCGTCGAGGCGGACGGTGCGCGCGGCAGACCCTTCAAGGCCCCCGGGGCGGGCGAGCCCGTCCTGCCAGGCTCGACGACGCTTTTCGTCATCGCGGTTGGGCTGGACGTCCTGGGCCTTCCCCTGACGCCTGAGCACGTCCACCGCGTCGGTCTGGTCGCGACGCTCAGCGGCACCCCGCCCGGTGCTCCCGTGACCCCCCTGGCCATCGCGCGAGTGCTCCGGTACACCCTCGGCCTCGCGCCTTTCGACCTGCGCAGCGCCATCCTGCTCAACAGAGCCGATGGGGACCCCTCGCGCGAGGCGGCTGCCCGGGAGATCGCGGGACTGCTGCCCGGCGTCGCCTGCATCTTGGGCGAGGCGCGAGCGGGATGGTTCGTCTCCCTGAGTTGAAGGGGCCGTCCGTCATGAGAGCTGTTGATGGGTTCGTGCCCTGTCGCTATCTTGCCAGGGACAATCGTGCGATGGCGGGTGCATCCTTCGAGGGGCGCAGCCCCGGCTTCTCGGAGGCCAAGGGCTGTGAGGATGGCAAAAAGCCTGGGATGTTGACGGCCTCTTCCGACGCAAAGCCATGAAAGCGAACGTCTTCGACCAGTACGGCGGACCCGAGGTCCTACGTTACACCGATGCCCCCGATCCGGAGGTCGGCCCGGGGGACGTTCTGGTGCGCGTGCGTGCCTGTGCGATCAACCACCTTGATCTGTGGGTGCGCCAGGGGCTCCCGCGTACGCCGGGGGTGATGCCGCACATCCTCGGCGCCGATGCGGCGGGTGATGTCGCTTCCGTGGGGGCCGAGGTGACTGACTTTGCCGTCGGCGACCGCGTTTTCATCGCGCCGGGCATGGGCTGCGGCGTCTGCCGTGTGTGCCGCTCCGGGTCCGACAACGCCTGCGCCGAGTACACCATCCTGGGCTTTCAGCCCCAGGGCGGCTATGCGGAGCTCTGTGCGGTCCCTGAGCGCCGCGTCCATCCTATCCCCACGGGCCTTTCCTTCGAGGGGGCGGCGGCCTTCCCGCTGACGTTCGTGACCGCGTGGCACATGCTGGTCACGCGCGCGAAGGTGCGCCCCGGCGAGCGTGTGCTGGTTCAGGCTGCGGCGAGCGGCGTGGGCGTCGCGGCGGTACAGATTGCCAAGCTGGCCGGGGCCTGGGTGATCGCCTCGGCGGGGAGCGATGCCAAGCTCGAAAGGGCGAGAAGACTGGGCGCCGATGTTACCGTGAACTACGAGACCGAGCCTCTCGACGAGCGCGTGCGCGCCCTCACGGGCGGCGAGGGGGTTGATATCGTGATCGACCACACGGGCGCCGCGCTCTGGCCCAAGGCGCTCAGGTGTCTGGCCCGGCGGGGGCGCCTGGTGACCTGCGGGGCGACTTCCGGCGTCGAGGCGATGACGAATCTGGCTTTGCTCTTCCTCTCCAACCACACGATCATGGGGACGTTCATGGGCACGCAGGCGGACCTGGCGGCTGTCTCACGCCTGGTGGGCGAGGGGCGGCTCCGGGCCGTCATCGACCGCGAATTTCCTCTATCCGAAGCGGACGAGGCCCACCGCTACGTCGCCGACCGGCGGCAGTTCGGCAAGGTCCTGCTCCGCCCGTAAGCGGCGCCGGGAGGTGGGCTGCCTGCGGGACGTGCGTCCCGGCGTTTCATGTCACGCAGGATTTCGAGTTATAAAATCTCGTATGCTGGCAGCGAACAAGCTTACTTGTTCCTTGGTGTATTCGGAATAATTGCCGTGCGCGGCATTGTTTCGTAGCCCGAGCCACGCGGTAATATTTTTTTGATCAAGCTTGGTGTATGCCCCCTTTTTCTGGAGGTCTGCATTTAGTAGATAAGAGCTTTTAGGCTTTTCATTTGATGTGATCTCAACACTATAGTTATCGCATAATTTCTTCATGTGAACTTCAAGGGTGCTACCTGCCAACACGGCAGCCGGGTCCTTATATCCATTTTCCAAGAGATGGTCAGCCATTTCCAAGAAATCGCCAAAAATATCACCGTGTATTAACTCTTCGAAGGATTTCATATAGTTATTATGAATGTCGTAAAGCAACGCTTTCGCCACACCAATTTGTCCAGCTACGTGACCGTATATATGATCTATTTCTTTGCTTATTTCCATGACCTTTCTATAGTATGTAGAACTTGATCCAGTCGCTCTTTCAATTGCCGTAGTACATCGCGTTTGTAAGTCCGTAATTTGGGTAAGGGTAAACACGTCAGACGCATCAGTATGAGCTGATCGCGAAAGAGCTGATTCATACTCAGTAATGATTGCGCCTAACTGCTCCTTGAACGTGTCGGTCATTGGCTTGTACTTCATTGTATCGAAACATCTCGGGCCGTAGCCCAGCGGTTTGATCTAGCCATCTATAATAATGCTACTGACATCGCCTCCGCAATGACTTTCCCGACCGGTTCCGCCGCCTCGACAAGATGTCCGTCGGCGAGGTGGGTGCAGCCCGCCGCCTGGAGGCCTAAGTGCCGGAATCCCAGGAGTTCAGGTAGGTTTGCTGTTCGGCGGTCAGGCTGTCGATCTCGACGCCCATCGCTTCGAGCTGGAGGCGCGCGACCTGGCTGTCGATCTCATGAGGGAGCTGGTACACCTTGGGTTCCAGTTCATCGCGGTGCTTGACGCCCCACTCCATGCCCAGAGCCTGATCGCAGAAGCTGAGCGCCATAACGGCCGAGGGATGGCCCTCGGCGCAGGCGAGGTTGACCAGGCGGCCCTCGCCGCAGACGAAGAGCACCTTGCCACCAAAGCCGTACTCGTGGAAGAGCGGGCGGATCTCGCGGACGTTCTCCCCGGCGATCTTGTGCAGGGCCTCCATGTCCAGTTCGATGTCGAAGTGGCCCGCGTTGGCCAGAATCGCCCCGTCGGGCATGGCGCGCATGTGGCGTTCGACGATGACGTCGCGGTCACCCGTCGCGGTGATAAAGATGTCGCCCAGAGGCGCGGCGTCGTCCATCTTCATCACCCGGTGGCCGTCCATCTTCGCCTGTAGCGCCCGAAAAGCGTCCACTTCGGTCACGATCACGTTTGCGCCCATGCCCCCCGCGCGCATGGCGACGCCCTTGCCGCAGTTGCCGTAGCCCGCGACGACGACGGTCTTGCCGCTCAGCAGGATGTTGGAGGCGCGGATGATGCCGTCGAGCGCCGATTGGCCCGTGCCGTAGTAGTTGTCCATCAGGTGTTTCGTCAGGCAGTCGTCCACGGCGATCATGGGGTACTGGAGCGCGCCATCCCGCTCCATCGCCAGAAGCCGGATGACGCCTGTCCGCGTCTCCTCGCAGCCGCAGACGATTTCGGGAATCTGCTCGGTGTGATGGGTGTGAATTTCGCTGACCAGGTCGCAGCCGTCGTCGACCGTGATGTGCGGCCTGAAGCTCACCACCTCGCGGAGATAGCGGTAGTACTCATCGCGGGATTCGCCCTTGTAACCGTAGACGTTCACGCCGCTATCGGCCAGGGCGGCGGCCGCGTCATCCTGAGTCGTGAGCGGGTTGCAGCTCGTGATGGCGACCTCGGCCCCGCCTGCGATGAGGGTCTTGACCAGGACGGCGGTCTCCTTGGTGATGTGAAGCGCCATGCCCACGCGCAGACCCGCCAGGGGCTTCTCTCTGGCGAAGCGCTCGCGCACGCGCAATAGTGCGCCCATCTGCACCTCCGCCCACTCGATGTTGCGGTAGCCCTGGTCGGCGAGGTTGATGTCCTTGATATCGTGTGAAATAAGCTGAGACATGAAGGCTCCTTTCTTGCGTTACGCCCTGCTGTCGAATCCGGCGGCGGCACGCAGTTCGGCGGCGCGGTCGGTCGCTTCCCAGCGAAACTCGGGCTCGGCGCGGCCGAAGTGGCCGAAGGCGGCGGTCTTCCTGTAGATGGGGCGTTTGAGGTCGAGCGTCTGGACAATCGCCCCGGGCCGCAGGTCGAAGGTCTCTTTGACGAGACGCCGGATCGACGTTTCGTCGAGCTTTCCGGTGCCGAAGGTGTCCACGTCCACCATGACGGGCTCGGAGATGCCGATGGCGTAGGCGAGCTGGATCTCGACCTCGTCGGCCAGCCCGGCCGCGACGACGTTCTTGGCGACGTAGCGAGCGCCGTAGTTGGCGCTGCGATCCACCTTCGAGGGGTCCTTCCCGCTGAAGGCGCCGCCTCCGTGGCGGCAGACGCCGCCGTAGGTGTCCACGATGATCTTGCGTCCCGTCAGACCCGTATCGCCCTCGGGGCCGCCAATCTCGAACGAGCCCGTGGGATTGAACAGGTAGCGGGTCTGACTATCGACGAACTCGGGCGGGACCACCTGGGGGATGAGCTGGGCCATGAGGTCATCTTGGATGCGCGCCTGAGTCGTGCCCGGATCATGCTGCGCGGAGACGACGATGGTATGAACCCTGCGCGGGACGCGGCCCTCGTATTCGACGGTGACCTGGCACTTGCCGTCGGGACGCAAATAGGGCAGCGCGCCGCTCCGACGCAGTTCGGCCAGGCGGATCATCATCTTGTGCGCCAGTGAGATCGGGAGCGGCATGAATTCGGGGGTTTCGCTATTGGCGTAACCGAACATCATGCCCTGATCGCCCGCGCCCTGTCCCTTCTCCGAGGCGGGGTCCACGTCCACGCCGCGCGCGATATCGGGCGATTGCTTGCTGATCGAGGTGTAGACTTTACAAGTATCGGCGCAGAAGCCGTGGGCGTCGTTGTTGTAGCCGATATTACGGACGGTGTCGCGCAGGACGCGCTCGACATCCACCGTGCCGCGCGCTGTGATCTCCCCCGCAACCAGCGCCAGCCCCTTGGCGAAGACGGTCTCGCAGGCGACGCGTGCGTCGGGGTCCTCGGCAAGGTAAGCGTCCAGAATGGCGTCGGAGGCCTGATCGGCCATCTTATCAGGGTGCCCGATGGCGACGGATTCCGACGTGAACAGGTGCAAGCGCGGCTTCATGAGAAGCTCCTTTCCGCCTTCAGTGAGCGGTCGGGCGAAGGACTAAGCGCCCTTCAATCATTGGGTTCCATGTCCGCTGTAATGGAGGGAGCCGTGGCGTCGCGGAGGTAGGCCTCCACACGCGTGCGGATCTCGCGCGCCGTATCCAGGGCGAACACCTCGTCGGTGAGCCGGCGCGCTTCGTCGTAGCGGATGGAGCGGAACAGCCGCTTGATGCGCGGGATCATCTGCGGCGTCATGCTGAATTCGTCCAGGCCCATGCCCAAAAGCAGGACCGCGAACCCGAATTGCTCGCACGTCTCACCGCATGTGCTCACGTGCAGCCCGTGAGCCTGGCCGGTTTCGATGACGTTCCGCACCAGACGCAAGAAGCCCAGATGCATGGGGTCGTAGTAGCGGGCGATGCGCGCGTTATCGCGGTCAACGGCCAACGTGTACTGGATAAGGTCATTCGTCCCCAGCGAGAGGAAGGCCACTTTTCCCGCCATCCGGTCGATGGTGACGGCCGCGGAGGGCACTTCGACCATGATCCCCACCGGAAGCTCGGGATCGAAGGGCACGCGGGCGCGTCGGAGCTGGTCTCTGGCACCCTCCAGCAAGGTGAGCGCATCGTTCAACTCCTCCAGTCCGGCGACCATCGGCAGCATGAGGCGGACGGGTCCGATAGCGCTGGCGCGAAGAATGGCTCGCAGATGCGCGCCGAACAGGTCGGGCTGGTCCAGGCAGAAGCGGATAGCACGCCAGCCGAGGAATGGATTCGCCTCGTCGATGTGCTCGGAGCGAAGCGCCTTGTCGCCGCCGACATCGAGCGTACGGATGGTGATCGGCCTGGGCGCCATGTCCCGCACGATCCGCGCGAAAGCCTCGAACTGCTCGTCTTCGGAAGGGGGCCGGTCGCCGAGGAGGTGGAGGAACTCGGTGCGGTAGAGTCCGATGCCCTCGGCACCGTAGTCGAGGGCGAGGGCAATCTCCTCGGGAATCTCGATGTTCGCCAGAAGCCCCACTCGCCTGCCGTCCAGCGTCTCACACGGTAGCTCACGCAACTCGCGCAGCTTCTGCTTGGTCGCCGCGTCCTCGGCCTGTCTAATCCGGGTTTGCGCGATGAGCGGCTCATCCGGCTCGCGATAGACCACCCCCGCGGAGCCGTCCACGATGAGGTGCTCCCCCGGCTCGATGAGCTCGGAGGCGCGTTTGGCTCCCACGACGGCGGGGACATCCAGGGATCGGGCAACGATGGCGGCGTGGCTGGTGGGACCCCCCAGATCAGTGACGAAGGCGCGGATGCCTATCGACGACAGTTGCGCCGCGTCGGCGGGGCCGAGGGTGCGCGCAACGATGATGGCGTTGGCGTCCGCGGGGCGGGGCGCGGGCGGCTCGCGGTTGGCCAACAGGTGAAAGACGCGGCGGCCGACGGCGCGAACCTCGCCCGCCCGCTCGCGCAGGTAGTCGTCTTTGGCCGCCCGCAGCGCCTTGATCAGGCCGCGCAGTGTGCGGAAGAAGGCGAAATCGGCCGCCACCTGCTCGGTGCGGATGCGGGCGATGGTCTGCTCGATAGCGACGGGGTCTTCGAGGATCATCACGTGCGCTTCGAGCACGTGGCGGCCCTCGGCGGCCAGTTCGGTGGCGAGCCTGGCCTGGGTCTCTTCGAGGTCGTCGCGCGCGCGTTCGATGGCCGCGAGGAAACGTTCGATCTCCGTCTCGACCTCGTCGGGCGCGATAGCGCGCTCTTCGATCCAGAGGTCCTGAGGATCGTAGATGAAGGCTCGGCCGACCACGATGCCGGGCGAACCCGCGACGCCTTTGAGCGTATCGATGGACGGACCTCTTCAGGCTTCAGAGGGTCGAGTGAGCCTGGCCACTGGGGATTTGCCAGGGGCGCCCGCCGGGCCCCGGGAGATCATATCTCGCCGAAATTCTGTGCGACGACCTCGGCGAGCTCGCGGGCGGCTTCCTGTTCATCGGGCCCTTCGGCACGAATGGAGACGATGCTGCCCTGCTCGGCGGCCAGCATCATCACGCCGATGATGCTTTTGCCGTCCACCTCCAGGCCGTCCTTGGCCAGCAAGATGTGCGATTGGTAACGCGACGCTACCTGGACGATCAGGGCGGCCGGTCGTGCGTGCAGGCCGTATTTGTGTTGGACGCGAGAGCAGGTCTCGACCACGGTCGCCACGCACCTTCAAGCGCTCGCCGCAAGCTCGGCGAGGTGCCTGCGCACCTTCTCCAGGGCCTGTCGCCGGGTCTCGGCCACCCGGCGTTCGCGCTCGACCACGTCGGTCGGCGCGCGTTCCTGGAACTGGGGATTGGCGAGCTTACGTTCGGCGGATTCGAGCGTCCGCTCCAGCTTGATCTCTTCGCGCCCGAGCCGAGCCCGCTCCGTCTCCACGTCAATCAGCCCTGCCAGGGGCACGTAGACTTCCATCAACTCGACGACCCGAGAAGCCGCGCCCGGAGGCTTGATCACGTCGGGACGAGCATCGAACGCCTCCAGTCTGGCCAGCCCGCGGACGTAGGCGCTGTGGTCGGTGAGAACCCGCGCCTCTTCGCCGGAGCACCGCACGAGAGCCTGAGCGTATGCACCGGGGGGGATACGCATCTCCGCGCGGATGTTGCGGATGGCCGTGACGACCTCCTGGAGGGTCTGCATGGCAGCCAGCGCCCCGGGGTCGTTCGCCGCCGTTTCGGCGTTCGGCCAACGGGCTATCACGATACTGGGAGCGTCCTCGTCTCCGATGTGCGGTGCGGCGCGCTGCCAGATCTCCTCGGTGAGGAACGGCATGAAGGGGTGCAGGAGCTTCATGCTCGTTGTGAGCACCTCGAGGAGCGTACGCCTCGCGGTCTGAGCATTGGGCGAGTTCTCGGCAACGCGTGGCTTGGCCAACTCGATGTACCAATCGCAGAAGTCGCGCCGGATGAAGTGATAGACGGTGCGGGCGGCATCACCCAGGCGGAAAGCATCGAGGGCGTCGGTAACCTCCCGGATCGTCCGCGTCAAGCGAGCGCGGATCCAGCGGTCGGCCAACTCGCCCTCCGCGTCCTCGCCCTCCGGATCGAAGCCTTCCGCAGCGCTCAAGACGAAACGCGCGGCGTTCCAAACCTTGTTGGCGAAGTTGCGCCCGGCGTCGAAGGAATCCAGCGAGAGATACACATCCTGACCCTGGGAGGTGTCGCCGATGGTGGAAAAGCGCAGGCTGTCGGCGCCGACGTCCTCGACGACCTCCATGGGATCGAACCCGTTGCCGAGGGATTTGGAGAACTTACGGCCCAGCGTATCGCGTACGGTGCCGTGGAGCAGGACGTCGCCGAAGGGCACCCTCCCCATGAACTCGCAGCCGAGCATCACCATGCGCGCCACCCACAAGAAGATGATCTCGGGCGCGGTCACCAGGGTGTTCGTCGGGTAGAAGTAGCGCAGTTCGGGTGTGTCGTCGGGCCAGCCGAAGGTCGAAAAGGGCCAGAGCCCCGACGAAAACCACGTGTCGAGGACGTCCTCATCCTGTCGCAGGCGGGGGCTCTTGCATTGGGTGCAGCGATCGGGCGGCTCGACGGCGACGATCACCTCGCCGCATTCGTCGCAGTACCAGATCGGGATGCGGTGGCCCCACCAGAGCTGGCGCGACAGACACCAGGGGCGGATGTTCTCGAGCCACTGAAGGTAGACCTTTGTCCACCGCTCGGGATGGAAGCGTAGGGTTCCCTCGCCCACGGCAGCGATGGCCGGCCCCGCGAGCGATTTCTGATCGCAGAACCACTGCTCGGAGAGGTAGGGCTCGACGATGGTCTTGCAGCGATCGCAGTGGCCCACGGTGTGCTGGTGCGGCTCGATTCTTTCGAGAAGGCCGTCGGCGCGCAGCCGTGCGACAAGCTTCTCTCGCGCCTCGAAACGGTCCAAGCTGGCGTAGTCGGGGCCGGCGTTCTCATTCATGCGGCCCATCTCGTCCATGACGAGGACGGGTTCAAGCTTGCACCGCTCTCCGATCTCGAAGTCGTTCGGGTCGTGGGCGGGGGTGACCTTGACGGCACCGGTGCCGAACTCGGGGTCCACGAACGCGTCTGTGATGACTGGGATGCGGCGGCCGAGGACCGGCAGGATGGCCGTACGACCGACCAGGGACTGATGGCGCTCATCGGCGGGGTTCACCGCCACGGCGACGTCGCCCAGGATGGTCTCGGGCCTCGTTGTAGCGACGGCGATGTGGCCGCCGCCTTCAAGGGGGTAGCGCACGTACCAGAGCGAGCCCTCGTGCTCCCTGTGGACGACTTCCTCGTCGGAGAGGCCGGTCGTGCAGCGAGGGCACCAATTGACGATGCGGTTGCCGCGGTATATGAGCCCTTTCCGGTACAGGCGGACGAAAGCCTCCAGGACTGCGCGGCTGAGGCCGGGGTCCATCGTGTAGCGCTCGCGAGCCCAGTCGCACGAGCAGCCGATCCCTCTGAGCTGCCCGATGATGCGGCTGCCGTGCTTTTCCTTCCAGGCTTGAGCCTCGGCGACGAAGGCATCGCGGCCCAGGTCGTGGCGCGTCAGGCCCCGCCCGGCCAGCTCGCGCTCGACGACGTTCTGGGTGGCGATGCCCGCATGGTCGACCCCAGGCAGCCACTCGGCCTCGAAGCCCTGCATACGCCGCCAGCGGATGATGACATCCTGGATGGTGCTGTTCAGCCCTTGTCCCATGTGCAGAGCGGCGGTAACGTTTGGGGGCGGGATGACGATGGTATACGGCTTGCGCTCGGAGTCGGGTTCGGCGTGGAAGTAATCCGCCGCCTCCCACACACGCGTCCAGTGGGCCTCCACGGGTGCCGGATCGTACCGTTTCGCCATCGCCTGCATGGTGAACGTCCGGAGTTACGAAATCGCCTATAGGTCCTGACTGGGGGCAGGAATCGAGCCAAGTATTTGAAGATACTCGCCGCCGTGGGGGCTGTCAATTATGCCGCCGTGAGCGGTACCCCCCTGCCCACGCTCATCTCTCCATCCGGCAACCGTGGAGAGCCGCCCTTCGACGGGCTCAGGGAAGCACTGGGTTACCGATCTGCGCGCGCGGATACGCTTCCGCCTCTAGAAGTAAACCTGATGCCCCTGTTGCGGAAACCAGATCGCATCTAGCACCAGGGAGATGCCGCACAGAACGACGCCACCGATCAAGACACCGTAGAAGAAGGGCTTGGCGCGCGTGTAGAGATCAGCGCCGCCGAGCTTGATGATGACGAACTTGAGGAGCCAGCCGACGAAGATGGCCCCGAAGGACAGTTGCGTGGCCCTGGCATAGGCCGACGTGTAACCGATGGGGTGGAGGGGCCACCATGCGAAGCGGTAGCGCAGGTAGGTCATAAGCGACATCAGGCCTGCGCCGATGCCCATGAAGCCCAGCCGCTGCCAGTCGGTTCCGCGAGGGTTGTTGATCTTGGAGGCGGAATAATCGAAGGCGACGCCGGGCGCGCCGCTGAGGAGCCAGACGTTGAAGTTGTAACCGCCGTTGCGGTAACCGATGGCGAGCGTATACCAGACCGAGGCCACGATGGCCACCGCGACCGATACGAGACAGGCCCAGGCGATGGTGCGCTTGTGGACGCGGACCCAGTCGGCGAGCCTGGCCGCCTGAGCGACGGCGGGCATGAAGATGGACCACACGTCGGCGATCCACCCCCAACTGAAGGCGAGCGCGGTGTAGCTGGCGGGGCCGATGTTGGCCGAGCCCAGAGTGTGTACTGCGAAAGGCTGGGGGATGGTGGGCGATTTCGTCAGCGTGAGCCCGCCTTCAATGACGACGCGCGTGATCCCGATGTAGATGACGACTGTGGCGAACAAAAACAGCGCCAGCACGTCGAACGACATGCCGCTGGCGTGGAGCCAGACGACCATGTAGGCCAAGGCCAGAAGCCCGCCCCAGACCGCGACGCGGTACGATAAGATCTCGCCCGAATCATCTATAGTCGGGTCGTTCCACCATGCCTTGCGCCAGACGGTGCGGAGATGCCCTCGCGCCATCCACAGGCCCCAGAGCACCATGACGCAGAATGCCCCCCAGCTTTGCCAGCCGATGGTGGCGTAGCTCGAGGAGAAGACGTCCGCCTTGCCGATGGCAAGGCCCACGTGGTTGTAGATGCCGACCTGGATGATGGCTAACAGGTGGAAGAACCAAAAGCTGAAGGTGACCTCCAAGGGGGCCAAGAAGCAGACGGCCATGATCGGGACGGAGACGTGCGTGTCGATCGGCGGGAACAGGCGGCTGATCCGGTGCGAGGTGCTGTAGAGCCTGCCGAGGGGGTTATCGGGCAAGGCGGGAAAGAAGTGGCCGGCGATGGTCCAGGCGTAGATAAAGGTGGAGAGGGCGAAACCCATCCAGAAGAGGCGATTGTGAAGCATCGAGGGCAGACGTTGTGCCGGGGTGTCCGCGTTGCGCACGAGCTCGATGGGCACCTCGGTGAGAGGGAAGAGCAATCGCTCGTGCTCGACCCACTGCTTGCGCAGGACCGCCACGATGGCGACGCAGACGAAGGTTTTCGCCAGAAGGAAGCTGAGCCACCAGACCATCGGCACGATCCAGACTGCCCAAGGGATCTGGGCGCCGGCGGGCAGCCCCTCGTAGAACCACGTCACGGCGTTGCCGACGGGCTCGGGGCAGATCCAGGCGGGGATGTGGTCGAAGAAGATCTCGGCGTACCGATTCTCGGGGGTCGCGTAGTAGTAGGGCACGGAGAGGGCGGCGATCAGGTAGGTGGCGAGCCCGACGGTGGGCACGGACGTGGCCGCCAGGCACATGGTGAACAGGACGAGCAGTTCCGCCCCCGTCAACGCGCGCCTGGGGGCAAGCGTCTTGAGCAGCGCGTTGATCCCGGCCGTGAAGACGAAGAGGATGAGCAGGACGATCAGCGGCAGGTAGCCGAAGTCGATCCGGGAGGCTCGAATGATTATGAGGGAGTAGATCGAGAGCACCGACACGCCCGCGCTCGCGGCGATGCCCAGAAGCCAGACGCGCAGGGTTGCACCGCCTATCTCACGGCGGCGAATCGCGGGGGACCCAGCGGGGGCTTCGATGAGGGCGTCGGCAGACATGGCGGGTGGGCGTCGCTCTCTCCTAGAAGTAGATCAGATGCCCTTCCAGTGGGAACCAGATGGCGTCGATGACGAGCGAGATCCCGCAGAGCGTCACGCCGCCGATCAGGACGCCGTAGAAGAGGGGCTTGGCGCGCATGTACAGGGCGCCGCCGCCCAGCTTGACGATGATGAACTTGAGGATCCAGCCCGTGAAGATGGCTCCGAAGGACATCTGCACGGCCATCGAGTAGCAGGAGGTGTAGCCGATGGGATGCAACTGCCACCATGCGAAGCGGTAGCGCATATACGTCAGGGCCGACATCAGGACTACGCCCGAGGCCATGAAGGCGAGCCGGTGCCAGTCGGGTCCGCGCGGGTTGTTGATCTTGGTTGCGACGTTGTCGAAGGCGACGCCGGGCAGGCCCTTGAAGATCCAGACGGTATAGTTGTAGGCCCCGTCGCGGTAGCCGATGGCCAGCGTATACCAGACCGAAACCGGGATGGCGACCGCGACGGACACGAGGCACGCCCAGGCGATGGTGCGTTTGTTGACGCGCACCCAGTCGGACAGCCTAGCCGCCTGGGCGACCGCGGGCATGAAGATGGACCACACGTCGCAGATCCAGCCGAAGCTGAAGGCCAGGGCGGTGTAGCTGGCGGGGCTGATGTTCGCGGCGCCCAGGGTGTACATCGTGAAGGGCTGGGGGATCATCGGCGATTTGGTCAGCGTCAACCCGCCTTCGACGACGACGCGCGTTATCCCGATGTAGATGACGAACGTGGAGCCCAGGAAGAGCGCCAGCACCGTCGGGGACATGCCGCTGGTATGGAGCCAGCCCACCATGTAGGCCAACGCCAGAAGCCCGCCCCAGACCGCGATGCGGTAGGGGAGGATCTCGCCGGAATCGTCCACGGTGGGGTCGTTGCGCCACGCCTTGCGCCAGACGGCCCCCAAGTGGCCGCGCGCCATCCACAGGCCCCAGAGGACGAAGACCCCGAACGCGCCCCACGTCTGCCAGCCCATTTCGGCGCGGTAGGAGGCGAAGGAATCAGCGATGCCGATGGCGAAGCCCAGCTTGTTGTAGATCCCGACCTGGATCATGGCGAAAAGGTGGAAAACCCAGAAGCTCATGGTGACCTGAAGAGGGGCCAGGAAACAGACGGCCATGATCGGCAGGGAGATGTGCATGCTGACCGGTGGGAAATGGCGGCTGATCTGGAGCCGGTTGCCTCCGAGATCCCCGAGGGGTATCCGGGGCCAGGAGGGCTCGAAGTGGTGGACGATCTGCCAGCCGTAAAGGATCGCGGCGGCCGCGAAGCCCGCCCAGAAGACGCGGCTGTGCAGGACCCGGGGCACGCGCCGCGTCGGCGCGTCCGCGTCGCGCACGAGCTCGATGGGCATCTCGGTGAGAGGGAAGAGCAGCCGTTCGTGATCGACCCACTGCTTGCGCAGGACCGCCACGATGGCGATGCAGACGAAGGTTTTTGCCAGAAGGAAGCTCAACCACCAGACCATCGGCATGATCCAGACCGCCCAAGGGATCTGGGCGCCGGCGGGCAGCCCCTCGTAAAACCACGTCATGGCGTTGCCGACGGGCTCGGGGCAGATCCAGGCGGGGATGTGGTCGAAGAAGATCTCGGCGTACCGATTCTCGGGGGTCGCGTAGTAGTAGGGCACGGAGAGCGTACCGGTCAGGTAGGTCGTGAGCCCGACGGTGGGCACCGAGGTGGCCGCGAGGCACATCGTGAACAGGATGACCAGTTCGGCGGCGCTCAATGTCCTCCGGGGTGCGAACGTCTTGAACAGCGTGTTGATCCCGGCCGTAAAGACGAACGTGATGAGCAGCACGATCAGCGGCAGGTAGCCGAAGTCGATCCGGGAGGCGTGGACGATCTGGAGAGAGTAAATGGAGAGCACCGACACGCCCGCGCTCGCGGCGATCCCCAGAAGCCAGGCGCGTAGCGGGACACCCCCAAGCTCGCGGCGCCCAATCGCGGGAGGCCCGGCGGGGGCTTCGATGAGGGCGTCGGCGGACATGGCGGATGGGTGTCATTCTCTCCTAGAAGTAGATCTGATGCCCTTCCAGTGGGAACCAGATGGCGTCAAGCACGAGGGAGATGCCGCAGAGCGTCACGCCGCCGATCAGGACGCCGTAGAAGAAGGGTTTGGCGCGCAGATAAAACGCGCCGCCGCCCAGCTTGACGATGAGAAACTTGAGAAGCCACGCGAAGAAGATGGTGCCGACCGACATCTGCACGGCCATGGAATTGGCCGACGTATAGCCGATAGGGTGAAGCTGCCACCAGGAGAATCGGTAGCGCATGTAGGTCAGAAGCGACATCAGAGCGGCGCCCCCGGCCATGAAGGCCAGCCTGTGCCAATCGGGTCCGCGAGCGTTATTGATCTTCGCGGCGACGTTGTCGAAGGCGACACCGCGCAGGCCGTGGAAGGTCCAGGCGTCGTAGTTGTAGGCGCCATCACGGTAGCCGATGGCCAGCGTGTAACAAGCCGAGACCGGGATGGCCACCGCGACGGACAGGAGGCAGGCCCAGGCGATGGTGCGCTTGTGGACGTTCACCCAGTCGGCCAGTCGGGCGGCATGGGCGATGGCGGGCATGGAGATGGCCCACACATCGCAAATCCAGCCGTAGCTGAAGGCGAGTGCGGTGAAGCTGGTGTGGCTGATGTGGGTTGCACCCAGGGTGTACATCGTGAACGGCTGGGGGATGATGGGCGATTTGGTCAGCGTCAGCCCCCCTTCGATGACGACGCGGGTGATCCCGATGTAGATGACGAACGTGGCGAAGAGAAACAGCGCCAGCACGTCGGCTGACATGCCGCTGGCATGCAGCCAGGTGGCAACATAGACGAAAGCCACAAGCCCGCCCCAGACCGCGACGCGGTAGGGCAGGATCTCATCCGAATCGTCCACGGTCGGGTCGTTGCGCCACGCCTTGCGCCAGACGGTCCGCAGGTGCCCCCGCGCCATCCACAGGCCCCAGAGGACGAAGACGCAGAACGCTCCCCAGGTCTGCCAGCCGATCGTGGCGTGGTAAGAGCTGAAGGGGTCCGCCGGGCCGATGGCGAAGCCCAACTGGTTGTAGACGCCGACCTGACCTATAGCGAAGAGGTGGAAAACCCAGAAGCTCATGAGGACCTGGAGGGGGGCCAGGAAACAGACGGCCATGATCGGCAGGGAGATGTGCATGCTGATGGGCGGGAAATGACGGCTGATCTGGAAAGCATTGCCGCGGAGCTCCCCGACGGGAATCTTGGGCCAGGCGGGCTCGAAGTGGTTGACGATGTTCCACCCGTAGATGAGCGCGGCAGCGGCGAAGCCCACCCAGAAGACGCGGCTGTGCAGCATGGAGGGCGCGCGCCGCGATGGGGTGTCCGCGTCGTGCACGAGCTCGATGGGCACTTCGGTGAGGGGAAAGAGCAACCGCTCGTGCTCCACCCACTGCTTGCGCAGGACCGTAACGATGGCGATGCATACGAAGGTGACCGCCATGACCAGGCTGAACCACCAGGCAATCGGAACGATCCAGACCTCCCAGGGAATCCGTGCGCCCGCGGGGAGGCCCTCGTAGAACCAGACCATCGCGTTGCTGCCTGGCTGGGGGCAGATCCAGGCCGGTATGTGGTCGAAGAAGAGCTCCCCGTAGCGATTCTCCGGGGTCGCGAAGTAGTAGGGCGTGGAGAGGGTCGGGATCAGGTAGCTGGTGAGGCCGGCGGTGGCAACGGTCGTGGACGCCAGGCTCATGGTGAACAGGACGACGAGCTCCGTTTTGCTCAACGCACGCCGGGGCGTCAAGGTCTTGAACAGCGCGTTGATGCCGGCCGTGAAGATGAAGGTGATGAGCAAGACGATCAGAGGCAGGTAGCCAAAGTCGATCCTGGAGGCACCGATGATCTGGGTGGAGTAGATCGAAATCACGGGCACGCCCACGCTTGCGGCGATGCCCAGGAACCAGGCGCGTAGCGGGACACCGCCTAGCTGGCGGCGGCGAATCGGGGCCTGTGGCGCTGGGGCGGCGGCTTCGGCGGGGACGTCAGCGGACATGGGGGGTGGGATTCTCTGCCATGATCATTTCAAGGGAAGCGCTAAAGGCGCGGCATGTCAAGGTGCAGGTGGAACCGCCGCCATCCTCGATCATGACGGCTGATCCCCGCCTTCGGGCGCGGCGAGGCTCAGAGATGTCAGCGCCGGTCGCCGCGCCGCTGTAGCCGGGGAAACGCCCGCTCAGGCCGCACGATACACTGCCCTCGCTCAGGGCAGCAAGGCTTCCACCCTCAATCGTTCTCGACTATCCGCCAGATGAGGCCGGTCCCCGCATCGGGGAACCAGAGTTCGCCTTCGACGACCGTCAGCCCGTGCAGTTCCGCCTTGTCGCCTACCTCGATGGTGTTCCTGATGTCGCCCGTCTCCGGATCGAGCGCGTAGATCTTCCTGTGATTCGTCTCAGCGCACCACAGAAGCCCGTCGCGCCAACCCAGGCCGTGGATGCGGTGGCCGGGGGCGGGGATACGGCCGAGCTCTTCGCCATTCTCGGGATTATATCGGACAACCGCTCCCTCCTCTGAGGCCGCCGCCCAGATCTCGCCGTCGCGCCACTCCAAATCGTGCGCATTGCAAGGGAAGCGACTCAGTGTGCTTCCACTGGCGGGATGCACCTCCAGAACCTCGTGATCTCCGCTGGAGGAGACCCAGATGCTCTGGTCATGCCCGCTACTGGCAGGACCGATGATCAGGCCGCCGGCGTGATGGGCTTCCATGGTAACATGGTACAAGACTGCACCGCCCGGCGGGCGCACCTGAAAGAGGTTGCAGGGCGGCTGGGTCTGGTCGAGAATCCACAGGGACCCCCGGTAGTAGGCGAGGCCGTTGGGCTGGACGCCGGGCGCGACGAAGCAGCGTTCGAGCTTCATGAGGTCCTCCCTCGTTCACACAGGATGGGTGCGTTAAGGCACGCCGGGCAAGAATCCTTGGAGCGGATCAATCGTCCTCGACGAGCCGCCAGATGAGGCCCCCGTTCGCATCGCAGAACCAGAAGACGTTACCCACGACCGTCATGCCGTGCGGTTCTTCATCACCGGGCAACTCGATGGCCCGCCGGACCTCGCCCGTCTCAGGGTCGAAAGCGTAGAGCGTTCGCTGAGTGGTGTCAGGGCACCAGAGAAGCCCGTCGCGCCAGGCCAGTCCGTGGGGCCGACCCCCAGGAAAGGGGATACGGGACACCTCCTCCTCCGTCTCGAGGTCGAACCGGATGATGGCCGTTTCTCGCGGGATCGCCGCCCAAAGCTCGTCATCGCGGCACTCGAGGCCGTGCGCACGATGGGATCGCGGGAAGACATGCGCCGTCTCCCCGCTGGCGGGGTTCACCTCGATGATCTCATCGGTGAAGCTGGAGGCGATCCAGGCGCGCGGGTAGCCCACCGTCATGTTCTTTTTGAGGGTTATACCGCCGGCGCGGTCGGCGGCGGTCGGACACTCGTGCAGCACCGTCCCGTCCGTGATCCGCACCTGGAAGAGGCGCGAAGGCGGCTCGGTCTGGTCGATAATCCACAGGGCCCCGCGGTACCACTGGAGGCCGTTGGGCTGGATGCCCGGGGAGGTGAAGCAATGCTCGATCTTCATGTTCCCTCCTTGAGGGGGCTCATGCGCGCGCGGCGATCCGCAGGGATTGGACTTCGATCGGCGGCCTGACGCGCACTTTTTCGTTCACGTCAGGCGCTCCCAGACCAAAGTGCCCGTGATCTGGCCGCCGACCTGCATGGGGGCTGTGCCGAGGGTCAGCCGATTACCGGTAAACTTGAAGAACCGTTTTTGATCTGCACCTATCCAGTTCGGGAACAGGCCTCCTTCCACATGGTGGATGACGGTGGCTTCGTCGTCGTTTACCTCGTACGTGCCATAGTAGGCTTGATAGCCTTCCAGAGCGGTCTTGATCTCATCGGGTGTGCCCCCGAGTATGTCACCGGTGGCGAAAGGCGGCCGGTCACGGCCCATCACTTGCGCAGCCATGTAGCCGTTCGTGTCATACATCAGCCTGCCGGCCGGGTTCTTCCCGCGCGGATAAACCTCCTGGCCGTCAGCGCGTCGGAACTCGGACGAGGAGAGGGCCCACGTGCCGACGAATCGCTCTTTGGGGTTCGCTCCCGACATGCTCCACTCCTTGCTGGTTGGGGTGTTGATGATCAACGGCTTCGTAGAGTATGAGCATATCACAGATCCTTTAATCCTTCGTCAGGCTTAGCCCGTCTGTTTCGAGAAGCTTCGGGTGGCAGCGTGAATATCCAGATGACGGGGTCCAGATCAAAGCGAACGGTCTCTATCTCAATTGTGTCACGATGATGGAAAGGAACGCGTGCAGGAGAGGACTGTCAACGGGCGCATCGCCCCGTGGCATCGGTCCCATGCACCGATCGACCCTGTTTGGCGCCATCTCAATGCGTTGCCTGGAGACCCCGAGTCTCCCGTGCTGCGGATCAAGACGAGACCGAGGAGCGATGTGTGGTTGCCCTGTGCGGTTATGCTGTCCGGGTGGGAGCTATGGGCCCTTACGGTTTTGCGGGCCTCAGCGGAGGGGATACGGAAAACCCTCGGGCCCGGTGCGAGGCACGTCCTTGGGCCACTTCACTTCGGGGCAGTGGTTCTTGGGGGTCATGACGAAGTCCCAATGGTTCTCGCCCGGCTGAGGCACCACGTCGTCGCAGTCCTCGTATGTCTCCGGGTCCGCCGCCACACGGTGGAGGACATCGTTCACGTATCGGTACGCCCTGTCCCCCTTGCGGTAGGTGAAGCCTTCCAGGGTGAAGTGGCCCTGCATGTCCGTCGTTGTGCTGAGTGTCAGGCCGTTGTACGTGATCGTCACCTCGGTGTTCCAGGCCGGCGACGTATAATAGGCGTAGCTCCCGTGTCCCTCGAAGTCAACGGGAATCGACCCGTCGGGGCGAATGCGGTAATGCGGCGTGCACGCCAGCGCTATCAGTACCACCATGGCCCAGATCGGGCCCAGGCGACAACTTACCCTACGGCGTTGCTTCATCGGCCATGATGGGTCGAACGCATCGCATGCGAGAGTCGTCTTTCGGCCCGATTTTTGCCAGAGTCCCCCGAAGTCGGGCATCAGGCTTAGCCTGTCTGTTTCGAGCGGACGGCGCAGCGTCTACGGTAAGCCCCGCCCCGACGCTTAAGAAATATCGGATGGTGGCTGTAGGGCAAGTGCTATGATCGGGCGTACGAGGGCTTTGGTGGGATGCCTTCGAGGGGTTCCGGATGCCCGACACCGTTTTGCGAAAGATCCGGCCTTACTCCTGATAGGAAAGAGGATCATCACCGCTGATGCACTCGGTCAGATCTGCGGTGTGGCTTCCGCCCAGGCCGAGCGCGGTGCCCGTGCCCCTGAAGAACACGCGGATTGACGGTTTTCCATCCCCCCTGTACTTTTTCCGGCTATGTGGTCTCGCGTTTTCCGCTCGTGGTTGGCGTTGAGCATCTCGCTCGCAGCGGGTCCGCTCACCCACGCTGAACCCATCGCGCGGCCGGAGCGCATCATCTCTCTGGCGCCGAGCGTCACCGAGATGCTTTTCGCCATCGGGTGCGATTCGGCCATCGTCGGCGTCACCACGTACTGCGATTACCCGCCCGCCGCACAGTTGCTGCCGAAGGTGGGCGGCTTCACCAGCCCGAACCTCGAGGCGATCCTCGCACTGGAGCCCGATCTCATCGTCGCCTCCCGCGGCAACCCATGGGAGCCCCTCGACCGTCTGGAGCGACTGGGCATCCGGGTTGTGGCCGTCCAGCCCCAGACGCTGGATGAGATCTCCGAGACGATGCGCCTTCTGGGCCGAGAGACGGGCCGCGATGTGAGCGCCGAAGCCGCCGTTAGGGCACTTGATGCCCGCATCGATGCTGTGGTGGAGAAGCTGTCGGCCGTCGGGTCGGACGCCTGCCCGCGCGTTTTCTGGGGCGGATGGACCGATCCCATCTTCACGGCGGGTCCGGGCAGTTTCATTCACGACGTTGTGGAGCGCGCAGGAGCTGTCAACATCGCGGAGGGGGCAGAACACACTTGGCCACAGCTTAGCTTGGAGTACGTCATCGCGCGCGACCCCCAGGTGCTGCTGATGAGCATCGGCATGGGAGGCGTCGAGACGTCCGAGGAGGCGCTCGCCATCCTGCGGACCCGCAGCGGCTGGCGGGAGCTTTCCGCGGTGCGCGATGGCCGCGTCATTCTGCTGGATGGCAGCGCGCTTCTGCGGCCGGGTCCGCGTCTGGTGGATGTCCTGGAGACGCTGGCGCGCGAGCTGCATCCGGGGCTTTTCGAGGGAGAGGGTCTCAAAGCCGGAGATGGAGCACCGCACGGCGAACGCGTTGGGGGACGCGAGGGAAAACCATGAGCACGATTGATGCAGTCATCGAGGCGGCGAAGATGGGCGACGTGGACACTCTCAAGAGGCTCCTGGCGGACGATCACACGCTCGCGAGTAGCAAGAAAGACGACTATCCGCCGCTCTGGTGGGCAGCCGTGTACGGCTATAGCGGCCGTACCCAGAAAAACGAGGCCGCTGTGAACCTGCTCCTGGAGCGTGGGGCGGACTTCGACATCTTTGCCGCGGCCTATCTCGCCAGACCAGACCGCGCCGCGCAGCTCCTGGAGGCCGACCCCTCTCTCGTCGGCGCCAGGGACCCCAACGGGATGACGCCGCTCCACCACGCGGCAGAGCGTGGGACGACCGAAGTGGCGCAACTCCTGATCAGGTACGGGGCCGAAGTGGATGCAACAGACGAGCGCGGTCAGACGCCGTTGGACTACGCTTCCCACCCCGGACCCTGGAAACCCTCCGCGGCCGTGGAGATTAGCGAACTCCTAGCCGCAGCGGGTGCACAGATCGACATCTTCTTGGCCTCGTCGCTCGGCGATTCGGAGAGGGTGGCGGAACTGCTTCAACAAGATATGTCCCTGGCAAACGCAACGACGGAGGACGGCACGACACCGCTTTTCAGCGCATCGCGCAATCTGCACCTGGGCGTTATTAACCTGCTGCTGACACATAACGCTGACGTGGACGCCCGCTGCGACGACGGGCAGACACCCATTAGTACCGCGGTCGGTCACATGTGGGACCAAGGTGGGACCGAAGTGATCAACCGGCTGCTCGAAGCGGGCGCCGTCCTGGATATCTACGAGGCCAGCACGCTGGGCAAGAGCGAACGCGTTGCCGAAATCTTGCGGGCTGATCCATCCCAGGTAAACGAGGGTCGCTGGGGTACGACCCCCATCGAGGCCGCGGCTGATGCAGGCCAAGTAGAACCTGGCAGGATGCTTGCGGAGGCCGGGGCCGAGGTGGACATCTTCTCCGCATCCAGCTTCGGCCTGCAAGGTAAAGTCGAACAACTCTTAAAGGACAATCCCTCCCTGGTCAATACCAGGCGCCGGATGGGCGAGTATCAACCGCTCCACTGTGCAGCGGAGTGCGGCCATCCGGAAATCGTCCAGCTACTCATCGCATCGGGCGCGGAGGTCGACGGTCAGAACGCATGGGGGTTCACCCCTCTGCATCTGGGCGCCCTGTCCGCACGTAGCCGTCCACCGACGGAATCTCATCTGGCGGCCTGCAAGGTCCTGATCGAGCATGGGGCCGATGTCAACGCGAGGGACGATCACGACCGCAGCATTCTGGACATTGCGCAAATCGGTACAACGAAGCCGGGAGCGATTTCCGGCATCGTCGAATTGCTTTCGCGGCACGTACAAAGGGGTCAAACTGAAAAAAGCCTGAAGACCCAGGGGACCCTGGCTCGATTGTCCCCATACCTAAGGCATGGCCTGACGGCTCTCATGCTCTTGACCTGCATCGCACTTCGCGTTAGCATGGCGCCACGCGGGGCGTTTTGCCCCTTCTGCGACCGTCATCGCTCGAAAGGACCCCGTCATGGATGTCACCAGCTTCGAGCTCGCCTTTGACGAGCTTCCGGTCCCCGGTGTGGAGATCGAGCAGCTTGCTACGGGCTTCAAGTTTACCGAGGGACCCGTTTGGCACGGCCGCGGCGGCTTCGCGCTGTTCAGCGATATGCCCGGTGACGTCATGCGCCGCTGGGTGCCGGGCGAGGGCATCACGGTTGTGCGCTACCCGGCGAACAAGTCGAACGGGAATACCTTCGATCCCCAGGGGAGGCTTGTCACGTGCGAGCACGCCCTTCAGCGCGTGACGCGGACGGAGGTGGACGGGCGCATCGTGCCGATCGCCACCCACTACGACGAGAAGCGCCTCAACGGGCCGAACGACATCGTGACGCGGGCGGACGGCAGCGTCTACTTCAGCGATCCGCCCTACGGCTTGCATCCGATCTTCGGCGCCGTGCGGGCGAAGGAGCTCGATTTCCACGGCGTCTACCGCGTGACCGCGCCCAACGAATTGACGCTATTGGTGGACGACTTCGCCGTCCCCAACGGCTTGTGCTTCTCGCCGGACGAATCGAAGTTGTATATCAACGACACGGAGCGGGCTCACATCCGCGTCTTCAACGTCGGGGGCGACGGCACGATCACGGGCGGAGAGGTCTTCGGCGAGGTCAAAGGGGAGGGCGAAGGCGGCGCCGATGGGATGAAGTGCGACGGGGCGGGCCGCGTATACTGCACGGGGTCCGGCGGCATCTGGGTCTTCGCGCCGGAAGGGGAGCCGCTAGGGATCATCCACATCCCCGAGCGTACGGCCAACTTCTGCTTCGGCGACACGGACTGGTCGTCCCTTTACATCACGGCTTCCACCTCGCTCTATCGCCTTCGCTGGGGTGCGCCGGGCGTGCCCAGTCGGGTCTAGGTGCGCCTGGGCGGCCACTCCTTGATCCTGCGACAAGCGCATGGTGGGTGAGGCGTCGAGATGGAGAAACGCTTCAGGGATCGTCTGCGGGAAAGCGCGGACCCGATCTGGCGAGACATTTTCGCCCATCCGTTCATCCAGGATCTGGGCGAAGGGACGCTTTCGCGCGAGCGTTTCCGGTTCTTCGTCGAGCAGGACTATCTCTACCTGAACGTCTTCGCCAAAGTGCTGCTCCTGGTTGGCGCCAAGGCCGAGGACATCGATACCCTAGCGATGTTCGCCGACCACGCCTCGGGCGTCGCGCGGGTCGAGCACACGTTGCACGAGCGATACGCTGAGTTGTTGGGCGTGGCGCCGGATGACCTCAAGCGCGTACGCAAGGCGCGCGTCACCCGGGAGTATACGGGCCACCTCCTCGAAGTCGCCAGTACGGGGAATTTGGCGGAGGGCGTTGCCTCCGTTTTGCCCTGCTACTGGATTTACCGGGAGGTGGGGTTGATGCTCGGGGGCCAGGCCGGCACGGCCGCCGATCCGGGCGGGAACTTCTACGCGGACTGGGTCGCCGCATACGCGAGCGAGCGCTTCGCCCGGAGCACCAGCCAGCAACTGGAGCTCGCCGACCGGCTGGGGCGCGAGGCCTCCGAGCCCGTGCGGCGCCGGATGCGCGGCCACTTCGTGGCGAGCAGCCGCTACGAGCACGCCTTCTGGGACCAGGCGTACAGGCTGGCCCGCTAGGGCGGATGTTGGCCCCATTCCCCCAAACCTCCTACGCCTTGTCCGACGGGCTTCAGTCGCTGAAGTGGGAAAAGTAGAAGCACATCAAGGGCTCCGTGGTGTGGTTGATCAGGGAATGGCCCGGGTCGGACGGACAGACGGACACGGCCGTGCCCGCCGTCTGAACGATGACCTCCTTGTCGACCACATGGATTCCCTGACCCTTCCACATGTAGAAGACCTCGTCCGTGTCGGCGGGGTGGCCGTGCGTGTCGCCGGTCCGCATGGGTTCGATCCGCACGATGGTCACGACGTGGAGCTGCACGAGGCCGTCGTCCGGCGGGAAGGCGGCGTGTGACATGAAGACGCGGCGCCACAGGTAGTTCCAGTGAGCCACCCCCAACTCGCTCTGGGTGTAATTGCGGATGAGAGCCGACTTGTTCTTGATTTCGGCGCCTTCTGGGACGGATTCCACGAGGATCAAAAGTTCCAGGGGCTCATCCCCCTCGTTGTGGAGGGTGTGCTCGACGCCGGGAGGTATCAGAATGCCGTCGCCCTCGCGGATGCCCTGCTTCTGGCGTCCGCAGACAAGAGTCCCCGCGCCATTGGCGACGAAGAACATCTCCTGGATACCCTCGTTGATGTGGGGCACGGACGAGATGCCCGGTTCAAGGTAGGCGCGGCTGAAGCTGTCGATGCAATTGAGGATCGCTCCGTCCGGGTCCGGGTTTTCGGAGCCTTTCTTGGTGAAGATGACCCGCTGGATGATGTTACCGTGCGTGAGGGAGCTCGGGCATTGCTGCCAATGTCGGGCGTCCATCGCAGGTCCTCCCGCTCAGAGGGTCTCGGAGAATCGAGTTATCCGCCGGTGGGGATCAGGGCATGCGTCCGGCGGGGGGTGCGTCAAGGGGCGACCCTATCGTCACCCGACAAACATTGGGAGCTGACCGATGCTTACGGGCGGGTCAACCTCTCGAACCGATGTTCGCGGCTTCAGTCCGAAAAATCTCTCCTATCCTTGCTGCCGTGGCCGGACGACGCTGGACGGACACTCATGATACAACCCGGGTGAGGGGCTACTCGAAATGGGTCACTTCATCCAGGCCCGCGTACACCCATGCCATGCGCCAGGGCCGACCCGAGTCGTTGTGGAATTTGTGGGACACACCCGAGGGCACCAGCATGGCATCACCCGCTGCTAGCTCGAATGCTTCGTCGCCAAGCCAGACCGTGCCGCTTCCTTCGAAGACGTAGAACGCCTCCTGCTCATCGTGATGATGTCTTGGTACCACGGCACCGGGTTCGAACACCAGGTCGCCCAACGTCATCAGCTCCGACATGGCTTTTGCGTCCACGAGCACGCGCTCTCCATAGCCCTGGAAACCGTGGTTGATGGTGTCCACGTCCTTGGAGCGTACGACTGGCATTGGGCCCCTCCTTTGGGTTGGACGCATACAGTGAAGAGAACGATCCTTGGGCCTCTATGACCGTTTCGACCCTCATAGCGACTAATCCAAGATAACAACCCCTGATGTCGAGGAGAAATCCCCTTCTCGCGAGGGTGGCCGGGATGGACCTGGATAGGCTCTGAGGCGGGCGGAGGCTATCACCCATAGGGGAACATGGCACGGTGCGTGCGTTCTCTTGAGCCCGTGAGGAGAATGGAGAATGATCTCGGAAGAGGCTGTGTGGGAACATCTGAAGGAACTCAAGGACACCATGTTCGGCGAGCCCTTGAGTGTTGTGGATGCGGGACTGGTCTACGAGATCGAGGTCAGCGGCAGCGCCGTGTATGTAGCCATCATCATGTTCAACCGGGGTCGCGTCTACATGGATGCCGCCGCCTCGCCCATCCGACAGCATCTCCTTCGGATGGAAGGCGTGGATGAGGTCACTGTCGAATGCCTCTGGGAAAGAGAATGGACGCCCGACCGGCTGTCCCAGACCGCCCGAGATGCCCTCGGCTTTGCGGTGGACGACCCGGTCGAAGGGCGGATGCACGTGCGTTCCAGGAAGAAAGCCAGGCCGGACGCTGAACCGGTCGACGAACGGAGGCTTGAACGGAAGCGGTTTAGTCTGGGTCGCGCTGCGCGAGACGTAACCGACTTACCCCGCGAGACATTCGGCCGGTGGTGGGGCGGATGGCGATTCTTCAAGCGCTTCGGGGTGGAGGAGAACGCCGGTCTGCCTCGACGGAGCGAACCCGTCCATCTGGACGTAGTCTTCGCGGCGGATCAGGTGAGCGACATGGCGCGGGAGGTCCGCCTGGTGGACGAAGCCACGGCCGAGGAAATCCCCTGCCAGGTCTACGGTCAGGCGACGGATGGTGTTACAAAGAGATGTTCCATAGTCTTTCTGGCCAATATCGAGGCCGGCCGGCGGAAGGGCTATCTGCTCCTGCACGGCAATGCTTCTCCGGCCTGCTGGCCCCCGTTCTACCCGACCGATCTCGCGACGCGGGGAGAAGGTTACGCCCTCCAGATCGAGAATAGCTTCTATGGCGCGCGACTGTCGCCGGTGATGGGGCAGTTACGCAATCTGATTTTCAAGCGGTGGGGCCGGACCGGGTTGGGCTGGGAGGCTCCGAGCCCTATCAACCGCATCGACGCGGCCAACGATCCAAAGAGCAAACTGGACCTTGCCTGGCACGGGGAGGACCGCTGCATCCACTGGAACCCGGACTTTCGGAACCAACTGCGTTATCGTATGACCAACTGGCCGGAGGTGCCCCACTGTCGGGTGGTGGAAGGGCCGATCTGCACGGCGGTTGAGCGATGGGGCTATCCGGTGTGTCCGACGCATCCGGCGCGGGCGCAACGAGCGGTGCGGCTGGAGGTGACCTATGCTTTCTACCGGGGATTGCCTTATTTCACGATGGAATCGCGGCTTCGGGTGGAGGCGGAAGCCGATGTCCTGGTGGTGCGCAACGACGAGTGGCTTTTCCGTCAGGCCTTTACCCATTCGCTCAGGATGGCGGAGGGAGAAGAAGTGATGGAAGCGCCCGCTGGCGAAGCAGTCCCTTTCGAGCAAAATCCCGTGCTGGTGGGCTTCTTCAACGAGGGGAGCGGGGATGCCTTCGCCTCTTTGCGGTTGGCCTTCGATGCTCGGGGATTTCCTGGAGCCTACGATCCCAGGCATCTCTCTCTGGGCACGACGGCCTACGGCAACCAACTCTGGAGCCGGGATGTATTCCACGCCGGGGAAACGGATGCGGCGATCCAGCCGGGCGCCTCGGTCGGCGAGTACAACGCCTACCTTTGTTACAACCTGAGGGAAGGGGGAAGGCATCGGCAGGCAGCGGACTGGTACGAGTTGCTGCGCCGGCCCCTGAGCGTTTCGACGGACGAATAGCCGCGCCGCTCAGGGTGGCGGCATCTCGAAATTCTGGGACTGCGGTGGGAGGATAGAAACCTGGAAAGACGCCCCATCACCCTCCACGCAAGCAAGAGGGAGAAGAGCGGGCGACCCCCGCATCAAGGAACTTGACCGAGGCGCTCCGAGCCATCAAGTTAGTGGCGCCAACAGGGGCGGTGTTCAGTAGGGCAGAGAGCCATGACGCAGGATCGTGCGAACTGCGTCCATCGCCGTCTGTCGGCGCGCGGCGATTGAGGCACGGGGCGTGCAGGTGGGCACCATCACCGAAATCAGCAATTGCATGATGAACATAAAGCCTTGCACTGCAGTCATGCCCCCGTAGCTCAGGTGGATAGAGCACAGGATTCCTAATCCTGGTGTCGCGCGTTCGAGTCGCGCCGGGGGTACTGATAGGCGTATCCGACCGACGGATTTGGTGTCCCCATCGTCCAGCGGCCTAGGACTCAGGGTTTTCGACCCTGCAACGGGGGTTCGACTCCCCCTGGGGACACTCACTCAACACCTTACTCGCTCCATTGGCCAGCAGCCCCTCAGGGGCGAGCTCGACGAGGGGCGATCCACCCAGCATGGCCCCATTGTCGTGCCTGGGGACGCCATGAGTGACGCGACCGGAAAAGGGAAGCCAGGTCCTGCCCTCGCAAGGCCCGCCGGTCCCTATTGGGAAGATCCCGTGTATCGTTACGTTTCCCGCCGGCACCGCTCGGCCGTGGCCGCCGGGGACGGTCCCGATGCCGCGCGTCTCGACGGGATCATGCAGGAGCTTGTCAACGGGTCGATGCCAGACGAACGTTATTGGCAGCTTGACGCCGAAGCGAAGGCGGACCGAAGCAGGCGACGATGGGCACGCGAGCGGCGGCGAAAACCACCGCCGGCACGCGATTCGATGGTCGAGCGAGGGCCGTCAGTCAATGTCGCTGATTTGAAGAAGCGAATCTTCAATCATCAGGTCTCGCGCGAAAACATCATCAGGGCTCTGGAGGCCTTGCCGTCGGCCGAAAGAAGGGCCACCATTGCCATCCTGCCTCCGGGCCTGAGACGAAAGCTGGGGAACTATCTCAAGGGCAGAGGGACCTGACATTGTATGCCGCTGAGGGCGGATACGATCATGCACGAATGTATTTTTTGCAAGATTGTTCGGGGCGATAGTCCGGCAAGCGTGTTCTACGAGGATGACATGGTGCTCGGGCTGATGACGATCGGACCCGTCACAACTGGGCACGCGATGGTGATCCCGAAGAGACACGCCGCTTACTTGGGCGATATGGACGAAGCGACTGGGCGGCACCTATGGACGGTCACGCAACGTACTGCCGCAGCCATCCGAGAGTCGGGTGTCCGGTGCGAAGGGACGAACCTTTTCCTCGCCGATGGAGAAGCCGCTTTTCAAGAGGTTTTCCACGTCCACATGCACATTTTCCCTCGCTACGAAGGCGACTCCTTTAAGCTGGTGAGCGACTGGGATGTGAAGCCACCTCGTGAGGAGCTAGACCGAGTGGCGCAGCAAATCAGGGGTGCCTATGAGCGGTTGTGGACCAAGGGCGCGGAAAGCGGCTGATAGCGACAGGTTGCAAGCAGATGCGCAGCGGGTTGCGTCGCTATGCTCAAACGTGCAAGGAGCATCGTTTGCCAGAGTGCCCGGACATTACCGTCTATATCGAGCGCCTTTTTTCATTGGTACTCAGGAAAACTGGGAAGGAGCGCCCCCCTTTTGGGGTGTCGTTATCTATGAGTGCCCTCTAAACAAAACAGATTCTCAGGTCCGAGAGCATGAATACCTTTTGGGGCGTCATGATCGACGAAGTCGATCCATATCCCTAAACCGCATGACGCTATGAACTTTTTTCATCTTTTTCGGCGGCATACGAATGGCCGCCGAAGATCGCTTTGACCTCAGCCGCGGTCTTGGCCTTTTGCAATAGGTTGATCCTGGTTTCCTCTTCTTTTTGGAGCGCTCTAACGTTGGCAAGAACGGCCTCGAGTTTGTCGGGCGGAAACTTGCAGGCACCGTTTTCGTCCATGTGGATCATCTCGCCCGGACACACGTCCATGCCTGCCACCGTGACGGGCACGTTCACCGCATGGACGGCCATGGCTCCGTGTCCTGCCGTGACGCCGCTCAGCATGTACTGAAATTTCATCGGGCGTATTTCGTCCACGTCTCTCGAGGGGCCATTGGATATGGCTCCTACGCAGCCCAGGGCTTTCATGGCGGACGTCATATTCCCGCCGGCCAGCCCCACCTTCCCGGCTATCTCAGGTGGGAATTTCTGCTGAAAGACCAGAATCGAAGGTCTCTTTGATGCTTCCAATGCGTCGATGACATCCATGAAGGACAAGCGTGTGTATTCTGGATCGGGCAATCCATAGACACAGGTGACGGCATAACCAACGGTCCTGCCTAATTCGGGAAATATGCATCGGATGGATTGGTCCGTGTACCAATTCTCCGTCCAGGGGTTGTATAGCCCGAGGCAAAGGGGGTCTTTCGGGTAAGTGGCAACGACGTTAGTGATGGATGGTGTGTCGTAGTCTCGCAACGCTTCCAGCATTTCCCGTTCAGTTGATCTTGCCATCGGCTATCTCCTTACGGATGCTAAGACTGTTGATGAGGGCTCGGAGTGCAGCAATAAGGGGCGCAGTGGTAGCGGCGTCAACCCTGGATGCCGTCGATCACCGGTCCATCCGTGATGTGGGTCGGGCGGCAGTGAAGAGCATGAGGAGGAGGCTGCACCCTATGGATTAGCCATCGGAAATTGTCCAACGGCTGGAGGCGGATCAGCCGCACCGTCCCTTCTGAGCAAAGATGAATGGGTGACGCTCCTCGGGTGTGTCGTGAGTCTTTTGATACCCATGCCCGATGGAACCGGTCGCCAGGATATGGAAGCCGACTGCATCCAGCATCGCTTCGTACTCTCCCAACCCGTAGTTGCTCCAGTACATCGTTACGCCGAAGAAGTCCTCTTCGGTATAAGGTGCTTCGCTCTGTTCCGAAACCGTGGCCAGGAAGTAGCCTTCAGCCTTGAGCCAGCGGTGGATACGATGGAAGAGCGCGTCGTGCTCCTCGCGGGGGAGGTGAAAGATCGAATAGAAAGCCACCGCCGCATCGAAATGCGCGCTGGGCAGGTCAACGGATAGGATGTCCCCGTGGATGAAAGCGCCGGTCGGTACGTTTCGGTTTGCGCGTCTAATCATCTCTCTCGACGCATCAACCCCGGTGACTTCAAACCGCTGAGCCAGTGCTCTCGCGGTTGGAACACCGGCGCCACACCCGACATCAAGGACTTTCGCGCCGTCACTCAGCTTACCCGTCAGAAGCTCCAACTCAGGTTCCGTCTCCTTCTGACGAGACGCTTCGTAGACTGCTGAACAACGGTCATAGCCTCGCTGTACTAGGTGCCTGTAGTCTACGGTCGGGTCATTCGCCGGCTTCAACGTCATGCCTCACTCATCTTCACGGCAGGGTGGCGCGGCCCATCGGAGACGTTTTTGCCGTCACCGAATCCGCTGGCGGCGGTTTGGGCGGGGCGAATCGAAGTCGGCTAGGGTCTGGGGCGACCGAAGATGATCGGGCATCGAGAGGGATCGTCGATGAACTGGGTCAGGCCCTCTCTGCGATCCTCGACCGGCCGGGATTTTTCCGTGCGCAGGTGGATAGCAAGGCTCCGCCGCGGCCCTTCCGACGAGTTGGAGTTGCTGCCGTGCAAGGTCAAGTTATGGTGGAAACTGGCGCCGCCGGGGGGCAGGATGGCGGCAACTTCCTCCCACCGTTCGCCCGTCGGCGGCTGGATGTCCTGGCGCTGCGCTTCGAGGTCCTGCTCGTAGAAACCACCCTTGTCGACTAGCCCCCACCGATGCGATCCCCGGACGAACCTCATGGGCCCCGCATCCCGGGTGACATCGCTGAGGGCCACCCAGGCGGTGAATAGCTCACTCCCCTCTTCCCAGGCTCGCCAGTAGTGGCGGTCCTGGTGCCAGCCGATATTGACGTTCTGCCGCTCACCTGGCTCGCCGACGGGTTTGTAGAGCAATTGCACCCACCAGACCTGGACCGTTCGCGCACCCGCGACTCCGGCGGCCCATGCTCCCAGGTCCCGATGGCTGACAAGGTCCATGATGGCGCGGCTGGCGAATTGAGGCATCTCGATCTTGCAGAGTTCGTTGGGGTCGTCTCCGGGGTTCCAGTGCGATGGCTGCGGCGGCACACCCGTATCGTACTCGTCTCTCCTGATCGCATCCATGCCCTCGACTGCGCGTGCCACCACGTCCTGGGGCAGGATCGGCTCCGCCGCGATAGCGAAACCATCAGATCGATATTGCCCGCGTGCGTCAGTAGGCGTCGTGGTTTGCATCAAGTCTCCGCCGTGAACCGCCTCGGATGAAGCGAGCCCCCTTCCCCCTCGCTCCAGGGACCTCCCGCTTACCGCTGATGAGTGCGAGTCGGGTGGTCCCCTATCGGCCCTTTGGTCTCTCGATGAGGGGGCGATGCGGGTCAGTTCGTAAGAACGGCTTGCCTTTCGAACACTTCGGCCAGCCTTGCGATGCCCTCGCCCATCTCGTCCGGTCTATTGAAGCCGAAGCACAGCCTGACGCAGTTGCGGCCCGAGACCCCGTCGGTCGCCGTGTTCGGGCCGGGTGTGTAGACCACATCGGCTTCAAGCGCCTCGCCGTGGGCGGCTGATGTGTCGACGCCTTCGGGCATCTGGAGCCAGATAAAGAGCCCTCCTGTTGGCCGGGTCCAAGTAGCCGTTGAGCCGAAATTGTCCTCCAGCGCTCGAAGCATGGCGTCGCGCTTGATGCGAAGAACGTGCCTGGCGTTGTCGATGTGCTGCTTCAAGTGGGCTATCGAATACCTGTGGACGGCGAAGGCCGTGAACTGGTTGACGCCGCCGCCGCTCTTGATGGCCGCCACCCTGTCCAGGACCTGAGGTGACGCCGTCAGGTAGCCGATTCGCATGCCCGGACCGATGATCTTGGAGAACGAAGCGACGTAGATCGTTCGTCCGGTTTCGTCCAGAGAGCGTATGGATGTGACCGGCTCACCGTCATACCGAAGATCGACGTAGCAGTCGTCCTCCCAGATGGGCACGTCGTATCGCTGCGACAGCCTCACCAGTGCCTGCCTGCGCTCCAGCGTCATGACAAATCCAAGGGGGTTCTGGAAGGTAGGTATCGTGTAGATGGCCTTCACCCGCTTGCCCTGGGCGTTCGCTTCCCTGATCGCATCCTCCACCGCGCCTGGGAGCATGCCTTCATCGTCGCACGATACGCCACGGATGTCGGCGCGAAAGCGGTGCAGGATGTGGAGCGTCCCGGCGTACGTGAACGCTTCGGTGAGCACCACGTCGCCCGGGTTGATCAGTGCCTCGGCGATCATGTGATTGGGCTGGCTGGAGCCGTCGCCCAGGAAAATGTCGTCGGCTGAAACCCGGATGTTTCGCTCCTCGGCGATCTTGCCCGCGACGAACTCCCTCAGAGGAGGATACCCTTGGAGATGCGGATAGACCGCCAGGTCTCTTCCCTCTTCGCGGAGTGCTTCTTTAAGCGATTCCGCCAACTCGTCCAGGGGCAGCGAGTCGGGATCGGGATAGGCGACTCCGAAATCGTATCTGGGCCGCCTATGGGCTTGCCTGGACCCCGGCTCAGAAGGGATGGTCCTCGAGAAGAGTCCACTGAAGTCGAACAGTTGGCCATCTGACATCGGGCTTTCTCCTGGCTTTCTCGCCATGAATGGGGATCGGATAGTATAATATAGCTAACTGAACCGACCTGAGGTAATAAGCGGTGTGTCCGATGGCAATCGCAAGCTTGACAACGACCCCAGCGAGGAGGCATGAAGCGTGCCCACGGACAGGCCTTACATGTCCCGAGCGCATGGAGAACGGGGGCCGGCAAATCCCCTCGGGCTCTCCGAATCCTTTATATTTGGGTGACGGTCGGTGTTTCCGTCGGCGCGGCAAAGCTCCGAAGATGACGAAAGAGTTGCTCCTGGGTTGATCGCGAAAGGACGGTCTGGCATGCGCCCTGTGGCTATCATTGGCGTCGGTTCCACACCTTTTGGACGGCTTGAAGGGCAGGACATCGTCAACATCGCCGTCGCTGCGTGCCGCGAGGCCCTGGACGACGGCGGGATGTCTCGTGAACGCATCCAGGCTTTCTACCTGGGCAACTTCGTGGGCGAGCAACTGGCCAGGCAGGGGGCGCTGGCTCCTGTGGTCGCCGGGCGCCTGGGGATGACCGGTATCCCGTGTACCAAAGTGGAGGGCGCCTGCGCCTCCGGGGGGCTTGCCCTCCGCCACGGCTACCTCACCGTGGCCCTGGGTCTCTACGACTTTGTCCTGGTGGCGGGCGTCGAGAAGATGACGAATATGTCCACCGCTGAGGTCACCGAGGCGTTGTGCACTGCGGGAGATGAGGGCGCCGAGATGCACACCGGCCTCACCTTTCCCGGCGCCTTCGCCATGTTGATGGAAGAACATATGGCCCGCTACGGCACCACCCGCGAGCAACTCGCTCTCGTCTCCGTCAAGAACCATGACAACGGTATGACCAATCCCAAGGCCCTGTTTCGTAAGCGCACGAGCGTGGGGGAGGCCATCGATTCCCGACCTGTTGCCGAACCCATCCGGCTGTTCGACTGTCCTCCGATCAGCGATGGCGCTGCGGCTGCGGTGATCTGCCCGGCGGAGATGGCCGGCGGGTTCACATCAACCCCGGTCCGAATTCTCGGTTCCGGACACGCCACGGGCGCAGTTGCCCTGACGGACATGGAGGACCTGACCGGCTTTCCCGCCGCCCGCTGTGCCGCCCGGGAGGCCTACGCGATGGCTGGCCTTGGCCCCGCAGACATCGACGTCGCTGAGGTGCACGATTGCTTCACGGTGGCGGAAATCATGGCCACCGAAGACATGGGCTTTTTCCCCAAGGGCGAAGGCGGCCCGGCGGTGGATGCGGGCGTGACGCGGCTTGATGGGCGTCTCCCCGTCAACCCCAGCGGAGGTCTCATTGCCAAAGGCCATCCCGTCGGAGCCACCGGGATGGGCCAGATTTACGAGTTGGTGCACCAGCTTCGGGGCACGGCCGCCAACCAGGTGACAGGCCCGCAGGCTGCCTTGGCCCATAATCTTGGAGGCACCGGAGCGGTGGCCGCAGTCCACATCCTGGGGAAGGGCTGAGGGGCCGTGAACACCTTGACCGGATACCGATGTGATAGCTGCGGCGGTCTCTTCCTCCCACCTCGGAACCATTGCCCCCGATGCGGAAGCGACCGGAAGCGAGAGACCCCGCTCAGGGGTCGAGGCCGCATCCGCGCCTGGACCGCCATTCATGTGGCGCCGACGCGCTATCAGGAAGAGGTGCCCTACACCGTTGTGCTCGTTGAACTGGAAGAGGGCGTGCGAGTCATGGGCCGCCTAGCGGAGGGCCGGCGGGCGGAACGGGGTAGGGCGATCCTCCTCCACGACGTAGACCCCGAGCGGGGCCCCGTATTCCGCCTGGCCTGAGACCGCTCTCGTAACGCTCGACTTCCTCGCCACCGGCATTGGGACGCCGCCTAGGGCGGGCCGTGAAGGTGCGACCGCCATTCCGATAGCGTTCCTGTTTCTCGGGGACCGGCCGCTTTCGCCCTCATCATGGCTTCTCGCCTCTTTTCAGGCGGTCTTCTATCCGGGAGACAACATTCGTCACGTCCGCGATGGATTCTACAACGTAGTGCGCCCCCGCCGTAAGCAGGGCTTTCTCGGCTTCCGCGATCTTGCTGCGTGCGACTTCATCCGGAAGAACCGCCAACTCCTCCTCGCTCAGCCCGACTTCGTTGCCCGTCCTGGAGAGCCCAATCGTCCACACCCCCGCGTTCAGCCCTTCTTTGATGCCCGGCTTGGTGTCATCGACCTTGACGACGGCTGCGGGCGGAAAGATGCGCAACTGCTGCATATTGCTGAGCACCATCCAGGGTTCCGGCCGTCCCGCCGGAACATCGCTTGCACAGGCGTTCGCATCGGGGGCATAACCTTGCTTCTCGGCCTCGCGATGGCAGATCTCCATGGCACCGGTGAAGTATCCGCTCGTCGACCCGATTCGGATGCCTCTCTCTCGCAGCGCGTTGACGGCTTCCACGGTGCCCGGGATCAGCTTCGTATAGTCGCCGATACATCCGATTTGTAAAGGGACGAAATCTTCCTCGAACATGTCACTCACATCCTCTTCATGACATTCCCCACCATGCACGTTCTCCCAGAGCTGAGCGACTTCGCTCTGTTGGGCGATCGCGCGTATGTGGTCCAGTTTCCTGAGCCCCATCGGCCTTCGGGCCTGTTCCATGGTGATGTCAATACCCCGCCGCCTGAAGACCTCGATGAACACCACCGCCGGGGCATAGCATCCATAATCCAGGGTCGTGCCGGCCCAGTCGAAGATGACGAGCTTGATCGGTCCTCGGTATTGCATCGGGTAGGTGGCGTCCATGGGCTAGCCCCTTTTCGTGAGATTCTTTAGGATTCGTTTACCTCAACTACGATGCCGTCAGTGACTTTTCGATAATTTGCTATCTGGCAGGAAGGCTGGAGGTTCTCCACAAGCTCATCGCTCTTCGCATCATACGTGCGGGGCTCTCGCTGCTTTGGCGGGAGCTTCTTGGGCCTGGTGGCACGCTCGTCTTTCAAAGGATGCGTCGACGCCTCCGAGGAGATTGGGAGCATCGAGCCCTAGTTTGCGGCTGATCTCCCGCTCGAAGGCCGAGTTGATTTCGTACCCAACGGATAGTCGCCCCTCCATCCCAGCGGCTAGACAGGTGGTTCCACTCCCCAGGAACGGGTCCAGAATAGTCTCGCCATAGTAACTGTACATTTTGATGAGACGTTTTGGAATCTCGACCGGAAACATGGCCGCATGTTCGTCCTGGCGGGCCGGTTGTATCTCCCAAACGCCTCGAAACCATTCGCTCCGTTGCTGTTTGGTCAGCCGGCTCTTCTCTTTCTGCTCGTCCGTTGGCCTGGGCCACTGTCCGCGCTTCCTGAGCAGGATGATGTACTCGTGCTCGTAGGTGACGTGTCCGTCCCTGGGGTGGTAGATCGAGCCCATCCACTGGCCGCCGCCCGTCGTGTTCGTGGTCGAGACCTTCCTCCAGATGATGCTTCCCATATAGTCGAATCCGATCTCCTGCCCCATGAGGATGATATCGGCCGGGATCGGCTGCACGCGGTATCTCCCGTGCTCCGAAGCCCGCAAGTACTGATCCCCGATGTTGATCGCTGCTCGGCATCCACGATGCAGCACCCTATGGCATTCGCTCAGCACCTTGCGGAGGTCGGACAGGTAGTCTCCGTACGCCTGGCTGTATCCGATCTGGTCGGGATGGGTGTAGTCCTTGATGCACCAGTACGGCGGGGAAGTCACGATCAGATGGACGGACCGGTCCGCGAGTTCGATCATGTGCCGACTGTCACCGAAGATGACGCGATGTCTGTTCATCGGTTTCGTCATGGGCTCTCCCGGTCACCCTACACTATGGCGCGTGGCGGGATTTGACAACATCCGGCTCGCAGTTCGACCGGTTGTCCCTCCATCCGACCCCATGCCCGTGACCGGTGCGTGACCGCGACTACGGATCACCTCGATTCGCAAGCCGCCTTGACGCTTCTCGCTCGGAGAGCCATACTATCAACCGAGCAGCGGGCTACAGCCTATCACGGTCCATGGTGGTTTGTCTTACGCTGCTGTTGTCCACACCACTATCGCAGCGAAGGGAGGTGTCGTGATGGCACAGACGGTTGCTCCCGCACCGGTCGGCCGAGCGCAGACGCATGACCGCACCGCCGTATCTCTCATCGACAGCGACACCCACAATTATGTGAGCGGAATCGAGGACCTTTTGCCCTACCTGTCCGACCGATGGCGGGCTTACGTCAAGCAGTCGGGCTTCAAGGGTCCCTCGGTTTCCCACTATCCCAAGGGGTTCGAGTTTGCAGCGCGCCGGGATGCCTGGCCTCCGAACGGCAAAAAACCGGGCGGCGACCCGGCGTTCGCACGCGAGCAGCTATTGGACGCCTGTAGGGTTGACTACGCCATCCTGAACCCGCTCGTTGCCGCGTCGTCCGTCCACAACCTCGACCTCGCCAACGAAGTGATGCGTGCGGTCAACGACTGGACCGCCGACGTCTGGTTGGATTCGGACGAGCGCTGGCGCGGATCGATCGTGGTCAACGTGCACGATCCCGAAGCGACCGCTCGTGAGATCCAGCGCGCCGCCAGAGATCCACGGTTCGTCCAGGTGCTGCTCCTGGTGCGCTCTCATGCGCCGTACGGCCGCCGCGAATTCGGGCCGATCTTCAAGGCGGCCTGCGACGTGGGCCTTCCGGTCGGCATCCACTTCGGCGGCGGCGGCGAGTACCCCATCACCGCGTGCGGATGGCCGTCGTATTACATCGAAGACCACACCGGCATGTCACAGGCTTTCCAGGCGCAGGTCGTTAGCCTGGTCTGCGAAGGGGTGTTCGAGAGGTTCCCCCAGACTCGCGTCGCCCTCATCGAAGGGGGATTCGCGTGGCTTCCTCCTCTGATGTGGCGGCTCGATAAGAACTACAAGAGCTTGCGAAGCGAGGTCCCGTGGCTCACCAGGCCGCCCAGTGAGTACATCCTGGATCACTGCCGCGCCACCACCCAGCCCATGGAGGAACCGCCGAACCCGAAATATCTGCTGGACATCATGGACATGATCGGCCGCGACGATTTCCTGATGTTCGCGACCGACTACCCCCACTGGGATTTCGACGCGCCCGATCGCGCCCTTCGGTTGGGCGTTCCCGACGATCTGCGCCAGCGCATCATGGCGGCTAACGCGGCGGATTTTTACGATTTCACGCGCGCATGACATCGGCACCCTGACGGACTTCGACTCCGGCAGGCCTTACCGCATCGAAGTTGACGGTCGGGCGCTGGTGCTTGTGCGGCGGGGCCAGGATTTCTTCGCTCTGCGCGATATCTGTCCTCATCAGGGTGCTCGATTGTCCGATGGGCGTGTGGGCGGTACGGCGCTTGCCTGTATGCCCGGCGAGGCCATTCCGTATGGCCGCGTCGGCGAGATTCTGGCGTGTCCGTGGCATGGGTGGGAATACGACCTCTCGAGCGGGCGGTCGCTGACAAGCCCGGACCGCGTTCGCGTGCGTACGTATCCGGTGCACGTCGAAGGCGGTCGCGTCCTCATCGATCTTCCCTGAACCGCCAACCAGAACCGGGCAGCGCTTCGCAGTCATAGCGCGGCCCTCGCCGGACTGCAGGTTGACCTCTGCAGGCTTCCTCAGCTATGTTAGCGTGATGGTGGGCAGGTCAGCCCCAGTCCTTTCCGGCTGAAGGAGCCAGCTTTCTGCCGGTTGTGGTGTATTGGAGAGACTGAGCATGTGTGGCATCGTTGGTTTTCTGGACAGGACTGAGAATGCCTCAGCAGTCGTGGGGCGAACCCTCCTCCAGATGATGGACGCCCTTGAATGTCGGGGTCCCGATTCGGCGGGTGTGGCTCTCTATGGCCCACGTCACGAGGGGCACATGGTGCTCAAAATCAAGCTTGGTCACAAAAGCGACGGTGACGAAGACGGCGTGCGGGTCGCCGAACGGGTACGGGAGCTGGGTCCGGTGCACGAGGCATCGACGACCGCCGAGTACCTGCGCCTTGTGATGGACTACCAGGGGGGTCTCGATGAGCTAGAGCGCCTGATCGAATCCGTGGACGAAGGCATCGAGGTCGTGAGCATGGGGCGCCGACTCGAAATCGTCAAGCAGGTAGGCTCCCCCCAGGACATCGACGCGACCTACGGCATCTCGAACTTCGCCGGCACCCACGGCATCGGGCACACCAGGCTCTCCACCGAATCCCGCGTGGACTTGAGCCATTCACAGCCCTTCTGGTCGCACGGCTGTCCCGACCTTGCGATCGTACACAACGGGCACATCACCAACTACCACAAGCTACGGCGCCTCTACGAGCAGCGCGACGTCAGATTCTACACCGAAAACGACTCCGAAATCATTGGCATCTATCTCGCCGAGCGGTTGAGCGATGGGATGACGCTCAAAGAGGCCTTGGAGGCCTCGCTGGTGGACCTGGATGGGGCGTTCAGCTACCTTGCGGCGACCTCTGACGCCATCGGGTTCGCGAGAGACCCCTTCGGCTTCAAGCCGCTGCTCTTCACCGAAACCGAGTCCTTCATCGCCGCGGCCACGGAAGAGATCGCGATCCGCTCCGCCTTCGAGGGGGCGTACGAGGTGCGCGAGGCACAGGCAAAGGACGTGCGCGTATGGCAGAGATAAGCTGCGGCGGCAAGACGGTACGCGACATCAACGCCGAGATCAAACGCCTCATCGCCGGAGGGGAGACCGACATCCTCGTCAAAGGCCCCCATGCCCGGCACAATCTCGGGGTAGCTATTCTGGAGCCCGCCCGCATCACGTTCGATGGCAGCGTCGGCTACTATTGCGTCGGGATGATCGACGGTCCCACCGTGGAAGTTCAAGGCAGCGCGGGCTGGGGACTGGCCGAGTCGATGATGAACGGTACGGTGATCGTCGGTGGAAATGCCGGCAACGGCGCGGCGGCTTCGATCCGGGGCGGGACAGTCGTCATCGGGGGCGATGCTTCGGCACGTCTGGGCGTCTCGATGAAGGGCGGGCTCATCCTCGTCGCGGGAGACTGCGGCTACATGGCGGGCTTCATGGCGCAGAGGGGAACGCTGATCGTCTGCGGGGATGCGGGCGAGGCGTTCGCCGACTCGATGTATGAGGCCGTCGGCTTCGTTGGCGGCAAGATCGCGGAGCTCGGCAACGACGCCGTCATCGAAGACCCGACGGACGAAGACCGATCTTTCCTGGAATCCGCTCTCACCCGCTATCTGCCGGGCGCGGCTCACCGCGTAGCCGGAGAGTTCAAAAAGGTCATCTCGGGTCGCAAGCTGTGGAACTTTGATAAGCAAGAGCGGGCGGTCTGGCGGGAGGCCCTTTAGGAGAGCGCAGCAGCCGAGCGATACCCACGTTCCGCAGGAGACAGCCACCGTGCCCGAACGTCTCATTCAGGACCACAACCCCCCGCAACGCAGCGGAACCTTCACGCCCGCGGTCATCGAGGACATCCAGGTCAAGGCGGAGTTGGGGCGCTATCGCATCCGTGGCTTCGGGACGCTGCGGGAGCGGCGCTGGGCGACGTTCGACGACCTGACCTTCATCCCCTGCACCCTGACACGTGTACCGCTCGAAGGCTACCGTGAACGCTGCTCGACCAGGACGGTTCTCGGGGCGCGCTTCGCCGAAAAGCCGATCGAGCTCGATATCCCCATCATGATCACAGGCATGAGCTGGGGCGCGCTCTCTTACAACGCGAAGGTCGCTCTGGCCAAGGGCGCGAAAACGGTCGGTTCGTCGAACACGACCGGCGATGGCGGGATGCTCCCCGCCGAACGGGAGCACAGCGAGGCCCTGATCTATGAAGTGCTGCCGTCCCGCTATGGCATCAACGTCCATCATCTGCGTATGGCGGACGGGATCGAGTTGACGATCGGCCAGGGCGCGAAGCCGGGGACGGGTGGGCTCTTGCTCGGCTCCAAGGTGCTGGATACGATCGCCGAGCAGCGCGATCTGCCCCTCGGGGTGGACCAGCGCAGCCCGGCTCGGCATCCCGATTTCCTAGGTCCCGACGATATGATCATCAAGATCGAAGAACTGCGGGAAGCGACCGACTGGCAGGTGCCGATCTTCGTGAAGATGGGCGCGACGCGCGTGTTTGACGACGTGCGGTTGGCAGTGAAGGCAGGCGCGGATGTCGTGGTCGTGGACGGCATGGAAGGCGGCACCGCCGCATCGGCCGAAATTTGCCAGGAGCACACGGGCATTCCCACGCTTTCCGCCGTGTGCGAGGCTCGCGCGGCGCTCGAAGACATCGGGATGTACGGCGAGGTGCAGCTCATCATCGCGGGCGGCATCCGTAACGGCGTAGACGCGGCAAAGGCCCTGGCGCTCGGCGCGGACGCAGTCTACATTGGCACGGCAGCGCTCATCGCGCTCAACTGCAACAGGCCGCTCCACGTCGAAGACTACCGCGCGCTCGGAACCGAGCCCTATCACTGCCACCACTGCCACACCGGCCGCTGCCCCGTGGGCGTCACGACGCAGGACCCCGAGTTGATGGCACGCCTGGACATTGACGAAGCGGCGGAGCGCGTCGCCAACCTGCTTCAGGCCATGACGTCGGAGATTCAGATCCTCGCTCGCTCCTGCGGCAAGGCCGACGTGCACGACCTCGAGCCCGAGGATCTGCGCGCCCTGAGCCTGGAAGCCTCGATGACGTGCGGAATCCCACTCGCCGGGACCAATAGAGTGTTCGGCGGAGGGCCGGGCTGGAAGGAGCGCGAGTGAACGGCTTCATTCCGTTTGTTTGGACGGCTCGGTGAAGTCCTACGGGTTGCGCGCGGCGAAGCTTCGCCCGGCGCTCGGCTTGGCCGCTGGCTGGATCGACGCGATCGTTGGGAGGAGAGGGGGATAGCTTGGGACGTTGGAGAGAGCATCTTCAGAGCTTCGGGCTTCTGTGGCTGAGGGTCCTGATGGGCTTGGGGATCGCGACGCACGGTTTCGGAAAAGTGTTCGGTGGGGGTATTGAGGGTCTCGCCGCGGGCGTGGCGAAGATGGGCTTTCCGCTGCCGGAGTTCTTCGCCTGGATGGCGGCGCTTTCCGAGTTCGCGGGAGGCATTCTTATCGCCTTGGGCCTTGGGACGCGCGTGGTGGCGGGTCTTGTTTTCCTTACGATGACCGTAGCGGCTTTCATCGTACATGGCCCTGATCCATTCAGTCAGAAAGAAAAAGCCCTAGCCTACTGGACTATGGCGTCGGCGCTGATCCTTACGGGCCCCGGGCCCCTGTCGCTTGATGCGCTGCTGTGCCGGTGGCGCTCCAATAGAAGCAGGAAAGGGGCTTGACGGGTTGTCGGCGGGGTTCGGCGCCACCGAGCCAAACCCACGCCCGACTGAAGAGCACGATGTCCACATCACTGCCTTGGACCGCATCGAAGAAGTCGTAGTCGTAAGTGAACGAGGCGCGAAGGAGACTATACGGGAAGTGGGGCGTAAAGTCGAAACCAAGGGGGAAGGATCAACATGGAGCCTGATACAGAAGCGACCGCGGCGCTGAGCCCCGCACAACGCTATTTCTACGATGTGAACGGCTACGTTCTGCTGAAAGGCGTATTTAGCGCGGGGGAATGCCAGCGCTTCATCGATCTCGCCGACCGAATGGACGCCGACGATAGCTGCCCGTACAAGCACGACGGCTATCCGAAGTCCCCCACGCAGACCGCACTTTCCCGTTGCGCCTGGTATGATCCACATCTGCTCAAGACGGCGCTGCACGAGACGCTCTTGCCGATCATCGAGGATACGGTCGGTGGTGAGGTGCGCCTGGAGGAGCACCAGTTCATCATCAACTATCCGGACCCGGCGGGAGCCGCGGATTCTGACGGGTCGCCCACCCCCGAGGACGTGGGCTGGCACCGGGGCATCGCCCCCAATTTCGGCAGTTTCCAGGCTGACGGCCATTACCACTGCCTGTTTACCAAAGCCTTCATTTACCTGACCGACAATGGCCCGGGGAGGGGCACCTGGGTAGTGCCCGGCAGCCATCGGATGGATTTGCCTGTAGAGACGTTGCGAGCGTTCATCGATGAGAGCCTGGTCCGGCAACTGGAATCCCGCGCCGGAGATGTACTGATCCTGAACGAAACCCTGGTCCACGCTGGCCCCAGGCTCACGTCCAGGCCGGCGCGGTACTCGCTGGTCTATGGGTACACGGCGCCGTTCATGCAGACCTGGAAGCGTTACGATCCACCGGCCGATCTCCTCGGACGCGTCACTCCACGGCAACGGCGGCTGCTTTCGGGGATGGTCCGTTATGGCTTTCGCAGGGGTCAGTTCTGACGGCCATCTCATCGACGACCGGCCTCGGCGCCTTAGCAAGATAGCAGCTATATTTCAATCCAATTTTCAATAGAATCCATCAAGAATGGCCTCGCTCGTGGATGCCAATATGCGCTTGGAAAGAAGAACGGGTCCGAGTTAGAAAACATGAGACGATCATGCGGTGTGGAAGCCCTGAGAAGCCGTTGTAACGATTTCCTTTAGAGGCACAAGAAATACATGTCCATCAAGCTCATCCGACAGGCCCTCGACGGCGACCGACCGCCCCCTCGGATGTGGCGAGACCATGAGCTCAGGGATCGCTACGACGTAGTGATCATCGGCGGCGGCGCGCACGGGCTTGCCTGTGCCTATTACCTGGCCAAAGAGCACGGCATCACCGACGTCGCGGTGCTGGAAAAGAGCTACATCGGCTCCGGCGGCAGCGGACGCAACACCGCTATCATCCGCAGTAACTACCTTACCCCTGAGGGCGTACATTTTTATGATCAGAGCGTCAAGCTCTACGAACGGATGGCGGGCGAACTCGATTTTAACGTGATGTTCAGCCAGCGCGGTCACCTGACCCTCGCCCATACCGATGGCGCCATCCGCACCATGCGCCGCCGGGCCGAGGTCAACCGCCTCGGGGACGTAGATTCGCGTCTGATCTGGCCGGATGAGATCGCCCGCCTCTGCCCCCATCTCGACCTGAGTGACCACCCCCGTTACCCCATTCTGGCGGCGCTGTACCATCCGCCCGGAGGCATCGTCCGCCACGACGCCGTCGTCTGGGGCTACGCCCATCAAGCAGATGCCCGGGGCGTCCACATCCACCAGAAGACGGAGGTGACCGGGATCGAGGTGCGGGCGGGAAAAGTCACGGGCGTGGTGACGCCCCGGGGCCGCATCGCAACCCCGACCGTCCTCAACGCCACCGCCGGCTGGGGTTCGCTCATCGCTCGGATGGCTGGGGTCAAGCTCCCCCTGGTCACTTTCCCTCTTCAGGCCTGCGTGACGGAGCCCCTCAAACCCTTCCTGGACGTCGTTGTGGTCAGTGGAAGCCTGCACCTCTACGTCAGCCAGTCCGACCGGGGCGAACTGGTCATGGGAGCCAGCGTCGATCCCTTCGCGTCCTATTCGATGGATTCCTCCCTCTCGTTCATCGAAGGCATTGCGGGAGACCTGCTCGAACTCTTTCCGTTCTTGAGCCAGGTCCGCGTCTTGCGCCAGTGGGCCGGTCTCTGTGATATGACCCCCGACTTCAGTCCGATCATGGGCCTCACGCTAGTCGAAGGCTTTCTGGTAGACGTCGGTTGGGGCACCTACGGCTTCAAGGCTTCGCCCATCTGCGGGGTGACGCTGGCGGAGCTCATCGCCACGGGCCGCACTCCCGAACTCATCGCTCCCTTCCGCCTATCACGCTTCGAGGAGCGCGAGCTCGTTGGGGAGAAGGGCGCGGCGTCGGTGGGGCATTAGGAGCGGTCCATGCTCATCTTGACGTGCCCGAATTGCGGGCCTCGGAACGTCGGCGAATTCTCCTTTGGCGGGGAGTACAACCCGCGTCCCGGAGGCTCGCAGGCGTCGGGCGATGCCGAATGGGTCCGCTATCTCTATCTCCGTGATAACATCATGGGTGCGCAAACGGAGTGGTGGTATCACAAGGCTGGCTGCGGCCTCTGGTTTTTGGCTGAGCGGCACACGCGGACGAACGAGGTGATGAAGACCTACCTGTGGCGGCCAAGCCCGGTGACGGGAGAAGCCTAGCTTGCAAACCACGGGTGTCCTTTCGACCGTTCCCAGCGAAAAGACGGGGCCGAGGCGTCTCCCCCCTCAAAAAGGCGAGGTGATCGACCGCTCGACGGCTTTCACGCTCTCCTTCAATGGCACGGCAGTGACCGCTTACCCGGGCGATACCATCGCCTCGGCCCTGGCCGCTGCGGATGTCAAGGCCCTCAGCCGTTCGTTCAAGTATCACCGTCCGCGCGGGCTTCTCTGTTGCGCGGGGTACTGCCCCAATTGCCTGGTGCAGGTGGGCGGCGAACCGAACGTGCGCGCCTGCCAGCGAGGGGCCGAACCGGGCATGGAGGTCCGATCCCAGAACGCTTGGCCGTCGCTCGATCATGACTTGCTTTCCCTGACCCAACTGGGGGCCCGCTTCATGCCGGTCGGCTTCTACTACAAGACCTTCATTCGCCCCCAGGCGCTCTGGCCGCTCTACGAGCGCGTGCTGCGCCATGCCGCTGGCCTCGGAGAGGTCAATCCCCATGCGCCGCACGGCATGTTCGACAAGCAGCATCTTCATGCCGATGTCGCCGTGATGGGAGGCGGACCCGCCGGGATCAGCGCGGCGTTGGCCGCTGCCGAACGGGGCGCACGGGTTCTCCTCTTCGACGAGAATCCGGCCCTTGGCGGCCACCTGCGTTTCACCTCTTCGGCTCGGGATGAGGCCGTCTCTTCCTATCTGCCCGATCTCCTGTCAGCTATCGAGGGGGAGCCGAATGTCGCGGTCTTCACCGGCACCGCCGTACTCGGTTGGTACCAGGACAACTGGCTTGCGGCCGTCAGGGGTTCGCGTCTGTTCAAGGTCCGGGCGCGGTCGCTGGTCGTCGCGACCGGAGCCTACGAGACGCCGCTCGTCTTCGATGACAACGACCTTCCGGGCGTGATGTTGGGGAGCGGCGTGCAGCGTCTCATCCACCTCTACGGCGTCGCACCCGGCGAGCGGGCTGTCGTCGTGACGGGGAACGATGATGGCTGGGCGGTAGCCGCCGATCTTCATGCTGCGGGCGTGGCCATAGCGGCCATTGCGGACGAGCGCGGCGACCGCTCCACTCCACAGGCCGATGAGTTGGCTCGAGCTGGGGTTCCGATCTTCTACGGGCATACTGTTGTTGCGGCGCGCGGCTCGGGGTCGGTGAGCGGCGCGGTGATCGCTCCCCTGGACGCTAGCGGCGGAATCAACCTGGCGGCGACGCAATCACTCGAATGCGATCTCATCGCGATTAGCATGGGTTGGACGCCCGCCACGGATCTGTTCACCATGGCGGGGGGCAAATCGGAGTACGACGCGGAGCGGGCTGAGTTCCTTCCCGTGACGTCGCCGCCGGGCCTCTACGCGGCGGGGAGGGCGGCGGGCACGCACGGCGTCGAGGCGCAGACCGCTGAAGGTCGGATGGCCGGCGCGAACGCAGCCGCGTTCATCGGACTGGGGAACGGGCCGCATCCGGAAGGTGCCTTCGCTCTGCCCCGCCAGAAAGCCCTCGAACCGCGCCGTACGTCCGCGCGCGTGAGCGTGCCCGGCGAGCGCAAGCGGTTTGTCTGCTTGTGTGAGGATGTCACCGATACCGACCTGGAAACGGCGATCGGCGAGGGCTACGACAGTATCGAGCTGCTTAAGCGTTACAGCACCATCTCGATGGGACCGTGCCAGGGCAAGATGTGCTCGATGAACGCCATCGGCATCTGCGCCCGCGCCATCGGACGGACCGTGGGCGAGACCGGCAGGACGACTTCACGGCCTCCCGTCACGCCTGTGACGCTGGGGGCATTGGCCGGACAGAAGATGGAGCCGGTGCAGGTGACCCCTATCCACGGCTGGCATCTGGACCACGGCGCGACGATGATGGCAGCCGGGCTCTGGATGCGTCCGGAGCACTATGGCGACCCCGCGGCCGAGGTGCGGGCCGTGCGCGAGCGGGTCGGCCTGATCGATGTGAGTACGTTGGGCAAGCTGGATCTCACCGGCCCCGGCGTGCCCGATCTGCTTGAGCGCATCTATGTGAACCAGTGGCGCAAGCTCGCCCGTGGAAGGGTGCGCTACGGCGTCATGTGCAACGACGAAGGCGTGGTGCTGGACGACGGCGTGTGCGCGCACCTGAGAGACGAACTGTGGTACATGAGCACCACCTCCAGTGGCGCAACTGCTATCTATGAGTGGATGCAGTGGTGGCTGCAATCGGGCTGGGGCGAAGGCGTCCACGTGACGGACGTGACCGAGGCCTATGGCGCCTTCAACCTGGCCGGTCCCCACGCGCGGGCCGTGCTCCAGAAGTTGACGGATCGTCGCCTGGACAACGACGCCTTCGGCTACATGCGCGTCCGCTCCGCGGAGGTGGCGGGCGCCCCCTGCCGAATCCTGCGCATCGGCTTTACGGGCGAACTCTCCTACGAGCTCCACTGTCCGTCGGGTTGCGCTCTCGGCTTATGGGAAGACCTGCTGGACGCCGGACATGAGTTCGGCATCGTACCTTTTGGCATCGAGGCTCAGCGCATCCTCAGATTGGAAAAAGCCCACATCATCGTCGGGCAGGATACCGACGCCATCTCCGATGCGCTTTCGGCCGATATGGCTTGGGCCGTGAAGTTGAACAAGCCCGATTTCCTGGGTAAGCGCGAGCTCGTGCGGATTGCCGCCGAAGGACCCAAGCAGCGCCTCGTCGGCTTTGTGATGGCTCGTCGGGACGTCGTCCCCGATGAGGGAATGCAGATCGTCGCGCTCCGATCGAGGGGAAAGCCCGAAATCATGGGTTGGGTTACCTCCAGCCGGTTCAGCCTCACCCTAAAGGGGGCGATCGGGCTCTGCTGGCTCCCGGCCGACGTGGCTGCTCGTGAGGGCGCACCCTTCACGATTGACATGAATGGCAGCCTCGAAGAGGCCCGCGTCCATCATGGGGCCTTCTACGATCCCGAAGGGAAGAGGTTGCGGATGTGAGTTCGCCTCCGGTGAAGTTGACACCCCTGTGCCCCAGCGCCCAACGGTTGGGGGCGCACTTCATGGAACGGGAGGGCTGGCAGATCCCGGAGGTCTACACGGCGCAGGATGCCGAGGCCGCCACTGCGCGGGAGAGTGTCGCTCTGGCCGACGAGACGCCGAACGGTAAGCTCACGGTCGAGGGCCGCGAGGCGGATATCGTCCTGAGCGCAGCGTTCGACCCGCCTGCGCTCGCCATTGGCGAAGGGAAAGCGGTCGGCTCGGTTCGCATCTATCGTTTGCGGCGGGACCTCTATTTCATCGGCACTCGGCCGGGTCAGGAGATGACCGCGCGAGAAAGGATCACAGCGGTGGTCGGGCAATCCGACCGCTTCGTCACGGTCACCGACATCACCCACGGACGGGCGGAGATACGGGTGATTGGACCAAGAGCCCCCGAGCTCCTGAGCAAGGTGTGTGGCCTGGACTTCCATCCCTCGGCATTCGGTGATGGGGAGGCCAAGCAGACGAGCCTCGCCAGGACGACTCAGTTGGTGATCCGCCGCGACATCGGCCAGCTAGTGGCATACTCGGTCATTGGAGCGCGCTCGCTGGGAGCCTACCTCTGGGAGACCCTCACCGAGGCTGGGCACGAGTGGGGGATCGCCCCGATTGGCCGGGCTGCGCTGCACGCACTGGAGGAGGATGGAGCGGGAACGGAAACGCAAGTGGGCCGCGGCGCCTCATGACTTGACATCAGCGCTCACGGAGACGGTACGGATGTTCTCAACCCGATTGGAATATCTCTTGGGATTTTCGGCTAGCGCACCCGTGCGAGGATAGCAACGGACCGATTATTGGCACCGCCGCTAGAGATAAGGTAGCCTTCACTGTCAGCGAGGAGGGGACTGTCAATGACGCTGGATCAGGTCAAAGTGCTCGTCGAGGAGAGAGGCATCGAGTTCTTCCTCTGTTCCTTCGTGGAGATGGGTGGGTTGCCGAAAGCCAAGCTGGTGCCGGCCACGCACCTCGACGATATGGCGGCGGAAGGAGCCGGTTTCGCCGGGTTTGCGGCGGGGGAGATGGGTCAGGGACCCCACGACCCGGACATGTTGAGCATCCCCGATTTCGATTCGCTCACGATTCTGCCTTGGCGCAAGGACATGGCATGGGTGGCGGGCAACATCTTCGTTGAAGATAAGCCATGGGACTACTGCCCGCGCACTATCTTGGGGCGCCAGTTGACGAAGGCGCAGGAGAAGGGCTACGTCTTCAATGTCGGCGTCGAAGCCGAGTTCATGTTGCTAAGACGCGATGAGTCCGGGAACTACGCGCCGTACGACCCGCTGGACGTCCTCGAAAAGCCCTGCTACGACCTGGTGACCCTCCACCGCAATCTCGACGTCATGACGATGCTGATCAGGCACATGCAGGAACTGGGGTGGGCCCCCTATGCCAACGACCATGAAGACGCCAACTGCCAGTTCGAGATCAACTGGCTCTTTTCCGACGCGCTCACCACGGCGGATCGACACACCTTCTACAGGTGGATGGTCAAGGTCAACGCCGAACAGCACGGCCTCATGGCGACCTTCATGCCCAAGCCTTTCGCGCACCTGACGGGGTGTGGCGCCCACTATCACATGAGCCTGTGGGATGAGGGAAACGCGACCAATCTCTTCCTCGATGAAAGCGACGAAAACGGTCTGTCGCAGCAGGCCTACTGGTTCATGGGCGGCATCCTCAGGCACGCCAAGGCTCTCGCGGCCGTCACCTCTCCACTCGTCAACAGCTACAAGCGCCTGATCCGAGGCGCGCCGCGCTCAGGGGCCACCTGGGCGCCCGTCTACGTTACCTATGGCGGCTCCAATCGGACGCAGATGATCCGTATCCCCGGACCGGGCCGCATTGAGAACCGCTGCGTGGACGGCGCGGCCAACGCGTACCTCGCCTGCACGGCTATGCTCGCCGCGGGGCTGGACGGCATCGAGAAGGAGATGGACCCCGGTACGCGCAACGACGATAACCTCTACGAGGTCGCCGAGGGCGAGTTGGAGCGCCGCGGCATCGAGTTCTTGCCCTCGACCCTCAAGGATGCCCTCGACCGCCTGGAAGAGGACGAGGTCATCATCGAGGCGCTTGGCCGCGAGTACGCCGAGTACTACATCGAGGTCAAGCGCGAGGAGTGGCGGAGTTATCACCAGAGCATCAGCCAGTGGGAGCTCGACAGGTACCTTCCGGTGCATTGATGGCACGAGCAAAAGGCGGGCGTCGCAGCGTGGATTGCTGCTCCAGTAGTCCAGCGACTGGATCTGAGAGGGACAGCGAGCCCCGTGCGACGCCAAAGGAGGTCTTTCAAAGGGGAACGATAGCTGTTCTCACCCTTGTGCCGCTCCTTGATGACATCCAGAGGCTCTTCAGATGGAGCCCGGGAGGTACGCGCGCATGAAGATCACCCAGATCGAGACGATCGCCCTTCTCGACCCCGGAGTAGCGGGCGAGACCCTCGTCCGCGTGCACACCGACGAGGGGATAACCGGGCTCGGGCAGGCGGAATCCCCGTCGCTCGTGATCGAGGCCATCGTCAAGTGTCAGGAGGGCCTGGAGGGGCTCCTCGTGGGGGAGGACCCTCTCGGGGTGGAGCGCCTATGGCAGAAGATGTACGCGGCCACAGGGCTTTTCGGCCGGCGGGGGGTGACGCTCGCGGCCATTGGTGCGGTAGAGACCGCCTTGTGGGACATCGCCGGCAAAGCGCTCGGAAAGCCCGTGCACGAACTCATCTGGCGCTCGGTCTGTTCAGTGCGGGGGAGCGCCGATCCGGTGGCCTGCGTGGCGCCATACGCCACCGTCTACGGGCCGGGTGAGACGCCGCAACAGATGCGAGAGCGCTTTGGCCGGGCTGTGGCCCGGGGTTTCCGCGCCGTCAAGCTTGAGGAGTGGGCGGGGGGGTTCGGCCAGGGCAACCTTGCGACCGACGTCGCGGTGGCGGAACTGGTGCGCGAGGTCATCGGCGAGGAGCGCGAGCTCTTGATCGACGTGCAGAACCGCTGGGAGGAGGTGGGCCAGGCCATTGCCACCATCCGCGCGATCGAGCACTGCCGCCCCTACTTCATCGAGGCGCCGCTGCCAGCCGATAACCTGAAGGCCTATGCGCGTCTGGCGGACACGGTCCAGACGCGCATCGCTGCGGGCGACTGGGGCTTTTCCACGCGCTTCGAGTTCGATGAGTTGATGACTTGCGGCCGAGTGGATGTTGTGCAGCCCTCTTCGGTTCGCGCGGGCGGCATCAGTGAGATCGTCAAGATAGCGGAGGCGGCTTATCGCCGCGGCCTCCTCTGCGTCCCTCATGCCTGGTGCCACATGGTGGGCGTGGCGGCCGAGGTGCACCTGGCGGCTGTGCTGCCCAACATGCCCTATATCGAGTACCCCCTCGCCTTCCCCGATTCGCCTATCATCTCCGAGATCTTGGAGCCGCCGCTGGCGCCCGATGGAGAGGGCCTGATCGAGGTGCCCCAGAGGCCGGGCCTGGGCGTAACGCTGAACGAGGATGTCGTCGAGCGGTTCCGAGTCGAGCCCTACTAGCTCTTGACGCAAGATCCGGATGCCATGCCCAGAATGACAGGTGGTCAGGCGTTGGTGAGAACGCTCTATCGAGAGGGCGTGCGGGCGGTGTTCGGCATCCCCGGCGCAGGGCAGTATGAGGCGATCGATGCGCTTTGGGAGGAGCCCCGCATCCGCTATATCTCGGTCCGCCATGAGCAGGCGACCAGCTATATGGCCGATGGCTACGCGCGGGCCAGCGGCGAAATTGCGGCGGCCATCGTCGTCCCCGGACCGGGCCTGTTCAACGCCGCGGCGGGCATGGCCACGGCCTACGCGGTCTCTTCGCCCGTGCTGATGGTGACGAGTGATCACCACGAACGTATAGGCGAGCGGGACGGCGAGATCGCATCGACGCGGCCGATCACCAAGTGGGTGGGCCGGGCCCGGAGCCCTGCCGAAGTGCCCCAGATCGTCCACGAGGCCTTCCGACGGATGAAGACGGGCCGCCCGCGCCCCGTAGAGGTCGATATCCCACACGCGGTGCTGGCTGCTGAGGCGGAAGTCGAACTCGTCGAACCGGTCATCTGCGAGCGTCCTCCCGGCGGTCCGGAGGCCATCGAGCGCGCGGCGCGCATCCTCCGAGATGCGGAGCGCCCGGTCATCTGGGTCGGCGGCGGCGTCCACCGCTCGGACGCTTCGGGGGTTCTCTTGGCGCTGGCCGAGCACCTCGGGGCTGCCGTCGTGACGAGCCGCGAGGGCAAGGGCGCCATCTCGGATCGACACCCTCTTTCCCTGGGCATGGCCGAACTCCGCTACGCCCCGCTCAGAGAATGGCTGGAGCGGCGCGACGTGATCCTGGCCGTGGGCACCAGGACTGGCTTTGCGGATCGCCTCGGCGCGCAGACGATCATCCGGATCGATGTGGACGAGGCCGAGATCGCGCGGGAGGACCACCATACCTTCGGCATCCTCGCCGACGCGCGTTGCGCGTTGGAAGCGCTCCATCGTCTCGTCTCGAAGATGACGCCCGCACGTCCGAGCTGCGCCGATGAACTGAGCGCCATCAACTCGGAGCGGTTCGCGCCGGCATCTCAACTTGAGCCGCAGCATTCGTTCATGCGCGCCATCCGCGCGGCCATGCCCGATGACGGGATCCTGGTCGGGGGTATGAACCAGATGGGATACTACAGCCGGAACTACTATCCCGTGTATGCGCCCAGGGCGTACTTCACTGCATCGCCCTACGGTACGCTCGGTTACGCTTATCCCGCGGCGCTCGGCGCGAAGGTGGCCCGACCCGATAAAGCCGCCGTGTCGATCTCCGGTGACGGTGGCTTTCTCTACAACGCCCAGGAGCTGGCGACGGCTGTCCAGTACGGAATCAACGCCGTCGTCGTCGTGTTCAACGACAACGCCTACGGCAACGTGCTCCGCGCCCAGATCGAGAAGTTTGACGGCCACATCTTGGGGACTCAATTGCACAACCCTGATTTCGTGAAGCTCGCCGAGGCGTACGGCGTTTGCGGCCTGAGAGCGAATAACGCGGACGAACTGGAAGGGTCACTGCGGCGGGTGCTGGCGACGGATGCGCCGGCTCTCATCGAAGTGCCCGTAGGCAGGATGGACCGTGTCTATTAGGTTACGTCCGGAGACGACGCTTCTTCATGCGTGTGCGCCTGCGGTTCTCGTCATGCGAATTGGGAACGATGTTGGGCGCTTCCATGAAGCGTTGCCGCCTCGCTTGAGCGCTATCTCCGGGGACGCTCCAGGTCCCTGAGGGCCAACTGCCCCTGCCGGGCCAGGTCGATGGCCTGGGCCAGGATGCGCGCGGCCTCCTGCGGGGCGTGAAAGCCCATCGAGTTCTCCGCCTCGATGAAGTCCACGTAGAACGCAGCCCGCCGATGGAAGTCCTGAGCGTCGGCCAGTTCGGCGTCGGTTCTGCCCGCATCGCGAGCGGACCCCAGGTCGCCGATCAGCTCCACGAGCGCGTCGATGGCCCAGTTGCGTAGCTCGAAGGTCGTCTTCTGGATGGTTTCCACGCGCGCACGGAGATCGTCCTCGGACCGCCTGTGGCACGTCTGACAGGCTCGGTTGATGTTCAGGACGGGACTGCGCACGTGGTGGTCGCTTATCTTGAGCGAACCCTCCCGCACATAGGGCATGTGGCAGTCGGCGCAGGCCACGCCCGAGCGCGCGTGGATACCCTGGCTCCATAGCTCGAACTCCGGGTGGTTCACCTTGATCACCGGCGTCCCCGCCTCCTCGTGGATGAAGTCTCTGACGCCGGTCTCCTGGTAGTACTGCAGTATGTCGTCCGCTCTGATCCCGTTGGCCCACGGGTAGACCAGGCGTTTTTCGGGCCCTTTGAAGTAGTACTCGACGTGGCATTGGGCGCAGACGAAGGTGCGCATCTGTTGCCGCGTCGCCATGGTGTTCGGGTCGTAGCCCTCGATGCCCTCCGACGCCTTGAGCGCGCGGATGCCCTCGATGAACCCCGGTCGCGTGATCCGCAACTGCATCGTCTCGGGGTCGTGGCAGTCGATGCAGGCGATCGGATGTTCCACTAGCTTGCGAGCTTCGGCGTAGGGCAGTGGGTTGATCTTCTCGAAGCCCCTCATGAGGTCGCCGTCGCCGGATTCCTTGTACGCTGCGTAGACCGAGGCGTGGCAGTGCAGACACGTGCCGGGCAGCTTGGCGGCGGCCTGCCGATCGGTGAACGTCTGGTCCTTGAGCATGTACGCGTGGCCCCGGTCCTCCCGGAAGTCCACCGCGAAGGCGTAACCGGCCCACAGAGTCGCTAGCCGCGGATCCTCCTCAAGGCGCGATTGCCCGACAACCGAGCGTGGGTCCGCCTCGCTCGGCGTCCGTGGCATGGCCTCGCTCCCGCCGAAGCGCGTGCGTACCTGGTCCACCGTCCGCTTGTAGCCGTCGAACTGCATCGGGAAGTTCTTGCCCCACGTTACCGGGTCCACGGTCTGGTCGGTGAGTTCGACGACCCGGAAGAACGGGTTTTTCGCTTCCTGCTTGCGTTCGAGGATGTTGACGAGCAGCGCGGCGGATCCCGCCGCCACGGCTGTGGCGACGGCTGCGATCAGCGCTATCAGGCCGATGCGGCTCCCGCGTTGGCGGCGGCTGCCCGGCGGAGTGTCAAGAGGCGTCTGGGCCATGAGGCTGCCTCACGATGGGCTATGGGTGGGGGCCTGGGCCATCATCGGGGATGCCCAACCGAACGATGACAGCGAACGCACGATAGCCGCGTGCCGCCATGATGAGGCGTTTCAATGACGTCCACGACGGACTGATGGCATCGGCGGCATGTGGTTTCGGTGATCTCACGGTTGTGCGGCTTGATGCGTATGGGTTCGGCGAAGCGGCCCGAGGTGAATGCGAAAGAGTGCCAGAAGCCGTTCGAGGCCTTGGTCGCGTACTTCGACAGGTAGCCCGCCGGGGTGTGGCAGTCGTTGCACGCTGCGACCGCGCGGTGGCTTGATCTGATCCAGCCGTCGTATTGCTTGCGCATAATGTGGCAGTTCACGCAAGCTGCGGGATCGTCGGTCAGATACGAAATGCCCTTCGCATAGATGAAGGTATAGCCGCCGACCCCCAAGGCGAGGCCGATCGCGGCCCCGAGGAGGATGCCCAAGATGGCGCGCTGCGTCATCGAACGGAGCTCTCTAGTTGAGGGACGCGGCGCACCATGGCCTGCGATGGGAAGCTGGCGATGCTCTCACACGTCCCGACGTTTCCAGAGTAGTGCTTCATAACCCCACTGTCCGCCCTGTGAGCTCGTCGAAGGGTGCGCTTCCCCCCTCACGAAGAACGGATCGGGGAGGTTGCGCAAGGGTGATCCTAGCATGGGCGGCCTTCTCAGAAAAGAAAGGGCTTGACGCTCTCGAAGGCGTGATATACTGTAGGCGTCTCTGCGCTTGATCACTTTCAACGCTTTTGGACTCCAGGGGGTTTCTATGCGTGCGCTACTTGCACAGTGTGTGGCTATTGCACTCGTGGGCGCTGGCGGCGCGTCCGCGGCCGAACGCGCCACAGTCGCCGTTATTGCGTCGGACATGCCCGGCCTGGCGGTCCGGGCGCACGCCGACAGTGTCCCCTCCCAGGAGGCCATCAATGAGATGGTCCGCGAGGCGATGCTGGCTGGCGGCATCCGCGATGTGCTCAGGCCGGACGCCAGGCACGTGCTCCTCAAGCCGTGCATCGTCGTCGCCGTGAGGTCATCCTGGCGCAACACCGACCCGCGCGCGGTCAAGGCCGTGGCGCTGGTCGTGCATGAGATCGCGCCCAAAGCCAAGATCACCGTCGGAGAGGGTCCCGGCGCCTGGATGAAAGAGGCGCGCCCGGAGGTCAAACACTGGGAGCTGACCATCGCCGACGGCTTCGAGACCGAGGGGTACTACGCCGCGTTCGAGGACCCGCGTCTGGCCGATGCCGAGATCGAGTTCGTGGACCTCAACTTCGCCGAGCCGCGTCTGGTGAAGGTGCCCGGCGGAGGCTGGGCGCGCGACGAGTACTGGATCGCAGCGCCGGTCCTCGAAGCCGATGTGGCCATCACGGTCCCGCGGATTAAGACGCATGCGGCCAGCCATGGCGGCATCACCGTGGCCATGAAGAACCAGATGGGCGTGGCCCCGGGGATGAAGTATGGCTGGCCCAAGAAGACGGGTTACCCCTCTGGCTCGGGCAATCCCGGCATCCCGCACTCACCGGAGATCCTGGGCGAAATGATCACCGATCTCAACCTGTGCGCCGGGATCGATTTCGCCGTGGCCGAGAGTTTTCGAAGGGATTTCGACGAGCCGTGGGGTAATCGTCGCCAATGGATCGGTGGCGTCGTTGCGGGCGCGGACATGGTGGCCGTGGATGCCGTCAGCGCCTATCTCATGGGCTTCAACCCCGAGGAGGTCGAGACGGTGGTCAACGGCGACCGGCGCGGACTCGGCATCGGGCGTCTGGGGGCCATTGACCTCGTCGGAGAGACGGACCTTGACCGAACCCGGCGAGGCTTTGGCGGCAGCGAGATGGGGATGGCCAACCGGCTCTGGATCGTCAGCGGTCCCCATCCGAGTACCGAAGCCGGGATGGACGCCGTGGACCCGGTGAAGCCGATCCGTAAGGGCGTCCAGGGTTTCGATGAGCCCGTTTGGTTCCAGGACGATAAGTGCGATCTGGGACAGCTTCTCGGTAAGCCGAGCGACTGCGTGGCGTTCGCTTACTGCGAGTTCGATGCGCCGAGGTCGGGACCCGCCAAGCTCCAGGTGGCCTCCGACGAGGGTATGACCGTCTGGCTCAACGGCGCTGAGGTATACCGGTTTGACGGATGGCGGCGGGTTGAGCGGCCCAACGAGATGGTGTCCGTCGAAGTGGCCGCCGGGCGCAACGCGGTCCTGTGCCGACTGGAGCAGACGAGTCGGGTGTTCCAGTTTAGCCTGAACGTCGTGGCGGCCGACCCGGATACTCTGGCGAACCGGCACCACAGGATCAAGGGGCTTAAGTTCAGCGTCCCCGGGCCGGTGTCGGTGCGGGACGTGCTGGCGCAGGACATGCGTTTCCACGACTCGTGGGGGATGCCGGGTCAGTGGCGCGACCGCGCGTCGGTGAATCAGACCCGATCCGATTCGGTTGCCGTTGAGGGCCAAGTTCCCGAGTTGCTCCAGGCGAAAGCGCTCGGTGTCGTGCGGAGCCGCTACTTCGGGGAGAACGTGCGCGCCAGGGCTGTGGTTCGGGGCGAGGATGTCGTGATCCACTCGGCCTACACCGCCGAACTGTGGGCCGACCTCGCTGCGCTGCGAGGCCCCGGCAGATCTGCGACGGTCAGCGCGGTCGAAGTCCAGATGCGCTGGGAGGGCCCGCCGTGGCGTCTGGTGGAATCGGTCCGCGATTCGTCCGTCGTCTGGTCCGGGACGGTGCCCGACGACGCCGTTCTGGTCCTGGCTCGGCCGGACACCACCGCCACTTGGAGCGCACGCTGGACGGCGAAGCCGCCCACACCAAAGCAGAGCACGGACGTCGTGATCGGAGAGAGCACGGGCGACCTGGCAAGCGGTGTCTTCAGAGCTGGCCTTGCGCAGTCCACTGGCGGCGCTCTGCTCGCCGAGGCCTACCGTGAGGTGGTGGGTGCGGACTTGGGCATTGCGCAAGCGTGGGAGGTCTTCAACACCATCCCCGCAGGACCCATCGAGCGCGGCGATTTGCTCGACCTGATAAGCCCCTGGATGGACGATGCTCGCGTCGCGAGCTGGACGATGACGGGTGCCGAGGTGGATTCAGTGCTGCAGCACCTGGTGAACGAGAGCATCGGAGACCCGCGCGACACGCCGCAGCTCGCCGGCTTCACTGCGGCGGTGGACCCCTCCAGGCCCGAAGGCCAGCGTGTGGTTCAGCTCTCTCTTGATCCACTGAAGACGTATCGCGTGGCCACCGTCAACTGGCGCTCCGGCGGGTGGTATAAGCTCGCGGGGCGCGGCGAAGAAGGCGAGTGGGCCGATCTGGTCGTCCACCCGATGACGCCGTATCAAGCTGTCGAGGCTTTCTTGGCGGAGCACCGGCCCTACACGCCCGCGCAGGAGGAGCGGCTGATCGCCCGCAGCGCATTGGAGGAGTAGCCGAGCCCCCCCGGTTCGGATGGGAATTAAGCACTTAGTTTCCGGCGGATGGCAAGAAACTACTTGACTACACGCAGAAAACAACAATATTGTGAGTAGTGTGGCAGGAGGGGATCGAACCCTCAAGACCCGATGAGGTCGTCAGTTTTCCAAACTGATGCGTATACCAATTCCGCCACTGCCGTGTGACATAGACCCGGAGATGTTACCGCATCTCCGGGTTTCTCCTTATAGAGGAGCGAAGTTCTGCAAGAGTCAATTCTACATTTGTGCGGGGCCTTCCTGCTATGATAAGTGTAGTGCGGGGAGAATTTAGGTCAACCAAGCGCAATATCCGCAGTAACTTAACACGTTCCGCGCTCGCGCCCCCGGTCAGTTTTTACCATGAAAGCATTAACATTCCCTCGATATTTCCGTACCTTCCCGTCTGTCAGCTACCAAGTAGGGGCCGTTTTGGTGTCGGGTCTCCTGCTGAATACAACGGCCCAATTTAAGGGATCGGGGTAGCTCCCTGTTCTGGGGTAAATAGGCAGGGCTTCCCGCAATCCCTGCGAGGTGCTGGCAAGGCCCGGCACCATTCGTATTCGTATCTGGTGTGGATGCGTCAGGGATTGTAGGGGAAGGTGGGTCCGGCTGGTCCTGTGGGTCCACAGGGTTCTCGTGGGGAGAAGGGAGAGCAAGGGGAGGAGGGTCTACAGGGGGAGCAGGGTCTACAAGGGGAGCGAGGTGAGCAGGGTTCTGAGGGGGAGCAGGGAAGAGCAAGGGGAGCGAGGTGAGCAGGGTCCACAAGGGGAACAGGGCTCTCGTGGAGAGCAAGGTTCTCAAGGTGAGAGAGGCGAGAAGGGAGATCAAGGTGAGCGCGGCGAGCAAGGTGAACAGGGACCGCAAGGTCCCGAAGGCCCACAAGGCCCGGAGGGAGACCCGTTTCCTGATAGGACAGAGGGAGAGCAGGGCGAGATCGTTCTGTTGTTCCAGATCACGGGAGACCTGTTTAATCGGTATGGTGAACTCATACTGGAGCATGAGGACATCCACAGCTATTCTACGATAGCGCTTCGGTTCAAGGTATCGGAGGACAGTGAGTGGGTGGTGTTTGACAATGATCTTCAAAGTGACATCAATGGGTGGTGGTGGTCGGCGGAAGGTGAGATAGTCATCAACAGGTCCTCTGACACTGAGCCTCCGCCTGTGCCTGTGGGTTCAATCGTGGAGGTCACCATTAGTTGATCTATGGCAATGTGGGAGTTGCAAGATCGCCTTGGTTACGGACAATAAGGAGATAGCCCTGGCGTGAGGATGGGGGTGTAGTGGAGTATGCCCGGTCGAGGATGGGCCTCGACCGGGCGCTATCACCATACAACCCGTAGGGAGGGTTGCACGATGAATAAACCCATTGAAGGAGGAGAAGATATTGCGAGGGGCCTGAGGCTCTTGCACTCACTGGTTGAAGGTGAGGGACAGCAAAGATGGGCAATAAAGTTGAAGGTTGATGCCATAGATGAAAAGATTGACCTACTCATCAAGAGTTTGGATAATTTTGAGAAGCGCCAGATGCTCATTATGAGAGCGCTTAAGATAGTCTGAGTCGCTTTCTCCTGGACGTCTGTCCTTCACACGGTCATACTGGTCGCTCAAGTCTCGTATTCGAGTAGGAGCGGCTATGGCAATCTCACTCGTTGTCATGGTGACACCTCTTACTATTAGCTAGGGGGTATGGGGTGATAGATCAAGGAGATGCCGGTATGCAATCACAACATGCTCCCGCTATCATTCTGATAGAAGCACTGGCTTGTGCCATCCATACCCTCAAGATTCAACCGATGCATCAAAACTCCGAAGATCAGTTTCTGAGCAGATTTCACCAGATTCTCCACGGGCACCTATAAGACAGGAGTGATGAGTTTTGTGCTGATGTCGAAGTATACTACAGTACCGTTCTATCAACTCTTGCGGCATTGGATCGCCAGCCCTGGAAAGAAGATACTCCCTGAAATCCATGTCGTCTCTCCCCCCGGAAACTCAAGTGCTTAATTCCCGTTCGGATGAGGGGTTGTCCCGAGTCTGTCGAAGGATGGGCTGCCAAGGGTTCCCACAGGCTAGCGGTTCATGCGTCCCGTAGGCGCTCCGGCGGGGCCCTCGAAGAGCGTCTCCTCCTGCGGCACCCCGGGGACGGCTGCGCCGTTGAGCTTGATGTCAGCCCACGCGATCTGTCCTACACCGGTTTGAGCCGCCAAGGCGAGACCTGGCACATCCCCCGGCGTGGCGCCTAGAAGCTGCGATGCCACGGCATCCAGGGCGCACGGATCGGTGCTCGCAAGGATGGCGTTAGCTGCTTCCGCTTCTTCCCCGACGCGCGGGCGCAGCGCATCGGCGAAAGTGTAGAGCGGTCCGACGGCGCTGATGAGATCCACACGGGCGGAATCGCTCGGCGCTCCTTCGCCCGCCAGGGCCGCCACCGTATCCAGCGCCCCGTGGACGCCCCCATCCTCGTCGCGCCACAGTGCCGGAACGAGGATCACCGCGTCGGTCATGACCACGGGCTCAGGGAGGTCGCAGGTGGCCCCAGTGAGGGCGGTCGGCGATGGCAGGGCCCTCGAGGGCACATCACTCAACTCGACGATCCGAACGCTCACGCCCTCTCCGGGCGCCTTGGCCAGTCGCGCATAGCTCGCGGGGACCTGGCTTCCGGCGGGGATGGCGATCGTCAGTTGGGGATCCCGGTACACGTCGGCGCACAGGCGGATGACGGCCCCGAGCACCCTCACGTCCGTTGTCGCCTCGGGCCGGACCGTCGGTAGCAGCAAGATGGCTTGGGTGCCCGGCGACGAGACAGGACCTAGGCCGTACGAGAGGTTGTTGCTCCACCGGACGAGGGTGAGCACCGCGTCCGGCTTGAGCGCGGCGTCTCGCGGTCTGGGTTCGTCGAGCAGTTCGTAGTCGCTGGTGACTGAGCCGACTACGGATTGTCCAGGTCGTGTGGCGGCGGTCACTCCGTCCACACCCAGGCGCTCGGGCCCGATGGGAAAGACCAGCGGGAGCGTTCCCGCCACAAGGGCAATCAGGACGACAAGCGCGATCGGGATGCTGTGACTATGTTGCTCTTGAGCCATGTTCCGGGCACATAGTGTAGTCCGCGCTCCCCTCAGACCAAAAATCCCTTACATTAACTCTGATCTCATTCCAGACGGGATGCGAAGAAGAGACAGAATGTCGTACACAATCGTCACGGTCGCGCGGAGGCCCGAGCTGGAGGCACAAGCCATTGATCTGGCTTGTCAGGTCTGGCCCGAGTTCATCCTTCACGCGGACGCAGGGGCCCGCTACTGGAAATCGCTTTTCACGGCGTTCTCCGAATTTCAGTTTGCGTTGTGCGATGAAGTCGAGGGTGTCGTTGCGACCGGCAATACCATCCCGATCATCTGGGATGGCACCTCGGAGGGGCTGCCGGCGGGCTGGGATGCAGTGCTGGGGCAGGGGGTCCATGACCACGAACGAGGGCGCCGCCCCACGGCGCTCTGTGCACTGTCCGCCGTCGTCGCTCCGACGCATCGGGGGCGCGGCCTGAGCGGCAAGGTCGTTCGCGCGATGCGGTCCATCGCCCAGCAGCATGGGCTAAGCGCATTGATCGCTCCCGTTCGGCCCAACCTCAAGAGTTGCTATCCACTGACGCCGATGGAGCGCTACGTCGGCTGGAAGCGGACCGATGGCCTGCCGTTCGATCCCTGGATACGGGTTCATTGGCGGATGGGCGCCGAAATACTCCGCCTGGCGCCACGGTCGATGGTCATCACCGGTACTGTGGCCGACTGGGAGGGATGGACCGGTCTGCGCTTTCCCGAGAGTGGCGACTACGTGGTATCCGGAGCGCTCCAGCCCGTCCAGATCGACCGCGAGCGCAATCAGGGCTGCTACGAAGAACCGAACGTCTGGATGCGCCATGCAGTCGGGGCCCCATGAGAGAGGCGCTCCATTCGGCAGTTGAGTGGTGAACGTACGATGCAGAAACTCATTCTCGTGAGGCATTCGCTGGTGGAGATCGCCTCGCTTGCTCTTTGGAAGCGTCTTGGTCTACCATCGTTCGCCGTACTGACTCTCCCAGGATTCGACCTTTTGACAGTTGTCGAAGGTATGGGAGTGGAATGGCGTCCGACCGATTGATAACGGTCGCGTGAGCCGGGGGTTGTGGCAGCGTCAGAGCATTTCTTGTATGTGGGGCGGGTTCCCCATCACTCACAAGGCGACGGAGGCGGAAAGTGGCGGCAAAGAACGTTCCATCCGAGGCTAGGGGTCACATCAAGCAGACGGATCTCTTCGTAAGCGGCGAAGAGGGCTACCACACCTACCGAATCCCTGCGCTCGCCGTTTCAACGGCGGGGACGCTCCTGGCCTTCTGTGAGGGCAGGAAGTATGCTAGCGGTGATGCGACCGAGATTCATCTGCTCCTCAGGCGGAGCTTCGATGGCGGCGCCACCTGGGGCGAGACGCAGCTCCTGGTCGCCGACGGCGACAAGACGTGTGGCAACCCGGCTCCTGTGGTCGATCGGCGCGACGGTACCATCTGCCTCCCTTTCTGCAAGAACCTTTATGAGCAGGGGCTCGACTTGATCGTTCGGGGGGAAGCGCCGCGCACCGTCTGGCTCACCAGAAGCACCGACGACGGCGCTAACTGGTCTGAACCGGAGGAGATCACATCCGATGTGAAGGACCCCTCCTGGACCTGGTACGCCACGGGCCCCTGCCACGGCATCCAGATCGCTAGCGGGCGGCTCGTGATCCCGTGCGACCATGTGGTGGGCGTGCATCCGGACCGAGATACGTGTTTCTTCCACTCACACGTCATCACGAGCGACGACGGTGGCCGCACCTGGCGTATGGGCGGAAGCACCGGGGAAGGCGCCAACGAGTCGGCGGTCGTCGAGACGGCCGATGGGACCCTGTACCTCAACTGCCGGAATTATCGGGATACGGCCAGGAACCACCGCGCGTACGCCTGGAGCTCCGATGGGAGTGAGACGTTCTCGGACCTTGCCTGGGACGAGAGCCTCATCGAGCCGATCTGCCAGGGTAGCCTGGCCCGCTTCACCGACGTGGATCGCCACGATAAGAATCGCGTCCTGTTCTCCAATCCCGCGAGCACCGAAAGGGAACGCTTGACGGTCCGTATCAGTTACGACGAATGCCGCACCTGGGCCGCATCCAGAACTCTCCATGAGGGACCGGCGGCCTACTCGGACCTGGCCATCACCGAGGACATGACGATCTGCTGTCTCTACGAGAACGGAGACCACGGACCCTACGAACGGCTCACTCTCGCGCGGTTCGACGTCGGATGGCTCACCCATGGGGCGGATCGCCTCCAAACATCGCCATCCTGAGCCTGGCGGCGGATGGGACGGGCCAAGAGGCTTCGAGGTTGCCCGATGAAGGAAAATTCGCACGGAGATCGAGATCGAGGCATCCGCCGAGCGGGCGTGGCGCGTTCTTACCGACTTCGATGCCTTCCCGAAGTGGAACCCGTTCGTCCTGCAAGCGAGCGGTGGGGCCGCCGCTGGCTCGCGCCTCAGAGTGAGCATCCAGTCTCCGGGCAGCAGGGGCATGACGTTCCGGCCGACGGTCCTCGTGAGCGCGTCCACCGTGGAGCCACTGGAATCCAACGCTGCCTCGGGGACGGTGACCCTGAGCGATGAACAGAAACGGCGCGTGAGACAGGTCCTGGAACCGTAAACTCTTCTGAAGATGGTAGATAGAGTGCCAGAGCGGATCGAGACTCGCATTCACGTTCTACTGAAAGGGCGACCATGACGAACCCGGCCAAAGTTCATCTCCCCAACGCGTTACCGGCGGCGACCCAGCTTGTCGAGATGATCCTCGGTAAGGCCAGAACGCAGCTCATCGCCATCGCCGCGGAACTGGGGATCGCCGATCTGCTGGTGGATGGGCCCAGATCCATCGAGGAGCTTGCGGAGACAGCGGGAGCCCACGCCCCCTCGCTCTACCGGGTCATGCGGGCCCTTGCCAGTCTGGGCGTCTTCGCTGAAATCCAACCCCGCATCTTCGCCCTCACACCGCTGGCCGAACTCTTGAGGGCCGACGCGCCCGGCTCCCTGCGAAGCTATGCCGTCATGCACGGCAGCGAATGCTTCTTCCGCCCGTGGTCGCAGTTCCTGCATGGCGTTCGAACGGGCGAATCCGCCTTCGAAAAGACGTTCGGGACCGGCCTGTTCGATTATCTCCAGCAGCATCCGGGTGAATCCGCCGCCTTCAACGATGCCATGACGTCGATCTCCAGACAGCAGGCGGTCGCCGTCTGTGATGCCTACGACTTTTCGGATTTTGGTACCATCGTTGATGTGGGCGGTGGGCATGGGTTGTTGCTTGGGGCCATCTTGAAGGCCCATCCGTCGGCGACGGGCATTCTCCACGATTTGCCATCGGTGGTCGAGGGTGCCCGCGCGTCCATCGAGGCCGAGGGCCTGAGCGATCGGTGCCGGATCGTCGGGGGTGATTTCTTCAGGGGTGTTCCCGGCGGCGGTGACGCTTACATCATGAAGTTCATCCTCCACGACTGGGATGATGTGCGCGCCGGGAAAATCCTCAAGAACTGTCGGGAGGCAATGGCGCCGGGGGGCAGGGCTCTCGTACTCGAGGCGGTCATCCCGCCTGGGGATGCGCCTTTTGTCGGTAAGTTGGGCGACATCAACATGCTGGTCTTGACGCAGGGCGGTCGAGAACGAACGGAAGCTGAGTTTGGGGATCTGTTCGCGAGCGCCGGCCTCAGGCTGACCCGAATCGTGCCTACGGCATCCCATGTCAGCGTCATCGAAGGCGCCCCGGCCTGAAAGCTCCGCTCGGGTGATGGGTGGAAGACCGTGCCATCATGCCGGATACGGTGCGGACGAGCGTTCCCCACTCGCTGCGCGGGAGTCGGACCCGTAGCATGAGCGAGCCCATCGCTGTCTTCGTTGACTTGCAGGGGACCCTGGGGGGCGAGGGGTCGGGTGACATCCTCGCCTTCTCTTTCTATCCGTTCGCCAAGCCCGCGATCAAGCTGCTGAACGAAGCCGGCTTGCCGGTCATCGTCGTGACCCATCAGAGTCATATTGCGAAGGGGCATTTCACCCAGGCTGAGTTCGACGAGCGCATGGATCGGTTGAGGCATGAGCTGGCGGTGTATGGAGCGAAGCTGGACGCGGTCTACTGCTGTCCACATGCGGAGGGGGATGATTGTTCCTGTAGGAAGCCACTGCCGGGGATGCTGTTCCAGGCGCAAAGGGATTTCGGTCTCGATTTGGAGAACTGCTACGTCGTCGGGGATGTGGGGGACTGGGATATGGCATTGGCCCGATCGGTAGGATGCAAAGCCGTCCTGGTGCGCACCGGGCTTGGCGAGAGTTCGCTTGGAGCGTACCGGCACACGTGGGCTGACATCGACCCCGATTTCGTGGCGCTGGATGTGCTGGATGCGGCCCGTTGGATCCTGGCGTCCGAGGGGAAGGGGCACGGCGCACGGTGATGGGCGCTGCTCGCCTTGGGTGAAGCTGCGTATGGGGGTTGACCCAGGCGGATGGATCATCCACGATACTCAAGGGCCGGAGGCGCGCCGCCCCGGCGGGGAAGTCGGGGAAAAACAGGCCGCGTCGTGCGAGATCAACGAAGTCATCGACAACTGGAGGGATAACCGGTGAACCGCCCACCCGAGACGTTCGTGCGCGTCGAGGAGGATCGCCTTCTCGCTTTCGCCACAGCCTGCTTCGAGGCGGCCGGGATCGAGGGCGACCATGCGGCGCTCATCAGTCGCCTGCTCGTCAACTCCGACTTGCGCGGCGTCCGAAGCCACGGCACGCGAGCGGCCAATCGCTATTGCAGGGCCTTCGAAGAGGGCCGGTGCAACCCCCGCCCCCAGGTGCGGCTGGTGCATGAGACCAGGACGGCCGCGGTCTTCGACGGCGACGGAACGCTGGGCTATCTGCCGATGGTCCGCGCGACGGAGGCGGCCATCGCCAAGGCGAAGGATGTCGGGCTCGGCATGGGGCTGACGCGCAACCACGGTCACATCGGCTCGGCGGGCCACTACGCGCGGATATGCATGGAAGCGGGTATGATCGGTTTCTCGGTGCAGGGCGCTCGTGGCGCGGGGAACGCGCGGGGCCGCGGGCCAAGGCCGCAGATCGGCACCATCGGCAACCCGCCCATCTGCTTCGGCATCCCCTCGGGAGATGAGCCGCCGGTGGTGCTGGATGCGGCGACCTGCATCCTGGCCGATGATCAGGGCGGGCCCGAGTTCGACGCGCTTCTGTCGGTGATCCCCGCCGCTTTCTTCAAGAGCGTCGGCTATTTCGCCGTCGCGAAGGCGATGGGAGGGCCCCTCGCGGGCATCACGCTTCCCGAGGCCGACGCCGGCGCCGAGCGCTGGCCCGCCGCGCAGGATGGCGGGATGGTGCTGGCGATACGCACCAGCGCCGTCGTGCCGGATGCGGTCTTCAAGGCGGAGGTGGACCGCATGGTGCACGACGTGCGGGAGACCTACGAGCCGATGCCTGGTTATGACCGCGCGCTGCTTCCGGGAGCCATCGAGGAGGAGCGTTTTGAGATACACCGCCGCGGGGGCCTCCGTTACGGGGAGATGGAACAGGCCCAGGCGCGCGAGATGAGCGAGAGATTGGGCGTGCCGCTGCCGTGGGCTTAGCGGCCCGAGCGATCATCGAGGACGGAACGAAAACCGCAAACTACCGGAGGATTTCCATGAACCGCCCACCCGAGACGTTCGTGCGCGTGCAGGAGGACCGTCTCCTCGCCTTCGTTACGGCCTGCTTCGAGAAAGCGGGCCTCGAGGGCGACCATGCGGCGCTCATCAGCCGCTTGCTCGTCAACTCGGACCTGCGCGGCGTCCGCAGCCATGGCACGGGGACGGTCAACGGCTATTGCGGCGGATTTGAAAGGGGCTCGTGCAACCCGCGTCCGGTGATACGGACCCTGAACGAAACCCCGGCGACCGCCGTCCTTGATGGCGACGGGACGTTGGGCTATCTCCCCATGGTCCGGGCGACGGAGGCGGCCATCGCCAAGGCGAGAGAGACGGGACTCGGCATGGGGCTCGTGCGCCATATCGGCCACTACGGCTCGGCGGGCCACTACGCGCGGATCTGCCAGGACGCGGGCATGATCGGGTTCTCGGTGCAGGGCTACCGAGGGCAGGGGAAGGCCAGGGGCGACAGTGTCGGCCCCCATCTCGGCTACTTCGGCAACCCGCCCATCTGCTTCGCTATCCCCGCGGGAGAGGAACCGCCGGTGGTGCTGGATGCGGCGACGTGCATCCTGGCCGACTACCAGCGAGGTCCCGAGTTCGAAGCGCTCTTTTCGAAGATCCCCGCCGCCTTCTTCAAGAGCATTGGCTACACGGCGGTGGCGAGTCTCTTGGGCGGCGCGCTCACCGGCTTCACGCTGCCCGAAGCGGACGCTGTCCTTGAGCGCTGGCCGGGTGCGCGAAATGGGGGGATGGTGCTCGCGATCCATGTGGACGCCGTGGTTCCTGAGAAGGTCTTCAAGGCGGAGGTGGACCGTATGGTTCGGGACGTCCGAGAGACCTATGAACCGATGCCCGGTTATGACCGCGCGCTACTTCCGGGAGCCATCGAGCAGGAGCTCTTCGAGATGCACCGGCGCGAGGGCCTCCGCTACGGGGAGCGGGAGCAGGAGGCGGCGCGTGGGGCGAGCGAGAGACTCGGGGTGCCGCTGCCGTGGGATTGAGCGATCGAGAGATCACCGAGAAGGGCGCAACCTGAGGGGATGGGACGGCCTGATGGCGGGCGTTGAAGTGCGTTTCGAGGATGTGGATGGAGACGGCGACCGCGAGGTCGTGGTGGAGAACCCATGGCTCAGGACGGTGCTGCGATTTCCTGAGAAGCTGAGGGACGATGTTTACGGTCCGCGCTTCACGTGGGGAGGGCGGCTTCAGTCGCTCGTCTACAAACCGACTGGACGCGAGTATTTTATGACCACGATGCTCGACCCGGAAGGGAACGGTCCCTTCGGTCTGCCGGACGAACTGTTCGCCTTCTTTCCGATGACTACGGACGATGGGTCGGAGCGGTGGCTCAAGATGGGTGTGGGGGTCTTCACGAAAGAGGGGGACGAGCGTGTCCTGGAGCCCTTGCCGTGGACCTGGCACGAGGAGATCCGGGGCGAGGAGACGGTCGTCGTCTTCAGGCAGGAGGCGGCAGATCTCGGGGGGTACAGCTTTCTTTACGAGAAGCAGTATCGCTTCCGACCCGACGCCTCGTGGTTTGCGATGGACGTCGTCTGGGAGAACCGGGGTGACCGGACGCTGGCCTCCGATTGGGACATCCACTCGTTCCACCAGAGCGGCACGCCGCCGAACAGCACGTGGCTTCTGGCGCCCAAGCGTGCCTGGGTCAGCTACGGTAAGACGCGGCTGCGGACGGTGCTCAAGGAGTCCAGCCCGATCTTTGCGACTCCGGACATTCCCACGATGGTAGCTGATTACATCGAATGGGACCTGGATGAGCCGGGTTGGTGGTATGCGCTGGGTCCGGGTGACGGAGAGGAGTTCTACCTGCTTCGCGGCCGCTTTGAACCCTATCGTGGTCTGTTCTGGCACGGCTGGGAAGCGTTCACGCCACAGGGTGTCAGCCACGTCGAGGTGCCGCCCGGAGACAGGGTCGTCTGGGGTTTTGACGTGACACTGGGGGTGCGGGGTAAGCATTTCGTCAAGGCGGGGGAGGACTGCGGTCTGGTGGTCAGGTCCGACGCGGAGGAGCGCAGAGCGGTCGTCGGCGTGCACGTCGCCAGCAGGCGCGAGGGGACGCTTACGGTGGAGGTCCTCGATCAGGCGAGTGAGGTGCAGAACAACGCTGCTCAGGCCGGCGCAGCGGGGCCGGGCGAACCGCTTGAGGTCGCCGTGGGCCTGCCGGAGACGGGCGAGTTCGCGGTGTTGGAAGCCACCTACCGGGAGGCCGGAAGGGTCCGCCTGAATGCACGGGAGATCGTGCCCCTCGCAGGGCGGCGGCCCACGGCGCATCTGCCCTTCACCGGCGGCGGGGCTAGGGTGTTCGTGGCAAACGATCCCCGTCTCGAATGGGCGGACGCCGATGGCCGATATCTATATTGCCACGGCACGGAGTGTGGATTCGTGATGGATCGGTCGGAGCCCGGCGTGCGTGCGCCGGAAACCCTTGATGAGTACGCGGCCGTGTGCATCGTCGGCGATGCATGGCCTCTGGGGCGGGCGGAGGAACTGCGCGCGTGGGTCGAGTCGGGTGGAGGACTTCTGATCTGCGCGCCGTTCGGTCCTCTCGCGAAAGCGCTCGGTGACCTGGTGCCCCTGGCGCCCGAGGCGGGTGGCGGTCTGGAAATTGTTGATCCGCAGCTTGGTCTCGTCTTGGGTACGCCCCATTTCACGGCGGAGCGGCTGATGCTCCATCCCGACGCGCTGGTGAGGATCAGCCAATGGACCCCGGTCGCCGCTCGGCCGGGCGCGACGGTGACCTTGCGGTTCACTGACGCGGGGGATCACCCGGCCGTGGTGCTGAGTGAGGTGGGCAAGGGGCGGATCGCAGCGGTCGCCAGCCGCCCGGCCTGGGGGAACAGCTATCGTAGTGCCGTCTGGGACGGCTGGGGCCAGTATCACCGGGCCTGCTTCGGTGGGCTGATCGGCTGGGCCGCGGGCGCCTGGCAGGGCTGAGCACCTGGGCTAGCCCCTCTAACCTCTCCTCGCATAGCGGGGAGAGGCACAGTTCCGACGGGCTCGGGATGGCGAAGAGAGGCGGAGTCTGGATGGCGAGCGGTGATGAACCGATAGAGGCGTCTGTCATGTTGAAACCAGCCTGGATCGTGAGGTCCTTATAGGAGGCAACGTCGATGGCGGAAGTCGAGGTGCGTTTCGAGGACGTGGACGGAGACGGTGACCGCGAGGTCGTGGTGGAGAACCCTTGGCTGCGGACTGTGCTGCGGTTTCCGGAGAAGCTGGGCGATGATGTCTACGGTCCGCGCTGGACGCGGGGAGGGCGGCTCCAGTCGCTCATCTACAAGCCCACGGGCCGCGAGCATTTCATGACCGAAATGCTCGATCCGGAGAACGTCCGTCCCTACGGGCTTCCGGATGAGCTCAAGGGCCGTTACCCGATGGATTCGGATGACGGAGTCGAGCGTGAGCTCAAGATCGGCGTGGGCGTGTTCCATCAAGAGGGCGACCGAACCATCATCGAGCCGCTGCCGTGGACCTGGCGCCAGGAGCAGGTGGGCGAGGAGACGGTCGTCGCGTTCCGGCAGGAGGCGACGAATCTGGGGGGCTACAGTTTCGTTCACGAGAAGCGGTATCGCTTCCGGCCCGATTCCGCCTGGTTCGCGCTCGACTGCGTCTGGGAAAACGGGAGCGATCGGGCCTTGGCCTCCGACTGGGAGATTCACTCCTTTCACAGGAGCGGAGCCCCGCCGCATAGCTCGTGGCTGTTGGCACCCAAGCGCGCCTGGGTCAGCTACGGCAAGACGCGCGTGCGCACGGTGCTCAAGGAAGCCAGCCACATCCTGGCCACCCCGGATATCGAGGCGATGGTCTGGGATAACATCGAGTATGATCTGGACGACCCCGGCTGGTGGTATGCGCTGGGTCCGGGTGACGGGGAGGAGTTCTACCTGCTGCGCGCCCGCTTTGAGCCCTATTGCGGCCTGTTCTTTCATGCTTGGGGGTCTTTCACACCTCAGGGAATCAACCACATCGAAGTGCCGCCTGGGGATACAGTGCTCTGGGGCTTCGACGTGACCCTGGGGACCGGTGGTAAGAACTTCGTGAAAGCCGGGGAGGACTGCGGCCTCGTGCTCGACCGCGACCTCGAGCACCACAGGGCGGTCGTCGGCGTGCACGTGGATCGAACGCGCGAGGGCGGGCTCGCGGTTCACGTCCTCGATCAGCGGGGCGCCGTACACCACGAGGTTTCCGGGGAAGGGACGGCGCGGCCCGGCGAGCCGCTGGAGGTGGCCGTGAATCTGCCGGAATCGGGCGACTACGCGGTGGTGGAGGCCGTTTACCAGGAAGCGGGAAGGGTTCTCCTCAACGCCCGAGAGATGGTGCCCGTGGCCCAACAGCGGCCGACCGCGCATCTGCCCTTCACCGGAGGCGGGGCGAGGGTCTTCGTGGCGAACGATGCCGCCTTGAAGTATCCGGAAGCCGACGGCCGCTACCTATACAGCCACGGGGTAGAATGCGGGTTTGATGTGGATCGGGGCGAGCCCGGCGTGCGTGCGCCCGAGACGCTTGATGGCTTCGCCGCGGTTTGCGTCGTGGGGGACGGCTGGCCGATGGATCGATTGCAGGAACTGCGGGAATGGGTCCATTCCGGCGGCGGGCTTCTGATCTGCGCGCCCTTTGGCGCGCTGGTGCGGGAGCTGGACGATCTCGTACCTCTGAAGCCCGAGAGGAGCGGGAGTCTGGAGATAGCTGATCCGCTGCTGGGGCTCGTCCTGGGAACGCCCCATTTCACGGCGGAGCGACTCATGCTGGAGCCCGACGCTCTGGTGCGGATCAACGCGTGGGCGCCGACCGTTGCTCAGCCGGGAGCGGTCGTCACCCTGCGGTACACCGATCCGGGGGACCACCCGGCTGTGGCCCTGCGAGAGGCCGGGAAGGGGCGCGTCGCGGCGGTCGCCAGCCCTCCGGCCTGGGGGGACAGCAGGCGCGGCACGGATCCCCGCTGCTATGCCAACGTCGTATGGGACGGCTGGGGGCAGTATCATCGGGCCTGCTGGGGCGGGCTGATCGGCTGGGTCTCCGGCGTCTGGCGGGGCTGATCCCCGCGAGCACCCGATCGGCGAGGCGGTTGACAGATCGGAGGCCGCGCCCAGACTTGCTATCGGCCATGTTATGCACAAGTTGTCGTGGTTTTTCCGATGCGGATCGCGTTCCACGGGCTCGTCTGGCTCCCGGCGCCGACCGGGCTCACCCCGTCGGTTGGACCCCGTTTTGGACCTCCCCGACCCCTGCGTCCTTGAGCACGCGAGACCCACATCGGCGTCACGGGTATACGTGTCCGGCATAGATGGCGAGATGCGCCTAGTGCGACGGACGACATAGTCTAGCCGAGAGCCTCTTTCGTACATCTTGCTTCCGATCCTTTCCGGGCGGCGGTGAAAACGGTACCGAGGACGGTTCAGCACGTCCAAGGTGAAAGGCAAGGCGCGGGGATAGCGTCCATGCAACCCAGCCTGAAATCTAAAGACCGTTTTAGAACCGCGCGGGATCGGGGCTGCGCCTACCTCCTGGAGCAGCTTCGGCCCGATGGAGGGTTCGGACCTGAGGAGAGAGGCCTCGCGGATTACTACAAGGTGGTCTCGGCCCTCGGTGCCTGCGGGGAGACCCACCGAGCCCACCGCCTTTGCCAGTGGATTCGTCGACGCGGGATGACCCCGCAAGGAGATTTTGGCCCTCGACTGCCCGAGACGCTCGAATACGCTTATGCCTATTACAACACCTGGATCGTCCTGGGCGCCCATCGTTTAGGGCAGTACGATTTGTCGCAGCGGGGCATGGACTTTCTGATGGGGTTTCACGATGCCGAAAGTGGTGGGTTCTACTCGAGCGCGACGGAGCGAACCGCCGAGACGTTGCAAGACATCTGGGTGGTGAGCGGCTGCGGACAGGCGGCGCTCGTTACCGGCCGGGTGGATGTCGCGCGGGGTGTGGGTGTCTGGATGAGGGAGGTCATGAAAGGTCAATCCAACTATCCGAAGCAGTTGTACGGTGTTTTCAGCCGCGCCGGTGGTCTCCATACGATGCCGGGCCCGGCGGATGACATCCGCTACATCTTGGGCCAAGACGCGACGCGCGATCAGTTCTTTTTCAATCCCGGCATCGCCGGTGGATTTCTGTGCCGACTCTACCAGGCGACGGGTGAAACCGAATGGTTGGACCTGGCCGTCGATTACATGCGATTTGCAGAGGGGGCGGGCGACTATCTGTTCGGCCTGCTGCGCGCGGGGAAGGTGGGTTGGGCTGCGGCGGTCCTGTACACGCTGACGGGCGAGGCGAAATACGGGGAGATGGCGGTCCGCGTCGGTGACATGCTGATCGAGACGCAGAGCGAGGATGGAAGCTGGGCCTCAACCGAAAAGTATCAGAACGATTTCACTGCGGAGATGGTGGTCTGGCTGGACGAGATCTATCAAGCTGTCGAACAGGACGATATAGCCAAGAGTCGAGTGTGAATCCTGCATTGGACCCTCGTTTAAGGGTGACGGTCACTACTGGTGGGGTCTACATGTGGTGGTGGGAGCCGCCTCGGACGGGGCTGGTCTGGGCGATTCCGCGTGGCGTCACCCCAATACTGAGGGCCGGTTGAACTTACCAACGGGTCAGCACCGTCTTCTGACGGGTGTAGAACATGACCCCTTCGGTGCCCTGGACGTGTAGATCGCCGAAGAACGATTGGTCCCAGCCGGAGAAGGGAAACAAGGCCACGGGGGCCGGTACGCCCAGATTGATCCCGACCATCCCGCATTCGGCCTCCATGGCGAACTGCCGGGCCGCCCCGCCACTTCTGGTGAAAATGGTGGCGGCGTTGCCGTAGGGGATACGGTTGATCCACTCAATCGCCTCGTCGAGCGAGGAGGGATGCATCATGGACAGGACCGGTCCGAACAGTTCTTCGCAAAAGACCGGGTGCTCGGGGGTCACCGCGTCGAATAGGGTCGGGCGCACGAAAAAGCCGCGGTCGGGGATCTGATCCCGGCCGTCCCTCACAACCTCGATGCCCTGGCCGGGAGCCTCCTCGATGGCACCGAAGATCCGCTTCTGGGACGCGGGATCGATGACGGGCCCCATGCCCGCTCCGGGGTCGGCGAAGGTGTCGCCCACATCGATCCGGTCCATCGCTGCGACGACTCCCTCGCGCAGCGGCCCGCCAGCGTCGCCGATGCCCATGAGCAGGGAGCCGGCCATGCAACGTTGCCCGGCGCAGCCAAAAGCGGACCCCATGATGGCGTCTATGGTCGGATCCGGAGCGGCATCCGGCATGACCAGGAGCACGTTTTTCGCACCGCCGCCGGACTGCACCCGCTTGCCGCGTTGACAGCCCAGGCTATAGACGTGCTGAGCCGCCCTCGAAGACCCCACGAAGCTGATGGCGGATATGCCCGGGTGCGTGCAGATGGCATTGACGGTTTCCACACCGCCGTGAACGATGTTGAAGACCCCCGGGGGCAATCCCGCCTCCATGAGGAGTTCGCCCAGCCGTGTGGCGGTGAGGGGCACCTTTTCGCTGGGCTTGAGGATGAAGGTGTTGCCGCAGGCGATGGCTATGGGAAACATCCACATGGGCACCATGGCCGGGAAATTGAAAGGCGTGATGCCGGCGCAGACCCCGACGGGTTCGCGCACGGTCAAACCATCGATTCCCTCGGCCACCTGAGACAGATTTTCGCCCTTGAGCAGGTGGCCGATACCGCAGGCGAATTCGACGACCTCCACGCCCCGGCGGAGACTTCCCGTGGCTTCCTCGAAGGTCTTGCCGTTTTCCCGGCATATCAGCCGGCTGATCTCCTCGAAGTGCGCTTCCAGCAATTCCCGGTAGCGGAACATGACGCCGGCTCGTTTGAGGGGCGGTGTCCTTGCCCAGGAACTGTATGCCCTCTTGGCCGCCTGGACGGCTAGATCGACTTCCCTCGCCCCGCACATCGGGAGCCGGGCGATGACTTCGCCCTCGGAGGGGTTATAGACGGGGCCTGACTGAGCGACCTCGGGTTCGGACCATTGTCCGTCGATCAATAGGGGCACGGTGGGCTGCGCCATGGCGTTGTCTCCTCTATCAGAGGCTTGCGATCAGGTCTGTGCGGCGAGAACGTTGGGCTGCTCGGCCGGGCGGACCGCCGGTTCTCCCTCGGGCCCGGGTAACGATTCCATGATCTGTCTCAAGATGTCGACGCCGACCCGGTCGCTCCACGCCTGGATGACTTCGTGGAAGACCGGCCCTGGAACGCCTTTGCCGATCGGGATGCCATTGATTTTCGTGCATGGAGCGAGGCAGTAAGGGGTCGTCGGGAGCCACGCTTCGTCGGCGTTGATCACGTCGTAGGGCTGAAGGTCTTTCTCAACCCAGCCCAGGCCCAGTTCGTCCGCGAGTTCTCGCAGCGTCATGAGGCTGACACCTCCGAGGATGTTGCGTCTCGTGGGCGAAAAGATGGTGCGACCGACGAGGATGACGAAGTTGGAGCCGCTGCATTCGGTGATGTTGCCGTCCAGGTCGAGCAAGAGACTGATGGCTCGCGGGTCCACGGCATGGGTCTGTTGGTCCGCTACCCACCAGTGCAATCGGGAACGGTTCTTGGTTTTGGGGTCCAGGCACTGGGGCGGCACGTGGCGGATCGCCGGGGTCACGACGTGCGCGCCTTCGGTGAAAAAGTGACGCCAGATATAAAAGGCCAAAGGAAAAGAGTGGATGCAGATAGTGGGCGAAAGTTGCGCGCTGCCGCCGGCACTGCCGGCATAGAGGCGATTCTCACCGGCGGTGACGAAGTGGACCACGCCCAGGTCGTCCTCGGAGCCGATGAGGCCGCTGTTGGCTTCGATCAACTCGCGGGTCCTGGCGAGCATCTCGTCGGGCGACAGCGGCACGTCGAAGCCCACGTACTTGATGGACCGGTAGAGCCGGCGGATGTGGTCTTCGGGGCGGAACGGCTCGTGCTTGAACGTGCGGGTGAACTCCGTCACCGTCGCGCCCATGACGACTCCGTAATCGTAGACGTTGATCTTGGCTTCCGAGGCGGGGAGGAACTCCCTGTTGAGGTAAACGATAGGTTCGGTCATGGTGTATTCAGCCTCCCGCAAATCCTTGTGGCGGCAAGAGCACAAGCATCCGTTCGATTTACCCAGGGGCCGCCGCGCACCAGCACAGGCGTGGGACGGTCACTCCGGCCTAACCCGTCTGTAATTAGCCTGCGGCGTCGGGGGGCGCAAGTATCGTTTGCCTGGGGCAAGGAGATACTTGGGGCCATGTACAGGTAGACCGGAGTTCCTATTGCCGCTTCAGTCGCCCAGGCCTACCGTCGAGAGGATCGCTGTGGCTGATGACGTTCCGTCTCTTTTGCGCCTCTGTCGCCTGAGTGGGTAGACCAGCCATGAAGCACGATTCACGACGGCAGACCCCATTCGGCTCCGCCCGGCCTGACCCGGCTCCAGTACCTGTACAGGAGCGTGGAATCGAACAAACGCTCAGCTACGGAATCAAGAGTTACCTGATTCGCCGGCCAGCTTGGAACACGGCCACCACGCGGCTGAACGCGGTAATATCCGCCGTTGGATCGCCGTCGAAGGCGACGAGGTCGGCAACCTTGCCCGGCTCGATGGTGCCGATTTCGTCCGCCAAGCCGATTGCCTCGGCGGAGATGCGCGTGGCCGCCGTCAGTGCCTCCAGCGGGGTGAACCCGGCGCGGGCGAGCAACTGCAGATCGTAATCTAGGTGCCCGAAAGCGAGGTTGCCGACGCCGGAGTCGGTGCCCGGAACGATGCGGTCGCGCAGGTCATAGTCCAGCATGCGCCGCATCACGTCCAGGCGCAGTTCGGCTCGGGCCTCGAGTTCTTGCAGCTCCGTATCCTCGTCGGGGGCGATGGTGCCGTCGTCGCGCTTTGCCTCCAGTTCGACGATCCGCGGATAGCGGGTCCACGCCTGAAGCGTTGGGCTGATCCAGATGCCGCATTCCGCCATCATCTCGGCAAGTTTGGGGTCGAAGCGAAGCTGGTCATCGGGGGCGAGGAATTCCGCATGCTCCATCAGATCGACACCGGCTTTGATCGCCCGCACCATGGAATCGGCGGCTCGGCAGTGAGCGGCTGTCAGGTGACCGAAGTGGTGCGCCTCGTTGACCACGGCGGAGAGTTCGGCGGTCGTGTAGGTCGCGCGCCCCGGCATGGTGCCTTCGGTGCCCCCGCCGGAGGCCATGATCTTGATGTAGTCGGCCCCTTCGTGAACCAGGCGACGCACCGAGCGGCGGAGCTCCCCTTCGCCATCGGCGATCTCATTGCACATGTGAAAGTGTCCGCCCGTGCAGGTGATGGGCCGACCGCTGACGAGCATGCGCGGGCCCCGAATGTAGCCGCGCCCGAGCCCTTCTTTCAGCGTGAAGCCTACCCTGTTGCGCGCGCCATGCTCGCGGATCGTGGTGATGCCGGCGGCCAGGTGCTGCCCTAAGTTCATGGCGCCGGTGAGAACCATCATCTCGTCGGTGTCGGCGAACATCTCGACGTAGGTGCGCCCATCGCCGGCAAGACTGAGATGGGTATGACCGTCTATCAGACCGGGCGCGACGCAGGCGGAACGAAGATCGACGATCTCTGCTTCGGGAGGTGTCACCGCTTCCATTGCCGCCGCCGGTGCCACGGCGGTGATACGACCGTTCACCAGCAGGATGACCCGATCAGCTACGGATGATCCACCAAGGCCATTGGCCAGCCGACCGGCCCGAATGAGAACTGGCTTTGAGGGGTGATCGGGCATAGATTACTAGCTCCTTGCAGCGATTGATGGAGACGAGGTCTTTACGGAGCCTCAATGATACGGCGCGGCAGCGACGCCTGCAATAGGGTTTCCGCAGCCGAATGACCTCGCCGCCCGTGGGATGAGGAGGGCGCTATGAACAACACGCTCAAAACGTTCTCGCTCGTGAGACACCCTGCGCATGCAACCGATGGGACCGCACCTCGGGTACATGGGTTGAGGGGCGTGACGACGTCGGGGATTGCCGCGATAGTGCTCCTGTTGTCTGCGACCCTCCTGAGTGCGCCGGGTTATGCTCTCGATTGGGTCGAGATCACGCCGTCGGATGGCGATGCACCGGTTCCGCGATCGAATGCCGCCGCGATCTATGATGGCCTGAATCACAGGATGATCGTCTTCGGCGGCGAGGCATCCTCGGGGCGTTTGAATGATGTCTGGTCATTCGATCTGAACGCTAATCGATGGTTGGAAATCACGCCTTCTGCCGGACAGGCTCCCGCTCCACGCCGGACACCCAATGTCGTTTATGACCCCGAACGGCATCGGATGATCATATGGTCCGGTCAGGGCGCCTCCTTCTTCAACGATGTCTGGGCTTTCGATCTCATCGGCGAGACTTGGACTGAATTCGAGCCCCCGGGACCTAAACCCAATATCCGCTACGGCGCAGCATCCATCTTTGACCCACTCGCAAGAAGCCTCGTGACGTTTGCCGGCTTCACGAATGAAGGGCGCTTCGATGATACCTGGCGGTTTGACGTCGAAAACGGTGCTTGGATGGAGGTCTCTCCCTCGGAAGGGAGCCCGGGCAAACGTTGTTTGCATTCTGCCAGCTACGACATCCAGGGACATCGGATGATCATGTACGGCGGTCAACGGACGGGAGCACTGGGAGATCTATGGGCGTTTGATTTAGGCAGTGAAACCTGGACGGAGTTAACGCCGGAGGATCGTCCTGAGGGGCGGTTTTTTGTGGCGAACGTCTACGATGCTCAAAGCCGTCGCGTCATCGTCTTTGGCGGAAATCGGGGCGTCAGTGGCAAGACGAATGAGCTATGGGCATTTGATTTGAGCGCCAATACTTGGCAGAAGATAGAGGCTTCCGGGGAACCGCCCGATGCGCGGGACGGGACGACCGCCATTTACATCGCGTCCGAGAATCGTACGGTCCTCTTCGGTGGGTCAGGGGATACGTTCCTTAACGATGTGTGGTCACTGAATGGTCTTTTGAGGCCCGCACCTACGGCAGTACAGGATTTAGGCGGGAGTGTTACGCCGTCAAGATTTGTCCTGCATCAGAATCATCCCAACCCTTTTAATTCCAGGACGGCCATACGATACGATCTGCCGAGATCAACAAGGGTTGCATTGAAAATGTACGATCTACTTGGCCAGGAAGTGAGAACTCTGGTGGAAGAAACGCAGATGGCGGGGTATAAGTCCGTGACCTGGGATGGGAAGAATCGTCTCGGGCATCATGTGAGTTCAGGGGTTTACGTGTACAGGCTTGAGACGAGCGATGTCTCGAGAACGAGAAAGCTTTTGTTGATGAAGTGAAGGCTGTCATCCAAGTCGCCAATGCCGTGGATGGCGGACCCCTTTCTGTGCGCTAGTAAGTGCTCTCCTTCGTCGTCTCCGGGCACCAGCGGGAAGCGAGCAGATAGTCCGTCACGGCGTTCTGAGCTTTGGGTGCTCCGATGAGCTTGAGAGCGTGGATACTGTGGCCGCTGACGTAGCGGTTTGAGTCGTCCAGGGCCTCGAGTAGCGCCGGTACTGCTAGCTCAGCGGCCGCGCCGAAGCGGGCCAGTGAGTAGGCAGCGTTGAAGCGGGTGTGGTCGTCCGCGTCTTTCAGGAATGCGATCAGCGCCGGTACAGCCGCATCAGCATGCCGAGCAATCGTCCCCAAGGCCTCTGCTACGATGCGCCTTACCCACTCGGAAGGATCGTCCACTAGCCCAGCTAGGGCGGTGACAGCCCCATCAGAAGCAAAGGCTCCCATATCTCCTAGTGCGAAGGCAGCGTAACCGCGCGCGCGTTCATGGTTGGAGCTTGTGGCGTCGATCAGAGCCGGAGCCGCCGAGGGCCCGATAGCGCCGAGCGCATAGGCTGCGGCTGATTGCGCCGCACCGACTTCGTCATGCAAGGTCTCGATGATGGCAGCCGCGGCCGACTTCCCGATGGCGCCGAGGGCGTAGGCAGTATTGAGGCGGACGGGTTCGGCTTCGTCCCGTAGAGTCTCGATGAGGGCGTGGATCGCTGGCGAAGCCGTCTCTCCCAGATCGCCGAGTCGGTTACAAGCTTCCAGCCGTTCGCTCTCCGAGGCGCCCTCGAGTCCCCTCGTTAGTGCACTCACATCGGCTGCGCCCTCATCCCGGCGGCCTTTCCCGGTGGCCCCGCCGTTCGACCAGTCCCACAACTGCGACCAGACGATCCGGCGCTGCCCATTCGATGCTTCGGGGCCTTGTCCCCAAGCGGACGCGCGGTCGTTTCCGCTCCGGGCTCGAGGCTCTTCGATCCGAGTGAACTGGAACTTCATCATGTAGCGGTTTGCGCCTGTGCGGTTGGACGTGGCCCGGTGCCACAAGTCAAAATGCACGACCGCGAACGTGCCGGCCTCGCCGCAGATAGGCAGGCCAGCCTCGGAGGTGTCATCAGGGGGCAGTGTATCATCATACTGCGTCCCCGGCATCACCGCAGTGGGTCCGTTTTCGAGCGTGACGTCCTGCGGGTAATAGAAGATCATGGCCCAGCGGTTGCGGTGATAGCGCACCTTGTCGTAGCCCCAATAGCTGTCCTTGTGCCAACGGCGGCCCTCGCTCCCTGCGGGATTGATATGGGGATGGCGGTGCACGTGCATGATGTAGTTCGGCCCGAGGATGCTGGTCAGGGCGCCTCCAACGATCGGATCGTCGAAGACTTTCCTCAGTGCGGGGATCCTGGGCAGGAGGTTGTTCCCCGGATTGCCTTCGGCCTCGAACACGTCTTCGGTTTTCCGGTAGATCGCCTCGTGAAGGCTGCGCGGAAGCGATGATTTGAGGATCAGGTAGCCATCTGAGATGTACTGCTTCATCTGCTCGTCGCTGAGGAGATATTGCGATCCAACCCCTGTTGCAGCTTCCTTCTTGGATGTCATCTCTTGGCAAATACCTCTGTCACCGGATGGCGCGAGGAAAGCTTATCTTGTTGATCATCTCCTTCGCGCTCATCCATGCCTTCATTCCAGATTCGCGTGTCGTGCGAACATCGCACCCGCATTTTCCCGCGTTCTGTCCATCAAGATGAGAATAATCGCCTCCAGAATCAACAGGAGGCTCTGTTCAAACAGAGATCCCATGGGCTGGAAGGAACGGAACCCGAGATCCCTGTCGCTCTTCGGCATCGGAGCGGGTACGGTGATGATCACGTCCGCCACGCGGCTGGCGAGAGAGTCCTTCACAGCGGTGATGAGGCCGATCGTGGCACCTATGTCATGAGCCTTGTTAGCGTATACCACGACGCTCTCGGTTGAGCCGGACCCTGAGCCGATCAAGAGCAGATCGCTATTGGTGATGTTAGGCGTTGTTGTCTCCCCCACCACATGGGTCTCAAAACCCAGGTGCATCAGACGCATGGCGAAGCTCTTCATGGCCAGGCCTGATCGGCCGGCGCCAGCGACGAAGATGGCTCGAGCGCCCATGAGAGCATCGGCGAGTTTTTCCGCTCGATCGTTGGGTACGTGAGCCAGAGCACTCCGCAGCTCGTCGAGTATCCCGCTGAGTTGGGTCTGTATCTTCACGGTGCTTAATCCCTCCCATTGAGCAGTTCTCTGATTTCGAGAGCGGCCTGGTGCGGATCCCGACGAGATGTGATAAAGCCGCCCACGATGACGATCTTGACGTGGATAAGTGGCCCCATTAGAGACAGGGTTAAGTTTCTCATGTTCACGGCATACGCCTGCTTGATCACGCTCGCTTGGCCTATCGTTCGAAAGCGCTGCGCAGCGCATCGGGAAGCTCGACTTGAGCTCCCCGGTGCTCGACCACGGCGGCGCCCGCTGTACAAGCGACATGCAAGGTATGCTCGGGTTTGGCATTCCCCATCACGCCTGCCGCCAAGGCGGCGGCGAAAGCGTCCCCGGCACCAATCGTATCCACCACATTCGCCGGGGGACTTTGCTGGTGGATTTCTTTGCCTCGGCCATACAAGATTGCCCCTCGGCTGCCTCGGGTCAGGGCTATGAACGCCAGACCGAAGGGCTCCAGAAGTTCTGCCGGCGCGTGTTGTGATGTCATCCCGCGGATGACCGTCCACTCCTCGTCGCTGAGCTTCAAGAGGGTGGCCTCTTTGAGCCCCGCTATGACGATTTCAGGGGAAACGTGATGCTGGCGCAGATTGACGTCGTAGAGACGATGGCGAGGCCCTGACGCCCAAAGCCTTCTCAGGGTAGCCCGGTTCACCTCGGTCTTCTGTGCCACCGTGCCGAAATAGACGAGGGCGGGTCGCATGTCTGCCGTGTTGCCCCGAAGCTCGATGGTGTCATAGGCTGCACCCTCGTTGATGGTGAATTCCGCCTCGCCGTTCACCAGACGGACATCGACCGTGCCCGTGGGCTCCGATCGACGAGAGACCCCGGAGGTTTCGATACCGGCTTCGTCGAGCCTGCGCAGCGCGATATCGCCCAGTTCATCCCGTCCAATGGCGCTCACCATCGCGACTCGAATGCCGAACTGGCGGAGATACCAGGCGAAGTTCAACGGTGCGCCTCCAATACAAACGCTGTCCTCGAAACGATCGAAGACGATCTCGCCGAAGGCGATGGCTTGGAGGTCGGGCTGAGTCTGGGCCAATCGAGACCTTATTCCCCGTTGAGGTGCCATCTCTGCGCTTTGGCCCATGCCTTGAGTGGAATGTCTTCGTCTTTGGGGCGCCAGTACCGTGAGGCCGGGGACACCATGGGGTCGTCCCCCATGTAATTTGTCTCGCCGGTCCCCAATTCACCGAGGAGTTGACGCTGGATCGGATTGCAGCCTGCGAGGACTTGTGCATCCTGATGGTCATAATCGGAGGGTCGTATCCAGCGGTGCTGGTAGCCGTAATAGAGGCATTTTCGCGTTTGCTTCGATAGATTCGGTGTCAGGCAATGCAGTAAAGCCGTGCGCCATATCATGGCGGTCCCCGGGGGCACGTTGACCTCGAAGACCCGTTCGGGGTCCGCCACCTTGCGTCCGTCCACCTCGATCCATGGCGGATGCCGATGGCTGCCCCGCACAACGCAGATTGGACCGCGATTGTGCTCGGTAAGGTCCGTCAGGTAATAACCCACCTTGATCTCCATGAACGGTATGGCTCCGTTCATGGTTGGCCAGCCATAGTCGGGTCTGTCCGAGTGTCAGGGAAAGAAGCCATCGGGCGCGCCCAGCTCCTGTTGCTCATCCTCCGGAGACTGGGGAGGCCGCACGTCCATATGCGAAGTTCGAATCTGAACGTTGAAGCCCATGACATCCACGATCAGCGGCAGGATCCGGGGATGGTCGATGAGGCGCAGGAAAAGCTCATGGCGAGCGACGATGTTTCGCATCTGAAAAGGTTCATCATGGCCGAGAGACCTCTCCCCGAGGTACTTTTCGTACAGTTCGTCTGTGACGGCGATCAACTCATCTACTTTCCTCTGTGCCAAAGCCTCTTCGATGAGGAAAAATCCGTCTTCCTCGAACCGTTGCCGCTGTTCTTTAGTGAGCTTCAGCGTATCGTTTGTCATGGCCGCCCCTCGTCTAGGGAATGCGCCAAGCGTCGCACTGGGTCAGAAGGAAGTTCAGCGTTCGCTGCCGTTTTACGTGCTGACAGGCACCAAAGTATACGATATGAGGGATGGATCAAGAAGCAGGGTTTTCGGCTCCCTCGCCTCTTTCGTGTGTCAACCTCAGCTCTGTGACCCGGCTTCATTCTGGGGGTGCCATCGGGGTCCAGATAGTTGGTGATGGCCAGGGACATTATCTTCCGGTCAGGGTTCAGCGTCTCGTGGGTTGCTCGGCATGCTCAGAGACGAACTGCTCAACGGGGAGATCTTCGAGACACGACTAGGAGCCAAGGTCTCGATCGAGCGCTGGCGCTAGCAGTATAACCGACTCAGGCCTCACAGTGCACTGGGCTACCAACCACTTTCACCTGAAAGGGCATTGCCAGATGCGGCCTGAAGACGAACATTGGATATTGTTCAACCACTGCGGGCAAGTCAGCAGCATCATACGCATGTCCTATTTATGGATAGTACACGCGTTTATGGTGCCGAAGGGGGGACTCGAACCCCCACGGGGATGAACCCCACTGGTCCCTGAAACCAGCGCGTCTACCAATTCCACCACTTCGGCAGATAGCACCCGAAAAATACGCGTTGGGCCGGGCTCGGTCAAGGAAACCTATGCTGGGTCCGGCTTTCGCATAGCTTGGAGAAAAGCGAAATGAGAGGCCTGGAACTCGTCGCTCCCGGGTATTGTCGTCTCGTCGAGCGCCCAGCGTGCCCTCCGTTTCGGAGCTTGTCGAGGCGCGCTATCCGCTCGAGCGGGCAGAAGATGTCTTTGTCGCTGCGAGGACCGCCGCGAAGGTGCTGCTGGTTCCCGGTGATGAGGGCGAAGACCGGTCCGACCGGGGGATTAGCGGTTCGCCGGGGCGAGTGGCGTGCCGCCCGGTGGCGCGTTGACGACGACGCGCGCGTCGCGGCCCAGCTCGTCGAAGGCTTTGCCCAGCGCCGCATCGAAGTCCCTGGTCACGAACGCGAAGCCCCACCGTTCGCCCAGCTCGGGCGCAATGCCGTCGGTGACGAGGAAGACGCGCTTGCGTGTGAGCGAGTGCTTATGGCTCCAGACGAGAGTCGCACTGCGCGTCTCGCCCCAGCGACGTGTGATCACACGGCTGATCATGCCCAGGGGCTGCATCATGAGCTCGTGCATGCAGAGCGAATCGCGCTCTTCGGCCTCAGAGTCGGGCGTGTAATCGCCCGAGTTCTTCATCCAGTTCGTCGTCTGTAACTCGAGCTCCTCGAGCGTCTCGGGGAGTGGCCTGGGTTCGGGTTGATCGCGGTGGGTCTTCCCCTCGTCGACCACGATAACGATGCCGCCTTCCCGCGTGGAGATGTCGGCGAGCTGGAGGTGGGCATAGACGGACCAGAAAATGCCTTGAAGGCCTCCTGATCTGTGCTGCGCAAGCACGAAGATGTCGGCCTCGGGCTCGACCGGCGTCATCGTGTGGTCCTTGACGTACTGCACCGCAACGGGCCATTCCTCCCGGTGATAGCCGGCGAAGCAGGTGTTGGCCGTGAAATCGATCTTCATCGAGAGCCCGGCCATGTCACCCGCTTCCTGCACGTCCTCGCGCTGCGGGTTGCCTGGACCCCAACCGGCCATGGGCCTCGGGTGCATGATGTAGGCATGGTTGTGGCGTGTCGTGTCCCGTCCCGTGACGCCGGGCAGGATGATCCCAGCCCCGCCCTGGAAGCCGAAAAGTGACCCTCCGCAGACGCCCAGGCCGATCACACGGTCGGCGGCCGCCACCGCACTGTTGACCCATACGGGTGTACCCTTCGCTGTGACGCCCAGGTACGTCAATCCTTCGGGTCCGCCATCGCCTCGGTCGTCTGGATTGTTCTCGACATAAAGGCTGACGCGGTCGATCAGCTCCGGTCCGATCGCATTGCTGAGCTTGGCGTGGCCGTGCATCCCCGGCGCGGAGACGAGGGTGATGTCCCGATTGGGGATCCCCGCCTGGTTGAGCCGGTCGAGCAGGTAGGTGCCCAGCCCGCCCTCCGGGCCGAATGCCGAGGCCTGGTGGTCGGTGACCAGCATGGCCACCTTCTGGCCCCGCTCGACGAGCCCGTCTTCGAGCCTCGGGCAGCCGATGGGCGCGCTCAAGGCTTTGTCGAGCAGCTCGATTCTGTCGCTCAGCCTGGGCAGGTCCCGCGTTTTGACCACCGTCTGGAGGTTGCGATCGGGGACCCCCATCGAAAGCGGACCGCTCTCCCATTCGACCGTGAACGCGCTCATTTTCACCCTCTCCATCGCTGGCTCGTGATTCTATCGGTTCGCCGGAGCGAGCGGCGTGCCGCCCGGGGGCGCGTTGACGATGACGCGCGCGCCGCGGCCTAGCTCGTCGAAGGCTTTCCCCAGCGCCGCATCGAAGTCTCCGGTCACGAACGTGAAGCCCCAGCGTTTCCCCAGTTCGGGCGGGATGCCGCCGCTGACCAGGAACGCCCGCTTGCGAGTGATCGATGCCTTGTGGCTCCACACCTGGGACGTGCTTCGTGGCTCGCCCCAGCGCTGCGTCAGGATGCGGCTCAGGGTCTCCAAGGGCTGCATCAGGAGTTCCTGTCGGCAGAACCCATCGCGATGGCGGTTGCCTGGGTCGGGGATCGTGTCGCCGGTCTCCTGCATCCAATACGTCGTACGCACCACCGTCTCCTCGAGCGTTTCCTCCAGCGGCCTGGGATCAGGCTGGTTCCGATGCTCGGTCCCCTCCAGGACCACGATGATGATCCCTTGGGGGTGCGTGCACAGGTCGGCCTGCTCGATCCTCCCTCGGATTGCCCCGATGGACTTGGAGCCGGCCGGCGCACACACGTAGATGTCCGCCTCGCTCTCGATCGGGTGCAATGTGTTGTCCTTCACGTACTGCACCGCGATCGGCCATTCTTTGCGGTGGTAGCCTGCGAAGCAGGTGTTGGCCGTGAAGTCGATCTTCATCGTAAGCCCGGCCATGTCGCCGGCATCCATGACGTCTTCACGCTGCGGGTTACCCGGGCCCCAGTAGGGCAGGGGACGCGGGTGCATGGCGTAGGCGTGGTTGTGGCGCGTCGTGTCCCGTCCTGCGACGCCGGGTAGGATGACCCCCGCGCCCCCCTGGAAGCCGAAAAGCGACCCTCCGCAGCCACCAAAGCCGATGACCCTGTCCGCCCGGGCGACAGTGGTGTTGACCCAGATGGGCGTCCCGCGGATCGTGGCGCCGAGGAACGTCAAGCCTTCAGGACCGCCGCCGCCCTGGTCATCGGGGTTGTTCTCGACGTAGAGCCCCACCCGGTCGATGAGCTCCTGGCCGATCTTGCCCTTCATTCCCAGATGGCCGTGCATCCCCGGCGCCGATACGATGGTGATGTCCCGGTCGGGGATGTCCGCGCGGTTGAGCCGGTCGAGCAGGTAGGTGCCTAGACAGCCCTCAGGTCCAAACGCTTCGGCCCTGCCGTCGGTCACCAGCACCGCCACTTTCTGGCCCTTCTCGACGAGCCCATCTTCGAGCCTCGGGCAGCCGATGGGCGCGTCCAATGCCTTTTCGAGAAGCTCAATGGGCTCGCCTAGCACCGGCAACTCCCGCGGCTCGATGACCGTCTGGATGTTCGCGTCGGGGATCTCCATCCCGAGCGGGCTACGCTCCCATTCGACCGTGAACGTGCTCACCTTGATCCTCCTGGCAGATGCCGGCGTCCTTAGCGGTTCTGTGGGGCGAGCGCCCAACTCCTCGGCGGCGCGTTGACGGCGGCGCGCGCGTTGGAGCCCAGCTCATCGAAGGCTTGCCCTAGCGCCGCCTCAAAGTCGTTCGTCACAAATGCGAACCCCCATCGTTCTCCCAACTCGGGCACGATGCCGTCGGTGACCAAAAACGTACGCTTGCGCGTGAGCGAGGCCTTGTGGCTCCAGACGTGCGTCGTGCTTCTCGGCTCTCCCAAGCGGCGCGCAACCACGCGGGTGATGGCATCGAAGGGCTGCATGAGGGTCTCGTGCTTGCAGAAGCTGTCGCGGTCGCGCGCGGTGGGGTCGGGCTGGTGGTCGCCAGAATTCTTCATCCAGTTCGTCGTGCGCTGTTCGAACTCGGCGAGGGTCTCATCGAGAGGCCTGGGCTCGGGCTGATCGCGGTGGTTCGTCCCCTCGACGACCAGGATGACGACCCCACCTTCGCGGGTACACGCGTCGGCCTGCTCGATCAACATGTACATGGACAGGATGTCGCCCGAGTTCGCGGGCGCGACGACGAAGATGTCCGCCCTGGGCTCCACGAGCGTCATCGTGTGCTCCTGGACGTACTGAACCGCAACGGGCCACTCCTTTCGGTGGTAGCCCGCGAAGCAGGCGTTGGCGGTGAAGTCGATCTTCATCGAGAGCCCGGCCATGTCGCCCGCGTCGTGGCAGTCCTCGCGCTGCGGGTTGCCCGGACCCCAAGCCGACATGGGTCGTGGGTGCATGATGCAACTGTGATTGTGGCGGACCGTGTCGCGTCCCGCCACGCCCGGCAGGATGATCCCTGCGCCGCCCTGGTAGCCGTAGAGGGAAGGGCCGCAGGTGCCCACGCCGATCACCCTGTCCGCAGCCGCAACGACGTTGTTCACCCACAGAGGCGTGCCCCTGGGCGTGATCCCCACAAGCGTCACGCCCTCAGGACCGCCGCCGCCCTGGTCGTCGGGGTTGTTCTCGACGTAGAGCCCCACCCGGTCGATGAGCTCCTGGCCGATCTTACCCTCGATCCCCAGGTGGCCGTGCATCCCCGGCCCAGAGACGATGGTGATATCTCGATCGGCGATGCCCGCGCGGTTGAGCCGGTCGAGAAGGTACGCGCCCACGCCACCCTTCGGACCAAACGTTGCGGCCAAGGCATCGGCGACGAGCACCGCCACCTTCTGTCCGCTCTCGACGATCCCCTCTTCGAGCTTTGGGCAGCCGATGGGCGCGCTCAAGGCTTTGTCGAGCAGCTCGATTCTGTCGCCCAGCCTGGGTAGATCCCGCGGTTCGACGACCGTCTGGATGTTCGCGTCGGGGATCTCCATCCCGAACGGTCCACGCTCCCATTCGACCGTGAACGTGCTCACCCGTGCTCCTTCTCTTCGGCTGAAAGCTCGACCGGTAGTGATCGGATGCTCATCTCCGGTTATACCCGGTAGCGTCCACGATAAAGGAGATGCCGGTTAAAGTAAAGTGCCTCAAAATAAGCCATGACCCAACGAACCGTGGTGCGTGTCATAGCGCCTCGCCGCGCGACGCGGAGGCTCAGCCGGCGATGATCGGATGCCCCTGCCCCGGAAACCAGATGACGTCCACGATGAAGGAGACGCCCACCAAAGTAAAATGGCCGAGGATCAGGCCGATGAAAAAGGGTTTGGAGGCCTGGTAGAGCGGCGCTCCGCCCAGCCGCAAAATGATGACCTTGGAGAGCCACGCCACGAAAATCCCGAGGACGTGTCTCTCCACGGGCCACAGCGTGCCGACGGCAAAGCCCACCGGGTTCAGCGGCCACCACGGGCATTGATAGCGAAGGTACGTCAACAGGCTCATGACTACGGCGCCCGCGCCGAAGAAGGCGTAGCGTTCCGCATCGGGGCCCGTCCCCGCTCTCATCAGGCCGATGACCTCGTCGAAGGCGGCGGTGCCCGCCGTGGTCCGAAACACCCACGAGCCGAAGTTGTAGGCGCCGATGGTGTAGCCGTAGTAGAGATAGGTCAGGATCGCCGTGGCGAATCCGACGATGCCAGCGGTGAGGATCGCCACAGGAAGCGCGCGCGGGGCGGGTAGCTCGAACTCCGAAAGCTTGATCGATTGTGCCGCGCCCTGCACGAAGGTCGCCTGGGTATCGCCGTGCCAGGCGAACTGGTAGCCCATCGAAATCATCGTGGTGGGCTGGAGATTGGACGGCCCCCAGGCGTGGATGGCCAGCGTCTCTGCGGCCATCGGTGGCGTGAAATAGTACAGGCCCACCTGTGCGACGATGCGCGCGATGCCGGTGTAGATCAGAAGCACTGCGGGCAGGAACAGGATCAGCGCCTTGAGCTCCATCCCTGACGCGGCGAGCCACCCGGCCATGAACAGCACTCCGCCGCCGCCGCCCCAGAATGCCGCGCGGTAGGACATGGGTTCGCCCGAGTCGTCCAGCGTTCGCTTCCCTAGCGCCTGGTGGATGACCGCCCTCAGGTGACCGCGCGCCATCCACAGCGAGAAGACGACCATCATCAGAAAAGCGCCGCAGGTCTGCATCCCGATGGTCGAGCTGCCCTGGCCAAAGGGGCCCTTTGCGCCCAAGGTGAAGCCCAGGCGGTTGCACACCCCCTGCTCGATCAGCGTCAGTATGACGAAGAACCACACCGAGAACGAGACGTCAACGTTGGCGAAGTAGGTGAAGCCGACCACGGGGAAAACCACGTTCACGGGCAACGGCGGAAACGCGCGCGCGAGGGTAATGGTGTTGCCGCCCCATCTTTGCCCGATCTCGATGTAGGGCCAGCCCGGCAGGAAGTAGTTCACGATGTTCCAGCCCAGGACGAACGCCGGGATGGCAAACCCAATCCAGAAAAGCTTGCTTCGCATGAACGGCGGCAGCTTCCGGGGGCCATCGCTTCCCCGGATCATCTCCCGGGGCAGCTCCAGCAGCGGATAGGTCAGTCGCTCGTGGTCCGCCCACTGCCGCCGGAGGATGACTACGATGCAGAAGCAGACGAAGTAAAATGTCCCCAGAAACACTAGCCACCAGAACAGCGGTACCAACCACGTTTGCCACGGGATGCCCCCCGTGTACCAGGGCGGCAACCCCTCGAAGAACCATGTGATATGGCCCTGGGCGTTGGAGGGTGTGATCCAATCGGGGCGGTTGGGGTGCAGGAAGTGGTTCCAGGCGTTTTCCGGGGTGGCGAGATAGGTGGGCGAGCTCATGATCGAGATCCAGAACGCCGCGATGAAAATGGGGATACTGATCCCCGTCATGCCCATCGCGAAAATCACGATCAGTTCGCCGGGCTTGAGCGCCCACCGGGGGTTGATGGTCTTGAGGAGGATGTTCAGCGGCACGGCGACGAGGGTGAAGGGAAAGACCACCCCGAGCGCCAGGTTGCTCCAAGTGATCTCGCTGCTGGCGAACCGGAAGATGGATGACGGGGCGAAGTAACAGACGGCTGCGGCGAAGACGGCTCCGATCAAAAGCGCGCGCCAGCTCAGCGCTCGGCGGAATGGCCTGGCGATGTGCGTGGGCGAAGTGATGAGTTGATGGGACATGAGAGAGGGGAGCTCGCTAGCCGGTCATGCGGGTCGCCCGGATCAGCCGATGATGTTATGCCCCTCCCCCGTGAAAAAGATCGTGTCTATGATGAAGGCGATGCCCATGAACGTGAAGTGCCCCAGAGCAAGCCCGAGGAAAAAGGGCTTGGATTTTTCGTACAGCGGTGCACCCCCTACGCGCAGAACGATCGACTTGCAGAGCCATGCCAGAAAGATCCCGACGACGTGCCGCTCCACGGGCCACAGGTAGCCGCAAGCGAAGCCCACAGGATGCAGCGGCCACCATGGGAAATGATAGCGCAGGAACGTCAGGGCTGTCTGGACCGCCGCGCCCGCCGCGAAGAAGCCGAGGCGCTCGAGATCGGGGCCCGTGCCCGCTTTCATCCATCCGATGACGTGCTCGAAGGCGATGGTGCCCGCCGTGGTACCGAAGACCCAGCCACCAAAGTTATACGCGCCCATGGTGTAGCCGTAGTAGAGGTAGGTCCCGATCGTCGTGGCGAACCCGACCACCGTGGCCGCCAACATCGCCCACAGCAGCGCCCGGGCGGTCGAACGCGCAAACTCCGCGAGCTTGATCGACTGCACAGCACCCTGGATGAAGGTCGCCTGGACGTCGCCGTGCCACGTGAACTGGTAGCCCATGGCGATCATCGTTGAAGGCTGGAGATTGGCTGGTCCCCAGAGGTGGATGGCCAGAGTCTGCGCGTTCATTGGCTGCGCGAAGTAGTACAGGCCCACCTGCGCGATGATGCGTGCGATGGCGAGATAAATCAGGAGCGCCGCCACCAGGAACACGATCATCGCCTTGAACTCCATCCCCGCCGCCAAGAGCCAGCCCGCCATGAACAGCACCCCGCCGATCCCGCCCCAGAAAGCCGCCCTATAAGACATGGGCTCGGTGGAATCGTCCATGGTTCGTTTTCCCATAGCCTGACGCGCCACCGCCCAGAGGTGGCGCCGGGACATCCAGAGCGAGATGACGATCATCATCAGAAACGCCCCGAAGTTCTGCATCCCGATGGTCGTGCTGCCCTGATTGAAGACGTCCTCCGCCCCGATGGTGTAGCCCAGCCGGTTGAACAACCCCTGCTCGAGGATGTGGATCAGGACGAAGACCCAGACTGAGAACGTGAAGTCGGTGTTGGCGAAATAGCTGAAGCCGATGACGGTGGGAAGGAACGTCAAGTTGATGGGCGGAAACTCGCGCGCGGGAATGACGTATTTCCACGGGGGGATGATCCCCAGGTTCGGGTACGGGAACGCCGGGTAGAAGAAGCTAATGATGTGCAGGATCATGATGAACGCCGAGACCCCGAAGCCGACCCAGAAGAGCTTGCTCCTCGCGAACAGGGGCAGGACACCGGGCGCGTCGCTGCCCCGGATCATCTCCCGCGGCACCTCGAGGAGCGGATAGGCCAGCCGCTCGTGGTCCGACCATTGCCGCCGCAGAATCACCATCATGGAGAAGCAGACGAAGTAGAAGACCGTCAGGAAGACGATCCACCAGAACAGCGGCACTAGCCACGTCTCCCACGGGATGCCCCCCTTGTACCAGCGCGGCAGCCCTTCATAAAACCACGTGATGTAACCCTCGGCGTTCGAGGGCGTGATCCAGTCCGGGCGGAAAGGGTGCAGAAGCTCGCCCCAGTTGTTTTCGGGGGTGGTAAGGTAGGTGGGGGTGCTGATGATTGCGAGCCAGATTCCCCCGAGGAAGATGGGGAATGAATTGCCGGTCATGCCCATGGCGAAAATGACGATGAGTTCGCCTGGCCTAAGCGCCCATCGAGGGTTGAGCGTCTTCAGAACGATGTTCAGGACGATGATGAGCGTGAAGGGGAAGATCACGCCGAAGGGCATACTGGTCCGGGTGACCTCGATGCTATGGAATACGAACAGGCCTGCGGCAGCGAAATAGCAGACGGTGGCCGCAAGGAGGCTGCCGATCAGAAGCGCCCGCCCGCTCAACGCCCGCCCGGCCGGTGCATGGACGTGTGGTGGAGCGGACCGGCCTCCGCGCCCGTCATCACGGAGCGGCGCGGTCATAGGCAGCGCGTGCGATGACGCTCGGAGGAGCTCACGTGCACTCGATGCAGATCGGCTGTGCGCGCGTAGGCCAGTCCAAGCGATGCTCGACGCCCGCAGCGCCTGCGGTCATCGGGTGGGATTCCGACGCCAGCCCCGTCGCCTCAGTGGATTCAAGCAGGAGCACACACGTCCCCTTTGGCTGTATGTGCGGCCTCCTTGTCCGAGATCAACTCCGTGGCTGCGCAGGAACGCTAGGGTTTCCCCATCATCCGGGATGCCCGCGCGGCCTCCGAGTTTGCGGCACTTGAGAGCCGCTGCTGCCGCTGCGAGCGTCATGCTTTCGGAGTAACCCAGCCCGCGGAACTGCCCTACGAGGAAGGCGCCGTGGTAGACGTCGCCGCAGCCGGTGGTGTCCACGAGCTGGGGCGCATCGAAAGCCGGTGCGCGGTGGACCTCGCCGGTCCGGTCGATCCCGACTGATCCAGACGTGCCCAGCGTGATGCCCGAGAAGCAGGCCTCTGTCCGTTCGAGCAGCACCTTGCAAGCATCGAGTGGATCGCCCTGGTGGTAGGTTTTCCCCCAGCGCTCCGAGCCGATGAGGAAGTCCGCGAGCCCGATCAGCTCCGCCTCGCGTCGGCCACAGTGGTCGCCGTCAACGCTTACGATGACCCCGGCACGGCGGGCGATCTTCGCGGCGGCCAGCACCCCCGGGTCCGAGCGGTCCAGGTGCAGATAGCGCGCGCCGGCCACGTAACGCTCGGGGATGCACTCCGACTCCAGAGGGTCCGTCGTCCCCAGATGGCCTATGATCGACCGCTGGCCCGTGTCGCGCAGGACGACGATCATCGAGTGGGGCGAGCGGCGGGCGGGCTGGACGTCGAGGTGGGCGATGTCAATGCCCTCGGCCTCCAACTCCGCTCGCATGAATGCGCCCGCATAGTCGTCGGCGACGCGCCCAACGAAGCCAGAGCACGCGCCCAGCCTTGCAGAGGCCACCAGCGCCGTTGAGACGTTGCCGCCGCCCTGGATCGTAAAGTCGTCTACGATGATCCGGTCGTCCGGTCCCGGCAGATGTGGGACGACGGCGAGGTTGTCGAACATCAAGACGCCGACGCCGACGATGTCGGGAGTGGACTCAGTCACAAGAGCGCATCGTTTAGTTCGCACAACGCGGCAGCGTAGGCATCGACGTTCTCGATCGGCATGGCGGGCCCGATCTCGGCCGAGGAGCCGAGGATATAGCCCCCCCCAGCGGCGGCGGCCAGGCAGCGAACGACCTCGGCTCGGATCTCGGCGGGTGTCCCGAACGGGAGGACTTGCGATGCATCGATGCCGCCGACTAGAACCAGATTTCGCCCGTAGCGGCACCGCAGCGCGGCGAGGTCCACCCCCGCGACGGGCTCGCAGGGGTGAAGGCCATCGATTCCGGCGTCGGTTAGCTCGTCCCCGAACACGGTCACGTCGCCATCGGAGTGGTAGATCACGGCCAAGCCCGCGGCCTTGAGCGGTTCTATGACGCGTCGGAGCCCCGGCAGGAGCATCTCGCGCAGGGCCTGCGGCGAGAAGAGCAGGGACCCCTTCATCGCGATGTCGCCGCCCACGAAGGCGATCGGCCTCAGCCCGGCCTCCGCTATGATCCGAGCGCGGCGCAGAGCGTTCGCGTCACCCTCCTCAATGATACGAGCCACCTCCGCGGGAGCGTCGGTCAGCGCGTAGCCGAAGAGCTCCAGGCCTAGCGCCTCGAGGGTCCTTTCGAAGCCCGTAGCGATCTCCGGTACCAGCAGCGTCCGCGGTGCCAGCGCCGCCTGTCGTGCACGGAAGGTGGATAGCCACGTCTCCTGCAGCCACACCTCGCTCTCCTCCGGCGGCGAATAACTGGGCAGTTCGTCGGGGGAGCGGATGGGTCGCCGGCGCCAGGCAATGCCTTCTAGGACGATCCGCTCACCTTCGGCATCGGCCACCACCTCGCCTTCGCGCGCGGGGTCGGCGGGCATCTCGATGTGGTGGGTGAGGTCCACGCCCAGGGCGGCGTGTGCGCGGGCGAGCGCCTCGAACTCCGTATCTTCTGGCCTACGGTGGCGCTCGACCAGCTCCCAGTGGTTTAAGTGCTCCCAGACGGGTATACGGTCGGCGACGTCATGGGCCAGCGCGGCGGCGATACGCTCTGCCACCAAGGGGTCGAGCGCGGTCGGAACAGCGATGGTGTGAGGGCTCTGAGCGCACACGATCAGGCGCGGGGGACCGATGGGGTGTGAACCGACGTGCCGCAGGCGGCCATCTCGGTGGGCCTCACGAGGATGTGCCGTTCAGGCGGTCGAAGACGGCGCGCATGTTCCGCCGATGGGTGCCGTCCCAGTAGATCCGGCCGCACTGGGGGCAGCGGGCGAACTGCGACTGCGTCAGCCAGACGTACGGAGGGACGCTCTCCCGAGCCGTAGCGGCGGGCGTCATCTCGACCGGAACGTTGCAAACCGCGCAGCGGCTGAAGACGTGCGCGCCTACCTCCAGGCCGCACTCAGCGACAACATGAGCAAGCTGCTCGGTGACCGCGTCCGAGCGGACCAGCACCGTGCGCGGTCCGGCGAGCGCCGTGCCGAGGCGCCTGTTCCGTGTGAGCAGAATGCGGCCTTCGACCCGAGCGCGACGGGTGAGTGCGGGGCCGTCACCGCCGGAGCTTCCGGTGCCACCGGAGCTTCCGGTTCCCGAGCGGACGTAGACCGCATCATAGCCCAGAAGCCGGAGCCACTTGGCGAGCCGGCCAAGCGTGGGATCGACCAGAAAGCGCGAAGCCGGCTGCATGGGCTCCGAAGACCACCGTGCTACCGGTGCCTACCCCGAGGCCAGCACGCCCGCGCCTCCGCGCGCCTCGACCTTCCGCCAGTCCGCCAGGAAGCGCTCGATGCCGATGTCGGTCAGCGGGTGCTTGACCATGCTCCACAGCACTGCAGGAGGTAGCGTCGCGATGTGGGCGCCGGCACGGGCGACCTCGATCACGTGTCGTGGGGAACGGAGCGAGGCGGCGAGGACTTCGGCCTTGATGTCGTGGATATCGAAGATCTCCACCGTCTGCTCGATGATCTCGAGCCCGTCCTGACCGGTGTCGTCCAGCCGCCCGATGAAGGGGCTGACGAAGGCCGCCCCCGCTTTCGCGGCCAGAAGCGCCTGGTTGGCGCTGAAGATCAGCGTCGTGTTGATCCGTATCCCCTCCTCGGAGCAGACTTTGATGGCCTTCAGCCCTTCGAGGGTGATCGGGATCTTGACGGCGACATTGGGATGGATTGACGATAGTCGCCGCGCCTCGCTGATGAGGTCGAGCGCATCGCTGGCCACGCACTCGGCACTGATGGGGCCATCCACGACCTCGCAGATCTCCTCGATGATCTCCTCGAAGGTTCCCTCCACCTTCGATAGGTGCGTCGGGTTCGTCGTTACCCCATCGAGGACGCCCAGAGAGGCCGCCTCACGGACCTCATCGATGTCTGCGGTGTCAAGAAAGATCTTCATGGGCACACCCTCTGCACGCTTGAGTCCATCGGTAACCCCTCTTTACATCTCACAGGTTCACCCACGGTGATGAGCCATCGCTCACCGACAATCTCGGCTTTGATCAGTGCATTCTAGCGTCAAGCATCACCGGCACGCGAACACCCGTCCTGCGCATGCGCTTGTTAGGGCTCCACCTCCCTGTACAGCTTATAAAACCTGGACTCATCATCTTCACGTCTTGCGACTAGCAGAGCTTCCTCCACGCCCAGATTGCGGCTAAGATGGTGGTACAGGAAATTGACCAAGAACACGAAGTCTGCGGCGCCATCTTGATCGTCAACTGGGCCAATGTACCATTGACATCCGGCATCGAGGAATGCCGAGGCCATCTCGGGATTGCCGGTGGAACACCCCGTATTGAGAACCCTCAGGCCGTCGAGCTTCAGAAACTGACGCACATGCTCCGGCTTCATGTTGCCCGCGAAGGGTTGTCGAGCCTTTGGGTCGTCGTGCAACTCCGGCATGATCACGTCCCCGTCATCCCCGTGGCACGAAAGGACAACCAGGTCAGTTTCAAGTCTTTTGTTGAGTAGGTCTGTGACATCCTTTGTCTCGCCGATGCCAAACCATTCAACGTGCAAAAGAAGCATCTCTGCGGCCGCACGGAGATTGACGCCACACTCGGAATCTTCAATCCCAAGGATTGTGATTTTCTTCGTGGGTTGTACCATATTGCTGATTCCTTAACCATGTTTATGCTGCCCCTCGACAGTATAGCGCTGGCGCGCGAAGCGTGTCAAGCGACGCACGGTCCCGGGCGGGGACCCTCGCGCGCGGCTCGGCCCGCGGCCGCGGGCCACATCGGCCCGGGTTGCCCCCTCGGGCTGAGCGGCGTATCTTCGGCGACGGCACGAAGACGGAAGGGACGATGACATGAGACCGAAAGCAACCTGGGCACTGGTCCTGGGGATCTTGATCCTGAGCGGATGCGGTCCCCGGCGGTATGCGATCCTTCAGGGGACTTCGCACCCCAACCCGCCGCTCGAGCCGCTGCGCGTTCTCGTGATGCCCTTTGGCAAGGGCGCTTTCGGCCCGACGCTTCCATCCGACGAGGCAGTCATGGCGGTCCACGGGAAGCTTGTGGACGAGTTGGGCCGAGAGAAGGTGGAGATCGTCGAGGATGTGGCCGCAGGGCCGGGCAGTCTGCGCCCGATGCGGCAGGTGCGACGAGTGTCCAATCCCTTCCGCCTCGTGTATCTCAGTGCGGAGGACTCGGTGTTGGTCAGCGATCTCCGGCTCGGCCCCGATGGCTCCTTCGAGCGGGATGATCTGGAGATGTTGCGCAGCCTGGATGTTGCCGACCTGGTCGTCTTTGGTTTGGTGGGCGAGGTCCTCCTTTCGGGTCGAGGTTACTGGCCCGGCCAGGTCACCGATCCGACGCGATACATCGACGCGCCGCTGCTTCGCGCCGATGTGCTCGTGATTGATGTGCCCACCGGTTCGCCGCTCCTGCGCACGTCCGGTCAAGCCCGTTTCTACGAGCGCGAAGAGGACCGCGGCCGCATCGACACCCCCGCGGTGCTCATCCGTGAGATCCTGGCGGCGATGACGTCCACGCGCACGAGAGGCGAGTGACGCTTGGGGGGGGCCGTGCCAGAAGACCGCGGGCTCCGGCGCGAGATCGTCGAGATATGCCGGCGGATGTACGAACGAGAGTACATCGTTGCCGGCGAAGGAAACGTCTCGGCGCGGCTCGATCAAGAGCGGCTTCTGGTGACGCCCGCCGGTTTCAATAAGGGCTTACTAGCGCCTGAGATGCTCGTCATGACCGACCTCTCGGGCCACAAACTCGCCGGTGAGCACGAGGCTTCGACCGAGGTGCGCATGCACCTTCGCGCCTACGCCCGGCGGCCGGGTGTGCGCGCCGTCGTGCACGGTCACCCGCCGATAGCAACGGCATTCGCGGCCAGCGGTTTGGCTCTCGTCGAACCCGTCCTGCCCGAGATCATTCAGACGCTAGGCGTCATCCCCCTGGTGCCCTACGGTACGCCGGGCACCGAAGAGTTGCCCGACGAACTGGAACCCTGGCTGGACGAACATGATGCCTTCCTGCTCGAGAACCACGGCGTGATGACCGTCGGCACCAGCGTCACGGGTGCGTTCGATGCGCTCGAGGTCGTCGAGAAGTACGCGAAGATCACCCTCACTGCCCGGCAGTTGGGTGGCCCCAGACCCCTGAGCCCCAACCGCGTGGCGGCCCTGGGGCAAGCCGCAGAAGCCATCGCCGGCAGACTTGGTCGATGAAGATCCTGGTTGCCAACGTCGGCAGCACGTCCTTCAAGTACAAGCTCTTTGACATGGCGAATGAGTCGGTCCTCGCCGAGGGCAAAGTGGAGCGGGTGGGGCGCGAGGACGCCCCCATCGAGCACCGCGTCCCCGGTAAGCCGCCGCTAGCCGAGACGCGGAGGGTCCCGGACTACCCCACAGCCATCCGCATGGCGATGGCGCTCCTCACCGACGCCGAGCGCGGGGCTGGGGTGACGCTCGAAGAAATCGACGCCGTGGGCTTCAAGACGGTGCACGCCGGGGATCGGGTGGGTGCGCTCCGCTTGGACGATGATGTGCTTCGGGAGATGGAAGCGTTCACCTCGGTTGCCCCCGCACATAATCCGCCGTATCTGCGGGCGATCCGGCTCTTCGCCGAGTTGTTCCCCGATCTTCCGCTCATAGGCCTCTTTGAACCGACCTTCCATGCGACCATTCCCGAGCACGCGCGCGTCTACGGCATACCCTACGAGTGGACCATGAAGTACGGCATCCGCAAGTACGGTTTCCATGGCGCTTCCCACCGCTACGTCTCCGAGCGCGTCCCTCAACTGTTAGGCCGTGGACCCGAAGACCTGCGGCTCGTTTCGTGCCATTTGGGTGGGAGCTCATCCCTTTGCGCTGTGCGCGATGGGAAATCAGTGGACACGACGATGGGCTTCTCGCTCCAGGAAGGGATCCTCAACGCCACGCGCCATGGGGACCTGGATGCCTGGATCATCCCTTACCTCATGGACCGGGAAGGTCTCACCACCGATGAGATCCGGGAGGTCCTGTCCAAACGCGGGGGGCTCCTGGGCATCAGCGGCGTTTCGGGTGAGATACCCGAGATCGAGGCCGCGGCCAAGGCGGGAAATGAGCGCGCCAGGCTGGCCCTGGATGCCTTCTGCTACGGCGTCACGACGCACATCGGCGCCCTGGCGGCGGCCATGGGCGGCGCCGATGCCATCGCCTTCGCGGGCGGGATCGGCGAGCGGGGGGTAGCTATCCGGGAGCAAGTCGTAGCACCCCTGGGCTTCCTGGGCGCGAAGCTGGATCTCGAGAAGAACGCCTCCGGCGACGGGGATCGGGACATCTCAGTCGATGGCGCCTCTTGCGCGGTCTTGGTGATCCGCACCAACGAGGAGTTGATCGTGGCCCGAGAGACGGCGAAAACCCTCGCGGCGCAGTCTGTCTGAGGAGCTCGTCATGCCCCTGGTCGATGGACGCGCGGCCCTTCAGCCGGCCTTTGAGGCAGGCTACGCCGTTGGTTCCTTCAACGCGCCAAGCATCGATTTCGTCCATGCCATCATCGAGGCGGCGATCGCCGAGCGCTCGCCCGTCATCGTCAGCCTGGCGACGACCCAGTTTCAGTTCCTCGAACCGGAGGTCATCGCACCCGCGGTGCGCTGGCTTGCCGAGAGCGCTCCGGTCTCGGTCGTGCTCAATCTGGACCACGGCGACGGCGTCGAGGCGGCCGTCCGCTCCATCCGCTGCGGCTTCACCGCGGTGATGTACGATGGCTCGCACGAGTCCTATGACGAGAACGTCCGCGAGACGCGCGAGGTCGTTCGGATCGCCCACGCGGTGGGCGTCAGCGTCGAGGCCGAGTTAGGCCGCGTCGGGGGCAAGGAGGAGGGCACCGGGCTCGGGGTTGCCGATTCGGCGTGGTTCACCGAGCCAGCACAGGCCGAGGATTTCGTCCGCGCCACGGGCATCGATCTCCTGGCGGTAGCCATCGGCAACGCTCACGGCCTCTACAAGGGCGAGCCGAAGCTGGATTTCGAGCGGCTGGCCCAACTCAGGGATCGGACGGGCATCCCGCTTGTCCTGCATGGGGGCTCGGGCATCTCCGACGAAGATTTCCGACGCGCGGCGTCCTTGGGGATCAGCAAGATCAACTTCTTCACCGAGGTCAGCCGTCAGCGAACGGCGCGCGTGCGAGAATGCCTTGCGAATGACCTGGAGGCCATCCATCTCCAGCCGATGCTCCTAAAGGCGCGGACGGCGATCCGCGGCGCGGTGGCGCGCCAGATGCGAGTCTTCGGATCGTCGGGACAAGCAGCCTAGGCAAACCGCGCGTGACGCTCTCCCAGATCCTGGCCTCCGCCTTCGTCATCGGTTTCTCCGGGGCCGTCGTGCCCGGACCTCTGTTTACCGTGGCGCTGGCTGAAGCGGCGCTGATCGGCTGGTGGGCGGGGCCTCTAGTGTCGGTGGGTCACGGCCTAGCGGAGTTGGTGGCCGCCGTGCTATTGGGCGCGGGCGTCACTGCGTTGCAAAGCCCGCTTGCGATGAAGATCATCGCGATCGGTGGTGGCCTGGTTCTGCTCTGGATGGGCGCGGCTACCTGCCGGCAGCGCCCGGAGCGGACGATCGGGCCGACGTCTGAGATGAGTCGGCGGCGGTGGGCGCACCTGAACGCGGTGGGCTCGGGCTTCCTTGCGACTGTGGCCAACCCCTTCTGGTATCTGTGGTGGATGACGGCGGGTACGGCACACATTACGCTGTCACTGCCCCTCGGCTCGGCTGGCGTCGGGGCCTTTTACGTGGGCCACGTGGCGAGCGACTTCGCCTGGTACTCACTCGTAGCAGCGGTGGTGGTGGTGAGCCGGCGGACCTTCTCAGACCGGGTCTACCGCGCCGTGATCGTGGCAGCAGGCCTGGTTTTGATGGCGTTTGGCGTGGCTTTCATCGTTTATGGCGTCTTGCGCGGCGGCTCGGTGACCTAAACGCTCCCACGGGATCAGCCTTTCGCTTGACAGCCCCGGTCAAGCCGGTACATTAGCCTTGGTGGAAACCAACACAACCGTGGTCTGAAAGTGGATTTCTGTCCGATGGAATGATGCCTGCCACCCGCTGGGGAGAATGTGGACCATGTCGACATTTTGGCGGGACTTCAAAGCCGTCTTCGAGCGCGACCCCGCCGCACGTGGCTTCTGGGGCGTTTTCGAAGTAGCCCTCACCTACAGCGGCTTCCACGCGATCATTCTGCACAGGATCGCCCACATGTTCCATCGCCTGCACATTCCGTTCCTGCCGCGGGCGTTGTCCCAGGCCTCCCGTTTTTTCACCGGCATCGAGATTCACCCCGCGGCGAAGATCGGCTCGGGCTTCTTCATCGACCACGGGATGGGCGTCATCATCGGTGAAACGACTGAGATCGGCGACAACGTCACGCTGTTCCAGGGCGTTACGCTCGGCGGCACCGGGAAGGAGACGGGCAAACGCCACCCGGCTATCGGCGATGATGTCGTTATCGGCGCGGGCGGCAAGGTTCTGGGCAACATCACGATCGGCAACGGCTCCTACGTGGGTGCGAATGCCGTCGTGCTCAAGTCCGTCCCGCCTCGCTGCACGGTTGTGGGCATACCTGGACGGATCGTCCGGCAGGAGGGGGTGCGCGTCTCCAGTGCTTCCGCCTCGCTGGAGCACGGGGACCTGCCCGACCCCATCCAGCAGATGCTCGAAGACCTCCAGCGACAGGTCGCCGAGGCCCAGGCGGCCGTCCGCCAATGGCAGGCCGAGGCTCCGGTTCGCGCCTTGACCGGTGCGCCGGTGGCCGAAGGCGAGGATGGGGCCGAGTAGGATTCCCCCCGCACCCTAGGCGCCAGACCCCAGCACCCTGTCCCGTCGAAGCTGCTCCTCAGCCCGCAGTAGCGGCTGAGGTCGGTCAGCGCGTCAGGCCCCGGTAAAGTATCTGAGCTCCCGCCAGCACCAGCGTTGCCGTCAGGAGTCGCCAGGTCAGCCGCTCTCGCGGCCGACCGGCGATCCGCGCACCCACCTGAGCGCCGATGATCGCGCTTGCGGCCATCAATCCGATCATCTCCCATAGAGTGGTCTCAGGGTTCAGGTGCCCCCGATAGTCGCCAGCCAGCGCGTGGGTTGCCGCCCCGGTGAGGGCCGTGATGGCGACCAACAGTTGCGTGGTGGATGCGGCGATCCGCGTAGGGAAGCCGAAAAGGTAGAGCATAGTCGGCATGAAGATGAAGCCGCCTCCGACCCCGAACAGCGTGGCGATGATCCCGATCAGTGCGCTGACGAACACGCTGACCACGGGCGCGACGGTGTACGTGTACACCCGGCCCGTGGCATCAACGAGGGTGCGACCAACGCCGCGCATCCACGGTGCCCGCCGGTCCGTGGGGGCGTAGAGCGCGGTTGCCGCTGCACCGACGAGTAAGAGCACCCCGAAGGAGATGTCAAAGGCATCGCGCGGGACCCAGCGCACCAGCATGGCGCCGACGATCGCGCCGGGGATGCTGCCGGCGGCGAAGGGTAGGGCCGCCCACGGGTCCACGCGCCGCTGGCGTGCGTACGCGACCGTCCCCGAGATCGTGTTGGCGCAGACAACGGCCAGCGTAATGCTCGTGATGGTCCGCGCCGGTGCCTCGGGGAAGAACGCCCCCAAAAGCGGCACGAACAGGATGCCGCTGCCGAACCCTAGAAATGTCCCGTAAGCGGCGACGGCCACGCAAAGGAGCGGCAGAACGAAGAATTCCAGCGGTCCGTCCCAGAGAGGGCGGGATGGTCAAGGGTTACGCGATCGCGCCAGCCGCTCCCTTGCGGCCGGTGCGGCGGCTCAGTGCGCGACGGGGTACGCCTGGCCCTCCAGTTCGGCGACGAACTTCTCGGCCTCCATCGCGGCGGCGCAGCCCGTACCGGCGGCGGTCACAGCCTGCTTGTAGATGGTGTCCTGGACATCGCCTGCGGCGTAAACGCCCTCGACGTTGGTGCGCTGCCGGTGGTCGGTGACGATGTAGCCGTGGTCGTCCAGCTCGATCTGTCCCTCGAATAGCGCTGTCTGCGGCTCGTGACCGATGAAGATGAACACGCCATCGGTCTCGAACGCGCGCCCCTCCCCATTTTCCACATTTTCGAGTCGGACGCCGCCCACGCCCTTCTGATCTTCGCCCAGAACCTCCGTCACGATCGTGTCCCAGATCCAGTGCATCTTCTCGATCGCGAAGGCGCGGTCCTGGAGGATCTTGCTTGCCCGAAGTCGCTCCCGACGATGCACCACGTGGACTTCGCTGGCGAACCGCGTGAGGAAGATCCCCTCCTCGATCGCCGAATCCCCTCCGCCGACCACCACCACCCGCTGGTCGCGGAAGAAAGCGCCGTCGCACGTCGCACAATACGAGAGGCCGCGGCCCGTGAGCTCTTTCTCGCCGGGCACGTCTAGGGTGCGGGGAGAAGAGCCGGTGCAAATGATGACGGTCAGTGCCGTGATCTCCTCGGCCGTGGTTTCCGAGTCCCCTCCGACCCAGAGGCGAAGGGGTTGAGAGGAAAAATCCACTCTGCTTGCGCGGCGGTGGCTCATGCGCGCACCGAAGCGCTCGGCCTGCTTCTGCATCTTGATGCCAAGGTCGAGACCCGTGAAATGGCCGTCCTGCTCGGGATCGCAGCCCGGATAGTTCTCGATGTCGTTCGTCAGGTTGAGTTGACCGCCGACGTCGTCCACGCCGAGCACGAGCGGTTCGAGGTTGGCGCGCGCTGCGTAAAGCGCCGCCGTGAGCCCCGCGGGGCCCGCGCCCAGGATCACCACATTCTCTTCACTCACGCGATCTCACCTCCGGGTCCAAACTCTTCGTTCGATGAGTCATACCATAGCGTTCAAGTAAAGATAACTCAAGCGATTGCCCAGGGACTCAAAAATCCGGCCCGAGGGAAATGTAGTACCGCGGCCCCTGGCTAGTGCTGCGGAGATCCGTGCGCCAGGCGGCGTCGAAGCGCAAGATGGCGATACCCAGGTTCAGGCGGAAGCCGTAGCCGAAGCCCATGCGCGCGTCCTTGCCCAGCCGGGGCAACCCGCTGTTGTCGGTATCGAACAGGTCCAGCCGACCCCTGTTCCACGCGGCGCCGAGGTCGGTGAACAGCACCCCGCGGATGTTACGTAGTACCATAGGCAAGGGCCAGCCCATGGCCATGTAGCGCACCAGCGGGAAACGGAATTCGAGGTTCATCAGCCCGAAACGTGTGCCGACCAGTTCGTAGAAATCCACGCCCCGCAGCGGCACCGGGAGGCGGGCGAAGTAGACGTCGCCGACGTCGAAGTCGCGATCCTCAGCGAACCGAGGGCTGATCCAAGCGCTCGTCCCACCGACGAAGAAGCGATGCGGGTCGGGTCCGAACGACGCACCCCCGGCTAGACGGATCACCCCGGTGTTGAACCGGCCGATGCGGTGGTAGCGGCGCATATCGCCTTCGAGCGACGTGAAGGCGTGGCTCGATCCAATGACGTCGGGGCTGTAGCGCAGGCTCAGAAGGTTACGGCTGCCGTTCTCGGGGCCTGTGGCACCGTAGAGAACGTTATCGCTGACGTAGGAGACGCTCGGCAGCAAGGCGCGCACCAGAGGGGGATCGTCGCCCTTGCGCCTGATGAAATCGCGGTCGATGGAGATGAACAGCAGACGAAAGTCCAGCCGCGAGAACTTGTTGAAGGGCCGGGAGGCGGCCGCCGTTACGCCGTAGGTCCGGTCGGCGAACCATTCCAGGTTGCGTGTGACGAAAAAGTCGCGCCTCAGAAAAGCGCTCACGCTGTAGTCCGTCCGCCGCCGCAGGTAGGTGTAACCGACCATGACGTCCGAGTTGTCCAGAGAGTAGAACACGTCGGTGACGACCAGCAACCTGTGGTTGCCCAGGATGTCGGAGACGCTCAGGGCCGCTTGGCCGTTGAAGCCGCTGAAGGTCGCGTAGCCCGCCTGCGCGCCAACGATGTCCGCCGCGAACTTGACCCCGTACTTGTGGACGATGTACTCGCCCCTGTCGTTCATGTCGGCCAGCGTGTCACTCAACGCCGGTCGTTGACGGGGCTTACGGCGTCGGGGCGGCGACCGCTGCGCTGCGCTGCGCTCGTCGGCCTCCGGCGGCGAATCCCCCCCCAAGCTGGTGTCCGCTTCGGCCGTTTCGGTCCCCGGCCCGTGTACCCATGTAGGCATGAGCGCCTCGACGGATCGCCCCTTCGCCAGAGGTCTCTTGAGGACGAAGATATCCCAGCCGCCGTTCTCGAAAGCCACGAAGGCCAGACCCTTGCCGTCGGGTGACCATGATGGGTCCAGCGCGCCGGAAAGTACATCGGTGAGTGCGGAAGTGCTGTCCCCATCGGCAGTGGTCGTGTAGAGGTTATAGATGCCGTTACGATCTGAGGAGAAGGCCAGATGGTGTCCGTCGGGCGACCAGGTCGGCGTCCGCTCGTCCGAGGGCCAAAGGGTGATGCGCTCGAGCGCGGAGCCGTCGGCGGCGATGGTGTAGATATCGTAATCGAGCCCCGTGAGCGCGGAGGTCGTATCGGTTAAGTCCGGCTTGCGGTCGGAGGCGAAGGCGAGCCAGCGACCGTCCGGCGACCACTCGGGGTCGGCCTCGTCGAAGCGGTCGTCGGTGATCCGTCGGAGTGCACCGGTCTTGAGCTCGACCAGATAGAGGTCGCTCTCGCCGTCGTGCAGACCGACGAAGGCGATCCGGCGACCATCGGGCGACCAGGCAGGAGAGAAGATGGCGTCGAGGTCGAAGACGAACTTCCGGTTCTCCCCACGCTCGTCCACAGCGCGGATATGGAGCGCGTCGCGCCGTCCGCTCTTGGCCGCGAAGGCCACTGCGCGGGCGTCCGGTGCCCAGGCGATCCCACCGCGCAGCCAGTGCATCTCCTCGAAATCGCCCTCTCGCTCGCCGCGGACCACGCGCTGAATTACCTCGCCGTCGATGGCGGACATGATGAGGATGTCCTTGTATTCGTGGCGGTCGGAGAGAAAGGCGATATGCTCGCCGTTGGGCGAGAAAGTCGGGTTGCGGTTGATGTAGTTGCCCGTCGTGCGGTGGTCCGTCAGCCGTGTGGCGATGTCCTCGAGCTGCTCGCGGCGGGCGATCTCGGGCCAATAGCGCTTTTTGAGCGCGATGTGCCACCTTTGCGAAAGCTCTTCCAAGGGTTTGCCGAAAATGATCTTGAAGCTGCGCCCGAAGTCGTGCGTGCTGCGCAGCGCCGTGACCAGCGCACCGATGGTGTCCTCCCCGTAGATCGCCGCCAGGTGGCGGAAGAATGCTTGGCCGCCCTTGTAGGCAAAAGAGCCTCCGAAGACCTCGTGAATCGGTGGCAAGTAGCCGTTGATCACCCCATCCCGTATCAGCATGTCGGCCTCGGCATCCCAGAGATGACTGGTATACTCCGCCATGCCTTCAGCGAACCAAAGCGGGATCTGGAACAGAAACTGCTGACCGGTGAGCGCATCGAACACGCCGCCGAAGAACATGTCGAACATCACCGCATGGGTGAGCTCGTGGTGGATGACGTGGCGCAGCTTCTCGTAGGAACCCTCGAAGGGGATGACGACTCGGTTCTGGAACAGCTCGGTGAAGCCGCCCGTTTCTTCGGAGATGTGGCTCCCGATGACGTTCGTCTGCTGAAAGTCGTTGTGGGAGATGTAAAGGATGATGGGGATGCGGCGGCTGACCCGGTAGTGTAGGTCTTGGCGGAGTTGGTCATAGGCGTCCTCCGCCAACTCGGCGACGACGAATGCGACCCGACGCTCGGACTCATAGAAGTAGATATCGAAGTGCTTCGTCTTGATGTACGACCACTCGAAGATGTCGTAGTTGACCTTGTTTCGGCCGAAATGCTGCGCCTCCACGGGGCCGGGCCAAAGGCACGCGAGCGCCAGGGCCAAGGGCAGCCACCGCACTCTCTCCCAAAGACCGTTCCGCCTCAGCGCCAGGCCGCACAACTCCGTCTTCATGATGGAACAGAATGTACCCAGGGATGGCATCGGGTTATCGGACGGCTTACAGTGCCTGCTCTCAGGGCAGCCGCAGCCTTACGGCGAGGCCATCCTTCCGTGGGAGGAGACCGAGGTGCCCCTCGGGGTCTCCTCGCGCTGCTCTGACTGCGGTGATCCCCGCCACCAGCCGGTTGAGCACCAGTACGCCGAGCACCAAGGTCGATGCGTTGTCCGCGCTCAACCGTTCCTCCCGGATGTCGGCGAAGCGGCGCCTTGCGTCGGGGCTATCCCACTGCCAGGCGTCGTGCCCCGTGTAGAGGACGGCCTCGGGTCCCGACTCGTGAACGGCGCGGCGGTTGTATGCGGTGCTGGTATCGTAGATCTCAACCCTGCCCAGGAACGTGTCGGAGCGATCGCTGATGTCCACGTCCCCGTGCGTCCGGGCGAAGAGTTTCATATCGTTGCCCTTGAGCGCCTGGCGAGCCTTGAAGCTGCCGAACCCCCCCCAGAGAATTCCTTCCGCCACGAAGAAGCGCTTCGCGTCGCCGCTGTTCCCCGCGTACAGGTGGCCTGCCCCTGGGAGCAGGAGGGAAAGTAAAAACGCCGTACCGGGCGACTGCTCACCCGCCCGGCAAGCCTGGGTCGAGAGGGTCATCGCCACCACCCCCGCTAGCGCCGCCGCCCATCGTTTCATGCCGGATGACTCCACGTCCTAGAACCGCTTTGAGAGCACGAGCAACGCTTCGCGCTCACCCCGCTGGCCCCGTTCGACCAGGCGCACCCGGAGACGCCCCTCGATCTCGCCCGCCATGCTCCCCTCATTGACGCGTTTTGCCATAAGCGCAGCGTCGATGGCGCTGAACACCCGGTTACCCAGCGCAACCCACAACCCGATGTTCGCGCGGTTCAGCGCCTCGTTGGAGTCCTTGCGAAGGGCCTCGTACTCGAAACGTCGCTGTGAGGCGTTGTGCACCTCGTCCCGCAGCTTGCTCTCCGGGTCTTTATCCACTTTCAACTGAGTTCGGGTCACATAAGAGACCTCGTTGGGGTCGATGTCGTCCCAGCCCCAGACGAACTGGTCGTACTTGCCGATCAACTCGTAGTACTGCTGGTCCTTGTCGCGTAGCTCGACCGTCCCGTCGTCGCGTCGGACGGACGTAAAGGTGACTTCCAGGTCGTGCGTGCCGACAACCCGAAGCGAGTCCTCCCGCGTGGGGCTCTCGAGGAAGATGAGGGTGGGATCGTTGTTCCAGACGAACTCCTTGTACCCCACGTAGGTCAGGCCGCGGTGGCCGCCACTTTCGTCGTAATGCCAGTGTTCGTCGGCGAACGCCTCGAACTCCTCTTCGAGATTCGAGCCCTCCTTGCGCCAGGCTCCGTACCAGACCCAGGAAAAGGCCTCGGCGGCGAAGTAGGGGAGGGAGCGTAGCTTCGATCCGGCGTAGACCTGCCCCAGCCCGGGCAAGAGCGCTGAAAGGAAGAAGGCGGCCCGAGGGTCCTTCGGCCGAGGCTCGAAGTTGGCCATGGGCGCTCCTTCGGCCTCGGGGGTCTCCGCCAAACGCAGCGGTTGCGCCTCCAACTCACGTTCGCTCAGGTCGGGAAAGGCGGGCGGGCTCAGCATGGCCGCGCTTTCGGTCGCGCCGACCTCGGAAGCTGCGCCCAACGTGCCGAGCATCAGAGTCAGTCCGATGGCGAGGGACGTTTGCACTGCAAGTCTCCTAGTGATAGCCGAAGAGCACCGTAAAATAGGCTTTGAGCGGACCATCGTCGGTAACGCGTCGAGAGAGCTCGCTCTGGTCCACCTCATCGAGGCGGTAAGCGACGTCGAACTGTACTTTGGTCGGCAAGCTGTAGAATGATATGATGTCCATCCGAAACTGTCCACCCACATCACGCTTGAAACCCTCCGCCTTGAAATCGAGGTCCCCCGATGTCCACGCGCGTCCCACGTCGAAATAAACCGCGCCGTAGAGGTTATCCAGGTGCAGGTGCCCGAATCTCTTGCCGATCTGCCTCGCGATGGGAAAGCGGTAAGCGATGCTCCCCATCGCCGCCTTCCGTCCTTCCAGGCTGTAGTAAGTATAGCCGCGCATCTGGTCGATGCCGCCCAGGTAGAGGTTGAAGAAAGGGTCGATGGGGCTATCGATCCAACCCAGCTTCAGGCGTAAGCTCAGCGTATCCCTGTGCCAGGGTAGCGCTCGGTGCTCTTTCCAGTCCACCTCGTACTGGTTGAAGAAGTGCTTGTCATAGATCTCATCGATCAAGCCGGAATTGCGGAAACCCTCCTGGAAGAAGCTGAACTGCCGCGCTAGCTTGACCGTGACGTTGCGGCCGACGGGGTTGATATCTCCGTCAACGGCTCGGCGGCGCTTGCGATATAGGTACTCCAGTCCAAGCTCGAAGCCCTGAAGGTAGGTGAACGAAGGCTCGAGGAGCACCTTCTGCACCAACTCCTTCTGCGACACCGTGGCGCTGTAGCGGGAGTAGCTGCCGCGAAGCTCGAGGCGGTGCTCGCGGAAGCGGTGATAGGCCCCGACCGTCAGAAGGTTGAAGTCGTAATCCGTGCCCAGGATCTGAAAACGGCTGAACTCGTCTTCGATTTCTTCTTCTTCGTCGAGGTGGCGCGTGACTTTGATGGCTTCGGCGTAGAGTGTGGGCTGGAGCCTGCGGAACTCGTACAGCCCAAAGATGTCCAGGTCCAGGTTGCTCGGTGCCAAGAGAGCGCCGCTGAGGAAGCGCTGCTTTTCCAGCACGTCCGAGAGGATAAGATATGTTCCCAGCTTCGCCCGGCCATCGTCCCAAGCAAGGCGCGGCTGGAAGCTCATCCCCAGGAAGCGCTCACGGTAGGGACGGCTTGGGGGTAGAGTGGAGGGGCTCGACGACGGCGCCCTAGTCACGCTTGGAGCGAATGCCGTTGCATCGGTGCCCGTCAATGCGGTGGGGTCGGCGCTGGCGAGGAGGGTTGGCTCACCCCTGGCGACGACGGCCGACTCAAGGGCCGCATCGAGGTCCAGGACCCTCAGGGCGTAGCCCGACGCCTCGTACGAGACGTAAGCGAGCCGCTGACCCTCCGGTGCGACCGCCGGGGCGAAGGCACCGCCCAGGACGTTCGTAACCTGACGAATGGGTCCGCCACCGCCGGCGGATACCGTATAGATGTTGTAGATGCCGCTCGGGTCCGAGCTGAAGGTGAGCGTCTCGCCATCGGGGCTCCACCCGGGACTCCGATCGGCCCCTCTTGTGGCGACGATGAGCCGCAGTTCGGACCCATCGGGCCGGATCGTGGCGATGTCGTGCGCGTCGCCGCGCCCCAGACTCATGGCGATCAGTGAGCCCGAGGGGTGCCAGGCTGGCTCATAGACCTGGGTGAAGTCATCCCAGCCGGTGATCGCGCGCCAGGTGCCCGTCCCCAAATCGAAGAGGGCCAGGTTGGAGGTGCCGCCCGCGTTGTGGACGCAGGCGAGCGTACGCCCATCGGGTGAGAGCGCGGGCGAGTGAAGGCGCGCGTCGAAGGTCAGTCGCTCTTCGCGCTTCTTCCCGAGGTCGTACCGGTAGAGGTCCCAGAAGCGCGAACCGTGGCCGTTGGGTGGCGAGCGTTTGGCGTAGTAGAGCGCCCCGCCGTCTGCGCTCCACGAGATGGGCCCGATGCGCGCGCTTGCGAGGGCTTTCGCACTGGAATCCTTCGCGGACCATACGAAAACCGCGCTGGATAGGTAATCGCCCCCCTTGTTCGAGAGGTAGGCTAGACTGTCGCCCGAGGGCGACCAAGCGGGATAGGCGGTCAGAAAGCCGTCGCCGTCTATGAGTTCGCCTTCGACCGGATGCGCACGGACGGACGCCGTCCGTTCGGTGTAGTGCTCGCGCAGGTGCGTCAGCCACCGGTCGTGGAGCGCTTCACCCGATAGCCCCGTGACCGCCTTGATCGCGCCCGAGAAGTCGAAGCGCCACAAACGCCTCGCCTGGCGGCTAATCGCTCGCAGCGCCTCGGTACCGTGTTGCTCGGCGACGTAGCGTACGAGCGAGAAACCGTGGTTGTAGACCATCTCGTTGCCTAGCGACGTCTTGTTCAAGACCCCCATCTCGTCGAAACTCAGCACGCCATCGTTCAGAACGGCGACGCGCAGGATCATGTCGCGGTGGCTGTCCCAGTGATCGTGGCGAACCCGATCCGTCTGAAATTGCGCCACGCCCTCGGCGAACCAGCCGGGGACCACGGTGCCGGGGACGGCATAGGAGACGATTCGGTTCGCGTAGCCCTGGAGCACGTCGTCGCGGTCCTCCTCCTGATAGGCGAAATACTGGAGGTGGGCGGCGGGGATGTGCCGTGTGATCTTGCGTGCCGCGCCGAGCTGAATGATGTGAGTCAGCTCGTGGGTGACGACATCGCGCAACCAGTCGTGCCTGCCCCGGAAGGAGAAATCCAGCGCTGTCGCCCAGACCTCGACCTTATTGTCGTAGAAGTAAGCCGTACCGTTGGCGTAGTCGTCCGCATCGTTGATGACCAGATGGATCTTGTCCCCCGGCTCGTAGTCGTACAGTTCGGTCAACGGCCCATAGGCGTCCTCGGCGATCCTTGCGGCCAGCGCTGCAACGCGCTCCACGCCCTGGTGATAGTAGACGTAGAAGTGCTCGGTCTCGAACGTCCGCCACCGAAACTCTGGATGGTTCGGACGCTCGTTGGGCTGGGCTGTTGCGCCGGTCCACATCGCGACGATGAGCCACACGACGAGCCCGAGCTGCGCCCCGCGTTTCACTTGACCACCGCCGTCTTCACGAGCGCCACGTCCGTCCGCCCGTTAGCCCGTGCGGCCAGTCGCGCCAGGTAGAAGCCACTCCCCAGCTTCGAGGTGTCCCATGTGATCTCGTTCTCCGTGCCCCCACCGAAGCCCTCCGGCCCGGAGCCGAACGTATCCACCAACTCCCCCGCCAGATTGAAGATCTGGACGTCTACGCGCGCCGTCTCCGAAAGGAAGAAGCGGAAGCGGCCCTCTGTCTCCGGTCCGACGGGGTTGGGGTAGCAGTAGACCGAGCTCTCGGGCATCAGCGCCTCCACGGTGGCTGGCGCATTGCCTCGCGGTCCCCCGAAGCGGCTCGTCCGCGCTGCGTCCGCCTCCGGAGCGGACCATACGAGCGTCTGGGGTGAGGCGGTATAGGGGAGAGGGCGTGCCTGTATCAGACCGTCTACCGTCGCCGCAACGATTTCGACGCGCCCGTCGCCGTCGAGATCCGCCAGGGTCGGTGCGCTCGCAAGGTCGCCGGGCATCGCCAGGTTCTCGCGCGCCTCCACACCTGTGCTAGGACCCTCCATCGCCAGCACGCGCCCGTCGTCGAGTCCAAAGAAGATCAGCGCTGGCTCACCCTCGGGCTTAAGGATCACCGGTCGCGTGGGTCTCGTCTCCGGTGCGTCCGTGACTGGGAAGCGCACGGGAAACCCCGCCTGAACGACTCCGTTGAATCGTACTGCGTGGACGCGGTCGGGTCCCAGGACGATGATCTCCAACCGGCCATCATCATTGATGTCGGCCAGCGCGGGTGCGGTGGCCAAAGGCGAGCCCACATCCATAGGAAACCCGTCCATGGGCCCGGTTGCATCGACGACTATCCCGAAGCGCTCGGACTTTGGGCCGATCTCAAGCGCGGTCACCTCGCCGCTCGTCCCGGCCACGACGACCTCGAGCGTCCCGTCGCCGTCAAGATCACCCAGGACTGGCCCTCCAGTGGGCTCGGTCACGAACCGCCCCAGGAGCCGAAGCTCTCCATCGTCCACAAGCGACACGAGGCCGTTGGCGTTCACAGTCACGATGTCGGCCAGCCCATCGCTCGTGACGTCGCCCGCCGCCAGTCCCACAATCGTCTGGCCCGCGCCTGCGTCCAGGACGAGGGGGTCGGAACCAGCCGCTCCGAGCCCAGGCGAGATCGACAACTGTCCGTCCGTTCCCGCAAAGATGAGTTCGGGGGTTTCGGTATTGGATAGGACGTGCTCGATAACCAGCGGTGCCCCGGCGACGGTGGGCCGCCCCAACGCGATGTGGCCGAGCGTTATTTCTATGACCTGAAGGAACCCCTCCCGGCTGCCCATCTTGAGGATGAGGGCGTGTCCCATTCCCGCACCGTCCACCCAGACCAGATCCACTGCGCCGTCGCTGTCCAGATCTCCAGCCACGGGAGCGGAGAGGACCGGTTCCCGCGTAGAGGACGTCTTCTGGCTACCTGTACGAGCGCCGGCATTCCAGATCACTGCCTCACCGTGCCGGGTTACGGCGGCGACTTCCGGTTGGCCGTCGCCATCGAAGTCGGCGACCACGGGCGCGCCGGCGAGTGAATCGGGCGCCTGAACTGGCCACCCGGGCAGGTTCCGGCGAAAACGGATCTCGATCTGTATGCGCTCCGCCGCCGGGTCGGGCGCTGTGATTTCCACGCCGGTTTCCGCTCCGGCGTTGGTGTGCGTGCTGGGCTGGGTGCCCGGCCCGAAAACGGTGCCGTCCTTGAAGGGATCGCTCTCGCCCCCCGCGAACTCGCTCACACGGGGGTCGAAGAGCGTGACGAAGGCGTTGCCGATATCCTCGAAGCCGTCCGCCTCTTCGAGGTGGATGCTACGCTTGAGCGGGTCATTGTTCAGGGCCTCCCCCGCTGCGCGTGCGCTTTCGATGCGTCGCTCGTCCACGTGCCAGATCAAGAGTCCTGAGCCGGGGATGGCCCACTCGCGCGGCCGTGCGTCGAGCCAGACGCCCTCGTTCCCGTCGGAAAGCTCGATCTCTAAGGGGCCTTCGCCGCGGTAGCGGTTCTCCAGAAGGAAGTACTCGCCGGGTCCGATCGGAACCTTCACCGCCTGGAGACTCTCGGGATCGGTCGCTGCCAAAAGCGTCACCGTCGTGTCGCGTGAGACGACCAGAGGTTCGATCCAGCCGAGTTCGGTCCGCGCCCAGGCGCCCAACAGCGGAGGGAGATAGCCGATGACGACATCATCCTCCGGGCGCCCCGGCGGCGTTACGAGATTGCCGACACCGGCATCTAAGATGCTCCAGCCACCGATGGCTGGCACCTGGCCCTGGGGCGTCGACAGCGCCAGCGACGGCAGGCCGAGTTGAAAGGCGAAAAGCCCCGCCATCGTGCTGTTCAGGCCCGCGACGCCATCGGTGCTCATGGCCTGCGGCACGAGCCAGCCATCGCGCACCGTCCCGCTTGGCGTCCGGATCGGGCCGCCCAGGATGCGATCCAGATCATCCGGGCTGAGGTAGACGGGCGCGATGTCGTTCAGCCGCCCCTCGAAGACGCCCGCATGGATCACGCAGATCGAGTCGAAGCGGTCGAAGTCGAGTGCGTTGCCCTCCGTCGCAGAGACGGCGCTGACGGCGTCGCGCAGAAGCTCCACCCAGTCGATCTCGCGCTCGCTATCCGTCCGTCCGTTCCCGAAGGTGGCCATCGCGCGTTCGAGCTCGTAGGCGCCTTGGGGTCGAGTTGGCCACACCTCGAACGCGAGCTCGAGCTGGCCGCCCGATGCGCCGCGATAGAGGTTGGCTAGCGCGGTGAGGTGCTGCGCATAGAAGGCCCGGTCGTGGGGCGGCAGGTCGAACGGAAAGCGATAGGTTGCGCGGGCCTCGGCGCGTGGGCGCAGGTCGAAGCGGCCGCTGCCCGTGGTCGAGATCAGATCGGGCACCTCTTCGGGGAACTGGATCCGAACGGCCAGAATCCTGATGGTGCCGATGGGTGCCGGGAACGCTCGTACTCCCGAGGCTGAGGTGGACGCAAGAAAAAGGGCGACGAAAGCCGCCGCCCCCCGCACCCTGGAAGCCGCCGGACGCCGCACCCCGATTTACTTCTTCTTCCCGGTGAAGTAGCTGAAGTCGACCGCCAGTGAGAAGCGGATCGTGTCCTGCAGGGGGGTTTTCTCGCCGACGATGTACGCGATGTCCACGGTGAACGGATTGATATGGAGCCCCGCGCCGAAAGTGGGCGTTTTGCGTTCACCATCGTCATCGTAAAAATACCCGGTGCGCAGGGCGAGGATGTTGGCGTAGGCGTACTCGGCCCCGATGTGGAAATCCATCTCCTTGAACTCGTCTTCCTCGTCGCGCAAGGATGTCACCAGCGACATGAGAGAGCGATCATCGTTGATCAGGGGCTTGTAGACGTCCAGGGCCACGAGGATATCGTTGTACTCCGTGTCCAGCGCCTTGTAGGCCCCGCCGACGACGAGGTGCTGCGGCAAGGGGTCCGCCTGGCGGGCGTCGATGTACGAGATCTTGGGGCCCACGTTGCGCAGAGTGGCGCCGAGCGTTAGGCCGCTCAGCGGTTCGCGCCAGAGCCAGCCGACGTCCACTCCGAAGCTATTGCCAATGCCCTTGCCTCGCTCTGCCCCCGCGCCGAAGGGCGCCAGCCGAGAGTGGATCCATTTGATCGTCACGCCCAGGGCATGTTGCTCGGAGAGATAGGTGCCGTAGGATCCGGAGATGGCGAGGTCGTAGCTGGAGAAGGTGCCCAGTTCGGTGCCGAACTCGTCGGTGTGGATCTGCTCGCCGTAGGTCAGGAACGTGACGTTCGCGCCGATGTTGCCCACACCCTCGATGGGTTGGCTATAAGCCACGTACTCGTAGAAGAGATCGTCAGCGAGCTTGGGGAGCCACTTGGTGTGGGTGTAACGAAAGCTGCGGCTCGACTGGCCGGCCAGGCCCGCCGGGTTGAAGTACGTTGCCGTGGCGTCGTCGGCGATGGCGACGTACGCACCTCCCAGGCCCGAGGCACGGATGCCCGGCTCGATAAGCAAGAACAGGACCGCTGCGCGGCTCTCGGTCGTCGCTCGCGCGCGGGTGCTAGTGGTCGCCGCAGCCAAGATCACTAAGGCTAACGCCACATAACGCATTGTCTTTCAGCCTCCCTACACGTCTCACCCGCGGAACAGGCGCTCAGACCATAAATCGGCGAAACACGCTTTCTCCTTACTTTCGGGCTCATACGTCCGGTCGGCGGATGAAGTTCCCCATTTCTCGCGTACGAGGAGGGCCTTACGGAGCGGGTCGTGCACAGCGCTCCGATCTTTCATTGGGGCCGGGGATCACGATTCGTACGGGACGGACTCGGTTCGTCCGCTTCTGGCTGAGCGCTCCGTGGCCTCGATCACCGCGATGACGCGCCTGGCCGATTCGGGCGTCACCGCCAGGGGTGCCCCGCGCAGCAGATGATCGGCAATGGTCTGGTAATAGGCCTCCCAGGTGCGCTCCATGTAAGGCACGGTGAGCTCGGCGGGGTAACCCTCCAGGTGGGTCATCACCCTGAAGCTGCGCTCATCGCTCCGGTCGTCCACGATGGCGCCCTTCGTGCCCAGGATGCGCCACTTGGGGCGGCCGGCGTGAGCAATGTGGCTGATATGTACGTCGGCGACGGCGCCCGAGCTGAAGCGCAGGAACGCGCCTATATGGTCCTCGTTCGTCACGTCGTGCCACACCCGCTTCTGGACCGTACCGGAGACGCCGACCACGGCGCCGGGCACCAGGTTGAGCACCCAGTCCAGGTGGTGCGCCCCGATGTCGTAGAAGGCTCCTCCGCTGATGGCCTTGTCCGCGCGCCACGCGCCCCACGTTTTGATAGGGTGGGTATAGGTCCAGCTTCCCGACTCCACATGGAACACATCGCCCAGAAGCCCTTTGGCGATGACCTCTCGTATCGCCATGAAGTCACCGTCCCACCGCCGGTTGTGAAAGACCGAAAGCATTCTGTTGGCGTTGTGGGCATGAGCGATCATCGCGTCCGCCTCCGCGACCGTGATGCACATCGGTTTTTCGACGATCACGTGCGCGCCGGCTTCCAGCGCCGCGAGTGTCAGCGCCGCGTGCGTGTTGTGCGGAGTAGCCACGACGACCACGTCGATCCCGCCATCGGCCAGGAGGCCGTTCACGTTCTGGTACAACGCGACTTCGGGAAAGTCCTCCCCGGCTGTGCCGAGGCGGGCAGCGTCGGTGTCGCAGATGGCGGCGAGCTCGAACTCGGGGTGCCCAACGATCCACTCCGCGTGGCTGCGCCCCGCCGCAAAGCCGACGCGCTTCCCATCGAGATAGACGGCACCGTAGCCTACGACGGCGGTGCGAATGGGCGATTCGAGGACACCGGATGCCATCTCGACGACGCTCCCTGGCTAGCCCTTCAGACGTCCTACGGGTTCCATCTGCGCTCCGGAGTCCACCGCAGTAGTACGTTCACCTCGTGCGCCAGGCCTCAACTCGCTGCGCGACGGCCACCACGGGCGCCACCCATAGCCGATCGCGATGGCGGGCCAGAAACGTGCAAAGTTCCCGAAGATCCGTCTCGGTCACCGAGAGCCTCCCCTCGCTGATGCCGTGGAAGGTGAGGATGGCCCAGTAGCCCTCCGAGGCGCTTTCGGCTAGCCCCACCAGCTCCGGGCCCGACATGCGCTCACACGGCATCGACCAGAGGTAGTGAAGGTCGCACGCACGCGGCTGGTTCGTCGCTCGCTCGCCCTTGCCGCGCGCCGCAGGGAAATGGCGGGCGATGACCGGCACGTAGCTCTGCCGCCTCGCCCCCTCGCCCACGTAGTCCTGGTAGCAGGGATAGCAGAAGGTGCAGGTCTCCTGCTCGGGGATGATCTCCCGCAGCCTGCGCGAAGCCTCCAGAACGTCCGCCTCGATCTCCGCGAGCGTCATGGCCTCGAGGCCGCGTCCTTCGGGAGTAAAGGGGAAGTTGCCCGAACAGGGGTGGCTTACGGTGTGGTTGCCCACCTCGTGGCCCGCCCGGGCGACATCGCGCCACGGTAGAAGCCCTTCGCGCCAGTTCTCGTGCCGTGGGGGCACGTAGAACGTCGCCCCAAGACCGTGCTCGTCGAGCATGGGAATGGCCACCTCGAGTTGCGAGGTCATGCCGTCATCGAATGTCAGCGAGACCGCACCCAGGCAGCCCTCAGGCCAGAGGCTTGCGTTCTCCGAAGCCATTGGGTTACCCGAGGAGCGCCCGATGGTGCTCGGCGACTTTGACGAAGGCGTCCGCCGTCTGGTCCATCAGGTCGCGATGGTCGGCGGCGAGGTGTCCGGCGCCGATTGTGAGTTCCTCTTCCGCGCAGAAGCGCTCCGCTGTGGGGCAATCGCCCTCGGCATAGTGGACGTCCCGCTGGGCATGGCCACATGTCCAGGGACAGCCCTTGGGGTAGAAGAAGCGGTCTTGGAACCGCTTCCGTAAGTGGATGGGCGTGCGGACGTACTGCCCCAACGACACCCCTTCGGCCCTGAGCGATTCGACGTACCGCTCGCGCGGGAGGCCGCCGAGCTCCTGGGGACGATAGCGGAAGGTCATCAAGTGATAGACGTTATGGCGGTCGCTCGGTGTCCACACGGGCTCGATGCCGGGCACGTCGCGCAGCCGTTCGTAGAGGTGCTCACAGTTCGTGGCCCGCCAACCGTTGCGCTCATCGAGGTGCCCCAGTTGCGACTTCGCCATGGCCGCAGCGAGCGAATTCATCCTGTAGTTGAACGCCGTGCTATCGATGTAGGGCGCCCAGTCGCAGTTGCGGGCCTCCTCCTCGGCGCGGGCGGGGTGCATGGAGTAGATCAGGCCGCGCTGGTAGTATTCGTCGCTGTCCGTCAGGATCGAGCCGCCCTCGAAGGAGGCCGCTGCCTTGGATGCATGGTGGCTGAAGGCGCCAACGTCGCCGAGTGTGCCTACCTTCTGGCCCTTGTAGGTTGCCCCGTGCGACTGGGCGCAGTCCTCGATGACGGCTAGGCCGTGCGCCCGCGCCACCTCCAGGAGGGACCCCATGCTCGCGGGCATGCCGCCGATGTGTACGACCACGATGGCCCGCGTCTGAGGCGTGATCGCGCGCTCGACGGCGGCGGGATCGAGACCCAGCGTCGTCTCCTCGATGTCGGCGAAGATGGGGATAGCGTTGGCGTGCAGGATGCAGGCGGTCGTTGCGCCCCACGAGTACGGCGACGTGATGACCTCGTCGCCTGGTCCGATGCCCGTGACGATCAGTGCCATGTGAAGCGCTGTGGTGCCCGCGCTGGTGGCGATGCAGTGTTTCATGCCGTGGTACGTCGCCCACGCCTCCTCGAAGGCGCCGATGACGCCGCCGGGCCTGATGGCGTCGGTGCCCGTGTCCCAGTAGGCGGCCAGAATCGCCTGCCCCTCCTCTTGGGTGCGGATCGGGTACGCGGGCCACTCCGTGGTGACGCTCTTCTCCCCACCTTGGAGTGCCAGGGGGCTTTCGGTCGCAATGGCCATGATTCACCTCATCAGTTGCCGTCGGAACCTGGATACGCCTCGTCTTCGCACACGCGGGGCAAGCGAGCGCTACCCGAACCCGAGGAGCGTCCCGTGTTGCTCGGCAACTTTGGTGAAGGCGTCCGCTACCCGGTCCATGAGGTCGCGGTGGTCGGCGGCCAGCCGGTACGCGGGCAGGACCAACTCCTCATTTGCGCAGATACGCTCGGCGACGGGACAGTCGCCTTCGTTGTATTGGACGTCCCGCTGGGCATGGCCGCATGTCCAGGGGCAGCCCCTGGGGTAGAGAAAGCGATCCTGGAACCGGCGGCGCAGGTGGATCGGTTTCTTGACGTACGTCAGGACGGGCACACCTTCCGCCTCGAGAGCTTCGATGTATCGCTCGCGCGGGAGGCCGCCCAGCTCCCCCGAGCGATAGCGGAACGCCATGAAGTAGTGGACGTTCACCCTGTCGCTCGGCGTCCATACGGGCTCGACCCCGGGGACATCGCGCAGCCGCTCATAGAGGTGCTCGCTGTTCTTGATCCGCCACGCGTTGCGCTCCTCCACATGCCCGAGCTGCGATTTCGCCATCGCCGCCGCGAGCGAGTTCATTCTGTGGTTGAACGCTGTGCTGTCGATGTAAGCCGCCCAGTCGCAGTCGCCGACCTCCTCTTGTTGGCGCGCGGTGTGCATGGCGTAGACTAGGCCGCGCTGGTAGTGCTCACCGCTGTTTGTCAGGATCGAGCCGCCCTCGAAGCTCGGCGTCGCCTTGGTTGACTGGTGGCTGAAGGCGCCGATGTCACCGATGGTACCGACCTTCTGGCCCTTGTAGGTCGCCCCGTGGGCCTGAGCGCAGTCTTCGATGACGGCTAGGTCGTGCGACCGGGCCACCTCCAAAAGAGGCCCCATGCTCGCGGGCATGCCGCCGAAATGAACGACCACGATGGCTCGGGTCTGCGGCGTGATCGCGCGCTCTACCGCAGCGGGGTCGAGTCCGAGTGTCGTCTCCTCGATGTCGGCGAAGACGGGGATGGCGTTGGCGTGCAGGATGCAGGCTGCCGTCGCACCGAAGGAGTACGGTGAGGTGATGACCTCGTCGCCCGGACCGATGCCCATGACGGCCAGCCCCAGATGGAGCGCCGTGCTGCCTCCGCTGGTCGCGATGCAGCGCTTCACGCCGTGGTAAGCTGCCCATGCCTCCTCGAACTCGCCGATGACCCCGCCAGCCTGAATGGAATCGATCCCCGTGCGCCAGTAGGCATCCGCGATCGCCCGCAGTTCCTCTTCGGTCCGCACCGGGTACGAAGGCCATTCCCCAGCGGCGGCTTTTTCTCCGCCGTGGAGAGCCAGGGGCATCTTGGCCACGATGGTCATGGTTCACCTCATCGGTTATCGCTTGGCCCAAGCCAAGGGCACGGACGGCCTTTCGGGTTTGGGAGAGCGTGAGCCGTCTAGAATGCCGCCGCCACCGTCGGCATCGCCCCCGCTTGTGGCAGCGCAGTGACGGCGGCTAAAAGCGCTTTGATGTAACCGACGGAGTAGGAGGGACAGGCATAGGACCTTGCCAGTTCGGGGGTCTCCGGGCCGATGTGCGGGTAATGGTCCGGGTTGAGCGCCCCCTCGTAGCCGACGTTCCTGAGCGCCAGGAGGATCTGGAACATGTTCATGTCCCCGTCGTCCAGAAGCACCTCCTCGAAGCCGCCCGTCGTCGCCAGGCTCCCGCGCACGTTGCGGAAGTGAACGTGGAAGATCTTCCCCATGCGGCCGTACTTGTTGATCTCGTCGAGCACCACCTGCGTGCCGCCGGCCTCCGAGCGCGTGCCGACGCAGTAGAGGAAACCGTTGTGATCGCTGGGGTGGGCGTCGAGAACTCTGTGGAACCCCAGGGAGTTGAACGGCGCGCTGGGCAGGGGCGGATCGGAGGGATGGAGCGCGATCTTGACGTCCGCCTCCTCCGCGACGGGGATGATCCGTTCGTAGACCTCCTTCACGCGGTCCCAGTAGTCCTCCGGTATGCTCTCTTTCTCGTGTGAACTCTCGGCGAGCTGCTGTTGCCAGAGCTCCAGGTCGAAACCCCTGTACTTGTACCCGCCCCTGTGCTCCGCCTGGTGGGTGGTATGAATGGGCGTCGACTCCCATGCGAAGCCCACCCTCCCGATCGGGATGCCGGCCTCGCCGTAACACGCGATGGTCCTGCACAGGTTGTCGAGGTCCTCCTTGCCTCCGGCCTCGCCACGCATGAACCTGTCGGGCGATGGCAGGGAGACGCGGTGAATGGAGAGGCCCCAGCTTCGGATCCTCTGCGTGAGCGCGAGGAGTTCCGCTGCGTGCGGGTAGCCCTGCTCCGCCATGCCCGGCACCTGCGACAAACCGCCGATGTCGACGCCATCCAGCCCGATCTGGCAGGCCCATCTCAGGTAGTCATCCGAGAGGTCCCACGCATTGGCCACCACTTTCATGCTCATTCAAGCCTCCCCATACTCCAACCGGTGGCGATGCTCCCTCGTCTCCTTAGAAAGGCGTCACCCCTGGCACCTGTGGCTGAGCAGCCAGTGCGGCCAGGAGCCCCTTGATGTAGCCGATGGCGTACGAGGGGGAGGTGTAGGACCCCGATCCATCCGATGCCGGAGGGCCGATGTGGGGGTGGTGATCCGGGTTAAGCGCTCCCTCGTATCCCACGTTCCTGAGCGCCAGCAGGATCTGGAACATGTTCATGTCCCCGTCGTCGAGGAGTACCTCCTCGAAGCCGCCGGTCGACGCCAGGTTCCCCCGCACGTTGCGAAAGTGGACATGGAAGATCTTCCCCATGCGGCCGTACTTGTTGATCTCGTCGAGCACCACCTGCGTGCCGCCCGCCTCGCAGCGTGTACCGACGCAGTAGAGGTAGCCGTTGTAGTCGCTCGGGCAGGCGTCGATGACCTTGTGGTAGCCCAACGTGTCGAACGGCGCGCCGGGCAGGGGTGGGTCGGAGGGATGCATGGCGAGCTTGACCTCAGCCTCCTCGGCGACGGGCACGATGCGCTCGTAGACCCCCTTCACGCGGTCCCAGTACTCCTCCGGCATGATCTCCGTCTCGGGCGGGTTCTCGGCGAGTTGCTGTTGCCAGAGCTCCAGGTCGAAGCCCCTGTACTTGTAGCCGCCCCTGTGCTCGGCCAGATGGGTCGTGCCGATGTGGGTCGCCTCGTTCGGGAAGTGGACCCTGGCGATGGGGATGCCCGCCTCGCCGTAGCACGCGATGGTCCTGCACAGGTTGTCGAGGTCCTCCTTGCCTCCGGGCTCGCCAAGCATCAACCTGTGCGGCGCCGGCAGCGAAACCCTGTGGATGCTGAGGCCCCAGCTTCGAATGCGCTTCACGACCTTCACGAGCTCGGGCAGGTCGGGTGTGCCGCGCTCCTCAAGACCGGGTACCGGTCCCCCGAGGTGATCGACGCCGTCGGCGCCGATCTGGCACGCCCACTCCAGGTATTCGTCCAATGGCGTCCGGAGATTGATCACGACCTTCATGCTCATTGCCGTCCTCCGCTTGCTAGCGCACGTTGGTTCCGGTCCTCGGGCCTCAGCGAGGCGTCCCCGCCGACATCGCGGGCAGCGCCGTGAGCGTCGCCATGAGCCCCTTGATGTAGCCGATGGCGTACGACGGCGAGGTGTAGGACGAACTTCCGTCCGCATTGTCGGGGCCGATGTGGGGGTGATGATCCGGATTGATGGCTCCCTCGTAACCCACGGTCTTCAGGGCCAGGAGGATCTCGAACATGTTCATATCGCCGTCGTCCAGAAGCACCTCCTCGAAGCCGCCGGTCGAGGCCAGGTTGCCGCGGACGTTACGGAAGTGGATGTGGAAGATTTTGCCCATGCGGCCGTACTTGTTGATCTCGTCGAGCACCAGTTGCGTCCCGCCGGCCTCCGACCGCGTGCCGATGCAGTAGAGAAACCCGTTGTGCTCGCTGGGGAACGCGTCGAGGAGGCGATGAAACCCCAACGAGTTGAAGGGCGCGCCCCGAATCGGCGGGTCCGAGGGATGCATTATCAGCTTGACGTTGGCATCCTCAGCGACTGGCACGATCCGTTCGTACACCGCCATGCAGCGGCTCCAGTAGTCCTCCGGCGTCACGCCACACTCCGGCGTCATGTTGGCCGCTTGCTCCTTCCAGAGTTCAAGATCAAACCCGCGATACGTATAACCGCCCCTGTGCTCGGCGGTGTGGGTGGTCAGGACGCTGTCTCGAATGGGCGAAACTTCGTACGGGAGGCCCACTCTGGCGAGGGGGATGCCCGCCTCGCCATAGCACCTGATGGTCGTGGACAGGTCATCGAGCTCCTTCTCGCCGCCGGGCTGACCGAGCATGAACTTGCGGGGGGCGGGCAGCGACACCCGGTAGATGCCCAGGCCCCAGCTTCGGATACGCTTGATCACCTTGTGGAGTTCGGGCATGTTGGGCGTGCCGCGTTCCTTGAGTCCGGGCACGGATCCCCCCAAGTGATCCACGCCGTCGAGGCCGATCTGACAGGCCCATTGCAGACACTCATCGGAAAGCTCCCGCAGGTTCGCCACGACTTTCATGCCCATCGTTATCCCTCCGTGTTGTACACCCCGTCGGCTTGCGGCGTTACAGCCATCCCGCTCCGTGCACGATGCCCTCGACCTCGCGCTTGATCTCATCGGGCAGGACATCGCCCGCCTTGTTCGTCCCGCCGTGGAGCCCGACCAACTCCTGCAGGTACTTGATGACGAGGATGATGTAGGGCTTCTGCCGTAGCCGGATGCTCTCGATAGCCACCATGCTCCAGTACGTCTCGTCGTGCTCGAAGAGGCCCTCATTGACGCAGTTCAAGTGGGTCAACGGTACCTCGGGGAAGGCGTTGCCGATGCCCGACGACATCCCTCGCGCGGCGCCCACGGCCCGGTACGCGGGCATCCACCAGCCCGCTGTACCGCAGAGCCAGGCGCTCCGCTCGGGCCCGATCTCGCGGACCATCGCGGCGTAGGATAATAGCATGGCGTTGTGGGCGAGTTTGACGGAGACGATCTCGTACTGGTTGAACAGCCGTGCCACGAGGCCGGTCGAGCTCGGGTTCTCGGGCCGCAGGTAGAGCATGGGCCAGACGCCGTGTTCGCGCAGGATGGGGATGACCTGGCTGTAATAATCCCACTGCGCTTCGTCCCCATCGACACGCGGGGGCATGAGCATCGCCCAGTGGACGCCCAAAGCCTCCAGGGCCGGGGCGAGATCGCGGACCCGCTCGACCGTCCGCCCCACGCCGCTGCCGATGGACGCGTCGCTACCGATTGAACGCGCCGCCTCGGTCACAGCACGCAGGAGTTGCGTCTGTCCGTCCACACTCAGCACGTCGTGCTCGCCCACGCCGCCCGCGTAAACCGCAGCCCGCACCCCGCGCTCGAAAAGAAACCGCGCGTTCTCCGCGCAGGCCGCCTCGTCCACCTCACCGTCCGCCGTCCAGACCGTCGGGGGCACAGCCACCACCTGCCCCTCAAGCTGCGCCTGGATGTTCTCGGCGTTCACGGCCAACGTCTTCTCGCGTTCCATCCGTCGTCGCCTCCCTTGGATGGGCCGACCATCTGTCGGCCCGAGGGCTTGCACTTGCTTTCGTTGAAGGCCGGACACCAATATACTTTGCTGGTCTCTCGGCGGCAAAGAGACCGGTCATCCGTGGCGCGTCGAGCGTCCTGCAACGTTAGCTGCAAGCGGGGGAGGAAAAATGAAGCTCGGATTCAAGATCGGCGGGCTCTTGAGCGACTACGGCTGGAAGCCCGGTGCGGTGAAGGATTTCGACCGTGCGGGCGCCGTCCGGATGCTGGCCTGGATGCGCGAAAAGGGTTTCGAAGCCGTGGAGTTCAGCGACGGCTCCAGCGGCGGTGGACGCACATTCTATGATTTCGATCTCGACGATTGGCGCATCATTCGCGGGACCGTCGAGGAGTCCGGCCTTGGGATGGAGACGGTGAGCGGGCTCCGCAAGATCCTCGTGCGGCCCATCTGGGCGAAGCAGAAGGAGAAAGACCTCTATCACGTGATCGACGTGGCCGAGACCGTCGGCGCCAAGATCGTCACCGCCATGATGAACCCTCCGGGCGGGGGTACGGGCTACAGGGGGCCGACGCCGCGCTACGCGTCGCACCGCGATTTCACGATGGCCGATTACGAGTTCTGCGCGAAGAAGCTCAAGACGGTCTGTCACAGGCTGGGGGATTTCGGCGCGAAGCTTTGCCTCGAGGTCCACGAGGACGGGATGCACGACACCGCCGACAGTGCGCTCACTCTCCTTTCGATGATCGATGAGCTCAACGTTGGCCTCAATCCCGACAACGTCGATACCGCCCGGTACGATCCGAGCGTGTACCACCCCCCGCCGGCTGAGCAAATGCGCATGATGGCCCCCCACGTCATCTACTGGCATATCAAGAGCTCTAGGAAGCGTTGGAACGAGGTGACGGAAAGGTGGGATGTTGATTATCCCCACTTGGATGAGTCGGATCAAAACTTCCGTGAGTACGCGGTGATCCTCTGGAAGGCGGGGTTCAGGGGAGTGGCCCTCTTCGAGGCGGGCGGCGGAAGCGACTGGATCGGGAACCACCTCCGCTACGCGCGCTACATGGGGGCAGTTCTTGACGACTACATCCCGAACGCTCTGGGCCGCGGCTCGCGCGGGAAGGCCTAGAGGGTATCGGGACTGCGCGGATGACCTCGACATGAGAAATCGCCCGCCGCCATCCCGAGTCCGCGGCGTCCTGTGCTTGCCGAAGGATGGCAGATCACCCTTACGCGAGGGAGAGAGTCATGCAACTGGGATTCAAATCGCCGATGATCACCAGCCGCTATGGCTGGAAGCCCGGTGCCGTGAAAGACTTCGACCGGGTGGGCGCCGTCCGTGAGCTCGCATGGATGCGCGAAAAGGGGTTTGACGCCGTAGAATTCAGCGACGGCAGCTCGGGCGGGAGCCGCGGATTCTACGACTTCACCCTCGACGACTGGCCCATCTACCGCGCTACCCTTGAGGAGGCCGGCCTGGAAATCGCCTGCGTGCACGCGCTTCGGAAGATGCTCTTGCGGCCCCTGTGGGCCAAGGAGAAGGAGGCGGACCTCGAGCACCTCATTAAAGTGACGGAGATCGTTGGCGCTAAGATTCTCTCGGTCATGATGGCACCGCCCGCCCCGGCCAGGGGTTACACGGGCCCCAGCCCGCGCTACGTGTCGCACCGCGACTTCACGATGACCGATTACGAGTTCTGTGCGAAGAAGCTCAAGGGGATTGCGCGCAGGCTCGCCGATATCGGCGCCAAGTTGTGCCTGGAGGTCCATGAAGACGGGATGCACGACACCGCCGATAGCGCACTTCTGCTCCTTGGGGCGATCGGCGAGCCCAACGTGGGCGTTAACCCCGACACGCTCGACAACGAGCGGTTCGACCCCAGCGTGGCCCAGCCGTCACCCATCGCGCAACTGCACATGCTGGCCCCGCACGTGGTCCACTGGCACATTAAGACCCATACGCATCCCGACGCAGGACATCTCGACTTCCGCCAGTTCGCGGTTATCCTGTGGAAGGCCGGCTACCGGGGCGTGGCGCTTCTGGAGTCGGGCGGTGGGGCCGATGCCATCGAGAATCACCTCCGCTACGCGCGCTATATGCGGGCGGTCCTCGATGACTACATCCCGAACGCTGTGGGCCTCGGCTCGCGCGGAGAGGCGTAGGCGCCGAGCAAGGCCGGGCCGCCGTCCTCGTTGAGGCCGCTCTCGCCTGTTCCGGCGACAGTCGCGGGCTTTTGGGCTGGAGCGGGCTCAGTTGAGCGAGTCCAGTGGCCCAATGGCCACTAGGGCGGGCTCGCCGTCGGTCGGATAGGCCGAGAGATAGTCGGCGATCCGTTTGGGGGTCACCGCGTCGAGCTCGGCTAATTCCTCTTCGAGCAAGCGTAGCGGCCTGTCGCAGCTCAGGTTCTCGACGAGCTGACTGAAGCGGCTGAGGCTATTCTCCCCCGAGGCCACAAGCCCGGTCGCTTCCTTCGCTCGGGCACGGGCGACCTCCTCGGCGTTGACACCATCGTGGAGACGCCGCAGCTCCTCCCGGATGCGGTCCAGGGCCTCCTGGGCTCGTTCGGGCGGCGTCGAAGCATGGATGAAGAGCAGGCCCGTATCGCTGAAGCCCGCGTAACTAGCGGCGACTGAATCGGCCAGCCCCGCCTGCCTCACCGACCAGAACAGTCGGCTGTTGCGCGAATCGCCCAAAAGGCGGCCCACGACCTCGGCCGTCGGCGCCCACTCATCCCCGTAGGCTGGCGCGGGTATCGCGATCGCCAGGTGCTCGCGCGCCACTTCTTTGCGCGCTTCGGTCTGCATCCCCGGCGTGAAGACGGGATGCGGCTGCTCACGTCCGGTCTCGAAGGGCTCCCAGTGGCCGCAATAGCGCTTGACCTCGGCGATCACCTCGTCGCGGTCGAAGTTTCCGGTAATCAGGAAGGTCATGTTGGCGGGCGAGTAACGTCTGCGAAAATAGTCCACCATCCGTTCGTGGGGGAGTGGACCGATGCTTTCGGGCGTACCAAGGACGCTCTGCCCCAGGGGATGGCCCTGGTACGCGAGCCCGAGCAGTTCGTCGATGATGAGACGTTCGGGGTGGTCGCGGTACAGGGCGATCTCTTCAAGGATCACCTTTTTCTCCATCGTGAACTCGTCGGGCGGGATGGTCGAGCGCATCATGTCGGCGGTGATCTCGATGGATTCGGGAATCTTTTCGCGCTGCACCCAGTGGAAGAAGGCGGTGCCCTCCCACCACGTATAGGCGTTCCATATCGCCCCGATTTGGTCCACGTCGAGCGTGAGTTGGCGCCAGGTGCGATTGGGCGTCCCCTTGAACATCATGTGCTCGAGGAAGTGGCTGACGCCGACGATGTCGTCCGATTCGTCTCGTGACCCCGTGCGTACGAAAAACCCCAGGGCGGCGGAGTGAATGCGGGGGATGGTCTCGAAGACCAGCCGCAGACCGTTGTCCAGTTCGTGCGTTGAGAACGCGCTGTTCATGTCCTGACCTCCAGGGACGAGGGACCGAGAACCAGGGTCGTCAAGGGCTCGGGGGGATGCGCGGCCAGGTGGGCGCGGACCTCGTCGAGCGTCACCGCGCGGATGGCCTCGGCCACCTCGTCGACCGGGCGGACCCGGCCTCGCAGGTACAGGTCCTCGGCGATCGAGCCGACGCGATGCTCCGCGAGCTCACCCGTGCTCAGGAGCCGTCCCAGCAGGATGTTCTTTCCGCGTTCTAGCTCCTCCTCGGTGATGGTCTGGGCCAGGCGCCCTATCTCGCCCAGGCAGACGTCCATCGTCTCCTGGGCGCGCGCCGCAGTGGTCCCCGCGTAGACGAAAACTGCCCCTAGGTCGCGCAGCGCTCGGTAGCTCGACCCGACCGAGTACACGAGCCCGCGTTTCTCGCGCACCTCCGTAAAAAGCCGGCTCGATCCGCCGCCGGAGAGGATGCCGTCAATGGCCAGTCGGGCGGCGTAGTAGTCGGAGCCCGTGGGTTCAGTGCTACCGTAAACCAGGGCGATGTGCGCTTGCTCGGACGCCTTGGGCTGATGATGCCCGCCCGCGCGTAAGGTTGCCCTCGGTGTGGCTGGGCCATCGCCGTCGCCGCTCCAGTTCCCGAAAGCCGCGTCTACGGCGGCCAGGGCGTCGGCTTCTTCGACACCGCCGGCGATGGCCAACTCGCAGGCACGGGGCTGACAGGCGCGGCGCCAGTAATCCCGCACGGCCTCGGACGTCACCCGGGGGATCGTTTCGGCGCGGCCAAGAGCCATCCGGCCCAAGGGCTCGTCCAGAGCTGCTTCCCAGACCAGCATACCGACCTTCGCGATAGGCTGATCGTCGAGGTGCGCCAACTCCCCGAGGGCCAGGGTCTTCGCCACTTCGACCTGGTCATTGCGAAAGGCCGCCTCGCGTAGCACCTCGGCATAGAGGGGCAGAACTGCACCCAGGTCGCGGGCCAGGCACAGCCCGCCGACGTCCGTGGTCGCTGACCCCGCGCCCGCCGACCAGCGGACGCCATAGCCATCGAGGGCGTCCAGAATCTCGCGGGCGTCCTTGGTGCGCGTGCCGCGGAAAAGCGTCTGGGCGGTGACGTGCGCCAGACCGCGCAACTCTTCAGGGTCGTCCTTGGCGCCAGCCGTGAAGCGGAAGTTGAAGGCGACCGATTCGCCGCCCAGGGGCTCGACGGCCAGGCGCAAGCCGCACGCAAGCGTGTGAATGCTAGTGTCGAATGAATTCATGGACTACCTTTCGGTTTTTATGGAACCTCGGGATCGGGGGAGGGGAAGCCATAGGGCCTGTCTAGCTGGTCGTGGGGAAGCGGCCAGACCTGACCACCTATCAGGTTGAATTCATTAGCCTTGCCGCACAGCCAGTAGAACATCCTGGCACTGTCGTAGCCGTCCCGGAACTGCTCCCGGAAGGTGGGACTGCGCAGGCTGTAATCGGCCGTGGCGAAATCGAAATCGGGTTCGATGATCCAGTCGCGCTCAGGGGGGACCGTGCGCCAGTAGTTGTATTTCAGCATGTTGCGTAAACCCCTGGTCGTAGACGCGCTGCGACGGTGCCAGATGGAGTAGACGGTGATAAAGATCGAGCCCGCGGGCGCAGCGGCGTAGACCGTGCCGCGGATGCTCCCGTAGTGCCCCATGCGTTGGGCCTGCGTATAGAGGTGATGCGAGCCGGGTAATAGCGCTGTCGGCCCCAGTTCCCGAGGGCAGTCCTCCGGGTAGTAGAAGACCTGGAGATAGTGGAGCTCCGGACCGTACCGCGAGCCGCCGTCTCGGTGCCAGTTTTGGGCTGGGCCGGGCGTTTCGATCCGATGATTGCCCATCAGGATCGGTAGGCCGAAATTCGCCCCTAGGAGCGAGCGTACGGCGCCCGCCGCCTGGGGATTGAGGATCACGTTCTCCACGAACCAGTCTTCGGTGAGGATGCCGGTCGGCTCGTAGTAGGTGTCTTTTTCGAGATAGGCAACGGTCCGGCGGTTGATGTCGTCGGGCACCACACGCTCCAGCATGAGAAAGCCCTGTTTGCAGAACTCCAGGACCTGCGTGTCGGTCAGCGTGGGCGCACAGTCATGGGTCGTCATCGCGGGTCACCCCCACTTTTCCAGAATGAACTCGCAACCGAGACCATAGGTTCGCGATTCGTCCATCATCAGCGCCAGGTTCGGGAAGAAGATCACCCGCCAGCCGTCCCGGATAGCGTCGAGCACCGTCTGGTAGGGCCAGTCATCTGGATTCTCAGGGCCGTCCGATATCTCGCCGTCCTCGATGAGGATCATGCCGTTGACCTGGGACGAGAGAGAGGTGCTGGCGGTCTGAAGGTAGAGGAGATCCTGCCGCTTCGAGCCCGCGTCGTCCACCAGCGCGAGGATGCTGCGCAGCTCCCCCTCCGTGAGTCTATGTCGCTCGGGTTCGTGAAGGCATTGCTTGATGCGTTGCTTGATCGCTTCTAACCCGGCTGTCACGGTCTTCTCCCATCATCATTTTCAGGTCAATGGGATATCGTTAGCTTATCTTTGCGCAGTGTCCTTCCCGGGCGCTCCCCACGGTACACGCACCTTATCGTCGTGCAGCGTGAGCGGAGAATCAGTTAACTTTCGGGTGTAGACGGAGCCTTGTCAAGGCCGCTGAGATGAAAGGAACCCACTCATGGCTGACCCCATCCGCATCGGCTTGATCGGCGCGGGAGAGAATACGCGCACGATGCATATCCCCGGCTTCAGGGCACAGGAGGACGTGGAACTGGTCTGTGTCTGCAACCGCTCGAAGGCGTCCGGCGAGCGCGTCGCCAAAGGGTTCGGCATCCCCGATGTCCACACCGACTGGCGCGAGGTGATCGCGCGCGACGATGTGGACGCCATCTGCATCGGCACGTGGCCCTATCTGCACTGCGAGGCGACCTTAGCCGGACTGGAGGCGGGTAAACACGTGCTCACCGAGGCGCGCATGGCCATGAACGCCGCCGAAGCCCACAAGATGCTCGAAGCCGCCCGGAACAGCGACAGAGTCACGCAGATCGTGCCTTCACCGATGGGATTTCGAGGGCACAACGCGATGACGCGGATGTTGCGCCACGGCTTCGTCGGCGAGCCCTACGAAGTCGTTGTCCGCTTCCTTTCGGGCGATCTGCTCGATCGCGAAGCGCCGCTCCACTGGCGCCAGAAGCCGGAGTACAGCGGGCTGAACGTCCTGATCTTGGGCATCGTCAACGAGACGCTAACACGCTGGCTCGGCGATACGACGCGCGTCCTGGCTTCGACGCGGGTCTTCATCACTCCCCGGCGCGATCCTGAGAGCGGGGAGGAACGGCCTGTCGAGGTCCCCGACAGCGTCACCGTGCTCGCTGATATGGCCTGCGGCGCGCGGGCGATCTATCACCTGAGCGGTGTCGCATTGGCCGCGCCCGGCTCGGTCATCGAGATCTATGGGAGCGAAGGGACGCTCGTCTACGACTTCCAGGAAGACGCGATCCGCGCTGCCCGTCTAGGGGCTGCCGAACTGCACGATGTCGACATCCTCCCGCACGAGGAGATGGGCTGGTCGGTCGAGGCCGATTTCATCGCTTCCATCCGCGAGGGAGCGCCGGTGCGCTTCACGAGCTTCGAGGACGGAGTGAAGTATATGGAGTTCATCGAAGCCGTCAGCCGGTCAGCGACGAGCGCGCAGGCCGTCGAACTGCCGCTGGTGGGGTAGCGTCGTGATACGCCAATGTCGATGCGGCACACCGGTCGTTTTGATGAAGCCACTCAGGCCGAAGGAGTGAGAACATGCCCGAGCCCATCCGGATCGGCATCATCGGCGCGGGACAGAATACGCGCGAAAGACACATTCCCGGCTTCCAGGCGCTGGAGGATGTGGAGATCGTCGCCGTCTGCAACCGGTCGCGCGAATCGGGCGAGTTCGCGGCTAGGGAATTCGGCATCCCGCACGTCCACACCGACTGGCGCGAGGTGATCGCGCGGGACGATTTGGACGCGGTATGCATCGGCACCTGGCCGTCCCTCCACTGTGAGGCCACGTTGGCGGCCCTGGAGGCGGGAAAGCACGTGCTCACCGAGGCGCGCATGGCCATGAATGCCGCCGAAGCTCATGAGATGCTCGATGCATCTCGGAAGAGCGACCGGGTAGCGCAGATCGTGGTGGCGCCGTGGGGGCTTGGCGTCCACAACGTGGTCTTGAGGCTTTTACGCGAGGGCTTCATCGGTGAGCCGTTCGAGGTTTCCTGCCGCTTCCTCTCAGGCGATCTGCTCGACCGCTCGCGACCGCTGCACTGGCGCCAGAAACCGGAGTACAGTGGGTTGAATACCCTTCTTTTGGCCGCCATCAGCGAGGTCATCCAGCGCTGGTTGGGAGACACGACGCGTGTTCTGGCCTCGACCCGGGTCTTCATCAGCCCCCGGCGCGACCCCGAGAGCGGCGCCGAGCGCCCCGTCGAGATCGCTGATACCGTCTCGGTCATCGCTGATTTGGCCTGCGGCGCGCAGATGGTCTGCCACAGAAGCGGCCTTGCGATGGCTGCACCGGACTGGACCATCGAGATCTACGGTAGTGAAGGGGCCATCGTCTACGTACACGGCGACCCCATCAGCGATCAAAAAGTTCTTGCGGCCCGTCGGGGCGATGGTGAGCTTGTGGAGGTGCCGCCTGAGCCGGGCGAGGGGATGGATTGGGCCGTCGAGAGCGACTTCATCGCCTCCATCCGCGATGGCGCCCCGGTGCGCTTCACGAACTTCGAGGACGGTGTGAAGTACATGGAGTTCATGGAAGCTGTCATCCGCTCCGCCGAGGCGGGTCGGGCGGTCGATCTCCCACTGGGCCATGCCGGCGCCTGATCCATCGCATAGGGCGGGGCTCCTTAAGAGGTCCGCGCTCGTCACCGCGTTGGTGCTGGCCCTAGGAGGGCGCGCTGCCGCTGTGGAGCCGGGCTTTTACGGTCTCCTGCTTGCTCCGGAGGCGCTGACGCCCGCGCGGCTGGATAGCGCGCTTGCCGAGGGCTACACCGCTGTCGTCATGGATTTGACGGTCTCGAGAGCCGATAGCGTCGCGCTCGATCTTGAGGTGCTTGACCGCTTCTCTGAGTTGACGCGCTACGGCTGGATCGATGTAGGTCGCGACGATGTTGCCGCGGCGCTCCATCCCGAATGGCTTCATCGCCCCCACAAGCGCCAGTACTATGGCTTCGAGGAGATCGCCATTTACCCTTGGGTATCGATCAACAACCGCGCGGTCTTCGACTACGAGCTCGTGCGCGTTATCCGTCTGCTCCAAAGTGCCGAGGGCGCGAACCTACGTGGCGTTTTCCTCAATGACCTCCAGGCGGCGCCCGAGGGTTGCGGCTGCGGCAATGCTATCTGCCGGATGTGGGACAACTCCCTGGGCCCCAAGCTCAGCGGTGAGACGCACTTCGGTGACCGCCCCGTGGCGCCCAGGCGGTTCGTCGAGGCGGTCAAGGGGGCGTTTGGCGGTCTCGACGTTATCGGGGTCATCACCGAGACCTGCGAGGCTGGGGTCACCGTCGCTGGAGTGAAGGACCCTGAGGTGACCCTGGGCTTCGGCGACCGCAACTGCGCCCACCCCGATGGCCTGGAGACGTATCCCAAACTCATCGCCGATTTGAGTGGACTCGGGACTGTGGGTCTTCTGGCGCTCTACAAGGTTTTCGGCCGCGATCATCCCGCCTATGGCGACGGAGCCGAGGCTGCCTGGGTGGGCGGCATCCTCGACCGCTACCGAAGCTACGACGCAGCCACCCCCATCATCGCCGTCATCCAGGGCTGGGACGTGACGGCCGAAGAGGTGCGAGCCCAGTGCGATCAGGCCATCGCTCACGGCGCTACCGGCGTGCTGGTCTGCGGTACGCCCGTGGATCAGTCGTGGAAGCTCATCCCCGCGCCCCCCCGTGCGACGCGGCTATGATGGATTCGTTTTGCGATTGCGCTCCTGCAGTAAGCTTTGGGCGTCGCCACACGGTTGAAGTGCCGGACGGTCGGATCGTACGTGCCGAGGCTGGCGTACGCCCCCATCGGTTGCCGGGTTCACTGGACAGTTAGCTTCGGGCGTCTACTCCGTCCACGCAACGACCCGAACCGGGGCGGTCACGCGGCCCCGCTCTTTCTCAAGGCATCTCTTACCGTCAACTCTCTTGCGCGGGGGGGCTTCCCGCGGTACGCTCAAGTGGTGAACCGGCGCAGCATGACGGCGCGCGCCCGACGGAGCGGATGGTGCAGCACGGGAGAGGCGTTCAGATGGCTAGCTTGGAAGCCATTGGGCGAGCGGTCATCGCGGGGCACAAACAGGAGGCCGTCGAGCTAACCGAGGCCGCTCTATCTGAAGGAACGGCACCCATGGACGTTGTCGTCCGGGGGCTGATCCCCGGGATGGAGAAGGTGGGCGAACGATTCCAGCGCAACGAGTTCTTCGTCCCCAACCTGATCATCTCCGCGCGCGCGATGAAAGCGGCTATGGAGATCGTCCGCCCACTCATCACCGAGGGCGAGATCGCCTACAAGGGCTGCGCGGTCGCCGGGACGATCCGGGGTGATCTGCACGACATCGGCAAGAACCTCGTCTGTATGATGATGGAGGGAGCGGGCTTCGAGGTCCACGACCTGGGCGTCGATGTCCCCACTGAGCAGTTCGTGCAGGCGGCTCGCGATAGGGATGCCGATCTGGTCCTGATCTCGGCCTTGCTCACTACGACGATGACCGGTGTACGCGACGTCATCGAGCTGCTCGAGCGGGAGGGCATGCGAGAGCGCGTGAAGGTATTGGTCGGTGGTGCGCCCATCACGCAGGCCTTCGCCGCCGATGTCGGAGCCGACGGCTTCGCAGCCGACGCTGGGGGCGCGGTGGTCGTGGCGCATCGGCTCCTCGGCGAACAGGACAGGTCCTGAGCTGTGGCCGTGAATCCGGAGGCTTCGCCCGTCACCCCGTCATCGAAGCTCAAGCCGCCCTTACCGGAAGAGCTCGAAGCGGTAGCGGAGTCCATCCGGCCCATCGGGGAGATCGCAGGCTGTCTGGGGCTCGGCGAGGACGATCTGGAGCCTTACGGCCGCTACATGGCCAAGGTTCACCTGGACGTGGCGGACCGCCTGGCCGACCGTCCCGACGCGAAGTTCATCGCTGTAACGGCCATCACGCCCACACCCTTGGGCGAGGGTAAGACGGTCACGACCATCGGCCTGGCGCAGGGCCTGGCGCACATTGGATGCGAAGTGATCGCCTGCATCCGGCAGCCCTCGCTGGGGCCGACCTTTGGCATCAAGGGGGGTGCGGCGGGCGGCGGTCGGGCGAAAGTAGTCCCCATCGAGGGTATCAACCTGCACCTCACCGGCGACATGCACGCGGTGAGCATCGCCCACAACCTCCTCGCCGCGGCGATCGACGCGCACATCCACCACGGCAACCGGCTAGGCATCGACCCGGCACGCGTAAGCTGGCCTCGGACGGTGGACGTCAACGATCGGGCCCTGCGCGAGGTGGTCATCGGCCTGGGTGGCAGGACGAACGGCCAACCGCGCGAGACCGGCTTCGTCATCACCGCCGCCTCCGAGGTCATGGCGGTCCTGGCCCTGGCGACGGACTTGGCCGACCTGCGCCAGCGGCTGGGCCGGATCATCGTCGCGGCAACGCGCAAGGGTGAGCCCATCACGGCTGAAGACCTGGACATCGCGGGCGCGATGGCGGCGTTGTTGCGCGACGCGCTGATGCCGACGCTGATGCAGACCGGCGAGGGCGCGCCCATCTTCGTTCACACGGGTCCGTTCGCCAATATCGCTCACGGCAATTCCTCAGTCGTCGCCGACCGGATCGCCTCGAAGCTGGCCGATTACGTGGTGACCGAGAGCGGCTTCGGTGCCGATTGCGGCATGGAGAAGCTCTTCAACATCAAGTGCCGCGTCTCGGGGCTGGTGCCCGACTGCGTCGTGGTCGTGGCGACGGTGCGGGCCCTCAAGGTCCACGGCATCGTGGGTCACGTGGTGCCCGGCAAGCCGTTACCCTCCGAGCTTCAGATCGAGGATCTGGACGCCCTGGCGGAGGGCTCTGCCAACCTGCGCTATCACGTCCAGCTCGCGCGGAGTTTCGGGGTGCCCGTGGTGGTGGCGATTAACCGTTTCCCTACCGACACCGCAGCGGAGATCGCCCTCGTGGTGCGCGAGGCCGAGGCTGCCGGCGCGGAGGCTGCCGTGGTCTCCGAGGTGTTCACGAAAGGCGGCGAGGGCGCGGCGGAGTTGGCGGGGGCGGTGACTGCGGCTTGCCAGGAGCCGAGTCAGTTCGAATGCCTCTACCCGCTAGAGGCGCCCATCCGGGAGAAGATCCACTCCATCGTGACCCGGGTTTATAACGCTGAGGAGGCGGAATACTCGCCGCTGGCGGAGCGGCAGATCCGGCGCTGCACGAAGCTCGGCTACGATCGGTTGCCGGTCTGCATGGCCAAGACCCAGTACTCCATCAGTCACGACCGCGATTGGAAAGGGGTGCCCAGCTACTACAACATGCCCATCCGGGAGGTCCATGTCTCGGCGGGGGCTGGCTTCCTGTATGCCCTGTGCGGTGACATTCTGACGATGCCCGGTTTGCCCAGGCGCCCGGCTTACGAAGGCGTGGACCTTGACGCGGCGGACCGCATTCGCGGGCTTTTCTGAAGTCGGAGGAGCCGCCGGACATCCGCCGCATGGGCCGACCGCGATGGCGAAAAACGCTCACGTCATCACTGCTTCTCTTGACAGCATGCAATTCGTCTCTCGGGCCGACACAGACTCTGAACAGGTTTGTCGGCGATTTCGAGACAGGAGACTTCTCTGGTTGGGGGAAGGAACTCGCACGACACGATTCAGCGGTCATCGTCACGCACCCAGTACGTCGTGGGAAATATGCCGTTAGATTTATCTTACATCCGGGGGATCACGTACGCGGCGGGAATCGTGCGGAGATCTGGTACAGAAACCGCGACCCCCACGAGAGTGACGTGTACTATGGATGGAGCTTTATGATTGCCGAGGATTACGTCGAAAGCGACAAATGGCAGTTGTTCGTCCAATTTCACGATCAACCGGATTCGGTAAAAGGCGAAACATGGGCAACGCGCCATGCTCCTTTTCCTCCTCTTGCCATGGTTTACCACGCTGGAGCTCTGGGCATCAATTTAGGCTCTATACGAGACGGTAATAGACGTATAACAACATTTACCTGTGTCAAAGGCGAGTGGATAGATATGGTCTTTCACATCAAATGGTCACTTGATGATGGCTATGTTGAAGCGTGGAAGAATGGGATGCATGTCACACCGTTCAACGGCAAAGATCACAAGGTTCACGGGTCAACCGTTTACAATAAGGTCGGGAGGTATCTGAAGATCGGCCTCTATAGGTCTTCGAGCATCACGACGACCAACGTTGTGTATTTTGATGAAATCAGAATTGGTGAATCGTACGCAGAAGTTGCACCATGAGTGTTGTTTCGGAAGAAATTGCTGGTGCGATGTTACCTTTAACGCAGCGAGCGTTCGAGAAAGACCTATGCTTGACCCTAGCGCGACAAGCGTCAGCAGGATCGTGAATCGATGTCTCCTCATTTCACTCCTCCTCGTCTGGATGGGCAAATGTCTGCTTCAAGGCGCCCCATGAGGTTTCCCTGACCACGGTATATGGGTATCGAAAAGTCTCTGGGTCGCGCTCCTCGCCGTTTATCGTCGCCGAGCGAAGGAGCAGGTGATGAATCAAATGGTACTCGTCGTTAGAAGAGTGTTCGTTTGCGTGCATCCCCTTCACGCTAAGCGTTTCTATACCAAGGCCACGGGTAAAGCGCATGTGTCGCCTTTCAAAGTAGTAGGGTGGGTAAATCGGGTAGCCATCCGAATTGACGAACGTCTCGGGGATATCTCGATCATGCCCCCGAAATTCAAAGACCATAGTTCTGTAACTTCTGTAACGCTCATCCACTACTACCAGCGTATCTGATTCCGTCTTGGGAATAGGGTATGAGTACCCACCGGACTTGAACTGGTATAGCGCGATATCTCCCTCCCGTCCTCGAAATACCAGAGTATCGCCGTCGAACCGCACTTTTTGACCCGCTGGAAAGAAGGAGAGTACAGGAGGATCTTCGTAGGGCATGGGACTGAAGACGTAATAGGTATGCCCCTCGATGTCTTCCGTGTGCGTAATACGAATGGTTACATCATCAATATAAAAATCGTCTCCCGTCTCAAAATTGAGATAGTCATGCAAGTATCTCCAACTGTTGCCCACCGCCAGCGGCAGCATTTGGTCAACAGTTGCCACCGGCTCCTGGGCTTCAGCCCATGACGCAGCCCACAGCCCCATGATCAAGACGGCTACAGTTTTCATCATCCGCCTCCTATGGGTTCGGGTAGGCTCGACCAACTTAAGTCCATCCTCGCGTTCCAGCTATTCTCCACCGCCAGCGGACGGGCCGCCTAAGCTGAGTGCGGTGTGAACTGCATCCTATCTCGGTCATGGCACGACCTCCTTTAAGGGCGGAGAGCGAACGATTAGTGGGAGCGCCGGCGGTCAAGGTCTCCAGGTCCAGGCGAAATTCACCTGATAGCGCACCAGACCGGCAGGAGGCTCGAAGAGCGTCTGGAACTCGGCCACGAGGCCCGGCGGCACCTCCGAAGGCTCGCCGGCTATCGTCTCGCGCTGGAGCAATTGTTTCTCCCTGTCGTAGAGCAGGAGCTCCACGATGATCCCGGCCATCGTCCGCTCGCTCGTATTGCGGACTGCGCCGCGCATCTCGTAGAAGTACCGGTCCGTCGCCAGTCGCCCGAGCTCGAAGGCGAGCACCTTGATGTTCGGCTTGAGCTTCTTGCCCGCGAGCTTCTTGCTCAGCCTCAGGATCGGCCCGGAGGCCGAGCCGCGCTCAGCGACGGACGCTGGAGACGTCGCGAAGAGCTCCGCGACCCGCTGCCCCGTGTCCTCGAGGACGAGGGCGCCGGCGTCGACCCACCCGACGACCGCCACGCGGGACCAGCCGTCCCGGGTTTCGAGCACGCGCACCCGGGTCCCGCGCCACACGAGCCCCAGGCTCGTATCGCTGGAAGCGTCCGCGTGATTGGCCCGAAGCTCGACGTAGGGTCTGCCTGCCTGGGGTTGGATGAGCCCGACGGATGTCCGGGCGGGCTCCTCGGCCACGGAGGGCGTCGCCGCCAGCATCAAAGCTCCAGCGGCGAACCCCGGTTGCCAGCGCACTCGCGGTCGCATCATATCCCCTCTCCTCCACCTGGTGTCGCACGAGCCCGCAGGCTCCGGCGGGCGAACTGTGGGTCGAAAGCTAGGCGCCGCCCCGAACCCCGCGCACTGGGTCTCCCGAAGGTATCGTTCACCCTTCGATGCTTTGGCGGGCTCGGGTCGACTGTGGGCTACTCGCCAAGGCCCTCGGGCGGGCCGCTCTGACGCTCGAGGGCCTCCGTGATATGCCTGACGTTCTGGCGCAAACCGTCCAGATTGGGGTTAACGGCCAGCGCGCGGCGGAAAGCGTCGAGCGCGTGGACCAACTCGCCCTTGCGCATGTAGCACTGACCCATCCCTCCCAGGGCGCCGAAGTGACGGGGGTTGTGCTCGATGGTGCGAAGGCAGTCGGCGATCGAGCGATCCCACTCGCCCAGGAGGAAGTGGGCGATCGCCCGCTGGTTGTACCCCTCGGCGAAGGTCGGTGCGCGGGCGACCACCCCGTCGAGCAAAGCGATGGCCTCGGCGTATGCGCCGTCGCGTGTCCGCTCGACCGCGTTCCGGAACTGCGCATCCACTTCGGAGTCGCCCGAACGGAACCACACCTGCCACAGCGCCGCTTCCGCCATCCGCCGGACGGTGGGATCGGAAGCGCGAAGGGTGTCCACTAACGGCTCCACGGCGTCCATGTCGCCGATGAGCCCCAACCCCAGGACCGTCGCCCGCACCGTCGGGCGGTGCTCACTCTCCAATAGCGCGACCAGTGAATCCTGCGGGTACTCGGCGCGCAGATGTTCGGCCAACCCCGAGGGATCCCCCTCGGCGAGAAAGCGCTTGACGGTTGCCGCTAGGGGCGAGGGCGCACGGGATTCATCGTTCATGACTGTGTCGATTCCGCTGGAAAGCAGCAGCGCGCCATTCGATACCGATACCCGATCCCCGCGCACCGCGCTGGTGAACACGAACACCAGCACGCTGCACACGATCTTTGCTTTGAGCCATCCCATGACCGCGTCGGGCGCGCTGACGCCGGCAAAGCTTACCCCTTGTACCTATACAGGATAAGGGCGGGCACCACGTGCGTCAAGGTGGGCCAAGGCGGAGGGGTCGGGGGGTTGCATTTTAGGGTGTGATCCCCATAATTTTGTCTTGGAGAGTCTTGCGCTAGCCCGGCAGTTCATGGTGGCCAGGGGCGCCGGTTTCTGAGTCCATCGCCGTTATCCGCGTGGCCGGTAGGTCATCTTGGGCCTGCGCCGCGTCATGCACGGTTGACACGCCCCCCGACGCCGGGTATAGTAGGTCCAACGGACGCAGGTGGTGACAGCCTGAAAGTGGATGGAGGGGGGCCGATGGCCAAGCTGACGGATGCGCAGATTGCTGACTTCCACGAGAACGGATTCGTAGTCGTTGAAGGTGCCGTGGCCCAGGAGGTCGAGACGCTCAACGCCGCGTACGCGCAATTCGTTGACGAGAAGGCGAAGGAGCTTCATGCGGCGGGCGAGTTGAGCGATACCTACGCGGATTTGCCCCACGAGACGCGCCTGGCTGCCATCAGCAGGGAAACGATGGCGGTTTACGAGCAACTCGACGTGCCCGGTTTCATGCCGAGGGAGCTCTTCGATCTTTTGAGATGTGATGCCATCATGGATATTGCCGAATCGCTCATCGGACCCGAGGTGGAGTGCAACCCCTGCCTGCACTTGCGGGCGAAACTCCCCGAGGGCGCGTCCTCCGGGAAGAGCCTTGCGGAGGTCCCGTGGCATCAGGATGCCGCCGTGCTGCTGCCCGAAGCGGACGACACCCTGGTGCTCACGACATGGATCGCCCTGGTGGACGTGTCGAAAGAGAACGGCACGCTGGAGGTCCTCAGGGGTAGCCACAGGAATCCGATCTTGCACCACCACATTGGCAATGGAGGCATTCAGACGGCCCACCACTTGGTGCCCGAGGGCGATGCGGTCCCGTACGAGATGCCGGCTGGAAGCGTGGGCGTGCAACACTGCCACACGCTCCATCGCTCGGGCCACAACGCGTCGGGCAACACGGTGCGCTGGTCCATCGACGTGCGGTACAACGACGCCCGCAAGCCGCACGGCCGCCCCGCACTGCCGAGCTTCCTGTTTCGGAGCCGGGAGCGGCCGCAGGATGTCGTGACGGATCACGGCCACTGGGTTGAGCGATGGCGCACGAAGGCCGCCACGCGCGATGCGTCATCTTCCTATCGCGAGGAATTTCGGGTCAACGCGTAGGCTTTTCCCTCACGGGCGCCGTCTTCGGGGCGGTGAGCGCCTGCTTGGGCGCTAGGGCGTGGGTTGGGGGTGTATGCCGGATGGCTTGCCGGGAGTGCCTTTGAACGTCCTCTTTCTCGGGGCGATCATGCAGCAGCGGGCCGAGGATATTTCCCGCCTGATGACGGCTCCCGCTCAGTTCAGCGTAGTCCCCACATACGACGATGCGGCCGTCGGGCGTGTCGTTGGGGATGCTGACGTCGTGGTGACAAGCCGCTTCACGCCTCCGATGGGGCGGATGGCCGGGCGGCTGAGGCTGCTGCACGTTTCCGGCGCGGGCTACGATAAGATCCACCCCGAGAGCGTCCCCGAAGGCGCGGTGGTCGCCAATTGCTACGAGCACCACGACGGCATGGCCGAGTGGGTCTTGATGATGGCCCTGGCGCTGTCGCGTCGGCTCATCGAGGCTCATGGCCGGGTTCGACGGGGTGACTGGAGCCTGGGGTCCCTGGGAGGCTACGCCCCCTATCCTGAGTTGGGCGGCCGGACCTTGGGCATCATCGGACTGGGGCGCGTGGGGAAGGCTGTGGCGCGGCTGGCTGGCGCGTTCGGGATGCGTCGCGTTGCGATGGAGGTCTTGCCGGTCTCATCCGAGGCCCAGCGTGGGTTGGGACTGGATGTCGTCGTCGGCCCGGAGGGACTCGACCGTATCCTGCGCGAATCGGATTTCGTGACGCTCGCCGTTCCGCTTCTGCCCTCGACGCGCGGCCTCATCGACGCATCGAAGCTGCGGCTCATGAAGCCGACGGCGTACCTCATCAACCCGGCGCGGGCCGAGATCGTCGAGGAGCGCGCACTCTACGAGACGCTGCGTAACGGCAGCATCGCGGGAGCCGCGCTCGACCCGTGGTATCGCTACCCGAAGGCCGACGAATCCGCTGCGCCTTCGGACTATCCGTTCGGCGAACTGGATAACGTGATCATGACGCCCCATGTTGCGGGTTACACCGACCTCACGATGGAACGCAGGTCGCGGGTCATTGCCGCCAACGTGGATCGCGTGGCTCGTGGGGATCCCATTCCCGATGAGTACCTGGTGCGCCACCTCTCGCGAGGGTGAGCGAGTGTAGACGGGGCTTCGGGCGCAAGTTTCCACTGTCGCGATGTGAACTGGAGAGGCCGCGAATGTCCGTGATCGAATCCAAACAGCTTCTGATGACCGTGCCGGGGTCGTGCGAGGTGCGGGAGGTGCCCTTGGAGCGTAGCGCCGACCAGGTGGTGCTCCGGATGCTCGCCTGCGTTCCGAGCTTGGGGACGACGATGTTCGTCTATTCCGGTGGCCGGGGCGGGATTCCGCACGTCAGGAATGCGCCGTGGCAGCCGCGCAACGAGCCTGTGGCGCAGCAGTTCCAGCCGCGATCGGTCTCGGGTACGGGCATCTGGGAGGTGATCGAGACGATCCCCGGCGGGCCACCGGTCGGCGCGTGGGTCCGCTACGGTGGCGCCATGAGCCACGCGGTCGCCAGGCCGCCGCTCCGAGCCGCGCCTTCGGACGTGCCTCCCGAGCGGTCCACGTGGCTGCATCAGGGCTCTGTGGCGCTCAACGCCGTCCGACGGGCGCGCATTGTCTTAGGGGACAGCGTGCTCGTCGTCGGGATGGGGGGCATCGGCCAGATCACGGCGCAGATGGCGCGGATGGCTGGCGCGCATCAGGTCATCGGGGCGGACGTGGCCCCGCGCAAGCTCGAAATTGCCCTTGAGACGGGCTGCGACGCCGTCGTCAATATGCGCGAATCCGACCTGGGGGAGGCGGTGAAGGCCCTCACCGACGGTCGCGGCGCGGACGAGGCCTTCGTCACCGTGCCCTTCGCGGAGGTGATGGACCCCGTCCAGGATGCTGCAGCGTTCATGGCCCGCATCATCGTGGTCGCACTGTTCCGTAACGAGCACGATCACATCTCGCTCTCCGGCGATTTCCACTTCAAGCAACTGGAGATCATCTCGGTACAGACACGTTTCTGGCCGCCGGGGGATATCAACCACACCCATCGGTGGAAGGTCGACGCGAACTATGCCTATATGGAGGAACTCCTGCGCAGGGAGTTGGTGAACGTGGATGCGTTGGTGACGCATCGGTTCACCATCGACGAATCCGCCGAGCTCTTCCGCATCGCGACCGAATCGCCCGACGAGATGCTGGGCGCACTCATCACGCCATGAGCCTGGGATGGCCGCCGCACGCTCCGGCGGCTTGCCTCCGCGCCGTCGTCGAGGGTGGGAGTGCGGCGCTCAAGGGTGTGCCCCGGAGTGCGTATGCCTTCTGACCTCTCGCTCTTTGATCGCATCGGCGATACGTTGACGGCGGAGAGCGAGGCCGATCTCCGCGCCAAGCTCGATGAGATCGACCCCGGTCTCCCTCCCGGGTCAGGAGAGGATGCCTCCAACGACCGGAAGCGCTTCGCCCTGAGGCTCTATCTCTTCGCGCAGGCGCAGCACGGCCTCTTGCGGTTCCCGTTGACGATCACGAGATTGGAGATGCCGGATTTCCGCATCGAGCAGGCGGATGGCGCGGTCATCACGGTGCAGCACGGCGACGCCACGCCCGGCGCGTACCAAAGGCTGCTTTCTGAACTGGAGGGACAGCGCCTCAAAACTGTGATGCGGGCGGCGTTGGGGGGCAAGCCGGTTCACTGGGACCGTTCCACCAATCTCCCCGATCTGACCAAACTCGTCGGGGCGGCCGTGCTCCGAGGGTTCGGGGTCCTGAACGCCGGGGGCTACGCCTTCGGAGACCGCAACGAGCTCATCGTGTATGCGGGCGCCGATCCGCCGATCCCCGACCGCGATTATGAGGCTGCCCTGGTGGCGGCGCGGGAGAAGCTGGTCCCCGTTCTCGGGGGCTACGAGGCGGGCTTTGACGCCGTGTCCGCCACTGTCGCATCGAGGACGCTGTACTACGACTTCCTGAACGGTCCGGGATTGATTTGGGCCAGATGGACCTGGCGGGAGGAAAAGGCGGAGGAAAGCGCCGCCTAGCGCCACGTCGCCCTCCGATCCATTCCCTATGATGAAGAGACCACACGGCGGAGGAGACTGACCACCATGCAGGACTACGAACCGCTCGATCTCAGCGCGTTGTGCAACGCAGGCACGGAGCTTCTGGGCGAGGATGAGGCCCCCCCGAGGGGAAGCCAACTCCTTCGCGGCCTGCCGTTTCAGATCGGCCCCGGCGATGCGGACGACGCGCCGTGCTACATCGGCTTCGGTGCCGGGCTAGGGGCCGATCCGCTCGTCGTGCCCATCGGACGGACGGCGCGCAGTATCGTTGTAGCGCACCGCCTCTTGGATTCGCCCATCGGCGAGGGCGGCCCCATCGCGTCGCACGTGGCGGATTACGTCTTCCGGCTGGAGGGCGGCGAGGAGGTCCGCGTACCCGTGCGCGACCGCTTCGAGATCTCGGCCGTCCCGATCATGTGGGGCGCGCGCCCGTTCCTCGCCCTGACGGATCAGGAGGACGGTCTCATGCCGCGCGAGGAGGGACGGTGGGATGAAGCGGGTCGCCGCCAGACGGAGGTCGTGGTGGGCCTTCCTCGCGGCTATTTTCTATGGGCGTGGACCAACCCGGTGCCCGAGCGCCGCCTCGAATCGCTGGAGATCGTGCCCAAGGGCCCGCGCTTTCTGATCGCGGCCCTCACGCTCGGCCGCCTCGACGAGCATCCCTTCGTCCGTGCCGGCGCGCGCGAGACGAAGATCACGCTGCTCCAGCCCGAAGACGCGGAGAAGCCTTTCAATCTTGAGGTCGAAGTGGACCGAGGCGTCGCGACCTACCCGTACGCGTTGCCCGAAAAGCCCGCCGAGGAGTTCCTCGGCGACGACTTCAAGGGTTGGGGGGAGGCGCAGAACCCCAAGAGCAGCCCGACGTACGCCGAGATCGCTGCGATCCCTTCGGCGACGGTGACCGTGGTGCAGGACGGCGAGAAACTGGGCAGCGCGAAATGGGGCGAGCTCGAGGAGAAGGGGGTGGTCGAGGCCAACGACCGCGTGCGCCTGGAGATCGTCGACCGGGGACGCAACTGGGTCCATACCACGGTGATCGACGATGAGACGGGCCGGCCGGTGCCTTGCCGCATCCATTTCCGTTCGCCCGACGGCGTGCCTTACGCACCTCACGGCCACCACGCCCACATCAATTCGAACAACGTTAGCTGGCACGCCGACGTTGGCGGGGACCTGCGGCTCGGGCAGATCACGTACGCTTACATCGACGGCACCTGTCAGGGCTGGCTGCCTCGGGGCGATGTTATCGTGGACGTCGCCCGAGGCTACGAGTACGAGCCCTTGCGCACCAAAGCGACCGTCGAGCCGGGCCAGCGCGAGCTCGTGCTCCGGATCAAGCGTTGGTGCAACATGAACGAAGAGCGGTGGTTCAGCGGCGATAGCCACGTCCACTTTCTCTCGACCGTGGGCAGCCACACCGAAGCGCAGGGCGAGGACCTCAACGTCGTCAACCTGCTCCAGTCGCAGTGGGGGCACCTGTTCACCAACACCGAAGAGTTCACGGGCGGACCCAGCGTCTCCCCCGATGGGCGCAGCATCGTTTACATCACCCAGGAGAACCGCCAGCACTTCCTGGGCCACCTGATCCTCTGGGGCGTCAAGCGGCCCATCATGCCCTGGTGCTCCGACGGCCCCGGCGAGGCCGAGCTTGGCGGGACCCTCGATATCACGATGTCCGACTGGGCGGACCAGTGCCACGCGCAGGGCGGGACGGTGATCATCCCGCACCTGCCGAACCCCAACGGCGAGCCCGCGGCGCTGATCGCTACGGGCCGCGCCGATGGCGCGGAGATGCTGCGCCAGGGGGCGTACGAGCACAACGAGTACTACCGCTACCTCAATTGCGGCTACCGCCTGCCGCTCGTCGGCGGCACCGACAAGATGTCGAGCGACACGGCCGTCGGTATCTACCGCACCTACGTCAACATCCCCGACGACGAGCCGTTCACCTACGAGACGTGGTGCAAAAACGTGGCGGCGGGGCGCACGTTCCACAGCGGCGGGCCCATCCTGCGCTTCACGGTCGACGGCCACATGCTCGGCGACACGGTCCGGGTCTCCGGGAACGGCGGGACGGTCGAGGTAGAGGCTGCGGCGGAATCGATTCTGCCCATCCACACGCTCGAGGTCGTCCACAACGGCCGCGTGGTGGCTTCGACCGAGGAGAAAAACGGCGCGCGGAAGCTGCATCTGAGGGAATCGGTCCGGGTGGAAGGCCACTCGTGGCTAGCAGCTCGGGTGAGCGGACCGAACTACTTCGATTCCGTCCACCACCACGATAGCTGGGTGCGCGGCATCTTCGCTCACACCTCACCCATCTATGTCGCGGCGGGCGGCGAGTGGCGGATGTTCGATCCCGAGGTCGCCACCTACATGCTCACGCTCGTCGAGGGCAGCCTGGCCTACATCCGCGAGTTGAGCCCCAGGCGCCGCGCAGGCGGCGTCACCCACCACCACGGCGAGGACGATCACCTGGCGTACCTGGAGCGCCCGTTCCGCGAGGCGCTCGAAGCGATTCAGCGGCGGATGCGAGAGGAGAGGACGTAACCCCGCTGGCTGACGGGATTCCCTCTTTTGCTCCCTCCTCGCCGGCGGGTGGGATTTCCTCTTTTACCCCCTCCCTGCTTGCGGGGAGGGGGGCAGGGGGGTGGGGTTTCCCCGCTGGCGGTTAAAGAGCCTCGCTCAGCGCGCGAATGCCCGGCCAGTCCCGCCACATGTCCTTCGGGGGCGGGCCGTCCGTTTCCCCGATGTCCTTCTTGGCGAAGTCGTAGAGCACGGCTTGCCTGATCTGTCTCGATCGGTTGTGCCCGACCGAATGCCCGAGGCGGTGATGCCAGAAGACGATGTCGCCCGCGGCCCCGTGGCAGTCCACGTATGGATGCGGGTCGACGCGGGCGTGGATTTCGTCGTACCGTTCGACTCGCTCGTGGCTGTACTGCTTCCGAAAGGCGCGGAAGAACGTCGCGTGGCTTCGGGGCCAGACGGTGAAACCGCCCCCTCTTGGCGGCACGTCGTCGATGTACCCGACAACGCCCAGGTGGAAGGCATGCCCGTCCACATGGCAGGACATCGCCTTTTCGGGGGCTTCGCCTTCGGGCAGGATGCAGTAGATGCCCCGAATGCCTTCGGGCCTCACCACTCTCCTCTCGCCTAAGAGTTGCTCGGTCATGCCCCAGACGGAGGGGTCGGTCGCGAGCAGCCGCCTCATCCAGGGTTCGCCCCCGGGCTCGCGGAACTTCCATCCGTACCCGTGCCTGTGCGAGCTCGTGTCCCCGCACTCGTCTTCCCTCTTGAACGGGCCCACCCAGCTATCGGGGTCGTCGCGAACCAGGCAAGGCGGGGCCCCTTGCCACAATCGCTCTCTGGCGCGCTCCATCAGGTGCGGATCGAGCACGCCGCGCTTGATGATGTAGCCTTCCCGCGCGAAGAACCTGATCTCGTCGTCGGAGAGCCTGATCACCGGGTGCCTTTCCTCGGTGGCCGTCGGGTGGCGGCGGTTCTGCCCCGCGTGCCGCCTTGAGCTCGGCGGAGAGGCTGCTAGGCCTCGACCATCTGCATCAGGGCCCGCATGTAGCCGACCGCGTAGGCGCGCCCGCGATGACCGTAATGCGAGTCGCCGGCGATGTGCGGCGTGTGGTCGGGGCGCATCACGCCGTCGAAGCCGACCTCGTGGTAGGCTTTCATCGCCTCGAACATGTCCACATCGCCCTCGTCGATGAAGACCTCGTCGAAAACGGGGTAGGTTCCTCGGACGTTGCGGAAGTGGACGTAGACGATCTTGTTCCGTGCACCGAAGGTGCGGATGGCGTCGACCACCTTCGGACCCACCATCTCGGCGAACGTGCCCTGGCAGAATTCGATGCCGTTGTAATCACTGGGGACCAGGTCGACCATCCGCTCGAAGGCGTCTAAGTTGGTCAGGATGCGCGCCGTGCCGTGGAGATCCGGGGCCGGCGGATCGTCGGGATGGCAGGCGAGGCGGATTTTGACCTCCTCGGCGACGGGGACGACGCGCTTGAGGAAGTACTCCATGTTTTCCCACAGTTGCCCGGCGGTGATCGGTGCGAGCGGGTGGGGCGCCGCGTCGGGTACATGGGAAAGGTCAAAACTCTTGATGCCCGCATCGCCGCGTCCGCCGCCCTTGTCGTAGGAGCGCCAGTGACCCGCCACGCCCGCTAAGAGCCAGTTGTGCCCGGCGAATTCGCAGCCGGCCCGGCTCAGGTTGCGCAGCGTCTCGCAGTACGCGTCGATGCAGCGGTCGCGCTCGGGCGTCCCCGCGATGATGGGCTCCCAATGCTCGCGTTCTCTGATGTTCTCGATGCCGGCGAAGCCTAGATCGTGCTTCGCGCACGCGTCGCGGATGCGCTCCAGGCTATCGATTTCCACGCCGCCGCCCGGCCCCGTCGATTTGCCGTGGACGATGATGTGGCTGATGCTGAGTTGCTGCGCGTACGCGAGCGTCTCGTCGGCGACGAGGCCCTCTCCGATTCCCAGTCCGATGTGCATGGCTCCACCTCTCTGCTCAACTAGACTCCCGTCTCTTCTAAGAGATTCCGTCTGACGGCCGCAAGCGTCGAAGGGGCGATGCGGCTCCGCTCGGTGAGAAACGCCTCGATCCCCCCGCAGCCCTCGATCTCCTCGACCACCGCCTTGATCCAGCCCTCCTCCAGCCACCACTCGGGGTTCAGTTCGCCCGTCAGGCAGTAGTCCGCGTAAAGGGTCCCATCGTCTACGCCCAGCCCTCTCAGGACGATCGCCGCGAGGATGCCCGTCCGGTCCTTGCCGGAGGCGCAGTGGAAGACCAGGGGCAGATGCCGCGTGTCGGCGAGCAGCGAGAAGAAGGCCCGGAAGAGGTCGATGTTGTCGTGGAGGAAGTTGCGGTACATCTGATGCACATCACCGTTGCCGGGGTCGCCGCTGAGATCCCACGGCAGGTGGACCATCCCGGTGTTGGACGAGACGGCCTCCACATCGGAGAGGAGTTCCACGAAGCCGGTCTCCCTCAAGTCGACGACCGTCCGGATGCCAAGCCCCAGGAAGGTACTCACCCCCGCCTCGGTGAGGCGATCCAGGGAATCGCTGCGAAACAGGGTCCGCCACGCGAGCCGCCTTCCGCCGGTGCCGACGTACCCCCCCAGGTCGCGGAAATTCGTCGTCCCTTCGGGATTGATGACGCGCTGGGGGACGGTCTCTCTAGCGGATTCGGCCACATCTACCTCCATGAGCTCCGGATGAACGCGCTTTCAGCCGCCCCAGGGTGCGTTCGACGACCCGACGTCGCGCCGGATGGGCCCCCTCGACGCGCCGAACCGTGGGCAACGCTTTGACTTCGTGTTGCGTCCTGGCCATCCGCGGCTCCCCTGATAGCGGCATCCATAGAGCAATATCGTTCTTGCGGACCTTAAAGAACAATCCTTTTGAGATGGGTTCTTGGCCGCTTCCAGGGCCCCTTCCGGTCCGCACCTGCATGGAACGCCGGCGCTGGCCGGATGGCGTATGGTGTCCCCACTGTGGGGAGCCGAAGCGGATCGGGGTCTCGCAAGGGCGGTTACTACCACTGTAACGCCTGCATGACGGTATTTACTGTCCACACGAACAGCATCGAGAGCGTCTGGGCCGTGTTGAAGCGTGGATTGCGAGGTGTCTATCACCACGCCAGCCACAAACACTTGGGCCGTTACGTGGACGAGTTCGCCTTCCGTCTCAACCAGGGAGCCTGCGAGCGGCACATGATGGATCGCATCGAGTCCATGCTGGCCGTTGGTATCGGGAAGCGATTGACGTATGCCGGATTAATGAGTTAGGCTGTCTGAGGATAGATATATGGCGACGGAATAGGGAAGCGGTTCTTAAATCTTCCCCTCCTTCAAGAGAATCCGCACATCATCAAGACTTAAACGAAGCCGACGAAGCAAAGCCCGGCGAATCCCCTTATGGAAATTCTTGTTCCGGGGAATCACAAGCACTTTGTGCGGAGACGGGATATCATCATTCCTGTAAATAGCATGGCTCCCCTTGAACCGCTTGAACTTATATCCCTGCCTCAAAGCCAGCTTTACATACTGCTCCCACGATAGATCAGGCAGATGAGGCATAATTCATGGTCCACTCACCAAGGTCAATCTGTCGAAGATTCCAGCCACTCGTTTTCTGCTACTCCGTTCTCGAAAGAGAATTCCCGCGACGCTCGTTCTTCCAAGGTTCTATGCAGTTCGGCCATTCCATTACCCTCATCGACCACTTCCAAGTACCCCAAGATTGCCTCCTTAAGACTTTCCTCGGCATCCTCTCGTGTATCTCCACAGGTATATATTCCTAATGCGGGACAGGATGCCATCCAGGCTTCCTCGTCCGGCTCGAAGAAACCCGTGACCCGGATTTTCATGGCCTTCTCCTTGGCGCAGACGGCACGCCCCTTAATGGATGGTTCTGTCTCTCCAACTCATCGTGCCGACACTTGAAAGATAGAAGTATAGGACGAAATATCCAAGAATGGAACGCCTTCCCGAGGCTGGATGATCCTTCGGAAAGGCGCGCTCTGACGGCAACCGGCGTTGACTTGAGGGAAGGGTCCTCTCGCTAGTTAATGACAATGGTCCGTAGAATATCGCCTATCCTGATTAGGCCCCCGAAGTCAGTGTCGATAATGTAGCACTGACGGGACGGGCGGCGCGCCGTATCTTGTGCGCAGTTCGAGAGTCGGGGCCGTCCGGGGGCCTCGGGGGTTGCGATGGCGTTGGAAAGGCGCGCTTGCGGCGCGGAGGATGGGAGGAGATCGGGCGGTGTCAGCCGAACCGACGGTTCAACAGTTGTTCGACCTGACCGGAAAGGTGGCGCTGGTCACCGGCGGCACGGGGCATCTGGGATCGGCGATGTCGCGTCCGCAGGCGAGAGTCGGGCAACGATTGATTCCAGGTCGGCAACTCTCCTTTCCAGATCGCCCCTATCGTGCATGGCGAGAAGCAACTTGCAGGCCTCCAGGTTAAGACCGGATGGCCGATCCCGCCCAAAGGGATCAGTTTGACTTGTCTCTGTTTCTATATGCCTCTTAAGCGCTTTACGCACTAGCTCACGATCTTCGTCTCTCTGCTTGCTCATCGCTGCTTCCCCTCGCGCTAGAACCGGCTCAATTCTCTTTGAGCGCTTTGTCTACAGTCTCCCGGAAATCGATGAACATCGCCGTTATTGCGCCCCTGGAATCCTCGGGTGAAAATCCGTTAAGCCTGGAAACCTGGTATCCCGACCAAAGCGTAGTGCATTCAGGCATTTCCATCCCGGTTTGACGACATCTCACGTAGATGTTCTTTGTCATTCCGTAAATGCCGTCAGTGAAAGCAAACATCTCCTCTTTGGATATAAGACCCCCTTCCTTGAGCATCCTGTTGATGTATGCCAGCCGGTCACCAGCCGTTGCCGCATCATCTATTTCGGGGCACATCTCAACGAACCCGGAGAGCCATTTCTCAAACTGCTTGCGCCTGGCCCTGCTATAACTTTCCGATATGACCGTGAGATCTCTGGCGACTTCAAAAGTGCTCCTGAGATGGGATTTCGTGGGCTTCGGCTTGGCCTGCTTCCGCGCAACAGGCTTCGGTTTTGGCTTTGGGGCAACCTTATCCTTCGCCTTCGGCGTAGCCGGGGCGGCTATCGTGCCGCGCCCGCCTCGGTTAATCGGATCAGTCCGTTCCTGATCCGCGCCCTTCTCTCGCGTCGTTACTTCTGAATCGAATCTCGGTATGGCAATGGCCGCCAGAATACCGATGATGATAATGCCCAATACCGCTTGCCCGCATCCCTTCCCCATGATCTAACCCTCCGCGCTTAACGTGGTCGCCAGGCCCGGAGAATTAAGGGAGCCGGGCCCGCTTAACACCGCGCAGAGAGTGCGAAGAGCCCTGCCTATTCGCCTCGGGGCCAGGTAGCTAACCCGGCCCCTTCACGAGGCCATTGTATTCGGCAGGAGGCCCGGCATACGGGTCTCTGCCCAGCGGTTGCACAAGCAAGGTGACGTGTATGAGGCACAGCGTCAAGAGGGAAAAACAGTGCGGTCATGGGGGCTCTTCCCCGGAAGGGCGGTGATGCTTATGCGAGGGTTTGCTCAACCTTCTGACGTAAACCCGGGGCGGCGCCCCGGAGTTAGTGTCAATAATGTAGCACTGACGGAGCGGGCGGCGCGCCGTATCTTGTGCGCAGTTCGAGAGTCGGGGCCGTCCGGGGGCCTCGGGGGTTGCGGTGGCGGTGGAAAGGCGCGCTTGCGGCGCGGAGGATGGGAGGAGATCGGGCGGTGTCAGCCGAACCGACGGTTCAACAATTGTTCGACCTGACCGGAAAAGTGGCGCTGGTCACCGGCGGCACGGGGCATCTGGGATCGGCGATGTCTCGGGCGCTGGCGGAGGCGGGCGCTTCGGTCGTAATCACGAGCCGGGACCGCGATCGGGCGCGAACGGCTGCGGCGGCCCTGCCGCGCATCGGCGGCGCCGAACACCACGGCGTCATGCTGGATCAGATGGAGCCCGCGTCGCTCGAAGCGGGTTTCACAGAGGCGGTTGGGGCTGCGGACCATATCGACGTCCTGGTCAACAATGGCCACGAGGCGTTGTCGAAAGACTGGACCGACGTGACCCACGAGGCGTTTTCTCGGCAGTTGGTCAACGCGTCGGGATACTTCATGCTGGCCCGGCTCGTCCGGGGCCGCGCCGTCGGACGCGCCGCCCCGGCGAGCATCATCATGCTCGGCTCGATGTACGGTCAGGTCGCCTCCTACCCCGATACTTACGAGGGGATCACCAATGCCAGCCCCGCCGCCTACCACGCCCTCAAGGGCGGCATCATCCACCTGACGCGCCACCTGGCCATCTACTGGGCCCGCGATGACGTGCGCGTCAATTGCCTCAGCCCCGGCCCCTTCCCTCCCGCCGGGATCGTGCCGGACCTGGTCGAACGCCTGTGCGGGAAAAGCCCCATGAGGCGGATGGGCGAGCCCAGCGAGCTCAAGGGCGCCATTGTGTTCCTCGCCAGCGGCGCCTCTGGCTACATGACCGGCCAGAACATCACCATCGACGGCGGTTGGACCGCTTGGTAGGGGAGAGATCGAAACCATGGGCGCGGGGAGAGATGCGATGACGGAACGCTCGGTGAAGCGTTCGATGCAGGTGTACGCGAGGGCGCAGCGGCTGATTCCGGGCGCGACGCAGCTCATCAGCCGGCGGCCCACCCGCGCGGCTCTGGGCATCAGCCCCGTCTACGCCGGACGCGCCAAGGGCTGCCGCATCTGGGATATCGACGGGAACGAGTACGTGGACTGGACGAGCGGCGTCGGCCCCATCATCCTCGGGCACGCGGATGATGTCGTGGATGGCGCGGTGACCGAGCAGATCGCCGGAGGCTCCATCAGCGGCCTCGTAAGCGAGAAATCCGTGGAGCTGGCCGAGGAGCTCGTCCGCCTGATCCCCTCCGCCGAGATGGTGCGCTATGCCAAGGGCGGCGGGGAGGCGTGCACCGTGGCGGTGCGCATCGCTCGCGGCGCGACCGGCCGCGACAAGGTGCTCTTCTGCGGCTATCACGGCTGGCACGATTGGTACCTTTCGGCCAACCTGGGGTCCATGAGGCTGGATGACCATCTCTTGCCCGGCATCGAGCCCATCGGTGTGCCTAAAGCGCTGGAAGGCACCGCGATTCCCTTCCAGTACGGCGATCTGGACGGGCTGGAAGACCTGCTCAGGCAGCACGATGGCGAGGTCGCCTGCATCATCATGGAGCCGATGCGCACCGAGCTGCCTCCGGAAGGCTACCTCGAGGGCGTGCGCCGGTTGGCGACGCGCTGCGGCGTTGTGCTGATTTTCGACGAAGTCTCCTGCGGCTTCCGCATCGCCCTGGGCGGGGTGCAGGAGTTCACCGGCGTGACGCCCGACATGTCGGTCTTCGCCAAGGCCATCTCGAATGGATACCCCATGGCGGCCATCGTGGGCGCGCGGGAGATCATGGAGCCGGCATCCCGGATGTTCATATCGAGCCTGTACTGGGATGATAACGTCGGCATCGTGGCCGCCTTGACCACGCTGAGAGAACTTGAGCGGCGCGATGCCGTGGCCCATTTCGAGAAGATCGGCGCGTCGTTCAAGGAACGGATCGACCGCGCTGCGGGCGAGGTCGGACTGGATGCGGAGTGCGTCGGTGTCGCGGCGCATCCGGGCCTGCGGTTCAACACAGAAGATGAGCGGACGAACAAGAAGGTCACCGCGTTGTTCATCCAGGAGAACGCCAAGAGGGGTCTGATCCTCCTCCCCGGCTTCTTTTTCAACTGCGCCCACGACGAAGCGGCTCTGGATTTCACCGAAGGGGTCGTGCGGGAGAGCTTTGCGATCATCGCGGATGGACTGGAGCGCGGTCGTCTGGATGACCTGTTGGAGTGTGAACTCCAGGAGGACTCCTTCAGGCGGATGGTGCGTTGAGGGCCCGCTGGCTATCTCTGTGAGGGAAAGCCTCATCACATGGCCAAAGTCGTGACGAGCCGGGAGATGACCCCTATTGCCTCTTTTACCCCCTCTCCGCTGGCGGGGAGGGGGTTAGGGGGTGGAGTTTCCTGCCCGCGAGGAGGAGAAGTCTCCTGTCGGAAGAGTATCCTTCAACCACGCTGATCCTCGTCCGCCACGGGCAGGCGCGGGCCAGCGACGGGTCTTACGACTCCCGGACGCCCCTGAGCGAAGTCGGTCGGCTTCAGGCGGCGGCGCTTGCCGGCGAGCTCGCCGCTGGTATCCGCCCCGCTGCAGTGTACACGAGCCCCTTCGTCCGAGCGGTGGAGACGTCCGCCTCGCTCTGCGAGAGGCTCGGATTGGAGGCAATCTTCGATCCGCGCCTCGCCGAGTTCGAAATAGAGGCCTGGCCGTTGGAATCGGCCGAAGATAGGCTCGACCTCCTCATCTGGCGCCCGGAGCACACCGGCGTTCGGAACGGCGAGACCCTCCGCGAGTTTTCCGCCCGGGTGGCGGCTTTTTGCGACGAGGTCGCCGAGCGTCACATCGGGGAGTGCGTCGTCATCGTCGCTCACGCGGGCACCATAGACGCTGCCGTCAGGTGGTCGCTGGGCCTCACCCCCGAAAGCTTGTGTCAGCACGAGTGTGACATCGCCAACGGCTCGGTCACGGAACTCGAGATCTGGCCGCGTGGCCGCGTTCGGGAGGGCGCCCCGCGCTATGCCGTCCTGCGGCGCGTCGGCGATGCAGCGCACCTGGGCGATCTTGTCACTGAACTATGAACCGTGCCCAAACACATCCCGGGAGATTGAAGATGCCCCTGATACGGATGGCCCAGTACGGGACCAAGCACGGCCACGCCGCCGGAAAACTGATGGCGATGCAGCGCAGCCCCGATGTCGATCTGGCGGGGGTGTATGAACCGGACCCCGAGCGGCGGCGGGAGCTCGAAAGGAGCGATGGCCCTTTTGGGGATGCGCGCTGGTTCGACGACGAGCGCGGGATACTCGACGACCCCACGATCGTCGCGGTGGCCTCGGAGGGCCGCAACATCGAAAGCCTCGACCACACGGAAAAACTCGTCAGGGCGGGCAAGCACGTATGGTACGACAAGCCGGCGGGCGACAACTGGGAGCAGTGGCGCGGCGTTGTGGCGCTCGCCGGGGAGATGGGGCTAAGACTCCAGATGGGGTACATGTTCCGCTACCACGAAGGCTTCATGCGGATCGCCGATTGGACCAAATCGGGCCTCCTGGGGGACATCTTCGCGATTCGCGCCAACATGTCCACGAGGAATTCGGGATCATCCCGCGAAATCATTGGCCGGCACGCGGGAGGCATCTTTTACGACCTGGCCGGCCACATGCTCGACCAGATCACCTGGCTTTTGGGGCGGCCGCTCAAGGTGACCTCATTCCTCCGAAATGACGGCCCCCCTGACGGGTTTGCGGACAACACCTTGGGCGTCTTCGAATACGAGCGCGCCATGGCCTTCGTGGATATCGCCGCTATGGAGACGCGTCCTATGGCGCGCCGGTTCGAGGTCTACGGCACCCAAGGCAGCGCTATCATGGAGCCTATCGAACCCGCTCCAAATATCCGGCTGTGTCTCGATGAGGACCGGGGAGAGTACCGCGAGGGCGCACAGTTCATACCGCTCGGCGGCGAATCCCGCAGCTACGATAAGGAGCTCGTGGCGTTCCTGGCGTCCGTCTCCGGCGAAAAGCCGCCGGATCGGCCCCTCGAGCACGAGCTTCTGGTGCAGGAAACCCTCCTTCGGGCGACGGGCGGCATTCCCGGAGGATGAAAGCGCAGGCAGGGGCGCGGGCTCGCCGTGCCCGAGGGGTATCGTTGACGCCTTGTCGCTTTTAACGCGTCTTTTCACGGGAGGTACCGTGTGCGCATAGTGCCCGCTCTTGTCCTGGCTCTGGCGTTCGTGGGGGTCGAACCGGCGTCCGCCGCTGATGATGCCACGGTCGCGGTCATGGCCAGCGACATGCCGCACCTGTCGGCACCGACGCACCGCGACAGCATCTCGTCCCAGGAGGCCATCGATGAGATGGTCCGCGAGGCGATGCTCACCGGCGGCATCCGCGATGTGCTCTTGCCCGATGCCGAACGCGTTCTGCTCAAGCCGGTCATCGTGCACGCGCGGGAAGGCGGCTCATGGCGGAACACGGACGCGCGCGCCGTTCTGGCCGCCGCGTTGGTGGTGCACGAGATCGCGCCGAACGCGAAGGTCACCGTTGGGGAAGGCCCCGGCGCCTGGATGATGCAGGCGCGCCCGGAGGTGAAGCACTGGGAGTTGGTCATCGCCGACGGATTCGAACTGGAGGGGTATTACGAACTGTTCGACGATCCGCGCCTGGCGGACGCCGAGATCGAGTTCGTCGACCTCAATTTCTCCGAGTCGCGGCTGGTGGAGGTGCCCGGCGGCGGTTCGGCGGCGGACGCCTACTGGATCGCCGCGCCCGTCCTGGACGCCGACGTGTCCATCACCATCCCGAGGCTGAAGCTCCACAATCCCGGTATCGGCGGCATCACGGTGGCGATGAAGAACCAGATGGGCGTGATTCCGGGCATGAAGTACGGCTGGCCGAAGCGGACCGGCTATCCCTCCGGCTCGGGCAATCCGGGCATCCCGCACGGGCGGGAGATTCGGGGTGAGATGATCACCGAACTCAACCTCTGCGCCGGGATGGATTTCGCCGTCGCCGAGAGCTTCCGCAGGGAGCGCGACGAGTTGCGGCCCGATCGGCCTTCCTGGGTGGGTGGCGTGGTGGCAGGCCCCGACCTCGTGGCCGTCGACGCCGTGAGCGCCTATCTCATGGGGCTCTACCCCGGCGAGGTTGAGACGGTGGTCCTCGGCGAGAGGAGCGGGCTGGGCGTGGGGCGCCTTGCGGCCATCGATCTCGTCGGCGAGACCGACCTCGATAGGATTCGGCGAGGTTTCAAGGGCCAGATGAGCCTCATGGGCATGGCCAACCGGACCTGGATCGTCAGCGGGCCCCATCCTTCCACCGAGGTGGGCATGGTGGCCGTGGACCCGACGAAACCCATCCGGCCGGGCGTTCAGGGCTTCGGCGAGCCCGTATGGTTCCAGGACGATGCGTGCGATCTGGGCCAACTCCTGGGCAAGCCGACCGATTGCGTCGCGTTCGCCTACTGCGAATTCGATGTCCCCCGTGGCGGCCCCGCCCTGATCCAGGTGGCTTCGGACGAGGGGTTGACCGTCTGGCTCAACGGCGCCGAGGTGTACCGGTTCGACGGCTGGCGGGGGATCGAGCGGCCCAACGACGCGGTGCCGGTCGAGGTCGCAGGCGGGCGCAACCGGGTTCTTTGCCGCGTCTCGCAATCGGTCCGCAAGTACCTCTTCAGCCTGAACGTCGTCGCGGCGGAGCCGGACACGCTTTCGGGGCGCTATCACCGCCTTGCGGGGCTCCGGTTCAGCGTCCCGGGGCCCGCCTCGCTCAAGGAGGTTGTCGCGCAGGACCTGCGCTGGCACGACCCCGACCGCGATCCTCGCGGCGAATGGCGCGACTACACTTCCGTGGATCAAACCCGGCCGGATTCGGTCGCCGTCGAGGGCGTGGCGCCCGAACTGCTCCAGGCGAAGGCGCTGGGCGTGGTGCGGTCCCGCCACCTGGGGGAGACGGTACGCGCCAGGGCCGTCGTCCGGGGCGAGGACATCGTGATCCATTCGGCCTACACTGCCGGGCTGTGGGCTGATCTCAAGGCGCTCCGAGGTGTTGGCGAGCCGGCGACGGTCAGCGTAGCCGAGGTCACGCTGCGCTGGAAGGGCCCGCCGTGGCGTCAGGTGGAGTCGGTCCTCGATTCATCCGTCGTCTGGACCGGGACGATACCAGAGGAGGCCATCCTGGTCCTGGCGCGAACGGATACGGCCGCCGCCTGGAGCGCCCGCTGGACTCAGGCGCCGCCCCCGCCCGAATCCACGGACGCCGTGGTCGGGGAGACGACGGGCGATGTGCGCGGCAATCTCTTCACCGCCGGCCCGGACCAGTCTACGGGCGGCGCCCTGCTCGCCGATGCTTACCGCGAGGCGGCTGGAGCCGATCTAGGCCTCGCGCAGGCGTGGGAGGTGTGGTTTCCCATTCCGCCCGGTCCCGTCACGAGGGCGGATCTGCTCGACCTGGTCAGATACAACGGCGCGCGCGTGGCAAGCTGGACGATGACGGGCGCCGAGGTGAAGACGGTCCTGGAGCGGCTGGTGGATGACACCATCACTAGAGGCAGCAGCGACGCTCCGCAACTCGCCGGTTTCACCGCTGTGGTGGACCTTTCGGGGTCCGACGGCGAACGGGTGGTCGAGCTCTCGCTCTCGCCCGACCGCACCTACCGGATGGCCAGCCTGAACTGGCGCGCCGGAAGGCTCCATCGTATGGCGGGGCGCGGCGATGGTACGTGGCCCGACCTCGTCATCCACCCGATGACCCCGGTTCAGGCCGTCGAAGCTTTTCTAGCGAGGCACAGGCCGTATATGCCGGTAGAGGAGCGGCGGCTCGTCACCCTCCGTGAGCCAGGGGGGTAAACTGCCCTCGAGATCCTGTTGAATGGCCATCCTCGACCCGTTGAAGGATGGCCTTGCTGAGGCTTTCGTGGCGCTATGCGGTTCGTGCACCTACAGTTACTTCGGCGTGCCTTGAGGCTCTAGGTGTGGAACGCGTGAGAGGATTAGGAGCAGACCTAAAAGTATCGCCCGGCGCTGGGCTGTTCCTTACCTTCGGGACGTCCGCTGGTCGCGATACGGGATGACCTGTCTCACTTCTCACCTAGCGCTCGTTCCTCGGCCTTCTAGTTGAGGAGGTCGCTATGGCACAATACCGCGGAGCCGTCATCGGCCTAGGGTGGATGGGGATGCTCTACGACCTGGCGAAGCGGTTACCAGACCGCTTCGACGTGGACGACATTGATCGCCCAACACCTCAGGTGAACCCCCAGTACCGCCCCCATCACTGGGAGCATCCCGGCACCGAGGGGCTGCCCACGACCTATGCCGAGGCGCTCCGGGATCGACCTGAGGTCGAGCTCGTGGCCGCTGCAGACCGAGATGAAAAGCGGCTAGCGATCTTCCGCGAGCGACACGGCGTGAAGAACCTCTACACGGACGCCGAAGAGATGCTGCGGACCGAGCGACCCGAGATCGTCGGCGTCTCCACCAACACGAAGGGGCGGGCGGAACTGACTTGCCTGGCGGTAGAATGTGGTGCCCGAGGCATCATGACCGAAAAGCCCATATCCCACATCCTTGCCGAGGCGGACCGGATGGTGAAAGCGTGCGCTGAGGCGGACGTGCCGCTGGTGTGCGGCTCGATCACCACGACGCACCCGTCTTTCGGGAAGGCCAAGGAGCTGGTAGGGAGCGGGACCATCGGTGAGATCGTCGCCATGGAGGCAAGCGGTCCTTCCGCCCAGCACCAGAACTGGTCCTACTTTCTCGATAGCGCCCCCGCCTGGGTCGTTGGGATCGGGGATGAGCCACGGCGGGAATCGGGCAGCGACGAGTTCGCGGGCCAGGGCCTCCTGGTCACCGTCGATGGTCAGATGCTCCACTTTCGTAAGGGGGCGCCGGGCATCCGGCTCCACGGGACAAAGGGTGAGATCACGTTCGATTACACCCACCATCCGGCCTGGCGCCTATGGCAGGACACTGAGACCCCCGCAGGGAACAAGCGCGTGGAGGTGCCGTGGCCGGACCCGCAGTTCAGGCCCCCATACGGTGCCGTGTACGGGTACGCCGACATCTTCGACTGCCTGGAAGAGAAGCTGGGCGAGCCGAAGAACTCGGGTCGGCGCGTGGCCGTGGCGCTGGAGGCGGAGATCGCCCTCAAGCAGTCCTCGGCTCAGGGTGGCGCCCGCATTGAGCTACCGCTGGCGGACCGTTCCCTGGGGCTCAACTACGACTGGTTCCGGTAGGACCCGAACAAGCGAACTGGCATACGATCATCTCAGGCCGAGACCTCCATTCGCCCCGAAACCTTGAGAGGAGGGCCGCATACCATGAGACGGCATCGGACGATTTACTTCAACGACGCCCGCCACTACTATCTGTTCGTCTTCGAGCCGCCAATGAGGCTGGAAGATGCGTGGCGCCCTGTGGACGAAGCGGCCGGTACGGCCGTCGATACGTTCATCTACGGCGTTTCGCGCGCCGACGGCCTCTTCTACCCCTCCAAGGTGGGGCGGCGGTTCGGCGTGGACATGCGCCCCTTTGGCAACGCGCCCTACTGGCGCGTCTGGGAGAACATGCAGAGCCTGATCGACCGGGGCCTCGACCCCTTGACCGTCCTGATCGACCGGGCGCACCGGAAGGGCATGGATTTTTTCGCCAGTCTCCGCATGGGCGATGTTCCGGGCCTGGACCCCGGATACACGTTGCGCGAAGGAGGGCGGGGGTACGTGCATCCGGAGTTGCGCGACCATCAGTTCGCCGTCCTTCAGGAGCTCGCCACGCAGTACCCGGTCGAGGGGGTGGAGCTCGATTTCGCGGCCCCGTCGCAGGGAAGCGCTTTCTATTTCAAGCCCGAGGACGCATCGGAGCACACCCCGGTCATGACGGCGTTCGTCCGGCGCGTGGCGGAGATGGTGCGCGGCCGGTCGGGAAAGCCGGGGCTGGTGGGCGCCCGCGTTTTTCCCACCGAGGCGCTGAATCTCAAGGCGGGGATGGACGTGGGGGCATGGCTCGCGGAGGGGCTGGTGGATTTCGTGGTGCCCCTGGTCTACGGGTACCGCGGCCTGGACGCCAACATGCCCATCGGCTGGCTGGTGGAGGCGGCTCATCGGAGCGACCTTTCGGTCTATGCGATGTTGCAGCCCCTCTACGAGCTCGAGGGCAGGCCTCTGAGCACCATGCGGCATGCCAGCGCCGCCATGATGCGGGCGGCGGCGGCCAACTTCTGGGAGCTGGGCGCCGATGGTCTCTACACCTGGTACTTGCGATGGCCCCTCGGCGAGACGGAACGTTGCATCCTCACGGAGTTAGGCGACCCCGATCTGGCCAGGGGCGGGGACAAGCACTACTTCCTGCGACGCCGGTACGAACCGTCGGCGGATCACGACACCGAAGCCCATTTGCCGCTCGAACTTCCCGTCGCGGATGCGCACAGGCACTATCAGGTGCCTTTCAGGATAGCCGACGATACGAGCAGCGACCGCGTGCGCCGTGTCCTGCTCAAGATCAGCGTTGAGAACCTGGTCTCGGCGGACAGGCTCGACGTCCGCTTGAACGGGCAATCCCTCTCCGGGGAGGCCTGCCGACGCAGCTTCATCCGGCGGATCGAGCCCTATGCGGGCCAGTGGCTGGAATTCGACCTCCAGCGTATACGTCCCCGGAAGGGCGAGAATCGGCTGGAAATCGGGCTGGTGGAACGCCCCGCGAACCTCACGGGCGGCGTGTCGGTCGAGGACGTGGAGATCATCGTCGAGTACGGTGCGTATCCAGTGGGCTTGAATGCCGGAGAAGAGGGGGAAGGCGAACCATGATGAGAATATCCGTCTGGAACGGCGATCTTTCCGACGCCTATCTCAAGGTCATGACCCAACTCGGGGTGGACTGCATTGATTTCGGGCACGGCGACACTTTTCCGGGGGTGACCGAGCAGGGCTACCCCGACCTGGACGAACTGCTCAGGATCAGGAAGCGGATACGCTCCTGGGGTCTGGACATCAACCGCGTGACCCTGCCGGACATCACCGAGACGTTCATGACCGATCGGGAGGTCGACGAGCGGGAGCTTGAGAACCGGTGCAAGGCGCTGCAGGTTTTCGGCGAGGCCGGTGTCCCCATCGCGCGGCAGCGCGTCGGCGGGGATACCTTCAACGAACAGTTGACCCGTTACGGGTCCGTGCACCGGGGCGGGTACACGTCTCGCGGCGAGAGCCTGGAGTTGACGAGGGACAGACCCCGGACGCCCGACCTTGAGAACCTGGAGGCGTGGTGGGAACGCTTCTGCGCGGTCTACGGGCGGCTCGTCCCGATTGCCGAGGCGTACGACATCAGGCTGGCCATCCACCCGTCGGATTCCCCCTTGCCCGATACGCCCCTGGGGGGGCTGGGATTTCATCGCGTGACGGATGCGTTCCCCAGCCGCCATGTGGGCTACCTTTACTGCTGCGGCACCCGGGCCGAGGCGGGCGGCGGTCCGCTGGTGCTCGACGAGATCAACAACTATGGCCGCAAGGGGCGGATCTTCATGGTCCACCTGCGGAACGTGCGGGGCAGCTTGGCCACGGCCCGAGGCTTCGAGGAGACGCTCCTCGATGACGGGGACATGAACATGTTCAAGCTGTTGATGGAACTCCAAAAGGTCGGGTTCGACGGGTGCCTGAACCCCGATCACGTTCCCGCCCTGGAGGGGGATGGCGACCGCGTTCATCAGGGGCTGGCCTATTCCGTCGGGTACATCAAGGCGCTGCTGGCGGCGCTGGCGGGTCTACCGTGAAACCCCACCCCCCTGACCCCCCTCCCCGCAAGCAGGGAGGGGGGGGACAAGGCTCACTCCGCTCGCGCGGGGAAGCGCAGGAAAGTGCGCGCCGTGCCTCCCATGATGGCCTCGCGCTCGCTATCGGTGAGATCGGGCAGCAATTCGTCGATGATCGAGGTGCAGGGTCCGTAGCCGGGCTCCCGGTAAATCCACGGCGCGTCCGTCGCCCACATCAGCCGCCCATCGCCGAAGTACCCGAGCAGTTTCTGGTGATAACCGGCCAGATCGCGGTAGGGAAACGCCTCCCTGCTGTACGCGTACTGCCCCGAAAGCAGCACCGCCACGTTCTCGTAGGTGGACAGCCGCCAGGTCGAGTGGAAGGCCGGGTTGTATTCCGGCGTATCGACCCTCGGCCGCCCCCCCTCGTCGATGGAGAACTTGCCCCGCCCAGGACAGATGCCCAGGTGGTTGAGGACCACGCGCACTTGCGGGAACGCGTCGATCATGTAGGCGGCGAGATGGGCGTCGGCCGCCTGCAAATAGAGCCAGAGCACGTAATCGCGCTCGGCCGCGTGTTTCCAGATGCGATAGCTGGCAAACTCGCGCACGTCGATCGGCGCGAACGGGTCGCTCGGCCCCCCCAACGACCCCAGCCGGAAACCGACGATTCCCCCCTGCCTCGCCAGTTCGTCCATATGCGCTTCCGGCTCGGCGCTGTCGGCGGGCACCAGGCCGATGCCCAGAAAGCGATCGGGGTAGGTCACCAGGCAATGCTGCAAATAGGCGTGCTGGGCGATGGCCGCACCGCCGATCTGCACCAGCATCGCCTGATCGATCCCGTGCTCCTGCATGTGCGCGAGAAAGGTCTCCACCGTCTCCTCGCGCCTGGCCGGCGCGAGATCGGTCGCGTCGCGCGGAAACGCGTCCGACCGCCGGGCGAAGACGTGCGCATGGGCATCGATGCGGACCATGCTAGGTCTCCAACCCGAAAAGCGCCCGGCGCTCGGGCGTCGTGCAGTGGCGGGCGATGGCCGCGAAAGTGTCGGGGCTGGCCTTCCCGGGCGTCCGCTTCTCGTAAATCAGGATAATCGACTTGCGCGGCGTTCGGCTCCGGTTGTCCATCGCCGCATGCCAGCCGCGCGCATTGAACATGATGGCCGTGCCGGCTCGACCGGCGAACGTCCTGTGCCCAGGCATACTCTCCTGTCGCCTCGGGCGGTAATAAGGACCGCTTTCGGGCCTGTGGCTGCCGGGGACGAAGCCGAACTCGCCCGTCTCCGGGGCGACGTCGTCGACGTAGATCTGCACCTTGGGGTGCAGGGGGCTGTCCGGTGGAACGTCCTGATGCCAGCCGGTATAGCTCAGCGGCCACAGCGGCACCGTGCGCATCTGCGGATGGATGAAGAGCAGTTCGCCGCCGGTGAAACTCTGGAGCAGGTCGTACCAGCTCGGGTGGTCGACCAGGTCGATGAAGAACGGGTCTTTTTCGAAGGGGTCGGGGATATCGTAATAGGTGGGGCACTGCTCGCCTTCGGCGATCTTGTCCAACCACGCTTCCTTGCAGGCCGCCGCCCAGTGGTCAAAGGTCCGCTGCAGGCGGCCTAGCTCCTCGCCCTGGATCGCTTCGGGGAACACCAGATACCCGTCCTCTTCCCACTGTCGTTGCTGCGCTTCGGTAGGCACCGCCATAACGCCCTCCTTTAGGTTGCGTCCCGGATGCCCGAATGGTACTCTATCCGCAGTTTTTGTCAAAACCCCGAAAGACTCCTGCGTGAGAATCACCGCAACCGGTGACCTGACCCCCCCCTTACCCCCTCCCCGCAGGCAGGGAGGGGGTAAAAGAGGAAATCCCACCCGCCGGCGAGGGGGGCCAAGGCTCACTCCGCCCGCGCGGGGAAGCGCCCGCCCCCGCCCCGCATTTTTCGGCTTCCGGCAGCGTCTCGATGCGGCTTGCGTCGAAGGCATCGAACTGGCTCTTGACATTTGTGTGCGGGGTTTTATATTGTTTAAGGAGATTCCCTTTGTTCGATTCAAAGGGAAAAATCGTAGATCCGGCGTCGCTAAAGGGAGGTTGGGGAGAACTCATGCAGGGGCTGCCGGGGCTCCCTGAACGCAGAAGTGAGCAGAGGCCTTAGACACGTTAGAGGGGATATGATGAGCAAAGGGAAATGGATCGTAGCACTGGCCGTCGTCGTACTGGCTTCGGCCGTTGCGGCCAACACGGCGAGCGCCCGGATTGATTTCACCTGGGACACGCCCAAGCTGCCGCCGGGCATGACGGTGACCATCGACGGCGATGCGTCCGAGTGGATGGACTACGCGTATACCGACGGTGTGTGGGACTGGGACCGCATTTCATCGCAGCCCTGGTTCAACCCCGAGGGGGTCGTGAAAGCTCCGTCCGCGACGGGCCCGGACGAGGGCGAGGAAGCCGGGACCTCCGATGACTTCTCGTTCGAGACCTGGGTGGCGTGGGATGATGAAGGGATCGTCATCGCCGTCTCCGCCATCGACAACATCTGGGATGTTCACAGCATCGGCGATGTCGGGTCCTTCGCGAACTCGGACGTCGTGTCCGTCTTTACCGATTCCAAGGGCGGCTTCGGCAACGTGAGGACTCCGGGCTACGCAAGCTGGTGGTGGCGCGCGCATCCCGGTGAAGGGGCCACCTGGAGACGCATCATCGAAGGGCTGCCCGACGATAAGTCCCAAGGACTTTCGGGCGAGCAGATTCCCGAGTCCATCGGGGAGACGATCGTCGACCCCGTCGGTGCCTCGCCCAACGCGTTGGGCGGCGACTGGATGTTCGAGGGCAGGATGCGCTGGGAATACTGGACCGCCCGGGACGCCGATTGGGCGCCTCCGTTCGAGGGGCGCGAGATGGGCTTCGCGTGGCTCATCATCGACGCGGACGGCGCCAAGCTCGATGGTCTGTACTATGTCGGAGGAAGCAACGCATCCGCCGATCCGGAAGAGGCCAGTTGGACGACCTTCATCCCCGGAGAGGTGGCCGTCGAGACATCGAGCTGGGGCCAGGTCAAGCAGCTCTTCAAGTAAGTTTCACGGACCCAGCATCCCGAGAAGGCCGGGGGTCTCGTCGAGGTTTCCGGCCTTCGCATTTTTCCGCCCCTACCCGGGACCCCAGAAGGCTCAAACTCGTGCGGCGGTACGGGCTCCCGTACTGAACCGCGCTTGACAGAAGGCGGACCGGGGGCGTACATGCGCAGGACCCCCTCGTCCAGTGCATCCCTACAGCACCTGACGGCGATGCCGCCAGAAGGAGCTCCGCCGTGGCCTCCGAAGAGACCGCCCCGCGAGCCGTAGAAGCCGCCCAGCGAGAGCGTCGGCTCGGTCTGCGCGCCTCCGGTCTCACGGTGCGCGCGGTGGTTCTGGGCATCCTATTAGCGGCCGCCAGTGCCGTCCTCTATCCGTTTCTGATCCAGGGACACTACATCGCGGGGATGGGTCTCGGTTACTTCCCCTGGCTCGCGGTCATGCTGCTGTTCTTCGTCATCTTCGTCGTCAACGTAGCCCTCAAGCTCGCCAATCCTTCATGGGCGCTGCGGCCTCAGGAGATCGCCGTCGTCTTCGTCATGGTGTTCGTGGCGGTGGTCGCGGACGTGGGCGTGGCTCTGTTCCTGATCGCCACGCTGGCGTCCCCGCGCTACTACGCCTCGCCCGAGAACGAATGGGCCGATCTCTTCCTGGACGATATTCTGGGCTGGATGGCGCCCGACGACACGGGCAAGGCCATCACGTGGTTCTACGAGGGTTTGCCTATCGGTGAGACCATCCCCTGGGCCGCGTGGCTCCCTTCACTGTTGTTGTGGTTCAGTTTCGTGGTGGCCTTCTTCCTGATCTGCATCGCGCTGGTGGCGCTGTTCCGCAAGCAGTGGGTGGAGGACGAGCGGCTGCTCTTCCCCTTGATGAGCACCCCCGTGGCCTTGATGGAGGACAGCGCCTCACGCGCGCTTCTGCCCGCCATCACCAAGAAACCGGCCTTCCTCGTGGGCTTCTTTCTCATCTTCGGTATGCTCGCCTGGAACGCGGCGACGTTTTTCAAGCCGGGGCTCCCCACCGTTCGGTTTGGCGGGCCCGTCAGCTTCGGCAGGGACTTCCCCTCCTTTACCATGGCTGCTACGCCGTGGGTCATCGGGCTGTGCTACTTCGTCAACCCCGAAGTCCTGTTCAGCTTCTGGTTCTTCCAACTTTTCGTTCGCACCCAGCAAGCTCTATTCACCCGCATCGGCTTCGCGTCTGACGCCAGCGAGATCGGCGAGCTTGGCGGGGGCTTCGCTTCTTCGGCCTGGCAGTCGTGGGGCGCTTTCAGCGTCTTCATGCTCTACGGCCTCTGGGCTGCACGCCACCACCTGGCCGACATCTTCCGCCGCGCCTGGCGAGGGCTCCGAATGGAGAACAATGAACGTGAGATGATGTCGCCGCGCCTCGCCGTCACCTGTCTCATATCGGGCCTCGTGTACATGGCCGCTTTCATGGCCCGGACGGGCATGTCGGCCCCTTTGATCGCGCTCTTTTTGCCCGCAGCCCTTCTGGCCTACTTCGGGACCACGCGGCTCGTCATCGAAAGCGGCCTGCCTTACGTCAAGACGCCGCTGGACCCGCAGCCGTTCGCGATGCACGCGCTAGGATCGGCCGGCATGTCCACCTCCAGCATGGTGGGGATCGCGTTCTCCTTCGGCTGGATCACGCACCTGTGGTCCATCTTCATGCCCGCCGCCGCGCACGGCGCCAAGCTCGCGGACTGGCTGAGGATGAACGGCCGGGTCATCGTGATCGCCACGATCCTCGGCATTGCGGTCGCCCTTCCGGTGGCGCTGTGGTACTACATCTACTCCGCCTACCACACCGGGGCTCACAACTTCACGAGCTGGGTGTATCAGGGCGGCTTCGCTTTCGATTACATCACCGCGAAAATCAGGGACCCGAGCGGTCCCGATCCTCTAAGGCTGGGGTTCATGGGCTTGGGCGCGACCCTGACGGGCTTATTGATCTTCGCACGCCACCGCTTCGCCTGGTGGCCGCTTCACCCCATCGGCTTGACTTGCCCGCTGGTCGATGGGATGGTCGGCCAATTCGGCCCCTTCTTCCTCACGTGGCTCGCCAAGGTGATCATCATCCAGGTCGGCGGTCAGTCGCTCTACGAGCGGGGCAAGCCCTTCTTCATCGGGCTCGTGATCGGCCACATCGCAGGGGCTTTGCTCTACGTCATCGCCAACCTCGTCCTGTACCCGGGAGAAGGGTACATGCAACCGCCCCGGTATTCCTGAAGGCGCCGGCGATTGACAGCGCTCGAAGGCGCTTCTATTTTTCCCTGCTGGCGGCGCTGGCGGATCTGCCGTAATCCGGGGAGGGGAGACCCCACTCCCTGACCCCCTCCCCGCTGGCGGGGAGGGGGTCGAGAACGTCCAACGAGCGGATGGGGCGCGGTCCGGCGATTGACAGCGCTCGAAGATGCTTCTACCTTGGAGTGTACACATTGGATGGACGCGCATTGACCTGAGAGATGCCGGGGGAAGATGATGGGAAACCAGTACGTCATGTCTGACGAGGAGAAGTATTTCTTCGATTTGACGGGATACCTCGTCATCGAGGGTGCGCTCACGCCCGAAGAGGTCTCCGAATGCAACGAGGTGATCGACCGGCACGCCGGTGGGACCGAAGCCCGGTCCAGCGAAGGCGGATCGGCTGCGTCCGGGGATAAAACCGACCGGCTGGGGTTGAGGGGGATGTTGGGCTGGTCTCCGCCCCATCGTGAACCGTTCCGCAGGCTTCTGGTCCATCCGGTGGTGGTATCCCGTCTCAACGAAGTGTGCGGCAAGGGATTCCGCCTCGACGACGAGCCGGTGGTGATCGGTGCGGAACAGGGGGCGGAGGGGATTCTGCTGCAAGGTTCGGGAGAGCCTTTCGACCCATCGACCTGGTACCATCAGCAGAATGGCCAAATCTTCTGTCGGGGTGTGACGGTCGCCTGGCAGCTCTACGACGTCAACGAAGGCGACGGAGGGTTCGCCATCGTCCCCGGAAGCCACAAGAACCGATTTCCCACGCCGCAGGGGGTCAGGACGGTCGAAAACGATATGGGGCTGGTGACGCAACCGGCGATGAAGGCGGGTGACGTCCTCTTCTATGCGGAGGCGGCTACGCACGGCATCCTCCCCTGGAAGGGTAAGGGGCCCTGGAGATCGCTTCTCTACGAGTACGGCTCCCGTGCCGTGGCGCGCGCCGTGGGGCGGTTTTTCACTCCGGAGGAGCGCCATGGAGACTGGACGAAGGAGTTGACGCCCGAGCAACACTCCCTTCTCTACGGGCCGGGGCACCGCACGGGGGGCAAGAAGCGGTTCGCTCTGGAATCCGATGGAAAGGCGGTCTGGCTTGCCGAGTGAGGCCCCGACGGATCGGGGGATCTCGACGTCGATCCGCAGCGTGCCCTTGAATGCGGCGGGGAGAGGAAGGTGAAAATGGATGAGCAGGAACGCTACTTCTGGGACCTGACCGGATACCTGGTCGTCAGGAACGTGCTCACGCCCGACGAGCTTGCCGCCGCCAACGAGGCGGTCGATCACTACGCGGATCGGATTCGAGTCGGTGAAGACAATCTGCTTGCCATGGGTTCACAAGCCCTGCTGGGTACCGGGCGCCCCACGCTGAGTGGGTTCTTGGATTGGGAGAAGCCGTATTGCGAACCCTTCCGCCATATGCTGGCGCATCCGGCGGCTGTCACGCGCCTGAACGTGATGTGCGGAAAGAGATTTCGGCTGGAGGGGCCGACGATGATTCTCGGTGTGAAAGGCACCGAAGGCCTGGCGCTCCACGGTAGCGGGGAAGTCCACAGGTCCTGGGTGGCCTATCACCACCAGAACGGCGTTCCCTACTGCGGCGGTGTCACGGCCACCTGGCAACTGACCGACGTCAACGAAGGCGATGGCGGGTTCGTCTGTGTGCCGGGCAGCCATAAATCCCAGTACGCCATGCCCGAGGGGGTGCGGACGTGCGATGACGACCTGGGCGTGGTCGTACAACCGGTGATGAAGGCCGGCGACCTGCTCTTCTTCATGGACGGTGCTCAGACGCACGGCACACTCGGTTGGAGAAGCGACAAGCCCCGCCGGTCCGTCCTCTTCAAATACACGTCGGAGAGTTCACCCCGCGGCCGTCCGAAAGGAGGCCTGGCCCCTGCCGACTTCTGGTGGGGCGAAGAAGTCGTGACAGATATGACTGAAGCACAGCGCGCCGTCATGTGCGCCCCCTACTCCAATCATCATGGTGAGATTCCCTTTCTCTCCGTAGACGAAGACGGCACGGTTCGGATCGAGGAATCGGGGAAGGATGGGCATTAGGGCTTGATTGAGTAAAGAGCGGCGCTGAAGCCTTCGCCCCACGCCGGGAGGGCGGGTCGGCTGCGTCCGGGGATAAAACCGACCGGCTGGAACTGAGGGGGATGCTGGGCTGGTTTCCGCCCCATCGTGAACCGTTCCGCAGGCTTCTGGTCCATCCGGTGGTGGTATCCCGTCTCAACGAAGTGTGCGGCAAGGGATTCCGCCTCGACGACGAGCCGGTGGTGATCGGTGCGGAACAGGGGGCGGAGGGGATTCTGCTGCGGGGTTCGGGAGAGCCTTTTGACCCATCGACCTGGTACCATCAGCAGAATGGCCAAATCTTCTGTCGGGGTGTGACGGTCGCCTGGCAGTTCTACGACGTCAACGAAGGCGACGGAGGGTTCGCCATCGTCCCCGGAAGCCACAAGAACCGATTTCCCACACCGCGGGGGGTCAGGACGGTCGAGAACGATATGGGGCTGGTGACGCAACCGGTGATGAAGGCGGGTGACGTCCTCTTCTGTGCGGAGACAGCTACGCACGGCATCCTCCCCTGGAAGGGGGAGGGGCCTTGGAGATCGCTTCTCTACGAGTATGGCTCCCGTGCCGTGGCGCGCGCCGTGGGACGGTTTTTCACCCCGGAGGAGCGCTATGGAGACTGGACGAAGGAGCTGACGCCCGAGCAACACTCCCTCCTCTATGGGCCGGGGCATCGCACCGGGAACAAGAAGCGGTACGCTCTGGAATCCGATGGAAAGGCGGTCTGGCTTGTTGAGTGAGACCTCGATGGATCGGGGTTTCGCGACGTTGATCCGTAGCGCGCCCTTGAATGCGGCGGGGAGAGGGGATGAAAATGGATGAGCAGGAACGCTACTTCTGGGACCTGACCGGATACCTGGTCGTCAGAAACGTGCTCACGCCCGACGAACTTGCCGCCGCCAACGAGGCGATCGATCACTATGCGGATCGGATTCGAGTCGGTGAAGACAATCGGCTTGCCAGGGGTTCACAAGCCCTGCTGGGTACCGGACGCCCCAAGCTGAGTGGGTTCCTGGAGTGGGAGAAGCCGTATTGCGAACCCTTCCGGAATATGCTGGCGCATCCGGCGGTCGTCGTGCGCCTCAACGTGATGTGCGGAAAGAGATTCCGGTTGGAAGTTCCACTGATGATTGGCGGCGTGAAAGGCACCGAAGGTCTGGCACTCCATGGCGGCGGCACGCTCCACGCAGCCCAGGGGACGACCTCGCCCACGGGCAAGCCGTTCTGGCCTTTCGTCGCCTATCATCATCAGAACGGCGTGCCCTACTGCGGCGGCGTTACGGTCACCTGGCAACTGACCGACGTGAACGAAGACGATGGCGGATTCGTGTGCGTACCAGGGAGCCACAAGTCGAAGTATCCCGTGCCCCACGGCGTGCGGATGTGCGACGGCGACCTGGGCGTGGTTGAACAACCGGTGATGAAGGCCGGCGATGTGCTCTTCTTCATGGACGCTGCCCAGACACACGGTACGCATCCCTGGCGAAGCGACAAGCCCCGTCGGTCCATCCTCTTCAAATACGCGTCCCAGAGTTCCGTTCGCACCGGGCCGGCGCCGGACTTGGCCCCTCCCGACATCTGGTGGGGCGAAGAAGCCGTGACAGATATGACTGAAACACAGCGCGCCGTCATGTTCGGCCCCTACTCCAATCACCGTGGTCGAGTCCCCTTTCTCGCCGTAGACGAAGACGGCACGGTTCGGATCGAAGAATAGACGGAGGAGGTCATTAAAGAACTGTGAGTTTCCTTTCTTGATTTTAAGGAGATGTTGACCGTGCCCGTGCAACCGCCTGCAATCATCAACCCTCATTTTTGTCTTTCCAGAGCCCCGTCTTCCGGCCCTTTCCCAGGAGGACAGGGATCTGGCGCCGAAAAGGGAAGGAGATGCGAATGGATGAGCAGGAACGCTACTTCTGGGACCTGACCGGATACCTGGTCGTCAGGAACGTGCTCACGCCCGACGAACTTGCCGCCGCTAACGAGGCGGTCGATCACTATGCGGATCGGATTCGAGTCGGTGAAGACAATCTGCTTGCCAGGGGTTCACAAGCCCTGCGGGGTAGTGGACGTCCCACGCTGGGTGGGTTGCTGGAATCGGAGAAGCCGTATTGCGAACCCTTCCGGAATATGCTGGCGCATCCGGCGGCTGTCACGCGCCTGAACGTGATGTGCGGAAAGAGATTCCGGCTGGAGGGGCCAACGATGATTCTTGGTGTGAAAGGCACCGAAGGCCTGGCGCTCCATGGCGCAGAATTCCACAGGCCCTGGGTGGCCTATCACCACCAGAACAGCGTCCCTTACTGCGGCGGCGTCACGGCCACCTGGCAACTGACCGACGTCAACGAAGGCGATGGCGGGTTCGTCTGTGTGCCGGGCAGCCATAAGTCCCAGTACGCCGTGCCCGAGGGGGTGCGGACGTGCGATGACGACCTGGGCGTGGTCGTACAACCGGTGATGAAGGCCGGCGATCTGCTCTTCTTCATGGACTATGGTCAGACGCACGGCACACACGGCTGGAGAAGCGACAAGCCCCGCCGGTCCGTCCTCTTCAAATATACGTCGGAGAGTTCACCCCGCGGCCGTCCGAAAGGGGACCTGGCTCCTCCCGACTTCTGGTGGGATGAGGAAGTCGTGAAAGACATGACGGAAGAGCAGCGCGCCGTCATGTACGCCCCCTACTCCAATCATCATGGCGAAGTTCCCTTTCTGACCGTGGATGAAAACGGTACTGTTCGGATCGAGGAATCGACGAAGGATGGACATTAGGGCTTGATTGAGTAAAGAGCGGCACCGGAGAATTTGGCCCACCCGGGGGCGGGTCGGGAGTGTCAAACTTGACTCCGAAAGGAGTCCGATAGGCGCCTGCGCCCGATATGCCGTAGCTGGCCTGAAAGGCTGTTTCCGCAAGGGATTGGAGCCCGAGCGGCACTTGAGCAAGACGATCGAGCCGCGATCCGTGAGCGCGTACACCGACCGGATCGATTGCACTCTGTCGATACGAAGTGTACGCAGTGCTGATAGAAGGCTGCAACGCAAGCTCGACGCCCCCTGAGGCCGTCCTTCCTAGTCGCGAGACCTCCCTCGCGACGGGAACCGGACCACGGGGCAAGACGGGCCGGTTCCCGGCATGACCGTTGTCCGATCGCGCCAAGCCGCGCTACGCCTCGACCCCACCGCGCCTGATTTCCCGCCACGCATCATGCACATCGTTCGCGAGCGCAGTGAGTGCCTCCTTGTGCATCTCCCATTTCTTTTTGTCCAACAGACAGTACCATTGCTCCGAGACCCGCTTCGTCGTCGTCGCATTGGGTGGTTTCTCGAATTCGAATGGGATTGTCTCTCTCTTGTCTTGAAACTTCTCCAAACAAACGTCGACCGCTCCCGGATAGAACGTGACACGTATCATGCCGCGTTGGGCGATCACTACCGAGTGGGAGCCGGAAACATTGACATTGTCGGGCAGCGTGATCTTGGGTAGGTAAAAGGTGATGCCTGTCTTCGTTGCGTGGCTGTTAAAGGCGATGCTTAGGGCTTTGACCGCATCCTGCCAGAGGCCGTCCACGTCCAGTTCTCCGGCCCGCTCGGCGAGTATACGGTGGCGCTCCGCGAAACTTTGCCTTAGCCTAAAACCGACATTGCGAGCCTCGACGCTTCTTTCAACCTGCCTAGCGAGAAGCATTCTGTCTCCGCATTGGTATCCGTGAAACGTCAAGAGAAGAACATCTATCCCCCTCTCCACCAGGAAATCCACCATGCGTTGCGCTCGAGCGTCGGTGCCGAGGCCGAATAGCACCATTCTCGTCGGCCTCAAGGAAATCAATTGTTCTCCCTGCCGGTCGCGATACCACGATTCAAAATCATCTATCTTGTCAACGTCGTTCTTACCCGAGTGATTGACGATGTAAGTCGCCAGTTCGGTTTCCGTCAGGGATTCCAGATAGGAGCAATAGTCAATGGCCTGTGCTACGGCGTCCCGCGTGAGCTTTTCTCGCTTTAACTCGAACACGACGAGCCTGCCGTCTTCGTCCACGCCAAGCAGATCGAGAAAGCCGCCGTCGACCGGCGTCTGACGGCCCACCAGCGTCAGGCCCGGCATCAGCAGATCCGGGTTCCTGACCAGCACCTCCTCCAGCAAGAGCTCCGTTTCCATCCGATTGGTCGACTCCACCGGTTCTGCGGCTTTCGAAGGGTCGTCGATCTCCCATATCCTGATATCGTATTTCATGCCCTCACCCCGGATTCCCCGCCTCTGGCTCGACATCAATACACGTAACCTTAAGGTTACGCCACGATGATCCGGTCGGGGTCTCGGCTGCTGCCTGCATTCGGTCCAAAAAAACCCATTGAGCCATTATCGGCAAACCCGGTGTTTCTCGATCCTGCCAGCCCTGCGGCGCCGCCATTGCACGATGATGGTCGGCGCGGACACGGAACACGGTCAGAACCGGTTCACTTTGTCTATGTCGGTGACGGCGGGCTTCGTTCCATCTTACGTCGTCTTGTCGCACGATGTCGAAACAGCGCCTTCGCGGTTCCGATCTTTCTCGGGAGGGATGTTCTGCGGATCGAGCTGAACGGCCCGCATCTTCCTGCCGTTCAGCCGATCCGGTTCCCTGCCGTCACCGGCGCCGTCCGCCTCGACCGACAACGGCGGAGGCTCGGCCCGGTACCCCATCACGCCTGCGATGACGCTGGCCGCCTGCGCGGCGGCAGCCTGCAAGGCGTTGTCGTCGAGATGGGCGTAGATCGCGACCGTCGCTAGACGGGTGTGCCCGAGCAGCCGCCCGACGGTGGGCAGCCCGACGCCGTTCATGACGCCTTGCGAGGTCCAGTTGTGCCGCAAATCGTGGATGCGCACGCCTCGCAATTCCGCTTCGTTCCGAACGCGGGTCCAGAAGTTGTAGAGCTTCGACGATGTGAGATCGTCGGGAAAGACAAAGCATCGGCGATGCGTCGGGAGTGGCCGACGAGCGGATGAGGCGCGGTCTACCCCTTCGACCGCGTGCCCGGCGGTGTTAACAGGGCTTTGGTGCCGAAGGCCGGACTTGAACCGGCACGGGGTTACCCCCACTGCCCCCTCAAGACAGCGTGTCTACCAATTCCACCACTTCGGCATCGAAGCACCGATACCTATTCACCGGGTGACTTTTGGGCCTCAGGCGCCCCCGTTGGGGTTATGGGCGTCGTGGCGTCCGGGACCTGGAAGGGCAGAGCGGATGCGGGGCTGCTCTCGAGGCGTCGCCGTTCGAGCTCACGCAAGGTCGCGCTTTGACGCTCCGAAAGCGTCTCGCGAGGGAGCATGTCCTGCGCCAGGCAGATTAGCAGAAACACGGCCGCGAGGATGGCGGTCAGCTTGGTGAGAAACGTCCCCGCGCCGCGCCCGCCGAAGACGACACCCGAACCGCTCCCGCCGAAGGCCGATGCCAGTCCACGCCCTTTTCCGGCCTGGACCAGAATTGAGCCCACCAGCCCCACTGAAATGAGCACCTGGAGAACGGTCAGCAGTCCATGCATCGAACGATGTCCAGAAACGACCCGGCGTCGAGCGAAGCGCCTCCAACGAGCGCCCCGTCAATGTCTCGCTGCGCCAGGAGTCTCGCTGCGTTATCGGGCTTCACGCTTCCTCCGTACTGCACTCTCACCTCCGCGGCCAGTCCCGATCCAAGCTCCCGGGCGAGCGTCTCACGCACCACCTCGTGCATTGCCTGGGCGTCCTCGGGTTTCGCTACCCGCCCGGTGCCGATTGCCCATACCGGCTCGTACGCGACGATGAGCTCGCTCGGAGCCGAAACGGGTACGTCCGTTAACGCGGCCCGCACCTGCCGGACGACCACCGCCTCGGCCTGCCCTCCCTCGCGCTCGGCGAGGGTTTCTCCGACGCACAGGATCGGGATCAATCCCAAGGCGCGGGCGGAGAGGACCTTATGGTTGACGGTCTCGTCCGTCTCACCAAAGAGGGTCCTTCGCTCCGAGTGCCCTAAGATAACGTGCGTGCAACCGGCGGTCAATAACATGGGTCCCGAAACCTCGCCGGTGTAAGCGCCTTCGCTTTCCCAGTGCATGTTCTGCGCTCCGAGCCCGACAGGTGCGTTGCCGATGACGGACCGGACGATAGTGAGGTTCACCAGCGGCGGGCAGAGGATGACCTCCGCGCTCGGCTTGGGTTCAAGGCCCGCGAGAATCTCCTGAGCGAGCGCCTCCGCCTCGGGCGCGGTCTTGTACATTTTCCAGTTGCCCGCGATGACGGGACGGCGCATCACAGCCCCCCTCCGGGTACCGGCGCATCCTCCAGAACCTCGACGCCCGGCAGCGTCCGACCCGCCAGGAACTCCAGCGCTGCGCCACCGCCCGTCGAGATGTGGCTGACGCTCCCCTCCGCGCCGATGGCATCCAGCGCTGCCGCGGAGTCCCCGCCCGCGGCGACCGTCGTCCCGCCTCGCGCCGTCACCGAGCCCACCAGGCGCGCAACCTTGCGCGTGCCGGCATCGAAAGGCTGCCGCTCGAAGACGCCGACGGGCCCGTTCCAGAAGAGCGTCCTGGTACCAGCGAGGCGGGTTGCCCACGAGGTGAGGGTCAGAGGGCCCACATCGAGGGCGCGCCACCCATCGGGCACGGCGCACGCCTCCACGGTGCGGGGTTCGGCCTCACCCTCCCCCGGCGCGATGACGGCGTCGGTCGGCAGGCTCAGGACGGTCCCGTGCTCGCGGGCGAGGGTTACAAGACGACGGGCGCTCCCGTAGCGTCCCGGCTCGACGAGCGTACCTCCGACCCGGGCGCCCTGAGCTCCCAGGAACGTGAAGGCCATAGCACCGCCCACTAACAGCGCGTCCACCCGCTCTAGCAGCGCTTCGAGCACCTCCAGTTTGTCGCCTACCTTGGCGCCGCCGATGATGGCGACAAAGGGCCGCTTGGGGGCTTCGAACAGGGCGCTCAGGACCTCGAGTTCGCGCATCAGAAGAAGCCCGGCGACCCGGTCTTCGAAGCGGAATGCGGCGCCGTGGGTCGAGGCGTGGGCGCGGTGGGCGGCGCCGAAGGCGTCGTTGACGTAGCACTCCGCGAGTTCGGCGAGTCCGGCGGCGAAAGCCGGGTCGTCGCGCTCTTCTTCCGGATGGAAGCGGACGTTTTCCAGAAGCGCCACATCACCGTCGCGCAGGGCTCGAATCCGCTCGGCCACCTCGGACCCCACGCAGTCGGGGAGCAGAGGCACACCGCTCCCGATCAGATGCCCAAGACGCACTGCGACCGGCTCCAGGCTGAAGCGGGGATCGCGCTGCCCCTTGGGGCGACCGAGGTGTGAAGCGAGGATCGTCCGCGCACCGTTGCGGCGCAGCCACGCGATTGTGGGCAGGGCCTCGGTGATGCGACGGTCGTCGGTGATGCGACCGGCACCGTCCAGGGGCACGTTAAAATCCACACGTACGAGCACCCGTCTTCCCCCGACCGCCAGATCGCGCAGGCTGCGCTTGGGAGCAAGCCTCATCTTCGGGTGTCTCGGGAGCACCCGGCCTATGCGGCCAGCCGTTCGAGCAGGTCCACGCAGCGGTTGGCGTAGCCCCACTCGTTGTCGTACCAGGCGATGACCTTCACGAACGTGCCGCCGATCACCTGGGTCAGCTCGGCGTCAACGATGCTGGAGCGCGGGTCCCCGATGATGTCCGTCGAGACCAGGGGATCATGGCTCACCTCCAGGATGCCCGAGAGCGGGCCATCGGCGGCCTCCCCGAACGCCGCATTGACCGCATCCGTTGTCGTCGATCGTTCGACCTCCGCGACCAGGTCCACCACCGACCCGTCGGGGACCGGGACGCGCATCGCCAGACCGTCCAGTTTCCCCTTGAGTTCGGGGACGACCAGGCCCACGGCGCGCGAGGCGCCGGTCGAGGTCGGAACGATGTTGAGTGCTGCGGCGCGGGCACGGCGCGGATCGCTGTGGACCGTGTCTACGAGCCCCTGGTCGGCGGTGTAGGCGTGCACGGTCGTCATCAGGCCGCGAGTGACGCCAAACCGCTCGTGGAGAACCTTGACCACCGGGGCAAGGCAGTTGGTCGTGCACGAAGCGTTGGAGATGACCTTGTGCTCGGGGCGGAGCTTGTCATCGTTGACGCCGAGAACGACTGTGAGATCCACCTCACCCTTGGCAGGAGCCGAGATCACTACGCGACGGGCGCCCGCCTCGAGGTGTTTTGCGGCATCGCTGCGCGCCGTAAAGAAGCCCGTGCTTTCCAGGACGAAATCGACCCCGAGCGCGGACCAGCCGAGCTTCGCTGGGTCTCTTTCGCTCAGCACCCGAATGGACTTCCCGCCCACGGCAATCGCCCCGTCGCTCGCGGCCACCTCTCCGGCGAAAGGGCCGTGGACGGAATCGCGCTTGAATAGATGAGCGATGTCCTTCGGGGGAATAAGATCGTTGACAGCGACGACCTCGAGCGCCGAACGGCCAACCGCCGCCCTCAGCACGGACCGACCGATGCGGCCCATCCCATTGATACCGACCCGTACAGCCATTTCGATGTCCTCCTGCGCCGCAAGGCGCGTTCAGGGACCAAGCCTCTAAAAATCCCTTTTCAGTTCAGCGATCGCCTCAGGTTCGGGTACATCCATATCGACCGAACCAGCATAAGCCACCGCCGCCACGGTCACTGATGCCGCTCCGGCTCCCACGAGCGATTCCCGGCACGCGCCGACCGTAGCGCCCGTCGTGACGACATCGTCCACCAACAGCACTCGTGCGCCCGCAAGGCGCTCCGGGTTTCCGCCCTCGAAGGCGTCTGCGACGTTGGCCAGACGATCCGCGCCGTCCAGGGCTGTCTGACTCCCCCGCCAGTGGATGCGCACCAGCGACCGCCGATCCAGGGGCCACCCGGTGCGCTCGACTACGCCGTAGGCGATTCGCTCAGCCTGATTGTAGCCGCGCTCGGCCAGTCGGCGGCGCGTCAGGGGCACGGGGACCACGAGATCGAAAGCCCCCGCCGCTATTCTGAGCCCTGAGCTCGTCGGAGGGTCGAAGGACGACCCTCGTCCCTCCGCGAGGGGGCGGTCACTCTCGGCGAATGCGGTGACGACGGCCTCACCCAGACGGCGGCCCAGCGCCGTCGCCAGTCCAGGCTTGTTCCCGTATTTGAATAGGTGGACCGCCTGCCGCGCTACTCCCCGGAAAGGGAGCAAAAAGAAGGCTGCGTCGAACGCCCTGATGGGCCCGTCGCACCCACCGCACAGCGCCACCTCGCGAGGAAGGGGCGCAGCGCATCGGATGCAGGTGCCCGGCGCGGGCGCCTCGACCGAGGCCCAGCAAGATGAGCAAAGGGAACCTTCCTCGGCGGCGGTCGCGGCGCCACAGATAGCGCAGTGGGGTGGAAGCGCGAGATCGAAGACTCCGCATGCCAGAGACCGCCCCAGCGTGGTGAGGAGACCGAGCGACCGCTTGTGAGAAGGCGCTTGCACGTCTTGTTGTCCAAATTGGGTTGAGCAGGGCGCGTGCATCTCTTGTCCGCTTTAGCCAACGGAAAATAGTGCGGAGGCCCGGACCTCGTCAACAGGATGGCTTTGGAAGAGCAAATAGAGCGTTTGGCGTGCGTCTGTCCGGGTAAGCCGCGTCGCTCTACGTCAGCCTTGACGCTGGAACGCGCCAGCGCCTACCTTGCCCTGCGGCGATGCGATTCCTCCTCCCATTCTTACTTAGAGGGAAAGACAAAAACCGCCATCCTGAGCCTGCCGAAGGGTGGCGCCCACCTGTGCGCAGGGAGGGACGAGGAAACTAGTTCACCCTATTCCCCGGGGGACCTGTGAAAGACAATCCCGTCAAACGAAAGCTCGAAGCGGGCGGACGCGCGCTGGGTACGCTGGCGGGGGAGATGCGCTCGCCGCACGTGGCGGCCATCTTCTGCGCAGCCGGCTTCGACTTCTTCATCATCGACAGCGAGCACGGCTCGTACGATCTCGAGACCATCGCCGACGTGGTGCTGTTGGCCAAAGCGAAGGGTATCGTGCCGCTCGTCCGTGTGCCGGACGCTGAGTATCACCTCTTGGCACGCAGCCTTGATACGGGCGCGATGGGCCTGATGATCCCCCGCGTGGAGACGCGTGAACAGGTCGAGCGGATCATCCAGAGCGCCAAGTACCCGCCCTGGGGCCGGCGCGGATGCGCCATGCGAGGCGCGATCACCGACTACGAGAGCGCTCCAGTGGCCGAGACGATGGAACGCGTCAACCGACAGACGCTCATCATCGTCCAGATCGAGAGCCGCACCGCCGTCGAGAACCTCGACGATATGCTCAGCGTCGAGGGGGTGGACGTCGCGCTGATCGGACCCAACGACCTCTCGATCTCCTATGGCGTCCCGGGCCAGTACGAGCACCCCGATTTCGAGGCGGCGGCGATGGAGGTGATCGAAGCGAGCAACCGCCACGGCGTTGCCCCCGGCATCCATTTCCAGGACGCCGAGCCGGTGGAGCGCTGGATAGGCCGGGGTATGCGCGCGGTCACCATCGGGGGCGATGCGCGCTTCCTCATGGCGGCGGCGCGCGCGACGGTCGAGCGGCTCCGGCCCAAGGTGGAGGGCGGAGCGTGAAAGCTCTCTTGACCAGCACGGGGAAGTACGAGCCGGGTGACTGGGCCATCGAGCTAGGTGTCCTCGAAAGCGCGGGGGTTGAGGTCGCGACCTGTCCGGGAGAAAGTCGCGAGGAGATTCTGGAGCACGGCCGCGACTGTGCGGCATTCTTTACCAGCGCCGGCGTCTTCGACGGACCCCTGTTTGACCAGCTTTCCGGGTGTCAGGTCGTCGTGCGCTATGGGATTGGGGTGGACACGATAGATGTGCCTGCCGCGACGGCCCGGGGCGTGATCGTGAGCAACGTCCCCGACGCGTGGTACGAGGAGGTCGCCGACCACACCATGGCCCTTGTATTGGGGCTCCTGCGCCATCTTACGATAGGGGACGCCCACGTGCGCGGCGGCGGCTGGGGCCTGGCGCCTCTGAGGCCCACGCCCAAGATTCGTGGGTTGACACTCGGCATCGTCGGCCTGGGCAATATTGGCCAGGCGCTGGCGTCGCGGGCGCTACCCTTCGGGTTCCGGGTCATCGCCTGCGACCCCTACGTCAGCGCCCAAGACGCCTCCCGGATGCCCGTCGAGCTGGTCGCTTTCGAGGACCTGCTTGCTCAGTCCGATGTCGTCTCCGTCAATGCTCCCCTCACCGACGAGACGGTCGGCCTGTTCAGCGGCGAGGCTTTCCGGCGGATGAAGCCCGGGGCGTACTTCGTCAACACGTCGCGCGGGAAGATCCATGACGAGAGAGCGCTTTACGAAGCGCTCACCACGGGCCAGATTGCAGGCGCCGGACTCGACGTTTTCGAGGTTGAGCCGCCCGATGCGAAGAGTCCACTCCTGGAGATGAGTTCGGTGATCGTGACGCCGCACTGCGCGGGCCTCTCCGAGGGGTCGTTACGGGAAGGGCGGGAGAAGGCAGGCAGGAACGCCGTCGCGGTGCTCAAAGGCTACTATCCACCGTACATCGTCAATCCCGATGTCGTGCCTAGGCGGCCTCTCAGGCCCTATCCGGGCAATAACCGCGCGCTTCTCGCGGAGTAGCAGCGGTCTCAAGCCTGATGGCGCCATCTTGAGCGTCTAGAAAGAGGGCAGTGTTGCGGCATGGATGAGTGCGCTGGGTAGAGAGGGGAATCGAACGGCTTTGAATGAAGGCAGAGGAGGCCAGATGAAAGCGCTCGTCATGGATACCGGCCGCTACACGCCGGAATTGAACAAGGTCAAGGCGGATATCCTCGAGGGTGCAGGCATCGAGGTGGCCTCCTGCGCGGGCAACACTCATGAAGAAGTCATCGAATGCGGCCGCGATTGTCAGGCGTTCCTCACGGCTATCGGGACGTTTGACGCCCCGCTGTTCGATGAGCTTCCCGAGTGCCGGGTCGTCGCGCGCTTCGGCATCGGGTTTGACACGGTTGACCTGGCCGATGCCACGGCCCGCGGTATCGTCGTCAGCAACGTGCCCGACGCGATTATCGATGAGGTGGCCGACCATGCGATGGCTCTCATCCTGGCGGCCTGGCGCCGCATCCCCAAGGCGGATACCGTCGCGCGCAGTGGATGGGATCGGAGCAGCCTCCACCCGATCCACAGGATCCGGGGCTTGACCCTGGGGATCGTCGGCCTCGGCAATATCGGCAAGGCGCTGGCGAGCCGGGCGATGCCCTTCGGGTTCCGGGTCATCGCTTTCGATCCCTACGTCACCGGCGGCCAGGGGACCGATCCGTCCTGCGAACGGGTCACGTTTTCGGAGCTGCTCGCCCGTTCCGACGTCGTCTCCGTTCACACGCCCCTTACGGATGAGACGCGGGATCTCTTCGACGCTGAGGCGTTCAAGCGGATGAAGCGGACCGCCATCTTCGTCAACACGGCACGCGGCCCCATCCAGGATCAGAGAGCGCTCTACAAGGCGCTCACCGCGGGGGAGATCGCCGGCGCGGGCCTAGACGTCCTGGAGGCCGAACCGCCCGACCCGACCGATCCGCTCTTGGACCTGGAGTCGGTGGTCGTGACGCCTCACATGGCGGGGTACTCGGAAGAAGGGGTACAGGAGATCCTGGAGAAAGCAGCGTGGAATGCCGTCGCGGTGCTCAAAGGCTTCTATCCGCCGTACGTCGTGAACTCCGAGGTTGTGCCCAAGCCGCCCCTCAGGCCGTATCCGGGGAATAACCGGGCTCTCCTCGCGTAGCGGGTGGGTCCCTAAGCCCCTTGGAGGTGGACGGGCAACAGCCATTTCTCCCGTGGGATACGATCAGTGAACCCCTGTCCGCCTTGAACGCGTGGAACGCTTTCGATAGGAACAGGTGTAGAAGAGGAGAGTACCGTGTCGAAGGGCCGCGTCTGGGCGCCGGAATGGAAGGACGACAGGGACCGTAGATCCGGCGTTCATGTCCGTCAGTTCACGGATTACAAGGGGCATAGCCATCATCCGTACTTCACCAATCCGGGATGGTACGATGGAGGCCGGCGGCTCCTATTGGGTTCAGATCGGGAAAACCGAACGAACCTATTCAGCCTCGACTTGAGATCGGGAGAGATCACGCAAGCCACCGACCTAGAGCCCGTTGCGCCGCCGCACGAGACCAATTTTCTGGGCGTCTGTTTGAATCCGATGCGCAACGAGGCCTACTTTTGGTATGATCGCCGCGTTGTGGCGCTGGACTTAGATACACTTGAAAGTCATGTCTTGTGGGAAATGCCCGACGGTTTCGTTCATTCCGATATCCTCAACTGCACGGCGGATGGGGCGCATCTCTGCACCGGCATCTTCGAGGACTTCTCCGAACGTTTCCACACGGACTTTCTGCGTGGGGATGTGGGGTTCACGGCTGTGTGGAAAGCGCGTCCGCTCAGTCGGATTATCCGCATCGCCGCCGATGGAGCCAGCGCTGAAACGGTCTGGGAAGAGCGGTATTGGATCGGCCACGTCAACACGTCTCCGACGCAGCCTCATCTGTTGTCCTTCTGTCACGAAGGCCCGTGGTCGCAAGTGGATAACCGCATCTGGGGCCTAGATTTGAGTGATCGCCGGGCATGGATGATCCGTCCCCGCAAAGGGCAAGAGGCCGTCGGGCATGAGTACTGGCATGCGGACGGCCTTCATCTTGGCTATCACGGCGGTGAAGGACAGACATTCATCGGGCGCATGCGGTATGATAATACCGACCGCTTGGAGGTCAATTTCTCGCATCAAACGGGGCATATCCATTCCAACGACTTCTCGCTGATTGTTGGCGATGCCGGCCGATTTGTCCGACTCTGGAAATGGAACGGTGAGGCATTCGATGGTCCTCGCGTGCTCTGCGAACATCGCGGCAGTTCGCACATCCAGCAATTACACGTACATCCGCGATTCAGTCCGGATGGAAAACAGGTCTTGTTTACAAGCGATACTTCGGGATACGGGAATCTCTATCTTGCACGAGTGCCGGACTTCGAATCGCTACCCGAACTAGAAGAGGCGGTGGTGTGATCCCGGAGGGGATGGCGGGGGCGTTATGGTTGCGGCTGTCCTGAGGAATACGGCCTAATTCAGTACGGGCAGGAAGTGTTCTTTGGGCTTGGCCGTGAGGTGCAGTGCGTTGCGGGGGCAGATCGCCTCGCAGACACCGCAGCCCACGCAGGTCGTCGTGCGCACCGGTTCTCCGCGCTGCGCAAACGAGCGCACGTCAATCCCCATCTCGCAGTACTCGGTGCACTGGCCGCACGACATGCAGGCAGCCACGTCCGTCTCGATCCTGTACCGCCCGTGCTTGGAGATCCATCCGAAGAGCCCTGCCCACGGGCAGAAGTAGCGGCACCAGATCCTCCCGCCCATGAGGGGATAGAAGCCCACACCGACGACGCTGGCCAGCCAGAACTTGGCGATGATGTCGAACCCGACGAAGAGCCAGCCCTCCCCGGGGACGATCCGCCCCGCCCACACCAGCGCCGTCAGGACCACCGCCCAGATGACGAACGCCCACACCACGTACTCGGTCTTGTAGCTCGCGGGCCCTTTGGGTGAGCGCTTGCGCCAGAGCTCCCCGAAAGTCTCCGCCAGGCCGCCGCAGCCGCAGAACCAGCTACAGTACACGCGCTTGCCCTTGAAATAGACCAGCACCGGCATCACCAGCATCCCGGCGATGACCGAGTAGAGGAAGAAGAACATCGCGGGGTTCGTACCGAAATACTCCCGGTAGAACTCGCCCAGCTTGACCGTCCCCTCCTCGGTTTCGACCGGGAACTGGGTGACCATCACGCCCTGGACCTCCAGCGGCCAGGTGTATTCCAGGAACGTCCCCATGCCCATGCTGGCTGGGCCGTCGCCGCCGCCCCACGCGATGGGAAGGAAGAAAAGCGGGAGAAAGCCGAGGAAAATCTGCACGGCCATGAGCGCTAGGGTGCGCTTGGTCATGTACGCGTTGCGGTACTTGCGGATGACCCAGATGCCAAAGCCCACCACCGCAAGGGTATAGGCCAACTCGTACCAGAAGAACCAGCCGATCCCGAAGAAGCTGGGATTGCCGAAGTGGAAGTAGATGTAGCCGCCGATGAGTATGGCGGCCCATAGCCAAGGATAGATTTTCTTCATCGACCCTCACCTCTCGTGACCTTCACAGGCTCTTCGGGCATGGAGCTTCCGAATAGGCGCGAGAACCAGTTCCGTGTGGGCGGGCGCAACAGGACCTCTTCGAGCTCGGTGCGCACGGCGTCCACCGGGTTCTCCGAGATCAAAAAACGCGTCAGTTGGGGCCGAAGAAAGCGCTTGCCCAGCGATACCAGACCGGCCACCCGGTCGCCCCGGTGGACGACGCGTACGGCGTCCCTTAGGTCCGGCGAGACGACTGTGAACTCCTCGTAAGGGTCCCCCGGATAGCGGAAAGCACCCACCTGGGCGTAATCCACATCGAAGAACCTGGCGATGTTGTAGGATTCGCGGCTGTAGGCCCGGTCGCCTCCGGCCATGTTCTCACCTGCCACCTCGCCCTGAAGCCGCGCGGTGTACCAAAGCGCTTCCACGAACGAGCCGGTCCAGAAGTCGATGGGCACCTCGGCGCAGTCGCCCGCGGCATAGACGTCGGGAGCGGCCGTGCGTTGATGGTCATCCACGACGATCCCGCGGGCCACCTTGATGCCCGATGCCTTCGCCAGCCCAATGTTGGCCCCGACTCCGACCGCAACCCCCACCACGTCGGCGGGGTACGTTGTTCCGTCCTCAGTGGTGACGCCCGCAACGGCCTCGTTCTGCCCGATGAAGCCGGTGACCGATACGCCCAGGTGGAGTTCCACGCCGTGACGGGCCAGCTCTGCTTCGATGACCGGCGACTGCTCGACGCTCAGCGCTTTGGGGAAAAACGTCGACGAGTGTTCGAGCATCGTCACTTCTAACTTATGATGGCGAAAGACCTCGGCCAGTTCGACGCCCGTCAGCCCGGCGCCGATCACCACGGCACGTTTCGCGGAGCGGCCCCCGAGGTCGTCGAGGGTCTTTTGTGCATCGGCGAGCGTGTTGAGGTGGTGGATGCCCCCCAGTTCTAATCCATCCCAGGGGGGCCGGATGGGAACGGCTCCGGTGGCCAGAAGCAGGCGGTCGTAAGGCTGGGTTCTGCCTTCGTGCATATGGCACAGGTGCGCATCGGTGTCGATCCGCTCGACCCGGTCGTAGATCAGCTCGAAGCGATGGCGGCCGTACCAGTCGCCCTCGTAGCGATGGCAGTAGAGGTCCTTGAGCTCCAAGGTCTTCATCATGTAGTACATCAGCCCGGGCCGCGAGTAGAACGGGTGCGGTTCGTCGGTGACGATGGCGATCTCACCCTCTCGGTCGAGCACCCGGATGCGCTCTGCGGCGGTGACGCCCGCCATCCCGTTCCCGACGATGAGGTAGCGTTGGCTCACGGTGGCCGCTCCCGGGCACGTCAGGCTACGGCACGGAACCGGGCCGCATTGCAAGGCCCACTTGCCGCACCGAGACCCAGGGCGCTCTATGGGCCGCCTCAACTAGGCGGCGGATTTAGAGCCTCAGCCGGGCTTGAATTCGGGGGCATCATCGCTTGGGACGACGATGGGGGAGGGGTCCGCTCCCACCTGTTCTCCGAGCCAGCCAGCCATGGCATTGAAATCCGCCTTGGCGAAGCCGACGCAGGTTTGAGCGATCATTCCCTCCGGGCCGATGGTGAACAGCGTCGGGACGGCCGTGAGCCCGTAGGCGCGGCTGACCTCGTACGGTTCCTCGTCGAGCCCGATGGTCGCGGTCACGCCGAAATCTTTGGCGAACTCGCGCATCCCTTCGGGGTCGTCCTGGCTCACGAGCACGATGGAGGCCGCCGTATCCTTGAAGCGCTCATGGAAGCGCTCGAAGAACGGCGCGCTGTACTGGCACGTTCCGCAGCCCTTCTTGTAGAACACCGCAAGGACGGGACCGCGCGCCAGGAGCGCATCGAGCTCATGTTGGCCCCCCTCAACGTCCGAAAGGGCGAACTTCGGGGCCTGGGTTCCCGGTTCGAGTGGTGGCATGGCGATTCATACCCCCTGTGGAGATCAGTGTAAAGCCGTGTCCATAGCGTTCATGTTGCCCACGGGTTCTCTGATATTGTAGCGTCTTTATCCGCTCCAGACAACTAAACGACGAACTTGATGAAGGGTCGGGAAGGTGACGCACGCCTCTGTCCTGGTGCACGAGCCGATTCACTACCTGCGGGGATTCGACAGAAAATGCACTCCATCGCGCGTCTGGTTAACTGCCAGTTGGCCGGATGGCGACCGCCGTAGCCGGGCCGCTCAGGCAGCGCGTGACTCCACGATGAGCTCATGGCCAAGCGCACGCATGGCCTTGTGAATGCGGCTTGCGGCGGTGCCGTGGCGCGGATCGAGCATACGACGCACCACCTTGTCGTCGGCGCCGAGGCGCTGAGCGAAGGCGACTCGGGTGAGACCGCTTTCCCGAAATGCCAGAACGAGCGCGGCCTTCGTGGCCATGTCGGCGGGCACGGCGATACGATGCTCGCCGGCCTGCCGCGCGCTCGGCGTCGGGATGGCGTCACCACGGTTGATGCGCCCGGCTATCGCTTCCTCAAGCGCGTCCTGAGCTTCGATGAGAGCCTCGGCTTCATCCCCGCCGGAGGTCAGACATTCCGGCAGATCGCGGAACGAAACGACGATCTCGTCCGAGCCGGCACGGCGCAGTCGTGCTGGGTAGATGAAACGCATGGCGATCTCCTTCTCGAATACCCGATCAATGAATTGCTTGCCCTTCATGCCCTATATATAGGACACATTTGTCCGAGTGCCAAGAGAACAATGGACAGAAAACGCACTCCATCACGCGTCCGGCTAACTGTCAGTTGGCCGGATGGCGACCTCGGCTCCTCTTGCGGACGACGCATAGGCTGCCTCCACGATCTCCAGGACGGCGATGGTGTCATCGATCGTGATCTCCGGCTCGCGCTCGCCGCGCATGGCCCGGAAAAACTCCCGCAACAGCTCCTGGCTGATCCAGCCGCCATAGCCGGGCCGATCAGGCAGCGCGAACGACGAACGGCCCCAAAGCGGCGTTGCGTCGCCGGCGCCGTAGAGGCGATAGCGGTACTCCGCCCTCTCGTCGAAGGGCGACCACACGATCTCGCCTCGGCTGCCGCGGAGGGCGAGGAAGGTCTCGGTCTCGCTGATGCGCACATACCCGGCATGGAGCGATCCGACCGCCCCGCCCGAGAACGCCATCGCCACAGTCGCCGCGTCCTCGACATCCACCGCCTCTCCGCCAACGGTCCGGCATATAGCGCTCAGGCGCTCTACTTCCTGGCCCGTCACGAACCGCGCCAGGTCGATGAAATGGCAGGCGAGCCAGTGCAGGATGCCCCCACCGGAGATCGCCTTGTCGAAGAGCCAGTGCTTCGGGTCCCGCGAGCGTACTGTCGAGGTGACGACGCGTAGCTCGACGGACCAGAGCTGGCCCAGATCGCCGTCTGCCACCCGCTTGCGGATGTCGCGTGAGGTGGGGTTGTGGCGCCAATTGTAGCCCGTGGTGAACTGGACTCCCGCGCGGGCGCACGCCTCCTTGATCCGCCGAGCGTCCGACGCCGTCCGCGCCACGGGCTTCTCCACGAAGACGTGAACCCCCTGCTCGGCGGCTTTGACCGCCGTCTCGGCTGCCTCGGGATGGGGCAAGAGGATCATGGCCAAATCGGGTTTCTCGGCTTCGAAGAGCGCCTCCGGTTCGTCGTAGAAGGCGGCGATGCCCTCGGCGATGTCCGACCGCTCTCGAAGGTCCCGGTCCGCCTCGCAGAGGGTCACCCGAGCCAGGTCGTTTTCCATGTCGCGCAGCGTCTCCAGCCAGCCACGGCTGTGGGGGTGCGCTGCCCCGATGAAGCCGATAGTGGGCTTACCCTCTAGTGCCATATTTGCCCGCTCCCAGTTTCCCGCTACCCCTCGGTGACTACCGTGCTGTGAAGCACGCCGATCTTCTCGATCTCGACCTCGACGGTATCGCCGGGCTTGAGCTTGAGCCCCCGCGCATGGCCCACGCCGCTGGGCGTGCCGGTGCTGATGAGGTCGCCGGGCTCGAGCGTGCAGATGGTGCTGATGTACTCGATGATGTCGCCCACCCTGAAGAGCATCTGGCCCGTGTTACCTTGTTGCATCGTCTCGCCGTTGACGCGCACCCGGAGGTCGAGCGCGTGCGGGTTGGGGATCTCGTCGGTCGTGACCAGGTATGGCCCCTGAGGACCGAAGCCGTCGAGCCACTTGCCGTTGAGCCAGTCGAAGAAGCTCTCCCGTGCGCCCGTCTCCGCGCGTTCTTTGATCAAGAGTTCCCGTTCGGAGACATCGTTCATGCACGTGTAGCCGGCGACGAAATCAAGCGCCTCCTCGGCCTTCACCGCCTTCGCGCGGCGGCCGATGACGATGGCCAACTCCCCCTCCCAGTCGATGGACTGCCCGACGGGCGGAATGGGGATGACATCGTTCGTGCCGCGAACGACGGTCGAGGGCGGCTTCATGAAGACGAGCGGCGTCGCCTTCTCGACCTCCGGGGGGCGGCCCCCGCCCTCTAAGATGTGCTCGGCGTAGTTGCCGGCCAGACAGAAGATCTTCCGGGGATTGGCCACGGGCGCCAGAAGGCGCACCTCCGCTTGCTCCAGGCACGTGCCCTTGCACGCGCCGCTCCCATGCGCTGCGCGGGCCGCTGCGTCGGCGGTCGCCAGAGCATCCGGTCCCAGTTCCAGGAGGCTCACCATGTCGCGCACGCTGCCAAGCGGCGAACCGACGGGCGCTACGGCAGGGATCTCCACCACATGGTCGTCCACCACGGCGCCCACGGACGTGCGTCCTTCGTACTGGTAAGTGACGAGTTTCATCCTAGCTCCTTTGCTTGTCTGCGCGAGTGGGCCCCGGCCCTGAGGGTCGGACCGAGCGCATGGCTTGCCGGAACGCCTTGCAATTATGGGATCTCGACAGTCTCAGCGATGGCAACGAGCGGCCTCGAGAGCGCCCGGAGCTTCTCGGGATCGAGCGTCATGCCCAGTCCCGGTCCGTCGGGGACGACGAGCGATCCGTTCTCATAGCGCACGCGTTCGACCACTACGTCGTCCAGATAGAGCCTCCCTCCCGCAAAGTCGCTGGGATAATCGAGGTTCGGCATCGCCGCGACGACCTGGCCCTGGGCAGATGTACCGATGGAAAGCTCTTGGGTTGTGCCACTTAGGGTCTTGATGCCGTAAATGCGAGCGAGTTGGTAGACGGCCTGGACGTCGCGAAGGCCGCCCAACGAGTCGATGCAAATGTTGAAAATGTCCACCGCCTCGCGTTCAATGTACTCACGCGCGTGCGCAAAGCTCTCGGCGTGCTCGCTGACGGGCTTCGAGATGCGTTTGCGCACCTCGGCCAGGCCTCGGGCGTTGCGGCCCCAGGAGGGGCTTTCGACCATATCGAAGTCAAAGCGCTCGAAGCGTTCGATGGCGCTGACGCTCTCCTTCCAGGTGAGCAGGCCAGAGAAGTCCAGCGACTTGATCCGGGCTCGGCCCCCGAATTCCGCGCTAAACTGTTCCAGGAACGCCATATCGAGATCGAGATTTCCCCCGACGTAGAGACGGAAAAGGTCGTAGCCCTCGTTCAAGAGATCGCGGACCGTCTCCAGGCGATCTTCGACATCTTCCGGGGCGTGCATGCGGAAGAGCGGATAGCACATCTTGATGCGGTCGCGATATTTACCGCCGAAGAAGGTATAGACTGGTACGCCAAGTGCTTTCCCGGCGATATCGTAGAAAGCCATTGAAATACCGCCATTTAGGAGGTTCCCGGGGTAGGACCGAGCGAGCAGGATTTCTAGGGCTGCGGTGTCGAGAACATCCTGGCCGCCGAACAGCGTCGTAAGCGTGCGCGCCAGGTCGTCCACGTCGGGCATGTAGAGCGGCTCGTGGTTCAGGTCGGAGATCTCGCCGATGCCCACCAACTCGCCATCGGTGTGGATCTCGACGATGACATGCTGCGAGACGAGCCCTGTCTGCCGCCGCGTGTGGACGGGTGTGCACGTGAACTCGGTGATTTTCATCCGCTTCTCCGTTGGTAGCAGGGTTTGGCGTGTCCGTGGAATTATAGGTTTCACGCTACTCGGAAGCAACCGCGTCGGGCGGAAGCGGATCGACCTCGGCGCGCTTGACGTCAGCGCGCGGGGCGGCTACCATCGGGGAGACTAGGCTCGTTGCGCGATGCGCGTTTGATCAGGACATGGACGAAGCTTGACCACAGGAGACGGCACGATGGCGCATGAAATACGAGTGGGCATGGTGGGATACAAGTTTATGGGGCGGGCGCACAGTCACGCGTTCGTGGACGTGCCCGTGATGTTCAAGCCCGCCGCGGTGCCGGTCCTCCAGGCCGTCTGCGGTAGGGACGAGGCGGGCGTCGGGGCCGCCGCGGCCGAATACGGCTGGAAATCCCACGAGACGGACTGGCGGGCCCTCGTGGCGCGGGACGATGTGGATGTCGTGGACATCGCCACGCCGACGGATTCGCACGCGGAGATCGCCATCGTTGCCGCCGAACACGGCAAGCACGTCTTCTGCGAGAAGCCCCTGGCAATGAACCTGGCCGAGGCCAAGGCGATGCTATCGACTGCTGAGCATGAAGGGGTCAAACATCAGGCGGGCTTCAACTACAGGTGGCTTCCGGCGGTGATGCTGGCCAAGCGCATGATCGCGGAGGGACGCGTGGGGACGATCCGCCACTTCCGCGCGCAGTACCTCCAGGACTGGATCGTGGACCCGGACTTCCCGCTCGTGTGGCGGCTGGACAAGTCGGTCGCGGGTCTGGGCGTCCTGGGTGATCTGGGGTCCCACGTCATCGACCTGGCGCGCTACCTGGTGGGCGAGATCACGAGCGTTGCCTGCCTCCTGGATACGTTCATCAAGGAGCGGCCGGTTCTGGCGGAGACGGCGGAGGGGCTCTCCGCTGCGGGCGGTGGTGAGGAGCGGGGCGAGGTCACGGTGGACGATGCGGCCCTCTTCATGGCACGGTTCGCAGACGGGGCGACGGGGAACTTCGAGGTCAGCCGCCTGGCGACGGGCAGGAAGAATTTCGAGGTCATCGAGATCAATGGGAGCGAGGGCTCGCTCGCCTTCAACCTGGAGCGGCTCAACGAGCTCCAGTACTACTCGCTGGCCGACACCGAGGGCGAGCAGGGCTTCCGCACGATCCTTGCGACGGACCCCGGCCACCCCTTCGTGGACCACTGGTGGCCGCCGGGGCACACCCTCGGCTGGGAGCATTCCCACGTTCACCAGATGTTCGAGCTCTGCGACGCCATCGGAAGCGACCGGATGCCCGATCCGAGCTTTGCCGACGGTGAGCGCTGCCAGGCGGTCCTCGAGGCGTGCGCGCAGTCGGCGGAGAGCGGCGCATGGGTCGGGGTGCAGGCGTGAGCGCACCCCTCGTCGCCGTGAGCATGGGTGATCCGGCGGGGATCGGCCCGGAGATCGCCGTTAGGGCGGCCGGGACGATCTGGAGGGAGGCCCCGCCTTCGGTGCGGCTTCTGGTCGTCGGCGACGCGAGCGTGATGCGCAGGGTTGCGGGGTCCATCGAGCCTGGTGCGGCGATCCATCCCATCGGCGAGGTCGGCGAGGCCCGGTTCGAGGCGGGGACGCTGGACGTGCTCGACCTCGACCTGATCGATGGCGAAAGCGTGGCCTGGGGCGTCGAGGAACCGGCGTGCGGGCGCGCAGCGGCGGAATCGCTGCGGGCGGCGGCGGCGCTTGCGCTAGGGGGCGATGTTGACGCAATGGCCTCGGCGCCGCTCCACAAAGCGGCGATGCGGAAAGCCGGCTACGACTACCCCGGCCAGACGGAGTTCCTGGCGGACCTGACCGGCGCCGAACGCTTCGGGATGATCATCGTCGCGGGGACACTGCGGCTCCTATACGTCACGAACCACATGGCCCTGCGCGAGGTGCCCGACGCCGTGACGTTCGATGCGGTGTTCGATAAGCTCATCCTGGCGCACGAGACGCTGGTGGGCTGGGGCGTCCCCGACCCGCGCATCGGCGTGGCGGCGCTCAACCCCCACGCGGGCGAAGGCGGGATGATGGGAACCGAGGAGCGCGACGCCATCCTCCCGGCGGTCGAGGCGGCGCGAAAGCGCGGCATACGCGCCGAAGGGCCTTTTCCCGTCGACGCCTTCCTGCCCGGGGCCGGCGATGGACGCTACCCGATGGTCCTCGTCATGTACCACGACCAGGGGAACATCACCGCGAAGATGGCGGGGCAGGGGGCGGTCTGCACGCAGGTGATCGGGCTGCCCATCATCCGCACCACGACCGCGCACGGCACGGCCTTCGACATCGCGGGGCGGGGAATCGCCAAGCCCGATTCGATGATCGCGGCGGTGAAAGTTGCGGCGGGGACGGTGAGGCTCCGCACAGGGTTGACGCGCGTTGCGTCCAAGACCCTGTAGAGTAAGGACGGTGCACTAACACCGAGGCTCGGTATCCCGCGTCATCGCAGGTCCGTGCCGTGTCTTGAGATCCTCCAGCAGACGGATTATAGCAGGTCGCGCACTGAGATCGAACGCGAGAACGCTCTTGTCCCATGCGTAACTCAGTTCGCTCAGAAGCTGCTCGGTTGCCTTAATCAGGTCCCTGAATTCGTCGGGACTGACAGCAGCCTCCTCGAAGACCTGCGCGACCGTATGTGCGGTGGACCGGTGGCCGAACGCCTTGTTGCGGAGAACACTCACCTTTATCCATAAGGGCTTCGCTCGCTTGTACATCTGATCGAGTTTGTTCAACTTGGCCTCGTTGAGACGCTTTGCATCTCTCAGAATGCGTAGCAGGTATGGGATGTTATAGGTATCCGCTCGTTTCTCGTACAGCCTGTACAGCGCAACAAGAGTCGCTACGAAATGAGAGTGGATCGAGGTCTGGAAGAATGGGGTGTACTTGTTCATCACACGCAGGTATTGAGGTCGCGTGTCCTTGCTCTTGTATACCCACCAGATCTCGTAGTTGTACCTGGCTATCTGCACAGTATGACGAAGCTCCTCGATGCAGGTGTCAATGTCTGTGATCATTGGTACGTTAGCCATCTGGGCCTGTCCGAATGGTAATCCCATCAGCAAAGGCGTCTAAGGCCCGCTGATTTCGCAACACGAAAGCCCGAAGGAAAACGGTTGACGCGCTGTATAGCAGCCGACTACACCAGAGAGCAAGGAAGTAGACAGCGAAGAACCCCGACATCCATGGACTCGGCAACAGCTTCATCAAGTGGACGACGACAGCGGCGATAAGCAGAAGCGTCAGCACCCAGATACGCGACCCGCCCACCACTGACAACGAGATATTGAAGAACCATAGAAACAGGGCCACCGGGGTTATGAGGACAGCCCACCAGCCAAACGCGAGCGCGGCCAACCCCACGCTGCCGATAGCCGCCACGAACGACACGAGCTCCGCCGACCGCACAACCAGCTTCTCCAAGTAGACTGTTTCCCCGGTTGCCTTTTCGATGTCAGCCAGCGACACCTCCGTGTAAAGCTTCTTTGCGTCGACACGATCCACGCCAACGACGACGTGGCCGTCGTACGCCGCTTGAACGAATTCCTCGTACTCGGCTTCGTTCATGGGAAGGGTGGCCAACCAGTGGCTATCACAAGCAACATCTTATCACTTCTCCGCGAACCGCTCCCGCACGCCCCCTCGGAGGCCTCGCGCTCCTCCTCATCGAACAGGCAGAAGCGTACCTCCTCGATGCAGCGCGTCGCCCGCAGGCGCTTTACAGCAACTTGCGGAATTCCTCTTCCGTTAGCCCGGCATCGCGCACAATGCCACCCAATGTATAGGCGTTCACCGGATTGTGTCGCGGAATCGTGAGGATGCGAACACCATCGGCCATCACGATGTGCTTGCTCTGCCGGACGACCCGAAAGCCCGCTTTCTGGAGAGCGCGTACGGTATCTTGATGGTTGATGCCAGGAATTCTTGGCACGTTCTAGGGAGTGACCTCTACCTCGCGGACAACTGCGCCCTCAAGAAGGTCATCCCGCGCCACGAGGTATTCCCCGATCGCGTCCTGGATGTTCTGGAGGGCTTCTTCTTCGGTAGCACCCTGTGACCAACAACCCGGCAACCCGGGGACCGAAACGCTGTACCCCTCATCGGTCTTGCGTAACGCAATCTTGTACCTCATTGCTCACCCCTCATCGAACCGAGTCCCTTCTTTGTCCGCAACCTGCGGGATCGGGACTGCTCTGTCAAGGCCGTGGTCCGATTCTACCCCTCCGCGGACCGCTACCGCAGGACTCCCTCTAAGGCTTCATTCGGCACACCAGCAGTTCCTTTGACGGCTCTCATCACCGTGTGCCCTCGTCCCTGCTTGACCTTCTCGTAGTCGCCGACGACCTCCTTGAGATTCCTTTTGATGAACATCCTGAGTCCCGAGATCGTTACGACGACGATCTGCCCCCCCGGCTTCAGATGGTCTTTGGCGTCGCTGAGGATGGTGTACAGCAGTTCCTTTCCCACCTGGGCGGGGAGATTCGCAACGATGTTGTCGAACATGACGTCACCCACCGCACCGAACGCATTGCTCAGATAGGCTTTGTAGTTACCGAGTCCGTTCACTTCCGCGTTCTTTTTCACGAAGTCCACCGCCACGAAATTGGTGTCAACCATGTGGACGATGCCGCCGGGGCATGCTTTTGCAATCGCCAGGCCGATGGCGCCGTAGCCGCAACCCAGATCCAGAGTGCGCTGCCCATCCGCGAGATCAATGTGCTCGATCAGGAGGTATGATCCATCGTCGATACGGCGTGGGCTGAAGAGGCCCCACGTGCTGTGGAACCGCAGCCTGTTCCCCCGCAGTATTGCCTCGAACACAATGTCTTCCTTGAGTTGCGATGAAGTCTTCATCGGCCTTGCCTCACCGTGGGTTATCAGGGCCGTTTGCCCTGATGGGCTCAACTGAGCCGGGATTCCGGGCAAAGCCGGCGTTCTCTACCATCAGGAAGGGCGGCCACCCTCGGCAAACGTGCCCAGGTGTCCCCTCACGCCTCCGGGAAGCGCCCCCTCAGCACCCGCTCAAAGGCGTCCCGCCCGGCGTCATCGAACAGGCAGAAGCGCACCTCCTCGATGCACTGCGTCGTTTTCAGGTGCTTGATGACCGCGTCGAGCATGACCTCGGCACAGGTCTCCAGCGGAAGGCCTCCCACGCCCGTGCCGATGGCGGGGAAGGTGATCGAGCGGATGCCGTTCTCTTCCGCGCGGCGCATGGAGGCGGCAGTCGCGGTGCGGACCTTTCCGGCATCGGTGCGTAGGTCGGCGCCCATACCGGCGGCGTGGATCACGACTTTCGCCGCCAGATTCCCGCCGCCGGTGACGACCGCCTCCCCGACATCGATGGGCCCCTGAGCCACCGCCTCGCGCTCAATGGACGGGCCGCCCGCGCGCTTGAGCGCCCCAGCGACCCCGGCTCCCATCCACAGGCGGTTGTTGGCTGCATTGACGACCGCCTCGGTGGTTGCCCGGGAGATGTCGCCCTGCTCGATCTCCACCCCTGCGTTCCCCACCCGGATCACGTCTCTCCGTCCTCCAGCGTGCCCAGGGTGGCGCGCGCGAGCAGCCCCGTGGTCGCCCCCGTGCCGATGCCGAGGGCGATCAGCGGCGAGAGCCACCAGGTGGGCGCACGTCCCGCGACGAAGATCGCGTCGAAAGCCGCCCACTGGGCGACCGAATGGGCCACCGCGCCCAGTGTACTGACGCCGACCGGGCTCAACCATCGGCCGAAAGCCCACCATCCGGTGGCCATGGCGACGACGCTAGCCGCTGCCCCCGCACACGAGAGCGCGAACGCCGGTGAGAGTAGCGTCCCGATGACGGCTGGCCCGACGATCAGCCGCACCGCCGTCACAATCGCGGCCGCGCGCACACCGTAGAGGTAGAGCGCCACGAGCGTGGCCACGTTGCCCAGGCCCAGCTTCAGGCCGGGCACACCCAGACCCACGAAGCCTTCGGCCACGAACAGCACGAGACCGAATGCGGCTAATAGCGCCAGTCGTGCGATCCGGCGCATCCGCGCGTCCGAAGGGGGCAGGCGCATCGCTTTTTTGCAGCTAGGGTCCGGTGATCCCGTCCACGGCAGGTGAACCTCCGACCAGGTGCACCACGACCCCATTGGGCACGCACGCGGTGAGTTCGCCCGGACGGCGGATCGTCCCTCGCATCATGCAGAGTTTGCGGGGACAGCGCGACGAAACCACGCGCAGACCGCTGCCGGTGACCTCAACGGTCGTGGCACCCAGGGGTCCCGTGAAGATATAACGCCCGTTCCGGTCCAGGGGTAGCTCGCGTGCGATGCCTGCGCCCACCTCAACGACCGCCCGCTCCGCGAGACGGCCCCCGCCGGGACGCCATGCGGGCAAGGCCGCAGCGACCCCAGCGAGCAGCACGATCAGGACGATGTCCCCCGGCGCGATCCACGCGCGCCATCGGGCAGTCCGGGCGCCTTCGGAGGGTCCGCGACGCAGACGCATTGAGGCAGGGCTCGGAGTCTACGCGTCGGATTCCGGCGCTTGCGTGGGGGAGCTTCCCTCGTCCGTCTCTTCCGCTGCGTCCTCGGCCGCTGGTGACGCGTCGTCTGGGTCGGGCTTCCAGCTCTCCTCGACGAAGTTCATGCGCAGGTGGTACAGTGCATCCGCGAGCGCCCGGCTTTCGTCGTCGGTGAGGTGACCCTCCGTCTTGCGCTCGATCATGGCGAGTGTCTCGACGACGACACCGGCGTGCTCCAGGTTGCGCTCGGCTTCCCCGGTGAGGGGATTGGCCAGCTTGCCCATCGCCTGAAGGGCCAGGGTCTGAAGCAGCGCAATGAGGTGCAGGAAGAGCGCGGTGTCCTGAGCTTCGGAGGGCGCCTCTTCGCTCATAGCTCGCTCCCCATCAGGACGCCCCCTCCTTCAACCGTTTCTCCCGCTTCTCCCGCTTTGTCCCCCGCTTCTCCTTTTTGGTGCGCTGAGGCTTTTGGCGGTCAGGTTTTCGCTCGCGGTCCTTGCGCGCCATTGGCCGCCCTCCTTTCGTTTGGTAAACGCTCTCTCAGTGGGACCATCCTTCGGTACGGTCATCCTCCGGCACGCTCAGGATGGCCCTTCGATGCTTGAGCTTGATGCAAGCCGGGGATCTTTCGCTCGATTGGCCTGACGCAGCACCGCGAACGCCTCCTCGGTCACGACCGCGGGGGTGATCTCGCGCATGCACGCGTGATGGCCCAGCGGGCAGCGGTGGCCGCCGTGAGGGCTACAAGGTCGGCAGGCCAGCGGTGCCTGGACGACGCGGTCGAACGGTCCTGTGGGCGCAAAGCCGAAGGCCGGCACCGTCGGGCCGAAGATGGCCAGGGTGGGCGTTCCCATCGCGACCGCAAGGTGCACGGGCGCGCTGTCGTTGGCGATCATGAGCCGCACGCGGCCTAACAGCGTCGCCGACTCGCGGAAGGACGTTTGCCCTGAGAGATCCACGGGATGTGACCGCATCCTGGCGGCCACGGCGCGGCAGATGGGAGCATCTTCGGAGCCACCGACGAGAGCGGTCCTGAATCCAGCTTTCGCCAGCTCGTCGGCCACCTGTGCGAATCGTTCGGGCAGCCACCGCTTGGTGGGCCATACCGACCCCGGTGCGAGCGCCACCAGCGGGTCATCTGGGGCTATGCCGTCCGTCGCGAGCAGGCGCGCGACACGGTCGTGGTCGTCGCCGTTCGGGTAGATTGCGGGGCGCGCATCGACCGCCGCCAGGCTCGCCTCGTCCATCCAGGGCCTCATGAGGGCGACGTAGCGTCGCGCCTGCGACTCTCCCCCGGGGTTAGGTACGCGGTGCGTTGCAAGCCGGCTGCCGGGGCTATCCGCGAAGGCGACGCGGATGGGGATGCCCGCCGCTCTGGCCAGTCCTGCACTGCGCAGCGAGCGATGGGCCAGGATGGCAAGATCGAAATGCATGGCACGAAGTCTCGTCCACTGACGCCACAGGCCACGCGCGCTGGCCTCGGCACCGCGCTTGTCGTAGGCGAGCACGCCGGTGACGGCCGGGTTGCCCGCCAGGAGGTCCAGACCGACAGGTCGGCTCAGTACCCAGAGCGCTGCATCGGGCCACCGCTCGTGAACTGCGCGCAGAAGCGGCGTCGTCAGCAAAAGATCGCCGGGAAAGGCCGTCTGCACGACGAGGATGGCCCCAGGCGACATCGAAAGTCACTCCCGTTCCTTCTTGGCTCACCGCGCCGCGCCACGGCGAGCTTGCCCCAATGCTCCTCGCCGATGGCGCGCGCAATGTAAATATAGGCACCCGAGTCCACAATGTCACCGCGCCCATTCCGCAGAACCCACCGTCGTCTTCCCCAAATAGCTCGCGGACCGAACGGGCTATGGGGGGTATGGATTGTCACCGCGGCTCGCGCAGTGACAACTGTTTGGGGGTTTTGCGACGCAGTTCGCGGGATCGGCCGCTACATCAAGATGGTGCCGTCGCGGTCGGGACGCACGGAGATGATCTCAATGGGAGCGCCCACGAGCTCGCTCACGCGCTCGGCGTAACGCTGGGCCGCGCGCGGCAACTCTTCGAAGCGGCGCGCCTCCGTGGTGGGCTCGCGCCAGCCCTCCATCTCCTCATAGATGGGCTCGACGCGCGCCAGGTCTTCGGTGTCGGGGGGCATGTGAAAAAGGGTCTCTCCGTCCAGACGGTAGCCCGTGCAGAGCTTGAGCTTCGAGAAGGCGTCGAGGACATCCAGGCGCGTGAGCGCTAGGCCGGTGATCCCGCTGAGCCGAACGGCGTGGCGCACGACCACCGCATCGAGCCAGCCGCACCGCCGGGGCCGGCCGGTGGTTGCGCCGTACTCCTGGCCTCGCTCGCGCAGGACGTCGCCCTCACCCCCGTCCAGTTCCGAAGGGAAGGGGCCGGTACCCACACGCGTGGTGTAAGCCTTGGCGACGCCCAGGACGGCCTCCAGGCGCGCCGGCGCGACGCCCGCTCCCAGGCAGGCTTCGGCCGCGATGGTGTTGGAACTGGTGACGTAGGGGTAGGTGCCGTGGTCCACGTCGAGCAATGTCCCCTGGGCGCCCTCAAAGAGGGCGCGGCGGCCCGCGTCGAGCGCATCGTTGAGGTAGGCCACCGTATCCGTGACGAGCGGCGTGACCGTCGGGGCGCAGGCGAGCATCTCATCGGCGACGGCGGCGGGATCGAGAGGCGGGTGGTCGTAGAGCCCGACCAGCAGGCGGTTTTTGGCCTCGACTGCGGTGTGGACCTTCTCGATGAACCGCTCGCGCCGGAGCAGGTCGCCGATGCGAATGCCTTCGCGTCCGACCTTATCACGGTAACAGGGGCCGATACCGCGGCCTGTGGTGGCGATTTGGGCGCTCGTCGGCTCCAGTCGGTCGAGCAGCTTGTGATAGGGCATCACTAGGTGCGCCGCGTGGCTGATGAGCAATCGCCCCGAGACCTCGACGCCGCCCTCGACGAGCGCATGAATCTCGCTCACGAGCTCGGGCAGATCAATCGCGACGCCGTTGCCCATGACGCATGTCGTATGCGGGCGCAGGATGCCGGAGGGCGCCAGGTGGAAGACGAACTTCTGCCCGTCGACCCAGACGGTATGGCCAGCGTTGGCGCCGCCCTGAAAGCGGACGACGATGTCCGCTCGCTCCGAAAGCAGATCGACGATCTTGGCCTTGGCCTCGTCGCCCCACTGGGAGCCGATCACGAGCGTCGCTGGCACCGCACGCCTCCTACGTTGGTGGAAATGGCCCGAAGTGCACGCACAAAAAGAGCCCGGGCGCTCGCTAGAGCCCGAGCCCATAGATCAAGAATATACGCTCAGAGCAGGGCTGTCAAGGGTCGAACGCGGCGGCGGCGCCTCGGTGGATTGGCCTGAGCGGAGCGCCGCTCGACATCCCGCCAACCCACGAAAGGCGCAAGATGACGAGATCGAACGCCGCCTCGGCTCAATCGAGGCTCCACCAATGCACGCCCTCATGCACGAGGGCCAGGGGGACGACTTCGAGCCCTCGATTGGTCAGGTGCTTCTGGAGCGCCAGTTTGGCATCGAAGGGGCTGTAGAAGAACATGAAACCGCCGCCTCCCGCGCCGGAGAGCTTACCTCCCAGGGCACCACGGCGGCGAGTGCTGTCATAGATCTCGTCGATCTCGGGAGAGGAGATGCGGGGTGAGAGAGCCTTCTTGAGCTGCCATTCCTCGTGGAGCAGCCGGCCGAAATCATCCACGCGGGCTGTGCGCAACAGGTCCACCGCCTCCCACGTCATCCTCTTGAGGCTCTCGTAATGATGTAGGGTCTCGCCTTGCTTGACGCGCTCCACCTGGTCGGTGATCACGCGCTCCGCGAGGAAATTCCGCGCGCCGGTGTAAGCGAGCGTCAGGCCCGCTTCCAGCTCCAGGGTGATGGCGCGGTCGAGTGCTAACGGCTCGACCTGGCGGATCGGCCCCGGACCAAACCGGATGATGTTGACGCCGCCGTGCGCGGCCGCGTACTGGTCCTGACGCCCGCCGGGGATACCCAGGTCCACGCGTTCAATCTTGTACGCCTGCTCCGCCAGGGCATCGGGGGGAATCGTGCTCCCCAGCCGCGCGTGGAGCACCGCCAGCATGCACACGACCAGCGTGGACGACGATCCCAGACCCGACCCCGGCGGGACGTCGCTGTACATCAGGATCTCCACGCCGCCCGTGTCCTCCGCCACGTCGGAGATCACCGCCTGAGCCAGGTCCAGCTTGCCGTCCCACATCTTGCCGGTGACCCGGCGGGAGATCTCTTCGAGGTCGAGAGATCGGATGATAGCGGTGGGCTCGTCGCTTGGCCGTAGCATACAGTGGACGTACTGGTTGATGGTGGCGTTGAGGACGACGCCGCCGTACTCCTCGGAGTAAGGATCGACATCGGTGCCGCCGCCGAAGAACGAGATGCGCAGCGGCGCTCGCGCCTTATAGGTGCGTTGGGGGTTCGTCACAGCGGTCCTTGCGTTGTTGGGGCACGGACAGTTTTCCGTATGCAAAGATCGTCTTTGGGCGACGAAAAGTAAATAAGAGTCAGCCAGCGATGCGGCGCCCGCGCCATCGGCCCGCCAGGAACCAGCCACCGGTCCCCAGGCCCTGCGCGGCGATGGCAATGGTGATGGCAGCCCAGACGCCCCAGTCGCCCACGGTGGGAAGCAAGATCACCAACGGGATCCCAATGGCGAACCGCGCCAGGGCGTTCACGACCAGTGGCGAGACGGAGTCCCCCGCACCGTTGAGGCCGCCCGCGCAGACCTGGCTCAGCGACAACAGCACGTAGCCCATCGCTCGTGTCCTCAGGTAGCGCGCGCCCTCGGCGACTACCGCCCCGCTTTTGTCGAAGACGTGGACGATCTGGGGCGCAAGGAGCAGAAACATGGCGCTCGCCGCGACCAGGAACGTCGCGTGGATTCCGACGGCGCGCCACACCGTCCGCGCGGCGCGGTCGGGCTTCCCCGCGCCCAGGTTCTGCCCCACCAGGGCCGACGTCGCTCCGGTTAGCGCCCAGCCGGGCATCATCATGAAGTGGTCCAGCCGCATGCCGATCCCGTAGGCAGCGACGGCCAACGTACCGAACGCGGCGGTGAAGTGCATCGTGATCATCGTCGCTGCCGTGCCGACACCTTCCTGAAGCGAGCCGGGGATGGCATCTTGACCATTTGCCACAGCGTTCGCGGACGCAAGCTCAGGTCCCCTAGGTGCAACTGGAGCGCTGAGCGTCCCGTTACCAGGACCCAGAAGGCGAGCAGCATCCCGATCCCCTGGGCCAGGAAAGTTGCCAGGCCAGCGCCCGTGACACCCAGCCGCGGCACCGGACCCAAACCGAAGATGAGGATAGGATCGAGCACCAGATTGATCAGCACCGCAGTCGAGCCGAAGACCATCGGCCAGCGCGCGTCGCCGGCACCGCGCAGGATGGCGTTCGTCGTGAACATGAAGACCAGCGTGAACGCGCCGCCCACGGCGAATCGGACGTACCATGCGCCCAGCCGAGCGACCTCCGGCGTTCCGCCGATGGCGCGCATCAGCATCTCGGGTATCCCGCCCGCCAGGAGGGCCAGAAGGATCGAGGCGCCCAGTGCGAGGAAATAGGCCTGCGCCGCCGCCCGCCGTGCCCCCGACGTATCCTTCGCTCCGACGAAACGGGCGACCATCGCGACGGTCCCGATGCTCACGCCGACCAAAAGCGTCCAGACGCCGCCCATCAGGATACCACCCAACGCGACGGCCGCGATGGCGTCGGGACCCAACCGCCCCACGAACAGCGCGTCCATGATGTTGAGGACGTTGCCGAGGAGACTGGTCGCGAGGTTGGGCAGCGCCAGGAATCCCAATGCCCCGACGATGCTGCCCTCGGTCAGGTCACGATGCCGGGCGTCCGTTTTCGCGCCGTCCGCCTGGCCGTGATTGGGGCTATCCGCCACCTTCGAGGTCCAGAGCGCGCGAGAGCAGGGGCCGCAGCCGCTCCTTGACCTCGTCGGGGATCGCTGCGCGATCGGTGACGATGGCAGTATCGAGCGCCACCACGCTGGGGCAGTTTTCGCGCGTCGCGGGTAGTTTGGCCACGGCTCTACGGACGACATCCTTGGCGAGCTCGACGTTGGCCCGCAGCGTCTCCAGGAGCATCGCGACGGTGACGTCGTCGTGGTGGGGGTGCCAGCAGTCGTAGTCGGTGACGCAGGCGAGGACGGCATAGGACATCTCCGCCTCCATGGCCAGCTTCGCCTCGGGCCCCGTCGTCATCCCGATCAGATCGAAGCCCCAACGGCGGTAGGTTTCCGACTCCAGCCGCGTCGAGAACTGCGGTCCCTCCATGCAGATGTAGCTGCCACCCCGATGGACCGTTGCGCCGGCACCGCGCGCGGCATCGAGCAACACCTCCCGCAAGACTGCGCAGAAGGGATCGGCCAGGCTGACGTGGACGACGATCCCGTCATCGAAGAAAGTGGTCGGTCGGTGGCGCGTATGGTCGTAAAGCTGATCGAGAACGACCAGATCGCGTGGCTTTATGTCCTCCCGCAGGCTCCCCACGGCGCTGATGGAGATCAGCCACTCGACGCCCAGGGCCTTGAGTGCGAAAAGGTTTGCCCGGACGTTGATCTCGCTTGGGCTGATGCGGTGGCCAACCCCGTGTCGTGGCAGGAAAGCCGTTGGGACGCCGTCCAGGTCCACCAGGGTGATGGCGTCGCTCGGCTCACCGAAGGGGGTGTTCGGCCGCACCTGGCCGAGGACCGCCGCGCCTTCCATCTGGTAGAAGCCGCTGCCTCCCAGGATGCCGACGCGTGTGGTGATCGGGCGCGCCATCAGATGATCAGCCCCGTGGGGTAGCGCTCGAAGACCTCGGGATCGTGACTGGTCAGGACGATGTCGGCCCGCTCGCGGATCTCGCTCATGGCGTGGTAGCACTCTTCCACGCTGGTGTGCAGCCCAACAGGGATATTCTCCTCCAGGTTTCGATAGAGGAAGACCGCGTCGCCGCTCAGGACGACGACGCCGGAAGCCGTCAGCACCTCGACGGCTTGCGAGCAGACGGTGTGGGCGCCCGTCCAGAAAGCCGTCACTCCGGGAGAGATCTCCAGTTCGTCGTCCACGAACTCGACTCGGTCCCACGCTCCATCAACGAGGTGGGCGAAGACATCGCGCGGGAAGAGCGGCGCCGGGATCATCTCCTTGACGCGTGGACAGACGGCGTCGATCCACCCCTCGCGCTGGATGTAGATAGTGGCGTTTGGGAAATCGGCCACGCGGCTGCAGTGATCGCTGTGGAGATGCGTGAGGATCAGGGCATCTACGTCGGTGGGAAGGACGCCGATGCTCTTGAGCAGATCGGGCGTGTCCTCATCGGGCTCGACGATGAAGTCATCCCGTGGCGACGGGTAGCCCAGGCCCGTATCCACCACGATGATCCCGTCGTCGGGCGTCTTAATGACGAACAGATGGACGTTGATGTCGATGTCTTCGTCGTAGCCGTTCATGTAGAGCAGGGCAGGGCCCGGCGCGGGGCCGTTGCTTCGTGCGCACTTCAGCACCTGCACCGTGTTGACTGCCGCGATGGCGGCGACGTTCTCCTCGTCTGCGTAGATCATACCCAAGCGCCTCACTCTTTGATGGCATATTTTCGATTGCTTCTCGGTTCAACTCGAGGCCCAAGCTGGGCTTCCAAGAGAGCGTTACGCGCCCGCCTGCGGCTCCTGGCTCATCGAATACCTCCCTGAGGGATGCGTTGACGTCGGTGACGGGGCGCAGGTTGCTCGTTCGATCGGGTGGACGATTGCCTTCTGACCGAGTGTACGACCCCCTGGGTCGGCGGTCAAGCGGGGTGCGCTGGTTCCCAGTAAATGTCCGCCGGGTGTCTAATCGGGTACGTAGCCGATGGCGTCGAGCATCACGCGCATCCCGCCGCGCGCTCTAGCGAGGGGGATGGTCGAGCGGGCCGGATAGCGCCCTTGAGGCAAGACGTCCTCGAAGACCTTGTTGGCGGCGGCGAAGTCGTCCAGGTCCACCAGATAGAGCGTGATGCGCAGGAGATGATTCAGCGACGAGCCTGCGTCCTGCAGAAGGATCCCGATGTTCTCGAAGGTCCGGCGCACCTGGGCCTCGATCTCGCCAGAGACCACCTCGCCGGTCGCGGGGTCGGTGGGCCCCTGTGCGGCGACGAAGACGAGCCCATTCCAGGTGGCGGTGTGGGAGTAAGGCCCCGCCGGCCTGGGGGCATCTTGGGTAACGGTGTAGCGAGCGTCGGGCATGGCTCACCTCACGGGCTGGGGGTGTGGAAGGCGTGGCGATAACCGTTGTCTCAGGAGAACCAGAGCGTCCGGGCCGTGCGGCCGAGGATCCATTCCCGGTCCGCATCGGAAAGGCCGAGGAGGTCCCGCGTGAGCGCCAGGCACCGATCGTAGCCGCACCGCCTGATGATGTGGGGGAAGTCGGTGCCCCACATCAGGCGCTGGGGACCGAATGCATCCAGCGCGATCTCGGCGAGAACGTGGGTGTCTTCATGGGGATAGTCAGTCTTCGACGCCACGGGAAAACCGGAGATCTTGCAGTACGCGCGCGGATGCTCGGCGAGTTGCGCAACGGTCCGGAAATTCTCTTCGAGGGTTCCCTCCCCTTTGTCGGGCGAGCCGAAGTGGTCGATCACGATGGTGGCATCGGGGAATCGCTCGACCGCACGGCGGATGGCGGCGGCGTTACTCGGCATCATCAAGAAGCACACCGGAATGCCCAGACGGACTACGGTCTCCCAAAAGGGATCGGCGGTGCCGTCATAGAGCCACGCGTCAGCCTCCACCGTCCTGTGCGGATGGAGCCGCACGCCGCGGATGCCTCGGTCCTCGACCCAGTGGCGCAGTCGATCGGGCGCATCGGTGGCCACCGGATCGACCAGCGCGACGCCCGCGAGTACCCCGGGATAGCGAGCCAGGCAGTCAGCCAGGTAGCGGTTGTCGTAGGCATAATGGCTGGGCTGGACCAGGACCGCGCGCTCGACGCCGTTCGCCTCCATGTGCTCGAAGAGCAGCTCGACGGGCGCTGAGATCTCCGGCGGGGCCATGAGCGTCCCGTCGATAGGATATTTCGGGTCATCCGTCACCCACACGTGCAAGTGCGCGTCGATGATTTCCATGCGTTTCCTCTCAGGCTGGCACGAGCGGAACCGTAAGGCTGCTCGCGGGGAAGATTGCGACGCGCGCGCCGCTTCCTTTCTGCTTCAGCGCCTCCCCGATGGCCTCCAGGGGGTCGTCAAAGGGGCGCATGAGGGCAGCCTCGACGTCAGCGGGGTCCAGCTCCGTGGCCGCCCACATCTCGGCCCACTGGGCCACCTCGGCGAGCTTGGCGGCCTTGTGATAGCCCAGCTTGTAGTTTTCGCCGATCACCCGGATGACCGCCTCGGGGGCATCGGCACTCTTGAGCAGGTCGAGGAATGCTGGATCGCCGACGCCGTCGCGGCACGATGAGACCAGGATCAGGATGCCGCCGGGTGCAAGCGCAAGCTTGGCGTGGTCGATGGCTTTCTGCGACTGATACAGGTCGATGTCCATCGGATAGGGTGCGACGGCGACCGCGATGTCCGCCTTGGCGCTCGGGTGCACGCCAAAGACTCGCCGCGCATCCCCGCACGCACGCGCGAACGCGTCATCGATGTCCCCCGCCTGCGCCGCGACCACCCGGTGCTCCGCGTTGAGGACGACTTGAATCCCGAAAACCCGGCGACCGTCCTCGGCAATCGTGCGCGCGGCGTCGTCGATGTCCTCGCGGACGGGGTTGCCCCGTGTGGCGAGCGCCCTCGCCTGCGGGTCGAGCGAGAGCGCATGGTTCTGTTCGATGGTCCGATGGGCCGCGAGCCCCGGCAGGAACGATTTCCAGCCGCCGGTGTAGCCCGCAAAGTAGTGCGGTTCGACGCTCGTGATGGTGATGATGTGGCTGTACCCGAGCGCCTCTTGGTTCACGATCATCTCGGTCCCGTTCCGCGAACGGCCGATGGGGGCAAGGCTGCGCTCATCCCGCGCGTCATGCGAGGTGGTTCGTTCGCCAAAGCGCTCGAGGTGGTCGTCGAAGATGAAGTGCAGCTCCTCCTGAGTTGCCGCGCGGTGCGCCCCCGTGACGACCAGAAAGCTCGGGTCGTGCGGTGCGATGCGATCGGCGATGGCGTCGAGGATTTTCGCCGTGGGCGTGGGCCGTGTGCCGTCGTTGACCAGGACCAAAACCTCGCGGGCCTCGTCGAGGAAGGCGTCCAGGTTGGGTCCGTCCGCAGCGCCTTCGAGAGCACGGGCGATCACGGTCCCCTCGTCGGGTGCCTCGATGCGGTTGGGGATCAGGACTTCGGTGGGATAGCCGTCGGGGATCTCCACCTCGACGCTGCGGCCGGCGTATGAAATCGTCGTGATCATCGTTAATGTCTCCGTTGGGACCCCATCAGAAGCTCCGCACGACATCCACGAGAAGCCGCACCCCTATGCCGACCGCGCCCACCGGGCAATACGCGTGCGCCTTGTCCGTCCAGGCCACGTTGGCGATATCCAGGTGCGCCCAGGGTGCGCCTTCGATGAACCCCTTGAGGAACATCCCGCCCTGGATGGCGTGCGCCTCGCGGCCGCCGGAATTCTTGATGTCGGCCACCTCGCTCTTGAGTAGCTCCGCGTAGTCGTCCCACAGGGGCAGCCGCCAGGCGCGCTCGCCGGTACGTTCTCCCGAGGCAAGGATGCGCTCGGCCAGCGCGTCGTCGGTGGCCATCAGCCCCATTGCCGCCGCCCCTAGAGCGACCGTCACGCCACCGGTGAGGGTCGCCAGATCGATGACGGCGGCGGGCTCGAGGGTCTTCGCGTAGGCCAGCGCGTCGGCCAGGATCAGGCGGCCTTCGGCGTCGGTGTTGGTGATTTCGATGGATCTGCCTCCCAGCGACCCAATGACGTCCCCCGGCCTGAGGGCCGTCCCCGACACGGCGTTCTCCGTCAGGGGTGCGAGCGCGACGACCCGCCTGGGCGCCTTCAAGAGGCCGATAGCGCGGACTGCGCCCAGTGCCGCCGCCGCCCCGGCCATGTCGTACTTCATCTTGTCCATGCCCTGCGCGGGCTTGATGGAGATGCCGCCCGTATCGAAGGTCACCCCCTTGCCCACCAGGACGACCGGCGGCTGACCGTCCATCCCCGGCGGCTCGTGGCGGACGATCATGAAGCGCGGCTCCTGCGCCGAGCCCTGCGCTACGGCCAAAAGCGCCTCCATCCCCTGTGCGCGGATCGTCTCGGCGTTCCACACCTCCACGGCCAGGCCGCATTCGGTCGCCATCGCTCGCGCTTGTTCGGCCAGAACCGTCGGCGTCTTCTCGTTGGGAGGCGCGTTGATCAGGTCGCGCGCGAAGGTCACCGACTCGGCAATCACACGGCCTCGCTCGGCCCCAGCCCTCGCGGCGCTCTCGCCCTTCTCGGCGCTGAGGATGAGGCTCAGCGACTCTGGGTCGGTAGCTCGCTCTTCACCCTCGTCATGCTTGTAGGCGTCGTAGCGGTAGAGGGCTAACAATGTCCCTTCGACGACCGCCTGTGCCGCGAGTTCGGCACCCAACCCCGGCGCACAGTCCACCAGGCCCGAGACGACCCACTTTGCGCCGCAGTCCCGCGCCCGCTTGGCCGCGACGCCCGCCGCGCGGCGCAGGACCTCGCCGTCCAGTCTCTCGCGGGGACCCAGCCCGGTGACGAGGACGCGCTTCGCCGGAAGCCGCCCCAGCGTGTGGACCATGAGCGCCGATTCCGCCTTGCCGCTGAACTCCTTCGCCTCCACCGCCTCGCCGATGGCGCCCCCGAGCGCGGCGTCCGCTCGCCCGAGCGGTGTATCCGGCGCGGGCCTCTCCTTCTCCGCCAGGCCGAAAACGACCAGATCGGCCGTCTCCCGGTCCAGCGGGCTGACGGTCACATCTACGTTCATGCTTCGAATTCCTGACGCAGGATGGCGTACTGTTGAAGGTCTTCGAAGACGCCCCACTTCTTCACAGCCTGTCGCAGACAGCCCTCGTATCGCATGCCAAGCTTCTCCATCACCCTTCCGGAGGCCGGATTGCGGCTAAAGAAACCCGCATGAATCCGGTTTAGACCCAGCTCACCGAATCCGTATTCAAGCATGGCCCTGCCCGTCTCGGTGGCGTAGCCTCGATTCCAGTAAGGTAGCCCGATCCGATCAGCTCATTCTCCTCGGGGAACTCAATGGTGAAGTTCGCTAGTTCCCCGCTACTTCATCCTCATGGTTTGCCTAACCCTCAGGTGACCTCCCAGCACCACGGCGCACACGAAGCCGTAGCCGAGGCTGAAAACCATAAAACCGCCGCTTGAGGTCGCTTCCGGTCCGCGGAACCAGATCATGAAGAGCGCCATGATGGCGATGACCATGATGAGGTAGCCTGCGATGACGGAGAGGATACTTCTACCCATGATAGATTCTTCGGTTCGCTGGGAACGCCCTTAACTGCGCTCCGCTCCGGGCTCTGCAACTCCGGGCGCCCAAAGCTTCAGCCTCGGCACGGCTCACCGACAAGGTTGTCCTGCGCATGGACGGGCCGGTAGAGCGTCCGGCGTTTGGGTGGCATGGAGGCCAGAAGTTCCGGGTGCGGCTCCCATTTGTGCCACTTGGCGTTGACCGTGTTGTAGCAACTGAAGATGCCGATCCGGTTTTGACCCTTGTTGCGCCAGGCGTCGCCCGAGTGGGTGATCGCCTCGGTGAAGAAGAGCAGCGAACCGGCGGGGCAGGCGTAGGTCTCCCAGAGCGATGAGCGGCGGTCCTGTATGGATTCTGGTGCGGTGAAGGCGGCCTTGTGGCTCCCGCTGACGAACAGCGTGCCGCCGCCGTCTTTCTCCACCGGGTTCAGTTCCCAGACGACGCGGGTCAGGCCCGCATGGGCCTTGCCGGGGATCTGGCGATAGATGTGCGAATCCCCCTCGAAGCGCATGAGGCCGTTGCCGTTGTGCGGGCCGAAGTTATCGGAGCCGAACTCGCGATACTGGAGGTAGGCCGATTCGTGGCGGAAGCCGTAGCACGCCTGGCTGGCGAGTGCGGGGTAGGCCACGAACTCGTTCATGAAGCCGATGACGAGCGGATGATCGGTCAGCTTTTGCAAGGGACCGCCGATGGGGGATCGCTCGTGCTCGGGAATGGATTCCGGGTCCGTGGCAAGCCGGACGCAGAACGCCCGCATCGCCTCGATGTCATCGTCCGCCAGGACGCTAGGAATCAGCAGCCACCCATCCTTGTCGAAAACGTACTTCTGCTCCTGGGTGAGTTCGACGACCGGCAGCCCGTCGGCGTTGGTGCGCGTTAGGTCCAGAGAGGCCTCGTCGAGCTTCTCGCCCATGTTCTTGTCGAAGATGTGGGGTCGGCTGCCGGTCGTGGCCGCATCCATGGAGAACCATCTCCCTCCTGTGGCAGTTTGTCGCTTCCCGTGAGGGCTTACGTATCCGCTTCGACCAGCGCCTTGAGCCGCCTCAGGTTCTCGCCGTGCATTTTCTCCGCCTGCGGTGTCTCCAGAATCTTGGGCACGTTGGCGAAGCGCGCGTCGTTCACGAGCATACGGAACGTCTCCGAGCCGATGTGGCCGTCTCCGATGTGCTCGTGTCGGTCTACGCGTGAGCCGAGCGGCGTCTTGGAGTCGTTGACGTGGAAGCAGACGAGGCGCTCTAGGCCCACGGCGGCGTCGAAAGCCTCGATCGTCGCGGTGTAACCGTCGGGCGTGGTCAGGTCGTAGCCTGCGGCGAAGGCGTGGGCTGTGTCGAAGCAGGTGGCGGCGCGCTCCGGCTTTTCGACCTTTTCCAGGACGGTCGTCAGGTGGCCGAACTCGAACCCCAGCGACGTGCCCTGGCCCGCAGTGACCTCCAGGGCGATGACGACGTCCAGCTCTTCGGTCCGCTCGATGGCGGCATTGACGGATTCGGAGAGCTGCGCCAGCCCCGCCTCGACGCCTGTGCCCACGTGCGCACCCATGTGGGTGACCAGGAAAGGGATGTCCAGCGCGGCGCAGCGCTCGATCTCCTCGACGAAGGCATCGAGTGACTTTTCGCGCAGCTCCCGGTCCGGCGTGGCCAGGTTGATCAGGTAACTGTCGTGCGCCACGATGGGCGAGATGCCCGTCTCCCGCTGCTTCGCCTTGAACTCGGCGATGATCTCGTCGGTCAGCGGTTTGGCTTGCCACTGCCGCTGGTTCTTGGTGAAAAGCGCGATCGTGTTGGCGTCGATCTTGGCCCCGCGCTCGATGCCGGTGGGCACGCCCCCCGCCGTGGGCATGTGTGCGCCTGCGAGTAAGTCGTTCATTTCCGCCCTCCCCGTCGCCGATAGAATACCCTCAGGGTGGTAGCCTGTCAACGCCAGGGGTACTTGACAGACGCCGGTCGCTGGGAGCATACTGCCGTGGCGGTCCGCCGCCTAAGGCCCGTTCGCAGTCTGCGGGCGTTGCTTCACCCTGGCCACTCCATGCCCCACGTCTCGGATACGCCCCTTCGCGCTTTCATGAAGGCGCTCTTTGAGGCGGCCGACGTCCCGCCCGAGGAGGCGGAAATCGTCGCCGGTCACATCATCGACGCCAATCTCATGGGCCACGATTCCCACGGCGTCATGCTCGCCCCGGCTTACCTCGATGCGATCGCGAACGGGGGCATCCTGCCCGGTCGTGGACTGCGCATCATCGAGCGGCGGAGCAACATCCTGAGCATGGACGCGCGGGGCGGTTTCGGCCAGGTCGCCGCGGCGCAGGCGACCGATGCAGTGTGCGACCTCGCGCGAGAGCTCGGCGCCGCGATGGGGGTGTTGCGGCGGACGTTGCACGTGGGCCGCGTCGGTGCTTACGCGGAGCGGGCTGTCGGGGCTGGCTGCATCGTCTGGCTCGCGTGCAGCAGCCCGGGTAGGCCGTATTGCGTTGCGCCACACGGCGGCATCGACCGCAAGTTGTATCCCGACCCGCTCGTCTTCGGTGCCCCGGTGGCCGATGGACCGCCCTTGGTGCTGGATATGACGACGAGCGTCGTCGCGCAGGGCAAGCTCTTGCACGCTAGTGCCCGAGGGGTGCCGGTTCCACTCGGCTGGATTCAGGATTACGACGGCCGTCCGACGACCGATCCCGCTCTCTACTGGGACGCTGAACGGCCGGGCTCGATGTTGACGCTGGGAGGTGCTGCGGGCCACAAGGGGTTCGGGCTCAGCCTCTTGGTGGAGATCTTTGTTAGCCTGCTCATGGATGTGGGCGCCGCCGAAGATGCGCACAACGGCGAGGACGACGCTCTGTGGAGCGGGAGCAACGACCTGTGGATCGGCGCGTGGTCGTTGGAGCACCACGGCGGAGCCGAACGGCTAGGGCGTGACGTCGAGACCTTCGCCAGCCGCGTCAAGAGCGCGCGACCGGGAGATCCGGACCGACCCATCCTCCTGCCCGGTGAGGCGGAGATCCGTTCGCGGGAGCACCGACTGGCCGAGGGGATCCCGATAGAGGATGCGACGTGGGCCGCTCTCGCCGGGAAAGCAAAGGCGCTAGGCGTGCCCCTTCCCGAAACGATGGCGGGCTCGGTGTCTTCCGACGCTAGTGGTGCGGCATCGGCTTAGCTGAGGGCGCTGACCGCCCCCCACGCTTGATAGCCGCCGCTCGACGGGGAAATACTACCTCAGTCATTCGATGCCCGATGCTCGTTGACGGCTCGCGGACTTCGGTGCATCATGGTGACCTATGCCGCAGATCTCATCCGAATCCCTGAGCGCCTTCGTTAAGGCGCTGTTCGAGGCGGTGGAAGTCTCGCCCGACGAGGCCTTGATCGTCGCCGATCACCTGGTGGACGCCAATCTGATGGGCCACGATTCCCACGGTGTCATTCGCGCGCCGCAATATCTTGACAGGATAGCGGCTCAGGAACTTCTGCCCGGTCATGGGCTGCGTATCATCGAGCGGCGGGGCGCCGTCCTGCGCATGGAAGGCGGAGGCACCTTCGGTCAGGTGATCGCGGCGCAGGCGACCGATGCGGTGTGCGACCTCGCGCGTGAGCTTGGCGCGGCGATGGGGGTGGTGCGGTACGCGAGGCACGTCGGTCGCGTCGGCGCGTACGCCGAGCGGGCTGTGAAGGCCGGCTTCGCGGCGTGGTTTGCGTGCAGCAATTCGGGTGTGGGATGGAGCGTAGCGCCTTACGGCGGAACCGACCCCGCTATCGGGCCTAACCCCATCGTCTTTGGCGCCCCGCGCGCGGAGGGGCCGCCCTTGGTACTCGACATGACGGCCAGTGTCGTCGCCCAGGGCAAGATCATGCACGCCCGCGCGAAGGGCGTCCCGATGTCGCCCGGTTGCATCCAGGATCACGAGGGCCGCCCTTCCACGGATTCCGATGAGTACTGGAACCCTGAACGGATGGGTTCAATCCTGCCGTTGGGCGGCGCGGCGGGGCACAAGGGCTTTGGGCTTGGCCTTTGGGTGGAGATCTTCGCCGGCGTACTATCGGGAGCCGGTGCCGCTGGCAGCCCGCGCGGCGGCGGGCACAACGCCCTATGGATCGGCGCGTGGTCGCTGGAACGCCTCGGTGGTGCGGAGGGGCTGGCGCGCCAGATTGAGGCTTTCGCCAGCCACGTCAAGAGCGCCCGCCCGAGAGATCCGAACCGACCCATCCTCTTGCCCGGCGAGACGGAGGTCCGCTCGCTCGCGCGCCGCCTGGCCGAGGGCATCCCGATCGAGGACGCAACCTGGGCAGCCCTCGTCGAGAGGGCAAAGGCGCTGGGTGTGCCCGCGCCCGAGACCACGGACACTGCGGAGCGAGGTAGTGGGGGGATGAGCGCATGAGCCGTCTGTCGGGCAAGGCCGCGATCATCACCGGTGCCGCCAGCGGGATTGGCCGCGCTACGGCGGAGCGTTTCGGGGTCGAGGGCGCCAGGGTAACGGTCGCCGACCTTGATGGCACCGGTGCCGGGGTAGTGGCGGAGGCCATACGCGGTGGAGGCGGGGAAGCTATTGCCGTCGCAGGCGACGTCTCCAGTCCCGAGGACTGCGACCGGATCATCGCCGATACGCTCGCCGCGTTTGGCCGGCTGGACGTGCTATTCAACAATGCCGCCTGCGGCACCTACAAGTCCGTCTGGGAGCACGACGAGGCCTTCTGGGATCTCATGCTCGGCGCGGGCCTCAGCTCGGTCTTCTACCTCTCGAAGCGCGCCGTGACCCCTATGCGCGAGGCTGGCGTCGGCTCCATCATCACGACCGCTTCCGTCCACGGGTTCATCGCGCACCCCGACCTGCCGGGCTACGACGCCGTCAAAGCTGGGGTGGTCTCCCTGACCCGCGCGATGGCCGCCGACCTGGCCGGCGACAATATCCGCGTCAACTGCATCTGCCCCGGCGGCATCTGGACGGGCATCATGGAGGAGTACCTGGCGACCCAGCCCGACCGCGAGGCCACGGTGAGCCTGATCGACGCCATGCACCCATTGGGCCGTATCGGGGCTCCCGAGGAAGTGGCCAATGTTGTGCTCTTTCTCGCCTCGGATGAGGCCTCATTCGTCACGGGCGCGCCCTACCTGGTGGATGGCGGCTTCCTGGCGTGGTGAGGGGGGACGCCATGGCTGAGGGTCGCTTCGCGGATAAGGTTGCCATCGTCACGGGCGCCGGTAGCGGCATCGGACGGGCGGCGGCGGTTCGGTTCGCGGGGGAGGGCGCGCGTGTGACGGTCGCCGACATCCGTGAAGATGCCGCCGCGGCCGCGGCCGACGCCATCCGCGGTGCAGGCGGGGAGGTGTTGGTCGTCGCGGCTGATGTCGGCACCGTCGCCGGTGCCGAGGGCATCGTCGAACGTACGGTTGAGGCCTTCGGGCGCGTGGACGTTGCGGTCAATAGCGCAGCGATCATCGTCCGTAAAAGATTCGTAGACACGACCGACGACGAATGGCAGCGGCAGCTCGACACGAACGTCAAGTCCGTGTTCTTCCTCTCTCGGCGTGCGGCAACCGAGATGGGGAAGGCGGAAGGCGGCGCCATCGTGAACATCTCCTCGGCGGTGGCGTTCGCGGCGAAGGCGCGACGGGCCGCCTACTGCGGAACCGAAGGCGCGGTAGTGGGGCTCACGCGCTCGCTGGCCCTCGCCTTCGCGCCCATGAACATCCGCGTTAACTGCGTATGCCCCGGGGAAGTAGACACCCCCATGTTCCGTGAAGGCATCCGTGCCGATCAGGGCGGCGACGTGCCCGATATGGAGGCCGCTGTCGCGGAGATCGGAGGCCAGTCGCCCATCGGGAGGGTGGCTTCGCCGGGGGAGATCGCGAGTGTTGTGTTGTTTCTCGCCTCAGGAGATGCTTCCCAGATCACGGGTCAGTCCATCCTGCCCGACGGAGGCGTGACGCTGACTTAGGGAGTGGAGATCATGAGATTTACAGGGGTCTCACTCGTTTTCGTCACCGCTTCGGTCGTGACCGCCGGCGCCGCATTCGCAGGGCACGAGCTCTCACGAAAGGCGGTCCAGGAGCCACCAGTTCCCGGTGGTGATGACGGCAGCTGCGCAGCCTCTTTCGGAACCCTTCCGTGCGCGCATCGGGTCCGTGGTACCACGATCTGCAGGTAGCGCACGCGACCCTCAGCGGACCCCCCTTTCGTCGGGAGCGGTCGGCGGGCGTCATCGGGGCTAGGCCAGGCCCTTCAGGGCCGGATTTCCTGCTCGTCAGAAGTGGCAGGTGGGGGCATTGGGGCGTCGCCAAAGGCCACATTGAGGCGGGCGAGACCCCGCACGAGGCCGCCGTGCGCGAGCTACGCGAGGAGACGGGGCTACATCCGGGGCGGTGGATCGAAGGCTTCGATGCGGAGCTTCACTATGAGTTCACGGCCGCCGATGGAGTCCGCGTAGCCAAGACGGTCCGCTTGTTCCTCGCCGAGGTGACGGGTGGCGAGCCTCGGACGTCAGCCGAGCACCCGGAGATCGCCTGGGCCGATCTCGAGCGCGCGGAGGCGCTCGGGGTGTACGCAGACCTGCTCGAAGCGCTCCGTGCCGCTGCTGCGCGGCTGAGCGAAACCCCGGAAGACGCTTAGCCCAGGCCGAGCAGGGCAATACCTACCACGATGGCTGATGCGGCGATCAGACGCACCGCTGGGGCTCGCTCTCCAAGGACCAGAGCGCCGAGGATGACGCCGAAGATCAAGCTTGCGTTGCGCGCGGTACCGACGTAGCTGGCCTGCTCTAGGCTCAGCGCCATGAGCACCAGGCCGTAAGCCGTCGCCATCATGAGCCCTGCCGCGAGTGATGTCGGGAGATACGGGGTGACTGCCTCGGTGTTGCGGTGGCGGACCATCCACACTGAGAGAAATATCAGGTCCAGGAAGTGGACCATGGCCCCGTAAGCGAAGGGCCCGGCCAGGGCCAGTCCTCGTTTGTCCGCGAGAGTGTAGCTGGCCACCAACAGCCCGATCCCCAGAGGGAGAATGGCGCTGCGAAGGCTGCCCGCCCGCAGCGGCGCTAGCCACGCGCTCGGTCGTAACGCGGGTACGAAGCTGGTGTAGGCTCCCAACACCACGAGCGCGATGCCGACTGCCGCCGGAGCCGTAACATGCTCGCGCAGGAGGGTGATGCCCAAAAGAGCCAGGAAGAGGGGCGCGCTCCCACGCGCGACGGGGTAGACTACGCCCAGATCGCCGTCGCGATAGGCGACCAGCATGCCGATGAGGTAGAGCGCCTGCGGAAGCGCGCTGATCAATGCCCATCTCAGTGCGGCTAGCGATGGCATGGGCTCGCCTCGCAGCACCGCGATAGTGAAGAAGGTGGATCCCGAAACGATGAGCGTGCCCCAAAGCACGGTCGCCCGCTCGGGATGACGCTTGACCAGGAGGTTCCATCCCGCGTGCGGGAGGCCCGATAGCACGGCTAGGGTGAGAGCGGTTGGGTCCAATTGCAACAACTCTTGAACGGATCGTTTTCGCTTCGTGAGCGGCCCGGCGAGTGGCTTGCCCGGGCGCAGGGGGTCAGTCTAAGCGGGGATCCCATCGAGCGCAAGTGTCACAGGCACTTGGCGCTGCCTCCGGCTGCGACGCGAGAAGCTGAGTGCACGACACGCTCGTCCGGTCGTTTCAGCTGGCGCTTAGGGGCCATGCGATAGACGAAAGGTGCGACTAAGCCGCCCCTCGCGGGTATCGGCGGCGTGGTATTAGCACGATGACGATGGCGGCTTTCGCTTGACACCGCGCCATAACAGTTGTTATTATATGATGATAGTAGGACTAGTCACCGGGTGCTTGTGGCGGGCGGAACGATGTCGCAAACGGAGTGGTCCCCGGAGCGCATCAGGGCTTTGCGCAAAACGGCTGGCCTCTCGCAGGCGGAGATGGCGCGCCATCTCGAGGTCGCCCCGCATACGCTAGTGCGCTGGGAAAACGGCAAGTCGCGGCCCACGGGCCTCTACGCTTCCGCACTCGAACGCTTTGCCGTCGTCCATGCGCCGTCCCACGGGGAGATGGGGCGAATGGCCTGCTTTGCCAGTCACCTGCCGCACGTGGTCGGTGACCATCGGCACGGCTGCTCAGTGCTATGGGATGAAGCGCCATCGTGTTCATGCTACGTCGAGGAGGGCTTATTCGTGGCGGCCTGTACGAATGCAGGACGGCTAGCGGTGCATTGTCCCCAGTGTGCGGTGACGTGATCGGTGGAGCCCATCGTGAGGACTGAGCGGCCGCCAGGAAAGGCTGTGATGGGGTCAGCCCGATAGCCATGCAACCGTCGAAAGGGTTTCGGAGCATCCTGCCTGAGCGAGGCCGTCGAGGGCACCGGGAAGCGCGCCTGCGGTCGGTTGGGAACATTTCGCCGTATCGCCGTCTGGCCGCCGAGGTGGTGCGTCAGGCGTGGTTGGACGTCCTGGACAAAGGGGTGATCGCTGGAGTGTGGGAGGGCGCTCGCGACGGTGATGTTCGCGCCGAGACGCGCTTGCGCCGGCATCGGACGGCTGTTGCGTTCTTCGAGAATCTCGATCAAACCCTATGGGGCGACTGCCTAGCTTTGAATCGGGAGTTGGTGCTGCGCATGGTGCGTCGGAAGGTGGGCGACTCGTACGGGCCGCCGCCGCAGCACTCCCCGGCGGTAAGGTGACCACGATCGGGCACTGTGCGGGCTAGGGGAGTGAGCGGCGTGGTAGGAACTTTGGTGTCGTCGGGAGGGCTCCGGTGGGGGGTGTCGGGGCGGCTTGCACCCGAGGAGACGGACGTGTTTGGAGGACCTGTTGTTGATCCGGGAATCGATCTTTTCGAGGAGATTGAGGCGCTCAAGGAAGAGCGCAAGGCGGTCATCCTCGCCCATTACTACCAGGAACCGGACATTCAGGACATCGCGGACTTCATCGGCGACAGCCTGGGCCTCTCCCGGCAGGCGGCGGGGACCGATGCGGACGTCATCGTGTTCGCGGGCGTCCACTTCATGGCCGAGACGGCCAAGATCATCAATCCCGGGAAGAAAGTAGTGATCCCCGATCCGCGGGCCGGATGCTCGCTGGCCGATAGCTGTCCGCCGGAGGCGTTCAGGCGCTTCCGTGAACTGCACCCCGACCACCTGGTCATCAGCTACATCAACTGCACGGCGGAGATCAAGGCGCAGAGCGACATCATTTGTACCTCCAGCAACGCGGAGAAGATCGTTCGCCAGATCTCACCCGAGCAGCCCATCCTGTTTGCACCGGACGTGAACCTGGGGCGCTATCTGATCAAGGTGACTGGCCGTGATATGCTCCTTTGGCAGGGCACGTGCATCGTGCACGAGATGTTCAGCGCCAGGCGGATCGTGCGACTCAAGGTGCGTCACCCCGATGCGCTGGTCCTCGCCCATCCCGAGTGCGAGGAGCCTGTCCTGCGCTTGGCGGATCACATCGGCTCGACCGCCTCGCTGGTCAAGTACATTGAGACCAGCGCCAACCCATCGTTCATCATCGCCACCGAATCGGGCATCATCCACCAGATGCAAAAGCTCTGTCCACAGAAGACCTTCATCCCCGCGCCGCCGCAGACAGGTTGCGCCTGCAACGAGTGCCCGCACATGAAGCTGAACACCCTGGAGAAGCTCTATCTCTGCCTGCGTGATGGGACCCCGGAGATCACGTTGGGCGAAACCCTGCGCCTGCGAGCGCTACGGCCCATCGAACGCATGCTCTCGATGAGCTGAGGCGATCGATTCCCCGGAGTCGCTCCAGAGCGTAAGCGGCTTATTGAAGCCGACCCCTGGGCTCGTCAAGGCTGAAGAACGCATCCATCGGGGCACTTGTCGCTCATTGTCCCACCGCATAGTTTGCAACCCAGAGGACATCTCTGGGGTGAAAATGTACGTCAGCGTGTGGTCACTGGATGACTGGGCATATTAAGATTGGCCTGTGACGATGAGGCGATGGCTGAAGCTTGTGGTGATCCTGGGGGCGCTCGCGGCCGGCGGCTGCGCCGGTCAGCGTGAGATGACGGTGCTCTTGCAGGATTTCCAGGGCGTGGATGACTACATTTTCTGGTGCGTGAAGCATAGCCTGTGGCGGGAAGCACGCGCCCATCTGGAAGCGGCCATCGCGGCCGATTCCACCGACGCCGCACTTTATAACAATTTGGCCGTCGTCTACGAGAGGTGGGGCCTCGACGATGAGGCGCTTTGGGCGTACGATAAGGCACGCCAGTTTGCCCCCCACAACGAGACCATCCGAGAGAATTACAAGCGCTTCCTGCACGACACGGGCCCCGATGCCGAGCTCCAGGAGCCTGAGCGCGGACGGCGGCCGCCGTGGCAGGAGCGTTATCCCTCGACCCAGAGGCGGGGACGAAGACGGTGAGGCTTCCTGGCAGAGCTGCGATGAGACGGCTTAGAACGTTGGCCCTGGTCGCGGTCTGCCTCGCCACTAGTGGGGTGCGGGCCTCGGAGGTACCCCAGGGCGTGCTCCAGGCCACGCTTGCCCAGAGCTTCGGCAAGAACAAGGTCCGCTACGGCGATTTCGACTGGTGGATCTACGAGACCGACCACCTGAAGATCCTCTACCAGCCCGAGTACGAGCCGCTGGCCAGAGCGGCGGGGGAGTACCTGGAGGAGGTCTACGTCGAGTTGAGGGAGTTGCTCTATCACGACCTGTCGGTTAAGCCCCCGATCGTCATCTACGAATCCCATTACGAGTTCGAGCAGAACAACATCTACGGCGGCTTCCTGCCGCCGGGGGTGGGCGGCTTCGCCGAGGCCTCCAAGTATCGCGTGGCCACTCCCTTCAATGGCGATCTGGAGCGCTTCCGCAAGGTTCTGCGCCACGAGCTAGCTCACATCTTCCAGTACGACGTTCTCTTCGGCGGACCGCTCAAACACGTGATGAGCCGCCTGAAGCCACCGCCTCTGTGGGTGATGGAGGGCATGGCGGAGTACGTGGCGGGCGAGATGCACGCGACCGATGTGATGGTCCTGCGCGATGCCGTGCTCAGCGACCAGATGACCTCGATGGAGTATATGGACGACTTCGGCGACGGTCGCGTGTTCCTGGGATACAAGCAGGCGCATACCCTGATGTGGTACATCGAGGAACGCTACGGAGTGGACGCCATCCGGAGGCTTTTGCGCAACTGGTCTCTCAACGCCTCGACGCCGGAAATCATCCGCAAGATCTTCAAGACCGACATCTACTCGTTCAACGAGGACTGGCATAACTGGCTCAGGCGCCGCTTCTGGCCTGAGATCCGCAACCGGAAGTTTGTCCACGAGGTGGCCGAGCGGCTCATCCACCCCGAGTTGCGTGAGAAGGCGGTCTCTTACGTGGGCACCGCTTGGTCAGCCGGAGGAGAGATGTTGGCGGTGCTGGCCAACAAGGATGGCGCCCCCAACTTCGACGTTCAACTCCTCCGCATCCGGGATGGCAAGCCGATGTCAGTCCTGACCAAGGGGCTTCGGGTCGGCCGCTTCGACCTGCTCAAAGCCGAGGATCGCACGCTGGCCTGGTCACCCCAAGGTCGGTGGCTGGCTTTCGTGGGGCGCAGCGGCCCACGGGACCGGATCTTCATCTATGACCTCTACCAGAGTACGGTGATCCAGACGATCGAGCCGGAAAGCTTTCAGGCGGTCACCGCCATCGCCTGGCACCCCACCGATCCCATGATCGCCGTCACCGGCGCCAACCACGGCCAGGCGGACATCTACCTGATCGACCTGACCAGCGGACGTGAGACCCAGGTCATCAACACGCTCGACCAGGACAGCGACCCTGCCTGGTCGCCGGACGGCCGAAAGCTGGCTTTCAGCTCCCACTTCGGCCGCCAGGCGGACATCGTCATCTACGACACGGAGACTGGCGCGCTGGATAGGATCGTCCACCCGCGGACGAACGAGCGAGAGATCTCTTGGCTTCGGGACCGCGACGTCCTGGTCTTCACGTCCGACCCCGACACGGTCAACGACCTCCACCTGCTTGATCTCGATGCGCTCCGCCTTCATCGGCTGACCACGACGGCGAACGGTATGTCAGCGCTCTCGGCCTCGCCGGACGATCGCAAGGTGGCTTTTACCGCCTACCATCACGGCCGCCGCGACATCTACCTGTACGAGCTGCCCGAGGTCCTGCCCGATAGCGGCCTGGCGGTCGAGATGGTGGCGCTGGAGAGCATCGATCCCCTGCCTCCGGAGGCGCGTCCGTCGGGCGAGGGTCAGACCAGAAAGTACAAGGCGAAGCTGGAGTTGGAAGGATTCGGCGGGGGCTTTGCGCTCTCCAATGGCTTCATGGAGGGCGTGGGCGAGATGCTGTTCACCGATCTATTGGGCAACCATTCGTTGGGCGTGCGTGCATCGGGTATCTCCACGTTCGACGAGATTAACGACCTCGATCTGCTCATCCAGTACGGCTACTACAAGCACCGGGTACCCTTCATCGCGACGTACTTCAACGTCACGGATTTCTTCCGCGTTTTCAGGGACAACCGCTACGGCCAGTTGGCCACCGACACGCAGACGGGTATCGTGATCGGAACGCAGTATCCGTTCAACATCTACCGCCGGTTCGATTTCACGTTCAGCGCTTTCAGGCAGTCGCGTAATATCATCGAGCACCCGGTGGAGGAACTCGCCTCGAAGAGCACCCAACTCTTACGTGCCGCGTTCGTGCACGACGACACTTTCGGCTCGCTCAAGGCGCTGATCCTGGGCACGCGCTACTTTCTCGCCGTCGGCCGGACGCTTCCGCTGTCCGGCGATGCTCAGGAGTTCACCCAGTTCGAGACCGACTACCGGACGTACTTAGGCCTCCCGTGGAGCGCTTCCATTGCCTTACGCTTCCGGGGCCTATCCTCTTTCGGGGACGACACCCTGCTCTACTTCCTCGGCGGTCAGAACCCCGTCGCCATCCAGCAGTTCTCGGGCTTTTACGACATCACGGTAGCGCCCCTGCGCGGGTATGACTTCTCGAGCTTCGTGGGAAGCCGCATCGTCCTGGCGAACATCGAATATCGCCAGGCGCTTTCGCGCGATCCCCGCTCCATCTGGTCGAAGATTTTCCTGCTAGGGCTCGGGCCCACCGACGGGACGTTCTTCTTCGACATCGGCGGGGCCTGGCTCACGCGGGACGAATGGGCGGACCTGGAGCGGTCGGCGGGAGATTTCCGCCACCCCGACCTCGCCGATCTCAAAGACGGCTTTGTCCAACTCAAGGACCTGAAGGCGGGTCTTGGCGTGGGGCTCCAGATATACACGTTCCTGCCCATCACGGTCGAGTACGCGCTCACGACCGACCTCACTAAGCTCCGGGGCGGTCGCTGGCATTTCTCGCTGGGACCCAGTTTCTGATGTCCTGGCCGCGCTGTGATAGGCTGATGCGAGCTCTTGGCGTGCGTGGACTGCAAGGTGGGCGTCTGGGCATGGCGCTGGGGGTCCTCCTGGTGCTCGCGGGTTGCGGGCAGAAGACGCATGAGGCGGCCTTCCAGGTGCGGCGGCCAACCGCGATCCCACTAAAGGGGATACGCCGGCTCGGGGTGGTCGGTTACATCCAGGCGCCGCAGGGCCGACGGTACGAGACCACGGGCAAAATTGCGCAGGACCTGGGCGAGCTGATCATGAGTGAACTGAACGAACTCCGAGGGCTAACCCTGATCGGTCCAGCGGAGATCAACTGGCTTCTCGGCGCCGCGGAGATTGACACGACGGTCCTTGGAGATACTGAGCAAGTGGACAGTCTGATCGAAGGTTTGGAGTTGGACGGGCTCCTGCTGGCGCACATTAGCGCGCTTCGGGCCCGGCCTCTGGCGATGCGCAGCAGGCGTACCGGTACCGAGGACGTGCCCGTCGGCGTCACGGCGCCTACGGCGATCCGCATCAGCGCCCGCGTACAGTTCAGCATCCTCGATCTCCACAAGCGACAGGTGGTCTGGCAACGCAAGTACCACGAATCGTCCACGCTCCCCGTCTACTTCAGCATAGTCGATCTCTTCAGCGCTGAGAGCGCTCAGAACCGCGATCTTCTCCAGGCCATCTACCCCGCCGTCAGGGATCTCCAACTGCGGCTGATCGCCAGGCGGCAGTGGAGGCAGCGCACCTTTATCGTCCGCGACTAGCCCCCTCCTGAGGCGAACGAACCGGAGGCCGTGGTGAAGCGCGTCCGGGGTCATGGACGCGCGACCGGAAGTTGACGTGTGCCGCGAAGCGATGCACCTTTAGCGGGGCGGTGTCGAGCGGTGTGTCGACGGCCGGATAAGCGAGGGTTGCGAGCCATGAGGTTGACGGAGCAGCAGAAGGATCGGTTCTGGGAGAACGGTTTTGTTGCGATTGAAGACGCCATTGCCCCCGAGCGCGTTGAGGCCATGTGTGCCCGCTTCGAGGAGCTGTGCGAGGCGTGGGATACCGAGGAAGCGCAGCGGGTGGGCGTGCAGCAGGAGGCGCAGTTCGCGGATGCCATGACCGATGCGAAGACGGCGATGACGGTGCGGAAGTTTTACGACCTCGTTCCCCACGAGCCCGTTTTCAGAGCGCACGTGCAGGCTCCCGGGCTCCTGGACATGGCCGAAGACCTGATTGGGACCCCGTTCAGCCTTTACGCAGACCAGGCATTCATGAAGCCGCCCGAAGTGGGCTCTGCCAAAGTGCCGCATCAGGACAACGCCCACTTTCTGATCGAACCCGATGACGCCGTCATCACCTGCTGGTGCGCCCTGGATGACGCGACCCTGGAGAATGGCTGCCTGCATTATATCGTCGGCTCTCACAAGCGCGGACTTCTCGATCATCGCAAACTGCCGGAATCGCCGCATCTCATCCCCGAAGGCATCGACCTGAGCGAAGGCGTGCCGGTGCCCATCAGGGCGGGCGGCATCATTTTCCACCATGCTTTGGCACTCCATTTCTCGCCCGCGAATACCACGCCGCACTGGCGCCGAGCCTTCGCGTGTCACTTGGTCCGCAGCGACGCGAAGGTGCCCAACAAGAAGCCCGAACAACTCCTTCGGCTTCGGTAGACGGCCGGTCCTCGCGGCGATCCATTGCGAGGGCAAGTCATGAAGGTGGATCTAGGCGGGCAGGTCGCAGTCGTTACCGGTGGGGCGAGTGGCATCGGGCGGGCCATTGTTGGAGCATTGGCCGATAACGGCGCGCATGTCGTCATCGTGGATATCAGGGGAGAGGCGGCCCAAAGCGCAGCACGCGAGGTCACGAGTGAGGGCGGCGAATGCCTGGCGCTTGAAGGGGACGTGTCGGACGCCGCTCAGATGGAGCGGGTCGTCGATCAGGTCATGGAGCGCCTCGGGCGGATCAACATCCTGGTCAACAACGCAGGCATCAACACCTCCAGCGACCGCGCACCTATCCACGAATACTCCCTGGACGACTGGCACGATATCGTGCGGGTGGACCTCGACGGGGTCTTTGTGACCAGCCGTGCGGTCATCCCCGTGATGCTCAAAAGCGGCGGCGGGCGCGTCGTCAACATCAGCTCCATCGCGGGACTGGTGCCGCTGCGGTTGCAGAGTGCATTCGTGGCGGCCAAGGCTGGGGTCGCCAACCTGACCCGCTCGATGGCGATCGAGCTAGGGTCCAAGGGTATTCTCGTGAACTGCGTCGCGCCGGGTTCTACCCTGACGCGCGGGACCGAGGCCCTCTTCTACGGTCCCGACGGCGCCTACACGGAGAAAGCTGCAAGCCTGCTCGCGCACATTCCCCTGGGGCGGCCGGGCACGACCGCGGAGATCGCGAGCGCTGTGCTGTTCCTGGTGGCGCCCGAATCGAGCTACGTCAATGGCGCGGTCCTCGTCGTGGACGGAGGCTGGACGGCCGGCTACGTGCGAGACTGGTGACGCAAGCGAGGCGTAGAGGCCGAAACATAGAGCTTTCCCAGAGACAGAAGCGGTTCTTTGAGGCCTTTGAGTAGACGGCGTCGGGCGGCGGCATCTATTACACAGGCGACACTGGCTGGCATAGCGACAACTTTCACCTTGTTGGAAAATACCTGAGGGTCGCGTCTTATCTGGCCCCCCTGACGCGCGAGACGGCCGAACCTGCGCTTGCACCTCCGCATTCGGAACGCCATAGCGGTAAAAGGAGAAACCGATGGCTAAGATCACGGCCTTCAAGGGCTACGAAGGCGAGCCGCCCATCCCCAAGCCCGATGAGCCGGTCCAGCCGAACGTCGTCACGGTGCAGGACGGCGTGCCCGTGCGCTACGCCGGCTGCGACGGCATCGGCGTGCGCGTCGTCCATCCGGTCAACCCGAAGGCGCCCGCGCAGAACATGGGGCTGGTGATGTTTTACGTGCCTCCCCACGTTGTCCTAGAGCCGGGAGGCCACCACACCGAGGAGTGTTACGTCATCCTGCGCGGTCGGGGCACGATGACGCTGGCCGGGGAGAAGGTCGAGGTCAGCGCTGGGAGCTTCGTTCACCTGCCGCCCTGGTGCGAGCACGGCGTGGAGAACACCGGCGACGAGACCCTGGAAATCCTGATCTGCACCTCCCCGCCGAACCCTTAGCGTACCCCAGAAAAGCGAGCGTTCCCCCGATGGAAAAGCCAGCGCAGAACGACCATCCCATCCACGATCTCATCAAGCGGCGGTGGAGCCCCCGCGCCTTTTCGAGCCGGCCCGTCGAGCCCGAGGCGGTCCGCTCGCTCCTAGAAGCCGCGCGCTGGGCGCCGTCGTCCCTCAACGAGCAGCCGTGGCACTTCATGATCGCGGCGCGCGACCAGCCCGAAGCATTCGAGCGGATGCTGGGGTGCCTCGTGCCCGGCAACCAGCGCTGGGCGAAGGATGTGCCGCTACTGCTGATCTCGGTCGTCAGGCGCGCACGTCTACGCGATGGTAAACCCAACCGCTGCGCCTTCCACGACACCGGCCTCGCGGTGGCAAGCCTCGTTTTTCAGGCCATGTCGCTGGGTCTTTTCGTCCATCAGATGGGGGGCATCGACCGGGAGAAGATCCGCAAGACCTACGCCACCCCAGAAGGCTACAACCCCATGGCTGCCATCGCCGTCGGCTACCCCGGCGACCCACATTCGCTCCCCGACGACATCCGCGAGCAGGAGCTTATGCCCCGAACCCGCAAGGGGTTGGATGAGTTCGTGTTTTCGGAGCGCTGGGGAGAAGTGGCCAAAGTGGTCGAGTCGTAGAGCACCGATAGCGCGAGCTTTGAGCGGGGATGTGATGGCAGCGGGCTCAATGCTTGCGGCGTGGAGAAAGGCGGCCAGAAACAATGGACCTAACGACCCTCGTTTCCCGCTTCCGGCGGATCGCGGAGCGCGAATGCTCGGCGTGCGCGGTAGATCGCGAGGCGACACACAGGCTCTTGACCCTGATCGCGGGCCTCACGCGGCTTGAGGCGCAGTCGGCCCTAGTGCACCTGATGGGCCAACTGCCGATGAGTGACGTGTATGCCGCTGCGCTGGCCGGTAAGCGCACCGCCGGCGATGTCAGCGGCTGCGAAGACGAGCGCTAGCGCCCCTCAGGTGCTCTCGCTGCGGGTGGCCAGGTATCCCGGCGGCGGGTCTTCGAGCGCGTCTTGGGCAGTTGAACTGGCCGATGCCCATTCCCCAAGTGGTCCGGATCAGGCCGCATCCTGGTTCCGCACCCAGCCCATGACGTTGGCGGCCGGCCGGCCGTGGGTCAACTCGTTGGCCATGAACCGCAGGTAGGGATCTACGTGGCCGAAGAACATCTTGTAGCCTTGGCAGAGATAGTTCAGCCCATCCTCCCCGTCGGGGGTACGGGTGAACCGGTACTTGGGACAACCCCCGTTGCAGGCAAATCGGTAGTCGCACTCCCGGCAGTATTTCGGCAGCGTATCCCGCTTGTCCAGACCGAACCGCTCCTGCTCCGGACTGGCCACCATGTCCCGAATGGTGTGACCCCGGACGTTGCCAAGGTGGTACGTCGGATAGACGAAGTGATCGCAGGAGTACAGATCGCCGTTATGCTCTATGATGAGGGCCTTGCCGCAGGTTTCCTCAAAAATGCAGAGGCCGGGCTTCAGCCCCATCCAGGATGCCAGGGCGACGTCAAACATCTGCACGAAGGTGCTCCCCACGTCGTCCCGAACCCACTCGTCGAAGACGGCGCAGAGAAATCTGCCGTATTGGACGGGCCCCACCGACCATTTGGAGACCTCGGTGCTGCCCTCGAACCGTGGCCCGACGAGTTGTAGCAAGTCCTCGGAGGGCCGCAGGGCAATCCGTTCCACGATGGGGATGAACTGCAGAAAGCGGCTGCCGATTTCCTTGAGAAAGCGGTAGACCTTCAAAGGATGGGCGGCGTTGCGAGATTGAAGCACCGTCAGCGTGTTGAACTCGACGCCATGCTTTTTGAGGATCTTCAGACCCGCTAAGACCCTGTCAAAAGTCGGCCCGCCGCCCTTGTCCACGCGATAGCGGTCGTGCATCTCGCGTGGCCCGTCGATGGACAGGCCCACCAGGAAGCGGTTCTCGGCCAGGAACTCACCCCACGCATCATCCAGCAGGATACCGTTGGTCTGGAAGGCGTTGGTGATGGCCTTGCCGTTGGCGTACTTCGTCTGCAATGCCACGGCGCGTCGGAAGAAATCCACCCCCATCAGGGTGGGCTCACCCCCCTGCCAGGCGAATTGAACTTCCGGTACGTCCTGGGCCTCGATGTACTGGGACACGTAGAGTTCAAGGATTTCATCGTCCATTCGCCAGTTCCCGCCGGCCTGCGGAAAGAGCTTCTCCTTCTCCAGATAGAAGCAGTATTTGCAGTCCAGATTGCAGAGCGGGCCGGAAGGCTTCGCCATCACATGGCAGGCGGCGGGATGCAGGTGGGTTTTAGCATCGGCCATGGTGCGAGAACTCCCTCCAGGGCGATAAGGTCAAGACGTCCCGATCCCCAGGTACTGGCGCGCGGAGTGGAATTCGGGGTCGGGGGAGAGGCTGGTAGGGTCCACGACTACGGCTGACTCGGTGGGCACGATGGGGCCGGCGAGGATGGGATCGTCGGTCTCGCGTTGCCAGCGGTCGAGGCGGGCGCGCATCTCGTCTAGGGTGTCGTTAAAGCGGGGAACTCCGGCGAGGTTGTGGGCTTCGTGGGGGTCGAAGACGAGGTCATAGAGCTGCTCCCGGGCGAGCTCGTACTGGGGCCAGCCGCTCTGGACCCAGAGGTCCTTGGTAAGGCTGGGGCCGCAGTTGGCCGGGACGGTGCGGTCGAGATCGCTGAAGCGGCGGATGTATTTCCAGCGGCGGGTGCGAACGGCTCGAGTGGGCTCGTAGCAGGCGTTGTAATTGAGCTCGGCGAAGAGATCGTCGCGGACCTGGGCGGCCTCGCCGCGGACTAGCGGCATGAGGGAGCGACCCTGGAGCCAGGCGGGTGGTTCCAGCGCCAGAAGCTTGCAGAGGGTGGGGAACAGATCGATCTGGCTGACCAGGGCGTCGAGCACCTGCCCGCCCTCGAAGCCGCCGGGACCGCGTACGACGAGCATGACGCCGATGCCTGCGTCGACGAGATTGCACTTCATGGCGGGGAAGCAGATGCCGTGGTCGGTGGTGCAGATGACCAGGGTGTCGTTGCGGAGGCCGTTGGCGTCGAGGGCATCCAAGATGCGGCCGATCCGGCGGTCGAGGGCGCGGACGGAATCGATGTAGGCGGCCATGTCTTCGCGGGTTTCCGGAGTGTCAGGGAAGGGCGCCGCCGGCCGTATGTAGCGTGGGTCGGTCCCTCGCTCGCCATCAGGCAAGCCGTGGAAGCCCCTGCCAAGGCGGTGGGCCTCCCTGAAGCCGACATCGAGGAAGAAGGGGCGGCGATGGCGCTCGGCGAGGAAGGTGGCCGCGAGGTCCTCGAAGACATCGTTGCCCGTGGTTAGATGGCCGTGCCCCGGGGGCGGAAGTGTGGGCAGGATGCGGTCGTAACCGCCCACATTCTCGTCAGCGACGACGTGCTGGATGCCGGCGCGGATGGTCTGGTAGCCCGCGTTTCGCAGCACGTGGGGAAGGAGATGAGCAGGCTCGGGGAGCGTCCAGCCGAGATTGACCAAGCCCATCATGCGGCAGCTATGCGGCCACTGCCCCGTCAAAAGGGAGGCGCGGCTGGGCGAGCAGGTGGGGTTGGCGCAGTACGCCTGGCGGAACAGCACGCCTTCCTCAGCGAGTCGCTGGATGTTCGGCGTCGGGATGGCGTACCCGTAAGGTTGCACATATCGCCCCGAATCGTGGGAGTTGAGGAACACGATGTTCGGTCTGTTCATGACCCCGCTTCCCTCGGTCCGAGCTCACGCACTGATCGAGATTTCTTGATCGCCGCCGCGGCGGGTTGGTGACCTGCTCTCAGCGGCTGTACTACTCTCTATGTTAGCCCCAGGGTACCACTCGACAGATGGACGGTCATCGCCTTGGAGCCCGATGGACCACCGGGGACAGCTTCCGGAGCTGGTGGCCTGTAGCCCGATGAGCTTTGGGTCCGGAACTAATGATACTACCGGCCCTATCGCTCGGTCAATACCTTTCCGTCCAGCAGCGTCTCGAACATCTCCCGGGCTGAGGAGTTGGTCCCTGAGCTTCCGAGTGACCTGGTAGACACGTCATGTATGGATTTCTCCGATGGGCGATCACAGCTTGAGTTTTGCTAAGAAAATATCAGCTCGATAGGCGTGGCATTTCTCAGGATGAGGCGACTGATAGGCATCCCCGTGTTGATGCGATGAGTAATAAACCATGTAAACAGCGTCGCCGGCAGCGAGAAATCCCGGGTAGGAGAGGTCATAATGACCTGGCTCAGGCAGCACCGCCATACGAGTGAAGTTGTCGATTCTGGGGTCGTACCTCCATATTGCCGTGGCGTTCACGCCTTTGCCAAATCCGTGATAACGTCCTGCAGCGTAAATAGTGCCGCTAACCTCGATCATCGCTGGACCAGCTATCCGATCTATCAGTTGCGTGTAGCGCCATTCTTTGTAAGGCGGTTTGGCGCGGTAAAAACTATCCGGACGGCTGATCGCCCACAGTTCACCGTTCGATACGAAGAGAATCTCCGTCTCCGTATGCCCACCTCCTTCAACGATCGTGCTCACCTTATTCCACTCAACACCGTCAGGAGAACGAAGCAGGTCGACGAGGCGCCGCTCCTCGGGTCCGCCTCCGTGATACCACCCGGCATCGCGAACCTCAATTCCTTCTGCGTTGAACCAGTCGCTTGCAGCGTAGATCTCACCGTCATGAATCTTAGGACGCCAGAAGTTGTGATACGGCTCGTACACCCGTCGCGGCTCAGACCAACGCTTCCCGTCTCCAGTGACAGTGACTCGAGTCTCAACGTATCCGGTCTTTTGCTCCGTTTTCTCACCCTTGGTAAAGCGCTCGACGTATCCGCTTTCTCTTGTCTCAGGGTAGTCATAGTACATGTAATACATGATCAGCCGGTCCGGTAAAGCCACCAGCTTGATATCACGTGCCTGATACGCGGTTTCCAACACCTTCTCCCACTGCTTCAGATCGGACGAACGCAGCACGATCCCTACATGATCTTCGATGAGGTGATGTGATCCAGAGGAAAACGCAACATAGTACCGGTCGTTCCACTCGGCGATGTCGGGGGCGATATCGTGTCTATCGTCGGAGTGAATGCATTCCACATTCTCTATGACACTTGTATCGCCTCTGTCTACATCTGCCCGCAAACTGTCCCTGGGCGGCATCGCTACATCCTCCCTTCAGATGGATAGGGCATATACCCCGCATTTAAGTTCCGCAATCCACTCACCCATGAGTCCTTATCGCCAGCTTGTGCTTGCCTATGATCTGCTCGTCGCCGTGACATTGTCTCTCACCCTCATACCTCCTCCCTCTAGCCCAACTCGTCAGCCGACTGACATAACGAGTGGACCGGTTCTTAGGGGGGCAGGTCTGTTGTTATGCCATAGTGCCTCTCTGCCCAGCGGGTGGATTGAACCCTGGTCTTCAGTGCGTCGGCTGGACGCCTTTGCGCTCCGCTCTCTCATCCAACCGGGGTTTCAGGTCGAGTGCGAGCTTTCTAAAGTCGCGGACGCGATGGAGGGTGATCAAGTTTGTGTCGTGCTGGTTCCTGCCGCCCTGCGAGGTACGAGCGAGCACCAGCAGATCGTCACCCACGATCAGTTGCGAGGCGTAGCTGAAGGAATGGCAGGGGTGTTGATCCATCGCCACACATCCCGCCTGGAGCCAGTTCAGCGCGTCGATGCTGTACATGAGCATCAGGATACGCCGCTCGTTGCCCGGCGGCCCCTGGAATCCGATGGCGCGCAGCGGCTCGCGATTCTGCCACGTGTCGGTTGGGATCGTAACCGTGGTCCAGAACAGATCGCTTCGTCGGTCGTAGACGACATGGAATTTGCACTGTGCGCCGGGCATCGGATAGAACTGTAGGAAACGGTACCGCATCTCATTTCCTACCTCCTCCAGCTTGCATACCGCAGCCAGTCCTGCTGTCGAGTGCCCGTCGATAATGGTCCGTAACAGCACCCGCATCTCGCCCCGTACGTCGATGACATTACCTTCGAGCCAACTATCGTGCGGCACCTTGTCCTCATGACTCGGCGGATACTTGCGCTGAGTCAATCCATCCGGCACGCCGGGAAAGCCGATCTGGTTCGACATGCGCCACGACGCGGGATCTAAGAGATTCCCGGAAAGATCGCCCACCACGACCAGCGATTTCCAATCCGTGCGCGGCCCCTTGCAAGTCTCAAAGGCGCGATAGACAAAATCCCTGCGTAGTAGCACACTCGTTGGTGCACAGTGGTAGCGGCCCTCGAACAGGTTGACCATCTCCGACCAGTTTTCTCCGCCATCCCTCGAACGGGCGATGCAGATATCCCGGCTTGCGCGCCGATTTCCGATGACGTACAGGTCGTCGCGGTACACGAAGAGCGACGGCCAGATGAAGTCGAGCGCTGCGGTCTTTCGCCAGGTTTCGCCGTCGTCATCGCTGACCAGCACCGCCATCTGATCGGGAATCTGCTCCTTCAACGGCGCCTGACGGAACCACTCGTAGCTGGCGACCAGACGACCGGACGCAAGCCGAGCGAGGGACGGTGACCCGGTGTAGACGTTCTCGGGATCGGGCGATTGAGCCAGAACCAGGTGCTCCTGGGTGAGTATCATCCGGCGTACACCTCCTGCCTCTGTAGAGGGCGAGATGCGGCGCGGCTCGTACGCTTCCGCTGGGCTTCCTGTTGGCATCCGCGGCTTACTGCCACTGCCCCGAAATCGATGATGCCGGCACTTTGAATGCGAGACCTGCATGGCCCGCCCCGGTGGCTGTACCATGTCTAATGTTAGTCTTTGCGCTGCATCTGGCAATGTCCGTTCGGGCGACGGGCTTTGATCTTGAGGGCAGCATGGGATCTGTGTGGCCAGAATTCATGCGGTGGCCGGCTCCGAGATGGGGAGATAGATCAAGTTCACCGTTTGAGTCTCTCCGAAGCGGGTCTGGACATTCAGGATTGACTGCCCTGGGCGAAGCCGACTAGTTTGGAAGAGTCGGCGCCGGCCTGCCACGCGTGACGCTGAGGTAGTCTTTGTCTTGGGGGCATGGGACGGCCCATCAAGCGGCGGCGTCGCTAGTGGGGGACACGCGTTCCGCGAAGTCAGGAGGGCAGATGAGCGAGCGGCCTAACATCCTTCTCATAGTCACCGATCAGCAGTCGCTCAGGGCCATGAGCGCCTACGGAAACCCGCACATCCATACGCCACATATGGACGCTATCGCCGCGAACGGCGTTCGGTTCGAGAAGTCATACTGTACCTCGCCCGTTTGTGGACCTGCGCGCAGCAGCCTTGTCACGGGTCGCATGCCGCACGAGATCGGGGTCAACCTGCTCGGCGAAGCCGTGAGCCCGTCCGTCCCCAACTTGGGGGAGATGTTACGCGCAGGGGGGTATGAGACCGCCTGGGCGGGGAAGTGGCATCTCGCCGCGAGCTATCCTCAGCGCACCGACGGCATCATCCCGGGGTTTGAACTCCTTCGGGCGATGGGCGAAATCGACTTCAGGCTGGGGGCGGAAGCGGATAAGCCGTACGCGGACGCGGCCATCGATTTCCTGAGGGGGAAGCATCAACGGCCCTTCCTGCTCGTGGTCTCCCTCCACAATCCTCACGACATCTGCTGGTGGGTCCGCGAAGAGCCGGTGAGGCATTCGGACCTGGACGACCTCCCTCCGCTGCCCCCGAACTTCGCCGTGGACCTCGACGAACCGGAATTCGTCAAAGTGTGCCGAGCGCGGGACCACTATGGCCCGGAGATCCTCTACACCGAAAACTGGGACGAGGCGCAGTGGCGGGCCTATCTCAACGCCTACTACCGACTGACGGAACGGGTTGACGCCGAGGTCGGCCGCATCTTGGCAGCGCTTCGGGACGAAGGACTGGAAGATGACACGGTGATCGTCTTCACCAGCGATCACGGCGAAGGCATGGCAGCGCATCGCTGGGTCGTCAAGCTCATGCTGTACGAAGAGATCGTCACCGTTCCGTTGGTGGTCAGTTGGAAGGGCGTTACACCGGCCAACGGGGTGGATAGGGAGCATCTCGTGTCAGGGACCGATGTCGTTCCGACCCTCTGCGACTACGCTGGCGTCCGAGCGCCCGATGACGTGACGGGGATCAGTCTACGACCGCTGATCGAGGACCCGGCGGCGGCTGGGCGGGAGTGTGTGGTGACGGAATTGCATCCTGATCCAGAGAAGCCGGCCATGAAAGGGCGGATGCTGCGCACGCGGCGGTTCAAATATGTGGCCTTCTCCGAAGGTCGAGACCCAGAGATGCTCTTTGACCTGGAGATCGATCCGGGCGAAGTTCGCAACCTGATCCGGGATCCCGGCTACGAGGTGGAGTTGGCGCGGCACCGCCGCCTGCTGGACGCATGGATCGTACGCGCCGGGGACGAATTCATCGTGCCCAGCGGTGACTAGCGAGCGGGTTGACCGGTTTGGGGAGTAGGTCAACAACGCTGAAATCCTCAGGGCACTTTCCGCTCAATGGGAGTGTGACAGTTTTGTGTCGCCGTAGAGGCCAAGAGGACATGAACGAGCGCCGGGTGAGCCAGAAGAGGAAAAGGCCCGCACCTTCGAGCGGGCCTCATAAAGCCAAGCGTCCCTTTGGGTTAGGGGAACGCTCTGATCAGATTTAGGTGGCGCCCCGCAGAATCGAACTGCGGACACACGGATTTTCAGTCCGCTGCTCTACCGACTGAGCTAGGGCGCCTGATTCCGTTGTCAGAGGAGCTTCCCCGTCGGGGTGCTCAATCTATGCCCGAGCGGCGAGGCTGTCAATCGGATTGGGGGCTGGACAGAGCGGCGACCATAGAGGATATTCTTTTCGATCCTAGCGCGCGTTTGATGACGACATTGCGGATCGTCGCGCTGCAAAATCGCCGATGTCACCGTGCCTGGAATGAGGTCACTCCGCCATGAAGATCAAGAGCATCGAACGCATCCCGATCCACCTGCCGTTTCACGAGTCCGTCGCCGCCGACATGCTTCGCGCTACCACGCACCACACGACGGTCACGATCACCAAGGTGCGCACCGACGCGGGGCATGTCGGGCTGGGGGACAGCTTGGGCCACTCGCCGGCTGTGAATGAGTTCGTTGGACGCAGCGTGGCCGAGGCGGCGGTCCAGACGGGCGACGACGGGCTCCAGATGGCCCTCCACGACGTGCTGGCCAAGGCGGAGGACGTGCCGCTCTGGCGCCTTCTTGGACGCCAAGTCCGCCACCATGTGCCCTTCGCATACTGGACGATTGATCTTGCAGCGCCTCGCTGGGCCGAGCACGTCAAGCGCGCGGCGTCCCTGGGCTACTTGCACTACAAATTCAAAGCCCGGCCGTGGCGCGACATCATCGCCCAGGTCGAGGCGGTCGAGCAGGTCGCGCCGCCGGGCTTCCGGGTCGCCATCGACTTCAACGCCTCGCTGCGGGAGGCGGGTCGCGCGCTCGAGATTCTCACGGCGCTCGAACGCTTCGAGGTCGTCGAGCTGTTCGAGTCGCCCATCCCGCAGGGCCAGCTAAGCGGTTTGCGGCGCCTCAAGCGGCATCTCACCCGTCCCATCGTCTGCCACTTCAGCGGCACGGCTGCGCACGCGAACCCTTGGCCCGGCTTCGGCGGCAACTTCGATCCCCTCGTGGCCGCCGCACAAGGGATCATAGACGGCTTCGTCTTAGGCGGAGGGGACATCGTGGAGCTGCGCAACGTCGCGGCGGTCGCGCGCGCGGTGGAGCTCCCCTTCTGGATTCAGACTGTGGGCACGGGCCTGCGCGCCGCGTGGGTCGCGCACGCGGCGTCGGTGCTGGAGACGGCCACGCTCGCGTCGCTGTGCGCCCACGACCTGTGGGAGGATGATCTGGTGAAGACGCCGCTGCCGGTGCGCTCCTCGATGGTGCGGGTGCCCGATGGGCCTGGGCTGGGAGTCGAGCTGGATGAGGACACCCTCGAACGCATCCGGAACCTGCCGACGCCCGAAACTCCCAAGCGCATTCACGTCGTCGTCTACCCCGACGGCAGGCGACACCACTACCCGAACGAGCAGGCGATCCACGACACGTTCTACCGCGGTGACGAGGTGGGCTACCAGTCGGGGATCGACTACGAGATCCTCGAGGATGACGGCTCGAAAGAATACGACCGCCTCTGGAACCGGGTCCAGGCGGCACCCGTGTTCGAGAGCTAGCGCAGGTCAGCGGAGGGCCAAAGCCCATGAAAATCACGCGCGTGCGGCTAGAGCGGCTGGAGGGGGCGCTGGAGCACGAGAGCCCCTTCTGGGAGGAGCCGCTCGTGCGCCCCATCGATGTCTACCCGGAGCATCGGGCCGAGGGGCCTGAGTTTCTCCAGAGGATCGTCGGGGGCCGCTTCATGCAGCAGACGGGAAAGGCCCGTTACCTGATCCGGTCGGTCTATGTCCACATTGAGACCGACGAGGGCCTGTGCGGTCTCTCTGGACCCATCGGCGAACCGGAGGCTTTCCAGATTGACCATCACCTGGCGCCCATCCTCATCGGCGAAGACCCTCGGGCCGTGGAACGCATCTGGGACAAGCTCTATCGATTCGCCGTCCACGGGCGCAAGGGCACCGTCGTGATGGCGATCAGCGCGCTCGACTGCGGCTTGTGGGACCTCAGGGGCAAGTGGGCGGGCGCGCGCCGGTCTATCGCCTCCTGGGAGGCCCCACGCGCGCGAGCATTCCGGCGTACGCCAGCGCCCTCGGTTACAGCTTGGAGCCGGAAGCCGTCGGTGAACGCGCTCGGGCACTCGTCGAGCAGGGGTACAGGGCCACCAAGTGGTTCTTCCGACACGGTCCCGCCGAAGGCCGCGAAGGGATGGCCAAGAACGTCGAACTGGCGCGGACGCTCTGCGAGGCCGTCGGGGACGACGTGGACATCATGCTCGATGCCTGGATGAGCTTCGACGTGCCCTACGCGGTCGAGTTGGCCGACCGGATCGAGCCCTACCGCCCCCGCTGGCTCGAGGAGCCGGTCATGCCCGACAAGATCGAAGCCTGCGCGGAAATCCGGGCATCGGTGGGCATTCCCATCGCCACGGGCGAGCACGAGTATACCCGCTGGGGCATCCGCGCCCTGATCGAGGCCGGCGCCGCCGACGTGCTGCAGCCCGACGTCTACTGGGCAGGCGGCCTAACGGAGATGGTCAAGATCTGCGCGCTGGCTTCGACGTACGACCTCCCGGTGGTGCCGCACGGCCACTCCGTGCCCGCCACCGCGCACCTGATCGCCTCCCAGCCGCCGACCCTCTGTCCGATCCTGGAGTACCTGATCAAGTGGAACGAGGTCCACCAGTTCTTCCTGAAGGACCGCATCACGCCCCAAGGCGGCAGCGTAGCGCTCCCGGACCGCCCCGGCCTGGGCATGGAGCTAGACGACGCCAGGATCGAGCGCCGGGAGGATGTGTCGTGGGGCTAGGGTCAGGTCGGGATCCGCTGACGGTCATGCTCGGAAGGACAGGGGGCGCTCATCGAGATGATTGATCGCGCATGGGTTCGAGCGTCTCTGACCGGACCTGTCGCATCGGTCCACCTCCCGTTCACGCGCGAAGGCGAAATCGATGTGACGGGGCTGCGCGATTTCATCGACCACGCCATCGAGGCTGGAAGCGGCAGCCTCATCTTGACCCACGGCGACAGCCTGTACTCCATCTTGACCGACCGGGAGGTCGCAGAGGTCACCCGGACCGTCGTCGAGCACGCCGCCGGTCGCGCCCTGGTCATCGCGGCGGATAGGCAGTGGCCCACGCCCAAAGAGGTGGCGTTCGCCGAGTACGCCCGCGAAGTCGGCGCCGACCTCCTGATGGTCTTGCCTCCCAACTGGGCGGCCTCATGCACGGTGGAGACGTTCGTCGAGCACTACGCCGCCGTCGCCGAGCACATCCCCGTGATGGTCGTGACCAATGTTTTTGCGTCTGCTCAGGATCAAGGTCTGGAGGCGTTGAAGGTCTTGCGGGATACTGTGGAAGGCATCGTGGCCATCAAGGATGATATTTGCGGCTCGTTCGCCAGGCGCATGGGTGTTCTGGTGCACGACCACTGGGCGGTGATCTCCGGCGGGCTGAAGGAGAACCATCTAGACCTGTTGCCCTACGGCTGCGATGGGTATTTCTCCACCTTCATGCACTTCAGGCCGGACATCGTTCACGATTACTGGCGGGCGATCGGGGTGGGGGACTGGGCTCGGGCCAGGGCGACCATCGCAGACTACGATATACCCTACTTCGATTTCATCCGCGCGCTCCCCGGCGGATTGGATGCGGGCATCCACGGCACCTTCGAGTTGTTCGGCCTCACCGGCCGCTGGCGCAGGAAGCCCTACCACTCGCTGAGCGATGAACAGATGGAGCAGCTCAAAGGTTTCTTCGGGGCCAAGGGCCTGCTCTGAACGGGGAGGCAATAGCCTTATGATAGACCGCGCGTGGGTTCGAGATTCGCTCACCGGACCCATCGCCTCAGTCAGCCTTCCGTTTCAACGCGATGGCCAAATTGACGAGATGGGGCTCCGAAACCTCATCGATCACATCATCGGCGCTGGAAGCAAGACGGTCCTCCTGACCGCCGGCGACAGCCTGTACTCGATCCTGACCGATCGGGAAGTGGCCGAGGTCACCCGGCTTACCGCTGAGCACACGGCCGGCCGAGCGATGGTCGTCGCGGCGGACCGGCAGTGGGCAACCCCCAAAGAAGTGGAATTCGCCAAATATGCCCACGATGTCGGCGCTGATCTCCTGATGGTCCTGCCCCCGAACTGGGGGGCCTCATGCACGGTGGAGACCTTCGTCGAGCACTATGCCGCCGTCGCCGAACACATCCCCGTGATGCTCGTGACCAACGTTTTCACCCAGAATCACGAACTCGGCCTGCGCACGATCGAGGCTCTGCGCGATCGGGTCGTTGCCATCAAGGATGATGTCTGCGGCCCGTTCGCCAAGAGGATGGCGCTGCTCGTGCACGACCATTGGGCCGTCCTCTCCGGAGGTCTGAAGGAAAACCATCTGGCCCTCTTGCCCTACGGCTGCGATGGGTACATGTCCACCTTCATCGACTTCAAGCCCGACATCGCTCATGACTACTGGGAGGCGATCGGGGCTCAGGACCTCGACCGTGCCAGGGCGATCATCACGGATTACGAGATGCCTTTGATGGATTTCTTCGGACCGCTGAGAGGGGGGTTCGACGCGGGCGTCCACGGCAGCTTGGAGCTCTTCGGCGTCGCAGGCCGCTGGCGCAGGAAGCCCTATCACTCGCTGACCGATGAGGAGATGGAGCAGTTGAAGGGCTTCTTTCAGTCCAAAGGTCTGCTATAGCTGCACCGTCAGACGAGCGCGATCACCTCCACCAACCCTTCGGGTCGGATCAGCGCCGCCACCTGAATCGGCGTCGATGCGGGGAACGCCCCGATCGGTTCACCGAGCGCAGGGGGGATATACGCGGTTCTGGGCATCGTTACCCCTCCTCGGAGCTTTGCCGGGTGTATCTTTCTCGCGTCAGCACCAGGTCGTAGACCACGTGCGCCTTGCTCCCCGGCGGCTGTTCGATCTCGGCGTCGATCTCGAAGCCGACCCTCTGGAACGCTTTGAGGCTTCTCGGGTTAGTGTCTGATACGTCGCACGCGAAAAGCATATCCGCTCCCTCAGTCTCAAACCCGAACGCGGTGAGCATACGGATCACCTCCGTCCCAATCCCACGACCCCAGAACCGCTTTTCGCCAATCGCTATGGGCATTCGCCAGCAGTCTAGCCCCGGGTGCCTCTCGAGGACCCTTTCGAGGTTCATGCGCTGGAAGCAACACTCCCCGATCGGCTCGCCGTCGTGTTCGATGACGAAGCTGTAGCCCTGCCGGGACATGCCGCGGTAGATGGCCTGTACCTCGCTGAGCAAGCGCGAGAGCACGTCATCGCCCTCTGAGTAGTAGAGTACTTCGGGGTCGTTGTTCCACTCCAGCAGGATGTCCCAATCGGCTTCCGTCATCGGGCGAAGCGTGATCTTCCCTCGGCGCAGCGTGATGTCGTGCCGCTTCAACCTTTCCATCGAACCCCCGTCTTATCCTACCGCTCACATTGCCTGCGGTCTTGCCCTGCGCTTATCTTCCCGCCGATTCCAATCTGAGCGCTTTCCGATTTCTCCGCCACAGGAGCCATCCCATGAACCACCGCCCCCGCATCGCCGCTATCATCACCATCTACTATCCCAGGAGCCACGCCGACGTCATAGCCACCAAGTTCATGAAAGGCGCTTCCACCGATGAGGGCTTCTTCACACCCGATGCCGACCTGGTCTCAATCTACCTCGACCACGTGCTGGAGGACGATATCGGTGTCGGACTCGCCAAGGAACACGGCATCCCCATCTACCCCAGCATCCGCAGCGCTCTGCGTACGGGCGGCGACGAACTGAGCGTCGACGGCGTGCTCCTGATTGGTGAGCATGGCGACTACCCCTGGGACGAGCGCGGGCGCCAGTTGTACCCCAGGCGCCACTTCTTCGAGCAGATCGCTGGCGTTTTCGCCGAGAGCGGTCGCTCCGTGCCGGTGTTCAACGACAAGCACTTCGCCTACGCTTTCGCGGACGCCCGGTGGATGTGGGACCGCGCCGTGGAGCTGGATATCCCTCTCATGGCCGGTTCCACTCTACCCCTGTGCTGGCGCAACCCCTGGCTCGAATACGACAAGGAGACGGAGATCGAGGAGGCGCTCTCCATCGGCTACGGCGGAATCGAGGCTTATGGCTACCACGCACTGGAGACCTTGCTGGGCATGGTCGAGCGGCGAAGGAGGGGCGAGAGCGGTGTCGCCTCCGTGCAGTGCCTTGAAGGCGAAGACGTGTGGCGCGCCCGCGACAGCGGCCTGTGGCCAGGCGAGCTGGCCGAGATCGCCTGCACCGCCGTCGAGGACAAGCCCGCGGGCTCGATGGAGGAGCACGTCACCGAGCCGGCCGTCTTCTTGATGGAACACACCGACGGTCTGCGGTCCGCCACCCTGCTACTCAATGGCTACGTTCGCGATTTCGCCTATGCCGCACGCGCCGACGGTCGGGTGCAAGGGACCGAGTTCTACCTGCAGCGCGGGGGCCCCATCGCCCATTTCAGCTATCTGTGCCGCAACATCCAGAGGTTCTTCCGGACTGGCGAGGCCCCGTACCCACCCGAACGCACCCTTCTTGCCACCGGCATCATCGACGCGGTCATGATCTCACGTTGCGAGGGCCACCGGGTCGTGGAAACGCCCTACCTGGACATCGCCTACCAGTCCTACGACGAGATGCCCTTCCGTCCCACGGGACCGCGTCCGAGTGGCGCCACCATCGATCCACAGGCGCCCGACGTCGTCTGAGGCGTGCGGGCCGTTCGGGGTTCGATCACTGCCCCCTCACGATGTGCCGGTCTTTGTAGATGCCTCGCGGAAAACGCTCCAGCTTCAGGTCGCCGGGGATGTAATGCCAGGCCGTGCTATAGCGCGAGCGCTCGCTGTGATTCGGCGAGGCGCCATGCAGCAGATTCGCGGAGAACAGGACGATGGTCCCGCCGGGGCAGACGACGTCGATCGCGCGTGATTCATCGACATCCGCCCAGTCACCGTGCGCGTACGTGCCGACTCCGTGTTCATGTCGTGCGAACTGACCAGTGCGGTGACTCTCCGGTATGAGGCGCAGGCAGCCGTTGCCGGCGTCGCTATCCTCTAGATAGATCCCGCAACTCACGATCCTGTCCGAGTTCGTGCCGAAGTAATGGTTATCCTGATGCCAACCGGTGGACGTGCCCCCGCGCGGGAGCATCGGGAAGAACTTGGTCCCGAACACGTCGATGTTTTGGCCGACGAGCGCTTCCACCCGATTCAGGATCGCCGGTTCCCGGGCCAACTCCAGTACCCGCGGTTCCTCCACGCAGACCCCCTGGACCTTGAACAGACGCCCGGGGATCGGCCGCTCCCCCTCATCTGGCTGCAAGTGAAAGCCGCCTTCCTGCTCGGTGAGCGATCTGGCGCGCTCGACCAGCTCGTCACCGGTCGCCTTGTAGCGAGCCAGTTTCTGGCCCCGTATCAGCGCGGGGAAAAGCAGGTAGCCGTCTTCGCGATACCGCTCGAGCTCTTCCGCGCTCAGCGACATGGGGTCCTCCTCAGCGCTGCGAGAGGTCGTCGTCCAGGTCGGTCGAGTCGCTACGGCTCCTCTCCAGGCAGACCGCAGAAACCAGGATCTCCAGTGGCTCATCGGTCGGGTTGTAGAGCCCGTGCGAGCCGCCCAACCGGTTCAGGATGGTATCCCCGGTGACGACCTCCTCGGTCTCCTCATCGACGGTCATCCGCCCCGCGCCGTCCAGAATGATGTAGCACTCCTCAATCGTGTCGTGGCGGTGGTAGCCGACGGAGCAATCGGGCGGGATGACGGCGTGGTAGAAGAAGCGCCACGTGGTCTTGAAGTCTTTTTGCGACCAGAGGCGTCGGACCAGAATCTCCCCCTTGCCTCCGTGAGACGGCTCGCCGTAAGGCGAGAGCAGCTCGCGGTCCAGCCGCTGGAAGGGGATGGGATCGGGCGGCCCCACCGACGCCTTCACTAGGTCGTCGTCCAACGATTCGCTCGCAGGCGTCGCGCCCGGACCCCGTACCGCCAGGACCATGAACTCCACCGGCCGGTCCGAAGGATTGTACATGCCGTGGCTCTCGCCCAGCAGACAGGGGAACGCCGCGCCGCCCGTGAACTCGGCCGTGTGGCCGTTGTGGGTCAGGCGCGCCGCGCCCTCCAGCACGACGTATATCTCCTCGGAGGCGTAGTGCGCGTGGTGGCCGATGGAACAGCCCGGCGGGATGACGCCCCGGTGGATGAACTGCCAGTCGGTCTCGAAGGCGTTTGCCCGCTCCGGTGGCGCGACCGCGCCCAGCTCGGTCGCGCGGCCTCCGTACGGACCCCACAGCGCCGCATAGCGGATCGTCCCCGCGCCGCCGTTGGAATGGATCGACGGGTGATACTCGCTCGGGTCGGTGTGGGCAATGCGCATCTTCGGTCCTTTCGCTCGGCGTATGTTACTCCTTTTCACCCCTCCAACTGTGCCCCGGCGAGGTGCGCCTGCCGTAGGTCCGCACCGGAGAGGTTCACACGTTCACGCTCTCTCCACTGTCTCCGTTCTATGACACCGCCAGCTTGCCATCCCCGAGCGCTCGGTCGCCCGCGTGAGGCGCTCGGGGATGTGTGTGGCGTTCATCCGCTGCTCTCTATGCCTCCACCCACGGATCCGGAATGGTCACGACGTACTGGACCCACGGCTCTTCGGACGTTCGCACCCAGTCGCAGATGGTGCCCTTGGAGATGAAGGCGCTGTCCCCCGGCCCCAACTCGAGGGTCTCTTTCGGCCCGAAGCCGGGCTTCTCGTGCCAGCTCAGAGTCCCTCGGCCCGAGACGACGTGGACGCCCTCGTCGAACCAGTAAGGCCACTCGCGCTGTTCCCAGTTGTCCCCCGCGAGCCGGAAGAAGACCAGCGTGTAGCTGTGCTGGGGCCCGACCACAATCCTGCACCGCTCGAAGGTGCCCTTCGTGGAGGTGACCGTCTCCCACACGAGGTCGTCTAGCGCCCACCTCTTCACGGGCATCGGGATGCTCCTTGGCTCGGGGTTGGCTCACGCGGATGCTTCGCATACGCTGCGGTAATGAAAGGCGCGTCGCGCGGACCCCGCAAGCCGCGTCGAGTTGCCCGATGGCGTCGTCTTCAGTAGTAGCGGGGCGGCGCGATGTACCCCTCACCCGGGAACAGCGCGATGCTCGCGATGATGTAGAGCACGGCGCCCGAGAGATGGCCGACCACAAGGCCGATGAAGAAGGGCTTGCCGCGCTCGTAGAGCGACTGTCCGCCGATCTTGATGAGGATCACCTTCACGAGCCAGGTGAGAAAGAACGCGCCGAAATGGCCCACCGTCCCCGGGACGAGCGGGCACGTCAGGCCGATGGGATGAAGCGGCCACCAGGGGAAGCGGTAGCGCGCGAAGATCAAGAGGCTCGTCATGGCAGCCCCCAACCCCATGAAGCCGAGCCTTTGAGGGTCAGCACCTCGCGGGTCGTTCATCTTCTTGGTGACGTAATCGTAGGCGAAGCCGCCTTGGTACACCCACGTCGTGAAGTTATGCGCCCCCGTGCGATAGGCCGAATCGATGTAGTACCACAGTGTCACCGGAAGGGCAACGGCGATGCCGATGATCGAGGCGATGACGATGACCCGACCGTTCATCCTCAGCCAGTCTGCGAGCTTGGCGCCGTGGGCCGTGCCGGGCATGAAGATGGACCACATGTCCACCATCCAGCCGAAAGAGAACGCGATACCTACCATCGTGGGCGTCGACATGCTGACTGATCCCAGCGTATGCATCGTGAAGGGTTGTGGCATCACGGGTGAGCGGACGTAAGGCAGGCCGCCCTCAATGACGAGCCGCGTGGTCCCGAAATAGGCCAGAATCGCGGCGACCAGAAAGAGCGCGATCACGAGGGCCGACATGCCGGTGCGAGCCATGAAAGCCGCCATGTACACGAGTCCCGCTGCAAGACACAGCACGGCAATGCGCGGCGACATCAACTCCCGCTCGGAGCTCTCCATTTCAATGCCGCGCCACGTCCGCCGGAGCATCTCGGCCAGGTGATGTCGTGCGGCCCAGACCCCGTACAGCACGAACACGCAGAAAGCGCCCCACGATTGCCAGGCCAAGGAAGCGTGCGCCTGGCCGTACTCGCCGACCTCGCTGGCGCCGGCGGTGTAGCCGATGCGACTGAAGAGGGCTTGCTGTGAACGAACCAAAAGCTGGAAGAACCAGAAACTGAACAGGACTTCGGGGTTCACGAAGTAGCACAACCCGATGACCCACGGCGTGGCAGCAACGACGATGGAGGGGAAGTGTTCGCCGACGTTGACCGGCCCGCCGAACTCGATGATCGGCAGCCCCGGCTTGAGAAACGTTGCTGCGTTCCACGCCAGCATGCCGAAGATCAAAAGGAAACCGGCAAGGAAGGCCGGCTTTCGTGTGACGGCGGGCAGAAGCCTCGGCGATGTGCTGTCCTCCATCAGCACCATGGGCGTGCTCATCAGCGGGAACAGCAGCCGCTCGTTCTCCACCCACTGTTTGCGGAAAAGCGCCACGAGTGCGATGCACACCAGGAAAAACGCCGTCAGGAAGCTCAGCCACCAGAGGAGTGGCGGAATCCAGGCCATCCATGGCACGCTCTCGCCCACGGGTAAGCCGTTGAAGAACCACGTGATGGCATGACCGACGTCGCCGGGCGCCATCCAGTCCGGAATGTAGGGCAAGATGCGTTCGGCCCACTCGTTCTCCGGCGAGGCGTAGTAGCGCGGCGCCGCCAGCGTGGCGACCAGATACAGCGCCAGGCTCACGTCCGCGACCACTGCGACCAGCGCCATGACGAAGATGACGGCGATTTCCTGGGGTCGGAGCGCCCAGGCAGGGTTGGCAAGCTTGAGGGCTACGTTGAGGACGAAGACGAGGGTAAAGAGTAGGATGACCGTGAGCCACGGGAAGTAGCCGAACCCCATCCCCGCTATGTTGTGCCCCTGGATGAGGAACGGGTAGAGGATGGCGCTGGCGGCTGCGGCCAGGACGCCCAGAGCCACCGCGCGCACCGTGAGACCGGAGGCGCGTAGTGGTGCTGAACGGGCTATGTGGAGGGCCTCCTCAGTGGGCGGGGCTAGGCGCTCTGTGGCCACGGGAGGCTCTCGACGCGGAGATCGCTCAGAGGTACCGGACGAGCGCGTGCCCTTCGCCGTAGAAGAAGATAAAGTCGGTCAGCACGTAGAGCGCGCTCCCCGCCATGTGCCCGACCACAAGGCCGATGAAGAAGGGCTTGCCGCGCTCGTAGAGCGAATGCCCCCCGATCTTGAGGAGGATCACCTTGATCAGCCAGGTGAAAAAGAAAGCGCCGAAATGCCCCACCGTCCCCATGACGACCGGGCAGGTGAGGCCGATGGGGTGAAGCGGCCACCAGGCGAAGCGGTGGCGTATGAAGATCAGAAGGCCCGTCATTCCCATACCCAGGCCCATGAATCCCAGCCTTTGCGCGTCGGGACCATGTGGGTTGCGCATCTTCGAGGTCACGTAGTCGAAAGCGATGCCCTGTTCGCCCTGATAGACCCAGCTCGTGAAGTTGTGTGCACCGGTGCGGTACGCTAGGTCAATGTGATACCACAGGGTCAAGGGAAGCGTGACGACGAGGCTGAGGATCGCGGCGATCACGATGACGCGGCCGTTCATCCCCAGCCAGTCCGCGAGCTTGGCGCCGTGAGCAGCACCGGGCATGAAGATGCACCACATGTCCACAATCCAGCCGTAACTGAAGGCAATGCCCACCATCGTGGGCGCTGGCATGCCTGCCGAACCCAACGTGTACATCGAGAACGTCTGGGGTGTGATGGGCGCCTTGACGTAGGGCAGGCCGCCCTCGATGACCAGCCGCGTGATGCCGAAATACGCGATGATGGCAGCCGGCAGGATCAGGACGATCACCGGGATGGACATGCCGGTCTGTGCCATGAACGTGGCCATGTAGGCCAGCCCCGCCACGAGACACCCCAGCGCAAGCCGCGGCGACATGAGCTCGCGTTCGTCATGCTCCATCCTCAGCCCTCGCCAGGCGCGGCGGAAGACGTCGGCCAGGTGATGCCGTGCGGACCACATCCCGTAGATCACGAAGACGCTGAACGCGCCCCACGTCTGCCAGCCCATCGAAGCATTGCGGGATTCGAACGGGTCCGGCGAGCCTGCGGCATAGCCAATCCGGCTGAAGAAAGCGTCCTGGAATCGGATCAGGAGCTGGAAGAACCAGAAACTGAACAGGATTTCGGGATTCACGAAATAGCACAGCCCGATGACCCACGGCGTGGCCGCGACGAGTAACCCTCGGAAGTGTCGCCCCAGATTGATCGTCGTGCCGAACTGGATCACGGGGAGCGCAGGGTTGAAGTGCGTCGCGACGTTCCACGCTAAGAGGCTGAAGATGAGCAGGAAACCCATGATGAAGCTTTTCTTTCGGGTGACCGCAGGCAAGAGCCTCCGCGACGTGCTGTCCTCCATCAGCGCCATGGGCGCATTCATCAGCGGGAAGAGCAGCCGCTCGTGCTCCACCCATTGCTTGCGGAAGAGAGCGACGAGCGCGATGCACACCAGGAAGAACGCCGCCAGGAAGCTGCCCCACCACAAGAGCGGCACGATCCAGGCGGACCACGGGATGCTTTGCCCCGCGGGCAGGCCGTCGAAGAACCAGGTGATGGCGTTGCCGGCGTCCTCGGGTGCGATCCAGTCCGGGACGTAGTCGAACAGAAGCTCGATCCATTCGTTCTCCGGCGTGGCGTAGTAGCGCGGCGTCGCCAGGGTGGCGATGAAGTAGCTGGAGAGGCTCACGTCCGCCACGATGGCCACCAGCGCCATGACGAACACGACGGCTATCTCCTGATGTCGGAGTGCCCAGGCCGGGTTCATCAGCTTGAAGGCTACGTTGATGACGAAGACCGTGATGAACAGCAGGAGGACCGCAAACCACGGGAAATAGCCGAAGCCCATTCCGTGGATCTCATGCACGTTGATGGCGTACGGGTAGAAGAAGGCGCTGGCCGCCGCTGCCAGGACGCCCAGGACCACCGCACGTGGCGTCAGGCCGGAGGCGCGCAGTGATGTCGAACGGGCTGTCCTGGCCGCTTCTTCAGAGGCTGTCGCTGCGCGCTCGGAGGCCACGGGCCACTCCGCTCTATCTTGACGGTGCTACCTGGGCGGCGTTAAGAAAAATGTGGACGACGATCGAAAGGGAAGTACGCTCAGTCCCTCGGCTTGTCAAGGTTCAAGCCTCTACGGGAGCTCATGGGGCCGGTAAGTCCGGGGGCCAAGTCTAGCAGTGGCCCGGATGAAAGGCGTTCAAAAATAACGGACCAGCGGGTGGCTCGTGCCTGGGAAGAAGAACACGTCGGCCAGCACATAGAGAGCGGTTCCCGTGATGTGGCCGACCACGAGACCGATGAAGAATGGCTTACCCCGCTCATACAGCGACTGGCCTCCGACCCCGATGAGGACCACCTTGGCGAGCCACGTGAGGAAGAAGGAGCCGAAGTGTCCGATGGTCCCGACCACGACAGGCGAGGTGAAGCCGATCGGGTGCAGCGGCCACCAGGCGAAGCGGTGGTGCATCATGATCAGAAAGCCCATCATGACCGCGCCGAGTCCGAGAAATCCGAGCCGCTCGAAGTCGGGCCCATGTGGGTTGCGCATCTTGTTGGCGGCATAATCGAAGGCCCGCGTGTTCAAACCCTGATACTGTCCGGTCCCGAAGTTGTGCGCCCCAAAACGGTAGCCCAGTTCGACGTGGTACCACATCGTCACTGCGAAAGCGACGGCAAGGCCGATGACCGATGCGATGACGATGACCCGACCGTTCATCCCCAGCCAGTCGGCGAGCTTGGCGCCGTGCGCGGTGGCGGGCATGAAGATGGACCACATGTCCGCGATCCAGCCGTAGGAGAACGCGAAGCCCACCATGGCGGGCCCCGATATACCGGCTGAGCCCAGCGTGTGCATCGTGAACGCCTGCGGGGTGATCGGTGACCGCATGTAGGGCAAGCCGCCCTCGATGACCAGCCGTGTGGTGCCGAAGTACGCGAGGATGGAGGCAGGTGCGAAGAGCAGGATCATGGGTGCGGACATGCCTGTGCGGGCCATGAACGCCACCATGTAGAGTGAGCCGGCGAGAACGCACAGCACAGCAAGACGCGGCGACATCAGTTCCCGTTCGGGGATCTCCATTTCCATGCCCCGCCAAGCCCGCCGGAAGATGTCGGCCAGGTGACGGCGCCCGGCCCATATCCCGTAAAGGATGAAGACCCCGAAAGCGCCCCACGTCTGCCAGCCCAGCGAGGCGTAGTAGGACGAGGAAGCATCGGCGGGGCCTATGGAGTATCCGACGCGGTTGAAGAACGCTTCCTCGAAGCGAACCAAGAGCTGGAAGAACCAGAAGCTGAAGAGCACCTGCGGGCTGACGAAGTAGCATAGCCCGATGACCCAGGGCGTCGCGGCGATGACGAGGGGCGGCAAGTCGCGCCCGATGTTGACCAGCCCGCCGAACCGGACGAGCGGAAGCGTGGGCTCGAAGAACGTCGCCACGTTCCACGCGAGCAGACCGAAGATGAGCGTAAAGCCGACCAAGAAGCTCGGCTTTCGCGTGACGGCGGGCAAAAGCCTCCGCGAGGTACTGTCCTCCATTAGTGCCATCGGCGGGTGCATCAGCGGGAAGAGCAGGCGTTCGTGCTCCACCCATTGCTTGCGGAAGATGGCCACCAGCGCGATGCACACCAGGAAGAATGCCCCAATGAAGCTGCCCCACCAAAGTAACGGCGGGATCCACGCGGCCCAGGGGATGGTCACGCCCTTGGGCAAGCCGTTGTAGAACCAGGCGATGACGTTGCCGGCGGGTGTGGGTGCGATCCAGTCGGGGATGTGGTCGAGCAGGAGCTTGGCCCATTCGTTTTCGGGCGAGGCGTAGTAGTGCGGCGTCGCCAGCACGGCGACCAGGTACAGGGCCAGGCTTGCGTCGGCGATCACCGCGACCAGCGCCATCACGAAGATGACGACCAGTTCCTGGGGGCGGAGCGCCCAGACCGGGTTGACCAGTTTCAAGGCCACATTGATGCCGAAAATCATGGCGAACAGGATGAGGACCGAAAGCCACGTGAAGTAACCGAAGCCCATCCCGTGGATGTTGTGTGCCTGGATGAGGAACGGGTAGAGGACGGCGCTGACCCCCGACGCCAGGATACCCAGCGTCAGCGCGCGGAACGTGAGCCCTGAAGCGCCGAAGCCCATCGGACGCTCCGGCATGGCGGTCCCTTCGGCGGGTTGGGTTACACGTTCGGTGGCCACTTTGCTTTTTTCGCGGCTTTGCTGTCGAGGTTTGCGAACGGCGCCGGACAGGACGCACGCCTCGGGTCGGCATCCTATCAGGATCGCTCAACTCCGGGCCCATGGGTGAGCCGGAAATACGAAGGCCGGAGACCTTCGCCGAGTCCCCGGCCTTCAACCCTGCTGGGCGCTATGCGCCCGACTTACCTGAACAGATGCTTGATCTGCGCCCAGTTCGAAGTCTCGACGGCTACATCTGGGGGACCGACCATGGTCGTGTCCCCGAGCGTGGACGGGTCGTCACCCTGGCCGTACAGCATCCACTGGGCGTTACGGTTGGCGCCGTCCGCTTCGATCATGAGGAGCCCGTAGCCAAAGACGCGATCCTCAAACGGCGCCACCCAGGTCGGATCCCACTCATTCATCTTGGTGAACGAGACGGCCGCCTCAAGCGTCCAATTCGAGCCCGAGACGGGATCGACGATCGTCTCCGACATGGTGCCTGTGGCCTCGAGGCCGAAGTCCGCCTGGCCTTCGCCGTCCTCGGTGTGGTTGATGTAGCGGCAGCAGAGCCCCTGGTTGCCGGGGTCCGCGCGCCACCAGTACGTCTGCTTGCCCGCGTCCGCGATGCCCTCGTGATCGGTGTCGAGGAAGATCGACAAGACGTCCGAGTTGGCGAACGACTGGCTCTCCGCCCCGACGCTATGGATGTCCCAGACGTTGTCGGTCACGACCGCACTGACATACAAATAGTTGTCGTCCCATGCGGTGAACCAGTCAAACGAGAAGTCGTCGCTGGTCCCGCCGGTGCCCTCGGGCTCGAACTCCGTCGGCGGTCTCATGTGCGAGACCTCGGTGAAGTACGGCTGGTCCTGCACGCGCTCCCATGTCCACGTCCCGTCGGTGAACGCGAAGTCCATCCACTCGGACGGATCGCCGTCAATCATCGGTACCACGCCGGCGGGCAGCTTCGGCAGGTCAAAATCGGCGCCGAGGTGCGCGTTCGCCGAGCCAGCGAAGGCCAGGCTGACGACACACAGAGCCATGATCCATTTGCTGCGGTTCATCTTGACTCCCCTTACTGTGGCTTGGAAAAGGTAGCCTCTACTTACTGTGGCTTGGAAAAGGTAGCCTCTACTCATCTCAGGGGCCGGCGACCCCGCTTCCGCCTTTCCTGGTACTGCTTCTCCCTTTGATAGCGATGACAGGTTTCTACCTTGTCCCTCTGCCCGGACCAGAGGGAGACTCACTGACAATAGCGTCGCTCAATATAAGACCTCTCCCATCCTCACGCAAGGCCGTTCCGCAAAAACCGTCCGGTCTACTTCAGTTCCGCCGGCAGCGTCTCGACGAGCCGCAGGTTACCCCACGTGTCGCGCCGGTCGTCGATGCCCGGCCAGGTGACCTCGCCCCAGTCGAGCCCGCGTCGGACGGCCTCGCCCATGTTCTCTATCTCCTCGGAGACGTCTTTGTCGCCGACCAGAAGCCCTAGCCCGATGATGCGGCCCGCCGTCGGCGCGCCGAAGTTCTCCGCATTGATCGTCAGGCCGTCGTCACCCCACGGGATCGCGATCTCCATCACGTAGCCTCCTGGCGTCAGCCGCGCCGCACAGGGTGCGTGAGGTATCCGCCGTTCCTCCTGTCCGGTGTCGTGGCCGATCTTCCATATCGTATTGTCGGGCGGGACCTCGGGGTCGGCCGTGAACCAGACGACGTGAACGCCGTCGCGATACTGCCCGAAGGGCCACTCGTTGTGGTACAGGTCCAGGAAGAACGCGATGCCGTCCGTGCGGAAGATTTTGCGAGGACCCTCGTGGCTGACCTGGTGGATGTCATCAGTGGCGCGGACGGCGAAGTAGAGGTAGCCATCATCCCACGCCGAGCGCACCCACATGTCCAGGTCTTCGGGGCCATTCACGGACGCGAGATGCAGGGGGCTCCCGGGGTCCTCGGCCATGATGCGGACCGAGTCCGCCGCTGGCCAGTCGTCGAAGCGCGCGTCGACCGCGATCGGCTGGGGAATCCGGGGTGCCCAGAGTGTGCGCTTCCCGGGCTTGTAGGGCGTTGCGCCTAGAGTGAGGATCAGCGCCAGCCCCACGATCCCGAAGACTAAAGCGGGAGCACCGCGCGTCTGCACGCCCGCGGCGGAGGGATTGAAAGGTCCTATGAGATGGCGCGCCCGTCTCATCTGGCGGTTGCGACGGCTCTCTGGGCGAGCGAGCCCTCTTGCGTCAGGGCGAAGACGACGGTGTTGACGCCGAACATGAGCATGCCGCGGAAATCCATGGGGCGGAAGTTCCAGCCGCTATCATGGGAGTAGCGGGTCCAGAACTTGGCGTACCCCTTGGCCTCCAGAATGGCCATGACGTGGCCGTTGTCGCGCACGAAATAGTTGACGGGAAAGAGCGTGCCGCGCACCCCGCCCCGGACGGCCCCTGAGCTGCCCCGTTTCACGAATCCATACACACTTTTGTTGGTCTCCCCCGGAATGTTGCCGCCCGGTGGACCGTCGAAGTCGAAGAAAGTATGGTACACGGGGTGGTCGTTCTGAAGGACCACGCGGTTCCAGTGCCGAGAGCGGCGCAGCCCCTGCGTCTCCAGCGCATCTTCGAACAGCACATCGGTGAATTGGAGCAGTTCCGACGCGAAGACGAACCCGCCGCTGGCGAGATACTGGCCGAGGTGTCTGAGCTCCACCTGGGTCGCGTCGAAAACCTGCGATGGGGCGAAGAGGGCCCACGGCACCTCGAACAGCCTGGCGTCGTCCAATGCGATGTCATCCAGGACGTCCACATGAATTTGGGTGAACTCGTTCACGGCCTCGGACAGATGGGGAAGCGACATCGGGTATTTGGTACGACCGCTGCGGACGTACGTCCTGGCGATGTGAAAGAAGCCCCTGATCATACGCTTGTCCTCGGGGTCCTGAATGACGAAAGCCCGATCGCGCCCCGTGTCGAGCGCCGAGACGTCCACCATCTCCAGGGATAGATCCATCTGCCTGACGCCCGCCTTCGCCGCCACCACGGTGCCCGACTCGATCATCGGCTCCAGCGCGGGCCGCTCGAAGCTCGCAGTCCGCTCCACCGTCGTTGCGGGCCGCACGAGGCTGCCCAGCACCTGGCTCGCCTTCGGTGCGCGGCTGATCCCTCGCGTGTCCACCTTCGCCCGCACGCGCTTCATCCGACGCCGCATCTGACGGCGCTTGGGCTTCGGTGCCTTGCGCAGTTCCAGCGGTTTGACCAGCCTCGGCTCGCGCTTGATGAACCGGGTCGTCAAAGGCTTCACCGCCCGCCTTTCCGCCGAGACCTTCCAGATCGCCAACGATCCGTGGAGCGCGATCGCCACCGCCAGGCTGATGATCCGAATCTTGCGCGTCTGGCGCGCGGCCACGGCGCCCAGGTCGAGCCCTGCCGAGGGCGTGTCAAAACGCGAACGGGGTCCCGTCGCGGCTTCGTTCATGCTCCTATCTCCCAAACGCTGAGCTCAAGCAGGACTTCCGCCTGTGAAGGATGCCACCATCAGGAGAGCCGCGCAAGCGGGCGCCGTCAAGGAGGTGAGAGACAACATGAGATGGCGCACTCGACCTATCGGGCTTCCGCGACGGCTCTCTGAGCGAGCGAGCCTTCTTGCGTCAGGGCGAAGACGACGGTGTTGACGCCGAACGTGAGCGCGTCGCGGAAATCCATGGGGCGGAAGTTCCAGCCGCTATCATGGGAGTAGCGGGTCCAGAACTTGGCGTACCCCTTGGCCTCCAGAATGGCCATGACGTGGCCGTCGTCGCGCACGAAATAGTTGACGGGAAAGAGCGTGCCGCGCACCCCGCCCCGGACGGACCCTGAGCTGCCCCGTTTCACGAATCCATACACACTTTTGTTGGTCTCCCCCGGAATGTTGCCACCTGGTGGGCCGTTGAAGTCGAAGAAAGCGTGATAGACGGAGTGGTCGTTCGGGAGGACCACGCGGTTCCAGTGCCGAGAGCGGCGCAGCCCTTGCGTCTCCAGCGCATCTTCGAACAGCGCATCGGTGAATTGGAGCAGATCCGACGCGAAGACGAACCCGCCGCTGGCGAGATACTGGCCGAGGTGTCTCAGTTCCACCTGGGTCACGTCGAACACCTTCGGCGAGGCGAAGAGGACCCACGGCACCTCGAACAGCCTGGCGTCGTCCAGCGCGACATCATCCGCGACGTCCACGTGAATTTGGGTGAACTCGTTCACGGCCTCGGACAGATGGGGAAGCGACATCGGGTATTTGGCACGACCCCCGCGATAGGAGCCACTGGCGCTGCGGACGTACGTCCTGGCGATGTGGAAGAAGCCCCTGATCCCACGCTTGTCCTCGGGGTCCTGAATGACGAAAGCCCGATCGCGTCCCGTGTCGAGCGCCGAGACGTCCACCATCTCCAGGGATAGATCCATCTGCCTGACGCCCGCCTTCGCCGCCACCACGGTGCCCGACTCGATCATCGGCTCCAGTGCGGGCCGCTCGAAGCTTGCGGCCTGGCTCACAACCGTCACGGGCCTGACCAGGCTGTCGAGCACCTGGCTCGCCTTCGGTGCGCGGCTGATCCCTCGCGTGTCCACCTTCGCCCGCACGCGCTTCATCCGACGCCGCATCTGACGGCGCTTGGGCTTCGGCGCCTTGCGCAGTTCCAGCGGTTTGACCAGCCTCGGCTCGCGCTTGATGAACCGGGTCGTCAAAGGCTTCACCGCCCGCCTTTCCGCCGAGACCTTCCAGATCGCCAACGATCCGTGGAGCGCGATCGCTACCGCCAGGCTGATGAGCCTGATCTTCCGCGTCTGGCGCGCGGCCACGGCGCCCAGGTCGAGCCCTGCCGAGGGCGTGTCAAAACGCGAACGGGGTCCCGTCGCGGCTTCGTTCATGCTCCTATCTCCCAAACGCTGAGCTCAAGCAGGACTTCCGCCTGTGAAGGATGCCACCATCAGGAGAGCCGCGCAAGCGGGCGCCGTCAAGGAGGTTGGAGAACCACAAGACGTGGGGCGCCCGACTCATTTGGCGGTTGCGACGGCTCTCTGGGCGAGCGAGCCCTCCTGCGTCAGAGCGAAGACGACGGTGTTGACGCCGAACGTGAGCATGTCGCGGAAATCCGCAGGACGGAAGTTCCAGCCGCTGTCATGGGAGTACCGCTCCCAGTACCTGACGAATCCCTTGGCCTCCAGAATGGCCATGACGTGGCCGTCGTTTCGGACGAAATAGTTGACGGGAAAGAGCGTGCCACGCGTGCCGCCGCGGACTTCCCCCGCGGTGCCCCGTTCTACATTCCCATAGGCTTTTTTGTTGGACGCCCCTGGCACATTGCCGCCGGGCGGACCGTCGAAGTCGAAGAAAGCGTGGTACACGGGGTGGTCGTTCTGAAGGACCACGCGGTTCCAGTGCCGTGCGCGACGCAACCCTTGCGTCTCCAGAGCATTTCCGAAGAACTGGTCGATGAATTGCAGTTGGCCCGTCTGGCCCGACGCGAAGACGAACCCGCCGCTGGCGAAATACTGGCCGAGGTTTCTCAGCTCCGCCTTGCTCGGGTCGAACTGATTCGTCGTATTGTAAACGACCCACGGCACCCCGAGGAGCTTGGCGTCGTCCAATGCGATGTCATCCAGGACGTCCACGTGGATTTCCGTGAACTCGTTCACCGTTTCAGCCAGATGAGGAATCGCCATGGGATAGGGCGTGAGGCCCTGTCTTTGGTAGCGACCCGAGGTGAGAAGGCCCTTACTGCGAAATCTGGCGCTGTGGACGAAGGTCCTGGCGACATGGAAAAAGCCCCTGATCCCACGCTTATCCGCAGCGTCCTGAACGACGAAGGCCCGATCGCGCCCCGTGTCGAGCGCCGAGACGTCCACCATCTCCAGAGACAGGTTCAGGCTCCTGCCACCGGTCTTCACCGCCGTGACTTTCTCCGACTCGATCATCGGCTCCAGTGCGGGACGCTCGAAGCTCTCGGCCTGACCCACGCTCGTCACGGGCCTGACCAGGCTGTCGAGCACCTGGCTGGCCTTCGGCGCGCGGCTGATCCCTCGCGTATCCACCTTCGCCCGAACGCGCTTCATCCGACGCCGCATCTGACGGCGCTTGGGCTTCGGCGCCTTGCGCAGTTCCAGCGGTTTGACCAGCCTCGGCTCGCGCTTGATGAACCGGGTCGTCAAAGGCTTCACCGCTCGCCTTTCCGCCGAGACCTTCCAGATCGCCAACGATCCGTGGAGCGCGATCGCCACCGCCAGGCTGATGATCCGAATCTTGCGCGTCTGGCGCGCGGCCACGGCGCCCAGGTCGAGCCCTGCCGAAGGTGTATCAAAACGCGAACGGGGCCCCGTCGCTGTTTTGCTCATGCTTCTACCTCCAAACAGAAGCTATGATCGACAGCAACACGTACTTTTCACGATCCGACCGGCCATAGGGTCCAATTCTATGCACCTCAAGGACGCTTGCCGTGAGCCACGCTAGGCCCGAGCGCACACCCGTCTAATAGGCGCCGATGACTGTGACGAAGAACCGGTTAAGCCCTTCATTACGAGTGCGGCTCTCCTTGTCTCGGAACTCGCTCTGCCGGCGATGGAAGCCGACGGAGGAGATCACCTCGTAACCGAAGTACGCCGACTTAGTCTGTACCAGCAGAACCGCGTCGCTCGAACTGAACGACTCCCGCGGGTTCCCCTTGTCGCGGAACTGGAAGGCGAGGGTGTTCCGCGCCCGCTCCTTGTGTAGGCCCAGATTGTCGAACAACCGGTTCAGCCAGGGCGTCCGCAGCCCTTGCTGGCCGAAGCGGATGATCGTCTTGGGCGTCGCCTGGAAATCGACCCTGAGAATTGGGGCTGTCCATGACACGCTTCGTCGGACGACCTTAGAGCCGGCCTTGGGGTTCTCCTGCTCGATGAGTGTCATGCGTTTGAACTGCGGCATGATGTTCCACCGGCCCAGTCGGAAGCTATAGTCGAGCTTGTTGATCATGGTAACCATCGTGATGCGTGAATCGCCCTGCTCGGTTCCATCCTTGAAGCGCTCGGGCAACTTATGGTTCTGCAACACCTTGAAGCCGTTCTCGACGTGCAGGTTCAGGATCTGATTGTACTCCGTGCCGAAGAAGGCGGTGTGGACCAGAGAATTACGCATCTGGAGTGTATCGAATCCCCGGTCCAGCGGCTGCGGGCCGGCGAAGTTGGGAACGTCGCCAAAGGTATAGACGCTATTTTGGATCGAATCACGCACCCGCTTGGTATCGTGATACCACTCGACCTTGCCGACGTCGCCCCGATCGTAGACGTACGAACTGCGGAAATAGCGCGCCACGTTCTCACCGCCGCCTGCGATTTCGCGCGTGTCGAACAGGCCCAGAGAGAACTTCAACCCCTGAGCCGGCAGAACCTCCGCGAAATAATGCGGCCCCTCCAGGTCCTTGTCATAAGGGTAATCGGGGCGCTCGTCGTTCTCCCACTGGTCGATCCAGAAGTTGTTGTTGTTGTCGAGGCCGTAGGTGAACTCCAACGGGTCGCTGTCATAGAGTAGGAAAGGCTCGGTCCAGTCGGGGACCTCGTTGCTGTTCCGGTCGTCGTCGATGTGGCCGTCGAAATCCTCGTCACGCCCCGGGTAGACGCCCTTGTCCTGACCGATGTTGTCGCGGCCGACGATTTCCTGTCGGATGTCATCGTCGGACCACTGGTCCCCATCATCGTTGTCATCCACCCACGGGAATTCGTGCGTTTGGGGGATCTCGTTGCTGGTGCCTGACGTGTCGGTGTAGAGCGTCGGCCCGCTGCGCATGCCTTCATAGGACGCGTATTTGGGCCCGATGTGGAAGTACTCGAACCCGAGGTTGAACGGCCCCACCTCTTTGAGCACGTCGATGAAATAGGCCGCTCCACGCAGTGGGGAGATCTGGTCGCCTCGCCGTGTCGGGAATTGCGAATAGGTCGAGGAAAAGGCGATTTCGCCGCTGGCTTTGAGTCCCGCGAAGTCGGCGGAGAAGTTGGAGCCGTAGATCGTCTGGCCTGTGGCGAACCCGTATTGGAACTCGATGAAGCCCCTGTTGGAGAGGTCCTGTACATTGCCCGGCGCTCGCGTGATGATGTAGGGCTGCGTGCTGCGCTGCTCAAACGGAAGCTTCTCGCCGAACTCGTTGACCTGGTTGGAGCGGGGCGTGAAAAAGCGGTGGTTCTGGCTGACTTTGATCTGGTAATCGTTGGCGACTTTAGCTTCCACGATCATGGCAAGAGGCGTCGGTGAAATGGGCATGTCGTACGTAAAGCTGATCTCGTCGAAGCCATTTGCCTCGAGGTGGTCGCCCACGGTGACGCCCCCGAACACCGCGGGGATGAACCGTGTCAGGACGCTATCACCCTCGGCGATGACGGTCACCCTCGGGATCCCGAACACCGCTGCCCCGCCGCGGCCGTCTCTGGGCGAGTCGTCGGCGAAGGTCAGGATGACCTGCGTCGGTGGCAGCATCGGGTAGGGGAGGCCGCCGCGGATGTTGGTGATGCCCTCCTGGCCGGTGACATCTTCGGCATGTTGGTTCACGAACGTGGCCCCGAGCTCGACGGCATCGCCCACATGCGTTCGCCAGTGCGCGCCGAAAAACGGGACGATGCCCACTGAGGCGTGCCTCTCGAAGGGATTGAGGAAAATAGGCGCTACGGGGTACCCGCCCCAAATTCGGTCGAAATTCGAGCGCCACGTCGCTCGACCGATGGTGTAAAGGAGCGTCAGTCGCTGCTTCGGTGAGCTCATGTCATAGCGAACGCCGGGGAAACGCGGAACGCTGAAGGTCAGGTTGGTGAAGTGGGTCCGTATGAAGTCCCCGACGGTCAAACGCCAGCGGTAATCCCGGAGGTGATCCTCGAATTGCACCAGGAAGTTGATCCAAAACCGCCAGTGGCCGTGTAACCCACGAAGGCTCCCATCGTGGAGGGCGCCGAATTCGGGAACGCCTAAGCCTCGGCCCGGACGCTGCTCCTCCCACCGATAGAGGGTAGCGCCTTCGACGAGGAAATTCCCGAGAATGTCGAACCGCTTGAAGGCATCCAGCCCGAGTTGATACGGGCTGTACTTCTGCTTGGCGTAACTGAGGTAGCCCTCGGGATCGTGACGGCGCAGGAAGGGGCGCACGAACTTCCCCTCATGGACGAACTGAGCCCGCGCCGGAGTTGCCCATCCAGCCCAGAGTAGGGCCACCAGACCGAGCGAGACTAGCGCCCGCCATGGCCCTGTTCCGGAATGTCTCATGGCAGGTTCAATAGCCTGTGACCAATTCCACGAAGAACCGGCGGAAGCGTCTGTTTCGCGCAGTCGCCACGTCTGGGTCTTCAAACTCCACGATATGCCTGAGGAAACCGATGTTCGCAAACATGGTGTAGCCCCAGTAGTTCGACCTGGTGCTCAGCATGATGAGAAAGTCGGTGGTCGATCGCTTCTCAAGCTCCACGACCTTGTCGATGATCTTCGCCGAGAAGAAATTCCGGAATCTCCGATTGTTCGATTTCATGCGCCAGCCCTGCTGGGCGAAACGCAGCGTCGTTCTCTCCGTCACGTGCAGGTCCGCGCGGATGATGGGCGCGGTGCGTACCTCGTGGAGCAGTCGCTCGAAGACCTCATCGCCGCCCTGGCCCGCTTTGGGGTTCCGGGTGATGATACGCGTGAGCACCTTGAACTGCGGCATGATGTCAAGGATGCCCAGCCGCCAACGGTAGTCCGCCTTGTTGCTCAACGTGTACTCGTTCACCCAGGCGTCGGCCTGCTCCGCCTCGCCCAGAAACGGCGTCCGCAGCGGCCCCCGGTACTGATGGTTCAGGTTCGTCTTGAAGTTGTTGATGAGGTGAAAGCCGGGCAGGGGCTCATTGCGCGCGCTGAGCCAGGAACTATGCACCAGGCTGTTCTGCCGGGTGAGACGATCGAAGAGCGGATCGGCAGGTTGTGGCCCCAGGTCGTTCGGTACCTGCCGCACTTCATAGGTATGGTTCGGGATGTCGTCCCTCACGCGCTTGGTATCGTGTCTGAGCTCGATCGTGCCAAAGCCGCGGATGTCGGCGTCGTAGGTCAGCTTCACATAGCGCATCTTAGTGATGCCGCCGCGGCCCGGTTCTCGAAGGTCCATCAAGCCGGCGGTAATGCCTACGTCACCGAAGGGAGCCGCCGAGACGAACCAGTGCGGCCCCTCCAGGTCCTTGTCGTAAGGGAAGTCAGGTTTCTCATCGTTCTCTCGGTCGTCGATCACCCCGTTGTTGTTGAAGTCGTCCCCGTAGATGAATGGCAGCGGATCCGAGTAGTAGAGCAGGAAGGGCTCCTCCCAGTCTGGGATGCCATCGAAATCGCGGTCGTCGTCCGGCACGCCGTCCTGGTCCTCGTCAAAGCCGGGAAAGACCCCGGCCTCAGGACGGATCCCCAGCAGGAACCCGGGCGAATCCGCTGGCGTGTCGTCGGGCCACTGGTCGCGGTCATCGTTGTCGTCCACCAGCGGGAATTCCATCGCCGTAAAAGCGATACGAGCCTCCGGATCCCGGTCAAAGCCACCTTGATCGGTCTGGAGCGTGAGCCCGCCGCGGTTGCTGTTGAAGCTGGTGTAATTCGGGGCGATGTGGAAATACTCGAAGCCCGTGGTGAGGGGCCCGATCTGCTTGAGCACGTTGACGAACCAACCCGTCTCGCGCGGGGCCGTTATCTTATTCCCGAAGTTAATGGGGAACTGGCTGAACACCCAGTTGTTGCTGACCTCGCCTTTGATTTTGACGCCCATGAGGTTCAGCGACCAGTCGAAGCTCAGAAGCGACTGGCCAGTCAAAAACCCGTAGTCGATTCGGATCCGCCGCTTGTTGGAACCGTCGGTGATGTTCCCGGGAGCCCGCTCGTAGATGATGTTGTTGGTCTCCCGATCCACGAACTCCCCTTCGGGTCCCTCGAGCGGGTTGAAGAATGGGTGCGTTTGACGGATCTCCACCCGGTAATCGTTGGCCGCCACGGCCTCCACCACGGCGCGCTTGGGTAGCCCCAACTCCACTGCCGTCGGGATCGTGAAGGCGTACTCGATGACATCGGGGCCGTTAGCCTGCCGGAAACCCGCGCCGACCTCTACGCCCGGACGCCGGACCTCGCCGCCGCTGCCCACCGTGAACACGGCCGTCGTATCGGGCAGGCGAAACCGGCTGAACTCGACCCTCAACAGAACGGAGGCGTCGCTGACTAAAGCGCCGCCCCGTCCGTCCTCGGGTGAGTCGTCACTGAAGACGACGACGATCTCTTTGGGCGGTTGCTGAGTGGAGGCGATAGTACCCCGCAGGGGATTGAGGCGGGCGTTCTTGGTCACGTCCTCCGTGTGCTGGTTGACGAAGGTGCTGCCCAGACGCACCGCGCCTCCGAACAGCTTCGATTCCCACCTTCCGCCAATGTTCTGCACGGGGAACTTCTCGAACCTCAGTGGCTCATCCTCGGTGCCGCCGGTGGGGTCGCTCCCGATTTCGAACGGGATGGAAAACACATCCTCCGCTGGAAATTCGAACTCATTCGTGCCGCGCCACTGCACGAGCGTGAACTTGTGGTGCCGCGGGGAGGCGACGTCGAATCGAACGCCCGTCATCCGGACGAGGTCCAGCGTGAGCGGGGTGAACCTGGTCCGGATGTCATCACCGACCGTGAAGCGGGCTTCCCAGCCCGCGTAGCTGTCGTTGAAGACGATCAACTCCTGGAACGTTTGAAGCCACGTAGCCAATTGCCGACCGGGGGCTAGGCGGGCCTTGAGCTGAACGCTACCCGCCGAATCCAGGTTGCGCTTGTCGATCACGAACGGCCTGCCCGGGCGGGCCTCGTTGTACTGGAGCAAACGGAAGCCGTCGATCAGGAAGTTGCCCAGCGGGTCAAAGCGTTTGTCCACGTTAATCTCGCGCTTGTAGGAAATGAAGGCCTGCTCACCGTAGTTGGTGTACCTTTCGCGCTGTTCGCGTGAGAGGAATGGGTTCGTGGGCCAGCGCCACTCGCGCGGCACGGCGTCTTCGCTCCAGGCCGGGAGGGTCGTGCCGAGGAGGATCAGGAGCCCGACGATGCAGGAAAGGGTGCCGTGCGGATGCATACGCGCCGCGCAGATGATAGAAGGTGCCAAGCGCTTAGGTTGTGGCTGGCAACGAGGCATAGCCGCGCGCAAGGAATGATAGAGTTGATGCGCCAGTATTGGCAAGAACCCCCTACCCCAAGATGCCCCCGCCGCCTTTTGGTGAGTTGCCCGCCGCAGCGGCTAAGATAGAGCGGCGGCGAACCAGTGTCAAGGCTACGGACGCGACGTTCTCGTCGCCGACCGGTTTACCTTCGCTTGACGCTCGATCATCTCATGGCGATTTTGCGGCGGGTGGTATCCATGAAGCACGCTGAACAGCCGTCGTCCACCGCCCTTGGCTTGTCGCAGGGTGACATGATATCAGCGGCCGCATCGAACGCCCGGCTGCTCCCCTTCCCCAAAGTCGAAGGGTCGGCTCAGGCCTCGGTACGTCCATGAACGGTTCACACAAGCCCGAACGGGGTCGGTGGATCAGCGCTGGCATCTATGCGCTGTTCTTTCTTTCAGGGGCGACTGGGCTGATCTACGAGGTCGCCTGGATCCGCCTTCTGAACGATGTCTTCGGCAACACGACCTACGCGGTCAGCGCCGTCTTGACCGCTTTCATGGGGGGCTTGGCTATTGGCAGCTACGGCGCCGGGCGGCTGCTTGCCTCCCCCGAGCGCGGCCTTCGCCTGTACGCCCTGCTGGAGGTGGGGATCGCCCTCACGGCTCTTTCGACCCCGGCGCTCTTCGGTCTCTTGGATGGGGTCTACGGCTGGCTCTATCGCGAGCTAGGACTGGGCCTCGTGGGTCTGACGGGGGTGCGCTTCTTTCTCGCGCTGTTGGTCCTGGGCGTGCCGACGGCGCTCATGGGCGCGACGCTTCCCGTGCTCGCCGGAGTGGTCGCTCGTGGCCAACTTCACATCGGCAGTCCGCTGGGGGTGCTCTACGGGCTCAACACGCTGGGTGCGATGGCCGGCACGGCGGGGACCGGCTTCGTCGGCATCCTGCTTCTGGGCGTTCGGGGTACCATCCAGTTCGCGGCTGCGCTCAATCTCTTGGTGGCTGTCGGCGCGCTGTTGCTAGGCCGCCTTCAGAACGATTCCGGCGAGACCTCCGTGACCCCGAGTCCGGCACCCGAGCCCGCCGGCCCCTTGCCACGGACGGGCCGGCTCGCACTCGGCGTGTTCGCTGCATCGGGCTTCCTGGCACTGTCCTACGAGGTCCTGTGGACGCGGCTTCTGACGTTCAGCCTGGGGGCCACGGTGGATTCGTTCACCGTCATGTTGGCTACCGTGCTCTTCGGCATCGGCATCGGCAGCGCCGTCGGCGCGAGGCTGATTGCCTGGGGTCGCGAACCTCTGACGCTCCTGGCGGTCTTCCAGGCGATCATCGGTATCTGCGCCTTTGCCAGCTTGCCGCTGTTGGGGTATTTCGATGAGATCATGTTCGCCGTCGAGGAGCATCTGTCCGTACAGAGCTACGCGGCCGAGACGGGCCAGAAATTCCTGCTCGGCTTCATGGTGATGCTTCTGCCCGCGCTCGCGATGGGGGCGACCTTTCCCGTGGTCGCTGAGATCATCGGCGGTGCGAGGGTCCGAATCGGCTCGCTGATCGGAGATATGTACGCCCTCAACACGCTGGGCGCCATCGCAGGCTCCGCGCTGACCGGGCTGGCCGTCGTGCCTCTCCTCGGCACGCGGTTGGGTCTTCTCTTGGCCTCCTCCGCTAGCGTGGCTCTGGCGTGCCTGGTCGTGGTGCACCACCCGGGGCTCGCACCGGCCCGGAAGATCGCCCTCGGCGCCGGTGGGGTGCTCGTGATTTTGGCCGCCGTGGTAGCGATGCCCACCGACATCCTCTTCGACCTTTGGAACATGAACGAGCGCGGCGCAAAGCTCGTTTATGCCGAGGAAGTCGTTGCGGGAACGGTGACTGTGCATCGGCATCGGTCACCCCCGGTCACGGTGATCTCCACCTCCGGCGTTAACGTGGCGGGCACGGCTTACCCCCTTCGTACCACGCAGAAGCTTCAGGGGCACATCCCCCTGCTCCTGAATCCGGACGCCCGGCGGGCCCTCCAGATCGGCTTCGGCAGCGGCGAGACGTCAGGAGCGGTCCTGCTCTACGATGTTGAACGGCTCGACCTCGCAGAGATCAATCCCGCCGTGATCCCGACGTCGATGCGGTTTTTCAGCGAGATCAACCATCGCCCGGCCCTCGATCCGCGCTTTAGGCCGATCATCATGGACGGCAAGAATTACCTGCGCATGACCGATCAGCGCTACGACGTGATCATGAACGATTCGAGCTACCCCGGCCTTTCCGGGAGTTCGAGCCTCTACGGCCGCGAGCACTTCACCGCTGCGCGAGAGCGCCTCGCACCCGGGGGGCTGGTCTCCTGCTGGGTGCCGCTGGATATCTCCCCACGCAGAGCCAAGATGGTCCTGCACACGTTCGCGTCCGTCTTCCCTCACATGATGGTGTGGCTCGCGTCGAACCATGAGAACAAGCATGCGATCCTGGTGGGATCCGTCGAGCCCCTGACCATCGATTTCGACCGCTTCCTCTCCCGCTTCACCCGGTTTGCGCAGGATGACCTTCGCATCATCGGTCTCGGCGATCCGTACGCGATGCTCGACGCCTTCTTCCTCGACGAACACGGCGTCCGGGCCCTGACCGCGGGTTCACCGGTCCACTCCGACGACTGGCCGGGCCTCGAGTTCGCCACCCAGTGGGCGTACCGCAGACCGCCCGTGTCCTGGCGCGCGAACCTGGATGAATTAGTCCTACACCGGGCGTCGGTCGTGCCCTACGTTCGCGTATCCCCCGAGCAAGAGGCGGAGGTATACGCTACGCTCGATCGCTATCACCAGGCGACGAGCCACGTGCTGGAAGGCTGGCGCAGGCGGGCCCACGGCGAAGATGACGTGGGGGGCGCGTACCTCAAGGCTTTGGAGGTCAACCCGGTACATTCGGGTGCCCGGTTCCTGCTGACGCGTATGGCGCGGAAACGGCTCGCGGCACCGCTTGAGTCGGCGGACTACCGGACCCACCTCGAAAGCGGCCACGAGTTCATGAGGGTGCGCGCGTTCGACAAGGCCGCCGCCGAGTACCGGGCGGTCGTGCGCATCAAGCCGGAGCTGGCCATCGCGCACAACAACCTGGCCCTGGCCTGCCACCAGATTGGGCGCTACGGCGATGCCATCGCCGCCTATAAGGAAGCCCTGAGGCTCAGGCCCGGCTACGAGACCGCTGCCTACGGTCTGGGCAGGACGTACGAGGCGGCGGGCAGGATCGGGCGGGCGCTCGCGGCCTACCGCGAGGTCGTGCGGCTGGTGCCGGAGAACTATCGCGCGGTCGGCAGCGCCGGGCAGATGCTCATGCGCCTGGGACGGCCCGCTGAGGCAAAAGCCATGTTCGAGCGCGTCCTCGAACTGCACCCCGGCGATCCCCTGGCGACGCAGCTCCTCGCCGAGCTTGGCGCGGGGCCTTGAGAGGTTCCTGAGCTTGGCTCAGCGGCCTCCACTGGCTCCACGGCCAGGAACCACTTAACATACCCCTCCGGAGCCTCCTGAGCCTTGCCAACCATGTTAGTCTCCCCCTTTATTCAAGCTACTCTCTGTGGGTGGTCCGCGTCACTGCACGCAGAGTCGGGCCAGCGTCTTACACCCAACTATGTAGATACGATGGGGCCCTGCGACGCCGCGTCGAGGTTTCGATATGGCAGATCAGAAGACGATGCTCTCCGCTGACCGCCCTCTGGAGGATCCACAGGGAGACCTTCTAGGGTATCAGTCATTCGCAAAACATCTGGCGTCTGCGGTAGCCAAGATGGCTCCCGTTGACGGCTTGGTCGTTGCCATCCACGGCCCTTGGGGCTCGGGCAAGTCGACACTACTCAACTTCCTCACACACTTCTTGGGGCAGCATCCTCAAGCTCAGCGCCCTGAGGTGATCCGCTTCAACCCTTGGTGGTTCTCAGGAAGCGATGCTCTGGTTCGGAGCTTCTTTGGTCAGTTAGCCGACTCTATCGATGCGAGGGACGCGACCCGTAAGAAGATTCAGAACCTCCTCGCTGGCATAGGTGAAGTAGTGACGGGGCTCCCGATACCTGATGGGGGCGTCTGGGTGTTCGCAAAGCCCGCTCTTAAGAAGTTGGTCAAACGCGTGCGTCCCGGCGAGAAGAACGTTGGCGAGCTAAAGGCCGAGCTGGACAGACTGCTTAGAGATCACAATTGCAGATTCTTAGTCGTCATGGATGACATCGATCGATTGACCGCGGACGAAATTCGACAGTTGTTCAGCACAATAAAGGCAGTAGCCAATCTACCAAACGTCATATATCTCCTCGCGTTCGACAAGCGCGTCGTGACGTCTGCGCTCGACGAGCTTCATCACGATCACGATACAAGCATTGGGTACCTTGAGAAGATCGTCCAAGTTCCATTCGAATTGCCCCTTCCTGAAAGAACACTCCTGCAGAAGGTTCTGTTGGAGCGACTGGATTCTGTGTTGCAGCCTCTGGAAGAGTCAGAATTCGACAAGCATTACTGGGGGAACGTCTTTTTTGATGGGATTGAGCCTTTAATCAAAACTCCCCGCGACATCGTACGCCTCTGCAATGCGCTCGCGGTTACCTTGCCTGCAGTTCGCGGAGAAGTCAACCCAGTCGACTTCATCGCCATCGAAACAATTCGTCTGTTCGCGCCTCATGTTTACGATGAGATCCGATTTAATCCCGACGAGTTCACCGGGACTTTAGACCGCGATGGTGACCGTGATGATCGAAAGGCGTTTCATGAGGCTTATATTAAAAAGCTGGGTACCGAGCTTCGAGAGCCCATCCATAATTTACTTCAGAGACTTTTTCCTGGTCTGCAAAAGATCTGGCACAACATGGGATATGACTCCGGCTTCGAGGCTCAGTGGAGACGCGATCTGCGAGTCTGCTCGAGCGAAGTGTTTCCAGTGTACTTTCGACTCGCAGTTCCCCAAGATGCGATAGGGGCGCAGAGAATGCGCGAGGGTGTAGAGCTGGGTGCGAGTCCGGAAGCGTTCGCTCGCCACCTCGAATCATTGAGCCAGAGCATTACACCTCGTGGAAGTACTCGCGCTCGTCTCTTTCTTCAGAGACTCGAGGATTTCACGGAGAAGCAGATTCCAAAGTCACGTGTCAGGCCGATGCTTTTGGGCATCTTTGATGCAGCGGATGCTCTTTACCGTTCAGAGCCAGATCACTTCTATATGTTTGACATCAGTATCTTACACCAAGTCGATCGGGTTGTCTACCAGCTCTTGGAACGACTAGACGACCAGGAACGGCTGGATGTGTTGGAGGACGTGGTGGATACCGCCAACTCCGTCGCCGCCATCGCGGGGACAGTTGTGCGTCTTGGGTGGGTTCACGGCAAGTATGGAGCACGGGAGCCCACTCCTGAGAATGAGCGACTTATTAGTCTTCAGGCTCAAGAATCGCTGGAGAAGCGTGCGGCAGCGCGCATCAAGCAAGACGCTGAGGCTGGTTCGTTAGTCGAGTCACCTATGCTGGCTCGTGTTCTACGCGCGTGGCAAGACTTCCAAGAGGCCGATGAATGCGGGCAGTGGCTCTCATCTGTGCGTGAAACCCACGAGTTCCTTGTTGCTTTGGTTTCGAGTGCTCTCAGTACAAGCCATTCGATAGGCCTCGGTTTCTTCGGTCTAGGAGATCGAGTCGGACAGCGCAACTATACTGTTAGCCTGGAGCTCCTGAGGCGGTTTATCGATCCGGTGGCGGTTCGTCCCACCGTAGATACTCTTCTGCAGACAGCAAATCTGTCTAATAGGGAGAGGCGAGCCCTCGAGACGTTCATCGAGGCCCACGACAAAGAGAGGGAAGATAACAGTGGCGACGCCCATTGACTCTGGCCTTGCATGTCCCAGTAACGGTCGGCGGCTTCTTCTAAGTTTCAAATGCTCTGAGATCATCTCGTACTCGACATAACCCTGCCCTCGTTAGCCTCGCCTCCCTTCTGGACTTAAGCTTTCGCCATGGCCTCCACCTTCCATCTCACCCTCATCGACTGGCTGCTGATCCTCGGCGTGAACGGCGCCGTTGTGGGCTACGGGATCGCGTCGGGCCGGAGGCACGTCCACCGCGCCGTGGACTGGTTCCTGGCCGCACGGGCGCTGCCCTGGTGGGCCATCGGGCTCTCGATGTTCGCTACGGCCGTGGATAGCGGCGACTACGTGGTCGTGGCCGGCGGCGCTTACAAGTACGGCCTCTCCAACCTGGCGTTCTGGTGGCTGGGAATCTCGATCGGCTGGATGCTGACGGCGTTCTTCGTCTTCGTGCCCATGTACCGCTATGGCATGTACACCAACGCGGAGTACCTGGAGCGCCGTTTCGGGCCCTTCGCGCGCGTCTTCAGTGTAGCCGTCCAGATTCTCTATCGGACGAACATCATCGGCAACGCCACCCTGGCGATCAGCCTCACCCTGGAGATCCTCACCGGCGCGGGCAGCGAGGCTCGGTGGACGCTATGTCTTTTGTTCGCCAGCGTAGCCGCGATCTACACCGCCGTCGGCGGCCTGCGGTCGGTCGTCATCACCGATGTGATCCAGGTTGTCGTCATGTTTGTGGCGTCGTTCGTTCTCTATCTGGTCGTCGCCGACGCCGTGGGCGGCTGGGGCGCCCTGAGCGAGAAGCTCGCCGCCCTGGGCGAGGACCTGCCCGACCGGCTCATGCACGTCTCGGGGAACACGATTCCCCCGCCCGAGGACGGTTCAGGGTTCGCCATCCCGGGGTCGTTCATCTTTTTCATCTTCCTGCTGGTCATCATCGACTACTGTCTGGTGAACCATTCCCAGTCGATGCGGATGCTGGGCGCACGTTCGGTATGGGATATGAAGCTCTCGGCCGTCGTCGCGGGCGCGGTGACCTCGGTCGTCCTGTGGTGCAACGTCAGCCTGGGAGTTTACGGCCGCGCGCTGTTTCCCGAGATCGAGTACCCCGACCACGTCCTCCCCTCCTTGATGGGCCGCTTCTTGCCGCCCGGTCTTCTGGGGCTGGTCGTCACCGGGATCGTCGCCGCCGGCCTCTCGACGTACGACTCCATCGGCAGTGCCCTGGCCTCCCTGTTCGTCCGCGACATCTACGCTCGTTTCTTCCGTCCTCACGCCGATGACGCGCACTACCTGCGTTCCGTTCGCATCATGTCGATCCTCTTCGTCTTTGCCGGCCTGGCCTACGTCCCGTTCCTGCTCTGGTTCGGTACCATCCTGGATTTCTACCTCAAGCTTACGGGCGTCTTCGTCGTGCCGCTCGCGGCGATCTACGCGATGGGCATCTTCACCAGGGTGCACCCGAAAGCCGGCGCGTGGGGGCTGGTCGCCGGGGCGGTCTACGGCTCGCTCTCGCTCCTTTTGGGCGACATTCTGCACGTCGAGTGGGTCCCGTACTGGTTCGCCAGCTCTTGGCTGCGTTACGTGGTGAACTTCATTCTACCCTGCACGGTCATGTGGGGCGCATCCTTCGCGTACGGGCGCCGCGACCGCGGTTGGAGCTCCGCCTCCTTGCGCGGCCTGGTGATGACGCTCCCCGACACGGTGCCCGAACCTCTCCAGGAGATCGCGCAGAGTCGGGCGGAAACCGCAGGTGCCGAAGGCTGGCTCGAGCGCACCGGTGCCGCCGCCCGGCAGCCGGAGGTTCCGTTCGAAGTCCCCGCGACCGGCCTTCCGCTCCACAGACGGCCGGGGGTTTGGGCGCTGGGGCTGCTCGGCCTGCAAACTTTGGCGACGCTCCTGCTCTGGTGAGGGGGACCTTGCTCATCGAACGCTTGCGCATCACCGCCGCCCAGGCACGCTGCATCCTGGAGCGCGGGTCCTATGGCCGCTGGTCGCTCGCGAGGCTTCTGCGGCGGCTGCCGCCCGATCACCTCATCGCCATGGAGCGGATCACCATCCCGCACTGGTTCTTCACTCTAAGATGCATGATGCCAGGGAGATACGCTCGTAAGAAGGAAACTTATGCCGCGGTCAACGCCATGACGGGCGAGTGCACCTGGATGGCCGAGGTACCCCGACTCGTCGCGCCGGAGGGGACCGAGGGCCTGCGTCCGGCACTCGTGACGGAGGGTGAGGCTCTAGCGCTTCTGAGGCGTCGGGTTGCGATAGGCCAGGCGTTGGCGAGTGGCGCTGTGTCGGCCGAGGCGGCGTTGATCGGTGTACCCTTCTGGGTCGGCTACTTCCGGGCGGCGGGAAGGAGCGCGCTCCGAATCCGCCTGATCCACGGTGGCACGGGGAAGGTCGAGCCCTACACCGCTGCCGTGACATGGCTTCGGGAGGAGGAGGCGCTCAGATGAAAGGCGAACAGCTCTTCTTCGGCCTGATGTGCCTGTTCGTGGCTGGCTGCCTGGCCGTCGCCGCGGTGATCCACCGACATATGGTTGGGATAACGGCACTCACGGCATCCATCTTCGTCGCCATCGCCATCGTCTTTTTCATCGGCTGGAAGAGGTCATCTGACGATACGCCAAGGATTTCCGATGACGAGGACGTGGCTCAGGGAGACTAGCGCGGGTGCTTCCGGACGAGGCTGCGATACTATCCTCTAAGCGGCGATTCGAGGGCGATTTCCTCGATGCGTGTGCCCTCCGGCAACTCGAAGACGAGGTCGGGGATCTCCTGGTCGAGGGTGATGCCTTCGATGGTGCTGAGGTAGGTGTCGCCACTCCCGGATTCCAGCGGCCGCGCGACGCTTTTGATCGGGAGCTCCTTCCAGCGCCACTCCGTGACGTGCATGCGGACCGTGGCAAGGCCCCCAACATCCACCGAAGTCTCGAAGGCGAAGACCTGAGTCGGCACCCCGCCCAAGATCTCCCGGCCCACCGGACGGACTGCCTCGGGCGAATTCCAGCGCCGGAAGAGCAGCGCCTCGTCGTCCTTCAGGCGGGCGCGGGTGGCTCGCTTGGCCCTGGGATCCACGAAGTACTGGTAGCGTCCATCTGTAATGGCGACCGTGTATGAGTCGAAGTGCGGCCCCCTGCCCTGGCCGAAGACATGGCGAAGGTTCTCGGCGCGGACCTTGCGCCCCTTCATCCAGACCTTCGTCTCCACCTGATCGAGGACGCGTCCTGAAGCATCCGTCCGCTTCCAGATCTGCGTCCAGGTCGCTGACCTGAAGGGAAAGCCGCTCGCCCCCTCTTCAGCACGACCTCCGCATCCGGCGGCCAGGCAGACCAGGACGAGGACGAGCGAGGGGCTCACTTGATCTGGACGATGCGCTCGGCCACCTCGGGGAACCTGGTGAAGACCTCCATGTCATGGCCGGGGACGAACAGACGGTCCGTATCGCCCATGGCGTCGCGCACTTTCTCGAACGAATGCAGCATCTCCACGAGATCGTACCCGAAGCCCAGCGGAATGTCCTCTCGGAGGTTTCTGTAGCTGTAGACCACGTCTCCGGCGAGGAGCGCCTGCCCTGCCCTGGTGTTGACCGTCGCGAACTGGGTGCCGGCGGTATGGCCGGGCGCCAGATGGACCTTGATGCCCGGCGCGATCTCCTCGTCGCCGTCGACGATGCGCACGCGCCCCTCCCAGTTGGCTTTGACGAGCTTGAGCACGTCGGGGGCGTAGAACCCGGCCATCGTGTGCTCGAACTGCGTGATGATGCCCGCGACGAATTCTATCTCTCGTCTCTGGATCACGAATTGCGCCGCCGGAAAGGCGTCGAGTCCGCCGCCGTGATCCCAGTGCATGTGGCCGATGATGGCGGTGGTGACTCCCGCGGGGTCCACGCCCAGGCGCCCCAACAGCGTCTTGTGGTCCACGTAGTCCAGGACGGTGATGTCCAGTTCCTCGGCGGGTTCGTTCTCCGTGTGGCCCGTATCGAACACCATACTCACGCCCGGCCCCTTGATGTAGGCGTAGGCGAAGGGCACATCCATGACTTTGCCGCGGTCCGTACCGAAGAGCACTGCGTCGGTGGGGTAGTCCTTGAGCATGGCGTACTTGAGCGCGTAGACCTCGTAAGTGGGTGCCTCTTCGGCCGCTGCGGCGAGCGGGACGAGGGCCATCATCAGGGCGAGCGAGGTGATGCGTAGGAGCCGCATCGCGTAGCTCCTTGGGCTCATGCGTTTTAGGCTAAATCTCCTCGACTACCGTGCCTTCGATGCCACGGATGCCATCCGGGTGGGTGTAGTAGTAGACCACGAGCACGCGCCCGTCGGCCAGCTCCACCGACCACGGGTAGCCGCAGTCGGTGCCGTTCGAGTCGGAGCGTATGATGATGTCGGGTGCGGTGTCGAGGTCCGTCGCTTCGGAGTCGAACGCGCGCGCTGTGCAGCCCATGCAGCCCCGGTAGCGCGTCCCGACCGTTGCGAAGATGCGGCCGTCGCGCAGGCCGAGCATGTGGCCGGGACAGCCCTTCATCGTCGTGAACCGCCATCGCGACCATGTGTTGCCGCCGTCGGAGGATTCGACGAGCGCGAGATACGGTTTGCCCCCGGGGTCGGCGGGGTTTTCGGCGTGGCAGCGAAAGAGGGCTATGAGCCTGCCGCTCGGCGTCCTGTGGATCGCAGGCTCGCTGAAGTGCGCGACCGCATCTTCGGCGATGCGCCCTCCGTACTCCCAGGTCTCCCCCAGGTCCCGCGATACGCGGACCATCCCGAAGTACGGAGACGACCCGTCCTCATGGTCGGTGGCCTTGCTCGGAAGCAGCATCCGGCCGTCGGGCAGGACGACAAGCTGGCTGCGCGCAACGCCCGAGTGAGATGCGGGGTGACCCCACACCGCATCGGGCAGGGGCGGGAAGCGGACGGGTTCCGACCAGGTGCGCCCATCGTCGGTGGAGCGGACCCAGAAGGGAATGCCGCCCTGGCTCACCCACTGGTCGCTCTCGCGCTTGTCTTCGCCTTTCGGCACGAGAGCGACCGTCGAGGTGTGCAGGAAGATCGAACCGTCCGGCAGGGTGTGGGTCCCGAAGTCGATGATCCCGCCCAAGGGGTCCAGCGTCACGAACGTCTGGGGCCCCCAAGTCGTGCCGTCGTCGGTCGAGCGGCAGGCTCGCAAGTCGAAACAGGGGTGGCCGTGGTGGCTGTAGCCCACCGAGGGCGAGCGGTGAAACAGGGCCAGCAGATCGCCCCCCGGTGTGCGGATGACGTTGGGATGAGCGCCGTACCAGCCCTCCTCGCGGTAGATGGTCACGTGGTTGACGACGCGCCAGCTCATAGTATACTCTCCGCTTCCTGATGATTGACGTGGACGGACCGCAGGTTGAGCCCGGCGTTTTATGCAGCTACGCCATAGGTTTGGGTAAGTTTACGGCGCCGCCTCGGTGGCCGCAAGCGGATCGAGGGGCCGCGCGCCGATGGGCGGACCGCAAGGCGGCCGCGTCCGGTGCTGGAATCATTGACGCACGCCCTCGGCGGCGGTAGATTGGTCCCACCGCATGCGGTGGGGGCCCGTAGCTCAGTTGGCAGAGCATCGGCCTTTTAAGCCGAGGGTCGCAGGTTCGAAGCCTGCCGGGCCCACCAAGGTGGGGTGGTCCAATGATGGGTCAGCCATGCACAGGCTCTGTAGGGTAGCAAAGGGTTGACCAAACGGCGTCGATAACCTATCATTTAGAGCCTATTTGTCAGTTGGGTAGAAGTGTCGCGCTGAGAGTAGCATGGGGCGCCCGAGAGATAGCGTCCGGGGTGCCGAGGAGGTCGTGGTAACATGCGAAACGTCCTGTCTTTGCCGGTACTCGTGGCCTTGGTGATTGGCTGCTCGGCCTACCGCAGCCAAGACATCAATACTGTAGACGAGCGAATCCTCCTCGACTCGTACGAGAACCTCTTCGCGGGGACGGTGAAGCTCCTGGAGGACCATGGCTTCGCGATCGACAGCCAGGATCGCGAGAGCGGCATCGTCGAAACGACGTACAAGGAGATCCCCGTCGGGACCCCGTTTGCTCAGTCGCTCCTGGCGGGACGCGCGCTGCCTGCACGCCAGAAATTCCGGGTGACAGTCATCCAGATTCTGGGCCAGCGCACGAAGGTCATCGTGGATGGGAAGCTCCAGCGCATGACCGTCGGCGGTGAATGGGCGGAGTCGGTGACGCTTCGGGAGCCCGAGCAAGAGTTGTTCCGCGAGGTTGTCGATGCCATCCTGAGCCTGGCGCCGGTTGCGGAGGTGGCCGAGGCCGAAGAGGGCGGCAGCTAAGGATATCGGCATGGCTGTGGTTTTCTGTGGGGCGGCGAGCGCGGGTTGCTCGCCGCTTCTGATTTTCGGGAGTGAATGATGATGCGGGGTCACGCTGCTGCACCCCGATCGGTCCAAGTGGGCCAGCACATCATCTCCGCAAGCCGCCGCACCGACATCCCGGCGTTCTATGCGGATTGGTTCATGGCGCGCGTCGCCGATGGGTGTGTGACGACCGCCAATCCGTTCACTGGAAAGACGTTCAGGGTCTCGCTTCTACCCGAGGACGTCGCGGCGATCGTCTTCTGGTCCAAGAATTACAAACCGCTCCTGCCGCACCTGGATGCCCTCTTCCGCCACGGCTTTGGGCTCTATTTTCACTTCACCATCACGGGGCTGGGCCGCGCGCTCGAAGGTGGCGTGCCCCCTCCGGAACGGACCGTCCCCCAGGCGCATGAACTGGCCCGGCGCTTCGGTTCCGCTGCCCTCGCCTGGCGCTTCGATCCCGTGGTCCTGACCGACGATGACGACGACGGCGAGCACGTCGAGCGGTTCGCGGCACTGGCCTCCGCTCTCGAGGGCGCGGTGCAGCGGGCGATCATCAGTATCGCAGAGCCTTACAGGAAGGCTGTCCGCAACCTGGGCCGAAGCGGCGTCGTTCTCTCACGGCCCGCCCCGGACCGCGAACGGGCGTTGGCCGCGCGGCTCGCCGCCGTTGGCGCGGAGAACGGCATCGCGGTGGAGGCCTGCTGCTGTGACCATCTGGTCACCAGCGGTGTACGCAAGGCGCACTGCATCTCGGCCGAGACCCTCTCCACCGCGACGGGTCGGTCCATCGCTGCGCCGAAGGGCGCGACGCGCCAGAGTTGCGGATGCATTAAAAGCTATGACATCGGGGCCTACGAGAGTTGCGCGGGCGGTTGCCTCTACTGCTACGCCACGACCGATCACGCTCGCGCTCGGGCGGCGGTCAAGGCGCAGAACGTCCAGGCGCCCCGGCTGGCGGCGCCGCAGAACCTCGCAGTGGCTTAACGGAGCTTCGAGGCCGCGCGCAGCATCGCGGCGACCGGTGCATCCAGAGGATTAGGGCAGCATGATGCAAGCGGAACCCTGGCACGAACAGGATGCCTTATGGGAGGCACTCATGCCCCTGTTGTTCACCGACGGGTTTGTGTCGAATGCTCCAGCGGAGGTTGACGGGATGATCTCGATGCTTGGGATCGAACCGGATGTGAGCGTGCTCGATCTCTGTTGCGGCGTGGGTCGGCATTCGCTGGAGCTGGCTCGCCGCGGCTTCCGCGTGACGGGGGTGGACAGGACGCGGGCGTACCTGGAGCGGGCCTCGGAGCGAGCGGAGGCCGAAGGGATGGACGTCGAGTTCATCCGGGGCGATATGCGCGCCTTTTGCCAACCCGGCGCGTTCGACGCCGCGATCAACGTCTGGTCATCGTTCGGCTATTTCGAGGACCCCGAAGAGGATCGGCGGGTACTGCTCAACGTCCATCGTTCGCTCAAACGGGGTGGTGCTTTCCTGATCGACGTCCACGGGAAGGAAACCCTCGCGCGGAAGTTCCAGGACCGCGCCTGGAGTGAATGGGACAGGGGCCTTATCTTACAGGAACGGAAACTCAGCCGGAACTGGAGCTGGATCGACAATCGCTGGATCGTGCTGGACGGGAATGTGCGGACGGAGTACCATGTGTCCCACCGTCTCTACGCAGCCTCCGAGTTGGCTGCGCTCCTGGAATCCTGCGGCTTCGCCAGCACCGAGGTCTACGGCAGCCTCGAAGGCGCGCCATACGATCACACGGCGAAGCGGCTGGTCGTCGTGGCGCGCAAGTGAAGGGTTCGATGGACGAGCTCGACCGCAAGCTCATCACGGAGATTCAACATGGCTTCCCGCTCGTCGAGCGACCGTTTCTGGCTCTCGCGGAGACGTTCGGAACGACCGAGGGGGACGTCATCGAGCGCATCGCTCGCCTGAAGCGAGAGCGCAAGATCTTCCGCTTGGGCGCTAACTTCGACCCTCGGAAGCTAGGCTACGAGAGCGCACTGGTGGCGGCCGTGGTTTGGCCCGAGCATTTTGAAGCCGTAGTCGAGGCCGTGCGCCGGCATCCTGGCGTAACCCACAATTACGAGCGGGAAGATCGCTTCAACATGTGGTTCACGCTCATCGAGCCCTCCTTCGCAGCGCGTTCGCGAACCCTCGATGGCTTTGCGTCGATGGAGGGGGTCGAGCGAATCATCTGTCTGCCGGTCATGGAGCTGTTCAAGCTGAAGGTAGATTTCGACCTGACCCGTGAGAAAATCGCCAACCGGTAACGCTCGCTTTGTCCCCAGCGAGGGGGAGAAGGCTTTGATCCGCGCTCTCCAAGGGGACCTGCCCCTGGTCCCGCGTCCCTTCGCCGCCATTGCCGAGGAGGTGGGGTTTTCCGAAGCCGAGGTCTTGGAGCGAGCGCGGAGGTGGCTCAAAATGGGCGTGATGCGGCGATTCGGCGCGACGGTACGCCACCTGGAGCTAGGGGTGAGCGCCAACGCGATGAGTGTCTGGCGGGTCGCGGCGGAGGACGTGCCCCGGGCTGGGCAGATCATGGCGAGCTTCCCCGAAGTGAGCCACTGCTACGAGCGTTCGACTTATGAAGACTGGCCCTACAACCTCTACGCCATGCTCCACGGCGAGACCCGCACCGACTGCGAGCGTATCGCGCGCGCCATCAGCGAGCGCACGGGCATCACGGACTACAAGATGATGTATACTGCCCGCGAGCTGAAGAAGACCAGCCGTCGTTACTTCGTGGTGGACGACCCAACAACTGAGGGGCAGAGCGAACGATGGGCGTGAAGTCGGACCGGTGGATCGCCCGCATGGCGCGGGAACATCGGATGATCGAGCCGTTTGAGGCTGTGAACGTGGGCCGGGGTGCGATCTCCTACGGGCTTTCGTCCTACGGCTACGACCTCCGCATCGCCGATGAGTTCAAGATCTTCACGAACGTGAACTCGGCGGTCGTGGACCCCAAGCATTTCGACCCTCGCTCGTTCGTGGATTTCACGGGCGACGTGTGCATCATCCCCCCCAATTCGTTCGTGCTGGGGCGCTCGGTCGAGTACTTCCGCATCCCACGCAACGTCATTACGGTGTGCCTGGGCAAGTCCACCTATGCCCGCTGCGGCATCATCACGAACGTGACGCCCTTCGAGCCCGAGTGGGAGGGCTACGCCACGCTGGAGATTTCGAACACGACGCCGCTCCCGGCCAAGGTCTACGCGAACGAGGGCATCGCTCAGGTCCTCTTCTTCGAGGCCGACGAGCCCCCGGGGCGGTCCTACCGCGATAAGGCTGGAAAGTACCAGGCGCAGACCGGCATCACGCTGCCGAAGATCTGAACGGAATTACCCCTCCCCCGTTGCAATACTCTCCTCCCTGCATGCGGAGAGGGGCAGCAGGCTTATTCCTCGTCCGCGGGCAAGACGGCGCCGAGGGATGGTGGAACGCTCAGGTAGCGCTGAGCGACGGCGAGGACATCCTCGGGGGTGACCTTGGTGATCAGGTCGGGGTAGCGGTCTACGTACTGATAGCCCAGGCCCAACAGCTCGTACTGCGCTAAAAGCGCCGCCTGACTCTGGTTTGATTCCTGGCCCATGATGAATGTCCCTTTGATGTAGGTCTTGGCGCGATCGACCTCGTCGGGGACGGGAGCGCTAGTACGGATCTTGTCCATCTCGGCGATGATGCCCGCCTTCGCGGAATCCACTTGTTCGGGGCTCGTCCCGATGTACGCGAAATAGAGGCTCGGACCCAACCGGGCGGCGTAGACGGAGCTCACCTGATAGGCGAGCCCGCGCTTTTCCCGCAACTCGGTGAAAAGCCGCGAATTCATCCCGCCGCCCATCACCGAATCGAGCACCTCCATCGCTGGATAGGCGGGTTCGGTGATCGCGGGCGCGTCGTACCCCAGGCTCATCCACGCGGCCTCGCTCTCCCGCTCGAGCGTCCGCTCAAGGGCCGCATCGCGTGTGGGGAGCGGCGCATTCGCCGGTTCCGGCAACGACCTCCGGGGCAGGGTGCCGAGGGTGGCCTGCACGCGTTTGATGAAGGCACCCGACTCGAAATTCCCCACGGCGGCGATCACCATGTTGTTGGGGATGTAGAAGCGTTCGTGGAAGGCGAGGGCGTCGTCGCGCGTGAACGCTTCTACCGTCTCGGGATAGCCAAGGCTGGGCTTGTGGTACGGGTGGGCGCCGTAGTGGGCCTCCGAAAGCAGGTCCACTGCCTTGTAGAGGAGCCGATCTTCCCGGGCCTGGATGCGGCGCAGCGCCTGCTTTTTTTCGAGGGCCACCTTGTCCTCGAGGAAGCTGGGGTGGAGCAAGACGTCGAAGAGTATCTCCAGCGCTTCTGGGAAGTGGGGCCGCGTCGAAAGCAGCGTGACGCTTCCGAAATCGCGGTGCGCCGAGGCGTTCAGGCGGGCGCCCAGCGCATCGATCTCCGTGGCGATTTCCGTCGCGGTGCGGCTCGTCGTCCCCTTCAGGAGAAGGTGCTGCGCGAGGTCGCTGAAACCCGCCCTCTCGTCCGCCTCGTAGCGCGTGCCCGTTCGCAGAAGGACCGATGTAGCCACGATGTCGTTGGCCCGCGATTCCTTGGTGAGGATCACAAGGCCGTTGTCTAGGATCGTCTTGTTCACCATGGTGGCCCCTGTGCTGAACGCTGATCCGGGACTCAAGGCCGTGAAGGCGGCGGCAGTCACTATCGGTACCCACGGCGTCTTCATGGCGTCTCTCCGCCATCCGCGTCGTCCGGGGCGTCGTCGGCGGGCACGATGGCGCAAGCGGTGTAGGCGTCGAGGCGCAGGTGGTCGCGGACCGCCCGCTGGATACCATAGGCAGTCACCGCATCGATCTTGGCCGTATAGTCAAGCGCCTCCTCCGCTGTCCGTATCGTCTCGTAGCGCCCCAACGTCCGGGCGATGCTCGAGTTCGTCTCGTTCCCATAGGCGTCCTGGGTGATCAGTTGCGTCTTGGCCTTCTTGAGTTCGTCGGCGCCGATCGGTTCGGTTCCCAGACGCCCGACCTCCTCGAGGACGATCGCGGCAACGCGCTCGTGGTTTTCCGGGGGAAATTCGGCGTCGATCCCGAAGACCCCCACGCGCACGAGGGGCCAGATCCAGGCGCTCACCGAAGCGACCAGCCCCTCCCTCTCAACGAGCCGCTGGTAAAGCCTCGAGCTCTTGCCGCCGCCGAGCATGGTGGAGGCAACGTCCAGCGTGTACATCAACTCGGGGTCCTCCCAGCCCGCGTTCGGGAAGCCCATGAGCCAGTACTCTTGGTTCGCGTCCTTCGGGACGATGTGCTGCCGAATGGTGTCTTGAGGCGTAAAGTGGAACTCGGGCCGCCGAAGCTCGCCATTCTCCGGTGCCCTCCAATCGCGCGTTGCGGTTTCCACCGCATCGAGGACCGGCCCCGTCATGACGTCTCCGACCACGACCACCGTGGTGTTGTGCGAGCCGTAGTAGTTGCGTAGGTAGGACAAGAAATCTTCGCGGTGAATGCCATCGAGCGTTTCGTCGGTGCCCAGGACCGGCTGGGCGTAGGGCGTCCCGGCGAAGAGGCGCTCGGTGAACAGATCGAAGAGCTTCTGGCCCGGCGTGTCCTCTTTACGGTTGATCTCCTCCTTGACGACCTTGCGTTCCTTCTTGATCTCCTCGGGCGCAAAGATCGAGTGGCGCATCGCGTCATAAAGGATATCGAAAGCCGTTGCGAAGTGTTCGCGGGGCACGACGACGTAGTAAGCCGTATACTCCCTGCTCGTGAAGGCGTTGTTGTAGCCGCCCAGAGCCTTGATCTCGGCGTCCATTTGGCCGACGGTGCGCTTTTCGGTGCCCTTGAAGAACATGTGCTCGAAGAAGTGCGAAATGCCGCCAAGCTCGGGCGGCTCGTCCACTGAACCGACACCGCACCAGAAGTAGACGGCCACGATAGGCGTCGTGTGTACTTCCTTGACGATGACGCGCAGCCCGTTCGGCAGGCGCGCCTTGGTGAAGGGCGCGAGCGGCGAGGCCGAACCGGTCCCCACCTCTTGCACCATCGTCTCCGACATGATTCCCTTCTTTCCGACTGAGCCTCGTTCAGCCGCCGGGGCGCACGAGCCCATCAGGGCTGCCAGGCCCAGCGCCCAGGTTCCCACCCGTTGCCGCGCTCTCATAGGCCCTTCCATCCTATCTCGGTCGGGGTCACGTCCCCGTCAGGCCGTATTTGCGCATCTTGGTCCGCAGCGTGTTCCGGTTGATGCCCAGGAGCTTAGAAGCGCGGACCTGGTTGCCCCCCGTCGTCTCGAGGACGCGCATGATGACCGGCCGCTCCACGCGCTCGACGACCCGCCCGAGCACATCACCCTCATTTCCTGCAAGCAGCTTGTCGACGTGGGTGGCCAGGCTGCTTTCGAGCCCATCGGGCCGCTGCTCCAGGTCATCGCGCAGGGATGTCGTCAGATGCTCCTGGCCTAGGACCGCCACGCGGTAAATCGTGTTCTCCAACTCGCGCACGTGCCCCGGCCAATCGCGCTCAGCGAGCTGCGCCTTCACCTCGGGCCTGAGCGTGAAGTTAGTCCCGCACTCGCGGTTGTAGCGGTTCAGGAAGTGGTCGATGAGGTGTGGGATGTCCTCGGGCCGGTCCCTCAGCGGCGGCAGGGTAATAGGGACGACGTTGAGCCGAAAATAGAGGTCTTCGCGGAACTCACCGGCCTCGACGGCGGCCTCTAGGTCCCGGTTAGTCGCAGCGACGATGCGCGCTTCGACCTTGATCGTTTCGTTGCCGCCGACGCGCGTGAAATCGAAGCGCTGGAGTACGCGCAGAAGCCGCGTCTGGAGGTCGCGGTCCAGCGTGCCGATCTCATCCAGGAAGAGGGTGCCGCCGTGGGCCCGCTCGAAGCTGCCGATGCGCCGGCTGACGGCGCCGGTGAATGCGCCTTTCTCATGACCGAAAAGCTCGCTCTCGAGAAGGTCATGCGGCAGCGCGGCGCAATTGACGACCGTCAGAGGACCCGATGACCGATGTGAGTGCGTGTGGATCGCCCGAGCCACCAGCTCCTTGCCCGTCCCCGTCTCGCCTCGGATGAGCACTGTCACGTCCGTCCCGGACACTCTGCCGATGAGCTTATAGACCTCCTGCATCGGAGGCGAGTTGCCCACCATCTCGTCCACCGAATCCAGCTCCGCTGCTTCGAGCGGTTCGCGGACCCGGTCGGACAGGGTCTTGGCGTCGAGGGCCCGCTCGGCGGCTTCCGCCAGCTCGTCGAGGTTGAACGGCTTGGTGACGTAGTCGTAGGCGCCGCGCTTCATGGCCTCGACGGCCGTCTGCATCGTTCCGTGGGCCGTGATCATGATGACGAACGGCGGGTTGGGCTGCGCCCGGAGCTTCGAGAGCATATCCAGTCCGTCCAGCTCCGGCATCTTGATGTCCGCGATCACCAGGTCGAAGTTCACCTGGTCGCACGCTTCCAGAGCGGCGAACCCGTCGAAAGCCACCTGGGTGCGGCAGCCCCGCTTGCGCAGGACGCGCTCGATGACCCAGCAGACGGTCTTGTCGTTATCGACGACCAGCACCGTGGGCGTCGTCAACGTTCGGCCTCTTCGCTGGGTTCCAGGATCTCGATGGCGATGTTGGCTATGCCGGCCTCGACCATATGAACCACCTGCGCCGCGCCGTAGGAAAGATCGATGATCCGCCCGGCGATGAAGGGCCCTCGGTCGTTGATCCGAACGACCACGTTCATGCCGTTGTCTAGGTTTGTCGCTCGCACCGTTGTGCCCAAAGGCAGCGTCTTATGCGCTGCCGTCAGGGCGTGCATGTTGAAAGGCTCTCCCGAGGCCGTAGGTTTGCCGTGGAACGCTTCGCCATAGAACGATGCGATTCCCCACTCGTGGACCGCCCCCCGGACCGCCGAGAGGTCCGGTGTCTGGGGGAGGTGCGACCCCTGGGCCGTACGGTAACGTCGAACCGTGGTCGGCGTATTGGGCTGTCGCGGCGGATCGTGGCGGTAAAGCCCGGCCGACGTGCACCCCGAGAGGAGGGCCACAAGGCAGCCGCACGCTATCCACTGACGGTGCAAGAGGCGTAGGACGCGCCCTCCGACGGGCTCAGGACGATACGATCGTCTCATCGGAGCGTCCGCATGGGCGGATGGTGGGGCCGTGCTTTGTGCCATATGTGTCATTCCGTGAGCGCCTCGGCGGTCACGTTTTCTCCGGCATTGCTGTCCGGCGGAGCGTCGGCGGTGTTCGGGCGCGCTCCCAGCGCCTCGAGCCTGACGCGCGCGAGCAGCGCAAGCGTATCCGTCGCCGCCCTGTTGGCGAGCATAGCGTAAAGGGCGGCTGCTCTCTCGTAGTCGCGTAGCACGGTCTCGTGCGTCCAAGCGATCACGAAACGCGCCTTACGCCCCAGCGGGTTTTCGGCGTCGGCATCCGCGATGCGGTCGAGCAAAGGTAGATACTCCCCCGATGGCGCTCCGTCAAGGCGCAGAGATTCGGCCGTGGCGAAAGTTCGTGCCAGGGCGCTCGAGGTACGGCCGTCCTCGACCGCCTCAAGGCCCAAGAGCTCGCGCGCAGCGGCGGCCTGGGGGCTCCGTGGGTAGCGCGTGATGAGGCGGTCGTAGGCTGCGGAATCGTCCTGGAGAGCCGTGCGGATCCATCCGATTGCGAAGGCGGCGCGCGGCGCCTCAGGACGGTCGGGGAATCGTTTCAGCAAGCTGTCGTAGGTGGCGATGGCTAGGTCGATCGCCTTCATGCGAAAGGCCCATAGCTCCGCGAGTTGCAGGAGCGCATATGCCGCAGTGTCGCCGGAGGCTGCCGTCAATGCGCGAAGCTCGAGCAGCTTGCTCACCTGAGCCGCCCGCTGGATCGCCTCGGCCGCGTCGTCGGAGGCGTGGTCCTTGGATTCCGCATGGTTGTACGCTTCAAGGGCATCCTCGTACTGGCGCAGGTCCTGTTCGTAGACGAGGCCGATTCGCAGATGCGCTGCCATGGCGTCGGAGATAGCGCCCTCGGTGCTCAGGGCCTGGCGGTACAGCGTTAAGGCTTCCTCGGTATCGCCGGCGGCGCGGCGGATGTCTCCCGCTTCGAGCAGAAGCCGGGACACAGCGTCCCCGAACCGCTTCTGCTCCCGCAGATGAGCCAGAGCCGCTAGGGCCTCATCGAGGTGTCCCAGTCCACGCAGAGCGCGAACCTTCTTGAGGTGCAGTTCCAACGACGCATCGCCCGGACCTTCGGTTTCCAGAGCGGCCTGATAGGCGGCGAGTGCGCCGGCGTGATCCTCCGCGGTCTCCCGGATGTCTCCCACCATCTCCTGTATCTGCGCGCGGTCTGCCGAGCGAAGTTTCGGCTTCGCCAGGAGTGTGTCGAGTCGGCGCAAGACCAACTCGCTCTTGCCGCGGCCGACGTTCATCCGCGCCGATGCCAGAAGCGCCTGAACAGTCAGCTTATGCTTTCCAGCCGCCGCCGCCTTGAGCAGATGCTCATCCGCCTCGATGTACCTGTACATCTTCGCCAGGCATCTCCCGCGCCACAAGAGCGCTTCGTCTGCGAAGTCGCTTTTAGGATAGAAGGTAAGCAACTCGTCGAACTTGCGATCCGCCCTGGGAAACTTCTGCTGCCAGAAGAAGCACTGACCGAGCATGAACAGGCTGTCATCCACCCACCGTGATTCCGAGTGGAAGGTCAGGATCTTCGAGGCTTGCTTGATCGCTTTATCGTAAAGCGTGTGCGCCGATGAGCCGCCGCTATCCTTGCGGTCGCCCGCCTCCTGCGCCAACCGCGCTTCCTGCGCCTGCCTGAAGTACTGTTTGGCCATGTAAAAGGTGTTGTAGTAAGCGCACTGGGGACCGCACGCGAGCGCCAGGGCCCAAGCAAGGGCATTGCGGACCGTCCATCCCCCCCGCGTGTGACCATCTCCAGGATGGGCTTTCATCTTCATCAGCCCCACCCGGTGCCCGGGAACGCGACCGGGGCTAGGTGCCCCCGGCTGGCGAAGGGCGTCGGTGATACTCCTGGAGCGAGCGCACACGGGTGGCCCGACCGCGCATCGCCGCGGCGCCCCTGACCGCTGCCCGAGCCCCGGACATCGTGGTGGTGTAAGGGACGTTGTACTGGATGGCTGCACGGCGAAGCGCCACCTCGTCGAACCGCTCGTGTTTGCCCGAGGGCGTGTTGATCACGAGTGCGATGCGCCCCTCTCGCATGAGGTCTGCGGCGTCCGGGCTGCCCTCGCGCACCTTCAGCACCAGTTCGGCCCGAAGGCCCGCCCCGGCTAGAACCTCCCGCGTCCCGCGCGTCGCCGCGAGCTCGAAGCCGAGCGCCGCCAGGTCCCGAGCGATCTCGAGAGCTTCCAGCTTGTCCGGGTCCGCAACGCTCAAGAAGACCACTCCACCAACGGGTAAGCGCGCTCCCGCGGCGTCCTGCGCCTTGGCGAAACTGGTTCCGAAATCGGCCGCAATGCCCATCACCTCGCCCGTGGACTTCATCTCCGGCCCCAAAAGTGAGTCGATCCCCGGGAATTTGATGAAGGGAAAGACGGATTCCTTGACGGCCACGTGCTCGGGTTCGGGGTCCGCCACGAGCCCCTGCTCCGCGAGTGGGACGCCCACCATCGCCAGGGCCGCGATACGACCCAACGGCCAGCCGATGGCCTTCGAGACGAAAGGAATCGTGCGCGACGCTCGCGGGTTCACCTCCAGCACGAAGATCGTCCCATCCTGAATCGCAAGCTGGACGTTCATCAAGCCGACGACGCCCAGCGCCTCGGCCAGTGCACGCACCTGGAGCTTGATGGCGGTTACCTGCTCCGCCTCCAGATCCGCCGCGGGCAGCATACAGGCTGAATCTCCAGAGTGAACGCCCGCGCGCTCAATATGTTGCATGATTCCGCCGATGATGACCCGCTCGCCGTCGGAGACGGCGTCCACGTCGATCTCGAGGGCGTCCTCCAGGAAGTCGTCGATCAAGACGGGCCGCTCCTCGGAGACGCCGATGGCCTCGGCGAGATAGGCCTCCAGGCCGGCATCGTCGTAAACGATGGTCATTGCGCGACCGCCCAGGACATAGGAGGGCCGAAGGAGCACCGGATAACCGATCTCGGCCGCGATCCGATGCGCCTGATCTAGCCCGCGCGCCATGCCGTGTTGCGGCTGGCGGATGCCCAGTCGCTCGACCAAGGCGCCGAATCGTTCGCGGTCCTCCGCGAGGTCAATGGCGTCGGGCGGCGTGCCGAGGATCGGGGCACCGAGAGCCGCCAGGGGCCCGGCGACCTTGAGCGGCGTCTGCCCGCCGAACTGCACGATGATCCCGCGCGGCTGCTCCGCGTCGACGATATCCAGGATGTGCTCGAGCATCAGGGGTTCAAAGTAGAGCTTATCGGCCGTATCGTAGTCGGTCGAAACGGTCTCAGGGTTCGAATTGACCATGATGGTTTCGAACCCGCGCTGCCTGAGTGCAATGACAGCCTGAACGCAGGTGTAATCGAACTCGATCCCCTGGCCGATGCGGTTCGGTCCCGATCCCAGAATCAGGATCTTCTCCCGTCGTGAGTCGGGCACTTCGCTCTCCCGCTCATAGGTGGAGTAAAAGTAGGGCGTGTACGCCTCGAACTCCGCACCGCAGGTATCCACCGCCTTGAACGTCGCACGCACTCCGGCGCCCAGCCGCCGCTCGCGCACCGCCGCCTCCGTGACGCCCCAAAGCCGCGCCAGATGCGCATCGCCGAATCCTGTCGTCTTGGCGCGCGCCAGGTCCTCGTCGGAGATAAACGCCAAGGTGTTCCCATCGCTCTGAGGCGTTCTGGGGGCGGCCAGCTCGCGCTCGGTCTCGATGATCTGGAGAAGCTGATCCAGGAACCAGGGGTCGATGCCCGTCAGTTCGTAGACCCGCTCGACCGTCATGCCGCGCCCGAGCGCCGCGCGAATGTGCCACAGCCGCTCGCTGGTGGGCACGGCCAGAAGCCGTTCGAGGGCGACCAGCTCCTCGTCGGAGAGCGGCGGTCCTGGCAGCGGCTCCACGCGGTCATCGGGCCCGAAGCCCACGTAGTCGGTCTCAAGCGACCGCAAGGCCTTTTGCAGCGCCTCCTTGAACGTCCGGCCGATGGCCATGACCTCGCCCACCGATTTCATCTGCGTGGTCAAGGTCGGCGCCGCACTGGGAAACTTCTCGAACGTCCAGCGGGGGATCTTCATGACGCAATAGTCGATGGTCGGCTCGAAGGCGGAGCGGGTCTTGCGGGTGATGTCGTTGGCGATCTCATCGAGCGTCAGGCCGATGGCCAGCTTCGCCGCGATCTTCGCGATCGGGAAACCCGTGGCCTTGGAGGCGAGAGCCGAGCTGCGGGAGACGCGAGGGTTCATCTCGATGACGACCATGCGGCCCGTCCGGGGGTGGACGGCGAACTGGATGTTGGAGCCGCCCGTCTCGACGCCGATCTCCCGGATGATGACCGCGGCAAGATCGCGCATGGCCTGATAGTCACGGTCCGTCAGCGTCTGTGCGGGCGCGACGGTGATGCTGTCGCCCGTGTGAACGCCCATGGGGTCCACGTTTTCGATGGCGCAGATGACGACGACGTTGTCGGCGAGGTCCCGCATCACCTCGAGCTCGAATTCTTTCCACCCGATCACCGATTCCTCGATCAAGACCTCGCTGATGGGGCTAAGCCCCAACCCGTGCGCCACCATCTGGTCGAACTCGTCCTGCGTCCGGGCCACACCGCCCCCCGTGCCTCCGAGCGTGAACGATGGCCGGACGATCGATGGGAAACCGGTCTCCCCGACGATGGTTCGCGCATCCTCGGGGCTCCGCGCGAAGCCGCCGCGGGGCAGATCGGCGCCGATCCGCCGCATCGCGGCCGCGAAAAGTTCCCGATCTTCCGCTTTTTTGATCGCTTCCAGCTTGGCGCCGATCATCTCAACGCCGTGGCGCTCCAGGACACCGGCCTCGGCCAAGGCGACGGCCACATTGAGCGCAGTCTGTCCGCCCATCGTCGGCAGCAGCGCGTCGGGGCGCTCGCGGGCGATGATCGCCTCACAGGCTTCGGGCGTGATCGGCTCTATGTACGTGCGGTCGGCCATGTCCGGGTCGGTCATGATCGTCGCGGGGTTGCTGTTGATCAGGACGGTCTCATAGCCTTCGGAGCGCAGCGCCTTGAGCGCCTGGGTGCCCGAATAGTCGAATTCGCAGGCCTGGCCGATGACGATCGGACCCGAACCGATGATCAGGACCTTATCGATGTCGGTGCGCTTGGGCATGGGATGCGACGCCTCAACTCGCGCTTCGGCGGAACCTCTCCTCCTCGGTGAGGAAGGAACTAAGGGGTGATGTAGAAGCCCGGAGAACGGGTCGATTCTTCGACAAGGTTGGGGTGGCTGACGGACGATGGCCGAGCGTCAGGACGCTCATTCCCAGGGGCGGTTCCGGCTCCCTCACAGGAACAGAAGAAGCTGTATGGCCAGAAGCGCTGCGCCGGCGGCGATGAGCCCAAGAGCGATCTCGAGATGGCGTGCCTGGTGCGGCTTCCTGGCCGGTCGGTGCACGAGCCCAGACTCAGCGGGCGCGCCTCTATACCGCGCTTGCTCGATCAGAGGGAGAAGTGCCGGGTCGCACGCCTCCATCGCGCGCAGCATGCGCCTTTTCTGGCGCGCCACGGTGACGACCAGCCGTTCGCGCTCGGTACCCGTCACAGCAGCCTCTTCTGGCGCCGCGATGTCCTTGCTGAGCGCGTGAGTGCGCGTCTGCGCCAGGTGATCGAGCAGGCGTTCGGCGCGATCGGGTCGAGCGACGTGCGCGCGGATGACCCCGACGCAAAGCTCAACGAAGCGCCCGAAGTTCTCGCGGATTTCGTCTTCGCCGAGGTCGGCGAGATACTGCTCCTCGATCAGGAGTTCGATCGTTTCGCACAGGTCGTTCACCGCACCGGCTCTGGGGGAGGTAGGGTTGTGTAATTCGGAGCTCACCCCGCCATGATAGGAGGCTGGGCTGAGTCCGTCAAGCGGGTTAGATGGACGCGGCTGCGATCCGCGAAGAGGGAGCGACTGGGGGGTGCGGCTAGTTGCTCATCGCCTCGAGGAACTGCTTGTTCGTCTTCGTCCGGGACATGTGCTCCAGCAAGAACTCCAACGCTTCGGCCGTGGACATCTGGCTGAGGAGCCGGCGGAGGAGCCACAGACGCTGCAGGTTGTACTCGTCCAGCAACAGCTCCTCCTTGCGGGTGGACGAACGCTGGACATCGATGGCCGGGAACAGCCGTCGGTTGAAGAGCTTGCGATCGAGCGTCAGCTCCATATTGCCGGTGCCCTTGAACTCCTCGAAGATCACGTCGTCCATCCGGCTGCCCGTCTCGATCAAGGACGTCGCGATGATGGTCAGGCTGCCGCCTTCTTCGACGTTGCGCGCCGCGCCAAAGAAGCGCTTGGGCCACTGGAGCGCGTTGGAATCGACGCCGCCGGAGAGGATTCTGCCGGAATGGGGCACGACGGTGTTGTGGGCTCGAGCGAGGCGGGTGATACTGTCGAGGAGGATCACGACGTCGTGCTTGTGCTCCACCAACCGCTTGGCCTTCTCGATGACCATCTCGGCCACCTGAACGTGCCGTGTGGCTGGCTCGTCGAAGGTGGAGCCGATGACATCGCCCTTGACCGAGCGTTCCATGTCGGTGACCTCTTCGGGGCGTTCGTCGATGAGCAGGACGATGAGCTTCACCTCAGGCTGGTTGGCGGTGACGCTGTTGGCGATCTTCTGCAGGAGCACCGTCTTGCCGCTGAAGGGTGCGGCGACGATCAGGCGCGCTGGCCCTTTCCGATAGGGGCCAAGAGATCGAGGATACGCGTGGAATAGTCTTTGGGATCGAGCTCGATATTAAGCTTGCTGGTAGGGTGGAGTGGCGTCAGGTTGTCGAAGGGGATCTTGTCGCGTGCGGTTTCGGGACTCTCGTAGTTGATGGCCTCGACGCGCAGGAGCGCGAAGTAGCGCTCACCGTTCTTGGGCGAGCGAATCTGCCCCGAGACCGTGTCCCCCGTCCGCAGGTCGAAGCGCTTGATCTGAGATGGCGAGACGTAAATGTCGTCCGGGCCCGGCACGTAGCTGTAGCTCGAGGACCGCAAGAATCCGTAGCCATCGTCGAGGACCTCCAGTACCCCCTCGGCGAAGATCAAGCCGGATTTCTCCGTCTGGGTCTCAAGGAGCTTGAAGATGAGCTCCTGCTTGCGCATCCCCGAGTAGCGGGGGATCTGGAGTTCCTTCGCCAGCTTGTATAGATCGAGAATGGTCTTGTCTTTCAGTTCAGCAAGGTCCATGGCTTTGTTTCCCCGTATCACGCGCGGGAGGTCTTCCGCGCTTTGTTCCGGTGATATCCTCCGAACTGCTCAGTTGTCTACCTCGTTCGCCCTCGCGGGCGACTCAGTGCAGTCCGTATGCTGGAGTTGATTTTGAGGTGATTCCCAGTGTTTCACGAGCTTAGGCCCAAACCGGCCTGTCAAGGGATGCTTGGAATCAATTCAGTGATGACCCGTGGGAGCGGAAGTCAACGCGACGTGAGAACAAGGGGGTCGCTTATCTGGACCGACTAAGTTAGAGCGTGCCGGTGGCGTTGTCAAGCCTTTTGCTCTTCGATCTCCTCGGTTCTTGCTCCACGCTGTCAGCCTATAGACTATCCACTCGGCCACAAACAACGCTTAAACTAAGCCCAGGGGGCCGCTAGGCTGTCAGTGCCGTCACGCTCCGGACGCTTGCGACCCTTGTGCAAGATCGGCGATTCGAAACGTGCGGTCCGGGGCCAGGGCCTGTGCGCTATCCGGGGGGCAGAGGACGATGACCGCGCCACCAGCATCGGCGTGGGCCCGGATGGCTCTGGCTATACACCGCGTGCCCATGGTGTCCAGCCCATGCGTCGGTTCATCGGCGACGAGAAGCCGGGGCGCCACAGCGAGGGCACAGGCCAGCGCTGCCCGGCGCATCTCGCCGCCGGAGAGGGTCAATGGGTTGCGGTGAGCGTACTCGCTGGCTGGAAGCCCAACCATCGCCAACGCGCGCCGGGCGAGAGCCTCGGGATCGGGCCGTTGCCAGCGTCGAGGCCCGAGCGACACATCGTCCCAAAGCCGCTTCCTGTAGAGCTGGAACTCCGGGTCCGCCATCACGAAGACGGCTTCCGGGCCGCCATCGGGTGCCTCCTCCCGCCAGAACCGCCAGGCGAGATCTTCCATGCAGCCGGCTAGCGCCATCCCGAATCGCGTCTTTCCCGATTCGGCGGGCCCCACGACCGCCACCACCTCACCGGCTCGCACCTTCAGTTCCCCGCCGCCGTTTCGCCTTTGCGCCGAGATGAGGAGGGGTCCGGGTGTCCGGGCGCGGTTCGGGGGCGGGTCAACCGGCGCGATGGCAGGGGCGTAGGAAATCGGATCGCCGTCGTAAACCAGGCGGCCATCTTCGAGCACGAGCAGACGGTTCGCCCCAGGGATCGGCTGCGGCAAGGGCGTCGTCCAGCACCATGCGGACGGCAGGTCGGTAGTCCCCTCGTCCAGGCGGTGCCACAGGCGCGCCCCGTCGCTCATTGGATCGAGAGCCGCGCACTCGTCGAGGAGCAGGTAGCGGGGGCGCGCAGTCACCGCGGCGGCGAGCGCCAGGTGCCCAAGCTGCCGGCGACTTAACCGTTCCACCGGCGTCGAGAGCGATGCCGTCAGGCCCCAGCGCCGGGCGACGGCCGCACCCTCCTCCGGGGCGGTCAATCCTGCCGCGCGCGCAGCAAGCGCAAGCTCCTCCCTTATCGTTAGGCCCAGCAGGTGGTGCTCCGGTTGCTGAAAGACGAGCCCCACTGACCGGCGGACGCGAGCCAAACCCTCAGGATCATCGGTACGAACACCATCGACCCGGATCTGCCCACGGTCCGGCAGGACGAGACCGATGAACGCTCGGAGGAGCGTGGTCTTGCCGGCACCATTGGCGCCGAAGAGGATGATACGGTCGCCGGGGCGAAGCTCGAAGGAGACATCATCCAAAAGCAACTCGGTCCCACCGGGGCCGACGGCCTCCACAGTCACGTTCTCGACGGCGATCACGGTAGGGGTCGATCTCTCCCCGCAAGCAGGGAGGGGGGCCAAGCGCGAGGTTTCCCCCTCACAACTACCGCCGCGCGAGGCGGATAGCGCCCACGAGGAAGCCCGCGAGGTCGTCGAAGAGTGTGTAGAGCGTCGGGACAACGATCAGGGTCATGAAAGTTGAGGTCGTGAGGCCAGCCGCGACCGCCAATCCCACCGGTGCCCACCACGCCGCGGAGCCCTCGAGCGGCCCGAACCAAGACGGGGCGATGATGGGCGCGACCATCGGGGTGAGCCCGAGAATGGTCGTCGCGGCGGTCATCAGGATGGGGCGCAGTCGCGCGCGCCCCCCTTCGATGATGGCCTCGCGGCGGCTCAAACCGCGGCCACGCAATCGGATGATGTAGTCGATGAGCACGATGCCGTTGTTGACAACGATGCCGCACAGGATGAGCACGCCGAGGACCGCGACGGAGCTGAGCGTCTGGCCGGACGCGGAGAAGATCGCCAGCACGCCTAGAAGCGCGAAGGGCACCGAGCACAGAATGGTGAGCGGCTGGACGAACGATTCGAACAGCGCGGCCATGATGATGTAGATTAAAGCCAGCGAGAACCACAGCACGAACCCGGCCGACCGGGTGCTCTCCTGCATCCGGCGGAACTGTTGGCCCATCTGCCAGGTGTAGCCCAGCGGCAGCGAGAGACCCGAGAGGGCCTCCTGAATCGTCTCGCCTATCTTCAGAAGCCCCCGCCGTTCCGTATTCGCCTCGACGGTGACGATGGCGCGCCGGTCTTCCCGCTTCGTCTCGCTCGGTCCTTTCTGGCGGGAGAGCGATGCCAGTACGCCGAAGGGCGCCAGATCACCCCACTCGTTGCGGACCGGCAGCGTCTCAAGCTGCGCGGTCGAGGCGCGGTCCTTCTCGCGGAGCTGCACGGTAATGTCGAGCTCCTCATCCCGCGTGCGGAACTCGCCCACCGGCCGCGCCGAGAGTGCTGCCTGGGCCGTCATCGCCACGCGCCGCGTGCTCAGCCCATGCCGCGCTGCCTTCTCGCGGTGGATCGCCGCGTGGATTTCCTCGTCGCCCGAGGTCAGGCTGGTCTCCACATCGCGCAAGCCCTCAATGGCGCCCATGCGCCGCCGCACCTCCTCGGCCAGAATCTCCAGCACCCCGCTTTCTTCGCCTTTGAGGTCCACGGTCACGCCCATCTCGGCCCCACCACCGTGGCGCCGCCGGCCCATCTTCCACTCGACACCGGCCACCTCCGGAAAGAGCTTCTTCACGCGCCGTTCTATCTCCACGGTTGAAGCCGTCTGCTCCTCGGCGTCGGTGAGGAACAACCGGAGCGTGCCGCGCTTGGCCTCGAAGCGCGACGAGAGCGTCTCCAGTTCCAGCTCTTTGCGGTGGTTCATCAGCATGCGCTCGGTACGGTCGAACAGCGCCTTGGCTTCGGCGAGGCTGTAGTTCTGGGGCATCTCGACCTGCACGTGCACTTCTCGCTCCGGGCTCCACGGCATCATCTCCTTATCGATCAGCGTATAGAGAAAGGCGCAGGCACCCAGGGCACCACCGACGCTGGCCATCATGATCCAGCGATGACCCAGCGTCCACTCGATGAGCCGCGCGTAGCGCTCCTCCAGAACGCGGGTAAAGCGTGCTCCCTCCGTCCTCTCCGCAGCCGTGAACAGGCGCGAGCTCAAGAGCGGGACGAGCGTCAATGCGATGAACAGCGACGCTCCCATCGCCGCGCAGATCGAAAGGCCGAAATCCTTCATCCACATGCCGAATGGGCTGTCGGTCATGAGTACCATGGGCACGAAGACGCATACCGTCGTCGCCGTGGCCGCGATCACCGCCGTCGAGACCTCCCGCGCGCCGACAACCGCTGCCTCGACGGGTGCGACGCCCCGTTCCCGTTGCCTGAAGATGCTCTCCAGCACGACCACCGCGTTGTCCACCAGCATCCCCACGGCCAGGACCAGCCCCATCATCGAGACGACGTTGAGCGTGATGCTCGAACCGAGTTGCCGCGCGACGAACATGACGGTGATTGCCGTCACCAGAGAAGCCGGGATGGCTACGGCGATCACCAGGGTGCTGCGCATCCGGCGCAGAAAGGCGAAGATCATTCCGATGGCCAGGATGGCGCCCACGATGCCTGCGTTGCGCAGGTTGCTCAGGCTCTTGCGGATCGCTTCCGATTGATCCCTGTAAACCTGGATGTCCAGCCGATCGGCCCCACGCTCAGCCCGAACAGCATCCATGGCCGCCCGAACCCGATCGGCCACTTCGACGACGTTCGCCGTCGAACTCTTGAACACCCGCACGCTCACCGCGTCGCGCTCATTCAGTCGCGAGTATTCCTTCTTCTCCGGTGCCCCCACGCTCACATCCGCTACGTGGGTCAGCACCAGCCCGCCGCCCCCCAGCGGCAGGTTCCGGATCTCATCCACGCTCTCGAATTCGCCGATGGCCCGCACCGCGTACTCGCGACCGTCGAACTCCACGGTACCGGCGGGGACATTGCGCGCCCCCTGGACGAGCTTCGTCGTCACGTCTTGCGGGTCCAGCCCATAAGTGCCCAAGGCTGCGCCATCCAGCCGCACCAGCACTTGGCGCCGGTCAATCCCGCGGATCTCCACCTGGGCTACGCCCTCGATCCGCTCAATTCTGGGTTTGATCTGGTTCTCCACCAGGTCGTACAGCTCGCTGGTCGGCCCGTCCCAACCCACGCTCATTCGGACGATGGGTCGGTCCGATGAGCGCCAGCCCCGCACTCGCATCCGCTCCGCATCCTCCGGCAGGTTGGGCCGCGCCCGCTCCGCGCGCTCGCGCACCTCCACGGCCATCAACTCCATGTCGGTGCCCACCTCGAACTCCAACCGGATGGACGAGCCTTCGGACGACGATGTGGATGAGATGCGCTTGAGCCGCTGCAACGTGCTCAGTTCGTCCTCCAGCGGGATGGTGATCTCGCGCTCCACCTCGAACGGCGACGAGGAGGGGTAGAGGACACTGACGCGCATGCCGGGCCAGGCCATCTCCGGGAAGGCCATGAGCGGAATACGGGTGAGCGCAACGGCCCCGAAGACTAGCGCGCCGCATAACGTCATCACCGTCGTGACCGGACGCCTGATGCACCACTCGGACAGCATCAGCTAAGTTTCTCCCGGGGGTTGCCCGCTACCCTGCTTGGAGGGGCTCAGGATGGCGTCCTTGTATTTGCGCCTCGGGGCGCGGCTCTCATGGCAATGGAGGCGACCGTGGGCACGACAATCAAGGTCAGGAGCGTCGAAGCCAGAAGCCCGCCGATGACCGTGATTGCCAGCGGGGCGCGCACTTCCGCCCCCTCGCCCACACCTATCGCCATCGGCGCCAGCCCGAGCATCGTGGTCATGGTGGTCATTAGTATGGGCCTCAGGCGAACGCGGCACGCACTGACGATGGCCTCGCCGACCTCGAGCCCTTGAGCATGAAGCCGGCCCATGAAGTCGACGAGCACGATGGCGTTGTTGACGACGATCCCCGCGAGCATCACGATGCCAATCAGGACCACTACCGAGACCGTCTGATCCGTCAGAAGAAGCGCCCCTACGACACCCACGAGCGCCAGCGGCATGGAGAAGAGGATGACGAGGGGAGACAGGAGCGATTCGAACTGCGAGGCCATCACGAAGTAGACCAAAAAGACCGCAAGCAGCATGGCCCAGAACAAGCTCTGGAAGGAGACGGCCATCTCCTGCGTCTGGCCACCCACCTCGAAGCGGAAGCCCGCCGGAAGCTGACCGGTGCTCTCGCGCCACAACGCCTCCAGCCGCTCACGAATCTCGGCTGCGACGCTGCCCAGGTCGCGGCCCACGAGGTTCGCGGTGATGACGGCGACACGCTCCTGATCGACTCTGCGGATCTCGCTGGGTCCCAGTCCGGGGGCGATCCGAGCGACGGCCCTCAACGGTACGGGCACCTCTCCCGCCCTGTCGATGGCCAGCCGCTCGATGCTCGGGAGCGAACGCCGGTCGGCTTCCCGCGCCCGGACGCGAATGTCCACCTTGCGATCCTGCCGGCGCAGCTCGGTGGGGACTTCGCCCAGAACCTTGTGGCGGACGACGCCTGCAATCGTCCCCACGTCCATGCCCAGCGCCGCGACACGTGCCCGGTCGAACCGGATTTGAAGCTCGGGGTTGCCGCCCTCGGCCGAGGATTTTACGTCCTCTAGGCCCTCGATCGTCTCCATGCGCGCCGCGACGTCGCGCGCTACCGTCCGCAAGAGATCCAGATCGTGGCCCCGGACCTCCACCTCGATCGGCGTTCTGAAGCTGAACAGCGCGGGCCTTGCGAACTTGTGCTCGACACTCGGCAAGTCCTCGAACTGCGATCGCAGACGTGCGAACACGGCCTCTTCCCGCTCCCGGTCGGGGTCTCCCCGAAGCCGGATGTGGAGCTGGCCGATGTGTTCCTTCTCCTCCTCCGCCGTGCCTCCAGCCTGGCCCTTCGAACCGACGATGGCGTAGACGGAACGAACCGAGGGGTCCTGGGAGGCTTTGTTCTCCATCTCCGCCAGGACCGTGCTGGTCTCCTCCAGCGGCGTCCCCGGGGGCAGGGTCACGTTGACCAACAAGTCCCCCTGGCTCATCTCGGGGATCAGCTCCGTCCCCAGGAAGCGGAGCGACCCCACCGAGGCGGCGAACAGTGCCCCCGCTACGATCAGGACGACCGCGCGGTGGCGCAGCGCCCATCGAAGCGATGGCTCATAGGCTTGCGCCAGAGCGCCGTAGCAGAGGTCGAACCCTCGGCCGATGGGCCAGCCAACGAGCCCGATCCCGCGCGCCAGCCAACCGATGCCCACGCCCAAACCCCGCAGCCCGCGCCCGGCCAGATACGTTGGCCCGCCGATCTCCCGGGCTCCATCCGCGGTATCGAGTTGCAGCGCCGAGAGCATGGGGATGAGCGTCAGCGCGCACAGGAGCGATGCCAGGAGGGAGAAGGTCACCGCCAGGGCCTGGTCGGTGAAGATCTGCCCTGCGATTCCCTCGACGAAGACGATGGGTAGGAACACGCAGACGGTAGTCAGGGTTGCCGCCGTGACGGCTGTGGCCACCTCACTCGTGCCGAGCCGAGCCGCCTCACGGGGAGCGTGACCCCTGGTGCTGTAACGCTCGATGTTCTCCAGGACGACGATGGAGCTATCCACCAGCATCCCGACGCCCAACGCCAGCCCGCCCAGGGACATGATGTTGAGCGATACGCCGGCCTGGAAGAGGAGCGCGAACGTGGCGACCACCGAGAGCGGAATGGCGAGGCTCACGACGACGGTGCTCCGGGCGCTGCGCAGGAAGAGGTAGAGCACCAGGATGGCGAGCAGACCGCCCCAGACCGCCGCGTCGCGCACCGCACGGATGGATTCCCGAATGAAGCGCGACTGATCGAAGACCACGTCCATCCTCACGCCCACCGGGAGCGCTCCCGGCCTGGCTCGAACCTCGTCCAGCTTCTCGTGGACCCGTCGGGCCACCTCGATGGTGTTCGCATCGGCCTTCTTGTAGATGGCGACCTCGACGCTCTCGGTGCCCTCGAGCCGAGTGATGATCTTGCGCTCCTTGTGGCTGCTCCAGGCACGGCCCACGTCGCGGAGATGGACCGGCACACCGCCGGGCGCGGCGATCTGGACGTCCGCGATCTCCTCGGGCGTCACGAACTCGCTCAGGGTGCGCACCAGGTACTCGGCCTCGCCGTCCTTGAGCGTTCCCCCGGAGAGGTTGACGTTCTCCTGCTCCAGCCGCCGCGCCACCTGCGCGATGGGGATATCCAAGCTCGCCAGACGGCCCTCGTGGACTTCGACGTGAATCTCCTCCTCCAGTCCACCCGAGACCTTGATCGCCGCGACGCCATCAAGCCCCTCCAACTCCCGCTTCTTGAACCGCTCTTCGGCGAAGAGCCGGAGCGCCACCAGGTCGTCGGTGCCGTGGACGCCAATGCGCATCACGGGGTCGAGCGAGGGATCGAAGCGCAGGAGCAGCGGCGCTTCAACGTCCCGGGGCAGCTTCAGGAAATCGAGCTTCTCCCGCACCCGCAGGGCGGCTATGTCCATGTCGGTGCCCCACTCGAACTCGACGCTGACATCGGCCACCCCCGGCCGTGAGACGCTGCTCACGCGCACCACGCCCGAGACCACCCCCACGGCCTCTTCGATGGGCTTGGCGATCAGGTGCTCCACCTCGGCGGGGGCTGTGCCGGGCAACTCAGTGCGGACGGTCAGGGTCGGGTAGGTGATCTCGGGGAGCAGGTTCAGCGGCAGCTTGCCGTAGGAGGCGAAGCCGAACAGCACTGCCCCCACCCAGATCATCGTGACTGTGACGGGCCGGCGCGTGGAGAAATCGACGAGGTTCATCGTCAGGAACGTTCTGGGGCTTGTCTCTCCATACACCCCTTAGACGTCGCAACCCGCCAAAAGGCCTCTCGTCACGTCCGGCTCGCCGGCCGGTTGCCGGATGCGGGCTGTCGAGGAACACCGAGGGAGAGAATCAGATCGGTCTTGCAGCGCGCCTCGGTCGGAAATATCCCCGGCATAAAGGGGATAACATGCCGCGCGATTCGCGGGGGGTCAACGTTGCCTTCTGTGGCGATGCGCTCGCTCTTCCGGGACCTGAGGCGTCCGATGGTCGGGCTCGTCGCGGGATCGCTGCGCGGTTGTAGGCTGGGCACTTGTCCCGATGGTCTCGGAGTTGTCCAGGATGGCGTCCTTGAGCGCGCGCGTGCCGTCGAGAGCCGTGTGCGTCGCGTCGATGATCGGCGCGAACCAGAAGTGGATGAAGCTGTCGAATCCGTCGGTCGGGCTGACCCCCTCGACCTGCCGGACGACGCGGATCAGCGTCCCCGCGCTCTTGGCGTCGGGTTCTTCGACGCGCACCACCAGGGGTATGGCGCAGAGGCGCAACAGCCCTGAGATCGCGAAGAGGACGTGCAGCCCTCGGATGGGAAACAGCGCCGTCGGAAGCCACAGATCCTCGGTCGCCGCCGCGATGACGCCCGCAGCGATGCCTCCCAGCGCATGGGTCAGGTTGCGCGCGGCGACGCGCGTCGCCAGGTACTGGGCCCGGTTCTCGTCGGGCGCCAGCTTGAGCACGAGGTTGAACTGCGTCAGGGTCTGGCCGGAGTTGAACGCACGCATCGCGTGAACGAACGCGAGGTAGATCACGCTTCCCGGCGTCGCGAAGATCCACAGGATGGGGAAGATGGCCTTGCCGATGACCATCAGAAGGAGCACGGGCTTGTTGCCGAAGTGATCCGCCAGCCGGCCCCAGAACCGCACGCAGTAGAGGCTCGCGAACGTCCCCAACGTCGTGAGCAGCGTCACCGTCCCGTAGTCCATGCCCAGGTCCCGAACCATGTAGACCACCCAGAAAGGGGCCGCGAATTGCATGGCGAAGCTCCACCAGCTCGAGAAGGCCATGAAGCGGCGGAACTGTTGATTCTCGAAGGGAAGACGGAATTTCTCGCGGAAGCTGCGCTCGGCGCTGTCGGGCACCAGCGGCGGCTCGGGGATGCGCGTGAACAGATACAAGGATAAGGCCCCGCAGACGGTCCCCGCGGCGAAGAGAATCTGGAAGCCGCTCATTTCATCGCCGCCGACGAGGTCGCCCCAGAGGTCGAGAAACTTGCCGCCGACCAGAGTGAGGACCATGCCGACGAGATCGACGATGAGGTTGCGTTTGCCGAAGAAGCGGCCTCTGATGCCCTCGGGCACGAGGTCTGCCCACCAGGCCGTGCGGATGGTGGCCGAGAGGGAGCCCACGCCGCTGGCGATGGTGTAGAAGGCCAGGAACCACCACATCCGGTTCTCCGCGATGATGTTGAGCGTGATCCACGGGAGCGCGACGAGGAGCGGCCGCGTGCTCCGGGATATCGTCGAAGCCAGGAGGCAGACGGTCTTGCGGCTGCCGAACCATTCGACGAGTTGGTTGGCGAAGAGTTGAGTGAACGATCCCGCCGCCTGGGTGGACGAGAGGAGCGCGATCTGGAAGGGTGTGGCGCCGAGGGCCAGGGCGTAGCCGACCATGAAGACGCCCCGGGTCAGCACGCTCATGGCAGTGATGGCGGCGGCTTCGCCCAGAATGAGCCGCCGGGCGCGTGTAGAGGGGAGGGGTTGCCGCGCCGAAGGCGTGAGGGATGCCATGTCTGATGTGGAAGCCAGGGGCATGGTAAGACCCCCACCCGGGAATGTCAAGGCGAGGGCGGCGGCTCCGGCTATGCGGGCTTCCGACTCGACCCGGAGGCCGTCGTCAAGGCCGGCATCGAGGCTCCGCGCGCGGCTCTTATCTCCCAGTCCGTAAGAGCCCGCCCGGGGCGACAGGCCCGCATGAAAAACTTTTGCATGAGGGGCGGGCGGGCTTCACGTATAAAGGGTGCGCTTCGCGTGGAATCAGAACGGGTGACTCCCCTTAAAGGAGGTCGTGTCATGACGGGCTGCTGGAAAGGTTCAAGAACCTGTTTCATGCTTTCCGTGCTGGTCTATCTGGCGTTGCCGATATCATGCTCTTTAGCGCTGCCGCCAGCATACGATGCTTTCTTTATCTGTGTGCCGCCACAGGTCGGAGACTCATGGACCTACCATAGAAGGATAGAGCTACACCCAAATACCAGAGTTGAGACAGTCACCGTAAGCGTTGTCGGCACAGAACAAGTTGGAGATCAGGAGTACTACCAGGTATACAGTACAGATACGGATGTATACAGTGGAAGAAGGCGTCATGAAGATGCAGCACTGTATCGAGCATCGGCTGATGGAGTGATCTGGCTGTACGATACCGATCGTGCAAAGGAAGTGCCCTATTTCGATCTATGGGGTGTAGGGGCAGATCAAGAGGGTGAAATACGGCAAGATGGTGAAATACGGTATGAAGGTGTGTTCTTTGGAAGGTCTACCAAGGCTGATGAATCGGAGTGGGGTCCAATGGAACTTGCTCGACGGGGCCCCTTCGAGATGGTGGTCGGCAACTCTTTGTATTCCGAGGTCTTCGAATTTTGGATTGAGGAAAAAAGATGTTGTTCGGAATTTTATGTTACTCTTTATGTGCATCCTGAGATCGGAGCACTTGAAATGCATGCAAGTTTTTCGGAGTATAACGATATTTGGGAGCTGATAAGTTTTAGTCGCCAGTCAAATGTACCGAGTGTCGTTAGAGAGGTCACCTGGGGAACTGTGAAGAAGCATCATATGTCCGAAGGCCTTCGCTGAACTTCATCCAGGCGCACCCATAGGGAAGGGGCCGGGCGAATAGTCTGCCCAAAAGAGAAGGAGTGAAGATGTGATAATCCGTCAACTATGGCTTCTAGTAAGCGTCGTCCTGGTTGCCCATACAGCCAACGCCATCAATGAAGAGTACGGATACCGTGAGCTCTCGCAGCCCGATGGCAGTACTTTCACAGTGCGAGTGTATAGTGACGAATTCGGGTTGTACATGGCAGCAACGGAAGGCTATGTGGTACAGAACCCAACGGACGGGGCCTACTACTACGCCAGATATGATCAGGAGGGTCATGCCACGCCCACCGCGATGAAAGTCGGCGGCGATCACTCCGTGACGGATCTCGCTATATTGGCGGAAGCGAACTCCGTTGCTCTAGCTGAGATGGCTCGGCGCCTCCATGAGGGGACCGGAGGATTAAGTGGGCAAGGAGCTGCCAGTGGCTCCGGGATGTTTTTCTATCGGCTGGCGACGGAAACCTTGCAGTCAACGCGAACCATGGCCCTTGTCGAATGATGAGAGCAAGGGTATATTGGTTTGTGCCCGGCCCTTAAAGGAGATCGTGCCATGATAGGGATAGGATGCAGATGATGAAAACTGTAGCCGTCTTGATCATGGGGTTGTGGGCTGCGTCATGGGCTGAAGCCCAAGAGCCGGTGGAAACTGCTCACCAGCAGCTGCCGCTAGCGGTGGGCAACAGTTGGAGGTATACCCACACCTATTTCAATTATCTGACGGAAGATTATAATTATGGTGATGCAACCGTTCGCGATGTAACCATTCGCATCACGCACACCGAAGACATCGAAGGACATACCTATTACGTCTTCAGTCCCATGCCCTACGAAGATCCTCCTGTACTCTCCCTCTTTCCGGCGGGCCAAAAAGTGCGGTTCGACGGCTATGATCTGGTATCTCGCGGGAGAGAGGGTGACATCGCGCTATACCAGTTCAAGTTTGGTGTCGGGGGTGAGTACTCATACAGTATTCCCGAGACGGAATCAGATACGCTGGTAGTAGTGGTACGCGGCTGTTTTAGATTTCAAGGACATAAGGAAAGCACTCACCATTTGGCCTCCACACCAGAGGGCTACCCGACCGACGCATCTTACTACTATGAATCGCGACAAGTGAACTTTATCCGTGGCCTTGGCCTATCAGGGTTTATCGTGGATGGGATATATATAATAGGACGCTCTTCTAACGACGTGAATGATGTGGCTAATCACCTGGTCCTTTATTCAGCGACGATAAACGGCGTGGAGTTGGACCCAAAGACTTTTCGATATACCGCGATCAGGGAGACTTCATGGGGCGCCTTGAAGCGGGCATTTTTCCCATTCATACGAGGAGGATCGAAATGAGAAGACATCGATTCACGATCCTGCTGGCGCTTGCCGCGATAGGGTCAAGTATAGATCCCATTCACGCCATGGTCGTCGACGAGTTGGCTCCCTTCGTTCAGCCTGACGGGACGCAGTTCCCGGCGCATGTTTATGGCGACGAATTCGAGATCAACTGGGTTACCGCAGACGGCTATGCTTTCGTACATAACGAAGCGGATGACTACTTGTATTATGCGGAACTGGATGATGAAGGCGACTTTCAGCCTTCGGAGGCCAAAGTCGGCATCGATGATCCGCTAGGGCACGGCATCCAGAAGAACTTGCAACGAAGCGCAGCGTGCCGAGCGAAGATACAGGCGGAACGCATCGCTCACGGTTATGCCCGTCAAACGCGAACCATGGCCCTTGTCGAATGATGAGAGCAAGGGTATATTGGTGTGCCCCGCCCTTAAAGGAGGTCGTGTCATGACGGGCTGCTGGAAAGGTTCAAGAACCTGTTTCATGCTTTCCGTGCTGGTCTATCTGGCGCTGCCGATACCGTGCGATGCTTGCTTTGTCTGTGTGCCGCCACGGGTCGGAGACTCATGGACCTATCGTAGAACGACGGTTATGTATGAGGAAGAGAAAACCAGGATTTATACATTCACCATAAGCGTTATCGGCACAGAACAAGTAGGGGATCAGGAATACTACCGTTTGGGAAATGGAGAGATGTATCGAGCATCGGATGATGGAGTGATCTGGCAGTACTATCCCAATCTCGCAGAGGAAGCGATCCATTCCGATCTATGGCGTGTAGGATTAGATCAAGTGGGTGTAGTACGGTATGAAGGTGTGCTCTGTGACACTCCTGCCAACAGTGAAGCTTCCAGTGAATATGGAGTGAAATTGGAACTTGTTCGAAGGGGACCCTTAGAGATGATGGTCGGCGACTCTTTGTATTCCGGAGTTTTTGAATTTTGGATTGAGGAAGAAGGTGCGAGATATTGTTGTTCGGAATTTTATCTTACTCTTTATGTGCATCCTGACATTGGAGCACTTAAAATGACAATATATACTATGGAATATAGCGATACTTGGGAGCTGATAGATTTCAGTCGCCAATCAGGTGTACTGAGTGTCGTTAGAGAGGTTACCTGGGGAACTGTGAAAAGGCGTCATATGCCCGAGCGCCCTCGCTGAACTTCAGTCAGGGACACCTATAGAGAAGGGACCGGCGAATAGCCTACCCCAAAAAAGAAGGAGTAAAAGGTGATGATCCGTCAACTGTGGCTTCTAGTGAACCTCGTCCTGGTTGCCCATACGGCCAATGCCATCAACGAAGAGTACGGATACCGTGAGCTCTCGCAGCCTGACGGCAGCACTTTCACAGTACGAGTGTACAGAGACGAATTCGGGTTGTTCATGGCCACCACGGCAGGATACGTGGTACAGAACCCAACGGACGAGGCCTACTACTATGCCAGATATGATGCGGAGGGTCGTGCCGCGCCCACCGCGATGAAAGTCGGCGGCGATCACTCCGTGACGGATCTCGCTAGATTGACAGAAGCGAACTCCGTTGCTCTATCTGAGATGGCTCGGCGCTTCCGTGAGGGAACCGAAGGATCGAGCGGGCAAGGAGCTGCCAGGTCCGTTCGATCTCCGTCCACCTCCCCAAATTCTCCGATGCCGCCCAACCTCCCGGATTCCTTGATAGTCATTCTGGTCGAATTTTCTGACGTAAAGCGCCAGAATCCGATCGACTGGCCCATGCCGTCCCTTAATAACGGCATAGATGATCGCATCAAAAGCGACTATTCGGAGTATACTGTGGCGGAGTTCGAAGACATGCTTTTCGGGGCGTCCTATGATACCACGTCCCCGGATGGAGACACCGTTTATGGCAGCATGCGGAAGTATTGGGAGGACATGTCAAACGGGACCTACACGCTCAAAGGCAGAGTGGCCAACGATGTGAGGGACGGGATTCCCGTCTGGATCACTTTGGGGCAGACCAAAGCTTATTACAGCATAGGCGAAGAAGGAGATAAAGGCAACCTCTATATCCGCCCCAACAGGTTCAAAAAAGCCGTATTCGATTCTGCGCGTGCTCAACAGGGAATCGACACGTCAAGGGAGGAAGATCGCAAGATATGCATTATCTACGCGGGCAGCATGTACAGTGTGGGGCCGGACACTATTGAGGTTTCTTCCGAGCTGGAATCTTCTTCCAAGCGGAGACCTTCTTCTGGGCTGAAACCTCGTGCATCAGGTGGTGTATACATCATGAGCGAACGTTATTTCGCCAATGATGTTAAACCGACCCCCCGGGATTCCGAAACCAACAATGCGAAATTTTCACATATAGGCGTTCATTGCCATGAGTTTGGGCATATTCTGGGCGCTGCTGACCAGTATGACGAACCGCGAAACTATAATTGGTGGGGGCTGATGGCTGCCGGCGGTAACGCGGCAATTGCAGAGAGAGGAGATAGCCCTACTCCGATGAGTCCGCAGTTGCGTGCCGGACTTGGATGGATCGCTCCCACGAGCGTCAGCAGTCTGATGGTGGGCGAGACGTTCACTCACACATCTAACATGGACGATGTCTACAAGATCGGAAGCTCCGAAGATTTCTTTCTGATTGAGAACCGCCAAACCCGCGACGGATGGAATCGTGCATCGCCTTACGCCAGTGGACTGCTCATATGGCACATAAAAGACCTTCCTGGTATTCGTGATAGAATCGATCTTATTGAGGCGGATAACAAGAACACCACAGGGACGTATGACGGCGATCCTTTTCCAGGTTCTGGCAACGTTCGTTCTCTCACTGACTTCACGACTCCAAGCAGCAGACAATTCACACGTAGTGCAGACTCCCTACGTATAAACTCTAACGTTTTAGTCACCAATATAAGCGATAGTACCACATACATGACAGCAGACCTGAGCCCATACTGGTGGGGCACACTCGATTCGACCACGACCTGGTCTGGAGTTGCAGATGGAGACACGGTGAAGGTGGGTGCGGATGTAACGATTTCTTCTGGGGACACCCTCACCATTTCTCCAGGCACGCTTGTGAGGTTTACAGCCAATTCGGATGACCTAGGCGGTCTCCCTTTTACCGATAAATGCGTGATCAAGGTGAATGGAACCCTCGTGGCGGAAGGCACCGCCGCAGACTCGATTACCTTCGAATCCGACGCCATCTCCCCGGCCGCGGGCGATTGGGGAGGCATTGCTTTTTCGGATAGCAGCGTCGATGCAAGCTGTAAAGTCACTCATGCCGTGATAAAGCACGCAACATATGGCATTTATTCCTCCCTGGCTATGCCGGCCGAGTTGAACGATAACACCATATCCGAGTGCGTCTTTGGGATCATGGGGCTCAACATGACCGATCCAACCATTCAGAACAATACTCTGGACAACAACCTTCTCAAGGGACTCTACCTGGCCAATGTTTCCGGTGCGGGTGAAGGCATCAAGAACAATATGATGACCAACAACGGGACGGGACTGTATCTGTCCTCGAGCACTGTACATATACATGATTCAATCATCAACAATAATACCAATGGCGCTCACATCTCATCCCATACGACCTCTACGTTGAACTCGTGTACTTTCAATTCAAACGATGGCGATGGCGGTTGGGGCATCTATGCTTTTCTATCGGACCCCGTGCTCAAGAACTGTCGGATCGCCAATAACGATACCTATGGATTGCGCATGTACGGTCGCGCGGACCCAGTGATGGACGACTCTTTCAATCCGAATGATTTTTCCAGCAACGGGACCTATGAACTGTACCTGCAGAACAACTGCCAACCCAGGCTTGACCATTCCATCTTGCATCTCAATGATATTGTTCCCTCCGACTCGGGCTATGCGGTGTATATCGATTCGTTATCGAGCTTCAACAAGCTCAAAGTGCGCCGCAACTGGTGGGGGAGCGAAACGCCTTCTCCTTCCCTATTCTCGCCAGCGGACTCCATCGACTATGCGCATCCCTCCAGTCGTCAGAACGTTACCGGCGCCCCAAAGGTTGCCACTGATGGCGTAGCGCTGCAACTGCAACAGGCCAAGGCGTTGGAGCGAACCGGGCATCTTATGGAGGCCGCCGAGCAATATCGAAGCATCGTAACGGGCCAACCGGACCATCCCCTGGCGCGCCACGCGCTGGGCCGGCTGTACAGCACCTGGCGCAACAGCGGCCGGGACATGGCGGCGATGGCTGCGTATTGTGGTCAAATCGAGCAGAGTGCGACGTCGGAGAACATGCGCCGGGAGGCTCGTGACTGGAGGCTGCGCAGTTGGCTGGATGCGGGGCGGATCACGGAGGCCCTGCAAGGCTACAGGGCGATTGCGGCAGCCACTCCGGATTCCCCCGAGGGGGTGATGGCCCGCATCAACATCGCCGATACCTACCACCACTACCTGGGCGATCTCCAGGCGGCTAAGAGCGCGTATCAGGCGATAGCGACGGACTTTCCCGGACGTGCGGAAAACGAGCTGGCCCATATGGCACTGACTGATATACAAGGGTGGGGGGTGAGTATCACCACGGAACTGCCCGACACTTCATCCGCTGCACATCCGTCCGAGAGTCTTATGGAGGACGGTTCCACCGGGGTTGCTTTCGAGACCAGGCCCAATCCCGCCAACCCCTCGACGACCTTCCGGTTCAGCTTGCCCCGGGCCATGCAAGTGGAGCTTCGGATCTACAACGTGATGGGGCAGAAAGTGCGGACCCTGGTTCCCCTGGGACTGTGGCCGGTTGGGGAGCACAACGTGGCATGGGATGGTAGAAACAGCCAGGGCCACACGGTGGGCAGTGGCATCTATGTGGCCAACCTCCGCGCCGGGGAGCAACTCAAGAAAAGAAAGCTGATGATCCTCAAATAAGGCGATGGGCATCGTGGGGCGGGGTGAAGACGGCGTTCTTTCAGTAGAACATTCTCTGACCATTACCTTACGCTGGGGTGGCGAACTCAGTCGCTGTACGGCTCGTCTGCTTTAGGCTCTGTGCCGAAGCGCAGCACGTGGCCGTCCGGGTCCTCGACTCTCATTTCATACGCCCACTCGTGGTTCGTCGGCTCCTGACGAATCGTAGCGCCGCTCGACCTGCACGCCTGGCAAAGCGCATCGATATCTCCATCGACGCCGATCCAGACCCACGTCCCGGGGTTTCCCTGTTCGCCCTGGCACAACATGATGGGGAAGCCGTCGCGCGATACCTGCGCGGCGGCAGTGTCATCGCTCCAATCCGTCTTGAAGCCGAGCACGTTGATATAATAGTCGACGCTGGCAGGAAGGCTCTTTACACTCAGGATGGGTATGACGCATTCAAGCCTGGTTTTCATTCCCGTCGGTTCGCCCGTGGCGGACATCTGACACCTCGTCTCTCTAAGAGCGGGTTGCTCCCTGGGTCTCGCGCTTATCACGGGTGATGCGGGCGTAAGCGTTGTGGAAGTGGATGGACTCGAAGTGCTCCGACTCGACATCGTACCAGAGGATGTTGGGATTACGGTCGAGCTCCCAGGCGACAGCGCGGACCACGTCTTCGCAGAAGGCCGGATGGTCGTAGGCCCACTCGGTGACGGCCTTCTCATCCTCACGCTTGAGGAGGCTGTAGAGCCGTCCGGAGCCGGAGCTTTCGACCAGGTCGATGAGATCCTCAAGCCATAGGTCCTCTCGGGGCCGAACCCTCAGCCGCACCTCGCCGCGCTGGTTGTGGGCTCCCCGTTCGGCGATCTCCTTGGAGCAGGGGCACAGCGTGGTGATTCCGGTGGTCACGCCGAGGATAAAATCGCCGCTCCGGGCGTGGGTGCCCTCGAAGCTGCACTGGTATTCCGAGAGGCTCCGGGCGCCGGTGACCGGCGCGGCGCGCTCGACGAAGTAGGGAAAGGTGAGCTTGAGATAAGCGCTCTCGGCGTCGAGCCGGTTCTTCATCTCGCAGAGAATGGCATCCAGCCGACTGAAGGACATGCTCCGGTGGTGGCCATTGAGCACCTCGAGGAACCGACTCATATGCGTGCCCCGGAAGTGATGGGGCAGGTCCACGCACATCTCGATCATGGCGACCGTCGCCTGTGTGCCTCGGGCACGGTCGCGCACGACGATGGGGTAGCGCAGGTTCTTGATGCCCACCCGGTCGATGGCCGTCTCCCTTTGATCGTGCTCGCTCTGCACATCCGGCATGGGCACCGGTCCCCCTGCACCGGGACCTTCGTCATCCCGAGCCCGCCGTGGAAGGGCGTCGGT